>CAVXBA010000003.1:0-128959 GCA_963759885.1 uncultured Actinomycetota bacterium | reverse complement strand
CTACGGATGGAGATGCGACGTGAGTCAAACCCATCCGCGCGGGATGAGCCCTCTCCCGAGTGTTGGCGACCTGTCCGAGCGTTTTGGTGTTCCACGATCGACGACTTTGAGCTGTCTGACACGGTTCTGGAGCTGCTGCGAGAGTGCTGCCGCCTTCTCGACGAGCGTGAATCGCTCCGGAAGTCCGTTGCCGCCGAAGGAGTCACGGTCGCGGGGTCCGCTGGACAACCTCGCGTCCACCCCGCACTGGGCGAGCTGCGCCAGCACCGTCTTGCCTTTGGTCGACTGCTCGGTCGACTTGCGCTACCTGATCCTGCCAATGACCCGCTGCGGACGCCGCTGCAGTGACGCGCCCACAAAGGCGCCGCCGGCCGCTGGCAAGGCCACATTGGGCACACCGACAGCTTGCAAGGGGCGACCGATAGGCGCAAAGAGCAGTCCGCGAGCCGGGGACCGACGTTGCAATGCCATATTTCGTTGTTGCGCGCGCGCCGGAAGCGCCGGACGTCCCCGGTGGAGGGCATCGAGGCTGAGCCCGACGACTCTGGCTTTGCGCCCATCGCCACAACCGCACGCGAAGGCTCCTACCGTGCCGCTCGACGAGCAACGAACGTTGGGCGGCGATGCTTCAGGGAGCCGTAGATATACCCGTCAGACTATTACCCGCTGCCTGGCGATGGTCCACAACGCCGGGGGGGGGGGGATTCTTAGCTGCCGACGTGAGGCCAGACAGGGCGGCTTCACACTGAAAAACCCTGGAATGTCCCTTGGGCAATCAAACGGTTTGCCGCGTCTCAGGTTCAGCCGGTCAGTCAGTCGCGTCTCGCGAGGCGGTAGATCAAATACGGCACGGCTAAGAGGAAGTCCACGATCACCCAAAAGATGAAAACGATAAAAACGCTGATCCCTGTACCGACATCAGATGCATCGTTACATTGCTGTCCGTTCGGCACGTCTAGCCGCCCCGCTGAAAGATCCGACGCCTGCGGGATCAGAGCCCAGCCGCGGTCGGATCGTCTTGGTCGCCGACGGCCGGGTCGTGGGGCTGATGTGGCGGCAGAGCGCAAGCGGGACACCAGGGACAAAACGTTCTCCACAGATCGGCGTCGGGGTCTGGACGTGGCTGCACCGGCAGGGGCAGAGTCCGGAGCAACAGCCTTCCCGCACCGAGGTTCGTCATGGCTCGCACCCACGCCGTCGCACCGGCCCCGCTGGCTGTGACGCCTGCCTTGGACGCGCTCGACGCGGACGTGCGTGAGGAGGTCCGCCGGTCCGGTGTCGACCCGTTGATCGATGTCGCTGCCGTACGCCGGTTCGCCCGCTCCGCGGTGAGCGCGCATGACCAACGCAGCCTGTCCGGCATCGTCCGCCCGATCGACGACCCGGACCGGGCCGTCGACGAGCTGGTCGCCCGGGTCGCCGGCTTCGGGCCGCTGCAGCGCTACCTCGACGACCCGAGCGTCGAGGAGATCTGGATCAACGAGCCGCAGCGCGTGTTCGTCGCTCGCGACGGCCGGCACGAGCTGACCACGACGATCCTGACGGCCGCCGAGGTGCGCGACCTGGTCGAGCGGATGCTGAAGACCTCAGGGCGCCGCGTCGACGTGAGCACACCGTTCGTGGACGCGATGCTGCCGTCCGGGCACCGGCTGCACGTCGTGCTCGACGGGATCAGCCGAGGCTTCAGCGCGGTCAACATCCGCAAGTTCGTGGTCAAGGCGAGCCGTTTGCACGAGCTGGTCGAGCTGGGCACGCTCACCTCACAGGCGGCCGCGTTTCTCGACGCCTGCGTCGTCGCCGGCCTCAACATCGTCGTCGCCGGCGGCACCCAGGCGGGCAAGACCACGATGCTCAACACCTTGGGTTCGGCGGTGCCGGGTGGTGAGCGCATCGTCTCGGCCGAGGAGGTCTACGAGCTGCGCTTCGACCACCCGGACTGGGTGCCCATGCAGACTCGCCAGGCCGGCCTCGAAGGCACCGGAGAAGTGCGACTGCGGCACCTGGTCAAGGAGTCGCTGCGGATGCGGCCCTCCCGCATCGTCGTCGGCGAGGTGCGCGCCGAGGAGTGCCTTGGACCTGCTGCTGGCGCTCAACAGCGGTCTGCCAGGCATGGCAACCATCCATGCCAACTCCGCGCGCGAGGCCCTGGTCAAGCTCTGCACCCTGCCGTTGCTGGCGGGGGAGAACATCTCGGCACGCTTCGTCGTGCCGACGGTCGCTGCCAGCGTCGACATCGTGGTCCACTCGCCGTCGAGAGTCGGCGGCAAGCGCCGGGTCCGCGAGATCGTCGCCGTCCCCGGCCGCGTCGAGTCCGACGTGATCGAGACCGAGGCGATCTTCCATGGCAAGGATGGTCGGCTGGTCCGCGCGCAAGGTATGCCGCCTCGTGCCGATCGGTTCGAGCTCGCGGGCATCGACGTACGCGCCCTGTTGTCGTCCGATCCCAGGCTCGACACCGAGGCAGGCTGACATGGGCGCTCTGCTCGGGCTGACCCTGGGTCTTGGACTGCTGCTGGTCTGGCGCTCGCTCACGACCCCGCCACCGACGTCGGCACCCGCGTCGTCCGGCTGAGCCGGCTCCGCGACCTGCTTGGCGCCGCGGGCATCGAGAGCGTCACGCCTGCCGGCTTTGTCTTCCTCTGCCTGCTGTGCGCGTTGGTCGTGTTCCTCGTGGTGCTGGGCGTCGTCCCGCACGCCGCCGGTGGCCTTCGTCTTCGCCGCCATGGCGGGCTACGCCCCCGTGGCCGTGCTGCGCGGTCGCGTACAGCGCCGGCGCCGCGAGTTCGCAGAGGTGTGGCCCGAGACAGTCGACCACCTCGCCTCCGCCGTACGCGCCGGGCTTTCGCTGCCCGAGGCGTTGACGCAGCTCGGCCACCGTGGCCCGGAGCCGCTCCGGCCGGCCTTCGACGCCTTCGGCCGTGACTACCAGGCCACCGGACGCTTCGGTGACTGTCTTGACCGGCTCAAGGTGCGGCTTGCCGATCCCGTGGGAGACCGCGTGGTCGAAGCGCTCCGCATCGCCACGGGAGGTGGGTGGCGGTGACCTGGGCCGGATGCTGCGGTCCCTGTCCCGGTTCCTGCGCGACGACGCGCGTACCCGTTCCGAGCTCGAGTCCCGCCAGGCCTGGGTCGTCAACGGGGCGCGTCTGGCGGCCGCCGCCCCCTGGGCGGTCCTCCTCGCCCTGTCGATGCAGCCGGAGGTGATCGGTCGCTACCGGTCGCCTGCCGGCGTCGTCGTGCTGGTGGTCGGTGCGACCGGGTGTCTCATCGCCTATCGCCTGATGGTGCGGCTGGGCCGACTCCCGGAGCAGCGGCGGGTGCTGCAATGACGCCGATGGTGCTAGGTGGGGCGCTGGGCGCCATGCTCGGTCTGGGCCTGGCCATGGTCGTGACGCGCCTGCTCGTGTCACGACGCCCCAGTCTGGAGAGCAGGGTCGCGCCCTACATCCGGGACGTGCCGACGATGCCGGTCTCATGGTCTCCGCGTACTCCGTCGAACCTGCCGTCATCGGCCCTCGTCGCGCTGAGCCGACCGGCGCTGGAGCGCTGGGCCGACCGGTTGGAACGCCTGCTCGGTGGCCGTACGTCGGTGCAGCGACGGCTGGATCGCAGCGGTTCGACGATGACGGTCGAGGGTTTCCGCTTCTCGCAGGTCGTCTGGGCGTTGGTCGGCTTCGGCGTCGCGCTGGCCATCGGCTTGCTCGGCCCGGCTCGCGAGCCCGGACGGGCGCTGCCGTGGTTGATCGTCAGCACCGGGTGTGCGATGGCGGCCGTGTTGGCCCGCGACTCCGCGCTGACCCGGACCGTTCGCCGGCGCGACGACCAGATCCTTGCGGAGTTCCCGGTCGTGGCGGACCTGATGGCGTTGTCGGTGGCGGCAGGCGAGGGTCCGGCTGCGGCACTTGACCGGGTCATACGCAGCTGCCGTGGGGCGCTGCCCGACGAGCTCGCCGTGGTGCTGGCGCGGTCTCGCACCGGCGTCCCGCTCACGGAGGCTCTGGACGCGATGGCTCATCGTTCGGGTCTGGCGATCGTCTCGAGGTTCGCCGAAGGTCTGGCGGTGGCAATCGAGCGCGGGACGCCACTGGTCGACGTGCTAGCCGCGCAGGCGACGGACGTGCGGGAGGCAAGCAAGCGCGCACTGATCGAGACCGGGGCGCGCAAGGAGATCGCGATGATGGTGCCGGTGGTCTTCCTGATCATGCCGGTCACGTTGCTGTTCGCGTTCTTCCCTGGGGTCGTGGGGCTGAACCTGTTGGCGCCGTAGAGGCGGATGAGGAGGACAGATGAGGATCAGGGCAGTGTTGAGAAGCCGGTGCACCGTGGACCGTGTCCGGGACGAGCGCGGCGACATCCCGGGCTGGGTGATGATCACGGTGATGACCATCGTGATCGCGTCGGCGATCCTGGTGGTCTTCCAGGACCGGGTGACGACGTTCTTGAGCAGCACGCTCAACAACTACATGTGACCCGCGCTTGGACGTGGCGCCGGTGGCCGCGCGGCCGGGCGGTCGGAGGCCGGATCGGCGATCGCCGACTTCGCGCTGGTGTCGGTCGTGCTCGTGCCGTTGTTCCTCGGCATCGTGCAGCTGGCGCTGGTCTGGCATGTCAGGACCACCTTGACGTCGGCGGCTTCGGAGGGCGCACGGTACGGCGCGGCGTACGACAAGACGGTGCAGGACGGTGCGCGGCGTACCGGTGAGGTGATCGACGAGATCTTCGGCACCGACTTTGCCGACGAGGTGGGTGCGCGTGCCACGGCGGTGTCCGGGCAGCCAGGTGTCGAGGTGGACGTGTCCGCCCGGGTGCCGGTCCTCGGCGTTCTGGGGTCCCACCATCACCGTCGAGGTGGCCGGGCACGCGGTCAAGGAGGTCGTGCCGTGAAGGCGGGGCGGCGCGGGTCCGACCAGGGCTCGGCGCTGGTGGAGCTGACCTGGCTGGGCCTGTTGCTGATGGTCCCGCTGGTCTACGTGATCGTCTCGATCATCACCGTGCAACGCTCGGCGTTCGGCGCGACCGAGGCGGCGCGGGCTGCTGGACGCGCCTACATCCTGGCGCCGGACGTCGGGTCCGCGCGGGTCCGTGCTTTCGAGGCGGCGCGGGTGGCGATGCACGACCAGGGCGTCGAGCTTGCGCCGTCGGACCTGATGATCGTCTGCCGGCCGACGCCGGAGTCGTGCCTGCAGCCGGGCTCCACGGTGGAGGTGCGGATCGACCTGGAGGTCGGGCTGCCGCTGGTGCCGGCGATCTTCGGAGAGTCCGCGGCGTCGGTCTCGGTGGATGCCTCGCACCGAGAGCCGTTCGGTGACTACCGGGAGGCCCGGTGAGCTCGCGGCCGCGCTGCCGGCGTACGGAGTCCGGGCAGATCACCGCGATGCTGGTGATCTTCTCGATCTGCCTGCTGATCGCGATCACCGCCGTCATCGACATCTCCGCCAGCTACCTGCGGCGGCAGTCCGCCACGTCGTTGGCTGACGGGGCCGCGTTGGCCGCGACCGAAGCGGCTGCCGCCGGTGGCATCTACTCCGGCGCTGACGACTTCGTGGCGATCGACGAAGCCGCTGCCCGACTCGCCGTGGACCGCTACCTGCATGAGGTCGGAGCGTATGCGGCCTATCCGGGTCTGGTCGTCGCCGTCGACGTGGTGGGTCACCAGGTCCAGGTGCGGATGGCCATGCCGTACCGGCTGCCGGTCAGGATGCCAGGAGTGGACGCGACCACGACGATCCACGCCCAGGCCACCGCCGCCCTCCCGATCAGCTGAAGGTCCTCTCCCCTTCTCCCGCGCCCGCAGTCGACTAGCCGGGGCGCCGCGTGACGAGGTTGCGGAACGCCGGTTCAGCGGAACAGCTTGCGCGCGTGCTCGTTGACCTCTCGCATCGGTCCCGCGGGTGGCGGCAGACCTTAGTTCGGGGAGGATCGGCACGGCACGAACCCCGGTGATCCTCCCCGAACCTGAATGGCCCGCATGGCCACCCGCGGGTCTACCCGATCAGTCGTCGGGATCAGCTGCGGTAGGCCGCCCAGGCTTGCTGCATCCGGGTCGCCTGGTCCGGCGTGAACTCGTTCATGCACGAGTCGTAGGTGTAGTCCATGAAGTTGTGGATCGGGTCGGCACCGGGGTCGTCGACGCAGGTGTCCCGGCCGACCGGGCACTGGAACGCCGGTGACGCCTCGGCGGGAGTGTCGTCGATGAAGTCACCCGGCGCGGCGCAGCCACCGGAGAAGGTGTGCAGCAGGTTGAGCCAGTGGCCGACCTCGTGGGTCATCGTGTCGCCCTCGCTGTAGTTGGCGTACGGGCCACCCGGGAGGGACCGGAAGTCAGCGATCACGCCGTCGTAGAACAGCGGCAGACCCTCGGCGAAGTCCGACGGCAGGTAGGCCCAGCCGAGCAGGAAGCGACCGAGGTCGGCGGTGTAGATGTTCAGCGTCTCGGCACCGCCGGTGCGCAGCGCCTGCTTCATCTTGATCTCCTTGCCGCTGCCGCGGTAGAAGCGGTGGTCGTTGCCACTGGTGGGGAGCATGTGGAACCACGACGACTTCGTGGTGCGGTCGACCGAGGCCAGCTCGAACCGGAAACCGGTGTCGGTGGACAGGCCTCCCGTCAGCCCGCCGTACGCGTCGTTGAGCACCTGGAGCTGGTCGTCGACCCACTGCTGCGGGACGTTGCCGCCGGAGACCGACTGGTTCTTGCGGATGATGTGGAAGGCGACCGGGACCGTCACGACGGCGTCGGCAGCGGCGGCGGCCTGACGGGGGTGGGACTTCACCCAGGCGGCCAGCGGGTCCTTCTTCTGCGTGATCAGGTCATCGCGGGGAATCGCACCCTTGGGTGCGTCCACGACGTCTCCGTAGGAGCAACTCGTCTTCTTGTCCAGGGCCGGCGACGCACCGGCCGGCGAGGCGTTGGCCAAGGCGGTGGCGACCCCGAGCAGGGCGGCCAAGGCAAAACTGACGCTACGGGTCCGGACCAGCATGCGGTGTACCTTTCGTCATCCCCCGACGAATGAAGCGGACGCGGTGCGTAGGGGTACCTCTATACCCGTTTGGACCGAAGTCCGGCAAGACGTTGTAGGGGCTACGCGCTCAGCCGAGCGCGCGCAGGTCAGGCCAGAGCGTCGACCAGGACGCGCGGAGGCCGTGACAGACCCGGATCGGTGTGCCGTCCTCGTCGTTGTCGATGCCGGCGTCGTTGGTGACCACCCCGGCCTGCTCGCACCGGTCGAACAGCGCGGCCGACTCCGCGTCGTACCAGCCGCCGACCAGGATGACCACGCTCGCCTCGGTCGGTGGGGGTCCCAGGTCCCACAGGCTGTTGTGCCCGGAGTAGACAGGCAGGTCCGGGGCATACTTCGCCACTGCTCCCGCCTCGCCGTAGTTGATCGTCAGCACGACTGAGTGAGCTTGGTCGGCCGGACTGAGATCGTCGTACGCCGTCTGGACCGACGAGGCGAGCTCAGGCCACCCGACCTGCTCGCCCGCGTCGTAGTTGACCTCGCTGATGCCGGCGGCGTTGATCTCCGCCGCCGGGACGATCGGCAAGAAGAGGTATGCCGCGGCCAGCAGGCTGACGAGCAGCGCACCACGAACCAGCGGCCGTCGGCCGTGCTGGGCCGCCCACCCGTAGACGACGATCGAGCCGGCTGCGAGCAGGACGGGGTAGAGACCGCCGAGGTAGTAGGCCTTGCCACCGGTGACGAGGAAGACCAGCGCGAGCAACGGATAGGCCACGGCGAAGCAACGCCAGGTGGCCAGTGCCGGGTCGCGGGCCAGCCGCCACCAGCCGATCGCCCAGACCGGCACCAGCAGCGGACCGATCAGCCCCAGCTGGAGCAGAGGAAGGCCAGTGGGGAGTCGGACGTGCCTGAGCTTCCGCTCGCGATCGCCCTGGACAGCTCGAGCTGGGGCCAGCCGTTCGTGGCCTGCCACAAAAGGTTCGGCAGCCAGAGGGCGAAGGCGACGGAGGCGGCGAGGTAAGGCCAGCGGGACCGGAACACGGAGCGCGGGCCGGCGGCGAGCAGTCCGACCGTCACGCCGAGGAGCAGGAAGGCGATCAACGTCTTGACCTCGAGCGCGACGCCGGCCGCGAGCCCGACCAGCAGCCAGGCCCGGCCACCGTCGCGGATCGCCCGGACGAGCAGCCAGCTGACCAGGGTCCAGCCGAACAGGTCGAACGCGGTCGTGCCGGCGAGGTGGCCGGCCGCAAGTCCCACGGAGGACACTGCCATGCAGATCGCGGCGATCAGCTGGGAGGGCTTGTTGCCGCCGAGCTCGCGGGAGATCAGGCCGGTCACCGCGACGGTGCCGGCGGTGGCCAGCGCCGGCGGGAGCCGGAGCATGACCAGCGAGCCCCCGGAGACGGAGTCCATCGCGTGAGCCAGGAGGGGCACGAGAGGTGGTTGGTCGGCGTACCCCCAGGCGGGGTGGGCGCCGATCATCAGGAAGTAGAGCTCGTCGCGGTGGTAGCCGTAGCGTCCGCTCAGCGAGACCAGGACGACCAGGACGACGCCTGCAACCACGGTGAGGCCGCGCCGAGCCGTCGGCTGACGCTGCTCCGTGGCGACCACCTGATCATTGTGACCCCATCGCGGTCATCGCATGACAAACGTGAGAAAAGACTGAGGGGAGGACCGGTGGGCGTGAGCCCTGGTCCTCCCCTCGCCGACGGACGCCGCGCAGTCGGTCATCGCCTGTCAGGCGGTGCGATGGCCGCGGGCGAGTCCCCACCACCAGGGGCGCTTCGGCGGTCGGGTCGCCGGCCTGGTGATGGGCCGGCGACGCGCGATCGAGGCGCGGCGGCGGTTGGCGGCGTTGGCGATCAGCTCGTTGCGCTGGGCGGTTGCGATGTCCAGCAGGACAGAGCCGGTGTGCAGCGGGTACATGGCGTCTCCTCGGGTTGGTGTTCGTCCTGGCGATGTCTCGACTCTGCTCGTAAGGCGTAGGTCGGGACATCGGGACGATGACCTATCTCTGTGAGGGGAGGACGCCTTAGCCGGGCAGGTGTGTACGCCCTACCTCAGACGGCGTACGAAAACCGCCTCTGACCTGGGAGAACGCAGCCATGCCAGGTCCTATGTGGAACGGGCCGAGCGGGAGGTGTCGAGACCCCTCGGTCGCGAGCGAGTTTCAGTGCGCCGCGACCGGCGCAGCGTCGAACTCGTAGCCGAAGGCCTCGATGTCCGCGGCGTACATCTTCGCCACCAGATCGCGGGTCTGCGGGGTGTAGTACTCGCGCCAGTCCCTGTGCGCGCTGGTGTTGACCCGGGGGACTGCCGCCAGAGGCGGGAGGCCGAGCTTGGCGCGGATGGCGGCGACGTCGGCGTCGAACGTCTCGGTGCGGCCGACGAAGTCGGCTCGGCGAGGGCCTGCGGTCAGGTAGTTGACCTGGGGTCGCTTGAGGCGCGGGAACTCCTTGGGGCCGTAGGCCAGGAAGTCGGAGAACTCGGTGTACTCGCCGGCCTTCATCCACCACTTGTCGCGCTGCAGGTTGCGGATGGCGGTCTCGTCCCCGGCGGCTGCCCGCTCGTGGCACTGCATGATCATCGCCCACCACGACACCAGTCGGGACCAGGGGTTACGCACGAACCCGAAGATCCAGTACGACGCCAGCGCCGGCTCCTGACGCAGCGCTCCCTGCAGCTGGATGTGCCGCTTGCCGCCGGGGTCCGACCGCGCGTCGGGGATCTCGGCGTCCAGCATCGCGTCGATCGTGGAGCCGCCGGTCTTCTGCACGTGGATGAAGACGAAACGGTGCTGGTCGGAGACGCGCATGCGCAGGAGTGTACGCAGTCCGTGCCTCAGCGCCCCGCGCCGACCGGTGGAGCGCGGTCGGCATCTCGATGGACGCTATCAGCGGGTCGCCGGGCTCTGACCGAAGGCCAGACCGAGGCTCGCGACCAGGATCCACAGACCCCCGACGACGCCGGGGAAGCCTGGCAGCCCGGTGGCCAGCAACAGGACCAGCACGGGCAGCAGGAGGAGGCAGCTCAGGACACCGATCCACCGTGACACGGTTCGCTCCTTGAACGCCATGTAGGCGACGGCGCCGGCAGCGATCATCGTGCCGAGCCAGCCGATGTAGGAGCCGAAGTCGTTGAGCAGGTAGTAGACGTAGACCCCCTCGTCGGCGAACGCTCCGCTGTCGATCCCGCCCGGCAGGTACACCGCCATCGCGCCCTTCCAGCCGTAGCCCAGCGACAGGGCGCCGGCCGAGGCGATCAGGCCGTTGGAGACCACCCGAGCCGCGATGCTGTCGAGGTAGCGCTGCTCGACGTGGCGACGCCAGGCGGCGGCCATCACGAGCAGGGCGGCGACACAGAAGTAGCCCGCGATGACGCCGATCTGGTAGGTGGTGTGGCTCAGGGCCGCGACGTCACCGCTGTTGACGAGCACGTCACCGTCACGCAGCTGGTCCGGGCGGACGTCGGTGATCAGCGTGCCGACGATGCCGAGAACTCCCGCGGCGGCGCCGAACAGCGGCCACCGGCTGCGCTCGGCGGCGGGGCTGCCGTCGGGGCTGTCGGCGGGGCTGTCGGCGGGGGAGGCCTCGGCGGGTTGGCTACCGGGGGTGGGCTGCGTCTGGCTGGACATCCCTGGTTCCTTTCACGTCGTGGTGGGTGAGCACGGCTCTCGCCGTCCCGAGGACTCCGATGAACGCGGACGTCTGCTCACAGCGCTGATTATGGGTGCCGGACCGGGGACGGCGGGGCTCTTTGCTGGCTTGCGATGCTCGTGCGAGGGCCGCCGCGGTTGCCCAGGATGTGACACTTCTTGAGCACCTGTGTCGCCAGAGCGTCACATGAGTGCGCTAGGATGACGGCATGTACGGAAACGACTTCCAGGCACCGGGTGAGCCCCAGCCGGACGGCCAGGCCACGGCGGCGGAGCACATCGACGCCAGGGACCTGACGGCCGAGTTCCAGGCGATCATCGATGGCGACGGACGGATCGAGCCGCGAGACGCGATGCCGGAGGCGTACCGCAAGACGCTGATCCGGCAGATCGCGCAGCACGCGCACTCGGAGATCATCGGCATGCAGCCCGAGGGCAACTGGATCAGCCGTGCTCCGAGCCTGCGCCGCAAGGCGATCCTGATGGCCAAGGTCCAGGACGAGGCCGGCCACGGTCTCTACCTGTACGCCGCTGCCGAGACTCTCGGCGCCGACCGGGCCGACCTGCTCGACATGCTGCACAACGGTCGCCAGAAGTACTCCTCGATCTTCAACTACCCGACCCTGACCTGGGCCGACATGGGCGCGATCGGCTGGCTGGTCGACGGCGCCGCAATCGTCAACCAGGTGCCGCTGTGCCGCTGCTCCTACGGCCCGTACGCCCGCGCGATGGTCCGCGTGTGCAAGGAGGAGTCGTTCCACCAGCGACAGGGTTTCGAGATCCTGCACACGCTCTCGAACGGCACCGCCGAGCAGCACGCGATGGCCCAGGACGCGGTCGACCGGTGGTGGTGGCCGAGCCTGATGATGTTTGGTCCCCCTGACGACGAGTCGCCGAACACCGCCCAGTCGATGGCGTGGGGGATCAAGCGCTTCAGCAACGACGACCTGCGCCAGCGGTTCGTCGACATGACCGTCCCGCAGTCCGAGGCGCTCGGGCTCACGATTCCCGACCCTGACCTGGCCTGGAACGCCGAGCGCGGCCACTACGACTTCGGCGAGATCGACTTCACCGAGCTCTTCGAGGTGATCAAGGGCAACGGTCCCTGCAACCAGCAGCGGATGGAGCACCGCCGCGGCGCGCACGAGGACGGCGCCTGGGTCCGCGAGGCCGCAGCGGCATACGCCGAGAAGCGGGCGGCGCGCCTTGCCGGCGACGAGGCGGCGGCATGACCGCTTCGCAGTCCGGGCCTACCACGCCGGGGACCCAGGACCTCACCGCTGCGGGCGGTCATGGAGCCGTGCCGACGAGCGGCGTACCCACCGAGCAGGCGCCCGCCGTGGCCGCCCGCCGGGAGTGGCCGTTGTGGGAGGTCTTCGTGCGGGCCAAGCGGGGTCTCTCCCACGTCCACGTCGGAAGCCTGCATGCGCCGGACGCCCAGATGGCCGTACGCAACGCCCGCGACCTCTACACCCGCCGACAGGAGGGCGTGTCGATCTGGGTGCTTCCGGCTGACCAGATCACCGCGAGCAGTCCGGACGAGAAGGACGCGTTCTTCGAGCCGGCCGGTGACAAGATCTACCGGCACCCCACGTTCTACGACGTCCCCGAGGGAGTGGAGCACCTGTGACGGAGTCCTCCCGCTCCGGGTTGTCAGAGATGGGGACGCCGCTGGCCCTCCCTGTTCCGGACACGTGGGTGTACGCGCTGCGGCTCGGCGACGACGCGTTGGTCTATGCCCAGCGCCTCGGTGGGTGGATCGCCGCCGCGCCACAGCTCGAGGAGGACGTCGCCCTCGGCAACATCGCGCTCGACCAGCTCGGCCAGGCCCGGGCCTTCCTCACCTACGCCGGCGAGCTCGAGGGCAAGGGCCGCGACGAGGACGCGCTGGCCTACCAGCGCGACGAGCGGGAGTTCCTGAACGCCCAGATCTTCGAGCTGCCTCGCGGCGACTTCGCCGACACGACCGCGCGGATGCTGGTCGTGGCGGCCTACCAGTTCGAGCTCTACACCGAGCTGCAGGCCTCGACCGACCCGACCCTGGCCGCGGTCGCGGCGAAGGCGGTCAAGGAGGTCGACTACCACCGCGACCACGCCACCCAGTGGACCCTGCGCCTCGGTGACGGCACCGACGAGTCGCACCGCCGGATGCAGCGTGGCCTGGACAACCTGTGGCCGTATGTTCCCGAGCTGTTCGAGTCCGACGACCTCGTACGCCGGCTGGCCGACGCCGGCGTGGCCGTCGACCCGTCAACGCTGGACGAGCGGGTGACGGCGTACGTCGACTCCGTGCTCGGCGAAGCCACGCTGGCCCGGCCCGACACCAACGTCCGCCACAGCGGCGGACGGCGCGGCCTGCACACCGAGTCCATGGGCTACCTGCTGGCCGAGCTGCAGCACCTGGCCCGCTCCCACCCGGGCGCCACCTGGTGACCCGCCGCCCTGCCCCCACCCCCAGGTGGTTTGCCATGTCATCAAGCCGGAAGGCTTGTTCTCTAGGCAAACCTGGCTTGCACAGAGGGGATCTGCCATGACCACTAGGCAAACCGCCGCTGCCCGCCCAGACCCCCACCGAACCGGTGAATGCCGACGAGGTCCGGGCGATCGCGGCCGAGGTGCTCGACCCCGAGGTGCCCGTCCTGACGATCGAGGACCTGGGCATCCTGCGTGACGTCAGCGTCGATGAGCACGGCCACGTCGCCGTGACGATCACGCCGACGTACTCCGGCTGCCCGGCGATGGACGCGATCACCGCCGACGTCAAGCACGCCCTGGCTCGACACGGCTACGACGACGTCGAGGTGAGCCTGGTCCTCGCGCCGGCCTGGACGACCGACTGGATGAGCGAGGCGGGCAAGCAGAAGCTTCTCGACTACGGCATCGTCCCGCCCCAGCCGCGTGGCGACCGTGCGGTGTCCGTCACACTGACCTTGCGCTGTCCACAGTGCGGGTCGCCGGACACTCGCGAACTGAGCCGCTTCGGGTCGACTGCGTGCAAGGCATTGTGGGTATGTACCGCGTGCAAGGAGCCCTTCGACCACTTCAAGTCCCACTGAGCCCCCGATCAAGGCGTACTGAGCTGCCCCGATGAACCCTTCCCCCCGCAAGGCCGTCTTTCACACGCTGCGCGTCAGCGATGTGACGCCGCTGACCGACGACGCGGTCTGCATCTCCTTCGCCGTACCGCCGCACCTGGCCGACGACTACGACTTCGTCCAGGGCCAGCACCTGACGATCCGTACCGCGTTGGCCGGCGACGACGTCCGACGCAGCTACTCCATCTGCGCCGCCGCGGGCCACGGCAGGCTCCGGATCGGGGTCAAGGTTCTGCCGGGCGGGCACTTCTCCGGCTTCGCTGCCGGCGGCCTCAAGGTCGGTGACGAGCTCGAGGTGATGACTCCGACCGGCCGCTTCAACACGCCCCTCGACCCGGCCAACGCCAAGCACTACTGCGCCATCGCCGCCGGGTCGGGCATCACTCCGATCCTGTCGATCATCGCGACCACGCTGGAGCGAGAGCCGGCGAGCCGGGTCACCTTGATCTTCGCCAACCGCACCAGCCGTTCGGTGATGTTCCTCGAGGAGCTCGAGGACCTCAAGGACCGTTACGGCAGTCGCTTCCACCTGCTGCATGTCCTGAGCCGCGAAGCCCAGGACGCCGAGCTGCTCTCCGGGCGGCTCGACTCGGCCCGCCTGACCAAGATCACCGAGACGCTCGTACCTGCGGAGACGGTCGACGACTGGTTCCTGTGCGGTCCCTACGAGATGGTCGTCGACCTGCGCGAGGCCCTGCTGGAGCAGGACGTCGATCCTGCCCACGTGCACACCGAGCTGTTCCACGTCGAGTCCAAGCCACCTGAGCGGCGTACGACGGAAGCCGACGAGGGCGAAGGCGCCGACGTCACGATCAGCCTCGACGGCCGCAGGTCCGCGTTCAAGCTCAAGGGCAACGACGTCTCGGTGCTCGAGGCGGCGCTGCGCGTCCGGTCCGACGCGCCGTTCGCGTGCCGGGGTGGCGTGTGCGGGACTTGCCGCGCCAAGCTCGTCGAGGGCACGGTCGAGATGGACTCCAACTACGCCCTGGAGCCCGACGAGCTCGCCAACGGCTACGTCCTGACCTGTCAGAGTCACCCCACCAGCGACACGGTCCGTCTCGATTTCGACGCCTGACCAGGCGCGTCGTCCCGGGGGCGCGTGCCCGGACGGCCACCCATCGGCCCCGACGACCCCTGCGCGGCAAACCTCGCGTATCGGAACGCTCCGTCCTTGCGGTCGAGGCGAGCCGTCCACCACCATGACCCCATGGACTGGTCGAACCTCACCTGGATGCTGACCGGGTTGGCGGCAGTGCTCGTGCTGCTCACCCGCGTCCGCCTGAGCGTGAGCGGGCAGCGTGCGGCGGGTGCCGCCGAGGTCTCCGGCACGTTGCTCACCTGGCACACGACGGTGGGGGTCGTCGCCCTGGTCATCTGGATCTCTGCGCTGTCGACAGGCAGCTCCGGCATCGCGCTGCTCGGCCTGTTGGCCTGGTGGATCCTCACCGCTGTGGGTCTGATGCTGCTGGCTCGCTGGATTCCCTCCGGCGGCAAGCATGCCGACGACAAGGCGACCGACGAGTGGGGTGAGGGCGCGGGTCTGTCCATCCTCGGCCACGTCGGGATGCTGGTCGGCGCCGCGTACTTCACGTTCGTCGTACTCACGGATCGGCTCTGACGGCGCCGTCATCCGGTCTGACGCACCCGATGCGGCGCCACGGCCCAGACGTCAAGCAGGCGTACGCCGCAGATCGAGCTCGACACCCGATCTGGTTGCGCCGCTGAGCACGCCTCCGCGAGGTAGGTTGAGGCCGTGCGGCAGTATCTCGACCTGGTCCAGAGGGTGCTCGACGACGGCGTCGAGAAGAGCGACCGCACCGGCACCGGCACCCTGAGCGTCTTCGGCCACCAGATGCGCTTCGACCTGCGGTCCGGATTCCCGCTGGTGACGACGAAGAAGATCCACACGAAGTCCGTGATCGGGGAGCTGATCTGGTTCCTCCGCGGCGACACCAACGTGCGGTGGCTGCAGGAGCGCGGCATCTCGATCTGGGACGAGTGGGCCGACGCGAACGGCGACCTCGGGCCCGTCTACGGCTACCAGTGGCGGTCCTGGCCGACCCCTGACGGCCGGCACGTCGACCAGATCGCTCAGGTCCTCGACCAGATCCGCACTGACCCGGACTCGCGGCGTCACATCGTGAGCGCCTGGAACGTCGCCGACATCCCCCAGATGGCGTTGGCGCCCTGCCACACGATGTTCCAGTTCTACGTCGCCGACGGTCGACTCTCGTGCCAGCTCTACCAACGCTCCGCCGATGTGTTCCTCGGTGTGCCGTTCAACATCGCGTCATACGCCCTGCTCACCCACATGATCGCCCAGGTAGCAGGTCTCGAGGTCGGCGACTTCGTGCACACGCTCGGCGACGCTCACCTCTACCTCAACCATCTCGACCAGGCCCGCACCCAGCTCGCCCGTGAGCCGCGCAGTCTCCCCGAACTGTGGTTGGACCCCTCGATCACTGACCTGGCAGCCTTCGATCTCGAGCACGTCAAGATCGCGGGCTACGACCCGCACCCCGGGATCAAGGCCCCGATCGCCGTCTGAACAACCACAAGGGCCGGAGAAGGAACCACAACTGACGGTTCGACGAGGAGGGGCATGACGGTCACGATCGTCGCGGCGGTGGCGCGTAACGGGGTCATCGGCGCCGACGGCGACATCCCGTGGACGCTTCCCGGTGAGCAGGCCCGCTTCAAGGCCGTCACCCTGGGGCATGTCCTGGTGATGGGTCGTGCCACCTACGAGTCGATCGGGCGACCTCTGCCAGGACGAACCACCATCGTCGTCACCCGCCAGGAGGGGTGGCAGCCGGACGGGGGACTGCCCGCCGGGCTGCTGGTCGCGGGAAGCGTCGAGGCTGCGCTCGCGTGGGCGGCCGGCATCGACGACCAGGTCTTCGTCGCGGGAGGCGCGCAGGTGTACGCCGAGACCCTCGCGGTGGCCGACGAGATGCTGGTGACCTGGGTGGACGCGACACCCGACGGCGACACGTACTTCCCCGACGTCGACTGGGAGGCCTGGCAGGAGGTGTCGAGGGAAGCGCACGAGGGCTGGATCCTGACCGCGTACCACCGGCGCCGGGCACCCGGGACGGCGGCGTCCGAGGGCGGCTCGCAAGAGGATCGAGAAAGTCTGTAACGCTCAGCCGCTTCGGGGCGATACACCTCTCAGATGCCCCGTTGCTGCCCGGACCCCCGAGCGGACAGCAACGGGGCCTTTTTTCAGGTCCGGGGGTGAGACCGGCACCGGAGGGCAGAGGTAACCTCCTTCCATGAGCCCCGCCATGACCGCGCCCCTGGGTCGGGTGCTGACTGCGATGGTGACGCCGTTCGACGACGCGGGCGCCGTCGACCCGGCTGCCGCCGCGAACCTGGCGACCCACCTGGTCGACCGCGGAAACGATGGGCTGGTGGTCTTCGGGACGACCGGGGAGTCACCCACCGTCGATGACGACGAGCAGCAGCAGGTGCTGCGTGCCGTCGTCGAGGCCGTCGGACAGCAGGCGCGGGTGGTGGCCGGGGTCGGCTCCTACGACACCGCCCACGCCGTCGCGCTGACCCGGGCCGCGCAGGAGTGCGGGGTGGACGGCGTGCTGGCCGTCACCCCCTACTACAACAAGCCGCCTCAAGAGGGCATCCTCGAGCATTTCCGCACGATCGCCGACGCCTGCGACCTGCCCGTGATGCTCTACGACATCCCCGGTCGGACCGGCACCAAGATCTCGGCCGACACGTTGGCCCGGGCCGGCGAGCACCCGCGCATCGTCGCGGTGAAGGACGCCAGCGGCGACCTGTACGCCGGGTCGTGGCTGCTCCGCTCCACCGACCTGGCCATCTACTGCGGCGACGACGCGCTCAACTTCCCCTGGCTGACCCTGGGCGCAGTGGGCGTGGTGTCGGTGGTCGGCCACGTCGCAGGACAGCGGTACGCCGACATGGTGTCGGCCATCGACGCCGGCGATCTCGACACCGCCCGCAAGATCGACCGCTCCACCCTGCCGGCGGTGCGCGCCATCATGACCCGGACCCAGGGCGCCATCATGGTCAAGGCCGCGCTGCAGCTCCAAGGCGTTCTCGACAACCGCGTCGTCCGGCTGCCGCTCGTCCCGGCCACCGACGACCAGGTGGCCGAGCTCCGCACGGACCTCGTCGACGCCGAGCTGCTCGACGGCTGACGTGCCGCTGGGCCGACACCCCGGGCGGGCGCCGCAAGAGCACGACCACACACTCATGCAACTGACAGGGAAGGGTTCTGAATGAGCCACCCGCATCCCGAGCTCGGCCCTCCGCCTGAGCTTCCTCCCCATGGCCTGCGCGTCATCCCGTTGGGAGGCCTCGGCGAGGTCGGTCGCAACATGGCCGTCCTGGAGCACCGTGGCCGCCTGCTGGTCATCGACTGCGGCGTGCTGTTCCCCGACGAGACCCAGCCCGGGGTCGACCTGATCCTTCCGGACTTCGACCCGATCCGGGACCGACTCGACGACATCGAGGCCGTGGTCCTGACGCATGGCCACGAAGACCACATCGGGGCGGTGCCGTACCTGCTCCGGGAGCGTCCCGACATCCCGTTGGTCGGGTCGAAGCTGACGCTGGCCCTGCTGGAGGCCAAGCTGCGCGAGCACCGCCAGACCCGGGCGCCGAAGTTCCAGGTGGCCGAGGGTGACCGACAGAGCTTCGGGCCGTTCGACCTGGAGTTCATCGCGGTCAACCACTCGATCCCGGACGCGTTGGCGGTGGTGGTCCGGACCGAAGCCGGCGTCCTCCTGCACACCGGCGACTTCAAGATGGACCAGCTGCCCCTGGACGGGCGGATCACCGACCTGAGGGCGTTCGCACGTCTCGGCGAGGAGGGCGTCGACCTGTTCCTCGTCGACTCCACCAACGCCGAGGTGCCGGGCTTCACCACGACGGAGCGGGCCATCGCCCCGGTGCTGCAGAACGTCTTCCGCGGCAGCAAGCAGCGGATCATCGTGGCCTGCTTCGCCTCGCACGTGCACCGCGTGCAGCAGGTGATGGATGCTGCCGTGGCCCAGGGCCGCAAGGTCGCCTACGTCGGGCGCTCGATGGTGCGCAACATGCAGGTGGCCCGCGACCTCGGATACCTCAACGTTCCCGACGACACCCTCGTCGACATGAGAGAGCTCGGCAGCTACGCCCCCGAAGAGGTCGTGATCATCTCCACCGGCTCGCAGGGTGAGCCGTTGTCGGCGCTGGCCCGGATCGCGCACCGCAACCACGACCGCATCCACATCGAGCCAGGTGACACCGTCGTGCTCGCCTCGAGCCTGATCCCGGGCAACGAGAACTCCGTCTTCAAGGTGATCAACGGACTGACACGGCTCGGAGCCAACGTGGTGCACAAGAGCAACGCGTTGGTCCACGTGTCCGGCCACGCCAGTGCCGGCGAGCTGCTCTACTGCTACAACATCGTGCGGCCGCGCAACGTGATGCCGGTGCACGGCGAGATCCGGCACCTGGTCGCCAACGCCGCCCTGGCAGTCGACACCGGGGTGCCGGTCGAGCAGGTCGTGGTCGCCGAGGACGGTGTCGTGGTGGACCTGATCGACGGGGTGGCTCAGGTGAGCGGCAAGGTCGAGTGCGGCTACGTGTTCGTCGACGGATCCTCGGTGGGCGACATCACCGAGAGCGACCTCAAGGACCGCCGGATCCTCGGAGAGGAGGGGTTCATCTCGGTCATGGTGGTGATGGACTCCGGCTCCGGAAAGCTGATCGCCGGACCCGAGATCCATGCTCGCGGCTTCGTCGACGACGACGCCGTCTTCGACGAGGTGATCCCGCTGATCGAGGAGGCGCTCGCCACGTCGGTCAGGGACGGGAACGACGACGCCTACCAGCTCCAGCAGGTGATCCGGCGTACGACGGGGCGCTGGGTCAACCAGGCGCATCGACGACGGCCGATGATCATCCCGGTCGTGCTCGAAGCCTGACGAGATGAGCCACCCGCCGACGGCGACCACCGCAGCACACGGTTTCGCCGAGCGAGTCCGCGTGCTGCTCGCAGTGCCCGTCTCGTTCCTCGCCGCCGCGCTGGGCATCGTCTGCGTGATCAACGTGCCCGACGTAGCCGTCCGGTTGGGTGACCTTGCGCTCGTCGACGAGCGCTTCGTCGGCTGGGCCGGGGCGGGTGCCGCGCTGGGACTTGCCGCCGCCTCGAGCGCGCTGCTCCTGGTCGGTCGGGTCGGCGCGGGCCCGGCGCTGTCGTTGGGAGCCGCTGGCGCGGTGTTCGGCCTGGCCCTGGCCGGCTCGGTGGTCGAGCCGTTCCAGCTCACCCTGGCCGAGCTCCTGCTCGGTGGAGCGGTGGGGTGCCTGCTGGCCGGTGCGGCTAGTACGACGTTCGAGCTCGCCCCCGCGTACCGTCGGGCGGCGATGGCCGCGTGGGCCGTGCCGGTCGTGGCGTCCTGGCCGTTGCTGGCCTGGATGTCGCGACACGTCGACGTGCTCATCGCGACAGACGCTCCGCGGCTCACCCACCACCCGTCCGTGTGGTTGCTCGCTCCCGTCTCGGTGGTGATCGTCGGCTGGAGCGCGTTGACCATGCTCCTCGAGCCACCGCGGTCCGGGATCCGGTCCGGTCCGGCGGGAGACCCGGCCTGGTCGGCGCTGCTCGCGCTCGGGCTGGGCGGAAGCCTGGCCACGATGGCGCTGGGTTTCGATCCCGGGCTCTCCGCCGGCTGGCTGAGGCCGTTGGTCCTGCTGGCGTCCGCAGCGGTGATCGGCACGCTCGGCGCCATCACGCTGCTGCCCGCTGACGCCTCGGTGCGTGTCGGTTACGTGTGCCTGGTCTTCGTGATGGTCTGTTTCCCGATCACGGTGCAACTGCTCGTGGTGGTCGCCGACGGCGGCCGGTCGCGGGTCTCCTGGTGGTTGGCGGTCCTGCTGACCGTCGCGACAGCCCTGGGGACCGCTCTGGGGGCCAGGTACCCACGCGCGGTCACCCTGGCCTTCCTGGTGGTCGCCGCCGGTTGCGCCGGAAGCTGGGTGATGCCTGACGGGCAGGGCTACCTGGCGGCAGGTGCGGTGCCGCTGTGCCTGGGTGCCGGAGCGGTTTTCGGCACGGGAGTCCGGCACACGGCGGCGAGCGCAGTGGGGTGGCGCTTCGGGGTGATGGCGGTCATCACCGTCGGGTTACTGGGCACGGTGATGAGCATCGCGCTGGGCTGGGCGCTGAGCGGCGACGTCCCCGCGGACACCGAGTCGGCGCGCGCGGCTGGGCGGGTCTTCCTGGGGGTGACGTTCGCCCTGGCCGTGCTGGTCGCGGCCGTGGTCAAGGTGCTGTCGCCGCCGCCGGTCGCCGGTCGGCCCACGGACGAGCCCGTCCGAGCTGAGAGCTCAGCCTGACCACCGCAGTCCCGTTCCCTGGTGACGGGCACCGAAGAGCCCGACCCGGTCTGGGCAGGCGCGACGAGGGGTGGGACGGGATCCCCCGGGCCCGCCCCACCCTCATCGGGTGCGTGGACGTCCGACCCCCCTGAACCGGACGTCGACGACTTACCGCTCGCTCAGGAGTCGGATCGTCGCCTCGTGATACCGGGCCGGTCGAATATTCTCGACGACGCCGAGCAGGCAGGCGTCAGGATGCGTGTTCGGCTCGATGCGCGTCCGTCGCCTGACGGGTGGCGTCGACCCGGCCACTGCAGAACAGGCAGCGGTAGTGACGCTCCCCGTCACGCTCGAAGCCCTCGACCGCAGCATGCTCGGGGAGCCACTCCTGGTCAGGAGCTCCGGCGTCATCGGCGTGCTCCGGGACCCACTCCTGGTCGGGAGCCTCCACGGCTTCGCGCTGCGCCACGTCAGGGACCCAGTTCTCGTGCAGATCTTTCTCGCTCATAGTGCGACGGTACCCCTCCGACGCCCTCGGCAGCGGCCGACGGGTCAATCGTCAGAACACCGTCACATCAGCGGGGGGAGTCACTACGATGCACATGACGACCCAGGGCGTATCAAACCGACCGGCTGCTCACTCCTGGTCGGTGTGAATGCCTTGGCCCGGAGCGATACGAGAGGTCCGCACGTGGCCGTTCAGAGCGCACCTGGCACCTCGGGAGACACGGTCTGGGGACAGGCAGCCGATCACTTCCGTCGATGGCGCAAGGGAGAGCTCGGCGCGCAGGACGACCTGGTCAGGTGCCTGACGCCGGTGCTGTGGCACGTCGTGCGCTCCTACGGACTCGACAGGGACCAGGCGGAGGACGTCGTCCAGACGACCTGGCTCACGCTGGTACGCCGGCACGAGTCCATCGCGGATCCTCAGGCGGTGGCCTCCTGGCTGACCACGACAGCCCGGCGCGAGGCCTGGCGGGTCTGCCGGGCAGACGGTCGCGCTACGCCGCTCGGCGACGAGGTGATCGAGGCTCGGATCCCGCACCAGCAGGCTGCCGAGACGGAGGTCGTACGCATCGATGAGGATGACCGGCTGTGGGCCTGCGTCAGCAAGCTCGACGCACGGTGCCAGCGGCTGCTGCGGATCGTGGCGTTCGACGACCGACCCGACTACCAGGGCATCGCACGCGACCTGGACATGCCCGTCGGCAGCATCGGCCCCACGCGCGGTCGATGCCTGGGCAAGTTGAAGGCGCTACTCGGAGAGGCGGGAGCAGACCATGAGTGACAACGGCACGACGATGCGCGAACTGGCGCAGATGTGGGAGCTCCGCGACCCGATGCCTGAGGACCTCGTCGAGAAGGTCCTGGTCGCGATCGAGACAGAGGATCTCGACATGGAGTACGAGATGCTCCACCTGATCGAGCGCACCCGTGAGCTGTCCGGCGCACGGGGCGACGGCGAAGCCCTGACGATCGCTTTCTCGGGCGGGTCCTTCTCGTTGCTGCTGCGCGTCTCCGAGATCGGCACGTCGTACTGCCGGGTCGACGGCTGGGTCACACCGGCCCAGGCGATGCGGGTGACCGTGTCGCAGCACGAGACCACACACGAGGCCGAGGTCGACGCGCGCGGCCGCTTCGAGATCGCGCGGATGCCCACCGGTCTGACGCGCTTCTTCCTGCGCTCGAACGACGGCGAGACCCACGGCAGCGCCGAAGGGATGTTCGCCACCCCCACCGTCGAGCTCTGAGACGTCCTTCGCACCCCCGCCCGAACACACCGAGGAGCTGCTCGTGGCAACCTCCGCTCGACAGACATCTCCGTCCGCCTCGTCGGCGCCGGGTGACAACGCGCGCATTCCTCCGCGCGTCGACCGTGACCCGGCCCCGCCGCCCCGTGACCTCCTCGACCAGGTCGACGGTCGGGTCCTGGATCCCGGCACCGCGCTCACCATTCGTGGGGTTCGTCCCCGACCCACCGTGTACGTAGGTCCCCGCTTGATCGTCTCGGCGGCGCGCGACCTCGACGAGACGTTGGAGCTGCTCAACACGACGGCGTCCCGTCTCGGCTGGACGGTTTCCGTGGACAAGAAGTTTCCCGCCTCCCGGGTACGTCGCCTGGGAGGCGATGGGCTGCTGGGCATCTCCCGGCTGCTGATCTCGGTCCAGTCCAAGCAAGCCACGGTCGCGCCCGATGGATGGGTGCTCCTTCAGCAGGCCAGGGCGCAGTTCGGGATCCGGAGGCTGAGCGGTGTGGGTCTGGATCACGTGCTGACCGTGAACCCGATCGAGCACTCCAACCCGATCGAGCACTCCAACCCGATCGAGCACTCCAACCCCGCTGGGGGAGACCCGGTGAGCTCCTACGGCTATGCCGGGTCGGGAGGTCGACAGCCAATCGCCTTCAGCGGCCCTCGGCCGTACCGCCGCAAGGACTCCGAGTACAAGCAGCGTCGCCGGCCCGTCGTCGGGATCCTGGACACCGGATGCGGTGACCACGAGTGGTTGCGCGGCGTGGTCAAGACCAACGTCAAGCTCGGCTCCCAGCCGATCGGCTCCGTCGACCCTCGGCGCGATCCCGAGAAGCACGGCGATCTGGTCGGGCCGCTGGACGGCATCCTCGATCCGCTGTCGGGCCATGGCACGTTCATCGCCGGCATGGTGCATCAGGCCTGCCCTGACGCCGACATCTACTCCTGGCGCGTGGTCGGGTCGAGCGGTCCGATCGTGGAGTCGGAGTGGATCGACGCGCTGACCAAGGTCGTCGAGCTGGTCCGTCGACACTATGAGGGCGAGTCCGGCGGCCGCCCGGTGGATGTCCTCAACCTGTCGATGGGCTACTACCACGAGACGCCCAAGGACCGGCTGTTCGACGTCACCCTGTACGACCTGCTCCGCCAACTGGGCGAGTGCGGGACCGTCGTCGTCTGTTCGGCCGGGAACGACGCCACCGCGCGACCGCAGTACCCCGCGGCCTTCGCGCCGTGGACCAACGGGGGAGGCGTCAGGCCAAGTCCTGACTGCGTCCCGATCGTCTCCGTGGGCGCGTTGAACCCGAACGGGACGGTCGCGTTGTTCAGCAACACCGGACCGTGGGTGCGCTGCTACGAGATCGGGGCGAGCGTGGTGAGCACGATGCCGAAGTTCCAGGGAGGGCTCGAGCCATCGGCCCGGATTCGCGCATTCGGGCGAGTCCGGGAGTCGGTGGATCCGGACAGCTTCGTGTCGGGGTTTGCCTTGTGGAGCGGCACGTCTTTCGCCGCGCCTCGGATGGCGGGCGAGCTGGCCGGCGCGCTGGGTCGCATCCCTGCCGGCCAGGCAGGTGGGACGGCTGCGAAGAAGGCTGCGGTGAGGCGCGGACGGAAGGCTGTCTCCCGCTGCGCCGGCATCGCGTTGACGTCCTGACAGGGCGGCGCCGGCCGGACGCCGGCCCGGCACGGCGGCAGTCCGCTGGCGGGGAGTCCAGCCGCAGCGCGATGATGGCCGGATGCTGAGCGCGTCCGACCTGCATGCGCGCGGTCTCGAGGAGAGCAACGCCGGTCGCCATGCCAGCGCTCGTCGGCTCTTCCAGCGGGCGCTGACGCGGATCGAGAACGAAGAGCCGGACACGTTGGCGCGCATCGAGCTGAGCCTGGCGCACGTCGAGGCCGAGCTCGGTTCGCCTGCCCAAGGTGTCGACCTGTGCCGCCAGGCCCTCCGGCGACCGGGGGTCTCACAACAGGTCCGGGGCCGGGTCCACAGCCAGCTCGGCCTGCTGCACATGCGGGTGGGCCACGCCCAGGAGGCACTGCCGGAGTTCGCCCAGGCCCTGCGACTGCTGGACGACTCCCCGCAGGCGCGCGCCATCGTCCATCTGAACCGCGGCAACCTCTTCCTGTACAGCGGAGAGGTACAGAGCTGCGGCCGACGACCTCGATCGGGCGCGGGTCCTGGCGGTCCAGGCAGAGGACGCTTTACTCGCGGCCAAGGCCGAGCACAACCTCGGGTACGCCAGGATGCTGAGCGGCGACCTGGCGTCGGCTCTCACCATGATGGAGTCCGCACGACCGGCGTGGGCCGAGCTCTCGCCCGTGCACGCCGCCGTGGCGGACCAGGATCGTGCGGAGGTCCTCACCGCGGCCGGTATGACGACGGATGCGGCGACGGCGTTGCGTGCGTCGGCTCGTTCGTTCGGCAGTCGGAAGATGCGGCAGCGTCAGGGCGAGGCCGAGATCGTCCTGGCACGCCTGCTGCTGCGCGAGGACGCCGGCGAAGCGGCGCGGACGGCACGGCGTGCCCGACGCCGCTTCGACTCCACGGGAAGCCAGGCCTGGTCGGCGCGTGCAGAGGCGGTCGAGCTGACCGCAAGCATCGAGAGTGGACTGTCGTCACGACCGCTGATCCACCGCGCCCAGCAGGTCGTGGAGGAGCTCCGAGAACATGGGCTGAGGCGAGAGGCCAGCGCCCTTGACCTGGAGGTGGCGCGCGCCGGGCTCCACCACGACGACACCGAGCTCGCCCGTGAACGCATCCGTCGGTTCCGTGGCGGTCACGGCGCACCGCTCGAGGTCAGGCTGCTGCACCGAGAGGTACAGGCCGAGCTCTCCGAGCACCGCGGGCGTCGTCACGAGGCGCTCCGCCAGGTGCGCACGGGGCTGACCGACCTGCACGACTGGCAGTCCTCGTTCGGGAGCCTCGACCTGCAGAGCTCCCTGGTCGGGCACGGTCGGCGGCTGGCCCTGCACGGCATCCGGATGGCCATCGACGATGGCCGACCCGACGTCATCTTCGAGTGGTCGGAGCGAGCACGGGCGCTGGCCAGCCGGGTCACACCCGTCCGTCCTCCCGGCGATGCCGAGTCGGCCGCGGAGCTGACCCACCTGCGGTCGCTCCAGGCAGACCTCGCTGCCGCCGAGGCGGCCGGTCGCAGCACCACGTCGTTGCAGACCAAGGTCGCCGAGCTGAGGCGCACCATCCGGCAACGGCAGTGGTACGGCGCGGGATCAGGCGAGGTGAGTGAGCCGGCGTCGATGGACGAGACGTGCTCGGCGCTGGGGCCCGACGACGGCGCACTGGTCGCGTACGTGAGCGTGGAGAACCGGTTGGTGGCTCTCACCCTGACCGCTGACGGCGCGCAGACCCATGAGCTCGCCGACCTGACGACGATCCGTCTCCTGCTTTCGGGCATGCAGGCCGACCTGGACATGTCTGCCACCCGACTTCCGGCCAGCTTGCGCGAGACCGTCCACGAGGGGCTGCGTGCTCGGCTGGCGGAGCTCGCAGACCACCTCGTGGTGCCCCTGCTCGACGACATCGGCGACCGACCGCTGGTCGTCGTACCGTCCGGGTCGCTGGCGGGCGTGCCCTGGACCCTGCTCCCTGGACTCTTCGGACGAGCGGTGACGGTGCCACGCTCGGCCACGTCGTGGCTGGCAACCCGGAACGCTGGACCTGGCAACCGAGGGGTGCGGGTTCGTGGCGGGTCCACGCGTGGACCGGGCGGTCGAGGAAGTCCGTTCCGCCGCGCGGCACTGGTCGCAGCCGACCGTGCTCGTCGGTGACGACGCTGACGCTGCACATGTGGGTCCGCTCGCCGCGTCGGTGGACGTCTTCCACGTGGCCGCACACGGTCGCCACTCCGCTGACAACCCGCTGTTCTCCGGACTCGAGCTCGCCGACGGACCCTGGTTCGGGTACGACATCGACCAGCTCACCGCGATCCCGACGACCGTGATCCTGTCCGCGTGCGAGCTCGGTCGCTCGTCGGTGCGGTGGGGTGAGGAGACGATCGGCATGACGGTGGCCTGGCTGCACGCCGGTGCGCGCACGGTGATCGCCTCCCCGGCCAGCGTGGACGACGACGTCGCCTGCACCACCCTGGCTGCCACTCACCATCAGCTGGCGGCGGGTCGGACTCCTTCCGAGGCGCTGGCGAACGCCATGATCGAGGTCGGCGGGGCCGTCCCGGCCCCCTTCGTCTGCTTCGGGTCAGGCTGGTGAGAGGTTTCCGACCCGTCGAGATCATGGGCGTCCAGGGTGCGGCTGCGCCCGGCTAGCCCGAACGGGCCAGACGCTTTCGCAACCGATCGCGGTGTATATCGGAACGTACGCCGCTTTGCCACCCCGGTCGAGACTGTCCAAACGTGTCATGCAGTCCCTGCACCCGAGCGCAAGACTCGGACTGACAGTGCGGTCGAAGCCGCCCCTTCCAATGAGCGGGGGACCTGTGCACGCCTTTCTGGACCACCTCGGACGATGGTGCTCACGTCGACACTGGGCGGTCATCGCGGCATGGCTGATCGTGCTGGTCGTGGTGATCGGTCTCGGCAAGGCGTTCGGTGGCACCTACGTGAACGACTACACGGTGCCAGGGAGCCAGTCGTCGCAAGGCTTGGACGTGCTCAAGAAGGACTTCCCCCAGCAGTCGGGATACGCCGGACAAATCGTGTTCCACGCCACCAAGGGGTCGGTCACAGACGAGTCCAGCCCGATCGCGAAGTCGATGACGGCCGTCGGGAAGCTTCCGCACGTGATCTCCGCGAGCGACCCGCTCAAGCAGAATCCGCCTACCGGGGTGTCCAAGGACGGCACCATCGCCAAAGCGCCGGTTTCGTTCGACGTCGTCCCGGCGTCTCTCGACGAGGCGTACCTCGATGAGCTGAACGACGCGGTGAAGCCCGCCCGCTCGGCCGGGCTCACCGTCGAGTACGGCGGGGCAGCCGGCGAGATCGCCAAGCAGGCGCACGACCGGACGTCTGAGCTCATCGGACTGTCGTTGGCGCTGATCCTGCTGCTCATCATGTTCGGGACCCTGGTGGCGGCGGGCATCCCCCTGGTTGCGGCCGTGTTCAGCGTCGGCACCGGCCTGTCCGTGGTGGCGCTGCTCGCCGCCGGGACCAACTTCCCGACGGCGGCGCCGACCGTCGCGACCCTGCTCGGCCTCGGTGTAGCCGTCGACTACGGCCTCTTCCTGGTCGCTCGACATCTCGAGCTCCTGCAGGACGGGGCCGGGATCGAGACCTCGACCGGACGCACCGCGTCGACGTCTGGCTCGGCCATCGTCGTCGCGGGCTCGACGGTCGTCATCGCGATTCTCGGGTTGTACGTGTCAGGGGTGCCCTTCGTCGGAGCGCTCGGCGCGGCGTCCGCGGTCGTGGTTGCCGTGACCATGGTGTCGGCGCTGACGTTCGTCCCCGCGTTGCTCGGGCTCGCCGGTCGCCGGGTGCAGCGCAAGCCGGATCGCCAGCATGCGCAAGAAGAAGAGACCCTGGCAGCCTCCGAGAGTCCAGAGGAGCATCGGAGCCGACTGCACGCCGAGCACGACGCGCGCTCGGCCGCTCATGAGCGCAGTGCCTTCGCGCGGTGGGGACGCAAGGTCAGTGATCGCCCCTGGCCGTGGGCCGCCGGAGCCGTGGTGCTGCTGCTCGCGCTGTCCGTGCCGCTGCTGAAGATCCAGCTCGGCCAGCTCGACGCCGGCACGGATCCGACCTCGCAGTCGAGCCGGCGGGCCTACGACCTGATCAAGCAGGGCTTCGGTCCCGGTGCCAATGGCCCGCTCACCGTCGTGGTCGACACGTCGAAGCAGAGCAAGTCCGACGCGCAGTCCACGCTCGCCGCCCTCCAACAGGATCTCTCGACCACGTCTGGGGTGGCGTCCGTGAGCCCTCCGGTGGTCAACGGCTCCGGGACCATGGCGATCATCAACGTCGTGCCGACGACCTCGCCCCAGGACGAGAAGACCTCACAGCTCGTCGACGACATCCGCAACAACATCCTGGCCGACGAGAAGGAGCCGACCTACGTCGTCGGGACGGTGGCCGGCTACGTCGACTTCACCGACAAGGTCGCGCAGCGAATGCCCTGGCTGATCGGTGTCGTCGTGCTGCTCGCGCTGATCCTGCTGACTGCGGCCTTCCGCTCGGTGTCGATCGGGATCAAGGCGGCGGTGATGAACCTGCTGTCGGTCGGTGCGTCGTACGGGGTGATCGTGGCGGTCTTCCAGTGGGGATGGGGGTCGTCGCTGGTCGGCATCGACGAGACCGTGCCGATCCCGTCGTTCGTCCCGATGCTGATGTTCGCCATCGTGTTCGGACTGTCGATGGACTACGAGGTCTTCCTGTTGTCCCGCGTGCACGAGGCCTACGTGGCACACGGCGACAGCCACCGCGCTGTCGCGGTCGGTATCGGTGCGACCGCCCGCGTGATCACCACGGCGGCCGCGATCATGGTGGCCGTGTTCACCAGCTTCGTGCTCAGTACCGATCCGACGGTGAAGATGCTGGCCGTCGGCATGGCTGTGGCCGTGCTCATCGACGCCACCGTCGTCCGGATGGTCCTGGTGCCCGCCGTGATGTCGCTGCTGGGCGATCGCGCCTGGTGGATCCCGGCGTGGCTGGACCGGATCATCCCCGACTTCGAGCTGGAGGGGCCGTCCCTGGCTCCGCTCGACGACGAGGAGCCGGAGCCGACGACATCGAGGACGTCCTCTGTTCGCTGAAGCAGCCGCAGCTCGAGCCCCTTGTCCGGGTGTGCCCTAGGGTCTTCGCATGAAGATCCTGGTGACCGGCGGTGCCGGCTATATCGGCAGCATCACGTGCAGAGCCCTCGAACAGGCCGGCCACACCCCTGTGGTCCTCGACTCGTTGCTCAAGGGACGCCGCGACTTCGTGGGGGAGCGGGCGTTCTACGAGGGCGACATCGCCGACCGCGCCCTCGTGGCTCGGATCGTCGAGGAGCACCCGGACCTGGCCTGCACCATCCACATGGCCGCGCGCATCGTCGTGCCCGAGTCGGTCACCCAGCCGTATGAGTACTACCGGGACAACGTCGCCAAGTCACTGGAGCTCTTCGACCAGCTGGTCAGCCTGGGCAAGCCCCGGCTCATCTTCTCCTCGACCGGTTCGCTCTACGCACCGGTCGAGGGCTTCGAGGTGACCGAGGGCTCACCGCTCGGTCCCACGTCGCCGTACGCACGCACCAAGCGCGCCATGGAGATGGCCCTGGAGGACATGGCCGCGGGCACCGCGTTGCGGGCGATCATCCTGCGGTACTTCAACCCGATCGGGTCAGACCCGGACCTGACCACGGGACTGTACGACCGTGAGCCGTCCCACGTGATCGGTCAGCTGGTGCTCTCGGCCACCGGGGCCCGGGGCGACTTCACCATCACCGGGACCGAGCACCCGACGCGCGACGGCACCGGCCTGCGCGACTACATCCACGTGTGGGACCTGGCTCGCGCGCACGTCGCCACGGTCGAGCGCTTCGACCACGTCCTCGAGCAGGTTCAGGCACCCTCCACGATCATCAACATCGGCACAGGGGAGGGAGTGACGGTCCGCGAGCTCGTGTCCGCGTTCGAGACGGTGTACGGCGAACCGGTCCCGATCCAGGAGGCAGGCCCACGACCCGGCGATGCGGTCGGTGCGTACGCCAACGTCGACAAGGCCCACGAGGTGTTGGGCTGGCGCTCCGAGCTCACCCTCGAGGACGGCATCGCCTCTGCGCTTGCCTGGGGCAGGCGGCGGCATGAGGTGCTCGGCTTCGCATGAACGAAGGTAGTCAGCAGGCGGGCCGCCTGTTCGTCACCAGTGATCCGCACGGCCACGCCGCCGAGTTGCGGACCGCGCTGACCGGAGCCGGGCTCGTCAACGACCAGGGTGACTGGTCCGGGGGCACCGCGCGGCTCTTCGTGCTGGGCGACCTGCTCGACCGCGGTCCGGACGGGATCGGGGTGATCGAGCTGCTGATGACCCTGCAAGCGCAGGCCGAGGAGGCCGACGGCGAGGTCAGGGTCCTGCTGGGCAACCACGAGGTGCTCGCGCTGGGGATGCACCTGTTCGGTACGACCGACATCGAGCTGGGTGGCCGCTCGCGCAACTTCGCCGCCAGCTGGATTCGTAACGGCGGGCTCGGCAGCGACCAGGACCGGCTGACGCCCCGGCACGTCCAGTGGCTCCGCACGCTCCCTCCCACCGCGCTGGTCGACGACTACCTGATGATGCACTCCGACACCTTGGAGTACGTCGAGTGGGGCGAGTCGATCGACGAGATCAACGCCGCCGTCGGCGCCTTGCTCGCCACGGATGACCCGCAGCACTGGTGGGACGTCTGGTGGCGGCTCACCACGCGGTACGTCTACAACGGTGAGGACGGCGCCTACCAGGCCGACGGCATGCTCGATCGGCTCGGTGGACGGCTGATCGTGCACGGGCACACCATCATCGCCGACCTGCTCGACATCGAGTCGGAGAAGGTCGACGGCCCGCTGCTGTACGCCGACGAGCAGGTGCTCGCGATCGACGGCGGCATCTATGACGGCGGACCATGCCTGGTGGTCGAGCTTCCGGTCTCCCCTGACGCCGTGCTGCGCAAGGACTCCGGCGAGGATCCCACCCGCCACTAGCCGACGGTCCCTGCGCCGACCAGCCCGCTTGCTGTCCACCTGGCCCTCTAGAGTCGCCGCCATGGACCTGCATGTGGGCGATCTCGATCCGGACGACCTGGTGCGGTCCTTCGACATCCGCACGCGAGCCTTCGGTGCCTTGCCCGACGCAGCGCGACCACGGTGGGAGCGGGACGTCCTGTCTGCCATCGACGAGCGGCGGATGGTGGCGGCGTACGACGGTGGAGTCCTGGTCGGCCGAGCATTGATCCGCCCCTTCTCGCAGTACTGGGGCGGCCAGTCGATGCCGATGGCCGGGATCGCCGGGGTGGTGGTCTCACCGGAGTACCGGGCGCGAGGCGTGGGGACCGCCTTGATGACCGGGACAGCGCAGCGGGCTCGCGAGCTGGGCTACCCGGTGTCGGTGCTCTACCCGGCCACGGTCCCGGTCTATCGGCGTACCGGGTGGGAGATCGCGGGGGTGCAGCCACGGATCTCGATCGCGACCCGCCTGCTGCGTGAGCTGCGTGGCGACGACGTCGCCGTGCGCGAGGCAGGGCCGTCGGATGCCGAACAGCTCCTCGCGATCATGCGTCGTCAGCACCTCACCGACCGGGCCTGCGGGCCGCGGGACTACACGCCTCAGGAGCTTGTCGAGGACCTGGAGGACAGCTCCGTGTTCGCGTATGTCGCCTCCGACGGCTTCGTCCTCTACGGGTGGGAGGGCAGTGCTCTGGTCGTGCACCAGCTGGTCGCCGCCGACCCTGCCACGGCTCGTGCCCTGTGGGCGGTGGTCGGGTCGAGCTCCTCGGTCGCCGACCGCGTGCAGGCCTACGTCGCACCGGACGATCCGATCCACCAGCTGCTCGGGGAGTGCGTCCTCCAGGAGACCAACCTGACGCGCTGGATGCTGCGGGTGATCGACCTTCAGGCCGCCGTGACCTCGCGGGGCTACCCGCCTGGTCTCCAGCTGGACGTGCCGCTGGCCCTGGACGACCCGCTGCTGCCCGCCAACACCTGGGCGGGTCGCCTCCAGGTGCGCGACGGACGAGGGTCGCTGCATCCGGACGAGACGGTGCGGGCGGCCCCCGAGACCGTTCACCTCCGATCGCGTGGTCTCGCGGCGATGTATGCCGGGACATCGATGGCGACGTTGCGCACGGCCGGACTGGTCCAGGGCGGCACACCCGTCGAGCTCGGGCTGCTGGACACCGCGTTCGTCGGCAGGCCGGCGTACCTGCTGGAGTACTTCTGACGCGCGACGACGAACCGTCGTTTCACGCGCGGAGCAGGTGGTGGCGGCCGGAGGGGGCCTCTAGCTCGACCCGGTCGGCACGACTCCGGACAGCTCGAGGTGCCGCCGCGCCCGTTCGAGGACCTCGTCCTCGGTCAGCAGGTCGGTCTCGGGGATCCGGCGAACGTCCCAGCCGTGCTTGGCCATCAACCGTTGCGCGACCTCGCGCTCACGGTCCAAGACACCGGCGGCGAGCTCAGGTGGCGGTGCCGAGCCGGTCTCGTCGCGAATCAACCGCGTGACATACCACTCGAGCCAGCCGGAGGGCTCTCGGTCGGCGGCGTTGCGCAACGCCGCGCGCAGGTCGGCGTCGAGGTAGACCAGGGTGAACGGGATCGAGCCGATCGCCTCGGTGCACGTGGCGAGGAAGCCGTCGATCGCGATCTCACCGTTGTCCCAGTCGCTCAGTGCGCGCACGAAGGGGAACAGCGAGTCGCAGATCACCACGTCGACCTCGGACTCAGCGCATCCGCCGGCGAACGCGGCCACGCACTCCGCCAGCGTGCTGATCGCGCACGTGCCGGTCACCGCCAGCTCGCGCGCCATCGGGGCGAAGGCGGGGCGGGTGAGGGTCTCGTCCTCCTCGACCAGGTCGACGCTCAGACCGCAGGTCGTGAACCAGTCGCGCAGACCGCGAGCCAGCGTCGAGGCTCCCACCGCGGGGGCGACACCGCTGATGGCGACGATCTTGGTCATTCCGCCATTGTGTCGTCCGGAGGGTCATCTCACCAGAGACGACCCTGATCCGACCGGCCGACGGCGGCGGCGTGTTACGCGTGAGACTGATGTGACCATCGCGTAGCCTCGACACCATGGCGACCCGCACGTCTTCCCCGCCGCGGTCGCGGAGCTCCAGCAGCTCTCGATCCGGCTCGTCCGGTAGCCAGACCCGACGGTCGCCGTCGAAGAAGAAGGGCACGAGCAGCCGCTCGCGCTCACGTCCTTCTTCCCGGCGTCCGCCTAGCGGGCCTGGTGTCTTCACGCTGCTCCTGACCGGGATCGGGCGTGGACTGCGCGCGCTCTGGCTCGGGACCGCCCACCTGATCGGAGCGGTGGTCCGCCGAATCGGCACCACGGCGCGCGACCTGGACCCCGAGCACCGCAGAGACGGGATCGGGCTCGGACTGGTGGGGCTGGCCATCGTCGTCAGCGCCGCCGAGTGGTGGCGACTGCCCGGTTCGGTCGGTCACGTGATCCGCAGCGTGGTCGAGGGGTCGGTCGGCATCGCGGCGTACGCCGTCCCCCTGTTGCTGCTGCTCGCGGCCTGGCGGATGATGCGCTCGCCCGAGCTCAACGGTCCGGCCGGTCGCCCGGTGATCGGCTGGGCAGCCATCGCCCTGGGCGTGCTCGGTCTGGTCCACCTCCAGCACGGGCTGCCTCGGCCCAGTGGTGGACAAGACGCGATGCGCGAGGCCGGCGGCGCCATCGGCTACATCGGCTCGGCCCTGGTCGCCGATCTGTTCCGCAGCACCCTGATCGCCGTCCCGTTGCTCGTGCTGCTGACGTTCTTCGGCCTGCTGGTCGTCACGGCGACCCCCGTCTACCAGATCCCCGTGCGGCTGGCGGCAGCGCGCGACAAGATCCTCGGCCGTACGCCGGTGGACACCGACGAGGCGGCTGTGGTCGAGGCCCAGCCTGGCCCGGAGCCGCTCACGCCGTGGTCGCCCCAGGCGCCGGGTCGGCACGATGGTCGACAACGACGACGAGACGACCGAGCCGGTCAGCGACCCCGGGCTGATGGAGGGCCGTGAGCTCTCCAAGCGCGGCAAGGACGCGGCTGACGGGGAGATGGAGCCGCCACCGCACACGCCGCTTCCCCAGCGGGTCGAACAGCTCAGCCTCTCCGGTGACATCACCTACACGCTGCCGAAGAACGACGTGCTCAAGCCAGGAAGCGCCCACAAGGCGCGCTCTCAGGCCTCCGACGCGATCGTGGAGCGGCTCACCGAGGTGCTCGAGCAGTTCGGCATCGACGCGCAGGTCACCGGCTACACGCGAGGCCCCACGGTGACCCGCTACGAGGTGGAGCTCGGGCCCGCGGTCAAGGTCGAGAAGGTCACCGCGCTCTCCAAGAACATCGCCTACTCGGTCGCGAGCGCCGACGTCCGGATCCTGTCGCCGATCCCGGGAAAGTCCGCGATCGGTGTGGAGATCCCCAACCCGGATGCCGAGATCGTCTCGCTCGGCGACGTGCTGCGCAGCCCGAACGCTCGCAACGACAGCCATCCGATGGTGTGCGGGCTCGGCAAGGACGTCGAGGGTGGCTTCGTGGTCGCGAACCTCGCGAAGATGCCCCACCTGCTGGTCGCTGGGGCGACCGGGTCGGGCAAGTCGAGCTTCATCAACTCGATGATCAGCTCCCTCCTGATGCGCGCCACCCCCGACGAGGTGCGGATGATCATGGTCGACCCCAAGCGGGTCGAGCTGACGGGCTACGAAGGCATCCCGCACCTGATCACCCCGATCATCACCAGCCCGAAGAAGGCCGCCGAGGCTCTGCAGTGGGTCGTGCGCGAGATGGATCAGCGGTACGACGACCTGGCCAACTTCGGCTTCCGACACGTGGACGACTTCAACAAGGCGGTGCGGTCAGGTGCTGTCCAGGTCCCGCCGGGGAGCGAGCGGGTCCTCACGCCGTACCCGTATCTCCTGGTCGTCGTCGATGAGCTTGCCGACCTGATGATGGTGGCCCCGCGCGACGTGGAGGACGCGATCGTCCGGATCACGCAGCTCGCCCGCGCGGCCGGGATTCACCTGGTGCTGGCCACGCAGCGGCCTTCGGTCGACGTCGTCACCGGACTGATCAAGGCCAACGTGCCGAGCCGGTTGGCGTTCGCCACCTCGTCACTCGCCGACAGCCGGGTCATCCTGGACCAGCCGGGGGCGGAGAAGCTGGTGGGCAAGGGTGACGGACTCTTCCTGCCGATGGGTGCGAGCAAACCGCAGCGCGTCCAGGGCGCCTGGGTGACCGAGGCGGAGATCAAGCAGGTCGTCAGCCACTGCAAGTCGCAGCTGCAGCCGACGTACCGCGACGACGTCACCGCACCGCAGCAGAACAAGCGCGAGCTCGACGACGACATCGGCGACGACCTCGATCTCGTGTGTCAGGCGGTGGAGCTGGTCGTGTCCACGCAGTTCGGCTCGACCTCGATGCTGCAGCGCAAGCTCCGGGTGGGCTTTGCCAAGGCCGGTCGGCTGATGGACATCCTGGAGAGCCGGGGAATCGTCGGCCCGTCCGAGGGCTCCAAGGCGCGTGATGTCCTGATCAAGCCCGACGACCTCGACGATGTGATCGCCAGTCTCCAGGGGGAAGCATGACGATGAAGGACGAGAGGCGCACCAGCGGGACCGACCTGGTCATCCGTCGGCGGGCGGGGTTGATGGCCTCGGTCGCCGTCACCGCGCTGGGGCTGTCGGCGGGCTACCTGTGGCAGTTCGCACAGTCCGGGGACGGGATCACGCTGCTCGTCGGCGTGGCGTTGGGCGTGGTGGCGGTGTTTCACGGCCTGGCCTGGGGTGATGCCCGGACCCCGCTGCTGGTCGCGGACGAGACGGGACTGCGGGTCCGCCTGGGCGGCGACTGGACCGGGATCCCGTGGTCGCACGTCGAGAGGGTCGAGGTGGACGAGCGAGGTCGGGTCCGGGACGGCCATGTCGCCGTGCTGGTCACCGCATCGGCCGGCGAGCTGTCCAACGCGCGCTGGCGGTCGCGCTGGGGTGCTGCAGCCAACCGCTGGTTCTACGATGCGCCCCTGGTCGTCCCCTTCGGCCTGACCACTGTCGTGACTGCGGTTGACGTCCCGGCCGCCCTGACTCGGCTGGCAGCCGGCCGGGCCCGGATCGTCGTGCTCGAGGGTGCGGTCGAGGAGCCGGAGCCGACGGTGGCCATCACCGAGACCTCCGACGTGCTCCGCGACGACCCCGCTGAACCTGCTCCCGATGACGCTGCCCCCGATGAGTCGATCCTGGCTGATCCGACGCCGCAGCCACGCAAGTCGCGCAGCCCGCTCATCGCCGTGCGGGAGTCTGCTCCAGCGCTACCGCTGGCGAAGGTTGTCGCGGCACTGCGTTCGCACCCCGCCCGGCGAGAGGAGGTCACCCTTCCCGTCCTGCGCGAGACGGCGACAGACGGGACGCTTGCGCTCTCCCACCCGTATCCCGACGAGGTCACCGAGCCGCTGCCGGAGATCGATCACCTGAGACGCCGCGACGAGCCCGACGAGCCCGACGAGCATGCCGGCGACCAGGAGCAGCCCGGTCCGGTCAGCAATGTCGGGCTGATCATCGACGCCACCACCGACCTGTCGGCACGGGCGATGAGCAAGGTCCGGCGGGCAGCACCGCTGGCCGCCTCGTCCGCCATGGTGGAGACGGAGTCCAGGCGCGACCCGGCAGACGTCCGCGAGCGCGACGACCTGGTCATCGGAGGCACCGTACGGGAGGCTCGCGGTCACCTCGGTCTCACCGTCGATGAGCTGGCCGAGCGGACCAGGATCCGCCCTTACGTGATCGAGTCGATCGAGGTCGACGACTTCGGGCCGTGCGGTGGCGACTTCTACGCCCGTGGCCACCTGCGCATGCTGGCCCGGGTCCTCGGGCTCGAGCCCGAGCCGCTGCTGGCCGCCTACGACGACACGTTCGCCACGTCTCCGATCAACGCACGAGCTGTCTTCGATGCGGAGCTGTCCACCGGGGCGACCGGGATGATCCGCGGTGGGGCCTCGGGTGCCAGCTGGGGCAGCCTGATCGCTGCCGTGTTGGTGCTGGTGCTGATCTGGGGGGTGGCCAAGTACTTCGCGGACGGCAACGCGGTCCCGGTCTCGGTCGCCAAGCCGACCCAGAATGCCGCCGGCCTGGGCTCACCCGGCCCCGGTAACAAACCGCTGCCGCCGCCGGCACCGGCGGTCGCCGCGGTTCGATTGGCCGCCGTCGGCGGCGACTCGCGGGTCGTCGTCAAGAACCGTCGCGGGACGGTGGTCTTCCACGGCGTCCTGCGCGACGGTCAGGTGCACCTGAGCCGCGGACTCGCCCCTCTGCACGTGATGGCCGTCGACGGGGGAGTGATCCGGATCGGCACTCAAGGACACACCCTTGGCCTGATCGGCAAGCCGGGCGAGAGGGCCAGACACCTGATCCCCGCACCACCCGCCGCCTGACCGAACACCCCGAACGCACCGTTTCGCGGCTGTGGAGAGGCCGAAACGGTGCGTTCGGGGTGTTCGGTCGGGGCGCCGGCACGACTGCTCCGGATTGGGGTAAGTCGGGTCTGCGGCGGCATACTGAGGTCACCCCATGAAGACATCTCCCCCTACCTCCCCGCCCACGGTGGCGTTGCTGACCCTCGGCTGCGCCCGTAACGACGTCGACTCCGAAGAGCTGGCCGCGCGCCTCGAAGCCGGAGGTTTCCAACTCGTCGAGAGTGCGGAGGACGCGCAGACCGTCGTCGTCAACACCTGCGGCTTCGTCGAGGCGGCCAAGAAGGACTCGGTCGACACCTTGCTCGAGGCGTCCCAGCTCAAGGAGGCGGGATCGACCCAGTCCGTCGTAGCAGTCGGTTGTCTGGCGGAGCGGTACGGCAAGGAGCTCGCCGACTCGCTGCCTGAGGCCGACGCTGTGTTGGGCTTCGACGACTACCCGGACATCGCGGCCCGGCTGCGCAGCATTCTCGACGGCCAGGTGCACCCCGCGCACACGCCGCACGACCGGCGGCTGCTGCTTCCGATCTCTCCGGTCGACCGGGGCACCGAGAGCGGTCCCTCGGTTCCCGGACATGCTCAGTCCGCCCCGGACCTGCCGCCCGGGCTCGCGCCCGCCAGTGGGCCGCGGGCGATCCGCCGGCGCCTCGGCTCGGGGCCGATGGCGCCGCTGAAGCTGGCCTCGGGATGTGACCGGCGCTGCTCGTTCTGCGCGATCCCGAGCTTCCGCGGCTCGTTCGTGTCGCGCCGTCCCCATGACGTGCTCGAGGAGGCGCGTTGGCTGGCCGCCGAGGGCGTGCGGGAGCTGTTCCTCGTCAGCGAGAACTCCACGTCGTACGGCAAGGACCTGGGCGACCTGCGCCTGCTCGAGACCCTGCTGCCCGAGCTCGCTGCTGTCGACGGCATCAACCGGGTCCGGGTGTCGTACCTGCAACCGGCCGAAACCCGGCCCGGCCTGGTCGAGACGATTGCGACGGCACCGGGGGTCGCGCGGTACTTCGACCTGTCCTTCCAGCACGCGTCGGCACCGGTGCTTCGCCGGATGCGACGTTTCGGCGACCCCGAGCGCTTTCTCGGTCTCCTCGACCTGATCCGTTCGCACAGCCTGCACGCCGGCGCCCGCAGCAACGTGATCGTCGGATTTCCGGGTGAGAGCGAGCGTGACCTGGAGATCCTGTGCGACTTCCTGTCGGCAGCCAGGCTCGACGTCGTCGGCGTGTTCGGGTACTCCGACGAGGACGGCACCGAGGCGGTCGAGCTCGACGGGCACCTCGACGACGATGAGATCCGCGCGCGGGTCGACCATGTCACCCGGCTGGTCGACGAGCTGACGATGCAGCGAGCCGAGGACCGGATCGGCGAGACCGTCGAGGTGCTGATGGAGACCGTCGACGGTGCTTTGGGGGAGGGCCGCCCCGACTGTCAGGGCCCTGAGGTCGATGGCTCGACCACGGTCACGAACCTGCCCCAAGGCACGGCGATCGGGGACATCGTGACCGCCGTGGTCACGACCAGCTCGGGTGTCGACCTCGTGGCCGACGCCCGCACGCAATAGGTTGGCTGCATGTCCGACGAACGTCCCACCAGCTCCGGCGCAAACGCCGGTCGTGGTGATGCGCAGCCGGGCGGCGCGGCACCCGCACGGGAGCCGGTCAACAACTGGAACCTCCCCAATGCCCTGACCACGCTGCGCATCGTGTTGGTCCCGCTGTTCGCCTGGCTGCTGCTGATGCAGGACGGGGAGGACGCCGGCCTGAGGGTCTGGGCGTTCGTCGTCTTCACCCTGGCGATCCTGACCGACCGGATCGACGGAGACATCGCGCGCCGGCGCAACCTGGTCACAGACTTCGGCAAGCTGATGGACCCGATCGCCGACAAGGCGCTGACCGGGATGGCGTTCGTAGGCCTGTCGATCATCGGTGACCTGTGGTGGTGGGTCACCATCGTCGTGCTCGGTCGCGAATGGGGCATCACGCTGATGCGCTTCTGGGTCATCAAGTACGGCGTGATGCCGGCCAGTCGCGGCGGCAAGATCAAGACCACGCTCCAGGCGGTCGCGTTGTGCGCGCTGATCCTCCCGCTCCGTGACCTCAGCGGAGCTTGGGAGGTCGTCGGCGACACCCTGTGGTGGGCCGCTGTGGTCGTGATGGCTGCGGCCGTCGCTGTGACGGTGCTGACCGGGATCGACTATGTCCGCGAGGCGCTGAGGCTGCGTCGCGAGGGCCAGTCCGAGCAGCGCACCGCGACCTGAACAACCCATGACGGCGTACGACGTGGCGGCCTCGACCTGCCTGGATGCCCTCCAGTCCCGGCACCAGACGGTCGGAACCGCGGAGTCGCTCACGGCCGGGTTGGTCACCGCCACGCTGGCCACGGTGCCGGGCGCCTCCCGCTCGCTGCGCGGCGGCATCGTCGCCTATGCCGCACACGTGAAGACCGACCTGCTGGGCATCGACCCCGACGTGCTGGCCCGGCACGGGGTCTACTCGACGGCCTGCGCGGAACAGCTGGCGGCCCGGGCCCGCGTGCTGCTGAGCTGCGACTGGGGACTGGGCACGACGGGAGTGGCCGGCCCCGGCCCGGAGGACGGGCATCCGGCCGGCGACGTACACGTGGCGGTCGCGGGGCCGGACGGTGTCGTGGTCTCCCGGAGTCTGCGGCTCCCAGGTGACCGGCAGGAGGTCCGCCGGGCCGCCGTCGACGCCGTGCTGACCCTCCTGCTCGACCAGTTGGCGTGACTCGCAGATCGACGAACACCGGACGGGAAGATGACACCTCCGCCTGGCGTTGTGCGGAGGGTCGGCCCCATGTCGCCCCCTGGGCGGGTAACCTTGTCCGACACACCCGACCACCGGTGCCCGCACGGTGAGCCTGAGAGGAGCCGACCATGATCTTGGTCCGACGACTGCTCGGTGACGTGCTGCGGGAGTCCCGCCTCGAGCAGGGACGCACCTTGCGCGACGTGTCGGCGGATGCCCGGGTCAGCTTGGGCTACATCTCCGAGATCGAGCGCGGTCAGAAGGAGGCGTCGTCGGAGTGTCTGGCGGCCATCTGCCACGCGCTCGACGTCCCACTCTCAGTCATCATGGCCAAGGTCAGTGGCGAGATCGCGCGCGAAGAAGAAGCCGTCGCTGGTCTGACGTCGCTTCCGACTCCGACCGCCACCGCCACGGAGATCCGGGTGTCGAGCGACGTCACCAACGTCGCCGCGTAGTCGCAGGGTCATTCGTCGACCTGCACGAGCTCCGAGTCGTGCCGTTCCCAGACCGTCTCCCAGTCGCCGTCCGGCTGGTGCAGGGCCTGGACCAAGGCGTCGATCTGTGGCGTCATCACCACGAGGACCCGCACCGTCTCGTCGCCGACGGTCGCGAACGTGTGCACCGTCCCGGCCGGGACCACGACGTAGTCGCCGGCGTCGAGCGTCTGTCGTCGGTCGCCGACGAGAACCTCGAGCCTGCCTTCGAGGACGCAGAACGCCTCGTCGCCCTTGTGGTGGATGTGGGGCGGCGCCATGTCGCCGGGGTACGGCGTCAGGTCCCAGCGACGTACGACGAAATCAGCCACGCCTCACGTTAACCCGGCACCTGCCGCGACGACGGCACGATGTGACGGGTGGGTCAGGAGGGAGCCGGTTGGCACGCCGGGCACCAGAAGGTCACCCGCGCCTGGCTCGGGTTGTCGACCGCTGAGTGCACTCCTGCGTCGCGGGCGAGGTCACGGGCGGTGGCAAACGTCTCGCTCTTGATCGGCGTCCCGCACCGACGACACGGCTGCCCATCGCGTCGGTAGACCCAATGGCGCTGACCCCGGCGGGTGTTGCCGGTCGTGGTCTGCTCGGGGTGCTCCTTGTTGACCACGATCAGTCGATGTGCTTTGTCGACCAGTTGCTCGAGCACGGCCACGTCGCCGACGGGGGTCTGCGGGTGGAGGCCGAGCAGGAACAGCGTCTCGCACTTGTAGAGGTTGCCGATGCCGGCCAGGTTGCGCTGATCGAGCAGCGCCTCACCGATCGGCACCTCCGGATCAGCACGGACCCGAGCCAGCGCCTCGACGGCGTCCCAGTCCGGTCCGAGCAGATCGGGCCCGAGGTGGCCGACCAGGGTGTCCTCGCGGTCTGGAGGCACCACGTCCAGACTGCCGAGCCGGAACCCCACCACTTGCCATCGTGCGTTGGCCAGCACGACCCGGGCCTGGAAGCCAGGGGATCGCCACGGTGAGCCGGGCTTGTAGACGTGCCACGAGCCTTCCATCTTCAGGTGGGAGTGGATAGTCACGTCGGACAGCCGGGTCAAGATGTGCTTGCCACGGCTCACGGTCTCGATCACCGTCTGACCTCGCAGGTCGAGCTCGGCGTACTGCGGCACCCGGAAGTCAGTCGTGGTGAGCGCGAGTCCCCGTAACGCCTGGTCCAGCCGACGGGCGGTACGCCAGACCGTGTCACCTTCGGGCATCAGGTGACTCCTGTCCGCGTGGATGGATGTCTCTCCTCGGCAGCCTGACGCGGTTCGCGCTTGCTCTGTCGTGATCGCGTCCGGAGACTGTCCGCATGAATCAGGACTCCTATCCTCGACTGGCAGCGCGCACCAGCAACTTCAACGCCGGCCTGCCGCGCGGCTTCCTGGTCAGCCCGGACGGGGACCGGGTGATCTTCTTGCGGTCGGCCTCCGGCACTTCGATGGCGCAGTCGCTGTGGCTGTACGACGCGGTCACGGGCAGGGAACGCAGGCTGGCAGACCCGGTGAGCCTGCTGGATGAGGTTCACGAGCGGCTGACGGCGGAGGAGCGGGCACGCCGTGAGCGGATGAGGGTGCGCGGGTCCGGCATCGTGGCGTTCAGCGCGGACACCGACGCTCGGCGGGTTGCGTTTGCTCTCTCCTCGCGCCTGTTCGTCGTGGACGTGGATGCCGAAGGGCCGCCCCGCGAGATAGCGGTGAGCTCCTCGGTGATCGATCCCTGCCTGGACCCCACCGGGCGTCAGATCGCCTACGCAGGACACGACGGGCTGCACGTGGTGGACGAGGCGAGCGGTGACCGGCTGCTGATCGGCCCTGAGCACGACGACCCTCCCGAGGTGCGGTGGGGGCTGGCCGAGTTCGCTGCCGCGGAGGAGCTGGACCGGGCTCGCGGCTTCTGGTGGGCGCCGGACGGTCGCTCTCTCCTGGTCGAGAGGTACGACGAGTCCGACGTCATGGTCTGGCACGTCGCCGACTCGATCCGGCCGGACGCCGAGCCCGCCCGCCTCAGATATCCCCAGGCAGGGACCGCCAACGCCACGGTGTCGCTGGCCCTCGTGACGCTGGACGGACAACGGACCGATGTCGACTGGCGCTCTGACGTCGCAGTCGACGGACGCGTGCTGGAGTACCTGGCCGACGTCGAGTGGAGTGGCCACCACCCGCTGCTCACACTGCTCACCCGCGACCAGGGTCGGCTGGAGTTCCGCGACGTCGATCCCGCCACCGGCCAGAGCACGTTGGTCCGCGCCCTGACCGACGACGCGTGGGTCGAGCGGCTTCCGGGGACTCCGCGACGGCTCGAGAGCGGACAGCTCCTGCACGGCCTCGATCAGGGCGAGACCAGGCATCTGGCCGTCGACGGCGCGGCCTTCACGCCAGCCGGGCTGCAGGTGCGCAAGGTGCTGGCGGTGCTCGAGGGCGCGGTGATCGCCCTGGTGTCCCCGGCGTCCTCGGTCGGCGCGATCGTGGTGGCAAGGCTGGGCTTCGACGGGGCAGTCGACTACGTCAGCGACGCGGACGGTGTCGCTGTCGCGGCTGCCGGCGGCGCGACCGTGGTTGTCGCGCAGCAAACCCTGCGAGACACCGTGGTCGAAACCAGGGTCGTGTCCGGCGACCGGCCCGTTGCCATGCTCGCCTCGGTGGACGAGCCTGTCCCGCTGGTCGTCGAGCCCGAACTGCTGGAGACCGGATCGCGGTCGTACCCGACCATGGTGATCTTCCCCACCGGGCACGTCCGTGGCTCTCGACGGTTGCCGGTCCTGATGGACCCGTACGGCGGCCCGCAGGTCCAGACGGTGGTCCGATCCGCACGATCCCTGCTGGAACAGCAGTGGTTCGCCGACCAGGGGTTCGTGGTCGTCGTGGCCGACGGTCGCGGCATGGCCGGGCGTGGACCGGCGTGGGACAAGCTGGTCCGGCATGACTTCGTCGGCACGATCGACGACCAGGTCGAGGTCCTGGCCGATCTGGCCCGGCGGTTCCCGGACGACATCGACACGGGTCGGGTGGGGATCCGCGGCTGGTCGTTCGGCGGCTACATCTCGGCGCTGGGAGTGCTGCGACACCCCGATGTCTTCGGCGCCGCCGTCGCCGGGGCACCGACGACCGACCTGGGGCTCTACGACACCTGTTACACCGAGCGCTATCTCGGACACCCCGACGAGGACCCGGACGTGTACGAGGCCAACAGTCTCATCCCGCTCGCCGCCGGACTGTCGCGACCACTGTTGCTCGTGCACGGGCTCGCGGATGACAACGTCGTCGTGGCCCACACCCTTCGGCTGTCGCAGGCGCTGCTGGCGGCGGGGAGGCCGCATCAGGTCCTGCCGTTGTCGGGAATGACGCACATGGCCAACGACGAGGTGGTCGCCGAGAACCTGCTGCTGCTCCAGCTCGACTTCCTTCGGCGCTCTCTGGACCTCTCGGCCTGACTCGCCGCGCATCAGCTGCGGAGCCGGAGGCCGCGGGGAGTGGCATGGAAGCCGGCGGCCTCGAGGGCGGCTGACAGGGGAGACCCCAAGATGTGCTCGCCGTCGGCACGCTCGACGGTGAGCTTGCCCAGGGCGCCGTCTCGGACGGCGAGCGCCAACGCGTCGACCGCCGGCTGGATGCGCAGCGGGTCGGCGCTGAACGTGAGCAGCGTCTTGCCACCACGCTCGACGTACAACGCCAGCGCCCCGTCCACCAGGACCACGATCGCGCCTGCCTTGCGGCCGGGGCGATGGCCGCTGGACGCCGCGTCCTCGGCGCGGTCCGGCCACGGCAGGGCGGCGCCGAACGGGTTGGCCGGGTCGGTGGCGGCGAGCACCCGTGCGGACACCTCGGACGTTGCTCCGCGCTCGGCCTCGCCGGCCATCGAGCGCAGCCGGTCAACGGCACCGGTGATGCCGAACTGGGCCGCGCCCAGACCGGCGACGAAGTAGCCGCGGCGGCAACGGCCGGACTCCTCGAAGGCCGAGAGCACCTTGTAGACCGCTGCGAAGCCACCGGGCGTGCGCTCGCTGACGACCGCCCCTCGGGTGACGACCCCATGACGTTCGAGCAGAGCCTCGGCCGAGGCATGAGCCCGGCGCGTGGGATCGGCCTCCCGCTCCGGGGTGCGCGACCAGCGACCGGCCACCGTCGGTGGTCCGGTCCGGGTCGGCATCGGGGCCCGACCCAGCGCCGAGCGAGCCATGCCGCCACGCCCGCCGATCCGTCCGCGCGGGGTGGAGCGTCGCGGCCGATGAGCGCCGCGTCCACTGATCAGCACGCGCAGGGGAGCGATCGTGTCGTTGGTGAGGAAGCCGGCCCAGACCAGGTCCCACACCACTGCCGTCAACGCCTGGTCGTCGGTGGACTCGACGGCGTCGGACAGCTGCCGGAAGAAGTACCCCCCACCGGCCGACAGCACCTCCAGCACCCGCTGGTGCTGGTCGGTGAGGTCGAGCTCGCCCAGGTCGGGCAGGGTCAGGGGAGAGGTCTCTGCGGTGTGCAGGCTGACCCAGCCGTCCGTGCCTGGCAGCGAACCGGCGCCGGACCAGATCACCTCCCCGGCGGCCGTCAGCTCGTCGAGCATCGCAGGCTGGTAGCCGACCAGACGGCTTCCGAGCACGAAGGGTTCGAGCGCGGAGGCGGGCACCGCACAGCCGGCCAGCTGCTCGACCACGGACAACACGCCCTCGGGTCCACGCAGTCGGCTGCCGACTCCCTGCCAGACGGGCAGGAAGCGACCGAGGGCGGCCGGCTCGACCGGCTCGACCTCGCGTCGCGCGGCCGCGAGGGAGCGTCGCCGGATCCGGCGCAGCACCTCCGCGTCGCACCATTCGCCGCCGTGGCCACCAGGACGGAACTCACCCTCGGCCACCCGTCCGGACGCGGCGAGCCGCTTCAGTGCGTCGTGCGCGATGGCGTGGCCCAGCGCGAAGCGCGCCGCGACGTCGGCGGTCGTAAAGGGACCGTGGGTGCGGGCGAAGCGGCTCACCAGGTCGCCCAGCGGGTCCGCCACCGGATCGGTGAAGGCAGCAGGTACGCCCGGCGCGACAGGCACTCCGAGCGCGTCGCGCAGCCGGGCCACGTCCTCGACCGCGGCGACCGCGTCGAGACCTCCGATGCGGACGACAACGGCTCGGCGCGCGGTCACCAGGTCGTCGACCCAGCCGTCGGTCGCCGCCGGCTCTCTGGACCGCTCACGCAGCTCTTCGCGGCTGAGCGGTCCGAGGACGCGCAGCGCGTCGGCGACCCCTTCGAGGCTGCGCAGCTTGCGTTCGTCGGTGAGCCACTGAACCTCGTGGGAGACCTCGTCGACGACGTCGGGATCGAGCAGGTCACGCAGCTCGGTGCGACCGAGCAGCTCGCCGAGCAGGGCCGGGTCGAGCGAGAGCGCGGCCGCCTTGCGCTCGGCTAGGGGCGAGTCGCCTTCGTAGACGAACGACGCGACGTAGCCGAACAGCAGGGACCGGGCGAAGGCGCTCGGGGTCTGAGTCTCGACCTCCACGACCCGGATCCGTCGGGACTCGATGTCGCGCATCAGCCGGACCAGCGCCGGCACGTCGTAGACGTCCTGCAGGCACTCGCGGACCGCCTCGAGGACGATCGGGAACGAGCCGTACTTGCTCGCGACCTCCAGCAACGCTGCCGATCGCTGCCGCTGCTGCCACAGCGGCGATCGACGGCCGGGGTCGCGCCGGGGAAGCAGCAGGGCCCGGGCCGCGCACTCCCGGAAACGGGCTGCGAACAGGGCGGACCCGCCCACCTCGGTGGTCACCAGGTCGTCGATCTCATCGGGCTCGAACAGCGCGAGCGCCGCCCCCGGTGGCTCGGCGTCGGTCTCCGGGATACGCACGACGATCCCGTCGTCGCCGGCCATCGCCTGAGCGTCGATCCCGAAGCGCTCGCGCAGTCGCGCTCCGATCGCCAGTGCCCAGGGACCGTGGACCGCTGCGCCGTAAGGAGAGTGGATGATGAGCCGCCAGTCGCCGAGCTCGTCGCGGCATCGCTCGACGAGCAGCTGGCGGTCGTGGGGAACATAGCCGGTGTCGCTGCGCTGCTCGGCGATGAAGCTGACCAGGTTGGTGGCGGCGAACGTGTCGAGTCCGGCCTCGGACGCCCGGGAGATGCCCTGCTCGGTCGACATCGCGGCCACCTCGCGGACGAACCCGCCGACCGCGGCGCCGAGCTCGGCCGGTCGCCCGAGGGAGTCACCCTTCCAGAATGGGAGCCGACCGGGCTGCCCGGGAGCGGGCGAGACCAGCACCCGGTCGTGGGTGATGTCCTCGATCCGCCAGCTGGACGCCCCGAGGGCGAAGACGTCACCGACCCGCGACTCGTAGACCATTTCCTCGTCGAGCTCGCCCACGCGGGACGCCTTCTCACCGACGAGGAAGACGCCGAACAGTCCGCGGTCGGGGATGGTGCCGCCGGAGGTGACGGCCAGCCGCAGCGCGCCGGGCCGGCCGACGACGGTGTTGGCGACCCGGTCCCAGACCAGGCGGGGGCGCAGCTCGGCGAACTCGTCAGAGGGGTAGCGACCCGACAGGAGGTCGAGGGTGGCGTCGAAGGCGGAGCGGGGGAGGGTGGCGAAGGACGCAGCTCGGCGTACGACGGCGAACAGCGTGTCGGTGTCCCAGGTGTCGACCGCGACACAGGCCACGACCTGTTGGGCCAGCACGTCGAGCGGGTTGGCCGGGACCTTGAGCGCCTCGATCTGGCCCGAGCGCATCCGCTCCACGGTGACGGCGGTCTGAACCAGGTCGGCCCGATGCTTGGGGAACAACACCCCTCGAGACACCTCGCCGACCTGGTGGCCGGCCCGGCCGACGCGCTGCAGGCCGCTGGCCACCGAGGGCGGAGACTCCACCTGGACGACCAGGTCGACCGCGCCCATGTCGATGCCGAGCTCGAGACTGGAGGTCGCCACCACGCACGGCAGCCTCCCGGCCTTGAGGTCCTCCTCGATCAGGCCGCGCTGCTCCTTGCTGACCGAGCCGTGGTGAGCCCGCGCGATCACCTCGGGCACGCCGTGGGACGCACCGCTCTGCGCCATGATCGCAGCCGGCTGACCGGCGTCCGGAACCTGCTGCCCGGTCCGTTCGAGCGCGATCTCGTTGAGCCGTGCGGTCAGCCGCTCGGCCAGGCGCCGGGAGTTGGCGAAGACGATCGTGGACCGCTGCTGCTCGACCAGGTCGACGATCCGCTCCTCGACGTGCGGCCAGATCGACGCACGAGACGCGGCCCCGGCCGCAGGTCCCTCGAGGTCGTCTGTCAGCTGTCCCAGCTCGGTCATGTCCTCGACCGGGACCACCACCTGCAGGTCCCACTGCTTGGTCGAGACCGGAGTGACGACCTCGACCGGGTGAACGCCGCCGAGGAACCGGGCGACCTCGTCGATCGGGCGGACGGTCGCCGAAAGCCCGATCCGCTGAGCCGGGTGGTCGAGGAGCTCGTCGAGACGCTCGAGCGAGAGCGCCAGGTGGGCGCCACGCTTGGTGCCTGCGACGGCGTGGACCTCGTCGACGATCACGGTGTCAACCCCCCGCAGGGACTCGCGGGCCTGAGAGGTGAGCATCAGGAAGAGGGACTCGGGCGTCGTGATCAGCACGTCGGGTGGCGTGGTGGCCAGCCTGCGCCGATCGGCGGGCGAGGTGTCGCCGGAGCGGATCCCGACGGTGACCTCGGGGACGTCGGCGCCGAGCCTGGACGCGGTCTGCTTCATCCCGGCCAGGGGAGCCCGCAGGTTGCGCTCGACGTCGACGGCGAGGGCCTTCAAGGGACTGACGTAGAGGACCCGGCAGCGCTGCTTCTTGTCCTCCGGTGGCGGCGTCGTGGCCAACCGGTCGAGAGCCCACAGGAACGCCGCGAGCGTCTTGCCGGAGCCGGTCGGCGCCACGACGAGCGCGTTGTGACCAGCGGCGATCGCCCGCCAGGCGCCGCTTTGGGCCGGTGTCGGCAGCGCGAAGGCATCACCGAACCAGGCCCTCGCCACCGGCGAGAAGCCGCTCATGCCCTCGGTGGAGCCACTGGACCCGGACGACGTACTCATGTCGACGACCATCCTGCCCCACGCCACCGACATCGCCGTACGCCCGACAGGTCAGCCGCCGTGGTCACCAGGACGACCTCAGCGGCTGACCGATCGCAGGTGCTACCGGGCGCAGGCCTCGCTGCGGTAGCGACAGGCCACCACCTGGGGAGTCTCGACCGGGCTGCCGTTGTCGATCGATGCCGCCAGCCGGAGGAACTGCGAGTGCGTCCAGGCCAAGGGAGTGGCCGAGAACGTGGGCTCACCGGGCTGGAAGCCGGGCGCCGGCGCCGGTGCCCGGTTGTCCCAGACCTGCTCGGACATCAGGTGGCTGTGGTCATCGGCAGCCCGACCCATCGTGTCGAGCATGAGCTGCGCCGTGACGGCGTCGCCGGCCACGAGGGAATACTCGCCTCGCTCACCGCCCAGCAGCGGCCACCCGCGACCCAGGGTGTCACGCGATCCGGGATCGACCGGCTCCCACTGGGTGCCGTCGCGTCGCTCGCCGTACCCGTCGAACGAGGCGCGGTGCCAGAACCTGCCGTTGGGCGTCTGGTACGAGAGCTTGCGGTCGACCACGTCGATGGAGTTCGTGATCACCGGGTTGTGCGCCGGCTTCACTCCCAGGCGCACCAGGTCGAGGAAGCTCGGGTCGACGACCTTCCGCTGGTCGATGAGCGGACCACCGTCGGAGATCTGAATCTTCGTCCCTACGTTCGGGTCTCCCTTGGCGCTAACCCTCAGGTAGTACGGCAGGTCCGAGTAGGGGCCGTTGGCGGTCGCGGTCCAGGCCCGAACCCGCCGCTGCCAATGATCTGCTGTCTCGAGGTAGGCGGCGGCCCTGTCGTCGTCGCCGTTCTGGCTCGCGATGTCGGCCGCGCAGACCAGCCCAGCGATCTCCGCAGCGATGGTGGCGGGTGAGTAGCCGCCGATGTTCTCCCACCGCTCCTGCTCGGTGGACGGGCCGTTGGCGACGAGGAAGTCCGCGGACTTCCGTACGTGCGTCCAGTCGTCCGAGCCGGTGCGGCCGAGCTGATGGGCCAGCACGATCGGGAAGGCCACCTCGTCCATCTGCAGGCCGCCGAAGACCGGGGAGCCGTCGAGTCGGGAGTTCTGCGGGAAGGAACCGTCGTCGCGTTGCTGAACGGTCCACAGGTACGACAACGCCCGGTTGGCCGCGGCGTCGTCACCGACCGCGAGCAGCCCGGTCGCGATCTGGTAGAGGTCGCGGGACCAGACGGCGTGGTAGACCGCGAGGTCCTGAAGCGAGTTCGCCCACGCCCACGGACGAGCCGGAGCCGCCACGAAGCCGCCACGGAACGTCTTGTCCTCGCTGCCGGCCAGCACCATCGCCGAGACGTTCCACTCAGTGGTCCAGGCGGTCGCGCTGGCGGGTGGTCCGTCCAGGGAGGCGAGGTAGCGCGACCAGCCTGCGTCGTACGCCGAACGGACCGTCCTGAACCCGGCGGCCACCGAGGCCCGCGCGGTGCTGAGAGCCCGTTGGGCCTGCTCGGCGGTGCTGTCTCCGTCGCCGCTCGGTGCGAAGCCGATGGAGACGGTGACGTGCTGGTGCCGGGCCAGGCCGTTGACCTTGACCCGGGCGGTCTGGACGACGTTGCCCGGCTTCGTCGCGTCGTAGTGGCCGTTCAGCTGGTGGTCGCGCGCCAGGTCAGACCAGCCGTCTGAGGTGCCGAGGTAGCCGCTGGAGCGCTTGCCGAGGGCGGGCCTGGCGACGACGGCGCTGGCGTTGGTGCCGTCGGACGACAGCAGCGAGGCCTCGTCTCCGGAGACGCCTCGGTCGTCGTTGCCGGTCATCGACAAGGCGACGTCGTGCAGCAGGTACAGCTGGTAGGGCTCACCGGTGAGTGACTCGAACCTGACGTGCTCGAGGACCGTCGAGCGCGACGGGTCGGTGACGAACGTCTTGGTGATGCGCCAGTCCCCGGACTTCGCCGTGTTGACGATCCGGTAGGTCAGGCTGTCCGGGCTCGGCAGCTTGACCTGGTGGGTGGAGTCTCGGTCCTCCCGGTCGGTGAACGTGCGGCCGTCGGTCACGACGAACTGGCTGTCCCGGATGCTCGGGGTGTCGATCCGGGGGTAGTAGACATCCGTCAGCTCGCCGTCGTTGAGCGTGTACCAGACCTTGCTCGCCGTTCCGTACGCCGTACCGAAGCCGTCCTTGTCACCTTCGTTCCAGTCGCTGGCCCGCCCGGGCGCGCCAGGTGCCTGGCCGGAGGCGGCGACGCTCGACCCGGTCGGGACGAGGACCAGGGCGACGACGGCGGCCTGCGCAGCGAAGCAGGCGAGGAGAGTACGACGGGGGCGGAACTTCACGATCGATCACTCCAGGGGTGCGTTGGGGTGCGTTCTGACCACCGTAGGGCGACCGGGTCGACTCCGCTCGCGATGCCCGGTCGAGGGGTTGGCGGTGGCCGCGCGCCGGGGCCTGCGGTGGGGCGGGGGTTCGTTGTCCGGCGAGTGTCGGAAGACGGAGGGGCCGATGCGGGGGGTGGGGGGTTCGTTGTCCGGCGAGTGTCGGAAGACGTACGGGCCGATGCGGGGGGTGGGGGGTTCGTTGTCCGGCGAGTGTCGGAAGACGGACGGGCCGGGGCCGGGGTGGGGGTTCGTTGTCCGGCGAGTGTCGGAAGACGTACGGGCCGATGCGGGGGTGGGGGGTTCGTTGTCCGGCGAGTGTCGGAAGACGTACGGGCCGAGGCCGGGGTGGGGGGTTCGTTGTCCGGCGAGTGTCGGAAGACGTACGGGCCGGGGCCGGGGTGGGGGTTCGTGGTCCGGCGAGTGTCGGAAGACGTACGGGCCGATGCGGGGGCGGGGGGTTCGTTGTCCGGCGAGTGTCGGAAGACGGGTACGGGGCCGGGGGTCGGGGTCGGGGGGGGGTTCGTTGTCCGGCGAGTGTCGGAAGACGTACGGGCCGATGCGGGGACGAGGGGTTCGTTGTCCGGCGAGTGTCGGAAGACGTACGGGCCGATGCCGGGGCGGGGGTTCGTTGTCCGGCGAGTGTCGGAAGACGTACGCCGCTGCTCAGGGCCCGGGGGTTCGCCCCTCTCGGGCGCGCCACTCGTCGGCCAGCAATGCGTAGCCCATGCCGTCCAGCCAGCGACCCGACCGGTGCAGTGACTCCCGAAGCGTGTGCGTCTCACGTCGCATGCCGAGTCGCTCCATCAGCCGCCGGGACCCCACGTTGTCGGCGAAGCAGCCGGCGGTCACCCGGCGCAGCCCCAGGTCGGCGAAGCAGAGTCGCAGCACGGCGCTCACCGCCTCGGTCGCGTAGCCGTGCCCCTGCCGGGTCGGTTCGAGCACCCAGCCAAGCTCGGCCTGGACGCCTCTGGCCTGGTCGGCGACCTCCGACTGTGACCAGGCGTCCTCGACGGCGACCATCAGGTCGCCGATCACGGTGCGTTCCGAGCCGAGCTCGATGACCAGGGTCCTGGCCATCCGCTCCGGCTGGTCGAACCGCTCGCGGTACTGCTCGAGCGACGCCGGCGCCGACGTGAGCCACTGGCTGACGGCAGCCTGGCGTCGGATCTGCCAGGTGGCCTCCAGATCACCCGGCTCCACGCGGCGCAGCACAAGGCGTTCGGTGCGAACCGGCCACGCGACCTGTCCCAGTGACCTCACCATGGCCCTCATCATGCCGAGGGTGTCCAGCCGTTTCCCGCTCGTCAGGGCAGGGGATAGGGCTGCCAGGTGGCGCCACTGTCGACGGTGCGCAGGATGCGGTCGTCCATGGTCCGCACGTAGCCGGTCGTGGGGTTGGTGAACCCGATCGCCAGCAGGTCTCCCTGATCGGCGATGAGCCGCTGCGGTGAGCTGTCGACGGCCACCAGCGTCAGCCCAGACTTGTAGGCGTCCAGCACGACGGCGGTGTGGTCGTCGCGGGCCTGGATCTGGGTGCCGGGGTGGAAGGCGCCCGGCACCGTGGACCACGTGTGGCCGTCGTCGGTACTCACGTACGCCGTCGCGCTCCGGCTCCCCGAACAGACCGTCCAGAGCGAGTCGGCGGTCGCGGACACAGCCGAGGGCCAGTCGTGCTTCTGGTGGCACGGTGACACGTCCGACCAGGTGGAGTCGTCGGTCGAGACCAGCAGCTGGTTGTCGTCGCTGACCTGGGTGGGGCTGGACAGCAGCGCGGTCGCCTGTTGCGAGACTGCCATCGCGGTGAGCAGCCGGACGGGCTGCCCGACATCCACGGCCTGCCAGTCGTCCGCTCCGGCGCTCGACCGCAGCAGGGTCGTGGTGCCGCTCGGGTCGTCGTACACCCCGGCGTAGACGCGGTCGCCCCAGGCCTCCAGAGTGGTCACGATGCCGTCGGCCGGCAGCGTCGGCGTGCGCCATGAGCTGCCGCCGTCGTGCGTGGACCGCAGGCCACCTCCGAACACCCAGCCGTTGGACTCGTCGGCAAACCGGATCGCGTAGGCCGTCTGCGTGGTCGGGTCCGGGTCGGAGGGGCGCAGCCCGAGAGGGGCGGTGATCGTCCAGGTCTGGCCGCCGTCATCGGTCGTGGACGCCCTCAGGCAGGCGCCGCGGCAGCCGAACTTGCCGGCAGTCAGGACGTACTGGTGGTCGCCGTCGGTGGCAGACAGCGACAGTGCCCTGGCCGTTGCCAGCTGTGTCGGCGTCGGCTGGCTCGTCGTGGACGAGCTGGGGTCCGTTGTGGTGGGAGTGGCCGTCGAGAGCGTCGGAGTCCGGTCACCGTCAGCCGCCGTCGTGGCGTCACGATCGAAGATGCCGGCCGAAGTGACGGCGAATGCGCCGACCACGATCACGGCCGCCGCGGCGAGTGCACTCCCGGCCACACGACGCCGGCGACGGCTGCGGGCGCCTTGGTGGACAGCGGTGAGGAAGCCCTCGGTGTCGACCGGGGGCGGCCCGTCGCTCAGGGTGCGGCGCAGCCGGTTCTCCAGATCGTCCGGACGCGGCTGCTCCGGTTCGTTCGGGGTCATCACACCCCCTTCCGTCCGAGGCCTTGGTCCTGCTCGGGGTCGGGAGGGACGAGGGCGCGCAGCTTGGTCAGCGCCTTGGACGCCTGTGACTTGACGGTGCCGACCGAGCAGCCCAGGGTACGGGCGATCTGAGCCTCGGACTGGTCCTCGTAGTAGCGCAGCGCGATCACGGCGCGCTGCTTGGTCGGCAGCTGCTGGATGGCTCGCCACAGGTCATCGTCGAAGTGCCGGTCGTGATGGCCGGCTACGCCGGAGTGTTCGACCAGGTCCTGTGGGTCGGTGGTGCGCTCGCGACCGAACTTGCGCCAGATGCTGATGTTGCGGTTGACCATGATCCGGCGGACGTAACCCTCGGGTTCGTCGCGAGAGTCCAGCCGGGACCAGGCCAGCAAGGTGCGTTCCAGGGCGTCTTGGACCAGGTCGGCACCGGCCTCGGACGAGCCGGTGAGCGAGCGACCGAAGCGGAGCAGCTCCGGCAGACGGGCGCGCACGAAGGCGTCGAACGCCTCGCGTTCGGCCTCACGCACTGCCTCGACCCCCGTCTCGTCACAGCCACGCTGCGGCATCGTGAGCGTCGACCCTGCGGACACCTGGCCGGCCGACGCCGCCGCAGCGGTCGTTGCGGCCCAGATCGTCATGGCCGGCGCCTTGTCGTGAAGGTGGTCATCTCGCACCAAGGACGCCGTACGGTGCGATGCGGTTGCCTGCAGCGGCGATCATCCTGCCACCTACGGCCGTCGACGAGGCACCGGGTCAATTCGTTTGGGGCTGTCGGTCGACAAGTCTAGGCTCGACCCTCGTGACGTCAGACCTGCACACCGAGCGCCCTGACGATGCGGGGAAGCAGGAGCAACCTGGCACGCCGGCGTTGATCACGGCCCGGGGACTTCGCAAGTCCTATGGCTCCTTCGAGGCGGTCAAGGGGATCGATGTCGAGGTCCACGCGGGCGAGGCCTTCGGCTTCCTCGGTCCGAACGGCGCCGGCAAGTCCTCGACGATGCGGATGATCGGTGCGGTCTCTCCGGTGAGCGCGGGCACGTTGCAGATCCTCGGGATGGACCCGGCCACTGACGGCTCGGCGATCCGGGCACGGCTCGGAGTCTGCCCGCAGGAGAACACGCTCGACAACGAGCTGACCGTGTTCGACAACCTCGTCGTCTACGGCCGTTACTTCGGCCTCAGCCGCGCCGAGGCGTCCCAACGCACCGAGGAGCTGCTCGAGTTCGTCCAGCTCACCGAGAAGCGCAAGGCCAAGGTCGACGACCTGTCAGGCGGCATGAAGCGTCGCCTCACGGTCGCGCGGTCGTTGGTCAACAAGCCTGATCTGCTGCTCCTCGACGAGCCGACGACCGGACTCGACCCGCAGGCGCGCCATCAGTTGTGGGACCGTCTGTTCCGGCTCAAGCAGCAGGGGGTGACGCTGGTGCTGACCACGCACTACATGGATGAGGCCGAGCAGCTGTGTGACCGCCTCGTCGTGATGGACAAGGGCGTCATCGTTGCCGAGGGGTCGCCGCTGCAACTCATCCGCGAGCACTCCACGCGTGAGGTGCTCGAGCTGCGCTTCAGCGTCGGGGACAACGAGACGATGGCCGCCAAGGTCGCGGACCTCGCTGACCGGGTCGAGGTGTTGCCCGACCGACTGCTCCTCTACACCGACGACGGCGAAGCCGGCGCCACCGCGGTCCATGACCGGGGGTTTCGTCCGCTGTCCTCGCTCGTACGTCGAGCGACGCTCGAGGACGTGTTCCTGCGTCTCACCGGCCGCACCCTGGTCGACTGACGTGGACGTGAGGCGAGCCGATGTGAACGGCACGATGTGGGTGACGCGGTGACCCAGGGCACAACGACCGGTGGGACGCTCACGCCGGCGGCCTCGTCGGGTCGACGCAGGCTCCGGTGGGACGAGTTCGTGCCCCGGCTCGTGCCGCGACTGACCGACTACTGGCTGACCGTCTACAAGCGCACCTGGCGCGGGTCGGTGATCACCAGCTTCCTCATGCCGTTCCTCTACCTCACGGCCATGGGCGTCGGGCTGGGCAGCTTCGTCGACAAGAACTCCGCCACTGACGCGATCGGAGGAGTCAGCTACCTGGCGTTCATCGCCCCCGGGCTGCTGGCCACCACCGCCATGCAGGCCGGTGTCGGAGAGTCGACCTATCCGGTGATGGCCGGCTTCAAGTGGCAACGCTTCTACTACTCGATGGCCGCCACTCCGCTGCGGGTCGCTGACGTCGCGGCCGGACAGCTGGCGTTCGTGGCCTTCCGGATCGCCCTGTCGTGCGCCGTCTTCCTCGGCGTGCTGGCGGCGTACGGCGCGCTCGCCGGTCCCGTCGGGGGTCTCGCCGCGCTGGCTGTGGCGGTGCTCGTCGGGCTCGCGTACGCGACCCCGATGATGGGGTTGTCGTCCCGGCTCAAGAGCGACAGCGGTTTCTCATTGGTGTTCCGGCTCGGCCTGATGCCGATGTTCTTGTTCAGCGGTGCCTTCTTTCCGATCTCGCAGCTGCCTCAGGCGGTCACCTGGGTCGCCTATGTCACGCCGATCTGGCACGGCGTCGAGCTCTCTCGCAGCCTGACCCTCGGCACCGCGTCGTGGCTGCCGGCGGTCGGTCACCTCGCCTACCTGCTGGTGTGGCTGCTCGTCGGTTGGTACTACTGCATCACCGGCTTCGCGAAGAAGCTCTCGTCATGACCGCCCCCACGGGCACCGGCACCCGCACCGCACCGGACTACGAACGCCGCAGCCTGGGGCCGCGCATCAGCCTGCCGCTCCTGGGTGGGCGCCCGTGGCGCATCGTCGAACGCAACTACCTGGTCTACCGGCGCGGCTGGTTCGTGTTCGTCACCGGCATGCTCGAGCCGGTCCTCTACCTGTTGTCGATCGGCATCGGTGTCGGCGGTCTGGTCGGCGACTTCACGCTGGCCGACGGCAGCAGGGTCGGCTACGTCGCCTTCGTCGCGCCCGCCATGCTGGCGTCCTCGGCGATGAACGGGGCGCTCTTCGACTCCACCTACAACATCTTCTTCCGGATGAAGTACGCCAAGCTCTACGACGCGATGCTGGCCACCCCCATCCGGCCCACCGACGTGGCCCGCGGCGAGATCACCTGGGCGCTGTTGCGCGGCGCGATCTACTCGGCGGTCTTCATCGTCGTCATGCTGGCGCTCGGCCTGGTGTCGTCGTGGTGGATGCTGCTGGCGCTGCCGGCGACGATGCTGATCGGCTTCGCGTTCGCCGGGGCCGGAATGGCGCTGACGACGTGGATGCGCTCCTGGCAGGACTTCGAGTACATCCAGCTGTCCATCACACCGATGTTCCTGTTCTCCGCGACCTTCTTCCCGCTCTCGACCTACCCCGACGCGGTCGAGGCGATCGTGCGCTGGACACCGCTCTACCAGGGCGTGCTGCTGTGCCGGGAGATGGCGCTGGGCAGCCTGGGCTGGGACGCCGTGATCGCCGTCGGTTACCTGACCGCCATGGGCGTGGTCGGCCTGCTCGTCGCCGGCCGCCGGATCGGCACCCTCCTCCTCAAGTGACCCCTGGTGGTTTGCCTAGATTTCTATTCAGGTGGCTTGTGATCTAGGCAAACCTGCCTTGCAAACAAGCAATCTGCCTTGCGATCTCCAGCGGTACGCCGTCCGGCCTTGGGGCTCGTCTCCAGCGGTACGCCGTCGGGCGGCGCTTCTCAGTCCGCGGGGCGTCCTCCTCGACGCGACCGTCGTGCGCGCCCTGCTCGTCCCGGCGACCATGCGCCTGCTCGGCTCGGCCAACTGGTGGGCGCCTGCTCCCATGCGCCGCTGGTGGGAGCGGCACGGGCTGCGCGAGGGGCAGCAGGCGCAGGCGCCGACCCGGGTGTTGTCCGACGCGGTCCGCTGATCTGGACCTGGCCGCCCGAGTCCAAAGCATCGGTCGTACGCCGCTCCCACTCGATCGGGTGGGAGCGGCGACCGGACCGGCGGGATGCGAGACTGGCGCCCATGCCAGCCCCCCGTGCCGAGGTCGCCGTGATCGGTGGCTCGGGCTTCTACGAGTTCCTGGCGGACCCGGAGGACGTGACGCTGACCACGCCGTACGGCGACCCGTCAGCCGCGGTCTCGGTCGGCGAGGTCGACGGAAGGTCCGTGGCATTCCTGCCTCGCCACGGTCCTCATCACGAGTTCCCGGCCCACCGGGTCAACTACCGGGCGAACCTCTGGGCGCTGCGCTCCCTCGGCGTACGCCGGATCCTGGCACCGTGCGCCGTCGGCAGCCTGCAGACCGAGCTGGGGCCGGGCAGCGTCGTCGTGCCGGACCAGCTCGTCGACCGCACCACCAGCCGCGTCCAGACCTACTTCGACGCGGGCGCCTGTCATGTCGGGTTCGCCGACCCTTACTGCCCGAGCCTGCGGGACTCTCTGACCCGCGCAGACGACGCGATCGTCGACGGGGGAGCGATGGTGGTGATCGAAGGTCCGCGCTTCTCGACCCGGGCAGAGTCGCAGTGGTACGCCGCCCAGGGCTGGTCGCTGGTCAACATGACCGGGCACCCCGAGGCCGTGCTGGCCCGCGAGCTGGCCCTCTGCTACGCCGCGATCGCGCTCGTGACCGACCGGGACGCAGGCGTGAGCAGCGACGAGTCCGTGAGCCAGGCAGCGGTGTTCGCCGCCTTCGCCCAGAACATCGACCGCCTCCGGGACCTGCTGGTGGGCGTCATCTCCGACCTGCCCGAGCAGCGGGAGGGCTGTGACTGCGCGAACGCGCTGGACGGCTTCGACCTGCCGTTCGAGCTTCCGTGAGCCCTTTCCACACCTGACCACTGCTGATCCCGATCCGACTCACCCACAGGAGCACTCCGACCGTGCGCAAGCTGCTGATCGCCCTCGTCATCCTCGCCGGGTTGGCGGTGGTCGGTGACCGGGTCGCCGAGCACTACGCCGAGGACCAGGTGGCCAGCGTCGTCAAGGAACGCGAGAACCTGTCGACCCAGCCGAACGTCGAGTTCCACGGCTTCCCCTTCGTGACCCAGGTCCTGGACAACGACCTGACGGAGGTGACGATGACGTTGCCTGAGGTCAAACCTGACGTGGGTGACACCGAGCGGATCCGGGTCGAGGACGTGAAGGTGACGTTCTTCCACGTGCGAACGAGCCGGAACTTCCGACAGGCCACGGCCGAGAAGATGACGGGAAGCGCGACCATCCCGTACAGCTCGGTCAGTGCCCTCGGACCGTTCACCGCGTCGTACGGGGGGCAAGGCGGAGGCAGCGACGCGGGCGTCGGAGTGATCACCCTGGAGCCGGACGCTGACCAAGGACTGCCGGATGGCCTGAGCCTGGACATCGGGGTGGCGGTCAACGACGGCGCCTTCACGTTCCTCGGGACCGACGGGACGACCAAGATCGCTCCGATCCCGGGCGACCTCGAGCCGCTGCTGTCGACGATGGTCCAGACCCCACATCAGCTCTACGGCCTCCCCAAGTCGTTCACGATCGACTCCCTCCAGGTCACGCGGGACGGGATCGAGCTGAAGCTGTCCGGCACAGGCGTCGAGCTCACCCGATGAGGGTGTTGCTGACGGGCGCCGCCGGCTTCATCGGGGGAGCCGTCCGCCGCGTCGTCGAGGCGGCGGGTCACGACGTGGTCGCCCTGGACGCCTACATTCCGCAGGCGCACGGCGAGGCCGCAGCGGGATCTGATGACGTCCACCGCGTCGACGTCCGCGAGCCCGACCAGCTGGCGGGGCTGCTCTCCGACGTCGACGTCGTCTGCCATCAAGCGGCGATGGTGGGCGCCGGTGTCACCGCGGCCGACCTGCCGCTGTACGCGGGACACAACGACCTCGGGACGGCCGTGCTGCTGGCTGCCGCGGCCGAGGCGGCTGTCGACCGGTTGGTGCTCGCCTCCTCGATGGTCGTCTACGGCGACGGGCGCTACGCGTGCGAGGAGCACGGTGACCAGCCGCCCTCGACACGCGAGCTGGCCGCCCTCGAGTCCGGGGAGTTCGAGGTCGGATGCCCGATCTGCGGGGCCTCGATGACGTGGGTGCTGGTCGATGAGGACGCGCGACTGTCACCGCGCAGCAGCTACGCCGCGAGCAAGCTCGCCCAGGAGCACTACGCGCTGGCGTGGGCTCGTCAGCTTCCCGGTGCCGTGGTGGCGCTGCGCTACCACAACGTCTACGGCCCGGGCATGCCACGGGACACGCCGTACTCAGGGGTGGCGGCGATGTTCCGCTCGTCGCTGGAGCGTGGTGAGGCGCCGACAGTCTTCGAGGACGGCGGTCAGATGCGCGACTTCGTGCATGTCGACGACGTGGCAGCGGCGAACCTTCGAGCGATCGAGCGGGTGGTGGGACTCGAGCCCGACACGTACGAGGCCTTCAACGTCTGCTCGGGCCGACCCGTGCGGATCCTCGACGTGGCCGAGTCGATCGCGGCCGGCACGGGCCGGGACGACCTGGTTCCTCGAGTGACCGGCGAGTTCCGAGCCGGCGACGTCCGGCACATCGTGGCCAGCCCCGACCGGGCGCGCGATCGGCTCGGCTTCACCGCCGAGGTGATGCCTGACGAGGGCCTACGGGCCTTCGCCACCGCCCCCCTGCGTACCTGACCCTGACGGCGACGCCCTCGCAGCACGGGTCACCAGTCGGGGTGGATCAGGTGTTGGGTGACCAGCGCCATCACGACCTGCACGACCAGGCCGACACGTCGCCAGCGTGGCGGCAGCACGGCGGTGCCCACGATCAGCCACGGCACGAACGGCAGCCAGATCCGCTCGACCTCACCTCGGCTCGACCCGGACACGTCGGCGGCGAGCACCATCAGCGTCGCCGCCACGACCAGCAGCGAGACCACCCGCACTTCGCGGTCCCGACCATCACGTGCGGCCAGCATCGACCGCCAGGACGACCAACGTCGCGCCAGCACGGTGGCGACGCCGGCGAACATGACCAGCCCGGCACTCCACGCCAAGGACGCCAGGTTGGCCCACAGGTAGTACTGCTGCGGACGGCTGGCCGCGACCCCACGGAACTGTCGTTCGTGCACAGCGGGCAGCGCCTCCCACCAGGCGAAGCCGGCCGCGTAGAAGGCCAGCAGCACGGCCAGTCCTGCGCCGGCTGCCCAGGGCAACGGCGCCACTCGCCGGGTGATCAGCAGGATCGCCACCGCCAGGAACCCCAGCAGCGGCAGGCCGTACGACATCATGACGGCGTACCCGAGCAGGACACCGGCCGCGACGGACCAGCCCGCCATCGCGCGGTACGCCGGTCGGGTGCACGCCACGGCCAGACAACACATGCCCCACGCCGACACGGTGGCGAAGACCGCGTCGGCGGACACCGCGGTCCAGATCGCGGCCGGCCCCAGCACGAGGAAGGGCGCTGCTCGACGCGCCGCCTGCTCTGCACCGAGGACCCGCATCGTCTGGAGCACGGCGGCGGTGGTCGACGAGGCCACCACGATCACGGCCCACCCGGCCGCCAGACCACTGGTGAGCCCGAGAGCGACGAGGCCGATGAAGAACAGCACCGCGCCGGGCGGATGCCCGGAGATGTGGGTCGGCCAGTTGTGCGGGTGGTCCGCGTCGATCCGGGCGACGTACTCGTGCAGCATGCCCGAGACCTTGGACCAGCTGTCGATGGTCCGCGCCGTGTTCATGTACTCGTACTTGTAGTCGAGGATGACGCCGATGCCGTCGTTGCCGTCGACCAGCGCGAGGCTGGACATCCAGGCGAGTGACCCGACATACGACGCGACGAGGAGGGACCGCCACGACAGCCCGCGGGCCAGCCGACCTGCGTACCCGATGCCGAGCACCGCGATCACCACGGCGGGGGCGGTGCCCGGACCCAGCCGGGGTTCCCAGACCGCGTGCAGCGGCGGCCAGGACCGCATGTGGATGTCCCAGTTCCACGCCGCGGGGAGAAGCCAGGCCACGAACATCAGCAGGGCGGCGAGGAGGATTCCCGCCATCGCCGGCGTCCGGATCAGCGCTGCCGGCCCGCCGCTGTCACCGTCCTCGCCGTCCTGGCGTGCCGCGGAAGCATCGCCGAGTCGGCGCTCGGCGTCCGTCACTGCGCCACTCCGCCACCGGTCACGTGAGGTCGCGCTTGACCTCGGCGCTCATCGGACCGCCGTCGCGTCGGTACGACGTCGCGACGATCTCGGCAAGCACCGACAACGCGATCTCGCCGGGAGCCTTGCCACCGATGTCGAGCCCGGCCGGCACCCGCAGCCGCTGCAGCGTCGCGGCGTCGAACCCCTCGTCGGCCAGCATCGCGAAGACGTGTTCGGCTCGGCGCCGGCTGCCCATCATCGCGACGTACCGGACCGGCCCGCGCAGGGCGGCACGCAGCAGGTCGAGGGCGCCCGGCGCGTCGTGATCGCAGACCACCAGCGAGTCGTCCGCGAGCAGGTGGTCCTCCGCGAGCCAGCCTTCCGGGGTCGAACGTCCGTCCCGGTGGTCGAGCACGATGCTGGGTCGCCCGACCACCTCGGCCAGCGCGACCAGCGCGGCGGCGACGTGGTTGTGGGTGACGACGATGAGCCGCCCACGCTCGACCGGCTCGGGACGGGTCGGGTCCTCGGAACCCTCGGGGACGGATGGCTCTTGGCTCATGGACGCGAGCGTACCCAGCCGGAGACCGTGCGTCGGTGGTCGAGCCGGTCGAGACCTGGATCTGTGAAGGTCCGTCGGCGGAGCAGGCAGACTGAACCCGTGACGCAACTGGCTGACACCGACGATCCCGTCATCCCGCCCGAGCGCCGGCGGCGGGCCGGTTGGGAGATCTGCATCGTGCTGGCGTTGTCACTCGGTGCGTCGGCGGTCTACGCCGTGATCAGTCTGGTCGCCAAGCTCACCGAGCCCGGCAAGCTGTCGGACCAGACGGCCACGCTCAACCGCAGCTACTCCCCGCGGCCGCTGCTCGACCTGACCTATCAGCTGACCGGGATCTTGTTCGCGCTGGTCCCGGTGGCTCTCGTCATCTACCTGCTGAGCGAAGGTGGGCGCTCGGCCGTACGCCGACTGGGCCTCGACATCACCCGACGGCACCGGGCGGGCGATCTCGGCTGGGGCGTCGGTCTGGCGGCGGTGATCGGGATTCCCGGTCTGGGGCTGTACTACCTGGCCAAGGCGCTCAACCTCAACGCGACCGTTGTCCCGGCGGGCCTGAACGACCACTGGTGGACCGTGCCCGTGCTCGTCCTCTCCGCCGCACAGAACGCGGTGCTCGAGGAAGTCGTCGTCGTCGGATACCTGATCACCCGGCTTCGCCAGCTCGGGTGGACCTCAGGCTGGGTGCTGGGGGCCAGCGCCGTGCTGCGCGGCGGCTACCACCTCTACCAGGGCTTCGGCGCCTTCGCCGGGAACGCCGTGATGGGGCTGATCTTCGGCGGCTACTTCCTGCGAAGGGGACGCGTGCTGCCGCTGATCGTCGCGCACACCATTCTCGACGTCGTCGCCTTCGTCGGTTATGCCCTCTTAAAAGACCGCTTCGGACTGTGACCAACGATGAGGTTGGCGTCCCGTCACAGTTCCGTAAGCGCCCGAGACGGGCATCCAGCACCGAACTTGCCTACGGTGAGGACATGCCAGCGGCCTGTGACCTCGTGTTGCCCTGCCGGGACGAGGCCGCGGCCCTTCCGGCGGTGCTGGCGGCTGTGCCGGACAACTTCGCGGTGATCGTCGTCGACAACGGGTCCAGCGACGGCACCGCCGAGGTCGCCCGTTCGCTGGGCGCCCGGGTTGTCGAGGAGCGGCGACCCGGCTACGGCGCAGCCGTCCACAGCGGCGTCGTGGCAGCGACCGCGGACTACGTCGCCGTGATGGACGGAGACGGGTCCATGGACGCCGGCGAGCTGCTCCCGATGCTCGACGAGGTCGAGTCAGGGCGGGCCACGATGGCGGTCGGCCGACGGCGACCCGTCGGTCCCGGCGCCCAGCCGTGGCACGCGCGCTGGGGCAACGCCGCTGTGCTCGCCTGGCTGCGACGACGGACCGGCCTCGCCGTCCATGACATCGCACCGATGCGCGTCTGCCGCCGCAGCGACCTGCTGGACCTCGACCTGCAGGACCGCCGCTTCGGCTATCCCGTTGAGCTGCTGGTCAAGGCGCAGGCCGCGGGGTGGACGATGACCGAGCACGACATCAGCTACCACCCGCGGGCGGCGGGAACCCGGTCCAAGGTGTCCGGATCGGTGAAGGGCACCTTGCGCACCGCCCGCGACTTCGCCCGGATGCTGCCGTGACGCCTGAGCTGCACATCCTGGTCGTCGCCAAGGCGCCGGTCGCCGGCGTGGCCAAGACCCGACTGGCGGTCGAGCTCGGTGACGAGGGCGCGGCCGGGGTCGCTGCCGCCGCCCTGCTCGACACGCTCGCGGTCACCGAGGCGGTCACGACGCGGGACACCCGGCTGCTGGCCCTGGTCGGCGAGGTTGACGACGCTGAACGAGCACCGGAGATCGCGGACCGGCTGGCCGGCTGGACGGTTGTCGCTCAGCGCGGCGAGACGTTCGCCGATCGGCTGGCAGCGGCCCACCGGGAGGCAGCACGACTCTGGGGAGACACCCTGGTTGTGCAGATCGGCATGGACACCCCCCAGATCAGCCTTGCGGACCTGAGCGCGCTCGGTGCCGCCGCGATCGAAGGGGGCTCGTGCGGCTGCGCCCTCGGACCGGCCGTCGACGGCGGCTGGTGGGGGCTGGCGACGGTGCGGGCGGGGTACGCCGACGCGTTGACCGGCGTCCCGATGTCCCGGCCAGACACGGGCGAACTGACGGCGGCTGCCTTGCGCAACGCCGGGGCCAAGGTCAGCCTCGTGCACCAGCTGCGCGACGTCGACACGTTGGATGACGCGCTCGCTGTTGCGGCGGAGTTCCCCGAGCTCGGGTTCAGCCGCAGCTTCTCCGCAGTCCACGACGTCGCGGTGAGGTCGCGATGACCACCAGCGCCGGGATGGCTCCGTCCGTCGCCTTCGCGGCTGCGCTGCGCGGTGAGCCGTGCCAGGTGTACGGGTTCGGGGAGGGCGTTTCGCCGGTCCCCGCGGGCCGATGGCGGCTCGAGGCGGACGAGGCCGACGAGGCACTGCTGTCGCAATGCACCGGGGCCACGGTCGACATCGGCTGCGGCCCCGGCCGGATGACCCACGCCCTGCTGTGCCGCGGCGTCAAGGCGATGGGCATCGACGTCGTCGCGGAGGCCGTCCGGCAGACCCGTCGGCGGGGGGCGCCCGCCCTGCAGCGCGACGTCTTCTCGCGGCTGCCCGCCGAGGGGAGGTGGGGGACGGCTCTGCTGGCTGACGGAAACATCGGCATCGGAGGAGACCCCGTCCGTCTGCTTCGACGGGTCCGGGAGGTCATCGTCGTCGGTGGGCGGGTGGTCGTCGACCTCGCCGAGCCCGGCGGCCCCGTGACGCTGCACCGGATCGGGCTGGAGGTGTCCGGTCGGCGGTCGCGCCCCTTCCCCTGGGCGCTGGTCCCCGCCGACCAGATCGAGCTGGTGGCCGAGCACGCCAGCCTGCGCGTCCTGGATGTGCTCGACCACGACGGACGCTGGTTCGCGGCGCTCGAGAAGACCTCGAGGAGAGGACCGGCGTGACGAGCTCAGCACAGAAGACCGTCGCCAGGCTGGCGGCGGCAGCACCGACCCCGCAGGGGTTCGGCTCCCGGTTGCGCAGCCCAGCGGTGACCGCTCGGGTCGGGCTGTGGCTCGGCATCTGCTTCACGGTGGCCTTCCTGACCGGGCTGTACTCGCACTTCCAGCAGGACCCGGCCGGGTGGATGACGCTGCCCACCCGGCCCGTGTCGCTCTACCGGGTCACCCAGGGACTTCACGTGATCAGTGGGTCGGCGGCCGTCCCGCTGCTGCTGGTCAAGCTGTGGTCGGTGTACCCGAAGCTCTTCGAGCGCTTCGATGTGCGGCACCTCCGTCGGCTGACGCTCCAGCTGTTGGAGCGGGGGTCGATCGCCTTGCTCGTCACCGCCTCGATCTTTCAGCTCGCGACCGGGCTCGCGAACTCCTCGCAGTGGTATCCGTGGAGCTTCTCCTTCCGGGCGACCCACTACGCCGTCGCCTGGATCGCCATCGGCGCCCTGGCGCTGCACATCGCCGTCAAGCTGCCGCTGATTCGCGAGGCATTGACCTCGCCCGTCGACGCGTCGGTCGGCCCCGAGGACGAACGCATCGCAGCCGATCCCACGACAAGGACACCCGGGCTGTCGCGACGTGGCCTGCTGCGCACCACCTGGGCTGCCGCAGGCGTGGCGGCGCTGTCGATGGCCGGGCAGACCGTGCCGTGGCTGCGTACCGTGTCGATCTTCGGCGTCCGCTCCGGCGACGGCCCGCAAGACATCCCGATCAACAAGTCGGCGTACGCCGCGCAGGTCACGTCGTCAGCGGTGGACCCTGGCTACCGGCTGACGATCTCGCGTGGAGACGAGAAGGTGGAACTCACCCTCGACGACCTGCGCAGCCTGCCTCAGACCTCGGCGACCCTTCCGATCGTCTGCGTCGAGGGATGGAGCGCGTCGGGTGAGTGGAGGGGCGTTCGGATGCGTGACCTGCTCGCACTGGTGAACGCCCCGGACGGCGCAGACGTGAGAGTTCGCTCGCTGCAGCAGGTGGGTTACTACGGCGTGAGCCTGCTGCCCGACGAGTACGCCCAGGACCCGCTGACCCTGCTGGCACTCGAGCTCAACGGCTCACCGCTGTCGATCGACCACGGGTTCCCCGCGCGGCTGATCGCGCCCAACCGGCCCGGCGTCAAGCAGACCAAGTGGGTCAACTCTCTGGAGGTGCAGGCATGAGGGTGACGCGGGCGCTCTTCGGCCTGGTCGGCGTGGTGGTCACGGTCGTCGGGCTGAGCAAGCTGCTCGCCCTGGGTTCGGCCGACGTCGTCGCGGCCCTGAAGTGGCTGGTCGTGGGGGTGCTGCTGCACGATGGACTGCTCGCCCCGATCGTCGTGCTGATCGGCTTCGTGATCGTGCGGTGGTTGCCCGACGTGGGCACGGACCCCCGTGGTGGCCGGCTTCGTCGTGCTGGGCAGTGCCACCCTGCTGGCGATCCCGGTGCTGGGCCGGTTCGGCGAGCGTCCGGACAACCCCACCCTCCTGGACCGCAACTACACCGCCGGATGGCTGGTCCTGGCCGCGCTGGTCGCTGGCGGAGTGGCCATCGGCTGCTGGTGGAACCTGACCCGTCGACGGCCCGCGGACGGGACGACCACCCCGGACGCGCCGCGGGAGCCCGTCGCGGCGCCTTCAGGGACCTCAGCGCAGGACCGATGACCCGCGTCCTGGTCGTCGACGACGACCCCACCGTGCGCGAAGTGGTGCTGTCCTACCTGCGCGCGGAGCACTACGAAGTCGCCGAGGCCGCCGACGGGGAGTCGGCACTGGCCATGGTGGATCGCGAGCGACCCGACCTGGTGGTCCTCGACGTGATGCTGCCCGGCGTCGACGGTCTGGAGGTGTGCCGGCGGATCCGGGCCGGCGGTGACCTCCCGGTGATCATGCTCACCGCTCTCGGCACCGAGGCTGACCGCGTCGTCGGGCTCGAGCTCGGTGCCGACGACTACCTGACGAAACCGTTCAGCCCGCGAGAGCTCGTGCTGCGCGTGGGTTCGGTCCTGCGCCGCGCGGGTGAGTCCGCCTCGCCGGACCCGCGCGTGCTCGAGGACGGCACGTTGCGAGTGGACGGGCCAAGTCGCCAGGTCTCGCTGGCCGGCGTACCGCTGGCTCTGACCATGCGCGAGTTCGACCTGTTGCGCTTCTTCGTCGCCAATCCCGGCGTCGCCTTCACCCGGGTGGAGCTGCTGGAGAAGGTGTGGGGCTGGTCGTTCGGTGACCAGTCCACGGTGACCGTCCACGTACGCCGTCTGCGCGAGAAGGTCGAGGTCGACCCGACGGCTCCTCAGCGCCTGCAGACCGTGTGGGGCGTCGGCTACCGCTGGGAGCGGAGCACATGACCACGGCCACCCTGCAGGTCATCGCGATCGCCGCCGGGCTCGCTGCCGCTGTCGGAGTCGTCGGTCTGGTGCTGGCCCAGCTGACCCGCCGATCGTCCTTGCGCTGGTCCTTCGTGATCGTGGCCATCTCCGGGGTGCTCGGGTTGGTGGCCGGTGTCGTCGGGACGTCACGGGCGATGTTCTTGTCACACCACGACTTCACGGTCGTGCTCTGGGTGGCCGGTGTGGCGGGGCTGGTGTCGCTCGGCTTCGCGCTGCTGGTGGCCCGGCTGGCGGTGCGGGACTCCCGCGCCGTCGAGGAGGCCACGCGCGCCCTGGGGGAGCACGGATCCTTCGTCGAGCCGGAGGGGATGTCGTCTGAGCTCTCGCGAGTCTCGGCCCAGCTCTCGGAGACGTCCAACCGCTTGGCGGAGTCACGCGAACGGGAGCGAGCCCTCGAGGCGTCCCGTCGTGAGCTGGTCGCCTGGGTCTCCCACGACCTGCGCACGCCGCTGGCCGGGTTGCGCGCCATGGCGGAGGCGCTCGAGGACGGGATCGCGGAAGACCCGCAGCGCTACCACCAGCAGATGCGGGAGACCGTCGACCGGATGGCCCGGATGGTCGATGACCTCTTCGAGCTGTCGCGCATCCACTCCGGGGCGCTGGAGCTCAGCCCGGAGCTGGTGCCGGTGGAGGACGCGATCAGCGAGGCGTTGGCTGTGAGCGGTCCGGTTGCGCACGCGAACGGCATACGTCTGGACGGGTACGCCGAGCCAGGCGTCGCGGTCCGCGCCGATCCGCGTGAGCTGGCCCGGATGATCGGCAACCTGGTGACCAACGCCATCCGGCACACGCCCAGTGACGGCACCGTCGAGGTGACCGCGCGGGCCAGCTCAGCAGGGGTCCAGTTCGCGGTGATCGACCGGTGTGGCGGCATCCCCGAGGACGACCTGCCCCGCGTCTTCGACGTCGCTTGGCGTGGCAGCCATGCGCGGACTCCGCACGCCGCCGCAGGATCCGGGCTGGGCCTGGCGATCGTTCGCGGCATCGCGGAGGCTCACCAGGGGACGGTCCGGGTGGACAACGTCGGCGAGGGTTGCCGCTTCCTGGTGGAGCTGCCGCTCTAGCTGGAGTCGGTGGAGCTCCGGAGTTCGCGGCTTCCACCGTCATGCACCCTATGACCGTATGCGGGGCCGATGTCCCGGTGTCGGTGAAGAGCGGCGCGAACGTGTTTGGGACCATTCAGTCATGGCCCGTGACGAGAGGTTCCCGTCGCGGTCGTTCCTCCTGTACTGGCGGGCCAATGCCGTCTCGGCCTTCGGCACCTACATCACCCTGCTCGCCCTCCAGACCCTGGTGGTGCTGACCCTGCATGGCTCGGCGGTTGAGGTGGGCTGGCTGAACTCGGCGCGCTGGCTGCCCTATCTGGTCGTCGGTGTCGTGGTGGGAGCGCTGGTCGATCGCCACGCTCGACGCCCGATCATGATCGCCACCGACCTGGCTCAGGCAGCCCTGCTGGCGGCGATTCCGCTGCTGTGGTGGTGGGGCCGGCTGACGTTTCCGGGACTGCTGGTGATCGTCATGGCGTACGGGACGGCATCGGTGGTCAACGGAGCAGCCGCGATGGCTTTCCTCCCTCGTCTGGTGCAGCCTGGCCACCTTCAGCGTGCTCATGCGCGCACCGATGGCACCGACGCGGCGGCCATGAGCGCCGGCCCGGCGCTCGGCGGACTGTTCGTGAGTCTCTTGGGCGCGCCGCTCGCCGTCCTCGCGGACGCTCTGACGTATCTCTATTCCGCGATCACGCTGAGCCGGATCCACCTGACCGAGCCTCGGTCCCGGGCAGGAGTCACGGTCCGAGACCTGGTGCGGGAGATCCGCGACGGCATTCGGTGGGCGTATGGCGGCTCGGGGCTGAGGACCCTGGCCATCCATACGCACGTCTGGTTCGTCGGCAACGCCATCATCAGCGTGGTCCTGGCGCCGTACGCGCTCACCGAGCTGCGCCTGTCGCCGTTCCAGTTCGGCCTCATCGGCGCCATCGGTGGGATCGGTGCGCTTCTCGGCGCCACCGTCACCACCTGGGTGGGCCTGCGGCTCGGCACCGGGTGGACGATCATCGCCTCCCACCTCATCACCCCCGTCGGCGTGCTCGTGATGGTGATCGCCGGCCAGCCCGGACAGGCATGGGCCGCGGTCGCGGTGCTGGCTGCCGGTCAAGGGCTCTACGGTCTTGCGATGGGCATGAGCAACTCCCACGAGATGAGCTTTCGCCAGCTCATCACGCCCGATGAGCTCCAGGCCCGCACGAACACCACGCTGCGCTCCTTCAACCGGGCCGTCATGGTGGTCGCCGCGCCGCTGGCCGGAATCCTGGCCGACGGCTGGGGAATCCGACCGACCCTCCTGGTCGCCGCAGTGATCTTCGCGCTCGTGCCGGCTGGTCTCGCCGCTTCATCCTTCCGCATGGTGCGCGCGCCCGTGTGAGGCTGTCGCTCCGCCCGCCCGGCCCCCCGCCGCAGGGCCACGACCCAGGAGGACATCCACGCCCGGCCAGGCCACAAGGCGGCCGCAGGCCAGCCGGGGTCTTTGGTCGGACAGAGCGGCTGGCTACGCTCGATCGCGTGCGACACAGTGAGTTCTGGACTCGGATGGAGGCGGCGTTGGGAGCGACGTACGCCCGAGTGTGGTCCCGCGAGCAGGTGATCGAAGGCCTGGGTGGGCGCACGGTGGCGCAGGCATTCGACGAGGGGGAGGACGCGAAAACCGTCTGGCGCGCGGTCTGGAAAGCGCTGGAGCTCCCACCGCGCGAGCGATAGCCCCGTCGGTACCCCTGTTCGGCTTCCTCTGGCCATCGGCGTGTCGACCTCGTTCGAACACCTGTTCTAGATAGCCTGGTCCACAGAAGCGCGTGAACAGGTCCATCCTCCACACCCGCGCCGTCCGCGGCGGTTCTGTCGGTGGGTCCCTCTAGCGTCCTTCTCGACAAACGTTCGTGGGTCTCACGAGGCCCGATCCGACCCGACGAGGGATGGCTCCTGATGGCTTCAGCCGACCGCTCCAAAGCACTCGACAACGCACTGGCCCAGATCGACAAGTCCCACGGCAAGGGCGCGGTCATGCGGCTCGGTGACCATGTCCGTGCGCCGATCGAGGTGATCCCGACCGGCGCCATCTCGCTCGACATCGCCCTGGGGATCGGGGGCCTTCCTCGCGGCCGCGTGGTGGAGATCTACGGCCCCGAGTCCAGCGGCAAGACCACGGTGGCCTTGCATGCCGTGGCCAACGCCCAGCGGGCCGGCGGCATCGCTGCCTTCATCGATGCCGAGCACGCGCTCGACCCCGACTACGCACAAAAGCTGGGCGTCGACACCGACGGGCTGCTGGTGTCCCAGCCCGACAGCGGCGAGCAGGCGCTGGAGATCGCCGACATGCTGATCCGCTCCGGGGCCCTCGACATCATCGTGATCGACTCGGTCGCCGCCTTGGTGCCGCGGGCCGAGATCGAGGGCGAGATGGGTGACTCCCACGTCGGTCTGCAGGCCCGGCTGATGAGCCAGGCCCTGCGTAAGCTCACCGGCGCCCTCAGCAACTCCGGCACGACCATGATCTTCATCAACCAGCTCCGCGAGAAGATCGGCGTGATGTTCGGCTCCCCGGAGACGACCAGTGGAGGCAAGGCGCTGAAGTTCTACGCCTCGGTGCGGATGGACGTCCGACGGATCGAGAGCCTCAAGGACGGCACCGACTTCGTCGGCAACCGTACGCGGGTCAAGGTCGTGAAGAACAAGGTGGCGCCGCCGTTCAAGCAGGCCGAGTTCGACATCATGTACGGCCAGGGCATCAGCCGTGAGGGCGGACTGATCGATGTCGGCGTCGAGACCGGATTCGTCCGCAAGGCCGGCGCCTGGTACACCTACGAGGGCGACCAGCTCGGCCAGGGCAAGGAGAACGCCCGCACGTTCCTGCGGGACAACCCTGATCTGGCCAACGAGCTGGAGAAGCGGATCCTCGAGAAGCTCGGGATCGGGGCCAGCCTGGATGCCGAGGATGCGCCCGCCGAGCCGACCGACATCGACTTCTGAGCCGATTGCGCCGGGTGGACAGCGCGTTCGTCCGGTGGGCAAGACCGTGACCCGACGTCGCCAGCACGAGCCCGAGGACCCGCACCGCGACCTCGGGCCGCTGGCCGATCCCGAATCGGTTGCGCGCACCATCGTGCTGACGAAGCTGACGGCCTCGGCGAAGTCCCGACGCGAGCTGGCCGACGCCTTGGCGTCCAAGGACGTGCCGCCGGAGGTGGCCACTCGGGTGCTCGATCGCTTCGAACAGGTCGGCCTGGTCGATGACGCCGCGTTCGCCGACAGCTGGGTGCGATCCCGGCAGACCAGCCGCGGCCTGTCCAGACGTGCGCTCGCGCACGAGCTACGTCGCAAGGGAGTCGACGACCAGGTGATCGACGGGTCGTTGGAACACCTCGACGCGGACAGTGAGCGGCATACCGCCGAGGCCCTGGTCGCGCGCAAGCTGCGCTCGACCCGCGGTCTGGACCCGGTACGCCGCACCCGCCGACTGGTCGCGATGTTGGCGCGCAAGGGCTACGGCCCGGCGCTGGCGATGGCCGTCGTGCGGGAGGCCCTGGCGAGTGCGGAGATACCCGGCCTACCCGACGAGGACGGCATCGCGGACGGACTGGGGGAGGAGTGACGGCAGTCACGGGTTGGGACGTGTGGTGCCTACCCAACGTGTCCGCCAGATGACGTCGAGACACGACACGCACCGACACGCGTGAGCGGGCTGTCGGGTTTTCCGAGAGTCGTTGCTGGTCGGCCCGTGGTCGGGCACTCTGGCCGTTCTGGCCCACGACGGTGGGCCCGACCGAAGGTACGCCCCGGTCATGCTGACGTCGCCGAGGGGACGACACGCCGTCAGCGCGCTTCCTGGGGTCGCCACAGCGATCACAGGGCACCATGGGGACCCTGAGCTGAACTGGGAGGCCAGCATGCGGGGCATCACGAGAACGATCGCGGTCGCTGGGGTGGGGGTGCTTGCCACGGCAGCGCCGATGATCTCGACGGCAGGGTTGCCGGCCGCATTCGGATCCGACTATCACCGGGTGCAAGGGACGATGGGCGACGACCGGTTGCACGGCACACCACGGGCCGACCTGCTGGCCGGCCGCAGCGGGGACGACACGATCCGTCCCCACCGCGGCACCGACATCGTGCGGGCCGCCGGCGGCAACGACCGGATCTTCTTGTTCAACGACGGCGACGTCGACCGGATCCACTGCGGCGACGGGTTCGACGTCGTCTACTACCACTTCTCCATCGACCCACGCGACATCATCGACGCCAACTGCGAGGGCCGGGTCGCGTAGCCGGCCGCCCGTCCTAGGGTGTCGGCATGACCGACCTCACGCACACCTGGGACGGCCTGGAGATCGCCGCCGACGATCCCCGCGGGGCGACCGTCGTCGTACGACGGCGAACGGCCGCCGGGGCAGTCGAGCTGCTGATGCTGCATCGCAATCTCCACGGTCCCGACTACGAGGGCGACTGGGCGTGGACCGCCCCTGCCGGATCGCGACAGCCCGGCGAAGCCGTCTATCCCGCGGCGCTGCGCGAGCTGGCCGAGGAGGCCGGGCTGACCGGGCTGGACGTCTTCGCCCTGGACCTGGACCTGACCCGCCCCGATCCGCCACGTGACGGCCGGTCGCGGCACCACTGGGCCATCTTCGGAGCGGACGTGGAGCGGGAGACCGAGATCGACCTGGTCGACCCCGAGCACGATCGCTACGAGTGGTTGCCACCCGACGCCTGCCGCGAGCGCCTGCTGCCCAGCTGGGTGGCCGACGGCCAGGTCGGGCGCGGTTCCAGCGTCCCCATGATCGCGGTGTCGTTCCGGCCGATGCGCCACGACGACCTGCCTGCGGTCGTCGCCTGGCAGCAGGCTCCGCACGCTGCTCGGTGGTTCCACGGCGACGCGATGACACCAGCGGCCGCCCGCGAGCGCTACGGACCGCGGATCGACGGTGAGCACCCCACCCGGATGTGGGTCGTCGAGCTCGACGGTCGGGCAGCCGGTTACGTGCAGGACTACCGCGTCGGCGACTACGACGAGTACGCCGTGAAGACCGGCGATCCGGACGCCGTCGGCTTCGACTACGTCCTAGGCGAGCCTGCGTTGGTCGGACAGGGAATCGGGACGCGCATGATCTGGACGTTCTGCCGCGACGTGCTCGTGCCGTCCTACCCGGACGCGCCACGGTTCGTGGCCAGCCCTGACCATCGCAACGCCGCGTCGCTGCGGGCACTGGCCAAGTGCGGCTTCGTGGCCGGGACGTGGATCGACGTGCCCAGCGTGAGCGGGGAGGGCGTCGACACCGAGGTCGTGTGCACACTCGATCGGGCGCACTGGTTCGGGCGCGACGGTACCGCCGGGTCGCCGGCCGAGGCGTGACCTGAGTCGCATCGGCGACGTTTGTGGAATTTCGCTGCGGCTCTCGTGTTGGCCACCGGCATGAGAGCTGCCGTGATTCGCACCTATGGAGACCCTGACGTCGTCGAGACCGCGGAGGTCGACGACCCGTTGGTCGGTCCCGACTACGTCCTGATCAAGGTCGCCGCCGCCGGGGTCAACCCGGTCGACTGGAAGGTCGTGGCCGGCTACCTGCAGGGTGGCTTCCCGCACCACCTGCCGCTGATCCCGGGCTGGGACGTCGCCGGCGAGGTCGTCGCCGTCGGACCAGCGGTGACCGAGGTCGCTCCGGGGGACCGTGTGGCGGCGTACAACCGCAAGGACCACGTGCAGAACGGCACGTTTGCCGAGCTCGTCGCCGCACCCATCCGCTGCGGTGGCCAAGGTGCCGGACGGGGTCGACCTCGTCAGCGCCGGCGCGCTCCCGCTGGTAGGCCTGACCGCCCAGCAGCTGATCGAGGCGACCGAGGTCGGTGCAGGCGACACGGTGCTCGTGCACGCTGCGGCCGGTGGCGTCGGCGGCATCGCCGTCCAGTTGGCAAAGCTACGCGGTGCGACCGTGATCGGCACAGCCAGCGAGCGCAACCACGACTACGTCCGCTCGCTGGGCGCCGAGCCCGTCGAGTACGGCGAATCCGCCGCCGAGCTGACGGCCAACGTGCGCAAGGTCGCTCCGGACGGTGTGGACGTGGTGCTGGACTTCGTCGGCGGCGACTCCCTCGAGTCGGCTCCCGATGTGTTGGCCGACGGTGGCCGCGTGGGCTCCATCGTCGACGCCGACACGGTCAAGAAACTGGGCGGTCGCTACATCTTCGTCCGGCCCAACGGTCCGATGCTGGCCGACCTGTTGGCCCTGGTGGCCGATGGGTCGCTGCGGGTCGAGATCGCCGAGCAGTTCCCGCTCGACCGGGCTGGAGACGCGTTGGCCGCCAACAAGACCGGCCACGTGCGCGGCAAGGTCGTCGTCACCGTCTGACAACTCGGAATCGTCGTACGCTCGGGTTGTGTCCGAGATGAGTCGCGGGGCTTCGTGGCGACCTCCGGTGGCCCTGCGCCCGTATGTCACGGAGGCGTCCGGCTACCGCTACGACGCGGGCGCCCAGACCGCTCACCGCGGCATGCCGAGCACGACCTTGACGGTCGTGCTCGCGTTCGGTCAGCCCCTCGACGTGGGGTGGTACGGACGCGGTGAGACTCGACACCACTTCTGGGGCGTCGTCTCCGGGCTGTCGGTCGAGGCCGCCGACATCCGGCAGCGGGGTCGGCAGGAGGGCATCTCGTTCGGCCTCACACCTGCGGGCGCCAGGCTGCTGCTGGGGTTACCGGCCTCCGCCGTGCAGGGGCAGCTGATTTCCTTGGACGACGTTCTCGGTGCCCTGGGCCGCCGGCTGTACGGCGCCGTCGCGGCCGCGGCCGCTTGGCCTGAGCGTTTCGCGGCACTCGGGCGAGAGCTGACCGGGCTGGCAGCCGTCGGTGCGGACACCCAGCCCGCTCGGGCCGAGGTGGCGCACGCGTGGTCGCGGCTGACCGGACCCGGCGAGGCTGCGCCGCGCGTGGCGGAGGTGGCGTCAGACGTCGGCTGGAGCCGCCGCCACCTGGGCGAACAGTTCCGTGCCGAGACCGGGCTCTCGCCCACCGACGTGCGGCGGCTCGCGCGCTTCGAACGGTCGCATGCCATGACGCGCCAGCGGGTACAGCCGCTCGCCGACGTCGCATGTGCGTGCGGCTTCGCTGACCAGGCGCACATGACCCGGGAATGGCGTGACCTGTGTGGCTACACGCCAGGGGAGTGGATCCGGGCCGAGCTCCCATTCGTTCAAGACGGCGCGGCCGGCGGCGGAGAGGCTGATGTCATCCGCTTCGACCCGCACCTGAAGGAGTCCTGATGAGCCCGTCTCCCACCGTCTGGCACTCGCTGAGCTATCGTGACGCGCCCGCCGCCGTCGAGTTCCTGTCCGCCGCCTTCGGTTTCGTCGCCCATGGGGTGTATTACGACGAGTCCGATCCCACGAAGATCATGCACGCTCAGCTGGACTGGCCCCCCGGTGGCGGGATCATGCTCGGATCTTCGCCGCGGCCTGACGGCATGACCGACCCGACCGGCCACGCCTCGGCGTACTGCGTCGTCGACGACACGATCGACCTCGACGAGCTGTTCGCGCGGGCGACGCAGGCCGGCGCGGAGGTGGTCCGTCCGCTGACGGCGCAGGACTACGGCGGTCGCAACTTCGTCGTCAAGGATCCGGAAGGCAACAGCTGGAGCTTCGGCGACTACGCCGGCGAATGACCACACCGACTTGTCGGAAGTGGGGGCGGCTATAGCCCTCCTGACTTCTGACAACTCGGTGGGGTCGCTTAGGCTGGGACGGTTATGACGGCGACCCCGATGGCAGTGCAGCCACGCACGTATGAGGTGCGGACGCACGGCTGCCAGATGAACGTGCACGACTCCGAGCGGCTGTCGGGCCTGCTCGAGGACGGCCGGCTACCTGCGGGCGACACCGGGCACCGAAGCCGATGTCGTCGTCTTCAACACCTGCGCCGTCCGTGAGAACGCCGACAACAAGCTGTACGGGAACCTCGGCCAGCTCGCGCCCCGCAAAGCCGCCGACAAGCACATGCAGATCGCCGTCGGAGGCTGCCTGGCCCAGAAGGACCGGTCCGAGATCACCCGCCGCGCACCATGGGTCGACGTCGTCTTCGGCACGCACAACATCGGCTCGCTGCCGGCACTGTTGGAGCGGTCCCGGGTGAATCGTGAGGCGCAGGTCGAGATCCTCGAGTCGCTCGAGGTGTTCCCCTCGACGCTGCCGACCCGACGCGAGTCGGCGTACGCCGCCTGGGTGGCGATCAGCGTGGGGTGCAACAACACCTGCACGTTCTGCATCGTGCCGTCGCTTCGCGGGACTGAGAAGGACCGGCGACCCGGCGACGTGCTCGCCGAGGTCGAGGCGCTGGTGTCCGAAGGCGTCGTCGAGGTGACGCTGCTCGGGCAGAACGTCAACTCCTACGGTGTGGAGTTCGGCGACCGGCAGGCGTTCGGCAAGCTGCTGCGGGCGTGCGGTGAGATCGAGGGGCTGGAGCGGGTGCGATTCACCTCGCCGCACCCGCGCGACTTCACCGACGACGTGATCGCCGCGATGGCCGAGACCGCCGAACGTGATGCCGTCGCTGCACATGCCGTTGCAGTCGGGGTCCGACACGGTGCTCAAGGCGATGCGCCGGTCGTACCGCCGCGACCGCTACCTCGGCATCCTCGACCGCGTGCGCGAGCAGATCCCCGAGGCCGCCATCACGACCGACATCATCGTCGGCTTCCCCGGTGAGACCGAGGACGACTTCCAGCAGACGCTGTCGGTCGTCCGGGAGGCGCGGTTCAGTGGGGCCTTCACGTTCCTGTACTCGCAGCGGCCCGGCACGCCGGCCGCCTCGATGGACGACCAGCTGCCGCACGACGTCGTTCAGGAGCGATACGAGCGGCTGGTCGACCTCGTCAACGAGATCGCGTGGGACGAGAACAAGCGGTTGGTCGGCCGGCGCCTCGAGGTGCTGGTCGCCGAGGGGGAGGGTCGCAAGGACACCGCGAAGTCGCGGCTGTCGGGCCGGGCGCGCGACAACCGGCTCGTGCACTTCGTCCCGGACCCCGCGGTGGCGGTGCGCCCCGGAGACTTGGTCGAGGTCGAGGTGACCTACGGCGCTCCGCATCACCTGGTGAGTGATACGCCGGTGACGAGCAGTGCGGCGTACCCGGGCGGGAGACGCGTGGGAGGCCCGTACGTCCGCTGGGTCCGGGCAGTCTGCGGGTTCCTCTCGGCATGCCCTCGGTCGGCGTACCCGCTCCACTCCCAGCCGTGGACGCTCCCGGCTGCGCCGCTCGCTGAGCCCTGCGGCGTTGTGCCGTGCGCGGTTGTGGTCGCCGGCGCTCGCGGGCCAGCCGGCGCTGGTGTGCAAGGCAAACCCCCTCTGAGCACGGCAGATTTGCCTAGAGAACAAGCCTTCGGAATAGAAATCTAGGCAAACCGGAAGCCGCGGCAGGGCACATCCTGGGGTGAGGTCGGGCAGGATGGATGCGTGGCACGAGGAAGCACGCCGAACGAGTCGTGGCGGGGGACCAGTGGTACGGCGTTCTGGCTGGACGACCCCAGCCGACCGCCGCAACGCCCTCACCTGGACCGGGCCACCACCACCGACCTGGCCATCGTCGGCGCCGGGTACTCCGGCCTGTGGGCCGCCCTCCTCGCCAAGCAGCAGGACCCCGACCGTGACGTCGTGATCGTCGACGCCTGCCGGGTCGGCTGGGCCGCTAGCGGACGCAACGGCGGGTTCTGCGACGCCAGCATCACGCACGGGGCCGCCAACGGCCGCGACCGCTTCCCCGACGAGTACGACACGCTCAAGCGGCTCGGCGACGAGAACCTCGACGGGTTGCTGGCCGACCTCGACACGTACGCCATCGACTGCGACCTGGAGCGCACGGGCGAGCTGAACGTCGCAACGGAGGAGTACCAGGTCGCCGGTCTCCGCGATGCAGCCGAGGCCGGCGACGGCCGCTTCCTGGACCGCGACGAGGTACGCCGCGAGGTCGCCTCACCGACCTACCAGGCCGGACTCTGGGACGAGCACGGAGCGGTCATGGTGCATCCCGGCAAGCTGGCGTGGGGCCTGGCCCGAGCCGTCGAGGAGCTCGGCGTGCGGATCTTCGAGGGCACCTACGTCAAGGGGATCAAACGCGAGCCTGACGGGATCCGGCTGGAGACCAAGCACGCGCCACTGACCGCCCGCCAGGTCGTGCTCGCCACCAACGCGTTCCCGTCGCTGGTCAAGCGGGTGCGACCGTTCGTCGTCCCCGTCTACGACTACGCGCTCGTCACCGAGCCGCTCTCGACCGAGCAGCTCGCGGCCGTCGGCTGGCGCAACCGGCAGGGCATCGGCGACACCGCCAACCAGTTCCACTACTACCGGCTGACCCCCGACGACCGGATCCTTTTCGGTGGCTACGACGCGATCTACCACTTCGGCCGCAAGATCAGCCCGGCGCTGGACTCGAGGCCGGAGACGTTCGACCTGTTGTCGGATCACTTCTTCAGCACGTTCCCACAGCTCGAAGGGCTGGCCTTCACCCACGCGTGGGGCGGTGCGATCGACCTGTGCAGCCGGTTCTGCGCGTTCTTCGGCACCGCGCACGGCGGCCAGACGGCGTACGCCGCGGGCTTCACCGGCCTCGGAGTCGGGGCGACCCGCTTCGGTGCCCAGGTGATGCTCGACCTGCTGTCGGGACAGGAGACCGAGCGCACCGCGACCGAGCTGGTGCAGACCAAGCCGCTGCCGTTCCCACCCGAGCCGATCGCGTACGCCGGAGTGCAGCTCACCCGAGTCTCACTGGCCAGGGCCGACCGCAACCAGGGTCGCCGCAACGTGTGGCTGCGCACCTTGGACACGCTTGGCCTGGGCTTCGACTCCTGAGCCCCGACCTCCCGCCCGGGACGGGTCAGAGCTTGCGGTAGCCCTCGAACCCGAACGCGACCACCGGGGGCAGCGTCCCGGCCCGCAGGTGCTCGAAGACGACGCGCTCGTGAGGCACGACGGGTTCAGGCAGCGTCGTCCAGCGGGAACCACCGCAGGTCGGCCGCCTTGTCCGGCTCGACCAGCGAAGGCTCTCCCTGCCAGCGGCGACAGGCGAAGAACCAGTCGACGCGTTCGTCGATCGAGCGGTGGTTGGCGCCGGTCCGGTGCATCCCGCACAGCGGTTCGAGGTCGCTGACCTCGATCTCGCACGCCGAGCTCCTCGCGTGCCTCGCGCACCGCCGCCTCGTGCACGGACTCCTCGGCCTCCACGTGTCCGGCGGCCGCCGTCGCCCAGTGGCCGTCCATGTAGCCGGTGCCCTGGCGCAGCTGCAGCAGCACCTGCGGCTGGGGGTTGTCGCGACGCAGGATGACGTAGGCGGCGGGCACCACCCGGAAGCGTTCAGGCACCACCGGAGCCTATGCGGTCGGGCCGACAGGAGCGCACCCAGCGGCTGCGCCTAAGGTCGCTGCATGCTGGTCGCCGCATCCGTCTGCCCGCACCCTCCGATGCTGGTGCCCAGCGTGGCAGGGCGAGGGACTCGCCGAGCTCGACGAGCTGCGCGCGGCCTGCCTGGAGTCGGTACGCCGGCTGACCTCCTTCGACGACACGGCCCTGGTCGTCGGTGGGCGACGCGCCGGCGTCAGGGGACTGGGACGGCTCGGCCGGGGGCAGCCTGCGCACCTTCGGCGTCGATGTCTGCTTCGGCGGCCCTGATCTCGCCCTGCCCACCACGCTGACCCTCGGCGCCTACCTGCTCGATGAGATCGGCTGGCCACGCGAGCGTCGCCGCTACCTCGCGGTCGCTCGGGAGGCCTCGCCCCAGGACTGCGCCGACCTGGGGTCACGGCTGGCCGCTGAGGCCGAACGGCTCGCGCTGCTGGTGATGGCGGACGGTTCGGCGAAACGCGCCAAGGAGTCACCGGGCTACGTCGACGAGCGGGCGGTCGGCTACGACACGGCCGTGGTGGCGGCGCTGGAGGCGGGTGACGTCGACGCACTGCTTGCCCTGGACCCGGACCTGGCCCGGACGCTGTGGGTGGCGGGTCGCCCTGCTTGGCAGGTGCTGGCCGGTGCCGGCCGGGCGGCGTACGACGACGGCGCCTCGATCAGCACCGCAGTGCGGTACGACGAGGCGCCGTTCGGGGTCGGGTATGCCGTGGTCGACTGGACGTTGGAGTCCCCCTAGCCTGCCGGTCCGCGCCCTGTCAGCTGCTGGGGGGCGGTGTGCTCGGGGGATCGTTGGGCAGGTCGTCGTCCTTGCCGTCGAGCTTGTCGAGGGCGTCCCCGGCCTTCGACTTGGCCTTCTCGATCTTGTCGTGGTGCTTGCCGCCGGTCTTCTTGTCGACGAACTCGCCTGCCTTGTCGAGGCCGGAACTGATCTTGTCGCCGTGCTTGTCGACGGCGTCGGTCGCCTTCGCCTTGAACTTGTCAAGCAATCCCATGTCGTTCGCTCCTTAGATGAGGCGTGCGCCTCTCATTGTTGCCGATGCCGGACCCAGCTTCAGGAACAGTCCGGTCGGCGGCTGGGTGACCCGACGGTCCGTATGCTGACAGCGTCGGCGCGCCCGCGGCGATGCCGGTCGGTTCGGGGAGACGTCGATGACGGAGCACGGGGTGCGGCGTGGGCCTGCACGTGTGCTTGCCGTCGCGCTGAGCCTGGGGCTGCTGCTGGCCGGCTGCTCGGCTGCGACCGACGTACGAGCCACGCCGCCCTCTCGCGGCGACACCTCGCGCTCGGCGCCGGCCACGACACCGGCTGAGGCGTCCGGGTCCGCGCCCACGCCGTCGGGCAGCACCGATGAGCCGCAGGTCCCCGCGGACCTGGGAGCCGGGCTGTCCGATCCGGTCGAGGACCCCTACTACCCGGACCTGAGCAACCCCGAGGTCGACGTCCTCCACTACGGGCTCCGGCTGACGTACGACGCACCCACGTTGAGCGGGACGGCCACCGTGACGTTCCGCGCCACCGGGGCCACCGACACGATCCGGCTCGACCTGTCCGACGCACTCGACCGTGGCGTCGGTGACGCCTCGACGGTGGCGAGGCGGCGTACACGCATGCCCAGGACGGGCTGATCACACAGACGCCAGGGCTGACGAGCTGCCGGTGTGCACGAGCTGGTCGTCCGCTACGCCGGACGACCCGAGGCCACTCCGGCGCCCAGCACGCGGCCCGACATGTCGGACGGCCTCGGCTGGCAGACCGACGCGACCGGCTCGGTGTTCACCTTCCAGGAGCCGTACGGCGCCTTCACCTGGTACCCGTCCAACGACCACCCCTCCGACAAGGCGCTGTTCGACGCGACGATCACCACGACGGCCGGCGACGTGGGCGTCTTCAACGGAGCACTGACCGCGAAGCACACCAAGCGCCGGTCGCACCACGACCCGCTGGCACCTCGACGAGCCCGCCGCGACCTACCTCACGACGCTGGCGATCGGGCCGTACCGCGAGTACCGCGCCGATACGAAGTCTGGCACCACGCTCACGTTCTGGCTGATGCGTCGAGACCGGCACGCACTGGGTGCGCTCCGTCGGGAAGCGGTGCGCGCCTTCGACTGGCTGGTCGACCACGCCGGCCCCTACCCCTTCGACACGCTGGGCATGGTCGTCGTCGGCGGGGCCAGCGCGATGGAGACCCAGACCATGCTCACGCTGAGCCGAAGCGCGATCGTCCGGCCGGACTCGGTGCTCGAGCACGAGATGGCGCACCAGTGGTTCGGCGACAGCGTCGGCCCGGTCGACTGGCAGGGACTGTGGCTCAACGAGGGCTGGGCGATGTACCTGCAGCAGTGGTACGAGAGCGACCTGGGCCTCTACCCGTACGCGGGGGGCATCTCCAACTGGCGCTCGTACGACAACGCCTCTCGGCGTACGTCCGGCCCGCCCGGCGACTTCGACCCGCAGACCTTCGGTGACGTCAACGTCTACCTCGGCCCGGCGATGATGCTGGACGCGATCCGCAAAAGGGTGGGCGACGAGACGTTCGCGGACCTGGTGAAGGCCTGGGCGGCGGAGCACGCCGGCCAGAACGTCGACCGTGCCGACTTCACCGCCTGGGTCAACGACTACACGGGCCAGGACCTCACGGCGCTGATCGACCGCTGGCTGGACTCGCCCCGCACCCCGCGCTGACCGGTCGTGAGGGCGACGTGACGGTCTTCCCGGGGCGGCCAGCCCGACAGCTCGATGCGATCATGGGCGGATGTCCGCGCCGCCCGTGATCGCCGTGGTCGGGCCGACTGCGGCGGGCAAGAGCGACCTGGCGGTCGACCTCGCCCTGGCCCTGGGGGGCGAGGTCGTCAACGGCGACTCCATGCAGGTCTACCGCGGGATGGACATCGGGACGGCCAAGCTGACCCCCGAAGAGCGTCGCGGCGTACCCCATCATCTGCTCGACCGGCTCGACGTGACCGAGCCGGCCACGGTGGCGGAGTTCCAGGGTTGGGCGCGGACCGCCATCGACGAGTGCCGGGCCCGGGAGGTGACCCCCGTCCTGGTCGGCGGTTCGGCGCTCTACCTCAGGGCGGTGCTGGACGACTTCGAGTTCCCCGGGACCGACCCCGGCATCCGGGCTCGTCTGGAGACCAGCTCGCCGAGACGGGTCCCGAGGCGATGCACGCCCGGTTGCGTGAGGTCGATCCGGCGGCAGCCGAGGTGATCCTGCCGAGCAACGGCCGACGGATCGTCCGGGCGCTGGAGGTCGTCGAGCTCACCGGTCGTCCCTTCCGGGCGAACCTTCCAGAGCACCGCCACGTGTTCGACGACGTGGTCGAGATCGGCCTGGACGTGCCGAGAGAGGTGCTCGACCTGCGGATCGCGACGCGGGTCGACCGGATGTGGGCGGCCGGTCTCGTCGAGGAGGTACGTCGCCTGGAGTCGCTTGGCCTGCGCGAGGGGCGGACGGCCAGTAGGGCGCTCGGGTATGCCCAGGTGCTGCGCTTCCTGGCCGGCGAGTGCAGCGAGGAGGAGGCCCGGCTCGACACCGAGCGTGGCACGCGCCGGTTCGCGCGACGCCAGGACACCTGGTTCAAACGTGACCAGCGCATCGTCTGGCTGCCGTTCGACGCCCCCGACCTGCTCGAGCAGGCGCTGGCCGCCGCCTCCTCGCACATCTGAGCATCTCGGAGCACCTCGGAGGCAGCCCGCGCCTCGGCAGGCGGCAGATGGCAGGCGCCGTACGATCGGAGTCGTGAGCTTTCCGTTCGTCAAGGGTCATGGCACGCGCAACGACTTCGTCGTGCTGCCGGACCTCGACGGCACCGTGCACGGCGATCTCGAGCCCCAGGTGGTCGCCGCCTTGTGTGACCGGCGGGCCGGCATCGGTGCCGACGGCGTGCTGCGGGTGCTTCGCGGTGACGTCGACGGTGGAGCCGAGTGGTTCATGGACTACCGCAACGCTGACGGGTCGGTCTCGGAGATGTGCGGCAACGGGATCCGGGTCTTCGCGCGCTATCTCGCTGACACCGGACTGGTCGACCTCACCGCACTCGAGGGGCCCTTGCCGATCGACACCCGCGACGGGATCAAGCTGGCGACGTTCTGCGACGACGGCGAGATCAGCGTCGACATGGGCACGCCGAAGGTGGCCGGAGACGTGACCGTCTCGGTCCGGGGCCGCGCCATGCCCGGTCGCAAGGTGGACGTGGGCAACCCACACGCTGTCGTCGCCGTCGATGACCTCGCCGCGCTCGGCGAGCTGACACATTCGCCGTACTTCTGCGGAGTGGAGTACCCCGACGGCGTCAACATCGAGTTCGTGGCCCGGGTCGGAGAACGGCACGTCGCGATGCGGGTGTTCGAGCGCGGCTCGGGCGAGACGTGGTCGTGCGGAACCGGAGCCTGCGCCGTGGTGGCCGCCGCTGTGACCGCAGAAGCCGGGCGGCCGGCCCTGCCGACGACCTACCGGGTCGACGTGCCCGGGGGGCGGCTGAGCGTCACCTGGGGCCAAGACGACCACATCCACCTCAAGGGTCCCGCCGTCCTGGTCGCCACCGGCACCTGGACCGCCTGACTCCCTGACTCCCTGACGTCGCCCCGTCCGGCGCCCCGCCCCGGTTCCCCGCCCCGGTTTGCCCCGCCCCGGTTTGCCCCCCGCGCCCCCGCCCCGGTTTGCCTAGAACACAAGCCTTCCGGCTTGATAACTAGGCAAACCTGCCTTGCAAACAGGCTGTCTGCCTTGCAGACCTTGGCTCAGATCACCGCGGAGGCGCTCCCGAACCACGCGGATGACCTAAACCGTTCGTGGCCTGCTGGCCGACCGCCGTACAGTGGAACCACGATGACAGTGAACAAACGTGAGTATTCCGACGAGCCGTACGACGGCGACGGCCTCGACGAAGGCAGCGACATCGAGCTGCAGAGCGACTTCTTCACCACCCCCGCGATCGACGGCGACCCGGACGCCTCGCTGGACGAGCGCGACTGGGGCGCCGACGGCGAGGACGCGTTCCTCGACACCGATCGCCCGGACGCGCAGAGCAGCCAGGGCGACTACGAGCTCGAGGAGCGCCATGCTCTGCGCCGGGTCGCCGGGCTCTCGACCGAGCTCGAGGACATCTCCGAGGTCGAGTACCGCCAGCTGCGACTCGAGCGTGTCGTGCTCGTCGGGGTCTGGACCGAGGGCACCGTCGAGGACGCCGACAACTCTCTGGCCGAGCTCAAGCTGCTCGCCGAGACAGCGGGCTCTGAGGTGCTCGACGCCTTCTCGCAGCGCCGCCAGAAGCCCGACCCGTCGACCTACATCGGACCGGGCAAGGTCGACCACCTGCGGATGGTCGTGAGCGACACCGGCGCCGACACCGTCATCTGCGACGGCGAGCTCAGCCCGTCGCAGCTGCGCAACCTCGAGGACAAGGTCAAGGTCAAGGTGGTCGACCGGACCGCGCTGATCCTCGACATCTTCGCCCAGCACGCCCGCTCCAAGGAGGGCAAGGCGCAGGTCGAGCTCGCCCAGCTCGACTACCTCAAGCAACGCCTCCGCGGCTGGGGCGGCAACCTGTCCCGCCAGGCCGGTGGACGTGTCGGGGTGCAGGGCGGCGGTATCGGCGGCCGTGGTCCCGGTGAGACCAAGCTCGAGACCGATCGTCGCCGGATCACCACCCGGATCGCCAAGCTCCGCCGCGAGCTCAAGCACATGTCGACGGCTCGGGTCACCAAGAAGGCCGAGCGCGTACGCCGCGAGATCCCGGCCGTCGCGATCGCCGGCTACACGAACGCCGGCAAGTCGTCGCTGCTCAACCGCCTCACCGGCGCCGGGGTGCTGGTCGAGGACGCGCTGTTCGCCACTCTCGACCCGACCACCCGGCGTACGACGACCAGCGACGGCCGCGTCTACACGCTGTCCGACACCGTCGGGCTTCGTGCGGCACCTGCCTCACCAGCTCGTCGAGGCGTTCCGCTCCACGCTCGAGGAGGTCGCCGACTCCGACCTGGTGATCCACGTGGTCGACGGCTCGCACGCCGACCCCGAGGGCCAGCTCGCGGCCGTGCGCGAGGTGCTGGCCGAGATCGGCGCCGACCAGGTGCCCGAGCTGGTCGTGATCAACAAGTCCGACGCGGCCGACCCGCTGGTCGTCCAGCGGCTGCTCGCCCGCGAGCCGCATGCGGTCGTGGTCTCCGCGCGCACCGGCGAGGGTATCGAGGCGGCGCTCGCGGCGATCGAGGCCGACCTGCCGCGGCCGTCGGTCGAGGTCGACGCACTGCTGCCCTACGAGCGCGGCGACCTGATGAACAAGATCCACGAGCACGGCGAGGTGCTGCACCTCGACCACACCGCTGAGGGCACCCGGGTCCGCGCGCTGGTCAACCCGAGCCTGGCCGGCGAGCTCGACCGCCTATGCCGTCGCCCCGGTCTGACGAGCCGGTCTGACGATCCGGTCGCGGCGCCGATGCAACCAGCAGACCCCTGAGCGGCGTACTCCACCTGACAGCACCCGTCACAGCGCACGAACGCAGGGGGATCCGTGGACGCAGGCGAGTTTGACCAGTTCTACGCCGCGACGGCGCCCAGGCTCGTCGGGCAGCTCACCGCGATGCTCGGCAGCTTCAGCGAGGCCCAGGACTGTGTCCAGGAGGCGTTCGTCAAGGCCTGGCTCCACCGTCGCGACCTCGACCTGGCCGCACGACCGGAAGCCTGGGTACGCCGAGTCGCCTACAACACCGGAGTCAGCCGATGGCGCCAGGCCTCGTCCAGGCTGCGCGCCTATCGGCGCAGAGGCACCGATCCCGACCTCCCGGCCCCGAACGAGGACCACGCCGTGCTGGTCGCCGCGCTGAAGCAGATCAACGCCGACCAGCGTCGGGCGATCGTCCTGCACCACCTGTGCGACCTCTCGGTCGAGCAGGTCGCGGCGGAGACCGGCGCGCCCGTCGGCACGGTCAAGGCGCGGCTGTCCCGAGGGCGTGCCGCGCTGGCCGAGGTGCTCGGCCCCGAGAGCTCGATCGACACCCAAGGGGAGGCCCACCATGCCTGAGCTGCCTGACCACACGCCTGACCGGGACCGTCTCACCGACCGCCTGGCAGGGCTTGCGCACGACGCGACGCAGCAGTCGCGGCTCCTGACCGCGCCCGAGATCCGTCATCGGGCGGCTCGACGGCGCACCGGCCAGGTCGCCGCGGTGGCCGCCGCCACCGCCGTCGTCATCGGCGTCGGCTGGTCGGTCGCTGCGCCGGGGGCCAACGACGCCGGCCGCGAACCGCTCCAGCCGGCGGGCTCGACGTCGGGCGCACCGACGCCGTCACAGCCGGACATGACGTCGAAGGACCTGAGGAACACGCCGGCGCCGAGCCAGTCGACCGGGCTGACCGATGCACCGACCCTCCCGGCTCTGCCGGCGCCCGCGGGCCCTGGACCGACACCGCCAGGGGGGTGGGTGACAACCATTCCGGCAACGGTGAAGCTGCCCTCGGAGGGTGTCCAGTCGACCAGCTCCGAGTCGTCGGACTGGAAGCCGCTGCCAGTCGACACCTGGTTGTTGACGCCCTGCAGCCGCGCCGAGCGCAGTGGCTACCCGAGCGACGGCGCCCGCACCGACCTGCGATCCATCGGTTCGCAGACGATAGAGGGTGCGGACTCCGCACAGCTCGCCGCATACTCCAGCGACACAGGGGCGATTGCGGCGATGTCCGAGCTGCGGCAGGCCGTGGTCGACTGCAAGGCTGTGCGGACGACCAGCAAGGACGGCACCTCGCACGAGTCGTTCTGGAGCTTCGCCGACGCAGTCGACCGCACGTCGACCCCGTCCGGCGAGCACCCTGACGAGGCCTTTGCCGCCTGGAACTGGAACCGGACGTACGACCCGACCGGCAACCCGGAGTACGGTCTCGGCGGTGGGTTCTTCGTCGTGACCCGGGTGGGGAACGCCATCTTCCTGACCGCGCATGACGGGGAGACCGACTTCGGCGACAACGGCCAGGTGCAGCGGGCTTCGGTGGAGTACTCCAAGATCACCCGGGCCTTCCTCCCCACCCTCTGCAGCACCTTCGCCGACGCCGACGGCTGCTGAGCTGCGTCATTGAGCGGTTAGCATCGGAGCCATGGAGGAGCGCGACTCTGAGGGTTGGATCGAGGTGACCCAGCACGTGCACTCCCAGCACGGCGTCCCCGACGACGCCCGAGTGATGGGGCTGGACCGCAACACCGAGGAGGGCGCGATGGTGGCGATGGCGGGGTCGCTGCGGCCCACCAAGACGTCCCACCGGGTGATCGCCTGGGCGGTCCTGGCGAGCTTCCTCGGCCCGCCGGTGCTCGGCGTGCTGCACCGCATCTTCTGAGTGCCCGCCCGAGCAACCGCTCACGGCCACCCCGCATGCGGTGCCGACGTCGACACCGCGACGATCTGGCCCTGCCGTCCGCCGACGCGCATCGCGTCCGGACCGAGCCATTGGTTGGCCGCGATGAACAGGGTGCGCTGGTCCTCGCCCCCCAGCATGCACGCGAAGCAGCCCCGGTCGAGCTGGACCGTCTGGAGAACCTTGCCACCCTCGCGCACGCGAACGCATCGCTGATGAGGCACATCGGCGTACCAGACCGCGCCGTCGGCATCGAGACAGATCCCGTCGGGCGCCGCCCCGTCACGACAGGCCCGCCCAGACACGTCGCTGCGAGAGCGTTCCGTCGTCGGCGATGTCGAACGCGGTGAGGCGGGAGGCGTACGACTCGGCGACGATGAGGGTCGTGTTGTCTGGCGTGACGGCCATCCCGTTCGGGAACATCACGTCGTCGGCCACTTGCGTGACCAGCCCGTCGGCCGTGACGAGAGCAACGATCCCCGGCACCGGCTCGCCCCCGGGGAAGTCGAAGTTGACGTTGTTCACGTACGCGTTTCCACGCCCGTCCACCACGATGTCATTCCAGGGCCGAGTAGCGATCGCGCTCAGATCAGCGTGGGTCGTGAGTGATCCGTCCACCTCGCGGCGAAGCAGACGGGCGCCTTCCGACGCGACCACAAGGAGCCGACCGTCCGGCAGGAAGTCGATACACATCGGGAACGACGGCACGGTCACGACCACCTCGCTGTGGCCAGCAGGATCGTGCCGGATCACCTCGCCGGTGCCCCAGTCGGAAAACCACAGCTGCCCCTCGTGCCAGCGTGGCGACTCAGGAAAGCTGATCGCGGTCACCAACACCTCGGGTGCTGACATGGCTCGGTCCTCCTCTGCGCTCCTGCATCATCATGCAGACTCTCGGCCACAGCCCACGTCATCGCCCCGACGTGGCTGAGCCCGCCGCCCCCTGTGGAGGAGTGAGGGGAGAGGCCGCGAGGGTCGGGTAACGTTCCCGCGGTGAGCGAGCAGCCGGGACCGTCCGTCGAGGACGTCCTGCACGCCGCGGTGAGCAACGTCGGGGGCGAGGACCGGCCGGGGCAGGTGCAGATGGCCCACGCCGTTCGCGAGGCCATGCGCCGCCACGAGCACCTGCTCGTCCAGGCCGGCACCGGCACCGGCAAGTCGCTGGGCTACCTCGTTCCTGCCGTCCTGCATGACGCCCGGGTGGTCGTCGCGACGGCCACGCTCGCGCTGCAGCACCAGCTCGTCCAGCGCGACATCCCCGCTCTGCTCGATGCGGCCGCCGACGTGCTCGGGGAGCGACCGACGTACGCCGTCCTCAAGGGCCGATCCAACTACGCCTGCCTGCACCGGATCCGCGACGGCGTACCGGACGACCAGGGCACCCTCGTCGACCTGCCCGAGGGATCGCTCGGCGGCGAGGTGCTTCGGCTGCGCGAGTGGGCCGAGGAGGAGTCCAAGGCGGGCGGCGTCGGAGACCGCGACAGCGCACCCGCCCACACCGAGAAGGTCTGGCACCAGGTGTCGGTCAGCCACCGCGAGTGCCTCGGCGCGGCGAAGTGCCCGTACGCGCTCGAGTGCTTCGCCGAGCGTGGTCGCGAGCGCGCCATGCAGTCCAAGCTGATCGTCACCAACCACTCGCTGCTCGCCATCGACGCGATCGAGGGTGTGCCGATGATCCCCGAGTACGACGTCGTGGTCGTCGACGAGGCCCACGAGCTGTCCGCGCGGGTGACCCAGGCGGCCACCGACGAGCTGTCGGTGCCGGCGATCGAGCGGGCGGCGCGACGGGCACGCAACTTCCTCGACGGATCGCAGGCCGACGACATGTCGGAGGCCGGTGACGCCCTGCGGGCCGCGATGGACGACGTCGACTCCGGGACGGATCGACGTGCCTGCCCGACGGTCTGGCCGATGCGCTGTCGATGCTTCGAGGGGCGGCAGCAGCAGCGTTCTCGGCGTTCCCGAAGGAGTCGGCGGTCAGCGACGCCGACGCCGCCCGGCAGCAGGCACGCGGCATGGTCGACGAGATCCGCAAGGTCGCCGAGCGGCTGGTCGCCCACAGCGAGCACGAAGTCACCTGGCTCGCCGAGCGGGAGCGGCAGCGCGGCGGCAACCAGCTCTGCGTGGCGCCCCTGCAGGTCTGGGGGCAGCTGCGCGACCGGCTGCTGACGGAGAAGACCGTGGTCTTCACCTCCGCCACCCTCAAGCTCGGCGGCGACTTCACCGCCGTCGCCTCCTCCATCGGGCTCAAGCCCACCGAGCGTGTCGACCACTCGATCGACGACCCCGGCGACATCTCGGCCGCAGCCGTGGTCCCGGTGGATGACGAGCCGACGACGGGGTCGCCGCCGACGACCAGGTCGCGCAGCCGTGGCGGGGGATCGACGTCGGGTCGCCGTTCGACTACGCCCAGCAGGCCATCGTGTACGTCGCGAAGCATCTTCCGCCACCGGGTCGCGACGGTCTCGGCGCGGCCCAGATCGAGGAGATCGGCGGCCTGCTCGAGGCCGCGAACGGCCGGACCCTCGGCCTGTTCTCGAGCCGTCGGGCGGCCGAGGCCGCGACCGAGGCGCTGCGTGAGACGCTGCCGCACCTGCCCATCCTGTGCCAGGGCGACGGGCAGCTCTCCCACCTGCAGGCGGAGTTCGTCGACAACCCGGCCGTGAGCCTGTTCGGCACCCTGTCGCTGTGGCAGGGGCTCGACGTGCCCGGTGACACCTGCCAGCTCGTGATCATCGACCGGGTGCCGTTCCCGCGTCCCGACGACCCGCTGATGTCCGCCCGTGCGCGCGCCGCCGAGCGGGCCGGCGCCAACGGCTTCATGGCGGTCTCCGCGACGCATGCCGCGCTGCTGCTCGCCCAAGGCAGCGGCCGGCTGATCCGGACCAAGACCGACCGGGGTGTGGTGGCGATCCTCGACCCGCGGGTCGCCACCGCCCGCTACGGCGGGTTCCTGCGGGCCTCGCTGCCGCCGATGTGGACGACGTACGATCCCGAGGTCGCCCGCTCGGCCCTGCGCCGCCTGTCCGGCCAGCTCTGATTCCTGTGCCGGTGCCGACGATGTGCCCTTGGCGAGCGCCGAGCGCGCGTTCGAAGGCGACGACTAAGGCGTCGCGTCAAGGCGGTAGCCGAACCCTCGCAGCGTCGTGATCGTGGGCACCACCGCAGCAGGCACCGACGCCTCCGCCGACTCCTTGAGCGCGCGACGCAGCGCCGCCACGTGCACGTCGAGCGTCTTGGTGGAGCCGAACCAGTTCTCGTCCCAGACGTCGGCCATCAGGGCGTCGCGTCCCACGGCGACGCCTCGCGAGGCGACCAGCCGGGCGAGCAGGTCGAACTCCTTGGGCCTGAGCGTCAGCTCACGCGGCCCGACGAAGCACTGGCGTCTGGCGACGTCGACTCTCAGGTCGTCGACGTTGACCGGATCGGCCGACACGTCTGGGCCGGGCACCCGGCGGAGGTGCGCGCGCACCCTGGCCAGTAGCTCTGTCATCCGGAACGGCTTGGTCAGGTAGTCGTCTGCACCCGACTCCAGCCCGACGATGACATCCATCTCGTCACGCCTGGCGGTCAGGATGACGATCACGGACTGCGGAGCGATCGCGCGAAGGTCACGACAGACGTCGATGCCGTCCGCGTCAGGCAGGCCGAGGTCGAGCAGCACCAGGTCGAACAGCTGGGACCTGGCGGCCTGGAGCGCGCTGGCCCCGGTGCGCTGCCAGATCACCTGGTGTCCGTTGGCGCCCAGACCATTCGTCAGCATCGTCCCGATCGCAGGATCGTCCTCGACGACCATCACGGCTGGCATGTCTCGATCGTACGAGTCAGAGCTCGCGCAGCTGGTCACGAGCGTGCCCGGCCACATGCCGACCCACACCGGCAGCGGCAGTGACGACCGCGGTCACCGTGCCGAGGACGGCGAGGGCCAGGTACGGCCAGGGCCAGGCCAGATGGGCCGGGGGCGGATCGAAGACGCCGGTCAGGATTTTCACCAGCAGGTACGACAACGTAGCTCCGACGACAGCTCCCACGAACAGCCCGACAGTCACGACGAACGCCGGCTCGCCCACACTCAGCCGCCGTAGCTGCTGCCGGGAGGCTCCGAGCGCACTGACGATCGCCAGGCTGCGTCGACGCTCGGTGAGACCGAGTCCGGTGACCAGGCCGCCGGCCGCCGCGACCAGCACCAGGGCGAAGCCGAGCTCGATCCGGGTCAGTCCTGAGAGGTCGACCGACGTCAGGCTCGAGCCGACCAGCCCGCGGGCCTGCGAGATGTCGGTGACCTGCGCCGATGTCCCGACGAGCCGTTGGATGGTGGTCGCCACGCCTGCGGTGTTGCTTCCGCCTGTGTCGACCAGGAAGGTGCCGACCGCGTCGGAGCTGGTCTTCGCGGCGACGTACGCCGAGTTGGCCACCAGGAAGCTGTCGCGTGGAGCGGTCGGGAACTCGTTGACGATCCCCACGTAGTGGAACGGCACCGTGACCTGTCGACCCGACTGGCTGTCGACCAGACGCAGCCGCACCAGGTCACCGAGCTTGAGCTGGTAGTCCAGCACGGTCTCGGCGCTGACCAGCACCCCGTTCGGTGTGCCGGCCAGCCGGCTCAGCACGGTCGAGGCCGACGCACCCTGGAAGTAGGCGTCCTGCAGGGTTGTTGCCTGACCGATGGTGCCGGCGTCGATGCCGTAGAGGTCCTGAAGGTCCGAGCCGACGTAGGCGAACCGGTGCTGCATGGGCTCCACGGAGCGGACGCCGGGCACGCCCGCCAGCGTGGCGGCATACGCCGGGGCGACGGTGCTGCCCGGTGACTCGGTGACGGTGACGTCAGCACCGTTCGTCAGCTGGGCGTCGACCTCGGCCTGCTGCCGGTACGTCGCGTTGAACGTGGCCGTGGACGCGGCGAAGGCGAGCGCGAGCCCGATCAGGACGACCGACCGCGTGAGCAGCAGGCGCTGCCGGCTCATCATCGACGCCGACGTGTCGGCCAGGTTGCCCGCAGCCGGGCGCAGCACCCGCGCGACCACGCGCTGGCCGCGTGAGAGCAGCGTCTCGCTCAGCCGCCACGCGAGCAGCGTCGCACTCAGCCAGCCGAGGGCCGGAGCGAGGAACGCCCAATAGTTCACCGAGATGGTCGGGACGCCCTCGGGGGCGAGCACCAGCGTGTAGTTGTTGCGCCCGGTGAGCCAGAAGATCAGCACGGCGGTGGCAAGCAGGACCAGGTCAAGGCCGTAGCCCAGCCAGCGGGGTCGCGAGCGGCGGGGCACCGTGACCAGTGCCTCGACCGTGGTCGACGCAGCGAGGTCACGACGGGCCGGCCACCAGACGACGACGGCGGCGATCAGCACGCCGAGCGCGAAGGCCACCAGTCCCCAGACCAGCGAGACGCTCCCGGCACCGAAGCTGACGCTCCCGAAGGTGGCCCGCCCGATCACCGCGGCGGCCGCGAGGCCGAGCACCCCACCCAGGGTCGCGGTCAGCGCTGTCTCCACTGAGATCAGCCGACGCAGCTGCCGTGCGCTGGCTCCGCGGATTCGCAGGATGGCCTGCTCCCGGCGGCGGCGGGTGGCGCCGGATGAGCTCACGGCGGCGCTGAGCGCGCCCGCGAGAACCGCGCCTGGCGTGCCGAGGAACAAGAAGAGCACCTGCGAGTACGCGGCGTCCTCACGTGCGGAGCCCAGGGCGGTGCCCAGGTTGTCGCCCACCACACCAGCACCTGAGGTCGACACCTCGAGGTTGCGCGCCTGACCGGTCTCGCTCGTGTACGCCGCAGCGGGGTCGTTCGGCAGTGCGTGACTGCGGAGCACGTGCACCTGTGACGACACCTGGTCCGGACGGGACGAGGCCAGAGCGGCGTACTTCGCGGTGAAGATCGAGTTCGGCAGCAGGACCACGTTGTCCGGCGGTGCCGTCGGCTGGCTCTGCGGCGGTGCGCCGACGGTCTGGAAGAAGGAGTCAGCCTGAGGCATCTCGACGACACCGTCGACCACGACCGTGAACGCAGCCATCCCGGCACGGGTGATGCGCACCCGGTCACCGGGCTGGACCTGCAGGTTGGCGGCGGTCTGTTGAGCCACCAGGACTCCCTGGCCGGAGCCGGCGAGCGGGCGCAGGTTGCCCGGGAAGAGGTGGGCATAGTCCGAAGGAACGCCGACGATCACCCCGGCGCCGGTCTGCTGTGTGGTGCCACCGGTGTGTGCCGTCAAGCCCGAGGTCTTCGCGAAGCTCACCACGGCGCTCGCAACGGTTCGCGGATCGGTCCGGATCGTCTTCAGCACCGTCGCGGTGTCTGCTGCGTGAGGGACCGCGACCTGCCAGTCGACGGCCACCGATCGGGCGGCGCGCTGGGTCATCGTGGCCTTGGACGCGGTGAGGAAAGCACCCAGGCTGGCGAACAAGGCGACCGCGATCGCGATGCCCGCAGCGGTGGCGATCAGCCGCCCGCTCCGCCGGGTCAACAGGCCCCGCAGCCACAGCAAGGTCATCATCGGCCGGTCCCCACGGCCGCTGTGACCTGCAGGCGGCCGGAGTCCATGGTCCATCGGCTGACGAGCCGGTCGGCGATCACCGGGTCATGGGTCGTGACGACGAGGGCTGCCGACAGCACGTCCGCGGCTGCCAGCAGCACATCGATCACGATCCGAGCCGCCTGATGGTCCAGCTTCCCCGTGGGCTCGTCAGCCAGCAGAAGGCGCGGGCCGCTGGCGACTGCGCGGGCTACGGAGACCCGCTGTGCCTGGCCGCCGGACAGCTCTTCGGGCAGCGCAGGTGCGAGCTCGTCGATGGCGAGCATCGCCAGGGCCTCATGGGCGGCACCGGTGGCCGCGGCTGGGGGGCGCCCGGCCAGCAGGAGCGGCAGGCTGACGTTCTCCAGGACGGAGAGGGACGCCACCAGGCTTCCGCCCTGGAACACCGTCGCGACATCGGTGACCGTGGGCGTTCCGGTATGCGGGAGCCCTGGCCAGCGGACCGACCCGGTGGTCGGGACGTCGAGCCCGGCCATCAGGTGCAGCAAGGTGGACTTGCCCGACCCGGACGGTCCGACCAGTGCGATCCGGTCGCCGACGGTGATGTGGCACGTCGCATCGTGGACGGCGACGACGGCCCGTCGCCCGGAACCGAACGTGCGGCCGGCCGCATCGCAGACCACGAGGGGTCCGCCGGACGGCCAGGCCGACCGCTGTCCTGATTCGGAAGGGGGGTTGAGGTCCGTCCTGACGGTCATCGGCGCACCCGTCCGTCGAGGAGCTCCACGACCCGGTCGGCGATGCGATGGACGGCGGGGCTGTGGCTGGCCACCAGGACTGCTGCGCCGCGGTCAGCCTGGCTCCGCAGCAGGTCCAGCACGACGCCCTCGGTGTCCCCGTCGAGGTCTCCGGTGGGCTCGTCGGCCAGCAGCACGGGCGGCTTGCCGACTGCCGCGACCGCCAGGCCGGCGCGCGCCGCCTCGCCGCCGGACAGCTGGTGAGGAAACGACATCGCCCGTGAACCGATTCCGAGGTCCTGCATCAGTTCGTCCTCGTCGGGGCTCACGCCGCGCATCCGGGCGACCAGCCTGAGGTTGGCCCGGAGGGTCAGCTGGGGGAGCAGGTTGTCGGATTGGCGGAGCACGCCGAGCTGCTGGGACCGTAGGCGCGCCTTGACTCCTTCCGGCTGGTGGCTCATCCGGTGGCCCTGGAGCCACACCGTGCCCCCGGAGGGCTCGTCGAGCCCCGCCAACAGGTTCAGCAGCGTCGACTTGCCCGAACCGGACGGCCCGACGACGGCCACCAGCTCTCCGCCGTCGAGGTCGAGAGACACCCCTTGGAGGGCGAGGGTCTCTTCCTCACCGGCCCGGAAGAACCGGTAGAGCTCGCGTGCCACCAGCGCCGGCCGCTGCTGGGTGGGCCGCTGTTGGGTCGGCTGTTGTTCGGTCACGACCATCGCAGTGACTCGCTCACCGTGCGCCAGGGGTCGACGTTGTCCGCGCCGGAGGGGCCGGTCAGGGTCAGGATGACCTCGTGGCCATGTCGGAAGAACTCGTAGCGCTCGATCGCATCGACCACCACCTTGTTCGTGACCGGGTCCGGCTGGGAGTCGGCCTGGTAGGTGATCAACACAGCCTGCTGCCCGGACCTGGCGACCGTGGACACCTGCACCGCGTGGACGTTGTTGTTGACCCGCTCGATCGACGGAACGTCCTGGCGCCTGGCTGACTGCACGCTCGGCCCGGTCGACGGGGTGCGCACGGCGATCCCCACGGAGTTGTAGTGGTCCGTGAACGTCACGGTGCCGGAGTGGGTCGAGCGTGCCCAACCCTCGGGGACCTGGATCGTGACCGGACTGCCGGGTGGTCGGTAGTCGACGAAGACCTGGTTGTCGGGGATGTCACCGGGCGGGTTGAACTCCGTGGCGGGTGCCGGACTGGTCGGGGTCGTCGGGCCGGCGCTGGAGTGCGACTTCTGGTGTGTCGTCGGCGCGGGGCTCGTCGTACCGCCCGCCGGGTTCGAGGAGGAGCCGCCCGGCCCCGAGGACGCCTGCGGTGAGGAATTCGAGCAGGCGACGACCGAGAGCAACACGGTGGCGGCCAGAACTCCGGCTGCGGGGCTGAGGCGGTGGGTGGTCATGGGCTGCTCCCTGGGCTGCGGACGGGCGGACGTCGACAACCTCGACGCTAGGGAGGCGCCGGCCAGTGTGAGGTGACCCGACGGCAAGAGGACGGCAAATTCGTTGATGCTGCCGCCATTGCGCGAGCCCGGCCAGCCGGGAAGGCCACAATGAGGGCAGTCGAGAGGCGGAGGCCCCCTGTGCGTAGACGCATCGTCGCCGTGGCGTTGTCAGCCGTGGTGCTGGCGGTCACCGTCTTCGGGATTCCCCTGGCGATCCTGGTGCAGCGCATGGTGATCTCCGACGAGCAGGGAGAGCTGGAACGTCTCGCCCTGCGCGCAGCCGTCGACGTCGGGCCGACGTTCGGATCCGGTGATCCGATCGAGCTGCCCGCGACCGAGGGGGGCGTCGACCTTGCGGTGTACGACCCGCGCGGCGGCAAGGTCAGCGGCGTTGGCCCGACCCGGCTGGACTCTTCCCTCGCCCTGGCCCTGCAAGGGACGCCGGTCGACCGGCGCGACGGATCGGTGGCGGTCGCGATCCCGGTGAGCTCGGGCGAGCAGGTCATCGCGGTGGTGCGGGCCTCATCGCCGATGTCTGAGGTGCGTCAGCGGGTGTGGTGGTCCTGGGCCGGGATGGCCGGGATCGCCTGCGTCGCCGCGGCCGCGGCCTTCCTCCTCGCCCGACGGCAAAGTGCCGTCCTCGTGGAACCGCTCATCGAGCTCGAGCGGGTGTCCAGCGAGCTCGGGGACGGCAACTTCGGAGCACGCGCAGGCGCCAGCGGCGTCGCGGAGATCGACCAGGCCGGGGCAGCGCTCAACCGCACCGCCGACCGGCTGGCTGCACTGCTCGGTCGGCAGCGTTCCTTCACCGCCGACGCGTCACACCAGCTGCGTACGCCGCTCACCCGGCTCCGGCTCGAGCTCGAGAACGGACTGGACGGCCCGCCAGAGGACCTCACCCGTGCAGTGCAGGAGGCGCTGGTCGCGGCCGACGTGCTGTCGCAGACCGTTGACGATGTCCTCGCACTGGCACGCGGAGACAGCGCCGGTGGGTCGTTCGAGATCCAGACGCTGTTCGACGGGGTGCGCGAGGCCTGGCACGGCACGCTCGCGGCGATGGACCGACCCCTCCGGCTTCGCACTGAGCCGGGGCTCGTCATCGCCGCGTCACTGCCCGCAGCGCGACAGATCGTGCAGACGCTGGTCGACAACGCCTACCGCCATGGCGGCGGGGTCGTGGAGCTCCACGCCAGGGACGTTGCCGGTGCTGTCGCCATCGACGTACTGGACGAAGGTGCCCACGGCCAGCGCGGTCCCGCCCGGCTCGATGCGGAGGGAGCCGACCCTCGACCGGGTCGGGGGCTCGTGCTCGCGCGCTCGTTGGCCGAGGCGGAGGGTGGCCGGATCACCTCCGGCGTCCAGGACGGGAGAACGCGGGTCACCGTCTACCTGCCCGGACGTCCGAACCCGACGTCCGACGCTGAGCGGTGAGGAATCAGAGTCGGGAGCGTCCGTGCGAGCTCGTTCGGGTAGGAGCCACGCCTCAGTGGCTGCGCAACGCCTTGATCAGGTCGGGCTTGGACATCGAGGACCGGCCGTCGATCCCGACCCGCTTGGCGCGGTCGTAGAGCTGCTGCTTGGTCATGTCCTCGTAGTCGCCAGCCTTGCCGCCACGCTTGCCGACCGTCGAGCGCCCCTGGTTGGCCGCGGCGTTGGCGATCCGGGCCGCCTTCTCCTTGCTCGCACCCTGGCGGCGTACTGCTTCGTAGGTCTTGTCGTCCTTCACCGATGGGCCGGGCTTCTTGCCTGCTGGCATCAGGCACCTCCTCGGGAGATTGCTGTGATCTCGAGGACGTGCCCGCTCGGGGCGGCTTGAAACTTCAGATGCGGCGCATGACGGTGACGACCTTGCCGAGGATCGAGGCGTCGGTGCCGTCGATCGGCTCGAAGGCGGCGTTGTGCGGGAGCAGCCAGACCTCGCCGGACTTCTTCTGCAGCGTCTTGACCGTCGCCTCACCGTCGATCATGGCGGCCACGATCTCGCCGTTCTCCGCGTTCGGCTGCTGCCGGATGACGACGAAGTCGCCGTCACAGATGGCTGCGTCGACCATCGAGTCGCCCTTGACCTCGAGCAGGAAGAGCGTGCCGTCGCCGACCAGCTGTCGGGGGAGCGGGAAGACCTCTTCGACGCGCTCCTCGGCGAGGATCGGGCCACCGGCGGCGATCTGGCCGACCATCGGCACGAAGACAGCCTCGGGCCGGGCGTCGCCGCTACCGGTCTCGTCGTACGCGGTCTCAGCCGCGGCGCCGACCGCTCCCCGCGGCGACGTGTCGGGCATCAGGACCTCGACGGCCCGCGGACGGTTGGGGTCACGGCGCAGGTAGCCCTTGGTCTCCAGGACCCGGAGCTGGTGAGCGACCGATGACGAGCTGGTCAGCCCGACCGACTGGCCGATCTCCCGCATGCTGGGCGGATAGCCACGCGCCTCGACCGAGTCGCGGATGACAGCGAGAACCCGACGCTGCCTCGGCGTCAGCCCTGCCGCGTCAGGGGGACCGTCCGGCAGCTCGTGCACCGCAGAGGCGGCCGCTGAGCGGTCGGACTCTCGGACCGGCTTCACGGTCTTGGCCATGTCTGGTCACGCCCTCAGGTCATCCGGCCGCGGCCGGAGTGCTGCTCATGTGGATGGTTCAGGAGAACGCCAAGCGCCTGCCTGGGGAGGGTTGCCAGGCGCTCGGCGTCTCGTAGAAGACGGTAACGCTGCGTGGCGACGCTTTCAAACATCTGTTCGAATCGGCGTGTTGCCTGTCCGGCGCCCTGGTGTGACCTACCCCGCAGACGATCAGGTGACTCGTGGGTAGCATCGCGGGCCATGACGCGACTGGTGCGACGTAGCCCCTCGACGACGGTCAACGACCCGTCCCGGACCCCGGAACAGATCGTCGCCGTCGTGACCGGTGGCGCCGGAGGCATCGGCCGTGCGATGGCGTCGGCGCTCGTCGAGCGCGGGTACGCCGTCGTCGTCACCGACATCGACGAGGCGGCGGCTCGGCGTACGGCGGCGGAGGTCAGAGCGGCCCTCGGCCTCGGCCACGACGTACGCAGCGAGGCCGACCACGAGCGCGTCGCGGCGGCGGCCGCGCAGCTCGGGCGGGTCGCCGTGTGGTGCAACAACGCCGGCGTGATGACCGGAGGTCCGATCACCGAGCAGCCGGCGACCAACGTCGAAGCCCTGGTCGATGTCAACATCACCGGCGTGATCTGGGGATGCCGGGTTGCCGCCAGGACCATGGGGGAGCACGGCGGCGACATCATCAACACCGCGTCGCTGTCCGGGCACGGCCCGGTGCCGGAGCTGGCCGTCTACGCGGCGGGGAAGGCGGCCGTGCACTCCTTGTCGATGTCGCTGGACTCCGAGCTCGGGCCGCAGGGAATCCGGGTGCATGCGATCTGTCCGGACGGTGCCGACACGAACTTGCTCAGCGGCGTGGACGGCCGCGCCTCGGCGCTGATCCACTCCGGTGGCAGGCTGCTTCAACCGCAGGAGATCGCCGAGGCGGCTGTGGCGATGATCGGGACCCGGCGCGTCGTCCGGACTCTTCCGGTCTGGCGCGGCGCGATGATGCGGCTGACCTCGCTGGCTCCTTCGACCGTGATGCGCTTCGAGCCGCTGATGCGCTCCCAGGGAGACCGGGCACGCGCCTCCCGGCGGCGTCGGCGCGCAGCAGCCGGGTCACGCTGAGGTCGGCTCCGCGGCCACCAGGCCGAGGGCAGGCTCCGCGGCCACCAGGCCGAGGGCCAAGACCGTACTCGGGAGGCCGCGCTCAGAGCCTGTCGAGCGCGATCTGCAGGCTGTCCTGCGCATCGTCACCGAGGCGCTTTAGCGGCAGGGTGAGCAGCGGCTCGAGGTACTTCGCAACGCCCCGGAACTCGAACTCCGCGGCGTAGCGGACCTCCGTGCTCTGCTCGTCGCCGGACAGCGTGATGGTGTCGTGGGCGACCACGGTCTTGTTCTCCCCGCGCAGCGCGATCGTGCGCTGGGGCTCGAGAGCGATGACCACATAGGTCAATTCGCTCTCCCTGCCGAGGAAGCGCGAGACGTTCTCGTAGGTCGTCCCGACCCCTCCGTCTCCGCTGACTCGGGTGGTGCGGACCGTGCCCGCGTCCCATTCCTCGCTGTTCTCGAAGTCCACGAGGTAGTCGTAGACCTGGGCCAGCGGCTTGTCGACGCGAACGGTGCGCTCCAGAGACTTCACCCCATCACGCTACCCGCGCCACGAAACACGTGATCGAACACGCGTTCGACCAATGCTGGGATCTGTCCGACAGCGCTGCTACGGTTCAAACATGTGTTCGATCGAACAGAGTTTCGAAGCCCGAGCGGCCGGCGCGCCCGGCCGGACCCTCGGCCACCCGGACACGCGCAGCCCAGGACTGTCGGTGGCCACCGATAGATCTAGGGCCACCAGACAGACCCAGCAGACCGACCGGCAGGTCCACCCGCACACGCGACGACCCGCCACCTTCCCCGGAGGTCACCGATGAGCACCGCAACCTTGACAGCACCCCAGCTTCGTCCCCGAGCCCCGCGTCGGGTTCCGGCCGCGCCGAGCCAGAGGCGCGCCCCGCAGTCGCAGAGCACGCCGGCTCCGCTCCGGCTGACCCGTCGCGGACGTCTGGTCGTGCTCCTGGTGGTGCTGGCCGTTGCCTGTGCGGGGTTCGCGCTGCTCGGTGGTCCCGCGGTGTCGACGAGCCAGACCCACCATGCGGCCGCACACACCGTGGTGGTCCGAGGAGGGGAGACGCTCTGGGACATCGCGTCCCGGATCGCGCCCGACCAGGACCCGCGCGTCGTGATCGCCGACATCGTCGACCTCAACCACCTGCCGGACGCCGGCTCGATCCGGCTCGGCCAGGAGATCTTCATTCCGGCCTACTGACGCCGCGAGCACCCTGACCAACCTGAGGCCGGCGCAGCCGGATCCAGACCTGGGGAGAGGAACGGGTCGGCACCACCGAAGCGGTGGCGCCGACCCGTTCCTTGCGTCTGGACTGTCTTGCGTCTGGACTGTCTTGCGTCTGGACTGTCTTGCGTCGGGACTGTCGTGCGGTTGCGGATCCAGCGCTCGGTTGCGGCGTCGCCCGTCAGGGCAGGATGTCGTGGGCTTGGAAGGCCTGTCGCGTGGTGTCGGCGATGGCCGGATCACCCGGGTACAGCGCCTCGGCAGTCTGGACCGTGACCCGGGCCGCCTGCGGCAGCGTGATCTTCTGGGTGAAGTTGAACTGCGCCTCGACGATGATCTGCGTGGCGACGTCGGGGGTGAGATCGAGGTTCATCTGCCACAGCGCGCCGGACCAGATCGGGGCGTCCGCGTGCGGTTCGTAAGCACGCTGGGTGTAGCTGGCGTTGGTGTCGGTCCGTCGCAGGCAGTGCGGGGTCGTCGTCGTGTACGACGTGGCGTCCCAGTCCATCACGCAGCCCCACGGTGTCTTCGCCGTGTCGGGAGCGTTGAGCTGGCTCATCGTGACGGCCAGATAGTCGCCGAAGCCCTCGCCGATGGTCTGGGCACCCAGGGTGAGCCCGTAGTCGGGGACCTGGTCGTCCTGGACGGCGTGTCCGTACTCGTGCCAGACCACTTCGGGATCCTCGGCGTCGTCGACGCCACCGGTTCCCGTGGCGATCACGTCGCCTGCGGGGTTGTAGTAGGAGTTGTCGGCACCGAACGCATCGGTGTGCAGCCGCTGGGCGTCGGCGTTCACGTGCCAGAGCCGGAGGCTGCGCAGGTAGGCCTGGGCGGCGTCGACGGCGTAGTAGGCGCTGACCTGCTCGAACCGGTCGTCTGCGCGGTTGTAGCGGTAGCTGTCCGTGGCGGAGGTGGCGCGAGGACGGTTGACGATCTTCGCCCACTGACCCTTGAGGCTGTGGCTGGTGTCCAGCCGAGGCAGGTCCACGATCCGGTAGCCGGCGCGAGGCACCGCACCTGCTCCGTCGTTGCGGTCACGCAACCCCTGGTTCTGCAACGCCACCACCGGATTCGGGTCGAATACCTTGCCCTTGCCGGTGACCCGGGCTGCCTTGCGGGCCGTGGACCGGGCCGAGGAGTCGAAGCGCTTTGCGAGCTGCACGGTGCGCAGCGTCTGGCCGCTGCCCGCATCCACGTACGACGCGGTGACCCCGTGTCCACTGGTGGTCAGCACGCGCCAGACGAGGTGAGACGTCCCGGCCGCGCGGCCCGGAAGCACCATCAGGTTGCCGGAGGTGGACGACGAGGTGGCTGGGGCGTGGACCTGCGCGACCCGGCGCGCGGCGTACCCGGGCGAGATCGTCGACGCCGTCGGTGCCACCCGTGCCACCTTCTGTCGACCGTCGTAGGTCGTGGTCGTGCCGTCGTTCCAGGAGTGGACGGCGTACCAGCCGTTGACGACCACGTGGCCGTTCCTGAACTGCCGGTACCAGGTGTGGGTGCCGAGCAGCGAGGTGCGGCTCTGGTAGCGCCGCAGTCCGGCCGGCACTGCCGCCGCGCTGGTCGAAGCCACCGCAGCTGTGGCGGCCGTCGGGGCGAGGTCCGGCCGCGCCGGGCCATCGGCGTGCGCCGGAGCCGTCGACAGGGCGCCTGTCGCACAGGCGAGACCGGTGGCGGCCAGCAGGGCCGGCAGTCGCCGGCGGGACAGGGCGGGGTGCAGCGACATGGATGGCCTCTCGTGACCGGACACGGAGGCGCGTCCCCCCGACTGAAAGTCAAGGTACCCGAGCGACAGTTCCACGGCACGCCAATCCTGCAACGCGCGCCCGTGCGGCGGAGACGGGCGCAAGCCCCTCTCCGCCGCGAGGTAGCCGCGCTACTTCAGTGGGTACGCCGAGCCGTCCAGCGGCTGGTTCGGCGTGATCCCCATCTCGCGAAGGATCGTCGGCGTGATGTCCACGGACCGGATCTCGGTGTTGGGGTGCTTGCCGGCCTTGACGCCAGGTCCGGCGAAGACGATCGGAATGCTCTGCACCGACCGCTGCGCGCCTCCGTGGTCACCGGCGACCCCGTAGCTGGTGTTGTCAGCCAACAGCCCGATCACGTCCGGCCCGTACGGTGCAGCCTCGGTGTCGACGATCTCCTGACCGTGGTCCTGGAACCACTTCCACTCGCTCTTGGACCAATCCTTGCGAGGGGTAGCGGATCGCAGCGTGTAGTGGTCGCCCGTCCGGTAGTACGCAGCCCGCACACCGCCGAGAGTGGCCATCACGTCCGCCGCCTGGATCTTGCTGGCCTCCGAGGTGTCGGTGAGCCAGGTCCGGATCGCAGAGTCCTGCATGCTCAGCCGGACGTTGCCACCGGTTTCGTTGATCAGCCGTTGGATCTCCGGCTGTGGCTGCGTGTAGTTCTCGTCGTCGTCGACGCCGTAGTACCAGTTGAAGTTGCCCCGCCGCAGACCGTCGACGCCGTAGTAGTTCCGGCCGGTGAGCTGGCCGTGGTCTGCAGTCAGCACGACCAGGGTGTCGTCACGGATGCCGAGCTCGTCAAGCTTGTCCATGATCCGACCGACCTGCTGCGTCGGCGGTCTGGGCCTGGCTTGCCATGTGCGCCATCGCGTCGCCACCGGGGTACGGAGGCACGTCGTTGAGACCGCCCCACATGTGTCCGACCTTGTCGATCCCGCCCATCGTGATGAGCAGTCCGCTCCAGTTCTCGTTCTCCATCACCGCCATGGCCGCGTCGGCCGTCCAGACGTCGCCGCCGTAGTGGGCCGGGTCCGTGCCGGGCACGTCGCGATTGCCCTCGAGCGGATACATCCAGGCCGGCGTGGTCGTCGCAGTGCCGTAGGTGAGACCGGGATCGGAGTCGATGAAGAACCGGTTGCAGATGGGGCTGGTCAGATAGCTCGGAACCCCGGGGCCGGCCGGTCGGCGCCAGTTGCTGATGCCGTCACCGTCGCAGTCGGCATTGCGACTGGAGTACGTGATCCGCATGTCTGCGGTCGGTCCACCCATCGTGTAGGTGGCATACGACTTCTGCCCGACGGCCGCGACGATCGTGCCCGGGAACTTCTCGTGCAGGTAGTCGGGCAGCTTCTTGTAGCCGCCGTGGGTGATCAGCGCGTCGAACTGGGCGCTGGACATCGACCCGGTCACGTACGCCTTGTCGGGAGCTCCGAGCACGCCGTCGCTGTCACGGAACCACTCGTCGGCCCACCCCATGTGCTTGGGCAGGATGCCGCTGGTCATCACGTTGTGGCTGATCACGGTCTCCGACCCCATGTGGCCGAGGTAGGCGTTCTCGAAGTTCGTGCCGCTGGCCATCAGGGCCTGGACATGCTGCATGTGGAAGGCGTCGATGAACTCCGGCCTCAGCTGGTCCAGCACGATCATGACCAGGTGGTGGGGAGTCGACGTGTCCGAGGCTGCGACGGACGCCGCGTTGACTGGGGACGCGGCGGGCAGTCGTTGGGCCTCGCTGCTGGACACCGGTGCCGCGACCAGAGCTGCGGCGATGACCGCGATTCCGGCCGCGATACGGCCGGGATGACGAGTTCGGGACATGCGTACCTCCTGTAGTTGAGAGGGGGTGCGCCTGTCCGGACCGTAGTCGTGAGTCGCGGGACTCGGCAAGGGTCAGGTCATCCACAGGGGTTGTGGAGAAAGTGGCCTTCTTCGGTGGACGACGCCGACTTTTCGGTGGACGAGGATGCCTCTTCTGTGGGTAAGTCAGGAGTTTCGAAAATTGCTCACACTTCTTTGCTGCAAGGGGTTGTGCGCCTTGTCGGAAGCCGTGTAGAAATCTCTCACGCCCTCCCGAAAGAGAAGGCGGGATCGGACGGAAACCGAGGATCCACACGGTGAGGCGACTCACTGCGGCAGCCGGTGACGAGGCTGACGGGATCAGACGGATCGACTGGTCGACCGGAGACGTCACTGCACTTCGGTCAGCCGGTGGGGTCCCTCAAACTCATACTTTGAGGGGCCCCACACCCCTGTCCGGGCAGCTTTCGTGGTGCTCGTCAGTCGCCGGCGACCAGGACGGCCGTCGCCTCCTTGACCGGCAGGCTCGTCGGAGGCCCGGTGATGGTGAGGGGGTCGGGGATCTGCTGCCAGGCGCCGCCGTCCACCCGGTACGTCGCGGTGTACGTCGTGTCCACGCGCAACACCATTGCGCCCCCGTGCGTCGCGCGTGCATAGGTGTGGGTCACTGCCTTCGACGGGTAGGGGTGTCCCGGGGTCTGGGTTCGGGTGCTGGTCCCGTCTCCCCAGTGCCAGGTGTACGCCGTCGGTGTCACCTTCACGTCCACGGCGAACCCGACCAGCGTCAGCGACCTGGTCAGTTCCTGGGGCCGGGTCCAGAACGTCGTCTCGAGGTTGACCAGCGTGTACGCCGGTGCCTCCACGTGTGACGCCGGAACGCCGACCCTGCGGATCGCGGCCAGGACGGTTTGCCACGTCAGCGTTCGCTGGCGCACCGGCCCCACCTCCGCCGGATCCCTGCACTCAGTCCGGACGGATCGCCCACGCCTCCCTGGAGGGCCCGAGGCGCGTAGCCGGACCTGATGCGCCCAAAGGGCCATGAGCGAAGCAGACGTGGATCTGCGCACACATTGCGGCTCTGCACTCGAGAGATGCCGATCATGGTCGGCCGTGGCGAATCGCGCTTGGGACAGGCTGGCAGCCACACGTATTCGTACGTCAGCCTTGGCGGCGCCGACGAGATCAGTTGGCGATCGGATCCTGCGGTCGCCGCTGTCTCGCACTGATGGCGACCTGCGACGGCCTGCGATGTTCCCCGCAGCACTGTTCGGCTTGCGTCCAAGGCGGCCAGCAGGACTAGCGTCACGGCAGAAGCAACGATGACGAAGAACGCATCTATGCTGCCCTCAACGTCCAGGAGTGACGCCACGTTGAGCCGTCCAAGTGAGTCAGAACTCGTTCTGCGACCTTGGTTGCGTTGATGCGGTCGTCGACGTCGATTCGGTCCTGGATTTCCGACCCCGGACGCGATGTGATCATCGCAGCGAGTATGACGATCGTTGGAATTCGGCCGCGGAACTGGCGAACGATGGATTTCGGACAGTCCACTCTCCGCCCCTCTGACGAGCCGCCCTGTCGCATGCGTCATGATGTCACCTGATGATCGAGTCGTGCAGACCGCGCAGCTCGCGATGCGAGACCCGCCAGAGTGGCTCGAAGTTCGAGTGCGCCACGAGTAGTTGAGGACGTCGGCGTAGTAGGTGACGAAGGCTTTGGCGCCGGCGGTGGTGCGGGCTTTGGCGGCGTCGGGGAGGGCCGGGGGACCGGCCGGGTCGGTGGTGGGCACGCGCGAGGTGTCCGTCTCGGGCGGGGTGCTGTGGGTGCTGGTCGGGCCGGACGCGTCACCGTTGGTGCAGCCGGCCAGGCACAGCACCAAGACGGCGGCGACGACGGGTGCGCGACGCATGGCGGGACCTCCGGGTGCAGCGAAGTTCCCTCTCAAACTAGGCGATCACGCGCACGACGAACAGACCCCGATCCAGATCTGTGGACGAAACGGCGTAGGGCTAGAAGCTGGCGGCCTTGGCGAAGTCCCAGCTGAAGGCGATGGGCGTGCCTGGCGCGCCGCTGGGGGCCTGAGGGATCACCTTGATCGTCAACCGTCGGTAGACGAGTTGGATGATGTCCAGCGGCTGCCCGTCCTGAGCCGACGGGAAGTTCTCGTAGTCGGTGACGTTCACGCCGCCGAAGGTGAGGAAGTAGTTCGCGAAGTTCTCGACCGGTTGGACCGTGAAGTCCACCGTGGCCAGCGTCGTGCCCTTCACCAACGCCTCGAACGTCTTCGGCGTGTGCCGACCTGTGGCGGCCAGGAACTTGAAAGGACGCGGCTTCGGCTTCCCCGTCCCTGCCCCGCCGGTCGTGGTGGAGGAGGGCACGGAGACGCCCCAGTCCCACGAGAGCACCGGAATCTGGTTCTCGTAGCCGCGGAAGGCGGAGTCGCCCTTGATCGAGCCGAGCTTCAGGAAATAGCTGAGACCCGTGTTGGGGATCGGCAGGTCGTCTCCCGGCGCCGCGGACGCCAAACCGGGGAAGAGCGCAGCGCCGGCACCGGCACCCAGCCCGAACGCACTGAGCTTGAAGAGATCACGGCGAGTGGCGCCGCTGGGAGTGACGTCGGTCATGGGCAGATCGCTTTCGTCGGGCAATTCTGCGCGCTGACATTACGCCGGAGCAATCCACCCAGTGACGGTTTTGCCGCAACTCGTCGAGACGTTGCTCCGGTGGCCGCGCCGCATCCCGGCTATCCGCATGCGCTGACAGGCCTCGACCAGTGCCTCGAACAGACGCGGATCCACCCCGACCTCCGGATGCCACTGCACGGCGATCCGGAAGCGCGCGCCCTCGTCCTCGAACGCCTCGACCACCCCGTCGTTCGACCAGCCGGACGCGGTGTAACCCGGGGAGCTGGCAACCCCCTGATGGTGATAGGTGGCGACGCTGACCTGGTCACCGAGGATGCGGTGCAGCCGGCTGCCCGGTGCGAGCTCGACCGGGTGCTCGCCGTACATCCCGGGCGCTGGCGAGTGGCCGAGATGGCCGAGCCGGTCGGGCAGGTGCTGCTCGAGCTCGCCACCGGCGGCGACCGCCATCACCTGCATGCCACGGCAGATGCCGAGCACGGGTACGTCGTCGGCGGCGGTGACCCGGGCGAGCCGGAGCTCGGAGGCGTCCCGGTCCGGGCGCGGCAGCTGGACGGACGCGTGCGGCTGCTGACCGTAGCGGGACGGCTCGACGTCGACGCCGCCGGCCAGGATCAGGCCGTCCAGCCGCGACAGCACCTCACGCGCGTCGTCGTCGGTGGCGTCGTCGGGCAGCGGCGGCACGACGAGCGGCCAGGCCTCCGGCCTCGTGCACGTGCCGGACGTAGCCGTGCGGGACCAGCGCCGCCGGCACGTCCTTCCAGGCCGCCCACGAGGCCGGCTCGACGTACGACGTGATCCCGATGACCGGCCGTCCCGAACGCTCACAGCGGGGTGACGTAGGCGCCGGCGATGCCACCGTCGACGAGGAACTGCGAGGCGGTGATGAAGCTCGAGTCGTCGCTGGCCAGGAACGCCACCGCGGCCGCGATCTCCTCCGGCTCGGCGAACCGGCCCAGCGGGACGTGCACGAGCCGGCGCGCGGCCCGCTCGGGGTCCTTGGCGAACAGCTCCCGCAGCAGCGGGGTGTTGACCGGTCCGGGGCACAGCGCGTTCACCCGGATGCCCTCGCGGGCGAACTGCACGCCGAGCTCGCGCGACATCGCCAGCACCCCGCCCTTGGACGCGGTGTAGGAGATCTGCGACGTGGCGGCGCCCATCACCGCGACGAACGACGCGGTGTTGATGATCGAGCCGCGGCCCTGCTGCTGCATGTACGGGATGACGGCCTTGCAGCACAGGTAGACGCTGGTCAGGTTGACCTCCTGCACCCGCCGCCACGCGTCGATCCCGGTGTCGAGGATCGAGTCGTCGTCGGGCGGAGAGATGCCGGCGTTGTTGAACGCCACGTCGACGGTGCCGTAGGTGCTGTGCGCCGTCGCGAACATCGCGTCGACCTGGGCGGCCTCCGTGACGTCGCAGTGCACGTACGTGCCGCCGACCTCCGTCCGCGATGCCGGGGCCGCGCTCGTCGTCGAGGTCGCCGATGACGACGTGCGCGCCCTCCTCGGCGAAGCGGCGTACGGTCGCCAGGCCGATCCCGCTGCACCCTCCGGTGACGACGGCGGTGCGCCCGTCCAGCCGCCCTGCCGTCTTGCTTCCTTCCTTCGTGGTTGGTTTTCGAACCGAGCCGGGTCTCCTCGGTGGTTGGCTTGTCAGACGTCGCGTCGGGGGCCCTGGTGGTTGAGCTGTCAGCGTCGCGCCTGGGGCTTTCCTTCGGTAGCTGTGCCAGTCCGGTGGCGACCAGCTCAATCACGGGGTCTCGAGATCTCCCTACGGTCGGAGATGAAGACGTTCTTGACCTCGGTGAACGGGTCGAGCGCGTCCGGGCCGAGCTCGCGGCCGATGCCGGACTGCTTGAAGCCGCCGAACGGCGTGGAGTAGCGCACCGAGGAGTGCGAGTTGACGCTGAGGTTGCCGGCCTCGACGCCGCGCGAGACGCGGATCGCCCGGGCCACGTCGCGGGTCCAGATCGAGCCGGACAGGCCGTACTCGGTGTCGTTGGCCTTGGCGATCGCGTCCGCCTCGTCGTCGAACGGCATCACCGCCACGACCGGCCCGAACACCTCCTCGCGCCAGACCCGGTCGTCTGGCGGACTTCGGCAGCACGACCGTGGGCGGGTACCAGTAGCCGGCGCCGTCGGGAGCGCTGCCGCGGAACGCCACGTCGACGCTGTCGCCCTCGACGTACGACGTCACGGTCTCGCGCTGGTGGGCGCTGATCAACGGACCCATCTCGGCGTCGTCGTCGCCCGGCGACATCGACCTTGACGCCCTGGACGGCCGGTTCGAGGAGCTCGAGGAACCGGTCGTAGACGCTGCGCTCGACCAGGATCCGGCTGCGCGCGCAGCAGTCCTGGCCGGCGTTGTCGAAGACGCCGTACGGCGCGGTGGCCGCGGCCTGCTCGAGGTCGGAGTCGGCGAACACGATGTTGGCGCTCTTGCCGCCGAGCTCGAGGGTGATCCGCTTGACCTGGTCGGCGGCGCCCGCGCATGATGCCGCTGGCCGACCGCGGTCGAGCCGGTGAAGCACACCTTGCGGACGGCCGGGTGGGTGACGAAGCGCTCGCCGACGACCGAGCCCTTGCCCGGGATGACGGTGAAGACGCCCTCGGGGAGGCCGGCCTCCAGGGCCAGCTCGCCGATCCGGATCGCGGTGAGCGGGGTCAGCTCGGCGGGCTTGAGCACGACGCAGTTGCCGGCCGCCAAGCGCGGGAGCGAACCCCCAGCCGGCGATCGGCATCGGGAAGTTCCAGGGCACGATGACGCCGACCACGCCCAGCGGCTCCTTGAACGTCACGTCCAGGCCACCGGCGACCGGGATCTGCCGCCCGAACAGCCGCTCCGGCGCCGCCGCGTAGTAGCCGAGCACGTCGCGGACGTTGCCCGCCTCCCAGCGGGCGTTGCCGATCGTGTGGCCGGAGTTGCGCACCTCGAGGCGGGCCAGCTCCTCGATCGCGCCGTCGACCTTCTCGGAGAACGCGCGCAGCAGCCGTCCCCGGTCGGCCGGACTGACCTGGCGCCACTGCTCGTACGCCGCCTGGGCCTTCGCGATGTGCGCGTCGGTCTCCTCGACCGAGGCCAGCGTGGACCTCGGTGACCTCGTCCTCGGTCGCCGGGTCGATCACCGTGTACGTCGTCTGCGTCATCCTGCCCCTCCCGGCCCTTGCCTACGACGTCTCACATCCGCTCGAAGCTGCGGAACCGCTCCCAGTCGGTCACCGCGGCGTTGAAGGCGGCCAGCTCCACGTCGGCGTTGTTGAGGTAGTGGTCGACCACGTCCTGGCCGAAGGCCGATCGTGCCACGTCGGACTCCGCGAAGGCGTCCCGGGCCTCTTGCAGAGGTGTGCGGCACGTGGCGCTTGTCCGACGCGTACGCGTTGCCCTCGAAAGCCGGCTCAAGCTCGAGGTCGTTCTCGATGCCGTACAGCCCCCCGGCGAGCATCCCGGCCAGCCCCAGGTACGGGTTGACGTCCCCGCCGGGCAGCCGGTTCTCCACGCGCAGCCCGGCGCCGTGGCCGACCACCCGCAGCGCACACGTCCGGTTGTCCCGGCCCCAGGCGATCGCCGTCGGCGCGAACGAGCCTTCGGCGAAGCGCTTGTACGAGTTGATGTTCGGCGCGTACAGCAGCGTGAAGTCGTACAGCGTCGCCTGCACCCCGGCCACGAACTGCTCGAACACCTTCGTCGGCCCGTCTCCCTCGTCGAAGACGATCGACCCGTCGTCACCACGCACGCTCATGTGGATGTGGCAGGAGTTGCCCTCCCGCTCGTCGAACTTGGCCATGAACGTCACCGCCTGGCCGAGCTGCGAGGCGATCTCCTTGGCGCCGTTCTTGTACACCGCGTGCTGGTCGGCCGTGCGCACCACGGTCTCGTACTTGAACGCGATCTCGTGCTGGCCGAGGTTGCACTCGCCCTTGGCCGACTCCACCGTGAGCCCGGCGGCAGTACATGTGGTTGCGGATGTCCCGCAGCAGCGGCTCGACGCGACTGGTCCCGAGCAGCGAGTAGTCGACGTTGTACTGGTTGCCCGGCGTCAGGTCCTGGTAGCGCCGCGACCAGGCGTCCTCGAACGTGTTGTTGTAGACGTTGAACTCCAGCTCGGTCCCGGCGTACGCCACCAGCCCGTGACCAGCGGCCCGGTCGGCCTGCGCCTTGAGGATCGTCCGCGGCGACTGCAGGACGGGGGAGTGGTCCTCGTCGAGCCAGGCCAGGTCGCACTGGACCATCGCGGTCCCCGGCAGCCACGGCGTGAGCCGGAACGTCGACAGGTCGAGCACGAACTCCATGTCGCCGTAGCCCCGCGACCACGAGCTGATCGCGTAGCCGTCGACGGTGTTCATGTCGACGTCGACCGCGAGCAGGTAGTTGCAGCCCTCGGTGCCGTGCTCGAGCACGGTGTCGAGGAAGAACTGCGCGTGCAGCCGCTTGCCCTGCAGCCGTCCCTGCATGTCGGTGAAGGCCACGATGACCGTGTCGATCTCGCCCTCGTCGACCAGGACGCGAAGCTTCTCGACGGTCAGGGGGAACATCGGCTTGGGCATCTGGGGGCTCGCTTCCACTTGTCCGACAGGACTGCGGAATGAGTCTAGACCTGACTCTCACGCAACCACTAGCATCAATACTCGCCGGACACGATCGCTGGGGACAGCAGCGCTGGAAGGAGGGCCGATGGCCGACGCCATGTCGCCGGACGACCTCGACGCAGTCCTCGCCCACCTCTCGTCGGTGCGCTACCTCCCGCAGGGACGTCACGTATCTCGACGGCGGCCTCACCAACGTCAACGTGCGTGTCACCACCGTGGACCTCGACGTCGTGGTGCGGATCTCCAGCGAGGAGTCCACGATGCTGGCGATCGACCGCGAGGCCGAGTACCTCAACTCGCGCGCCGCCGCCGCGTCTGGCGCCTCGCCCCGCGTGGTCGAGTTCGTCCCCGAGCACCACCTGCTCGTCGTGGACTACGTCGACGGCACGACGTTCACCCCCGACGACCTGCGTGAGCCCGGCAATCTCGGGCGGATCGCGACCTCGGTACGCCGGTTGCACCAGGGTCCGCGGTTCGTCAGCGACTTCGACATGTTCGAGGTCCAGCGCACCTACCTCAAGACCGTTCAGGAGCGGGGCTTACCGGCTTGCCGGACCGCTACCTGGAGTTCATGCCCCAGGTCGAGCGGATCGAGCAGCGCTCTCGCCGCCGTCGCCGTCGGTACCGTGCCGTGCAACAACGACCTGCTCCCGGCGAACTTCGTCGACGACGGCGACCAGGTCTGGATCATCGACTTCGAGTACGCCGGCAACAACGACCCGTGCTTCGAGCTCGGCAACATCTGGAGCGAGGCCACGCTCGACCCGCCGCTGCTGGACGAGCTCGTCACGGCGTACTACGAGCGCGAGCGGCCCAGCCTGGTCGCCCGAGCCCGCCTGCTCGGGCTGGTGTCGAAGTACGGCTGGATGCTGTGGGCCTCGATCCAGGACGGCAACTCCGACCTGGACTTCGACTTCTGGGACCTGGGGCATGGAGAAGTACGACCGGGCGGTCGAGGAGTTCGACAGCGCCGGCGTTCGACACCTGGCTTGCAGCCGCCGCAGCACCAGATTGACGCAGCACCGCCATCACCCTTGCGCACCACGCTTCGCATTTCCTGTCCACATCCGTTGCACCGGCAACACCTCTCCTCCGGAGGAATCGATGTCACAGACACACCTCAACGACGACGAGCGCAGGCTCGCCGAGCTGGGTTACAAGCAGGAGCTGTCGCGCAACTGGTCCGGCTTCTCCAACTTCGCCATCTCGTTCTCGATCATCTCGATCCTGGCGGGCTGCTTCACGACCTTCGGCCAGGCCTGGAACAACGGCGGCCCGGTCGCGATCTCCTGGGGCTGGCCGATCATCGCCAGCTTCATCCTGATCATCGGCTTCACGATGTCCGAGCTGGTGTCGGCGTACCCGACCTCGGGCGGCATCTACTGGTGGGCGTCGAAGATGGGCGGCCCCAAGGCCGGCTTCTTCACCGGCTGGCTCAACCTGATCGGCCTGCTGGCCGTGACGGCGTCGGTGGCCTACGGCTGCGCGACCTTCATCGACCTGACGCTCAGCACGTTCAGCACGTCGTACGCCGACGGGTACTCCCTGACGCGGGTGTTCATCATCTTCCTGATCGTGCTGGTCGCTGCGTCGGCGCTCAACATCGTCAGCGGCCACCTGATGGCGGTGATGAACAACATCTCGGTCTGGTGGCACGTGGCCGGCGCCGTCCATCGTCGTGCTGATCCTGCTGCTGGTGCCGGACAAGCACCAGGACATGGGCTTCGTGTTCACCGAGCGGATCAACAACTCGGGGTACGCCGACGGCAAGTACTGGTTCTTGCGTGCTGCCGCTCGGGTTCCTGCTCACGCAGTACACGATCACCGGGTTCGACGCCTCCGCCCACCTCTCGGAGGAGACCGAGACGGCGTTCGAAGGCGGCCGCCAAGGGCATGTGGCAGTCGATCTTCTACTCGGCCATCGGTGGCTGGATCCTGCTGCTGTCCTTCCTGTTCGCCGTCCAGGACCCCCAAGGGGTCACCGACGGTGGCGGAGGCGTGGCGGTGATCTTCAGTCAGGCGCTCTCCAGCAACTGGGCCGGACTGATCCTGCTCATCTCGGCGACCGGGCAGTTCTACTGCTCCACGTCGTGCATGACGAGCGCCTCCCGGATGACGTTCGCGTTCAGTCGTGACGGTGCGATCCCGGGCTCCGGCATGTGGTCCAAGCTCTCTGCCGTCGAAGGTGCCGGCCAACGCCGTCATGCTGGTCGCGGTGGTCAGCGTGCTCATCACAGCGCCCGCTCTGGTCGAGGTCGACATCAACGGGTCGCCGGTGCCGGTCGCTTTCTACGCTGTGACGTCGGTGGCTGTCATCGGGCTCTACCTGGCGTTCCTGATCCCGATCTGGCAGCGGTGGCGGCTCGGTGACGCGTTCGAGCCGGGGAGCTGGAACAACGGACAGAAGTACAAGTGGATGAACCTGGTCGCGGTGGTCGAGATCACGCTCATCTCGATCTACTTCATCATGCCGTTCACGCCGGCGGCGATCCCGTGGAACGACGGCTTCTCGTGGAAGTTCGTCAACTACGCCCCGATCCTCACCATCGGCTCGCTGATCCTGCTGCTGATCTGGTGGGAGGTGTCGGCCAAGCGCTGGTTCACCGGTCCGAAGCACACCATCGACCCCACGGTCGTGGAGGTCTTCGACGAGTGATGACATGGGTGTGACCGTGGGAGCCTGACGCCGATCGGAGGGGTTCGTCGATGACCGGGAGCGCCGTGCACGAGGTGGACGAGGTGTTCACCGCGGTGCCCGACCTGGCCGCGACGGGCCCCCCGGCGCACGTACAGATCGAGCAGTGGCTGATGTCGCTGATCGACGGGTCCGCTCTGATGGCCGGCGACAAGCTGCCGAAGGAGAAGGACTTGGCGGCCGCTCTTGGCGTCAGCCGGATGACCCTGCGCCAGTCGCTCGGGTCGCTGGAGTCCCGAGGAGTTGTCGAGCGGATCCCGGGGCGCCAAGGCGGCACGTTCATCCGGCAGCCCCGGATCGAGTGCGACATCACCGGTCTCGCGGGCTTCACCGAGCAGCTGCGACAAGGGCACGTCCGGGCCAGCGCCCGGGTGATCAGCGCCGACGTCGTCGCCGCGTCGCGGGCGGTGGCGAAGGCGCTGGAGCTGGCGTCCGACGAGCCGGTGTACGAGGTCGTCCGGGTGCGTTCGGCGCGCCGCGAGCCGGTCGCGCTGGAGCGGTCCTTCCTGCCGGTCGAGCCGTTTCCCGGCCTGCTCGACAAGCGCTTGTCGGGATCGTTGTACGCCCGGATGCGGCGGGACTACGGGTTGGCGCCGCAGTCCGCCACGGAGTACCTCGAGCCGTTCATCGCCGGCGAGCGCGAGGCCGAGCTGCTGGGGGTCTCCGCGGGATCGGCTCTGCTGCTGATCGAGCGGACGGCCAGGACGACGTCCGGCCAGCCCGTGGAGTACGCCCGTGACCTGTTCCGGCCGGACAAGATCCGGATCTCGGTGCAGACCGTGGCTGGCCAGTCCGGAGCCTTGCGGACGGCAGTTCCCCGGCGCCACCCCCGCTGACCCTGGCATCCAGACACCCCGAACCGACCGAATCGCGGCCGTTCCGGCGCCGATTCGGTCGGTTCGGGGTGTCCGGACGGGGGGAGGAGGGGTACGCCGTCAACGGATGCCGGTGTCGAGCGCGAGGACGACCCGGGTGGTGTGGTCCGCCGTGACGTCGACCAGAGCCCGCGACTCGCTGCCTATCGCCCAGTCGTTCTGCGCTATGACGACGACTCGGCCGGTCGGCGAGTCCAGCCGGAACCGGCCGTTCTGGTCCGTCACGCCGCTCGCGACTTCGGTGGTGCCCCGGAGAATCAGCACGTCCACACCCGAGACGGGGCGCTTGAGGCACGGCAGGTCGGCCGACTCGACGGGACAGCTCGGGTCGGCGTACACGATGCCGGCGATCGTGCCGGTGGACACCGTGGGAGTGCTGGACACCTCGGTCCGGAGCGCCTCCGACGCCGAGGTGCAGCCGGCAGCCAGAGTGGCGGCGGCCAGCAGCGCGACCAGGCCGTTCACGCTTCTGCTCCGAGTCATGGTGGTCGGACGCGTCCGGGCCCTCCCCGGTTCCCCCATCTCACGTCCGGACACCCCGAGGTGACCGAATCGGGGGCTCGGACGGGCTTAAACGGTCACCTCGGGGTGTCCGGTCGAGGGGGGAGGCGGCGGACGTCGGTGACCGTGGCCGGCACCTGGCGGCCGAACAGGTTGAGGCTGGCCGTGGTCCCGGGCTTGGCCAGGTCGACCGGGAGGTAGGCGTAGGCCAGGGACTGCTCGCAGGTGTAGCCGAAGCCGCCGGAGGTGACCCGACCGACGACTTCGTCGCCGACCAGCACCGGCTCCGAGCCCAGGACGACCGCGCGCGGGTCATCGAGGACCAGCAGGCTCAACCGCCGGGTCAGCCCGGCCTCCTTCGCCGCCAGCAGCGCGTCTCGTCCGACGAACCCGCCCGGCTTGTCGAGCTTCACGCAGAAGCCCAACCCGGCCTCGTACGGCGTCGTCTCCGGAGTGAGGTCGGTCGACCAGACGCGGTATCCCATCTCCAGGCGCAGAGACTCGATCGCGCGGTACCCGCACGGGACCAGCCCGTGCGGCTCGCCGGCGGCCACCAGCCTGGTCCAGAGCCCGGCGGCGTACTCCGGGGAGGTGTAGAGCTCCCAGCCGTGCTCGCCCGTGAACGTGACCCGCAACGCCTGCACCGGCGCGTCGGCCACGCTGATCTGCTGGGAGGTCATGAACCCGAACGCCTCCTCGGAGACGTCGGACGGCGTCAACGATCCGAGGATCGCGCGCGCTGACGGACCCCAGAGCGCGAACGTCGCGTAGGCCCCGGTCACGTCGGTCAGGGCCACGTCGTCGCCGCCGAGCCGCGCCTGCTTGCGCAGCCACCCCAGGTCGTGGGTGCCGTACGCCGTCCCGGTCACGATCAGGAAGCGGTCCTCGCCCAGCCGGGTCACCGTGAAGTCGGCCTCGATGCCGCCGCGCGGGTTCAGCGCCTGGGTGTAGCTGATCGCTCCGACCCCGCGCGCCACGTCGTTGTCGCACACCCGCTGCAGGAAGGTCGCCGCATCCGCGCCCCGCACCTCGATCTTGGCGAACGACGTCTCGTCGAACAGCCCGGCCGCCTCCCGCGTGGCGAGATGCTCAACGACCGTCGCGGTCGACCAGTCACGGCCGGCCCAGCCGTCGGGACGCAGGCCTTCCAGCGCGGGGGACTCGTTCGAGGCGTAGTAGTTGACCCGCTCCCAGCCCGCCTTCTCACCGAAGACCGCGTCTGCGCGTGACGTGCCAGCCGTAGACCGGGGAGGTGCGCAGGGGCCGCCCGGCCTGCCGCTCGAGGCCGGGGTAGCTGATGTCGTAGTAGGTCTGGTAGTTCTCCATCGTCCGGGCCAGCGTGTACGACGGCGAGGCGTACGCCGCTCCGAAACGGCCGATGTCCATGTGCCACAGGTCGAACTCCGGCTCGCCCTCGACAATCCACTCGGCCATCACCTTGCCGATCCCTCCGGCACCGGCGATCCCGTGCGCGCAGAAACCCGCGGCGACGAAGAAGCCTGCCACGGACGTCTCACCCAGGCAGAACTCGTTGTCGGGCGTGAAGGCCTCGGGCCCGTTGATCACCGAACGCAGCCCGACCTCGGCCATCGCCGGGACGCGAACCGTCGCGTTCGACGCGATCTCCTCCAGCCGCTCCCACGCCTCCGGCAGCAGCCGCCCGTTGAAGTCGGCGGGGATCGCGTCGTACGCCGTCGAGGTGGTCGACCAGGGTTCCGGGTTGCGTTCGTAGCCGCCCATCACCAGACCTTCGACCTCCTGCCGGAAGTACACGAGCAGGTCCGGGTCGCGGAGGGAGGGGAGGGTCGGGTGGCCAGGCTCGAGGCCGTGGCCGGCGCCGTGCTGGCCGAAGAACGCCTCGGTGACGACGTACTGGTGCGACATCGGGACGATCGGCACCCGCACGTCGACCATCCGGGCCACCTCGGCCGCGAACATCCCGGCGGCGTCGACCACGACCTCGCACGCGATGTCGCCGCGCTCGGTCCGGACCCGGCTGACCCGGCGCTGGTCGTGGCCGATGTCGACGGTGTCGATGCCGGTGACGCGGGTGTGGGTCCGGATCGTGACACCGGCCTGTCGGGCCAATGTCGCCAGCGCCATGCAGAGCTGGGACGGGTCGACCTGCCCGTCGGACTCCAGGAAGCACGCCCCGACGACGCCGTCGGTCGACATCAGCGGAAAGCGCTCGCGCGCCTCGTCAGGGGAGATCTCGTGCAGCGGCAGGTCGTAGGTCTGGGCCCAGCTGATCTGCCGGCGGATCTCGTCGAGCCGCTCCGGGCTGGAGGCGAGCTTGATGCCGCCGCTCTCGACCCAGGCCGGTGCGTGCTCGGTCTGCTGCAGGCGTCGGTAGAGGTCGACGGAGTACTTGTTCATCCGGGTCAGCGTTGGGTCGGCGCGTAGCTGACCGACCAGCCCGGCGGAGTGAAACGTGGAGCCGCTCGTCAGCTCGTCGCGGTCGAGGAGGACGACGTCGGTCTCGCCGAGCTCAGCCAGGTGGTAGGCGATGCTCGCCCCGCCGACTCCGCCCCCGATGATGACCACCCGGGCCTGGTCGGGCAGGGCTGACGTCGGTTCGGCCATCTCGCCAGCCTAGAGAGTCGGCGCACTAAGGTCTAGACCTAAAGTCGCAGACACTGCGGGCCGCCGAATCACGTCGTGACAGGACGCAGCCGACCAGGTCTGCGAGACTTCCGGCATGGATCTCGAGGGACGCCGCGTGCTCGTGACCGGCGCCTCCCGGGGCATCGGCGCGGCGCTGGCCGAGGAGTTCGCGGCCGCCGGCAGCGTGGTCGTGCTGCTCGGGCGTGACGAGGCCGCGCTGGCCGCCGTCGCTGCGCGGGTCGGGGGCTCGTGGCTCAGCGCCGACCTGACCGACCCGGAGCAGGTCGAGGGCCTGGTGGACCGGGTCGAGGGGGAGTTCGGCCAGCTCGACGTGCTGGTCAACAACGCCGGGGTCGAGAACGCCGGCTCCTTCGTGGAGCTCGACCGCGACGAGGTGGAGGACCAGCTGAGGGTCAACCTGCTGACGCCGATCGAGCTGAGCCGTCAGGTGCTGCCCCGGATGATCGCCCGCGGAGTCGGCCACGTCGTCAACATCTCGTCGCTGGCCGCCTTCTCGGCGTTCCCCGGGCTCGCGGTGTACGGCGCCTCCAAGGCCGGGCTGACCCAGTTCACCACCGGACTGCGCGCCGACCTGCGCGACACCCCCGTCCACGTCACGCTGGTCGAGCTCGGGCCGGCATCGACGTCGATGATGCAGCGCGCGATGAGCTACCCGCCCACCGCTGACAGCTTCAAGCGGCTGTACGGGCTGAGGCTCATCGCTGACGTCTCACCGGAGCGGGCCGCCCGCGCGACCGTGGACGCCGTGCGTGCTGACCGCCGCCACGTCCGGTTGCCGCGGCGTTCGGCGATGGCGGGTCAGCTGGCGGCGACCCCGCGGCGTACGACGGAGTGGCTGTTGACCGGCATCGCGCACCAGCGGGACCGATGAGCAGGCGACGACCGGGCCATCTCCGTCGCAAGCTGGCCGTCGCGACCTGGCGCACGTCGAAGGACGGTCGCATCTACGCCCGGATGGCCGTCGACGCGACGCCGATGCTGGAGTACGTCGAGCGGGTCCGCGCCGAGACCGGAGAGCGAGTCACGCTGACTCACGTCGTCGGGACAGCGCTGGGTCACGCGATCAGCGAGGTCCCGGAGATCCAGGCGCGGGTGGTGATGTCGCGGATCGTGGAGTTCAAGACCGTCGACATCGGCTTCGCCGTCGACATCGACCGGGGCAACGACCTGGCGTCGGTGCCCGTCAGGTCAGTGGACCAGAAGTCGCCGGTCGAGGTCGCGCGGGAGCTGTCGCCGGGAGTGTCGGGGCTGCGCGACGGCACGGACCAGGGTCACCGCACCACGTCGCGGATCATCAGGTACTCGCCCTGGTGGGCCTTGCGGCCGGTGCTGAGCTTCGCCGGACTGCTGGTCAGCGGCATCGGGATCAACGCCTTCGGGCAGAAGCGCTTCCCGCTCGGCGTGGGCTTCGTGTCGAACGTCGGGACTCTTGGGCTCGACGAGGCGTTCCTGGCTCCGCTGGCGTTCGCCCGGGTACCGGTCTACCTCGCGGTCGGGGCCGTCCGGGACGCGCCGACGGTCGTCGACGGGGCGGTGGTGGTCCGGCCGCAGGTCGTGCTGGTGGCGACCGCGGACCATCGGCTGGTGGACGGCGCCCATGCCGGGGTCATCGTGCATCGGATGCGCGAGATTCTTGCCGATCCGTCCGTGATGGGCCCTATGTCGCACTGATGTGCGGGGGTTGCCATGAGGAGCAGACTCATTGCATCAAGGGGGAGAATCTGATCCTTGGAGGATGAGCATGTCGAGGTACCTGTTCAAAGCCAGCTACACGATCGAGGGCGCCCAGGGGCTCCTCAAGGAGGGCGGCCCGTCCCGTCGCGAGGTCGTCGCCAAAGCCGCGGAGAGCGTCGGTGGTCGGCTCGAGACCTTCGACTTTGCGTTCGGCGACACCGACGCCTTCATCATCGTCGACCTGCCTGACCACGCGGCTGCCGCCAAGGTGGCCTTGTCGGTCAAGGGCGCGGGCGGAGCCAGTGTCGAGACGGTGGTGCTGATCGACCCCACCGACATCGCCGGCGGGACGGCCGGAGACGTCGCCTACACGCCACCCGGCGGCTGATTGCTGAGCCGTGTTCGGCGTACGTCTTCCGAAACTGGACGGTCAGCGGGGGTGTGACCAGCTCGGGCGGCGTACGTCTTCCGACACTCGCCGGACAACGTACGGGTGTCGGGTGGTGGCGGGGTACGTCTTCCGACACTCGCCGGACAACGTACGTGCGTCGCGTCGGGCGGCGTACGTCTTCCGACACTCGCCGGACAACGTACGGGTGTCGGGTGGTGGCGGGGTACGTCTTCCGACACTCGCCGGACAACGTACGGGTGTCGGGCGCTCGGCGTTTGCGGGGGTGCGTCTTCCGAAACTGGACGGTCAGCGGGGGTGTGACCAGCTCGGGCGGGGTACGTCTTCCGACACTCGCCGGACAACGTACGGGTGCTCGGCGTTGGCGGGGTACGTCTTCCGACACTCGCCGGACAACGTACGGGCGCTCGGCGTTGGCGGGGTACGTCTTCCGACACTCGCCGGACAACGTACGTGCGCCCGCGCGGCAACGTGGGGGAGTCGTACGGTCACAGTTTCGCGATGTTCTCGAGGACGGGTCGGTGGGACGATGTCGCAGATGGGACTGTTCACCGTGCAGGAAGCGCGTCAGCAGCTCGCTGATCTCAAGCCGTTGCTGGAGGAGTTCGTGGCGCTGCGGGCCGACGCGACCGAGCTCGGCGCTGCGGTGTCGGGCGCCACCGGCCCGTCGACGCTGGGTGGCATCCCCGAGTTCAAGGCGATCCAGGCCCGGCTGGACGAGGTGCTCACCGAGATCCAGGCCACCGGCGTGGAGCTGAAGGGCTTCGCGCCGCTGCTGATGGACTTCCCGGCCGAGCTCGACGGCGACGACGTCCTGCTGTGCTGGCTGGAGGGTGACGCCGACCTCGCCTGGTACCACCGGCTCGACCTGGGCTTCGCCGGACGCAGACCCCTCCACTAGCCCGTCCGGCGAGAAGATCCGACGTCTGCGGGGCCAGGACCCCGTACACGTCGGATCGTTGCTGCGCAGGTCTACCCTCGCAACGGCGGTCTCGACGGCGAAAGGGCGCGCGATGAGGCTCGAACGGCTGTGCAAGATGGACCTGCAGTACGTCGGCGACGTGCACCTGTTGAGGCCGTACGGCAACGAGGCGGGCCTGGCCTACGGAGTCGGCGACGGCACCGTCGAGGGGGAGCGCCTGTCGGGGACGGTGCGCTGGTCCAACCACCCGACCCGCCGAGGTGACGGCAGCATGCTGCCGTCAGCCCGGTTGGCGATCACCACGGACGACGGAGCCATCGTGCTGGCCGACCTGACGGGCCGTACGGTGTTCGTTCCCGTCGACGGGGAGAAGGTCGGGCGCCAGCTGCTGATGACCCTGTTCGAGTCCGAGGACGAGCGCTACACCTGGCTCAACCACACCGTCTGCGTCGCCGAGGGAGCGATCGACCAGGTGCGGCTGGCCATGCACGTCGAGGTGCACCTGTGTCACAGCGACCTGGTCAGCGAGCCCTGACCACAACCCGCTCGCAGTGGCGCAGGGTGTCGTGGAAGTCGCGTCTGCCGGAGTAGGTGACGATGTCGAAGCCGGCTCCGCACTCCAACAGCGCCCGTACGCCGTCGTTGCCCGCGTGGATCCGGTCGTTGCCGGTGGACAGGAAGAGGCGGTCGCGACCGGTCACGAAGCGGACCAGGTCGCGGCCGGGGCCGCCGTAGAAGACGTCGACCCTGGCGTCGTCGCCGGAGAAGCTGTCGTTGCCCGGGCCGCCGTACGCCGTGTCGCGCCCCCCACCGCCGGCGAAGAAGTCGTCGCCGTTGTCGCCGCCGCCGTACAACGTGTCGTCACCGCCCGCGGCGTAGATGACGTCGTCGCCGCCGAGGGCGCGTACGACGTCGTTGCCCAGCCCGGGGTAGATCTCGTCGGCCTGGGCGGTCCCCACCAGGCGGTCGTCGCCGGTGGTGCCCTCGATGTACTGGGCGTGCGCGACCAGGCTGAACGCCGTCATCGCGAGCGTCACCAGGCTCATCGCCACCAACCGTGTCGTCTTCACGCCATGAGGCTAGACCCTCAGAGTCCAACGATCCGACGCTTACGAGGCCAGGACCCCGCAGGCGTCGGATCGTTGGGCGTGGTGCGCCTTAGTCGGAGGTGTTGGCGTTGACGTCCTCGCAGTTGGCGTTGATGACGTCACGTGGGTCGATCTCGCCGAGGTAGTTGACCACGTCCTGCCCACTCCCGCAGTCGATGAACGCCCGCTTGCCGTCGCTGGAGAGGAAGCTCAGCTCGTCGTTGCCGGCGCCCATGAAGACCCGGTCGTTGCCCTGGATCGTCTCCAGCATGTCGTTGCCGCCGGCTCCGTAGATGAAGTCGGTCCCGGGGCCGCCGGTGAAGTAGTCGCCGCCAGGCCCGCCCTTGAGCGTGTCCCTCCCGGGTCCACCCGACAAGTAGTCGCGGGCGACGTCTCCACCCCCGTAGATGACGTCGTTCCCGAGCTCGCCGTGCAGCAGATCCGGACCGCCGCGGCCCGAGATCGTGTCGTCGCCCTGGTGACCGTGGATCGAGTCGCGGACCGAAGTGCCGTGCAGGTTGTCGTCGCCGGAACCGCCGTCGATGCGCTGCGCCATGGCGGGCGCGGCGATCATGACGATGGCTGCCGCGGCGGCCGTTCCGGTGGTGAGAATGCTCGTACGTCGCATTGGTGTCCCCTCGAGACTGTGCGGTGGATGCCGGCCGCGGGTGGCCGACACGTTGGATGACGCGGCAGGCCGAACGAGGGTTGTCCGAGAACTCGTCGGCCTGCCGGCGTACTCGCTCAGGAGCCGACTGGTCTCACGGAGATACGTCACGCGTCGATCGAGCTGCCCGCTGTCCGAACCGTGGTGGTCCGAGGGCTATCCGACGGTTGCTCACTCGGCGTACCCTCGCTCCCAACCGATCGGGGTGCCGGCAAAGGAGCCGCAGATGACCGAGACGACGGAGCAAGCCTCCGAGCTGACCGCGGACGCCTTCGCCGAGCGACTGTTCATGTCCACCCTGGGCGCGATGGAGATCCTCAGCGTGTATGCCGGAGACCGGCTGGGCTGGTACCGGTCGCTTGCGACCGACGGTGCGGCGACCTTTGCCGAGCTGGCCGAGCGCACCTCGACGCACCCCCGCTACGTCCGCGAATGGTTGGAAGGCCAGGCGGTACTCGGCATCCTGACGACTGACGCCTCGCAGCCGGCCGACGAACGCCGCTACGAGTTGCCGGCGGCGGCCGCCGAGGTGCTGACGAATCCGACGAGCCTGGCCTACATGGCTGCGACGGGAAGCGCTATCGCGGCCATCGGACAGCAGCTGCCGAACCTGCTCGACGCCTACCGGTCCGGAGGTGGCGTGAGCTGGGAACAGCTGGGTGACGACATGCGCCAGGCGCAGGCCGCCTTCAACCGGCCGTGGTTCGACCAGCAGCTGGGCGATGCTCTCAAGGGCGTGCCCGAGGTCGATGCGGTGCTGGCCCGCCCCGGCGCTCGGCTGGTCGACGTCGGGTGTGGCGGTGGCTGGTCGTCGATCGCCCTGGCGCAGGCCTTCCCGCAGGCCGAGGTGGTGGGCGTCGACGTGGATGCGCCCTCGATCGAGATGGCCCAGCGCCACGCCGAGCAGGCGGGGGTGTCCGACCGGGTGAGCTTCCAGCTGGCCGACGCGAGTGGGTTGGGGGAGTCGGCGCAGTACGACGCCGGCTTCTTCTTCGAATGCGTGCACGACATGCCCCGCCCGGTCGAGGTGCTGGCCGGGGTGCATGCCGCGGTGAAGCCCGATGGCGTCGTGGTCGTGATGGACGAGGGGGTCGCCGACGAGTTCACCGCGCCGGGAGACGAGCTGGAACGCTTCATGTACGGCTTCAGCATGTTCGTCTGTCTGCCCGACGGGATGTCGTCGCAGCCGTCGGTCGGCACCGGCACGGTGATGCGCCGTTCCACGCTGGAGGGGTATGCCGCAGAGGCGGGCTTCACCGGCGTCGACGTGTTGCCGATCGAGGACTTCTCGTTCTTCCGGTTCTACCGACTCCGCCACTGACCTCGCTCCCGCCCCAGTCGAGGTTTGGGGAGGCTTTCACGGGTCTGGGGTGGCGCGAGTTTCCCCAAACCTCAGGTGTGAGGCGCCGCCCTTCAGGTTTGGGGAGGACTTCGCGGGTCTGGGGTGGTGCAGACTTCCCCGAACCTCGGTGGCTGCGCCGGACGGGGCCTGCCCTGCGGGCTACTTGCTCCAGTCGGGGTAGTCCGGGGAGAACTGGGCGCCGGTCTTGATCTTCTTCGGGTTCAGACCGTCGGCGGCGTTGATCGTGCGCAGGATGAAGGTGCTGTTGTCGTTGAAGCGCACGGCGAGGCGGCCGTTGTTGGGGGAGTATGCCGGCTGGTTGTAGCCGATGTCGGTGGTGACCTGCTGGACCGCGCCGCCGGAGCTACGGACCCGGTAGACGTAGGTGAAGTCGTCGAACGCGAACCAGTTCCCGTTCGGGGACCAGGACAGCTGCGGGGTCCCCACGTAGACGTTGCCGAGGCTGATCGCGTGGGTCGACCGGCTGGCCAGCTTGGTGATGTAGATCTTGCTCCCCGTCGCCCAGGCCGCCTTCGTGCCGTCGGGCGACCAGGTCGGCCAGGCGCCGCTGCCGCAGTTGTCGCAGAACACCACCTTGCGAAGCGTCCGACCGTTGGCAGACACGGTGTACATCGCGTCGCGGAAGTCGCTGAGTCGATAGCCGACGAACAAGATCTTGCTGCTGTCCGGTGACCACTCAGCGCCGTACACCCGGACGAAGCGGCTGGAGAAGCGGGACAGCACGTTGGTCGTGCGACCGGTCGGGAGGTTGCGCACGTAGATACCCGCGTCATCGCGTGAGCTGTCGGGGCCGACGGCGTACGCGAGCTTGGTGCTGCGCTTATTGAGATCCACGGTGCGGACGTCCAGGTTGCCCCGCGTGAGTCGCTTGTTGGTGTTGGCTCCGAGGTTGGCGAGGAAGACGTTCCCGTCCTTGATGTAGGCGACGTGGCCGGTGCCGGCCGTGGACCCGCCCTTCGCAGCGGTGGGCGCCGTACGCGCGGAGGTGGTGTTCGTCCGGTCAGTCGCGTGCCGCTCGGCGGTCGAGGCGTGTGCGGGTGACAGCGCGACCATCGTGGCGGCGGCTGCGGTCAGGGCCAGGACGGCTCGGGTATGCATGGGGCGGAGCGTAGGTGGGTCTGGCCTGCGATAGATACCACCAGAAGGAATATCCCCCGCACAACCGCCCAGAGGGGGCTAACCAGGTCATTGACAACCAGGCCGGAGTCTGCGCCCATCCCGCCCCGCAGGTTTGGGGAGGCTTTCACGGGTCTGAGGTGGCGCAGGCCTCCCCAAACCTCGATGCTGGACGCCGATGCACCCAAGGTTTGGGGAGGACTTCGCGGGTCTGGAGTGGTGCAAGCTTCCCCGAACCTCGGTGAGTCCGAGCTGGCTCAGCGCTCGACGTCAGCGTCGTCGTCGAGCTCGTCGAGGTCTTCGCCGGGGTAGCTGACCCGGTGGCCCGCGACCTTCTCGTAGATGTCCTCGTCGGCGAACACCTCGAGCTCTTCCTCGGAGTACGCCGCGAGCTCGTCGGGATCGGCCACCGGCGCCTCGACCGGCGACTCGACCTGCTGGTGGCTCCAGTCGTCGTCGTCGACCGGCGGGTCGTTCGGCAGCGTCGTCATGCCTCCACAGTCCCCTCCCATTCTGGAGATAGCAAGGGCCATGGGACCCGAGCGCTTCGTCCGGCTTCGCTCCGAGGTTTGGGGAGGTTCTGCAGGGCCAGGCCCTCGGCAAACCTCCCCGAACCTCGAAGGGCTCCGCCGGGCCGGCGACACGCCCGAGAGACACGCCCGGGAGACGTACCCAAACCGCCTCTGACCTGGGCTGATGTAAAAAGTTCGACCCGATTTTCCGGAATGACGCGACGACGTTAGGGGTTGAGCGTAAGGTCACCCCTAGATATAGTAGTTACAAGGATGTAGTTCTCCACAGGTAGTGGTTCGTCGTTATCCACACGTGGTCCCGCTCACATCCTGCAACTACCCACAGGACACCGAGGTTCATCCCCAGGCCGTCCACAGTTCCGTCCCCATCGTGCACCACCCGGGACCACCAAGAACTGTCGGATCGCCGGAGTAGAACGGCCGGTATGAGCGAGTCGAAGGGAGCCGAGCCGGTGCACTGCCCGTACTGCCGCAACACCGACACCCGCGTGCTCGACTCCCGGGTCGCCGACGATGGCGCCTCGATCCGCCGCCGGCGCTCGTGCAACGACTGCGAGAAGCGGTTCACCACCGTCGAGCAGATGCAGCTCACCGTGGTGAAGCGGTCCGGCGCGACCGAGCCGTTCAGCCGTGAGAAGGCCATCGGCGGCGTCCGCAAGGCCTGCAAGGGCCGCCCGGTCAGCGACGACGACCTGGCGCTGCTCGGCTCGCAGGTCGAGGACGCGCTGCGCGGCTCCGGTTGGGCCGAGGTCCCGGCGCACGAGGTCGGCCTCGCCATCCTCGGGCCGCTGCGCGAGCTCGACGAGGTGGCCTACCTGCGGTTCGCGAGCGTCTACCGCTCGTTCGAGTCCGCCGACGACTTCGAGACCGAGATCGCGCTGCTGCGCGCCGAGCGCCAGCCGACCGGCGAAGAGCCCGCCCTGGCCAGACCCGGCGCACCACCGGGCGCGCGGTCAGACCAGGCCAGGCCCGGCTGACCACGGAGCCAGACCCGGCTGACCGCCACCCCAGACGCTGCACCACCGCACCACCGGCACCACCCGGCAAGACCTGGGCGCCACCCGGCAAGACCCGCCAGACAGCACCACCGCGACCGACGTACGACGCAACGCCCGACCAGCCAGCACAGACCCCCAGCATCTGCGAGATGCAAGCACCGCCACGAGGCGGAGATGAGGCAGGAGACGCCATGACCGAGACCGACAGCCGGCGCCCCGCGACCGCGACCACCAAGCGCGGCAAGGGACTGAAGATCGAGCGGATCTTCACCACGGCCGGCACGCACCCCTATGACGAGGTCACCT
>CAVXBA010000002.1:0-3142963 GCA_963759885.1 uncultured Actinomycetota bacterium | reverse complement strand
CGCATCCAGGTCGCCAGCAGATTTACCACCCGCCCCCCTATCCGGCGGGCCGCCACGAGTGTCAGACCGGCGAGGGTGCCCGCCTTTGCCACGGGTGGCGGACGTTTTGACCAATCGGTGAGTCTCGGAGCGAGAGTTGCGCGGTCAGCCTCCGATCGATTGACAAGACTTCGCAGCGCGTCGAGCGAGTTCCGGTGCGCGTACAGCGAAATGCAGCTGATCGTAGGTGGGGTCTCAGATGAGGTTCCTCAATGTTCCCGAGGAACATCGCGCTCCTGCGACGGCGTCGTGCATTTCGCCCTGAAGGAACCACTGTGTCCGTGTCGTGCCGCAGGCTCCACGCTTGCCCCGGAGCCGCTGGCACGCCCGGGTCTGCTCCGTCTGGGATGCTCTCATACCGGTGCGCTAAGAGCGACGAGATCGTCGAATGGGTAGGTGCGAGTCCGGCCCCATCCGTGCATTGATTTGGAAGCGGGATCCGGCGCCGGCCAACGCCCCGTCATCAGCAGCTCCCTGTGTTCAGTTGGCCGGAAAACGCGGCGATATGACGCGCCCTGAGGGGGCTGTTGAGTGCGGTCGCGGCTGGGCTCGGACGACCATTAGGCAGGTCGTTGCTCACTGGGAACACCGACGTACAGGTCTTCGTGCGGCACGCAAATGCTCGGACCACGACCTCGTTCCAACGAGCCTAGGGCACCTTGACTCGACCTCCTCTAGGATCCGCCCATGCGTATCGCACTGTTCGCCGCCTCCGCGTCCACGGTCTGCTCCTGAACGACTTGCGGCACCGACGACTCGGGATCCCAACAGACGGGCTCCGACAGCGGAGAAAGATCGCCTCCGCAGACAGGATGCCCAGGAACAGGCAGCGACGGGCCGGACGCCGAGATTGTCGACTACGCATTCCTTCAAGATGGCGAATACGGCAAGGGCATTGTCTTGGTTCGCGCGAATAATGCCGAGCGGTCGGCAAATTCGTGACTGTTTCATACAACGTCCTCGACGCGGGAGGTAAGATACTCACGAGCGAGGAGCAGATTGAGATCTTCAGTTGGGTTGGTCAGGAGATCGGGTTTCCGATCTTCGCGCCCCTGGACGCAACTCCCGGCGCGAAGGCAACGCGCCTCGATCCCGTCGTGACTGTCGGTGACGATTCGTTTGGCGAGGAGAGGCCGACCCCCTACCTGTCTCAAGGCCCAGTCGGTCAAAAAGGATAAATACGGCAACGGTTACACCGTTTCGTTCGGCTTCACCAACGAGATCGACGAAAATCTCGAAGGGCTGTGTGTGGCGGCGGTCTGCTTTGATGCCGCAGGCAAGGTCATTGGTGGAGACACGGCCTACCCGGATGCGCTCCCTGGTCGTACGATCCGCATCGACGTCGAGTATCTCCGCACCGTCGATGACCAGAAGCCGGCCTCCTGCACGGGCTACCTGAACTACCCCGCCTAACCACTCGGCGCCGCACACCGCCGCCGGGGGTGCGCCACTGGGCGTCCATGCCGGGATCGACGTACACGGCTTGCGCTCCCGCCCGCTGGGCGATGCGGTCAATTCGGTGGGTGCCTCAAGTCATCCCGGAGTGACGCGCTGAACCCCCGCCAGCGTGCGGGCATGTCATTGCCCAGATTGCTGATCACCGCCGTGGTGATCGAGAACCGACCCGTTGCCCACGTCGCCGCGCGGCCCGGGCGTCTCCCCGTCCTGGCTGTTCGAGCTCGTGGCCGGCTACAAGGCCGAGGGCGAAGCCGCCTTCGAGCCCCGATCCCGTCGCCCGACGACCGTCCCACGGACCACACCCGCCGCCCGTGTCGACCTGATCCTCGAGCACCGGGTAACGCTCACCACCACCGGCCTGGACGCCGGCCCGGACACGATCGCCTGGCACCTCAAAGCACCACCACGGCGTGACCATCTCCGAGCCACGATCTGCGCTCCTCCAGACGGCACTGGTCACGCCTGAACGAAAAAGAAGCCCGAGTCGTCCTACTTCCGGTTCGCCGCCGAGATGCCCAACGAGACCTGGCAGTCCGACTTCACCCACTACCGACTCACCTTGCGGTTGCGGGTCTCCACTCTCTGGACCGTCGGAGCTTGGGGCGCCTTGCGACGACACTCACTCCAGCAAGAACTCAACCTCGCGAAGGAGCTCGCCCCGTCGTCACCGGCTAGGGCAGCGATCACCACGCACGTCGAGCAGGAGCTCGCCATCTACCTGTATCGGATGCGCGAAAAACCGCCACCGAAGGTGCGTTCCGCCGTGGGCGTCTTCCTGCTCGCCTTCGTGATCACCGCCGTCATCTCCAGTGCTTTCCCAGACGCCAACACCGGCGTCATCTATGTCGTCGAAGGGCTGCTCGCCTCGACCCTCGTCTGGGTCTACATCGTGCTCATGCGATCTCTGTGGATCAGGTGGAGCCGGTGTCACCACGCCAGCCTGCTGCTCAAGGCGCAGCCTGCCGCTCCACACGCCGCCGCCGAGGAAGGGCTTGCCGACGTCCGACGTCTGCGGGGCTGTGACGCCGCAGGATGGTCCGGGCGCATTTGGGTGCACTAGGGGACGAGCTGGCCGCCCGCGAACGCGCGTCCGGGCTCGACCTCCAGCCATTGCACCCAGACGTCCTCGATCGGCAGCCTCAACGCCGCACTGACCGCAGTCGCCACGGCCGCCAACGCCGCCGCTACCGAGTCGTCGTCGCGAGCCCGACCGCGGATCGTGACGACGGGACAGTGACCTCGAAAGCTCCTCCGCTCGAGCCCCTGGAAGACGTCCACCATCGGGACCCAGTGCGCCCAGGTGCCGCCGGGGTCGCCGCCCAGCGCGGTCGCGCACGCCTTCACGATGCCGCGCAGGGCCTGCTCCACCGCGTCGGACTCGGCATCCGGAGGCGGCAGGCACTGCAGCGTGACGACCGGCATCGTCAGGCGGCGGCCATGGCGGGATCGGGGACGTCCTCTTTTTTGGCGTTGATGAAGACGATCACGGTAAGCAGGGCCATGAAGAGCAGCACCGCACCCCAGAAGAACGACACGTGATAGCCGTGCACGAACGCCAGACCGGTGATGCGTTCGGTGTCGGCCGGGTTGCGCAGGTTGTCGCTGATGTAGTTGGTCACTGCCCCGGCGTACAACGTGTTGAGCAGCGCCAGCCCGAGCGAGCCGCCGACCTGCTGCGCCGTGTTGAGGACAGCGCTGGCGACACCGGCATCGTGGTGGCCGACCCCGATCAGCGCCGTGCTGGACGCGGGGATGAAGACCGCGGCCAGACCGGCACTCATCAAGATCATCGCGGGCAGCACGTGCGACCAGTACGCCGTGTCGGGCGTGATCCGGATCAACAGCAACATGCCGACCACCGCGGCCACCAGGCCGGGCACCATCAGCGGCTTCGGACCGAGCTTGGGCAGCAGCTTGGCCACCACCCCGGCCGTCAGGATGATGCCGCCGCTGAACGGCAGGAACGCGAAGCCCGCCCGCAGCGGGGTGTAGCCCAGCGTGATCTGGAAGTAGTAGGTCAGGAACAAGAACATCGCGAACAGGCCGGCACCGACCAACAGGAACGTCAGGTAGGAGCCACCACGATTGCGATCGAGGATGACGCGTAGGGGCAGCAGGGGGTTCTTCGCCCGCAGCTCCCAAGCGACGAAGGCCACCAGCAGCACCAGTCCGGTGATCAGGAAGAACAACGTCGACCCCGCGGTCCAGCCGAGCACCTCGGTGCTCCGGCCGGGGTCCTTCAGCTTGGCGGCCTCGGTGAAGCCGTAGACCACCGAGACCAGGCCGAGCGTGGCCAGCACCGCGCCGGGGATGTCGTAACGGGTGTCGCCGTGCGCCCTGCTCTCGTGCACGATCCCCACGGCCGCCGCCGCGGTCGCCAAGGCGATCGGCACGTTGACGCCCAGGCACCAGCGCCACGAGGCGTACTCCGTCAGGACTCCACCGACGATCAGGCCGATGGCGGCACCGCCACCGCTGAGCGCGCCGTAGACGCCGAATGCGATAGCGCGTTCTTTGGGGATCGTGAACATCACGGTGATCAACGACAGCGCCGACGGCGCGAGCAGCGCGGCGAAGGCCCCCTGGAGCCCTCGAGCGGCGAACAGCAGGCCCGCGGTCGACGCAATGCCGCCCAGCGCTGAGGCACCGGCGAAGCCGAACAGGCCGACGATGAACGTCCGCTTGCGACCCATGTAGTCGGCGATCCGACCACCCAGCAGCAGCAGTCCGCCGAAGGCCAGCGTGTACGCCGTGACGACCCACTGCCGGTCGGCGTCGCTGATGCCCAGGTCGGCCTGTGCCGACGGCAGGGCGATGTTGACGATCGATGCGTCCAGGATGATCATCAGCTGCGCGACGGCGATGACGCCGAGCGCCAACCAGCGCTTCGGGTCCAGCCCGTCCTCCCCGACGCGCGGGTCGGCCGGCGTCTCGTCGACAGGCAGAGTCGAGTCGGTCACGGTGGCTCCTAAGGTCCGCTCAAGCTGGGCCAGAGAGGGTGCGCACCCTGACCGGGACAGTCAACCACCACTCCCTCGGGTGGTCGCCTGAATAATCGCATCATGAGCCGCCGACAAAACCACGACCAGGATCCGGCGCTGCGTTGTCTGCACCGGACCCGCGAGCGAGGATGACCCCATCGACCGGACAGGTGCGCGATGCCTCAGCTCAGCAGGACCGTCACCGCGTGGGCGATCGGCGCCCTGCTGGCCGGGTTCGGGCACTCCGAAGCCTTAGCACGGGGTGATGACTTCGAGCCCGAGCAGGTGGTTCAGGACGACGCGACGTTCACGATCGACGCCCCGGTCATCGTGACCACGGGTGCCGGTCGCGAGGTCGTGCTGTACCGGGAGGACAACCGGGCCCGCGGGGCGGTGCTGGTCGCGGCCACGAGAGACTCCGGCGACACACAGTGGAGCCGACCCACGCGGCTGACCGGCAAGGGCGTCGTCGCGTTCGCGGCCGTGGCTACGCCTGCCGGCCGTGTCGTCGTCGGCTACCGCTTCCACCGACCCGGCTCCAGCGTGGTGACCACCCGGCTCCGCACCCTCGGCAGGGCCGGCCGGTGGGGGGCACCCGAGACGCTGGCCACCGAACGCGTCCCGCAGCAGACCGGCGTGGAGACCGGCTTCGCCTTCGACGTCGGCCGCCATGGCAGTGCCGTGGCGGCCTGGCCGACGCACCGCGGTGTCCGGGTCGTCGTACGCCGTCCGGGCGGCACGGCCGGCACCCGCGACCTCTTCCCGCGCGTCGACTCCGCCGCCCTGGCCCACATCTCGCCCACGGGCTCTGTCGACGTCGTCGGCACCCGCGTCGGCGACCGTGGACCGTCGGGCGTCGTCCTGCACCGGGCGCCCGACGGCGGCTGGCAGCGGGCCTGCTTCGTCAACTGCTCGGGCCCGCACCGACCGCTCGCCGTCACCTCGGTCTCGTCGAACGACCGTGGCGCCCTCGCCGTCGCGTGGACACACCCGTCGAGTCGGGGGATCACCTCCAACGTGCGTGCCCTGGTCAGGTTCCGCACCGCCAGCGGCCACTGGTCCCCGGCCACCGTGCTCGCGAAGCAGGCGACGTCCGGCGCGCAGGTGGATCTCGACGCGAGCGGACGGGCCGCCGTCAGCTGGGCGAGTCGCCCACCCCACCGCGACGCGCTCCGCTTGGCCTACCACCGGCCGGACGGTCGCTGGTTCGGCGACCGGGTGCTCGGCAGCAGGAGGCCGAGCGTCGCCGGTGACCCGGCACCGGTGGTCGTGGACACCGAGGCCGGCTCCACCCTCCTGGTCTACGAGCAGGTACGCCGGTTCGCCGCCATCGACCAGGTCCGGGCCGCGGTCCGGCAGTGCCGCGTCGGAGGCGCCTGCCATCCCTGGCGCTGGGTGCCCACCCCGAGCACCGACGTCGACGCCGCCAGGCTCCCCCTCGGTGCCGCCTCCGTGATCTGGGCCGACGGATGCACGGTGGTGTTCGAGAACTGCTTCTTCAAGCGGATCGCGGGCCGCCGACTGGTTCCAGGGCCATGACCAAGCCCTCGTTTCGCTTTCGACCGTGCTGATCCGGTAGGAATGGTCTGCACCGGCGACGACACGATGGGACGTTCATGCACAGCACTGCCTCGGATTCGGCCGTCCTGGATCCGACCGGGCCGACCCGCACCGGACGCCGTCCGACCGACGCGTGGGCGTACGCCGGAGCCGTGACGCTGGGAGCGGTCCTGATCGTGGTCGCCGCGATCCGCCAGCCGTTCAGCTACGACGAGCTGACGCAGATCGGACCGTACGGCAGCTCCGATCCCGGCACCATCACCGGCGCCACCCGGCAGCCGCCCATCGACCCGCTGCTCGGGGCGCTGTTCCATCACCTGTTCGGCGAAGGTCAGCTGCAGGACCGGCTGGTCCCGGTGCTGTCCGGAATCGGCAGCCTGATCTTCATGAGCCTGCTGTTGCGCCGGTTCGGGCTGCGATATGCCGGCGCCGCGGCCGTGCTCGTGATGGCCACCGCTCCCCTGTTCGTGCGCTACAGCGCCTACACGCGCCCGTACGCGCTGCCGATGTTCGTCATGCTGGTGATGGCCTACACCGTGCAGTCCTGGCTGGCGGATGGCCGGCGACGGTGGCTGTGGGCCACCGGCGTGGCCGCGTTCGTGCTGCCGCTCATCCGGGTGCCGGAGCCGACCGTCTTCCTGGTCATCACCGCCGCGGTGATGTGGTGGTACACGCGGCAAGGCGTCCTGACCCGGGACCGCAGCCGTCCGGTGCTCTACATCGCCTTGGCAGCCGTGCTGTCGATGGGGTTGGCGCAGTACTTCTCGCTGGCAGCAAGTGCCAATGGGTTCTTCGACCCGAGCCCGTCCGGGGTCATCGAGCGGTTCCCCGAAGGGGTGCACGAGCTGGCGACGTCGTTCGTCCCCCTGCTGGGCATCTCGTTCCCGTGGTGGCCGGTGACGCTCCTGGTCGTGATCGCGGTCGCAGCACTTGCCGCGGCACGCCGCACGCTGATCAACTGGCCGATGTGGTGGCCGCTCCTGGCGGCGCCGATCGCGTTCGCGATCGCCTACCACTTCGTCAACCCGTTCCCGTTCGACGCGATCCCCTACCGCGCCCGTGCAGCCAGCTTCTTCATCCCCGCTCTGGTGCTGCTGGTCGCCGCGCTGGCGTCTGTCGTCGAACGCCGCGACGTGGACCGTCGGCTGCGCATCGGTGCCGCCGTGCTCGTCGGCGCGGCGTTCCTCAGCCAGCTGCCCGCGACCGCGACCGTGATCAGGGAGGATGCGGCACCGGACTTCGGCGTCATCTCCGACGTCCTCACCTCACAGGTGCCCGACGACGCGATCGTCCTCTACGACCGCCCGACCCCGGTCGGCGCGTCGCGTCAGCCCTTCCTCGGGAACTGGCGCTACATGGGTGACACGCCGTACGTCGAGACGGCTGTCGACCTGCCGCGGCAGATCGACACGCTGCCCTCGACCGGCCCGGTCTACCTGCTGTTCAACGGTCAGTGCGCCTACTCCGGCCGCTGCGTTCCGGGCTCACAGACCGCCGTGGACGTGCCGATCACCGGCTGGCACATCATCTACCAGCACGAGCGGTTCACCCTCTACGCCCCTGACCACGGCCAAGACGGCCCGCAGGGCGTCGTCGAGGCGATGGAGGCGACGAGCGAGGGCCTCGGTCTCGAGCTCGGCTACGTGCAGACCTACGTCGCGGCCGCGGTACTGGCCGACCAGGGCGAGCGCGGCCAGGCCAAGGCGCTGCTCCAGCAGATGTTCGACCAGGCCGATCCGGACATGGTCGAGCAGATGCGGCACGAGGACGTCGCCTACGACCTCGACCCGTTCGATCTAGACCCGGACCGAATCGACAACTGACGCCACGGGTTCGGCCGGCGTAAGGCGTCGTCAGGTGATGATGACGCTCGCGCAGCCGTCCACGCTGGGATGCACGGTCCACTGGTGCTCGCGCGTCGCCTGGTTGGCCTGGGTCTGAGGTGACTGGGCGTCGCGGAACCCGTCGCGCACTCGCTCGATCAGGATGGGCGGCTGGGTGCCCCAGTCCCCCGGCCAGCCCTCCGGGGGACCGACGATCGCAAACGTCTTGATCGGGTGGATCTCGTTCCAGCCCTCGTGCAGGGTGTCGTAGACCCACGTGCCCTGGACGTAGACCATCGACGCACCAGGCACCACGTTTCCGTCCGCGTCGGTGACGATCGGATGCAGCTCACCGATGTCGGGATCGACGTCGCTCGGAGATCCGCCGCGCACGTAGTTGCCGATGATCGCCGCCAACAGCATGAGCAGGAAGCTGGCGGCCGCGAGCATCGCGGCGAGTGGCCACGGCAGCAGCAGGCAGGCAATCAATGCCGCGACAGCGAAGGCCAGCGCCGCCTCGGCTGCGTCGAGCAGCGTCTTGTTGCCTTCACCCTCGAACTCGCAGTGCAGCCCGAACGTGTGGCGCGGAGGACCTCCGAAAGCGGCGTGGCCCGGCGTCTGCCGCCCGATCTGGGCGATGCCCGGCTGCTGCGTCACCAGGCGTCCGTAGGGCAGGCTCGACTCGGCCTCCTCCTGGGTGCAGCGATACGCGCAGTTCTCGAGCAGCAGGTTGATGCTGTAGTCGTTGTCCCAGTCCAGGTCCCAGAACGCCGGGTTCGGCGGTGAGACGCTGGCGACCACACCGATCGCGTCCACGTCTCCTCCCAGGCAGATGAGCCGGTCGTAGAGCCAGATCCGCGCGTAGGCGATGACGGAGACGAGCGGTGCGATCTCGAGGGCGATCAGCGCGCACCACGGTTCAGCGGCTGCGAGCGCGATCGCCGCCGCGATCGCGCCTGAGACGAGTCCGGCGGTGATGATCCGGACCAGCCGCGAGAACTCCACGAAGTCCGACGGCTGGACGCAGCGGGTGTACTGGCGGAACGTCACGTCACGCCTCCTTCACCGTCGTCAGCGTGACGCCGCCGACGAAGCCGCGCTCGTGGAACACGTTGACGTTCAAGGGCAGTGCGCCGACGAAGTCCGGTGGTGGCTCCGACGTGACGGCGATGGTGACCTGCTCACCGGGCAACAGCCGAGGCCGCTCGGGTGACAGCGTGATCGCAAAGCCCTCGGGCATCGGATGGCTGGACCGTCGGTGCCGGGCCAACGAGGGCTCTCCGACGGGGGCGGCCTGAGCGCACGGGACCGCGTCGGGGACCACGTAGGCGTCCACCTCGTAGTGGTACGTGTGCACCTCCCGCGAGGAGTTGCGCAGCTCGAACGTGAACGTCGCGGGGGACTGTGCCGCCCGTACGTCGGTGTTCTCCTGCCCCAGGTTGTTGCCGGGGTCGACGTCATCGGCAGGGTCGAGCTGCGCCTGTAGGCAGTAGTGACCCGGCGTGCCGGGGGTCGTCCAGGGGATCGAGGCGAAAGCGGGCTGGGTGGCGCTGCCCTTCACGCCGACGTCCACCGTCGTACTCGCGATCGGGATCGGGACCGTCCCCACGCCGAAGTCGAGGAAGGCCAGGTGAACCGGCATACCGAAGACCGGCGCCTGGGTCGAGGCGTTCCAGATCCGGACCCGCACGTCGTACGTCGTGGCCGGCGACAGGTCCGAGGAGCTGACAGGCGACCCCCTGGTGGAAGATAGTTATGTCCGGGTTGTCCCAGGTCACCGCCAGGCCCAGCTCCATCAGGCGACGCTGCGAGTAGACCAGCGGATCGGGACGGACGAAGGCCGGATCGTCCAGCGGCACGCAGTCCGTCGTCGCGATCGGGCGTTCGCCCGTCGGCCGCGGTCGATGGCGGAAGGCGCGACACATCGCCGTCAGAAGCCGCCACAGCGCCAACGCCCATCCGTAGAACAGCGTGCGAAGCAGCGCCAGGACGGCCTTCCAGACCATCACGTCAAACCCCGCCGCTGCCGGCCACGACCGTGGTCACGCCGGCTCAGTCGCCTGCCGGCGCCGCTCCGGCCGACTCTCCCGATCCGTCGCCCGTCGCCACCTGCTCCTCCGCAGCGGTCACGTTGACGGGCGGCACGCCCGTCTCTCCCTGGCGCCGAAGGTGCTGCACCGGCGTTGTTCGCGCCCTTGCGCCGCCGCGCGTGCAGCGAGGGTCTCGGGCACCGCCGCGTCGTCCGCGCCGGTCGGCGTACTCGCGCTCCCCGGCGCCTGTGCCGCGCTCGGGATGGACCACGGTCTCGCTGCCGTCGGTCCGGATGATGATCTCCACGACTGACTCCTCGTTGCTAGTTGAGGACGGCGAAGCGGCCCTCGAAGGTGACCGGGATCGCCGCCAGGTTGGTCACCGTGATCCAGTAGGTGCAGTGCGTCGCGTCGGCGCGCTCGACGGCGACGTCCCAGTCGAGCTCGGGCGAGCCGTTGCGGACGGTCGTCGGCATCATGTACCAGACGACGTGCCAGGCCGTCGGCCAGTTGAAGGTGAACCACCGCTGGGTCTGGTTGGCCGCCAGGGACCCGTTGAACTGAACTCCTGTCCACATCTGACTTCGCCCTTCCTAGTATCGGCTGAGGATGCAGTAGCGGCCCTCGAACGTGACCGGGTCTGCGGTGAGGTTGGTGACGCTGATCCAGTACGTCGCGAACTCGGCCGAGGCACGCTCGACCTGGGTCTTCCAGGTGACCTGCGGCGACCCCGGCCTGATCGAGGTCGGCATCACGGTCCACACGATGTGCCACGTGGCCGGCCAGTTGAACGTGAACCAGCGCTGGGTCTGGTTCGGCGCCAGGCTGCCGTTCCACTGGGTCCCGCAGATCGGCGTCGTCATCCAGCCGTCGACCGGGATCTCCCAGGCTCCACGGTTGCGCAGCCCGGCGCGCAGCACGCGCGCGTGCGGATGGAAGATCAGGTCGCCGACATAGGCATTGGGCAGGCTCGACGAGAACGCGGTCCAGCTCCCCCGCCGTCCAGGGTCTGGTAGACCCCCAGCGAAGCCGAGACCCAGGCTCGGTTGCCGTTCCACGGGTCGAGCGCGATCGCCGTGGTCGACAGGTTCGGCAGCCCGGTGGAGCGGTTGGTGAACGTCGACCCGCCGTCGGTGCTCAGGTAGACGCGTCCTCCCCCCACGGTCGAGTAGGTCACCCAGATGCGGGACGCGTTGTTCGGGTCGACCGCGATGTCGCTGACCACGGCACCCGAGCGCGGCGTCGTCAGCGCAGACAGGCCGCTCCAGGCGCTGCCGGACCAGGTCGTCCGGAGGACTCGGCCGTCGCTCATCCCCACGAGGACCGTGTCGGCGTTGGGGATGAACAGGCCGGTGCCCGACCCGCCGCTGGGATAGCCGAGCCGGGTCCAGGCTGTGCCGCTGTTCCTCGACACGTACAAGGCGTTGCCCGCCATCGCGATCGTGTCGCCGTTCGTGGCGCTCGCCTCGAACGGCGGGTAGAACGAGCTCCCCTCGCCCATCGGCACGGGCGGGGTGATGTTCGCCCACGTCGCCCAGTCCCCGCTGCTGGTCGAACGCTGTGGGCTCATCCCGTAGAACGTGTGGAAGACCGTGGCCGGGTTGGTCCGGTTGACCGCGCAGTCACCGCCGTCGCCGTCCGCGACGTGCTCCCAGGTCGGCGAGCCCTGCCAGCGTTCGGTGCCGTTGTCCTGGGTCCCGCCGATCAGCCAGCGTGCGTTACCGATGTGGTGCCCGAGGTACTCGAACTCGGTGATCACCAGACCGTTGTTGCGATGCGTCCAGTGGATCCCCCGGTCGGCGCTCTGGTAGAGGCCGCCGTCGTTGCCGACGTAGATCGTGTTCGGGTTGCCCGGCTCGAAGGCCATCGCGTGCTGGTCGGGGTGGATCGAGTCGCCGCTGGACTTGGTCGCGATGTCCAGCCAGGTCCAGGTGGTGCCCGAGCGGGTGCCTCGGTGCACGCTGATCGCGCCGCAGTAGACCTGGTCCGCGTTGTCCGGGGCGACGGCCAGGAACCAGTCGTACCAGGACTGTCCGGTCGCCACGCCCGGCGGCGTCGTCTGTGCCGTCCAGGTGTTGCTGGCGCGGCGCCACAGGTACGCCCGCGGGTTCCCGTTGGCGTCGAAAGGAGCCCCCGCGCCCCACACGTACGCGATCGTGTTGTCGGTCGGCGCCAGCGCGACGGCGAGCCTGGTGAAGCTGGCCGGCGCCCCGGGAAGGGTCACCTTGGAGAAGGTTGCGCCGTGGTCGTTGGACCGGAACAGGCCGTCGCTGCAGGCGGCCAGGACCTGTCCGCGTCCGGTGCCGACGGTGATCGACCAGCAGGCCGACGTACGGCGTCGGGTCCAGGTGGCGCCACTGTCGGTCGACACGTACAGGCCACCGGTCGTCCCGGCGAACAGCCGAGCGGCGTTGCGAGGGTCGACGACCAGGTCGTAGAAGCCCTGGCCGACGAACGGCGTCGTGCACAGCGTGGACCAGGTCGAACCGCCGTCGGTCGACCTGCAGGATCCCGGCACCCAGCCACCACCACCAGTTGCCTTCGCCGAGACCGCAGTAGACCCGACTGGGCATCGTCGGGTCGAAGGTCACGGCGCCCACCGCCAGGGTCGCGGCGTAGTCGGTGCGCGGGCTCCAGCTACCTCCGCGGTCGAAGCTCTGCCAGACGCCGCCGTTGGCCGCGCCGACCAGCACGTGGGCCGGGTTGGACGGGTCGACCGCAATGGCCGAGACCCGCCCGGAGACGTTGACCCGGCTCGCGCCGTAGGTCTGCCCGTTGGGCACGGTCCACGGTCCGAGTGACCGCCATTGCGGACCGGTCGCCGTCGGTGGCCCGAGGTGGTCGGCCGCGTCCATCGCTTCGGTGGCCGCCTCTTCGGCGACTCCGGTCACCGCGGCGTTCGAGGATGTCTTCTTCTTGCCCTTGGCGGCCTTGCCGACCCGGGCCGGGATCGTGCCCATCGGGCTGCCGCGCTCCTGTAGGGCCTTCTGCTGACTCGTGTCGACGGCTAGGTTGACCGTCGCCACCGCAGCGTCGTCGTAGCCGGCGTCGCCGAGCAGCTGCAGCATCCGCAGCAGAGCCTTGCCGCCGGGCGGCTTCTCGACCACGGCGGTCTCGGCCTTGGCACCGGTGGCGGGTGGGACGTCAGCCACCTGGGTGCCGAGCTGTTCTTCGTTGATCTCGTCGTGGGGACCGCGCACGGCTCCCCTCCTTACGCGTCTTCCCCCGACCCGCCCGGCGACGCTTCGTCAGTATCAGCGTCCTCGGTGGCCTCGGCGTCCTCGTTGGCCGCGGCGTCGTCGGCGCCGGGCGTCTCGTCGGTGTCCTGCGACGACGAGCCTGGGCCGTCAGGCGGGTTCTCGGGGGGTACCTCTCCCAGATCACGAGCAAGCTGCTCGCGCAGGCGATCAGCCGCGTGTCCCCCGCCGGATGCGGGAGGCGAGGACGCGGGGTTGTTCGTCATGGTGGTCATCTCTCCAGGTCTGGCTGGCTGTTGATCGTCGTGGACCGCGTCGTTCGGCGCGGTTCGGATGGGTGATCCGGCATCCGGGCTGATCGCTCGACCGTCGGCTCGCCGGCGTGAGGGTCAGGAACGGAAGTCGGCCCGCCGTCGCCACTCGACGCGGGCGGCCACCGCGCTGGTCACACTGACGAGGGCCAGACCCAGGACGATCACCCATTCGAGCGAACCGTCTCCGCGGTCGGGAGCCCACCCGGTGACCTCGATCCACTCCCTCCAGAGGACCGTCACCATGGCGAGGACGCCGCTCACGGCCGCACACCCCGACTCGATCCAGAACCTGCTTCGCCGCTGACCCATCGCCGACTCCCTCCCCGGACGCGTTTCGTGGCGACTACCTTGCGTCGCATCGTCCTTTCGGTCCGTTACGAGGTTAGACCGGGTTGGCAAGCCCCCTCTCCTATCAATTTTTTCCTTGCCGACGGGCATTGGTTGCTCTAGAGTAACGGTTACTTATGAGCAACCAATCGCCCTCCGAGGCGGCGTTCGACGCACTGGGGCACCCGATGCGCAGGCGGGTGCTGGAGCTGCTGCGCGAGGGTGCGCTACCGGTCCAGCAGATCGCTGAAGCGATGCCGATCGGGCGGCCGGCGGTGAGCAAGCACCTCAAGGTCCTCGAGGGCGCCGGCCTCGTCGAGCACCGATCCCGCGGGACCCGCAACCTGTATGCCGTCGCCCCGGCCGGGCTCGCGCCGCTCCAGCGTTGGCTCACCGACACCTGGGACGACACCCTGAGCGCCTTCGCGGCGTACGTCGAACACGACCGGGCGAGCCAAAGCGCCAGGAAGGACTCGCCGTGACCATCCCGACCGGATCCGCCGGATCCGACCAGTCCTCGACCGGCGTGATCGCCCCGATCCGGCGCGAGATCGTGGTGCCTGCACCGACCGAGGTCGCCTTCGCCCTCTTCACCGCTCACCTCGGCCGGTGGTGGCCGATGGAGGCGTTCTCGGTGTTCGGCGCCGGGGCGTTGGTGGCGTTCGAGGGTGACCGGGTCGTCGAGCGACTCGGGGACCGGTCGTCGGTCTGGGCCGAGGTCACGGCCTGGGATCCCCCTCGCTCCATCCGCCTCGCGTGGCACCCCGGTCACGCGACCGACGTGGCCACCGACCTACAGATCTCCTTCGAACCACACGACGACGCGACGTTGGTCCGACTCGTGCACGCCGGCTGGGAACGCACCCACGCGCCGGAGGAGGCAGCGGCCAGCTACGGCGCCGGCTGGCTGACGGTCCTCGGCGTGTACGCCGCCTGTCTGGTCGCCTCGATCGACTTCGGCCTGTCCGTGGTCGACCGGACTGGGTCGGAGGCGCCGGAGGCGACGGCCGAGCAGCCCGGCGGCGACGGCCTGTCCCAGCCGGAGTCCGGGACCGGCCGCTGGTACGTCGTGGTGCACACACCAGGCCCGGCCCTGAGGCCTGGTGAGGCGATCGATGCACAGCCGTCGTTCGCGGAGCACCTGGCCTTTTTGGATCGACTCCGCGAGCGTGGGTTGCTCGTCGCGGCCGGCCCGGTCTCGCCCGGCCGGGGCGAGGGGATGACCGTGCTCCGGGTGCTGCCGGAGCACGGCGACGTCGACGTGGAGCAGCTGGTCCGCACCGACGACGCCTGCGTCGCCGCGGCTACCTCCAGGTCGAGGTCCGTCCCTGGTCGGTCCGCGCGACCGGGTAGCTCCTGCTTGAATCGGGGCCATGCCCGATCCCTGGCAGGACCACCGCGCGGTCGTCGAGCCCTTCGGGACGCTCACGTCGGGCGAGAGCGTCGAACGCGTCCGGCTGAGCAGCCCGCTCCTGGAGGTCGAGGTGATGACCTTCGGCGCGCGGATCATCTCGATCCTCGCGCCCGACGCCTCCGGCGCGCTCGGGGAGGTCACCCTCGGGCTGGCGGACCTGGCGGCGTACGAGAACGACCGGGCCTACCTCGGTGCCACGATCGGCCGGTACGCCAACCGGATCGCCGGCGGCCGCTTCATGCTCGACGGTCGGACCTGCCAGGTGCCACCCAACGAGCAGCCCAACGCCCTGCACGGCGGAACCGACGGCTTCGACCGGAGACTGTGGACTCTGGAGGTCGGCACCGGAGCCGAGGTGCGGATGCGCCGGACCAGCCCGGACGGAGAGATGGGCTTCCCCGGCGATCTCGACGTGACCGTGACCTTCAGCGTCGTCGGGAGGGACCTGAGCGTCGAGTACGAGGCCCGGACGACCCAGCCGACGGTGGTGAACCTCACCAACCACACCTACCTCAACCTCGCCGGAGGCGGAAGCGTCGAGGAGCACCGGGTGACCATCGATGCCGACCACTACCTGCCGGTCGACGATGCCTTGATCCCGACCGGCGAGGTGGCGTCGGTCGACGGGTCGCCGTTCGACCTGCGCGAGACGCGGCGAATCGGCGGCAGGCTGCGGGTCGGCCATCCCCAGCTCAGGCTGGCGCGTGGATACGACCACACCTTCGTGCTCCCGCCTTCCGACGGACCACGGCGGGCCGCGCGGGTGGAGGACCCGGCGTCTGGCCGGGCGATCGAGCTGTGGACCGACCGGCCCGGCATGCAGTTCTACACCGGGAACTTCCTGGACGGGACCCTTGTCGGTCGGGACGGCACGACCTACCGGCAGACCGACGCCTGCTGCCTGGAGCCTCAGCACTTCCCGGACGCGCCGAACCACCCCACGTTCCCGTCGACCGTCCTTCGTCCGAATGACGTCTACCGCGCGTACGACGTCTACCGGTTCTGACAATTAGTCGCGACAGCAGGCACGATGGATCTCATGCGCCACCACGACCTGATCATCATCGGCACCGGATCGGGCAACACGATCGCGAACAAGTCGTTGCGGCATCTCGACATCGGGATCATCGAGGAGTCGACGTTCGGGGGCACCTGCATCAACGTCGGATGCGTGCCGACCAAGATGTTCGTCCACACCGCCGACATCGCCCGGCAGGTCGAGGACAGCGCCCGCTTCGGCATCGACGCGCACGTGGACAAGGTGCGCTGGCCCGACATCCGGGACCGTATCTTCGGACGGATCGACCCGATCTCCGTCTCCGGCGAGAGCTACCGGGAGAACGGACCGAACACGACGTTCTACGACGACCACGCGGAGTTCGTGGGACCGCGGCACCTTCGGCTGTCGTCGGGAACCGAGCTCACCGCGGACCGGATCGTGATCGCCGCCGGAAGCCGCCCGATGATCCCCGACATCGAGGGCCTCGACGAGCTTGCCGCGTCTCGCGTGCACACCTCGGACACGATCATGCGGATCGACGACGTGCCGGAGTCGCTGGCGATTCTCGGAGGTGGGGTGATCGCGGCCGAGATGGCACACGTCTTCTCGTCCTTCGGCACCCAGGTGACGATCGTGGCGCGGTCGGAGCGGATGCTGCGCGACGAGGATGACGACGTCTCGGCGGCGTTCACCGCGATCGCGTCCGACACCTGGGACGTTCGTCGTTCGCGGATTGCGGAGCGGGTGGAGGCTGCCGCGTCCGGCGTTCGGGTGCACCTGCAGACGCCCGAGGGTCGTCGCGACCCTGATCCCGTCGAGGCGGAGATCTTGTTGATCGCGACCGGGCGGATCTCCAACGCGGACCGTCTCGATGTCCAGGCGGCCGGGATCGACCTCCACGAGGACGGCCGGATCGTCGTCGACGACTTTCAGCGCACCACCGCCGACGGAGTCTTCGCCCTCGGCGACGTCTCGAGTCGCTGGCAGCTCAAGCACGTCGCCAACCACGAGGCGCGGGTCGTGCGACACAACCTCAAGAACCCCCATCAGCTGACCAGGGCTGACCACCGTTTCGTCCCTCAGGCGGTCTTCAGCCACCCGCAGGTCGCCTCCGTCGGCACAACCGAGCGCGAGCTGGTTGCGGCAGGTACGCCCTACGTCTCCAACACCGTCCAGTACGGCGACGTCGCGTACGGCTGGGCCATGGAGGACCCGACCGGCTTCGTCAAGGTGCTCGCCGATCCCGGGACCGGGCTCATCCTGGGCGCTCATCTCCTCGGTCCGGACGCGTCCAGCCTGATCCAGCCGCTGATCCAGGCGATGAGCTTCGACCTCACCGCCCACACCATGGCCCGCGGCCAGTACTGGATCCACCCCGCCCTCGCCGAGGTCGTGGAGAACGCTGTCCTCGGTCTTCCTCTGGAGCGTTGAGCACAGCCACTGCCCTCAGAAGGGCACCGCCACGCCACGCGTCGCGTCGACCTCTCGCCGGCCGCTGAGGGCCTGGCAGAACTCGATCGCGTCAGCCACCGCCGTCTCACCCGCGAAGGATCCGCTGTCCCACTGTCCGCCGGCAGGACCGGTGAGCTCGAGCGAGAACGGCTCGCCGTGGCGTTCGGCCCACTCTGTGACGATGTCGTCGACGAGCACACCGTCGTGGTCCGCGGTCAGCTCGACCGGTGTCCCTGTCGCACTCGCGATGTCGATGCGGTGCATCCACACGTCTCGCGTGAGAATGACGTCGGACAGGTAGCCGAACGTCCACGGCTCCAGCCGGTCCCCGACCTGTTGCCTCTCAGGCATCGTGCGGTTGCGGACGAGGGCCGGGGTGCGTTTGCGTGCACGGGCCGCCTTGGGCCCGATCCTGGCGAACAGCTCGACCAGGTCGGCTGTCCCGAGGTGCGCTTCCTTGTCCACCTGGACGGCAGTCAGGGCGTCGATCATCACACCGCCGCGCTCCTTGGCCGCGGCCATCTGGCGCAGGGTCTCCCGCACTGACGCCGCCATCTCCGCCATTCCGACCACGTGGCCCACCATCGCCCGCACGTCCCAGCCCGGACAGTCCGTCGGTGCGGCCCAGTCGGCCGGCGAGAGTCGTTGCAGCTGGTGAAGCAGCCGCGTGTACTCGGCTGCCGCGAGGCGCATCGCCGTGCCGCGGTCCAGCGCTGGGCGCCGCGCTGCCCGGTGGGTCTCGGTGTGTGTGGTCACGCCAGGTCCTTCTGTCGCTGTGGAAGATGCATGGAGTCGGCGTACATGTCGATGAAGCGCGGGAGCAGTCGGCGCCATCGCACGCCCCCGGGGTCGTTGGCCATCTGCTGGTTGACCAGCCCTGCGACCAGGGCGGTGAACATGTCAGCTCCGGCCGGGTCTGTCACGCCTGCGGTCCCGAGCACGTCGCTGAGGCTCTCGATGACGTCCACCGCGGGCTGGTAGGCCTGATCGCTGGGCTCGAAGCCCGGGATGACCCGCTCGCTCATCAACTGGTGGCGAGCGGCGTCGGCACTGGCGAAGTCGAAGAAGTGCTCGGCAACAGCGAGCAAGCGATCCCGCGGGTGATCGGGCAAGGAGGCGCGGAGGCCATCGCTGAGCTGCGCGTACTCGCGCCAGGCCTGTTCGAACATCGCGTCGTAGATGGCGGCCTTGGACGCGAAGTGGGAGTACAGCGACGGCGGCTTCATCCCGACGCGGAGCGCCACCTCGCGCAGCGTCAGCCCGGCGATGCCGTGCGCGCCGGCCACTTCCCAGGCCGCAGCCAGGATTTCACGACGCGTTGCCTCACGTCGTTCGGCTTTCCTATCGCGATTAGGCACGCCTGACATGATGAGGAGAATCCTCTCTCGTGCCCCTTCTGTCAAGGGCAGATCCCCGTCGAAGTCGGGCGCATGTCCTTGCGATGGCTGGGTACTTGGCCCGACGGACTCCACCTGGTTGCCGCGAGGGGTCCCGCGCGAGCGCGTCGTACCGACGGATGGAGATCAGGCATGTCGTCAGGAGTCGAAACCGGTCGGATCACGACCGACATCCCCGCCCGGATGGACCGGTTGCCGTGGGCCCGGTGGCATTGGTTGATCGTGATCGGGCTCGGGACCGTCTGGATCCTCGACGGACTCGAGGTGACGATCGTCGGGTCGCTGTCGGACGCGCTCAAGGACGACAAGACCGGCCTGGGGCTGAACAGCTCACAGATCGGTCAGGCCGGTGCCATCTACGTCGCAGGCGCGTGCCTGGGCGCCCTGCTGTTCGGCCAGCTCACCGACCGGTTCGGTCGCAAGAAGCTGTTCCTCATCACGCTCGGCGTCTACCTCCTGGGCACCGTGCTGACCGCCTTCTCGATGAACCCGATGTGGTACTTCGCCTGCCGCGCCCTCACCGGCGCCGGTATCGGAGGTGAGTACGCCGCGATCAACTCCGCGATCGACGAGCTGATCCCTGCGAAGTACCGCGGTCGTATCGACATCGCGATCAACGGGTCCTTCTGGGTCGGGGCCGGCGCCGGAGCCCTCATCACGATCCCGCTGCTCGACCCCAACGTGGTCACCAACCCGGAGGTCGGCTGGCGAGCCGCCTTCGCCCTCGGCGCAATCCTGGCCGTCGGCATCCTGCTCGTGCGGCGCAACGTCCCCGAGAGCCCCCGCTGGCTGTTCATCCACGGCAAGGAGGACGAGGCAGAGGGGATCGTTCGCGACATCGAGGGGACGGTGGAGAGCGAGACCGGAAAGACGCTTCCCACCGTGTCGGAGACCTTGACGATCCGGCAGCGCAAGACGATCAGCCTGGCGACCATCGCCAAGACGGTCTTCACCTTGTACCCCAAACGCACGGTGCTGTGTCTCTCCTTGTTCATCGGTCAGGCGTTCCTCTACAACGCCTTCTTCTTCACCTACGGCGACAGCCTGTCGACCTTCCTCGGCGTGACGCAGACCGGCTACTACATCGCCGCGTTCGCGGCGAGCAACTTCCTTGGTGCTCTGCTGTTGGGGTCGCTGTTCGACACCGTCGGCCGGGTGAAGATGATCGCCGGCACCTACATCCTGTCCGGGAGCCTGTTGGCGGTCGCCGGCGTCATGCTCGGTGACTTGAGCGCCGTCCAGCTGACGATGTTCGGCATGGTGATCTTCTTCTTCGCCTCAGCAGGCGCGAGCGCGGCGTACCTCACCGCGAGTGAGGTCTTCCCGATGGAGACTCGCGCTCTGTGTATCGCCTTCTTCTACGCGGTCGGCACCGCCGTCGGCGGCATCACCGGGCCGCTCTACTTCGGCAAGCTCATCGACAACGCCACGGCATCGGGTGACATCACCGGGATCGCGCCGGGCTACTTCATCGGAGCCGGCCTGATGGTCGCGGGTGGGATCATCGCGATCTTCCTCGGGGTGCACGCCGAGCAGCAGACGCTGGAGAACATCGCTCGGCCGCTCACGGCCGAGGACGACGACGCGCCTGCCGCTGGGCAGGACCGGAACGAGCCCGCGCCCGTCTGACAACTGGACGTATTGAGGAGAGCTGTCATGCCGATGCCACCGCCCAAGGCGAGTACCGAAAGTCGCCGAGACCGCCACGTGTTCCACGAGATGGGCCAGCTGGTCAGAGCGCTGGAGGCCCAGGGTCCGCAACCGCGTGAGGACCTCGCCCAGCACGTCGGCGCGGCGTACTGGGAGAAGGACCGTTTCGAGCACGCGCTCGCCTACGCCATCTCCGACGGCCTGATCGTCAAGCAGGCGGACGGCACGCTAGCCGCCGTGTGATCCCCGACCCTGTCTGCACCCCCGGTGCGGGTCTGCCCCGTCACCCATCCGCAAGGACGGTGACGGGGCAGACCCGTCTCCGGCCCCCTCCTTGCCCCTGCTCCCCTTGGGGTTTGCCTAGATTTCTATTCAGGTGGCTTGTTCTCTAGGCAAACCTGCCTTGCACAGTGAGGACTTGCCTTGCTGTCTTGGCAAGCGGCGATGTCGGCCCTCGTACGCCGCCATCGGGTCCCGTTGAGGCCGGCCACGGCGTAAAGGCCTCGCCCGTACGCCCCTGCCCGACCTAGGCTCGGCACGATGACGACGATGGCGTACGACGACCAGGGGTCCGGCCCACCTGTGCTCCTGCTGCACGCCGGTGTGGCGGACCGCCGGATGTGGCGGCCACAGGCGGCGGCTCTCGCCCGGAACCACCGAGTCGTGGCGCCAGATCTCGCCGGCTTCGGCGAGACCCCGCTCCAGCCGGGCCCGTTCTCGTACGCCGCCGACCTGGTGACCCTCCTCGACGGCCTGGGCATCGAGCGCGCCGACGTGGTCGGCTCGTCGTTCGGCGGCCGCGTGGCGATGGAGCTGACGCATGAGGCTCCGTCCCGGGTCGCCTCGCTCGTCCTGCTCAACGCGGCCTTCCGCGACCTGGACTCGACGCCCGACGTCGACGCGTTCGGGGAGAAGGAAGACCGGCTGCTCGAGGCCGGCGACGTGGACGCCGCGGTCCAGCTCAACGTCGACACCTGGCTGGGTCCCGAAGCCGACGATGCCACGCGTGAGCTGTTGCGGGAGATGCAGCGCCGGGCGTTCGACATACAGCTCCCCGCCGATGACGTGGCCGGAGCCACCCGAGCCGGCCAGGACCGATCCTGACCTGTCTGCCTTTCACGTGCCTGCCTACGTCGTACTCGGGGGTCACGACCTGGACCACTTCCAGCACGTCGCGCGACATCTCGCGGCAACGATCCCGGACGCCCACCTGATCGAGCTGGCGTGGGCCGGCCACCTGCCCAGCCTCGAGCGACCCGCCGAGCTGACCGCCCTGCTCAGCGGACTTCTCACCCGATGACGCATTCTGCAGACCCGTCCGGGCCATCCGTCTAGTCTGATCGCGAGGTCAGCCATGACAACGGTTCACGACGCGTCTGTGACGGTCACCCTGCTCGGAGGGCTTGCTGTACGTCGGCGCGGCGCAGCCGTGGCCGCGCCCCCGTCGCGTGCCCTGGAGCTGTTGGCCTACCTGGCCGTCCATGCAGACTCGAGTCACCCGCGCAGCCAGCTTGCGACCTTGTTGTGGCCCGACTCCCCCGAGGCGCAGGGTCGGACCAACCTGCGCCGCGAGCTGCATCACCTTCGAGCCCTCGTGCCGCCAGGATGCCTCGATGTCACGGCCGTCGCGATCGGCTGGACCGACGATCCCGCATGCACAGTGGACGTCCGCACCTTCATGATCGAGAGCGCGGCGGCGATGCAGGCGTGGCAGTCCAAGAACACCGACGCGGCGATCGACCACGGCCTGGCCGCAATCCAGTCGTTCACCGGTGCTCTGCTCCCCGGCTCGTACGCCGAGTGGGTCCTCGAGGAGCGGGAGATCCTGACCCAGGCGTTCGTCAGGCTCTGCGACAGGTTGACGGAGTCGCTGAGCCGTCGGGATCTCGTCATGGCGAAGGAGGTGGCGCGTCGACGGGTCCAGATAGCGCCGTGGGAGGAGGTCGGCTACCGCACCCTGATGTCGCTGGAAGCGGCCTCCGGAGATCGCGCCGGTGCCCTCACGACGTACCACCGCTGTGCCTCGGTGCTGGAGGAACAGCTCGGCGTGGCCCCGTCACAGGAGACGGTGGCCCTGATGCGGTCGCTGCTGGACACGACCAGCGACCAGGCTCAGCCGACTCGTCGCAAGGCTGTCGCGCGTGCGGCGAGCAAGCGCAGGGTGTTGATCGGTCGGGACGCGGAGATGCAGCAGCTTCTCGAGTCCTGGCAGCGAGCGCGGGACGACAACGCGCAGCTCGTCCTCGTCAGCGGCGATCCGGGCGTCGGCAAGAGCGCGCTGTTACGGGAGCTCGGCAGGGTCGTGAGCGCCGACCATGGCTTGGTGGCAGCGGCCCGATGTTTCGGGACGTCCTCTGCGGCACTTGCTCCGGTCGCGGCATGGTTGCGCCAGGACCTCTTCTCCCCCGGGATTGCCAGCCTCCCGACGCATTGGCGCGACGAGGTCCGTCGTCTGCTCCCGGACAGCCGCTCGACCGCAACGGACGCGCCGGCGGAGGCTCCCGGGTCGAGCCGGCCGGGAGGTCCCGATACCTGGCAACGGCATCGCTTCTTCGAGGGCCTGACCCGCGCGGTGCTGTCAGTCGATCACCCGTTGCTCCTGCTGCTCGACGATCTGCAGTGGGCAGACCCGGAGAGCAGCACCTGGATCGCGTTCATGCTGCGTCTCGCCCGTGACTACCCGGTGCTCGTGGTCGCTTCTGCTCGTCAGGGCGAGGTGCAACGCCGTCGTGAGGTCAACGGGCCGCTCACCGAACTACGATCGGCGGGGCTCGTCAGGGATCTGACGCTCGCTCCTCTCGGGCACAAGGAGACCGCGGCACTGGCCAGCGAGGTCTTCGGACGGCCACTGGACGAAGAGGAGTCCCGCCTGCTGCATGCCACCTCGGGCGGCTACCCGCTGTACGTCGTCGAGGCCAGTCGCACCTCCCTGGAGCGCGCGGAGCCGCGGGTGTCCGAACAGGATCTCGCCTGGGTGCTCGAGCAGCGGCTGTCGGAGGCCAGTCCCGAGGCGCAGAACTGTGCAGCACTCGCCGCCGCGCTCGGCCGCGACTTCCGGCTCGAGCTGCTGGTCGAGGCCAGCGACCTCGACGAGGCCGACGTGGTCGCTGGGATCGACGAGCTCTGGCACCGGCGGATCCTGCACCAGGTCGGCCCCGGCTACGACTTCACCCACGACTTGCTGCGTGACGCTGCGTACGCGTCGGTTCCGCCGGCTCGTCGCTGGCTTGAGCATCGCCGCCTGGCGCAGGCACTCGAGCTGCTCAGGAGCAGCAGCAGCGACCCGATGACCGGAGCCCTGGCCGAGCAGTACGACCGCGGCGGTCGGCCCGAACGTGCCATCCCCTACCTGGTGGAGGCCGCCCGCGAGGCGGCGGACCTGTTCGCCACGATGGAGGCGCTCGCCCTGCTTCGCCGGGCCCAGGAGCTGATCTGCAACCTTCCCGCGAGCGTTGACCGTGACCGGCGAGAGCTCGACGTGCTGAAGCTGCTGTCCGAGCCGCTCAATGCGGTCCGCGGGTACGCCGATCCCGAGCAGGAGACCACGCTGCGCCGAACGCGTGCCCTGGCCAGGTCACTCGAACAGACCGACCACGAACTGGTGGCGACGATCGGCCTGTGGGCATCGACCTTCGTCCAGGGCGACATCGTCGGCTCCTACGAGCTGGTCCGCCACGCTCAGGACCTGCTCACCGACGTCCCCCACCTGGCTGGTCAGGTCCACTTCGGACTCGGTGGGTCGACGCTGAGCCTCGGTCGGCCCGTCGAGGCCGTGCACCACCTCGACCTGGCCCACGACCTCTCGCACGGAGCGGTGTCTCTCGCCGTCGGGACGCGGCCCGAGGTTCATGCCCGCGCCTGGTCGGCCCACGGCTGGTGGCTGCTGGGTGACGAGCCGCGCTGGCGGGCTGCGTGCGCGGAGTCGGTCCAGCAAGCCAAAGACATCGACCACACCTACACCCGGGTCGTGGCCCTGGCGTACGCCGCGATCACCTGCCAGATGGCCGGCGAGCTGGACTGGCTGGAGCGCACCCTGCGTGATCTGGAGGCGCTGTGCCGCCGGTACGGCTTTGCCTACTACAGCGAGTGGGCCACGGTCATCGGTGGCTGGGTGAGAGGTGGCAGTGCCGGCATCGACGAGATCAAGGTCGGTCTCGCCAATCTGACGGCTTCCCGGTCGCTGTCTCGACTCCCCTACTGGCTGTCCTTGCTCGCGGACGCACAACTCTCGGAAGGTCGTGTCGAAGATGCCCGCGCCACGTTGGACTCGGCCCGGGTAGGTGCGGTGCAGCGACATGACCATTGGTGGCTCCCGGAGGTGCTGCGAGCCCGAGCCCTGGTCGAGCCCAGCGGTCCTTCGGTCCCGATGCTGCACCAGGCCGAGGCATTGGCGCACACTCAGTCCAGCCCCGCTCTGGCTGCGCGGATCAGGCGAGACCTGGCCGCACTGTCCGTTCCGTCCGCTTCGCCGCCTCTCGATCCATCCGCCTGACGGCGAACGCCGTTCCGCAGAAGTTCTCTCGCTCAGAGACGCCGGGCGAACGCCTCACGAACGGTCTCTTCCTAGGGTCGTTGGTGACGCCGGTCCGATCCCGGCGCGCTATGAAGGGACCAGATCGATGAACACACCTCCGACCCAGACCAGCGGAGCCACTGTCACTTCGCGGCCGCGGGACGCGGCCCTGGAGGCACTGAAAGGACAACTCCGCGGTCAGCTGATCACCCCCGATCACCCGGACTACGACGAGGCGCGAGCGGTGTACAACGCCATGATCGACCGGCGTCCAGCCGCCATCGCCCGCTGCACCAACGCCGCTGACGTGGTCGCCTGCGTCAAGACCGCCCGCGAGACAGGGATGTCCCTGTCAATCCGCGGTGGCGGGCACAATGCCGGCGGCCTCGGCGTGTGGGACGACGCCTTGGTCGTGGACCTGTCCACCATGCGATCCGTCACCGTGGACGCCGACGCCCACCAGGTTCGCGTCGACGGGGGCTGCACGTGGTCCGACGTCGACGGTGCGACGGTGCCGTTCGGCATGGCCACCCCCTCCGGCTTCCTGGCATCGACCGGTGTCGGTGGCCTCACCCTCGGAGGCGGCATCGGCTACCTCACCCGCCGGTTCGGGCTCACGATCGACAACCTGATCTCCGCCGACGTGGTGCTGGCAGACGGCAGCCTGGTCACCGCCAGCGCCACCTCGCACCCGGACCTCTTCTGGGCACTGCGCGGTGGCGGCGGCAACTTCGGCGTCGTCACGTCGTTCACGTTCCGGTGCCACGACATCGGTGACCACGGGACCATCGTCGGCGGTCCGGTGCTGTACGACCTGGCGGACACTCCTGAGGTGATGCGGTGGTACCGCGAGCTGCTGCCGACGCTCCCGGAGGAGCTCAGTGGCTGGCTCGGCTTGCTGACGATCCCGCCGGCACCGCCGTTCCCGGAAGAGTTCTGGGGCCGCAAGTCCTGTGGCATCGTCTGGTGCTACACCGGCTCGCCCGATCGCGCCGACGAGGTGCTGGCGCCGGTGCGGGAGTTCGGGTCGCCACTCGTCATGGGCATCCACGACATGCCGTTCTCGACGCTGCAGAGCGCCTTCGACGGGCTCTACCCGGCGGGGCTCCAGTGGTACTGGCGGGCCGACTTCTTCGAGGAGATCACCGACTCCGCCATCGACGTGCATCTCGAGTACGGCGAGAAGCTCCCGACCGGCCACTCGACCATGCACCTGTACCCGATCGACGGGTGCGCGGCTCGGGTCGCCGACGACGAGACCGCCTTCGCCTACCGCAACGGTGGGTGGGCGGGCGTCATCGTCGGCGTCGACCCTGACCCGGCGAACAAGGAGGCGATCACCGACTGGACGAAGAGCTACTGGGAGGAGCTGCACCCGACCTCGGCCGGCGGTGCCTACGTCAACTTCATGATGGACGAGGGCAACGATCGCGTCCGTGCGTCATACCAAGGCAACTACGACCGCCTCGCTCAGGTGAAGCGGCAGTACGACCCGGACAACTTCTTCCACATCAACCAGAACATTCAACCTGCCGGGACCTCAGGCTGACGACAGCCGATCCAGGAGGTGGGCCGCCGGCACCGTGCTCGGCGGCCCACCTGCACGGGCCAGCCGGACCGCCTCTCGCCGGATCAGCTCGTTCGCCGGCGTCTCCACGCGGAACTGCCGGCCGAGCAGGACGATCTCGCCGTTGAGGAAGTCGGACTCGATCGCACCGGTACGCCGTTCGAGGCTCTGCCAGGAGGACCCACCCGAGCGCGGTCGACCTGGTATGTCATCCACCTGCAGGATGTCGGCGCGTCGTTCGCGGTCCTCATCCTCACTGACGACGTCGATGCCGGCCGCAGACAGCACCTCCGCCCCCTCCCGCTGGATGACGTCGAGCAGCGCGCGCCGATCCTCGCCGGGCCGACACACCGCCTGCACGGCGTTGCCGAGGTTCAGCAGCAGCTTGCGGTACTTCCAGCGCATGATGTCAGCGCGCGGCACCGATACGATGTCGGCCCTTCCGAACGCCGCCGCGACCTGCTCTGCTGTGACGTCCACGCCCTCGGGGTAACGGCCGATGTCGAGGATTGCCGGTGTGGGGTGGCAGTGTGCCTCGACGAGGCCGGGCTCGAGATGCGCTGTCGGCGCCATCACGCAGACGCCGTACACGCAGTCGAACCAGCGCAGCAGCGCACCTTCGTTCGCGACGCCGTTCTGCAGAGACACCACGGCGATGCTCGCAGGTGCGGTGGCGGCCAAGGTGCGGGCGGCGTCCAGGGTCGCGTCGCTCTTGACCGCGAGCAGCACCACGTCGTCATGGCGCCAGTCGACGTCGTCGGGGTGCCCGACGGCGGGCATCATCTCGACGGTCTCGCCTTTCGGGGAGGCGATCCGTAGCCCGTCGCGCTGGATCGCCGTCAGGTGCTTGCCTCTCGCGATCAGCACGACCTCGTGGCCTGCTTGGTGCAGCAGGCCTCCGACCACGCCACCGACGGCCCCTGCCCCGTAGACGACGTAGCGCATCCCGCCACGCTACCCAGCCCGTTCGACGTACGCCGCCCGAGGCCGACCGGTGATACCCGGGCTGGAAGAATCAGCATGTGACCCAGCCCTCGACCTCGCGACCGAACGCCGACGTCAGCGTGCGAGTGGCCTGGGCCGAGGACGCGTCCGCCGTGGCTGCCCTGCAGGTTCGAGGGTGGCGCAGCGACTACGCGGACGTGATCCCCGCCGATGCGCTCGAGTCGCTCCCGGTCGAGGTCTTCACGACCCGCTGGCACGAGGCGATCGCTCGTCCGAAGGAGGCTAGGCAGCGCGTGCTGGTTGCCCTCGAACGCGCCAAGGTGCGCGGCTTCGCAGCGACCGCTCCGGCCACGGACGCGGACGCCAACCCGGCCACCGATGCCGAGATCACGGAGTTCGTCGTCGACCCCGACCACCGTCACGCCGGCCACGGCTCGAGGCTGCTCCATGCTGCCGTGGACACCATGCGCTCGGACAAGTTCCACCGCGCAACCATCTGGGTGACCTCCACTGACGACACCATGCGCGGATTCCTCATCGCACAGGGCTGGGAGCCCGACGGGGCACACCGAGAGCTCGATCTGCACGGCGACGGCAGCGTTCGTGTCAAGGCGGTCCGGCTGCACACCGACGTCACAGGCTGACCCCACGACCGTCGGATCTGTCCTTGCCGTTGCGACCGTCCGGCCACGTGATAGCCGGATCGCTCACGGGCGTGACATGGTGGGGATGGTGAGTGCCGGTTGTGCCGGGGCATTCTGCCCGAGGCTTGGACCACTCCGTTCAACGCTGCGACCACGAGCAGGCGACGAGCAAGCCGACCCCATGCAGCAGTCGAGAGGGCGCACACATGACCGCATCCGCCAACGTCCACGGCAACTCGGACGTGACCACCCTGATCGTCACGATGACCATCCATCCCGATCATGAGAAGGACTTCGTCGAGTTGGCGGCCTCCACCGTCAAGTCAGTGCACGACGAGGAGCCGGAGACCCTCCTCTACGCGCTGCACACGCACCCGACGGAGCCGCACACCTACGTGTGGGTGGAGCGCTACAGCGATGTCGACGCCATGAGGCGTCACGCTGACGCGCCGTACATGGCTCAGGCCATGAACAAGCTTCCGCACTGGCTTTCCAGGCCACCGGAGATGCTCAAGCTCGGCCAAGTCATGCCCGGATAGCCGCCGCTATCCCAATCGGGCCATGTGAAGGGTGAGGTCCGCCACCACCATCACGCGCTCGGGGAGCGCCGCGAGGATCCGTCCGAACACGTGCTGGCGAACCGACACCGGCAGCGCGAGATAAGCCGAGACGGTCGACAGGTGCCCAACGTAGTCGCGAGCCGACATCGTCGTACGACGTTCGATGATCGACTGACGCACATCGCTGAAGCGGTCGCACAGGGCCAGCTCGGTCCCGGGCCACTGCATCGGAGCGTGCGCCGGCGTCCCGTCAGGCGATCGAACATCGTCGTCTGCGAGGAACTCTGATCTGGCGCTTCGGGCGGCTTCCTCAACGGCCGGGTCGGCCAGGTGGAGCTGTCCGCCGAACGATGCGAACATCCCCTCCGGGGTGAGCAGCGCGGCCACGCGCGACCAACGACGAGCCGGCGCGGTCCAATGAAGCGAAGCCGCAGCAAAGACCAGGTCGAACGTCGAGGTGAGCGGGAGATCCTCGAACGCGCCCTGCACGGTGACAACCGTGGCGGGCACGTGCTTACGCAGCTCCTGGAGCATTGCCGCGTCAGGATCCGTGGCGGTCACAGCGACACCGCGCCCGGCGAACATCCGGGTGGCCTTGCCCGTACCCGCACCGATCTCGAGGGCAGTGCGGACTGGCCGATCTGCGTAAGTCAGCACCTGATCCACGAGTTCGTCGGGGTAGCCGGGTCGGAAGCGCTCGTAGGCCGAGGCCGCCGACCCGAACCTCAGCGCGCGCTCCGTCACGTCTGCATGGTGACATCGCCTCAGGCTCAGCGCATCCGAGCACCAGCGTCACCCCGGCAACGACGGCCACCGCATGTCAACACGCCGGGTTGTCACCTGTATGCGCTGGCCGGGCTTGTGGCGGCGCCAGACCTGCTCCGAGGATGCTCCCACAGGCTGGTTCGCCGCTGAGGGGAGCAACGATGAGGCTCGAGCCGTTGTACCGGATTCGGTTCACGTATCCCGAGAGCTGGGCGGTGGGGCTCGAGGGCGGCTGGGAGCAACACCTGTTCCTTGCAGATGGCCGCTGTGAGGGTTCCATCACCGGTCGCTTTCGCGGCGCAAACTTTCCTCAACGCCGAACAGCGGCCGGCCCGTTCGTTCCGGACTTTCGCGCGGCCATCGAGACCGACGATGGAGCGACGATCATGTTCGAGTGTCACGGATACGGCCGCGCCTACCCACCAGGGCGACGGCAGATCGTCGGCTCAGTTCTGCACCTGAGCGACAGCGAGAGGTACCGACGTCTCAATGACGTTGTCTGCGTGTGTGTCGGCGAAGTCCGTGCCCCAGACGACCCGAGCCGGGAGAGCCCCGACCTCGTGATGGATGTTGCCGAACTCATCTGGGAACCCATCTCCGATTGAGGACGCCACGAACCGCGAGTTGGTCAGGTCGGATCCGGTGGCGACGGCGGTGGGTACAGACAGAACTCGTTGCCATCGGGATCGGACATCACCATCCAGCCGACCTGGCCCTGGCCGCTGTCGACCTGTTTCGCTCCGAGCGAGATCAGCCGGTCAGCCTCCGCTGCCTGGCCGCCGTCGGCTGGGACCAGTGCGAACCGTCCCCGGTTCTCCACCGGGTTCGTGGTCAGTGGCGGGCCTCCCCACGCAACCTTCGTGCCGCCGAGGGGTGACTGGATCGCGGTCTCCTGATCCTGGTCCCACACCAGCGGCCAGCTGAGCGCCTCGCTCCAGAAGAGACCCACGTCGCGGGTGCCGTCGCAGGCGACCTCCCCGAGGAAGCCGCACCCGGCGAGGAAGGTGTTGCCCGGCTCGATCACGCAGAACTCGTTGCCTTCGGGGTCGGCGAGCACCACGTGGCCTTCCTCGGGCAGTTGCCCGACGTCCAGATGGCGGGCGCCGAGCCCTAACGCGGTCGCCACCGTCTGTTGCTGGTCGGTGCGGCTGCCGCTGGTGAGGTGAAGGTGCATGTTGTTCGGTCCCGCCTTCTCCGATTGGCTCGGGACGAACCGGAGGCTGATCTGTGTGTCGTTGCCCGGCAGGAGCGACCCGTTGGAGCCTCCGACGACTTCTCGGCCGAGGACCCCTGCCCAGAACTGCGCCAGACGAGCCGGGTCGAGGGCATCGAAGCAGACTGCGAGGAGGTGAGAGGTCATCTGCTGCGTTGTCTCCGATCCTGGGAATCACGGCCGCAGACCTGAAATCATCGTCGCGGACCCTGGGAAAGCAACGCTAAGTCGCGCGTGGACCACCAGGCAACGCAATTGCTTCTGTCGACGATCCAACCGCCTGGGATCGGCAGCCCGTCAGAGCGCGGCGTCCCTGGACAGCTCGGCCGGCGCACGCATCCGCCAGGCGTCGACCACCAGCTCACGCAGTCGTTCGAGACCGACCTGCTCGAGGCGCAGCATCACCAGCGGCCAGCCGTCGTAGGCCGCCGTCGTGAAGAACACCTCCGGCTCCCCCAGCAGCAGGGCCTGCTTCTCCGCCTCATCGCCCACGAACAGCACCGCGATGTCGGTGCGGATCACTCGTGACCGGCCTGGACGCCGTTCGGGGTAGGACCAGACGAACCCCTTGTTGCCCACGCGGAAGTCGAATCCGTCACTGTCGATCTCCGCCACGTGAGGCAGCGCCGCTGCAATCCGGCGTACGTCGTCGGCGTCACTCATGGGCGGGCGCTGCGCCGAGTCGGGAACGCATGCGTCCGATCGTAGAGCCCGGCGGCGACGGGTGGATCGCGGAGCAGAAACCGTGGTGGGTCACCGCTCACCAGCAGGTACGGTCCTGTCATGCCTGATGTCTCCCCGGATCCGGAGCGTCGCCAGCTCCTGGTCGATTCTTTGGGCGTCGGGCTGGCGACCGGCGCGTACGGGGTGTCCTTCGGCGCGATCGCCGTGACCTCAGGTTTCACCGTGCTGCAGACCTGCACCCTGAGTCTGCTGATCTTCACCGGCGCGTCGCAGTTCGCCCTGGTGGGTGTGGTGGCCGCCGGCGGCACGCCGATGTCCGGAGCCGCCACAGCGCTGATGCTCGGGACACGCAACACGCTGTACGGCCTGAAGCTGGCCTCGCTGCTGGGACTGCGAGGAGTACGCCGGGTTGCCGGTGCGCACCTGCTGATCGACGAGTCGACGGCGATGGCGCTGAAGGCGAAGGATCCGAGGAACGCTCCTCTGGGCTTTCTTGCGACCGGTGGCGCCGTCTTCGTGCTGTGGAATCTCGCCACTCTGGTCGGAGCCCTGGCCGGTGACGCGCTGGGCGACCCACAGACCTATGGACTGGACGCGGCTGTGCCCGCAGCGTTTCTCGCCCTGCTCTGGCCGCGATTGACCTCGTGGTTGAGTCGGGTCACTGCGCTGGCGGCTGGCGCCTTCGCGCTGACCCTGGTGCCCTTCACCCGGCCGGGTCTGCCCATCATCGCGGCTGCGGGCATCGCGGTGCTGGCCGCCTTGGTGTCAAGCGAGCCGACCCCGTCCCTCGCGGAGGAACCTGTCGGGCCGGACGACCCGCGCGTCGTCGGCGCCGGTGACGACCCACGGGTGGACCGCTCGGTGAACGTCACCGAAGGGGATGAGCGCTGATGTGGCTGGCGATCATCGTGACGGCCATTGGCTGCTATGCCCTGAAGCTGGCAGGACTGTCGGTGCCGGACCGGGTGCTCGACCGGCCGATGCTTCGCCGGGTCGCAGACCTGATCCCCGTGGCGCTGCTGGGGGCGCTCGTGGCGGTCCAGGCCTTCTCGACCGGCCAGGACCTCGGTGTCGACGCGCGCCTGGTGGGGGTCGGGGCGGGGGTCGGCGCCTTGCTGATGAAGGCACCGTTCCTCGTCGTGGTCGTCGTGGCAGCTGTGGTGACCGCCGTCGTCCGGCTCGCCGCCTGACTCTCAGGAGTCGAGTCCGAGCACCGCTTCGAGGCCGACGACGAGACCACGCATCTCCACGACCGCCTCAACGGCAGGGACCAGCGCCGTCATCGCGGCGGTCCGGTCGGGCATGTCGTGGCGGATCGTCAACGTCTCGCCGAGGTTGCCCATGATGACCTCCTGGTGAGCGACCAGCCCGCGGGCCCGGACGCTGTGCACCGGGATCCCTTCGACGATCCCGCCCCGGGCGCCGACCGGGTCCTCGACCGTCGCGTCGGGCATGGCGTCGCGGTCCACCTCGTTGCGCGCCGCAGCGATCAGCTGGGCCGTGCGGATCGCCGTACCGGACGGAGCGTCCCGCTTCGTCGGGTGGTGCAGCTCCACGATCTCCACGGACTCGAAGAAGCGGGCCGCCTCAGCGGCGTACCGCATCATCAACACGGCTCCGACCGAGAAGTTCGGTACGACGAGGACGCCCACGGCGGGATCGGAGCCGAGCGCTTGCTCGATCGTCGCCAGTCGCTCCTCGGTGAACCCCGAGGTCCCGGCCACCACGTGGACACCGTGCTCGATGCACCACGCGACATGGTCCATCACGACGCCCGGATGGGTGTAGTCGACGGCGACGTCGGCCGACGCCAACGCGCCGAGGTCGTCACCTTCGTCGACCTGCGCGACGAGCTCCAGGCCCGCCGCGGCGCCGATCGTCTCGCACGCGAGGGAGCCCATCTTGCCAGCGGACCCGATCACTCCGACCTTGATCATGCGCCGAGCCTAGTGGCGCCCCGAAGGATCCGACGCCCGCAGGGCACGCGCCCCCTCGCCGAGGTCGGATCGTGTCGGTCCTAGGTACGCCGTCGCGGTGACAGCCGCTCGAGCTGCACGACGTGGTCGGGAGTGAGCTCGTCCAGACTGCTGACGCCGAGCAGTCGCATCGTGCGCGCCGCCTCCGTCGAGAGGATCTCGATCGTGCGGTCGACCCCGGCGCGGCCTCCGGCCATCAACCCGTACAGGTACGCCCGCCCGATCCAGGTGAACCGGGCGCCATGAGCGATCGCTGCAACGACATCCGCCCCGGACATGATGCCGGTGTCGAGGTAGACCTCGACGTCACCGCCGACCTCGCGGACCACGCTTGGGAGCAGGTGGAACGGGATCGGAGCCCGGTCGAGCTGACGGCCTCCGTGGTTGGAGAGCGTGAGCCCGTCCGCGCCGCAGTCCGCGACGCGTCGGGCGTCATCGACCGACTGGACGCCCTTCACGACGAGCTTGCCTTTCCACTGCTCGCGCAGCCACCTCAGGTCGTCGTAGCCCACGGTCGGGTCGAACATCGCGTCGAGCATCTCCGCAACCGTGCCGCGCCACGAGCTGAGCGAGGCGAAGGTCAGTGGCTCGGTGGTGAGCAGGTTGAACCACCACACCGGCCTCGGGATGGCGTTGACGATGGTGCGGGGGGTGAGCGTGGGCGGAATCGTCATACCGTTGCGGACATCCCGCAGCCGAGCACCCGCGACCGGGACGTCGACGGTCACGACCAACGTCTCGTAGCCGGCGGCTGCAGCCCTCTCGACGAGCCCCATCGAGCGGTCCCGGTCTTTCCACATGTAGAGCTGGAACCAGTTGCGTCCGTGCGGGTTCGCAGCCTTGACGTCCTCGATCGACGTGGTGCCCATCGTGGAGAGCGTGTAGGGGATGCCCGCGTCCCCCGCGGCGGTGGCCCCCGCGATCTCGCCCTCGGTGTGCATCAGTCGCGTGAACCCCGTCGGCGCGATGCCGAAGGGCAGCTCGGCGCGGCGTCCAAGAACGTCACGCCCGAGATCCACCTTGGAAACGTCGCGCAGGATTGCCGGGTGCAGCTCGACGTCGCGGAACGCCTGACGGGCGCGAGACAGCGACAGCTCGTCCTCGGCGGCTCCGTCGGTGTAGTCGAAGGCGGCGCGTGGCGTGGTCCGCTTCGCCACCCGCCGCAGGTCCTCGATCGTCAGCGCGTTGGCCAGCCTGCGGCGTACGGGATGGATCACCGGCCGCTTGAACCGCAGCAGTGGCGCGAGCTCGGCAGGTCTTGGCAGGCGGTGCTTCATCGGCTCCATCCCATCACGGGAGGCGAGCTCACGAAACCGATGGCGAGCTGAGAGACCGCGCCGCCGAGCCGATGTCAGCAAGGCAAAGCGCCTGTCTGCACGGCAGGTTTGCCTAGATTTCTATTCGCCCGAATAGAAATCTAGGCAAACCACAAGCGCGCGAGAGGAGAGGGGTGGCGCGTCAGCGGAGGGTGGAGAGGGCCTTGTCCGGACCCACCACGGCAAGCGTCTGGTCTCCGGTGAGCACGGCGGCGGCCGCCGCGCGCACGTCGTCCAGCGTCACGGCGTCGATCAAGGCCAGGGTCTCATCGGTGCCGAGCAGGCCTCCGGGCACGAGCTCGGACTTGCCGATCCTGGTCATCCGGGCGCTGGAGTCCTCCAGACCCATCACGAACGACGCCACGCATCTGACCCTTGCCGCGTTCGAGCTCCCCGGCGTCGAGGCCGTGGTCGACGAGCTTGGTCAGCTCCTCGCGGCAGATGTCGAGCACCTGCGGCAGCTTGTCCGGCATACAGCCGCCGGCCAGCGCGAAGTAGCCGGCGTCGACGTGCTGGGAGGTGAACGAGTAGATCGTGTAGGCCAGCCCCCTGGTCTCGCGGACCTCCTGGAAGAGCCGGCTCGACGTGCCGCCACCCAGCACGGCGTTGGCGACTCCCAGGGCGAACCGGCGGGGGTCGTTGCGAGCGAAGGACGGCATGCCGAGCACGAACGTGGCCTGCTCCATCGACCGCTCGACCAACGTGGTCGCGGCGTAGGTGCGTACGGGGGCGCCGATCGTGCGAGGGCCGGCCGGCGTACGCGATGGCTCACCGAGGGCCTGCGCCTGGTCGAACGCCTTGCGCACGAGCCGGACGACCCGGTTGTGGTCGACGGCTCCCGCGGCGGCGAAGACCAGGTTGTCGGCGGTGTAGCGACGGTCGTAGTAGCCGGCGATCTGCCGGCGGGTGAGGGAGTTGATGGAGTCGACGGTCCCGGTGATCGAGCGACCCAGCGGAGAGTCGCCGTACAGCGTCTCGACGAAGGCGTCGTGCACCACGTCGTCGGGATCGTCGTCGTGCATCGCGATCTCCTCGAGGATCACGTTGCGCTCGGCCTCGACCTCGTGACCGGGGATCACCGAGGAAGACGACCATGTCGCAGATGACGTCGATGGCCAGCGGCACGTCGGCGTCGAGCACCCGGGCGTGGTAGCAGGTGTACTCCTTGCCCGTGAAGGCGTTCAGCTCGCCTCCGACCGCGTCGAGCTCGGCTGAGATGTCGAGCGCGGTACGCCGTTCGGTGCCCTTGAACAGCAGGTGTTCGAGGAAGTGCGTCGCCCCTGTCAGCGACCGGGACTCGTCCCGGGAGCCGACCTTCGTCCAGAGCCCGAGAGTCGCCGAGCGAGCACCTGGCATCGTCTCGGTGATGACCCGGAGCCCACCGGGGAGAACCGTACGGCGGACCGTGGATGCCGAGGCACCCGACGGTCCGCCGTCAGCGTTCTCCTTCAGGAGCGTCCGCGTCGACCCGAGGGGCTGGTCGGAGGCGGAGAGGTAACGCACGTCAGAGCTGGCTGGTCACTCAGCGCCGGATGCGTCGTTGTCCTCGACCACGGGGACGAGCGACAGCTTGCCGCGGTCATCGATCTCACCGATCTCGACCTGGAGCTTCTGGCCCACCGAGACGACGTCGTCGACGTTCTCGACCCGCTTGCCACCGGACAGTGCCCGCAGCTTCGAGATGTGGAGCAGACCGTCCTTGCCGGGGAGCAACGAGACGAACGCACCGAAGGCCGTGGTCTTGACGACCGTGCCCAGGTAGCGCTCACCGATCTCCGGCATGGTCGGGTTGGCGATCGCGTTGATCGTCGCCCGCGCGGCCTCGGCGGCCTCGCCGTTGTCGGCGCCGACGTAGATCGTGCCGTCGTCCTCGATCGAGATCTGGGCGCCGGTGTCGTCCTGGATCTGGTTGATGACCTTGCCCTTGGGACCGATGACCTCGCCGATCTTGTCGACCGGAACCTTCATCGTGATGATCCTGGGGGCGGTCGGGGCCATCTCGTCCGGGGCGTCGATCGCCTCGGCCATGACGTCGAGGATGGTCATCCGCGCGTCCTTGGCCTGGCCGAGCGCCGCACCGAGCACCTCCGCCGGGATGCCGTCGAGCTTGGTGTCGAGCTGCAGGGCAGTGACGAACTCGCGCGTGCCGGCGACCTTGAAGTCCATGTCGCCGAAGGCGTCCTCCGCGCCGAGGATGTCGGTCAGCGTGACGTACTTCGTCTCGCCGTCGACCTCACCGCTGATCAGGCCCATCGCGATACCGGCGACGGGTGCGCGCAGCGGGACACCGGCGTTGAGCAGCCCCATCGTGGACGCGCAGACCGAACCCATCGAGGTGGAGCCGTTGGACCCGAGTGCCTCCGACACCTGGCGGATCGCGTACGGAAACTCCTCGCGCGTCGGCAGCACCGGGATGAGCGCGCGGCCGGCCAGTGCACCGTGGCCGATCTCGCGCCGCTTCGGCGAACCCACTCGACCGGTCTCACCGGTGGAGTACGGCGGGAAGTTGTAGTTGTGCATGTAGCGGCGGCTCGTCTCCGGCGAGAGCGTGTCGAGCTTCTGCTCCAGCGACAGCATGTTCAGCGTGGTGATGCCCAGGATCTGGGTCTCGCCGCGCTCGAACAGGGCCGAGCCGTGGACGCGGGGGACCACGCCGACCTCGGCGGAGAGGGTACGGATGTCGGTCAGACCGCGACCGTCGATCCGGACCTGGTCGCGCAGCACCCGCTCGCGGACGAGCTTCTTGGTCAGGGAGCGGAACGACGCCCCGATCTCCTTCTCGCGACCCTCGAACTGCTCCGCGAGCTTCTCGAGCACCGAGGCCTTGATCTCGTCGAGCTTCGACTCGCGCTCGAGCTTGTCGCCGATCGTGAGTGCCTGGGCCAGCTCACCGGACGCCGCGGACTCGACAGCGGAGAACGCGTCGTCCTCGTAGTCCAGGAAGCGCGGGAACTCCCGCACCGGCTTCGCGGCCTCGTTGGCGAGCTGGACCTGCGCCTCGCAGAGCTGCTTGATGACGGCCTTGGAGGCGTCGAGGCCCTGGGCCACGATCTCCTCGGTGGGTGCCTGGGCGCCGGCTTGGACCTTCGTCCAGGTCGACTCCGTGGACTCGGCCTCGACCATCATGATCGCGACGTCGCCGGACTCGGTGACGCGGCCCGCCACGACCATGTCGAAGACGGACTCGTCGACCTGGGTGTGGGTCGGGAAGGCCACCCAGTCACCGTCGATGAGTGCGACGCGGGTCGCGCCGACCGGACCGCTGAACGGCAGTCCGGAGAGCTGGGTCGAGAGGGAGGCTGCGTTGATCGCGAGCACGTCGTACGCCGTGTCCGGGTGCAACGCCATCACGGTGATGACGACCTGCACCTCGTTGCGCAGGCCCGAGACGAACGTCGGACGGAGCGGCCGGTCGATCAGACGACAGGTGAGGATCGCGTCCTCGGAGGGACGGCCCTCGCGGCGGAAGAACGAGCCCGGGATGCGCCCGGCGGCGTACATCCGCTCCTCGACGTCGATCGTGAGCGGGAAGAAGTCGAAGTGGTCCTTGGGGTGCTTGCCGGCGGTGGTGGCCGACAACAGCATGGTCTCCTCGTCGAGGTAGGCGACGGCGGAGCCGGCGGCCTGGCGGGCGAGCTGCCCGGTCTCGAATCGGATGGTGCGCTTGCCGTGAGCTCCGTTGTCAATCACGGTCTCGACGGACTGGGGGTCGGATCCCGTCATGGGAGTCCTTTCTCGAACATGTGACGCGCGCGCCGAACGCCGCTGGCACGCGGCCAGACGTGGCGGTCTCGTACGGTCTCGTGCAGTCCCGGAGGGCTCTGCCGCTGCGCGGTCGCCTTCGCCGAGGCCGGTCTTCGATCGAGGCTTGCGGGGCGGGCCGTCCTGTGGGGACGGCTGGTCCCGAGAGCCACTACCGAGGACCGGCGTCCTCGCGTTCGCGAACGTCAGCGTGCGACGTCACTAGGTGGTGGCACTTCCCGTGTGGAAGCACCCGTCGGTGTAGCAGGTCGTGCTGGTGTTGCTCGTGCTGAGTGTTGCGCGTGAACTCTATTCAGTTTGGCGGGGCGGGTCGCCGCGGGGTCTCGGACGGCAGTCCCATGATGCAGCGAAGCGGCCGCCCCGACGGGGTCGACCGCTGTCGCGAACCTATCGGCGCAGGCCGAGGCGCTCGATGATCGAGCGGTAGCGCGCGATCTCCGTCTTCTGCAGGTAGTTGAGAAGACGGCGGCGCTGACCCACGAGGAGGAGCAGGCCACGACGGCTGTGGTGGTCGTGCTTGTGCTCCTTGAGGTGCTCCGTCAGGTCGGAGATCCGGCGGCTCAGCAGAGCCACCTGCACCTCCGGCGATCCTGTGTCACCGTCACCGGTGGCGTACTCGTCGATGATCTGCTTCTTGGTCGCAGCGTCCAGTGACACGCGATCTCCCTTCGGGGGCTTGTTGCGCGGCGCGCCGGGGCCTGTTCACCCGGGCACATCGATTTCCGCGGCCGTTAGACGGCGTCTTACAGGGTATCCGCGCACCCCTCCCGCGGCCAAATCCCACCAGACACCCCGACCTGACCGAATCAGCCCCTCAGCTGCCTCGATTCGGTCAGCTCGGGGTGTCTGGTCAGGTCGAGCCAGGCTCCGGCAACCCTCAGCCGGCCTCGGAACGCCGTGATGTCACCACGGCTTCGCGCCTCCCTGACCCGCCTGGCGACAGCATCGGGCTCTTCTCGGATGTCACGCCGTCCCCATCGGACCATCTGGAGATGCAGGTCGAGCAGGGCACGCTCCCGCCGCCTCTCCTCCACGACTCGCTGCGCTGCGGACTCGGCAGTTGCGCTCTGCTGTCCCTCAGCAGCGATGAGGTACTTGCCCTCGCCGTCGGCCTCGGCAACCGTGGCATCGGCAATCCACATTCCGTCTACTCGCGCCACGAAGCGCCCCCGCTCGTCGTACACCTCCACCTGAGGCGTCGGCAGTTCGATGCCGCGACCATGCAGCGCCACGAAGGAGTACGACTCGAGCCAGGACTCGCGGCGCGGATCGACCAGCGGCAGCGCTGCACAGGCTCGGGGCCGGCCGATCCAGCGGCGTTGCGACTCGAGCACCAGCTCGACCTCTCGGAGACTGACCTGGCCTTCTCGCAATGCACCGTCCGCCAGAGCCACGCCGTGGGCCGGGTGCATGGTGCGCAGGCTGTCGACGACCGTTCGAGCGGGCCGCAGCGCCGGCAGTCCGAGCACGGCCTCGACGTCGTTGATGATCGAGTCACTGTGATGGAGCACGTACGACGGGAACCGGCGGGATCGTGGCCGGACATCGATGGCGGTCAGATGGACCAACGCCTCCGGGTGAAGGTCGACCGGCCAGCCCCGCGCCACGGCATTGGTGAGGTGGCTCAGTGCGTGACGGGGATGCGCCGCGAGCGCTGCGCGGGCACGCGTGAGGTGCTCCTCCCGGATCTGCATCCAGCGGGCAAGCTCGGTCCTGGCGATGGCCGGGCGGCGAAAGACACCGCGGGTGACACGGACGATGTCGCCGTTTCGGACCAGTCGGGTCAGGACCCGCTGGGTGAGACCGGCGGCGAACGCCTCGCGGGACGTGAACGGATCTGGCAGGGCGTGCAGGATCGTGTCGTCGTACATCGCTCGACTCTTGGCGAGCAGGCCGAGTCCTGATGGACCGGTTCGGCGGGCTGGGGACAACCGCGAGGCAACCCGCCACCCGTGGATAAACCAGACACCCCGACCTGACCGAATCAGCCGCTCAGGGGCCTCGATTCGGTCAGGTCGGGGTGTCCGGTCGGGAGGGGGTCAGCGGGTCAGAGAGCGGTAGACGGTCTGTACGCCGATCGCTCGCTCGAGCTCCTTGGAGACCGACGTGAAGAACTGGTCGCGGTAGGTCTGGTCGGTGACGGCGTACACCGTGAAGTAGAGGCCGGAGAACGCCGCCAGGAAGACCGACACCTGGAAGAGCTCGTTGCTGATCGGCAGCCAGTCCAACGACGGCAGAGAGCTCGGCCGACGACCGACCCAGGTCGTGATCACCGAGTCGCTGATCGCCACCTTGCCGAAGACGATGAAGAAGACGAACACCGAAAAGGCCAGCAACAGCACCTGCAGCGCCTGCGAGAAGAGCAGGACCAGGACGAGGTTGGCCTTCTGCAGCCTGCGACAGCTCGGCTCGGACGGCGCCGACCGGGACGTCACGGGCTGCCTGAGCGACCGGGGTCCGCTCGCAGATCTTGACCAACCGCTCCCCCTCGGCCTCGTCACTGACCCCACGGACTTCCTCGGGCAGCCGGACCAGCAAGAACACCACCGCGATCGCTGCGAACAACATCACCGTCAGCCAGAGGAGACCGCGGTCCAACGCGCTGCAGACCTGCCAGACCTCGGTGTTGATGAACAGGAACGTGATGAACAGCAGGAGCAACGGCAGTGCCCGGGTGATCAGCGGGAAGAGCCACCCGAGGCTGCCGAAGGTTCGTCCGGTCGCCCACCGGATGATGGGCTGCAGGTGCAGCGAGACCAGCCCGTAGCCGAGGACAACCGCTCCCAGCACGAGCGCGCCGACCAGAATGCCGTTGGAGACGTCGGTGGTCGACAGCCCGACCGCCAGGCCCGACGCGACGCCGAGCAGAAGCGCTCCCGCGACGACCGGGATGACTCGCGCCCTGCCCAGGGCCGAGTGCACACGTTCGGCGTTGGAGGGGATGAAGTAGGGCAGTCCCTGACGCTCGAACCATTCTTCGGCGGCCCGGATCGTCGCCGCGCGGTCCAGAGCTGTCACCCGCCGGACCCCGATCGCTGCGGCGTATGCCGCCGTGAGGTCTCGCACATGGCGGCCAGGCTAACGCCTGGCAGCGCAGGACTTCAGGCCGGCGCGTGGCTCCAGGACGTCGGCGCAGCGACCCGAGGGGTGTCCAGAAGCCGTCGACACTCGTCCACACAGGTCTCGAGCAGGCCGACCAAGAGATCGTCGGAGGCCGGGGAGGACGCCAGACTGGTCACGGCAACCCGGACGATGTGCGAGCGGGCCCGCGCGAAGTCGTTGCCACCGGTCCACGGACGTGCCACGAACTGCTGCGCCCAGGTGGTCGCCTGGGGACAGTGATCCAGGGCCGACTCGATCAGCGGCACCAGGTCGGCGGCGCGCGGATCAGCCATCAGGTCCAGCTCGGTCTCGCATCGCAGCAGCCCGACCGCCAGCGCCTTCTGCTGGTCGTACGCCGCCACGGGCAGCGCCGTCGCAGCCGCGTGGACCGTGATGCTCACGGCGACCAGGGGGTCGTCGCCCTTGAGCCCGACCACGTCCGCGATCAGCCGTACGATGCGTTGTCGCCCGGCGTCGGTGAGGTTGTCGTTGACCCCGCGCGCGACGGTCGCGAGCAGCGGATGCGTGCAGGCGGGGTGGTCGGAGAAGCGCTCCCCGGCCAGCCACGAGGCGAACTCCATGAAGCACGCGCCGCTGCGGGGGCTGCGGTGCTTTCCGCGCGCCAGCACAGGAACGCCTTGAGGTAGTGAGGGACGACGCGGCATCGATATCACCCGATCAAGTGGTCCAGCAGGTGACTCCAGTCTGCGCTCCCAGATCGATCGGCACCACCCCCGAGTCTCCGCAAGCCGGTGCCGGCTCAGTCCGGAGGAGTCTGCGGCGCCGTCGTCAGGGTCGCCCGAGCGCGGTCGACATCGTCGGCCATCTGCGCCAGCAGGTCGTCCACGGAGTCGAACCGGACCATGCCGCGCAGCCGCTCGACGAACGCCACTTCGACCATCACGCCGTAGAGCTCGAGATCGTCACGGTCGAGCACGTAAGACTCGACGCGCCGATCCGTGCCGTCGAACGTGGGGTTGGTGCCGACCGAGATCGCGGCCGGAAGGTACGGAGCCCCGGGCTCGTCCAGGCGGCGCAGCCAACCGGCGTACACGCCGTCCGCGGGCACAGCGGTCTCGGACGTGGCGACGGGGACATTGGCGGTCGGGTAACCGAGCTCACGACCGCGCTGGTCGCCCCGCACGACGGTCCCGCGCACCACGAACGGGCGTCCGAGCGCCACGGCTGCGGCCGCGACGTCCCCCTCGACCAGCCGCGCCCGGATGTACGACGAGGACCAGACGTGGTCGGCGTCGTCGCCGTCGAGGGGTAGGCCTTCGACGGCGACGCCGCGTTCGGCGCACAGGCTGCGCAGCAGGTCGACGTCCCCCCTGGCCCGGTGACCGAACCGGAAGTTCTCGCCGACCACGATCGCGGCGGCGTGCAGGCCATCCAGCAGGTACGCCGTCACGAAGTCCTCCGCGGTGACCGCAGCCAGCTCCGGCGTGAAGTGCAGGACCAGGGTGGCATCCGCGCCGGCGTCCTCGAGCAGGGCGAGTCGCCGGTCCAGCGACGTCAACGGCTGCGGCGCCTTGTCGGGCGCGACCACGCTCATCGGGTGAGGGTCGAAGGTCACCGCCACCACCGGGAGACCACCGAGCTCGGCCGCAAGGGCTCGGGCGCGGCCGATCACATGACGGTGTCCGAGGTGGACACCGTCGAAGTTCCCGATCGTGACCACGGCCGGCCCCGCCTCACTCCCGACCTCAGCCACGTCATGCCACACCCACACGTGCCGTGTTCCTCCTGCTCGTCGCCGCCTGGTCGTCGACCCTCCGCCCGGTGCGGGAGGCGGGATGCCGGTCGACAAACTCTCCCACGGCGTACCGCTTCGGGTGTGTCCGACCCCGAACAGGCCGGCGAACGGGTCAGCGGCCCAGGGCGGCGGCTGCGGCGGCCCGGCCCTCGGCGGGGTCGGCCGCACTCAACGCCGCCTCGGCGGCCGCCGCGCACTGCACGCTCGTCACCGAAGCCAGCGACGAGCCGACTGCCCCGATCGCCGAGGCAGCCATCGACAACGACGTGACCCCCACCCCGGCGAGCACGCACGCCAGCAGGGGATCCGCGGCGGCCTCGCCGCACACTCCGACCGGCTTGCCCGCCTCCTTGCCCGCCGCCGCGGTGATCGCAATCAAGTGCAGGACCGCCGGCTGCCACGCGTCGGTCAGTCCGGCCAGCTCGCCGGACAGGCGGTCGGCGGCCATCGTGTACTGCGCCAGGTCGTTCGTGCCGATCGACAAGAAGTCCACGTGCTGAAGCAGTCGGTAGGCAAGCAGGGCGGCGGCCGGGACCTCCACCATCACTCCCGGAATGAGCCCGCGCTCGCGGACTTGTGCAGCGAAGTCCGCCGCCTCTGCCGTTGTCGCCACCATCGGTGCCATCACCCAAGGCGACGTACCCGTCGACGAGGCCGCGGCCGCGATGGCGTCGAGCTGCCTGGTCATCAGACCGGCGTTGTTCCAGGACAACCGGAGCCCTCGCACGCCGAGAGCCGGGTTGGGCTCGTCCGGGAGGCTTGCGAACGCCATCGGCTTGTCGGAGCCTGCGTCGAGGGTTCGGATGACGACCCTGCGCTCTCCGTACGCGCTGAAGACCTGGCCGTAGATGTCGGCCTGCTCGTCCACGCTGGGCTCGTCGTCGCGGCCAAGGAACGCCAGCTCGGACCGGAACAGGCCGACGCCCTCGCTAGGGCCGCTGGCCGCCTTTCTGGCCGAGTCGCCGTCTTGCACGTTGGCGTAGACCGCGACCTTCACGCCGTCGGCGGTCCCACCCGGACCGCTCCATGCGTCCGCGGCCGCACGAGTACGCCGGTCGAGCTCGATGAGCTCAGCGGCTTCGTCCGGGTCGGGATCGATCACGACGTCGCCGGTCGACCCGTTCACAAGCACCAGCGTGCCGACCGGGAGGTCGTCGACGTCAGCCGCCACGATGCAGGGGATCGACAGCTGCCGAGCGATGATCGCGGTGTGGCTGGTCGGGCCACCCAGGCTGGTGACCAAGGCGATCACCCGACTGGGGTCCAGGCCGGCGGTGTCGGCGGGGGCGAGGTCCTCGGCCACGAGAACCGACGGCTCCTCGGGTGTGGGGATCCCTGGCTCGGGCAGCCCCTGCAGCTCGGCCACGACTCGACCGCCGAGGTCGCGAAGGTCGGTGGTGCGCTCCGCCATCAGTCCGCCGAGCTTCTCGAACATCGCGGCGAACTGCTCGACCGCAGCCACGGTGGCGGCCTCGGCGCTCGAGCCTGCCGCGATCGCCTTGTCGACGGACTTGCGCAGTCCCTTGTCGGCGACCAAGCCGACCTGTGCGGTCAGCACCTCCTTGGCCACCCCGACGGCGTGGTCGGCGCGGACCTGCAACCGCTCCGCCACGGTCGACACGGCTGCGGAGTAGCGCCCACCCTCCAGCTCGGGACCTTGTGAGGCGAGGTCGGCGACCTTGCTGAGGTCGACCGTCGAGGCCGGACGGATCACCGGCCCCATGGCCACGCCGGGAACGACCGGCGTCCCGACGCGGGTACCGGACACCTCAAAGCGCTCGGTGGTGGGCGTGGATTCACTCATGGAGGGCCGTCCTTCTCGGGTCGAAGCGGCGAGCCTTGGCTCGCTGTCCGCACCCCACTGATGTTGTTTTACTTGGGAATTCTTGGCAAAGATACCGCTGAAGGCTTGACAGAGCAAGGGGATCGGGCGTAAAACAATATGAAGCAACAGACTTCCAACGCCGAGGACGGACCCGTGTACGCAGAAGAACGACAGCACGCGATCGCCGCGTTGGTGACCCGCGACCGCCGGGTCAGCGTCACGTTGGCGGCCGAGACGTTCGGGGTGACCACCGAGACCGTACGCCGAGATCTCGCTCTGCTCGAGCGCCAAGGTCTGGTGCACCGCGTGCACGGTGGTGCCGTTGCTGCCGGGCTGCTCACCACGATCGAGCCCGCCGTGGCCGAGCGGGACCAAGCGGCGACCGAGCAGAAGGACCGGATCGCTCGGGCCGCCGTTGACCTGCTCCCCGCGGGAGGCGGCAGCATCCTGCTGGACGCCGGGACGACCACACGCCGGCTGGCCGCGTTCCTGCCGTCCGATCGCTCGTTCACCGTCGTGACCAACGACGCTGCCATCGCCACCACGGTCGCCACGTCGAGCTCCGGCTCGGACGTCCAGATGTTGGGTGGCCGGATCCGTGCGGCCAGCCTGGCCAGTGTCGGGCCGCACACCCTGGCGGCTCTCGCCGAGGTGCGTGTCGACGTCGCCTTCGTCGGTACCAACGGACTCACTCTCGACCACGGGCTCACGACACCCGACCTCGATGAAGCCGCGGTGAAGTCCGCGATGGTCGCGGCCGGCCGTCGGGTCGTCGTCCTGACGGACTCGCGCAAGCTCGGACAGGAGACGTTGGTGCGGTTCGCCCGGTTGGACCAGATCGACGCCGTGGTGACAGATGACGGGATCGACGCGCAGACCGCGCGTGCTCTGGAAGCCCACGACATCGACGTCGTGATCGCATGATCGTGACGTTGACGGCCAACCCGTCGGTGGACCGCACGATGGCCCTCGACAGCCCGATCCGGGCCGGCGAGGTGTTCAAGGCGCTGAGCGTCGGCGACGAGGCGGGAGGCAAAGGGGTCAACGTTGCCCGTGCCGTGGCTCACGCCGGCGTACCCGCCGTGGCCGTGTTGCCGGCCGATGACGACGACCTCCTCATCAAGGGACTCGTCGAGGCCGGGGTCCACCCGATCAACATCGCGGTCGGGCGCCCGTCCCGGGTCAACATCACGGTGACCGATCCGGACGGCACGACGACGAAGTTCAACGATCCCGGGCACGCGATCGCTGATTCGGTGTACCGCGAGCTTGCGACGAACCTGCTCACCCGCTCCCATGGCGACGGTTGGGTCGTGCTGTCCGGCTCGCTTCCACCGACGGCACCCGCCGACTGGTACGCCGTCCTGACCAGCACCCTGCGCGAGGCCGGCCGCCGGGTCGCCGTCGACACCTCGGGTGAAGCGCTCGCGCTGGTCGTTCGGGGCGCACGTCGACCCGACCTGCTCAAGCCCAACGCCGAGGAGCTTGCCTCCTTGACCGGCGATGACCCGGCCCGGCTCGAGGACGACCCCGCGGCCGCGGAGCTCGCGGCCAGTCGGCTGGTGGCCGACGGCGTCGGTGCGGTTCTCCTGACGCTCGGATCCGAGGGTGCCGTCCTCGTCACCGAGGAGGGCACCTGGCGTGCCACTCCTCCCCCGATCACCCTGCGCAGCACCGTCGGCGCAGGCGACGCCAGCCTGGCTGGCTACCTCTTGGCGGACCTGCGGGGGCTCGGCCCCGCAGACCGTCTACGCGAAGCCGTTGCCTACGGCGCAGCTGCTGCATCCCTTCCCGGGTCGACGATGCCCCGGGAAACCGACCTCGACCGCGACGGTGTCACCGTCACCCACCCCTCGACCGCCCTCGAGACCGACCTGCCACGCACCACCCCCTGAGGCAAGGAACTCATCATGTCTGAACTCATCAACGATCGCCTCGTGACGCTCGACGCGTCGTACGGCGAGACCAAGGACGACGTCATACGTGCGCTCGCGGACATCGTGGCTGCCGACGGGCGTGCCACGAACGCCGAAGGCCTCGCCGACGACGCCTTCGCCCGCGAGGCCAAGTCCGTCACCGGCATGCCCGGCGGCCTCGCGATTCCGCACTGCCGCTCCGAGCACGTCACCGAGCCGACCTTGGCGTTCGCGCGGCTGTCCCCTGCGGTCGACTTCGGAGCCAAGGACGGACCGGCCGACCTGGTCTTCCTGATCGCGGCGCCCGCTCACGGAGATCAGGACCACATGAAGCTCCTGACGAAGCTGGCTCGCGCGCTGGTGCGCAAGGACTTCACCGACGCGCTCCGGGCGGCATCGACGTCGGATGAGGTCGTCGCGCTGGTGTCCGAGGTCGTCGCCCCCGAGGTCAGCGGGCGCCGCCGCTGCACCGGCGGGCGCCCACTGCGGCCGAGGCAGCCGCCACCCCTGAGGCTGCCTCGGCCGGGACGTCCGGCGCGACGACGATCGTCGCGGTGACGGCCTGCCCGACCGGGATCGCCCACACCTACATGGCCGCCGAGGCGTTGGCTGCGGCCGGCCAGAAGGCCGGGATCGAGGTGCTCGTGGAACCTCAGGGCTCCGTCGGTGCCGAACGTCTGGATCCCGCCGTCATCGCCTCGGCGAGCGCGGTCATCTTCGCCACCGACGTCGGGGTGCGTGACAAGGGCCGGTTCGCGGGGCTGCCGGAGATCTCGGCCAGCGTCAAGAGCGGTATCCACGACGCCGACCAACTCGTCGCCCGCGCGATCGCCGCAGCCAGCGACCCGAACGCGTCGCGCGTGTCCGGCACCGCCTCAGCGCCCGACCAGCGGACCGGCGACCAGTCGGTGTGGATCAAGGGCCGGACAGCGCTGCTGACCGGCGTGAGCTACATGATCCCCTTCGTGGCGGCCGGCGGCTTGCTCATCGCGCTCGCGTTCCTGCTCGGCGGTTACCAGGTCGACCCGAACATCGCGACCACGAACTCGCTGACGAACCTGCCCAGCGGTCCGCTCGTGGATGGCGCCCTCTTCAACAGCTCGTTCTTCCTCTATCTCGGTGCCGTGTTCATGTTCATCGGCAAGGCGGCCTTCACGCTGTTCGTGCCGGCGTTGGGCGGGTACATCGCCTACGCCATCGCCGACCGGCCGGGCATCGCTCCCGGCTTCGTCGTCGGGCTGCTGTGCACCGGCGCCGTCACGGACGGCATCCCCGGTATCGGCGCGGGGTTCCTCGGCGCGATCGTGGGCGGCTTCCTGGCCGGCATCATCGCCCTGCGGATCGCACGGCTGAACGTGCCTCGCTTCGTCGCCGGTCTCATGCCAGTGGTCATCATCCCGCTGGCCACCACGTTGCTCGCCGGCGGCGTCATGGTGCTGGTCCTCGGTCGCCCCATCGCCTGGGTCACCGAGAAGCTTCAGGACGGTCTCAGCGGCATGGACAGCGGCTCGGCCGTGCTCCTCGGAATCGTGCTCGGGCTGATGATGTGCTTCGACCTCGGCGGTCCGGTCAACAAGGCGGCGTACGTCTTCGCGGTCACGGGACTCGGCGACAACCCCAACGAGGCCAACCTGAAGATCATGGCAGCGGTGATGCTCTCCGGGATGGTCCCGCCGCTGGCACTGGCGCTGGCCTCCACGGTCCGCGCCTCGCTGTTCACCGAGCCCGAGCAGGAGAACGGCCGGGCCGCCTGGCTGCTGGGAGCGTCGTTCATCTCCGAAGGCGCGATCCCGTTCGCGGCTGCGGACCCGCTGCGTGTCATCCCGCCGGTGATGCTCGGTGGCGCCGTCACCGGCGCGCTCTCCGAGGCGCTCAACGTCCAGCTGCGGGCACCACACGGTGGGATCTTCGTGCTGTTCGCGGTCGACGGAGTCCTGGGGTTCCTGATCGCGCTCGTCGCCGGGACGGTCGTCGCCGCGGCCGGAGTGATCGCCCTGAAGGGCGCCCGCAGGCCGCAGCAGGAGCCCGCGCTGTCCGAACCGTCCGGCGCAGCGGTCGCTGCCTGACCGTCCCGGTCGAGCGACAAGAACTCATGAGAGGACACCACAATGGCCAGCTTCACCGTCAAGGTCGGATCGTCTGTCGGGCTGCACGCCCGACCGGCGACGATCATCTCCGACAAGGCCGGCGAGCTCGACGCCGACGTCACCCTCGCCACGCCTGGGGGTGACCCGGTCGACGCCGACTCAGCGCTGCTGATCATGACGCTGGGCGCCAGCCTGGGCGACGAGGTGATCGTGGCCAGCGACGACGAGGCCGCCGCGCGGGCCATCGCCGACCTGGTCGAGCTCGACCTCGACGACCCGGCCTACCCCGCCTGATCCGATTCATGGTCCGGCGCCCGCGTCAGAGGTTTGCCGCCAGAGGTTTGCCGCCAGAGGTTTGCCGCCGCGAGGTTTGCCGCCAGAGGTTTGCCGCCAGAGGTTTGCCGCCAGAGGTTTGCCGCTAGAGGTTTGCCTTGTTATCAAGCCGAAAGGCTTGATAACAAGGCAAACCTGCCTAGAGAACAAGCCAGCGGAATAGATATCTAGGCAAACCGGAGCGGTCAGGCGGGAGCAAAGACTGCGACGGCCTTGGCGGTCGGGCCGTGCTGTTCGTACAGCGCCAGGAACTGACCGCTCGGCGCCAGCACCGCCACCGGTCCGTCCGGACCCTCGCCGCGCTCCCCCGGCCGGTACCTCGTCGGCGCATCGCCGTCAACGGGGGCGATGGCTGCCGGGCCGGAGTCGTCAGCGCCACTGATGCCGACGCCCGCATCGTTGGCAACGGGGGCGATGGCTGTCGGGCCGGAGTCGTCAGCGCCATCGGCCTGGCCGGTCGCCTCGTCGACGTGCTCGGTCTCGTCAGCAGGCGCCGCCCGCTCCACTGGCTCGCCCGTTGGTCGCAGCCGTGCCGTGATGGCCCGACCGTTGCGGACCGCGGTCACCGCGTCATCCGGGACGACGTACCACGCGAACTGCCGCAGGGCGACCGTGTCGAGCGGGATCACCGGGAGGGACCCCGCCTCGGGATCAGCCATCGCGTCGAGCGCGTGCGCCTCGTGCAGCGTGAAGGATCCGACCCTGGTACGCCGCAGGGCGGTGAGATGGCCCCCGACGTCCAAGGCTGCTCCGAGGTCACGCGCCAGAGCCCGGACGTAGGTGCCGGTGGAACACTCGACGTGGACGTCGAGGTCGACGAAGCCGTCGTGTCGCCGGACGTCTTCCACGGTGAACGTGGAGATCGTCACCGGTCGAGCTGGGATGTCGACGTCCTGCCCGGCCCGCACTCGTGCGTAGGACCGCTGGCCGTCGATCTTGACCGCCGACACCGCCGACGGGACCTGAAGGATGTCCCCCGTGAGCCGTGCGCTTGCCGTCGCAATGGCTTGGTCGGTCACGTCGGCCGTGTCCTGCGTCGCGACGACCTCGCCCTCGGCGTCGTCGGTGACGGTGGACTGGCCCAGCCGGATGGTTGCGTCGTAGCCCTTGGATGCCAGGGTCAGGTGGCCCAGCAGTCGGGTCGCTCGCCCGATTCCGAGCAGCAGCACCCCGGTGGCCATCGGATCGAGGGTCCCGGCATGACCGACCTTGCGGGTCCCAGCGAGTCGTGCGGACCCGGGCGACGACGTCGTGCGAAGTCCAGCCCGAAGGCTTGTCGACGACGACCAGCCCATCGGGAGCAGGGTGGCTCAAGCCGTCGGTTCCTCGTCCGCGTCGTCCTCATCCGGCGTGCACGGCGTGTAGGGGTCAGCCTCACCGGCGTACGACGCCGCCGCTGCCGACGCGGCCGACAGCGGCGTCACTTTGCCGAGCCTTGGCCAGCAGATCGTCGATGTGCCTGGCGGACTCCGGCAGCGCGTCGAGGATGAACTCCAGTGTCGGAGTGTGGCGCATGCCGAGCTGCTTGCCTACCTCGGAGCGGATCAACCCCTTGGCACTGTCCAGGGCTGCCCCCGACGCCGCGCGCTGCTCGTCGTCACCGAGCACGGTGTAGAAGATCGACGCGTGCTGGGTGTCACCGGTGACACGGACGTCAGTCACGGTGACGAAGCCGAGCCGTGCGTCCTTGATCCGTCGCTCGAGCATCTCCGCGACGATCACGTGGATGCGATCGGCCACCTTGCGAACCCGACCCGAGGCCATGGCTCCTCATCTCTTTGGTCTGTCTGCGACGGTGCGGCGGACGGGAAAGCCCCGCCCACCGCACCTGTCGTCGAGTGCGCCACGCGGTCAGGCGCGCGGAATCTCCTTGAGCTCGAACGTCTCGATGACATCGCCGATCTTGATGTCGTTGTAGCCACCGAGGGTCAGACCACACTCGAAGCCCTCACGGACCTCGGTCGCGTCGTCCTTCTCCCGCTTGAGCGAGCTGATGTCGAGGTTGTCCGCGACGACCGTGCCGTCCCGGAGCAACCGCGCCTTGGCGTTACGGCGCATGATCCCGGACGTGACCATGCAGCCGGCGATGTTGCCGACCTTGGACGAACGGAAGATCTCGCGAATCTCCGCCGTACCGAGCTGCTGCTCCTGGTACTCCGGCTTGAGCATGCCCTTGAGCGCGGCCTCGATCTCGTCGATCGCCTGGTAGATCACCGAGTAGTAACGGATGTCGACGCCCTCACGGTCGGCGACCTCGGTGGCCTTGCCCTGCGGTCGCACGTTGAAGCCGATGATCACGGCATTCGAGGCAGCCGCGAGCATCACGTTGGTCTCGGTGATCGCACCCACACCGCGGTCGATCACCCGCAGCCGAACTTCGTCGCCGCCGATGTCGATCTTCGCCAGCGCGTCCTCGAGTGCCTCGACCGAGCCGGACACGTCACCCTTGAGGATGAGCAGGAGCTCTTCGCTCTCGCCCTTCTCCATGCTGGACATGAAGTCCTCGAGCGTGCGACGTCCGGTGCTCTTGGCGAGCATCGCTGCACGCTCCCGAGCGTCACGCTTCTCGGCGATCTGACGTGCGACCCGGTCGTCCGAGACGACGATGAAGTTGTCACCGGCGCCGGGTACGGCCGTCAGACCGAGCACCATGACCGGGCGGCTGGGATCAGCCTGCTGGACGTTCTCGCCGTGCTCGTCGAGCATGGCGCGCACACGGCCGTACGCCGGTCCGGCCACGATCGAGTCGCCGACGCTGAGCGTGCCGCGCTGGACGAGCACCGTGGCCACCGGACCGCGACCGCGGTCCAGGTGCGCCTCGATGACGAGACCCTGCGCGTCCTGATCGGGGTTGGCCCGCAGGTCGAGGGCAGCATCAGCGGTCAGCACGAGGGACTCGAGCAGACCGTCGATGTTGAGGTTGGACTTGGCCGAGACGTCGACGAACATGGTGTCGCCGCCGTACTCCTCGGGCACCAGGCCGTACTCCGTCAGCTGCCCGCGCACCTTGGCCGGGTCGGCGTCGGGCTTGTCGATCTTGTTGACCGCGACCACGATCGGCACGTCGGCCGCCTTGGCGTGGTTGAGCGCCTCGATCGTCTGCGGCATCACGCCGTCGTCGGCGGCAACGACGAGGATCGCGATGTCTGTGGCCTGTGCGCCGCGCATACGCATGGCGGTGAAGGCCTCGTGACCCGGGGTGTCGATGAAGGTCAGGCGTCGCTCGTTGCCGTCGACCTGGTCGCGACCTGGTAGGCACCGATGTGCTGGGTGATGCCTCCGGCTTCCTTGGAGACGACGTTGGCGTCGCGGATCGCGTCGAGCAGCTTGGTCTTTCCGTGGTCGACGTGACCCATGACGGTGACGACCGGCGGACGTGCCGTGAGAGCCTCCTCACCGCCCTCGTCCTCACCGAACTCGATGTTGAACGAGTCCAACAGCTCCTTGTCCTCGTCCTCCGGAGACACGACCTCGATGTTGTAGTTGAGCTCGTCTCCGAGGATCGTCCAGCGTCTCGTCGTTGACCGACTGGGTCGCCGTGACCATCTCTCCGAGGTGGAACAGCACCTGGACCAGCGATGCGGCGTCGACGCCGACCTTCTCCGCGAAGTCCGTCAGCGACGCTCCACGGGACAGGCGGACTGTCTCGCCGTCGCCCTTGCGGACGCGGACGCCACCGGTCGTCGGGGCCTGCATCTGTTCGTACTCTTGGCGACGCGCCCGCTTCGACTTGCGTCCGCGACGTGAGGGGCCACCGGCGCGACCGAACGCGCCCTGGGTGACACCACGTTGGTTGCGACCTCCGCCACCGGGACGGCCGCCGCCCATCGGCATGCCACCGCCTCCGCCGGGACCGGCGTAGCCACCGCTACGGCCGCCACGAGCAGGAGCACCGGCACCGGCGCCGCCACCGCGCGGCGGCCCACCGCGTGACCCACCGGGACCACCACCGGGACCGGGCCGCCCTCGGGTGGGTGCGCCACCGACAGCGGACTGCCGGGGCATCATCGCCGGGTTGGGTCGCGGAGCGCCGGGTACGCCGCCGGGCCTCGGCGGACGAGCGTCGCCTCCGGCAGGACGGTCGCCACGGCCTGCAGGACGCTGCTGGCCAGGACCACCTGGTCGGCGGGACTGCTGCATGCCCTGGGTCGAGGAGAACGGGTTGTTGCCGGGGCGCGGGGTCCCCGGCTTGGGGGCCGGTCGCGGCGCGTCGGTGTCGGTCGAGGCATCCGACCCGTCCGGATCGTCCCGCTGCCGCAGGTGCTTCGTGGTCGGGCTCAGGCTCGGCCTCGGGTTCGGGACGGCTGACCTCGGGAGCGGACTCAACGGAGGGCGCGGGCGTCGCGCGCGGACCCGGCTTGGGACCGCTGGGCGCGTCGTCGCTGATCGCCGGACCGCCGGCGGTCTCGACAGGGGTTTCGTGTCGCGACGCCTCGGTCTCCGTCGTGGGTGCTCCGTTGTCGGCTGCCGCCTTCTTGGCGGGAGCCTTCTTGGCCGCCTTCTTCGCGGCCTTCGCCTCGGCCGCCTTCTTCCAGGCGTCACCATGCAGTTCTTCGAGACGGCGGGCGACTGGCGCCTCGACCGTCGAGGAGGCCGACTTGACGAACTCCCCCATGTCTTTCAGTGCCGCAAGGACGTCCTTGCTCGGCACTCCGAACTCTTTGGCGAGTTCGTGGACCCTGGCTTTAGCCACAATTCTCCTTCTCGGGTGGTCCCGCCCCGAGAAGGGCGCGGACCGTCAGTTGACTGACATGCTCATCGGTGAGTTCTCATCGAGATGTCATGAGCTACTGCTCCGCTTTCGTCGGTGTCTGGTCAGCCCCCATGTCGAGGGTCGACCCTGATCGTGCTGGTTCGTGCTGATGAGCCGCGCGCCGCGATCTCGGCCAGCACGGCTGAGATGTCGGCCGCACCCGCGAGCCGCAAGGCCCTTGGCAGCGCCCGACGCCGGATGGCTTGGTCGAGGCAGATCTGAGTGGGGTGCAGGTGTGCACCTCGCCCGGACATCCGCCCGGTGACGTCGGGGACCACGCTCCACGAGGGACCGTCGGCCACCGCGACCAGGCGGAGCAGTTCCGACTTCGCCGCGCTTTCCCGACAGCCCACACAGGTGCGGACAGGGGAAACCCGACTCATCGCGTCCCACTCTACCCGTCACAGTGCGTACGCCGCGAACCCGAGCCCCGTTCAGTGCGGACGAACCAGACATCCCACGGCCAGCAATCGAGCGCGTGAGGCCAGGTCCTCGCCGATCACGCCCGCTCCGGCGGCACCTCCGGACCGGCGGCTCCCGACCAGGTCAGGCCGGGTCAGGCAGGGTCGGGTGCTGGGGCGGTGTCGGACCGGATGTCGATCCGCCACCCGGTCATCCGCGCGGCGAGCCGGGCGTTCTGGCCTTCCTTGCCGATCGCCAGCGACAGCTGGTAGTCGGGCACCACAACCCGCGCCGAGCGCGCGGCCTCGTCGACGATCTCGACCGCCGACACGATGGCCGGTGACAGCGCGTGCGCGATCATCTCGGCCGGGTCCTCCGACCAGTCCACGATGTCGATCTTCTCGCCGTGCAGCTCGTGCATCACGTTGCGCACGCGTTGGCCCATCGGCCCGATGCAGGCGCCCTTGGGGTTGACGTTGGGCGTGGTCGACCGGACCGCCAGCTTGGTGCGGTGCCCCGCCTCCCGGGCGATCCCGGCGATCTCCACCGTGCCGTCGGCGATCTCCGGAACCTCCAGGGCGAACAGCTTCTTGACCAGGTTCGGGTGCGAGCGCGACACCATCACCTGCGGTCCCTTGGGTCCCTTGCGGACCGAGACGACCAGGCAGCGGATCCGCTGTCCGTGGTCGTAGCGCTCCCCCGGCACCCGCTCGGCCGATGGCAGCACAGCCTCGATCTTGCCGAGGTCGACGAAGACCATGTCGGGATCGCGGCCCTGCTGGACGATGCCGGAGATGACGTCGCCCTCCTTGCCGGAGAACTCGCCGAACCTGACGTCGTCCTCGGCGTCACGCAGTCGTTGCAGGATCACCTGCTTGGCGGTGGTGGCGGCGATCCGCCCGAAGCCTTCGGGCGTGTCCTCGAACTCGCGTGAGACCTCGCCGTTCTCGTCGCGCTCCGCGGCATACACCGTGACGTGACCACTCTTGCGGTCGAGCTCAACCCGAGCATCCAGGTGGGCGCCCGGCGTGCGGTGGTAGGCCACCAGCAGGGCCTGCTCGATGGCGTCGACGAGCACATCGAGGGAGATCTCCTTCTCGGAGACCAGGGAGCGGAGTACGGCCATGTCGATGTCCATGACTCACCCTTCTTCGGTGCGCGCGGCAGCATCGGCATCGGCGCGCTTGGGACGATTGAACTCGATCTGCACACGAGCCGTGGCCACGTCGGCAAAGGCCACTTCACGTCGCGTGCCGTCGATGTCGAGGACGGCGCTCTGGTCGCCGCTGGTGACCAGCCGTCCGGTGAAGGCCGCGCCCTCGCGCTCGGTGACCTTCACCAACCGGTCGAGGTTGCGCCGCCAGTGGCGGGGCAGCGTGAGCGGACGGTCGACGCCTGGCGACGTGACCTCCAGCGTGTAGGGCACGTCCCCAAGTACGTCGGTGGAGTCGAGCACTTCGCTGACCACGTGGGTGGCGTCAGCGATGTCGTCGAGCGTGACACCGCCGTCCTGGTCGATCAGCACCCGGACCAGGCTGCGACGGCCGGCTCTGGACATCTCGACGGCCTCGAGATCGAGGCCGGATTTCGCCAGCGGCTCCTCCAACGCCTCGAGGAGTTCTTGCTGGGGCTGGTGACCGGTCACGGCAGGGCCTCCTCGATGTTGTGTTGTCGTCGCGCGTAGCCAGCCTAAGGCATGCCGGACATGGTCCCGACCACCCGACCGACCGCTGCGGTCGTCCGTCTCGGACTGCCCGACGCCCGTGGTTGGTCGCTGCGTGCAGGACGTCAGGTACGGTCAGCGCGTGTCCCTCGACCACCGACTGGGTCGCCGCGACCTGGTGCGTCTCGGCGCCAGTGTGACGGCGGGCGTCGTCGTGGCGCCCGCCCTGTCCGCCTGTGGGGTCACGCGGGAGGAAACCGGCGCCGACACCGCGTCCGCGGCTGCACCGGACGACGCCGATATCACCCTGCTCACGGCCGCGATCCACGACGAGGCCCGGCTCCTGGGTCTGGCCGTGGCCACGCTGCGAGCGCATCCGGACCTGGTCGTCGGCGCGCAGGCGCTGGTGACCCGGCAGCGGGAGCACGTACGCCGGCTCACCTCCAGCCTCTCCGAAGCCCCCGAGGTCCGACGTGGCCGTCCGCCGAGCATTCCGCGCAAGGCGTCGGCGGCGATCACCGGCCTGCGCGACGAGACGTCAGCGGCGGAGCAGTCCCGCCTCGACGACTGCCTGGCCGCCACGTCCGGACTGCTGGCCCGGCTGTTCGCGTCGATGTCGGCCTCCCACGCGGTGACCACCGAGACGCTTCGGGGTCGCCGATGAGCCTGGACGCGCTGCAGGAGTGTCTGGCCGCCGAGCATGCGGCCACCTACGGGTACGGCGTCGTCGGTGGCGTCCTCGCCGGCACAACGGCGCTGGACTCCGCCGATCGAGCCCGTGCCGCAGCGGCGTACGTCGAGCATCGACGACGGCGCGACGCGCTCACGGAGCTGATCAATGGCCGCGGCGCCGTTCCCGTCGCGGCCGAGCCCGCGTACGTGCTCCCCGGCAAGGTCTCCTCGACTCGCCAGTGCCGCGAGCTCGCGCGAACCCTGGAGGACCGTTGCGCGCAGACGTACGCCGACGCCGTCTCACGTTGCGTCGACGACGACCGTGACCTGGTGGCCCGCAGCCTCACCGGTTGCTCGCTGCGCGCCGTCGTCTGGGGCGCTCGTCCCGAGGCGTTCCCCGGCATCGCGGAGTTCTAGGACTCCTCACCTTCCGCTCCGCCACTCCCACGTGCGGGAAAGCGCAGGCCGACGAGCCGCCGGGAACCTGCACTTTCCCGCATGTGCGGGGATTGGCGCCTAGCTGCGGTAGGCGGTGAACATCTGCGACGCGCGGGTCGACTGGTTCGGCGTGAACTGGTTGTAACAGGTGTCGTAGCTGTAGTCCATGTAGTTGTGGATCGGGTCCAGACCAGGCAGGGAGCAGGAGTCGCGTCCCTCGGGACAGCCGCTGGTCGCGCTGCTCTGTGCCGGGGTGTCGGAGACCTCGTCGTTCGTCGCCGTGCAGCCGCCCTGGAACGTGTGGTAGAGCCCGAACCAGTGGCCGGCCTCGTGCGTCGCGGTCTCCCCGAGGTTGTAGTTCGCGATCGGTCCGCCCGGGAGCGAGCCGTAGTTGACCCGGATCCCGTCGATGCTCGGGCTCTTCGCGTAGTCCCAGGGGAACGTGGCGATGCCCAGGTAGCTGAAGTCGACCAGCCAGATGTTCAGGGCGTTCGCCCCACCCTGCCGAGTCTGTGAGCGGTACGTCGTGCTCTGGCGGTCGTTGTGCCACTGCGTGTTGTAGAAGCGGTTGACGCCGGCCAGCGTGAAGGTGAAGCCGGTGTTGGCGGCCACACCCGGCGCCTCCTGACCGGCGAAGGTCTTGTTCAGAACCGCGATCTGGTTGTTGATCTGGGTCTGCGTGACGTCACCGGCGCCGTTCTTGTCCAGCATCACGTGGATGTAGACCGGCACCGAACCACCCGTGGCTGCCGGCTGCGGCGACCCCGCCTTCTTGGAGTAACCCTTGGCGGCCAAGATCCTGGCCGTACGCCGTTCGATGGCCTTCTGCTGCTTCACCGACACGTCTCGGTGGTCGGCCAGCCGGGTGGGCTCGGTGCTCCGCGCACCCGCGCCGACGGAGTTCGGGTTGAAGCACGTGGTCTTGACATCGCGCGTCGTGTGCAGTGCCTGAGCGGAGCCGGCCGGCAGGGTGATGGCCAGCGCCGTGGCGCCGATCACCGCCCCAAGCATTGTCCGAAGTCGGGTCATCGGTGAGGTCCTTTGTCCGTGCGGCCGGTGCGGTGCGCACCTGCCGTCGGGGAGATCTTGGCACCAACCCGGCAATCGCGAAAGAGCTCACATCGCTCAGGATTGGCGACGATCGCCCGACATCACCGACTCAGGTCAGGCAGCAAGAGCATGGAGTCCCCGAACTCGTGCCACAGGTAGTGGCTGCGAACCGCCTCTCGATAGGCACGGTCGACCAGCGGACGACCGGCCACGGACTCCAGTAGCAGCAGGTGGCTCGCCTCGGGCTCGTGCAGGCCCGAGATCAGCCCTCCGACCACGCGAGACGGGTGAGCCGGCCCGAGGACCAGATCGGTCCAGCCAGAGCCGGGCACCACCCTTCCGTCGGGATCGACCGACGTCTCGAGCGCGCGCGTCACGGTGGTCCCGACCGCCACGACCCGCCGACCGGCCGCGCGCGTCAGGTTCACCAGGTCGGCGGTCGGCCGCGGGACGTCGTACCACTCCGGAGCCGGTGGTTCGTGCTTCTCCGGGCTGGAGACGCCGCTGTGCAGGACGAGCGGCGCGACCAGGATTCCTCTGGCGATCAGCCGCACGAGCAGCCTTTCGGTGAACGGTCGTCCCGCGCTGGCCATCTCCGCGCTGCCGGGTTGGTCGGCGTAGACGTTCTGCAGCTCGCCCAGCGGCCAGGCGCGACTCAGATAGCCGTACCGGATGGGCCGGCCGTGGTCGGCCAGGTAGTCGATCCGGGCGATCGGACGCGCCGGGGTGGTGCGCCACAGCCGCGACCCGGCGACGCCCGGGCTCGGGTACGACGCGTCGACCGTCAGGGCAAGACCGCCGGGCAGCTCGAGGCGCTCGCCGGGCTCGATGTCACCGAGCGGGCCTGAGTTGTCCCCCCGACGGACCTCGACGACCCAGGAGCCGTCGTCCAGCGCCGAGGCCACGTGGACGAGGGGCCGTTCACCGGACCCGCGGACCCCGTCGACGGCGGCCGGGAGGGTCGCGGACGTGTTGACCACGACGAGGTCGCCCGGCGCGAGCACCTCGGCGACGTCTCGGAACCGGAGGTGTCTGACCCGGTCGGGCGCAGCAACGAGCAGCCGAACGCCGTCGCGGGCGAGACCACGGCGTTCCGGCGGGGCCGTCGCTTCGCTGCCCGCCGGCATGGTGAACCTGATCGGCGGGTCGACGACGGTCATGCCACCTCCCCCACCGCCTGGTCCGACGCCATCAGGTCGACGGCTCGGTACCGGCCACTGGCCAGGTCGTCATCGACCAGTCGCAGCACGGCAGGGACGACGGAGGACGGGAGCGGGCGGTCCGAGATGTCTTCATCCGGGAACGCCTCCTGGTGCATCTGGGTCCGCATGTCACCCGGGTCCAGGGCGTAGACCCGCAGGTCCGGCAGCTCGACGGCGAGCACGGCCGTCGCCTGGTCCAGAGCAGCCTTGGACGAGCCGTAGCCGCCCCAGTGGTCATAGGGCTCGACGGCGGCGTCGGACGATACGTTGATGATCCGGCCAGGTGGAGCCGCCAGGGCATGCAGCAGCTGTTGCGTCAGAGCGATCGGCGCCACCACGTTGACGGCGTACACCTGCTCGAGCACTTCGAGCGGGTAGTCGGCAAGCGTCGGCATCGGGCTGGGGCCGAGCAGGCTCGCGTTGTTGACGAGCAGGTGCAGCTCGCCGCGCGCGGTGACCGGCGGCGACGAGCTCGGCGCGATGAGCCGGATCGGCCACGCTGCCCGTCACGGCGTGCACGGATGCGGCACCCGAGTCTCGTAGCACCTCGACGGCCGACTGAAGGGCTGAACTGTCGCGAGCGTCGACGACCAGGTGCCAACCCCTTCGGGCCAGCGCCAGCGCGATCTCGTGACCAAGACCGCGAGATGCTCCGGTGATCAGGGCGGTGGGCATGAAAGTGACCTCCTGTAGGAACGTGTCCAGCCAGGATGCAACTTCAAGTTAACTTGACTTCAAGAACGACCTGCGAGGCCTACTCACAGGCTCGCAGGCGGGTCGACCGTCCGGTCAGCGCCAGTCGCCGATGACCTCGGGCAGGTCCGAGAGCTGGTGGATCACCGCATCCGGCTCACCCTCGGTGTGGCCGACCTGGCCGGTCGGGATCGAGCTGTGGGGGACCAGCACGGCCTTCATTCCGACGTTCTTGGCACCGTAGATGTCGTCGAAGAGCCGATCCCCCACGAAGACGCAGTGCTCCGGCCTCGAAGCACCGACCGCGTCCATCGCCGCCAGAAAGGCCTCCGGCGCGGGTTTGGTCCACTCGATCTCCGAGGTGTACACGGCGCCGTCGATGAGGTCGTGCACCCCGTCGCGGACAAAGATCTGCTCATGCCAGTCGCGCGGCCACACGGTGTTGGACAGCACGCCTACCTTGATGCCTTCGCCACGCAGCCACCCCAGCAGGTCGGGCACGTCAGGGTCGGTGCGGGTCGCGGGGTCCCAGAAGGCCCGGTAGGCCGCAAGGTGCTCGTCGTCGTACGAGAGGCCGGCCAGACGACAGATCTCCTCGATCGTCGCACTGCGGTGCTGCTCGCGGGAGCGCGTCCACACCGTGATGGCCGCGGCGACGAGCGCCTCGGTCGCCGCCGCACTGCGCTCGGGCGCGGCCACCTCGGCCAACGCCCGCCACTCCGCGTCGGGAGCGATGCTTCTCCACGGGGTGAGGGTGCCGCCCCAGTCGAACAGCACAGCCTCAACCGGCACGAACGACTCCTGCGAGGTGTTCGGCCGCCTCGTCGAGGGCGACGTCCTCCCGTGCCCCTGACCGGCGGTCCTTGACCTCGACGACTCCGTCGACGAGCCCCTTCCCGACCACGACGATCGTCGGTACGCCGATCAGCTCGGCGTCCTTGAACTTCACTCCCGGCGAGACCTTCTGCCGGTCGTCGTACAGGACGCTCAGCCCCAGCCCCTCCAGCTCCATGCACAGCCGGTCTGCAGTGGCGAAGACTTCCGCGTCCTTCCCGGTGGCCACCAGGTGAACGTCGGCGGGAGACAACTCGCGCGGCCAGATGATGCCGAGCTCGTCGTGAGAGTTCTCGACCACGGCGGCCACGGCACGAGAGATGCCGACACCGTACGAACCCATCGTGACCGTCACGAGCTTGCCGTTCTCGTCGAGCACCTTGAGGTCGAGGGCCTCGGCGAACCGCCGTCCGAGCTGGAAGATGTGTCCCATCTCGATGCCTCGCGCGGTCTCGAGCGGGTGGGCGCACACCGGGCAGGGATCACCTTCGCGTACATCAGCCGCTTCGATGGTGCCGTCGCCCTCGAAGTCTCGTCCGGCGACCAGGTCGATCACGTGCTGTCCCGCCTGGTTGGCTCCGGTGACCCAACGGGTCCCGCTCACGACGCGCGGGTCAAGCAGGTAGCGGATCCCGCTCGTGCCGTGTTCCCCGAGAGCACCCGGCCCGATGTAGCCCTTGACGAGCGCGGAGTTCTTGGCGAAGTCGGCCTCGGCGAACGCTTCGACCTCGGCCGGCTCGACCTGCGCGCCGAGACGCTTCAGGTCCACGTCGCGGTCGCCTGGTACGCCGATGGCCAGCGGCTCCCGCTTCCCGCCAGGGTGGACCAGCGTCACGATGACGTTCTTCAGCGTGTCGCCGGCCGTCCAGGCCCGGTCGTTGCGCGGGAACCGCTCGTTGAGGTGGTCGACCAACGTGTCGATGGTCGGCGTGTCCGGAGTGTGCTCGGCATGGGCCGCAGGCACGTCGTCGTACGCGATCGGGTCGGGCACGTTGACGCGGACGGCCTCGACATTGGCGGCGTAGTCACAGTTGGTGCAGCGGACGTAGGTGTCCTCGCCGTTGTCGGCCTTCGCCAAGAACTCCTCGCTGGCCGAGCCGCCCATCGCGCCGGACATCGCCGCCACGATGGCGTACTCGAACCCGAGCCGGTCGAAGATCCGGATGTAGGCCTCGCGGTGGATCTCGTAGGACTTCAGGAAGTCCTCGTCGGAGATGTCGAAGGAGTAGGAGTCCTTCATCACGAACTCACGCCCCCGCAGGATCCCGGCACGCGGCCGCTGCTCGTCGCGGTACTTGGTCTGGATCTGGTACAGCGACAGCGGGAAGTCCTTGTAGGAGGAGTACAGGTCCTTCACCAGGAGCGTGAACATCTCCTCATGCGTCGGACCGAGCAGATAGTCGTTCCCCTTGCGGTCCTTGATTCGGAAGATGCTGTCCCCGTAGTCCGTCCAGCGGTTGCTCTTCTCGTAAGGCTCACGGGGCAGCAACGCGGGAAAGTGCACCTCCTGGGCACCGATCGCGTCCATCTCCTCGCGCACGATCGCCTCGACCCGGCGCAGCACCTTGTATCCCAGGGGTAGCCAGGAGTAGATACCCGGAGCGGCGCGGCGGACATAGCCCGCGCGTACCAGCAGCCGATGACTCGGAACCTCGGCGTCGACCGGGTCCTCGCGCAAGGTACGAAGGAACAACGACGACATCCGCATGGCCACGGGACTCTCCTGGTTTCGTGGGTGCCCGGCACACCTTGCCCGGACGATGAACTTTGAGGATATCCGCCAGCCGCCCTCGCCTTCGACCGACTTAACGACCCTCGGTGACACCGCGTCGGAAGGCCCCCCGTGAGCCGATCACCTCACGAACGCGCTGCTCGGTCGCACGCAGGGCCGGGCGTCGGGCGGTGTACCTCGGCTGACCCAGTGCGCGGGGCACGTTGAGCCAGCGCATGGGATGGACGCCGTCGAACGGCGTGATCATGGTCGGGATGTACTCGAGCTTGGTGACCGCGAACGACCCGTCCGGCTCCGAGGTGAACGTCACCCGGGCGGTGTTGCCGTCGTAGACCCCCTCGACCGCTGTGTCTTGCTGCGCCACCGCGTTGCCGAGCCCGTAGACGACCCAGTTCCCGTGCACGACGTCGTACGGCTGCACGACATGGGCGTGGTGCCCGTAGACCAGGTTGATGTCCGGCGAGCGCGTCAGCACATCGGCTACGGCCAGCTGCTCGGCGGTCGGGTCATGCATGTACTCCAGGCCCCAGTGCAGCGCGACCAAGACGATGTCGGCACCCTGCTGCTTGGCTCGATGAGCCATCACCTCGATCCGGTCGGTGTCGATCAGGGGGACCGACCAGGGGGCGTCCGACGGCAGCGGAAGCCCGTTCGTGCCGTACGTGGCCGACACCAGGCCTACCGTGACGTCGCCGGCCTCGAGCAGCAGCGGCTGACGGGACTTCCTGCGGGTGTCGGCGGTGCCGGCATGCGCCAGTCCGACCCGGTCGAACTCCCTCAGGGTGCGCTTGAGGCCGTCGAACCCCTGGTCGAGGCTGTGGTTGGACGCCGTCGTGCAGGCGTCGTACCCCTCCCACTTCAACGCCGGGAGGATGGCAGGTGGGACCGAGAAGAGCGGGTAGCCCGCATAGGGTCCGCCATGCGGGGCGACCGGGGTCTCGAGGTGGCAGATCGCGAGATCCGCGCCGGAGACGACCGAGCGCATGTTGGCGAGCACCGGTCGGAAATCCATGCCGTCCGGGCCGCGTCCTGTGCGTCGCGCATCGATCTGCGCCGAGGCCCACAGCCCCTCGTGCAGCAGCATGTCGCCGTTCATCACCACGGTCACCGTCTGAGCTTCAGCGCTGCCTTGCGTCGGGGTGGTCGTCGCGGCGGTCGTGGTCGCGATGTCCGACGGCGACGTCGACGTCGTCGGATCGGGCGCGGACGTCGACGCGGTCGTTGCCGACGACGGGACCGGCTCGCTGGAGGGCGAACCGCCGGCGTCGCCCGTCTGGGTGCGCTCGATCGTGCAGCCCGCTGTCACCAGGACACCCGCGACGAGCGCGAGGAAAGCCTGCCGTTTCCGAGCGCCCATGTCCGTCTTCGCCCCGATCTCCGGATCTGTTGGGGCACAGCATGCCACTCAAGACCTTGCCATCCCGCGTAGGCTCACTGTCTCCTTGATCCACGCGCTCATCGGAGACGACGCGGGTGAGCAGGCATCGGAAGGTCGGCAGGAGGCGGAAGTGGAGCTGCGCACGCGTCAACGCGTCCGAGTGCTCGGCCCTGCCGACCTCCACGCGGTCCACCGGCTGCTGCTCAAGGATCCGGTCACTCACGTGTTCGTCGACCATCGGATCCGCGTCACCCGGATGGAGCCGCGCTGGCTCGGCGGTGAGATCTGGGGCTACCACGAGGGGAGCGAGCTGATCTCGCTCTGCCACGCCGCCGCCAACCTTGCCCCGGTACAGGGCACTCCCGACTCCCTCGATGCCTTCGCCGCGCGGGCGTTGGCTCAAGGGCGCAACTGCGGCTCGATCATGGGTCCCGAGGACGACGTGCGCCACCTGTGGCGGATCCTTGGCCCCGAGTGGGGTCCAGCCCGATCGATCCGACCGTCACAGCCCTTCATGGTGCTCGACCGCCCCCCTATCGTGGCGCCTGCTCCCGAGGTACGCCGGGTGCGTCCCGACGAGCTCGACATCCTCTACCCCGCGTGCGTGGCCATGTACACCGAGGAGCTCGGCGTGTCCCCCGAAGCCAACGGAGGCGCCCGGCTGTACCGGGCGAGGGTGGCTCAGCTGATCTCCAAAGGTCATGCGTTCGCCCACATCGAGAACGGGAGCGTGGTCTTCAAGGCCGAGCTCGGTGCCGTGACTCCCCATGCCGCCCACCTTCAGAGCGTCTGGGTCGAGCCCCGACTGCGGGGGCAGGGTCTGGCCGAGGGCGGTGTCGCCGCGGTGTGCGCGCAGACCTTGGCGGACGTCGCGCCGGTGGTGTCCCTGTACGTCAATCAGCACAACGAGGCGGCTCGCCGGACCTATGAGCGGGTCGGCTTCTCCACCACAGGCACGTTCGCCACGATTCTCTTCTGATGGCCGGTGCGCAGTGGAAGCCATGCGCACCGGCTCAACGAACGCGACCCGTTCAGCGCGGGGTGACCCGCACGATCTTGTCGTTGCCGCCACCGTTGGCCGTGGTGACCAGCAGGTCGAAGTTCTTGCTGACGCTCACCGACCGAAGCCGTCCGAACCGGCCGTTCATCGCCGGGGGCGTCTTGACCCACCGAAGGTGTCCGGTCTTGTCGAACTTCATGAACAGCAGCTTGGACGCCTTGAGAGCGCAGACCGCGAGCGTTCCGCGGTAGGCACCCCACTTCGCGCCGCGGACCCAGACCGCCCCGGACGTTGCCAGCGTCGGGTAACCGGAACGCCACCGCGCGCCGATCTGCCGGCCCGGAAGGCTGTAGTCGGTCATGGGAACGGACTCGTTGTAGCCCGGCACCGGGTTCCAGCCGTAGTTGCCGCCGCGGACGACCTTGTTGACCTCGTCGTCGCGGTCGGTCCCGTGCTCGACCGACCACATCGAGCCGTCGGCACGACGGGCGAGCCCCTGAACGTTGCGGTGCCCGTAGTTGTAGACGAAGCGCTTGTGCCGGTTGGGCGAGTGGATCCAGGGGTTGTCCCGCCACGCCCGACCCGTGAACCGGTTCATCTTGAGGATCTTGCCGTTCAGGCTGCGCAGGTTCTGAGGGTTCCTGCCGACGGCCGAGTCACCCGTGCCGACGTACATGGCTCCGGACCGGCCCAGGCGCAGCCGGCAACCGCCGTGGCGGCCGCTGGTGACCTGGATGCCGCTGAGCAGGGTGTCGACGACCCGAGCGCTGGTGCGCGCGGCATTCAGCTTCCAGGCGAGGACGCGGATGTCACGGTGGCCGCTGCTGTTGCGCCAGCCGTTGCACGTGTAGAAGCGGTCGTTGCGAGCCACGCTGGGGTCGGCCAGGATCGACATCAGGCCGGTCTCGCCGCCGGACCAGAGCCCGGGAGGGCCGGTGCTGATCACCCGACGACCACCTGACCTCGTGTGCAGGATGATCCGCTGGCGGTCGCGCTCGGTGACCAGGTACGCCCCGTTGGGCAGGACGGCGATGTCCCACGGGATGTCGAGGGCACCCATCGACACGTGGGTACGCAGCGTCGGGACCTTGGCCCGCCGTGTCGCCGCGGCGGCCGTTCCGGCGGCGAGTCCGGTCGACGCCGAGGCCGCGGCCACGTTCGGGGTGGCACCGGCCGAGTCGTGGGCCGACGCCGGCGGTCCCTCGACGGCGACGCCGGCCAGGAGCGCAGCAAGGGCTGGTATGACGATGCGGGTGCGGAGACGAGAGTTCGCGAAATCAGTCACCGGCTCAGTATTGACCGGATGTGACGAGAATGCGACCTCCGGTCATGCCTGCGAGACCATGTCGTCGAGGGCAGCTCGTCTCCCGCGCGGTCGCGATCCGGTCGCGTCCGACGAGCACAGGTAGGGCCCCGAAGTTCGCCCCGTCGAACAGCGTGAAGATCGCCGGGACTCCGAAGGCCACGATCATCACGTGCGGGATCGTCAAGGCGCCCATGGCGTGTGCGAGCGGGACCGTACCCATCACCAGCGCGGCTGCGAGGGGCGACCATGCCGCTGTCCGCCACCAGGTCCACCCAACCTCCTGCCTGCGACTCGATCCTCGGGCGGAGGCCGATGGTTTCGAGGAACGTCTGCATCCGCGCCACGTCGGGCGAGAAACGAACTGGACGAACGACGATGTTTCCCATGGTGGTCACCCCTTGGCCTCTCCGTGCCTTGTCAAGTACTCCTCGAGAGCGCGCTCGACAAGCGCGGACAGGCTCGCGTTCTCGTCGATGGCCTTGTGCTTCGTACGCCGAATCAGCTCGACGGGCAGATAGACGTTGAACTGCGCCTTGCCGGGACGCTCTACGGTTCCCATTCTAGAATGCTAGCATCCTAAGCACGCCACTGACAGAAGCGCAGATGAGCTCTGGGCGCAGGGAATCGCGGAGTCTGCCGCGAAAAGGAGAGTCGGGGGGCGAGGGTTGGCCGGGTCAGGAGACGGTGACGGTCGGGGAACCTGGCGCGACCGAGGCGCCGTCTTCATCGACCGGGGCGCCCATCTCGTCGGCGATCCGCATCGCCTCTTCGATCAGGGTCTCGACGATCATCGCCTCGGGCACGGTCTTGATCACCTCGCCCTTGACGAAGATCTGACCCTTGCCGTTTCCGGACGCCACCCCGAGGTCGGCCTCCCGGGCCTCGCCCGGCCCGTTGACCACACAGCCCATGACCGCGACGCGGAGCGGCACCTCCAGCCCTTCGAGCCCGGCGGTGACCTCGTCAGCCAGCTTGTAGACGTCGACCTGCGCACGGCCGCACGACGGGCACGACACGATCTCGAGCCGACGCTGGCGGAGGTTGAGTGACTCGAGGATCTGCAAGCCGACCTTGACCTCCTCGACCGGAGGAGCCGACAGCGAGACGCGGATCGTGTCGCCGATGCCCTGCGACAGCAAAGCGCCGAACGCCACCGACGACTTGATGGTGCCCTGGAACGCCGGGCCGGCTTCGGTCACTCCGAGGTGCAGCGGCCAGTCGCCGGCCTCGGACAGCAGCTGGTACGCCTTCACCATCACGACCGGGTCATTGTGCTTGACCGAGATCTTGAAGTCGTGGAAGTCGTGCTCCTCGAAGAGCGAGGCCTCCCAGACGGCTGACTCGACCAGCGCCTCCGGCGTGGCCTTGCCGTACTTCTCGAACAGCCGCGGGTCGAGCGACCCGGCGTTGACCCCGATCCGGATCGACGTACCGCGGTCCTTCGCGGCCTTGGCGATCTGCTTGACCTGGTCGTCGAACTTGCGGATGTTGCCCGGGTTGACGCGCACCGCCGCACAGCCGGCGTCGATCGCGGCGAAGACGTACTTCGGCTGGAAGTGGATGTCGGCGATCACCGGGATCTGCGAGTGCTGCGCGATCTCGGGGAGGGCGTCCGCGTCGTCCTGGCTGGGGCAGGCCACCCGCACGATGTCGCATCCCGACGCGGTCAGCTCCGCGATCTGCTGCAGTGTGGTGTTGACGTCGGACGTGAGCGTCGTCGTCATCGACTGCACAGAGATCGGCGCGTCACCGCCGACGAGCACCTTGCCCACCTTGATCTGCCGGGTCTTGCGGCGTGGCGCCAGCACGGGAGGAGGGGCGGCAGGCATTCCGAGGTCGATGGCGGTCATAGGTCCTTCTCGTGTCGGGGCGGTCGAGTCGATGACCCGGTCACCCGGTGATCCGGATCGGGCTGACGATGTCGGCCCAGACGAGCAGCACGCCCATCACGATGAGCACGCTGGCGGCTACGTAGGCGACCGGGAGCAGCTGGGCGACATCCGCATAGCCGGGGTCGGGGCGCCCCCGAACCCGGGCGATTCCACGGCGCAGAGCCTCGTACAGGGCACCGGCGATGTGGCCGCCGTCGAGCGGCAGCAGGGGGATGAAGTTGAACAAGGCCACGAAGAGGTTCACCACTCCGAGCAGGGTCAGGAGCGTGGCCCAGCGGTCGGCCACGCTGATCCGATCCTCCGAGGCGACCTCACCGGCGACCCGGCTCGCGCCCACGACGCTCATCGGGCTGTTCGGGTCACGCTGCTCGAGCCCGAGGGCAGCCTTCGCGACCCCAGCCATCCGTTGCGGCATGTGCAGGAGGGCCACGCCGGTCTTTTGCGTGTAGTCGCCGATCGTGCTGGCGACGTACCCGACGTCCTTGCGGTCGCGCACCTGGGTGGGGAGCACGCCGAGGAAGCCCACCTCGACGAACGTGTCAGGGTTGGCGAGGTCAGGGCGGGGGGACACCATCGTGCTGGTCGACAGCGTCAGCTGCTGGCCGTCACGGTCGACGACCACGTCGATGGCGCGGTCCTGGTTGGAGCGCACGATGTCGGAGAACGCGTCCCAGCTCGTGACCGCGGTGCCGTTGACGGAGACGATCTTGTCGCCGGAGCGGAAGCCGGCCTCCCGGGCCGGCGCCACGGGGTCGGCGTTCTGCCCGGTCCGGCACGGGCGGTCGGGCTGGCTGGCCGGGATCACACAGTCGGAGACCTGGTCGACGACGAGCGTGGGTTCCTTGACGCCGAACCCCATGAACACACCGCCGAGCAACAGCACCGCCAAGACGACGTTGGTCATCGGCCCACCGGCCATCACGATGACCTTCTTCCACCAGGCCTTGCGGTAGAACAGCCGCTCCTGCTCCTCGTCCGTGACGTTCTCGTACTCCACAGCCCGCGCATCGGCGATCATCCGGCCGAAGAAGCCCCCGCTGAATCCGCGTACGCGACCGTCCGGGCCACGCTTCGCCGGCGGCAGCATGCCGACCATCCGGATGAAGCCGCCCATCGGAATCATCTTGACGCCGTACTCCGTCTCGCCCACCTTCTTGGACCAGACGGTCCTGCCGAAGCCGACGAAGTACTGCGTCACCTTCACGCCGAACTTCTTGGCCGGGACCATGTGGCCGACCTCGTGCAGGGCGATCGAGGCGATGATGCCGAGCAGGAAGAGCACGACGCCCAGCGTGTAGACCACAGCGGTCATCGTCGGCTCTCTCCTCCAGCGGGTGGCGTGCGGGACGGTTGGGGCAGTTCGGAGATCAGCTCGACCGCGCGGTCGCGGGCCCAACGATCTGCAGCCAGGACCGCGTCCAGACCTTCAGCGACGGTGCCGTCGATGCCGAGCCTGCCCTCATATGAGGGTACGTCCTCGGTCGACAGCACGGCAGCCACGGTGTCCACGATGCCCAGGTACGGAAGCCGATCGTCGAGGAACGCCTGCACGCTGGTCTCGTTGGCCGCGTTGTAGATCGCCGGGGCGACGCCGGCAGCGCGGCCGGCCTCGATGGCCAGGCGAAGGGCGGGGAACGTGTCGTGGTCGACCGGTTCGAAGTCCCAGCGCTGCGGCTTGTCCCAGTTGATCGCGGCCGCGGCGTCGGGCAGCCGATCGGGCCAGGCCAACGCGAGCGCGATCGGCAGTCGCATGTCGGGAGGGGAAGCCTGAGCCAGGGTGGAGCCGTCGTGGAACTCGATCATCGAGTGCACCACCGACTGGGGATGCACGACGACCTCGATCCGGTCGAAGTCGAGTCCGAACAGCAGGTGGGCCTCGATGACCTCCAGCCCCTTGTTGACCAGCGTCGAGGAGTTCGTCGTGACCAGCGGGCCCATGTCCCAGGTCGGGTGGGCCAGCGCCTCGGCAGCCGTGACGTGCTGCAGGTCGCCACGCGAACGCCCTCGGAACGGTCCTCCTGACGCGGTGATGACGAGCTTGCGGACCTCGTCGGCGCGGCCGCCACGCAGGCACTGGGCCAGCGCGGAGTGCTCGGAGTCGACGGGGACGATCTGGCCGGGCTTGGCCAGCGAGGTGACCAGGTCGCCACCGATGATGAGCGACTCCTTGTTGGCGAGAGCGAGCGTGGCGCCCGCCCGCAGGGCAGCGATCGTGGCCTTCAGGCCGGCCGCGCCGTCGATCGCGTTGACCACGACGTCGCAGCCGAGTCCGGCGCACTGCTCGGGCGCGTCGGGTCCGCCCAGGATCCGGGGCAGCGAGAAGTCTCCGTGGTGGTAGCCGCGCCGTTGCGCCTCGGCGTACAGGGCGAGCTGGAGGTCCTCGATGGCCGTACTGCGCGAGACGGCGACGACCGGTGCCCCGAACTCGATGGCCTGCGCGGCCAGCATCGCCGGGTTGCTGCCGCCGGCCGCGAGCGCGACCACGCGGAAGCGATCCGGGTTGGCCCTCACGATGTCGAGCGTCTGCGTGCCGATCGACCCGGTCGAGCCCAGCAGCACGACGTCGCGTCGAGCAGGTGAAGGCGCAGGATCACTCACCCGGTCAGTCTTTCACGCGACCGCAGGTGTGAGACGGGGTCGACGGCGCTCAGGCGACCGACGTCACACGTCCGGACCTTCAGCGTCGCAGACTCGCGCCCCGGACCCAGGCCCAGGCCCAGTGGCGACCGGCCTCGAGCGCCGACCCACGCACCCCGCCAGCACCCCACCGTCGTACGTCTTCCGACACTCGCCGGCACACGCACCCCACCAGCACCCCACCACCACCCCGCCGTCGGACGTCTTCCGACACTCGCCGGCACACGCACCCCACCACCACCCCACCGCCGGACGTCTTCCGACACTCGCCGCCACACGCACCCCACCAGCACCACCCCACCGCCGGACGTCTTCCGACACTCGCCGGCACACGCACCCCACCGACCACCCCACCGCCGTACGTCTTCCGACACTCGCCGGCACACGCACCCCACCAGCCCCACCAGCACCCACCGCCGGACGTCTTCCGACACTCGCCGGCACACGCACCCCACCACCACCCCACCGCCGGACGTCTTCCGACACTCGCCGGCACACGCACCCCACCAGCACCCCACCGCCGGACGTCTTCCGACACTCGCCGGCACACGCACCCCACCACCACCCCACCGCCGGACGTCTTCCGACACTCGCCGGCACACGCACCCCACCACCACCCCACCGCCGTCGTACGTCTTCCGACACTCGCCGGCACACGCACCCCACCAGCACCCCACCGCCGGACGTCTTCCGACACTCGCCGGCACACGCACCCCACCACCACCCCACCGCCGGACGTCTTCCGACACTCGCCGCCACACGCACCCCACCAGCACGCCACCGCCGGACGTCCTCCGACACTCGCCGGCACACGCACCCCACGACCACCCCACCAGCACACGCAGGAGGACGCCGCAGGAGCGGGAGTCAGAGGTCGAGTCCCGTGAGCACCATCACCCGCTCGTAGGTGTAGTCCTCCATCGCGTAGCGGACGCCCTCGCGGCCCACACCGGACTCTTTCGCCCCGCCGTATGGCATCTGGTCGGCCCGGTAGCTGGGCACGTCCCCCACGATCACGCCGCCGACCTCGAGGTCACGGTGTGCGCGGAACGCGGTCTGCAGGTCATGGGTGAAGACGCCCGCCTGCAGGCCGTACGCCGAGTCGTTGACCTTGGCGAACGCGGTCGCGTCGTCGGCGACCGGCTCGATCAGGACCACCGGCCCGAAGACCTCGTCGCACGAGACCTTCGCGTCCGACGCGACACCCTCCAGCACGGTCGGCTCGACGGTTGCTCCGTCGCGGCCGCCGCCGGTCAGCACCGTGGCCCCTTGCGTGACGGCTTCGTTGACCCAGGCCTCGATCCGCTCGGCTGCTTCGAGGTTGATCACCGGGCCGACCTGGGTCTCGTCGTCACCGGGGTCGCCGGTCTTGAGTGCCTGGACCTTCTCGACCAGACGGGCCTTGAAGTCGTCGTACACCGACGTGGCTACGTAGACCCGCTGCACGCCGATGCAGGACTGCCCTGCCTGGTAGTTGGAGAAGGTGGCGATGCGCGTGGAGGCCCACTCGAGGTCTTCGTCCGACGTCCAGTCCGAGCAGATCACCGCGGCGGCGTTTCCGCCGAGCTCCAGTGTCACGTGCTTGTGCGGTACGGCCTTCTGGATCGACCAGCCGACCGGACCGGAACCGGTGAACGAGATGACCGGCAGCCGCTCGTCGGCCACGAGCCCACCGGCTTGGTCGTTCTGGACGTTGACGACGCTGAGCATGCCGGCCGGAAGGTCGGTCTCGGCCACGATCTCGGCGAGCAGCAGCGCCGACAGCGGGGTCTTCGGCGCCGGTTTGAGAACGATAGGGGCTCCCACGGCGATGGCCGGCGCGACCTTGTGCGCGACCAGGTTGAGCGGGAAGTTGAACGGTGAGATGGCCAGGACCGGACCCTTCGGCACCCGGCGGATGTAGGCCAGACGGCCGGCTGCGGCCTTGTCGGTGTCGAGGCGCATGGCCTCCCCCGACCATCGCCGCGCCTCCTCGGCGGCGAGTCGGAACACCGAGACGGCGCGACCGACCTCACCTCGGGCCCAGAACAGCGGCTTGCCGTTCTCGGCCGTGATCAGCTGCGCGATCTCCTCGGCGCGTGCCGCGATCTGGCCGCTGACATGCGCCAGTGCGTCCGCGCGGACGTGGATCGGCAGCGCGGCGGCCTCGTCAGCCAGCGCAGCCGCCGACGCCACCGCGTCCTCGACCTGTTCGGGGCTGGCCCACGACGTCGTACCGACAGCTCGACCGTCGTAGGGGCTGGTGATCTCGAGGGACTCGGGTCCGTCGACCTGCTTGCCGGCGATCCACATCGGAAAAGTTCGCGTCATACCGTCGACGCTAGTACCTCCGACAAGACGGTGCGGTTGTCTGTCCGGGACGAGACGCGCGTCAGGATTGTCCAGAGTGGACAGTCAGGGCGAACCACAGGTCCATCCGAACGGACGGGTCGTCGAGGTCACGGCCCAGCAGCTCAGCCGCCTTGCGGACGCGGTAGCGCAGGGTATGCCGGTGGATGCCCAGGCTGCCGGCTGCGGGCTCGAACTGCCCGTGATGCGCCAACCAGACCCGCAGGCTCTCCCGCAGGTCGATCTTGGATGAGCGCTCGTACGCCGTCAGCTGCTCGAGCGTGGCCGCTGCGAACGCTTCGGCGGCCTCGGGCTCGACGACGCCGGCCAGCCCGAGACGCGTGAGATCGCCGAACCTCAGTGCCGACACTCGCCGGGTCCGTGCCACGTGCACACTGTGCAGCGCCTGCTCACAGGCCGCGGCGATGTCGCCTGGTGGGCAGTCGCTCGCTGGCACCGAGCGTGTTGCCCGGCGGCACGACCGCCATGATGCGCGCCAGCTCGTCGGGGTCGCTCACCGCCACCAGCACCGAGTCTTGCGCTCCAGCCCCGCTGGAGCTGAGCCAGGGAAAGCAATGCGACCGTCCCTCGTCCTCCAGCAGCTGGTGCCAGCTCTCCAGCCCGGTGTCCGAGCCGACCGCCGCAACGACCCAGACCTGCTCCTGGCTGAAGACGGGTCCGCCCAGGTCCGCGAGCCACGGCGACACGACGTCGGGATGGGAGACCGCCAACCCCATCAGGGCCGCCCGGGACAGCCGGTCGTGTGCGCCGCCCTCGTGGGCGAGCGAGAACGTGAGCAACGCGGCGGCGACGTTGACGAGCGCTCGGTGCGAGGACGTCGGGGCCGTGGCGTGGCCGGTGACGAGATAGCCGCGGATCCGACCGGAGGCACCGAGCGACTGGATCGTCCGGTGCTCCCCCGCCTCCACCGTCGTGGCGGTGGCCGGTCCACGCGAGCGCACCCGGTCCAGGTCAGGCAGCCACGCGTCGCGCTCGGCGGCGGAGGTCCTCCGCGAGGACTCGACCACGTCTCCGTGCGGGTCCAGCAGGACCACCCAGCCGTGCGTGGCCTTGGCCAGTCTCGACACCACTCCGGCCGCGCCGTGTCGTAGCGCCGCGCGAGTGATCTGTTGCTGCGCCTCGTACGCCGCGGTCACGTCGGCGTACTGCTCCTTGGCCAGCAGGTCCGACACAGCCTTGCCGACCGCGATGAACGGTGTCGGCTCGTCCACGGCCACCAACGACAAGCCGTGCTCTCGGGCGCTCGCCAGGAGCGGAGCCGGAACCTGCTGGTGAACCGTGCCCACCCCGAAACCCAGTCCGACGACTCCGGCCGCCATCAGCCGGGCGACGTAACGGTCGATCGCCGAGCGTGTCTTGGGCACCCCGATCCCGTTGGTGAGCAGCAGCTCGCCGCCCTGCAGGTACGGCGTGGGATCCAGCAGCTCGCTGGTCGCCACCCATCGGATGGGATGGTCGAGCGCCGGGGCATCCGTGACGCGCTGGTCCGGGACGAGCAGCGTGAGGCCGAGGTCGGTACGGCGTAGCAACAGGGCGAGGGTCGCAGTCACAGCACCTCCGCAGACGGCTCCCGGGCCTCCTCGAGGCCAGCGGGCGAGTTGTCCATAGCGTACAAGCGGAGGTGATCGGGTTGTTCGGATCGCCAAGGTCCACGACGACGGTGCCGGGCCTACCGTTAGGGCCATGAGCGACATTCCCCTGGGCGGTCCTACCCTTCCTCAGGAACGGCGGGTCGTCACCGAGATCCCCGGGCCGAAGTCCCGCGCCCTGCAGGCCCGTAAGGAGGCTGCCGTCTCCGGCGGGATCGGGGTCGGACTCCCTGTCTACGTCACGGCAGCCGGCGGTGGCGTGGTCGTGGACATCGATGGCAACTCGCTGATCGACATGGCCTCCGGCATCGCGGTGACCGGGGTCGGCAACGCCGCTACCGCCGTCGTGGAGCGGGTGCAGGCTCAAGTCGCGCAGTTCACGCACACCTGCTTCATGGTGGCGCCCTACGCGGGCTATGTCGAGGTGTGCGAACTGCTCAACGAGATCACCCCAGGCGACCACGCCAAGAAGTCGCTGCTCCTCAACAGCGGTGCCGAGGCGGTCGAGAACGCCGTCAAGATCTCGCGCACGCACACCGGACGCAATGCCGTGGTCGTCTTCGACCACGCCTACCACGGCCGCACCAACCTGACGATGGCGATGACCGCGAAGAACGTCCCCTACAAGGACGGCTTCGGGCCGTTCGCGGGCGAGGTGTACCGAGCACCGATGTCCTACCCCTTCCGAGAGGACGCTGCGGTTTCCGGCGAGCAGGCCGCCGAGCGCGCGCTGGCGATGATCGAGAAGCAGGTCGGCGCCCACAACATCGCGTGTCTGGTGATCGAGCCGATTCTCGGCGAGGGCGGCTTCGTCGTCCCCGCAGATGGCTTCCTGCCCCGGCTCGCGGAGTGGTGCCGCGCCAACGGCGTCGTGTTCGTGGCGGACGAGATCCAGACCGGCTTCTGCCGCACCGGTGACTGGTTCGCCTGTGACCACGAAGGCGTCGTGCCCGATCTGGTCACGACCGCCAAGGGCATCGCCGGCGGCATGCCGTTGGCGGCGGTGACCGGTCGCGCCGAGATCATGGACGCGGTGAAACCCGGCGGGCTCGGAGGCACGTACGGAGGCAACCCGGTCGCCTGCGCTGCCGCTCTCGGTGCCATCGAGACCATGCGGGAGCAGGACCTGGCGGCGAAGGCCCGCCACCTCGGTGACCTGATGCTGGGTCGGTTGCGCGACCTGGCCGAGCGCTTCCCTGTCATCGGTGAGGTCCGCGGACGGGGTGCGATGGTCGCAATCGAGCTGGTCCAGCCCGGCTCCATGACTCCGAACCCCGAGGTGGCAGCCGCGGTCAACAAGGCCTGCCACGCCGAGGGAGTCCTCACGCTGACCTGCGGCACCTACGGCAACGTCTTCCGCTTCCTCCCGCCCCTGGTCATCGACGACGCCCTCGTCGACGAGGCGATGACCGTGCTCGAGAAGGCCCTCTCCGCCGCCTCCTGACGCTCGTTGAGCCGTCACTTGTGGTTCGTTGAGCCGTCACTTGTGGTTCCTTCTCCCGCCCTCGTGGTTCCTGAAAGCAGCGCCACGCCACAGACGGACCCGAGGCACTCCCAGATCCCCTGTTGCTGGGAGCGCCTCGGGTCTCTTCACGTCGACGTACGCCGGTTACGTGACCTTGCTGCGCAGCAGGCGCCAGACCCCGGCGGCCAGCGGAAGCACCATCCACCACAGCGACGTCACCGCGAGCCTGGTCCAGTCGTCACCAGCCATCGTGTGGACGATCCGGCTTCGGTCCGACTCCGGCGTGAAGGCCACCAACCGCGTCCAGGTCCCCATCTGCGTCCACGATGCCGGTCTCCTCTAGCTCGTTGAGCCGTCAGTTGTGGTTCCTTCTCCCGAGGTTGTGGTTGTCCCCCACCCCTCAGGCGGTCCTCCGTCGCGTGGGATACGTTGCCTGAGACCTGGATCGGCGTACTGAAGGAGCATCGATGGGCGCGTTGTGGCATCCGTTCTCGGACATGGGAGCCGTGGAGCGCGACGGTGAGTTCGTGATCGCGCGCGGCGAGGGCGCGCACGTCTTCGACCCCGCGGGCAACCGCTATCTCGACGCGACCGCCGGACTGTGGTTCACCAACGTCGGCCACGGGCGCACCGAGCTTGCCGAGGCAGCTGCGGAGCAGATGAGCAAGGTCGCGGCCTACAGCACGTTCGGCGACTACGTCACCGAACCCACCGTCGCCCTGGCCGAACGTCTGGCCGGGATCGCGCCGGTGCCCGGCTCGAAGGTGTTCTTCACCTCTGGCGGATCAGACTCCGTGGACACAGCGGCCAAGCTGGCCCGGCGCTACTGGAACGAGGTCGGACAACCCTCCCGCCGCTTCATCCTCGGCCGCCAGAAGGCGTACCACGGCATGCACTACGCCGGGACGTCGCTGGCGGGCATCCCCGGCAACCGCGAGGGCCACGGCGAGCTGGTGGCCGACGCCGCCACGGTCGCGTGGGACGACGCCGGAGATCTGCGTACGACGATCGAACGACTCGGCCCCGACAACGTCGCCGCCTTCTTCTGCGAACCCGTGATCGGCGCCGGTGGGGTATACCCCGCTCCCGACGGGTACCTGGCCGACGTCCGCAAGGTGTGCACGGAGTACGACGTGTTGTTCGTGGCCGATGAGGTGGTGACGGGTTACGGACGGATCGGCGGGGCGTGGTTCGCCAGCGGGCGGTTCGGTCTGGAACCCGACATGATCACCACGGCCAAAGGCTTGACCTCGGGTTACCTGCCGATGGGCGCGGTCCTGATCTCGCCCAAGGTCTCCGCACCGTTCTTCCAGCGTGACGCCGGCGTGTGGTGGCGGCATGGTTACACGTACTCCGGTCACGCCGCCGCAGCCGCTGTCGCGCTGGCCAACCTGGACATCCTGGAGCGAGAAGGCCTGCTCGACGAGGCGGCCCGCCTCGAGTCGACGCTCGCCGCGCAGCTGGCGCCACTGGCATCGCACGACCGGGTCCACGAGGTGAGGTGCGGCACGGGCGCGCTCGCGGCAATCCAGCTCGGCGACCCCGCCGAGGCGATGAAGTTGGCCAAGACCTTGCGATCTCACCGGGTGGCGACCCGGGCCGTCGGGGCGGGTGGCATCCAGATCTCACCTGCCTTCGTCATGACAGACGACGAGGTCACCGAGCTCGCCGCGGCCATCGCCACCGCCCTCGACACCTGACCCACGCCACCACCACGCCCTCGCGGGTGGTCCGTTCGTCCACCGCAGTAGTCCGTTCGACCGATATGCCAGGTGTTCCCCGGACGGAACTGTAGCCACTTCATTACCGTCCGTTACATGCATCGTTCGCGGCCATTCTGGCGCGTCGGCTTGACACGTCACCGGGCGGCCGTGCTCGTACTGGTCGCCGGGCTGCTGGCGTTGTCTCCGATGACCCCCCAGTCGTCACAGGCGACCATCGGCTCCGACGACTACCCGGCCAGGCTCAAGACCGCGGCCCAGGACTCCCTCGCCGACCCCTGGCTGTTCTACAACCGCGAGTGCACGTCCTTCGTGGCCTGGCGACTCAACCACGACGCCGGCGTCGCCTTCCACAACTACTACCGGGACGTCCACTGGGGCAACGCGTCGAACTGGCGGTACGCCGCCAACCGGGTGGGTGTGCCGGTGGACGACACGCCGGCCCGCGGGGCGGTCGCCTGGTGGGCCGCCGGCTCCCCGGGCTCGTCCCGGGGTCACGTCGCGTGGGTGATGTCGCGGACGACCAGCTCGATCACGATCGAGGAGTACAACTACCTCTCGGCAGGACGCTACGACCGTCGAACGATCTCCACGAACTCCAGCATGTGGCCGACCGCCTTCCTCCACTTCGGCAAGGACTCGCTGAGCAACACAACCGCACCGTCGATCAGGGGGGTTCCTCAGGTCGGGGCGAAGCTCACCGCTCGACCAGGCGGCTGGACTCTGTCCGGCGCGACCTACACCTACCGATGGCTCGCAGATGGCGTCGCGGTTCGTGGCGCTACGCATCGCAGCTTCGCCCCCCGGGCGGCCCAGCTCGGGAAGCGGCTCCAGGTGCGGGTGACGGCCTCCCTCGGCGACGCGAAGCGTGCCGCTACGTCCTCACGCACCCGCGCCGTCGCTCCCGGTGACCTGCAGTCCACCGAACGACCGGCGATCACCGGTACGCCGCAGGTAGGCGCCAAGCTCACGGCAGGTCCCGGCCGCTGGACGCCGTCCGGAGCGAACTACTCCTACCAGTGGCTCGCGGACGGCATCGCGATCGACGGTGCGACGCATCGCAGCTTCGCGCCGCGGGCAGCTCAGCTCGGTCAGAGTCTTCGGGTCCGCGTCACCGCGTCCGCCGCTGCCATGGATCCCGGCACAGCGACGTCGCCACGCACCGACGCCGTCGCGCCGGGCGAGCTCGTCCTGACCGAACGACCGACGATCACGGGCACCCCGCGGGTTGATACACAGCTCTCGGCTACACGCGGCACCTGGTCACCGAGCGCCAGCTATACCTACCAGTGGAACGCCGCCGGCAAGCGGATCCCCGGCGCCGTCGACAGCACGTTCACGCCGACCCCGGACCAGCTCGGCCAACGCATCACGGTGCTGGTCACCGCGTCACGCGACGGCTACACGACCGCGACCTCCCGCTCGGTGCTGACCGGGGCGGTCCATCGTGCGAGCTTCGCCACCACGGGGCCACCGACCATTGCCGGCACCGCTCAGGTCGACCGCCCACTGACCGTCTCGCCCGGAGACTGGTCCCCCAGTGGCACACCGACCTACCAGTGGTTCGTCGACGGCACCGCCGTAGCGGGAGCCACCGGATCCAGGTACGTCCCGCGGCCGGAGGACGTGCGCAGCCAGGTCACCGTGCAGGTGCGCATGACGCGACCCGGCTACCGACCGGCCACATCCTCGTCCGCGGCCACGGACGCCGTCATCCCCGGGACGTTCCGCAACCTCAGCGACCCGACCATCGCTGGCACGCCGCGGGTCGGTCTCACCCTGACGGCCAACCCAGGAGGCTGGTCACCCCAGCCCACACTCAGCTTCCAGTGGTATGCCGACGGCACCGCGATACCGGGCGCCACCGGGACGACCTACGGGCCCACCGCAGCCGAGGTGGCGAAGCGGCTCACCGTCGAGGTCACCGCCCGCCGGCCGGGCTATCTCACCGCGCTCACCACGTCAGCACCGACCACCAAGGTCGCGCCGGGCATCATCACGTCGACCAAGAAGCCTGCGATCTCGGGTAGCCCCGTCGTCGGCGGCTCCCTGACGGCAAGCCGCGGCACCTGGACAGTGAAACCATCCAGCGTTGCCTACCAGTGGTACGCCGATGGGGTCCCGATCCCAGGCGCCACGGAGCGGTCGTACTCCCTCACGCGTTCGGTGCTCGACCGGCGTCTCACGGTCCAGGTGACCGTCTCTGCCGACGGCTACCGCCCGGCCAGCAGGAGATCGGCGCCGACCCAGCCCGTGGTCGTGGGACAGGTGGCGTTCGTCTCGCCGCCGACCCTGACGGGCACCGTCGTCACCGGTCGGCTGCTCACCGCGGACCCGGGGTCGGCCAGGCCGGCCCGAGCGACGGCGTCGTACACGTGGCTGCGCTCCGGGAAGCCGATCGCGGACGAGAACCGGCCGACGTACCGACTCGCTGCCGCCGATGTCGGTCACCGAATCGCGGTCCGGATCACCTTGGCGGCGCAGCACTGGGCCTCGAAGACCGCCCGGGTCGCGGCACCGACCCGAGTCAGATCCGTGCCGTTGGTGGAGGCCACCAGCACTGTCATCCGGAACCGGGTGGTGCTCCGCTTCGCGGTGACGGCCCCGGGGATCGCGCACCCTGATGGACGGGTCGTCGTGACCGAAGGAGACACCCGGGTTGGCACGGTGCTCATCAGCGGAGGGCGAGGGCGGCTCGCGCTCACGCAGGTGCCCTCAGGCGTACACCGCTACAGGCTCGCGTACGCCGGTCCGCTTCAGACGTCGGTGAACCGGCGGCTCGACGTGACGGTGCCCTGACCCCGACGGTTCAGGCTCCACTTGGTGCCGCACCGACCGGGCCATGTCGAGACGGCTCAGGAACGGTCTTCGAGTCCCCAGGGTGATCCGTAGGCGGTGAGCAGGTCGAGGAACGGCGCCGCATCGAACGCCTCCGGCCCGAGCACTCCCGCACCCGACCAGGTTCCGAGCGCCAGCAGCTCCAGCGCCACGACGGGGTTGACCGCCGTCTGCCAGACCACGCACTGATGGCCGTACTCCCGCATCGACCACTCGTTGTCGACCACGTGGTAGAGGTAGGTGGACCGCGGCTGACCGTCCTTGCCCTTCCCCGTCACCCAGAGTCCCGCGCAGGTCTTGCCGCGCATCTTGTCGCCGAGCGTGGCCGGATCGGGCAGGCAGGCCGCCACCACGTCGCGCGGACTCACCTCGACCCCACTGGCCCGCACCTTGTCGGTCTTGTCGAGTCCGAGCTTGTGCAGCACCTTCAGCACGTCGATGAACTCGTCACCGAGCCCGTACTTGAACGTCGCACGCTTCGCCTCGACCCAGCGCGGCATGAGGAGGACCTCCTCGTGCTCGACGTTGACGCACTCCACGGGACCGATCCCCTCGGGAAACTCGAAGACCTCCGGCTCGGAGAACGGCTCGGTCGTGAACCATCCACGGTCCTTCTCCCACACCACCGGGGGGTTGAGGCATTCCTCGATGGTCGTCCAGATCGAGAACGAAGGAGCGAAGTCGTAGCCATCCACCGAGAGGTTGGCGCCGTCGCGCACCCCGAGCTCGTCGATCTCACTGAACAGGTGGTCGGCGGCATAGCGTGCGAACACGTCGGAGAGCCCCGGCTCGACGCCGATGCCGACCAGGGCGAGTCGACCGGAGGACTCCCAGTCACTCGCGACGGCGAACTGCTCGTCCCCGAGCTTCACCCCGGTCTGCGCGTACGGCGCCTCGGGATGCGGCTTGGACAGGCTCATCGCCATGTCGAGGTAGTCCGCTCCGCCGGCGTACGCCCCGTCGAAGATCGGCATCACGAATCGTGGGTCGACCGCGTTCATCACATGCGTGATCCCGTGCTCGCGCACCAGCGCCTCGACCGAGCCGGCGTCCGAGGCGTCGACCTGGGCAGCACTGAATCGATCGTCGACCGCCGCGGCCTGCTCGGCCCGGCCGGCGTCATAGTCTGCGATCACGACGTGTTCGTAGAAGTCTCGACGGGCCGCGATCGCGGCGAACGCCGCCCCGACACCCCCCGCACCAACGAGAAGAATTCTCACGTGCACTCACTCTCTGACGTTGCTGACAGCGGCCAGACGGACCTGTCGATGGACGCGACGCCAGGCGCCGAGGGGGCGTCGCTCACACGGAGATATCAGACATGACGTGCTTGATCCGGGTGTAGTCCTCGAGTCCGTACATGGACAGGTCCTTGCCGTACCCCGAGTGCTTGAACCCACCGTGCGGCATCTCCGCGACGATCGGGATGTGGGTGTTGATCCACACGCAGCCGAAGTCGAGGCGACGGGCCATCCGCATCGCTCGCCCGTGGTCCCTGGTGAAGACGCTCGACGCGAGGCCGTACTGCACGCCGTTGGCCCAGGCCAGGGCCTGCTCCTCGTCGGAGAACTGCTGCACGGTGATGACCGGGCCGAAGATCTCGTCCTGGATCGCCTCGTCGTCCTGCTTGAGGCCGGACACGACGGTCGGGGCGTAGAAGTAGCCCTTGTCGCCGACTCGGTGCCCGCCTGCCTGGAGCTGCGCGTGGTCGGGCAGCCGGTCGATGAAGCCGGACACCCGGGCGAGCTGGTTCGGGTTGTTGACCGGCCCGTAGAGCACGTCCTCGTCGTCCGGCATCCCCGTCTTGGTGTTCTTCGCCTGCTCGGTGAGGGCTGCCACGAAGTCGCCATGCACGCCTGGCCCGGCCAGCACGCGGGTCGCCGCCGTGCAGTCCTGACCGGCGTTGAAGTAACCGGCTCCGGCAATCGCTTCCGCGGCGGCCTCCACGTCGGCGTCGTCGAAGACGATCACCGGCGCCTTGCCGCCGAGCTCGAGGTGGGTCTTCTTCAGGTCCGCTGACGCCGACTTCGCGACCTCCATCCCTGCGCGCACCGAACCGGTGATCGACACCATCTGAGGCGTCTTGTGCTCGATCAGGGCTCGACCGGTGTCACGATCGCCGGTGACGACGTTGAACACTCCGGGCGGGAAGAACTCGTTGGCGATCTCGCCGAGCAGCAGCGTCGACGCCGGCGTCGTGTCCGATGGCTTGATGACCAGGCAGTTGCCGGCGGCCAGTGCCGGCGCGACCTTCCAGATCGCCATCATCAACGGGTAGTTCCACGGGGTGACCTGCGCGACGACGCCGATGGGCTCGCGGCGCACGTAGGACGTGTGTCCGGCGAGATACTCACCGGCCGAGCGACCCTCGAGGACCCGGGCCGCGCCGGCGAAGAAGCGCACCTGGTCGATGGCGGGTGGAAGTTCCTCGGTCTTGGTGAACCCGAGCGGCTTGCCGGTGTTCTCGCTCTCGACGGCCACGAACTCGTCGGCTCGCTTCTCCATCGCGTCGGCCAGCTTGAGAAGGGCCAGCTGACGGTCTGCCGGAGTCGAGTCGCGCCAGGTCTCGAACGCCTTCGACGCCGCCGACATGGCTCGGTCCACGTCCTCGGAGCCGGACACCGGAGCGCTGGCGAACTCCTCCTCCGTGGACGGGTTGACGATGCCGGCGGTGCGGCCGTCCGCGCTGTCGACGAACTCGCCGTTGATCAGGTTCTGCAGTGTCCGGGTGGTCATGGGGCCCCTAGCGCGCGTACGAAGTGTTCGGACTGATTCCACCGGTAAAACTAGTCTGACACCGCCGATTCCGCCAGTGTCCGCCGTACATCTCAACGTATTTCGTTGTCGACCGCGCGCCCGACGCGGTCCGGCTCAACAGCCACCTCCACCCGACCCCGGCGAAGCCGCGCGGTCCGGATCAACAAGCCACCTCGGCCAGTCGGTCAGAGACGGCCGCCGGTCTGATCGCCGGAGAGCTTCTGGGACAGGTAGATCGGGATGATCGAGAGCAGCACCAAAGCGGCTGCGGCGACGTTGACGATCGGAGCCTGGGACCGACCGAGCAGGTTGTTGTAGATCCACAGCGGCAGGGTCTGCACGTCGGGCGGCGCAGTGAAGGTCGTGACGACGATCTCGTCGAACGACAGCGCGAAGGCCAGCAGCCCACCAGCGAGCAGGGCGGAGCCGAGATTGGGCAGCGTGACCAGCCGGAAGGTCGTCAACCGGGTGGCGCCGAGGTCCAGCGACGCCTCCTCGATGTTGCCGCCGAGCCGCCGAAGCCTCGCGACGACGTTGTTGAACACGACCACGATGCAGAACGTCGCGTGCGCGATGACGAGGGACCAGACCGACAGGCCGATCCCGAGGATGGTCGTGAAGGCGTTGCTGAGCGCGATGGCCGTCACGATGCCTGGCAGCGCGATCGGGAGGAGGATCAGCAAGTTCACCGACTGGCGGCCGAAGAACGCGTTGCGCTGCAGCGCAAACGCGGCCAGCGTCCCCAGGACCAGCGCGATGGCGGTGGCGAGCAGTCCGATCTTCAGGCTCTGCTCCAGCGCGTTGACCAGGCCGCCGTTGCCCTTCGCGCGCCTCCACCACTCGAACGTGACGTCCCGCGGCGGCCAGGAGAACGTGACGTCGGCATTGAACGAGTTGATGACCACGACCGCCAGGGGCACGTAGACGAATGCCAGCACCAACGCGACCAGCGCTCGCAGCCCCCACGTGCTGCCCCGCGAGAGACGGAACCCCGGCGCGCTCACAAGTTCTCCAAGGCACCGGTACGCCGGATCAGCGCCAGGTAGATGACCATGATCACCACGGACAACGTCGCCAGCGCTGCAGCGAACGGGATGTCGGTGGCCTGCCGGGCGAAGACCAGGTTGCCCAGCATCTGGGTCTTGCCGCCGACGTTCTGAACGGCGATGTAGTCGCCCAGGGACAGCGAGAAGGTGAAGATCGAGCCGGCGGCCAGCGACGGCACCACCATCGGCAGTGCCACGCTCCGCAGCGTGCGGCCTGGCTTGGCGCCGAGGTCGCTGGACGCCTCGAGCAGCGAGTCCGGGAGCTTGACGAAGCCGGCATAGATCGGCAGCACCATGAACGGCAACCACAGGTAGGCCAGCGTGATGATCACGGCCGCGACGCCGAAGCCCGGAGTCCAGCCGAAGGTTGAGTCCAGGACGCCGCCGGGGGTGACCATCGCACGCCAGGCAAACGCCTTGACCAGATAGCTCGCCCACAGGGGCATCAACAGCGCGACGACGAGCATCTTCGCCACCACGGGTCGCGCCAGCTTCGCCATGTAGAACGCGATCGGGAGCGCGAGGACCGCATCGATGACGGTCACCAGCACGGCGATCAGGACCGTGCGGATCACGACGGTCCGGTAGACGTCTTGCTCGAAGAGCTTCCTGAAGTTGTCCAGGTTCCACTCACGGGTGACCGAGACGCCGAAGTCCACCCGCCAGAAGGCGGTGATGAACAACGCGAACAGCGCGACGAGGTAGATCAGCCCGAGCCACAGCAGGGGTGGCGCGACCAGCCCCGCCACCCGCAGCCCGTTGTGCCGGTGCAGAAACGCCGAGACACGCCGCAGCCCGGTGGGCCGCGGCGGCTCGATCTCCTGCACCGTCGCGCTGGTCATGCCGACGTCAGCCCTTGATCTCCGTCCACGCGTCAGTCCAGGCCTGGTAGTCCACGCACTCGACATCCGTGCGCCCGTCCAGGCATTGCTTGATCGGCGTCGTCCAGAACCAGATCTTGTCGGTGTAGTCGGCCTCGGTGGCGTGGTAGGTGTCGCAGAACCCCTTGGCGGCGATGTCACACGCCTTCGGGTTCGCCGGAGCCTCGCCGAAGTACTGGGCGACCTCCGCCTGGACCTTCGGACTCGAGATCCACTCCAGCCACATGTACGCGCAGTTCACGTGGTCGTTGTTCGAGGACACCATCCAGGTGTCGGACCAGCCGGTCGAACCACTGTCGGGGAAGACCGTCTCGACCTTCGGCCCGGAGATGCTGGCCGTGTACTCCCAGGTCGTCCCGATGACCGAGGAGCCGGTCTTGAACGCCTGGGCCTCCTTCGTGTAGTCCGTCCAGTACTCACCGATGTTCTTGTTCTGGTCCTTCAGCACCTGCACAGCGGCATCGAGCTGGTCCTGGTCGAGCGCGTACGGGTTCTCGATGCCGAGGTCGGGTTGGCTGTTCATCAGGTAGAGCGCCGCATCGGCGATGTAGATCGGGTTGTCGTAGGCCGTGACCTTGCCGGAGTACGCGCTGGCGCCGTCGAAGACCGCGTCCCAGCCCGTCGGGGCCGGCTTCACGGCGTCCTTGTTGTACGCCAGCAGGTTCGCGCCCCAGCCGTGGGGAATCCCCCACATCTGGCCGTCGACGCTGTTGTAGTCGGTCTCCTTGAGGAACGGCGAGACGTCCGCGTAGTTGGACACCAGGTCGGTGTTGATCGGCTGCACGTCCCCGGCCGCGATCAGTCTCAGGGTGGCGTCGCCGGATGCGGAGACGACGTCGTACCCGCCGGCATGCATCAGGCTGACCGCCTCGTCGGAGGTACCGAACTCTTTCACGTTGACCTTGCAGCCGGTCTTGTCCTGGAAGGGCGTGACCCAGTTGTACTCCGGGTAGTTCTTGCCGGATTCCGCGTATCCCGGCCAGGCCAGGATGTTCAGCTCACCCTCGCCATCGCCGACGGCGTCGCTCTTCATCGGGATGTCCGGTGCCTGGAAGCCGTTGCCACCGGGCTGCTTCGAGCTGCTGTCACTGCTGCTGGACGTCCCGCACGCGCTGGCCAGCAGGGCCAAGGTTGCGACGGCCGCTGCGGTCATCATGGCTCGCGTGGGCCGCCGGGAACGCCGGACCCCGTTGAGCCCCTGCCTACGGACTGCTGTCATGACTTCTCCATCTCCCAACCTCTAGGTACGGTCGTCGATCGCGATGCAGTGCTGGGTGCGCCAACTGAGGTGCACCTTGGCGTCGCGGTAGTCGAGCACATCCATCGACGAGGACTGCAGGTTCTGCTGCACTGCGACGATTCGTGCCCCGGCGTCGAGGTCGACGATGAAGCGCGTGGACGCGCCCGCGTAGACCACCTCTGCCACGGTTCCCTCGACCGCGATGACGTCGGGATCATCCGAGGTCTCACGACGAGCGGGGTCGATGTGGATCTTCTCCGGCCGCACGCTGAAGGTGCCCGTGCGTCCCAGGATCTTCTCGGCGGCGTCCCCGGAGATCAGGTTGCTGGTCCCGACGAACCCCGCCACGAAAGCCGATGCCGGCTGTTCGTAGATCTCCGCCGCCGCGCCCACCTGCTCGATCCGGCCGTTGTTGAAGACGGCGATCCGGTCGCTCATCGTCAACGCTTCGTCCTGGTCGTGCGTCACGAAGACGAACGTGATGCCCACGTCGCGTTGCAGCACCTTGAGCTCGACCTGCATCTCCTCGCGAAGCTTGAGGTCGAGCGCTCCGAGCGGTTCGTCGAGCAGCAGCACCTTGGGTTTGATCACCAGGGCGCGCGCGAGCGCCACGCGTTGCCGCTGACCGCCCGACAGCTGGCTGGCCTTTCGGTCACCGTGAGAGTCGAGCCGGACCTGGCTCAGTGCCTCGTCGGCGAGCTCGCGTCGCCGCGCCTTTGCCACGCCACGCACCCGAAGGCCGTACGCGACGTTGTCGCGTACGTTCATGTGCGGGAAGAGCGCGTAGTCCTGGAAGACGGTGTTGACGTTGCGCTCGAACGGAGCCTGCTTGGTCACGTCGGCCCCGTCGAGGTGCACCGTGCCGGCATCGGGGATCTCGAAGCCGGCGATCATCCGGAGCACTGTGGTCTTGCCCGATCCCGACGGGCCGAGCATGGAGAAGAACTCGCCGTTGCGGATGGTCAGGTCGATCTCGTCGACGGCAGTGACCGATCCGAAGCGGCGAGTCAGACCGCGCAGGTCGACCGCCGCGCGGGAGCCGTTGCCCTGGTCCTTCCCGGCTTCTTGACCCCCGTCGGTCGTGATCGCCACAACGGCACCCTACTCATGGCATTCGGGTTTGGGGCGCACAATCGGTGACTGACGGGATTGTCCGTGTCGTCGATCCGGCGCACCCGACCGGCCTGCCGGAGCCCCCCGGTCCCTTATCGTGGGATCGCTGCGGTATCCGCTGTCTGAGCCCGATCGTCTGGAGCCCCTGTGTCGCCATCCTCTCCCCGACCGCTTGCCCCCCTCGACCTGTTCGGGATCGATGGACTGCTCGACGAGGAGGAGCGCGCCATGCGTGACACCGTGCGTCGGTTCTGTGACGACCAGATCCGACCGCATATCGCGCAGTGGTACGAGGAGGCTGCGCTGCCTGCGCGCGACCTGGCCAAGGAGCTCGGCGCGCTGGGTCTGATGGGGATGCACCTCGAGGGCTATGGCTGCACCGGTAGCAGTGCGACGGCGTACGGACTCGCCTGTCTGGAGCTGGAGGCGGCCGATTCCGGTGTGCGGAGTCTCGTCTCGGTGCAGGGTTCGCTGGCGATGTTCGCGATCTGGCGCTACGGCAGTGATGAGCAGAAGGAGCAATGGCTGCCGCAGATGGCGGCCGGCACGGCGATCGGGTGCTTCGGCCTCACCGAGCCAGACTTCGGCTCCGACCCCGGCGGCATGCGCACCCGGGCACGGCAGGACGGGTCCGATTGGGTGCTCAACGGCACGAAGATGTGGATCACGAACGGAGCGATCGCCGACGTGGCGGTCGTCTGGGCTCGCACCGAGGACGGGATCAGGGGATTCGTCGTCCCGACTGACTGCGAGGGGTTCTCCGCCCCGGAGATCAAGCAGAAGATGTCGCTACGTGCTTCCGTCACGAGCGAGCTCGTCCTCGACGACGTGCGGCTGCCCGCGTCGGCGCTGTTACCGGAGGCGAAGGGTCTTGCCGGGCCGCTGTCGTGCCTGTCGGAGGCGCGCTTCGGCATCGTGTTCGGGGCGCTGGGCGCAGCCCGTGACTGCCTCGAGACGACGATCGCCTACGCGCAGAGCAGGAAGGTCTTCGACAAGCCGCTCTCGGCGTACCAGCTCACTCAGGAGAAGCTCGCCAACATGACCCTCGAGCTGGGCAAAGGGATGCTCCTGGCCCTCCACCTGGGTCGGCTCAAGGACGGGCCGGGCATCCGCAACGAGCAGGTGAGCCTCGGCAAGCTCAACAATGTGCGCGAGTCGATCGCGATCGCCCGGGAGTGCCGAACGATCCTGGCCGCCAACGGCATCACCTCGGAGTACCCGGTGATGCGGCACGCCAACAACCTCGAGTCGGTGCTGACGTACGAAGGCACCTCCGAAGTGCATCAGCTCGTCATCGGCCAGGCCCTGACCGGCGAGTCCGCCTTCCGCTAGGGAACGGTCGGGGTCCAGTCGCGATGCCGGCGCCTGCCAGATCCTGACAGGTCGGTCAGTAGACCTGGTTGCCGTCGACGTAGGTGGCGAGCACGCGGGCGTCGGCGATCGACTCCGGGGTCAGCCGGATGTCGCGGTCCACCACCACCAGGTCGGCAGCCTTGCCGACCTCGATCGTGCCGGTGGTGTCGTCGAGGTGGTTCACCCACGCCGAGCCCGCGGTGTACGCCGTCAGCGCCGTCGTCACGTCGAGTGCCTGCTCGGGGATGAACGGCCGCAGGTCCTCGCCGTCGGCCTCGGGCAGCACGCGGTTCACCGCGACGTGGATCGCGTGCAGCGGGTCCGGCGACGTCACCGGCCAGTCGCTTCCCATGGCCAGCGGGGCACCGGAGCGCGCCAGGTCGCCGAACGGGTACTGCCATCCCGCCCGCTCGTCTCCGAGGAACGGGATCGTCAGCTCGGTCATCTGGGGTTCGTACGCCGCCCAGAGCGCCTGCATGTTCGCGGCGACGCCGAGCCTGGCGAACCGTGGCACGTCGTCGGGGTGGATCACCTGGAGGTGGGCGATGTGGTGTCGGTTGGCCTCGAAGCGGTTCCGACCGTTGGCTCGGCTCGCCTGCTCGAACGCATCGAGGGTCTCTCGGACGGCGGCGTCCCCGATGGCATGGACATGCACCTGGAAACCTTCGCGATCCAGGGCCGTGACGTGCTCGCGCAAGGCGACGGGGTCGACGAAGGCGATGCCCGTGCTTTCGGTGTGACCGCCATGTCCGTCGCAGTAGGGCTGGAGCATGTGTGCGGTGAAGTTCTCCGACACCCCGTCCTGCATGATCTTGACGCTGGTCGCGCGGAATCGGCCGGACGTGAGTCGTTCACGTGCCGCGACCAGGTCGGCGATCTGCTCGGCCCCCCGGTCGCGCCTCCACCACAGGGCGCCTACCACCTTCGCGGTGAGCCGGCCGTCACCGACCAGGGTCAGGTACGCCCCGGAGGCGTCGTTCATGTTGGCGTAGGCGCCGACGATCGCGTCCTGCCAGGCCGTGATGCCCATCGCGTGGAGGTAGCGCTGGCCCTCCAGGAGGGCGTCAACCAGGTCCTCAGCCGTGTTGTCCGGGACCATCCGGCCGACGAGCTCCATGGCCCCCTCGTGCAGAGTGCCGCTCGGCCGACCCTGCGCGTCACGCTCGATCCGCCCGTCCCCGGGGTCGGGCGTCCGCGCGTCGACCCCGGCGAGCTGCAGAGCCCGCGAGTTCGCCCAGGCTCCGTGGTGGTCGCGGTTCGGAAGGAAGACGGGCCGGTCCGGGACCACGGCGTCGAGGTCGGCAGCCGTCGGCGTACCGCCCGGAAAGGCGGCCAACGCCCAGCCTCCGCCCGTGATCCACTCGACCTCGGGATGGGCAGCGGCGTACGCGCCGATCGTGGTCAGGTAGTCCTCCCGGGTCGAGTGCTCCGAGAGGTCACAGCGCATCCGCTCGAGCCCTCCACCGACAGGGTGCACATGGGCGTCCTGGAAGCCAGGAACCAAGAGCCCCCCGGCGAGGTCGACGGTCTCGGTGGTCGGGCCGGCGAGACCGCGAACGTCATCGCCGCCGACGGCGGCAACGCGACCGCCTTGAACGGCCACCGACGTCGGCCCCGGTGACTCGGTCGCCGGGGCGAAGACGGCGCCGTTGGTGAAGATGAGCTCAGGGTGTTGCGGCATGGCTTCAGTCTGCACTGTCGGCCGACGCCGGCGGCACCCTTGGGGTGGTGGGGGCGGCGGGGAACCAACGTCGGACAGACCAGCCGATCCCGACGGTCGGGACGCCGAGCAGGGCTACCAGGACCGGCACGGACACGACCCCGGCGAGAACGGCGAACCACGCGTAGACGACGAGCGCGAAGAGCTCGGTGAAGAAGCCGTGCACCGAGGTCACCGTGGCTCGCGCCGGACCGGTGATGACCTGTTGGAGCCGTGCCTCCGCGACCAGCATCACGTTGTTGAGCAGCCCGTACCCGATCGCAATGGCGGCGAAGCCGACGTACGGCGTCAACAGCGCCCCGAGCGAGATGAGACCGCCGCCCATCGTGACGACCAGCGCCATCGTGCTGGGTCTCATCCTCGATGTGCGTCCGGTCAGCGCGGTGCCGATCAGCTGACCGACCACGGTCATGGCGATCAGGTAGGGCACGACCTTCGTCACGACGCCGTGATCGGTCGCTATCAACGGAAAGTACTCGTCGTACGCCGTCAGTCCGATCAGCACGGAAGCGATCAGGACCACCCGACGGACATCGATGGACGTGGACGCCTCGTGCAGTCCGGAGCGAAGCATCGCGACGTACCTGATCGTCAGGCGCTCGGACTCGTCGACCACCTCGCGTGCATGCGCTGTCCCAGCCCGGGACGCGACCCGTGATGGCCGGCGGGCAACCAGGGACACTGGCAGCCCAGCGGCGAGCGCGGCCTGCACCAGCGCCAGTGCCACAGAGGTCCAGCCGACGAGGGCGAAGCCGCCGATCGCGACCAGGGGTGCGGCGAGGACCGCAGCCGCGAGGTTGGCCAGCATCGCCGTGGAGTGGGCCCACCCGATCATCCGGGGGTAGTGCGCGGAGACGCCTCGTTCGTGCAGCTCGTCGTAGAGCAGCGACTCGAAGGTGCCGGACATGATCGCGCTCGACAGTCCCCACAGCACGAAGCCGAGCGCAAAGCCGGCGTACGTCTGCACCAGCATCCACGACCCGAACCCGGCGGCGTAGACGAGCGCCGAGAGGACCAGCAGGTGACGACGGTCGATGGTGTCTGCCCAGGCACCGGACGGGATCTCACACAGGAAGGACGTGACCGACCAGATGATGAACAGCGTGGAGATCTGCCCGAGGGACACGCCGTTGTCTGCGAACAGCAGCGCATACACGCTGTAGAGCGGGACCAGGTCCCGCGACGCGTGGTAACCGAGGACGCGGAGTGTGAAGCCCCGCGACAGGACCTAAGTCGGGCTCGAGAAGAACGTCATGCGTCGAGGGTAGCGCCGATGCGGCTAGGCAGATGGCTTGTTGAGCCGGCCTTCCAGGAGCGGGCCGGCAGGATCGTGGGTCAGTCCGCCGCGCTTGCGAACGGCGATCCCGGACAGCGCCTCCAGAACCACCCGGTTGGCGAGGAAGGCGGTGATCTCGGCGTGGTCGTACGGTGGCGACACCTCGACGACATCGATGCCGACCACCGGAAGCTCGATGCAGATCCGGCGTACGGCGTCCAACAGCTGTCGAGCCGAGAGTCCTCCGGGCTCGGGGGTGCCGGTGCCCGGTGCATGCCCGGGGTCGCACACGTCGACGTCAACGGACAAGAAGACGCCGTCGCAGTCGTCCATCGCGATTCCGAACGCCTCGGTCAGACAGTCCTCGAGGCCTCGCGCGCCGATCTCGGTCATCTCGTAGGAGCGCATGTCCTGTTCGGCCATCCAGCTGAGCACCTCAGGGCCGGGCCAGTAGCCGCGCAGCCCCATCTGCAGGAACCGGTCACCGCGGAGCGCACCGGACTCGATCAACCGGCGCATCGGCTGTCCATGACCGTAGAGCGACCCGAATTCGATGTCCCCCGTATCGGCGTGGGCGTCGAAGTGGATCATCGAGACGCGGCCGAAGCCTCGGTGCCGGGCGACTCCGGTGGCATCGGGCAGGGCGATCGAGTGGTCACCGCCGAGGACCAGCGGAATCGCGCCGGACTCGGCGATCGCGTAGACGGCCTCCTCGACGTCGTGCAGGGAGCGCTCGATCTCCCCTGGGGCCATCTCGACGTCCCCGGCGTCGACCACGGCGACGTCTCGCAGCGCGTCGACCCGCAGCGCCATGTGCGGCCGGGACCCGTCGTGACCGAGGTAGTCGGTCTGGCGGATCGCCATCGGCCCGAATCGGGTGCCCGGGCGGTGCGACGTTCCCCCGTCGAACGGTGCCCCGAGGATCACCACGTCCGCGTCGGCGTACGTGGACGGGTCGCCCAGATCGGCCATCGGAACGCCGAGGAACGTGAAGTCGGGACCGAATTGCTGGCCGTAGCGCGTCATCGCTCCATCCTGCCCCACGCGAGGGGCGCGCCGCACGCCTGCCCGAACGCGAGAACGACGGATTTCGTTGTCTGTTGGCCGTTCGACCACGCATGAGGAGTACGATTCGAGCAACCACCACGGATTCGCTTGATCTGGGTGGCGCCCATGCGGCACACTGAGCCCCATGACGATCGACCAGAGCTTGAGCAGCACCGACACTGTCGGCATGGATCATGCCGCTTTGCAGCAATCGGCGCGCGACCACCTGTGGATGCACTTCACCCGGATGTCGTCGTACGACAAGGCTGACGTTCCGATCATCGTCCGCGGTGAAGGCCCCTATATCTTCGACGCGCACGGCAAGCGTTACCTCGACGCCCTGGCCGGGCTCTTCGTCAGCCAGCTCGGACACGGCCGCTCCGAGCTCGCCGAGGCAGCGCAACGCCAGACTCAGCAGCTGGCCTTCATGCCGCTGTGGTCCTACGCCCATCCCAACGCCATCGAGCTCGCCCAGCGGATGGCCTCCTACGCTCCGGGCGACCTCAACCGGGTCTTCTTCACCAGCGGCGGAGGTGAGGCGGTCGAAACCGCCTGGAAGCTCGCCAAGCAGTACTTCAAGATGACCGGCAAGCCCGGAAAGCACAAGGTGATCAGCCGGACGATCGCCTACCACGGCACCACACAGGGTGCGCTGTCCATCACCGGACTCCCGGGGCTCAAGGCGATGTTCGAGCCGCTCGTCCCGAGCACCTTCCGGGTTCCGAACACCAACATCTACCGAGCGCCGATCCACGGCGACGATCCTGAAGCGTTCGGCCTTTGGGCTGCCGACCAGATCGCGGTCGCGATCGAGAACGAAGGCGCCGAGACCGTGGCCGCCGTCTTCCTCGAGCCGGTACAGAACGCCGGCGGTTGCTTCCCTCCCCCGCCCGGCTACTTCCAGCGGGTCCGCGAGATCTGCGACGAGTACGACGTCCTGCTCGTCTCCGACGAGGTGATCTGCGCGTTCGGTCGACTCGGCCACATGTTCGGAGCCGAGCGTTACGGCTACCAGCCGGACATGATCACCTGCGCCAAGGGCCTCACGTCCGGGTACGCCCCCTTGGGCGCGATGATCGCGACCGACCGGCTGTTCGAGCCGTTCGCCAAGGGCGACGCCTCGTTCGCGCACGGCTACACGTTCGGCGGCCACCCGGTCTCGACGGCCGTCGCGATGGCCAACCTGGACATCTTCGAGCGCGAGCACATCAACGAGCACGTGCTTGCCCACCAGGACGCGTTCCGCAACACGCTCGAGAAGCTCTACGACCTTCCGATCGTGGGCGACGTCCGCGGGGACGGCTACTTCTACGGGATCGAGCTGGTGAAGGACAAGGCGACCAAGGAGACGTTCAACGACGCCGAGGCGGAGAAGCTGCTCCGTGGCTTCCTGTCCAAGGCGCTCTACGACGCCGGTCTCTACTGTCGTGCCGACGACCGCGGCGACCCGGTGATCCAGCTGTCGCCTCCGCTGATCTGCGACCAGGAGCACTTCGACGAGATCGAGCAGATCCTGCGCGCCGTGCTGACCGAGGCGTCCACCCTGATCGAGGACATGCCGCACGAATCCCGTGACCGTCATGAGCAGCGCAAGAGGACCTGGTCCTAGGAGACCTTCGCCGGAGACCTCGTCGCTCAGACCGGTCGAGACCACCCCCGGGGAGACTCGGCTCCCACCTTGGAGGCGGTGCGCACGCGAGACTCGGCTCGCGGCGTACCGCCGCGTGCTCTCAGGCCTGCCCCTCGAGCCATTGCCGCCCGCGATGCGCAGAGGCCCGCGACAACCAGGCGTCCTGGATCACCTCCGTGAGCTCCTGCCGGGTGAGCTCTCCGATTCGGGCGGCCCGCAACAGCACCGACCGGTGCCCGTCGAAGTGCGGCGTCGTGAAGAACGGCAGCGTCTCGTCCTGCACCAGAGCCTGTTTCTCCGCATCAGACCCGACCCAGAAGACGATCACGTCGGTGTAGCGCTCTCCAGTCTCGGGGTCTACGGCATCGGGCCGTGGCGTGCGGAAGAAGATGAACGACTTGCCGCCCACCTGGTAGACGGGGTTGTCACCTGATCTGTCGGCGACGGTCACATGCGGCATCGACCTCGCCAGCTCGTGCACGTCCGAGAGCCGGGCCTTCCTGGTCCGCTTCGACACTGTCACGCTCGTAGCGACACAGCTGACCGGCACTCAGACGGTCGCTCGGCGGCGCCGCCAGAGCTCGGCACCGGCAACGATCACGAACGAGACCATGAACATCAGCGATCCGACCACGAAGAGCTGTGGCGGGAAGTCCTTGAGCTTCGCGCCGTAGATGTACAGCGGGAACGTGATCGACTGGCCCGACGTGAAGTTCGTGACGATGAAGTCGTCGAAGGACAACGAGAACGCCAGCATCGACGCCGCCACGATGCCCGGCATGGCCAACGGCAGGGTGACCAGCCGGAAGGTCTGCCACTCGTTGGCGTACAGGTCCATCGCGGCCTGTTCGAGCCGAGAGTCCATGCCGACCAGCCGCGCCTTGACCGTGACGACAACGAAGGACAGGCAGAACATCACGTGGGCGATGACGATCGTGATGAACCCGAGCACGCCGTCGAAGCCCAGCGACACGAACATCGCCAGCAGGGAGGACCCCATCACGACCTCGGGCGTCGCCATCGGCAGGAAGATCACCAGGTTCGAGGTGGCTCGTCCCCGGAACGTGTGACGGACCAGCGCAAAGGCCATCAACGTGCCGAGCAGCGTCGCGAGGATGGTCGCGGTGATGCTGACCTGGAAGCTCAGCTTGAGGGAGCTGCACAGACCCTCGGGTTCGCAGATCGACGACCAGTTGCTGAGCGTGAACGTGCTGTCGGAGTTGATCTGGGCGGTCGCCGATCTCGTGTCGGCCTGCACGAAGGACAGCGCGAAGATGTAGCCGATCGGTACGAACGTGTAGATCAGCACCACGATGCCGACGAACAGCACCAGGTGGTCGGAGATCCACCGGCCGACCGGTCGGCGATGAGGTTGCGCTTCGGGAGGCTGCGAGACGACCCTCTCCCGCGTCGCGACGGCTGCCATCAGACCAGGTCCTCCGTCCCGGCCCGCCGGACGTACGCGATCACCATCACGACGACGACCGCCATCAGGATCAGCGACAGGCTCGCGGCCAACGGGTAGTTGTGCTCGATGAGGAAGGCCGACTGGATCCGGTTGCCGACCATGTACTGCTTCGGCGTGCCCAGGAACTCAGCGTTGATGTAGTCCCCACACGCCGGGATGAAGCACAGCAGCGTGCCGGACACCACGCCGGGCAAGGACAGCGGGAACGTCACCTTGCGGAAACCGCTGAACGGGCTTGAGTAGAGGTCTCCGGCGGCCTCGATCAGGCGGTGGTCGACCTTGTCCAGGGACGCGTAGAGCGGCAGCGTCATGAACGGCAGGAAGTTGTAGACCAGGCCGGCGATCACGGCCACCGGCGTCGCGAGCAGTCGTCCGTCGTCGGGCAGGATCGCGATCGTCTGGAGGAAGCTGGTCACCTGCCCCTTGTCCGACAGGATCGTCCGCCAGGCCAGCGTCCGCAGCAGGAAGCTGGTGAAGAACGGCGCGATCACCAGCACCAGCATGACGTTCTTCCAGCGACCAGCCTTGAAGGCGATCGCGTAGGCCAACGGATAGCCGAGCGCCAGGCAGATCAACGTGGCGATACCGGCATACATGAACGACCGGACGAAGAGGTTCCACGTGTCCCTGGTGGCATCGACGTAGTTGGCGAAGTGCCACGTCATCGCGTAGCCCTGCTCGAACGAACCAGTGGGGTCGTAGAGCGAGGTGAAGAAGAGCTGGACCGTGGGGAAGAGGAAGAAGACCGCCAGCCAGAGCATGCCCGGGACCAGCAGCAACCATCCCCACCCGCGTCGGGTGGCCCGCTCGCCGTCCACGACCGGCGAGGCGGGAGGGGTTGCCGTGGCCTCGGTCACTCCGCGTCCTCGGGCGTCATCATGCCGGCATGAGCATCCTGGCCGGCATCGAGCAGGAACGCGTGCGCCTGCGACCACGCGAGGTCGACGTCGTCACCGTTCTTCAGCGGTGCCCGCTGGCCGGTGTTCTGCTCGAAGACCATCAGCTCCTGGTCCCACGGCATCCTGACCAGGTACTGCGTGCTGACGCCGACGAAGCTGACGTCGCTGATCCGCCCGCCCTTCAACGCGTTCGAACCCTCGTGGTCCTCTGACCCGGCAGGGCTGATGAAGATCTTCTCCGGTCGTACGCCGAGCCAGCCCTTTCCTTCGCCGGTGTGCGAACGGGAGGCGTCGATACCGGCCTTCTGGCCGTGGCAGTCGACGACGACGGTCTGTCCGGCCGGGTCGATCACGTCGGCCGCGATCAGGTTGGACTGGCCGAGGAAGTTCGCGACGAAGGTCGTCTCGGGATTCTCGTAGAGATCGCCGGGCGCACCCATCTGCTCGATCACGCCGTGATTCATCACCGCGATCGTGTCGGCCATCGTCATGGCCTCTTCCTGGTCATGGGTGACATGCACGAACGTCACGTCGATCTCGGTCTGGATCCGCTTCAGCTCGATCTGCATCTGCCGTCGCAGCTTGAGGTCGAGAGCTCCGAGCGGCTCGTCGAGCAGCAGGACACCTGGTTCGTTGATGAGCGCTCGCCCCAGAGCCACCCGCTGCTGCTGACCGCCGGAGAGCTGCGCGGGCTTGCGTGCGGCGTAGGGCTCGAGCTGGACGAGCTCCAGCATGTCGCGGGTCTTCTGCTTGTAGTCCTTCACGCCACGTCGGCGCAGGCCGAAGGCGACGTTCTCGAAGATCGTCAGATGCGGGAACAGCGCGTAGGACTGGAAGACGGTGTTCACCGGGCGCTTGTAGGGCCGCAGACCGGTGATGTCCTGCGCGCCGATGAACACGTGACCGATCGTCGGCTCCTCGAGTCCGGCTACCATCCGCAACGTCGTCGTCTTGCCGCACCCCGAGGGGCCGAGCAACGCGAAGAACGAGCCCTGGGGCACCGTGAGTGTCAGGTCGTCGACGGCCACGAAGTCGCCAAAGCGCTTCGTGACCCTCTCCAGACGCAGGTCCTCACCGGAGGTGGGAGATGCGCTAGGTGTTGGATTCTCGGTCATCTCGTCTCCGATTCACGCTGAGTGTGTCAGCCACCCATGACCTGGTTGAACTGGCGCTGGTAATCCTGCTCCTGTTTGGAGGTGAGTGCCATGAACTGGTAGCCGGTGTCGAGTGTCTTGTCATCGACGAAGATGAACTTGCTCTTGGCCGCGGACTTGTCGAACTGGACGATCTCCTTCTGGGCTCCGACGACCGGGCAGAAGTAGTAGTTCCAGGCAGCGAGCTTGGCGGCATTGACCGGGTCGTAGTAGAAGTTCATCAGCTCTTCGACGTTCGACTTGTGCTCGGCCTTGTTGGGCACGAGCATGTTGTCGGTCCACAGGCCGAAGCCCTCTGACGGTGGCAGCCACTTGTACTTCCCGCCGCCGAGCAGGTTGATCACGTCACCACTCCAGGCCTCGCACGCCACGATGTCGCCGGACTTCATGTCGTCGACGTAGTCGTTGCCGGCGAACCGACGGACCTGGCCACTGTCGACGTAGCCCTGCAGGAGGTCGATCGCCGAGGAGTACTCGTCGTCGGTGAAGTCCTCGGGGTCGCTGTCCTGCATGAGCAGGAGGAACAGCATCGTGTCGCGCATCTCCGTCAGGAGCTCGATCTTGCCCTTGAGGTCAGGCCGGGTGAGCAGATCCTTGAAGCTGGTCACGGGATCGGTGAGCTCGGAGTTGTAGCAGATCCCGGTCATCCCGCTTTGCCAGGGGACGCTGTAGTCGCGGTTGGGATCCCAGTCCGGCGACTTGAGGAAGTCGATCATGTTGGCGTCGACGTTCGGCATCTTCGAGTGGTCCAGCTTCTGGATCCACCCCAGGTCGATCATCCTGGCCGCCATGTAGTCGGTCAGCACGAAGACGTCACGTCCGGTGGACCTGCAGGACTGCAGCTGGGGCGAGACCTTGGAGAAGAACGACTCGTTGTCGTTGACGTCGGTCTGGTAGTTGACCGTGATCCCTGTCTGCTTCTCGAACTTCTCCAGCGTCGAGGTGTCCTTGGCCTTGACCGGGTCGACGTACCCGATCCAGTTGGAGAAGTTGATCTCCTTCTGGCTCGAGCTCAGGTCGGTGCTCGTGCACGTGCTCTGGTCGACCTTCGCGCCGCTGGTGCCGCAGGCGGACAGCAGGCCGGCGCCCCCCAGCGCCAGCGCTGACAACGATGCCCCCTGGATGAATCCTCGACGACTGACGGGCGAGGACAGGCGCGAATCGGGCATACGGAGGTACCTCCAAGCGTCGGTTCCAGTTGCGGTGGATCTTGTCAGAATACCTCGGCAGAGACAAGGGATTCCGTTGGCTTGACCTCAAATCGCGACGGAATCGGAAGCGTAACGCTTGCATTACCCAGGGTGCCGCCCTCAAGATGGGCTTCGTGGCTTCACGCAATGACGGCACGCACGCGGTGCTCGACGACGTCTCGAAGGGCATCATCGAGCAGCTGCAGAAGGACGGCCGGATGCCGTACGCCGCCATCGGCAAGGCGGTCGGGCTCTCGGAGGCTGCGGTGCGCCAGCGGGTGCAGCGACTCCTCGACAGCGGCGTGATGCAGATCGTGGCCGTCACCGACCCCCTCCAGCTCGGCTTCGCTCGCCAGGCCATGATCGGCATCCACGCCGAGGGAGACCTCGACCCGATCGCGTCGGCACTGTCCGTCATGGCCGAGGTCGACTACGTCATCGTGACCGCCGGCTCCTTCGACTTGATGGTCGAGGTGGTGTGCGAGAGCGACGACCACCTCCTGGAGCTGCTCTCCAAACGGATCCGAGCCATCGACGGCGTACGCGGAACCGAGTCGTTCGTCTATCTCAAGCTCCACAAGCAGACGTACTCGTGGGGAGTCCGGTAGCACCCATGCGCTACACAGACCTCTCGTTGTGGCACGCCACCTGCGGGGACGCCTTGCTGCCCCGCCCCTCGCTCGCGTCGGACGTGGACGTGGACGTGGCGGTGGTGGGGGCCGGTCTCAGCGGCCTCTGGACTGCGTACTACCTGGCAGTCGCCGACCCGACGCTTCGCGTCGCAGTCATCGAGCAAGAGGTGGCCGGCTTCGGAGCCTCGGGCCGCAACGGTGGCTGGGCTTCGGCGCTGTTTCCTGCGTCTCGTCACAAGCTGGCCCAGCTGCCGGGATCGTCGCCGGCAGCAGCCAACCGCCAGATAGCGGCCATGCGGGACAGCATCGGTGCGATCGAGCAGGCGCTCGCCGACGACGGGATCGACTGCGACTTCCACCGCGGTGGCACCGTCTCCTTCGCGCGGACGCCGGCACAACTGGTGCGCGCTCGCTCCGAGGTGGAGGAAGCACATGCTGCCGGCGACACCGAGGACGACCTCCGTCTGCTCTCGGCTGCCGAGACCCGCGAGGTGGCAGCCGTGGCCGACGCCATCGGCGCCATCTACACCCCGCACTGCGCCCGGATCCATCCCGCCAAGCTGGTCCGAGGCCTGGCCGAAGCCGTCGAACGTCGTGGTGTCACGATCTACGAACAGACGTCCGTCACCGGCATCGCCCCCAGCCTGGTCCGCACCTCGCACGGAACGGTCCGAGCGGAGTTCGTCGTGCGAGCCACCGAGGGCTACACCGCTCGGATCTCCGGCCTGCGACGAGAAGTGGCCCCGATCTACTCCCTCGTGGTGGCGACCGAGCCGCTGCCGGACAGCCTGTGGGACCAGGTCGGCCTGGCGGACGCGCCGACGTTCACCGACCAGCGCCACCTGATCATCTACGGCCAGCGCACCGCCGACGGTCGGATCGTCTTCGGCGGTCGCGGCGCGCCCTACCACTTCGCGAGCTCGGTCTCCCCGGACTTCGACCGTGAGGAGCGTGTCTTCAGCGACCTGCGTGCGACGCTGAGGAAGCTGTTCCCAGCCCTACGGGACGCCCGGTTCACCCACGCCTGGGGCGGGCCGCTCGGCATACCTCGGGACTGGATGGCGTCAGTCGGCCTCGACCGAGCGACCGGCATCGGTTGGGCGGGTGGCTATGTCGGAGACGGCGTCACGACCACGAACCTCGCCGGACGCACGCTGGCCGACCTGATCCGGGGTGTGCCGTCGGAGCTGGTCCGACTTCCCTGGGTCAACCACCGGTCTCGTCGCTGGGAGCCCGAGCCGCTGCGGTGGCTCGGCGTGAACGCCGGCCTGCGCGCGATGTCCGTGGCCGACCACGAGGAGGCGGTGACGGGCAAGCCTTCCAGGATCGCGCGGGCCGTGGCGCCCTTCATCGGCGGCCACTGACCCCATCGATTCCCCACGACCCGGCCGCCGGGTCGTCGGTTCGCACGGCCCGAGCCGCCAGGGCCTGTGCGTCAGCGAGGTTGGTACGCCGGACGGTGGCCTTCACGTCGGGCACCTTGGGCGGCGTGCAGCTCAGCTCGTCGACTCCGAGGCCGAGGAGAAGCGCAGTCGCGCCCGGCCGGCTGGCCAGGTCGCCACAGACTGCGACCTCGACGCCGTCGGGGCGGGTCCGGCAGACCTGGTCGATCATCCGCAGGACGCCGACGCTGAGCGGGTCGGCCAGGTCTGCGACCGCGTCATTGCCCCGGTCGGCCGCCGTCGTGTACTGGGTCAGGTCGTTGGTCCCGATGCTGACGAAGTCCAGGCCGGCCGCCAGCAGGTCCACCGTCATCGCGGCGGCGGGCACCTCGACCATGATGCCGACCTCGAGCCCGTCCGGGAGCTTCTCGGCCAGGTCCGACGACCGCTCTCCATCAGGCGATGCCAGCCGCTGAAGCGTGCTGACGGCGTGGTCCACCTCGTCCCGGGTGGTCACCATCGGGAACATCACCCGGATCGGCGTCTGACGCGCTGCGCGGCAGATCGCCGTCAGCTGGTCCTCGAAGAGTCGACGGGCCGGCGACCCGCCCGACGCGTCGGGCAGGAACGCCCTGATGCCACGGACTCCGAGGAACGGATTGACCTCAGGCTGCATGGGGAGGAACGGCAGCGGCTTGTCGCCGCCGATGTCCCAGGTCCGGATCGTCAAGGGCCGACCGCCCAGCGCCTGAGCCAGAGCCAGGAACGTCTCGGTCTGTTCCTCGACGGAAGGTGGCGTGGCCCGGTCTCCGAACAGGACCTCGGTGCGCACCAGCCCTGATCCGTCTGCGCCGTTGGCCCGCGCCGACTCGGCATCCGCGACGCTTGCGATGTTCGCCAACACGGCCACGGTCGTGCCGTCGGACGTCGTCGCCGGCTGGTGAGCGGCCTCGACCACCTGGAGGCGCTCGTCACGGCGCTGCTCGACGCGGTCGGACCAGTGTTCCTGTGCCTCCTTGCTCGGGTTGGCCCAGAACTGCTCCCGAGTGTCGAACGCGACGACCTGGCCGGATCGCACGCCGTCGGCGGCCCGCCCCACTCCGGTGATCAACGGGATACCCCGAGACGCCGCGATGATCACGCCGTGGCCGGTGTTGCCGCGCGCGATGACGGCGACGCCCGCAACCCGCTCGACGTCGATCGAGGCGGCGGTCGCAGCGTCCAGCTCGTCGACGACGAGGACGATCGGGTCACCACCTGCCTGCTGCTCCGGCTCGGACTGGCCGGTCAGCTCCCGCAGAACGGCTGTCTGGACACTGCGAACGTCGGCCGCTCGTTCGCGCTGGTAGGGATCGGCCAACCGGTCGAAGCCCCGGGCCACCGCATCGAGCCGCTCCTGCCAGGCGTCGACGGCGGGCCTGCCGGCGATGAGATCCGCGTCGACCCCACTGGCCACCTCAGGGTCGTCGAGCAGCGCCAGGTGCGCGGCGAAGATCGCACCTGCGTCCGCGCCTGACTCCTCTGTCGTACGCCGTTCGAGGCCTTCGAGCCGTTGCCGGACCGCTGCCACAGCCGCCCGCGAGCGCTCGGTCTCCTGCTCCGCGTCTCCTGGCTGGTAGCCGGACAGGTCGACCGCCGCCCGTCGCACGAGCGCCGGGCCCATGGCGAGGTCAAGGCCGCTCCCGGCTGCGCGCGACCTGCCTGCTGGCGCTGCCGGGGCCGGCTGGTCATCGAAGGACCGGTCGGCCAGCGCCTCGAACGCCCGCACCGCCTCGTCGGCCTGGGCACCGGACGCGGCAACCCGGAGCCGGTTGCCCTCGCGGGCGTCGAGCGTCGCGACAGCGCTCAGGCTTGCGGCGTTCACGGGGCCCCGGCCGGTGTCCAGGTTGGTCAACGTGACCTCAGCGTCGAAGCCGCGGAGCAGAGCCACCACCTTCGCGGCCGGACGGGCGTGCAGCCCGTGCGCGTTGGAAACGGTGATCTCGGCGCTGACCGTCGACTCGTGAACGTCGGCGGGTTGCACCGAGGACTCGGTGACAGCGGCCTCGGGGCCCCCCAGGTGAGCCTGCTTGGCCACCAAACCGCTTGCGGCCTCTTCCGCCACCGCGTCGAGGTCGGCGCCGGTCGAGGCGAGCACGACGGCGGCGACCAGGCCCTCGACCAGCGGAGCACTGGACAGGCGCACCCGACCGGCAAGGTCTGGGTCGACGAACTCCAGCGCCATCTCGGCGCTGAGCACGGCGCTCCCCAGGTCGAGCAGGACGAGGACACCGTCGGCGGAGTCGGCCTCCTCGATGGCCGCGGCAACGGCCGTCGCGTCGGTGCCGAACGTCGCCTCGTCGAGGCCCGCGGCAACCACCACCGTCGGACCCTTCTGGGCGTCGACCATCTCGCGGGCGAGACCGACCGCAGCGTCAGCCAGCGCACGGCTGTGCGACACGACGACGATCCCGATCACGGCTGACCTGACGTGGCTTTCACGCGAGCGCGTCGGCCGCGGTCTCCAGCAGCATGGTCGTGCTCGTCGCGCCAGGATCGAGATGGTCCTTGCTGCGTTCTCCGAGATAGCTGGCCCGGCCCTTGCGGGCCACCAGCGGAATCGTGTCGTCACGCCCCTTCGCCGCAGCGTCTGCCGCGGCCCGCACCGCCTCCGCGAGGGTGGCACCGCCCGACGCGGCCGCGTCGTACGCCTCCAGGGCCGGGGCCCAGGCGTCGTACATCGTCTTGTCCCCGACCTCAGCCTTGCCGCGCGCGACCAGACCCTCGACTCCGGCACGCAGGGCCGCGCCGAACGCGGCAGCGTCGATCTCGGAGACGTCGGCCAGGGCCGCGCCGCAGCGGAGGAAGAACGTGCCGTACAACGGCCCGCTGGCCCCGCCGACCGTGCTCACCATCGTCATGCCGACCTTCTTGAGCAAGGCGTCGGCCGTCTCGAACGAGCCGTCGTCGATCGCTGCGACGGCAGCCTTGAGCCCGCGGTCCATGTTGCTTCCGTGGTCGGCATCCCCGATGGCGGCGTCGAGATCGGTGAGGTAAGAAGCGTTCTCGTGCACCGTCTCGGCGAAGGCACGGACCCAGGCTGCGAGGTCGTCGACCGCGAGACCCGCCACTCTCACGCACCCCAGCGCAGGCCGGGGGTGTTGACAGGGGCGTCCCAGAGCGACACGAGGTCGTCGTCGGTCTTGAGCAAGGTCACCGAGCAGCCGGCCATCTCCAGTGAGGTGATGTAGTTGCCGACCAGTGACCGGGCGACCGTGATGCCTGCCTTGTCCAGCAGCTGCGCGACCTCGTTGTACATGATGTAGAGCTCGATCAGCGGGGTGCCGCCCATCCCGTTGACGAAGGCGATGACGGAGTCACCCTTGCCGTAGGGCAGGTCGCCGAGGATCGGATCGACCAGCATCGCGGCCACGTCCTTCGCCGGCGCCATCGGCACACGTGAGCGACCAGGTTCGCCGTGGATCCCGATCCCGACCTCGATCTCGTTGTCGGCCAGGTCGAACGTCGGCTTGCCTGCGGCCGGAACCGTGCACGACGTGAGCGCCATGCCCATGCTCCGCCCCTGGTCGTTGACCTTCTTCGCGAGGTCGGCGACCTCCGTCAACGAGCGTCCCGCCTCAGCTGCCGCTCCGACGATCTTCTCCAGCAGCACGGTGACACCGACGCCTCGGCGACCGGCTGTGTAGAGGCTGTCCTGCACGGCCACATCGTCGTCGGTGACGACGGCCTTGACCTCGACTCCGGCATCCGCCTCGGCCATCTCGGCGGCCATCTCGAAGTTCATCACGTCGCCGGTGTAGTTCTTGACGATGTGGAGCACCCCGGCACCGCCGTCGACCTGTTTGGTGGCTTCCATCATCTGGTCGGGCACTGGTGAGGTGAAGACCTCTCCCGCGCAGGCCGCATCGAGCATCCCGGCTCCGACGAAGCCCCCGTGCATCGGCTCGTGACCGGAGCCACCGCCGGAGATCAGGCCGACCTTGCCCTGCCGAGGAGCATCCTTGCGGTAGACGATCTTGTGCTCGTGATCCACGCGCACCCGATCCCCGTGAGCAGCTTCGATGCCGAGCAGTGCGTCCTTGACGACGTCGGCGGCGTCGTTGATGAGCTTCTTCATGCCTTCATCTGAGCAGAGTGTCAGCAGGCGGGCAATAGCCCGGACCGGCCCGCGGACACTTCGTGTGGTGGCTGCCGATCAGGTCCTGCGGAGAGCGGGCCGCAGTGTCTCCAGCACGGCGGCGTCCTCGATCGTCGACGGCACGGCCGGATCCTCACCGTCTGCGATCTGACGCATGGTCTTGCGCAGGATCTTGCCCGACCGGGTCTTAGGGAGGGCCGGCACGACGCTGACGTCCTTGAACGCCGCTACCGGACCGATCTCGTCGCGCACCGAGGCGATCAGCTGGCCGGCCAGCACGGCTTCGTCGACCTGATGTCCTGCTTTGAGCACCACGAACCCGCGTGGTAGCTGGCCCTTCATCGCGTCGGCCGCGCCGATCACGGCGCACTCCGCCACGTCCGGGTGTGCGGCGAGCACTGCCTCCATCGAACCGGTGGAGAGGCGGTGGCCGGCCACGTTGATGACGTCATCGGTACGCCCCATCACGTAGACATAACCGTCCTCGTCGACGTAACCCCCGTCACCGGACAGGTAGTAGCCGTCGAAGGTGCGCAGGTAGGAGTCGACGTACCGCTCGTCGTCCTGCCACAACGTCGGCAACGTGCCAGGCGGCATCGGGAGTCGCACGCAGATCGCTCCCTCGGTGCCAGGAGCGACCGGTTGGCCCTTTTCGTCCAGGACGACGACGTCGTAGCCGGGCACCGGCACGGTCGGCGAGCCCGGCTTGATCGACATCGGCTCCAGCCCGCGCAGGTTGGCCACGATCGGCCAGCCCGTCTCGGTCTGCCACCAGTGGTCGATCACCGGGACCCCGAGCTGCTCGGACGCCCAGTGGTAGGTCTCCGGGTCGAGTCGCTCCCCGGCCAGGAAGAGATGCCGCAGCGACGTGAGGTCGCGCTGTCGGATGTGCTCCCCCTCGGGGTCCTCCTTCTTGATCGCCCGGATCGCCGTGGGCGCAGTGAAGAGACCCTCGACGCCATGCTCCTCCACGACTCGCCAGAACGTACCGGCGTCCGGGGTACCGACCGGCTTTCCTTCGAACAGAACCGTGGTCGCCCCCACGATCAGCGGCGCGTAGACGATGTAGGAGTGACCCACGACCCAACCCACGTCGGAAGCGGTCCACCACACCTGGCCCGGCTTGACGTCGTACACGTTGCTCATCGACCACGCGAGAGCTACCGCGTGACCTCCGGTGTCCCGGACGATGCCTTTGGGCTTCCCGGTCGTGCCGGACGTGTAGAGGATGTAGAGCGGATCGGTGGCTGCCACCTCGAAGCACGGCGCGGGGTCGGTCCGCCCCGCTTTGAGGAGCGCGTCGAAGTCGACGTCGCGGCTCTCATCCAGCTGAGCTTGCGCCTGTTCGCGCTGCTTGACGACGACCGCGCGAGGAACGTGCGTGGCGAGCTCAAGGGCTCGGTCCACCAGTGGTTTGTACTCCACGACCCGACCGGGCTCGATGCCACAGGAGGCCGACACGATGACGGTGGGCCGTGCGTCGTCGATCCGCACGGCGAGCTCGTTGGCGGCGAAACCGCCGAAGACCACGGAGTGGACGGCACCCAGCCGAGCACAGGCCAGCATCGCGATGACCGCCTCAGGGATCATCGGCATGTAGATCACCACGCGGTCACCCGGCTCGACCCCGAGACCTCGCAAGCCACCGGCGAACGCGGCCACCTGTTCGAGCAGCTCCGCGTACGTGAACGTCGTGACGCTGCCGGTGACGGCACTGTCGTAGATGAGCGCCGCCTGGTCGGCACGACCCTTGACCACGTGTCGGTCCAGGGCGTTGTAGCAGGTGTTCAGGGTCCCGTCGCTGAACCAGCGGTAGAACGGTGGGGTCGACCGGTCCAGCACCGATGCCGGCTTGGCGAACCAGTCGACCAGCCCGGCCGCTCCGCCCCAGAAGCCCTCCGGGTCGCCGATGCTGGCGTCGTAGCGTCTCGCGGTAGCTGCCCATCCTCATCACCTTCCGTCGTCGTGCAGGTCCATCCTGCCAACGCGGCCCGCCGGTGGCACGGCGCGGTGGGCTGCCCGGCGACGAGAAACTGCCTTGCCGGGGCTGACGAGCTGTGTCACGCTCGCTGCACAGGTGATCGACGGGCGTGACCCGTCACCGAGCGAAGGAGGCGTCGACATGTCAACCCCAGTCCTGGGGCAGCACTGCTGCGTCCCTTCAACCTCGAGGTCCCTGCACCACTGAGCATCAGCGGGTGGACCTCGGAAACGCCCGAGGAGCAACCACCACCATGCACGTCATCTCATCGCCGTCCGTCACGGACGGCTCCCCCGTACCTCACCGGTCCCGCGACACCGCTGGGTCGAGCGCGGCCGGACTCACCTTCCAGGCGTACGACGACCTCGAGGACGACCAGCGATGGTCGACCTGGTCGTCGGTGGAGAAGGGTGCACACGGACCCGAGCCGCGGCCGACCTGGGTCGTCACCGACGACGGTGCGGTCGACACCGAGCTCGGCGTCCTCAAGACCGGCAAGGAGGCTGACGTCTTCTTGCTCGAGCGTGCAATTCCCGGGGAGTCCGGCGCAGCCGGCCGGTCCTCCCTGCTGGCCGCGAAGCGCTACCGCAGCACCGACCACCGCCAGTTCCACCGCGACGCCGGGTACACCGAGGGCCGTCGGATCCGCAAGAGCCGTGAGGCGAGGGCGGCCGCTCGGGGCACCGCCTTCGGCAAGCAGGTCCAGGCCGGTGAGTGGGCCGGCCACGAGTTCGCCGCCCTGGCGACCATGTGGTCAGCCGGGGTTCCGGTTCCCTATCCCGTTCAGATCGACGGCACCGAGATCTTGATGGAGTTCATCGACGTCGACGGAGTCGCCGCTCCCCGCCTGGCCCAGGTGCGGCCGGACCGGCGGACGGTCCAGAGCTACTTCGAGCAGCTGCGCGAAGCGATGGCGGTCCTGGCCCGACATCACCTGGCTCACGGAGACCTGTCTCCGTACAACATCCTGGCTCAGGGCGAGCGACTGGTGATCATCGACGTTCCGCAGGTCATAGACATCGTCAGCAACCACAACGGCGTGGACTTGTTGCTGCGCGACTGCCGCAACGTGTGCCGCTGGTTCATCTCGCGAGGGCTTGATGTCGACGCGGACGAGCTGCTCGCGGAGCTGCTCGCCCAGGCCTGGTGACCGGAAGGGACTCTGGTCGGCAACCGATCATCGTTGTTTGGCGAAGGCCAGCAGGCGGTACACCGCATCTGGCCCGTCGCCGCTGGCTGGACCGGTGAACGACGACTCGCCGGCCGGCCGGAGTCGATGCCGCTCGGCCACAGAGACCACGTCCTCCGCTGCATCGATGGGCTCGGTTCCCCGGTCGAATCCGGAGGACTGGTGCTTGTCGACCGTCGTCACGAAACGACCTCCCGGACGCAGCACCCGACCGGCCTCGCGTACGACGGCCTCGACCTCGGCGCGTGATCCGAGGAGATGGAGCAGCCAGATGCACGTCACCACGTCGACCGACGTGTCAGCGAGCGGCAACGCGACCGCAGTGGCCCGCAATTGGCAGCCCGGGAGTCTGCGGGCGGCGTGGGCGAGCATGCCTGCCGACTGATCGAGCACGACAACCCGGCGACCTGCCGTGTTCAACGCGTCGGCGACGATCCCTGTGCCGCCACCGATGTCGACGAGCACGAGCGCGCGACTCGACGGCAGCATCGAGTTGATCGCCGCAGCTGCGGCACGGGCGCGTGGCTCTCCCCCGCGCGTCTCGTCATAGTGGTCGGCTTCGTCGTCATAGTCGAGCATCAGGTGTTCACCGATCATGCCTGAGCCGCCGCCAACTGGCCGCAGGCTCCGTCGATCTCCCGGCCTCTGGTGTCGCGGACGGTCGTAGGCACGCCCTTGGCCTCCAGGCGGCGAACGAACTCGCTCTCGTCCTCGCGACGTGAGGCGGTCCACTTCGAACCGGGAGTGGGATTCAGCGGGATCAGGTTGACGTGCACCCAGCCCCAGTCGCCGTACGACCGGAGCAGATCACCGAGCAGATCGGCACGCCAGGCCTGGTCGTTGATGTCGCGCATCATCGCGTACTCGATCGAGACCCGACGCTTGGTGACGCGGGCGTAATTCCAGGCGGCCTCGACGGCTTCCCGGACGCTCCAACGCGTGTTGATCGGGACCAGTTCGTTGCGCAGCTCGTCGTCAGGAGCATGCAGAGAGAGGGCCAGGGTGACCGGGATGCCCTCCTCTGCCAGCTGCATCATCCGCGGGACCAGACCGACCGTCGACAACGTCACTCCCCGCGCCGACATGCCGAGGCCGTCCGGGCTCGGGTCGGTCATCCGCCGGATGGAACCGATGACTGCGTTGTAGTTGGCCATCGGCTCCCCCATGCCCATGAAGACCACGTTCGAGACCCGCCCAGGCCCGCCAGGGACCTCGCCCCGGTCGAGCGAGCGAGCACCAGCGAGGACCTGCTCGATGATCTCACCGGTGCTCATGTTGCGCTGCAGTCCGCCTTGCCCCGTCGCGCAGAACGGGCAGGCCATCCCGCATCCGGCCTGCGAAGACACGCACAGGGTGACTCGACCGGGGTAGCGCATCAGAACCGACTCGACGAGGGCGCCGTCGTGCAACCGCCACAGCGTCTTGCGGGTCGTCCCGTTGTCGGCCTCGAGCGTGTGCACGGGGGTGATCAGCTCGGGAAGGAGCGCCTCGGCGAGGGGCCCTCTCAGGTCTGCGGGAAGGTCGGTCATCTGGTCAGGGTCGCTGACGAGTCGGGTGAAGTAGTGGTGCGAGACCTGGCGTGCGCGATACCCAGGGAGTCCTGCCTTCTCGACGGCGTCCTTGCGCTCGGCCGACGTCAGATCCGCCAGGTGGCGTGGAGGTTTCTTCGCCCGTCGGGGTTCGTCGAAGACGAGCGGCAGGGGCGTGCTGGCGGGGTCTGACATGGCGTCCTAGTCTCTCACGCGTCCGGGCACGGTCAGGACCAGCGCCAGCTCCCCCACGGTCGTACGACGCGGCCCGTCAGCGGGTCAGCCGCAGCCACGTCACTGCGTGGCTCCGCCACCAGCTCGAGCGTGATGTGGTCCGGCATCGCCATGGCGCGCCAGGCGACCAGGTCGGGTGGCTCGCCCGTGAGCGCCGCCACCAGCACGGTCCACGCCGTGCCGTGTCCGACCATGACGACGTCGGCGGCACCCTTCTCCTTGCACTGACGGAGAATGTTCCCCTGCAACGCGTCGACGATCCGTGCCCGCACCGAGGCCGTGGTCTCCCAACCGTCTCGCGCCGAGACGTCCGGCTCCTCGAGCGACCGGGCCACGGTGGCGACGAACTCCTCTCGGGCGAATAACCCCTCGGGACGTCCGGCCTCCCGCAAGGCGTCCATGGCTGTCACCGCGCCTATCGGGTGCAGACGCTCGGCTGTGGAGGCGGCCTTGGGCTCGGTCGAGGCGAACCACAACGCCCCTGAACCGGGAAGCACCCCGGCCTCGCCAAGTCGGTCGACCTCAGCCAGCTGACCCGGGTCCAACAGCCAGCTCGATGCGGGAAGCTCCGGGTCGATCACCGGAGGTCCGTGCCTGACGAGATGTACCAGCATGCCCTCGACCCTACGGACGACGGCTGGCTCACTAGGGTCGGCACGTGAGCGCGTACGACGGGATCGCAGCGATCAGCAGCCCGGCCAATCCTCGGGTCAAGTGGCTGCAGTCGCTGCGCAAGCGCCGCGTCCGCGACGAGGAAGGCCTCACGGTGGTCGAAGGCCGTGACGAGATCGTGCTGGCTCTGGACGTCGGCGTTCGGCCACGGCTCGTGGTCATCAGTCCTGAGCTGGTCAGCGAGGCCGACGCCACGCTGGTGGCTCGGGCGCGCGAACTCGGTGCGGAGATGCTCACGATGAGCCGGGCAGCGTTCGCCAAGGCGTCGTACCGCGAGTCACCTGACGGCTGGCTCGCCGTGGTCACCAGCCCGGCCCGAGACCTGGTCGCCATCGACTCGGTGCTAGCCGGCGCCGTTGGTGCTGGGCGTTGTCCCCTGGTGCTCGTCTGTGAGGCCATCGAGAAGCCGGGCAACCTCGGCGCCATGCTCAGGACGGCAGAGGCCGCGGGTGTCGACGCCGTGGTGGCTGCATCACCGGTGGCTGACTGGGGCAACCCCAATGTGGTTCGCGCCAGCAAGGGCACGGTCTTCGCCGTCCCGATCGCCTCGGCGCCGTCGGACGTCGTTGTCTCATGGCTGCGCGGTCACGACCTGCGGATCGTGGTGGCGACGCCCGAGACCACTCGCCTGGTCCCTGACACCGACCTGACCGGGCCGACGGCCGTGGTGGTGGGCGCCGAGCACGAGGGCGTCTCGGCCCTGTGGTTCGACGCCTCGCAGGTAGGTGAGTCCGCGGTCGCCGCGAGGCTGCCCATGGTCGGTCAGGTGAACAGCCTCAACGTCGCCACGTCGGCGGCGCTGGTGCTCTACGAGGCGGTCCGGCAGCGCCGACCGTGACGGGTCAGCGGATCAGTCTCGCGACGCGCCCCTCGGTGCCGGACCCCCAGCACGCCCCGTCCCGAGCACACTGGATGCCGTCGTAGCGGTCGGTGTCGAAGGTCGCCCAGGTCCTGCCGCCGTCCCGGCTGATGTCACTACCGGTCGGACCGACGGCCACGACGGTGCCCGCTGTGCGCGGGAGATAGGCGACACCGGATCGGTAGCCGCCCAGCGGCGTTGCCGCGTTCGCCCAGCTCCGACCGCCGTCGCGCGTCACAGCCGCTGCGTCGGACCCGTCGGTGGCGGCCGCGTAGTCACCTCCCACGGCGATGCCCTGCCGCGGCGTACGGAAGTCGAGGGAGTAGATGCCCGCCGAGGGTCCGCCTCGCAGCGCCGTCACGTGGACCGTCCACGTGCGTCCGCCGTCCAAGCTGCGAAAGACCCGCGGTTGGTCGACGCCACCGCTGGCGAACCAGTAGGTGTGCCCTGGACCCGACACCAGGCAGGTACCGCTGGCAGCGAAGCCGAACTCACCGTCCAGCGCGGCCGGCATCGAGTCCGGCGTATACGGCGCCCAGGTGTCGCCGCCGTCCGCGGTCCTGGCCAGCTGGAAGCGGCCATCGACCGGGTCGCTCATGGCCAGGCCGGAGCCATCGGCCGAGAACGCCAGGCAGTCATAGAACGCATCGGGGTCGGGGTTGCGGAAGGTCTCGGTCCAGCTGGTGCCCCGGTCATGGGTGATGAAGATGCGGGACTCGTCCCCCTGTCCGATCGCCAGGGTCACAGCCGTCCCGTGGCCCAGCGCCTCGATGTCGCGCAACGCCATGTCAGCAGCCTGCGGAGGCGAGACGTCGTGCCACGACGCCCCGGCGTCGTCGGACCTGAGGACCGATCCCTGCTCACCGCTCACCCACACCGTCGAGGACGACACGGCTGCCAGACCACGGAACTCCTCGGTGCTACCCGTCGGAGTGATCCGCCAGGACGGTGCGTGTACGGCCGGCGAGTGGTTGTCCGTCGGCGGAGCGGCTGACGAAGAGCTGAGGCCGACCGTCGACAGCAGCGCGACGAGGGTCACAGGGGCGACGAGCAGGGCGGCGTTCCGGGTGCGCGGGACCATCGCACGACCCTAGGGAAGCGAACCGGATCCGGCAACGGCACGGGTCCGCCGAGCGTGCAGGACGCGCGGGTTTGGAGCCATCAGCCACAATTCCCGCATGAGCGACGCACCCTTGCCGCGGCTCCAGGGAGGACCTGCGAGCCAAGCTCCGACCACGAGCGCCGTGCTGGTCCTGCACGGCGGACGTGAGCACGGGACGCAGCCGACCTCGTCGCTGCAGCTGTCCTACCTCAGGATGCTCGACTTCACCTGGGGGCTTCGCAAGCAAGCGAGCGGGTGTGCCGTCTACGTCATGCGCTACCGCGTCCGGGGGTGGAACCCCGGCCAGGGCAGGCCCGATCCCGTGGTCGATGCGCACTGGGCGCTGGATCAGATCCAGGAACGACACCCCGGAGTGCCCGTCGCGATGCTGGGCCACTCGATGGGTGGCCGAACCGCGTTCGCTGCGGCGGGGCGCGACGACGTCGTCGGGGTCTGTGGCCTGGCGCCCTGGCTCCCCCAGGGCGAGCCCCTTCCCCCGGTCCGTGCCGCTCAGCGCTTCGTGATCGCGCACGGTTCGTCGGATCGGATGACCTCCTCGCCGCTGAGCAAGGAGTACGCCGAGCGACTGGCTCGGGCCGGCCACCGGGTGGCTCGCTTCGAGCTGCCCGGCGCCCGGCACGCGATGCTGGACCGACCGCGGCTGTGGCATCGGTTCGCGGTGCAGACCACCCTGGGTCTCGTCGGTGACCGGGCGCTGCCCTCTGGCGTTGAGGCCGCTCTGGAGCCGGCCGGTGGCGCCGGATTCACCCTGGGGCTGGCGGACTTCGACACGGTCGCGTAGCAGCGGGGAATCATGCCGTCACGCTCTGTTCGGCAGGGTGATTACTCTGTGTCACATTGACATTACTATGTGCTGTAGTTGCATATGTACTCAGTGTTACTAAATCAAAACGCCGCTCTGTGCTGGGCATACGGCCTCATTTGCGGTACCGTTCAGGCATAGGTGGGGGCATACCTATGCGGCCCGCGACCATCCCACTAGGCGTCGCGGACGTTTCTCGGTTCTGGGGAGGATCACTTTCATGAAGCGACTTACAGCCACGATGATGATCGTCATCGGCTTGCTGATCGGCGGATTCGCGACCACGTCGGCTCTCGGGGTCACCGGCTCGTCGAAGGCCGCCACCGCGCCCGTCGCCGAGGCCAACCAGACCAGCTGGGAAGGCAATGGCTCGGAGAACCTGCCCTGCACCGGCGGGACCCTGCACTGGATCTTCACCGGCGGGGACCAGGGCAGCTACGTCAGCCTCTACATCAACGGGCAGCTCGCTGACACGGGCGACCAGGCCGGTCCCACCCCGGGCAACGGCGCGTGGCACTTCTACACGTCGAGCGCCGGCGTGACGACCTCCAGCAACGTCTATGTGGTGTACGACGGAGCACAGGGCGGCGTCCTGACGATCTCCCACTGTGACGGCGGCACGAGTTCCAGCTCGACGTCGACCACCTCGACCTCCACGATCCCGAGCACGTCGACCTCCACGACGTCCACCTCATCGACGTCGAGCTCGTCCACGTCGTCAACGTCGACCACCTCGACCTCCACGATCCCGAGCACGTCGACCACCTCGACCTCCACGATCCCGAGCACGTCGACCACCTCGACCTCCACGATCCCGAGCACGTCGACCACCTCGACCTCCACGATCCCGAGCACGTCGACCACCTCGACCTCCACGATCCCGAGCACGTCGACCACCTCGACCTCCACGATCCCGAGCACGTCGACCACCTCGACCTCCACGATCCCGAGCACGTCGACCACCTCGACCTCCACGATCCCGACGACGTCGACCACCTCGACCTCCACGATCCCGACGACGTCGACCACCTCGACCTCCACGATCCCGACGACGTCGACCACCTCGACCTCCACGATCCCGACGACGTCGACCACCTCGACGTCGACCATCCCGACGACGTCGACCACCTCGACGTCGACCATCCCGACCACCACCACGAACGTCCTGCCTTCGACGTCGACCTTCCCGGCTCCGCCGACGGCTATCGACGCGGGTATCTCCGGACCGAGTGGCGGCTCTGGTCAGTCCAACACGATGTCCGCCATCGGCATGCTGGGCGGCCTCGCTCTGGCGCTCGGCGGAGCCTTCGCGCTGATGCGCCGTCGTGGACAGCATGAGGCGTGACCCTCTCGCCCCGCTTGCAGTCCTCGTAGGCCTTGCGCTCGCCGGCCTGTCTGCCACCACCTGGCATGACGGGTCGGCGAGCCAGCCACCGGCCGCACAGGCAACTGTGTCTCCTCCTGGTTTGGAGGTGCCGCTCCTGACCGAAGGACCTTCGAGCGCCACGACGCCCGCTCCCTTCTCACCTCGGCCGCGACCGACGCTTGGGAGGGCGTCGGGTGAGGCCCCGGCAAGCCCTTCCAAGCCACGCCTGGCGACCGGTGCCCCGACGCAGCTCGACCTGCCCACCATCGGCGTGACGGCGCTCGTGACTCCGATCGGGGCCGAGGGATCCAGGACCCTGGTCCCGCCGTCGGACTACACGACGGTCGGCTGGTGGTCACAAGGTGCCGAGCCAGGTGACGGAGCAGGGACGACCATCATCGCCGGCCACACGGTGCACACGGGCGGAGGCGCCCTCGACAACCTTGCTGACATGGAGGTCGGGGACCGCGTCACTCTCGAGCGAGCCCGGCAGGACCTGCGCTACGACGTCACCTCGGTCACGACCTACCGTAAGGGCACGCTGGCCGCCAAGGCTGCTGCGGTGTTCAACCAGGCCGGTCCCGAACGCCTCGCCATCGTGACCTGCGGGGACTGGAACGGCGAGATCTACCTGAGCAATGTCGTCGTGATCGCCAGCAACCCGCGAGCAGCGACACCCGTCGGCTGACGGCGCGGGCTCGGTACTGGTGTCACACCGCTGGCAGCAGGAAGTGCAGCACCAGCCAGACGACCGAGACGGTCGCCAACAGGGAATCCAGTCGATCCATGATCCCCCCGTGGCCGGGCAAGATGTTGCTCATGTCCTTGATCCCCAGGTCCCGCTTGATCATAGACTCCGCGAGGTCGCCCAGGGTCGCCGCAACCGCTGCGACGGCGCCGAGCACCAGCCCGACCCACCAGTCGCCGTCCAGCAGCCCCACGACGCACGCCACGCCGGCGGCCATGCTGAAGGCGGTCGATCCCGCGAAGCCCTCCCAGGACTTCTTCGGGCTGATCACCGGTGCCATCGGGTGCTTCCCGAACAGGACTCCGACGCCATACCCACCGATGTCAGAGGCAATCGTGACCGCGATGAAGGTCATCACCCGCTTCACGCCGTCGTCAGGCGAGAGCAACAGGGCCACGAACGACGCCAGGAACGGCAGGTAGACCAAGCAGAAGATGCTGGCCGTGATGTCGCGCACGAACCCGTCCTGTCCACGCGGCATCCTCCACAGGAAGCACGTCAGCACGGTCGCTGCCATCGTCACGATCAGGACGTCCGGCCCACCGTAGTAGGACCCGACGATCATCGCGACAGCCCCGGTCCACAAGGGCACAGCGGGCAGCCACGTCCCGTTGTGCGCCAGGGCACGGCCCAACTCCCACAACGCGATGATCATCGCGCCCGCGACGACCACGAGGAAGAGATCCTTGACGAACGCCAGCGAAGCGATGATCAGCGCGATCAGCCCGATCGCGACCGCAATCGAGGCCGGCAGGTCGCGACCGGCCCGGCTCTTCTTCTCCGGCGGGTCTTCAGGCAGCGTGGGCATCGAGGTGTCGGCCGGGATCGGTCAGGTGTGAGCGCCGGGCTCAGACCTCGAGAAGCTCGGCTTCCTTGTGCTTGAGCAGCTCGTCGACCTCGTCGACGTGCTTCTTGGTCATGCCGTCGAGACGCTTTTCGGCGCCGCTGACCTCGTCCTCGCTGACCTCGCCGTCCTTTTGACCGCGCTCCAGGACCTGCTTGGCGTGCCGACGGATGTTGCGGATCGACACCCGCCCGTCCTCAGCCTTGGCCTTGGCCAGCTTGATGTACTCCTTGCGGCGCTCCTCGGTGAGCTCGGGCATGACGACGCGAAGGTTCTCACCGGTGTTGGTGGGGTTGACGCCGAGGTCTGAGTCGCGGATGGCCTTCTCGATACCGGCAAGCGCCTGCTTGTCGTAGGCGTTGATCACGACGACGCGCGGCTCGGGGTTGCTGAAGGAGGCCAGCTGCTGGATCGGCGTGGGCGAGCCGTAGTAGTCCGCGGTGAGCTTGTGGAACATCGCCGGGTGCGCGCGACCGGTCCGGATCGAGGCGAAGTCGTCCTTGGCCACCTCAACGGCCTTCGACATCTTCTGGTCGGCTTCGCGCAAGGTCTCATTGATCACGCCTGTGCTCCTTCGTCATCGCAGCCGTGCGTGCGCACGCATCCGCAGTCCTTGAGTACGCCGGTCGCTAGTCCGAGCCGACGTACGTGCCGATCTTCTCACCTCGGACCGCTCGTACGATGGCCCCCTCGTCCTGCATGCCGAAGACGATCATCGGCAGCTTGTTCTCCATGCAGAGCGCGAACGCGGTCGCGTCGGCTACCCGGAGGCCACGCTGAAGGGCCTCGGAGTAGGTCAGCTCGTCGATCTTGGTCGCGCTTGGGTCGTGCCGAGGATCGGCGGTGTAGACACCGTCCACCCCGCTCTTGCCCATCAAGACGACGTCGCACTTGGTTTCGAGTGCGCGTTGCGCGGCGACGGTGTCGGTCGAGAAGAACGGCATACCGGCTCCCGCACCGAAGATCACGACCCGACCCTTCTCCAAGTGGCGGATCGCTCGGCGCGGAATGTAGGGCTCGGCCACCTGACCCATCGTGATCGCCGTCTGGACCCGGGTCTCGATCCCCTGCTTCTCCAAGAAGTCCTGCAGCGCCAGGCAGTTCATCACGATGCCCAGCATGCCCATGTAGTCCGCGCGGGCGCGCTCCATACCCCGCTGCTGAAGCTCGGCGCCGCGGAAGAAGTTGCCGCCGCCCAGGACGATGGCGATCTGAACGCCCGCCCTGGCGGCCTCGGCGATCTCCCGGGCGATCCCGTGCACCACATCGGGGTCGACCCCGACCCGGCCTCCGCCGAAGACCTCGCCGGACAGCTTCAGGAGCACCCGGTGGTAGCGGTTTGACGATGTCGGTGCCTGATCGACAGAAGAGGCCGGTTGCGTCACTGTCTCGGGCAGTTCCACGGTCCGGCCTCCTGCTGTCGGTCTGGGTTCAGTACGTCGGTCTGGGTCGAACCTACTGCCCGACCTCGAACCGTGCGAAGCGTGTCACGGTGACACCTGCGTCGTCGAGCACCGCCTTGACGGACTTCTTGCTGTCCTGGACCGACGGCTGGTCCAGCAGGACGACGTCCTTGAAGAAGCCGTTCAGGCGACCCTCGATGATCTTGGGCAGCGCCTGCTCGGGCTTGCCCTCCTCGCGCGCGGTCGCCTCGGCGATCCCGCGCTCCTTCTCGACGAGGTCTGCCGGAACGTCCTCGCGGGACACGAACTGCGGACGCATCGCTGCGATCTGCATGGCGACGCCGCGCGCCGCCTGCTCGTCGTCCCCGTTGAACGCGACCAGAACGCCGACGGCGGGCGGCAGGTCACTGGAACGGCGGTGCATGTAGGTGGTCGCGTTGCCTTCGAAGTAGGCGACCCGCCCGAGCTCGATCTTCTCGCCGATGACGGACGCCAGCGCCTCGATCGCCTCGGCAACCGTCTTGCCGCTCGCCAGGGTCACCCCTTTCAGCGTTTCGGCGTCGGTTGCCTGGGCCTTCTCCGCTGCGGCGACGATCTCATCGGCGAGCGCGATGAAGCCGTCGGACTTGGCGACGAAGTCCGTCTCGGAGTTGAGCTCCACCAGCGCTGCACCGGAGCTGGCGACCAGGCCGGCCGACGCTGTCCTCTCGGCGCCGCGCTTCGCGGCCTTGGCCGCGCCCTTGACGCGGAGCACTTCGACAGCCTTCTCGAAGTCGCCGTCGGCTTCTTCGAGGGCCTTCTTGGAGTCCAACATTCCCGCTCCGGTGGCGTCCCGGAGCTTCTTCACTTCTGCGGCGGTGATGGCCATTCTCATCCATTTCCTCGTGCTGGGCGGCGTGGCAGCCCGACGGGTGTCACGGCGTCGTCAACGTTCGTGTGGTTCGTGGCTCGTCCTGACCGGCCAAGCAGGTCGCGGCCAGGACGGGTGGATGGTCCGGCGCCAGCGCTCAGCGAGCGCCGGACCTCCATGTGGTCAGGACTGGGGTTCAGCAGCCTTGTCGGACTCCGCAGGTGCCTCGGCTTCGGACGGGGTCGCGTCGGCAGCTGCGGTCTCCGGAGCTGCCGGTGCCTCCACTGCGTCGGCCTCGGACGGGGTCGCGTCGGCAGCTGCGGTCTCCGGAGCTGCCGGTGCCTCCACTGCGTCGACCTCGGACGGGGTCGCGTCGGCAGCTGCGGTCTCCGGAGCTGCCGGTGCCTCCGCTGCTTCGCTGGCTGCGCCCGTGGATTCCGCCGCGGGCGTCTGGCTTCCAGCATCTCCGCCGGTTGCTTGAACGGCCGATGCGTCGGCTTCACCCTGGAGCAGGTCACGCTCCCACTCCGCCAACGGCTCCTCGGCTCCGAGCTCCTCGCCGGTCGCCTCGTTGCCGCTCTTGACGCCTGCGCGGGCCATCAGCCCGTCGGCGACCGCGTCGGCGATCACGCGGGTCAGCAGCGTCACGGAGCGAATAGCGTCGTCGTTACCGGGAATCGGGTAGTCGACCATGTCAGGGTCGCAGTTGCTGTCCAGGATCGCGATGATCGGGATCCCCAGCTTGCGGGCCTCGTCGACAGCGAGGTGCTCCTTGTTCGTGTCGACGATCCAGACTGCGGCGGGCACGCGAGCCATGTCGCGGATACCGCCCAGGGTCCGGTCGAGCTTGTCCTTCTCGCGCTTCATCTGGAGAAGTTCCTTCTTCGTGCGGCTCGAACCTGCCACATCGTCGAAGTTGATCTCCTCGAGCTCCTTGAGCCGCTGCAGACGCTGGTGCACGGTCTGGAAGTTGGTGAGCATGCCGCCCAACCACCGCTGGTTGACGTACGGCATGCCCACGCGCTTGGCCTGCTCGGAGATGGCCTCCTGGGCCTGCTTCTTGGTGCCGACGAACAGCACGTTGCCGCCGGAGGCGACAGCGCTCTTGATGAAGGCGTAGCTCCGGTCGATGTAGGCCAGCGACTGCTGGAGATCGATGATGTAGATGCCGTTGCGCTCGGTCATGATGAATCGCTTCATCTTCGGGTTCCAACGACGGGTCTGGTGCCCGAAGTGGACGCCGCTCTCGAGCAGCTGGCGCATGGTCACGACGGCCATGTGCGATTCCTCCTTCGGCACTCGCGAGCGAGTGCCGGTTGCGCGACACCGAAGCGCCGCTGTTGCGGTTGTCGTCCCGATCTGTCATCGGACCGGCCGATGACGTCGAGACCCTGACGCTCACGCACGTGCCACTCCCGGAGGAGACCACGGCACGCGCCCGCAGCAGGCTGCGGTGTGTGGGCGTGCGAAGTCGACCCGTACGGACGGGTCGCTGCTGCCAGTGTAGAGGAAATCCGGGGGGAGATCGAACCGGTGCGGTCGCCCCGGATCCACGCCGTTTCCCCAGGTCAGCTGGCCGGTGGCAGTCGTCCACAGGCCACGGTTCCAGATCGGCGAGCCGCGGCTGCTCCCGTCAGGCTGGCGCGATGGACTCCTCTGCTGCAGGTCCTGGTCGCGCGGCCTCGTCGATGCGGACCGGGACCTCGCGAACGCTGATGCTGACAACGGCCCTGCTGATGCTCGCCGGACTGCTGCCTGGCCAGGCAGTGGCCGGCACCGACGGCTCCTGGCGCTGGCCGCTCAACCCGGTCCCGGTAGTGGTTCGCGCGTTCGAGCCACCGCCAGACCCGTGGGGCGCCGGTCATCGGGGCGTGGACCTGGCCGGCCGGCCCGGTCAACCGGTGCTCGCTGTCGCGGCCGGCACGGTCGCATTCGCCGGACAGGTGGCCGACGTCGATGTCGTGGTCGTGCGCCACGGTGACCTGCGTTCCACCTACCAGCCAGTGGTCGCATCCGTGCGCCCCGGTGATCCCGTCGCGTCCGGCATGACGCTCGGCACCCTCAGCAGCCGAGGATCACACTGCCTGCCTGAGGCGTGCTTGCACCTCGGGGCCAAACACGGCCGTGACTACGTCGATCCCCTGGGCCTGCTGGCAGACCAACCGATCCGGTTGAAGCCGTTGGACGCAGCACCTGCGCCCCTGATCATGCACCCGGTGGACCTTTCCCGGGCGACCGCGCGGGCGCAGACCATCACTGGCTCGGCCCCGTCATCAGGCGCGCGGGTGAGCCTGGCGGTAGGCGGACCGCAGCCGTTCTGAGGTCACGTGCGTGTAGATCTGCGTGGTGGCCAGTGAGGCGTGGCCCAGCAGCTCCTGCACGGCGCGCAGATCGGCCCCACCCTCGAGCAGGTGAGTCGCTGCACTGTGCCGCAGCCCGTGGGGACCGAGATCGGGTGCCCCCGGCACCTCCGCGAGCCTCCGATGCACCATCGTCCGGACCGTTCGGGGGTCGATCCGCCCACCGCGCAGTCCGAGAAACAGGGCCGGGCCACTGCCGGGGACCACCAGGCTCGGACGACCCACCGAGAGCCAGCGTCGCAGGGCGGTCTCCGCTGGGACCCCGTAGGGCACGGCCCGCTCCTTGCGTCCCTTGCCGAAGACACGCACCACTCTGCGGTCGTGGTCGATGTCGTCGACGTCCAGACCGACGAGCTCACCGACCCGGATGCCGGTGGCGTACAACAGCTCGAGCATCGCGGCGTCGCGGACGCCGGCAGGCCCGTCCTGGACCGCCCGCGTCGTCGCCAGCTCGAGCAACTCCGTCGCCTGAGTCGTGCTGAGCGCTTCGGGAAGCGAGCGGCGTGGCTTCGGAGTGCCGAGCAGCGCTCCGACGTCGTTCGGCGCCCGACCGGTCAGGTGCGTCCACGCCGTGAACACCCGGGCGGCGGTTGCCCGTCGCGCCAAGGTGCTTCGCGAGCGGCCCAGACTCTGTTGCTTGGCCAGCCAGCTCCGCAGCGACCGGACGTCGGCATCGGCCAGCCGCTGCACGCCAAGGCGCTGCAGATGCGTCAGCAGGTCCCGGACGTCGCCGGTGTAGGCCCGGACCGAGTGCTCGGACAACCCACGTTCGGACGTGAGATGTCGCTCGTAGTCGCCGAGTAGCGTGGCGTACTGCTCGTTGAGCTCTTCGTCCACCTCGGCCGACCTGCGCATCGCCCCAGTGTCGCAGCCGGTGAGTGTCAAGGTGGTGAAGCGGGACGTGTCCGCTAGATGTAGACCGCGTCGATGAGGATCACCTGGTCGGTTGTGAAGGACATGAAGACCGTGGCCACCCCACCGCCGCCGCGGAACTCCACCGAGGCCCCAGCGGTGCGGAAGTCGGTGAAGCTGGGGTCGTTCAGTTGAAGGCTGCGCAACCGCTGCTTGGCATCGCCGGTGCAGTAGTAGTCCTCGGAGACTGATCGTTCGTACTGCTTCTGGAGGAGTGCCTTCGCACCTTTGCAGTCGCCCGCCATCGACAGCGAGATGAAGCTGGTGGCCACGCTGACGTACTCCTGCTGTGTCGGTGTCTCACCCGAGAACGTCGGTGGGCTGGTGATGGCCGTCCCGGGCGTACCGAGAACGGTGCTGCCGGTCACCTCGGTCGGTGTCGGTTCGGGGGTCTGCAGGCCGGACGCAGAGGGGTCCCCGGCTGTCGAGGGCGTGAAGACAGGCTGGCTCACGGGGTCCTTCGCCGAGTCGTCGCCTCCGCGCGTCAGAGCGAAGATGCCGACGCCGCCCGCCAGCAGGAGAAGGACTGCCACGATCACGATGACGACGGCGACCGAGCTGCCCTTGCCCGGTGGCGGGCCGCCGTAGCCACCCGGGCCCGGCTGCCCGTACTGGGGTGGCTGGCCTGGTGGTCCGTACTGGTTTGGCTGCCCGTACTGGGGTGGCTGGCCCGGTGGTCCGTACTGGTTTGGCTGCCCGTACTGGGGTGGCTGGCCCGGTGGCCCGTACTGGTTTGGCTGCCCGTACTGGCCCGGTGGCTGGCCCGGTGGCCCGTACTGGTTTGGCTGCCCGTACTGGGGTGGCTGGCCCGGTGGCCCGTACTGGTTTGGCTGCCCGTACTGGGGTGGCTGCCCCGGCTGCCCGTGCTGACCGGGCTGGCGGGCTGGCCCGGTGAACCCGGCTCACCTGACTGCTGGGACGGATCCGGATCGGAACCTTGCGGAGGCTGTGACATTCGTTCCCCTCGACGACGTGGCAGCGAGGCCTCGTGACCGACTTCTCGACGGACAGGCAAGAGCCCGGGAGACTCGAACAAGGCAGACAACACCGAGCGAGGCACTACCCTACGGCCTCAGCAGGCCGTCTCGAGGTCATTCGCGCAGGACCAGCGCCAGCCTGGGGGTCTTGGTCAGCCGCTGCGGTCTGCAGCGATCAGCCAGCATCCGGCCCCGGGCTGCTCGACCCACCCGTGCGAGAGCAACCAGCTCAACCGACCGGCCACGGTGACGCGAGGCAAACCTGCCGCCACCGCGATGGAGGCGGTCGTGGCCGGTTGCTGACGCGGCACGGCATCGAGCACCTGGCGGGTCTCCGACGTCAGCGCATCGGCGGGGCGAGGCGGGTCCTCGCGACGCGTCGCCAATCCGGTGCCGATGGGTGAAAGGTGCTCGACGACCTCGTCTGCAGCTGTGACGAGCGCAGCGCCTCCTCTCAGCAGCTCGTGCACCCCGCGCGAGGCCACCGAGGTCACCGGACCGGGGACGCCCATCACGGCGCGGCCGAGGTCCCCTGCCCAGCGAGCGGTGTTGAGCGCGCCACTCCGGAACGCTGCCTCGACGACAACCGTGCCACGTGTCAAGGCGGCGATGAGCCGGTTGCGTACGAGGAACCTGCTCTTGCTCGGCGCACACCCCGGCGCCGCCTCGCTGACGAGGCAGCCTCGTTGAAGGATGCGCTCGAGCATCGGCGCGTGGCCAGCAGGGTAGAGCCGGTCGATCCCTCCGGCGAGCACGCACACCGTGGCTCGGTCGGCCGCCAATGCGCCGCGGTGAGCCGCAGCATCGATGCCGTACGCGCCACCGGAGACAACGGTCCATGCCTCGACGGCACAACCGACGGCGAGCTCCCCCGCCACGTGCTCGCCGTACGCCGTGGCAGCGCGGGCACCGACAATGGCGACGCTGACCTTGGTCTGGCTGGCGAGGTCACCGTGGCCGCGGACCCACAGTCCGAACGGTGCGGCCCCGCGTCGATCAGGGTGGGTCGCGGTGGTGATCGCCAGATCTGAGAGCTGCGGTGGCCACTCGGCATCCCCCGGGCAGACGAATCGAGCATGGACCCGCTGTGCCTCCGCTTCGAGATGCTCGAGGTCCGTGGCGCGCAGGCGCTCGACCCAGCCACCTACCTTGAGGTCGTCTCGGCCCGATGGGTCCAAGGTTTCGAGTCGCCCGACCAGCGCCTGTGCGGTGTGCGCCGACACGAGGGCACAGGCATCCGCGTCGCCGGGCTCCGCGACGCGAGACAGCAGCATCCGCGCCCGCCTCTCCTCGGGCGTGACGGGTTGTGCCGGCGTGGCGGCGGCGTCCACCGTCATGCCACTCGAGCCGTTCGCAGCGACTCACCATGAACCCCATTGCTGCGCAGGTGCAGCGCCTCGAGCGCGTGCGCCCTGTCCGGCCGGTCGGCACCGCTGAGATCGGCCAGCGTCCAGGACAACCGGACGACGCGATCGGCGCCACGCTGGCTGAGGAATCCCGATGCGACCGCCTGCTCGACCACCCGCGAGGTCTCCGCGTCCAGTGGGCAACGCTGCCGGAACTCGACCACCGGGGCCCCCGCGTTGGTGATCCAGGCCAAACCCGTGAAGCGCCGGGCCTGCCGCTCTCGCGCCTCCAGGACCCGAGCACGCACGGCCTCGGTGCTTCCCGCGAGTCCGATGGGCTGGAGCATCTCCGCCGTGGAGACCGGCAGCATCGTGTGCACGATGTCGATCCGGTCGCGCACCGGTCCGCTGATCCGTTGGGTGTAGCGACGTCGCTTGATGGCGTCGCACCGGCACGTCGCACTCCCGGCGTCTCCTCCGCATGCGCAGGGATTGGCGGCGAGGACCAGCTGAAACCGAGCCGGGAACGTGGCCGCACCCTCGGCCCTTCGGATCGAGATGAAGCCACCCTCCAGCGGTTGCCGCAACGCGTCATGGACCGTCGGCCGGAACTCGGGTGCCTCGTCGAGGAACAAGACCCCGCGGTGAGCCAGGCTGATCGCACCAGGTCGGATGGTCCGGCCCCCACCACCGATCACCGACGGAACGGTGTCGTTGTGATGCGGAGCCAGAAAAGGTGGCCGACGCAGCAGGGGGCACTCCCGAGCGAGCAGACCGGCCACGCTGTGGATCGTGCTCACCTCGATCGCTTCGTCCAGGCTCAGCTCGGGGAGAAGCGCCGGGAATCGTTCGGCCAACATGGTCTTGCCGGCCCCGGGGGGGCCCTCGAGAAACAGATGATGTCCTCCGGCTGCGGCAACCTCGACACACCAGCGGGCCTGTGTCTGGCCGCGCACGTCCCGCAGGTCTCGCTCGTCCACGATGTCCCACGACGGGACGATGGGGTCGAACTCGGCGACCGGCGGCACGAGCTCCTCCGCTGGCGGGTCCTCCCCCGCGAGCAGAGCGACGCACTCCCCGAGCGAGCGCACGGCCACCACCTCCATGCCTGGGACGAGACGAGCCTCGTTGGCGTTGGACTCCGGCACGATGAGCCGGGTCAGTCCGACAGACGCAGCGGTGATCGCCGCCGGAAGCACGCCTGCCACCGAACGCAGACGCCCGTCGAGTGCGAGCTCACCGAGGACCACGGTGTGCCGCAACCGGTCGGCTCCGAGCCTTCCGTCAGCGATCAGCAACGCCAACGCGATCGCCAGGTCGTAGTGCGAACCGATCTTCGGCACGTCCGGCGGATAGAGCGCAACGGTGAGTCGTCGGTCCGGCCACCGGAAGCGACTGTTGACCAGGGCCGCCCGGCAACGGTCGCGAGCCGTGGTCACGCTCGGGTCGGGCATGCCCGACAACGACCACCCCGGCACGCCGTCGCTCACGTCAGCCTCGACGGTGACCACGCGACCGGTCACCCCGTCGAGGGCTACGGAGAACGTCATCCCCGTCGCCATCAGGCAACCCCGACGACGTGGTCGACCGTGGCCGCGCCTCGGGCTCCTGCAGTCACCGCGACGACGTCGACCCGGAGTCGGGGGTTTCCGGCCAGCTCGCGGTGCTCCGCCGCCCACCGTCGACCGAGTCGGTGCAGGCGGTGAGCCTTGGCTGGTGTCACGGCCTCCACGGGCGTGCCGTAGCGGCCACTCGTGCGCGTCTTGACCTCGCAGGCGACGAGATCGCCGCCGTCACGGGCCACGATGTCGAGCTCGCCCTCGTCACATCGCCAGTTGCGGTCGAGCACGGTCATGCCCAGCTCGCTCAGGAACCGGGCGGCGACGCGTTCACCGAACTCACCCAGAGCCTTGCGTTGCGCGTACGTCGCGGTCATCACTGCACCTCCGCGGACAGCCTCAGCCTCGCGAGGTGCCGCGCGCAGCCGACGTCGCCGGCCTGTGGATGGTTGCCCGGACTTGTCGAACCTGGGGAAGCTGGGGCCGGTCCACCGATCGCGTGGACTCGACCTCAGCCGTCGATCACGGCTTTGGCGGCTCGAGATCGGACAGCGACTGCTCCTCGATGTTGACGTCCTTGAACGTGACGACCTTGACGTTCTTGGCGAAACGCGCCGGCCGGTACATGTCCCACACCCAGGCGTCGGACATCGTCACCTCGAAGTACGCGTCGCCTGCCTCGGTACGCACCTTGAGATCGACGGCGTTGCAGAGGTAGAAGCGACGATCGGTCTCCACCACGTACTTGAAGATCCCCACCACGTCGCGGTACTCGCGGTAGAGGTGCAGCTCCATCTCGGTCTCGTACTTCTCGAGATCTTCAGCGCTCATCAGCGTCCCTCCGCCATCTCCGACAGGTGTCCCGTCCCCGCTGCCTCGACGCCGCCCCCGAGATCACCCCTGAGCTCAACCTCGGCCAGGGTCAACTCATCGATCCTGGCATCTCCGGCCTCCGCGCGCCGCACGTTCACGAAGCGCCGGCGGTGCTGGGGACAAGGTCCGTGGGTCACCAACGCCTGCTGGTGCTCACGGGTGACGTACCCCTTGTGCACCGCGAAGTCGTACTCGGGATACTCCTCGTGCATCGTCAGCATGATCCGATCGCGGGTGACCTTGGCAAGCACCGACGCTGCTGAGATGCAGGCGGCCACCCGGTCACCCTTCCACACGGCAAGACCGGGGACGCCCAGGCCGTCGACGGGGAAACCGTCCGTGAGCACGTACGTCGGCCGGGTGTCCAGGCGCGCCAGCGCTCGGCGCAACGCCTCCACATTGGCCACATGCATGCCGAGCTCGTCGCACTCGGTCGACTCGATCACGACCACCGACCAGGCTGTGGCGCGTCGAACGATCTGGTCGTAGCAGCGCTCCCGGGCCAGCGGCGTGAGCAGCTTGGAGTCGGCCAGACCCGGCACGACGCCGCGCGCTCCCTCGGGGAGGATCGCGGCGGCCGCGACCAACGGACCGGCGCATGCCCCACGTCCGGCCTCGTCCACGCCGGCGATCGGAGCCAGGCCGACCCGTCGCAGCGCTCGCTCGTAGCCGTACAGGCCGGCGTCGCGGCGGACGGTGCTCCCGCGCGGAAGGGGACTCATGCTCGGCTCACCTCGATCTCATCCGGAGTCAGCCACCTTGCCTCGGGACGTCGTTGATCACGCCCTTCTCGGGCGGCGTCTGGCCGTCGGGCACCTTGTCGTAGGCGCTGGGGATGTGCAGGATCTGGCGGTGTTCGAACGGCCAGATGACCGCGAAGGCTCGGCCCGTCACCAGATCCATCGGGATGAAGGCGTCCTGGCCGTTGAGGTGTCGGGACGAGTCGCCGGACACGTACCGATTGTCGCCGAGCACGAAGATCGCGTCCCTCGGAACCACGACGTCGAACGACACGTTGTCGGCGGGTTGTTTGCCGACCTTGAAGAAGCCGGACTCGTCGACCGGCGTGTCGTTGATGACCAGCTTCCCCTTGTCACAGCACACGACGTGGTCACCAGGAAGGCCGACCACCCGCTTCACCAGATGCTCGTGTCCGGAGGCCGGGAGCACGCCGATGAACTCCAGTCCCTTGCGGACCTGTCCGGGGGGAGGCGCCTGCTCGTCGGCGGGAATCCAGCCGCCCGGGTCCTCGAAGACGACGACCTCACCGCGGTGCATGTCGCCGATCCGCGTGACCAAGATCCGGTCGTTGAGCTGGATGGTCGGGAGCATGGACCCGGAGGGGACGAAGAACGCCTGCACGACGAAAGCACGGAGCAACGCCGACGCCACCAGGGCGATCACGACGATGATCACAAGCTCCTTGAGGAACCGCCCGGTCGCGCGCGCGACGCTGTCACCCGCCTCGTCGTCGTCGGCGGTCGTGGACCGGTCATCAGCTCCGCCTGCGCCTCCGGCGGTGAGCGAGTCGGCCGGAGCCCTGGTCGTACGACTCTCACCGTCCGCGGTGAGGTCGCCGGACTCTCCTGAGGCCGCGGATGAGCCCGTTTCGCCTGTCGTCGCCGTCGCGGTGGTCGTGGGCACGGTCTCGGAGGGGGAGGTCGGCTGTGCCGCTTCCTCGTCGTCGGGCCCCCGCCCGGCGCGAGTGGTCTCCTCGGGCATCAGTCAGTCGTCCTCTTCGTGGAAGGTTTCAAGCGGCGGTACACGGGACCGAACCCGACCAACGCTAGCCCGAGCGGCGCCGTGCCGGAGACGAGACCCGCCGCCTGGTCCAGCGCGCTGTTGTCAAACGTGCCTGGACGATGGATCAATCCCCAGTGGTCGACCGGCCAGACCACCACGAACACCTTGCCGACCACATCACCCGTGGGGATGAACCCGCCGCCGGGATCACCGGTGTGCACGCGCGAGTCCGCCGAGTGCTCCCGGTTGTCTCCCATCACCCACAGTCGGTCCTGCGGGACCGTGACGTCGAACTTGCCGTCGCAGGCATTCTTGGCCAGGGTGACGTAGCCCTTCTCGTCGAGTGCCACGCCGTTGACCTCGACTCGGCCCTTCACACAGGCAACCTCGTCGCCCGCGACGCCCATGACACGCTTCACCAGGTGACCCCCGGTGGGATAGAGCCCTACGGTGGACAACACCTTGCCGAGAGCGCTCGTCGAGGTCTGGACGTCCTCCTCCCCGAGCCAGTTGGCCGGGTCGTCGAAGACCACGACGTCACCGCGCTGGATGTCGCCGAACCAGTAGGACCACTTCTCGACCAGGATCCGATCGTTGACGCGCAAGGTTTCGCGCATCGACCCCGAGGGGATGTAGAACGCCTGGACCAGGAACGTCTTGATGACCAGGGCAAGGACCAGGGCCGTGACGACCAGCAGCAGCGTCTCCTGCCACATCGGCAGGTGCTTGGCCTGGGGGGTCGCCTTGCGTCGGCCGGAGCGATGGATCCGGGGCCGGTGACGGTTCGGCGCCGAGGGAGACGCCGAGGCGGGCTGCGTCGCAGCGGGCCGGTCGGCGTAGACGTCCTCACTGCCTCCCGCGTCTCTCACCGCGCGAGCCTAACCCAGCACACTGACGACGCTGTGAGAAACAGGTGACCGGTCAGCGACCGGCCGGCGTCTCGCGCTTCTCGCGGATCTTGGCGGCCTTTCCGCGAAGATTGCGCAGGTAGTAGAGCTTGGCACGACGGACGTCACCGCGGGTCACGACCTCGATCTTGTCGATGATCGGCGTGTGCAGCGGGAACGTCCGCTCGACGCCGACGCCGAAGCTGACCTTGCGGACGGTGAAGGTGCGACCGACGCCGGATCCCTGGACCCGGATGCAGATGCCCTGGAACAGCTGGACGCGGGAGCGGTTGCCCTCCACGACCTTGACGTGCACCTTGAGGGTGTCGCCGGCGCGGAACTCGGGGACGTCGTCGCGCAGCACGCTGCTCGCCAGGATGTCGATGGTGTTCGTCATGTCGATCGCTTTCCTCGCCGGTGCCACAGGTCACTCGCGCATTTGGTCAGGTGGTGTCGCGGTGTGTCTTGGTCGGGTCTCGCGCGTCGTCCAGCCGTTCCCCTGTGGCAGAGAGGCTCGGTCCGACCTGTCGGTGAGGACAGGGGTCGGGCACCGGACGCGTGACGCCGACTGTCAAGTTTGCCACAGGGGGTCGTGCGGAGCGAAATCGGTGGACCCGCGTCAGCGTCGCTCCCGACGGCGTTTGGCCAACCGTACGACGCGGGCGTCCGGTTGGCCGTCCTCACCGAGGAACGGCTCGTCACTGAGCCGGTAGCCGGCACGCCGGTAACGACGCAGGTTGTCATCGCTCCTGGCCCCGGTGAACAGGGCGTACATGGTGATGTCGTCGGGCGCGGTGGCTTCGATGTGGTCGAGGAGCACCCGGCCCAGACCGCGTCCGCGGAGATCCTCCGCGACCATCAACCGGCCGATCTCCCAGATGGAGCGGTCGCGCTCGGCCCGGCCCGCGCGGACCGAACCGACCAGGCGAGGTCCGGCGAAGAGCATCCAGGTGGTCCAGGTGGACAGGCCCGCGCGCACGTCGTCCAAGGACTCCATCAGCGCAGGCAACCTGATGATGTCGTTGTCGTGCGCCTCCTTGACCCAGCAGGCGCGCTGCAGGGTCAGCAGCTGGGCGGCATCCGCCTGGACCGCGGGACGCAGCTCGAGCCCTGCGAGCGGGGCGTCCACGGCTGCCAGCGCGTCGGGCGGGAGCAGGTCTGGGCGACGCTCGACCGTACGCCGAAGCGCCTGCTGCCGCCGCCAGGCCCCGATCCGCGCGTGGTCACCGGAGCGGAGGACGTCGGGGACGTCGAGACCTCGCCAGGAGGCAGGCTTCGTGTAGACCGGGTACTCCAGCAAGGCGCCGTCCGCACCCGTCACGTGCGACTCCTCGTCGAGCGAGGCGGGATTGCCCACGAAACCGGGGAGCAGTCGTACGACGGCTTCGATCACGGCCATCGCGGCGACCTCTCCCCCGTTGAGGACGAAGTCTCCGAGGCTGACCTCCTCCACCACGAAGCGCTGGGAGTAGTGGTCGATCACCCGCTGGTCGATGCCCTCGTAGCGGCCGCAGGCGAAGACCAGCCAGCTCGCCTGGCTGAGCCGCTGTGCGGCCGCCTGATCGAACGGCGTACCCGAAGGGGTGGGAACGATGATGACCGGCGCGGTGGCGGCGTTGGCCGACCCGTCGGCTGACGCGAGAACGTCGTCGAGCGCCTCACCCCAAGGCTCCGGTTTCATCACCATGCCGGCTCCACCGCCGTACGGCGTGTCGTCCACCGTGCGATGCCGGTCGTGAGCCCAGTCCCGCAAGTCGTGGATCCGCAGGTCGACGAGTCCCGAGTCGTGGGCCTTGCCGAGCAGGGAAAGCCGCAGCGGGGCCAGGTAGTCGGGAAAGATCGAGACGACGTCGAGGCGCATCAGCCTGGCCCGACGTCTTCTGAGGGAGAAGGCTCGTCCTCGAGCAGGCCCGCGGTGTCGTCCACGACCAGGTGACCCGCATCGACGTCGACGCTCGGGACGAACTCGTTCACGAACGGCACCATCACCTCACCGGCGTGCTCGGGTCGGCGTACGACGAGCACGTCCTGCGAGGGCAGATGGAGGACCTCGGTCACCTCGCCGATGACCTGGCCGCTCTCGAGTCGTGCCTCCAGCCCGACCAGCTGATGGTCGTAGAACTCCTCGGGGTCATCAGGCCGTTCGTCGGGGTCGACCTCGATGCGCAGCTCGGTCCCACGCAGGGTCTCGGCGACGCGTGCGGTCCGGCACCTCTGCGAACCGGATCAGCAGCCGGCTGCTGTGCCAGCGGGCCTCCGACACCGTCAGCGGACCCCGCCGGGTCGAGAACACCGTGCCGAGCGCGAAGCGCCGGTCCGGCTCGTCAGTGCGGACGTCGATGGTGAGGTCGCCGCGAAGCCCGTGGGCCCTCCCTATCTTGCCCACGAGCAAGTCCACAGCAGCCAGCGGTTCTACCTGCGGCGGTCGACGTCGACGAAGTCGATCCGAACGTTGTCCTTGCCCGAGAGCGCCTGGAGCACCGTACGGAGCGCGGTCGCCGTACGGCCCGACCGCCCGATCACCCGGCCGAGGTCCTCGGGGTTGACGAGCACCTCGAGGGTGTCACCGCGACCCGCGAAGCGCGGGTTGCGGCCGCGCTGCTGACGGGTCCGGACGGTGACGTCGTCGGGATTGTCGACGATGCCGCGGACCAGGTGGTCGAGCGCATCGGTCAGCATGCTCAGGCCTTCTCGTCGGAGGCGGTGTCGGAGCTCTCGGTGCCGTCCTCTGCCAGTCGCGGCGTCCTCTGCCGGAGCGTCCTCTGCCGGAGCGTCCTCGGCGACGGCCTCGTCGGCAGCTGCAGGGTCGGTGACCGGCGAGGTCTCCTCGACCGGCGCCTCTTCGGCGGGCGCCTCAGCAGCTGGTGCCTCCGCAGCCGGCGCCTCTTCGGCGGTCGCCTCGGCAGCCGGTGCCTCCGCAGCCGGTGCCTCTTCGGCGACGGCGTCGGCGGCCTTGGTCTCGGCGGCCGGCGTGGCCTTCTTGGCGGACTTCTTCGGCGTCACGGCCTCGGTCTTCGGCTCGCTCTGCGCGTCCTTGAGGGCGTCGTTGAAGATCTCGGTCTTGTCGCGCTTGGGCTCAGCCACCTTCATCGGCTCCGGGGCGGCCTCGCCCTTGAACTTCTGCCAGTCGCCGGTGACCTTCAAGATCGCTGTGACGGGCTCGCTCGGCTGGGCGCCGACGCCCAACCAGTACTGAGCGCGATCGGAGTCGACCTCGGATGAAGCTGGGGTCTTCCTTCGGGTGGTACTTGCCGATCTCCTCGATCACGCGGCCATCACGCTTGGTGCGCGAGTCGGCGACGACGATGCGGTAGTACGGCTGGCGGATCTTGCCCATCCGCTTCAGGCGAATCTTGACGGCCACGAGTGTGGTGTCTCCTTGATGTCTGGTGTGGGTGCAAACGGCGTACCCGGGTGGGGACCAGGGCCTGGTTCGCGGAGGATTCGAGCGGTGCCGGATGAGAGGGTCCGTCACGACTCGAAGTCGGCCCACATTCTGCCAGATCGACCCCCACCTATCACCAACTGAGCCGTCGGCAGCCCACGGGCGAAGTTATGCAGGGCGTGAGAACCGGTCGGTAACGGTTTACCCCGGTGTACTCCGGGCACGGCTCAGACAGAGGTGAACCGTTGGCGTTTTCCGGACCAGCCGAGGCCGGCGGCACCCCTCGCGAGCGAACGAGGAGAGGAGTCCTAGATGGCAAGCCAGACCAGCAACAAGGCAGTGGCGTACAAGGGCGCAGGAAAGGTCGAGGTCCAGGAGATCGACTACCCGAGCTTCGAGCTACAGGACGGCCCGGGGGTCAACCCGGACAACGTCGGGCGCCAACTGCCCCACGCCGTCATCCTGAAGACCGTCGCCACCAACATCTGCGGGAGCGACCAGCACATGGTTCGCGGACGCACGACCGCACCCGAAGGGCTGATCCTCGGCCACGAGATCACCGGCGAGGTCGTCGAGGTCGGACCAGGGGTGGAGTTCATCAAGGAAGGTGACCTCTGCTCGGTCCCCTTCAACATCTCCTGCGGCCGTTGCCGCAACTGCAAGGAGGGCAAGACGGGCATCTGCCTCAACGTCAACCCCGACCGCCCGGGCTCGGCCTACGGCTACGTCGACATGGGTGGCTGGGTCGGCGGCCAGGCGCAGTACGTCGTCGTGCCATACGCCGACTGGAACCTGCTGAAGTTCCCGGACAAGGACCAGGCGATGGAGAAGATCCTCGACCTGACCATGCTGTCGGACATCTTCCCGACCGGTTTCCACGGCTGTGTCACCGCCGGCGTCGAAGTCGGCTCCACGGTGTACGTCGCTGGCGCAGGCCCGGTGGGTCTCGCGGCTGCGGCGTCTGCCCAGCTGCTGGGCGCTGCGGTGGTCATCGTCGCCGACTTGAACAGCGACCGGCTGAAGCAGGCCGAGAGCTTCGGCTGCGAGACGGTCGACGTGTCCCAGGGCGACCCGAAGGACCAGATCGAGCAGATCCTGGGCGTGCCCGAGGTCGACTGTGGGGTCGACGCGGTCGGGTTCGAGGCACGCGGTCATGGCGCTGACTCCTCACACGAGCAGCCGGCGACCGTGCTCAACTCGATGATGGACGTGACGCGCGCCGGCGGTGGGGTCGGCATCCCCGGCCTCTACGTCACAGGCGACCCGGGTGCCGCCGACGAGGCTGCTCAGAAGGGCTCGCTCTCGATCGAGATCGGTCTGGGGTGGTCGAAGTCGCACAGCTTCATGACCGGCCAATGCCCTGTCATGAAGTACCACCGCGGGCTGATGATGGCGATCCTGCACGACCGGGTCAACATCGCCGAAGCCGTCAACGCGACCCCGATCACGATCGACGACGCGCCCCGCGGGTACGCAGAGTTCGACCAGGGCGCTTCGCGCAAGTACGTCCTGGATCCCAACGGCTACCTGGGGGCAAACGCCGCCTGACGCCACCGGACACCCGGAAACGACCGTCTCTGCCCTGGAAAGGGCCGGAGACGGTCGTTTCCGGGTGTCCGGTCAGGCGACGACGCGGCCGCGGAGCACGATCCTGCGCGGGTGCTGGAGCACAGCGAGGTTTGCCAGCGGGTCCGCGTCGTAGACGACGAAGTCGGCGGGGTCGCCCTCGTCGAGGTTGCCGCCGGGGCGTCCCAGCCACGGTCGGGCGTGCCAGGAGGCGGCGCCGAGCGCATCAGCAGCCGACAGCCCGAGCTCGGCCAGGGCCTGGACCTCTTCGCCGATCAACCCATGAGGCAGCACGCCCCCCGCATCAGTGCCGGCATAGATCGCGACGCCCGCCTCGTAGGCGCCCCGCAGCGTCTCCCGGCGTCGGTCGTACAGCTCCCGCATCCGGGTGGCGTAGGCCGGGAACCTCTCCTCACCGGCGGCGGCGTAGTCCGGGAAGTGCTCGAGCTGCTTGACCGTCGGCACCAGCGCGATCCGCTGGGCGACCATGGTGTCGACCAGGTCAGGCGTGAGACCCGTCCCGTGCTCGATGCAGTCGATCCCCGCGGCGAAGAGGTCGGGCAGCGCTTCCTCACCGAAGACGTGAGCGGTGACCCGTGCCCCGTGGGCATGGGCGGTGTCGATCGCGGCACGCAGTGCGTCCAGCGGCCAGCACGGCGCCAGGTCGGCCACATCGCGGTCGATCCAGTCACCGACCAGCTTGACCCAGCCGTCCGCGCGCTGTGCTTCCTGGGCGACGTACGCCGGCAGCTCGTGCGGCTCGATCTCATGAGCGTAGTTACGGATGTAGCGCTTGGGCCGAGCCAGGTGGCGTCCTGCCCTGATCACGCGCGGCAGGTCGTCGCGGTCGTCGATCCATCGGGTGTCGGCGGCGGAACCCGGCGTCGCGGACCAGCAGCGTCCCGGCGTCGCGGTCCCTGAGCGCCTGTTGCTCCGACACGTCGTCGGGCACCGCGCCGTGCTCGTCCAGCCCGATGTGGCAGTGCGCGTCCACCAGCCCGGGCACGATCCAGGTGTCACCCAGGCTGTCGGTGATCGAGTCCGCGTTCGCCGCGGCCGCACTCCCGGCGTCATACGTGATCTGACCGTCGACGACGAACAGGTCGCGACGCTCCCCGCTCGGCAGGATCACCCCGCTGGCCTTGAGGACTGCGCCGTCCGGGTTGTCAGGCATGGGCGCGACGCTACCCGACCCGCACCGTCCCGCGAATGGCGGGGAAGTCCAGGTTCCGTACGACGTGTCGACCTGCACCTTCCCGCCGCGCGCGGGAAAGAGGGAAGGCCGCTAGAGGAGGTCCTTGAGCTCCTTCGGAAGCTCGAAGCCGTCGGGGAGCTGCCCGCTTTGGTCCTTGCCCTCGAACCCGAAGGCGGCCGCCCCGTCGTCACCCTTCGTCCCGGCGGGGGCCTTGCCCTGCTGAGCGGCGCGCTTGGCCGGGTTGCCCGAGCCGCGCTTCTTGCGCCCCTGCGCCGCCTGCTGCTTCGCCTTGGCCCGCTTCCCGCCCATGCCGGGCATGCCAGGGATTCCTGGCATCCCTGGCATCCCGCCGCCGCTGGCCATCGACATCATCATCTTGCGCGCCTCGAAGAAGCGGTCGACGAGCTGGTTGACGTCGCTCACCGAACGCCCGGCGCCGCGCGCGATCCGGGCCCGGCGGGAGCCGTCGATCATCTTCGGGTTGGCCCGCTCGCCCGGGGTCATGGACAAGATCAGGGCTTGGATGCGGTCGATCTCGCGCTCGTCGAAGTTCGCCAGCTGATCCTTGAACTGGCTCATGCCCGGGATCATCCCCATGATCTTCGTCAGCGAGCCCATCTTCTGTACGGCCTGCATCTGCTGCAGGAAGTCGTCGAGAGTGAAGTCGCCGCCCTTGCCCTGAAGCTTCGCGGCCGCTGACGCCGCCTGGTCGGCGTCGAAGGCCTTCTCGGCCTGTTCGATCAGCGTGAGCATGTCGCCCATGCCGAGGATGCGCGAGGCCATCCGGTCAGGGTGGAAGACGTCGAAGTCGGTGAGCTTCTCACCGTTGGAGGCGAACATCACCTGGCGACCTGTCACCTGCGCGACCGAGAGCGCGGCACCACCGCGGGCATCGCCGTCGAGCTTGGAGAGCACCACGCCGGTGAAGCCGACACCGTCGAGGAAGGCCTGCGCGGTCGTGACCGCGTCCTGGCCGATCATCGCGTCGACCACGAACAACGTCTCGTCCGGCCGCACGGCGTCGCGGATGTCGGCGGCCTGCTTCATCAGCTCGTCATCGATGCCGAGGCGACCTGCCGTGTCGACCACGACGACGTCGTACAACGAGCGCTTCGCCTCGGTGATCGCGTCACGCGCGACCTGCACCGGGTCGCCGACCCCGTTGCCCGGCTCGGGTGCGAAGACCTGCACGCCTGCCTGGCCGCCGACGACCTGGAGCTGGGTGACGGCGTTCGGGCGCTGGAGGTCGGCAGCCACCAGCATCGGGCTGCGACCCTGCTCCTTCAGCCAGCGTCCGAGCTTGCCGGCCAGCGTGGTCTTGCCCGACCCCTGAAGCCCCGCAAGCATGATGACCGTCGGCGGCGTCTTGGCGAACTGCAGCCGACGCGTCTCGCCACCGAGGATGGTGACGAGCTCATCGTTGACGATCTTGATGACCTGCTGAGCAGGATTCAGCGCCTCGCTGACCTCGGCACCCTTGGCACGCTCGCGGACCCGCTCGATGAACTCCCGGACCGCGGGCAGCGCGACATCGGCCTCGAGCAGCGCCACGCGGATCTCGCGGCAGGTCGCGTCGACATCGGCGTCGGAGAGCCGGCCCTTGCCACGCAAGTTCTTGAACGTGGCGGCGAGCCGGTCTTGCAAGGTGTTGAACACGGGTCTGATCGTCCTCGGTGTCGCGGGAAGCTGGTCGCGCACGTCCGGGGGCCGTTGTCGTCGGCAAGCCTCCGGACGGCGTACGTCGATGGACCAGCCTACCTGCCGCTGCCGGCTCGCCCGACGCTCCAGCGCGACCGCCGCCTCGGCAGGCCGGCGCCCGTCCAGCGCCCTCAGATGCCCGCGCTCACCTGGGCGCGAGAGTCGTTGACCCCGGACGGCGCGTCTCTCACGATCTGCCTCACGACCCGCTGCGCGTCACGTCCGACACCTCCGACCAACATCGACGCGAACGCGTACTGGAAAGGCAGTCCGACGAAGTAGAGCCCGCGGCACGTCTCGACCCGACCACGGCGGTGCTCCGGCCAGCCGTTCTCGCCGATGACCGGCAGTGAGATCCACGACGTGTCCTTGGTGAAGCCGGTGCACCACACCACGTTCCGGACCGAGAGCTCCCGACCGCCGGCAAGCACCGGCCTGCCCTCCCTCACCCCGACGGTCCGCTCCTCCACACGCTCCACACCGGCGGCGTCGAGGTGTTGACGCTTGACGCGAAGCAGCGGACCGCCCTCGCTGAGCACATGGCCGCGCATCTTCCGCCCGATCGGTGTGCGCTCGGTCAGGACGTGGTTGGCGACGAACCACAGGATCGGCAGCACGACATGGGCCGCCCCGCCTTCGATGTCGAACGGGATCTGCCCTCTGACCGGACCCGACAGCGTCACGTCATGGGTGGCGGCGAGCTCCAACGCGATGTCGGCTCCAGAGTGTGCACACCCGACGACCAGCACCGGGCCGGGCTGGAGCTGTCCGGGACCCCGGTAGCTGCTGGAGTGCATCTGGACGATCGAGGGGTCCAGCTCCGTGGCGAAGTCCGGCGTCTTCGGCAGCTGCCACCCGCCGCTGGCCACGACGACGTTGGAGGCGCGCAGCAGGGTGTCCCCGGACGAGACCACGAAGTCGTCCCCCGCCTTGGCCAGCCCGTCGACCCGGAAGCCGGTTCGTATCGGAAGCTCGAACCTCTCGGCATACGTCTCCAAGAAGGAGGCCATGTCGTTCTTGTCGGGCCACGACCACTTCGGCATCGGCATCGGCATGCCGGGCAAGCCGTCGTACTGGGCAGGGCTGTAGAGGCGCAGGGAGTCGAAACGGTTGCGCCAGACGTCCCCGACGTTGTCGTGCTCCTCCAGGATCACGAAGGACTGCCCTGATCGCGCCAGGTGATAGCCGGTCGCGAGCCCAGCCTGGCCGGCCCCGATGACAATCGTGTCGAACTTCTCGGTTGGTTTCATGATGACTCCTCTCGTCCTCGACGGTAGGAGTCCCCGGGGCTCGGCCGCGTCGGGCGAACGATGCAACCGTCGTCCGTCGTACATGGGTGTTTCTACCCACGCCGGCTCAGCGCTGTTCGATGATGCCGCTCTGGTAGGCGTACGCCGTCGCGGCGGCACGCGAGGAGACATCGACCTTGGTGAAGATGTTGCTCAGGTGACGCGCCACCGTCTTCACGCTGATCACGAGCTGCTCCGCGATCTCGCGATTGGTCGCTCCTCCCGCGACCAGGCGGAGCACCTGCACCTCCCGAGCGGTGAGTCCGTCCGGGTGGCGGTCGGTGGGTCCGGTGATCTTGTCGAGGACAGCGAGGTCTGGTCGCGCCGCGAGTCTCTCGAAGACCGCCCGCGCCGCCTCGAACTCCAAGTCTGCGGCGTCGTGGTCGTGCAGTTCCTGGCAGGCGACGCCGACCAGCATGCGCGCCCGCGCCCCGTGGTAGGGCGCTTCGAGGTCACGCCAGAGCGAGCAGGCCGAACGCAACCGAGCCGCGGCTTCGCGGGCTCGACCCTCGCGCAGCAGCACCGCACCGTCGGCGTGCGCGATCAGCGCCGAGCGCAGGGGCGTGTCGAGGTCGGCGCCTGAGACGGCCAGCTCATCGGCGGCTGTTCGGGCCGCCGGGACGTCTCCGGCCGCGAGTGCCACCTCCACCAGGGCGGCGAGCCGGGTGAACCGCGTCAGGGCCGGTGACGGCTCGTCGATCGCGTGGTGCAGCGACGTGAGGGCAGCGTCCGGCCGTCCCTGCGCGACGCGCAGCAGGGCAAGTCCCGGCTGCGGCGACCGACCCCACTCACTGGCCGCACGATAGGCCGCCTCGGCCTCGTCGAAGCGCCCGCTGACCCGATGCAGCTCGGCCAGCTGGTAGTGCGCATCGCCGGCGCTGGGGTGTGGGGCCGGAAGGCTCAACCGCTGGAGCGCCCGCTCCGCCTCGGCCAGCGCGTCCGGCCAGGCCCCGTTCAGCTGAAGGAGCTCAGACCTGTGCACCAGACACTGACCGCGGAACGGGACCAGGCCGGCCTGGGTGTCACACCAGGTGGACAGGGCGCCCGTCCACTCCCGGGCACGGTGGACGTCGAGCACATCGTGACAAGCGTCGATCACCGCGCAGTACACGAGCCCCGCCACCAGCGGCGACACCTGATCCGTGGTGACGCCGACCATCGCTTCGTCCAGGCGGGCCATCCCGCTCGCCACCTGACCGACGCCGATGAGTGCCTGCCCCTCCCCCAGCGCCGACAGGGTCTGCAGGTCCGCGTCGTGGGTGCGGTCAGCCAGGGCCCCCACCTGTGCAAAACGCTGCTTGGCATCCTCGAACTGGCCAGCGTGCAGCCATGCCACCGCCTGCGGCAGCAGCACGAAGCCTGCGGCGGTCGAGTCACCGGCCAGATCGGCCAACAGCTTCTCGGCACGTGACAGCCACCCGCCCGCCTGCGCCAGGTCGCCGGCGTTCGAGCAGACGAAGCAGATCCAGAAGGCATCCTTGATCGCCCGCTCCACGTCGCCCTCGTCCAGGGCCATGAGATGGGCCCGGGACCAGGCGTCGACGCAGGCCCGGCCATCGCCCGTCAGGTACGCCGCCACGGCGAGCCGCTCCAGGTCCGGCAGCCCCAGCGCCGTCTCGCGGTCGGCAGCCTCCAGCTCAGCACGGGCCTGGTCCCAGTCCTGGCGCGTGTACGCCGCTCGGGCTGCGGCGCCGGATGAGGTCACCTCTTGAGCCTGCCCGTCAACGTCACTCCTGTCGAGGCCGCCCGTGTTACCTGCGACGCACGACGTCTCACGACGTGAGTCCCTATGAGCGGTCGTGCCTCTTCCGCTGATCGAGGCCTACCAGCCGGCGTCTGGGACGCTAGGTTCGGGGTGTGGAGGGCTCTGACTCGGGCGATCGCACGCAGGACCTTGAGCGCCTCAGCCGCGGCGCGGTCGATTGGCTCCTTGACCAGCACGGGGCTGACTGGTCTGAGACTTCGCTCTACCACGGGCAAGCCGGAATCCTGCTCGCGCTTCACGAAGCCCACGCGCACTTCAACGAGCCGAGGTACGGCGACGCCGTTCGCCGCGGCGCTGACGCCCTGTCCGCCCGTCTCGATGACATCACGGACTCCTCGCTTTACTTCGGCCTGACAGGTGTGGCGTTCACGCTGCAGGCGCTCGGACGCGACGATGACGCACGCCACGCCTTGCGACTCGTCCGGAACCGCGCGTCCGGGGGCCGTTGGAGCCAGATGTTCGAGCTGTTGACGGGCAACGCCGGCATCGGCATCGGCGCGCTCAGGGTCGGTGACATCGAGCTGGCCGTCGATGCGGTAACCCCGTACGTCCAAGCTGCCACCCGGACTGCTCGTGGCGTGAACTGGCCGGTGCGACCAACACCCCCGCGGTCCCACCACCTCGCGCACGGAACGCTCGGCATCGTCTATGCGCTTGCGTCAGTCGGGCGCGCGGCGGAGCGACCTGATCTCATCGAGCTGGCGCTCGACGGCGCAGCCGACGTTGTCAGTCGCAACCAGGAACAACCTGCTGGCTTCCTCGTTCCTCACTCCGACCCGCCCCACCGCCCCGACCTCATCGAGCGGTACAGCCTGGGCTGGTGCAACGGCCCTGCCGGCGATGCCCAGGTCTTTCGTCTGCTCCTGCAGATCACGCACGATCGCGACTGGGCAGGCCTGGCGGATCGGTGCTGGCACACCATCACCACCTCCGGGCTACCGGCCCGGGTGCGACCTGGCTTCTGGGACAACAACGGGCGCTGCTGCGGGACCGCCGGCGTGCTGGCCCTTGCCCTCGACCGGATCGTCGAGAACGGCGACAACCTGGACTTCGCAGAACTTCTCGTCAGCGACCTGGTCCGCCGGGCCACGGTGGACGACTCGGGCACGCGATGGTCCAACTACGAGCACCGAGCGATGCCGCCAGAACTCCAGCCACGTCCGGGCTGGGCGATGGGCAACGCGGGCATCGTGCGCGAACTCCTGCGTTACGCGCGTGTGTGCTCTGGCAGACCAGACACCTACAGGGTGCCCTGGCCGGACCACCCACCAGCGGGTTGTTAGTACGTCGCGCCCTTGCGCCATGTCATCTCCTGCAGTTCGAACGTGTTGCCGTCAGGATCGGAGAAGGCTGCTCCCTTGACGCCGCCCCCGAAGTCCTGGATCTCGCCGACCTCTACACCTCGACCGACGAGGTCGGCGCGCGCCTCGATGATGTCCTCCACAACCAGGTGCAAGCCTCTGACGCTGCCGGGCTCTCCCGCGTACACATCCAGCCCTGTGCCAAAACCGACCGAACAACCCGAGCCCTCGGGTGTCAGCTGGACGACTCGGACGCCTTCGCTGGGCTGCACGTCAACGTCCTTCTGGAAGCCGAGCTTGTCGGCATAGAAGGCGATGGCCCGGTCGACGTCCGAAACCGGGAGCGGGATCAGTTCCAGCTTCATCTGCATCGGATTCGATGTCCCCCTTGGTCTGTTCTCGTCCGCGCGATCATGACACATGGCCGCTGCTCCGACGCTGTATGCGGCGCTAGCAGTCGGACTCGACCAAGGACTTCAGGGCGGCGAGGTCCTTCCCCACGGCCTCGGAGTCACGCTGGAACTCCGCATCGGACATCTCCGGACGTTGCCGGAGAGTGAAGATCACTTCGCACCCCTGCCCGTCGCTGATGACCCGTAGCGGGTTGTAGACCGTCTCCCCGGACGGCAACGTGACGTCATGGTCCAGGACACCGAAGTCGTTGCGCGGCGCGAAGGTGAACCTGACACGACCCATCGGGGAGTCTGTGAACCACTCGTCACCGTCCCTCTCAACCCGTGAGCCTGCGAGGCCTGCAGCCCACTTGGGCAGGTTGAGCGGATCTGCTGCGACGTCATAGACCGCGGAGAGTGGTCGATCGATCCCGATGCTGATGTGCTGCGACCTCAAGCCCATGGAACCCAACGTAGTGCCGGCCTCAATCCGGCACGGCCCAGCAGGTCCCAGCGCGCGCGGCCGGCGCATTCACTCTCGGTTACCGCAGTAGCCGAACGAGTCCGACACTCGAGAGTTCCGGCTGCGTCCCGCTGTGCGGCATGAGCGGGCGTCCGACGCCGAAGCCTGGGTGATCGAAATGGCGGATTGACCAAACGTGTGGCGTTGCGTGTCAACGAGCAGCACCATGGAGGGCACAGTCAGTTCGCCCGCCGGAGCCTCTCCATGACAGTTCTGCTCGACCACCGCCAGCAGTCGGCGATCCGCCGACTGCTCCTGGCCGAGCCCGAGCCTGGCGCGATGCTGCCGCAGGAGGCGATCCAGGCACTTGGCGAGTTGATCGGCTCTGACCTTTTCGGCGTTGGCGAGACCGACCACACCGGCTGCGCTCTTCGTCTGAGGTACTACCCCGATCCGGGGCCGCAGGACCCGCAAGTGTGCGACGGACCCCTGCCGACCGGTCTCGTGCACGATGCCGCCCAGCCGCATGAGGACCAGGCCTCCCCCTGGTTCGGCTTGCGCGACATCCTCTGGTTGGGGTTCCCGACCAGTGCGGGCACGGTGATCCAGCTCAGCTATGACCGTCGCCATGCCTACTTCGTCGATCAGGAGATCGCCGTGCTCACGATGGTAGAGCCAGCGATCAGGCGTCTGATCCGTGGCTGCGCCGAACAACGGCCTCCGAGTGTGCTGTCGAGCTCGGAGCGCAAAGTGCTCACCCTGGTCTCAACGGGTGCGTCGAACCGTGAGGTTGCCGAAGAGCTCGTGGTCACCGTGCATACGGTGCGCAAACACCTGGAGAACGCCTACCGCAAGCTTGGAGTCACCAACCGCACCGCCGCGGCCCTCGCCGTGCGCGACCGCGTCTGACAAGCGAAACATTCGCCGATTGGCGAATGTCGACTCACCTCGTCCGCTGGGACCGTGGTTGTCGGTCACCTTCGTCTGGACTCTAGGAGCCAACATGTTCAAGATCGTCACTGTCGCGGCCCTCGGGGTCGTCCTCGTCTCCCTCTCGACGCCAGCACAGGCCGCCTCCTCAGGCGACAGCTGTCCCGGTGGACAAAGTGGTTTCGTCCTGTGGGACGTGAGCACCGAACCGTACGGCGTCGACAATCTCGTCGACGAACGCGGCAACAACGACGGCAAGGCCTGCGCCAAGCCGATCTACGTCGTCACTGACGACGACGGGAACCCCTTCCAGATCTACAACTTCCTCGACAACAAGTTCCCGGCACACGACTAGGCGACGCTTCCCGAACGAAGACCGGCTCAGCTCGGCGGCGTTCATCCCGACGCAGTCCGCGAATTCGGTGGCGCTGCCCAACGGATCGTGCGGTCGGGAGCTCATCCCACGTTCGGAGTAGTCCAGTGAGCGAACGGCCGCTCATCGGCAGCTGAGCGCGTCCACCTGTTAGGGGACTCACGCACGAAGGACTCGCCCGGTCAGACCAGGTGCAGGTGGAGGTGGCGACGGGTGCGCTCGACCAACGTCTCGACGAGCTGCTTGCGCCACGGTGACCAGGCCTGAGGACCGGTGGCCCGCGCGTCGGCCTCGGTGAGCGCGGCCAGGAGCTCCAGAGTCGCGACGTCCTGGACAGCGCTCGCCACGGCTGCCGACGTGCGCGGGTCATCGAGGTCGCTTCCGGTGGCAACCTCGACGAGCAGAAGATGATGGCGGACCAGCCGGCACACCACGTCGACATCTCGTCGGCCAAAGCCCATCCGTCCCGCGACGTCCTCGGCGATCAGGGCGCCGACCTCGCTGTGGTCGCCCTCGTCGCCCTTGCCGATGTCGTGCACCAGAGCGGCCACGACGAGCAGATCTGGGCGGCACAGGTCGGCGAGGTGGGGGGACGCCTCGACACACGTCTGCACCAGGTGCCGGTCGACGGTGAACCGGTGGACCGACGTCTGCGGCGCCAGGTGACGGATCCGCTTCCACTCCGGCAGCAGCGGATCCACGACCCCATACAGATCAAGGGCTTCCCAGACGTCGACCAACGATGGCCCGGAGCCGAGCATCCGACCGAAGAGCGCTCGGGCCTCCGCCGGCCAGGGCACCGGCATCGGGGCCAGCTCTTGACCGAGACGAGCGGCTGCGGCGTCCGTGAGCACCAGGTCCCGGGTGGCCGCGGCCTCTGCGGCACGCAGGGCGAGGAGGGGGTCACGGCTGGGATCTGCCTTGTCCGTGAGCACGACCTCACCCCGGAAGGCGCCGACGCCGGGAGCGAGCACGTCGAGGACTGGGCGACGCGGCCCCACGCGCGCCGGCGTCAGCATCCAGTCGACGTTGCGAAGAGCCACCGCTGCCAGATGCCCGATCCCACGACCGGTGACCTGCAGCGCCTCTCTCAACCCGTCCTGTCCGCTGATCCCGAGCCGGACCGACACCTCTTCGGCGTAGTCGGCGACCAACCGGTCGTTGGCGCGGCCGGTCGTCTCCTGGATGGCATCCCGGATCTCCAACAGGTCGTGGCTGAGCCGCTCCAGCTCGGCGGCCGGCACGTCGACCAACCAGCTGGCCAGCATCGCCCGGAGCACGCTGACGTCGCGCAGGCCACCCCGTGCCTCTTTGAGGTCCGGGGTCGCGACGTGAGCCAGGTCGCCGACCCGCGACCAGCGCTCTCGCGTGGCGCCGACCAGCTCGGGCAGTCGGCGCTTGGCCCCGCGGCGCCAGTCGGCCAGCAACGTGCTGCGGACTCCCAGAGTCCACGTCGTGTCGCCGGCGACTGGCCGCAGGTCGAGCGCCCCCAGCGCCACGCGCACGTCATCCGCGGCCGCACGGCGAAGCTCGGTCTCCGTCCGGACGGCGTGGTCGATCCGGACGTTGGCGTCCCACAACGGGTACCAGAGACGCTCCGCGAGAGCTTCCAGGGACTGGTCGTCGTAGCCGTCGTGCGCCAGAAGCACCAGGTCCAGGTCACTGCACGGCGACAGGTCAGACCGACCGTAGCCGCCAACGGCGACGAGGGCTGCGCCCGCCCTGGGGAGGTCCAGCTCCTGGTGGACCTGCTCCCACAGCGTGCGCAGCCGCTCGTCTGCTGCCGCGGCACGAGCACGACGGAGCTGTGCCCGTGTCTGCGACGGGGCGGTCACGACGACGTCACGTTCAGACGGCGTCGGAGTCCCGGTCACCCGTGCGAACACGGACGACCGTCTCGACCGGGGTCACCCAGACCTTCCCGTCGCCGATGCGTCCGGTCTGCGCGCTCTTGACGATGACGCCGACGATGTCTTCGGCCTCGTCGTCCTCGACCACGACCTCGAGACGCACCTTGGGGATGAGAGCGATGTCGTACTCCGCCCCTCGGTAGACCTCGGTGTGGCCCTTCTGGCGACCGTAGCCGCTTGCCTCGGTGACGGTCATCCCCGTCACCCCGAACGTCTCGAGCGCTGCCCGGACGTCCTCGAGCTTGTGCGGCTTGATCACTGCGGTGATGAGCTTCATGCGTCGACACTCTCCTTCTCCGGTGCGGACTCGCCGGCGGTCTCCGACGCCGTCGCGACGGTGGTCCGGCCACCGCCGAACGCCTGGTGCAGGTCGTACGCCGTCTCGGCGTGCGACACCTGGTCGATCCCGGTGACCTCATCCTCCTCGTCGATCCGGAAGCCGATGGTGGCATCGATGATCTTGCCGATCACGAACGCCATCACGAAGGAGAAGGCACCCACCGACAACACGGCGACGGTCTGCTTGCCCAGCAGGCTGAAACCGTCGGCCCCACCGCCGTAGAGGACGCCGGTCGCACCGGCGACGCTGCTCGGAGCAGCCAGCAGGCCGATCAGGATGGAGCCGACTGCTCCACCGACGAGGTGCACGCCGACGACGTCGAGCGAGTCATCGAACCCGAACTTGTACTTGAACCCGACGGCGTACGCGCACGCGGCACCGGCAAGCAGGCCCAGAGCGATGGCTCCGACCGGGGTGACGCTGGCACACGACGGGGTGATCGCGACCAGACCCGTGACGGCGCCGGACGCCGCGCCCAGCGTCGTGGCGTGTCCGTCCCTCAGCTTCTCCACCAGCAGCCAGCCGAGCATCGCGGTCGCTGTGGCGACCTGAGTGTTCATGAACGCCATCGCGGCTGCGCCGTTGGCGCCGAGCGCCGACCCGGCGTTGAACCCGAACCAGCCGAACCACAGCAGACCGGCGCCGAGCATCACCAGCGGCAGGCTGTGCGGGCGCATCGCGTCACGCCTCCAGCCCACGCGCTTGCCGAGCACGATCGCGAGGGCGAGTCCTGCAGCACCGGCGTTGACATGGACGGCCGTGCCTCCGGCGAAGTCCAGGACGCCCCACGAGGCCAACCAGCCGGCACCGTTGCCGTCGGCGTCGCCGAATCCGAACACCCAGTGGGCGACCGGGAAGTACACGAGGCTGACCCATACGGCCACGAACACTCCCCACGCAGCGAACTTCGCCCGGTCGGCAATCGCGCCGGAGATCAGGGCCGGGGTGATGATCGCGAACATCAGCTGGAACGCCGCAAAGACCAGGATCGGGATCGGGTACTCGCCGCCGTTGACCGCGACCTTGTCGAGCATGTCGGACAGGCCGACCGCACTGAAGTCACCGATCAGGCCGTTCGCGTTCTCCGTGCCGAAGGCCAGGGAGAAGCCGAACAGCACCCAGAGCGGGGTGACGATGCCGATGGTCAACATGCACATCATCAGCATGTTGAGCACGGACTTGGAGCGGACCATGCCGCCGTAGAAGAAGGCAAGGCCGGGGGTCATGAGCAGCACCAGGGCCGAGCTCATGAGAATCCAGGCGGTGTCGCCGCTGTTGATGTCCATCCGGATGTTTCCTGTCAGTCAGGGGATGAGGACGCCTGCGTCGGCCCGAGGATCAGGTGTCGCGGGTGACCTCACTGTCCCGCCCTGACGTTTCGGGTTGCCTCGCGTCGTGTTGCGGCGAGGTGACACTTGCCCTTCCCGTGTTACGCCGGTGTGAACTCCCGGCCACTTCCCGCAATGCGCGGGACGGGCGGATGGTTGGTCGGCGCGAACTTGGACCTGCCTGTTTACTGAGGGGGTGAGCCGAGCCGAGTCGACCCCCTATGTCGCGGAGGCCCGGCCCTCGCGCACCCCTGCATTCACGGCCGTCCGCGAGCGGCTCGGGCGCGAGCTCTTCGCGCGCGTGGCCGGGCCGGACGGGTTCGCCAAGCACGACCGGATCGCCAGCGCCGAGGGACCACGCTGGTTCGCTGAGGATCGACCGATCAGGGAGGTCCACGGCGACGCGGCCATGTTCGTCGGCGGCATCCGGGCGCTGCTCCTGCAGTCGCTGCATCCGCTGGCCATGGCGGGAGTCGCCGGTCACTCCGGATACCGCGGTGACCCGTGGGGGCGGCTGCAGCGGACCAGCCACTTCCTGGCCGTCACGTCGTTCGGGACGACCGAGGATGCCACGGCGATGATCGCCCGGATCCGCGAGATCCACGGCAGGGTCCGGGGCCGCACACCCGACGGACGCACGTATGCCGCCTCCGACCCGCACCTGCTGAAGTGGGTGCATCTGGCCGAGGTGGACAGCTTCCTGCTCGCCCACACCACCTACGGCCGTCGGGTCCTCGAGCCGTGGGAGCGGGACGGTTACGTCGCGGACACCGCGAAGGTGGGCGAGGCCTTGGGCGTGTTGGACGCGCCGCGCACCGAGGTGGAGCTGCGCGACCAGCTGGCGGCCTACCGCCCAGAGCTGCAGGGGACCCGCGAGGCACGCCAGGCGGCCCGCTTCGTCTTGTTCAGCCCGCCCGTGCCGCTGCCCATGCGCCCGGGCTATGGCGTGCTCGCAGCGGCGGCCATCGGTCTGCTGCCCGTCTGGTCACGGTGGCCGCTACGGCTGCCGTACCTTCCGGTGGTCGAGCGGCTCGGTGTCCGGGCTGCCGGCCTGGCCATGACCGGCGCGATCCGCTGGGCCATGACCCCCCGCTGACCCCAGCGGGCTCGCCCACGCTCGTCGCCGCTAGCCCATCCGGACTAGGCCGCACGCAGATATTTCGTCACTTCGGGGGGTTTCGCCGCTCCAGATCGGGGCCGAACATCACGAAGGACGCGAACCTCGCGTCATCTCGAAGGGACATCTCATGCTACGCAGCAAGCGAAACCTCGCGATGGCCATGGGCACAGCTGTCATCGCCAGCACCGCACTCTCCGGGGCGGCCTTCGTCGGCACCGCCGACGCGAGCCCCGCGTCCGGAACCCTCAAGTTCGTCGCGATCTCGGACCGGGGCCACGGGGCCGGACGGTTCGGCTTCGAGGGCACGGACATCAACCGCAACCACGGTCGCTTCGTCGGCTACGACATGATCAGCGGGATCTTCAATCCGCGGACCCGCTCGGTCCGGATCTACGTCGCCATCGCTCGCAAGGGCGGTCTGTTGTTCTCACGCCTTCACAACCGGCCAGGATCTCAGTCCGAGTACGTCGGGCGGGTGACGGGTGGGTCAGGTCGCTTCGCCGGCGCAACCGGGACGATCATCGCTCGAAACGCACCCCACAACGACAACCGGACCTACGTCACCGTCCACTACACGCTCCCCTGACTCACCGACGGTCAGACGCTGTGCCCGTGCGGACCACAGCGTCTGACACGTCGCAAGATCAGTCGCCGAGGAGAGCTGCCACGAACGCCTCGGGCTCGAAAGGCGCCAGGTCGTCCGCACCTTCGCCCAGCCCGACGAGCTTGACGGGGACGCCGAGCTCGCGCTGTACCTGGATCACGATGCCGCCCTTGGCCGTGCCGTCGAGCTTGGTCAGCACGATGCCGGTGACAGTCGACGACCTCGGCGAAGATTCTCGCCTGAGTCAGCCCGTTCTGACCGGTCGTCGCGTCGATCACGAGCAGCACCTCGTCGACCAGGGCCTGCTTCTCCACGACCCGCTTGACCTTGCCCAGCTCATCCATCAGGCCGGTCTTGGTGTGCAGCCGACCCGCGGTGTCGATGAGGACGGCGTCGACCTCCTGCTCGACGCCGGCCTTCACTGCCTCGAACGCAACACTCGCTGGGTCGGACCCCTCCGGCCCCCGAACGGTGGGAACGCCGACCCGCTCACCCCAGGTGGTCAGCTGGTCTGCGGCAGCGGCACGAAACGTGTCTGCGGCCCCCAGCAGCACGTCCTTGTCCTGCGCGACCAGCACTCGGGCGATCTTGCCGACGGTGGTGGTCTTGCCGACACCGTTGACCCCGACCACCATCACGACAGCCGGTTTGCCGCTGATTCGGTCGGCGTGCAGGCTGCGGTCCAGCGACGGGTCGAGAAGAGCGACCAGCTCCTCCCGGAGAAGTGCAGAGGCCCGTTCCCCCGAGGCCGACTCGACGCGCATCCGGGTCTTGAGGGCCTCCACCAGCTCCTGCGTCGGCGCGACACCGACGTCGGCGGCGAGCAGGGTGTCCTCGATCTCCTCCCAGGTCGCGTCGTCGAGTCCGGTCCCGGGAGAGCAGGGCGAGCAGCCCCTTGCCCAGCGTCGACTGCGAACGGGCCAACCGTGCCCGGAGCCGTTGGAGCCGTCCCGCGACCGGGTCTGGCCTCTCGACCTCGAGGACGGCGGTGTCAGCCGCCTGACGCGGCGTCATCGGGCAGGACGACACCGCTCAGAGCCGAGCCGTCAGGACCTGGAGCCTGCTCGTCACCGACCGTTGGCGCGGAAGTCGTGAGCCGATGGCGGCTGCGCTGGGGGGCCGCGACGGCCCCGGCGGGTCGAGACGAACCCGACGATCGCCAACAACGCCAGTGCCGCGATGGCCAGGGAGATCCAGACGAAGGTCACGGTGCATCATCCTCCCAGACGAGGTGTCTCCGCCCGGGCAGGGAGGAACGATCAGGCACGTCGGAGGCGGGTCAGTCCGGCTTGCGCTCGTTGACCTTCGCGGCCAGCGAGTCGTCGAGCTGCGAAAGCGTGGCGTGGACCTTTCGGTTCGACTTCGTCATCGCGTCCGAGAGCCACTCCGCGTGCGGGATGTCTTCGCCGCGATGCGGGAAGGCGACGTATAAGGTGACGAGACCGGCCAGGGCCAAGATGGCGAGCAGGCCGAGCCAGATGAACGTCATGGGTGCGATTCTCCTGCGATCTCAAGCACGTGGGCGGTAATCCGCCTGCCCCATCCTGCCAGGCATCGTGAGCACCGCCCAATCGCCACAGAGACGCTTCCGGATGTCGGAGCTCGGCACCACCCGATTTCGCCCGAAGCCGGACGCCACGGCCGATGCCCCTGCCTGCCGCCAGTTACACGCCGCAGAATGGGGACATGACGAGGCTTCCGCGCGCGTCGACCCTCCGACGGGCTTACATCTGCGTGGCTGCGGCGGACGCCGCGCTCGCGGGTGTCCCGCGGTCGACCACCCTGCGTCGTCTCCGGCGACTCACCAAGCCGGCGCTGATGCCGCTGCTCGCGGCGTCCCTGGCCGTCCACGAGAGTGGGAAGCCGACCGGCGTGGTACGCCGCGCGGTCCTGGCAGGTGAGGCGCTGTCCTGGGCAGGTGACGTGGCTTTGCTCGGCAAGAGTCGTGGCGCGTTCCTGTCAGGCGTCGGCTGTTTCCTCGGTGCCCACCTGAGGTACGGCGTCAGCTTCTGGGAGCTCGGAAGCCGTCCCTCGACACGTCCGATCGGCGCGACGTCCAAGGCCGTCATCGGGCTCGCGTGCATGATGACCCCTGCCATGGCCTGGGCGGCCGGACGCAAGGATCCCGCGTTGCGCATCCCCGTCGCGGTGTACGCCGCTGCGCTGGCTGGCATGGTCGCGCTGGCGAACGACCTGGACCCCGGCATCGCCCTCGCGTCGAGACGCGACATCGCTCGAGGCGCTCGGCTGTTCCTGGCCTCGGACCTCACCTTGGGGCTGGCCGAGTTCGTGCTCGACGACGCGCCCGGTCTGGATGCCGTCGTGATGGCCACCTACACCGCCGCCCAGCTGCTCATCGCCGACGGCGTACGCCAGCTCGCTACGGATGCGACCGTCCCGGCGTGACGGCCGTTCGCCCCTCGATCGGAGCCGGTTCGGACTACGGTTCGGGCATGACGACCGAAGCGGACCGCGCGGCCAGTCCCATCGAGGCCAATCTGCTGGCGCTGTTCGAGAGGATGCAGCCGCGGCTCCTGAAGACCGAGCGTCGAGGCGACGTGTTGGTCTACACCTCCGAATCGAGCTTCCCGCTGTTCAACGGGGTGGCGCCGTGCCGCCTCTCCTGCGATGTCGTCGAACAGCGAGCGGGCGCGGTCGTGGACGAGATGGTCGGGCGCGGGAAGCCGTTCATCTGGTGGACGACCGACTCGACACGCACGCCCGAGCTCGTCTCCGTTCTCGAGGCTCGAGGGTTGGTAGCGACCGGACAGAGCCCAGGCATGTCGCTGGACCTCACCGTCCGCCGGGACCTCGACGACCCAGAACCCGTCGGAACCGTCACCGTGTCGCGGCCGGGCCGGGACGACGTCGAGGAGATGACCGACGTCTTCATGCAGGTCTTCGGCCTCCCGCCGGACGCCCGCCCGTACGCCGTCGATTTCAACACCTCGCTGCCGGAGGGGCCGGAGCAGTCGCTCGCGCAGGTCGTGGCCCACGTCGACGGCGCGCCGGCCGGTTGCGGGCTCGTGATGATGGTCAACGGCGTAGCCGGTCTCTACAACATCGGAGTGCTGGACTCGGCACGACGCCGCGGCGTCGGGTCAGCCGTCACTCGGGAGCTGCTGCGGATCGGCCGTGAGAACGGCTGCCACACCGCGGCCCTCTACGCCAGCGAGCTGGGCCTGTCTGTCTACGAGAAGGCGGGCTTCGTCGCCGAGGGCACGGCGGTCAACTTCGCCTGGCTGGGCTGAGAACCTCCACCGCGTCGTGGTCAGGCGGACTCGGCCTCCCGGAGGCGCTGGCTGATCACGGCCGACACCCCGTCGCCGCGCATCGAGACGCCGTAGAGCGCGTCGGCCACCTCCATCGTGCGCTTCTGGTGGGTGATCACGAGCAGCTGGGAGTTCTCCCGAAGCTCTTCGTAGATCTCCAACAGCCGACCGAGGTTGGTGTCGTCGAGTGCTGCCTCGACCTCGTCGAGGATGTAGAACGGCGAGGGTCTGGCCTTGAACAACGCCACCAGGAACGCCACCGCGACCAGCGAGCGCTCGCCACCGGACAGCAGTGACAGCCGTTTGACCTTCTTGCCCGGCGGGCGCGCCTCTACCTCGATTCCGGTGTCCAGCATGTTGCCCGGGTCGGTGAGGATCAGCTTGCCCTCTCCGCCGGGGAACAGCCGAGCGAACACATTGGCGAACTCACGTTCGACGTCGACGTAGGCCGCGGTGAAGACCTGCTCGACGCGTTCGTCGACCTCACGCACGATGTCGAGCAGGTCGCGCCGGGTCTTGCGCAGGTCGTCGAGCTGCTCGGTGAGGAACTTGTGCCGCTCCTCCAACGCCGAGAACTCTTCCAGCGCCAACGGATTGATCCTGCCCAGCTGAGCCAGCGCGCGTTCGGCGTTGCGGAGCCGCTTCTGCTGCTCCTCGCGGACGTACGGCGTCGGCTCCGGTTCGACCTCACGCACCTCGTCAGGCAGCGCGGGTGGCGGTGGCACAAGCTGGTCGGGACCGTAGTCGCTGACCAGTGATTCGAGGTCGAGCCCGAGCTCGTCCAGCGACCGCTGCTCGAGCTGCTCCATCCGCATCCGCTGCTCGGTGCGAAGCATCTCGTCGCGATGCACGGTGTCAGTCAGCTTGCTCAGCTCCGCCTCGAGCTCGCGCACCTTGCCGCGCATGGCCGTCAGGTCCTGCTCGCGTCCCGCCCGTGGCTTGCTCGACCTGGGCACGGCGTGCGACCGCCTCCGCGAGCGAACGATCCAGCCGGGCCAGGACCACGTGCGCCCCCTTGCCGACCGCGTCGGCGGCGTGTGCCTGCTCGGATCCGGCGCTCACGGCGTTCCTTGGCGCGCGCCTGGGCCACCCGCTCCTGCTCGGCGGCCTTGCGCAGCCCATCGGCTCGACCGTGAAGAGCCCGCGCCCGCTCCTCCGCCGTGCGCAACCCCAACCGGGCGTCCATCTCGGACTGCCTGGCCTGCCGGGCCCGGTCCGCCAGCCGCTCCCGCTCGGTCGTGTCCGGCTCTTCCTCCGGGGCGTCGGCAGCGGCCGCCAAACGCTGTTCGAGCTCGGCCAGGCCGGCAACGTCGTTGTCCCGGGCCTGCTCGGCAGCGGCAATGGCCTGGTCCACGCGCTCGGCCTCGGCCTTCGACGAACGGGCCAGCGAGCCGAGCTGGCCCAGTTCCTCTGCGACGGCGGCCATCGCGGCGTCGGACTCGTGAAGCTTGGCCAACGCCACGTCGACCCGGCTCTGCACGTCCCGGCGCTCGTTGTCGAGCGTGGCGATCTCGAAGCGGAGGCGTTCGGTGGCTCCGGTTGCCGCCGTCAAAGCGGCTGTCGCCTCGTCGACGGCGGCCTGCACCTCGAGCAGGCTCGGTTGCGACGACGATCCCCCTGCCGCGAAGTGAGCCCCCACCAGGTCGCCGTCGTGGGTCACCGCCACGACGTCAGGCAGGTCGGCGACCAGGCGGCGGGCAGCCTCGAGGTCGTCCACGACCACGGTCTTGAACAGCAGCCGTCGCAGGGCCGGTTGCAGAGCCGCCGGGGCCTCCACGACCTCGAGCGCGTACGTCGTGCCGGCTGGCAGACCCGGCCAGTCGCTGGTCGTCGACATCGGCACCGCCGAGCACGAGCCCGGCCCGACCGAGGTCGGCGTCCTTGAGGTGGCTGATCGCTCCGAGGGCGGCGTCGACGCCGGACACCGCGACCGCGTCCGCGGCGGAGCCGAGGGCGGCCGCCACCGCCGTCTCGTAGCCGGAGCGCACGGACAGCAGGGCCGCGACCGAGCCGAGCAGCCCGGACACGTCGTCTGTGGCCGCCAGCAAGGCACCGGCACCGTCCTTGCGGGACAGCCCGATCTCGAGCGCTTCCTTGCGCGCAGCCAGGGCGGCGCGCTCGCGCTCGGCGTCCTGGGCCTCCTCACGGAGCTTGGCGAGCCGCTCGTCGATGTCGTCCAGCAGCGCGGCGGCGCCCTCGTGCTCGGCGTCGAGACCTCGCTCGCCGGCGTCGAGACCGGCGATCCGGGTCTCCAGCGAGGTGAAGTCGCGCTGCGCCCGGTCGGCACGGGCGACCGCTTCGGTGCGCGTGACGTTGAGTCGACCGATCTCGTCCTCGGCGGCCGCGGCGCGGCTCTTCAGGGTGTTCACCTGGCCGGTCAGCCTGGCCAGCCCCTCCCGGCGGTCAGCAGCCGCCCGGATCAGACCGGCTACCCGGCGGTCCTCATCGATGTGCGCGGTCTCCGCCTCCCCGCGCACCGCCACAGCGCGGTCCAGCGCGGCCTGGTGCGCGGCCACCTCGGTCTGGATCTCCGCCTCCTGCGCCGCTCACCCGGTCGGCCTCGGCCTCGAGCGCCTCCGGGTCACGCCCGGGCCGTTCGTCTGCAGGCTCGTCGGCGAGGTTGCGGACGCGCTCGGCGGCCAGGCGCGCCGTGCCGCGCATCCGCTCCCGGATACCCGAGAGCCGGAACCAGGTGTCCTGTGCCTGGGCCAGCAGGGGCGCATCGGTGCGCAGCGCCTCTTCGAGCTCGGTCTCGCAGTCCCGACTCGTCGAGAGTGCGGCCTCCACAGCGGCACGTCGCTCCCGAAGCGACTCCTCGTCGGCCAGCTCCTGCTGGAGCGAGGCCTGGACGCGGACCACGTCGTCGGCGAGCAACCGGGCCCGCGCGTCTCGGACATCCATCTGCACGAAAGAAGCACGGCGCGCGACCTCGGCCTGGCGACCCAGCGGCTTGAGCTGGCGGCGGATCTCACTGAGCAGGTCGGACAGCCGGGTGAGGTTGCCCTCGGTGGCGTCCAGCTTGCGGATCGCCTTCTCCTTGCGCTTGCGGTGCTTGAGGACCCCGGCGGCTTCCTCGATGAAGCCGCGACGCTCCTCGGGGGAGGCATGCAGGATCTGGTCGAGCTGGCCCTGGCCGACGATGACGTGCATCTCGCGGCCGATACCGGAGTCGCTGAGCAGCTCCTGCACGTCGAGCAGTCGGCAGGTCTGGCCGTTGATGGCGTACTCCGAGCCGCCGTTGCGGAACATCGTGCGCGAGATCGTGACCTCGGAGTACTCGATCGGAAGCGCGCCGTCGGCGTTGTCGATGGTCAGCAGCACCTCGGCGCGGCCGAGCGGCGGCCGCCCGGACGTGCCGGCAAAGATGACGTCCTCCATCTTGCCGCCACGCAGCGACTTGGCGCCCTGCTCACCCATCACCCAGGCGAGCGCGTCCACGACGTTGGACTTGCCCGATCCGTTGGGACCGACGATGCAGGTGATGCCTGGCTCCAAGCGCAAGGTCGTGGAGGAGGCAAAGGACTTGAAGCCGCGCAGCGTCAGGCTCTTGAGGTACAACGCGCTGCTCCTTCGCGGACGCCGCTCCGTCGTGCAGACGCGGGCGCCGTGGTTCGGTCGTGGGGAAGACCAGTCAGGAGCCTACCTGTGCCGTCGCCACGAACCGGACACCACCACGCCGTTGCGCGCACTCCCTTGAGGCAAGGATCGGTTCGGGTCAGAGGTCGATCTTCATGTTCGTGGCCGCCACCTGGAAGCCGAGGCGCTCGTAGAGCCGGCGCGCGGTCTCGTTGTGACCGAAGACGTTGAGCCCCATGGTGCCGATCCCCCGGTGACGGCACTCCTGCATCGCCGCCTCCATGATGGCCTGGCCGTAGCCGCGTCGGCGGTGGGCCGCGTCCACGTCGAGCGAGTAGACGTACGAGTGAGGCGGATTGCGGTCCGGCATGAGGGCGACCCAGATCGTGCCGACGACGGTGTCGCCGTCGTGGGCCGTCCAGAGCAGGTGGTTCTTGGTGGCAAGACCATCGGGCAGCAGGTCGTCGAAATCCTTGTGCGCGCGCTCCTCGGCGGCCTCGGCGTCGAGGATCCCGGAGTCGACGAACTCCTGGGCGTATCCGGAGATCGCGGTGGCCCGCCACCCCTCATACTCCGGCGGGGTCATCGGCACCATTGTCAGCGTCATGCGGTGAGCCTACGAGCCCTGGCCGGCTCAGCGTCGGGTCAAGGTCACGATCATGGACTTCGTGATGCTGCCTCCCGCTGCCTTGGTGAAGGTCAGGGTGAGCGTTCCCTTGACGTCCTGCCCGCTCGCGAAGAGCTTGTTCCCGGCCTTCGTCAGCGTTGCGGTCAGCCGCCCGTTGCCCGGCACCGAGAACGTTCTCGTGCCCTTGGCGACCGAGATCGTCCCCGCAGGGTAGGTCGCCTTCTTGGCACCAGCGAAGACCAGCTTGACCGTGCCCGGCACCAGCGCGTGCACGGTGGTCGGGAACGATCCATTCCGTGCCACGGACGACATCCGTTGGCCCAGCAGCGACGTGCTCGCGGCCGATTGAGGTCGCTGGTGAGCTGCGCCCGGATCTGCTGGTCGCTGACGAGCGTGAAGCGACGCCGATCAGGCGTGGCGTCCATGTTTCCGACGGCATCCACCCCGGCCAGCTCGAAGACATACGACCCGGCCAGCAGGCCACTCACCGTGTGCTGAGACCACTCGTCGCAGGCTGAGAACGCTGGAGCGCTCGTGCCGACGGCATAGACGCGGCAGGCGAAGGTCTCGCCGTTCTCCGTTGGGGCGAAGAAGTAGGTGACCGGACCGACCGGAATCCGCGCACCCGATGCCGGACCACCGGTGATCGACGTCTCGGGAGGCGTGCCGTCGACGTCGAACTCCCGAACTTGCGTCCCGAAGTTGCCCGCCTGATCGGTGGCCCTGACGTCGAGCTGGTAGTGGCCGTCCGACAGCGAGGGGTCCGTCGTGAACGTGTACGCCTCACCCCCGGCGCTGCTGCACGGCGTCCAGGTGGTCGGCGCGTTCACCAGATGGGCTGCGCACATGACCCCTTGGGCGTCGAATCCGCTCGTGGCGTCCGAAGCGGTGAAAGACCAAGTGGCGCTGGTGCCCCCCTTCACCATACCACCTTGGCCGTCGACCGTGCTGGTAGGCCCGCTCACCGTCGGGGCGGTGTTGTCGATGGTCACGGTACGAGGCGCTGACGTCGTCGCGTTCCCTGACGTGTCGACAGCGCGGGCAGCCACTTGGGCTGAACCGTCAGGCAACGCCGCGGTGTCGAGAACGGCTGAGTACGGCGGCGTCGTGTCGGTCGCCACGACGGATCCGCGCACGAGGAAATCGACACGAACGACCGCCGCGTTGTCCGAGGCGTCCGCGGCCAGACTGACCTGGTGCGAGACGTAGCTCGCCGTCGGTGCAGGAGATGTCAACGTGACCGACGGCGCCGCCACGTCACCGAACACGCCACCGGGTTGGCGTCCCCGTCCACCGTCAACGTGCACGTCGCCCCATTCACCGAGGGGCACCCCATCCACCTTGTGAAGGCGAAGCCCGGCTGGGTGGCGGACGCCGTGAACGTCACGATCTGCGGGTCGTACTCGTTGTGGCAGGGAGGCTTCAGGTCGGGATCGCAGACCTGCGTCACGTTGTCGGGGTAGTACACCGAGCAGGTGCCGGTGTTGTTGGTGCAGTCCATACCGCCGGGGGCGGTGACCCGGCCCTGGCCGTTGATGGTGACCGTCACGGTCCCGGCGGCGAGCGCCGGGCTGGAGGTGGCGATGGGGACGAGCGCGGCACCGAGCATCAGCGCCAGCGCGGTGAGGATGGCGCTGCGGCGGACAGGAACATGACGATGACGCCTGGAGAAAGACATGCCGGACATGAGGCGATGATGGCGGCCGAGATACGAGGAATCCAGATGTTATGTCGTACCAGCCGGGATTTGGCCCGGGTGAGCCATCGGTCGTAGCCCATAAGGACTACAACCGATGGCTACCGGGCGCTGACGTCAGGCGGCGACCGGAGGTGACGGCGCGCGGTGTGCGAGCCGGCGGCGCATCAGGACAGCACCGAACAGCGCTGTCATCAGAGCCACCCCTGCTCCGCCGTCACGGGTCAGGTCGAAGCCACCACCTGTCAGCGACGCCGCCGCGTCCCGGCCGGCCTTGCCCGGGAGGTCGACGGAGTACACGTCGAGGCCACGCACCAGATCGACGGTGTAAACGATGTTGGAGGACCCGATCGCCTTGCCGTCCTTGTTGCGCTTGGGCGCCCAGTAGGCGTCCCACACCTCGGAGGCACCCCACGTGGCGTAGCCGAACTGCGTGAGGTGCTTGGGGTCGCGCACGTCGATCAACCGCAGACCTCCGCCATACGTCGCCAGGGCGACGATGCCCGACGGATGGTAGTCGAACCAGTGCGCCGAGCAGAACGCGTACTGCGGGGGCGAGATGCCGCCGCCGCCCTCGGTCACCGGGTTGATCTTGTCCAGCGGCTTGATCGCTGAGGGGGATCCATCGAGCGTGGCGATCTTCCAGGTCTGGAACGACCCGGCCTTCGCACAGTCGGTCTGCTCGTAGTCCTCCTCGGTGACCAGCAGGACGTTGCCGTTCGCGACCGAGGGAGCCGCCTGCGGCTGGAAGGCCGCGGCGTTCGGGTGCTCGGAGTTGTGCAGGATGAAGTCGTTCCAGCCCGGCGTCACCCCGGCCTCACCGGTCGTTGTCACGAGCTGGGGGTGGCGGGCTCGGCTGACGTCGAAGATCGCTGCCCCCGCGCCGCCGGTGTGGATGCCGTAGCCGGCGTTGTCGAAGTTCCACTTGTGGCCGGACTCCAGCGGGCCGCCCGGACCGGCGGCAGGCGACGCGAAGGGCTGAATCCCGTCCTCACCTGGCGTCGAGTCCACCTCACGCAGCTGGTCGAGGTTGCGCAGGTCGATGATCGAGAACGTGCCTTTCGAACCGGCGGTGTACGCCGTCGTACAGGAACGAACCTGCACGCACGCCACGGTGTGAGTGAATGTCGTCGCAGGCACCCGAGAGCGGATATAGGGGTTGGTCGGGTCCGTGACGTCGACCAGCAGGACCTCGTTCTTGCCGCTGGGGTTGGAGTGGTTGATGTCGCCGGGCGAGGCCTGGGTCAGGTCGACGCCGACGAGTACGAACCGGATGGTCTTGCCGTTGTCGAGCGTGCGCTCGCCGTAGTTCATGGCTTCGTTCTCGAACACCAGATCAGGTAGCACCCCGGTGAGCTTCGGGTGCAGCGGGTCGCTCACGTCGTACACGTCGATCGACTCGATGTTCGACACGTAGAAATACGGCGCCGATGGCGAGAAGACCCCGGAGATCGCACCTGGCTTCGGCACGGTGTCGACGAGCTGGACGTTGTCGCTGGCCGCGAACGGGACGTTGGTGCCGCCGCCGTACAGCTGGGACATCTCCGTCAGCCGCTGCCGGTCGGAGTCGTGGGCCGCCGCCGGCAGCGCGAGCGCGGTCGCCGCGCCGAGCGCGGCCACGAGGGCGATGATCGGTCGGATGACACAGCGGCGCACAGCGGTCTCCATCAGCGTCGACAACAGGGTGACACCGGCCTAACGACGCGGCGTGCCCAAGGTCACGCTGCTCCCTCGGTCGCGCCCCTCACCACGAGATCGCGACCGTCGCAGGCTCGAGAGGACGACCACCCTCGACACGCGCCCCGCGAGGGTTCTCCTGGCTACGACAGGGTCAACTACCGGATTCGCCGTTCAGCGAGCTCCGGGGTCGACAGGCCCTGCCGTCAGGCGTGCGCCGCCGCTCGTTCGTGCATGCTGTCGGGAACGGTCAGCAGCTCACCGTCGTGAACGCGGGCTGCGAGGGCGTCGTTCTCCGCCTGGAGGCGCAGCACGACGGCTTCGAGGTCAGCGATACGGCGGCGGAGCCGTTGATTGTCGTCGAGGAGGCGGGTGTCGCCTCCGACGTACCCAAGGAGAGCCTTGGCCATGGATGATGTCCTCCAGAGCAACCGGTCAGGCAGCGGGCGTCGGGAACGGAACCTTGGTCTTCGCGGGGGCGCCGTTTCAGTCGGTCCTTGCCGGCGCTGCCGTGGTTCGGCGATGACGCTGCTGCTGCAATCAAGGGTGACACTGTGCGGGCCCCCGGTCAACCTGCAGTTTGGCCGGGCCGACGCGGTCGGCTCGGCGGGTGGTCCAAACCCTGCCCCGCGCAGGCACAATGGCCGGTGATGACCGGTTCAGAGCCCCTCCCATCGGCCACGCCCAACCGGCAGGTCGCGGCCTGGCCCTGCCAGTCGGTATGCCGCTGGGAGCCGACCGGAGAAGTCTGGCCTCATCCGGATCAGGCTGCCCTGCGGGTCTTTGCCTGCCGGGCGTGTGGCTCGGAGTGGGTGCGGACCGAACCCTGGACACCCATCGACGCGCAGGGCGCAGTGCCGGACGAGGTGCAACGGGAGCGTGGGGATGCGGACTAAAGCCGTCGGCGTGGCCTGGGTTGGCACCGCGGACAGCTGAACGACGAGCGGTTCATGAAGGCCTCGCGACGGATCGGCGTGCCGCAACGAGGACAGGGCCGGCCCTCCTGGCCGTAGGCGTTCAACGCCCGGTCGAAGTACCCGGACTCACCGTTGACGTTGACGTACAGCGAGTCGAACGAGGTGCCCCCCTCGCCGAGGGCGCGGAGCATCACTGCGCGAACCTCCTCCAACAGCCGCGCGATCACGGGTCGCGTCATCGTGTCGGTCGGTCGGGCGTAGTGCAGACGAGCCGCCCACAGCGCCTCGTCGGCGTAGATGTTGCCGACGCCCGAGATCAGGGTCTGGTCGAGCAGGGCGCGTTTGATGCCCGTGCGCCGCCGACGCAGCGCCACCGCGAACCCGGCGTCGTCGAACCCGGTGTCCAGCGGGTCGCGGGCGATGTGCACGATTTCGTGCGGCAGCTCGGCTCCATCGCGCGACAGCGACAGTCCGCCGAACATTCGCTGGTCCACGAAGCGCAGGTCGCGTCCCTCGCTCAGCTCGAGCACGACACGCAGGTGCCGTTCGGGCGCGGCGGAGCGGGGCTGGACAAGGAGCTGGCCGCTCATTCCCAGATGACCCAGCACGGCGTCCCCGGAGTCCAGGGCGAGCCATAGATACTTACCCCGGCGCCGCGCGGCCATGAACCGGCGGTCGGCCAGCCGGGTCTCGAAATCGGCCACCCCGGCTGTATGTCGCCTCACGGGTCGTGGATGCAGGACCCGGACACGCTCGATCGTGTGTCCGACCACATGGGCCTCCAGGCCACGACGGACGACTTCGACCTCGGGAAGCTCTGGCACCGGCTGCAGTCAGGACTCTCGGCGAGCGAGGGCTCAGGCCTGGTCGTCGGACAGCTCGAGCGGCTCCGGCGTGCGGCCGGCGGCCTCTGGATGTGCGGCGCGGATGGCGCGCCACGCGGTCTCCGCGGCCTGCTGCTCGGCTTCCTTCTTCGAGCGTCCGGTGCCGTGGCCGTAGGTCCCCTCGCCGACCCGAACCCGTGCCTCGAAGGTCTTCTCGTGGTCGGGACCGCTGTCGTTGATGAGGTACTCCGGCACGCCGAGTCCCAGGTCAGCCGACAGCTCTTGGAGGCTGGTCTTCCAGTCCAGGCCGGCGCCCAGCACGGCGGCGGCGGCCATCAGCGGGTCGAAGAGCCGGTGGATCGTCTCGGCTGCCACCTCGAAACCCTGGTCGAGGTACACCGCACCGAGCAGCGCCTCGACGCCATCGGACAGAATCGAGGACTTGTCACGCCCGCCGGTCGAGATCTCGCCGCGGCCCAGCATGAGGTGGTCTCCCAGACCGAGTGTCCGGGCGACGTCGGCGAGGGCCCGGGCGTTGACGACGGCTGCGCGCAGCTTCGCCAGCCGGCCCTCGGAGAGATCGGGATGCGTCAGGTAGAGCGACTCGGTGATGACGACACCGAGCACAGAATCACCGAGGAACTCCAGTCGCTCGTTGGTCGGCAGCCCACCATTCTCGTAGGCGAAGGACCGGTGGGTGAGGGCACGCTCCAGCAGCTCGGGGTCGAGATCCTCGACGCCGAGCGCGGCGCAGAGCTCGTCACGCGACGGACGACGTTCAGCCAGGACAGCGTCGTCCACGGTGCGGCGGTCGGCCGACGTCAGAGGACCTGACGACGATCGGCCCGTGCGCCGTACTGTCCACACTCGGGACAGGCGCGGTGCGGCAGGTGCTTGGACCCGCAGGCCGGGTTGGCGCACGTCACGAGCGAGGGGGCAGCAGCCTTCCACTGCGAACGGCGGTGGCGCGTGTTGCTGCGCGACATCTTCCGCTTCGGGACAGCCACGGTTACTCCTCGTCTTCGCCGGCCGCACGGGCGCGGTCGGTCTCGTCTCTGGGTGATGCAGTCGTCGTCAGTGCGGACAGCGACGCCCATCGGGGGTCGACGCTCTCTTCGTGCACATGGCCGGGATGATCCAGTAGCCGCACCCCGCACTCGGGGCACAGTCCTTCGCAGTCCGGTTGGCACACAGGTTGGAACGGTAGTGCGAGCACCACCGAGTCCCGCAGCACGGGTTCGAGGTCGAGTAGCTCACCGTCCATCCGGCTCGCTTCGTCCTCCTCGGCGTCACTCTCCGGATAGACGTACAGCTCCTGCAGCTCCACCTCGAGGTCGTCCTCGATCGGCTCCAGGCACCGTGCGCACTCCCCGGTGAGCGTGACCCACGCCCGTCCGGACGCGAGCACCCCCTCCATGACCGCTTCGAGCCGGAGGTCCAGCTCGACGGGCGACCCTTCAGGGACACCGAGCAACTCGATACCGAGGTCCGCCGGCGCCGGCAGCGTCAGCTCCATCGTCTGCATCGATCCAGGACGTCGGCCGAGCTCGTGGGTGTTGATCACGAGTGGCGAACGCGAGTCGAGTCGCATCGCTGTGGAACTTTCGTTGACGGGCACAACAGACCGCCGCCCTCCAGGGAGAACAGCCCCCCAAGCCTAACGGGTGGCACTCGTGTGCCTCAAATCGTCGCTCGCCGCCCGTTCGTCAGTGACGCGGCAGCGGAGGCATCTCGGAGTCGTCCATGGCAGCCAACGAGTCCAGGCTGTCCTGGTCGAGCTGGTGCCGGCCGTGCAACCGGTCCCGCCCCCGGGTGACCGCCTCGAGGGTCTTCTTGAGCGTGATCTCGAAGTTGGCGAGCTGGGTGTCGACGTACTCGTCGGTCTCATGTCGCAGCGCTCCACACTCACGCTCGGCGGTGGATCGCAGCTCTGCCGCCTGGCGTACGGCGATCCGGTAGACGTCGGAGTCCGAGACCAGGCGGTCTCGTTCGAACCCGGCCTCCTCGACGATCCGGGCGGCTCGCATCTCTGCCTCGGCCAGGACGGCGTCACGCTCGGCGAAGACACGTTCGGACTCCTCGAAGGCCGCGGGGAGTGCCTGCTCCAGCTCGCTGACCAGGGCCAGGACGTCGGCCCGGTTGATCACGGCAGACGACGACATCGGCATCGACCGGGCGCCCTCGATCATCGAGCGAAGCCGGTCGATCAATTCCTTCACATCCACCGAGGTGGCCTTTCTCGTGCATCCCCGTCCCGTGTCTCATACCCACAGCTACCCCGCAGGCCGAGTCGCCTGCTACGTCATCCCCCTCACGTCGACGTGGATCGGAGTCGCTCGTTCAGACGAGTGAGTACCTCTGACGGTACGAGCCCCGAGACGTCGCCGCCAAATCGGGCGACCTCCTTGACCAGGCTCGATGCGAGAAATGACCACTCTGGGCTGGTCGGCACGAAGACGGTCTCGACCCCGCTGAGGCTGGCGTTCATCTGCGCCATCTGCAGCTCGGTGTCGAAGTCGCTGACCGCGCGCAGGCCCTTGACGATTGCATCGATCCCGTGGTCGCGGCAGAAGTCGACGAGCAAGCCCTCGAAGGACTCCACCTTGACGTTGTCGTGGTGGCCGACCGCGTCGCCGAGCATGGTCAGGCGCTCGTCGATGCTGAAGAGCCCGCTCTTGGCCGGATTGACCAGCACGCCCACCGTCACCTCGTCGAACAGCCGGGCAGCCCGGCGGATGATGTCGAGGTGGCCGTTGGTCACCGGGTCGAACGAACCCGGGCACACCGCTCGGCGCATCGTTGACTCCTAGGTCGGCTCAGTCGTGCTCGTCACGACACGGTCGGGTCCGGCTCACGGGACGGCAACTCGCTGCGAACCCGACCGTAGTAGAGCATTGTCTCGCCGTATCGCTTGTCCCGCACCCCTTCGAACCCGATCGGCCACTCCCAGGCGTCACCGCGGCGCGATCGCTCGACGACGACCACAGCATCTGCGGCCAGGCGTCCGGCGCCCAGCAGACCTGTCAGCAGATCCGCGACGTCGACGGAGCTCATCGCGTACGGCGGGTCGACATACGCGACGTCGAACTGGACCGGGACGCCGTCACTGACCTCCTCCACCCAGCGCTGCGCCTTCATCGCGCGGACGTCGACGTCGTCGAAGCCGAGGTCGCCGGCGTTCGTCCGGATCAGGGCAGCGGTCGCTCGGTCGGCCTCGACCAGCACCACCGAGGCTGCGCCGCGGGACCGCGCCTCGAGGCCCACTGCGCCCGATCCGGCGAAGAGGTCGAGCACCCGCAGTCCGGAGATGGTGCCCAGCGCGGACTCGAGAGCGGAGAAGAGCGCCTCGCGGACCCGGTCCGACGTGGGACGCGTGGCGGTGCCGGGCGGCGTGCGCAGCCTGCGGCCCCGGGCGGCCCCGGCGATGATCCGGGTCACCGCTCCTCCACCGGACGTAGGGGTTTCGCGCTGTTCCGCCCAGACGTCACCGCCGAACAGACGTCACGACTCCGCTGCATGAGTCGATCCTCTCTCGCCTTTGCCGCTGGTCGCTGCCCGGGCGTCCGAGACCGCATACGGACCGCATGCACCCAATCACGCACGGTGCCAGAAACGTCGAAAAACAAGGGATTTGAAGCTGATCTCAGATAATCCTGTGTGTTTTTTCGGACTATCACAGCAGGTCTTGCACAACAGGAATATGTTGCTTACTGCACCTGGCGCAGGCCACCTGGTTTCGGGACTACACACACACATTCGGGCGGCAGCGAGGGCACGTCGCAGCGCCGTCTGGGCGAGGCAGGACACCGATGAGGTCGATCGGGTTTCCATCACAGCGACGTACGTTCACCCTCGGCGCCACGGCGATCCTCGTGGCGGCCCTGGTGGCTCTTCCTACCGGCCCGGCGTCCGCCGTCGGCAGCCCACCTGTCGCCGCTGGCGATACCGTCTCCGTCGTCGACAAGGACGCCTTCGACGTCATGGCGAACGACTCCGACGTGGACCAGGACGTCCTGACCCTGACGACGAACACGCAGCCGACCCACGGATCGGCCACCTGCCTGGCCACGGGTGCCTGCACCTACGCCGCCAATGCCGGCTACATCGGCCCGGACTCGTTCACCTACACGATCAGGGACTCGGCTCTGAACACTGCCACTGCCACCGTCACGATGGACGTGACCGGCGCGCCCCCGACCACGAACCCGCCGACGCCGGTGCCCGACGAGATCGTGACCAAGGCGGGTACGGCGGTCACGACCAACGTGCTGGCCAACGACAACGTGCCGCCCGGGGCAACCATGGTCGTGACACCGGGCGGCGGGCCCAGCCACGGAGGAGTGGCCTGCACCAGTGCAGGGTCGTGCACCTACACCCCGACCGCCGGCTTCGTCGGGTACGACGGCTTCGGCTACGAGGTCACCGACTCCTTCGGCACCTCTCACGGCACGGCGTTGATCACTGTGGTCGCCGCTTCGGCCGGCTATGCGACGAACGCTGCCGGCCATCCCACGAACGCTCCCGCGAGCTCGACCCTCGTCCAGGGCGATGGCGCCAGCTGGAGCGTCGGTGCAAAGTCCACACCCGCCGGTCTGCCCCAGCAGTACGCCGCTGCTTTCCGACCAGCCAGCACGACGGTCAGCCTCACCGGCCCCCACACGCTGAACGCAGCGTCGACCACCCGAGCTCCGGGATGGACGGCCACCCAGGCAGGCAACGGTCTGACCCTGACCGCCGGTGCCACCGCGCTTCTCGGTGAGTCGACCACCAACCCCCTGCCGCCCCCACTGCCGCCGATCAGCCAGGGGACCGGTGGCGACGGACACGTTCCGATCGTCGTCGGCAGCCGGGTCTTCGCGTTCTACCACCACTCGAACCCCACGTCGGTGACCTGCATCGACCGCACCACAGGACAGTTGTGCCCCGGTTACCCCCACCAGCTCGTGGTCGCCTCCAGCGACATCATCGGCCCGGCCGCTGTGGTCGGCTCCAAGATCTACGTGCACGCGTTGCCCGAGTCCGTCTCCGGCTATGCCGACCGGGCTCCGATCGCGCTGTACTGCTGGGACACCAACACCGACCAGACCTGCGGACTGCACATCCTGGACCGGCTGATCGGGACGACGAGTGACCCCGGTGGGTCCGCGCCACGAACCGTCAACGGCAAGGTCTACCTGGCCGCCGACGGCCTGCCACAGGCGACGAACGCCAACCTGTACTGCTTCGACCCCGCGACCGGCACGACCTGTCCTGGCGGACCGATCCCGACTTCGCTTCCCAACGAAGCTCCGGGCTACAACTACGACATCGTCACCCACGGAACCCGGGTATTCGTGTCGCAGAACACCAATCATCCCGAGGGCAACGCCGTCGCCTGCATCGATGTGTCGCTGCGCCAGCCGTGCACGGGCTGGTCGTCACCCAAATACTTCCCCACCTGGAACATCGCCAACCATCACTCCGCAGCCGGAGTGCCAGACGGGGTCTGCTCCATCGGCCTGAGCGAGTCGCAGTGCGTGCTGGACTCCACCCCCGGCACCACTGCCACCATGGGTGGCTGGCCTGTCGTCGACGACTACTACTCGATCGAAGAAGAGGCTGAGTTCCCGACTCGGACCTTGTTCGCCACCGGTCTCGGTGGCACCGGGATGGGTTGCTGGGACTGGTCCACCAACGCGTTGTGCACCGGGGGGCGCTGGACGAACGGCGTGATCGAGACCGACAACGTCGGGAACTACCTGCCGAGCGCCTACGGAGCCACGTCTGACGGCACCTGCGCGGTCGGCCTCGGCGATCCAGGCGAGGTGTTCACCGTCGACCCGGCCGGCGCCACTCCGTGCACCAGCCTGAACGCCGGAAGCGTCCGCCGCATCGTCGACCTGCGTGACCAGCGGTGCGACGGGACAGTCGGATCTGCCACCTGGACCAACGTGTCGGTGGTCGAGGCTGACCTGCTGGCCGGGCACGACTTCGATGCTTTGACGGTCACCGTCCGGGACGCCACGACCGACGCGGTGCTCGCCAGCCAGCAGATGGTGGGCACCAACGGAGTCCTGTCCCTTGCTGGGATCAGCGCGGTCGCTCATCCCGCCCTCGCCCTGGATGCCACGGCTGCGAGCCCACCGGGCAATGCCGCGTGGGCCGACGGGAACCCGCCCCGACTGATCCTTCGCTGGAGCTCCGACCCGGCCCAGGTGTGCTTCAGCACCACGACCGCCATCGACTGCGCGCAGACCGCACCGACACCGATCGGCATCACGGCCACCCCGCTCGGGGGCGCGCCGGCGTCGGCGTCGCTGAGCCTGTTGCCCAGCCCGCAGTGCCGCACCCTGACGGTCAACAAGAACGGCAACGGGAGCGGCTCGGTGACCAGCAGTCCCTCGGGCATCAACTGCGGGGCCGCGTGCAGCGCCCGATATCTGTCCGGTACCCCGCTCACGCTGACGGCCACGCCGGTGGCCGGCTCGGTCTTCACCGGCTGGACCGGCGGCGGCTGCACGGGGACGGGGACGTGCAACGTCACCCTCACGAACGACACCACCGTCACCGCAACCTTCACGTTGCTGCGCACCATCACCGTCGCCAAGGCCGGCAGTGGCTCGGGCACAGTGTCGAGCAGTCCGGCGGGGATCAACTGCGGACCGACCTGCTCGGCCCAGTACCCGGATGGGACCGTGGTGACGCTGACCGCTACGGCCGCCGCGGGATCGGTCTTCACCGGCTGGACCGGGGCTGCCTGCCCCGGCACCGGCACGTGCCAGGTCACGGCCGCGAGCAACCAGACGGTGACGGCCACCTTCGACGCGGTCCGCACGTTGACCGTCAACCGGACGGGCAGCGGCAGCGGTTCGGTGTCCAGTAGTCCCGCCGGCATCTCATGCGGCGCTACCTGCTCATCGCTGTTCTCCCAGGGAACGCTGGTGACGCTGACGGCCACTCCGTCGGCCGGATCGACTTTCACCGGCTGGAGCGGTGGTGGTTGCTCGGGAACCGGGACCTGCCAGGTCACGCTGAACGCCGACGCTACGGTCACCGCAACGTTCACGACGATCAGCCCGACCCTCACCGTCACCAAGACGGGGGCCGGCGGCGGAACGGTGACGAGCAGTCCCGCGGGCATCACCTGCGGTGCCACCTGCTCGTCGACTTTCCCGTCAGGCACCGTCGTCACCCTCACCGCTGCACCGAACGCCAACTCGACGTTCGCGGGCTGGTCGGGAGCGGGTTGCACCGGGACCGGGACCTGCCAGGTCACCCTGTCCGCCGACGCCACGGTCACGGCGAACTTCGCCCCCATCGTGCGGACCCTCTCGGTCAACAAGGCCGGCGACGGGGCAGGGACAGTCACCTCGAGCCCGGCCGGGATCTCGTGCGGTGTCACCTGCTCGTCCGGCTTCAACGGCGGAACCCTCGTCACGTTGTCGGCGGCACCCGCCGCAGGCTCGGCGTTCACCGGATGGAGTGGTGGAGGGTGCTCGGGCACGGGGACCTGCCAGGTCACGCTGAACGCCGACACGACCGTGACGGCGACGTTCGCCGCGGTCAACCCGGTCCTCACGGTCCAGCGGTCCGGCACCGGCAGCGGATCGGTCAGCAGCTCACCAGCCGGCATCACGTGCGGGGCCACCTGCCAGGCACCGTACGCCGCTGGAACCGTGGTCACCCTCACCGCGACGCCAGCCGGAAACTCGACGTTCACCGGGTGGTCCGGAGACTGCTCCGGCTCGGGAACCTGCCAGGTCACGATGGGCGCGGACCGGAACGTCACCGCCACGTTCCAGGCAATCACGCCGACCCTCACCGTGACTCGGAGCGGAAACGGTTCCGGTACGGTGACGAGCTCACCAAGCGGTATCAGCTGCGGCGCCACCTGTGCGTCGACCTTCCCGCTCGGCGCGAGCGTGACCCTGACGGCAACCCCCGCAGCGGGCTCGGTGTTCACCGGCTGGACCGGCGGCGGTTGCTCGGGCACCGGCTCCTGCATCACCACGATGGGTGCGGACAAGACGGTGGACGCCACGTTCACCCTCACCCGCAACCTCACCGTGACCAAGGGCGGTAGCGGCAATGGCAGCGTCAGCAGCTCCCCGGCCGGCATCACCTGTGGCGGAGCATGCTCGGCGGCCTTCGTCGACGGTACGACGGTCACGCTGACCGCGGTTCCATCGGCCGGGTCGATCTTCGCCGGCTGGTCGGGCGGTGGCTGTTCGGGCACGGCGACGTGCGTGGTGACGATGTCGGCGAACACCTCCGTGACGGCCACGTTCACCGCGATGCGGACCCTGACGGTGTCCACGGCCGGTACGGGCGCGGGAACCGTGACGAGCAACCCTGCGGGCATCGCCTGCGCACCCACGTGTTCGACGACCTTCTCCCAGGGGACCGTGGTCACCTTGACGGCGACGCCGGCAGCCGGTTCGGTCTTCTCGGGATGGTCGCTGGCCGGCTGCTCCGGGACCGCGCCGTGCCAGGTGACGATGACCGCGGACACCGCCGTGACAGCGACGTTCAACGCCCAACGAACCCTGACGGTCACCCGCGCTGGATCCGGGTCCGGCACGGTTCAGAGCAGTCCGACCGGGATCGACTGCGGCACCAGCTGTTCGCACGCCTTCCTGCACGGCACCACGGTGACGTTGACGGCCACCCCGGCAGTGGGTTCGGTCTTCACCGGCTGGTCCGGGGACTGCAGCGGTACGGCGACGTGTCAGCTGACGATGAACGCCGACTCTGCTGTGACGGCGACGTTCATCGTGTCGCACACGCTCACGGTGACCAAAGCCGGCAGCGGAGCTGGTTCGGTCACCAGCAACCCGCCCGGCATCACCTGCGGTGCGACGTGCTCGGCGGCGTACCCCGCCGGGACCTCCGTGACGCTGACGGCCACGCCGGCGGCGGGTTCGACGTTCGCCGGTTGGTCCGGCGGTGGTTGCAGCGGCACCGGTACGTGCACGGTGACGATGTCGGCTGCGCAGGCCGTGACGGCGACGTTCACCGCGACCAACGTCACCTTGACGGTCAGCAAGACCGGCACCGGCACGGGGTCGGTGAGCAGCAGTCCGACCGGCATCAGCTGCGGCTCGACGTGCGCGGCGACGTTCCCGTCCGGCACGCCGGTCACCTTGACCGCGAGCCCGACGAACGGCTCGACGTTCGCAGGTTGGTCCGGCGGTGGTTGCAGCGGCACCGGTACGTGCACGGTGACGGTGGCGTCGAACACTACGGTGACCGCGTCGTTCACGGCCGCGGTCAACCATGCCCCTGTGGCCAAGGATGACGGACGGTACTTCCTGGCGCCCGGTGAGACCTTGTGCGTCGGCTACTCGCCACGTGCGTCCTGCGACGTGGCCGTTCCCGCCAACGTGCTCGCCAACGACAGCGATCCTGACGGTGACACCCTCTCGGTGGCCAAGGTCGTCTCGATCAGCTTCGACGCCCGTGAGTACACCTGGGTCGGCGACGGAAGGTTTGTCTACCGTGCCGGGGCAGGAACGCAACGGGTGCTGAAGAAGACCATCGACTATGTGGCCGTCGATCCGCGCGGCAAGAGGTCCAACGTCGCAACCATCACGGTCATCATCGGGCCGATCGCGCACAACGACGGTACGTACAACGTGCGTGCCGGGAACTCCATCACGATCGGCTCTCCCACGGCGAACCACGCGACCGGGGTGCTGCTGAACGACGACGCCGTCCCCGGCTTGCCGCTCGTGCGCGCCAAGGTCACGCAGATCGACTTTGCGCGCGGCGAGTACACGTGGTTCGGCAACGGCGCGTTCACCTACCGGGCCGGTGGTGGCACGCGGGTGACCCAGTACAAGCACATCTGGTACGAGGCGATCGACTCCGCGGGGCACCATTCGGACATCGCCCGGATCACCATCGTGCTCCATCCGAGGTGAGGAGGGGCAGGCCCTGAGAAGTCCTGAGGCGGTTACCGGGAACGCCTCAGGACTTCTCGAGGTAGTCGGCCTGCTGGGTGCGCACGAGCGCATCCACTCGGGCGGCCAGCCACGGATGGCGCTGCAGCGCTGGGTCGTCCCCGACCACGGAGTCGGCGGTCGCGCGCGCGGACACGATCACGTCCTCGTCGCGCAGCACCGACAGGAGACGCAGGCTGGACCGTTTGCCTGACTGGGTGGCGCCCAGCACGTCACCCTCGCGGCGGTTCTCGAGATCCAGCCGGGACAGCTCGAACCCGTCCGTGGTGGCCGCGACCGCTTCGAGACGCTGGCGCGACGGCGAGTCGACCGGTGCGTCGGTCACCAGCAGGCACAGCCCTGGCACCGCGCCACGTCCGACTCGGCCTCGTAGCTGATGAAGCTGGGAAACCCCGAAGCGGTCGGCATCCATGACCACCATCAGCGCCGCGTTCGGGACGTCCACGCCGACCTCGATGACGGTCGTGGCGACCAGCACGTCGATGTCACCGGCCGCGAACTTCCGCATCAGGTCGTCCTTCTCATCGGCAGGAAGCCGGCCGTGGAGCACGAAGACCCGCAGGTCGGCGAGCGGTCCTTCGACGAGCATGGCAGCCACGTCGGCTACGGCGAGCGGCGGCCGACGGTCTGCCGTCTCCGCGTCCTCTGGCGCTTCCTGCATCGCGGACTCGGGGTCGCCGCCGATGCGCGGGCAGACGACATACACCTGATGACCCTGGGCCACCTCTTCGCGAACCCGCTGCCAGGCTCTGTCGAGCCAGTCCGGCCGCTCCCCCGCCGGTACGACGGTCGACTGGATCGCTGCGCGGCCGTGCGGTAGCTCACGCAGGGTCGAGACGTCCAGGTCGCCGAACACGGTCATCGCGATCGTGCGCGGGATCGGTGTTGCCGTCATGACCAGCACGTGGGGAGGCGTCACACCGGCCTTGTCGGTCAGCGCGGCTCGCTGCTCGACACCGAAACGGTGCTGTTCGTCGACCACCACGAGCCCGAGGTCGGCGAACTGCACCGCCTGCTCCAAGAGCGCGTGCGTGCCGATCACGATCCCCGCTGACCCGGAGACGGCGTCGAGGAGTGCACCGCGCTTGCGGGACGCCGACAGGGAACCGGTCACCAGAGCCACCCGCGTGGCATCCTCGGCGCCACCGAGCATGCCGCCCTCGGCCATCGCGCCGAGCATGGCCACGATCGAACGATGGTGCTGCTGGGCCAGCACCTCGGTCGGGGCCAACAGCGCCGCCTGGCCGCCGGAGTCGACGACCTGCAGCATCGCGCGCAGGGCGACGACCGTCTTGCCCGACCCCACTTCTCCCTGAAGCAGCCGGTGCATCGGATGGCCCTGGGTGAGGTCCGTACTGATCTGCTGCCCGATCTCACGCTGGCCGTCGGTCAGCACGAACGGCAGAGCCGCGTCGAAGCGTTCGAGCAGTCCGTCGGGACGACCGGGGCGCGGGACCGCCTCCAAGGCACGGGTGAAGGCCCGGCGCTGGGCCAGCACGGTCTGCAGGACGAACGCCTCGTCGTACTGGAGCCTGCGCCGAGCGGCTTCCCACAGCTCGCGGCTGTCGGGTTGATGGATCGCACGGATCGCCTCGTCATAGCCCAGCAAGCCTTCGCGCACCCGGATCTCGTCGGGAAGCGGGTCGGGCAGCGGGTCGAGCACGCTGAGGACCAGGCCGACGGAGTCCATGATCATCTTCGACGTGAGCTTGGCGCTCGCAGGATAGATCGGAAGCCACCGCCTGATCGAGCCGTCGGTGACGCTGTCCTCGAAGTCGTCGAGGTCGTAGCCCCGGCCGAGGATCTCGCAGGTTGGATGGGTCAGCTGACGCTTGCGGTTGAACACCGAGACCTTGCCGCTGAACAGAGCCACGGTGCCCGGCACGAGCTGGTCTTGTCGCCAGTGCTGGCGGAAGAACGTACACATCAGGTCGCGCTCACCGTCGGTGATCACCACCTCGGTGCGCGAGGCGAGCCGACCACCGCCTTTGGGCTTGAAGGTCTTGTTCTGGACGCTCTTGGTCTTGGCCAGCACGGTGACGTGCTCGTCGAGCACCAGGTCCCGGAAGTCGGTCAGCTTGCCGCGATCCTCGAGTCTTCGTGGGTAGTGCTCGAGCAGGTCTCCGACGGTCGCGAGCTCGAAGACGTCGGCCAGCAGCTTCGCGGCCTTGTCACCCACCACGCCCCGCAACGGTGTGGTCATCTCCGGCGCTGGGCTCATCACTCCACCCCGATGAGCAGCGGGTAGCGCTGTTGACCCCCGTCGTAGACGAGGACCTCGACGTCGGGACGGAACTCGGACACGTGGGACGACACCCGGCGTACGAGCGCATCGACGTGCGGACCACCATCCGACTCCCTCGAACCGGTCACGAGCGTCACCATCTCACCGCCTCCCGACAACAGGCGGGTGACCACTTCGACGGCAACCTCCTCCAGCACCTGGCCGACGACCGCGAAGTCCCCGTCGACGATGCCGAGGCTGTCACCTTCCCGGCACGGTCCGGCCATGGTCATCGCATCCCTGGCGGCGATCGTCACGGCGCCGTGGCGGGCATGCCCTGCGGCCGACGTCATCTGCACGACATCGTCGTCGAAGGACCGCGAGGCGTCGTGCACCGCCAGGGCGGCCAGCCCCTGGACCTGTGCGCGCGTGGGGATGACCGCCACCCGGATACCCTCGTCGCGAGCAGCCTGAGCCGCCGCCTCGGCGACCGCGATGCTGTCGCCGTCGTTGGGCAGCACGATGACCTCCGCGGCACCTGTGCCGCGCACGGCCCCGAGCAGCTCGCCGGTCGAGCATCGACGCCCCGGCCCGCCCGCGACGACGCCCGCGCCGGCCTCGCCGAAGAGGGCGAGCAGCCCTGGACCGGCCGCGACGGCCACGACCCCTCGTGGGGGAGCATCGGGGGTCGGCGGACCACCGTGCCCGGGTCCCGGTCGGCCGTAGCGGGCCATGCTCACCTGCTCGGCGAAGTGGGTGACTCGTACGCGGTAGGGGCGTCCCGCCTCGATCCCGGCCTCGATCGCCGCACCGACGTCGTCGACGTGCACGTGGACGTTCCAGAGACCGTCACCTCCCACGACCACGAGTGAGTCCCCGAGAGGGCCGAGGCGGGCGCGCAGCGTCGGGACCGCGTCGTCGTCTGCGTCGAGGAGGTACATCACCTCGTACGCCGGACCGTCCTCGGAGAGGTCGCCCTCACCGGGGGTCGGGCGGATCGGGACGGGAAGCGGTCGCCGGCGACGGCTGGCGGCGGGGCGGTGACCGGTCAGGGCTTCCTCGGCCGCGTCGAGGATGACGCACAGACCCCGCCCACCGGCATCCACGACCCCGGCCGCGGCGAGCACGGGCAGCTGCTCCGGCGTGCGCTCCAGCGCCTCGCGCGCGGCCCGCGCCGCTGCCCGGACGACATGCCCCATCTGCGCCGCCAGGTCGTCCGGTGCGGTCGGGACCGACTGCTGCGCTGCCTCTGCGGCCGCGCGCGCCACGGTCAACATCGTGCCCTCGACGGGTTGGGCCACCGCGTCGTACGCGGCGTCGGCGGCCAGCGTGAGCGTGTCCGCGAGCAGCTGACCCGGCTTGGTCGGGTCGCCCCGCAGCAGCTGGTCGGCGCCGGCACGCATCAGCTGGGACAAGATCACGCCCGAGTTGCCCCGCGCTCCGAGCAGGGCACCTCGAGCGAACACCGTCAAACCACCCACGAGGGTCGTGGACGCTGCGTCGACGAGCGCCTGCCGGGCAGCCTCGAAGGTGAGGTACAGGTTGGTGCCGGTGTCGCCGTCGGGGACGGGATAGACGTTCAGCGCGTCGATCTCCTCCCGCGCCGCGCCGAGTCCGTCGAGCGTGACGTCGCACCAGCGCTCGAGCAGGGCCAACGCGATCGCGGCGGCGGGCTCAGGAACGGGTGAGGACACGACGGGGGCTCTTCCGGTGAGATGGGGCGGGCATCGGGGCCGTACGACGCTGGATACGCTGGTCGAACCCTATCCGGGAGGGTTGCGCCGGCGGATTGGCGTCCGCCTCGCCCGATCCGTTATTCTTGACCGGTTGCCCAAGGGCCCGCCGCAGCGATTCGCGCGGCACACCGCCCGCAACCGTGACAGGCACCGAACCCAGAACCGATCCCAGGAGTACACCGTGGCCGCCGTTTGTGACATCTGCGCCAAGAGCCCCGAGTTTGGCCACAACGTGTCGCACTCGCACCGCCGTACCAAGCGCCGCTTCGACCCCAACATCCAGCGGGTGCGCGCGGTCGTCAACGGTACGCCGAAGCGTCTCAACGTCTGCACCTCCTGCCTGAAGGCCGGCAAAGTCACCCGCTGACGAACGTCTCTGGGCGGCGAGTCCGCCCGAACTGCCCAGCCACCGAAGCGACTGACCCGCCCCGCACGCCCCCTCGACCTCCGGGTCCAGGGGGCTGTTGTTTGCCACTCGTCCTGACCGAGGACCTGTCGTGCACCGCCGCACGGGTGTGCCGACCGGCAGACGGCGGACCGCAGGCGCCCGGTCAACGGAAGTGCTGGTGTCCACCGGGATCGTCGTACTCCGTGCCGTCCACCGTGACCGCGCCGGGCTCACCGCCGTCGAGGACGGTGCCGATCCGACGCCAGGTCTGCGGGAGGGACGTGCCGTGCGGAAATGTCGCGGCCAGGCAGTAGTCGTCGCCTCCGGTGAGCAGGAAGCGCAGCGGGTCGACGCCCAGGGCCGCACCGACCGCCTGCAGCGGCTCGGGCACCTCGAACGCTGCGGTTTCCACGTCGACGGCGACGCCGCTGGCGACAGCGACGTGTCCGAGGTCCTGGAGCAGGCCGTCACTGACGTCGATCATCGCGGTGGCGCCGAGCGTGGCGGCCTGCGGTCCGGCGTCGTACGGTGGCTCCGGTCGGCGATGCGCCTCCACGACGACACGTGGGGATCGGAAGCCACGACCCAGCACGGCGAACCCCGCGTCAGCCCAGCCCTGTCGACCCGCCAGCGCGACCACGTCACCGGGTCGCGCGCCCGAGCGCCGTACGACGCCGTGCTCACAGACCCCCAGCACCGCGATCGAGATCGTGATCGCGTCGGCGCGAGTCAGGTCACCGCCCACGACGGTCGCGCCGACCAGCGCCGCCTCCTCCGCGAGGCCGTCGGCGAACTCCATCGCCCAGGACGTGTCCAGGTCGGCTGGGGCACCGAGCCCGACGAGCAGCGAGATCGGCCGTCCACCCATGGCGTTGATGTCGGAGAGGTTCTCGGCGGCCGCCTTGTGGCCGATGTCCGTAGCGCTCGACCAGTCCAGCCGGAAGTGGCGACCCTGGACCAGCATGTCGAGCGACGCGACGACCTGGCCTCCGTCGATCGTGACCACTGCGGCGTCATCACCGGGGCCGACCACCACGCGCTCGTCGGCGGCGGCCGCGAACCGCGCCGTCAACGCGTTGACCAGCCCGAACTCTCCGACGTCGGCCAACGAACCCGACAGGCCGTGTCCCATGGGCTGTTCCTCCCTTTCGCCTTACCGGTGGATGTGACAACCTAACCAGGCAGTAGCGTGATGCCCACTCCAGGACATGGACCCGACTCAGCAGGAGGCCCCCGTGGTGGTTCAGGCATACATCCTCATCCAGACCGAGGTCGGCAAGGCTGCCGAGGTCGCCCAGAACATCGCCGAGGTCAAGGGCGTCACGCTGGCTGAGGACGTCACCGGACCGTACGACGTCATCGTCCGTGCCGAGGCCCGCAACGTCGATGAGCTCGGCAAGCTCGTGGTCGCCCGCGTGCAGTCGATCGACGGGATCACCCGGACCCTGACCTGCCCTGTCGTCCACATCTGACGACTCCGCCGCGGCCTCGCGGTCTCGGCACCCGACGCTGATGAGCCCCCGTCTCTCCCGTGTGCGAGGCGGGGGTTCTCGTGTGCGTGCGGTGCCGGCCGGCTGCGTGGTTGCACGCGTCGTCGCCTGCGTCCTCGCGCTGGGGGCGGCAGCGGGCTGTGCGGGACCTGGGAAGGTCGAGGTGACGCCGGTGAGTCCGGCACCGGACGACTCGGTGCGTGCGATGTGCGCCGACCTGGTCGCCGCCCTGCCGGCCACCGTCGCCGACGACCTGGCGACGCGAGCTGTGACCCCCTCCGACGCGCTCGCGGCCGCCTGGGGAGACCCCGCGGTGGTGCTGCGCTGCGGTGTGGCCCGGCCTTCGGCGTTGGTGCCGACCTCGGCCTGCTTCGAGGTCAACGGCGTGGGTTGGCTGGCCACCAGCAACGGTCGAGAGGTCTCAGGAGACGCTCCTGTCGAGGGAACGCTGAGATTCACCACGATCGGTCGGGCGGCGTACGTCGAGGTGACCGTGCCGCCCTTGGAGGGCCACCAGCCGTCCGACCCGCTCCCCGCCCTCGCGGCCGCGATCGAGCAGACCATCCCGCTCCGCCACCCCTGCCGCTGACTCCCTGCCGACCCCTGTCGGTTTGCCTAGATAACAAGCCGTCGGAATAGAAATCTAGGCAAACCTGCCGTGGTCACTGGGGGTCTGCCTTGCACAGTTGCGCGGCGAAGGGTCCGTCAGCGGTATGCCGTCATGGCCTGGTCCGCCGGATCCGCCAGCTGTACCAACCGGCCGCCCACCCTCGGCGCGTCCGACCTCGGCGCGCCTGTACCAGCCGGCCGTCCGACCTCGGCGCGTCCGGCTCGACGAGGCGTGGTTTCAGCGCAGACCGGTCGAGCGTTGCAGCGCCAGCGCGATCAGCCGCTCGACCAGCTCCGCGTAGGCGACCCCGGACTCGGCCCACATCCGCGGGTACATCGACGCGGGGGTGAACCCCGGCATCGTGTTGATCTCGTTGATCGCGATGGTTCCATCCGCCGAGATGAAGAAGTCCACGCGAGCCAGGCCCTCGCAGTCCAACGCCTCGAAGGCCGCGAGCGAGAGCGCCTGGACTTCTTCGGTGAGCGCGTCGTTCAACGTGGCCGGGACTTCGAGGCTGACGCCCTCCTCACCGAGGTACTTCGCTTCGAAGTCGTAGAACTCGTGCTCGCCGTACCCGGTGATCTCCGCGACCTGGCTGGCGTCGGCACCGCCCTCGAGGCGTTCGAGCACGCCACACTCGATCTCGCGGGCACCCTCGGCCGATGGCTCGACGAGGACCTTCGGATCGAACTCGCGCGCGTGCTCGACGGCGGCGTCGAGCTCGGCTTCGCTGCGCACCTTCGTGATCCCCAGGCTCGACCCGCCGCGTGCGGGTTTGACGAACACCGGATAGCCCAGCGCCTTGACCGCCTCGCGCGCCGCCGCCGGATCGCTTGTCCACTGACGTGGCTTGATCACGACGTACGGGATCACGGGCAGGCCGGCTCCGGCCAGCACGACCTTCATGTAGTGCTTGTCCATGCCGACCGCTGACGCAAGGACTCCGGAGCCGACGTAACGGATGCCAGCCACCTCGAACAAGCCCTGGATGGTGCCGTCCTCACCCCACGGGCCGTGCAGGAGCGGGAAGACCACGTCGACCTCACCGAGCTCGTGCGGTGGCTTCCCGGGCTCGGCCACCGTGATCTCTCGGCGGGCTGGGTCCTGGCCGACCACGACGGCGGCCGACGTCGCGTCGACCTCGGGCACATGACCCGCTGTCAGCGCCAGCCGGTCCACGTCACCCGTCTCCAGCACCCACTTCCCCTCGGTGCTGATCCCGATCGGGATGATGTCGTACGCCGACCTGTCGATCACCGAGAGCACGCTGGCCGCGGTCGAGCACGACACGGCGTGCTCGCTGGACCGACCACCGAAGACGACGGCGACGCGGGGCTTCCTGGGGCTGCTCATTGCGACGAGCGTAGTGCCCACCGGACGGGCTGCCGTCGGGCGTTGCCGCTGCGGCACCGACAATGGCGTGGTGACCTCAGCAGATGACACCCCGCGCCGCGAAGACGGTCGCGCCGCGCCCGAGACCGCCTGGCGGCGTACGACGATGGCGGTCAAGCTCGGTCGGCCGCCGAGTGAACCCGACCAGCCCCTGAACGAGCCGCTCACCATGGCCTCGACCTATGTGGCCGGTGGTGAGCGCGAGTACGGCCGGTACGCCAACCCCACCTGGGAGGCTCTCGAGACCGCCGTCGGCGCTCTGGAGGGAGGGCGAGCGCTGTCATTCGCGTCCGGGATGGCGGCGGTCGCGACGGTGCTCGACCTGGTGGCACCGGGCGAGACTGTCGTGGCGGCGCGGCACTGTTACCAAGGCACCCTCGTGCAGCTCGCCTCCCTGGAAGCGCGCGGGCTGATCAAGGTGGTGCTGGTCGACATCGACGACACCGATGCGGTGCTCGGGGCTCTCAACGACGACGTCGCACTGCTGTGGGTCGAGAGCCCCACGAACCCCGCGCTCGAGGTCGCCGATGTGGGCGCGCTGTGCGCAGGTGCGCATGCAGCCGGGGTGCGTGTGGTCGTCGACAACACCTTCGCCACGCCCTTGCTGCAACGACCCCTCGCGATCGGTGCCGACCTCGTCGTGCACTCCGGGACCAAGTACCTCGCCGGGCACTCCGACGCCGTGATCGGGCTGCTGGTCACGGCTGATCCGGAGGTCTTCCGCGCGCTCGACGAGAAGCGTCGAACCCTCGGAGCGCTCCCTGGCACCCTCGAGGCATGGCTTGCTCTACGTGGCCTGCGCACGCTGCATCTTCGGGTCGAACGCGCGCAGTCCAACGCTCAAGAGCTGGTACGCCGATTGGGCGCGCACTCCGCCGTCGAGCGGGTCCGCTACCCCGGCTTCGGCGCCATCGTCGCCATCGAGGTCAGAGGTGGTGCGAGCGGCGCCGACCTGGTGACGCATTCGACCTCGTTGTGGGTGCACGCCACCAGCCTCGGTGGTGTCGAGTCGTCCCTGGAGAGGCGGCGGCGATGGAAGGGCGAGCCGGAGACGATTCCCGAGGGGCTCATTCGGCTGAGCGTCGGCATCGAGGACGTCGACGACCTCTGGGCCGACCTGCGGATGGCCCTGGACGGCGTACCGGAGGGCGGTCAACCCGGATGACCCTCACGGCGTACCGCGCGGCGGTTGAGCAGATGGCCCCAGACGGCGTACCGCGCGGCGGTCAATCCGGATGACCCTCACGGCGTACCGCGCGGCGGTGAGCGGGTATCTCGCGAAGCCACGCGCACTCTGCAAGGCAAACGCCCACTCTGCTAGGCAGATTTGCCTAGATAACAAGCCATCGGAATAGAAATCTAGGCAAACCCGAAGGGGAAGGGTGGTCAGCGGCGTTCGGGTTTGGTCGCCCGGGCGACCAGGGCCTGGAGCATCTCCTGGGGTGTCGTCTCCCCGCGGACCAGAGCGGCCACGGCCTCGACGATCGGCATCTCGACGTCGTGCCGTCGCGCCAGGTCCTTGATCGACTCGCACGACTTCACGCCCTCGGCGACCTGGCGCGTCGACGCCACGATCTCCTCCACGCTCATTCCCTGCCCGAGCTTCTGCCCGAAGGACCGGTTGCGCGACAGCGGTGACGAACAGGTGGCGACCAGGTCTCCCAGCCCCGCCAAACCGGAGAAGGTGTAGGGGTCGGCACCCAGCGCCTCACCGAGACGCGCGGTCTCGGCCAGCCCTCGGGTGATGACGGTTGCCGTGGAGTTGTCGCCGAAGCCGAGACCGTGCGCCATTCCGACAGCCAACGCGATGACGTTCTTGGTGGCGCCTCCGAGCTCGCAGCCGACCACGTCGGTGTTCGTGTAGAGCCGCAGCGCGGGGGTGTGACAGATCCCCTGCAGGTATTCCGCGACGGCCTCGTCCTCACACGCCACCACCGACGCTGCCGGCTGACGCTCGGCGATCTCGTGGGAGAGGTTCGGCCCGGACAGCACGGCGACGCGTTCGGCACCGATTCCCGCGACGTCCTCGATGACCTCACTCATCCTCTTGGACGTTCCCACCTCCACGCCCTTCATCAGACTCATCACGACGGTGTCGTCACCGATGTGCTTCGCCCAGTGCTCCAGATTGGCGCGCAGCGACTGGGACGGCACGGCGAGCACGGCGATGCGCGCGTCAGCGAGCGCCTCCTCCGGGTCGTGGGTCGCCGAGATCGAGCGGGACAGCTCGATGCCCGGCAGGTACTCCCGGTTCTCATGGGTCTTGTTGATGTTGTCCGCCACTTCTTCGCGACGTGCCCACAGCACGACGTCGTTTCCGGCGTCGGCGAGCACCAGCGAGAACGCCGTGCCCCACGAACCGGCTCCGAAGACCGCGATCCGACTCATGCATCACCCTTCGTGTCACGCTCGTCGGGCGATCGGCGACGCCATCGCTTCGACTTGTTCGGGTTGCCGATCTCGGCCACGCCCGCCACCTTCGGATCGAAGCGGATCGGCGGGGCCTTGGCACCCCGGATGTCCTCCAGCAGGCCGGTCACGTCGGCAATGATGCGCTCGGTGGCCTCCCGCAGCACCGCCGGCGTCAGCTTCCTGCCCCGCAGGTCGGAGAGGTCGACCGGAGCCCCGGCACGGATCCGCATCAGCTTGCGTGGGAACAGCTTCGGTTTGCGGGCGTACGGCGCCAACAGCTCGTTGGGTCCCCATTGCGCACACGGGATGACAGGGCAGCCTGTCGACAGCGCGATCCTCGCTGCGCCGGTCTTTCCCACCATCGGCCACAGATCGGGGTCACGCGTGATCGTCCCCTCGGCGTACACGACGACACACTCCCCCTTGTTCACCGCATCGACGGCGGCGCTGAAGGCCTTCGTCGCATCCGGGGACTTCCGGTAGACCGGAATCTGGCCGGCGCTTCTGAGGATGTGGCCGACCACGGGAACGGCGAACACCTCGGCCTTGCCCAGGAACCGCGGAAGACGACCGTTGTCATAGACGAAGTGAGCGAACGGTACGGGGTCCACCTCGGACACGTGGTTCGTCACCAGGATGCAGCCACCCGCCCGGGGAAGGTTCTCCGCGCCCCGCCAGTCGCGCCTCGTCAAGACCATCAAGGGGCGGCGCAGCATGAACACGCAGAAGCCGAAGGCCCAGCCCTTCTTCTGCTGAGGAACTCGCCTCGCCACCCTTGCTCCCCTCCCAGCTGCTCGTGTCACCCGATCGGGTACGGGTCGTCGGCAGGCCCACAGTTTTGTGCACGGGCAGGCCGATGTCGAGCAAGGTGGCAAGATCGACGGTGATGTCGTCCGATGCGTCCGTCACCGATCCCTCGCGCGCTCAACCGAGCGAAGCAGCGTGGTCGGTGATCGTCCCGGTCAAGCAGACTGCACAGGCGAAGTCCCGGCTGATCGGGCTGGCCCCCGACCACCGCCGGGAGCTCGCACTGGCCTTCGCCCTGGATACGGTCAACGCCGCGCTGTCGGCGACCGGCGTTCGCCGCGTGGTGGTCGTGACGAACGATCCCGAGGCCGTCGAGTTCGAGCGGCTGGGAGCCGAGGTGCTCCCCGACAGACCTGACGCCGGCCTCAATCCCGGCGTTCGTGCACGGAGCCCATCACGTCGCCAAAACCGATCCGTCGAGCGGACTGGTGGCCCTGGCCGGTGACCTCCCCGCGCTGACCTCCGAGGTGCTCTCGACGGCCCTGGAGGCGGGACCGCCGGGACGGTGGTTCGTGTCGGACAGCATCGGCACGGGTACGACGATGCTGGTCGCGTCGGACACCCGCCTTTCCCCAGCCTTCGGGCCACACTCTCGCGCCGCCCACCGGGCCAGCGGAGCCGCGGAGCTGGACATCGCCGGAATCGCGAGGCTGCGCCGCGACGTCGACACCGAAGTCGACCTGTGGGACGCCATTCGGCTCGGCGTCGGCCCGCGTACACGGCATGCCCTGTCCCGGGCGCAGCTGCGACGGCTAGCGTGATGCCCGTGACTCCGACCTCCCAGGCAACCGTGTGGTCGTTCGACGACGAGTCGCACGATGGCGTGGTCGTCCTCGACGATGGCACGCGCCTACCGTTCGACGCGACAGCCTTTGCTGCGAGTGGACTCCGGCTGCTCCGACCCGGGCAGCGAGTCAGGATCACGATCACGGACGCGGTGGTCTCGGCGTTGACCATCCTGACCTTGACGCCGCCTTACGACGCGAGCTGATCCGCCCGCCACGAGTAGCAACGCTGGGTGCACGCGGTTGGACAGCAGGAGGGCCGGACCCGCGTGGGTCCGGCCCTCCTGTGTCGTGCGTGGTGTCAGCGCTTCTTGGCGGCCTTCTTCGCCGTCTTCTTCGCCGGCGCCTTCTTGGCCGTGGTCTTCTTGGCCGGCGCCTTCTTGGCCGTGGTCTTCTTGGCCGGCGCCTTCTTGGCCGTGGTCTTCTTGGCCGTGGTCTTCTTCGCCGCCGTCTTCTTCGCCGGCGCCTTCTTGGCCGTGGTCTTCTTCGCCGGCGCCTTCTTGGCCGTGGTCTTCTTGGCCGTGGTCTTCTTCGCCGTCGACTTCTTCGCCGCCGTCTTCTTCGCCGGCGCCTTCTTGGCCGTGGTCTTCTTCGCCGTCGACTTCTTGGCGGCAGATGCCGTCGTGGTCTTCTTCGCCGTCGCCTTCGCCGCCGCGACCGCTGCGCTCGGCAGCTTCTTCGCGCCGGAAACAACAGCCTTCAGATCAGCGCCTGCTCGGAACTTGGGGACGGCGGTCTTCTTCGCGCGGGTGCGCTCGCCAGTGCGCGGGTTGCGCACCATGCGGGCCGGACGCACGGCCCTCTCGAAGGCACCGAAGCCGGTGATCGCCACCTTCTCGCCCTTGGCCACTTCACGCGTGATCGTGTCGAGCACGGACTCGAGGGCATGCTGGGCAGCCTTCTTGTTGCCCTCGAAGTGGTTGGACAGGGCCTCGATGAGTTGACTCTTGTTCAAGGGACTTCCCTTTCGTGAACTCGGACCGGTCGAGCCCATGCTCGACGTTGGTCAAACGCTATTCACAATAGAAGCGCATAACCCGGCGACACACCTAACGAATCGCCCTTGTTTTACAAGGTGTTTCGGCGCTCGACGAAGAGTCCGTCGCGGTCCGGCACGAGTTTCAGCGTTCTCATCCGCGTGCGATCACATCACAACAAGCAGTCAAACGTCACAACGTCGCGGGCTTGAATGATGGCCTTTTCCCTTCGTACAAAGAGATTTCGTCGTCATACGTCATTGTGATCGCGATGTCGTCGAGACCTTCGAGCAGTCGCCAACGCGTGTAGTCATCGATGTCGAACGCCGCCTCGAATTCACCACTGGTGATCGTCTTGGTCCTGAGGTCGATCGTGAGCTGCGTCGACGGGTCGGACTCCACGAGACTCCACAGGCCTTCGACCGCACTCGGATCGACGACGGCGACCAGCAGACCTGACTTGCCGGCGTTGCCGCGAAAGATGTCGCCGAACCGTGCACCGATGACCACCTTGAACCCGTAGTCCTGCAAGGCCCAGACCGCGTGCTCCCGAGACGATCCGGTGCCGAAGTCAGGTCCCACGACGAGGACGCTCACTCCGTCGTACGCCGGGTCGTTCAGTACGAAGGCAGGGTCACCACGCCAGGCCGCGAACAGGCCGTCCTCGAACCCGGTGCGTGTCACCCGCTTGAGGTACTCCGCCGGGATGATCTGGTCGGTGTCCACGTTGCTCCGTCGCAACGGCAACGCCGTACCGGTGTGTGTGATGAAGGAGTCCATCGTCAGGCGTCCTCTCGTATCGGAAGGTCGGCCGGGCTTGCGAGCCGGCCGACGACGGCCGTGGCCGCTGCCACGAGCGGCGACACCAGATGTGTCCGTCCACCCTTCCCCTGCCGTCCTTCGAAGTTGCGGTTCGAGGTCGACGCCGAACGCTCGCCGGGGACGAGCTGGTCGGGGTTCATCCCCAGACACATCGAGCAGCCGGCGCCTCGCCACTCGGCACCGGCGTCCTTGAACACCACGTCGAGCCCCTCGGTCTCGGCCTGCAGGCGCACCCGGGCCGATCCGGGCACCACCAGCATGCGCACGGTGTCAGCCACCCGGCGACCCTGGATCACCGCCGCTGCAGCTCGAAGGTCCTCGATCCGGCCGTTGGTGCACGAGCCCACGAAGACGGTGTCGATGGCGATGTCGCGCATCGCGGTGCCGGCCGCGAGGTCCATGTAGTCCAAGGCGCGTTCGGCCGCGACCCGATCTCCGTCGTCGGCGAAGTCGGTCGGCTGGGGGATCGATCCCCCGAGCGAGACGCCCTGGCCCGGGTTCGTGCCCCACGTGACGAAGGGAGTCAAGGTGTCGGCGTCGAGGGTCACCTCTTTGTCGAATACCGCTCCCTCGTCGCTCGGCAGCGACGACCAATAGGCGACGGCATCGTCCCACTGGTCATCCTTCGGTGCGTGCGGTCGTCCCTTGAGATAGTCGAAGGTTGTCTGGTCCGGGGCGATCAGTCCTGCCTTCGCACCCCACTCGATGCTCATGTTGCAGATCGTCATCCGCGCTTCCATCGACAAGGCGGAGATGGCGTCGCCGCGATACTCGACGATGTAGCCCTGGCCGCCGCCGGTGCCCTCTTGGGTGATCAGGGTGAGCACCAGGTCTTTGGCCGTGACCCCGTCGGGCAGGCTGCCGCGCACGTTGACCGCCATCGTCTTCGGCCTCGCCTGCTGCAGCGTCTGGGTGGCGAGGACGTGCTCGACCTCGCTGGTTCCGATACCGAAGGCCAGCGCTCCGAACGCACCGTGCGTCGAGGTGTGCGAGTCGCCGCACACCACCGTCATGCCAGGCTGGGTGAGGCCGAGCTGCGGTCCGACGACGTGGACGATGCCCTGCTCGACGTCTCCGAGCGAGTGCAGCCGAACACCGAACTCCGCGCAGTTGGTCCGCAGCGCCTCCACCTGCGCCCGCGACACCGGGTCTGCGATCGGCTTGTCGACGTCGATTGTCGGGATGTTGTGGTCCTCGGTTGCCAGCGTCAGGTCGGGCCGTCGTACGCCGCGGCCGGACTGCCGCAGGCCGTCGAAGGCCTGCGGACTCGTCACCTCGTGCACGAGGTGCAGGTCGATGAAGAGCAGGTCGGGCTCGCCGTCGGCTCGTCGAACGACATGGTCGTCCCAGACCTTTGCGGCCAAGGTACGCGGGTTCACCGGGTTCACCGGGCTCTGCGACATTCTCGCTCCTGATTTGCGTTTCATCATCTGAGACGGCAATATCGAGGCATGGACAGGACTGACAACTCTAGCGGAGTCGGCGTGCTCGACAAAGCCGCTCTCGTGCTCTCAGCCCTCGAGTCAGGTCCGGCCACGCTGGCCGGGCTGGTGTCCGCGACCGGCCTCGCCCGGCCGACGGCGCACCGGCTTGCGGTGGCGCTGGAGCATCACCGGCTCGTCGCGCGCGACCTGCAAGGGCGGTTCATGCTCGGTCCGCGGCTCGGTGAGCTGTCCTCGGCGGCCGGAGAGGACCGGCTCCTGGCTGCGGCAGGCCCGGTTCTGGCCCGGCTGCGCGACATCACCGGTGAGTCAGCTCAGCTGTTCCGGCGGCAAGGTGACTACCGGATCTGTGTCTCTGCGGCCGAACGCCCCTCGGGCTTGCGCGACTCGATCCCGGTCGGCAGCCAGTTGTCGATGCTGGCCGGCTCCGCAGCACAGATCCTGCTGGCCTGGGAGGACCCTGACCGCCTTCATCGGGGGCTCCACGGCGCGAAGTTCAACGCGGCGGCGCTGTCGAGCATCCGGCGCCGAGGCTGGGCGCAGAGCGTCGGCGAGCGCGAAGCCGGGGTAGCGTCGGTGTCCGCCGGAGTCCGGTCCCCCTCCGGCAAGGTGATCGCCGCGGTGTCGGTGTCCGGTCCCTTGGAGCGCATGACCCGGCAGCCCGGACGGATGCATGCACCCGCGGTGCTGGCGGCCGCCGAACGCCTCAGCGAGTCCCTGCGGCGTACCGGCGACTAGGCGAACAGGCTGCCCTGCGGCGCCATGGAGGACTCCAACCCGAGCAGGAAACGCTTGCGCTCCAGGCCCCCGGCGTACCCCGTCAAGGTGCCGTCGGCGCCGATCACCCGGTGGCACGGAACGACGATCGCGATCGGGTTCGCGCCGTTGGCCAGCCCTACCGCCCGGGCCGCCCCTGGCGGCAGACCCAGGCGTTGGGCGATCTGGCCGTACGACGCCGTTTGTCCGAAGGGGATCTGGCGCAGCTCGGACCAGACGCGCTGCCGGAAGGGCGTTCCGGCACCGGCCAGGGCAAGCTCGAAGTCGTGCCGCTCGCCGGCGAAGTACTCCTCGAGCTGACGGCGCGCCTCCGCGAGCACCGGCACGGACTCGCCGCCGCTGCTCGACGCCGCCACGGCGCCGATCTCCGGTCCGTCGACGAACAGCACACCTGTCAGCACGCCGTCCTCGGCGGTGAGCCGCAGCGGCCCCACCGGAGACTCGATCATCATCGTGTCTGTCATGTCGTCATCCCGTCTTCGCGTGTGGGTTCGGTGGTCACGGAGGTCTCGGAAGTGCGGGCGACGTCCGTCAGCACGGACCACACGTGCATCAGGGCATAGGACCGCCAAGGCCGCCACGCGGAGCTGCGCGCGATGGCGTCGGCTGGGTGGATGCCGAGCCGCTGCAGGCCCTGCCGCACGCCGAGATCGCCGTTGAGGAAGACATCGGGATCCCCAAGAGCTCGCAGTGCGACGTAGTCGGCCGTCCATGGACCGATACCCGGAAGGGCGAGCAGCGCTTCCCGGACACTGCGGCGATCGGCGCTGCGGTCCAGCACGACTCGCCCGTCAGCGACAGCCTCGGCCATCGCGACCAGGGCACGACCGCGCGCTCGCGGCATCGGCAGCGCATCAGGGTCGGCGCCCGCGAGGGCGTCCGGTGTCGGGAAGACATGAGTCAGCGGGCCGTCGGTGGAGACCTGTAGTCCGTACGCCGCAGTGAGCCGTCCAACGATGGTGGCTGCGCCCGAGACGGAGATCTGCTGGCCGACCACCGCGCGCACGGCCACCTCGAAGCCGTCGACGTGGCCGGGCACCCGCAGTCCGGGCCGCTTGACGACCCAGGGCTTGAGCGCCGGATCAGTCGCGAGGTGGTCATCGATCGCGACCGGGTCGGCGTCGAGGTCGAGCAACCGGCGGCACCGCTCCACGGCCGAGGCCAGGTCGCGAAGGTCGCTGAGCTCGAACTCGCAGCTCACGTGCTCGGAGTGCGGGGTCAGCCGCACCGACCCGTGGCCGTGGGCCAGGCGCAGGGTCCGCGTGTAGAGAGGTCCATCGACGGAGTCGTCCAGCGCCTCGACGCCGGAGACGACGCGACGGCCCAGGAAGTCCAACAGACCGGCCGCGTCGAACGGCTCACGCACCGCCAGCGACAGGGTCACCAAGCCGGGACCGGGCGGCGTCGGGTGGTGGTGCCGCTTGCGTCGGGTGGCACGGAGCTGAGTCGGCGTCGCGGCGTACACCTCCACGATCGTGGCGTTGAACTGTCGGACGCTGGCAAAGCCCGCTGCGAAGGCGACGTCGGCAAAGCCCATCTCGGTGGTCTCGATCAGGATCCGGGCGGTGTGAGCACGTTGCGCCCGAGCCAGTGCGAGGGGGCCGGCGCCGAGCTGCGTCGAGAGCACCCGGTTGAGGTGTCGCGAGGTGTAGCCGGCGCGCGCGGCCAGGCCCTCGATCCCATCGCGCTCCACGACCCCGTCGGCGATCATGCGCATGACCCGGCCCGCCACGTCGGCCTTGACGTCCCACTCCGGCGAGCCTGGCGTCAGGTCGGGACGGCAGCGCCGGCATGCTCGGAAGCCGGCCCCCTGGGCAGCCGCGGCCGTGGGGAAGAACGTCACGTTTCGGCGCTGGGGCGTCATGGCGGGACAGCTCGGCCGACAATAGATGCCCGTGGTCCGGACGCCGGTGTAGAAGACCCCGTCGAAGCGACGGTCTCGCCCCTGGACCGCGCGGTAGCAACGCTCGGCGTCATCGCCCATGCCAACGGACGTGGTGCCCTGGCGCGGCCGCACGTGCGAAGGCGATGTCATGGCTCCATCAAACAGCACCGCACCGACTATTCCTCGCGGGTTTCGGACATCGCGGCCATGGCGTCGGTGAGGTGGTCAGTACAGCGCTGCGAGGTCTTGAGCCAAGGCGATCGAACCGCCCACGGGAAACGTCAGGAACAGGACGCGCACGGCCCAGCTGCGCATAAGGGAGTCCTGGATCGGTCGTTGAAACGCGCGCCGCACAGGCAGCAGAGCCGCGACGACCAGGATGACGGGAACGATGACGACCAAACTCGGCAGAACGAGGATCGTCAGAGCCAGTGGGACGAACAGGCGCCGCGGCCCCGGGGCGGACTCCGTTGCTGGACTGGCGGCTCGATCGACCGCGATCGCGAGCGCAACACCCATGACCGTAGGGAGCGCGACGAAAAGTCCTACGGCCAGCCAGAGCGGCTCGAGCAGGACGAAATCCACACCGTCGGCATGAACCAGCATCGAGCCGACGATCACGCCAGCGGTGAAACCGACCGTCGCGCGGCGGAACCAGGTCGGGCCGAGCAACCAGGGTGCGACGGCGATGTACGCCGCGGCACCGATCACACCGACGGCCGCACCGATCACGATCAGGTTGTAGGTGCCGCCTACCGTGACCTGACCGATGGTGAAGCCGTCATCGCTGGTCACCCCCCGAACGGTGTCGGGCGAGGTCATCCGAAGGAGGAACATCGCCAATCGGCTGCCCAACCCCGCGACCAGGACCCCCACCACGATGCCGGCAGTCACGATGATTCGGACCAGCTCGGCGAGCTCCGCGCCGTACGACGGCCGGACGGCACCGGCTCGGCCACGCACTACGTCGGCGGCTCCCATGGGAGGACAGTAAGCCCACCGTCAGCCCCCCGGACAGGTCCCAAGTGAAGACGCCTTCCCCGGACTGGCAGGGAAGGCGTCTTCTTCGATGGTAGCCCCGACGGGATTCGAACCCGCGCTACCGCCGTCAGCGCAGCGCGGCGTGCCACACGCCGGCCACCGCACCCGGCACCAACGCAAGAAAAAGACGCCCCCTGGCGGACAGGAAGGCGTCTTCTTCGATGGTAGCCCCGACGGGATTCGAACCCGCGCTACCGCCTTGAGAGGGCGGCGTGCTAGGCCACTACACAACGGGGCCATCGAGTGGATGAGATCGCCCGAGGGTCACTCGAGATCTCTCATCGCTGGGGTACTAGGACTCGAACCTAGACTAACTGGACCAGAACCAGTCGGGCTGCCAATTACCCCATACCCCATGGTTGGTGCTCGGCGCTCGATGTCGGGAGGCAGGCTCTCGATCCGAATGCCGAGGGGAGACGATACCGGAGCGCCCTGGCCTGCTCCAAAACGGCGCCGGGTGCCGAGCGACTCAGCGACCGTGCACGCTCGACAAATCGCCCCGGCCGGGGGGTCGAGGGCTCCGGCTGTGACGAACCCGACACCTCAGTCGTCAAGGTCCACGATCTCGACGTCGGTCGGCAGGTACGAGACCAGGGCGCAGTTGTCTCGTATCAGCTCCTCGACGAGAGCATCACCGGTACGCCGGTCGATTACCGTGCGCCAGATCTGGTTGGCCCGGAAGTGGTCGCCGCGCAGGCGGTAGAACCGCTCGTTGGCGGCGTACACGCGATAGGAGTGCGGCTGTTCCTCCGAGACGCGGAGGTCTCCCTCGAGGTAGCGTTCGCCGACCCCGACCCGGAGCTGGAACGTCGACGTGGTGTCGTTGCGGAGCTGCAGGTCGACGTAGTTGTACACGATGCTGCACCCCGTCCCCCAGGGCAGCACCCGTCCGTTGTCGGGGAACGGATCGAAGGAGTGTTCCGAGCGTTCGGTGACGGTCAGTCCGGAGTGCAGCGCCATCCAGTGGATCAGGTTCGCCAGCTGACAGATGCCGCCACCGACACCTGGCCGAGCTTTCCCGTTCGACAGGCGCATGCCCTCGACGAAACCCCGTCGACGGGTGCAGTTGCCCACGACCTGGTTGAAGGAGAACGTCTCCCCTGGCCGGATCAGCAGCCCGTCGATGCAGTCGGCTGCGATCCGCAGGTTCGTGACCTTGTTGTACTGCAGCTGCATCTCTGACGTGCCGAGCCGGCGCAGCAACAGCGACTTGTGCTGGCGGACACGCACCGGAAGCGGGTTCAGGTCACGGCTGGACGCCCAGGCGGTGTCTTCGAGCAGCCAGCGCACCCGACGGCGACCGCGGTTGATTCGTACGGCCAGCGGATAGAGCGCCGGATGCTGTTCGGCGAGCCGGGGCTTGCGATCCAGGAGCCCGGTCATTCTGGCCTGCTCGGGCACGGACAACGCGGCCGGAGCCGATCGGGAGTGCGGACGGGTGTCCACCGTGATGCTCATGCTCGTATGACGCGCAGCACCGGCCAATGGTTCGCACGGGTTGACGAGGACGGACCTCAGGTCGCGGACGGCTGAGCGGCCGTGGGCGGTGGCCCGGTGTACGTCGGCCTCTGGCGACCCTGCAGCACCCGCTTGCGGGCAGTGGCGAGCAACCACGGCACCAGGATGGACAACAGCACCACATCGACGATCAGGGGCAGCCAGTTGACCCCGCGCGGGTCCAACGTCGCGGAGACGTCGTCCAGGAGGGCGGCCGGGATGAGCCCGGCCAGGTTCTTCACCGCGTGGATGGCGATCCCGGCCTCGAGTCCACCGGTCTTGACCGCGAGCCAGGCGAACACGAACCCGAGCAGGAAGCGGTCGGCGAACAGAGCCGGGCTGAACTGCGCGTGCGCCGTGGCGAAGACCGCCCCGGACACGACGCAGCAGGCCCAGGTCGGGAGCCGGGTCGCGCCCAACCCCTGGAGCAGCAGTCCCCGGAACAGGTACTCCTCACCCGCAGCCTGGAGCGGTGTCGTCAACAGCACGACCACCAGCAGCCACAGGACACCGCTGTCGATCGGGGTCGTGCGCGTGGCTGCGGCTCCGGCTGTGCCGAGCACGATGAGGACGGCCCAGACCGCAAGCGCCATACCGAAACAGGCGGCCAGCCACGGCACCCGGATGCCCGGTCGAACCGAGCCGAGCCACCGCGGCCGTTGTCGGTAGATCCCCCAGTAGGCCAGTGCGGAGACAGGAATCAGCAGCGCGAGCCCGAGGTTCAGCGCCAACATCTCCCCCGCGACCAGGCCGTTGTCGAGGTTGAACTCGAAGCTGTCGAATCCGAGCGCGCGGGCCACCAGCAGGCCGGTCAGGATCACGACGACCGGTCCGAGGATCAGCCCGGCGCTGCCCGCCAGGACACCGGCGGCCAGCCGCCGCCAGGCAGCACCACGATTCTGCGCCAGCCGGTGGTACGGCAGTCCGTCAACGGGACCCGCCGCCGCACCGTAGCCCGGTGGCGGCGCCAACCACGAGGCGGCTGGCCCGGTGGGCGGTCCTGATGCGACCGGCGGAAACGTCGGTGGGCCAAGCGGTGGACCGGGAGGCGGACCCCGGGGAAACCGGTGGCCCGCTCGGCGGCGGAGCATCACCGCCCGGGTGCTGGGACATCCGGGCGATTCAGGCTCGGACGTCGGCAGTCGTCGGCGTCGCGGCCGCCAGCCGTGCCAGCGATCGCTCCCTCCCGAGGAGCTCCATCGACTCGAACAAGGGTGGCGAGATCCGGCGACCGGTGATCGCCACGCGCACCGGCCCGAAGGCGTTGCGCGGCTTGAGTCCCAGCCCCTCGATCAGCGATGCGCGCAGCGCGGACTCGATCGACGGGGTGTCCCAGGCATCCAGCCCGCTCACGGCGTCGTAGGCCGCCTGGACGATCTCACGGCCGGCCGGGTCGAGCAGCTTGGCCGCGTCGTCGGGATCGAGGGTGAACGCGTCGTCGGAGACGAAAAGGAAGCCGACCATGTCGACCGCCTCGGCGAGCGTCGTCATCCGCTCGTGGATCAGCGGGGCTGCCGCGCTCAGCGTCTCGCGCTCGAGCGGCGTGACCTCCGCGCCGAGCAGATCGGCAGCCTGCAGGTAGGGGATCACTCGCTGGGCGAGGTCGTCGACGGACAGCATGCGCACGTGTGAGGCGTTGATCGCCTCGCACTTCTTCATGTCGAAGCGGGCAGCGTTGGGGTTGACCCGACGGATGTCGAAGGCTTCGATCATCTCCGCCATCGTGAAGACGTCGCGGTCCTCCGCGATCCCCCAGCCGAGCAGGGCCAGGTAGTTGAGGACGCCCGCGGGCAGGAAGCCCCGCTCGATGTACTCCGCCAGCCCGGCGCCCTTGTCACGCTTGGACAACCGCTTGTTGCCCTCGCCCATCACCATCGGCAGGTGGCCGAAGCGCGGAGCCCCTCGCCCGATGCCGATCGTCAGCAGCGCGTCGTACAGCGCGATCTGACGAGGCGTCGAGGACAGCAGGTCCTCCCCCCGCAAGACGTGGGTGATCTGCATCAGCGCATCGTCGACGGGGTTGACCAAGGTGTACAGCGGATGGCCGTTGGCCCGGACGAGCACGTAGTCGGGGACGTGCTCGGGCAGGAACGTGATCTCGTCCCGGACCAGATCGGTGAAGACGATCGGCTCGTCCGGCATCCGGAAGCGCAGCACGGGCTTGCGTCCCTCGGCCCGGTACGCCGCGGCCTGGTCGTCGCCGAGAGCGCGGCAGTGGCCGTCGTAGCCGGCGGTTCGGCCCTCCTGGCGGGCGGTCTCCCGGCGCTCCTCGAGCTCGTCCTGTGAGCAGTAGCAGTCGTAGGCCTTGCCCGCTGCCCGCAGCTTGTCGGCGATCTCGGCGTACAGGTCGAACCGTTCGGACTGGAGGTACGGACCGACCGGTCCGCCCACCTCGGGGCCCTCGTCCCAGTCGATGCCGAGCCAACGAAGCGACTCCACGACCGAGGTGACCCCGGACTCGGTGTTGCGCGCCTCGTCGGTGTCCTCGATGCGCAGGACCAGAGTGCCGCCGAAGTGCCGGGCGAAGACCCAGTTGAACAGTGCGCTGCGGACGTTGCCCACGTGCAGCGAGCCGGTCGGTGACGGGGCGAACCGCAGCCGCACCTGGTCAGGCGCGAGGTCGCCGAGCACCTCGCGCGGGCCGTCGACCACGTCGGTCGCGTCAGTCACGGGAGACCACCTTGTTCGTCAGGGTGCCGATGCCCTCCACGGTGACAGAGACGTCGTCACCCGGCTTCATCGGGCCGACACCGGCGGGCGTGCCGGTCAGCACCACATCCCCGGGCAACAGGGTCATGAACGACGTGATGTAGGCGATCACGGTCGGGATGTCGAAGATCATCAGGCCGGTCCTGCCGTCCTGCATGAGCTCACCGTTCAGCTCGGTGCGGATCGCGACGTCGGACGGGTCGAGATCGGTCTCGATCCACGGTCCGATCGGGCAGAACGAGTCGAAACCCTTGGCACGGGCCCACTGGCCGTCCTTCTCCTGGAGGTCCCGAGCCGTGACGTCGTTGCCGACGGTGTAGCCGTAGATGACGTCGGCGGCGCGCGTGGTGGGGACGTCGCGACAGATCCGCCCGATGACGACCCCGAGCTCACCCTCGAAGTGCACGTTGCTGCTCTGCGCGGGGTGGACGATCGGGTCGAACGGGCCGACCACGGAGGTGTTCGGCTTGAGGAACACCAGGGGCTCGTCGGGGACGTCATGGCCGAGCTCCTCGACGTGCGCCACGTAGTTGCGGCCGATACAGACGACCTTGCTGCGCGGGATCACGGGAGCGAGCAACCTCGCGTCGGCGAGCGGGACCTGCTCTCCGGTCAGCTCCACTCCGGAGTACAACGGGTCCCCGACGACGGTGGCGATGATCTCCTCGCCGTCCGGACCGCCGACGACGCCGTACTGGGGTTCGTCACCGGTCGTGAAGCGCGCGATTCTCACGCTGCCAGAGCCTACGGGATGCCCCGCCTCCCTCCCTCGTTGAGCCGTCACTTGTGGTTCCTTCTCCGGCCCTTGTGGTTGGCTCAGAGCATGGCGGTTGTCCAACGTGAGCGCTCGGTGCTCGCCGAGTCGGAGTGGAGGCGTCGGGAGGCTGCTCACCACGAGCGGGTCGACGCCTGGATCCTCCCGCACCTCGAACGTCGTGCTCGCGGCGTCGCCCACCCGGTCGAGGACTTCCTGTTCACGTACTACTCCTACCGACCCTCGGCACTGCGCCGCTGGCACCCGGGTCTGGAAGTGGCGCTGGCCGGAGACGTGTCCGACTTCGCGGCCAGGACGGCGTACGCCGTTCGAGCTGGCCGCGCGAGGGTGGACCCGGCGTATGCCGAGCGTCACCGCGACCGGGTCCGGTGGATCCGCGACCTGCTGGCGGCCACCGCGTCGCGTCCGGCCGCGCTGGGCTGCTTCGGTCTGCACGAGTGGGCGATGGTCTATCGCCAGAACCAGAGCGAGAGACGCCACACGTCGTACCGCCTCCGGCTGGGGTCCACCCGGACCGACGAGGTCGTGGAGTCGTCGCGGATCACATGTACGCACTACGACGCATTCCGCTTCTTCACGCAGCCCGCCCGGCCACTCAACCTGCTCGAGCCGACCCGGGACAGGCAGCCGGAGCTCGACCAGCCAGGCTGTCTGCATGCGGCGATGGACTGCTACAAGTGGGCCTACAAGCTGGCACCGCTGACCTCGTCTGAGCTGGTGGCGGACTGCTTCGAGCTCGCTCGCGAGGTGCGGCAGGTCGACATGCAGGCCTCGCCCTACGACTTGAGAAGCCTCGGCGTGGACCCGATCCCGATCGAGACCCCCGTCGGGAAAGCCGTCTACGTCGAGCATCAGCGGGACTTCGCCCTGCGTTCCAACGTCCTGAGGGAGCGACTGCTCGCCGTCTGCGAGGCGGCCCTGTCCGACGCAGCAAGCCATACTCCGCGCACCCCATGAGCGTCCTTGTTTGTGATCCGACCACCGAGACAACCGCTATGGCCCCTTCAGAGGACGGCGAGGCCTCCTGGCGACCTCAGCAGGATGTGCTCGCTTCGCTCACCGCGATGCCGAAAGTTGACGGAAGCCACACATCCGCTGCCGGCTGGGTGGTCACGCCGAGGGACGGCTAGGCGTCGTCGAGAAGCCTTTCACGGTGCGCGACTGCGGTGGCCTCGGTCCGAGTGGCGACACCTAGCTTGGCAAGGATGTGTGAGATGTGAACGCTCGCGGTGCTCGGTGAGATGAAGAGCGCCTTCCCGATTTCGTCATTTCGATTGCCGTCGGCAACCAGGCGAAGCACCTCCAACTCACGCCGGGTCAGCCCGCGCTTCGCCCGATGGGTCTGCTCGGTGTGCCCGGCTGCGTCAAGTGCGATCCGACCACGGCCGGCTACCTCGTGCGCTGCGTCGATCAGCGGCCTGGCATCCAGCCGTACGCCGATGGCGATCGCACGCGACAGGCAGCGCTCGGCGTGGTCCTTGCGACCGGCCTCGAGCTCACATCGTGCCTGATGAACCATCGCCCAGGCCTCGTCGTGGACTTGTCCGGTGCGATGCCAGCCCTCCACGACGTTCTTCCAATCCGCCGCCCGGTCTGTTCCAGCCGCGCGTTTGGTCTCCACCTCCAGCTGCCTTCGCCAGGCCACGCCGAGATCGCCCGCGTCCGGCAGAGCGTCGGCGTACGAGAGGATCTCAGCCATCCTGTCCTGCGGGTTGTCCAGCGCACGTCGGCGAGTCGGCGACGCAGCGCGGGCAGCGTCCGCCTCGATCCGGACTGCGATCAGGACTATGCGCCAACCCAGGGGCATGCCAATGGCTTCGCTGTGTCGCAGGGTCTGATCGAGCTCGGCGCGGGCTGAGGCGACGTCTCCCCGGAATGTGGCGATCTCTGCCGCCAGCCATCGCACGGCGAAAGCCGCCGTCCGCCACTTGGAGGGGGACTTCGGTAGACGACTCCGCGCCGATCTCAGGTACCCCTCCGCGCTGTCGATGTCCCCGCGGTGACAACGAATCAGCCCTGCCTCTACCTCGAGGAAGACGCGATGCTCACCGCCGATGCCCAAGGCCAGCGCGGTTCGCAGCTGCTCCTCGGCGGTGTCCCACTGGCCGAGCTCGGCCAACGCGCGGCCCGAGTTCTCGACGACGAACGCCCATGCCCACGGTGACAACGTGGGCTTGTCCAGCCTCGCCAGCGTGCGTCGAGTGAGGTCAGCCGCCTCGGCAAACCTGCCAACGACCGTCAGCTGGAAGGCGTGGTTGGACTCGGTGATGCTCACCTCGGCGAGGGAGCGTTGCTGGTTTGCCCACCGCGCCAGCGCCGCGCTCTGCTCGACCGCCTCCTCCGCCCTGCCCAAAGCCTCGAGGAGGTGGACTTGGCCGCGTCTGAGCACATGTTCCTCGAGCGGTTCCGGTACGTCGTTGGCCACCTGGAGAGCCTCGTCGACCAGATCGATCACCGAACCCTCGGCCCGTTCGGTCAGGCTCCGTTGGACGAGCGCGCCGACGGCCCTGACGAAGGTCGAGTTGCGCGGGGCATCCTCCAAACGACTCAGAGTCGTCGATCCAGGGCCGAAGAAAGCCTCCGCCGTGCCGGATTTCTGATTCTCGTGGCAATCGGCCAGTTCGAGTCGGAGCCACAACGCTCGTAGTGACTCGTGCGCGTCCTCTCGAGCGAGCTCGGCTTCGAGGAGGCTAGCCGCGGCCTCAAGGTCGTCCGCAAAGCCGCTACTTCCACGCGCGCTGAGGATGTTCAGCAGCACTGTGTCGCGTTCCTGGCCAGCCCGGCGCTCGGCACCGGGCACTCGGCTCCACAAGTCGAGCATTCGGCTCAGCAGAGCAGCTCGCTCGGATGCGGCACCGAACGCTTCCGCAACCTCAGCTGCTCGGCAGGCTGCATCGAACGCTCGGGATTCATCCTGCGTCTGAGCCCAGTGGTGCGCCGAAGCGATCGCCGTCAGCGGCTGATCTCCATTGGACTCGCTGTCGAGCAGCTCAGCCCAGCGCCGATGCCAGCTCACCCGGTCCGCAGGAAGCAACGAGTGGGCCACAGCCTCCCTCATCAAGGCGTGGTGGAAGCGATAGCCAGTGCCGTCGGCGTCGAGCTCGAGGATGTTCGTCGAAACGGCCTCGCTCAGCGCTGCCGCCATCCGCTCGTCGCCCAGGTGGCACACCCTGGCCAACCGGTCATGCTGAAGATGTGACTCGTCCAGCGAGGCGATGCGTACCAACGTTCGCGTATCGCGCTGCAGGCTCTGAACGCGCCTCAGCATGGTCGTGGCGACCGACTCCGGAATCTGACCGTGGCCGTCCGCACCCGCCGCGAGTTCCTCCACCAGGAACGGGATCCCGTCGCTCAGCTCGACAACACGGTTGAGAAACGCAGCCGCGGGTGTTTCTGGGACGAGCTCACCGAGTAGATCAGCGACCTGGGCGCGATGCAGTCGGCGCAGTCCCACGGTGCGCGCATGGGGAAGACGGCTGAGCTCGTCGACGAAGGACGCGGCGGACCCATGGGGAGACGTGTCCTGCGTTCGAAACGTGCACACAGTCAACAAGTGCGCGTCAAGATCCAGGCTCCTGACCACGTAACTCAGCAGGTCGCGACTGCTGGTGTCCGACCAGTGCAGATCTTCGATCACGAACCAGGTGAGCTGATGCTGGCTCAGCCGAGATATCAGGGTCGCAAAGGCGTCGAACACTCGAAGTCGATCGGCAGGTTTCGACGGTTCGTCGAGCAAGCCCGGGACCAAGAAGTTCAACGCGTCGAGGCCACCATCCCCGGCTGAGCGAACGGCATCGACACCACGCCGCCTGATGACGTCGCGAAGCGCAGACGTGATCACTCCAAACGGAAGCTCATCCCCCACAACGTCCACGCCGTGACCGACGATGATGACATCCTTCGGGTCCGCTAGGTGTGTGAGGGCTTCGTGCACGAGACGCGACTTCCCGATCCCCGCTTCCCCCGCAATGATGAGGACCTGAGGTCGCCCGGCGCGAGCGGCGACCACCGACTCGTCCAACTGTCGGTGCTCATCCTCACGCCCGATCACGCGGACGCGATTCGTGCTCGCCACATGTCCATGATGCCCGCACTGTCGAGCCAGTTCCCCGGAGGAATCTGCGGCGACAGCCTGTCTGTTCCTGAAGCGCGTTCGTCGTAGAGCTGAGAGGCTCCCGGAGGACTCGCCCGGGACAAGAATTCAGAGCACATACGAACCCTGACTCCCAAGTTCCTCGTGCTCGTCGTCTGGCTGGTGATCCTGGTGGCCGCCGAGGTCGTCGCCTACCGACGCGGACGGCGTCACGAGCCAGACGGCTCGGCGTAGCGAGCCGGCGAGGTGTGGTCAGCCAACCGGCGGAGGACCGTCCGTCAGCGCAGCTCGCAGCAGCGCTGACGCCGACCACCTCATCATCGCGGCAGCCTCGGGGCGCGAGAGACCACCAACGTCGGTGAGCCAGATCAGCGACTCGATGCCGGCGGCGCTGCGGACCGCCTGCGCCAGCCGCCGTCGCTCCGGAGCCGTCAGGGACAACCCCTCCATCGCCTCCTCGAACCAGCCGATGGCTCGGCCCTGCCGCAACGGCAGCGCTTTCGAGGTCGACTCGAGCGAGACAAGCAGCATGGCGCGCAACTGCGGCTCGGTGTCCAGCACCATGTCGACGAACGCGCCGACCACGGCGGCGAACCTGGCCTCCGGATCGCGCCCGTCGGACGCGACGTCGGGCATGAGCGAGGTCGCGGTGATCTCAGGATGAGCGGCCACGAGCAGCGCCTGCTGGCTCGGGAAGTAGCGGTAGGCGGTCGTGCGGGACACGGAAGCGCACTCGGCGGCCTGCTCGACCGTGGGCGCGGTCTCGCCCCGCTCGATGAGGTGGCGGGTGGCCGTCACGAGCGCCTCCCGGGTGCGCTGCTTCTGTCGGGTTCGGCCGACTTTCTCGTACGCCGTTGACATGTCGTTCATGGTACCGTAGTTTCGTCATGGGACATGAGTCCCATAAAGAGACGAGGACATCATGGACGTGACCACGGCAACGGTGCGGGCAACGGGCGAAGGCGAGCGACGCTGGTTCTTCGGCGGTGGGATTCACACCTGGAAGGCGCACGCCGATGAGTGCAACGGCGCGTTCATCATCTTCGAGGACCTGCTCGAGGGCGGAAAGGCCACTCCGCTCCACGTCCACCCCGAGGCCGACGAGACGTTCTACATGCTCGAAGGCGAGATCAGGTTGATGATCGACGGCGCGCAGACCCAGCTCGCCGAAGGCGGCATCGCGGTGATTCCCCGCGGCATCCCTCACGCCTTCCTCGTGACCACCGCGCGGGCGCGCATGCTCTGCTTCCAGACGCCGGGCAGCGGCGAGGCCTTCTACCGCCACGCCAGCGAGCCGACCGAGCAGACCGACCCCACGGGCCCGGTCGACTTCGGTCGCGTGGGACAGGCCGCCCAGGCCACCGGCGCGATCGAGATCCTCGGCCCGCCCCCGTTCGCACCACCTACCGCCGACTGACCAACCCGCGGCGCTGCCGTCAGCTCACAGCCTCGGCCCGACGCAGGCCGTAGGTCACGGAGTCGACCAGCGCCCGCCAGGACGCCTCCACGATGTTGTGGCCGACCCCCACCGTGACCCACGAACCACGATCGTCCGCGGTCTCGATCAACACCCGGATCACCGCGTCGGTACCGTGGCCGCGATCGAGGATCCGCACCTTGTAGTCGATCAGCTCCAGCTTGCTGACCTCGGGAAAGGCTTGCCCGATGGCCAGCCGCAGTGCCTCGTCGAGGGCGTTGACCGGACCGTTCCCCTCCCCCGTGACGACGATCCGCTCGCCACCGGCCCGCAGCTTCACGGTGGCCTCCGAGACCGCCTCGTCCGACGGCGAAGACTCCGTGATCACCCGCCACGACTCGATGTCGAAGTACGCCGGACGGCTGCCCTCGACCTCCTCGACCAGCAGCAGCTCGAACGACGCGTCGGCCGCCTCGAACGTGTGGCCGGCGGCCTCCATCACCTTGACCCGGTCGGTGATCCGAGTGACGAGCCCGGGATCGGACGTCAGGTCGAAGCCGAGCTCTCGTCCCTTCAGCTCGATCGACGCACGACCCGCCATCTCCGAGACGAGCAGCCGCATGTCGTTGCCGACGGCCTGCGGGTCGGTGTGCTGGTAGAGGTTCGGATCGACCTTGATCGCGCTGGCGTGCAGTCCTGCCTTGTGAGTGAAGGCCGAGACACCGACGTACGGCTGCCGCGATGCCGGCGCTACGTTCGTGACCTCGGCCACGGCGTGCGCGATCCGGGTCGCCTCCTTCAGCTTCCCGTCGGGCAGCACGCTGCGGCCGAGCTTGAGCTCCAGGTTGGCGACGACCGCGACCAGGTCGGCGTTGCCGGTTCGCTCGCCGTAGCCGTTGAGCGTGCCCTGCACATGCGTTGCGCCGGCGCCGACGGCCGACAACGTGTTGGCCACGGCACACCCGGTGTCGTTGTGACAGTGGATGCCGACGCGTACGCCGTGCCGGCCGACTGCCTCGACCACGTCTCCGACCACGTCGGCCACCTCCGAAGGGAGCATGCCGCCGTTGGTGTCGCAGAGCGCCACCACCTCGACGCCGGCCTCGGCGGCCGCCCGGAGGACCTCCACGGCATACGCGCGGTTGTCGCGATAGCCGTCGAAGAAGTGCTCGGCGTCGAGGAACACCCGTTGTCCGCCCTCGCGGAGGAAGGTGACGGTGTCGCGAACCATCGCCAGGTTCTCCTCGAGCGTCGTACGCAGAGCCAGGTCGACGTGCCGGTCATGACTCTTCGCAACCAGGGTCACGACATCGGCGGCCGAGTCACGAAGCGCCCGCACGAGCGGGTCGTCCGCCGCTGCAAGCCCGGCCCGGCGCGTCGCGCCGAAGGCGGCCAGGATCGACCGCCCGAACGTCAACTCCTCACGGGCACGCTGGAAGAACTCCGTGTCCTTGGGGTTCGAGCCTGGCCAGCCCCCCTCGATGTAGCTGACTCCGAGGTCGTCGAGGTGTCGAGCGATGTGGAGCTTGTCCTCGACCGAGAGGTTGAGACCCTCTTGCTGCGCCCCGTCGCGCAGCGTCGTGTCGTAGACGTGAAATCCGTCGTAGCCGGGCATGTCGATCCTCGAGTGTCTGCGCGTGTCAGGAAACAAAAAGACCTCCCGTGGGGACGAGAGGTCAGCGCAACGAAGTGTCCGTCGCGCTAGGGGCTGATAATCCAACCGGCGTGTGCCATGCATGGAGTGTCGCACGTCCGGAGCCGGTCGCGGGACGGTTCGTCTCAGCAGGTGGGCCGTCATCTCATGCCAGAGCCGCCGCCGCACGGCCGACCGGGACCGACCGGCGGTCAGACCAAGCGGCGCATCCAGCCCCGCCGGTCCTCGGCCCGGCCGTACTGGAGGTCGAGCAGGTGCTGTCGGATCTCGAGCGCGACCGCCGGCTCGCCGCGCGACGAGACCTCGCCGCCTCTCCACTTCAGTGTGCCGACCGGGGTGATGACAGCGGCGGTGCCGCAGGCGAAGACCTCGGTGATGGAGCCGTCCGCGACGCCTTCGCGCCACTCGTCGATGCTCACCGGACGCTCGTCGGTCTTGTGGCCGAGCTCGTCGGCGAGCTCGATGACCGAGGACCGAGTGACCCCCTCGAGGATCGACCCGGTCAGCTCGGGCGTCGCGATCGTGCCGTCGTCGTAGACGAAGAAGAGGTTCATGCCGCCGAGCTCTTCGACGGTCTTGTGCTCGACCGCGTCGAGGAAGGCGACCTGGTCGCAGCCGTTGTCGATGGCCTCCTGCTGGGCGAGCAGGCTGGCGGCGTAGTTGCCGCCGCACTTGGCAGCGCCCGTGCCGCCGGGAGCGGCCCGCGTGAACTCCTCGCTCAACCAGATGCTGACCGGCTTCACCCCACCCGGGAAGTACGCTCCGGCGGGCGACGCAATCACCGCGAACGTGACGTGCTTGGAAGGGCGCACGCCGAGAAAGACCTCGGACGCGAACATGAACGGCCGGATGTACAGCGACTTCTCGCCGCCGCCCGGAACCCACTCGACGTCGGTGGACACCAGCGCCTCGATCGCGCCGATGAAGTCCTCGATCGGCACCTCCGGCAGCGCGAGGCGTCTGGCCGAACGCTGGAAGCGGGCTGCGTTCGCGTCGGGCCGAAACGACCAGACCGAACCGTCGTCGTGCCGGTAGGCCTTCGTGCCCTCGAAGATCTCCTGCGCGTAGTGCAGGACCGAGCTCGCGGGGTCGACGGTGAACGGACCGTACGGCTTGACGGTCGCGCCGTGCCAGCCGGCGTCCGGCGTCCACTCGGAGACGAACATGTGGTCGGTGAAGTGCAGCCCGAAACCCGGGTCGGCGAGGATCTCGTCACGACGCGCGGCCTCGACCGGCGTGCTCGATCGCGTGATCGCAATGTGAGACGACGTCATGGACTTAACGTACTTCACGCCTGCTCGACGCGGGAACGGATGCTGTCTCCCACCTCACCGGTACGACGAGCACGACCCGCGTTCAAGGTCACGTCGTCGGTCACCGCCTGCTCGATCCGCGAGGCGGCCTTCGTGTGACCGAGGTGGTCGAGCATCAGCGCCGTGCTCAGGATGGCAGCAGTGGGGTCGGCGATCTGCTGGCCGGCGATGTCTGGCGCCGACCCGTGCACCGGCTCGAACATGCTGGGCGCCGTGCCCTCAGGGTTGATGTTGCCGCTCGCAGCCAGCCCGATCCCGCCGGTGACGGCTCCGGCGAGGTCGGTGAGGATGTCGCCGAAGAGGTTGTCGGTCACGATCACGTCGAAGCGGGCCGGGTCGGTGGTGAGCAGGATGGTTGCGGCGTCGACGTGCAGGTAGTCGACGGTGACGTCGGGGAACTCCGTCGCCACGGCATTGACGATCCGGCTCCACAACGCGCCGGCGTGCACGAGCACGTTGGTCTTGTGCACCCAGGTGAGGCGCTGACGGGGTCTGCGCTGGGCGCGGGCGAAGGCGTCGCGGACGACCCGCTCGACACCGTAGGCGGTGTTGAGGCTGACCTCGGTGGCCACCTCGGCCGGCGTACCGGCGCGCAGCTGTCCGCCGTTGCCGACGTAGGGTCCCTCGGTGCCCTCGCGTACGACGACGAAGTCGACGTCGCCGGGGTCCGACAGCGGAGTCGGTACGCCGGGATAGACGCGCGAGGGGCGCAGGTTGACGTAGTGGTCGAGCTCGAAGCGCAGACGCAGGAGCAGGCCACGCTCGAGCAGGCCGGGCGGCAGGTCGGGGTCGCCGGGCTTGCCGCCCACGGCTCCGAGCAGGATCGCGTCGTGCCCGCGAAGGTCTGCCAGGACCTCGTCGGTGAGCACCTCGCCGGTCGCCTTCCAGTGCTCTGCACCGAGCGAGTAGTCGGTGCGGTCCACCGTGAGCTCGTCGATCTGAGCGACCGCCTGGAGGACCTTGACCGCCTCCGCCGTGACCTCAGGGCCGATGCCATCACCGCCGATCACCGCCAGCTTGATCGCGTCTGCTCATCTCCTCCGCCTTCACCTCGTCCGCTCCCGCAAAATGCGGGAAAGTGCACGGTCGACACGCCGTGTCGGCCATGCACTTTCCCACTTTTCCAGGGATTGCGTCAGTTGTCGTCAGGTCGCTCGCCACCGTTGTCGCGCAGGTCGATGGCCTCCTGCACAGGTGTCGTCACCGTGGCGACCGACCCCGACCAGTTGGCCGGGTTCGCTGGGTGGTCCTCGTCGTGCTGGGCTGGACCCCATTCGGGATACATGTCGTACATCGGAATTCACTCTCCAGGTTTCGTCGCTGTTGCTGTCTGCATGCTGGGAACGCGGCCAAGCACGGGCAGTCGACCGGCGTCGAGACGGTGGGTTGGAGCGCGGTAGCGCTACGACAACTCAGATGATCGAAAAGAAGAATCCGAATGCGATCGGCATGATGCGGATCCTCGAACGACGCGGTCGGCCAACGCCCAGACTCCGCGGCGAGGAGTTGGCCTAGGAGGCCCCGCCGCGGCGCGTAAGGATGGCTACGTAAAACCGCATGATGTGTCCAGAGTAGGCGCGGATCTCGTCGTGTGTCTGCAATTTGGCGGATCGTCTTGTCATCTGAGACCCCCGAGGGCCGAGGAGGCCTGTGCAAGACTCAGCCTTGTGACCGCCCCCGTCGACCTCCCGCCCATCGTCTCCGCGGCGCTGGACCTGTCTCGGCGGCGCGGGTTCGTGACGTCGAGCCGCTCCGAGACGGGCAGGCTCCTGGCTGCCTTGGCGGCAGGACGTTCGGGGCGGTTGGGTGAGTGCGGCACCGGGTGCGGTGTCGGAGCAGCCTGGCTGTCGACCGGGGCGCGCGACGGGCAGCGACATCGTCACCGCTGAGCTCGACCCGAGCCTCGCCGAGGCGGTCAGCGACCTGTTCGCCGACGATCCCCGGGTCGAGGTGATCACCGGCGACTGGGGCTCGCTGCGTGATCACGCGCCGTTCTCCTTGCTCTTCCTCGACGTCCGCGACGCCAAGCACACCGGGATCGATGCGGTCGCCGAGCTGCTCGGTCCGGGCGGCCTCGTGGTGCTGGACGACTTCACGCCGTGCCAGACGTGGCCGCCGATGTACGAGGGCAGGGTCGACACGATGCGCCAGCAGTGGTTCCTCGACGATCGCTTCACCACGGTCGAGGTGATGGTCGCGCCCGACTCCGCCGTCCTGATCGCCGCCCGCACTGCCCGCGTACCGCGCTGCGGGAACCTCAGCGCTCGCGTGTCGACCTGACCTCCGCTCGCGGGAGTGACGGAGGGCGAGGGGGCGGTCAGGTGAGCTCGACGGTCCGGACCAGGGCGGCCTGCATGACGTCGGCGATCTCGTCGAGCACCGGTGCCGGGATCACGCTGTCGACGGTGAGCGCCACCAACGCATGTCCGCCTTGGTGGTCACGGGCGACCTGCATGCCGGCGATGTTGATGTCGGCCTCACCGAGCAGACCTCCGATCGCTCCGACCATCCCGGGCCGGTCCTCGTAGGTGAAGAACGCCAGGTGGTCGGTGGGCTCGAGGTCGACGTCGTAGCCGTTGAGCTCGACCAGCCGCTCACGCTGGTGGATGCCGATCAGGGTGCCGGACACCGAGACCTGGCTGCCGTCGGCCAGGGTGCCGCGCAGCGTCACGAGGTTGCGGTGGTCGGGGCTCTCTGGCGTCGGTGACCAGCCGCACCGCGAGGCCGCGCTCGGCCGCCAGCAGCGGCGCGTTGACGTACGAGACCGACTCCTCGACGATGTCGGTGAAGACGCCCTTGAGGGCGGCGAGCTCGAGGACCTTCACGTCGTACTGGGTGATCTCGCCGCGCACCTCCACGTCGAGCTGCTGCGCCACCTCGCCGGCGAGCGCGGTGAAGATCCGTCCGAGCTTCTCCGTCAGCGGTATGCCGGGCCGGACGTCCTCGGCGATCACGCCGCCCTGCACGTTGACGGCGTCGGGAACGAGCTCGCCGCTGAGCGCAAGTCGGACCGACTTCGCGACGGCGACGCCGGCCTTCTCCTGGGCCTCGTCGGTGGAGGCGCCGAGGTGTGGGGTGGCCACGACGTTCTCGAACTCGAACAGCGGCGAGTCCGTGCACGGCTCGGACGCGAAGACGTCGATGCCCGCCGCGGCGATCCGGCCCTCCTTGATCGCGACGTACAGCGCGTGCTCGTCGACGATGCCGCCGCGAGCGGCGTTCACGACGATGGCGCTCGGCTTGCAGACGGCGCAGCTGCTCCTCGCCGATCAGCCCGACCGTCTCGGGGGTCTTCGGCAGGTGCACGGAGATCAAGTCGGACTCCGCGAGCAGGTCGTCGAGGGTGACAAGTCGCACGCCGAGCTGGGCGGCGCGGCCGGCCTGGACATAGGGGTCGTACGCGATCACCCGCATGCCGAACGCGCTCAGCCGCTGCGCGACGAGGACGCCGATCCGGCCGAGGCCGACGATGCCGACAGTCTTCTCGTAGAGCTCGACGCCGGTGTACTTGCTGCGCTTCCACTCCCCGCTCCGCAGCGCCTGGCTCGCGGGCGCGATGTGGCGGGCGGCCGCCAGCAGCAGCCCGACGGCGAGCTCGGCGGCGCTGACGATGTTGGAGGTGGGCGCGTTGACGACCATCACGCCGGACTGAGTGGCCTGCTTGACGTCGACGTTGTCGAGGCCGACTCCCGCGCGGGCCACCACCTTGAGCCGCTTGGCGGCGGCCAGCGCCTCCGCGTCCACCTTGGTCGCGCTGCGCACCAGGATCGCGTCGACGTCGGCGATCGCGGCGAGCAGCTCGGCGCGGTCGGCGCCGTTGCAGTGGCGGATCTCGAAGTCAGGACCGAGCGCTTCGACCGTCGCCGGCGAGAGCTCTTCGGCGATCAGGACGACGGGACGTCCGGCAGCTGGGGCGACGCGGGGCGTGTCGGTCACGAGGAGTTCCTTCGGATGGCGAGCGGTGTCGGCGGCGGCCGGACCTGGTCGGCCTACGTGCTGAGACGTCGCCCTGGACCGGTCGGAGCACCACGCCGTGCCCGAGCACGCTCAGTCTAGACCAGCGTCGCCGAGCTCCCGACCCCGCCACACCTCCGAGACCTCGCGGCCCGCAGCGGGCCAGAGGGCCTAGCGGGCGGCCGTGCCTTCGGTGTAGTCGTCGTCGTGCGACTTCACCCAGGCCATCAGCTTGCGCAGCTCGCGGCCCGTCTGCTCGATCGGGTGCGACTCGCTCTGCTTCCGGAACTCCGTGAACTTGGGTGCGCCGGCGTCCTGGTCGGCGATGAAGCCCTCGGCCCACGTGCCGTTCTGGATGTTGGTGAGCACGGTCTTCATCCGCTCCTTCACCGACGCGTCGATGATGAACGGGCCGGACGTGTAGTCGCCGTACTCCGCGGTGTCGGAGACCGACCAGCGCTGCTTGGCGATGCCGCCCTCGTACATCAGGTCGACGATCAGCTTCAGCTCGTGGAGGCACTCGAAGTACGCCACCTCCGGCTGGTAGCCGGCCTCGGTCAGCGTCTCGAAGCCGGCTTGGACCAGCGCGGACGCGCCGCCGCACAGCACCGCCTGCTCGCCGAACAGGTCGGTCTCGGTCTCCTCGGTGAACGTGGTCTTGATCGCCCCGGCGCGGGTGCCACCGATGCCCTTGGCGTAGGACAAGCGTGAGGTCCCAGGCCTTGCCGGAGGCGTCCTGCTCGACCGCGACGAGCACGGGGACCCCCCGGCCTTCCTCGAACTCCCGGCGGACCAGGTGCCCGGGCCCCTTCGGGGCGACCATGCAGACGTCGACGCCGGCCGGCGGTTCGATGTAGCCGAAGCGGATGTTGAAGCCGTGCCCGAAGAACAAGGCGTCACCGTCGACGAGGTTGGGCTCGATGGCCTCCTTGTAGAGCGAGCGCTGCACCGGGTCAGGCGCCAGCACGACGACCAGGTCGGACTCCTCGCACGCCTCGAACGGCGTCACGACGCGCAAGCCGGCCGCCTCGGCCTTGGCGCGACTCTTCGAGCCCTCCGGCAGTCCGACCCGGACGTCGACGCCGGAGTCGCGAAGCGACAGCGCGTGGGCGTGACCCTGGCTGCCGTAACCGAGCACGGCGACGTTGCGACCCTGGACGACGCTGAGGTCCGCGTCGTCGTCGTAGAACAGTTCAGCCATGGTGGGTGGTTCTCCTTGCTGTCCGCTGCGCGGCTAGAGGTCGGCGGGTGTTGAGGGGTGCTGCGGGTCCGGGTTCATTGCCGGTCCAACGGTGTCAGGCGGGGTTTCGGGTCGAGATCGCCGGGGCCGGTTTCAGGCTGCGGTCGGTGATCGAGCGCGATCCGCGGTTGATCGCCACCATGCCAGATTGCACGAGCTCCCTGATGCCGAAGGGCTCGAGGACGCGCAACATCGCCTCGAGCTTGCCCCGGTCACCGGTCACCTCGATCGTCACAGCATCGACCGCGACGTCGACCACCTTCGCGCGGAAGAGCTGCACGGTCTCCAGCACCTGGCTGCGGGTGCTCGAATCGGCCCGCACCTTGACGAGCACCAGCTCACGCTCGACAGCCCCGGAGTCCTCGAGCTCGACCACCTTGAGCACCTCGATCAGCTTGTTGAGCTGCTTGGTGACCTGCTCGAGCGGCTGATCCTCGAGGTTGACCGCGATCGTCATCCGCGACACGTCGTCGTGCTCGGTCGGTCCGACGGCGAGCGACTCGATGTTGAACCCACGGCGGGAGAACAGCGACGCCACGCGAGCCAGCACACCAGGCTTGTTCTCGACCAGGACCGACAGCGTCTGACGTGTCACAGCGCATCCTCCTCGAACTCCGGCTTGAGGTCACGGGCGATCTGGATGGCGTCGTTGCTCGTGCCGGCGGGCACCATCGGCCACACCATCGCGTCGGGGTTGACGACGAAGTCGACCACCACCGGTGCGTCGTTGATCTCCATCGCCTTGGCGATCGTCGTGTCGACGTCGGCCGCGTTGTCACACCGGAGGCCGACACAACCCAGCGCCTCGCCGAGCTTGACGAAGTCCGGCACCCGGACCGAGTGCAGGTCGGTGTTGGAGTAGCGCCCTTCGTAGAACAAGGTCTGCCACTGCCGCACCATGCCCAGGCTGGAGTTGTTGATCACCGCCACCTTGATCGGGATGCCGTTCAGAGCACACGTGGCGAGCTCCTGGTTGGTCATCTGGAAGCAGCCGTCGCCGTCGATCGCCCACACGGTGCGCGACGGGGTCGCCCACCTTGGCACCCATCGCGGCCGGGACGGCGAAGCCCATGGTCCCGAGACCGCCGGAGTTGATCCACTGTCGGGGCCTCTCGTAGGACACGTAATGCGCGGCCCACATCTGGTGCTGTCCCACGCCTGCGACGTATGTCGCCTCAGGTCCCGCGATCGCACCGAGACGCTCGATGACGTACTGCGGAGACAACGCGCCTTCGGGCTGGTCGTAGCCGAGCGGGTACTTGTCTCGCCAGGCCTGACAGGTCGCCAGCCAGGGCGCCGCGTTCCCCTCGGCGCCCGGCGTCGTACTCCGCCTGGACGGCCACGATCAGGTCGGCGATCACCTCACGGCAGTCGCCCACGATCGGGACGTCCGCCTGACGGTTCTTGGAGATCTCGGCCGGGTCGATGTCGGCATGGATGACGGTCGCGTCCGGGGCGAACGTGTCGAGCCTGCCCGTCACCCGGTCGTCGAAGCGCGCGCCCAACGAGATCAGCAGGTCGCTGCGCTGGATCGCGCCCACGGCCGCCACCGTGCCATGCATGCCGGGCATCCCGAGATGCAGCGGGTGGCTGTCCGGGAACGCACCGCGCGCCATCAAGGTGGTCACGATCGGGATCTGGGTGAGCTCGGCGAGGATGCGTAGCTCCTCGTGCGCCTCGGCCCGGATGACGCCGCCGCCGACGTACAGCACCGGACGCTCGGACGCCGCGATCAACCGCGCTGCCTCCCGGACCTGCTTGCCGTGCGGCTTCGTCACCGGCCGGTAGCCCGCCAAGGTGACGGTCTCGGGGAACTCGAACGTCGTCATCGCCTGCAGCGCGTCCTTGGAGATGTCGACGAGCACCGGTCCTGGCCGTCCCGTCGCTGCGATGTGGAAGGCCTCCGCGATGGCGCGCGGGATCTGCGCGGGATCGGTGACCAGGTAGTTGTGCTTGGTCACGGGCATCGTGATGCCGCGGATGTCTGCCTCCTGGAAGGCATCTGAGCCGATGGCCGCACTCGGCACCTGGCCGGTGATCGCGACGATCGGGACCGAGTCCATGTGGGCATCGGCCAGCGGCGTGACCAGGTTGGTCGCTCCCGGTCCGCTCGTCGCCATGCAGACCCCGACCCGGCCGGTCGCCACCGCATACCCCTGCGCGGCATGGCCCGCGCCCTGCTCGTGACGGACCAGGATGTGCCGGATCTTGGTCGAGTCCAGCAACGGGTCGTACGCCGGCAGGATCGCGCCCCCCGGGATCCCGAAGACGGTGTCGACGCCGACGCTCTCCAGCGCGAGGATCAGGCTCTGCGCCCCCGTCACCTGGTCACTCATGTGTCTGTCATCTCCGGTCCGTGTTCGGATGTCTGGCCGATCCGTGTCGCTCCACAAAAAAACCCCTCGGCCCGTAGGGGCATTCGAGGGGGACGCGCGGTGCTGAGGTGTCTAGCGAACCTCGGCCTGCGCGTCGACGAGTACGACGAGAATCGTCTGCATGGGTCCACGGTCCCCGAGACGGTGGGGCCCGTCAAGCGAGACAACCACTCGTCTCGGATCGTGGGACTATTGTCCACTTTCTGGCTAATCCCGCCTGGCTGATGGACGATCGCCGGGGTCCGAGGACGCGCTCACTGATAGCTGACGAAGGAGATGCGTGGTCGGATCGCCAGCACGTCACGCGGCCTGAAGATCACGGTGTCCTCGTCGTAGAAGAGCTTGAAGCCCATCCGGAACTGGCGCGGCTCACCGACATGACGGTAGGTGGCGAGCTTCTGGCGGCGGGTTCCGAAGCCGTCGATGTGCTGGACCATCGCCAGGCCGGGCCGGCTGCGTACCGCCTGGATGTTGGTCACCATCTCACGCCGGAACTGGTGGATCATGAAGATCTTCTCGGGCAGGTGGTTGTTGCGGATGACGTCCGCCACCACCCGCGACACGTGGTTCACCTCAGCTGCCCGGACGTGTCCGATGGTCCGGGCCGGGACCTGGCGGGGTCCCATCCGCCACTCGGGATCGAGCGCCACCCCGACGAACGGCTGCCGGAGTGCCCAGCGGAACCGCTTCACCTGAGGCAAGAAGCTCTGCCGCCCTGGTTGGAAGTCGAGCACGAGGAGCGCGCTGTTGCGGCGTGCCGCAGCGATGAAGCGCTCGACCTTCTCGCGTGCGATGTAGTGGCTGTAGTTCCCGTCCGGTCCCGGGTGCGCGTCGGCGACCGAGACGATCAGCTCGTAGACGATCTGCACGGGCTTCCCACTGGCCCGGTAGGGCCGAGCCGCAGCCCGTAGCCGTTGGGTCATCCTCGGGATCGTGCCTTCGCCCAGGACGCCGAGCGCGGGGGTTCCTGCGGTGCCGTAGTAGGCGACCAGCTGATAACGAGGGAAGATCGTCGTCCCTCCGAGCGGGAGCTCGTTCACGATCGGTGCCACAGAGGAAGCAGCCGGCACCGCGGGGGGACCGGTCTGACGCAGTGGACCCGACGGGGCCGCCTCGCTGCTGACCGTGGTTGCCGTCGTCAGTGCCGCGGCGACGGCAAGCGCCATGGTCACTGCCACCAACGGTCGCGCCGCGCCGATGTCCATGAGCGGACTGTACGACAGCGGGCACCCCATTCCTGGGCGTCCAGGCGGTAACACCGGCACGGTTGATCGCGGCGAGCTACCAGAGACCCCCGAAAACCTCATACTGTCCGACATGCAGCCATCTCATGACACCGCTCATCGTGCTGATCGCCGAAGTCGCCCAGCTCTGCTCCTGGTGCTACCTCTGGGGCAGCCGGGTTTCGGTGCAGGTGCCTCTGCAGCTCTCGACCGAGGGCGTGATGATGCACACCCGGCATGGGGTCGTGGCCATTCCCTGGGAGGCCGTCTCGGCGGACCGGGCTTCGCATCGGCAACACGGGCATCACACCCTCACTGGCGACCGCCGCCGCCGCGGTGGAAGAGCAGTCGGCGGGTCGGCTGATCGTCCGCTGAAGCGGGCTAGCCCGTCGTCTCGGGGTCGAAGTCGAAGGCGGGGAGCCCGTCGATGGAGGTGGCGTTCTTCATCCGGCGATAGTCCGCCTGACCCTCTGCGCCCTTGCGATCCATGTGGGCGGGAAGCAGGTCGCGTTCACCGACGTAGTCCAGCAGGGGCACGCCGTAGCCGCAGGAGTCTGACACCCGGTGGACGTCGACGACGATGACGGCACGAGCCCCCCTCGCCTCGGAGAAGTGCTCCAGCAGCCGGGCGAAGTCGTCGTCGTACAACGTCACGAAGCGGCCCGTCCCCTGCAGCCTCACGATCATGGGCGGTCCCTCGAAGGCGCAGAACATCACCGTGATCCGGCCGTTCTGCCGCAAATGAGCGATGGTCTCGGCGCCGCTGGCGGTGATGTCCAGGTAGGCGATCGTGTGGTCGTCGAGCACGACGAAGGTGCCCTCGATGCCCTTCGGGGAGAGGTTGACGTGTCCGTCCGCACCGCTCGGTGCCGTCGCGACGAAGCAGACGTGCTGCGCCTCGATGAACGCCCTCAGCCGCTCGTCGATGCGTTCGCGTACCTGGCCCACGGTTCGCTCAGCCGCAGACCGCGCCGACCGCAGCCGACTGCACAAGCTTGCGATACTTCGCAAGCACCCCCGAAGCTGCGCCGGTGAACGTCGGTGGCAACGGTTCCCAGCTCGCTGCGCGGCGGTCGAGCTCGGATTGATCGAGCTGGACGTCCAGCACTCGCCCTCCGACGTCCAGGCGGATCCGGTCACCGTCTTGCACCAGTGCGATGGGGCCACCGTCAGCGGCCTCCGGAGCCACGTGCCCGACACAGAGACCGGTGGTCCCGCCGGAGAACCGTCCGTCGGTCAGCAGGAGCACGTCCTTGCCGAGTCCTGCGCCCTTGATGGCACCGGTGATGGCCAGCATCTCGCGCATCCCGGGGCCTCCCTTGGGACCCTCGTTGCGGATCACGACGGCGTCTCCGGCGACGATCACTCCGTCTGCGAGCGCATCCAGGGCAGCCCGCTCGCCGTCGAAGACTCGCGCCGTACCCTCGAACACGTCGTCATCGAACCCGGCTGTCTTCACGACGGCTCCGTCAGGGGCCAACGACCCTCGAAGGATGGTCAGCCCCCCGGTCGCGTGGATCGGTGCCTCCAGCGATCGGATGATGCTGCCATCGACCTGAGGCGGATCGAGCTCCTCGAGATTCTCAGCGAGCGTCTTGCCCGTCACCGTCAGGCAGTCGCCGTGCATCAGACCGGCGTCGAGCAGCGCCCTCATCACCACGGGGATTCCGCCGACCCGGTCGACGTCGTTCATCACGAAGCGACCGAACGGCTTCAGGTCGCCTAGGTGCGGAACCTTGTCGCCGATCCGGTTGAAATCGTCCAGCGTGAGGTCAACGTCCGCCTCACGGGCAATCGCGAGCAGGTGCAGGACAGCGTTGGTCGAGCCGCCCAATGCCATCACCACCGCAATCGCGTTGTCGAACGCAGGTTTCGTCATCACGTCTCGAGCGGTGGTGCCGGCCCGGAGCATTGCCACCACCGCCTCCCCCGACTTGTGGGCGAAGCCATCGCGACGCCGGTCCACGGCCGGCGGCGCCGCCGACCCCGGCAACGACATGCCCAACGCCTCGGCCAGCGACGCCATCGTGTTGGCCGTGAACATCCCGCCACAGGCTCCTTCACCCGGGCAGATGGCGCGCTCGATCCGGTCGACGTCGTCACGGCTGATCAGTCCGGCGCGGCAGGCGCCCACCGCCTCGAAGGCATCGATGATCGTGACGTCCTTGTCACCGACTCGTCCCGGCATGATCGAACCTGCGTAGAGCAGGACCGCGGCGAGGTCGAGCCGCGCGGCGGCCATCAGCATGCCCGGCAAGCTCTTGTCACAGCCGGCCAGCAGCACGGTCGCGTCGAGGCGGTCGGCCATCATCACGGTCTCGACCGAGTCGGCGATGACTTCACGGGAGACCAGCGAGAAGTGCATGCCTTCGTGGCCCATCGAGATGCCGTCGGACACCGAGATCGTCCCGAACTCCAGGGGATAGCCCCCCGCCGCGTGCACCCCCGCCTTGACCGCCTGAGCGAGCCGGTCCAGCGACAGGTTGCACGGGGTGATCTCGTTCCAGGACGACGCGACGCCGATCTGGGGCTTTGCGAAGTCGTCGTCCCCCATCCCGACCGCCCGCAGCATGCCCCGCGCTGCGGTGGCCTCCAGGCCGTCGGTGACGGCACGACTGCGTGGCTTGATGTCGGGTGTGTCAGCACTGTCCGCAGGCATGCCGGGAGCCTACGCCGCCATCGCCGAGCTCAAGCTGGGAGTCTCAGATCACCGCGGCACGAACGCAGAGCACATCTGGAAGGTGCTCGGCCACTGCCTGCCACGAGTCTCCCTCGTCGTGGCTGGCGAACACCGATCCATCGCGGCTGCCGAAGTAGATCCCGGCCGGGTCGGCTTGGTCCACGCACATGGCATCGCGCATCACGCCGGAGTAGAAACCGCCGTCGGGCAGGCCCTTGGCGAGCTCTTCCCACGTCGCACCGGCGTCGCTCGAACGCCAGACTCGGCAGACGCCGTCCGGCGGGAACCTCCCGTCGGCCCCCTCGAGCGGGAACAGGTAGACCGTTCCTGCCCGTCGCGGATGCGCGACCACGGGGAACCCGAACTCGCTCGGAAGACCCTCCGCAATCGATGTCCAGGAGTCCGCTCCGTCGTCGCTGCGGTAGACACCGCCATGGTTCTGGGCGAACAACCGGTTCGGGTCGCTGGAGTCTCGGGTCACCTTGTGCACGCACTGGCCGAACTCGGGGAACTGGAGGTCTCCGGGCATGAACTCTGCCTTGATGCCCTGGTTGGCCGGCGCCCAGGAGTCACCCCCGTCGGCGGTGCGATAGACGCCACCGGTGGACATGGCCACGGTCACCTGTTGCGGTTCGGCGGGATGCGGAAGCACGGTGTGGATGGCCTGCCCGCCGAAGCCCGCCCCCCATTCCTCGCGGTGCGGATGGTCCCAGAGCGGCCGGACCATCGAGAACGACTCACCACTGTCCGTGGAGCGGAACAGCGCCGACGGCTCCGTGCCTGCCCACACGACGCCCGGCTCAGCCGTCGACGGAGCGATCGCCCACACCGCCTCCAGCGTGCGTCCGGTGTCCTCGGGGAACCGGATGGCTCCGTCCTGACCGCGCTCCCAGCTTGCTCCGAGGTCGTCGGAGTGGAGGATCTGGGGACCCCAGTGCCAGTGCCTGCTCGCCATGAACAATCTGGGCCGGTCGCCGCTGGTGTCGACGGCCACGGAGTGCACCTCACTGCGCAGCTCATCCGGGCCGGTAACGGTCCAGGTGGCGCGCTCGTCGTCGCTCCGGGCGATCCAAAGACCCTTGCGGGTACCGATCAGCAACAGGGCCTGGCGTGCCATCGGGGCGTCCCTCCTTGCGCCGACGGCGAGATCCTCATCGCCTCGGAGCGGATTGGTCCAACGGGTCAGTATTCCTGTTAGGAACAGTACACTTCAGGCATCATGCGTCAAGACCCTGTGGCCCTGCCGACCACGTCGTACGCCCTCCTCGGGCTGCTGACACTGGGCGACGACCTGACCGGGTACGAGCTCAAGCAGCGGGCAGACAACACGCTGCGCTTCTACTGGGTGTCTCCGGCCATGAGCCAGGTGTACACCGAGCTGGGCCGGCTCACCGAGCACGGCCTGGTCACGGCGCGAGACGACGAGTCCGCCCCTGTCAGGCGCACCCGGCGGTACCGGATCACCGAGCGCGGTCGGCGCGGGCTCGCGGCGTGGCTGAGCGGTACGCGTGCTGAGTTCCCCACGCTCAAGCACCCGGTCGCGCTGCGTCTGCTGCTCGGGCACCTCGTGGAGCCCACGCAGACCAGGTCGATGCTCGAGGACTACCTCGAGGCGCTGGCCGCGCGCAGGACGGAGCTCGAGGCCGTCCGCGCCTCCCTCGGGGAAGACGATGACCCCGATCACGTCGCCTACCGCTTCCCCCGCATGGTGGCCGACTGGGGCCTTGACTACTACGAGTCCGAACGCGCGATGGTGGCGGACCTGATCGAGAGGCTCGACGCCTGATCAGCCGACCTTGTTGAGCAGAGGTTCACCGGCAGCGATCCGCCGCAGCTGCTCCGCAACCAGCCGGTAGGACCGCGGCCACATCGCGTCCGAGGCGCCTCCCACATGAGGAGTGATGACGACGCCCGGCATGCCCCAGAGCGGGTGGTCGGCCGGCAGCGGCTCCGGGTCGGTGACGTCGAGCGCGGCCCGCAGGCGCCCGGTCGAGACCTCGGCAAGCAGGTCGTCGGTGACGACGATCGGGCCTCTCGCGACATTGACCAGCAAGGCGCCGTCCTTCATCGCGGCCAGGAACTGCCGGTCCACCAGACCGCGGGTCTCGTCCGTGATCGGCAGGATGAGGACTACCACGTCGGCCGCCGGCAGCAGGTCGGGGAGCTCGGACTGGGCACGGACTCCCTCGCGCGCCGTCCGACCGACAAGCGTGACGTCGCACTCGAAGCCGTCGAGCCGGCGCTGGATCGCCCGGGCAATGTTGCCCGCGCCGATGACAAGAACCCGTCGGTCCGCCAGTGCTCCGGCCATCTGCTGGTCCCACTCGCGCCGGTCCTGCGCGCGAACGAGGTCCGCGAGGCGCCGCTGCGCCCCGATGATCAGCGCGACGGCGAGCTCGGACGTGGCCGCGTCGTGAACCCCCGCCGCGTTGCACACGGTGACGCCTTCGGACACGTACGGCATCACGTGGTCGACTCCGGCGGTGAGCGTCTGGACAACCCGAAGCCGTGGCATCGCGGGAATGACGTCGACGACCCGGCGGCTGAACCGGTACGACGGCACGTAGAACTCGCACTGGGTCGCCGAGTCCGGCCAGTGCTCGGTCGCGTCGGCGTACTCGATGTCGAATGCCGATGCCACGCCGGCCGGCAGGTCGAGCTCGTCGGCCGGGAACGGCAGGAAGACCTTCATCGCGACGACGTTAGCCTCATCGCGATCACCGGGGGGCCCGACCGGCGGCGAGCGTGCTGGATCAGGCCGACGAATCGTTCACCGGAACCAGTCCGAGGGCGCGACGCGGGCACCCTCGCACCGCACGCTTCGCCTCCCGCAGCGGGTGACCGTTCAGCGGCTCGCTCGAGGCGATCGGGTAGCCCCAACGGTCCAGGGAGATGAGCTCCGGCGCGTTGTGCGCGCACAGGCCGACGGCCTCGCACGAGATCGGGTCCACGACGAGCCTTTGGGCCGCAGCCGCTCTGCGCCTCCTCATCCGACGCTCCTCGGCAGCGGCAACGTCGTCCGGCCGGAGTTCTCGCAGCGATGCCCGTTGGCGTGCAGCGCCACGTCGTCGGCGAACGCCTCCAGCAGGCTGCTCGAGAGCCGGGCGGCGCCATCCGGGTGGTGGCAGGCCCCTCTCCCGTCGACCGCGCGTACGTCGCGCACCAGCCGGTCGACTGCGTCGCGCCGCAACCGACCGTCACGCAGCAACCGCAACGTCTTCGCGAGCGCCGGCAGTCCGAACAGACATGGACCGCACTGGCCCGCGGACTCCGCTGCGAGGTAGTCAGCGACGGCTGCTGTCTCGGCCACCCCACACGCGGGCTCCCACAGCGGCGCGACCACTCCGGCGCCGAGCGACCATCCGTGCGCCCTCAGCTCTGCCTCGTCGACACGCTCTCCGGCGATGGCGACCCACGGGGCCCACTGGCCGCCGAAGCCGCCGAGGAGCACTGCGCACGACGGCGGCGGCTGCCTGCCACTGGCCAGCCGGACGACCTCGGCCACTGGCATCGAGAGCGGTGCCTCCACCACGCAGCGGTCGGTCGGCGTCAGCACCGTGAGCAGCCTGCTGTACGTGGCCGCGCTCTCGGTGCCGTGGGTGGGTGCGCCCCACGCCCACTCCGAGGCAGCGACCGCGATCCGCGCCAAGGTCTCGACGTTGTGGACGACGGTCACGGGAGCACGCGCGCCCCGCCGACGCTGGAACCCGTCGAACGAGGGAATGACCGGTCCCCCCGACAGACCGCCCTTGACGGCACTGGACTCGCCGGAGAGATAGGTACGCGGACACGTCACGACCCGCACCGACGTGTCGCTGCCGTCCAGCCACCGGCGCTCAGCGATCGCCGCCTGCATGCACTCCACCGTGACGACATCGTCGGCGTGCAGCCAGACGACCGCCTTGCCGGCGCCGAGTGCCTCGGCGGTCGCGAGCAGACCGTCGATGACCAGGTGCGGTCGCAACCGCATCAAGAGCGCGTCCTTGGCGCTGAGCGTCTCGCTCTCCGCCCCGTTCGCCACGACAGTGTCGACACGTGAGTGGTCCAGGGCCCGGCGCCATTTGCGGGAGACCGGGAAGTGACCTCCACCGTGACCGGTGAGGCCGAGCGCTGCGATGACATCTGTCAGCCACGCTCCCCCGCGGCGTCGTTGACCGACGTTCGCGAGATGGTCGGTCCACGTCTCCGGCTGCCACTCGGGAGTGCCCGCGACATGAGCGACGTGGCCCGTCCGCATGACATGGACGTTCGTGGGCAGCAGCCGGGCCACGTGGGTCGGCGTCGCGCGCACGGCCGTGGAGGTCGAGGAAGCGGGCGAGATCGTCATCGGCTCGTCCGCTCTGACGTCATCGGCTGCGCTTGCGGCTTCTCGGCCATCAGGTCGGCCGGCGTGCGCGCGGTGTACCTGCTCACGGCCAGCACCAGAAGCACGCCGGCGCTGATCAGGTAGACCTTGACGAACTCCGACGTGTCCGAGCCGGCGAAGACGCCGTGCGCCCAGGTCAGCCCGAAGACGACGACTGCCACCTTGTGCACCGGCCACCACGCCCGACCGAGCATCCTTCCCGCGAGGGCCGCGGTCACCGCGGTCAGCAGCGCCGCCCACAGGGCGACGACTCCGAGGGTGACCGGGATGGGGCGGTAGTCGGAGGCCATCGGCAGCAGAGCCCCGCCCCACCCGACATGGGACCAGGGGTCCATGGCGAGCACGACGACGTGCAAGGCCGTGAAGGCCACGGTGAACACCGTCAGGATCACGTGCACCCGGAGCACCAGCAGCTGTCTCCTGCGGGTCACCCCGCGCAGTGCGGGATGCGAGAGCACGATGCCGAGGGCCACCAGGCACCACATCAAGGCGTACGACGTGAATCCGCTCGCCCTGGCCAGCGTCCAGGCAGGCATCTGCGCGCCGCGAACGGCTTGGACGGTGCGGACGGACAGCCAGGTGGTCACCGCCAGGCTGGCGACGACGACACCGTTTCTGGCCACGCGTGAGACGCGGCCCGGGGCGTGCGGATCGGAGCCTGCCGTCACCCAGCCCTCCAGATCATGTGCTGAGAGGCCTCCGGGTTGACGTGCAGGGCGCCGTCGACATCCACCCACACGGCCGCAAGGCCCTGCTCGGCTGCGCGTGCTGCCACCTCGGCAGCCCCGGCCAGGAACAGTGTCTTGCTCCACACCTCGGCCCACGCGACGTCGGCGTGCAGCACCGTCACCGACAGCAGACCCTGGCCTCCGCTGGTGCCAGTGCGTGGGTCGATCAGGTGGTGGACCTCGTGCCCGTCGACCGTCCAGCGGCGGACCCGCGTCGACGAGGTCGCGCACGCGCCGTCGGAGATCTCGAGCACCGCCAACGGATCGGAGCCTCCGCGCGGATCCTCGATCTCCGACACGCCACCCGTGGTTCGCGGGCCCCTGGCCGGCGAACTGACAGTCACCGCCCGCGGCCACCATCGAGGCCTCACCGACGTCACGCAGGTGTCGGGTGGCCCAACGCACTGCCAGACCCTTGCCGATCCCGCCGAGGTCGATCGGATGGCCGTCCAGGTGGACGCGGGGCTGCAGGCCGTCGTCCTCCCAACGCGGCCGCCACACGGTGGGCGTCGAGGTCGAGGTGGGCGCCATCGCACCCGGCCCAGGCGAGGAAACCTGCTCGGTGTCCCGGTCGTCAGACCAGGACTGGTCGTACCCCAACCGGACCAGATGGGTCAGCACCCGAGGGTCGAAGGCGCCGTGGGTGACGACATGGGCGCGCGACGCCTCCACCACGGCGGAGACCAGCTCACGCGGTGCATCGTGCCACTGTGTCGGCTCGGCGTTGGCACGCATGAGGGGACTACTCGGGTCAAAGCGGGTGCACACGGCCTCCACCCGCTCGAACGTCCGACGCGCCGCGGACAGAGCGACCTCGGCGGCCGGCGTCGGATGCAGGACTGCCATCGCCACGTCCGTGGCCATGGCCCGGAACGACAGGTCGAGCCGCTCCACGGTCCGTACCGTCATGACGCGCCGGTCGTCGTGTCGGTCGCTGGAGCCGGCGCGGGAGCCGGGGCTGGAGTCGTGGCTGGAGCGGGAGCCGGTGCCGCGGTGGTGGCCGGTGCGGGCGCAGACGGAGCCGGGGACGCTGGGGCCGGCGGGCGCCGCGGGCGCGCAGGCGGCTGCGCCGCCGGCGCCGCAGCCCCGGGACCGCTCAGGTTGGTGCTCGGCAAAGGATCGACTGCCAACGGCGTGGTGCCGGTCCGTGCGGCCACGATCAGGCGGTGCACCTGGGCCGAACGTCGCTGCACGGCGCGTTCGAGCCGCGTCAGCTGCGCGCGCGCCACGTCGACCTGCTCCGTCGCGTGCTCGACCCGGCGCTGCATCCGTTGTGCAGCCTTGGCAGCGGGGTCGGCAGCCGCGCTCTGCTGTTGGCTCGCCTCCCCCGAAGTCGCCAGGACGTCGTGATGGACGCTCCAGTCCGTCGCCGTGGCGATCAGCGCCGCGGCGGCAGGGGTGAGGACCCAGACGGCCAGTGAACGAGAACGTTTGGTGCCGTCAGTCATCCAGACCACCGGTCTGAGCCGGCTCGGTGGTGTCGTCGTCGTCCTGGTCGTCCGAAGACGTGGAGTCCTCCTCGTCGGACGTCTCCGAGGGCGAGGTCTCGGTCGCGTCGTCGGAGTCGTCGGACTCCTCAGAATCGTCGTCCGACGTGTCGGTGGACGTCGTCATGGTCGATGTGGTCGGGTCGTCCGTCTCGTCGGTGGTCGGGTCGTCCGTCTCGTCGGTGGTCGGGTCGTCCGTCTCGTCGGTGGAGTCGCTCACGAGGGGCGCGACGCTGAGCTGGACGACGGCGCGCTGCTGGCTCTCCAGCCGCTTCGCCAGCACGGCCAGCCGGTGCTGTGTGGTGCCGATCCGGTTCTGCAGTCCGGCTCGCTCCGCGCGCAGGTCGTGCAGCGCTGCGGCCAGCGCCGGGTTGGCCTGAGCGGCCTGTGTGACTTCGTTGGCGTCAGCGCTGGTGGCCTTGGTGACCACGAACGCGGTGGCGACGAGACCTCCAGTGGCGATCAGGCTCGAGGTAGCCAGGGCGGCAGCGGTTCGACGGGATTGCTTCACGGGACACTCCTTGGGGACGGCGGGTGCTGCGACGTGTCCCCACACTCGTGCGGCGCGTCTTAGCCGCGCGCCTGTGCACGGTTAAGACTCCGCCAAGGACCATCCGGGAAATGTCATGACGATCCGGGCACCACCGGCCGAACTGTTCCCGATCTCGACCGTCCCCCCGACCTGTCGGGTCGTCCTTCGGGCCACATCCAACCCGATCCCGGTCGAGCCGGCGCCGCTTCGGCCGCGGTGGGCCAGGTCGGACTCGCCCAGCCCAGCGCCGTGGTCCTCCACGATGATCGCGACCATGCTGCCGTCGCCGGTGGACTCGACGGCGAGCCGAAAGCTGGTTCCCGCCGGCGTGTGGCTGAACACGTTGTCGATCAGGGCATCCAGCGCGGCTCCCAGGTCGACAGCAGCGACCGGGATCGACGCCTCGCGTTGGGGAACGTCCAGCACCAGGTCCCGTCCCGTCTCGTCGGCGAGGACCCCCCAGAAACGGGAACGCTCAGTGACGACGGCAGCGGCGTCGCAGTGTTGGTCATCTCGCAGGTGGGACGGGTGCCGGGCGGCCAGCACCGCTGCGTCGATGGCCGCGACCAGCTGGTCGACATGGCTGGTCATCCGGGTCCGCTCCTCCTTGTTCTCCAGCGACTCGACGGCCAGGCTCAGTGCCGTGACCGGGGTACGTAGCCGGTGCGAGAGGTCTGCGCCGAGCTCTCGTTCGTCGGTGAGCATCTCGGTGATCCGCCCACCGAGCCCGTTGAGCACTCGCCCGACCGAGGCCACTTCCGGGGGACCCTGCGCGTCGACCCGGGCCGTGAGGTCTCCCTGCCCCATCCGGGCTGCGACGTCGGCGAGGTCGCGCAGCGATCGCGACAGCCGCGAGGCGAGCCGGGCGCCGACCACGACTGCGACGGCGAGCAACGCCAGCCCCGTCGCCGCGAGCGTGGCCCACGCTGTGTTGACGCCGGCGTGCAAGAGGTCGTCGGGCACGAACGTCCGGATGACGACCACCCCGTTTGCGCCACCGACGGGGAGGAGGATCTCGACGCCACCTGACGTGCTGGCGGTGAAGGCACGCCCCTGGGCTGCCAGCTTCACGCTCGCAGACCTCGGTGCTCGGGGTCCGACAATCCGTCCGCCGGGCAGGAAGACCGTCGTCTGCCGGGGCCCGGTGTTGATCACGGAGACCGCGTCCTGGAGACCCTTGGGGCCGGTGGTCGTCACGATCAGGGACAGGCCCTGGGCTTCCTGGCGACCGGCGGCGACGGCTCGGTCGTAGGCGAGGGTGTCAGCCAGCAGGCCGAACGGCACGAGCACGGCTACGAGCACCGCCGAGGTCAAGGCGGCCCCGTAGGCGATGAGCAGCCTTCTCATGAGTCTGGAGCCACGAGCTTCACGCCTACGCCGCGAACCCGGTGGATGTAGCGCGGGGCGTCCGCCGACTCCCCGAGCTTGCGTCGTAGCCAGTGCAGGTGCACGTCGATGGTCTTGTCAGATCCACCGTAGGGCTGGTTCCAGACCTCCCGGGCCAGGGACCTTTTGCTGATGACCTCGCCGACTCGCTCGGCCAGGTAGAGCAGCAGGTCGAACTCCTTGGGACTCAGGTCCAGCTCGAGACCGGCCAGCGTTGCCACCCTGGAGCGAGCGTCGATCACCAGATCGCCGACGGTCACCGGCCCGGTGTCGGCCTCTGTATGCCGACGACGCAGGACCGCGCGGATCCGGGCCTCGATCAACGGCGGCGAGAACGGCTTGACCACGTAGTCGTCGGCGCCCGCGTCCAGCAGCTTCACCATGCTCCGCTCGTCGTCGCGGGCACTGATCACGATGACCGGCACCTGGCTGACCGCCCGGATCATCGGGAGCAACGAGCTCCCGTCGAGGTCCGGCAGCCCCAGGTCGAGCAGTACCACGTCCGGGACACCGGTCGCCACGATCTGAAGTCCCTCCATGGCGGTTCCCACCGCGGTGGTGACGTGGGGCAGGTCGTGGAACGCACGGACCAACGCCGCTCGAATGGTCGCGTCGTCCTCGACGATCAGCACCTCCGCCACGTGTTGACCGTAGGCCACGGCGTACCCCGGCGGCACCTCCTTGAGGCGAGCCGGAGAACTCCTAGCGGCGACTTGTCCTCGCCTTAAGGTTGGAAGCGTCACAATCGAGGCATGCCCACCCGGCGCCTGACCTTCCGTCGTCTGCTGCTGCACGCCGGCGTCTGGATCATGGCGACCGCGTTGGCCAGCTCGCTGGCTTGGGCGACCGTGTCCCGGTTGGGTGGCGACTCCCTGGACTCCAACCCACGCACGCTGTCTCAGGCCGACGTCCGGCGCGAGCTCGGCCAGCTCGACGACCGGCTCGACGGGCGAGCGACCGACGGGGTCCGACCGGTCAATCGCGACGAGTCCACAGTCCCGTCAGCAGCAGACGCCGACCACGACCGCCGCGCCGACGTCCACGACCCCCACGGTCGAAGGCGGCACCTCGGACTCCTCTCCCGCACCCGCCACGAGTCTGACCACGCCTGGCGACGATCCGACCACCGCCTCGAGCCCGTCCCTCGCAAGCGATGACTCGGCGGGACCGACCGGAGAAGACGAGTCCCAGGCGCGCAGGACGTGGCAGCTCGAGGGCGGCAATGTCGGCGCCACCTGCCAGGGATGGCGGATCAGGCTGGGATTCGCGACCCCGAAGGACAGCTGGACCCTGCAGATCCGCAGCAGTGGACCGCATCGCCTCGAGGTGACGTTCACGCACGACGAGGACCAGTCCCGACTGACGGCGAGCTGCGTCGGTGGCCAACCGGACGGGGAGGCTCACGAGGGCCACACCGCCGGAAGCGACGACTAGGAGCCCCGAGCCCCGGTCGAGTGATGTGGTGTTGCCTTCCACTTTATTGAGTAAGTCAGTATGCTTAGTGGTTCACAGGAAGTTCACACGACTGACACGAACGCGAAGCACCGACGTCCTACCGTCGAGGCGGGAGATCAGGCAGCGGTCGCTGTGATGGACCACCTGAAGGAGGGGACATGTGGAAGCCCTGGTTGTGGAGGCCGATGAGCCAGGCCGTCGCGCTCCGCAACGCACGCCACGCCCAGGCCGTCCTTGCGCAGCGACGGCTCGAGCGTGAGGAAGTCGACGCGTACCTGGCAAGACGGCAGTCCTTGAGGAGCGCGCCGCTGGGCGCCTGAGGCTCAGGAGAGCTCGCCGGAAGGCAGGCCACGGACACGCCGGTGACCGTGGCGAGGCACAATTCCGCCCATGGCTCTGCGGTTCTACCCCGTCACGAGCGCTGACGGCACTCGGTTGGCGGCGTGGACCAACGACGCCGACGGCCCCACGGTGCTGCTGTGCAACGGCCTGGGCACCAACCCGTACGCCTGGCCCGCGCTGCTGGACGATACCTGCGGGGTCCGGGTGATCTCGTGGAACCACCGCGGGATCGGTGGATCCGACCGGCCCGAGGACTCCACCCACGTCGGCGTCGACGCGTTCGTCGAGGACGCGCTCGCCGTCCTCGACGACGACGGGATCGACGCATGCCCGGTCGCCGGCTGGTCGATCGGCGTCAACACCCAGTTCGAGCTCGCCACGCTCTTTCCCGACCGCGTCACCGGCCTGTTCGCCGTCGCCGGTGTACCGGGTGGCACGTTCGCCTCGATGCTTGCCCCTCTCCTGGTGCCGCGGTTCGCCCGAAAGGCGCTGACGGTCAACGTCGCCCGGGGCCTGCGGACGTTCGGCAAGGTGGTGTCCCCGGTGACCACCCGGTTCCCGATCAGCGACACCACCGCGAGGATGCTCCGCTACAGCGGCTTCATGATGCGCCACGCCGACAACGCTGTCGTGAGGCGGGCGGTGCGGGAGTTCATGACCACCGACGTCGACTGGTACATGCACCTGGCCGTCGCCTCGTCGGAGCACCCTCGAGTGTCGTTGTCCGGGATCACGGTTCCGACCGCGTTCGTTGCCGGCCGGTACGACGTGCTGGCATCGGCCAAGGACATGGCGACCGCCGCCCAGCGGATCGAGCGAGCGACCTACGCCGAGCTTCCGGGCTCCCACTTCGTTCAGATGGAGCACCCCGACCTCGTGCACGCCGAGCTGCTGCACCTGCTCAGTCGGCTCTGACGAGCGTTTCGTCTCCCTGTCACGATGGGCCGTATGACGAGGCGAGGGTCAAAGAGCTCGGTGGGTCCCGAGTGCTCTCGACACGGTCGACCTGGTCTGGTCGCCTCCCGATCACCCATCGCCGCGGCGGTCGTGCTCCTGGTCACCGGCTGTGCTGGCGACGCTCAGACGCAGACGGATGCAGAACGACCGGACGACCCGGGCACGGTCACCGCCACCCTCGGACCTGACCAAGGACCCTTGGCGACGACTGACTCCCGAGACGGCGCCATCGCCCGCGACGTGCGGATCACCGAGACGGTGGCGCGAGATCTCGCGGTGCCGTGGGGCCTGGCCTTCCTCCCCGACGGAAGCGCGCTGGTGACCCAGCGGGACACCGGAACCGTGTCCCGGGTCAACGACGGCAACGTCACACAGGTCGGGCGCATCGCGGAGACCGTCCCGACCAGCGAGGGCGGCCTGCTCGGTGTCGCCGTCTCCCCCGACTTCGCGACGGACCAGCTGATCTTCGTGTACGTCACGACGGCAGACGACAACCGCGTGCTGTCCATGACGTACGACGGCTCCGCGATCAGCGCCGTCCGACCCATCCTCACCGGCATACCGAGCGGCTCGATCCACGACGGCGGCCGCCTGGCCTTCGGTCCGGACGGTTTCCTCTACGTCTCCACCGGCGAGATTGGCAACCGCGACCTGGCGCGGGACCGCAGCGAGCCTCGGCGGCAAGATCCTTCGCATCACCAAGTCCGGCGCGCCGGCTCCGGGAAACCCTGATCCGGACTCGCCGGTCTGGACCCTGGGCCACCGCAACGTGCAAGGACTGGCGTTCGACGACCAGAACCGACTCTGGGCCTCGGAGTTCGGCTCCGACATCTGGGACGAGGTCAACCTGATCCAGAAGGGTCGCAACTACGGCTGGCCGGCCGCGGAGGGCGATGCCAACCTCGAGGGCTTCACCGACCCGCTGCTCCAGTGGCACCCCGAGGACGCCTCTCCTTCGGGCGTCGCCTACGCGGACGGCGCGCTCTGGGTCGCGAGCCTGCGCGGAAACCGGCTGTGGGAGGTCCCGATCACCGACCGGGGCACGTTAGGAGAGCCGATCGCGCACTTCGTCGGCGAGTACGGACGCCTCCGTAGCGTCACCACCGCCCCGGACGGGTCCTTGTGGCTCGGCACCAGCAACCGCGACGGGCGAGGCTTCCCCGCACCCGACGACGACCGGATCTTCCGGGTCGCGATCAACTGATGGACGGACCGCGGCGGCGCAGCCGCGCGGCCCGGCTCAACGAGCCACCCGGATCGGCTCAGGTCAGCTTTTCGAGGATCAGCTCACGGACCCGACCGGCGTCGGCCTGGCCTCGCATGTCCTTCATCACCGCACCGATCAAGGCGCCGGCCGCCGCCACCTTGCCGTCCCGGATCTTGTCAGCCACCTCGGGGTTGGCCTCGATCGCCTTGTCGACCGCCGCCGACAGCTCGCCCTCGTCGGAGACGACCTCGAGCCCGCGCGAAGAGACGACCTCGTCCGGCTCGCCCTCACCCGCGAGCACGCCGTCGAGGACCTGGCGGGCGAGCTTGTCATTGACCCGACCCGCATCGACCAGAGCCTGAACTCCGGCCACCTGGGCCGGAGTGATCGCCAGCTCGTCCAGCGCCACTCCCGCGTCGTTGGCCCGACGGGCCAGCTCGGAGAGCCACCACTTGCGCGCGGCCGCAGGGCTCGCCCCGGCTGCGACCGTCTGCTCGATCAGGGTCAACGCTCCCGCGCCCATCACGTCGCGCATCTCGAGGTCGGAGAAGCTCCACTCGGTCTGACGTCGGGCCCGGCGCTCGGCGGGAGGCTCGGGAAGCTCAGCGCGCAGCTCCTCCACCCACGCCCGCGACGGGGCGATCGGCACGAGATCCGGCTCGGGGAAGTAGCGGTAGTCCTCCGCCTCCTCCTTGCTCCGACCCGAGGTCGTGATGCCGGTGTCCTCGTGCCAGTGCCGGGTCTCCTGGACCACGCGCTGTCCGGCGTCGAGACGACCGGCCTGGCGCGACACCTCGAAGCGAACCGCTCGTTCGACCGACCGAAGCGAGTTGACGTTCTTGGTCTCACTCCTGGTGCCGAGCTCCGCCGTCGGGTCTGCGCGCAGCGAGAGGTTGACGTCGCACCGCAGCGAACCTTGGTCCATCCGGACGTCGGAGACACCGAGTCCTCGGACCAGCTCCCGCAGGTGGGCGACATACGCGCGGGCCACGGCCGGGGCGTTGGCGCGGGTGCCCTCGATCGGCTTGGTCACGATCTCGATGAGCGGGATACCGGCGCGGTTGTAGTCGACGAGGGAGTGGTCGGCTCCGTGGATGCGTCCGGTCGCGCCGCCCACGTGCAGCGACTTGCCGGTGTCCTCCTCCATGTGGGCGCGCTCGATGGCGATCCGGACGGTCTCGCCGTCGACGTCCACGTCGGTCCAGCCGTCGAAGGCAATGGGCTCGTCGTACTGCGACGTCTGGAAGTTCTTCGGCATGTCCGGGTAGAAGTAGTTCTTGCGCGCGAAGCGGCACCACTCGGCGATCTGGCAGTTCAGTGCCAGACCGATCCTGATCGCGGACTCCACCGCTGTGGCATTCAGTGCCGGAAGCGCTCCGGGCAAGCCGAGGCAGACCGGGCAGGTCTGGGTGTTGGGCGCTGCACCGAACTCCGTCGGGCAGCCGCAGAACATCTTCGAGGCGGTGTTGAGCTCGACGTGCACCTCCAACCCGAGCACCGGGTCGTAGCGGCTGATCGCGTCGTCGTACGGCACGAGGTCGGTCGTCGTGACGGTGGTCGTCATGCGGACACCTCCAGCTCGGGCGGGACGAGTGGCCCGCCCCATTGCTCGTGGAGCAGCGCCTCCAGCACCCCACCGACGCGGTAGAGCCGGTCGTCGTGCAGGGCGGGCGCGAGGATCTGCAGGCCGGTCGGGAGACCGTCCTCGTCGGCGACGCCGCTGGGGAGCGACATGCCGGGCACGCCGGCGAGGTTCGCGGGGATGGTCGCGATGTCGTTGAGGTACATGGCCAGCGGGTCGTCCAGCTTCTCGCCGATCTTGAACGCCGTGGTCGGCGCTGTCGGCGAAACCAGGACGTCGACCTGCTCGAACGCGGCCGCGAAGTCCCGCGAGATCAGCGTGCGGACCTTCTGTGCCTGACCGTAGTAGGCGTCGTAGTAGCCGCTCGACAACGCGTAGGTGCCGAGGATGATCCGCCGCTTCACCTCGTCCCCGAAGCCGGCCTCGCGGGTCGCCTCCATCACCTGTTCAGCGCTCGGCTGCTCGACACCTTCAGGGAAGACCCGGATGCCGTAGCGCATGGCGTCGAACTTCGCGAGGTTGCTGCTCGCCTCGGCGGGCAGGATCAGGTAGTACGCCGCGAACGCATAGACGAAGTGGGGACACGACACCTCCACGACATCGGCGCCGGCCTTGGTCAGGAGGTCGACGCCTTCCTCGAACCGGGTCCGAACGCCGACCTGGTAGCCCTCGCCGCCGAGCTCCTTGACCACACCGACGCGCATGCCGGCGATGTCGCCGTCGACGTGCCGCGGCCGCCATCGACGGCCACTCCTGGTCGATGCTGGTCGAGTCCATCGGGTCGTGCCCGCCGATCACGTCGTGCAGCAGCCCCGCGTCGAGGACGGTCCGGGTGACCGGTCCGGCCTGGTCGAGGCTCGACGCGAGAGCGATCAGCCCGTAGCGGGAGACGCCGCCGTACGTCGGTTTGACGCCGACCGTCCCGGTGACCGCGCCAGGCTGGCGGATCGACCCGCCGGTGTCGGTGCCGATCGCGAGCGGGGCCTCGAAGCCGCTCACCGCGGCGGACGAACCGCCACCGGATCCGCCCGGGATGCGCTCGAGGTCCCACGGGTTGTGGGTCGGGCCGTAGCCGCTGTGCTCGGTCGAGCTGCCCATCGCGAACTCGTCCATGTTGGTCTTGCCGAGGATCGGGAGCCCGGACTCGCGCAGCCGGGCCACCAGCGTTGCGTCGTACGGCGGCACCCAGCCTTCGAGGATCCGCGAGCCGGCGGTGGTGGGGATCCCCTTGGTCGTCGCGATGTCCTTGACCGCGATGGGGACGCCGAGCAGCTCGGGCGCCTCGCCACCTGCTGCGCGGCGTTCGTCGGCGGCCTTGGCCTGCTGCCAGCGCGCCCTCGGTGTCGACGTGGAGGAAGGCGTGCACCGCCGGGTCGACCGAGGCGATCCGGTCCAGGTGTGCCTGGGTCGCCTCGACCGACGTGGTGTCGCCGGCACGCATGCGCCTCGGCCAGGGCAGCCGCTGGCAGCCGGGTCAGGTCGCTCATGCCTCCTCCCCCAGGATCCGGGGCACGCTGAAGCGCTGCTGGTCGACCTCGGGCGCCCCGGCCAGTGCCTCCTCGGGGGTCAGGCACGGGCGGTTCTCGTCCGCACGGAAGACGTTCTCCGAGCGGCAATGCGTGCGAGGACGGAGGGATGTCGTCGGCGGCCACCTGGCTGATCTCGGCCACCGACTCGAGGATCACGGCCAGCTGCGGCGCCAGGTGGTCGAGCTCGGCGTCGGACAGGTCGATCCGGGCCAGGTGGGCCAGGTAGGCGACCTCCTCGCGGCTGATCGTGGGGGTCGTGGACGCGGGATCGGACATGCCCGCAATCCTAGGGCTCACCGTCCACCGACTTGTCGGGCGTAGTGCGCACTCGTACGCCGGCGCCGACCTGACACGTCAGTCCAGGGTGGGCGCGGGCGTGGACCGCGTCGGGGGCTGACGTTCGTCCCGTCCCCGAGGTCAGCTGGTGGAAGACCACCCAGGACAGCGTGAAGATCAGCGCCAGCAGAGCGACCGCCACGGCGGCGGTGAGGACGAACGCGTGGTGACCTGAGCGCGCGGTGGGGACGCCGAGCGGGTGGACCCCGTCCGGGAGCCGCCCGTCGGGCTCGCGCTCCTGGTCCAGCGGGTCCTGAGGGCCCGGATCGCTCACTGCTCCCCCACCTGCAGCGACCTCGCGTGCCGCCTCCGGACCCTCGGCGAGCAGCACAGCGAAGCCGTCCTCGTCGAGCACCGGCACCTTGAGGGAGACCGCCTTGTCGTGCTTGGAGCCGGGCGCCTCCCCGACGACGACGAACGCGGTGTTCTTGGAGACCGAGGAGCTGGCCTTGCCCCCCCGCGCGACGATGTCCTCCTTGGCCTGGTCACGCGACCAGCGCTCCAGCGAGCCCGTCACGACGATCGACAGACCCTCGAGCGTGCGCGGAATCGACGCGTCACGCTGGTCTTCCATCCTGACGCCCGCCTCGGCCCACTTCTGCACGATCTCGGCATGCCAGTCGACGCCGAACCACTCCACGATCGACTCCGCGATGGTCGGCCCGACTCCGTCGACAGCGGCGAGCTCGTCGGTCTTGCCCGCCTCGGCCAGCTCGCGGATGCGCGCCATCGAACCGAACGTCTCGGCCAGAGCGCTCGCCGCCGTGGGTCCGACGTGGCGGATCGACAGGCCTACGAGCACCCGCCACAGTGGCTGCGCCTTGGCCCGCTCGAGGTTGTCGGCGAGACGCTGACCGTTGGCCGACAGCACCGGCTCGTCGCCCTCGCCCTTCTTGGGTGCTCGGGTGAGCAGCGGGACCGTCCTCAACGTCTCCACGTCGAGGGAGAACAAGTCGCCCTCGTCGTGAATCGCGTTCGCCTCGAGCAGGGCGACCGCGGCCTCGTAGCCAAGCACCTCGATGTCGAACGCGCCGCGGCTGGCGACGTGAAACACCCGCTCCCGCAGCTGGGCCGGACACGACCTGGTGTTCGGGCAGCGGATGTCAGCGTCGCCCTCCTTCGCGGGTGCCAGCGGGGTGCCGCACTCCGGACACTCCGTTGGCATCACCCACTCGACCGCGTCGTCGGGTCGCAGGTCGATGACCGGAGCGACGATCTCGGGGATCACGTCGCCGGCCTTGCGCAGCACCACGGTGTCGCCGACGCGAACGTTCTTGCGCGCCACCTCGGAGGCGTTGTGCAAGGTGGCGAACTCGACTGTCGACCCTGCCACCCGCACCGGCTTCATCCGGCCGAAGGGCGTCACACGTCCGGTGCGCCCGACGTTCACGCGGATCTCCAGCAGCTCCGTGGTGACTTCCTCGGGCGGGTACTTGAAAGCGATCGCCCAGCGGGGCGCCCGGGACGTGGAACCCAGCCGCCGCTGCAGCGACACCTGGTCGACCTTGATCACGACGCCGTCGATCTCGTGCTCGACATCGTGCCGGTGCTCTCGGTAGTGGTCGATGAACGCCTGGACGTCCGCCATCGAGGTGACGACCTTGACCCGGTCGCTCGTGGGAAGCCCCCAGGACTTCAGCGCGTCGTACGACTCCGACTGACGTTGAGGATCGAAGCCTTGGCGAGCACCCAGGCCGTGACAGACCATCCGCAGCGGGCGGGTTGCCGTCACTTTCGGGTCCTTCTGCCGCAGCGAGCCGGCGGCGGAGTTGCGGGGGTTGGAGTAGGGCGGCTTGCCGGCAGCGACCAGGGAGGCGTTCAACGCTTCGAACGCCTCCACGGGAAAGAAGACCTCTCCACGCACCTCGACCAGATCCGGCAGCGGGTACTTCTTCGACGCCTCGAGCCGGTGTGGGATGCCATGGATCGCTCGGACGTTGGGCGTGACGTCCTCACCGACCCGGCCGTCACCGCGCGTGGCGCCGCGCACGAGACGTCCGTGGTCGTAGGTGAGGTTGATCGCGACCCCGTCGACCTTGAGCTCCAGCAGGAAGTCCGCGTTGGTGGCGCCCTCGCGTTCGAGGCGGGCTGCCCACGCGGTCAGGTCGTCGGGTGTGAAGGCGTTGTCGAGGCTCATCATCCGCTCGGCGTGCTCGACGGCACCGAACATCGTCAAGACCTCGCCGCCAACCTTCTGCGTGGGCGAGTCAGGTGTCCGCAGCTCGGGGTAGGACTCCTCGAGGTCGTTCAGCTCGAGGATGAGCGCGTCGTACTCTCCGTCGCTGATGATCGGCGCATCCATGGTGTGGTAGCGCAGCCGGTGGCCCTCGACCACCTCGGCCAGCTCGGCATGACGCTCCTTGGCGTCGGCCGGAGCTGCGTCGACCTCGACGGTGTCACCGCTGGCGGGTGCGTCCCCGGATCGGGGACTCGCGGGTGGCGTCATGGCTCCATCTTGCCCTGCTCGACCGACAGGTTGCGGGCCACCTGGGCCGCCAGCTCGAGCGCCGTACGGGCCCATCTCGGAGACGCACCGGCCAGTCCGCACGCCGGCGTGACCGTCGTGGGTGGGAGGTTCTCGGCGTCGTCGTGACCGACGTTGGACCACCAGCCCAGCACGCGCCGGGTGAGGTCGGCGCCGGTCGGCCAGCGCGCCGGCTCCTGCGCGGGTACGACGCCGGGCCAGGCCTGCCGACCCGAGTCGACCCAGGCGCCGAGCGCCTCGAAGTCCGGGTGACCCAGCCGGTCCAGGTCGAACGAGACAGCGTCCAACCCGACCTCGGTGACGACGTTCCACGGCAGGTCGCCGGCGCAGCAGTGCAGCACCGTCTCGGTGTCGTCGGCCCGCGCTGCCTCGACCAGCCAGGTGAGAGCCTGGCTCGCCTCGGGCGCATCGACGACCCGGTGTCGTCCGAACCCGGACGCGGTCGGGATCGCCCCGGCCAGGACCGCGGGCAGGGCGGGTTCGTCGATCTGCAGCACGATCCGGTCCGGTGCCAGCCGGCGGCGTACGTCGGCGACGTGGCGGGCGGTCCCTTCGGCCAGAGCCTGAGCCAGGTCGCGTCGGGCTCCATGGTCGGCGAGCACCTTGTCCCCGCGAGGGCGTTCGACGGTGGCGGCCAGCGTCCACGGTCCGCTCAGCTGCACCTTGAAGATCTCGAGGGTGCCCGGACGAAGCTCCTCCACGGTGTCGAGGTCGCGCGCGAGCAGCGAGGTCGCCCGCCGGTGGTCGACGCCCGAGGCGTCGGTGAGCCGCCACCCCGCCGGTTGGAGGTCGACGCCGAGGTCGGTGACCGTCGCCAGGCTGCGACCGGTCATCGCCGCATGCACACCACGGCCGGGGAGCTCGGGCAGGTACGGCAGGTCACCGACCTCCCCCCAGACGACCTGCATCGACTCGGCGAAGTCCTCGCCCGGCATCGACCCGATCCCGGTGGCTGTGTTCGTCACGTTCCGACCCTAAGCGGTGGGTCCCGCGTGACCAGGCTCGGGGAAGCTCTGCTCCGCCCTCCGGTTCGGGGAAGTGGTTTCGAGGTTCGGGGAAGTATCGCGCTGCCCAGGCCCTCGAGAACCTCCCCGAATCTGGACGCGAGCCACCCGCCCCTCAGGTTCGGGGAAGTATCACGCTGCCTACGCCCTCGAGAACCTCCCCGAATCTGACGCGAGCCACACAGCCGGTCGCGAGTCGCCGCGGCCGGCCGGTTCAGCGGGCGCAGGGCTTGTCGCCCGGAAGAGCGATGGTCACCACTGCGCGGAAGTCACCCGACGGGTCGGTCCATGAGAGTTCGGGGTTGTGCTGGGCCGCTTCCAGCACGGCGTCCACGTCAGAGCCGGAGATGACCGCGCATGCAGGTGTGTCCGCCTGTCCTGTGAAGAGGGTCCGGTGCGAAGGACCGGGCCACGCCGCAGGCGGCCGCGCGCCGTCGAACGGGCTGACGCCGTCCAGGAGGTGCACCTCGAGCCGTTCGGCTTCGTACGGTCGACTCCGGTGGTCCGGGATCAGCCGGTCCACCTCGGCGATCAGGGCATCCAGCCGCGCCCGAAGGTCCGCCTGCTGCGTCGTGAGGCCGTCCGGACCTCCGATGCCAAGGGCATAGGCGTGCAGCTCGACCGCCGTACCATCGGGTCCCAGCCCTCGTACGCTGGTGGTGCCCGCGTCCATCACCGCCGGATCGCCCAGGTCCGGGTCTGGGACGTCGAGAGCGTGCGAGTCCGCCACGTGCTCCCGCACGGCGTTCAGCTCCTCGGGCGTGAGCCGACCCTCCTCGAAGGTCGTCACCACGGTCGGGCTGGCCCCGTCGTCGTCACGTCGCTGCGCCAGGAAGCGCCCGTCGCCGTACACCGTGAGGGCCGGCCGCCCGCTGAGCACCATCTCTGTCGACGTGAACCCTTGCTCGTAGGTCACCTGCCAGACGATGTCGTCCGCGCCGGCGCTGGGTGGTGTCGTTTGATCGCCGACGTGTTCGGCCGCGCCGCAGCCGCTCAGCGTCGCGGCGGCGAGCAGCCACGAGGCGGTGACCGCGGCAATGCGGGCAAGACACGTCATGCCAGGTCAGACGCCCTCCCACCGGACATGGTTCCCGGGGGCAGCGCAACCTCCGGTGCCGCCTCGAAGCCACCGCCTCGAAGCCACCACCTCGAAGCCACCACCTCGAAGCCACCGCCTCGAAGCCACCGCCTCGAGGCCACCGCCTCGAAGGCACCGCAAGGCAAACCCCCTCAATGCAAGGCAGGTTTGCCATGTGAACAAGCCATCCGGCTTGTTAACAAGGCAAACCCCACCGGCGGAAGGGAACAGGGAGGAGGGTCAGACCTGGGCGCGGCGGCGGGTCGAGGCGATCGTGGCACTGCCGACCACGCGGCTCCCGGCGTAGATCACCGCGGCCTGACCCGGCGCGATCCCGCTCGCCGGCTCACCCAGCTCGATCTCGATCGCCGGACCCTCCGGCCCCGCAGGGCACGCTCGCGCCACCGCGGCGAACTCCTCACCGTGGGCACGCAGCTGCACCGTGCAGTCGAGGTCCCCGCTCGGCACGGACCCGCACCAGCGGGGCTTGATCCCGACGATGTGGTCGATCAGCAGGGCGTCGCGGTCGCCGACGGTCACCCGCCCCGAGACGGGCTCGATGTCGAGCACGTAGCGAGGCTGGCCGTCGGGGGCCGGGACGCCCAGCCGAAGGCCCCGGCGCTGGCCGATCGTGAACCCGTAGCTGCCTTCGTGCGAGCCGACGACGTCCCCGGAGGTGTCGACGATCTCGCCCGGAGCCGCACCGAGCTTCTCCCGCAGCCATCCAGCCGTGTCGCCGTCGGAGATGAAGCAGATGTCATGGCTGTCCGGCTTCTTCGCGACGGCCAGGCCACGGCGCTCCGCCTCGTCTCTCACCGACTCCTTGGTCGAGTCGCCGAGCGGGAACATGGAGTGTGCGAGCTGGTCCTGCGTGAGCACTCCGAGCACGTACGACTGGTCCTTGCCGTGGTCGACGGCCCGGTGCATCTCGATCAGGCCGTCCGCGCCGGTCTCGAGCTGGGCATAGTGACCGGTCGCCACGGCATCGAAGCCCAGGGCGATGGCCCGGTCGAGGACAGCGGCGAACTTGATCTTCTCGTTGCATCGCAGGCACGGGTTCGGGGTCCTGCCCGCGGAGTACTCCGCCACGAAGTCCTCGACCACGTCTTCGTGGAAACGGTCGCTGAGGTCCCAGACGTAGAACGGGATCCCGATCACGTCGGCCGCCCGGCGAGCGTCGTTGGAGTCCTCGATCGTGCAGCAGCCCCGGGCTCCGGAACGGTACGACTTGGGGTTGCGCGACAACGCGAGGTGGATGCCGGTCACGTCGTGTCCGGCCTCCGCTGCACGCGCGGCCGCGACCGCCGAGTCGACACCTCCCGACATGGCGGCGAGCACCCTCACCGGCGCTCCCCCGGCGAGGCAGAGACGCCCGCAGCGCGGGCGCGCTCGACGGCGGGCCCGATGGCCGCGACCAGCCGGTCGACGTCAGCAGGGGTCGAGGTGTGGCCCAGCGAGAAGCGCAGCGACCCACGTGCCACTGCGTCGTCACGCCCCATCGCCAGCAAGACATGAGAGGCCTGAGGTACGCCGGCCGAGCACGCTGACCCGGTCGAGCACTCGATCCCCTGCGCGTCGAGCAAGCATCAGCAGCGAGTCGCCCTCACAACCGGCGAAGGAGAGGTGGGAGTTGCCCGGCAGCCGCTCGCCGTCGGATGCGCCGTTGACCGTCACCTCCGGAACGAGTTCCTGGACCCGGCGTACGAGGTCGTCACGCATTCCGGCCAGCAGCGTTGCTCTCTCAGGCTGACCTTTGACGGCGAGCTCGGTCGCACGCGCGAGGCCGACGATGGCGGGGGCGTCGATGGTGCCAGACCTGACGTCCCGCTCCTGGCCGCCGCCATGGAGCAGACTCACGAGCTCGGCCTCTCGTCGCAGCAGCAAGACCCCCACCCCGAACGGTCCACCGATCTTGTGACCCGTCACGGTCATGGCGTCGACACCGGACGCAGCGAAGTCCAGCGGCACCTGGCCCATCGCCTGCACCGCATCGGTGTGCACCGGGATCCCGTGGGCTGACGCCAGGGCCACGACCTCGTCGATGGGCTGGATCGTGCCGACCTCGTTGTTGGCCCACATCACGGTCACGAGGGCCACCGATTCCGGATCGCGCTCGATCGACGCCTTGAGCGCGACCAGATCCAGCCGTCCCTGCTCGTCCACGGGGAGCAGCTCGACGTCGGCCGCTTCGTCGGTGTCCAACCAGTGCAGCGGATCCAGCACGGCATGGTGCTCGACGGCGGTGGACAGCACCCTCACGCGACGCGGGTCCTCGCGGTGCCGGGCCCAGTAGAACCCCTTGACCGCAAGGTTGTCCGCCTCCGTCCCGCCGGAGGTGAAGACCACTTCCGAGGGCCGGGCGCCGAGGGCCGCAGCGATCGTCTCCCGCGACTCCTCCACCACCCGACGGGCGGACCGCCCCGACCCGTGCAGCGAGCTTGCGTTGCCGAGGCGCGCCATCTGCGCCGCCATGGCGTCGACGACCTCGGGATAGATCGGAGTGGTGGCGGCGTGGTCGAGGTAGGCCACCGGCTGGTCAGGAGCGTTCATCGCGTCCACAAGGGTACGACCCGCAGGTCACGAAGGCAGCATGCGTGGCGGTGGTCACAGCCGGTCACAGCATGGAACGCGATGGTGCCCGGGGTGAACCCGATCCAGGAAGTCCGCCAGCCAGGTCTTCTGCTCGATGCTCAGGAGGGGCAGCCCGACCTCGCCTGGGTCGCGTTCAGCTGGTCGACATCGTCACGGTCACCGGGCACAACCGGAGACGAGACGACGCTCTCGTCAGCTCCTGTCGATCGTGTCGAGGAAGGTGCGGACGATCGCTTCAGGGGGTGAGCTCGCCTCGACGACCACGGCGCGCTCGTCCGTCCCGGGAGGTTCCAGGGTCTCGAGCTGCGAGTCGAGCAGCATCGCCGGCATGAAGTGCTGCGGGCGGTGGCGGAGTCGCTCGCGCAGCAGCTCCTGACCGGCGTCGAGGTACAGGAACCAGGCAGCGGGGGCCCGATCCGTGATCGCGTCGCGGTAGCTGCGTCGCAGCGCCGAGCACGCGACGACTGCGCCGGTCGCTGCACGCTGGGCCAACCAGCCCCCCACGGAATCCAGCCAGGGCCAGCGGTCCGCGTCGGTCAACGGTTCGCCTGCGGCCATCTTGGCGATGTTGGCAGCGGGATGGAGCTGATCAGCGTCGGTGTAGTCGACCTGCAGGCCGTGAGCCAGCCGTTCGGCCACGGTGGACTTGCCCGCTCCGGACACGCCCATCACGACGACGAGGGGTGGTCGACGCATGACGGCCCGCCTTCCTGAAGCGCATCACTCGCGGTGTCCTCGGTACCCGCACACCGGCAGCCCATCGCGATTCCTCCCCAAACGGCAACTCTGCGCACGTGCGTCATTACTCCTCGTTGTCATCTCATGCCGTACTCGCGTGAACTGCCCAAACATGACGCAAATTGACTATTCCGGCCGCGCCCAGCCTTCCCTAGGGTCAACACACCCTCAGCCCAGGAGTTCCATGACCCGCCGGCTCGCCGCACCGCTCCTCGCTCTCATCGTCTCCGCCCTTGTCGTTCCGACCGGAGTGGACACCGCGCCGGCCGCAGCGCTGAACGCTCCCACGATCACGGTGCTCGATTCGCTGGTCGACGTCCGCCCGGGCCTGGCCGTCCCTGCCGGAGGCACCGGCGCGTCGGTGGTCACGGCGCGCAACGAGTTCGAGTCGTTCCAGATCGTCGTCGAAGCGAGTTCGGCGATCGACAACCTGAACGTCGACCTCGCGGGACCCCTCACCGGTGACGTGGCCGGGAGCAGCCTGGGCGTCGACCACGTGACGTTCTACCGGGAGGGCTTCCACACGGTTGTCTCCAACGCCACGATCGACACCCGCAGTGATGGCGAAAGTGCGGCCGGGCGATGGCCCGACGTTTTGATCCCCGAGAAGGACTACATCTTCAACAAGGACCGGGCCGCCTTCCACGAGAGCGTCCCGGCGGGCGGTCGAGTCGTCGTGTGGGTCGACGTGCTCGCTCCCCTGGGTCAGGCACCGGGTCACTACAGCGGGACGATCCGGATCAAGGACGGCGCGACGACCCTCGCTACCGTGCCCGTCGGCGTCGACGTGCGCACCTTCGCGATTCCTTCGACGTCGTCCCTGCGCAACCAGTTCCTCACCGACTTCCGGACGATCTGCCCGCCGTTCGTGTCCGGCACCGTACATCCGCGAGTACGACTTCGCCTGCCAGTACGACCAGGAGCTGGCGATGCGGCTGTACGCGCTGTTCGCCCGGGTCGGTCTCGAGAACCGGATGACCCTGGCCAACCCGTGGCCGATCGGCAAGTACCAGAACCTCGACCAGAACTCCTACGGCCTTGATCTACGACCGCTGTTCCGCAGCTACGTCGTCCCTCTCATCAACGGGTCTCCAGGTCCTGCGGAGACCGGCAGTGCGGTGCGACTTCCCGGCGCTGAGCTGACGACGATCACCCTGCAAGGGCCCAACGCGGACGAGAACGTCTCGCAGGCGTGCGACACCGCCTGCGTCTCGAAGTGGAAGGCCGAGGCTCAGACCGACGGCTTCACTGACAAGCTCGTCTACTACACCTGCGACGAGCCGTACCGGAGCCCGACGCGCTGGGACAACTGCTCCACCACTCATTCCTCGGTGTCAGGCCCGTCCGGACTCCCGGAGCTCGTCACGACGGCGATCGATGAGTCCGCCTCTCCGACGTACGGCAACGGCGCCCAGACCTGGATCGATGTGATGGTCCCGCCGATCGAGCACCTGGCCAACAAGCCCGGATCCTTCGGCTTCGTGGGCAACCAGACGACCGGGCTACACCTCCTGGGTCGCCAGCAACTCCGACGCGACCCCCAACCAGCTGTGGCTCTACTCCGCCTGCCCCAGCGGCGGCTGCAACGGGAAGAGCTCGGCAGATCAGGACCCCGGCCTGGAACAGCCCCTACTTCGACGGCTGGGGGGGCTACGGCATCGACCAGCCCGCGACTCAGGCCCGCTCGATGTCCTGGCTCGCGTTCGAGTACGACGCCACGGGCGAGCTCTACTGGCACGCCACCCAGAAGCTGCCGCAAGCCTGGAACTCCTGCACCCAGGTGACCGCCAACCAGAACTCCGACTGCCTCTACGAGTCCGGCATGAGCGGAGACGGCACGTTGTTCTACCCGGGTCGAGCGTGTGCGCCAACGGCGGCCAACCCCGCGTGCATCGGAGGACCTACCGGCACCGACATCCCGCTGGAGAGCATCCGCCTCAAGCGGCTACGGGACGGCCGTGAGGACTACGAGTACCTCCACCTGCTGGCCACCAGCGGCGACCCTGCGGACACCGGTTTTGCCCGTTCCACGGCGCTGGGCCTCTTCGGCCCCGACCTCGACCACGCGACGTTCGGCACGACCGTGACACCGACGGCCATGGCAGCAGCGCGCGACGCCCTTGGCGACCGGATCGACGCGTCGGTTCCTCCGCCCGTGCCGGTGGTGTCGATCGCCGACCTGTCCGTCGACGAAGGTGACGTCGGACAGCAGACCGGGATGCTCACGCTGACGCGCAGCGGTGACCTGAGCGAGACGTCCATGGTCGACCTGACCAGCGCCCAAGGCACCGCCACTCTGGGCGTGACTACCTCGACCCCGAGCAGAACGGCGTGACCTTCAACCCCGGCCAGGCCACCCTCCAGCTCGACGTGAAGTGCTGGGCGACACCTTGGTCGAGGGCGACGAGACCTTCACGACCACTCTGCATCCCGTCCACAACGCCAGCATCGGCGACGGCCAGGCGACGGTGACGATCATCGACGACGACGCGGCACCGGCCACCTACCGGCCCGACAGCATGGTGAAGAAGGCCGCGTGGCGGCTACCTCGGCGACGGCGTCTACAACAAGACCGGCCGCCGCCAGACCGCCAGCCTCGGCTCCCGGCGTGGCACGCAGCGGACGTTCTACGTCCAGGTGCGCAACGACGGCAACGGCACCGACAGCTACTCCATCGTCGGCGTCCAGCCGCCGAAGAGCTGGCCGGTTCGCTACTTCACAGGCACCAAGAACATCACCGCGGACGTCAAGAGCGGTTCCTACTCCACCGGCAACCTCAAGGTCAGCGGCAATCGCACCTACCGGGTCGTGGTCACCATTCCGCGGAGTGCCCACGCAGGCGACGTCAAGACCTGGTTCGTGCACGCCGTGAGCTACCGCGCCCAGAGCGAGCAGGGCCTGAACCGACGCGATGTCGTCGGCATCCGAGCGAAGGCGAAGTGAGGAACCCGATGCGACGCTTCCCACCCCACATCGCAGACCGTCGAGTCGTCTCGCGGTGGGGGCGTCGGCTGCTGCTGGTCCTGACGGGTTCCGTCGCTGCTGTGGTGTGGGGCGCGGCGCAGGCACAGGCCGATCCGGCCGACACACGACCGTTCACGATCGAGCAACCCGACGGCACCGCCTTCCAGGCACGCCTGTTCGGCGATGAGTACTACAACGGCACCGAGACGGCGTCGGGCTACACCGTGCTGCAGGGAGCCGACGGGGTGTGGCTGTACGCGGAGCAAGCCACCGATGGCTCGTTGCGCCGGAGCGACGCGCGAGTGGGCATCGATCCGGCGCCAGGCCGGCAGACCCACCTGCGCGACGCGACGAAGGTGGCGAAGGCCCAGGAGATGCGGGACGCCAACGAGACCCAGGGTCGCTCGGACCTGATTGGCCCGCCTGGCGTCGACGGACCACCGCGACAGGCTTCGGTCGGGACGCAGCGATCGCTGGTCATCCTGGCGCAGTTCAACGACCAGTCCAGTCTCGGCACCACGCCTGCGAGCTGGAGTGCCAAGTACTTCGGGCCGAGCAAGAGCGTGAAGGACTACTACGCGAAGGCGTCGTACGGGCAGCTGACGATCGCCCCAGCGTTGGAGTCGCACGGCACCGCCAACGACGGGGTCGTCGGCTGGGTCACCCTCAACATGAACCACCCGAACACGACCGGAGCAGGGACGCTGAGCAACCGGACGGCAACCCGGCTCGCCATCCAGGCGGCCGATCAGTACGTCGACTACGCGTCGTACGACGCGAACGGCGACGGCTGGGTATCCAACACCGAGCTTCACATCACGGTGATCGCGGCCGGTCAGGAGGCGTCCTACTACGGAGCCCAGGACCTCGGTTACAAGTTCCTGTGGGGACACAAATACGTGCTCGCGCACAGCGAGACGCCACTCGTCGACGGCAAGTACGTGGGCGAGTACGGCTACACGCAGTTCGGTGAGATGCACGGCGACCACCAGGCCGCGATCGGGATCATGGTGCACGAGATCGGCCATGACCTGGGCCTGCCTGACCTCTACGACACCGACTACGGCAGTGACGGCGTCGGCAGATGGAGCGTGATGGCCTTCGGGAGCTGGGCGAAGACCGCCGCCGACGCGCACCAGGGAGACACCCCGCCACTGCCGGACGCCTGGTGCAATGGTTCGAGGGGTGGATCAACCCGATGCAAGTGACAGGGACTCAGAACGTCTCCATCAACGCCGCCTCCAGCGCGGCGAACACCGGCGTCGCGGTCCAGCTCCTGGACAATCCCGGCGGCCCCGGCGACTGGACGTGGAACGGCGCCGGGAGCGGTGAGTACTTCCTCGTCGAGAACCGGCAGCGCACGCCCGGCAGCTACGACGAGTCGCTGCCCGGCTCCGGCCTGCTCGTTCTTCATGTCCACGAGTCACGCGGCAACAACTCCACTGACACCGACCGGCTCGTGGACGTCGAGGAGGCCGACGGGCTGACCGAGCTGGACGTCTACGGCGGGGCCCAGGGTGATGGAGGTGACGTCTACCCGGGTACGTCCAACAACACCGCGTTCGACGCCGCGACGAACCCGAACAGCAACCTCGTCAACGGTTCGGCCAGCGGGGCCTCGATGAGCGGTGTCAGCTCCTCCGCGGCGTCGATGTCGGCGACCTTCACCGGTCCTGGCGGAGGGCCGCCGCCCAACGACGACTTCGTCAACGCCACCTCGATCACGTCCCGGACCTTCAGCGCAGCCGCTGACAACAGCCAGGCGACCGTCGAGCTGGCAGGGGGCGAGGCATCTCAGTCGTGCAACGGGATCGGCCGCACGCTGTGGTACCGCTACCAGCCGAGTCGCGACGTGCGCATCGTCGCCGACACGCAGACGAGCAGCCTGGACACGGTGCTGAACGTCTGGCGAGGGACCAGCCTCAACGGGCTGGCGGCCGTGGCCTGCAACGACGACGTCGACAGCGCCACGAACCAGTTCTGGTCCCGAACCCCCGAGTTCGTGGCTCAGGCCGGTCAGACCTACTACTTCCAGGCCGGCGGGTTCTACGATCCGCAGGCGCAGACCGTCGCCGCGGGCACTCTCGTCTTCCATCTCCACGTCAGGCCCGTGAACGACGACTTCGCTGACGCGCAGGTGATCAGCGGGCCGACGGGTTCCGTGACGGGCAACAACGTGAACGGCGGCAAACAGACCAATGAGCCGAACCACGCCAACAACGTGGGTGGCGCCTCGATCTGGTACCGCTGGACCGCACCGTCGAACGGTGACGTCACGTTCGACACGACCGGCACAGTCTTCGACGACACGCTGCTGGCCGTCTACACGGGATCATCGGTCGCCGGCCCCCTGGTTGCGCAGAACGACGACATCAACGCCAGCTCCAACCACAAGAGCCGGCTGACCTTCCCCGCCGTCCAGGGGACGACGTACTCGATCGCGGTCGACGGGTACGGCGCGGGGACCAGCAACCGCGGCGAGCTCACGCTCGGCTGGCAGCTGGGCGTCAGCCCCGATCCCACCAATCTCACGGTCACCGGTCAGCTCCGGGCGCCGGCGAAATCGACGGCTTTCGAGTACCACTTCGTGGTCACCAGGTCCGGCGCCTCGAACGCGGCCGACGTCGACGTCGAGCTGAGCCTGCCGACCTCGGTCCGGGTCGATTCGCTGCAAACCAGCCAAGGGACATGTTCCAGTGCAGCGACGGTCATCTGCCATCTCGCGGCGGTGAGTCCTGGATCGACGGTGTCCATCGACGCCACCGTGACCCCGAGAAGCCCAGGCCCACACGCGGCGACGGCATCCCTCGCTGATCCGCTCGGCACCACGGCCGCGGACGACTCCTCGACGCTGACCGCGACACCGGACTTCGTGTGCGACAACCACCCCACCGCCGGGCCGGACAACGTTCAGGGAACCAGGTTCGCCGACGTGCTGTGCGGGCTCGCCGGAGCAGACGTGCTGACCGGGAACGGTGGCGACGACCTGATGTTCGGCGGACCTGGAACGGACACGGTCAGCTACCGGAAGTCCAGTGCGGCCATGATCGTGAACCTGAACTTCCAGAGTCTGGAGGCAGAAGGGGCCTGGCCGCGCAAGAAGGGCACCAGCGCGAGCGGCCGTGACCACTTCACCGGAGTCGAGCGAGTCGTCGGTTCGGCGTACGGCGACAAGATCCTCGGCCGGACCACAGCCCCCGACACGCTGTCGGGCCTCGGTGGTGCGGACCTGATCTACGGCTACGGCGGCAAGGACACCCTGTTCGGCGGTTCTGGCGCGGACAAGCTGTACGGCGGCAACGGGCGCGACCGCGTGAACGGCGGAGGCGGTCGAGACTTGTGTCGAGACCCTGCCGATGCGCTGTCCCTCTGCGAGATCTGAGTCGGTCGCGTCGATAACCGGTTGACCGACGCCACGCGATCGTCCACAGCTCGTTGCCATCATGTGGATCTGACATCGACCTGGCTTGGCCCGCGGCACGTCGCCCGGCGAAGCCCCCGCACCGTTTCTGGGTGGTCTCGATGGCTGTTGTCCCTGTCTCTTCCCTCACCTCGTTGCGCGCCAGCGACATCTCGAAGGCGTACGGCGACCGGGTCGTGCTCGACGGCGTCGACCTGGCAGCCCACCCCGGCCAGCCCGTCGGCCTGGTCGGCGAGAACGGCGTAGGCAAGTCCACACTGCTTCGCATCGTCAGCGGCACCGAGCCGGCCGACAGCGGCTCGGTGATGCTGCCACGTGACGTCGGCTACCTGGCGCAGCAACCTGACTTCCCCGCCGGCGCCACGTTGGGGGCTGTGCTCGACGCCGCACTGGCACCGCAGCACTCGGCCGTACGCCGGCTGGAGAGCCTTGCCACGCGCATCACCGAATCGGCGGATGGCGGCGTTGCCGACGAGTACGCCGCCGCTCTCGAGTGGGCCCAGCACCACGACGCGTGGGACGCCGACCGGCGGGCGGCCCTGGCTCTCGAGCGCCTCGGGCTGGGCGGGATCGACCGCGACCGTGGCGTCGAGACGCTGTCGGGCGGGCAACGAACGCGTCTGGCCCTGGCTGCTCTCGTCGTGCGACAACCTGACTGCGTGATCCTGGACGAGCCGACCAACCACCTGGACGAGGACGGCATGGCCTTTCTGGAGTCGGTGCTCGTCGCGATGCCGGGCGTCGTCGTGATCGCCAGCCACGACCGGGTCCTGCTCGACCGGGTCTGCGCGGTGATCGTCGATCTCGATCCCAGCCACTTCGGGGTCGACGGTGACGGAAGCAACCGCTACGTCGGCGGGTTCGCGGAGTATCTCGAGCACAAGGCCATAGCGCGGCGCCGCTGGGAACACGCGTTCACCGAGCAACAGGGGCAGCTCAACGCTCTGCGCAACGCGGCTGGGACCACCGCTCGAAGCGTCGCACCACACAACCGACCACCGCGCGACAACGACAAGTACCTGTATCACTTCAAGGCCAGCAACGTCGCCTCGACGATCAGCCGCCGCGTGCGCAACACCGCACGACGCATCGAGGTCCTCGAGCGCCAACAGGTCCCCCGGCCGCCGGCGGCGATCAGCTTCGGAGACGCTCTCACCGGTCGTCCCCGTAACGGGGGGCTGGCGGTGTCCGTCCGCGACCTGCGGGTCAACGGCCGGCTCAGGTTGTCCCAACTCGATCTAGCGGCGGGTGAGCACCTGCTCGTGACGGGTGCGAACGGCTCTGGCAAGTCAACGTTGCTGGCCGTCCTGGCCGGCACCCTCGCTGTCGACACCGGTGAGGCGATCGTCAACGCCAGGCGGGTCGGACGACTCGCGCAGGACGTCGTGTTCCGCGACCCGGCGCAGTCGCCCACCCAGGTGTACACAGCAGCGACGGGAGCGCCGACGCCGCTCGGGAACCTCGGCCTGCTGCACCCACGAGAGCTGTCGCGGCCCGTCGGGCTGCTCAGCGTCGGTCAGCAGCGCCGGCTGGCCCTGGCGATCCTGGTGGCGGGCGAGCCTGATCTGCTGCTGCTCGACGAGCCCACGAACCACATCTCGCTGGCGCTGGCGACCGAGCTCGAGGAGGCGCTGGGACACTCGCCTGGGACCGTTGTGGTGGCCAGCCACGACCGCTGGTTGCGTGATCGGTGGGACCACCGGACGCTGCAGCTCGAGCCGGTCGGCATCGACGGTCGAAGCAGCTGAGTCGTGCTTGCCGTTCGCCCCGTCGCCGCAAGGGACGACGGGGCGAACGAACCGCTGACCTACGGGGTGATGCCGGCTCCGTAGATGTCCTGGTCGAGCCCACCGGCGTCCGGGCAGGTATCCGGACCGTAGGAGCCGTCCGGGTTGGCGACCCTGCACTGGAACACGTCGAAACCTTCCCCACCGGCGTACCGGGGGTCGTCTCCGGGTCGCACCTCGCGGGTGTCGGTCCAGGTGCCATAGGCGAAGCCGTCCACGCTCGAGATGTAGTTGTAATCGCCGTGGAACGGCACGCGCCGGTCGCCGAACATCTCGTAGTTGGGCATCTGGCTCTGGGTCGACAGACGGGTGACGCTCCACGTTGCGCCGCCGTCAGTGGACGACGCGCCGTAGGTGTCCAGACCCCGAGTGGCCAGGTGGAACCCCTGCGCGTCTGTTGCTGTCTCATTGCCCGGCGGGTTCTGAACGCTGTAGCCAGGGTCGTTGCGGCTGTCGTGCCAGATCGCGAACAAGGTGCCGCCGTCTGCGTTGATGTCGGGGAAGAACTGGTGACCAACGGGGGTCGGGGCCAGCCGACTGGCCCCGGACCAGGTCTTGCCGCCGTTCGTGGACTTCTTCACGTAGATCGCTCCCTGGCCGACGCGCAGCGTCCCGTCAGGCCCGACAGGGGCGGTGTTGTAGGTCGAGGTCGAGGGGACCTCGGTCGACGGCACGCTGGCGTCGTACGCGAGCCATAGCGTCTTGGGGTCACCCTTCGGGTCCGCGGTGATGTGCGGTGCGCTGTGGTGGCGGAAGAACACGAACCCGCTGCGGCAGGCGAAGGGCCCCGAACCGCAGTCACGAGAGTTGCCGGCCGACGACGGCTCGGCGTCGGCCTCGGGCCCGTCGGCCTGCTCGAACGCCTGCTCGTGCGCCTCGGCTGCTGCCTCCGGGTCTCCGGCGAAGTCTCGGGCGTCGTAGCCGTCCAGCTCCGCTGCCACCGCCGGCTTGGTGAAGCTACGACCACCGTCGGTCGACTTGACGTACAGCATCGCGACGCGCCCGGTGGCACGGCTCCCCACGGTGCCGTTCCAGACGACGTACACGTCGCCGTTGCTCGTCACAGCGATGTCGGCGGACTGGTTGCCCTTGGAGCCCTCGGAGATCCGCGTGGGGTTGCTGAACGTGGCTCCGTGATCCGTGGACCGCACGAACTTGATCTCGTTGGTGCCGCTTCCCTGGAAGACGCTCACTGCGCCGTAGACGTTGCCCTCATAAGGACTGTTCACGCCTCGGTCGACCTCGATCGCCGTCTTGTCGTTGAAGATGCCGTTGGCAGCCGCAGTTCCGCGCGTCACGATCACGGTCCGCACGTAGTGCTGCGCATGCTGGTCGTACGTCGCGATCCAGGTGTCGCCGTTCTGCGGCTGCGTCCGGTTGAATGCGTTGCCCATGTAGAAGACGCGCCCGTGCAGATCCCAGGCCTGCACCGGGTCACCAGCATTGACGGTGCCCTTCTTGTGCAACGGGCTGGCGAGTCCTTCGGGTGAGTTGTCCGTCGGGTAACCCGGCAGCAGCGAGTCCGTCCAGGTCTGGCCGGAGTCACTCGAGCGGTAGAACCCGGTCCACGTGCCCCCGGTCACCGGAGCCGTGCAGTAGTCGTTCGAACCCGACGTCACGACCGAAGGGCTCGTCGGGTCGACGGCGGACGTGGGTTCGTTCTGCTGGCGACGGTTCTGACCGCACACGCGTGATCGCGTCCCCCGGTGGCGCAGGTCGGTTGTTGGCTTTGACGTACGGCGTGTCCACGGAGACCGCGTGGTCTCCCGAGGACGCGGCGCCGGTCGCCGGAAGCGAGGCAAGCGGTGCGATCCCGAGCGCGGCGGCGGCCAGTAGGGGCACGACCGAGCGAGACAAGGATCGGCGGGTGGTGTAACTCATGAGGCGACTCCTCCGTAGCCAGGAACGGACGTCACGTCGGCGTCCGCGCCGCTCGTCGCACATGGACCGGTGCCCCCCGAGGGCAAGATCGGCGTTTTGAGGCTACCTCGCCCCCTGTGCTACGCAACACCCCTTACCGCTGCCAGGGCAGCGCACGGCCCGCGCTGGGCCGGCGGCGACACAGCGGGGGCGATGGCAGACTGCGCGCCATGACGCGTGACGAGGTGATGCTCTGGGTGGAGGCGTACGAGTCGGCGTGGCGGGCCGAGGATCGCGCCGCGGTGGAGCGTCTCTTCACGCCCACCGCACGCTATCTCCGATCACCGTACGCCGAGCCGCTCGACGGACATGCGGCGATCCAGCGCTTCTGGGTCGACGAGGACGAGGACGGCAGGGTCTTCACCATGAGCGCGGTCCCCGTCGCGGTCGAGGGCACCGACGCGGTGATCCGCGTCCACGTCGACTACGGCGATCCGGTCCACCAGGAGTACCGCGACCTCTGGGTGCTCGGCTTCGCCGATGACGGCCGGGTCGAGCACTTCGAGGAGTGGGCCTACTGGCCCGAGCGTCCCTACGCGACCGGCTGACCCCTAGCCCTTGCGAGCCTTGACAGCCGCTGTGGCCTTGGGCAGCACGGCATGCAGGTCGCCCACCACGCCGAAGTCGACCAGCTCGAAGATCGGTGCCTCCTCGTCCTTGTTGATCGCGACGATCGTCTTCGAGGTCTGCATGCCGGCGCGGTGCTGGATGGCGCCGGAGATGCCGGTGGCGACGTAGAGCTGCGGCGACACCGTCTTGCCGGTCTGACCGACCTGGTAGGAGTGCGGGTACCAACCGGAGTCGACGGCGGCCCGCGAGGCGCCCACGGCCGCACCGAGGGAGTCGGCGAACTCCTCGACCGGCTCGAAGTTGCCTCCCGTGCCTCGCCCGCCCGAGACCACGATGGCGGCCTCGGTGAGCTCGGGCCGGCCGGTCGCCTCACGAGGCTTGCGCTCGGTGACCTTGGCCGTCTTGGCGGCATCGCTGATCCTGGCGTCGAAGGCCTCTTCGGCCGCTGCGCCGTCTGCCTGCTCCGGGGTCACAGCGTTCGGCTTGACCGTGATGATCGGCGTGCCCTTGGCGACGGTCGCCGTGACGGAGTAGTTGCCTGCGAAGACCGACTGGGTCGTCGTGGGGCCGCTGTCGCCGGGCTGCACGTCGACCGCGTCGGTGATCAGCCCTGAGCCGGTCTTGATCGCGAGTCGGCCCGCAATCTCCTTGCCTTCGGCGTTGGACGGGATCATCACGGCCGCCGGCTGCTTGGCCTCGACCAGCTGGGCCAGAGCCTCAGCCTTGGGAGCGACGAGGTAGTCGGTCAGGTCGCTGGAGTCCAGCACGTAGACCTTCTCCGCGCCGTACTGCTTCAGCGCGTCGCGAGCCGTCTCGATCTCGGACCCGATGAAGACGGCTGATGGGTCGCCGAGTCGTCGAGCCAGGGTCAACAGCTCTGCGGTGGTCTTGCGAACGGTGCCGTCGACGTGGTCGACCAGGACGAGTACTTCAGACATGGGAGCGCTCTCTCTCGACTCGTGCTCAGATGAACTTCTGGCCGGCCAGGTACTCGACCAGCTGGTCGGCACCGGTGCCGTCCTCGTCGGACACGACGGTTCCGGCGCTGCGCGGTGGTCGCGCCTCGAAGCCGGCGACCTTGGTCCACGCGGCGGCTGCCCCGACCTCGCTCTCCTCGATCCCCAGGTCCGCCAGCGTGAGCTCTTCGACCGGCTTCTTCTTCGCCGCCATGATGCCCTTGAACGACGGGTAGCGCGGCTCGTTGGACTGGTCGGTCACGCTCAGCAGCAGGGGCGCGGTCGCCTCGATCGTCTCGGTCGCCGCGTCGCCATCACGACGGACCCGTACCGTGGTGCCCTCGACGGTCACCTCGGAGGCGAACGTCACCTGGGGCAGGTTCAGTCGCTCAGCCAGCATCGCGGGAACGACACTCATGGAGCCGTCCGTGGACGCCATCCCGCACAGCACGAGGTCGGCGTGCTGCCTCTCGATCGCCTTGCTCAAGATCAGCGACGTGGCGATGGAGTCCGAGCCGTGGATGGCGTCGTCCTTGATGTGCACCGCCTCGTCGGCGCCCATCTGAAGGGACTTCAGCAGTGCGGCCCGAGCCTGCTCAGGGCCGACCGTGACGACGACGACCTGGGTCTCGTCGTCCTTGGCCTCGCGGATCTTCAAGGCCTCCTCGACGGCGTACTCGTCGAGCTCGGACAGCACGCCGTCGACACCGACACGGTCGACGGTGTTGTCGGAGCTGAACGTCCGGTCGGCGGTGGCGTCCGGCACGTACTTGACGCAGACAACGATCTTCATGACCGGGGAGGCCCTCCTTGGTCGGCAGGTGCTGAGCGGGTTCGAGGTTACTAGCAAGTAGCTAACGCGGGCAGGGTCTGCGGGCGTGGGATCCCTCACAGCGTCAGCCGCCGACCTCAGACGCGTCGTGCGTCACCATCATGGCGTGCAGGTGTGCCCGCCGCGCGCCTGGGTACTGGTCTGGCCGGTCACGGAACCGCGCCGTGGCCGTCCGTCGGCCCGCACGAGGCCAGGCGGGGATCCCCCGTGAGAAGGTGGCGCCATGTCAGACTCCCGCACCCGTCCCGAGCACGCCGGTACGCCGGACGAGGACCTCACGGCACCGACCACGACGGGCGGGACCCACCGCACCGCCCAGCCCGCTTCGTCCGAGGCAGGGGTGCACGAGCGCACCGACCCCGCCGACCACACCCGGCCGATCCCGGCGACGGAGCGGGAGCGTCCAGCCGGTGCTGCTGTCGCTCCCGCCGCAGCCGTCGCCCAGCGCGACGCCGCGACGCGGTCGGCCGACCGTCCGCGGGCCGGGCGCGAGGAGGACGCGCTCGTGCAGCATGAGCGCGCCGAGGAGGTGCGCCGTGAGCAGTTCGGCGGCTACAACGCCGGAGCGGGGTTCTTCGGCTGGCTGGTGGCGATCGCGCTGTCGGTCCTGCTCGCGAGCATCGTCGGCGCTGTGGTCACAGCGATCAGCGCCAATCTTCAGGTCGACCAGACCGAGGCCGAGCGACGGGCCGGAAGCATCGGCCTCGGGACCGCCATCGCCTTGCTGGTGATCTTGATGGTCGGCTACTACGCAGGTGGCTACGTGGCCGGCCGGATGTCCCGCTTCGACGGTGGGCGGCAAGGCGTGGGCGTGTGGCTGATCGGCCTCGTCGTCACCCTGGTGGCGGTAGGGCTCGGCGTCCTCTTCGGCGCGCAGTACAACATCTTGGACCGCGTCGACCTCCCCTCGATCCCGATTCCCCGCGACACCCTCACCGGCGGCGGCATCGTCAGCGCGATCGCCATCTTGATCGGCACGCTGCTCGCGGCCGTGGCCGGCGGCAAGGTCGGTCAGCGCTACCACCGCAAGGTCGACCACACCGGACTCTGACGCGGCCCTGCCGGGAAGTCCCCCGGTGAGCGACCCTCGCGAGTCGACGGAGGGGGACCCCTACGGGCGGATCACCCGGTCCAGGATCCGGCCGGCGACCAGGTAGGCCACGGCTGCCAGGCCCCAGTTGACCAGGTGCTCCTTGGTCGCGTCGTGCAGCTCCTTGCCACCGGGGCCCTTCTTGTCCTGGTAGAACTCGAAGATCCGCCAGAACGGGCCGTCGATCGTGTTCGCCAGGTGGATGACGCCGTTGACGATGTCGTTCTTCATGTTGGCGTCCAGGGCGTACAGCAAGGCGCCGACCGCCAGCACGATCGCGGCCAGCACGGCAATCAGCCATACCACCGACGCGATCCGGCTACGGATCAGGTCTGAGCCCTTCTTGACGACCTGGCCGCCCTTGGCAAGCTTGCCGCGGCGGGAACCCTTGTCGCCGTCGGAGTCCTTCGAGGGACGCTTCAGCGAGCGCTTGCGCCGTGCGCCGGCATCCTCACTGGCCTGGGTCGCCGACGTGTTGTCGGCGTCCGACTCGTCGCTGCGGGACGAACCCGCCTCTCGACCGGAGGTGGTCGTCGCGATCGGTCGCCCCTCGACCGACGTCGTGTCCGGGTCGGGATGGTCGCTCTCGGCAGACGGGGCGTCGGTCGTCGACGAGGTTCCGGTCGAAGCGTCTGCGTCCGACGTGCCCTGCTCCACCGCCGCGGCAGACGATGGCTCGCCGGTGCCGCTCTTGGTTCCCTCCGCCACGATGACTCCCTTTCGTATGCCCCAGAGTATGCCGCAACGGCCCGATCTCCTCCTAGGACGGTGACGACCGGGCTTCGGCATTTCGGAGATGCTTGCTGCTGTACCTAACGACGCACGCAACCCGGCGTTATGACGGTTCAGCGCTGGACCTTTCGACGGGTGGGCTGGCCGGTGCCGGTCCCGGCGCGGTGTGGCGGTGTCGGATCACACGGGCGGGGACACCGGCCAAGACGCTGAAGTCGTCCGCACGCCCCCGTACAACGGCATGCGCTCCCACGGCGCAGCCGCGCCCGAGCTCAGAACCGCGCAGCACGGTCACCTTGGTCCCGACCCAGCAGTCCGGGCCGATCCGCACGGGCGTCTTCACGATGCCCTGGTCCTTGATGGGCTTGGTCAGGTCAGTGGTGACGTGGTCGAAGTCGCACAGGTAGACCCAGTCGGAGACGATCGTCGCCGCCCCGATCTCGATGTCGAGGTAGCAGTTGACGGTGTTGTCCCGCCCGAAGACCACCTTGTCGCCGATCCGCAGCTGGCCCTCATGGCAGCGCAGTCGCGTCAGGTCACCGACGTGCACCCAGCGGCCCAGCACGATCCGGCCGTAGCCACGCCGAGCAGAAACCTCGACACCCTTGCCGAGGAACACGAAGCCCTCGGTCACCACGTGGGGGTTGCGCAGCTTGAAGAGCAGGAAGCGCCAGTAGCGAACCAGGTAGTACGGCGTCCAGGCCCGGTGCGCGATCACCCAGCGCAGGCTCCGCCATCCCACGAAGCGTGCCTGCCTCGGGTCGCGGGTGGCTGGAGCCCTCACGGCTTCGGTGGCTGCAGTGGCTTGCCGGGCTTCGTCCCCGTGACGGAGACGTTGTAGAACAACGAGTCGGGGACCACGGCGTCGAGGTAACCGTCCAGCCGGGACAACGCAAGCCAGGTCCGGTAGGCGAACATCCGCCAGCCGAACCCGAGGCGCTCAGCCGGCACCGCGGCCTCGAACGTGCGGACCGGCCAACCCCACCACGCGGCGGTCAGCTCCTCGGTGACGCTGCGGACGTCCGCCGCCCCTGCCCGCGTGACGGTCCGGGCGAGCTCTCCCGGGTCGAAGGTGTGCAGATCCACGACGGCCTCCAACGCGGCTGCGCGCGAGGATTCGTCGAGCTCCTCCCGCGGCAGCGCCCAGCGTGTCCGCAGCACCGGGAGCGCCGTGACGTGCGTGGCCAGCCACCAGGTCACGCGGGACAGCCGGCGCGCCACGTAGTCGCCGTACCGGGTCGGTTCGCCGCAGATCACCAGTCGCCCACCCGGCCGAAGCACCCGCAGCATCTCGCGGAAGGCCTGCTCGACGTCAGGGATGTGGTGGATGACCGCGTGGCCGATCACCAGGTCGAAGGAGTCGTCCTCGTAGGGCAGCGCCTCCGCGTCGGCGGCTCGGCCCTGCAGCGTGAACCCGAGGTCGGTGGCGTTGCGCTGGGCGGCCTCGACCATGCCGGGCGCGATGTCGGTGACGTGGCACTCCTGGAGCACGCCGGCCAGCTTGAGGTTGAGGGTGAAGAATCCTGTGCCGCAGCCGATCTCGAGCGAACGCGCGTACGGCCATCCGCCAGTGCCTGCCACCGCGGAGAACCGGTCCCGGGCGTAGTCGATGCACCGCTGGTCGAACGAGATCGACCACTTGTCGTCGTACGTCTGCGCTTCCCAGTCGTGGTAGAGCACCTGGGCGAGCTTGGTGTCCTGCCAGGCCGCCTCGACCTCGGCTGCGCTCGCCACCGGGTGGGGGGAGTCCGGGTCGAGCTCGACGGCCTCCGCTTCTCGGGCAGGCCTCATCGACCCTCGAACGTGGCCTTGCCCGGCCCGTGCTCGATGAACGAGGTCATTCCACTGGTGCGGTCCTCGGTGGCGAACAGCGACGCGAAGTGCTGCCGTTCGATCTCCAGCCCGGTGTCGAGGTCGGTCTCCAGACCCCGGTCGATGGCTTCCTTGGCGGCGCGCAGCGCGTACGCCGGGCCGTGGGCGAACTTGGTCGCCCAGGCCACCGCGGCGTCATAGACGTCCGGCGCCGGCACGACCTGGTCGACCATACCGATCGCGACGTGCTTCCTCGGCGCCGACGAAACGACCGGTGAAGATGATGTCCTTGGCCTTGGCCGGGCCGACCAGCCGGCTCAGCCGTTGCGTGCCGCCGGCCCCCGGGATGACTCCGAGCAGGATCTCCGGCTGGCCGAGCCTGGCGTCGTCGGCCGCGACTCGGATGTCCGCGCACAGCGCGAGCTCGCAACCCCCGCCGAGCGCATAACCGGTGATGCCCGCGACGACGGGTTTGGGGATCCTCGCGACGGCGGTGAACGCCGACTGCAGGCCACCGGAGCGCTTGACCATGTCGGTGTACGACATCGTCGCCATCTCCTTGACGTCCGCCCCTGCAGCGAAGACCTTCTCACCGCCGTACACCACGACGGCCCGGACGTCTTCCCGATCGGTCGCCTCGTGCGCGGCGGATCGAAGCTCCTCCTGCATCTGCACGTCCAGAGCGTTCATCGGAGGGCGGTCCAGACGCAGCGTGGCCACGCCCTCGGACACCTCGAGTCGTACCAAGTCAGCCATGACCCGGCAGCGTAGCGAACCGGACACTGACCCCCGTCGTCGCGCCTGATCCCGCACCGTTTCGGCAGGATGGGACCCATGACTCGGCACGCCGCCCCCCGTCACGTCGTCCGACCGTGCCGAGCCGATGACCGTCTGGCCAGGTGACCACCGCGAGCTCGGAGCGCACTGTGACGAGTCCGGCACGAACTTCGCGGTCTGGGCCCCGGACGCCACGACGGTCGAGCTGTGCCTGTTCGACGACGCCGGGCGGGAGACCCGACTGCCACTGCCCGAGCACACCTTGGGCGTCTGGCACGGCTTCGTCCCCGGCGTCGGACCTGGCCGGTCGCTACGGCTTCCGCGCCGACGGCCCGTGGGAGCCGGCTCGAGGCCATGTCTTCAACCCCGACAAGCTGCTGCTCGACCCGTACGCCCGCGCCATCGACGGCGACCTCGGCTCGGATCCGGCGCTGGCCGTGATGGATGAGCACGAGGTTCCGCTGCCCGGCGACACGGCGGGCGTGACGCCCCGGAGTGTGGTGGTCGGCGCCGAACCCGTTCGACTGGGGCGACGATGCTCGGCCCGATGTCCCCTGGCAGCACACCGTCATCTACGAGGCCCACGTCAAGGGACTCACCTACCGAGCACCCCGACATCCCGCCCGAGCTGCGCGGGTCGTACGCCGGCCTCGGCCACCCGGCGACGGTCCACTACCTCAAGGACCTGGGCGTCACCGCGGTCGAGCTGCTGCCGGTCCACCACTTCGTGTCCGAGCCCGCCGTGCTCGACCGTGGCCTCGTCAACTACTGGGGCTACAACTCCGTCGGCTTCTTCGCTCCCCATGCGGCGTACTCCGCGGCCGGTACGCGGGGTCAGCAGGTCACCGAGTTCAAGCAGATGGTCAAGGACCTGCATGCCGCAGGACTGGAGGTCATCCTGGACGTGGTCTACAACCACACCGGCGAGGCCGGCCCGGATGGCCCCACGCTGTGCTTCCGGGGTTTCGACGACGGGTCGTACTACCGCACGGACGGGTGGGGCCGCTACGCCGACGTGACCGGTTGCGGCAACACGGTCAACGCCTCCGACCCGCAGGTGCTGCGCCTGATCATGGACTCGCTGCGCTACTGGGTCACGGAGATGCGCGTCGACGGCTTCCGGTTCGACCTGGCACCGGCGTTGGCGCGCAACGGACCACATGTCGACCTGCACGCGCCATTCCTGACCGCCGTGGCCCAGGACCCGGTGCTCCGCCACGTGAAGCTGATCGCCGAGCCGTGGGACGCCACCGGTGAGGGTTACCTGGTCGGGCGCTTCCCGCCGCCGTGGTGTGAGTGGAACGACAAGTACCGAGACGCGATCCGCGACTTCTGGCGCGGCCACGGAAACGGTGTACGCGACCTGGCTTCGCGCTTCTCCGGCTCGAGCGACCTGTACGCCGACGACGGCCGGCTGCCGTTCTCCTCCGTCAACTTCGTGACGGCGCACGACGGCTTCACCCTGCGCGACCTGGTGTCGTACAACGGCAAGCACAACGAGGCCAACGGCGAACGCAACCGAGACGGCACCGACAACCACCGCTCCTGGAACTGTGGCGTCGAAGGCCAGACCGACGACGCCAGCGTGGTCGATCTCCGCCGCCGACAGGCTGCCAACCTGCTTGCGACGCTGTTGCTGTCCACGGGGGTTCCGATGATCACCGCCGGCGACGAGCGCGGTCGAACGCAGCACGGCAACAACAACGCTTTCTGTCAGGACAACGAGATCTCGTGGTTCCCGTGGGAGGACCTCGACAAGGAGTGGCAGCACCTGGACCGGATGACCCGGCTGCTGCTGCGACTTCGAGCGGACCACCCTGTTCTGCGCCAGCGACACTTCTTCGCCGGCACCGCATGGGGCGGCCAAGGCCGCAAGGACATCACCTGGCTGCAGCCCGACGGCACCGAGATGTCGGAGGACGCGTGGCAGGACCCGACCCGTACGACCCTCGGGGATGTTCCTCTCCGGTGACACCCTGCGCGGCGCCGACCCTGTGGGCGAACCGCAGCGCGACACGTCGTACCTGCTGTGGCTGCACGCCGAGCCCCGAGCCCGTCGAGGTGACGCTTGCCGCCCGAGCTGGCGAGCGCCTACGTGACCGTGCTGCGCACCGACGGCGACCTCGACGACCTCGATGAGACGTTCGGCAGCCGGCGAGCGACTGACCGCCGGTTCAGCGCTGCGTCTGTCGGGTCGCACGTTCGCCCTGCTCGAAGCTCACTGACCGGGGGCGCTGGGCGATTCGCGGAGGTGGTTTGTTCAGCCGGACCACCCTGGCCACGCCGCTGCGATCCGTTCCCTAGCGGATGAAATCGGGGTGGGTGTGCTCGACGTGGAGCGACCGGCAGATGTCCAGGACGAGCTTCTCGTAGACGTCCCAGTCCTCCAGGCACGGCGTCGACAGCGTGATCATGGCCGCCTGCTGGTGACCGGGAACGGGCACCAGGACGGACAGCTCGCGCAACGTGGCACCGACCTCACCGGTGACCGTGTCCTCGGGAACGGTCGGGCGTTCGGCCACCGCGGTCACGGCTGGATGTGGACCGAGCTCTGCGATGTCAACCCGCGCGTAGCGGCCCTCCCGACGCATCGCCTCCGCGGCTCCCATCACGGCCAGGCCACGATCGGCGGTGTGCGTCGGGTGCAGCGCCACCGTCAGCGTGGCTGTGGAAGGGTGACCGCCGACCTGCACCGCGCAGAAGGCGGTGCCGAGCACGGTTCCCTGCGAGAGCCGCACCGCGAGCGCCTCGAGGTACAACGACAACGCCTCACGCTGCCCGGCGTCAGACAGCCCCATGTCCTCGAGCACCTGAAGCTGCGCGGCTGTGCGGCGCTCCGTCTCGTGCTCCAGCGGCACCTGGTGGAAGTCCGGTGGCACATCGAGGACGATGACCGGCGCAGCTTCGGTCCGCGGCCCAATCAGCAAGGCAAACCTCACCCACCGCTCCCCATCGGTCCTGGATCGGTCTCATCGACCGTGGGGGCGTCGTCGACGTCGCGGGTACGCCGGCCGGCGATCGCGTCGGCGAGCCCTCCGGACCGGCGGACGGCGAACGTGGCCTCGGGAAGCGTCTGCGGCGCCACCTCGAGCCATTGTTGGCGCAGTGCCCTGATCAATCGGTGAGATCCCGGCGAACGGGCGATGATGTCGCTGACTCCCTCGGCCTCTCCGGGGTTGCGCCCCAAGGCAGCGATCCCGACCAGCTCGGAGATCACCGTCGTCAGACCGGCCACCTCACCGAGGGCGATCGCGGTGCGCAACAGCTCCGGACCCTCAGCGGCGATCCAGTCGTCGACGGCAGCGTGCAACGCCAGCAGGGCGCGATCCAGCTCGCCAGCCAGGTCGTCGTCCGGCGAGGCGAGCTGAGCGACCGAGCTCGAGAGGTCTTCGAACGCGGCGGCCAGGTCCGATGCCGCACGGTCGTGCTCGCTGCCGAGCTCGCGGGCCGTCGCGATCAGACGGGTCCGCCGCTCGGCGGTCTCGGGGTCTCCGGCGAGGTCGGCGACGGACTCCACGATCTGCTGGACCTGGTCCTGGCGCTGCTCGGCCCCGACGGCCCAGGTCTCCACAGCCTGGAGGCAGTCGATGATCGACTCCTCCAGACCGGAGAGCTGGCGGGAGAAGCGACGCAGCAGGTTGGCTATCGGGGCGCCGGCCGGTCCGTCCCAGACCGACCCCGTGCGTCCCAGCCGGTCGAGCTGTCCTCGACCCTCCACGAGGGCACGGATCGTATGCCGAAGCGTGTCGCGCACCGTGGCCAGTGCCTGCAGGTCGGCCGGAGTCGGGTCGAAGCCGAGCACGACGTCGGTCCTCACTCGCCCTCCTCAGGCGGCACGGCTGCCTCGAAGGGATCCGGGGTCGCGTCGTCGACGGCGTGCCGGCGCAGCGCTGTCGTGCACGCGTCGGAGCCGGCGCGAAGCCGGTCCAGCACCGCGAGCAGGTCCGCCATGCCCGCTGCCACGGCAGCGTCGGCCGAGGGGTTCCCGACGCCTGCGACCTGGGCGTCCCGGAGACCGGAGATGGCGGCCGTGAGCTCCTGGGAAATCGCGCTGAAGGAGACGTTGATCCGTTGCACCTCGACGCCCACGAGCGGAAGGGAGTTCACGCGGGACCTCCGATCAGGTGACGCGGACAAGAACGTTGCGCACCTATCTTGCCCTGCGCGCGGGTCATCAGGGCCGCCGACTGACCCTGCGGCGCCGAGAACGTCCGCAGCCTCGACCCTCTGCAGCCCTGGCCGAGTCCTAGTCCAGCTCGGCCGCGTTGACGTCGACCGGCCAGGCGATCAGCCCCACCTCGGCCGGGTTGGCCAACAGCGGGTGCGACGGCAGGATCCGGACGGTGTAGCCGAACGGCCCGGTGAGGTCCAGCTCGACCTCGCCCTCGAAGCGGTGACGTCCTGCCTCGTAGACCTCGGCATGGGCCAGGTTGGCGACCTGCGGATCGCGCAGTTGGTCGTCGCCCGCGACCCGGCCGTAGACGACCTGGACATCGAGGTCCTCCGGTGCCAGGTCACCCAGCGAGGCGTAGACCCGGACCGTCAGCGACGAACCCCGAGCCGGTGCGTCGCTGACTCCGCTGGACTCGACGTGCTCGATCCGCACGCGAGGCCATGCCGCCCGGACCTTCGCCTTCCATGCGGCGAGGGCGGTGGCGCTGTCGGCGTCAGCCTCGACGCGACGGGCCCCCTCGGCCGCCGGCGTGTAGAGCTCGACGACGTAGTCGTGCACCATCCGGGAGGCGAGGACCTTGGGACCGAGCGACTTCAGGGTGTGGCGGACCATCTCGATCCAGCGGGTCGGCAGCTTGTCCACGTCGACGTCGTAGAAGCGCGGAGCGACCTCGTTCTCCAGCAGCTCGTACAGCGCCTCTGCCTCGATGTCGTCACGGCGATCGGGGTCGTCCACGCCGTCGGCCGAGGGGATGGCCCAGCCGTTGTCGCCGTCGTACCACTCGTCCCACCAGCCGTCGAGGATCGAGAGGTTCAGACCGCCGTTGAGGGCCGCCTTCATCCCTGACGTCCCGCACGCCTCGTAGGGCCTGAGGGGGTTGTTCAGCCAGACGTCACAGCCGGGGTACAGCGCTTGCGCCATCCCGATGTCGTAGTTCGGCAGGAAGGCGATCCGGTGCCGAACGGCAGGGTCGTCGCTGAAGCGGACCATCTCCTGGATCAGCTTCTTGCCGGTCTCGTCGGCCGGGTGCGCCTTCCCCGCGATGACCAGCTGGATCGGGCGGTCGGGATCGGTCAGCAGTCGCTTGAGACGGTCGGGGTCCCGCAGCATGAGGGTGAGCCGCTTGTAGGTCGGCACGCGTCGAGCGAAGCCGATCGTGAGGACGTCCGGGTCGAAGATCGAGTCGGTCCACCCGAGCTCGGCCTTCGCGGCGCCCCGGTTGAGCCAGGACGCCCGCACCCGCCGGCGGATGTCAGCGACGAGCCGCGACCGGAGCTGGCGCTTGGTGTCCCACAGGGACTGCGAGGGGATCTTGTCGACCGCGCTCCAGTCGTGGGAGTTCTCCACCGACGAGAGGATGTCCTCGCTCTCGGCGAGCTCGAACACACCGCGTGCGACCCAGGTCGGTGCGTGGACACCGTTGGTGATCGAGGTGATCGGGACGTCCTCGCCGTCGAAGCCGGGCCACAGTCCGTTGAACATCTCGCGAGAGACGTGACCGTGGAGCTGGCTGACGCCGTTCGCACGCCCGGCGAGCCGGAAACCCATGACGGCCATGTTGAAGACGGTCGGGTCTCCGCCCTCGTAGTCCTCGGAACCGAGCGCCAAGATGTCGTCGACCGCCATACCCGCCGAGGCGTTCTCACCACCGAACTGCATCTCGATCAGTTCGCGCGGGAACCGGTCGATCCCTGCGGGGACGGGAGTGTGCGTGGTGAAGACCGTGCCCGCCCGCGTCTTCTCGAGAGCCCCTGCGAAATCAAGACCGTCGGCCTCGATGAACTCGCGGATCCGCTCCACGCCGAGGAAACCGGCGTGGCCCTCGTTGGTGTGGAAGACCTCCGGCGCCAGGTGGCCGGTGATGGCGCAGTACGAGCGGATCGCACGGATCCCGCCGACACCGAGCAGCAGCTCCTGCAGCAGCCGGTGGTCGGAGCCGCCTCCGTACAACCGGTCGGTGACATCGCGCAGCGCCGCTGGGTTGTCCTCGATGTCGGAGTCCAGCAGGAGCAGCGGGACCCGTCCCACCTGTGCGACCCAGACGTGCGCGCGCAGCTGCTGACCGCCGGGGACTCCGACCGCGATCTTGGCCGGGCTGCCGTCGAGCTCGCGGAGCAGGGTGAGCGGTAGCTCGTCGGGGTCGACGATCGGATAGCGCTCCTGCTGCCAGGCCTCTCGGGAAAGCATCTGGCGGAAGTAGCCGTGCCGGTAGAGCAGTCCGACACCCAGGATCGGCACGCCGAGGTCGCTGGCGGACTTGAGGTGGTCACCGGCGAGGATGCCGAGCCCACCGGAGTACTGGGGCAGCACGGTGGTGATGCCGAACTCCGGGGAGAAGTAGCCGATCGCTCGTGGGGCGGTGTCACCCAGCGACTGGTACCAGCGACTCCCGGTCATGTACTGGTCGAGGTCCGCCTTGGCCAGCTCGAGTCGTTTGATGAACCTCTTGTCCTCGGCCAGCGCCTGGAGCCGCTTGGCCGGGACCGAGCCGAGAAAGCGCACCGGGTCGTGGTGGCTGGCGGCCCACGCCTCGGAGTCGACGGCCTCGAAGAGGTCCTGCGTCTCCGGATGCCAGGACCAGCGAAGGTTGATCACCAACTCCTCGAGCGGCCGCAGGGAGTCGGGCATCACGGGTCGGACGGTGAACCGTCGGATAGCGCGCACCGGAAAACGGTAGGGCACGCGCGGCGGCCGGTCTAATCCGACGGGCAACTGCCCACACAGCGGACAGCGCGCGAGCCGTCATTGCCCCCGCTCGCTCAGGCGACGGACGGGGTGTGCGTCCGGCGGCCCACTTCGCTAGGTTCGCATCAATGGTTGAACGCATTCCGATCACCGACGTCAGTCCGCTGGTCGAGCACGGTCGCTACCCGGTCAAGGCCACTCCCGGCGAGTCGCTCCCTGTCTCGGCCAAGGTCTTCCGTGAGGGGCATGACCTGCTCGGCGCCGGCGTCGTCCTCACCGACCCGCAGGGCCAGGACCGACCGCTCATCTTCATGGAGAAGACCGACGAACCGGACGTGTACACCGGATCGGTGACACCGGACGCGGAGGGCTTGTGGACCTTCCGGATCGAGTCGTGGTCCGATCCCTACGCCACCTGGCGGCATGCCGCCGAGATCAAGATCCCGGCCGAGATCGACGTCGAGCTGATGCTCCTCGAAGGCGCGATCGTGCTCGAGCGGGCCGCCAAGAACGTCCCGGCGAAGCAGAAGCCGCATCGGACAACCCTCACGAATGCCGCCAAAGCCGGCCGGGACCCGAAACGACCGGTTCCGGTGCGGCTGGCCGCGATGACCTCCCCCGAGGTGGTCGAGACGCTCCGTCAGCACCCCCTGCGCGATCTGGTCTCGTCCCAAGGCCCCTACCCGCTGTACGCCGACCGGGTCCGCGCGCTCTACGGATCGTGGTACGAGTTCTTTCCCCGCTCCGAGGGCGCGGTGTACGACGAGAAGACCCAGCGGCTGCGCTCCGGCACGTTCACCACCGCGGCCAAGCGCCTCGACGCCGTCGCCGAGATGGGCTTCGACGTCATCTACCTGCCTCCGATCCATCCCATCGGGGAGGTCAACCGCAAAGGCCCCAACAACACCCTGACGCCGGGTCCGCACGACCCCGGCTCGACCTGGGCGATCGGCTCGAAAGAGGGTGGGCACGACGCGATCCACCGCGACCTCGGCACGATCGAGGACTTCGACGCCTTCGTGGCGCGGGCCCAGCAGCTCGACCTCGAGGTGGCGCTCGACCTGGCGCTGCAGTGTGCACCGGACCACCCCTGGGCGACTTCACACCCCGAGTGGTTCACCACCCGGGCCGACGGCACGATCGCGTATGCGGAGAATCCGCCGAAGAAGTACCAAGACATCTACCCGCTGAACTTCGACAACGACTTCGAGGGGCTGTCCCGCGAGGTGCTCCGGGTGGTCCGGTACTGGATGGACCACGGGGTGCGGATCTTCCGTGTCGACAACCCGCACACGAAGCCGGTGATGTTCTGGGAGTGGCTGCTGGGCGAGGTCCGCCGCACAGATCCCGACGTGATCTTCCTGTCGGAGGCGTTCACCCGGCCGGCCATGATGCGAGCCCTGGCAATGGTCGGCTTCCACCAGTCCTACACCTATTTCACCTGGCGCAACACCAAATGGGAGCTTGCCGACTACCTCGACGAGCTGTCCCATGAGACGTCGGACGCGATGCGCCCCAACTTGTTCGTGAACACCCCCGACATCCTCACCGAGTACCTCCAGTACGGCGGTCCGGCTGCGTTCCGGATCCGGGCAACCATCGCGGCAACAGCCTCCCCCACCTGGGGCGTGTATGCCGGTTTCGAGCTCTACGAGCACGTCGCCGTCAAGCCGGGCTCGGAGGAGTACCTGGACTCGGAGAAGTTCCAGCTGCGCCCCCGTGACTGGGAGGCCGCCGAGCTCGAGGGCCGCACCCTCGCGCCGTACATCACCAAGCTGAACCAGATCCGCCGGGCCCACCCGGCGCTGCAGCTGCTGCGCAACCTGACGGTGCACAGCACCGAGGACGAGGCGGTGCTCTGCTACTCCAAGCGCTCCTCCACAGCCCCCGAGGCCGACGACACCGTGATCGTCGTCGTCAACGTCGATCCGCACGGCACGCGCGAGACCGTCGTGCACCTCGACATGCCCGCCCTCGGCTATGACTGGCACGACACGTTCGTGGTCGACGACCTCGTCACCGGCGAGCAATGGCGCTGGGGTGAGAACAACTACGTACGTCTCGACCCGTCGTACGAACCCGCCCACATTCTGGCGATCAGGAAGGCCTAGGTACGCACGTGTTAGATGACCCGACCTGGTTCAAGCGTGCGGTCTTCTACGAGGTGCTCCTGCGGTCCTTCAAGGACTCCGACGGGGACGGAGTCGGCGACTTCCAGGGCCTGCGCGAGAAGCTCGACTACCTCCAGTGGCTCGGGGTGGACTGTCTCTGGATACCCCCGTTCTTCACTTCGCCTCTGCGAGACGGTGGCTACGACGTCGCCGACTACGCGGGCGTGCAACCCGAGGTCGGCACGCTCGAGGACTTCCAAGCCCTGGTCGGGGACGCCCACCGGCGAGGCATCCGGATCATCATCGACTTCGTGATGAACCACACCAGCGATCAGCATGAGTGGTTCCAGCAGTCGCGACAGGATCCGGAGGGTCCCTATGGCGACTTCTACGTGTGGTCAGACACCGACGACCTGTACGGGGATGCGCGGGTCATCTTCGTGGACACCGAGCCCAGTAACTGGACCTGGGACCCGGTGCGCCAGCAGTACTTCTGGCACCGGTTCTACAGCCACCAACCTGATCTGAACTTCGACAACCCCAAGGTCCACGACGCGATGATGGACGCCTTGCGCTTCTGGCTCGACATCGGGATCGACGGGTTCCGTCTCGATGCCGTTCCGTACCTCTACGAGCGGCCGGGGACCACGGGCGAGAACCTGCCGGAGACCCACGACTTCCTCCGCGAGGTGCGCAAGACCGTCGACGACGAGTATCCCGGTCGCGTGCTGCTGGCCGAGGCGAACCAGTGGCCGTCCGACGTGGTCGACTACTTCGGGGACTTCGACCAGGGTGGCGACGAGTGCCACATGTGCTTCCACTTCCCCGTCATGCCTCGCATCTTCATGGGCGTGCGCCGCGAGTCGCGTTACCCGATCTCGGAGATCCTGGAGCAGACACCGGCGATCCCTGACAACTGTCAGTGGGGGATCTTCCTGAGGAACCACGACGAGCTGACCCTCGAGATGGTGACAGACGAGGATCGCGACTACATGTGGTCGGAGTACGCCAAGGACCCGCGGATGAAGGCCAACATCGGCATCAGGCGTCGGTTGGCACCGTTGCTCGACAACGACATCAACCAGATGGAGCTCTTCACGGCGTTGTTGTTGTCGCTGCCCGGATCGCCGGTCCTCTACTACGGCGACGAGATCGGCATGGGTGACAACATCTGGCTCGGTGACCGCGACGGTGTACGCACCCCGATGCAGTGGACCCCGGACCGCAACGCGGGATTCTCGACGGCGACGCCGGGGCGCCTGCACCTGCCGCCGATCCAGGACCCGGTGTTCGGCTACCAACGGGTGAACGTGGAGACCGAGCTGGAGAACACGTCGTCACTGCTCCACTGGACCCGGCGAATGATTCACGCCCGCAAGCAGCATCCCGCCTTCGGCATGGGGACGTTCAGCGACCTTGGCGGCAGCAACCCCAGCGTGTTCTCCTTCAGCCGGGACTTCGGTGACGACACCGTCCTGTGCGTCAACAACCTGTCCCGCTTCCCTCAACCGGTCGAGCTGGACCTTCGTCGCTGGGAGGGCAGTGAGCCCATCGAGCTGCTCGGCCACGTTACGTTCCCCCGCATCGGGGAACTGCCCTACCTCCTGACCCTGTCCGGACACGGGTTCTACTGGTTCCTGATCTCTCGCTCGGAGGAGGCACCCGGCTCGTGAGCCCTGCCCAGACCCAAGTCTCTCCCGCCTACGCCGGGGCCCTGGCTGCCTACATGGCCGGGCGCCGCTGGTTCGCCGGCAAGGGGCGTGAGTTCACGATCGTGCACGTCGACACGCTCCCCTGGCTGGCGATCGAACCGCGCGTGCGGGTCGAGGTCGTCACGGTCCAGTTCGACGACGGCGTACGCGACACCTACCAGGTGCCGGTCGTGTACCGCGACGCGTTGGAGCCCGAGCACGACCACGCCCTGATCGGCCACGTCCAGGACCCGGACGGGGGTGAGGCCGAGGTGGTCGCCTACGACGCCGTCTACCTCAAGGACGCCGCAGGTGCGCTGCTCAGCGCCTTCCACTCAGGACTCAGCGAGAAGGCCCCGGACGCGCGGGCCACGTCCTTCCACACGGTCGCCGGGGCGGAGCTGCCGACGCCGGAGACACCCGGCCTGGTGATGACGGCCGAGCAGTCCAACACCTCGATCGCCTACGGCGAAGAGGCGATCCTCAAGCTGTTCCGCCGGATCAGTGCGGGCTTCAACCCCGACATCGAGATCCACGATGCCCTGACGCGCAAGGGTGGTGACCACGTCGCCCCGTTGCTCGGGTGGATCGACGGATCCTGGAGCGACGCCGCCGGGGTGCAGCACCAGGGCCACCTCGGCATGCTCCAGGTCTTCCTTCGCACGGCCAGCGACGGCTGGGACCTCGCCCGGGCGTCGGTGCGCGACCTGCTCGTCGAGGAGGATCTGCGTGCCGATGAAGTCGGTGGCGACTTCGCCGGCGAGGCCGAGCGCCTCGGCGCCGCCACCGCCTCGGTCCATGCCGATCTCGCCGAGCTCTTCCCCACGGCGGTCGCGACCTCGGCGCAGCTTCACGAGCTCTCCGCGGCCATGCGAGCCAGGCTCGACGCCGCGATCAGCATCGTCCCCGAGCTGAAGGACTTCGCCGACACACTCGAGGCGGCGTACGACGCAGTGGCCTCCTGCGACCGACGACGTCCCCGTGCAGCGGGTTCACGGCGACCTGCACCTCGGGCAGACGCTGCGGACCGTCAAGGGCTGGAAGATCATCGACTTCGAGGGCGAGCCCGCCAAGTCCCTGAGCGAGCGATTGACCCTCGACTCCCCGCTGCGCGACGTCGCCGGGATGATGCGCTCCTTCGACTACGCCGCCGGAGCCACGCGCCAGGACTTCGGACCTGGCGACCAGCTCCGTTACCGAGCCGAGGAGTGGACCCAGCGCAACCGGGAAGCGTTCCTCACGGGATACTCCGAGGAGATCGGCAGCGACGTCCGGACCCATGCTGTGCTGCTGCGGGCCTACGAAGCAGACAAGGCGGTCTACGAGGCCGTCTACGAGGCCCGCAACCGACCGAGCTGGCTGTCCATCCCGCTCACCGCGATCGAGCGTTTCGCCGCAGTCTCCGACAAGGAGTGAGCATGAGCCCCCAGGCAAGCCCCGTTCCTGCCCCCGTCTCTCCCGCCGATCTCGACCGCATCGTCGCCGGCACGCACCACAGTCCGCACGACGTGCTGGGTCCGCACGTGCACGACGCCGGCGCCGGGCCTCAGGTCACGGTCCGGGTGCTGCGCCCACTCGCCAAGTCCCTGACCGTCCATGCGGGCAGTACCAGCGTGCCCATGACGCACGAGCACGAGGGCATCTGGGTCGCGGCGTTGGCGCAGCCGGAGGTCGGCGACTATCGCGTCGAGGTGGAGTACGACGGCCACCCGTCGCAGACAGTCGACGACCCGTACCGCTTCCTGCCGACGCTGGGCGACATGGACCAGCACCTGATCAACGAAGGGCGTCACGAGGAGCTCTGGACCGTCCTCGGTGCGCATGTACACCACTACGAGTCGTCCACGGGCTCGATCGACGGGACGGCGTTCGCGGTCTGGGCGCCGAATGCGCAGGGCGTCCGGGTCGCTGCTGACTTCAACTACTGGGACGGTCGGGCGCATCCCATGCGTGTGCTCGGCTCGTCGGGGGTGTGGGAGCTGTTCGTCCCCGACGTCGGTGCGGGCACGCTGTACAAGTTCGAGGTGCTCGGTGCCGACGGGGTCTGGCGCCAGAAAGCCGACCCGATGGCCAACTACGCCCAGGTGCCGCCTGAGCGCGCTTCGGTCGTCTTCGAGTCGACGTACTCCTGGGGTGACGAGGACTGGATCCGCGAGCGACCCGAACGCCAGGCCGTGGACCAGCCGATGAGCGTCTATGAGATCCACCTCGGCTCCTGGCGCAGGCACCTCGGCTACCGGGAGCTGGCCGACCAGCTCGCAAGCTACGTGTCGGCGCTGGGCTTCACGCACGTGGAGCTGATGCCGGTGATGGAGCATCCGTTCGGTGGGTCGTGGGGTTACCACGTGACCTCGTTCTTCGCGCCCACGTCCCGCTTCGGCAACCCCGACGACTTCCGCTACTTCGTCGACCGGATGCACCAGGCGGGCATCGGCGTCATCCTCGACTGGGTTCCCGGCCACTTCGCCACCGACGACTTCGCCCTCGTCAACTTCGACGGGACGCCGCTCTACGAGGACCCCAACCCGCAGCGCGGCTGGCACCCCGAGTGGGGCTCCTACATCTTCAACTTCGGCCGCAAGGAGGTCCGCAACTTCCTGGTCGCGAACGCGCTGTACTGGTTGGAGGAGTTCCATGCCGACGGGCTGCGCGTCGACGGCGTGGCGTCGATGCTCTACCTCGACTACTCCCGCAAGGCCGGCGAGTGGACACCCAACGTGCATGGCGGACGCGAGAACCTCGAGGCTGTGTCGTTCCTCCAGGAGGTCAACGCGACGGCCTACAAACGAGTGCCCGGCATCGTCACGATCGCGGAGGAGTCCACGGCGTGGCCCGGCGTCACCCGCGCGACGCACCTCGGCGGTCTGGGTTTCGGTTTCAAGTGGAACATGGGCTGGATGCACGACTCGTTGGGCTACATCGCCAACGACCCGATCCACCGGCAGTACCACCACCACCAGCTGACGTTCTCGATGATGTACGCCTATGCCGAGAACTACGTGCTGCCGATCTCGCACGACGAGGTGGTGCACGGCAAGGGCTCGATGGTGCGCAAGATGCCGGGCGACCGCTGGAAGCAGCTGGCCAACCTCCGCGCCTACCTGGCGTTCATGTGGGCCCATCCGGGCAAGCAGCTGATCTTCATGGGCGCCGAGATCGCCCAGGAGTCGGAATGGGCCGAGAGCAGGGAGCTCGACTGGTGGCTGCTCGACCACGTCGAACACCGAGGCGTCCATGACCTCGTCGGCGACCTCAACCGTGCGTACCGGAGCAGCTCCGCCCTGTGGAGCCGAGACCAGGACCCGGCCGGATTCAGCTGGATCGACGCCAACGACAACACCAACAACGTGTTCAGCTTCCTGCGGTCGTCGTCAGACGGCTCCCATGTCGCGTGTCTCGCCAACTTCGCAGCGGTCCCGCACCACGACTACCGGGTCGGGTTGCCCGAGGTCGGCAGATGGGAGGAGATCCTCAACAGCGACGCAGACACGTACTACGGGTCCGGGGTCGGCAACCTGGGCGGTGTCGAGGCGGATGCGTCGACGTGGCACGGACGGCCGGCGTCGGCGACGGTTCAGCTTCCGCCACTCGGAACTGTCTGGCTGCGCTGGACTCCGCCACCGAAGAAGCCTGCATCCGGGGCCGAGCCCTCGAAGCGCTAGCAACGGTGTCGACTGCGGAGACCGAGGTCAGCGTCCCTTGGCCGCGACCAGTCCGCCGTACTGTCCGATGACCAACGGGGCATCGTCGGCCGGAACGACCATGAGCACCTGGTGCCGGTAGTCCAGCCTGGCCTTGTGACGGATCGGGTTGGGCAGGTAAGCCCCCGCCTCCGAGCCGGCGAAGTTCAGCGATTTTCCGGTGCGGACCTCGAAGCGGTCGACGCGGCGCAAGGTCACGAACATCAAGGCGCCGCCGTCCGCGAGGCGTAGCACGTAGCGCACTGGCGACGCGCTCCAACGCTGGCTGAATCGGACCTGCTTCGAGGGCTGAGCGCGTCTGACCTCGCGCATCTGGGTGATGAACGAGTCCTTGACGAATTCGTCGGCGTGCTTGGACTTCGCCGACGTCAGGACGTCTGCGTAGCGGGCGACGATCTGCTGAGGGGTGGCGTCGAGCTTGACCACCTCGCCGTCGCTCCAGTTCGATGCCGAGCTCCTGGCGAGCCGTGCGGCGGTGCCGTCGGCGCCCAGGGCCACGAAGGGTGGCGCGGTGTCTCCGGCCAGGCGTGGCGCCGCCTCCACCAGCCACGGGTCGATCGACGATGCCCGGGTGAAGACGAGGGCAACCTGTTCCTGCTGCTCGGGCAGTCGGGTGAAGGCGACAAACCACAAGGGATAGGAACGGAAGCTGGGCGCCCAGACCGTCGCGGACTCGTCGAGCACGAAGGGCCGCGCCGAGATGCCCAGGGCGCGACGAACGAGGAAGCTGCTGGTGTCGATGTCGAGGACGGCCCCCGACTCGAGGTCGCCGAGCGCATCGACGTCCAGCGCCTGGTCCGCCGCTGCCCGCTCGCGTGCGTAGGACGCCAGCGTGAGGTCGGCGACTGCCAGGCTGGCGCCCGGCTTGCTCACCTCCTCGAGCGACTTGTGGTGAGGAAGTCCGCAAGCAGCGAGCGAGGCCGCCACGGCGGTCGCGACAAGCCAACGGCATACCCTCCGGGTCGTGGTCATGTCCCGACCACCGCCTTGTCGCGCTCCCGCCGGCGACGACCGGGGCGCGGGAGGGGAGGCCTCTTCCTCGGACCGCGGCGACGGCCGCGGCGCGGGGCGTGCCGCAGGAGCAGGACGCCACCGGCGGCTGCTCCGGCACCGACCACGAGGACAGCGAGTCCGTTCAGGAAGGCACCGTCGTGCACCACGGCCACGGTCACATCGGCCACGAGGTTGGCACCGCCGTCGGCATCCATCACGACCACGTCGACCGCCGCGTCGGGCAGAGGGAAGCGAAGTGAGGCGCTGCCGTCACCGGACGTGCTTGCCAGCCAGAAGTCCGCGTCCGCGGGCAGCACCGGAAGGGAGCGCTCGCCCTTGACCTCAGTGGTCCGGATGCTCCAGGGCAGGTCGATCGCGTCGATCCGCGTGTAGGCGGTGTTCGCCAGGTAGTCGCGGACGTCGACATCGTGCGCCAACCCCACAAAGACCGTCCGCCCAGCCGTTTCTGCGGTGACCTCGACGGTGGGTCCGCTGTAGGTCAGCGCAGCCGGGGCTGTGGTGATGGCCACGCCCGCCGACGAGAGCCGGTGCGGACCGGTCTCCGCGCGGTTGTCCGGTCCAAAGAGCAACGCCACGGCGGCTCCGCCGAGGGCGATGACCAGCCCGACAACGATGAGCAGCCAACCCCCCGGCCGACGCATCGTTAGAAGAGCGCCGAGGCCAGCTGCTGGCGGGCTTTCCCCACACGTGGGTCCGCGTCGCCCACGACGCCGAACAGCTCGACCAGGTGCAGCCGCGCGGCGTCCCGATCGTCGCCGCTGGTCCGGCGTACGACGTCGACGAGACGACCGAACGCGTCCTCGACATGGCCGCCCAACAGCTCCAGATCCGCAGCCAGCGCCTGGGCCGCGACGTCGTCCGGTTTCTGGGCGGCGGCCTCGCGTGCAGCACTCATGTCGACACCTTGCGTGCGCTTGAGCAGCTTGGCCTGACCGAGTCCCAGCATCGCCTCGGGGTCACCCGGCGTTCCTCGCAGGGCTTCTTCGAAGGCGGCGATCGCGGTGTCGAGGTCGCCGGCCATCAGCGCTTCCTCGGCCTCGGGAAATCGGCTGGGCAGCTCCTCAGGTGCCTGGTCCGGGTCACCCGCGCCCGACGCGTCGGGGGCACCTGGCGCTATCGCGTCCGAGCGTCCGGTGACGCCGTTTGCGACCGCGGCCTGGAGCACCTGGGTGATCAAGGCCCGCATTTCGTCGTCTGGCAGCGCCTCCTGGACCAGCGGCGCGAGCTGTCCACGCAGGGCCGCCACCACCAGAGGGACCTGGGGGATGCCCAGAGCGTCGCCCAGCTCAGGATGGGCGCCGACGTCCACGGTTGCGAGCACGAAGCGTCCGGCGAACTCGTCGGCGAGCCTGGACAACGTCGCGTTGATCTCCAGCGACGCCGGAGCCTCCTGGGACCAGAAGCTGACCAGCACCACGACAGACATCGACCGCTCGACGACATCGGACCGCAGCCCCTGCTCGTCGGACACCTCGATGGCGAAGCTGCCCGATCCGGCAGACGGGGTCACGCCCGCCGCGCCGCCTCCGGCCGCGCGGGACGAGGACGGCGTACGAAGGCTGGAGAGGTCGACGGCTCCCGGTCGCGAGAACTGCGGCACTGTCATGCGCACATCTTATGGACGTGTGGACAGGATCGCGCACGCGCATCGCCCGCGAACCGGACGCTCCTGGTCCCCCGGGTCAAAAGCGGGCAGGTTCGCGGTACTCGCCCCACTCGAGACGCAGCGCGTCGCAGATCTCGCCCAGGCTGGCCTCGGCACGGACCGCGTCCATCATCGCCGGGATCATGTTCGCGTCCGTACGAGACGCGTCGAGCATGCGGGCCAGCGCAGCGTCCACGGCCGCCTGGTCACGAGCCGAGCGACGGCCGGTCAGCTCACGCACCTGCTCGGTCTCCACCTCGTGCGAGACGCGCATGATCTCCAGCTCGTGCGAGACGGTCGACGTGTGGACGTTGACGCCCACGACCTTCTTGTCGTCCTTCTCCAGCGCCACCTGGTACTGGAAGGCGGCCTCGGCGATCTCGGACATGAACCAGCCGTCCTCGATGCCGCGCAGGATGCCCGCCGTCATCGGCCAGACGTCCGACCCGTCGCCCTCGGTACACCGCCGGACCTGCGCGGCCAAGGCCTGCGAGTCGGCGGAGCGCAGCGTCGAACCGCCCATCTCGAGGATGTGGTCGAAGATCGCCATCGCCTCGGCCTCGATCGTGTCGGTCAGCGCCTCGACGTACCAGGAACCACCCAACGGATCGGCGACGTTGACGACGCCGGTCTCGTCCATCAGCACCTGCTGGGTGCGCAGAGCGATCTCAGCGGCCTGCTCGGTCGGCAGGGCGAGCGTCTCGTCGAGCGCGTTGGTGTGCAGCGAGTTGGTGCCACCCAGGACCGCCGCCAGCGCCTCCACGGCGGTGCGGACGACGTTGTTGACGGGTTGCTGAGCCGTCAGCGAGACACCCGCGGTCTGCGTGTGGAAGCGCAGGGACTGTGCCTTCTCGGTCTTCGCACCGTAGACGTCGCGCATCCACCGCGCCCAGATACGGCGGGCGGCACGGAACTTTGCGATCTCCTCGAAGAAGTCCACGTGTGCATCGAAGAAGAACGACAGGCCGGGTGCGAACGTCTCGATGTCGAGACCGCGCGAGAGGCCGAGCTCGACATACCCGAAACCGTCGGCCAGGGTGAACGCCAGCTCCTGCGCAGCCGTCGAACCCGCCTCTCGGATGTGGTAGCCGGAGACAGAGAGCGGCTTGTACGCCGGGATGTTCTGGGCGCAGTACTCCATCAGGTCACCGATGAGGCGCAGGTGCGGCTCCGGCGTGAACAGCCACTCCTTCTGGGCGATGTACTCCTTGAAGATGTCCGTCTGCAGGGTGCCGTTGAGCGCGCCGATGTCGGCGCCTTGTCGCTCGGCCGCCACCAGGTACATGCAGAACACGGGCACGGCCGGGCCGGAGATCGTCATCGACGTGGTCACCTGGTCGAGCGGGATGCCGTCGAACAGCGTCTGCATGTCGGCTGCCGTGTCGATGGCCACACCACAGTGTCCGACCTCCCCGAGCGCCTTCGGGTCGTCGCTGTCACGGCCCATCAAGGTCGGCATGTCGAAGGCGACGGACAGCCCGCCGCCGCCGTGGCCGAGGATCATCTTGTAGCGCTCGTTGGTCTGCTCGGCATTGCCGAAGCCGGCGAACTGACGGATCGTCCAGGTGCGCCCGCGATAGCCGGTGGAGTACAGGCCGCGGGTGAACGGGAACTCGCCCGGCCAGCCGATGCGCTCGAAGCCGTCGACGTCGACGCCCTCGGGCGGGCCGTAGACGGGTTCGACCGGCACCTGCGACAGCGTGGTGAAGTCGGCTTCCCTGACGCGTGAGGCGTCATACCGCTGTTGCCAGCGCGCCCGACCGGCAGAGATGTCGGCGGCGTCGGTCATCTGTCCTCCAATTAGTTGGACGTCCAACTAAATGTACCGCCCGGGCGGTGCGTGCACCAACTTCGGCAGCGACCGGGAGAGGCACACGACACCCCCATGACGTTCCTGCGGATCCGCCGGGAAACGCCCCCCACGGGTGGGTTTCGTGTCATCCTGAGCCTCGTCATCGTCGTCTGACCAGACGTGGAGGTAGCCATGCGCCGCGTATTCGCGCTCCTGGCCTTCAGCAGTCTCGTGGTCGCTGGCCTCGGCGCTTGGTCGCCTGCCTCGGCGACCGACCAGATCTATGGACGTCTCGTCGACGCCGTGGCCGCGACCCACCCCGGGGCGTCGGGCATGACGGTGCGGCTGCTGACTGTCACCGCCGGAGGCCCCGGCACCGTCGTCGCGTCGGACGTCACCGACAGCAACGGCTACTTCCAGCTCGACCCGGGTCCGTCTCCGGACGACGAGTACTACGTCCGGGTCGTGCCTGGCAACTGGCAGGGCGGTTGGGTCGGGCCCGACGCCGGTGGCGGACCGGAGTACGTCCAGCCCAGTCCTGGGTACGCCGCGACCTACGGGCCCGGTGCGCACCTCGGCAACATCTACGACAACCCGGCGTACATCCGCGGCATCGTGGTCAACGCTGCGACGGGTCATCCGGTCTCGGGGGTGCACGTGACCGCGAAGGACGCCAACGACTCCATGGCGGTCGAGGGCAGCGACGACACCAACAGCAGCGGCGTGTTTCGCGTCACCGGCATCACCTGCGAGGACTCCTGCTACCTGAAGGTGAACGGCACCAGCCGTGGCTACGAGGTGGGTTTCCGCGCGTGCGACGCGACGGTGGTCCCGACCTGGGGAGCAGCCTGTGCCTCACCGATCGGCCGGATCGGGAAGGTGCGGCTCGACCACCTGTAGACCGCCGGTGGAGCTCGGCTAGGCGGTGAAGTCGCCGGCGGCCACGCGGACCGGTTTGAGCAGGTCGGAGAGCCGATCGAGGTCAGCCGCCTCGAGCGCGCCGACCCCGAAGTCGGCCGACACCAGGTCGGACGTTGCCGCCTCGACCAACGCGCGACCGGAAGCCGTGATCTCGGCGAGCACGGCACGTCCGTCGGTGGGGTGCTTGACCCGGCGTACCAGCCCTTGCGTCTCGAGCCGGTCGACGATCGAGGTCACCGACGTAGGGTGCACCTGCAGGCGCTCACCCATCTTGCCCAGCGGAAGCGACCCTCGGCGGGAGAAGGTCAGCAGGACCAGAGCCTCGTAGCGGGCGAACGTCAGTCCGTGCGGACGCAGGATCTCGTCGAGCTCGGCCAGCACCAGCTGCTGCACCCGCATCAAGCTCGTCACCGCCCGCATCTCGGGGACCGCGCTCCAGCGCAGCCCCCATTGCCGGGCCGCCTCATCGATCGGGTCGAAGGACAGCGGAACTCGGCGTGACATGTCCTGACTGTAGCGATCGGGCCGTTAGTTTCAGGGAGCATCTCTGCATGGCAGATCGCCTGTCTGCACGGCAGGTTTGCCTAGTGCTCCAGGCATCGGAATAGAAGACTGGGCAAACGAGGGGTCAGCGGACGGATTCGCGCAGAGTGGCGGCTCGGGCGCGGCGCACCGCGAGGGACGCGACGGAGGACGCGACCGCCACGAGGGCGACGAGGACAGCTGCCACGAAGCTGCTGAGCAAGGGGACGTCCAGGGTCGGTACGACCCGTGGCGTACGAATGTCGTCGACGACTCCGAGAGTCACCGTCCGGACCACGATGTACTGCGCTGAGGACCCCGCGACGATGCCGGCCAGGCAGGCGGCGCCGAGCACCACGCAGAGCTCCGCGAAGACCGCCCGGATGATCTGCCGACGTCGTACGCCGACCACGCGCAGCGAAGCCGCGTCCCGCCGCCGACCTGGCATCTGCACCGCCAGGTTGACCACAAGACCGGCCAGTGCGAGGGCCACGGACGCAAGAGCGGCAACGAGATAGAGGTTGAGCGACAAGGCGTAGGCATCCTGGTCGAGCAGGTCGCGAGTCCGGGACAACTCGGTTCGTCCGGTGACCCCCGCGCCCGTCAGCTTCGCGATCACGTTCCGAGGGGTATCGCCTCGTGCCAGGACGTAGACGTCGGTGGACTCCTGGGGGATGCTCTGGTCCCGCGCCATCATCGTGTAGTCGATCAACAGTCCACGCGGCCCGATGAACGGCATGGAGTCCGTCTCGCCCACCGACCGAACCGGGAGACCCTCGAGCGCGTCGGTCTTGACGACGAGCAGATCCCCTTGCGCCCTTTCCACCCTGGTGTCCTCACTGCGGCCCATCAGGACCGGGCGGTAAGCAGGTACGTCGCTCGGACTGACGCCTCCGAGAGCGGACTCCCCACCGGTGTCGAGGTCGAGTGTCAGGCCGTTCACTCCCGTGTCGATCGAGGTGCTGTCGGGAGTCAGCCCCAGCGGCGAGACGATCGACCTCCACCGGGCAGGGTCGACAAACTCGTCCACGGGTTGTCCGTCAGCCGTCAGCCGCGCGATCGACGCAGTTCCGTCGAGAACCGCGGCGCTGGCGGCAGGACCGCCAACCAAGACGCTGCGTACCCGGCACGAGACCGTGCAGAAGCCGATGGTGGTCGCACTGGTCGTCCGTCCCGGGCCGAAAGGACCGAAGAACATGGACCGGTTCTCGCCGCCGGCCGTCTCCACGTCCACAGACACCCCGACCGCGTCGGCCGAGGAGGCGACCCGGTTGTCCAGGGTCATCCTGAAGGTGCTTCCCCGCAGCGTCAGCTCCGGCCCACGTGGACCGAGCAGGTCCGCCACCGTCGCAGCGTCCATCCCTGGTGTCCATGTGTCCGGCCAAACCGCCACTCGGGCGAGCCGCGGTGCGTCGACCACGAGCTTCTCGCCGTAGTCACCCTGACTGATCACGCCTGCCGCCATCAGCCACCGACCGTCCGGGTCGATGCGATGGGTGAGTGCCACCGTGTCCGGCAGGGTCGATGCCGACCGGTAGGACACGTCAGCTCCTACCCGGGTGGCTGCTGTGCTGGCCCGCCACGAGGCAGCGGCACTGTAGACACCGGTCGCGAACACGGAAATCGCCAGCGCCGCAGTGAGGGGAAGGATGACAAGGGTGCCCTCGCGCCGACGGCTCACCGCACGTGTCGCGACGAAGGCCGTGATCCCTCGCCGCGAAGCACTTCGTCTCGACCACCACCCGGCCAACCAGACGGTCGCGGCGGTCATGGCCAGGCCCGTAGCCGCCGCCAGCAGGAGTGGCAGCACCAGGTCGGACATCGACGGGTCGGACCGGTCCGAGGCCGTCAGGCTGGAGGCGACCACGGCCACCGCCGCGACCACGAGGCCGATCTTCGCTACGAGGGTCCACCGGGTCGCTCGCACCGGGCGCCGTACGCCGGCCAGCTGTGATGACAACGGCTCGGACAGCGCGGTGCGGACTGTGGCCACGGTCGCCGCGACGGCGGCGAGCCACACGGCGGCTGCAGCGAGCGCACTGGGCACACCGATGTGCACGGGCACGCCGTCGATCAGCCAGAGTCCGGTCAGCCAGACTCCCAGGCCGTACCCGAGCAGCACCCCAAGTGGCACAGCAACAACGAGCAGGATCAGGGGCTCGGCAAGTCCGAAACTCCACATCTGGCGAGCGCTCAGGCCACGCAGGGCGGCGAGCGCGAGCTCGGTGCGTCGCTGGCCGGCGGCGGCGCCAAGCAGTCGAACCAGCAACGCCAGAGCGACGAGGACGAGGGAGACGACCGCCGGGGCGACGGTTCTCCCGGCGACGTCGCGGTTGTGGTCGATCTCCGCGATGACGTATTGCAAGCCGTTGTCCTTCGACACCGTGAACGTGCCGCCGTGCTCTGAGCGCAACACCTGAGGAAGGTTCACGACGTCGCGCCGAGCAGCCTTGACGTCGTCGGGGCTGATCTGCACCGACGACGTGAGGAAGCGGTCAACGTCCACCGACCACCGTCCCGGCCGCAGCGCGTCGAAGGACGAGGGGTCTGCCACCAACGGCGCGGGCTTGAACGTGGTCCCCGACTGAGAGTTCGCCGGCGGACCCGTGAAGAAGCGACTCTCGTCGAACCAGAAGGCCGCCATGTCCTCGGGCACGCTGTAGAGGCCTACGACGCGCAGCGCGCCGGCGAAGCCGGGGAACGTGATCGTGTCACCGACGTCGTAATGGATCGACGCGGCGTCGGCGCCCAGCATCATCACGTCCCCGGCGCGCGTCGGGCAGACGCCGTCCTCGATCGTCAGATGCTCGCAGCCACCGGCCTTGGCGCGGAGCACGACGTCGCCGGACCAGGCTGACGGCAACCCGAATGCGGTTCGTACGCTCACCGGACTCGAAACCAGTGACGTCGTCGGCGACCCGAAGTGACCACGCAGCTCCTCGCTAGCGGCGGTGCTCGCCCGGGCGGAGGCGGCCTGCACGTCGCCGGCGAGGGCAGCGCCGGGCTGAAAGGACACGGATACGCCGGTCGAGACCGGCGTGGCCTCACCGAGGCGCGCAACCAGGAAGGACTGCGAGGCTGCACTCTGGTACACGGGTCCCAGCACCGCGGACGCGATCGCGACGGCCGCGAGCAGCAGGCAGCCAGCGGTCAGGCTGGTGCGCGCCCGCAGACCACGCAGCACGGCAGCGAGCAGAGCGGCCAGACCGATCCGGCCGCTCATCCGAGGTCGTCCCTCAACATGCTGGGCGGTGAGGTATGCGCCACGCGACGGTTCCCACTGAGCGTGACCACCCCGACCGCGAGCGCAGCGCCCACGGCCACGAGCACCACCGTGACCCAGGGCGGAGTGTGCTGGAGCGCAGGCGAGTACGGCGTCTCCGGAACCAGGGCCAGACCGCCCAGCGTGAGGCGTGCCGCGAGCCAGCCGGTGATCGTCACCGAGACGAAGGCGCCGGCGGACAGCCACAACGCCTCCCGTCGGTACGCCGCGTTGATGTGCCGGACGCGGACCCCGGTCACCCGCAGACTGGCCGCCTCACGTCGACGCTCGGACCGTTGTGCGTTGACCGACGCGCCGAGCCCAGCGATGGCGATCAGTGCCCCGAAGAGACTCATCAACGTGTAGAGGCGGACTCCTTGGACATCGGGTCTGCGCTGGGCCTGGTCCAGGGTGCTGGCGAAGTCACGCTCTCCTTGCACGAGCCCGGAGGCGTCGAGGTCCTCGAGCACCGCCTGCGGGGTGTCCGCCCGGGCCACGATCACGGCATCCGCCTCCGCGATCGTGGGTCCCCCGCCGGCCAGCGCGCGGGGAAGGTCCAGCAGCGCACCGGAACGCCCCAACAGCGGGAGCGCCTCCAGGTGGCCGACGACGTCGACCGGGTGCTGCGAACCGTCGACGGCGTAGGTGATCGGGCTTGCGGAGGATCCGTGAAGCTCCAGCCCCCTCGTGGTCAACGCGGCGAGCCGCTGGGTGGCCTCGACGGGTCGGAGCTCGGTGGGCACACCGGCGCGGTTCAACCGGACCTTCAGCCCGGAACCCGCGCGGGGTTCCTCACCTCCTGGCCCGGACCGGACCACCCACTTGGTCGAGTCGAGCACGGACTGTCCCCCGAGGTCGAGTCCACGAATGACGACGAACGGCCGACCGCCGGGCGTCTCGTACCCGTCGACCGTCAGCTGCATCACGGCGCAGCCGCGGGCACACCCGCGCAGCTTCCGGGTGATCGTGGTGGACCCGATCGAGACCTTCGGACGTCCCGGCGTCAGCGAGACCGACCGGACGGAGCCGTCCGTACCCACGTACTGGACAGTGAGGCCGGCTCCGCGGGTGGCTTGCACGGACGCATTGCTGAACGCGGCGGAGATCGTGTTGCCCGTCGCGAGGTGCACCGGCGAACCGACAGTCAGGCCCTTGAGCCGCTGCGACACCTCATCCGCCCCCGTGTCGTGCAGGAAGTCCCCGACGACTGCGCGCCAGCGCGCGCTGTCCACGAACACCCGACGGTAAGGCTCGGACTGGTCCGGCGCCGAGACGATGGCCATCAGCCAATGCCCGGCAGGGTCGGCAGCCCGGCTGGCCTGGTAGGCCGCCAACGCTCCGCCAGCGACCGCGAGCTGCCGCGGTCCGCCCAGGGAAAGCCGCGTCGACTCGTCCTGCCAGGCTCCGACCGCCGATGTCGCGCTGGCGGTGACTGCGGTGACGACGGCCGCTGCGATGACCAGGCGGGTCCCCACGATGGTGTCAGACCGACGCGCCAACCGGCGTACCGCCAGAAATCGCCCGAGCTGACGCGCCGAGGCGGTTCGGCGTGAGGAGACGACGGCCGCTCCTCGCAGGCCCCAGGCTGCCAGCTGTCCGGCGGCCAGCCCGAGCAGGATCGGGCTCAGCAGTGCCGGGTTGACGACGCTGGCGAGGCCTTCGCGGGTACCGGCGTGCTGGCTCGCCTGGAAGGCCGAGACTGCCGCCGCCACGCCAACCACCGTCTGCCCGAAGATCACCATCGTCGCCGCCTGGCGCGGTCGATGACCGGTATCGAGCTGCTCCACCAGTGGCTGTCGGACGGTTCGCCAGCTTCCGGTCAGCACCGCGCCCAGGCTCGCCAGCACAGCAACACCCACCGCCAGCCAGCCGAGCTCACTCACCTGCTGCGCCGCGCCGGTGCTGACCTCCAGCCATCGGTCCGCAGCGATCCCGGTGACCAGTCGACCGAGAAGGACACCGCTCACCGTCGCGAACGCCACGATCATGACCGGCTCGGCGAGGAAGAAGCCGAACAGCCGTAACCCCCGTCGACCGCGAATCTGCGCGAGAGCGATCTCGTGACGCCGGGCGCGGGCGGATTCTGCCGCCTGAGCGCTCAGCGCCACTACGCCGAGCACAACCAGCACCCCGACGGAGCCGACCGAGGTGTCCGTGAGCTCGCTGAACCGCGCCGCGACCAAGCAGCCGGCGGTCACGAAGGTACCGAGGACGAACAGCGACGTCGCCTGACCCTTTCGCCAGGCGATACCGCGGAACAGTCGGCTCATGCCCCGGCCCTGTGACGAGCGCGGTGCGCTGCGGTGGCAGCTGTCACCAACCTGCTCCCCCGCTGTGCCGGCCCACCCTGGCCACGTGGTCAACCAGACGACCCTCGTCGATGATCACGTGGCGATGCGCCGCCGCGACGACGGCAGCGTCGTGGGTGGCGACCACCACGATCGCCCCGCGCGCCGCCTCTTCACGCAACTCGACCATCACGTGGCTCGCGGTTGCCCTCGTCCAGCTCGCTGGTCGGTTCGTCGGCGAGCAGGACCGCGGCGCCCGACCACGAAGGCACGGGCACAGGCCACCCGCTGCATCTGACCACCGGACAGCTCCTCCACCTGACGATCCCCGAGGTCACCGATGTGGAAGCGGTCGAGCGCGTCGGAGGCGCGAGCAGTCGACCTCGGTCGACCGGAACTCCCCGTGCCCGTAGCGCGACGGCGACGTTCTCCTGGGCAGACAGGATCGGGACCAGGCCGTAGACCTGCAGCACGAAGGCTACCTCGGGCCTCGGGTCACCGTCGCCCTGCCACATCGGTCTGCCGTCGTACTCCACCTCCCCGTGCGTGGGTGCCAGCAGCCCGCCCGCCACCGAGAGCAGCGAGGTCTTGCCGGAGCCTGAAGGGCCGGAGACCGCGGTGACCTCACCGGCCCGGAACTCGATCGAGATGGGGTGCAGAATCTGCTGTCCGCGGATCACGAGCTCGACCTGGTCGACCCGGAGCGGGCCGCTCACGGCAGCTCGCGCCGATGCGTGACGCCGTCGGGTCTGCTCAGGAGCAGGGTGTCGACATCTTCGGGTTCGATCCTGACGAGCGTCCCCTGCGGCCACTGCTCGCTGAGATGGCTCGGAAGGTGCAGCACCCCCTCGGCCCCGATCACGACGTACTCCGCCCCGTCGCGCCCCTCGGCACCGACCCGGCCGCCCTTCATCGTGATCGTCCGCGGAAAGGTCTCGGCCACCTCGGGCTGGTGCGTGACCACCACGATGGTGGTCCCGAGCTCGTCGCCGAGTCCGTGGATCAGCTCGAGCATGTGGTCGCGGTCCTCATGGTTGAGCTGGCTGGTCGGCTCGTCGGCCAGCAGCAGCTGGGGTGACGACGTGACCGCGCAGGCCAGCGCGAGGCGTTGCTGCTGGCCGCCGGAGAGCGTGCGCACGACCTGGTCGCTCCTGGTCGACGCAGCCCGACCCGGGCCAGCAGGTCGAAGTCGTCCATCGCTGACCCGGTCCGGAGCCCCCCACCGAGACGCGGGCGAACGCGAGATTCTGGCGCGCGGTGGCGTACGGCAGCAGGTTGCGACCAGCACCCTGCAGCATCGTGCTGACGCGCTGGGCGCGGACCTTGGTGAGGTCGCGCTCGGTCATCCGTGAGATCTCCTGCTCACCGAGGAAGATCTTGCCCGCCGACGGACGCTGGATCCCACCGAACAACGTCAGCAAGGTCGACTTGCCCGAGCCCGAGGGGCCGAGAAAGGCGACCCGCTCACCGGCACTGATGTCGAGGTCGACGCCTTGCAGAGCGACGACGTCGTGCCCCTCGAACGTCCGGTACAGATGGACCACCCCGCGGCAGCGCAGACCAATGCCTCCGCCGACGGCTCCGAGAGCTCCGTCGCCCTCACCGAGCCGGCCCTCCGGGCCGAGCGCCGACGGGACGTCATCGGGCTCCTTGACTTGGCCGCGCCTCACCGCTCCCCCTCCAGTCTCGGAATTCCACCCAGAGCCAACCGTGCCGATCGGCCACAGGGCAATGTCCGAGCCCTTCTCGTTAGCGGCTTGTGACCTGATCTGCGTCGCCGAGAAGCCACCGCTGCCGACGCGAGGCTGCGTCGTGGTCAGGCCGCTGGGCGCACCGGCCTACCGAACGTCGTACGGCGATCCGCCGAGCATCGAACGACGCAGGCCGGAGCGCTGCACCACGCGTTGGATCGTCAGGTCACGTTCGTCGGGGCTCCCGACGTACCGGATGTCCTTCAGCCCTTGTTCCTGGGCAGCCGACTCGAAGACGAAGTGGCCGTAGTCGAGCATCCGGCCGAGCAACGGCTTCTCGACCGTGATGTCGAGGATCCGGGAGATCGGCATCGTGGCGAGCTTGCGGCTGAAGACGCCGCGCACGCGGAACACCCGCATGTTGGTGATCACGAAGCGATCCATGTGGTCGTTGAGGGCCAGCCAGCCGGCGTGGGAGCCGAAGCCGACCCAGAGCAGGAACCAGAACCACGCGACCTGCACCGAGCTCATCACGAAGATCCCGAGGAACACCACAGCCAGGGCTGCCTCGAAGCCGGCTCGGACGTAGACCACCCAGTGATGGCGCACCTCGTCGATGACGATCTCGCCCTCGTCGGACAGCAGGTGGACCGCGATGTTCGGGTCTCCGAAGTTGCGGCGCAGCCAGCCCACCATGGCGGCGTCAGGAGACCAGCGCGTTGAAGAACCGGATGACGGCGCGGAAGCCCTCGGCGACGGCGTCGAACGCGCCCTTGAGCGCAGCCGCGGCATTCTCCGGCTGCGTGAACAGGTAGAACGCGGCAAACGCGATCGCCAGGAGCGTCACGCCCTTCTTGGCGACGTCGGTCACGACTCTCCTCCTCGGCTGATCGACAGCAGCGGTGCGGCGGAACGGCGGTCCGGACGTGACGAGGCACGGTCTGGACACACCACATCCCATGGTCCCAGTCCTGTCTAGCAAACCGCCACTCTCCTGCCGCTGAGGCGCGCCGCCCGGGCGATTGCGGTACGAACCGGTCAGAGGGCGTCGATGAGCCGATCCGCCGCCGCGTAGGGGTCGAGCCGTCCGGCCACCACCTCGGCGCCCAAGCGAGTCGAGGTCGGCGTGCCCGCCGAGGTCGCCGAACCGCTCGCGCAGGGTCGTCACCGCGATGGCCTCGATCTCCTTGCGCGCGCGGCGCTCTCGGCGCGCGGTCAGCTCACCCGACTCGTCCAGGTGCGCGCGATGCCGCTCGATCGCCTCGACGACGTCGTCAACGCCCTGCCCGGTCTGCGCCACCGTCTTGACGATCGGAGGGCGCCACGCGTCAGTGGCGGCTGCGAGGTTGAGGACGGAACGGAGATCGCGTACGACCAGGTCGGCGCCGTCGCGGTCGGCCTTGTTGACGACGTACACGTCACCGATCTCGAGGATGCCGGCTTTCGCCGCCTGGATGCCGTCGCCCATGCCGGGGGCGAGCAGCACGACGGTGGTGTCGGCGAGACCGGCCACGTCGACCTCGGACTGCCCCACCCCCACGGTCTCGATCAGCACCACGTCACAACCCGCAGCGTCCAGCACGCGCAGCGCCTGGGGGGTCGCCCAGGCCAGACCGCCGAGATGGCCGCGGCTGGCCATCGAGCGGATGTAGACGTCGGAGTCGGTGGCATGGTCCTGCATCCGCACCCGGTCGCCCAGCAGCGCTCCACCGGAGAACGGTGAGGACGGGTCGACCGCCAGCACTCCGACCCGCCGGCCCGCCTTGCGCAACGCCGTCACCAGCGCCGACGTCGAGGTCGACTTGCCCACCCCCGGTGATCCGGTGATGCCGATCAGCTGAGCGTGCCCGGTGTGCGGAGCGAGTCGCTCGGCGACCTCGCGCAGCAGCGGCGAGGCGTCCTCGACCAGCGAGATCAGGCGGGCTACGGCACGGGCTTCCCCGGACTGCGCCCGTTCGACGAGCTCGGCGACTCCTCGCTGCCCCCGTGACGTACGCCGTCCGACCGCCTGCCGGGTCGGCCCCGTCGAGTCGGAGACCGCTTCGGCATCCGCCGTCACGCGGGAACGCGCACGATGAGGGCGTCGCCCTGACCGCCTCCACCGCACAGGGCCGCCGCCCCGGTGCCACCGCCGCGGCGCTTCAGCTCCAGGGCGAGGTGCAACACGATCCGAGCACCGGACATCCCGATCGGGTGACCGAGAGCGATCGCACCACCGTTGACGTTGACCTTGTCCTCGTTGATGCCGAGCTCGCGCGCACTGGCGATTCCGACGGCAGCGAAGGCTTCGTTGAGCTCGACCAGGTCCAAGGACGCCACGTCGATGCCCTCCTTCTCGCAGGCCCGTCGGATCGCGTTCGCAGGCTGGCTCTGCAGGGTGGAGTCCGGCCCGGCGACCTGGCCGGAGGCTCCGATCTCGGCCAGCCAGGTCAGCCCGAGCTCCTCCGCCTTGGCCTTGCTCATCACGATGACGGCGCACGCACCGTCGGAGATCTGGGAGGCGGAGCCTGCGGTGATCGTGCCGTTCTTGTCGAAGGCCGGGCGCAGCTTCGCCAGCGACTCCGTGGTGGTGTCCCCTCGGATCCCCTCGTCCTCACCGACCACGACAGGGTCACCGCGCCGCTGCGGGACCTCGACCGGGACGACCTCGTCGGTGAACAGGCCGTTCTTCCACGCCTCGGCAGCCCGCTGGTGGGAGCGGGCCGCGAACGCGTCCTGCTCCTCGCGGGTCAACGTCTCGACCTCGGTGTTGCGCACCTCGGTGAGCCCACCCATGGCCTGATCGGTGAAGATGTCCCACAGGCCGTCGTAGGCCATGTGGTCGCGCACGGTGACGTCGCCGTACTTGTAGCCCTCCCGCGACTTCGTCATCAGGTGGGGGGCGTTGGTCATCGACTCCATGCCCCCGGCGACGACGATCTCGCACTCACCGGCGCGGATCAGCTGGTCGGCCAGCGCGATCGCGTTGATCCCGGACAGGCAGACCTTGTTGATCGTCAGGGCCGGGATCGACATCGGAATGCCGGCCTTCACGGCGGCCTGGCGGGCCGGGATCTGACCCGCGCCGGCCTGCAGGACCTGGCCCATGATCACGTAGTCGACCTGGTCGGGGCTGACCCCGGACTTCTCCAACGCCCCCTTGATGGCAACGCCACCGAGGTCGGTCGCCGCCTGGTCCTTCAGCCCACCGAGCAACCGCCCGATCGGCGTACGAGCGCCCGCGACAATGACAGATCCGGCCATCAGTCCTCCTACGGTGAAAACCTTCCTGTGAACCCTACCCAGCACGCTCCGGCAGCGGAACGCCCGGCGGCGCGCGGAACTGTCGATCACGTCACACCCGCTGGCTGGTCCCGTCGGCGACCCGCGACGATGGAGGTGTGAACCCCGTCTTCCCCGCCCACCTCATCACGGCCGTCGACCATGTCGGGATCGCCGTGGCGGACCTGGACGAGGCCATCGCGTTCTATGCCGCGACGTTCGGCTTGTCCGTCGTGCACGAGGAGGTCAACGAGGACCAGGGCGTCCGCGAGGCGATGCTGGCCGTGGGCGCGTCCGACACTCGGCTGCAGCTGCTCGCCCCGCTGACGCCGGACTCCGCGATCGCCAGGTTCCTGGACCGCTCCGGACCGGGTCTGCAGCAGCTCGCCTACCGGGTGACCAGCATCGAGGACGCCATGCTGGCCGTACGCCGCCAAGGCCTCCGCCTGTTGTACGACGAGCCCCGGCGCGGCACCGCCGGCAGCCGAATCAACTTCATCCACCCCAAGGACGCCGGCGGGGTGCTGGTCGAGCTGGTCGAGCCCGCCCCCGCCTGACCGAACACCTCAGGCGCACCGTTTCGACCCGGATCCGGCGCCAAAACGGTCACCTGCGGGTGTTCGGTCGGGCGGAGGCGAGAACTAGGTCACAGAACATGGCCGCCCAGTCACTGGAATCGCTAGGGTCCGAGCATCCCGGTCAGCCCGCTGCATCGGCGACCGGTCCCGACGACGAGCAGCGAAGGACACCGAGGATCCGTCATGGCCGACTCTTCAGAGCTCGAGAACATCCGCGCCGCGGTCCTGGCCGGTGACACCACCCCGGACGCCTTCGCCGCGCTGCCGGTTCCGCCGTCGTACCGGGGCATCACGGTGCGCAAGGACGAGGCCGAGATGTTCGCCGGCCTGGACTCTGCCGACAAGGACCCGCGGACCAGCCTGCACCTCGACGAGGTCCCCACGCCTGAGCTCGGCCCCGGCGAGGCACTGATCGCCGTGATGGCCTCGGCGATCAACTACAACACCGTCTGGACGTCGATCTTCGAGCCTGTCTCGACCTTCTCCTTCCTCGAGCGGTACGGGAAGATGTCGCCACTGTCGAGGAAGCACGATCAGCCCTACCACGTGGTCGGCTCGGATCTTGCGGGTGTCGTGCTGCGGACCGGCCCCGGCGTGCACGCCTGGTCGGCCGGCGACGAGGTGGTCGCTCACTGCCTCTCGGTCGAGCTGGAGAGCTCCGACGGGCACGGCGACACCATGCTCGACCCGGAGCAGCGGATCTGGGGCTTCGAGACCAACTTCGGCGGGCTCGCCGAGATCGCGCTGGTCAAGTCCAACCAGCTGATGCCCAAGCCCGCCCACCTGTCGTGGGAGGAGGCGGCCGCGCCTGGTCTGGTCAACTCCACGGCGTACCGCCAGCTCGTCTCGCGCAACGGCGCCGACATGAAGCAGGGCGACACGGTGCTGATCTGGGGTGCCTCCGGCGGGCTCGGCTCCTACGCCACCCAGTTCGCGCTCAACGGTGGGGCCATCCCCGTCTGCGTGGTCTCCTCCGACGACAAGGCCGACCTGTGCCGCTCGATGGGTGCCGAGCTGATCATCGACCGTCGAGCCGAGGACTACCGGTTCTGGAAGGACGAGTCGACGCAGGATCCGAAGGAGTGGCGCCGCCTCGGCGCCCGGATCCGCGAGCTCACCGGCGGCGACGACCCCGACATCGTGTTCGAGCACCCGGGGCGGGAGACGTTCGGCGCCTCGGTGTTCGTCGCCCGCCGGGGCGGCACCATCGTGACCTGCGCCTCGACGTCCGGGTTCCAGCACGAGTACGACAACCGCTACCTCTGGATGCACCTCAAGCGGATCATCGGCTCGCACTTCGCGAACTACCGCGAGGCCTGGGAGGCGAACCGGCTGATCGCCAAGGGCCTGGTCCATCCCACCCTGAGCAAGACCTATCCACTCAGCGAGACAGGGCAGGCCGCCTACGAGGTTCACAGGAATCAGCACCAGGGCAAGGTGGGGGTACTCTGCTTAGCACCGGAGGAGGGCCTTGGCGTGCGCGATCATGAGCTGCGCGACGAGCACGCTGACGCCATCAACCGCTTCCGTGGCGCGTAAGGAGAGGATCCGTGCTGGATCCTCGCGACCAGGAACGAGGAACTTGACGGATCATGACCGACAAGAACAGAGCCCGCACAGCCTGGGCTGTCCATCTTCAACGACTCGACCGACGACTCGGTCCCGACCACACGGCCGCACGACTCGACCCAGGTGATCCCGGCGATGTCCGCCTCGACCGCCTCGGGTGCCGCCCCGTCGACACCTCAGGGCTCCGGCACGGTCGGCCTGCCGAGCTTTCCCGTCGTCCGGCGCGGAGGCTACGACAAGGCCGCGGTCGACCAGTTCGTCGCGCAGTTCCAGGCCGGCGAGACCGAGGCCTCCGCCCAAGCGCGCGCGGCCGAGGAGCAGAACCGCCGACTCTCGGCACGGGTCGCGGAGCTCGAGCACCAGATCTCCGAGCAGGGCAACCCCACCTACTCCGGTCTGGGCGCCCACGCGGCAGGCGATGCTCCGGCTCGCGGAGGAGCAGGCCGCACAGGTCCGGGCCGAGGCCCAGCAGGCGGCTGAGCAGTCCCGCGCGCACATCGATGCGCGAGGCCGAGGCGCTGCGCGCCAACGCGCAGAAGGAAGCCGACGACATCCGGACCGTCCAGCTGCAGGAGATCGACGAGCGGCGTGTCAAGCGTCCTCGCCGAGGCCGAGCAGGAGCGCAGTCTCGCCAAGGCAGAGGCCGAGGACATCCTCGCCTCAGCCAAGCGGGAGGCCGACCAGCTGCGGCTCGCCGCGCAGCAGGAGGCCAACGCTCTGCGCACCTCCGCCAAGCGCGAGGCCGAGCAGGCTCGGGCCGCGGCCGACCGCGAGGTCATGGAGGCGCGGCGGACCTTGGCCGTCGAGAAGGAGCGGCTGACCAAGGAGGCCGCCGAGCGGCACTCCTCGGCCACCACCGAGACCGCCCGGCTGGTCGAGGAGGCCGAGGCCCGCGCCCAGAGCGCCGAGGCTCGGCTGCGCGAGGCCATCGCGACCGCGACCAAGCACCGCGAGCAGGCGAACGCCGAGAGCGAGAAGTCGCTGAGTCGAGCCCGTCGGGAGGCCGAGCAGATCGTCGTAGCAGCACGTCGCCAGGCCGAGCAGATCGTCGCCAACGCGCACGCCGACGCCGAGCGGCACAGCACCGCCGCTGTCGGTGAGGTCAACCAGCTGCGCAAGCAGCGCGACGGGATCGTCGCCCAGTTGGCGCAGTTGCGCGACCTGGTCGCGAGCTTCACCGGGGACGAGGCGGCCGCTGAATCCGCCCAGGCCGGTGGCAACGCGAAGGCGTCGAAGCCCGCGACGACCTCGGCCGCCCGCCAACAGAAGGCTCGCCCGGACGTAGCGGCGCGCATCGCCTCGGAGGAGCCCACGTCCTCAGACCGCGATGCCGCAGGGTCGTCCGACCCGGCGGACTCGTCGGACGCCGAGCAGGACCAGGGCGACCAGCCGGGCCAGCGCGACCGGGAGACCAAGGCCAGCTGAGGACAGCCCGGCCGGCTGGCCCAGCCCAGCAGAGAGCCGTGGTCCGACGTACGTTCGGATCATGGCTCCTTCTGTTGCGACGACGACCCGACCCGACCGAGACGGGCTGATCGCGTTCCTGCGCGAACGCAACAAGGCGGTGATCATCACGACCCGCCGCGACGGGCGCCCGCAGTCCTCACCGGTCTCGTGCGGGGTCGACCCCGAGGGTCGGCTGGTGATCTCGACCTACCCCGAACGTGCCAAGGCGCAGAACGTACGCCGCAACCCCTGGGTCTCGGTCTGCATGCTGTCCGACGACTGGGACGGACCGTACGTCCACGTCGACGGCACTGCCGAGGTGCTGGACTTGCCGGATGCGCTCGAGCCTCTTGTCGCGTACTTCCGCTCGCTCTCCGGCGAGCATCCTGACTGGGACGAGTACCGCGAGGCCATGCAGCGTCAGGGCAAGTCCCTGATCCGGGTGACCATCGAGCGCTGGGGTCCGATCGCGACCGGCGGGTTCCCGCCCGACAAGGTGCCGTCCTGAGCGTGCTCGCGCGGCCCGAGTGTCGCGGCCTGTCCTTCTGCCGGCAGGTGCTCGGTATGGGAAGGTGTGACGCATGTCCGAACCCGAGGAGGTCGCCCGCGCCGAAGGGGCTGCCGATCGCGCCGAGAGCGCGCGGGACGAGGCGGTCGACGCCGAGGAGGGCGCAGCCGCCGCCCGTGAGGAGGCGGAGCAGGCCGCCGACAAGGCAGCCGCCGGCGGCGACGCCACAGACCGCAAGCCGCTCGAGGACTCACCGGCCGACCCCGACGACCTGCTGATCCATCCCGACGACGAACCCGACCCGGACGAGTCGAACCCCTTCGGCGTACCCGGTGCTCCGGTGTCGCGTCACTCGCCGTTCTACGTCGGGTTCTTCGGCGGCCTCGGAGTGCTGTTCGCTCTGTTCGTGGGGCTGGCGTTCCGGCAGATCGAGTCGGTGCTGGTGCTGGTGCTCGTCTCGGCGTTCCTGGCCGTCGGGCTCAACCCGCTCGTCGAGCTCTTGATGCACCGTGGCGTCCGGCGGCCTTGGGCGGTGCTCGTGGTGAGCCTGGGCGTGCTGAGCGTCCTGACACTCTTCGTCGTTGCGCTCGTCCCGGTGCTGCGTGATCAGATCACCGCTCTGATCACGAGCGCTCCGGACTGGCTGGACCAGCTGCAGAAGAACAAGACCGTCGAGGACCTGGACCGCAAGTACGACGTCATCGACAAGGCGAAGGAGAAGCTCCAGGATCCCCAGCTCGCACAGCAGGTGTTCGGGAGTGTGTTCACCGTCGGGCTCGCCGTCCTGAATGCCTTGCTCAACGCGTTCCTGATCTTCGTGCTCACGCTGTACTTCTTGTCGGCGCTTCCTCAGATCAAGCGGGCCTGCTACTCCATGGCCCCGGCCTCACGCCGGGAGCGGGTGACGTCGCTCGGTGACGAGATCCTGCGGCGGGTCGGAGGCTATGTCGCCGGCGCCTTTGTGGTCGCGCTGTGCGCCGGCGTCTCGTCATTCGTCTTCCTGGAGTTCGTCGGCCTCGGCCAGTACGCCGTCGCGCTCGCACTCGTCGTGGCGATCCTGGACTTCATCCCCCTGATCGGTGCCACGATCGGCGCTGTGGTCGTGTCGGTGATCGGCCTGGCCACGTCACCGACCGTGGGGATCAGCTGCATCATCTTCTTCATCATCTACCAGCAGCTCGAGAACTACGCGATCTACCCGCGGGTGATGCGCTCGTCGGTGAACGTGCCCGGCGTGGTGACCGTGATCGCGGTGCTGATCGGTGGATCGCTGCTGGGCGTGGTCGGTGCCCTCCTGGCCATCCCGACCGCCGCCGCCACCCTCCTCCTGGTCCGAGAGATCGTCCTCCCCCGCCAAGACACCACCTGACCGGTGGGGGTTTGCCTAGATATCTATTCCGAAGGCTTGTTCTCTAGGCAAACTTGCCGTGCTGACTGAGGGTTTGCCTAGAGTTCTAGGCAAACCCTCCGGGGTGGCAGGGCAACGGCAAGCGCCGGCCGCGGTCCCGGCGCGCGACTCGCCCGATCCGCCGGAGGCGCTCACGAGCCGTAGATGGCAGGTGCCTCGTGGTCCATCGGACCGTCCCAGGTGTCCGGCAGTGGTGCGGCGTCCGGGTTGATCCGCTCGACGATCAGGTCGAGCACCTCCTCGGCCTGACCGACCCACAGGTGCTTGCCGTCAGGCACACCGATCACCTCGGCCTGCGAGATGGCGGCGAACCGCTCGCGAGCCTCGGCCGGCCGGAGGTAGTCGTCGTACTCCGGCACGATGGCGACCACCGGCTTGCCGGACGCGTCCCAGTCGGCCAGGTGCTCGGGCCGGCTGAAGCGCAGAGGTGGAGAGAGCAGGATCAGGCCCCGGACTCCTGGGTCGTTGGCGTACATCAGCCCGAGATCGGTCCCGAACGACCAACCGACCACCCAGATGTTCGGCAGCTCAGCGAACTCGGCGTACTCGATCGCCGCCGCGACGTCGAACCGCTCCCCCACCCCGTCGTCGAACGCCCCGTCGCTTGCGCCGTGAGCGCTCTTGGTACCGCGGGTGTTGAACCGCAGCACGGCGATCTGCGCCAGCGCCGGGAGTCGGTGCGCGGCCTTGCGGAAGATCTGGCTGTCCATCATCCCGCCATGGGTGGGCAACGGGTGCAGGCAGACCATCGTGGCCACCGGCTCACCGGACTCGGGCATGGCCAGCTCAGCCACGAGCTCCAGCCCGTCGGCGGTGTGGAGCGTCAACGCCTCACGCCGTGCGGGCAGCACGGAGTTCGGCCGGATTCGCTGTGCCTCACCCATCACGATCCTGACGTCGTACGCCGACGAGGTGGTCAGCGCGCCGAGTAGTCGCGGAAGCCTCGACCGGTCTTGCGGCCCAGGTACCCCGCTGTGACGAGGTGCTCGAGCAGCGGCGCCGGGGCGAAGCCGGGCTCGCGGAACTCCAGGAAGAGCGTCCGTTCGATCGCCAGCGACACGTCGTTGCCGACCACGTCGAGCAGCTCGAACGGCCCCATGGGGAGAGCGCAGCCCTCCTTCATGGCGGTATCGATGTCGTCGGCCGTGGCGTAGTGCGCCTCCAGCATCCGAACGGCGTCGTTGAGGTACGGGAACAGCAGCGCGTTGACGATGAACCCGGCCCGGTCACCACAGGAGACGGGCTGCTTGTCGACCGAGACGCACAGCGCCCGTACCGTCTCGACCACGTCGTCGTCGGTGGCCACGGTCGAGACGACCTCGACCAGCTTCATCAGCTGGGCCGGGTTGAAGAAGTGCATGCCGATCACGTCGCGTGGGCGCTGGGTCACCGAGGCCAGCTCGATCACCGGCAACGAGGACGTGGTGGTCGCCAGGATCGCGCCGTCCCGACAGATCTCGTCGAGGTTCTCGAAGAGCGCCTTCTTGACCGCGAGGTCCTCCGCGATCGCCTCGACGACGATGTCCACGTGTGCAAGGTCGTCGAGTGAGGTCGAACCGGTGAGGTGGCCGACGGCGGCGTCTCGGTCCGCCTCGTCGAGCTTGCCGCGCTGGACTGCCTTTTCCAGGCTGCGGGTCACCCCGGCGCGGACGTTCTCGACCTTCTCGCTGCTCCGAGTGACGTACGTGACGTCGTAGCCGGCCTTGGCGAACACCTCGACGATGCCGGTCGCCATGGTCCCCGATCCGACCACGCCGACGCGGGCGATCTCCCGCTTGAAGCCCGGCTGGTCATCGGGGCCAGGCGTCTGCTTGTCGGCGACCACGACCGGGCTGTCCGCCGCTTCGTAGGTGTAGAAACCGCGACCGGTCTTGCGGCCGAGCAGTCCGGCGGTCGTCATCTGCTTGAGGATCGGGCTCGGCGCGTGCAACCGGTTGCGGCCCTGGCGGTACATCGTGTCGAGGATTTCGTACGCCGTGTCGAGCCCGATCAGGTCGAGCAGCGCCAGCGGACCCATCGGGTAGCCGCAGCCGAGCCGCATCGCGGCGTCGATGTCCTCACGGCTCGCGTAGTTGTTCTCGTACATCGAGACCGCGTGGTTGAGGTACCCGAAAAGCAGCGCATTCGCAATGAAGCCGGCCTTGTCACCGACCGACACCGGGTTCTTGCCGAGCCTGCGCGCCAGGTCCTGCACCTCGTCGACGACCTCGGGCTCGGTGACCACGGTGCTGATCACCTCGCAGAACGCTTGCACCGGTGCGGGGTTGAAGAAGTGCAGGCCGATGACGCGGCCTGGGTTTGAGGTTGCGGCCGAGATCTCGGTGACCGAGAGGCTGGAGGTGTTGGTCGCCAGGACAGCGTCCGGCCGGACGATCTCGTCGAGCTGCTGGAAGATCGTGCGCTTCAGGTCCAGGTGCTCCACGACCGCCTCGACGACCAGGTCACAGTCCTTGAGGTCGGCCAGCGTGGTCGTCAGCGTGAGGCGGTCGAAGATCTCGGCCTGCTCGCCCTCGCTCAGCTTGCCGCGCTTCTTGGCTCGGTCCGTCGAGTGCTGCACATGCGCGCGGCCGCGCTCCATCTGCTCCTCGGTCTGTTCGACACCGACGACCCGGAACCCGTTGCGGGCGAACACCTCGGCGATGCCGGCGCCCATCGTGCCCAGTCCGACGACGCCGATGGTGGAGAACTCTCGAGACATGGCCCCGAGTCTCCCATTGTCGGACGCCTGGGTCTGCATGAGGTTCCTCACCCTGCCCGTCGCCCGTGGTCCGAAGCCGGACGACCTCGGGCGACCTCGGGCGACCTCGGGCGACCTCGGCGTGGCAGACCTGGGTAGGGTCTGGCGTTGTGCGTCTCGTGATTGCCCGCTGCCAGGTCGACTACGCCGGCCGGCTGACGGCTCACCTGCCGATGGCCACCCGGTTGCTCATCGTCAAGGCCGACGGGTCGGTGCTCGTGCACTCCGACGGGGGCTCCTACAAGCCGTTGAACTGGATGTCGCCGCCGTGCACGCTGGCGGAGGGCGTCGACGACGAAGGCACGGTCGAATGGCTGGTCGAGGCCAAGTCGGGTGACACGCTGCGGATCCTGATCGAGGAGGTCATCAGCGACTCGGCGTACGACCTCGGGGTCGATCCTGGGCTGCAGAAGGACGGGGTCGAGAAGCACCTGCAGGAGCTGCTCGCCGACCACCCGACGTCACTGGGTGACGGACTCGCGCTCGTACGCCGGGAGTTCCCCACCGCGATCGGCCCGGTCGACCTGCTCTGCCGTGACGCGGACGGCGCCACCGTCGCCGTCGAGATCAAGCGCCGGGGCGAGATCGACGGGGTCGAGCAGCTGACCCGCTACCTCGACCTGCTCAACCGCGACCCGCTGCTCGCCCCTGTCCGCGGCATCTTCGCCGCCCAGGAGATCAAGCCCCAGGCGCGAGTGCTGGCGACCGACCGCGGGATCGGCTGCGTCACCGTCGACTACGACGCGTTGCGCGGCATGGACGACCCGTCCGCGCGCCTCTTCTGACCAGACACCCCCAACCGACCGAATTGGCGTGCCCACGGGCCTGAAACGGTCAGTTACGGGTGTTCGGTCACCAGGCGTGGACCATCTCCAGCACCTCGTCAGCGCAGCCCCACGAGATCGTGACGCCGGAACCCCCGTGGCCGTAGCAGTGGATCACACGATGTCCGCTCTCCAGCTTCTCCGGCTCCAGCCGTACGGTCGGCCGCGCAGGTCGCAGTCCGACCCGGTGGCCCAGGACCTCGGCTTCGGCCAGGTCGGGGACCAGAGCGACCGCTCGCGCCAGGATCTGCTCGGCGACGGCTTGGTCGGGTCGCCGATCCCAGGCGCCGTGGTCCTCCGTACCCCCGACGATGATGTCGTTCGACCTCGGGACGACGTAGGTCGGTCCGTCCTCGGCCACCAGCCACCGCGTCACGCCGACCTGGGAGAGCCGGACGACCTGGCCGCGCACCGGCGTGACCTCGTCGTCTGCTCCCAGCAGGCGGGCGCCGAGGCCCGAGCAGTTCACCACCAGGTCGGCGTGGTCCGGCAAGGCCGACAGCGCCATCCGGGTGACCGTTCCCCCGGCGGCCTCGAAGCGCTGCTGCAACCAGGTCAGGTAGACCGGCATCTCGATGATCGGCGTCGTGAACGTCCAACCGTCCCGGTACGGCGGCGGAGCGAAGTCCAGCCGCTTCCAGTCAGGCACCGCATCTACCCACCAGGGCTGCTCGCTACGGGTCCGCACGAGCTCCACACCCTCACGCATCACGACCCCGGCTGTCGTCGGCACTCCCACCCAGCGCGCGGAACTCCCGCAGCGACGCCTCCGCCCAGCCGAGCACCCGGTCGAAGGGCTGCGCCAGGTACGGGTACCAGATGGCCGCCGCCACCGACGACGTCGTCTCCAACGGCAGCTCCCGGGCGAGCACGTGGGTGTCGTAGCCGGCCTCGGCCAACCGGACACCGACCGTGAGGCCGGTGACGCCGGCCCCGATCACGAGAACTCGCACGAGACCAGTCTCTCAAAGCGCGCGTACGGGCATGCCCGAACCAGCAGGTCAGCGCGCGCTCTCTGTCGCCTCCAGTGGCTGACCGTTCCAGCACCTCAGCGCCCAGCCGTCCGCGTCGGCAGACAGCTCACTCGTCGCGCAGTTCTCGATCGGCTCCTCGGCGCCGAAGTCATCGGGCACGTTGGTCGCCAGCCGGGGCAGCGTCACCCGCATCGCGCCGGCGTGGCTCACCACGAGGACGGTCTCACCCCGGTACTGGTCGGCGACGGACTCCAGCTCGGCGCGCATGCGCTTCAGGATCTCCGCCCCCGTCTCCGCCCCGGGACAACCGATCGTCAGGTCACCGCGCAACCACGCCTTCGTGACGCCGGCGAACAGTTCGTCGGTATAGGGCTGACCAGCGAACTCGCCCACGCTGAACTCTCGCAGCCCCGCCCGCACCTGCACTGGTACGCCGAGCACCGCTGCGGCGATCTCGGCGGTCTGCACCGCGCGGGCCATGTCACTGCACCAGATGGCCGCGACCCGCCGATCCTGGAGAGACTCAGCCAGCGACCGCGCCTGCCGCCGGCCGAGCGGGGTCAGCGAGCCGCCCGCGTCGCGCACGACAGGAGACTCGTACTCGGCCTCGGCGTGCCGCGCCACGATCAGCGTGGCCGGACAGAACAGATCGCTCACTCCACCACCTCGAACCGCAGCCCATGCGCCTGCACCCTTTCGAGCAACGCATCCCCCATCGCCTGCACGGTCGTCACCTGGCCGGCGGTCTCCGCCAGGTCGTCGAACGCCAGGCACAGCGCCGACTGCGACAGCATCATCGCCGTCTCGTCGTAGCCCGGGTCGCCCCCGCGCACCTGCGTGACCACGCGCTGCCCGCCACCCTCACCGACGAACTGCACCTTGAACCACGACGCCGCGCGCCGGGCCTCGCTCGGACCATCACCCGCGCTCCGGAGCTTGAGCAAGAGATCGCGACCGGGCGGGAGCTGCGACACGGCCATCATGCCGCCGAGCACCACTGGCGCACCGACGGCCGTCGGCAGTGACCGCACCAACGCGTAGTGGCCGTAGCGGAAGTCGGGGCCGTAGCGCTCCACCGCCCGGGCGGAGCGGCGTACGACGACCGGGTCGATGGTCGGGAGCGGCAACGCGTAGCCTCGCCCGTCCGGGGCGCGCGCGGGGCGCCTCGGCAGGGAGCCGACCTTCCGACTCGCCGGGCGAGGCTCGGCCCTGCGACGTTGGGCGGCAACGGCCGACGACAACCTCGCCCGGGAGAAGGCGCGCACCGCCGAGTGATACGTCCCGCCCGAGATCATGCCACCGGCCCGGACGTAGCCCGACACCGTGATCGGCACGCCCTCGGGCAGCTGCTGGACCGTGAAGTAGGCGCCGAGGTCGTGGGGCACCGAGTCGAAGCCACAGGCGTGGACCAGGCGAGCTCCGGTCTCGACAGCACGGGCGTGGTGAGCCAGCCACATCCGGTCGACGAACTCCGACTCACCGGTCAGGTCCGCATAGTCGGTCCCAGCGTCTGCACACGCCGCCACCAGCGGTTCGCCGTACTCCTGGTAGGGGCCGACCGTGGTCGCCACGACACGCGCCTGCTCGGCGAGCGCCCGCAGGGAGTCCGGGTCTGTCACGTCGGCGATGACCGTTTCGACCGCCGCCCCGGCCTTGCTCATGCCGCTGAGGCGTTCGCGCACGGCGCCGAGCTTGGCCTGGTCACGGCCTGCAATCGCCCAGCGCAGGTCGTCTGGGCCGTCGGCGGCGAGCCGCTCGGCGGTCAGCCCGCCGGTGAAGCCGGTGGCTCCGAACAGCACCACGTCGTACGGGCGTCCGGAACGGGAGGGTGCGTCAGCCATGCCCCCATCGTGTCAGCCTGGGCGGCGTATCCGGTCAGGTGGTCAGGTGGCCAGGGGCGGCAGGTCGTGCGCAGCGCGGATCACCTCGACGAAGCGGGCCATGATCTCGGTGAGCCCGAAGTCCTTGGGCGTGAAGACCGCCGCCACGCCGAGCGCAGCCAGGGCTTTGGCGTCCCCGGACGGGATGATGCCACCCACCACGACGGGCACGTCGTCCAGGCCGCGCTCCCGGATGCCTTCGATGATCGGTGGGACCAGCTCCATGTGCGAGCCGGACAGGATGGAGATCCCGACCAGGTCCACGTCCTCCTCGACCGCCGCGGCGATGATCTCGTCGGGAGTCAGGCGGATCCCCTGGTAGACGACCTCGAATCCGGCGTCCCGCGCGCGGACCGCGATCTGCTCGGCGCCGTTGCTGTGACCGTCCAGACCTGGCTTGGCGACGAGCAGCCGCAGCCGTCCGCCGAGCTCCTCACTGGTACGCCGGACCGCCTCGCGGACCGCGGTCAGTTCCTTGCCTGCCTCGGCGGTCCCCACCGCACCGGACACGCCGGTAGGTGCACGGAACTCGCCGAAGACGTCGCGCAGGGCTCCGGCCCACTCACCGGTGGTCACACCGGCGCGAGCTGCGGCCAGCGTCGCGTCCATCAGGTTGGCGTCGGTCTTCGCGTCCGCCCGCAAGCGCTCCAACGCGGTCTGGGCCCGCTCCTCGTCGCGCTCGGCTCGCCACGCCCGGGTCGAGGCGATGGCCGCCGCTTCGGCCTGCGGATCGGGCGCCTGGACGACGGCGTCCAGGTCGGCGGTGAGGGGAGACGGCTCGGTCTCGACGAAGGCGTTGACGCCGATGACCTGCTCGTCACCGGACTCGATCCGCGCTCGACGCTGGGCGTGGGAGGCCACCAGCTCCTGCTTCATGTACCCGGACTCGATCGCGGCCACTGCGCCGCCCATCGCCTGGATCCGGTCGATCTCCTCCTGGGCGCACTCGACCAGCTCGCTCACCTTGGCCTCGATGACCTGCGAGCCGTCGAAGATGTCGTCGTACTCGAGCAGGTCGGACTCGAAGGCGAGCACCTGCTGCAGGCGCAGGGACCACTGCTGGTCCCAGGGCCGCGGCAGCCCGAGCGCCTCGTTCCAGGCAGGCAGCTGGACGGCGCGGGCCCGGGCGCTCTTCGACATCGTGACGCCGAGCATCTCGAGCACGATGCGCTGCACGTTGTTCTCGGGCTGCGCTTCGGTCAGGCCGAGCGAGTTGACCTGGACGCCGTAGCGGAACCGTCGCTGCTTCTCGTCCTGTACGCCGTACCGCTCCAACGTCAGCGCGTCCCACATTCGGGTGAAGGCGCGCATCTTGCACATCTCCTCCACGAACCGCACCCCCGCGTTGACGAAGAACGACACCCGGGCGACGACGTCGCCGAAGTCCTCGGGTTCGACCTGCCCGGAGTCGCGCACGGCGTCCAGCACAGCGATCGCCGTGCAGATCGAGAACGCCAGCTCCTGCGTCGGCGTGGCCCCGGCCTCCTGCAGGTGGTAGCTGCAGATGTTGATCGGGTTCCACTTGGGCATCGCGTGCACGGCGTACGCGATCAGGTCGGTGGTGAGCCGCAGGGAGTGCTCCGGCGGGAAGACGTAGGTCCCACGAGAGAGGTACTCCTTGATGATGTCGTTCTGGGTCGTCCCGGTCAGCGCCTTCGGGTCGGCGCCCTGCTCCTCGGCGACGACCTGGTAGAGCGCCAGCAGCCACATCGCGGTCGCGTTGATGGTCATGGAGGTGTTCATCTGCGCGAGCGGGATGTCGTCGAAGAGCCGGCGCATCTCGCCCAGATGAGGAATCGGAACCCCGACCTTGCCGACCTCACCGCGCGCCAGCGCCGAGTCGGGGTCGTAGCCGGTCTGGGTCGGCAGGTCGAACGCGACCGAGAGGCCGGTCTGGCCCTTGGCCAGGTTGCCGCGGTAGAGCACGTTGGAGTCCTTGGCCGAGCTGTGCCCGGCGTAGGTGCGCATCACCCAGGGACGGTCACGGCTGGCTCCCGCCTGCTGCTCAGGTGTCTGCGGCCTGCTCTCGGATGTCTGCTGCTCGGCCATGGTCTGAGGGTACGGCGACCCGACTGGTCGGTAACCCTCTCTGAGACCTGTCTCACTGCGGACTAGGTCACACGCCCGCGTGTCGGCACGCCGACGGGCGCGGTGGATCTCCCCGCGTACGAGGGACCGTGCGCCGTCCGGCCGGTCCTCGTCAGGCGGTCAGACCGAGGCGGCGACGGTCCAGGTGCAGGATGCGGTTGAGTCGGGTGACAGCGAGCACGCGGCGGAGCTCATCGGGGCAGTTGCGCAGCACCAGTCGGTGTCCCGCACGTTCGGCGCGCAGGTGCGCGGCGGTGAGCATGCCCAAGCCCGCGGCATCGATCATCTCCAGGGCGGCCACGTCCACGACGACGTCGGACGGCTCGGAGCCGACCGACTCCAGGACAGCGTTGAGCATCATCCGTACGTGGGCGACGTTGCGCACGTCCAGGTGTGAGCCGATCTTGATCAGACTCGTGATGGTCGAGCTGACGACCATGTCCCCTCCCCCGGGTCTGTTGTCCCTTCACAAGCTATGACGTCCTGAGTACCCCAAAGGTTGCCCTCGGATGCCAAACTGTCCAGCGAATTTCGGACTCAGTTGGGTAACGACGCCTCGATGAGAAGCGCCAGGGAGCTCGTTCGGTCCTGTCAGGTGATCAGGAGGACGTCGCCAGGCCCCTGATACCGGGCGCCCGTGGCAGACGGGTCACAGACCCCAGAACGGACCAGACAGACCCACGCCACGCAGGTAGTCCGCAGACGCCGCGGGTTCGCGTCTGAGGTAGCCCCGCTCGAGGCGGCCGTCGTACCAGCCCGACGCGAGCCGCCACAGCGTCGAAAGGTCCATGACGTAGCCCTCGTGCTGCGCGTTCCGGGTGAGCCAGGCGTGCACGCAGTCGGTGGAGCAGAAGATCCGTTGGTGCGAGCAGGTGTGGACGACGTCGTCCCACATCTGGGCGGCGGGGGTCAGGAAGTGGGCGACCTGGTCGCCGGCCGGAGGCGCCAACCGGTTCACGCTCCAGGCGTGAGGAGCCTGACAACCCGGGCAGCGAGTGGCAACCAGGACCTCGGTCTCCCAGGTGAGCAGGTGCGCCAACGCGAACGAGTCCCAGGCGCAGCCGCCCCACCACAACGTCTGTGCCCCCATCACCGAGAACCCGAGCGGCACGGCGGAGAACGGGTGCGCCATCACGACGCTGCCGTCCGGGCCGAGCACGAGGTGACGTTCAGAGGCCAGCTGTTGCCACGCCGTGACCACCTGCTGGACGGGGACAGAGAAACGGCCGGCCAGATCTCCGGCCGTCGGTGCTCGTCCCTGGCGCGCGAAGGTCTCATAGACCGCCAGCCGGACGTCTTCGGTGTCCATGGACTGATCCTAGGAGCGCCGCGCCGCGCAAGGCCCCCGTTGACGGCCGATGGTTCGTGCCTCGGGTCTAGCGGGGAGCCATCCTGAGGGCGCCGTCCATCCGGATCACCTCACCGTTGAGGTAGTCGTGCTCGGCGATCATCACGGCCAGTGCGGCGTACTCATCTGGGCGGCCGAGCCGCTTCGGGAACGGCACGCCCTCGGCAAGCGTGGCACGGAACTCGTCATTGACGCCGGCGAGCATCGGGGTATCGATGATGCCGGGCGCAATCGTCGCGACCCGGATGCCGAAGCTGGCGAGGTCACGGGCTGCGCTGAGGGTGAGCCCGACGACCCCACCTTTCGACGCGGCGTACGCGACCTGGCCGACCTGTCCGTCGAACGCGGCGATCGAGGCGGTGTTGACGATCACGCCGCGCTGTCCTGCGTCGTCCGGCTCGGTCGCGGTCATTGCCTCGGCGCCGAGCCGCAACACGTTGAACGTGCCGACCAGGTTGACGTCGACGATCTTCCGGAACAGCGTCGAGGTCGTGTGGGCCGCCCTTCGACAGGATCCGTCCCGCGGTCCCGATGCCGGCGCAGTTGACCACCATCCGCAGCGGAGCGGCCTGCGCGGCTCGGCTGATCGCAGCGCGGACCTGCTCCTCGTCGGTGACGTCGGCCTCGAGGAGCGTCACCGCATCGACGGGGGCGGCCTTCTCGATCGACTCGGCCAGGTCGAGCCCGAACACCTGGGCGCCCTTGGCGGCCAGCGCCGCAGCGGTGGCTCCGCCCAGGCCGGAGGCCCCTCCGGTCACGACGGCGGCGATATCGCTGATCTGCATCCAGCAGACCCTACTGAGCAGGCCTTCCGCGCTCGCCACCTGGTCGCCACAGCACGTCCCCGCGCGCTCGGTTGGCGTGACGGGCCAGGATGAACAGCAGGTCGCTCAGCCGGTTGAGGTAGGTGATCGCGACCGCGTTCATGCTGTCGGCATACGTCGCGTACGCCGTCCAGGCCGACCGCTCGGCCCGGCGCACCACGGTGCGGGCGACATGCAGGAGCGCAGCCCCCGGCTCGCCGCCGGGGAGGATGAACGATCGGAGCTTGTCCAGGTCCTCGTTGTAGTGGTCGCACCAGGTCTCGAGCCGGTCGACGTAGTCCTGCTCGATCCGCAGCGGAGGGAACTCCGGTTCGGCCACCACGGGGGTGCAGAAGTCGGCGCCGACGTCGAACAGGTCGTTCTGCACGTGCACGAGCACGTCGATCACGTCCTGGTCCAGCCCACCCACCGCAACGGCGTGCCCGATGTGGGAGTTGGCCTCGTCGACGTCGGCATACGCGGCCAGCCTCGCGTCGGTCTTCGGCGTCTCGCTCATGTCGCCGAGTCGGGTCGTCCCGCCGTCGCCGGTGCGCGTGTAGATCTTGGTGAGGTTGACCATGGCGCCAGCCTACGGCGAGCCACCGCGGCGCCCCGACGTCCGGGGAGGTTTGCCGGCGTCCTGACCGACGCCGGACTCCCCGGATCCCGAGCCTGCTGACGACGCAGCGTCGTCCGGTTCAGACGAACCGGGTCGCGTCGTCGAGGTAGTAGTCGAAAGCCAGCCGCTGGCAGCCATGCGCTTCCAGGAACGCCACGAACTCCTGGTGAGCCGGATGCGCGGTGTACGCCGCCAACGTGTCCGCGTCAGGGAACACCGTCACGAGGAGGTAGTCGTAACCGCGGGTCCGCTGCCCCGTCAGGTCACCGCCGAAACGCAGCTCTGCCAGGGTGGCGATCTTCTCCGGCCAGCTCGCGACCATCGAGCGCACGGTGGCGTCCTCGTCGGCGGTCAGTGGGGTGGGGAACTTCAGCAGCACGACGTGCTGGAGCGGAGCGTCCGTCATCGCAGGTCTCCCATCCGTTCGTAGCCCGGCGGTGCGGCTTCGGTCCAGGACAAGAAGCCCATCAGCGCGTTCTGGCTCATCGCGAGCTCCACCGTGTCGCCGCTGTGGAGCAGCACCGAGACCACGACGTGGCCGGAGTACAGCGAGAACGCCTCCGCGCCCTGCGGCGTACGACGTGCGTTCACGGTCATCCCGCGGTCGAAGACATGCTTGGGGCGGGTCGCGAAGGAGAAGATCCGGAACCATTCGAGCTTGTCGCCGGAGTAGCGGGCCAGCCCCAGGGACCAGCCCCGTGCGGCAGCTGCCGTGTTGCCCCGGGCGGGCAGGCGGGTCCGGACGCTGCACTCGAAGGTTCCTCCGTCCCTGCTGATCAACCGGCGGCGGGCGAACAGGAAGAGGAAGGCGAGCACGACGAGGAGGGCGACCAGGCCGAGGCTGTCGAGGATCGCCTCCCACCAAGCCATCGTCACCTCTTCACCGCGGCCCGCTGCTGGACCTGCCCGAGCACTGCCCTGATTCGTTCGCGTGTGAATCTTAGATGGACGGACCGGCTCGGCCGACCACGGGCCGCTGCTACTTCGCCTGCTCTCCCACGGCGACCCGGGCCTCGGCCAGCATCAGATGGGGGTCCTGCGGCGACTCGGCCTTGGCGCGAGCCTCCTCGAGGTCCTGCCGGGCTGCTGCGAGGTCGACCTCATTGGCCAGCTGCGCGTGCTCGGCCAGGACCGAGACACGGTTGTTGGCCACGGAGATGAACCCACCGTCGATGACGGCGTACTGGCGGTCGTCGTCGACGCTGACAACCTCCACCGCGCTGGGAAGCAGCACCGACAACACCGGCGCGTGGTCCTTGAGGACACCGATCTCGCCGTCGGTGGTCCGGGCGACGACCATGCTCGCCTCGCCCGACCAGACGACCCGGTCGGCCGAGACGAGTTCGACCTGCAGGTTGTCGGCCATCAGAGGTCCTTCTGGATCTCAGACCACTTGCGCTCGACGTCGTCCAGGCCACCGCACATGTAGAACGCCTGCTCGGCGACGTGGTCGTACTCGCCCTCCGAGATCTTGGAGAAGGCCTCGATGGTGTCCTCCAGCGAGACGGTCGAGCCCTCGATCCCGGTGAACTGCTTGGCGACGTAGGTGTTCTGCGACAAGAAGCGCTGGATCCGGCGGGCCCGCTGCACGATGATCTTGTCCTCCTCGGACAGCTCGTCGACACCGAGGATCGCGATGATGTCCTGCAGTTCCTTGTTGCGCTGAAGGATCTGCTTGACCCGGACGGCCGTGTCGTAGTGCTCCTGGCTGATGAAGCGCGGGTCCAGGATCCGGGAGGTCGACGTCAGCGGGTCGACGGCCGGGTAGATGCCGACCGACGCGATGTCGCGCGAGAGCTCGGTCGTCGCGTCGAGGTGCGCGAAGGTCGTCGCCGGCGCCGGGTCGGTGTAGTCGTCCGCAGGCACGTAGATCGCCTGCATCGAGGTGATCGAGTGACCACGCGTGGAGGTGATGCGCTCCTGGAGCACACCCATCTCGTCGGCCAGGTTGGGCTGGTAGCCCACCGCGGACGGCATCCGGCCCAGCAGGGTCGACACCTCCGATCCCGCCTGGGTGAACCGGAAGATGTTGTCGATGAACAGCAGCACGTCCTGGTTCTGCACGTCGCGGAAGTACTCCGCCATCGTCAACGCGGACAACGCGACTCGCAGCCGGGTGCCCGGCGGCTCGTCCATCTGGCCGAACACCAAGGCGGTCTGCCCGATCACCTCGGACTCGGTCATCTCCGCGATCAGGTCGTTGCCCTCACGCGTGCGCTCACCGACGCCGGCGAACACCGACACACCGCCGTGGTCACGCGCCACGCGGGCGATCATCTCCTGGATCAGCACGGTCTTGCCGACCCCCGCACCACCGAACAGGCCGATCTTGCCGCCCTGGACGTACGGCGTCAGCAGGTCGATGACCTTGATGCCGGTGTGGAACATCTCGGTCTTGGACTCCAGGGTGTCGAACGCCGGCGCCTTGCGGTGGATCGGCCAGCGCTCGGTGATCTCGAGCTTCTCGCCCTCCTTGAGGTTGAGGCAGTCGCCGATCACGTTGAACACGTGGCCGAGGGTCGACGTCACCGACCGGGACGCTGATCGGCTCGCCGGTGTCGGTGACGGGCGCGCCACGCACCAGGCCGTCGGTGGACCTCATCGAGATGGCGCGCACCATGCCGTCGCCGATGTGCTGCGCGACCTCGAGGATGATGGTGCTCTTCTCACCGCCGAGCTCGAGCTCGACCGACAGGGCGTTGTACATGTCGGGCATGTTGTCGCTGGTGAACTCGACGTCGACGACCGGACCCGTGATGCGGGCGATGCGTCCGACGGCACCGGCCTGGCGGTCGACGTGTCGTCACTAAGGGTGGCAGTCATGCTCTCTCACTCACTCCCGGCGTTCGCATCGGCCAGCGCGTTGACGCCACCGACGATCTCGCTGATCTCTTGGGTAATCCCGGCCTGGCGGGCCTGGTTGGCAATTCGGGTGTAGCTCTTGATGAGTTCCTCGGCGTTGTCCGTCGCGGACTTCATCGCCCGCTGACGGGCGGCCAGCTCTGATGCCGACGCCTGGAGCAGGCAGAAGAAGATCCGGCTCTGCACGTACTTCGGCAGCAGCGCGTCCAGCACCTCGGCTGTCGCCGGGCTCGAACTCGTAGAGCGGGCAGCACCTCGCTCGGTCTCGGGCTTCTCCTCGCCCTCGACGATCTCCAGCGGCAGCAGCCGGATGTCCTGCGGCTCCTGCGACAGCATCGACTTGAACCGGGTGTAGACGACGTGGACCTCGTCGACCTGGTGCTCCCCCTCGGTGTCGACGAACGCGCCGATCACGGCCTCGCCGATCGCCTGGGCGTCGTCGTAGGTCGGGGTGTCGGAGAAACCGCTCCAGCTCTCGACCACGGGGCGGTTGCGGAAGGAGTAGTAGAGGACTCCCTTGCGTCCGCTGACGTAGAGGTCGACCTCCTTGCCTTCTCCGCGCAGCTTCTCCGCCAGCCGCTCCGCCTCCCGCAGCACGGCCGAGGAGTAGGCACCGGCCAGACCGCGGTCGCTGGTCACGACCAGGATCGCGGCCCGCTTCGGGTCCTCCGGCTCCGACGTCAGCGGGATGGTCGACGTTGGAGTACGTCGCCACCGCCGATACCGCGCGGGTCAGCTCACGGGCGTAGGGCGCGGCCTGCTGAGCCCGCTGCTGCGCCTTGATGATCCGGGACGCAGCGATGAGCTCCATGGCGCGCGTGATCTTCTTGGTCGCGTTGACGGACTTGATCCGTGCGCGCAGCTCACGCAGCGATGCAGCCATGCTCAGCCTCGCTTCTGCTTGACGATCTGCTCCTGCTCGATGTCCTCGTCCTCCAGCGCCTCGAACTCCTCGCGGCCCGCCTTGATCGACTTGCCCTCGTGGGTCTCGAAGCGGTCCAGGAACCCGTCGTACGCCGAGTCGAGCGCAGCCTCGGTGTCGTCGGTGAAGTCCTCCGACTCGCGGATTCCGTCGAGGATCCCGGCGTGCTCGTGCCTCAGGTAGTCGAGGAACTCGCGCTCGAAGCGTCGGACGTCCTCGACCGGCACGGCGTCGAGCTTGCCGCGGGTGCCGGCCCAGATCGACACGACCTGCTCCTCGAGCGGGAACGGCGCGTACTGCGGCTGCTTCAGCAGCTCCATCAGCCGGCCACCGCGGTCGAGCTGCTGGCGCGACGCGGCGTCGAGGTCGGAGGCGAACATCGCGAACGCCTCCATCGCGCGGAACTGCGCGAGGTCGATCTTGAGCGAGCCGGTCGCCTTCTTCATCGCCTTCACCTGTGCGGCACCACCCACACGCGACACCGAGACGCCGACGTCGATGGCCGGACGCTGGTTGGCGTTGAACAGGTCGGACTGCAGGAAGATCTGGCCGTCGGTGATGGAGATGACGTTGGTCGGGATGTACGCCGAGACGTCGTTCGCCTTGGTCTCGATGATCGGCAGGCCGGTCATCGAGCCGCTGCCCATGTCGTCGGACAGCTTGGCGCAGCGCTCGAGCAGCCGGCTGTGCAGGTAGAAGACGTCACCGGGGTACGCCTCGCGGCCCGGCGGGCGGCGCAGCAGCAGGGACACGGCGCGGTAGGCCTCGGCCTGCTTCGTGAGGTCGTCGAAGATGATCAGGACGTGCTTGCCGTCGTACATCCAGTGCTGGCCGATGGCCGAGCCGGTGTACGGCGCCAGGTACTTGAACCCGGCTGAGTCGGACGCCGGGGCCGCGACGATCGTGGTGTACTCCAGCGCACCGGCCTCCTCGAGCGCGCCGCGCACCGCGGCGATCGTCGAGCCCTTCTGACCGACCGCGACGTAGATGCAGCGGACCTGCTGCGCCGGGTCACCGGAGTCCCAGGCGCGCTTCTGGTTGATGATCGTGTCGATGGCGATCGCCGTCTTGCCGGTCTGCCGGTCACCGATGATCAGCTGGCGCTGTCCGCGGCCGATCGGGGTGAGGGAGTCGATCGCCTTCAGCCCGGTGTACATCGGCTCGTTGACGCTCTGCCGCTGGACCACCGACGGCGCCTGCAGCTCCAGGGCGCGACGGGCATCGGTCTCGACGTCGCCGAGTCCGTCCATCGGCTGGCCCAACGGGTCGACCACGCGGCCGAGGTAGCCGTCGCCGACCGGCACCGACAGCACCTCGCCGGTACGGCGGACCTGCTGGCCCTCCTCGATGCCGGCGAAGTCACCGAGGATGACGACGCCGATCTCGCGGACGTCGAGGTTCAGGGCGATGCCCAGGGTGCCGTCCTCGAACTCCAGCAGCTCGTTCGCCATGACCGAGGGCAGACCCTCGACCCGGGCGATGCCGTCCATCGCCTCGGCGACGGTCCCGACCTCTTCGCGACTGGCCTTCTTCCGGCTTGTAGTCCGAGACGAAGCGCTGAAGCGCCTCCTGGATCTCCTCCGGCCGGATGCTGAGCTCCGTCATGTCTTCTGCCTCTGCTCTCCTGGCTCCGTCTTGCTTGGCTTGCACGGTGCCTCTGGGTCCGTCTGATGCTGAGCGTCTGTGGGTTGTTCGCGTCTCGGGTGCTGCGCCTGCCCGGTCCGCAGGGTCGCCGCCTACCCGATCAGCTGCCGCTGTGCGTCGGCGAGTCTGGTCTCGACCGCTGGAGTCGATCAGGTCGGCTCCGACCATGACTCGTACGCCGCCGAGCACTTCTGGGTCGACCACGACGTTGAGGTGTACGGGTTGGGCGTACATGTCCGCGAGCGCCTTCGTCAGGCGACGCCGATGGGAGTCGCTGAGCGGAGACGCGACCCAGGCGGTGGCGAGCAGCCGCTCGTGGCGCGCCGCCAACACCTGTTGATAGTGCAAGAGCCCGCGGGCCAGGCTTCCGTGACGTCCCACGACGACCTGGTCCAGCAGGTCCTTGGTGATCTTGCCGACCTTGCGACCGAGCACGTCGGCGAGCAGGGAGCGTTTGGCCTCAACGGAGGCGGCGGCGTCCGACAGCGCCTCGCGCAGCTGTGGCTCGGCAGCGATGATGCGCCCGAACCGGAACAGCTGGTCCTCCACCTCGTCCAGCTTTCCTGCGTCATCCGCCGAGGACGCCAGCGCGGTGATGGCGACCTCTTCGATGCCGTCGGCAACGTCACCACTGCGCGACCAGCGCTTGCCGGAGGCCGCCTTGAGCACGTCGAGAGCCGGCTTGCCGACCTGACCACCGAACAGGGACTCGAGCAGGTCGTGCTTGCTCTTCACCGGCACCGACGGCTCGGTCAGAGCACGTCGCAGGGCCGGCTGGTGGTCGAGCACGCTGACCACCGAGAAGAGCTCCTCACCCAGACGTGACGAAGATGCCCCGTCGATCGTCGGCGATACGTCGGAGACCAGCTCTGAGCGAGAACGCGTCGAACCCGAGGCCATCAGCGCGCTCCGGACCGGTCGACCGGCTCGCTGTCCTCGATACTGCTGATGAAGCGCTCGACCGTGCGGTCGCGACGTTCGTCGTCCTCGAGCGACTCACCGACGATCCGGCCGGCCAAGGTCGTGGCCATCGAGCCGACCTGCGTGCGCAGCTGCTGGACCACCTGGCGACGCTCCGCCTCCACCTGGAGGTGCGCGTGCTGGAGGATCCGCTGCGACTCGGCCTGGGCCTGTTCACGCATCTCGGCGATGATCGTGGCCCCTTCCTCACGGGCCTGCTCCCGGATCCGAGAGGCCTCGTGACGCGCCTCGACCAGCTGAGACTTGTACTCGTTCTCTGCGGCCTCGGCCTTGGCCTTGGCCTCTTCGAGCTCGGCGAACTGCCGACGGATCGACTCCTGGCGGTCCGTCATGCCCTTGTTGACGAAGGGAATGACGAACTTGCCGAGGACGTACAGGATGATCGCGAAGGCGATCAGCTCCACGATGAACGTGCCGTTCGGGACGAGGAAGTTGCCCTCACCCGCGGCCATCGGGATCTGGGACTCGCTGGCTGCCATGTGCATCACTTGAATCCTGTCTTGGGTCGTCTGCGCTCAGATCACTTGCCGAGCACGAAGACGAACAGCGCCATGAACGCCAGGTTGATGAAGAAGAACGCCTCACACAGACCGACCGTCAGGAAGAAGATCGTCTGGAGTCGGCCCTGGGCCTCGGGCTGACGAGCCACGCCCTGGATGTACGAGCTACCGGCGAGGCCGTCACCGATGGCACCGCCGATGGCGCCGCCGCCGAGGGCCAAGCCACCACCGATGAACGCGCCGGCGGTCTTGATGGCCGAGTCGAGGTTTGCTGCGTCCGTTGCCATGTCTCTCCTTGACTTCACGCCGGGGTCCCGGCGCATTGTGATGGGTGTTTCCACGAACCGATCTGGTTGATCAGTGCGCGAGTTCGGGTTCGCTCTCTGGGGCTCGGTCCTTGCTGTGGTCGACCTCGTCGTGCTCTTCGCCGTGCGAGCCACCGGCAGCACCGAAATACAGCACGGTCAGCAGCGCGAAGATGAACGCCTGGATGGCTCCGATGAACATGTCGAACAACTTCCAGATGACGCTGGGTGCCCACAGGGTGTAGATCGGGAGCAGGCCGATCAGCGCGATCATGATGCCGCCGGCGAAGATGTTGCCGAACAGACGCAGAGCCAGCGTGAACGGCTTGGTGATCTCTTCGAGGATGTTCAGCGGAAGCAGCGCCGGGTAGGGCTCGACGAAGTGCTTGAAGTAGTTCTTGGCGCCCTTCTCGCGGATGCCGTAGGTCCAGACTCCGACGATGACCAGCAGCGCCAGCGACAGCGTGGTGTTGATGTCTGCGGTGGGCGCCGGAAGGATCTTGGGGTGCTCCCCGCTCGGGATCAGCTCCAGCCAGTTGGAGAACAAGATGAAGAGGAAGAGCGAGATCGCGAGCGGCACGACGAAGGGGTGAACCCGTCCGAGGTTGGCCTCGACCTGGGTGGTGACCTCTTTGACGATGGCCTCCCAGAAGATCTGGATCTTGCTGGGCACACCGCTGCTCACCTTGCTCCGCAGCCACAGGCCGAGCCCGATCACGATCAGTCCGGAGATCGCCGTGGTCCAGACCGTGTCCAGGTTGACCGTCATCCCGAGGAACTGAGCGGTGGTGTGGTTACCGATCTCAATCGACGTCTCAGCCTGGACGATCGAGTGACTCATGCCTTGCTCAGCTCCTTCAGCAGCGGAATGCTGGTCATGACCAACGTGATGAGACGGAACAGGGCCAGACCGATCAGCGCGACGATACCGGTGGACCAGAAGACGATCGCCACCGCGGCGGCCACTCCCGTGATGAAGAGCAGCCTCACCAGCGCCGATGCGGTGATCTCGCCCCGGGTCAGGTCGTGGCCGGACGAGATCATCTTCAGCAGCGAGTACTCCGTCGCGACGTGGTTGGCCAGGCCGAGCAGGATGCCGACGGCCAGGAAGGTCGCGACGTCCCAGTCACCCATCGGGCCCAGGATCCAGAAGCCGGCTGCAGCCAGGCACAGAGCAACGACAAGGACCCGCTTCTGGTCACCGAGGACCGTGCGAAGTGACGGCTTCTTCGGTGCCTCGGCCGGAGTGTTGGCCACTTCGGGGGCGCTCATCGGGGGTCACCTGCCTTGTGTGCCGGGTGAAGGTCTGCGCTGCCGGTGCAGGATCCGTCACTTGAGTACGGAGCGAACGCGGAGCCAGAACGCCACAGCACCTGCGGCGATACCGACACCGATGCCGAGAAGGGTGAAGGTCGGGGACGTTCCAGCCTGATCATCGACGACCAGTCCGATGACCAGACCTGCCACCACCGCGCCGACGAGCATGCCGCCGATGCCGGCGAGGTCGCGTCCACGGAGACTCTGGTCAGCGTCATCTGAGTCGTCACCGGTCATCACCTGATCGGCTCCTGTCGCTGTACAACGCGCGCGGAACACGATCGGCCGCGCGCGAGGCGATGACGCTACCACAGCGGGGGACCCGGGCCGCGACGGTCCCGGCGGAGCCCACGAGGGCCTCTCGGCGGTGTTTCGCGTCGCTCGACATGGGGCGTTGTCCTCGGGTCGGGGGCGGGGTCCCTGGCTCGATGTGCTGCCGTCGAGAAGTCGTACGAACGGTGTCGGTCGAAGCTTCGGGAGGGCGCTTGTGAAAATTAGCACAAGGTCCTGAGAGTTTCCTAATCGCGAGGCTAACCAGGCTGCGGACGCACCGCAAACCGCGCTAGGGAGTCCGACCCGGCAAGCGTCCACATCTCGGAAACTCAAGTGACTTGTTGAGCCGCTTCCCGCGGCTCGGAACCTCAGGTGACTTGTTGAGCCGCTTCCCGCGGCTCGGAACCTCAGGTGACTTGTTGAGCCGCTTCCCGCGGCTCGGAACCTCAGGTGACTTGTTGAGCCGCTTCCCGCGGCTTCGCCGCTGGAATGCGGCCATCCTCCGGAGCTCAGGTGACGTGTTGAGCCGCTTCCCGCGGCTTCGCCGCTGGCAAGCGTCCATCACGCGTCCTCGGACTTGATGATCCCGCTGTGTCCGGGCACGCCGAAGGTCAGCAACACGGCCACGATCGCCATGGAGACCAGACCGAGGGCGGACCACCATCCCGAGAAGAGACTCACCAACACGACACCGAAGGCCACCAGACCGGCCCACAGGTACATCACGATCACAGCGCGACGCTGGGAGTGGCCGATCTCGAGCAACCGGTGGTGCAGGTGCTTCTTGTCCGGTGCCATCGGCGAGCGCCCGGCCCTGGTCCGGCGTACGACAGCCAGCATCAGGTCCACAAAAGGCACGATGAGCACGGCGAACGGCAGGATCAGCGGCAACAACGCCGGCAGCAGGCTGGCATTCGCACCGTTCAGTCCACGCTCGAGCGTCGTCGTCGAGAACTGTCCGGTCAGGCTGATGGCCGAGCAGGCGAGCATGAAGCCGATCAGAAGCGCACCGGAGTCACCCATGAACATCCGCGCCGGGAAGAAATTGTGCGGCAGGAAGCCGAAGCACGCACCGGCCAGGGCTGCGGTGAGCAAGGCCGCAGTGGTGGCTCGCTCAGCCTCGTTGACGAAGACCAGCAGCACCGAGAAGGTGAAGAAGGCGACCGCCCCGATCCCCACGACACCGGCGGCCAAGCCGTCGAGTCCGTCGATGAAGTTCACGGCGTTCACCGTCGCCACGATGAGGATGACGGTGATCAGGGCTGCCTGCGACCCGCCGAGCGCGAACGTCGAGAGAGTCTTGTCGCCGGGCAGTGGAAGTCGGTAGAGCTGCACTCCCTGGACAGCCACGACACCGGCTGCGAGCACCTCACCGGCCAGCTTGGTGATCGCGTCAAGCTCGAAGATGTCGTCGATCACGCCGACCAAGCACATCACCGCGCCCCCCACGATGATCGCTCGCGTGTCGTGGAAGATCACGTCGCGCGACGGCGAGCTGCCGAGGAACGGCAGTTGCGTCGAGACGAGATACGCCGCGGCCAGCCCGGCCATCATGGCCACCCCGCCGAAGTACGGGATCGGGATCTCGTGCACGTCGCGGTCGCGGACGCGGGCGTAGGCACCGAACTTCATCGCCAGCTCGCGAGCCACCACGGCCAACAGGTAGGTGACCGCCGCAGCCACGACGAAGATCAGGACGTACTCGCGCATCAGCTCTCGCCGGACTCGTCGGAGTCGGGTTGCTCGTCTGCCTCTGGGGTGTCGTCGGCCTCGGTGTTGTGCGCGGTTTCGGCCTCGCCAGGTGCCTCGATGTCGGGGACGACCCCGCGCAGCGCCTCGACCCCGATCACACCGAGCCGGACGACGCGCAGCACCTCTCCGGTGCAGTCCAGGATGGTTGACGCGACGTTGCCAGGCGTGGGGCCCGCATCGAGGTAGACGTCCACCGCGTCACCCAACATGGTCCTGGCCTGTTCCACGGTGGTGGCGGCTGGATGGCCGGTGAGGTTGGCGCTGCTCACTGCCAGCGGGCCGTTGTCGGACAACAGGTCGAGGGCATCGGCCTGATCCGGCATCCGCAGCGCGACCGTGGAGCGACTGTCACCGAGGTCCCATCGCAGACTCGGCTGCTGCCGGCAGATCAGGGTGAGACCGCCGGGCCAGAACTCCGCAGCCAGCTCCCGCACCTCCGGTGTCAGGTTGGTGGCCAGTGCACGCAGGGTGTCGGCGCTCCCGATCAACACCGGCGGCGGCATGTTGCGGCCCCGTCCCTTGGCGCGAAGCAGGCGGCGTACGCCGGTCGGGTCGAACGCGTCGGTGGCGAGCCCGTAGACGGTGTCCGTGGGCATCACGACCAGGCCGCTGCGGCCAAAGGCGAGCTTGGACTCGGCGAATCCCTCCATGCGCTGGGCGGGGTCGTTCAGGTCGTAACAGCCGGAGACAGACGGCACTCCGTCGGATTCGGACTCGCTCACGGCCCTATGGTGCCAGCCGTGCTCGACGAGCGGGGCACCCGACGTGCCGTGACGAAGCGCGCTCGCCCCGTCAGGTCCGGATGATCACGCACATCGCGCCAGTTGCCGGCGTCCACGAACACGTGGGGCGCCGACTCTCCCTGCACGTCGGCGTGTTCGCAGGCCACCAGACCACCGTCGATCAGCAGAGCGGCAGCGACCCTCGCGACCTGTCGGATCGCGTCGAGCCCGTCGTCTCCTGACCAGAGCGCCAGGGCCGGGTCATGGGAACGCGCCTCCTCGTCGACGCTCTCCCAGGCTTCGAGAGGGATGTAGGGCGGGTTGGCCGTCACGACATGGACCGATCCGGCCAGGTCGGCCAGGTCCCGGTCGGCGTTCACCAGGTCGCCGACCCGGATCTCGACTCCGGTGCCTCGGGCATTGCGCTCGGCGTACGACGCGGCCGCTTGGGACAGCTCGACACCGACGACGTGCGCCAGCGGAACCTCGGTGCCCAAGGCGACGGCGACCGCCCCGGACCCGGTACACAGGTCCACCGCCAGCGGCTGTTCTCCCAGCGCCGCCAGCCGAGCCAGCTCATCGACGGCCACGCCCGTCATCACCTCGGTCTCCGGCCGAGGAATGAAGACGCCCGGCCCCACCTCGAGGTCGACGTAACGGAACGCGGCACGTCCGGTGATGTGCTGCAGCGGCTCGCGGTCAGCCCGTCGGCGTACTGCCTCGTCGAACCTGGCCGCCTCAGCCGCTGTGAGGGTGCTCGTGCGAGCCAGGGCAGCGCGGGTCGTCCCCAGGACGTGCGCGGCCAGCGCCTCCGCGTCGTGACGCGGAGAAGGAACTCCGGTGGTGGTGAGCAGGTCTGCTGCCCGGTCCAGCAGGCTCCGCAGATCCGTCGTCATGTCGAGGACGACTCGACAGCAGCCAGCCGATCGGCGAGATCGGCATCGACGCAGGCGTCGACCAGCGCCTGCAGGTCGCCGTCGAGCACGGCGTCGAGGTTGTGGGCCTTGAAGCCGACCCGGTGGTCGGTGATCCGGTTCTCCGGGAAGTTGTAGGTGCGGATGCGCTCGGACCGGTCAACCGTACGGACCTGGGAGCGGCGGGCGTCCGAGTCTTCGGCGTCGCGCTGGTCCTGGGCGAGCTTGAGCAGCCGCGATCGAAGCACCCGGAGCGCCTGCTCCCGGTTCTGCAGCTGGCTCTTCTCGTTCTGGCACGAGACGACGATGCCGGTCGGCACGTGGGTGATCCGGACCGCCGAGTCCGTGGTGTTGACGCTCTGACCGCCAGGCCCCGAGGAACGGAACACATCGATCCGCAGGTCGTGGTCGTCGAGTGTGACGTCGACCTGCTCGGCCTCTGGCATCACGAGCACCCCGGCGGCGGACGTGTGGATTCGGCCCTGGGACTCGGTGACGGGGACGCGCTGCACGCGGTGCACGCCGCCCTCGAACTTCAGCAGTGCGTACGGCGCCTCACCGGGCTCGGACGTGCCCCTCGCCTTGACGGCGAGCGTGGCCGACTTGATGCCGCCGAGGTCGCTCGGGGTCTCGTCGAGCAGCTCAGTCTTCCAACCCCGACGCTCGGCATAGCGGGTGTACATCCGCATCAGGTCTCCGGCGAACAGCGCTGACTCCTCACCGCCTTCGCCGGCCTTGATCTCGAGGAGGGCGTCCTTGGCATCCGTCGCGTCGCGTGGGACGAGCAACCGGCGCAGCCGCTCCTCGAGCTCCAGCCGGTGCACGTCCAGACGTTGGGCCTCGCCGGCGAAGCTCTCGTCCTCGGAGGCGAGCTCGTGCGCTGCAGCGATGTCGCCAAGCACGCTCTTCCACTCGGCATACGTCCGGACGACCGCGGTGAGGGCGGCGTAGCGCTGGTTGAGCTGTCGACTCAGGTCGAGGTCGGAGAACACGTCGGGCTCGGCCAGACGTCGCTCGAGGGCCGCGTGCTCGGCCACCAGGCCGTCGATCGCCTCGAACATCGCTCTTCTTCCTGCTCAGTGCCCCGGAGACATGGTGGTTGGCTGAAGATGCCAGAACGCCGGCTTCCGCGCGTGCGGAAGCCGGCGTTCACGGAAGCTACTTGGTGGCTGCGGCCTTCTTGGCGTAGCGGGCCTCGAAGCGGGCCACGCGGCCGCCGGTGTCGAGGATCTTCTGCTTGCCGGTGTAGAAGGGGTGGCAGTTGGAGCAGACATCGGCGTGCATGGAGCCGCCGGTCGCGGTGCTCCGCGTCGTGAAGGAGTTGCCGCAGGTACAGGTGACCTGAGTGTCGACGTACTCCGGGTGAATGTCCTTCTTCATGGGTTTCCTCACTCTCAAGGTCGCCGGGTCGTCGCCAGCCTGTTGGCGTGGCGGACGTGAACCGGAACCGGTGAACAAGTGTGCCATCCCGCCCCGTCAGGAGGCGAATCCGGCACCGACGGTATAACCACGTCGACCGGCGAGCCATTCCTGCCAGACCGGTGGCTTGTGAATCCGACCCAGCGACTCCGTCGCCGGGTCCGTCGCTTACTCGTCGTCGTCACCGTTGCGGCCGCGCAGGCCGGCGGCGGTCGGTGTCGTCTTGTTGACCTGCATCAGGAACTCGACGTTGGTCTTGGTCTGCTTGAGCTTCTCGAGCAGCAGCTCGAGGGCCTGCTGACCTTCGAGCGCGGAGAGTACGCGGCGCAGCTTCCAGACGATCTGAAGCTCGTCCTTGGTCATCAGCAGCTCTTCGCGACGGGTACCTGAGGCATCGACGTCGATTGCCGGGAAGATCCGCTTGTTCGCGAACTCCCGACGCAGCCGAAGCTCCATGTTTCCGGTGCCCTTGAACTCCTCGAAGATGACCTCGTCCATCTTGGAGCCGGTCTCGATCAGGGCCGTGGCAAGGATGGTGAGTGAGCCCCCGTCCTCGATGTTGCGAGCAGCGCCGAAGAACCGCTTGGGCGGGTACAACGCCGAGGAGTCGACACCACCCGACAGGATGCGACCGCTCGCGGGCGCGGCCAGGTTGTAGGCGCGACCCAGCTTCGTGATCGAGTCCAGCAGCATGAACACGTCGTGGCCCAGCTCGACGAGACGCTTGGCCCGCTCGATGGCGAGCTCTGCGACCGTCGTGTGGTCGTCGGCAGGGCGGTCGAACGTCGAGGAGATGACTTCGCCCTTGACGGCGCGCTGCATCTCGGTGACCTCTTCGGGCCGCTCGTCGACGAGCACCACCATCAGGTGACACTCAGGGTTGTTCGTGGTGACCGCGTTGGCGATGGCCTGCATGACCATCGTCTTGCCCGCCTTGGACGGCGCCACGATCAGGCCACGCTGACCCTTGCCGATGGGGGCGACGATGTCGATCAGGCGAGTGGTCAGCAAGCCGGGTTCGGTCTCCAGACGCAACCGATCCGAGGCGTACAACGGCGTCAGCTTGCTGAAGTCCACACGACTCTTGGCCGTCTCAGGCTCCGCGCCGTTGACCGTGTCGATCCGCACGATCGGGTTGAACTTCTCCCGCCGCTCGCCGTCGATCTGCTTCACCGAGCCGGTGATCGCGTCACCCTTGCGCAGTCCGAACTTGCGGACCATCGACAACGAGACGTACACGTCGTTCGGCCCGGGCAGGTAGCCACTGGTCCGCACGAAGGCGTAGTTGTCCAGCAGGTCCAAGATGCCGGCGACCGGGATCAGCACATCGTCGTCACTGATCTGGGGCTCGGCGTCTTCACGACGCGCCCCACGCTCGCGGAAGCTCCCACGGTCGCGGTCGCGGTCGCGATCACGGTCGCGGTTGCGGTTGCGGCGGCGTGAGTTGCGGCCACCACGACCGTCGCTGCGACTGTCGTCCCGGTTCCGGTTGTCGTCCCGGTTCCGACTGTCGTCCCGGTTCCGGCTGTCCCCGCGGTTCTGGTTGTCGTCCCGGTTCTGGTTGTCGTCCCGGTTCGTCGGTTGTCCCCGCGGCTCGGGTTGTCGTCCCGGTTCCGGTTGTCGTCACGGTTCCGGTTGTCGTCCCGGTTCCGGTTGTCGTCACGGTTCCGGTTGTCGTCACGGTTCCGGTTGTCGTCACGGTTCCGGTTGTCGTCACGGTTCCGGTTGCGCTTGTCGCGGTTGCCGTCGCGAGTCCGGCCGTCGTCGCCCTGGTCAGCGACATCGTCCCTGGCTCGGTCATCACGCGATGTGCTGCCCTCGGAGGCGGCGGCTGCACCCTCGGCACCGGAGCCGGTGTCGCGGTCGTCCCGCCTGGCCGATGACCCGGAGGACCCCTTGTCCTCGTTCTTCACGCCGGCGGGTCGACCACCCCCGGACTGTGCCGCGCTGATGGCCTCCACGAGCGCGCTCTTGCGCATCGCACCGGCCCCCTTGATGCCGAGGCTGCCGGCGAGCTGCTTGAGCTCGGGCAGCAGCATGCCGCTCAGCCCCCCTGACTTCTTGCGCGAAGGCTTGGCGGTCGAGTCGACCTCCTGGCCCGCGCTGTCAGCGGAAGCTTCGGATGTTTGAGTCACGTGAGGTCCTTCCCACGTCTGGTGCACATGTCAGATATGTGCCCTGTTTGAGGTGAACTTGCTCAGGCGTTTTCGGGTTCGATGCGTTCAGCCGTAGGAGCGTTCTCGACGCTTGGGGAGTCTCTACGGAGGGTGTGCTGAGCGATCTCTGCGATTCGCTTGAGAAGGCATCGTTCGGGGTGCGACTCGATGCGTTACGACCCTAGCACTAGGTGCCGGTCGGTGTCCCGATGACCTGCCCAACGCCGGCTTGGCGCGGGGCATTCCCGAGTCAGCACGGGATGATGACGCCGGTGTTCACGACCGGCCGGCTCAATCGTGATCCAGCCCCACGACGAAGCAGCCCCGCTGCTCGATCGGAACGTCGAGCTGCTGCCATCCGGCCGGCAGCAACTCCCGGAAGTCCTGATGGTCATCGGTGTCCAGCACCAGCACGCTCGGACCGGCCCCGGACACGACGGCGGCCCGCCCGGCCTTGCGCAAGGCACCCACGACGGCGAGGGTCTCCGGCATCGTCGACTCGCGATAGCGCTGATGCAACCGATCCTCTGTGGCGGCGAGCAACAGACGCGGGGTCCTGGGTGAGCGCGGCCACCAGCAGCGCTGCCCGGGCAGAGTTCGCAGCGGCGTCACGATGCGGCACCTGCCCCGGGAGTGCAGACCGGGCCAGCTCCGTCGAGAGCGACTGCGGTGGAATGAGGACGTGGGCGCGAACCGGCTCGGCGACGGCAAGCCGGGTCGCGACCGCCCCGGTCTCGTCGGTCCACGCGATCGCGAGACCGCCGAGGAGGCACGCCGCCACATTGTCCGGATGACCCTCGAGATCGGCAGCAAGGCGAAGGCGAGCCTGTATGTCGAGCTCGTGCTCGGGGTACAGGCCTTGAGCCAGGGTGATTCCGGCGACGATGGCAGCGGCCGACGAGCCCAGCCCTCGTCCGTGTGGGATGTGGTTGTCCGTCACCAGCGACACACCAGGCTGCGCCACGTCCATCACGTCGAGCGCTGCCCGCAGGGACCTGACGACGAGGTGGTCTTCGTCCTTGGGTACGTCGTCGGCCCCCTCCCCCGAGACCTGCACAGCGAGTCCGGACGGAGTGGTCCTCACCGCCAGGTCGTCGTACATGCCGAGGCAGAGACCGAACGCGTCGAAACCAGGACCGAGGTTGGCGCTGGTGGCGGGGCTGCGGACTGCGGCCTGACGCGCCAACGGGTCAGCCATCGACGAGTCCGGCCGCCGAGGCTGCCTGGTCCGGATCCTTGTCGACGACGACCTCGGCCGGCATGCCACGGTGCTCCAGCGCGGTGTCGATGTCCTTGAGCCCATGGCCTGTCACCGTGATCGTGACCGTTGTCCCGGAATCCACCCGACCGGCGGCATGACGCTTGACCAGACCCGCGACCCCCGCGGCTGAGGCAGGTTCGACGAAGACGCCGTCCTTGGCCGCCAGCGAGCTCTGGGCCGAGAGGATCTCCTCGTCGCTGACCGCCTCGATGACACCCCCGGACTCGTCTCGGGCGGCCTCCGCCAGCAGCCATGACGCCGGGTTGCCCACCCGGATGGCGGTCGCGACCGTCTCCGGGTACCTGACCACCTGGCCGGTGACCAGCGGTGAGGCCCCGTCCGGCCTGAAAGCCCCACATCGCCGGTCGGCGTGAGGCGTACCCGTGCGTGGCGTACTCGCCGTAGCCCTTCCAGTACGCCGCGATGTTTCCGGCGTTTCCGACCGGGAGAACGTGGATGTCGGGCGCGTCACCGAGAAAGTCGACGATCTCGAAGGCGGCCGTCTTCTGCCCCTCGAGACGCGCTGGGTTGACGGAATTGACGAGGGCGACGGGATAGTCCTTCGCCAGCGCCCGTGCGAGGTCGAGGCAGTCGTCGAACCCTCCCCTGACCTGGATGATCTTCGCCGCGTGCATGACTGCTTGCGCCATCTTGCCCCGGGCGATCTTGCCTTGCGGCACGAGCACGATGGGTGTCATGCCGGCACGGGACGCATACGCCGCCATCGAGGCCGAGGTGTTGCCGGTGGACGCGCACACCACCGCCAGGGCGCCTTGCTCGGCAGCGTTGGACACCGCCATCGTCATACCCCGGTCCTTGAACGACCCGGTCGGGTTGGTGGCCTCGACCTTCAGCCACACGTCGCAGCCCGTCAGCTCGGACAGCCAGGCGGACTCGACCAGGGGGGTGCCGCCCTCGCGCAACGTGATGACGGGAGTCTCGTCGCTGACCGGCAGCCAGCCGCGGTACTCCTCGATCACGCCACGCCACTGGTGCACGCGCGTGGGGGAGCCTGGGTCGGAGCGAGCGTCGACGGTCATTCGGGCAGACCCTCGACGCGCATCACCGAGCTGACGTCCCGGACGATGTCCATCGACCTGAGCTCGCTGACCGTGGCCGACAGCGCCGAGTCGGGAGCGGTGTGGGTGACCACCACGAGCTGGGCGTCGTCGCCGCGCCCCTCCTGCCGCACCGTTTGGATCGACACGCCGTGCTGGGCGAACAGCTCCGCCACCGCGGCGAGCACGCCCGGCTTGTCGTCGACGTCGATCGAGACGTGGTAGCGGGTGATCGTCTCCCCCATCGGCGCGATCTCGCACTGCGCGTACGTGGACTCACCTGCACCGGTCACCGAGGCGAGTCTGTTGCGCGCCACGGTGACCACGTCTCCGAGCACGGCGCTGGCGGTAGGAGCTCCCCCGGCTCCGGGACCGTAGAACATCAGCTCGCCGGCGGCGTCGCTCTCGACGAACACTGCGTTGAACGCACCTCGCACGCTGGCCAGCGGATGCGAGCGCGGGATCATCGCCGGGTGGACGCGCACCGAGACGGTGTCGGGAGCATGTGCGGTGCCGACGGTCGGAGCTTTCGATGCGGTCACAGATGGCCAGCAGCTTGACCACTGCTCCCATCTCGCGGGCCGACGCGACGTCACGGGCGGAGACGTCGCTGATGCCCTCCCGGTGCACGTCCGCAGCCGTGACCCTGGTGTGGAAGGCCAGCCCGGCGAGGATCGCCGCCTTGGCAGCGGCGTCGAAACCTTCGACGTCGGCGGTCGGGTCGGCTTCGGCGTAGCCGAGCGCCTGTGCCTGCTCGAGTGCGTCGTCGAAGCTCGCACCCGAGCTGTCCATCTGGTCGAGGATGTAGTTGGTCGTGCCGTTCACGATGCCGAGGACCCGGCGGACCCGGTCGCCGGCCAGGGACTCTCGCAGCGGTCGGATGATCGGGATCGCACCGGCGACGGCCGCCTCGAAGTAGACGTCGCGGGCGACCTTGGTGGCGGTCTCGAACAGCGTCGAACCGTCCTCGGCGAGCAGAGCCTTGTTAGCGGTCACCACCGATGCGCCGGACTCCAGCGCTGCGATGATGAGCGACCGCGCGGGCTCGATCCCGCCGATCACTTCGACGACGATGTCGACGTCGCCCCGGGTGACCAGCGCGTGGGCGTCGGTCGTGAACAGCTCGCGTGGAAGGTCGACGTCACGGGCTCGATCGATCCGGCGTACGGCGACGCCCGACCAGCTCGAGCGGCGCGCCCACCCGAGCGACGAGATCGCTGGCCTGCTCGGTGGAGCAGCCTGGCCACCTCGCTGCCGACGACCCCGCATCCGAGCAGGGCGACGCGGACGGGCTGGTTCATGGCCGCCTTCCTGGTCCGGGGCTCATCGCCGGCCCCCACGAGTGTCCCAGTGTCGTGGCACGTTGCGGATTGGCGCAGGAGAATCCGGGATGCAAGACATCAGCCGTCGAGGACCTCCAGTCGCAGCAGATCCTCCTCCGTCTCCCGGCGCACGACCAACCTGGCCTGGCCTCGGCGCACCGCAACGACGGCCGCCCGAGGGACATGGTTGTAGGTGCTGGCCAGCGAACGGCAGTAGGCGCCGGTGGCCGGGACGGCAACCAGGTCGCCGGGCGCCACGTCCCCGGGCAGGAACTCGTCCTTGACGACGATGTCACCGCTCTCGCAGTGTTTCCCGACCACGCGGGAGAGCACCGGCGCCGCGTCGGACCGACGTGAGGCGAGCGTGCAGGAGAAGTCCGCGTCGTACAGCGCGGTCCGGATGTTGTCGCTCATCCCGCCGTCGACCGCGACGTACAGCCGGCTGGCTCCGGCGTCCAGTGCCACCTTCTTGACCGTGCCGACCTCGTACAGCGTGAACGTCGACGGGCCGGCGATGGCCCGTCCCGGGCTCGATCGACAGGCGCGGGACGGGGATCCCGAGTCCGCGGCACTCGTGCTCGACGATCGAGGTGATGCCGTCGGCCAGCAGACGCGGGCTCGGCCGGGTCGTCCTGGGTCGTGTAGGCGATGCCGAACCCGCCACCGAGGTCGAGCTCGGTCAGCTCCATCCCGGCCTCCAAGCCCTGCAGGTGAAGTGCCAGGACCCGCCGAGCAGCGACCTCGAAGCCCGACGTGTCGAAGATCTGGGAACCGATGTGGGAGTGCAGCCCGACCAGCTGCAAGGAGGCCTGTGCGGTGATCGCCTTCATCGCCGCGAACGCATCGCCCTCGGAGATGGAGAAGCCGAACTTCTGGTCCTCATGGGCCGTAGCGATGTACTCGTGGGTGTGCGCTTCGACGCCGGCGGTAACGCGGAGGAGCACCCGCTGCCTGACACCCCTGAGCTGCGCTGATCTCCGCGAGCCGATCGATCTCGAGAGGCGAGTCCACGATGATGCGGCCGACCCCGACCTCGACAGCGCGAGCCAGCTCAGCCCGGCTCTTGTTGTTGCCGTGGAAGCCGATCCGGTCGGGGTCGAAACCCGCCCGCAGCGCCACCGCGAGCTCACCGCCGGAGCAGACGTCGAGGTTGAGCCCCTCCTCGGAGACCCACTGGACGCTCGCGACGGAGAGGAATGCCTTGCCTGCGTAGTAGACGTCGGCATCGGCGAAGGCCTCTTTGAAGGCGCGCGCCCGGTCTCGGAAGTCGTCCTCGTCGATCACGTAGGTCGGCGTACCGAACTCCGAAGCGAGGTCGGTGACGGCAACCCCGCCCACCTCGAGCACCCCACTCGAGGACTTGCGGACCTGCGTCGGCCACAGATGGTCGACCAGGATGTTGGGATCGCCAGGCGCCATCAGCCACGACGGACCACGGGTGCCGGCCTCTGCGTGGAGCGCGCCCGCCTCGTGGGCGCGCATCACATCCGCTCGGGCGCGCTGACGCCGAGCAGGTCGAGGCCGCGTGCGAAGACGACACGGGTCGCGTCGACGAGCAGCAGCCGAGCCCGGTGCACGTCAGCGGGAGCCTCGTCGCCACGCGGCAGCACCCGGCACACGTCGTAGAACTTGTGGAACGTCGCTGCCGTCGCCTCGAGATAGCGGGCCAACCGGTGCGGCTCGCGCAGCTCAGCCACCGAAGCGATCACCGCGGGGAACTCTGCCAGGGCTCGCAGCAGGTCACCCTCGCGGTCGTGAGACAGCAGGGACGGGTCGAACCCCTGCCCGGCGCCTGCCGAGGGAGCCACCTCTGCCGGTTCCAGACCAAGCTCGGCGCCGTTGCGCAGGATCGAGCAGAGCCGCGCGTGTGCGTACTGCACGTAGTAGACGGGGTTGTCGCTCGAGGCCTTGGTCCAGACGTCCAAGTCGAGGTCGATCGTGGAGTCGCTCGAATAGCGCACCAAGGCATACCGGGCTGCATCTGCGCCCACCGCCTCGATCAGGTCGTCGATGGTGAGCCCGGTGCCGGCGCGCTTGGACATGCGCAGCGGTTCGCCGTCGCGCACCAGGTTGACCATCTGACCGATCAGCACCTCGAGGTTCTCGTGCGGCTTGTCGCCGAACGCCTGGCACATGGCCATCAGCCGGGCGACATACCCGTGGTGGTCCGCCCCGAGCATGATCACGCACAGGTCGAAGCCGCGCTCGCGCTTGTCGAGGTAGTAGGCGCAGTCGCCGGAGATGTACGCCGGGTTGCCATCGGACTTGACCAGGACCCGGTCCTTGTCATCGCCGAACTGTTCGGTGCGCAGCCACAGGGCACCATCGGCCCGGTAGGTGTTGCCCATCTCGGTGAGCCGCTCAATCGCCCTGCCGACCGCGCCGCTGTCGTGCAGCGTCTGCTCGTGGAAGTAGACGTCGAAGTCGACTCCGAAGCTGTGCAGCGTCTGCTTGATCTGGGTGAACATCAGCTCGACGCCGTCACGCCGGAACACCTCGCGGGCCACGTCGTCGGGCAGCGCCAACACGTCGGGGTTGGCGGCGACGACATCGTGGGCGATGTCGTCGAGGTACGCACCGACGTAACCGTCTTCAGGAGGCTTCTCCCCCTTGGCCACGGCCAGCAGCGAGGCCGAGAAGCGGTTGATCTGCGCGCCGTGGTCGTTGAAGTAGTACTCCTTGGTGACCTGCGCACCCAACGTCGAGAAGACCCGGGCCAGGCTGTCACCGACCGGCGCCCAGCGCGCTCCTCCGATGTGCACCGGGCCGGTGGGATTGGCCGAGACGAACTCCAGGTTGATCTTCTGGCCGGCAAAGAGCTCGGCGGCTCCGTACGCAGACCCCGCCCGGACGATGCTGCGAGCGACTTCACCCTGGGCTGCGGCCTCGACGGTGACGTTGATGAAGCCAGGCCCAGCGATATCGACGCCCGCGATTCCCTCGGCAGCCTTCAGCTCGCTGGCGAGCAACTCGGCGAACTCGCGCGGCGGCACCCCTGCCTTCTTCGCCAGCTGGAGCGCGATGTTGGTCGCGTAGTCACCGTGGCTCCTGATCTTGGGGCGCTCGATCCGCACCGTCTCCGGCACCCCGTCGGGCAACGTGATCGCTCCACGGGCCACCAAGCCGGCGAGGGCATCGGTGATGGTCTGCGAGAGCTGCTCTGGAGTCACCGAGCCATCGTATCGACCGCGACGTCGCAGTTATCCGGCGCTCGACTCCGCGATCAGGGAGCGGACGGTTGCCACGAGCTGCTCGGGCTCGAAGGGCTTGGTCAGATAGGCGTCGACGCCCACCGCCTCCCCACGGGCCAGATCCGAGCCCTGCGCCCGGGCGGAGACCATCACGATCGGAATGTGCCGTGTCTCCGGATCCGCTCGCAGCGCTTCGACCGTGCTGAAGCCGTCCAGTCGCGGCATCGCCACGTCGAGGGTGATCAGGTCCGGACGGGCCTGCTTGACGAGATCGAGGCACTCCTGGCCGTCACGGGCCTCCTTGACGGTGAGACCGTCGAGCTGGAGATTGAGCACGATGAGGGAGCGGATCACGTCGGAGTCATCCACCACGAGGACGGTCGGATCACCTGCGGGCACGAACCGACGCTAGTGGCAGCAGCCTCGGACTGCTTGCCAATCGAGGATTGTCGACCGGCCGCAACGCGCTGCTAGGGTGAAGCCGCATTTCTCCGAGCCCCCGTAGCTCAGGGGATAGAGCACCGCCCTCCGGAGGCGGGTGCGCAGGTTCGAATCCTGCCGGGGGCGCCGATTTCCGACCACCTCTCTCGTCTCGGGCGGTGCTGCACCGCGACCCACCAGGTTCGAATCCTGCGGGGGCGCGATTTCCGACGACTTCTTCTCGGCTGCGCCCTCCACAGGCGGCCCTCTCCTGTAATACGCGACTTCGCGCGTGCGCGTGCTGTCACCGCGCCGGCCAATCGAGGCGGGTGCGCGTGATTTCTCTTACCAGACAGAGTTCTCAGACCTCGGACGTGACCTTCCGAGTCATATCTCGTTGTACCACTCAGAGTCATCGTCCGATCACTCAAAGCGAATAACGTGACCTTGGGGGGTCCCACTCATGTGGCGCACACTGATCTCCAGCACGACATCTCTCACCATGGCGACGGGCGGCCTGATGCTGCTCGCGACACCGAACACCAGCCTCGCCCTGAGCGCTGCCGGCCAGGACAGAGTCGCGACGCCGTTCGCCATGGCGGCAAGCGGCTTCGGAACGCGCGAGACCGGCGGCCAGCTCCCGCTGAACTCCGACCCGGTAGCCAGCCAGGGCATCGGGTGCACCAACCTCGCCGGCATCGACATGGAGAACCACGTCGGTCAGGCCACCGTCCCCGGTCTCGGCACACTGTCGGGCGTCAAGACTCGGGTCTGGACGCAACGCGCAGCGCGCGTCTACTCCGCGAACTCCCGCCATACCATCGCCGAACTCGTTCTGGGGAACTCACCGGCCGGAAGCCTCTCCGTGCACGGCATCACCTCGGTCTCACACGCCGTCCACAAGGCGTCGGGGTTCCGCAGCATCACCCAGACCGAGGTCGCCTCAGTCACGCTGACGCCGGCGAGCGGAGAGCCGCAGCAGCTCGACGTTCCCACACCCGGCCACCCGGTGCATGGTTCCCGGCCTGGCCAGGCTGAGCGTCGGCCAATCGCATCGCGAGCTCGATGCGCACCATGCGGCCGCGACCGCAGAGACCTTGCGGGTCAGGCTGATCCCCAGCGGCACCCGCTTCTTCCTCGGCCACACCCACGCGCAGATTTCTGACGGCGTGAAGAGCGGAGTCTTCTCCGGACGTTCGTCAGGCTCGGACGCGCAGGCGGCCGACGGCAGCGTCACGAGTGGTAGGACCCCGCTGGCGATCATGCCCTGCCAAGGGACCGACGGGCAGCTCGTGGCGAGCCGACTCACGCACAGTCGCCTCGGTGACAACGTCGTCGCGCGCAACCTGCGAGCGATCCAGAGCGCCGATCAGACGGCCGCCGTGGCGTCGGGCTACGAACAGGGTGGTGTCTCGGTGGTCGAGGTCAACCAGGACCAGCTGGTCATCGACGGCATCGTGGGCCGAGCCAACGTGAGGCGCACGAGCGACGGTGTCGTCGCCGATGCTCACGGTACGACGATCGGCACGATCCTCCTCGACGGAGACGAGCAGCGCTTCCCCAACGGCGACGTGCTCACCATCCCCGGCGTGGCTCGGCTGCAACGCCACATCGTCGACCGAACCGCGAACGGCATCTCGGTCACGGCGCTTCGTCTCACCCTGCTCGACGGGTCCGGCGCAGTGCTCAACCTCGGTCGCGCCAACCTGACGATCCGGAACTCCGGGCTCTGAGCGGCACCGACTGTGAAGGCCGACAACTGGGTCACCGACGGGGACGTCCTCAGCGACGTCCCCGTCGGCACCACTTCCTCACGACCTGCCGGATACTGGGTATCCCTGCGCGTCCACCCACCAGGCCGGCACGCGCCCGGGCGGCACACGAGGAGGTACGTCGATGGCCGGCTATTCCGGGACCCCCTTGTTGGACAAGATCGGGATCAAGCCTGGCCAGCTGGTCTACCTCGACAACGTTCCTGAAGACCTGCCCCTCGACTGGCCTGCCGACGTCACCGTTCGACGGCGGCTGACCGGACCGCCGGCGGACGTCACCTGGTCGTTCTGTGCGGATCAGGCCCGGCTGGTCCGACGCCTCGACACGCTGATAGCGCACACCGCTACCGCCGGGATGCTGTGGATCTCCTGGCCCAAGAAGAGCTCCGGTGTTCTCAGCGATCTCGACGAGAACGTGGTCCGCGAGCTCGGACTTCGAGCCGGCGTTGTGGACGTGAAGGTCGCAGCGGTCGACCAGACCTGGTCCGGCCTGAAGTTCGTGAGGCGGCTGCGCGACCGATGATCCGGCGTCCGGAGCGGCAGCCCGCCCCGTTTTGCTAGCAGCCGTGGTTGACGGTCGCGTCGTGCCGCACGTCTCGTCCGAGTGCCTGAGCGGCAGCGACGTTGGGGAACACCACGCTGGCCGACCCGGCATACCCGACTCCGCCGTTCAGCACACAGGTCCGGACCAGCTTCGGATTGACCTGCAGGACCGTCTGAGAAAGCCGGTAGAGCTCGATCGGGTTGAGGTTGGTGTCGGTGTACCGCGCAAAGCGCTCGAGCGCCCGCTCGAGGAAGCCCTTGCGGGACATCTTGACCTTGATCGTCGACAGTCCGCCCTTGAGGACCTGTCCCTGGTCGTACGAACGGTCGAAGTCTCCCCGCGGCAGCCCGTGCCGGATCCTGGAGAAGGCCAGTGCCTCGACACCCGAGAGCTCGGTCATCCCCGGCCGGAAGGTCTGGCCCTGGTCGGTCACGCCCCAGGTCACCTTGACCCGGATGCCGTTGATCCCACCCACCATGTTGATCATGCCCTTGAAGCTGGTCACGAAGACGTAGTCCGGTCTGATGCCGATCAGGTTGGTGACGGCCTGGGCCGTCGCCTGCGGTCCGCCGACGGTCATCGCGGCGTTGATCTTGTTGCGTCCGTGACCGGGGATGTCGACGTAGGAGTCGCGCGGGACGCCGATCGTCACCGCGTGATGGTTCTTGGCGTTGATGCCGACCAGCTGGATCGCGTCGGAGCGACTGCCCAGGAATGCCTCACCGGGACGCGCGTCAGAGCCCAGGGCCAGGATCCACACCGTGTGGTCGGCCGCGTCGACGCCGTGCACCTCGTTCAGCTTGATCAGGGCGAAGCGCGCGGGCTCGCGGCCCGAGTCAGGCACGATCACGGCGAGCAGTGCCAGCAGGGTGCCGAACACCACGAGCCGGCGCGACCTGCGCAGCAGCCGTGCGATCGAGCCGACCCTGCTGCCCGTGCTGCCCGCGGATGTCGTCGAGCTCATCGTCGTACCACCGTCCGGTGCAGGTCATATCCGAAGATGCGCCAATGGCTGGCCTTGCGGGTCAGGTAGAGCTGGCCGGCGACGGCGTACCGCGTCCGGTGACCCGACTTCAGCTCCGCCGTCATGTTCATCGCGATCTTGGCGGACGCGCCGCCGGTGCGGCCGCGAACCGAGAAGACGAACAACCGCGCGGTACGCCGGTGAGCGACGACCCGGACCACCTTGTGGCTCACGGCAGCGTTGGTCGTCACCCGCTTGTCCCTCGTGGCCAGCGCAGCAGCCTGACTCGTCCAGCCCGGAAAGTCCTTGCGCGGTGTAGTGGCCACGCGGGAAGTCACCCCTGAGATAGGCCGCGTCCATCCAGGCCCGGATCGGCTTGGCGATCTGCCGTGCGATGTGAGTGCGCTGCTTCTTCTTGAAGCCGGCGTCGATCTGGACGATCCGGGCGCTGAGCTCGGCGTTGGACTTCTGGAGACGCTGTGCGTCGGCTGTCGACGACGAGTCCGACGGTGGCGTGCTGCTCGGGGGCGTCGACCCCGAGTCGTCGCTGCCACCCGTGCAGGCGCCCAAAACCAGCGCCAGCGCCACAGCGAGCGACGTCGCAACGACCAGCGGCGCAAGGAGTCTTTCGCGGACAGGCATCGGGGTTGAGCATGCACAAGATGGCCGCGCATCTCAACCGACCACGCTCAACCCCGTCGAGGAGAGACGGACCCGACCTCTGCGAACGCGAGAAACCCGGTGTGGGCACCGCCACACCGCTCGACGCCGCCGAGGGCCACGCCAGCCTGCGCGATCCGCGGACCGAGGGATAGCCTGGGAGGCAGACCCCCCTGAGACCCATCGCAACGCAGCGGAAGAGGCGAACGTCAAGCCGTGTCCACATCCCCGCACGACAGCACCACGTCGAGCGCACCCGTGACGACCGAGACTGACTTCGGTCCCAACGAATGGCTCGTCGACGAGATGTACGACCGATTCCTCGACGACCCGACCTCGGTCGACGAGGCGTGGAGACAGCTGTTCAAGGACCGTCAGGCCGCAGGCGCCAACGGACAGCCGACCACCTCGAAGCCGTCAGCGGCCCCGGGTTCGGCCAAGCCAGCAGCCGAGGCGCCCAAGAAGCCAGGCCCTGCACCGACGCCTCAGGCGACGCCGCCGAGCCCTTCCCCGGCGGCGACCACGGGCTCGGCTGCTGCTTCCGCCGCGGCGCCGTCGGCGGCATCGGACAAGGCCGCTCCAGCCGCCCAGCCGGCCACCGCGGCGCCGGTGGCCACGCCCGTCCCGAAGGACGAGCCGAAGGCTGAGGACACCGCCGACGCCAAACAGCAGCCCGACCACGTGATCCTGCGAGGCGCCTCCGCACGCACGGTCAGCAACATGGACGCCAGCCTCGCGGTTCCCACCGCCACCAGCGTCCGCGCGGTGCCGGTCAAGCTGCTCATCGACAACCGCGTCGTGATCAACAACCATCTCGCTCGCGCACGTGGCGGCAAGGTGTCGTTCACCCACCTCATCGGCTTCGCGCTCATCAAGGCCCTCAGGCAGATGCCGGAGATGAACTACGGATTCGAGGTGGTGGACGGCAAGCCCAACCTCGTCAAGCCGCACCACATCAACCTCGGGCTGGCCATCGACGTCCAGAAGGACGACGGAAGCCGGCAGCTGCTGGTGCCCTCGATCAAGGCCGCGGAGGACATGAGCTTCGCTCAGTTCTGGTCGGCGTACGAGGACATCGTGCGGCGGACCCGCGACAACAAGCTCACGATCGAGGACTTCCAGGGCACCACGATCACCCTGACCAACCCGGGCACCATCGGCACCAGCCACTCGGTTCCGCGGCTGATGTCGGGCCAGGGCTGCATCCTCGGCGTCGGGGCGATGAACTTCCCCCCTGAGTACCAAGGCGCCTCGGAGGAGACGCTCACCCGCAACGCGGTCAGCAAGATCATGACCCTGACCTCGACCTACGACCACCGCGTCATCCAGGGCGCCCAGTCGGGTGACTTCCTGCGCCGGCTGCACGGGCTGTTGCTGGGCGAGGAGGGCTTCTACGACGAGATCTTCCGCGCTCTTCGTATCCCCTACGAGCCGATCCGCTGGGCGTCGGACATCTCGGCCAGCCACGAAGACGAGGTCAGCAAGCAGGCCCGGATCCTCGAGATGATCCACGCGTACCGGGTGCGCGGCCACATCATGGCCGACACGGACCCGCTGGAGTACCAGCAGCGCAGCCACCCCGACCTCGAGGTCGGCACCCACGGTCTGACCCTGTGGGACCTCGACCGCGAGTTCGCCACGGGCAACTTCGGTGGGCAGCGGTTCATGAAGCTGCGCCACATCCTTGGCATCCTGCGTGACTCGTACTGTCGCACGACCGGTATCGAGTACATGCACATCCAGGATCCCGAGCAGCGGCGCTGGATCCAGGAGCGGGTCGAGCGGCCGCACAAGAAGCCGCCGCGCGAGGAGCAGCTGCGGATCCTGCACAAGCTCAACCAGGCCGAGGCGTTCGAGACGTTCCTGCAGACCAAGTTCGTCGGGCAGAAGCGCTTCAGCCTGGAAGGCGGCGAGACGACGATCCCGCTGATCGACGAGATCTGCGAGGCCGCCGCCGACCACTCGCTGGACGAGGTCACGATCGGGATGGCCCACCGCGGGCGGCTCAACGTGCTCGCCAACATCGTCGGCAAGCGCTACTCGCAGATCTTCCGCGAGTTCGAGGGCAACATCGACCCGCGCACCGTCCAAGGCTCCGGCGACGTGAAGTACCACCTCGGCGCTGAGGGTGAGTTCGTCTCGGGCAACGGCAGCACGATCAAGGTGTCGGTGGCCGCGAACCCCTCGCACCTCGAGGCCGTCGACCCCGTCCTCGAGGGCATCGTCCGGGCCAAGCAGGACCTGCTCAACCAGGGCGCGGCCTACCCCGTCCTCCCGCTGCTCGTGCATGGCGACGCCGCCTTCGCCGGCCAGGGTGTCGTGGCGGAAACCCTGAACCTCTCGCAGCTGCGTGGCTATCGCACCGGTGGCACGATCCACGTCGTCGTCAACAACCAGGTCGGCTTCACCACGTCTCCGTCGTCATCGCGCTCGTCGTTGTACTGCACCGACGTCGCCCGGATGGTCCAGGCGCCGATCTTCCACGTCAACGGCGACGACCCCGAGGCATGCATCCGGGTCGCCCAGCTGGCCTTCGAGTACCGCCAGGCGTTCAACAAGGACGTCGTGATCGATCTGGTGTGCTACCGGCGCCGCGGCCACAACGAGGGCGATGACCCGTCGTACACCCAGCCGCTGATGTACGACCTGATCGAGCAGAAGCGCTCGGTCCGCAAGCTCTACACCGAGGCCCTGATCGGTCGTGGCGACATCACGGTCGAGGAGGCCGAGCAGGCGCTCAAGGACTACCAGCAGCAGCTCGAGCGCGTCTTCGCCGAGGTCCGCGACGCCAAGAAGACCCCCGACCCGGACGACTTGCCCGAGTACGTCACCGTGCCGGAGTACCCGACCAAGGGCGCCGCCTCGGGCAGTGCGGACACCGCTGTGACACGCGAGATCCTCAAACGGATCGCCGAGGCCCACGTGAGTCCGCCCGAGGGGTTCACCGTGCACCCGAAGGTGCTGCCTCAGCTGCAACGACGTGCTGCGTCGATCACCGAGGGACCGATCGACTGGGGCACCGGCGAGATCCTGGCCTTCGGCTCGCTGCTCATGCAGGGCCGACCGGTGCGGCTGGCCGGCCAGGACTCGCGACGCGGCACGTTCGTCAGCCGGTTCGCCACCATCATCGACCGCAAGAACGCCGCCGAGTGGACCCCGCTGGCCAATCTGTCGTCCGACCAGGCGCAGTTCTACATCTACGACTCGCTGCTCTCCGAGTACGCCGCGATGGGCTTCGAGTACGGCTACTCCGTGGCTCGTCCCGAGGCACTGACCTTGTGGGAGGCGCAGTTCGGCGACTTCGTCAACGGTGCCCAGACCGTCATCGATGAGTTCATCTCCTCCGGTGAGGCCAAGTGGCAGCAGCAGTCCGGCGTGGTGCTGCTGCTTCCGCACGGCTACGAGGGGCAGGGGCCGGACCACTCCTCGGCCCGGATCGAGCGCTTCCTCACCCTGGCCGCGGGCGACGCCTTCACGGTCGCGCAGCCCTCGACGCCTGCCAGCTACTTCCACCTGCTGCGCCAGCACTCTCTGGGCAGCGAGCACCGGCCGATGATCGTCTTCACCCCGAAGTCGATGATGCGTCGCAAGGACGCGGCGTCGCAGCCGGAGGACTTCACGTCCGGGACGTTCCGTCCGGTGATCGGCGACCCCGACCCCGCCGCAGGACACCTCGGCGGTGCGCCGGGTGCTGCTGTGCTCGGGCCGGATCAGCTGGGACCTGTTGGCCGAGCGCAAGCGTCGCGAGGAAGACGGTGCCCACACCGCGATCGTGCGGGTCGAGCAGCTCTACCCACGGCCGGTGGACGAGGTGAAGGCGGAGCTGGCGAAGTACCCGAACCTGGATGAGATCCGGTGGGTGCAGGACGAGCCAGCCAACATGGGACCGTGGCCGCACATGAAGCTGAACCTGGCTCCCGAGCTCGGCGACATCGCGTTCAACCGGGTCTCGCGTCCCGAGTCGGCGGCGCCCTCGGTCGGACAGTCAGCTGTGCACCAGCAGGAGCTCCAGGACCTGCTGGACCAGGCCTTCACCGCTTGACCTGCCTCGCTGGTTGAGCTTGCCGTCACGACGACCCCACTGACCGGAGCAGGTATGTACTTCACTGACCGTGGACTCGAGGAGCTGACCAGCCGCCGGGGTGAGGAGGAGGTCACCTTCGAGTGGCTGGCCGACCGGCTCCAGGAGTTCGTCGACCTGCACCCCGAGTTCGAGATCCCCGTCGAGCGACTGGCCACCTGGCTGGCCCGCCTGGACGACTCTGACCCCGACTGACCCTTCGGGTTTGCCTAGTTATCTATTCCGAAGGCTTGTGATCTAGGCAAACCTGCCGTGCAAAGAGTGCATCTGCCATGCAGACGTATGCCGGCAGGGCCAGGCCAGTCAGACCGTGAAGACCACCTTGCCGAACACGTCGCCCTCGATCATCGCTTCGAAGCCCTCGCGAGCGCGGTCCAACGGAAGCGTCCGGTCGATCAGCGGGCGAGCACCGGTCACGTCCAGCATCTCCGACAGGGCACGCAGCTCCTCGCGGGTGCCCATGGTCGATCCCTGGATCCGGAGCTGCAGGAAGAAGACCCGGTTCAGCTCGGTCCGATCCGGGTTCGGCCCCGAGGTGGCGCCTGAGACCACCACCGTGCCACCGGGGCGCAGGGCCTTGAGCGAGTGGTTCCAGGTCGCGGCGCCGACGGTCTCCATCACGGCGTCGACGCGCTGCGGCAGCCGAGCCCCACTCTCGAACACCTCCGTCGCCCCGAGCTCGAGCGCCCGCGCGCGCTTGGACTCCTCCCGGCTCGTCGCGTAGGTGCGCAGCCCCGCCGCCGACGCCAAGGTGATCAGGGCCGTGGCAACGCCGCCCCCGGACCCCTGGACCAGCACGCTGTCACCGGGCTTGAGCATCCCCTGGGTGAAGAGCATCCGGTATGCCGTCAACCAAGCCGTCGGCAAGCAGGCCGCCTCCTCGAAGGTCAGTGACGGCGGCTTCGGGACGACGTTGCGTCTCGGCACCGCCACCCGCTCGGCCAGCGTGCCGGGGTGACGCTCCGACAGCAGGGAGCGTTTGGGATCGAGGGTCTCGTCGCCGAGCCACGCCGGGTCGCTGATCACGGCATGCACCACGACCTCGTTGCCGTCCTCGTCCAGTCCGGCGGCGTCACAACCCAGAATCATCGGCAGCCGGTCGTCGGGCAGCCCGACGCCGCGCAGCGACCAGACGTCGTGATGGTTCAGGGAAGCGGCCTTGACGTCGATGGTCGTCCAGCCGTCCTCCGGGACCGGGTCAGGTCGCTCGCCCAGGACCAGACCGTCCAGCGGGCTCTTGGGGTTGGTCGACTCGGCGTACGCGCAGAACATCGCTCAACCCTAGAGCGTATGAGCGGACCTCAGGATGTCGGCGCCGCAGCCGCCACAGCGGCAGCGACCGCAGGAGCCACCCGCTTGTCGAAGGGGGACGGGATCACCGCCGCTGGGTCCAGGTCATCCGCGACCAGGTCTGCCAAGGCTGTTGCCGCGGCCAGCTTCATGTCCTCGGTGATCCGTCGGGCGCCCGCGTCGAAAGCGCCGCGGAAGATCCCCGGAAAGGCCAGCACGTTGTTGATCTGGTTGGGGTAGTCCGACCGTCCGGTAGCCACCACCCGGGCACACCGGTGGGCGATGTCGGGATGCACCTCAGGGTTGGGGTTGGCCAGAGCGAAGATGACCGCGTCGTCGGCCATCGCGCTGACGGCGGGTTCGGGCACGGAGCCGCCGCTCACCCCGATGAACACGTCGGCGTCGACCAGAGCGTGGGAGAGCTGACCGGAGCGTCCGGCCGCATTCGTGGTCTTGGCCAGACCGAGCTTGACGGGGCTGAGATCCTCGCGGTCCGGCCCGATGATCCCGCCTCGGTCCACGACCGCGAGGTTGCGTGCCCCCGCGGCCAGCAGCATCCTCGTCACCGCGACCCCAGCCGCACCGGCACCCGAGACGACGATCCGGACCTCCCCCAAGTCCTTGCCCACGATGCGCAAGGCATTGCGGAGAGCGGCCAGGACCACGACTGCGGTCCCGTGCTGGTCGTCGTGGAAGACAGGAATGTCGAGGCGCTCCTTCAGGCGACGCTCGACCTCGAAACACCGGGGAGCGGAGATGTCTTCGAGGTTGATCCCGCCGAAGCTCGGTGCCAGCCGGACCACGGTCTCGACGAGCTCGTCGGTGTCGGTGCAGTCCAGGCAGAGCGGTACGGCGTCGACACCCCCGAACTCCTTGAAGAGCACCGCCTTGCCCTCCATCACCGGCATCGCCGCCGCGGGCCCGATGTCACCCAGCCCGAGGACGGCCGTCCCGTCGGTGACGATGGCGACCGTGTTCGGCACCCACGTGTAGTCGCGAACCGTCTCCGGGTGCGCGGCGATCTCCAGACATACGCGAGCGACGCCGGGCGTGTACGCCATCGAGAGGTCGTCCGCGTCGCGCAGCGACACGGTCGAGCGCACCTCCATCTTCCCGCCGCGGTGCAGCGCGAAGACAGGGTCGTCGGCGTGCCTGGACTCGCCGCCGGTAGGACCGGGCGCCGGTCCCGACGCAGGGGGCGTGGTCGCGCCGTTGCTGGGGCTGGATTCGGGCATCGGGGCCGCCGACATCGGAGTCACCTGATTCCATGTGTTGCTGGGAGGCTGGAGAGTCACGTGGAGTCGTCGCATCGCCGTATGCCGATCGGAGTGCGATGGCTCCGAGGCTTTGAGTGGCCATGCATGGGGATCGCCCGGACTGCCAGTCTGCCACGCCACCTCCGGTCTGGGGAGAGGCGTGACTGACCTCATGCAGCTCCGGCCGCCCGACTCTTCCACCGCTCGAGCCAGCGCCACGGCCAGATCCGGACCACGACCCGGGCGAGCACGTCGGAGTCGGGAATCGCCCCGACGAGCCAGGAGTCCACGCCCTCGCGCGGGTTGTCGCGCTCGACCCACCATCCCTCCGGCGTACGCCGGGTGGCGCGCTTGACCGCCACGGGACGATCGGGGAGGCGCACCACGACGAGCTGGCCCGGCCGGGGGACAACGGAGTACCTCACCAGCAGCCTGTCGCCCTCGTGCAGGGTCGGCTCCATCGACCTGCCACGCACCACGACCAGTCCGATCAAGGGGCCGTTCCTTTGCACGTCAGCCACCTGGTGGGGTCCTCGTTTGAGCGGAGTAGGGTCGGGAACTGGGTAAGCAACACAGACTCATTGGGGTGCTCCGTGGCAACCCAGAGCCACCCCAGTGTGGCAACTCCCCGGCTTGCAAGAGAAAGGACCAGTTCATGCTGGCTCGCTTCATCGCACCGACCATCGCCGTCTCGGCCCACTGCGACCTCCCCTGCGGCGTCTACGACCCGGCCCAGGCGCGGATCGAGGCCGAGTCGGTCAAGGCCATCATCGGCAAGGTCGCCGACAACGACGACCCCGACTTCCGGACTCGCGCGCTGATCATCAAGGAGCAGCGCTCCGAGCTCGTCAAGCACCACCTGTGGGTGCTGTGGACCGACTACTTCAAGCCCCCGCACTTCGAGAAGTACCCGCAGCTGCACACGCTGTTCAACGAGGCCACGAAGCTGGCCGGTGCCAGCGGCACCAAGGACAGCATGGACGCCGCCAAGGCCGATGAGCTGTTGGCCAAGATCGACGAGATCGCGGCGATCTTCGCCGAGACCAAGAAGGGCTGACCAGGACGTCCGTCGCGGAGTCGCACCGACTCATCGAAGCCCACGACCGGCCCGGACTGCCAGCGCGGCAGGCCGGGCCGTGTCATGCCCGACGCAAGGCAAGGGATCCGATCCGCCCGCCAGCCGACCCCCGGGTCACGGAATGTCGTCGCTGAGCCGACGCCCGTACAGCGCCTGGGTGGTTGCCGGCGAGAAGACCACAGCGAGCACGGCCACGGCCGGTACGGCCAGCACGACGCTCACCCAGGTCGTGTCACCGCCCCGGAAGCTCCAGGCGACACCGAGCTCGATCAGCTGGGCCAGCACGATCGGCCCGCGACTCCAGCTGTTCAGCCGGACCAGGCCTCGGGCGCAGACAGCGAGCCCGGCGGCATAGAGCAGGAAGAACACCGCCGTCGTGATGCCCACGCTCGGCCGGTCCGCGTCGATGCTGACCAGCTCGGCGATCGCCAGGACGACCAGGCCGACTGCCTCCAGCGCCACGAGAAGGGCGGCCCCCTTGATGGCGGTGCTGGGTCCGGTCACGTCGTCGCCCGGTGCTGCGACCTCGTCGTTTCCAGGTGCTGTGACGGGTTCGTCGCCGGGCTCGCTCATGCCGGCAACCCTAACGACCGCTGTGAGGTCCCCCGTCCTGCTCCCAGCCTGTTCACTGCGCCCGTCGACGTGATCGTGCACACGATCGGGCGTCGCCGCTCACGATCTGGGTTCAAAACCTCTAGACTTGAACGCAGGGACTGGACGCATGTCCGCCTCGTCCTGGTTGTGAGGAAACTGACAACCACCGAGGGGTTGTGTCGGACCACATCTCTTGCGACGATCGATGTCGCAACCGTCGAGGCGCAGTGCTGTACCGCGTCAAGACGCCTCCCACCACCCCGCCAGTCTCACCCGGCGAGGCCGGTGAGAGGGCTCGTGAAAACCTTCACGAGCGGTTGTACGCTCGCACCCATACGGCGACGGCCCGCCGCCGCCACCCGAAGACGAAGAGGAGCCTCCCCGTGGATTGGCGTCACCGCTCCGCGTGCCTCGAAGAGGACCCGGAGCTGTTCTTCCCCATCGGCAACACCGGTCCTGCCATCCTCCAGATCGAGGAGGCCAAGGCCGTATGTCGCCGCTGTGAGGTGCGCGAGCAGTGTCTCGCGTGGGCGCTCGAGGCTGGCCAGGACCATGGCGTATGGGGTGGGATGTCCGAAGACGAGCGCCGCGCGCTCAAACGCCGCAACGCCCGCGCCAAGATCCGAGCCTAGTCACGGTCGTGCGGTGGCGTGGCCGCGAGGAAGCGGCGCACCGACCACCTGAAGCCGGATCAGCCTGAAGACCGCTCAGCGGACCGGGATGTCGAGGTCCACGCGAGTGCCTCCGGCAGGGTTCGTGCCCAACGTGAGCACCCCACCGAGCTCGGACTCGACCAGCGTCCGGACGATGGACAGTCCAAGACTTCCGGACGCGACCGGGTCGAAGTCGCTGGGCAGACCCTGACCGTCGTCGTCGATCGCCACCTCCAGCCGACCGGCCACGCGCAGCACGCGCAACGAAATCTGTCCCGACCCGTCGGGAAAGCCGTGCTCAACGGCGTTCTGCAGCACCTCGGTCAACACCATCGCCAGGGGCGTCGCCGCCTCAGCCGGCAGCTGACCAAAGCTGCCGCTCCGGGTGGTTCGCACCTGGGAGGGCTCCGCCGCGACCTCGGTGACCATGGCAGCGAGCCGGTCGGCCACCTCGTCGAAGTCCACCCGCTCGTCGAACGTCTGGCTCAGGGTCTCGTGCACGATCGCGATGGACCCTACCCGGCGTACCGCCTCGTCCAGGGCAAGTCGGGCGGCCGGCACGTCCATCCTTCGTGACTGGAGCCGGAGCAGAGCCGCCACGGTCTGCAGGTTGTTCTTCACCCGATGGTGGATCTCGCGGATGGTGGCGTCCTTCGTGATCAGCTCCCGTTCGCGGGTACGCAGCTCGGTGACGTCGCGCAGCAGCACCAGGGCGCCTTGGTGGCTGCCGTCCGGGGTCAGCGGGATGACCCGCGCGACGACGGTCGCCTCGGCGTTGCCGAACTCCACCTCGCGCGGCTGCCGACCGCTCAGGGTGACAGCCAAGCTCTCGTCCACCGGGCGTGAGGACGGCTCGACCAGCTCCTCGGTGATCGGTGCGAACACCTCGCCCACGAGGTCACCAGCCATCCCGAGACGCCGGTACGCCGACTGGGCGTTCGGGCTGGCATAGCTGACCACCCCGTCGGTGTCGGTACGAACGAATCCGTCTCCGACCCGCGGCGACGCCGTCCACGCTCGCCGCTCGCCGGGGATCGGGAACGCCCCTCGGCTGATCATCCGCGTCAGGTCACTGGCGGTCTGGAGATAGGACAGCTCCAACCTGCTCGGAGTGCGGACGCCGAGGAGGTTGGTGTTGCGGGCGATCACCGCGAGCATGGCGCCTGCTCGGATCACCGGAATCGTCTCGACCCGAACCGGGACGTCGTCACGCCACTCGGGGTCACCCTCACGGGCGATCCGTCCCTCGTCGTACGCCGCGTCGAGCAGTGGCCGTCGCCCGCGCGGGACGAAGGCGCCGACCAAGTCGTCCACGAAGGCCGTGGGCCCGGTGGTCGGCCGCATCTGGGCGCCGCCCCAGAACCCGTGGCCCTCCCGGTCCGGAAGCCAAAGGACCAGGTCAGCGAAGGAGAGGTCAGCGATGATCTGCCAGTCGGCGATCAGCAGGTGCAGCCAGGCCACGTCGTCCGCCCCGAGGTCCGTGTGGGCCTTGACGACGTCGTTGAGCGAGGGCACGTGAGCCACCGTAGGGCACGCCTGCTGTGATGATCCTGACACCTGGAGAAAACCTTCCCCCCTTGACATTTCGGGGTTTCGGGACGGTCCGGGGCGTGTGGAAGGATGGGCGCATGCCACGGGGTTTTTGGCAGCAGGTGCTCGCGTCCGACATGGCGGTTCCCGACGACCGGCCGTTGAACGAGTTGACCGCCGAGCTGGTCACCATGCTGGGCTCGACCAACCCGGTCGAGCGTGACGAGACGGCCTATCCGGTCCTGGCCACCTGGCTCTCCGAAGGCGTCTACGACGACCTCCTCGTCAGCTTCGGGGACTCCATCGCCCACGGGCTCGTCGTGGGGCTGGGCAAGTCGCTGGACGACTCGGTCTTCCGCCGTAGCTTCTCCGCGCTGGTGCTGGCCGAGTGCGTCCGTCGAGACAACGTGGCACGCATCCTCCCGGTGGACGTCGTCCTGAACTGGGCCGAGCGGGCGATCGGCTGGTACACCCGAGAGCAGGACCTCCGGGGCTGGGTCCCCGGCAAGGGCTGGGCCCATACCGTGGCGCACGGCGCCGACCTGATCAGCGTGCTCGCCTCGTCACGCCACCTGCAGGCGCTGCACCTCGGAGTGCTGCTCGACGTGATCGCCGAACGGCTCGTCGCCCCCACTCCGACGGTCCTCGTCGACGGTGAGGACGATCGGTTGGCCCTGGCCGCCTTGACGGTGGTGCATCGCAACCTCGTCGACCCCGAGGCGTTGGACGACTGGGTGGCAACCCTCGCGCAGGCGATGGTGCGCCCTCGTGGCCACCTCACCGAACACACCTGGCCCACACCGGCAGCCAAGAACACCTCCGCTTTCCTACGGGCACTGCACGTGCACCTGGCCATCGGGATCGCGCCGGCACATGACAGGGCGTCGTTCGCCGAGCCGCCGGACGCGCGATCAGACCTTCTGCTGGCGCTGCTGCGGGCGATCCCGACCTTCACCCCCTGGATGTACTCCGGCCGCCCGGCCCGGGACGGCTGAGGAGCACCGGGCTTCCCGCCATCGGCTACCCGTCAGTACGTTGGGACCCATGAGCGAGTCCGAAGGGTCCACCGAGTCCACGTCTGTCTCACGCGAAGGACATGGCGGCGACCATGCCGTCGCGGTGGCGGCCGCACACGGGGTCGAGACGATGTTCACGCTGTCCGGCGCCCACGTCTTTCCGATGTACGACGCCGCGGTCAAGGGTGAGCCGGGCATGCGGCTGGTCGACGTACGACATGAGCCCTCCGCCGTGTTCGCCGCCGAGGCGACCGGCAAGCTCACGCGCACGCCGGGGCTGGCCGTGCTCACCGCGGGGCCAGGGGTGACCAACGGGGTGTCCCCGATCGCCCAGGCTTCCTTCTCCGGCTCGCCCCTGGTGGTGCTGGGGGGACGGGCGCCGACCCAGCGGTGGGGCTCCGGGAGCCTCCAGGAGCTCGACCACCCGCCGATCCTGTCACCGGTCACGAAGCTGGCGCGCACGATCATGGAGGTCGACCGGATCGCCGACGAGGTCCACGAGGCCTTCACGGTCGCCTCATCCCCGCATCGCGGGCCGGCGTTCGTCGACGTGCCGATGGACCAGCTCTTCTCGCGATGCGAGTCAGCGGTGCCCGCCTCGATCGATCGCCGCCCCCAGACGCCTGACCCCGAGGCGCTGGCCGCGATCGGGCGACTGCTGGCCTCGGCGAGCCGGCCGGTGCTCGTGCTCGGGACCGACGTCTGGTCCGACGGTGCCGAGTCCGCCGCGCTGCGGCTGGTCGAGGACACCGGCGTGCCCGTGATCACCAACGGGATGGGCCGCGGCGTCGTGCCTGGCGGTCATCCCCTGCTGGTGACCAAGGCCCGGTCGTTGGCGTTCGGGCAGTGCGACCTCGCGGTCGTCGTGGGTACGCCGCTCGACTTCCGCCTCGGCTATGGCTCGTTCGGCGGCAAGGAGGGGACCGAGCCGGCCCAGGTCGTGCACTGCGCCGACAGCGAGGCGCAGCTCTCGGGCCACGCGACGCTGGCAGCCGCGGCGTACGGCGACCTGACGCTCGTGCTCGACGGCATCCACGACGCCTTGGTCAACGCCCCGTCCAAGCCGGACTGGTCGGCCTGGACGAGCCGGCTGTCCGACCAGGTCAAGGGTGCGGTCGCGAAGGACGCCGAGCTGCTCGGGTCCGACGCCGACCCGATCCATCCGGCGCGCATCTACGGCGAGTTGCTCCCTCGGCTCGAGGACGACGCCGTCGTGATCGGTGACGGCGGTGACTTCGTGTCGTTCGCCGGCAAGTACGTCGAACCGAAGCGGCCAGGCGGTTGGCTCGACCCCGGTCCCTACGGATGCCTGGGTGCTGGGCTCGGGGCGGCGATGGCCGCGCGCATCGCCCGGCCGTCCGCGCAGGTCGTGCTGCTGCTGGGCGACGGTGCCGCCGGGATGTCGCTGGTCGACGTCGACACCCTCGTCCGGCACAACCTGCCGGTCGTCATGGTCGTCGGCAACAACTCGTGCTGGGGTCTGGAGAAGCACCCGATGCGGTTCCTCTACGGGTACGACGTGGCCGCCGACCTGGCGCCTCGAACGGCGTACGACAAGGTCGTGCAGGCGCTCGGCGGTGACGGTGAGACGGTGACCGAGCCGGCGAAGATCGGAGCCGCGCTCGATCGCGCCCTCGACTCGGGGGTGCCCTACCTGGTCAACGTCATCACCGATCCCGAAGCGGCGTACCCGCGGACCACGACCGGTGTCTGACGGCACCGTTGAGATTCGGCTGGCGCGGGCCGGCGAGCTCGACGCGGTCGGCGAGCTCACGCTCGACGGCTACGTCCACGACGGGTTCCTGACGCGGGAGACCGACTACGCAACCGACCTGTCCGACGCCACGACGCGGGCCGCGGAGGCCGAGCTCTACGTCGCCCTGGTCGGGGACGAGATCGTGGGGACCGTGACGTTCTGCCCGCCCGGGTCGCCGCTGCGCGAGCTCAGCGCGGAGGGGGAGGCCGAGTTCCGGATGCTGGCCGTGTCCCCGGCTGCGCGCGGCCGGGGCGTCGGGCAGGCCCTGGTCCACCGGTGTTTCGACCGTAGCCGCGAGCTCGGCCTGCGCGAGATGGTGATCTGCTCGATGGCAGAGATGACCACCGCACACCGGTTGTACGCCGCTATGGGTTTCGAGCGCGACTCCTCCCTGGACTGGCGCCCGGTGCCCCACGTGCTGCTGCTCGGCTTCCGGCGCCCCGTCTGAGGTGGCTCGGCCGGCAGACCCGGCGGCAGTGATGGCGATGGTCAGCGCTGCGGCGTCAGACCGGACACCCCGATTCGGCAACCACTCGCCGCGGCGTACGACCGGGGCACCCGACTCGGCAACCACACCGCGGCAACGGAGACCGGGACTCCGCCAACGAGCCGGCCAGCAAGGCAGATTCACTGTTTGCAACCCAGGTTTGCCTAGATTTCTATTCGCCCGAATAGAAATCTAGGCAAACCGAGGCGGGACGACGGCTAGAGACGGGCCAGGAAGCGCGCGGCGTCGACGACGACCCTGGTGACCTCGCCATGCGCGACCACGACACCGTCCTGCTCGTTCCGGTGGGATGCCTGCACCTGGAAACGCACCAGCCGACCGTCGACATGGACCAGCTCTGCGGCGACCGAGACCACGGCACCGACCGGACTGGCCCGGACGTGCTCGACGCTGACCCGGGTGCCGACCGACGTCTGGCCCTCACCCAAAGCTGCGTCGATCGCACGACAGGTAGCACCTTCCAACCACGCCAACAGACGTGGGGTCGCGAGCACAGCGAGGTCTCCCGAACCCAGCGCCTGGGCGGTGTCTGCCGCTCCCACCTCATGGTCGACGCTCGCCGACAGGCCGGAGCGCAGGGTCTCCTCCCCACGCGGGGGCAGGGCTGCTGTCATTGCCGATTCCTCTCTTGGGGTGCTGTTCTGCGACACTAGGGCCTGCACGTGCATCCGTATCGAGGAGGATCTGATGGGCAAGACCGGCCGCAAGCGTCGCGCTCGCCGCAAGAAGGGCGCGAACCACGGCAAGCGCCCCAACACCTGATCACCAGATCAGCCATTGACATCGAAGAGCCCCGCTCCTGCTGGAGCGGGGCTCTTCTGGTCCGGATCCGGGAGGGGTCAGGCAACTCGGGTCCGGGGCACAGGGTGTGGCCTCGTCGTCAGGCCGGCACCAGCTCCACCAGCGACATGGCGGGCATCGGAAGGGTGAAGTCGAGGCAGATCGTTCCGTCCTCCGCGACCACGACCCGTTCGTCAGGGAGGAGTTCGTCGAGACGATCCGCCTCGGCGAGCCGGGGCCACTGATCCTCGTCGGGCCAGTCCTGGCCGTCGGCACGCATCGATTCCCAGACGCCAGGAAGGTTGGAGTGGTCGGTGTCGACGCGGTGGTGCTGCACGACGTAGGTCGCTGCCGGCGTCAGGCCGGCCCAGGTGAGCGTGACCTCCCGCTCCAACCGACTGTCGCCGCCGACCTTCGTCTGGTCGAGCGTGAAGTTCCACACCAGCGCGGCCAGCGCACCCGCCGTCTCGTCGCGGGTGGCGATCGCCTCGACGAGCGACCCCCCGCCGTCGCCGGAAGCCTGCACCGCGAGCCGGCTGTCGCGCAACCGCTCGAGCAGCGCCAGCGCCCACCAGCGGGGCTTGCGGAGCTCACCCACGCTGCGTAGGCCGAATCCGCCGTGCATGAGCGACGGCGGACGACCCAGCTCCTCGAAGTGGTCGGAGACCACCCAGTAGCGACAACGCCTCGATCCGGCCCATCGCACTCGCCATCCCCTGCAGCAGGAAGACTCCTGCGAAGACCGCGTCGCTGACCTCGTTGAAGTGCGTCGGGGTGACCCCCCACTCGGTCCACCAGATCGGCGTGCCGCTACGACCGTGCCGATCCAGCGTCGGCCGGAAGTCCAGTGGTGGGCTGCCGTAGGTGTGCGTACTGACGAAGTCCACCCGGGATCCCGACCGGTCGACGTGGTCGAGCAGATCCTCGACCCAGCCGGCGGCGGCGGAGGACGGCCCACCGACGACCAGACCGTCGTCGACCGCGAGCACCGGCGTCGACCGTGACGTCGTAGAGCTTCCAGTACTCCTCCTTGGTGCCTGACCAGAAGACCTCGAGATTGGCCTCGTTCCACACCTCGAACGACCAGCGGTCGCGCACTTCCTCGAGTCCGTAGCGGTCGACGAGGTGCTGCGTGAACGCCGTGACGAGGTCGGCCCAGCGATCCCAGTCCTTCGGCGGCGAGACGATCGCGCCGTACTCGAAGACCGTCGTGGTGGGGTCACTGGCCAGGTCGTGCGGCATGAAGGAGATCTCCACGACCGGCCGCAGGCCGATGTCGAGGATGTGGTCGTAGACCCGGTCGACGTTGCTGAAGTCGTGCACCGGCTCGCCCATCCACCTCCCGGTAGACACCGACGTCGTCGCAGAAGATGCCGTGGGCACGGACCGTCTCGACACCGAGCTCCTCGTGGGCGGCGCGCAACGCCGCAGTCAGCTCCTCACCGATCACCCGGCCGCCCGTGGTGTCGGTCGACAGCGCATGCGAGAGGTGTTCGCTGCCGATCATCGGTCGCCACGGCCGTTCCAACACCCCGACGTCTCCGCGGGTGTCCACCAGCAGGTCGACGCGGGTCAGCTCGCCCGAGTCGGGCGCGATGTCCACGACGACCTCGTCCGAACGCGGGCCCTCGACATCGACGTCCGACAGCGCCGCAACGCTGTACCGACGCTTCACGCCCTCCGGCGCCGTCGTGTCCACGTACGGCGGATGGGGCACGGCCAACACGTCGCGGCCGGCGTGGTCGAGCTGCTGCGGGTCGTCCGAACCGTCGGCGACGTAGACCTGGTAGCCGATCGCTCCGTCCACCGGGCTCCAGTCCAAGGTCACCTGGCTTCTGCCTGCCACGGCTGTGAGATGACCGCGGCGGATCGAGTCGCGCAGCCGCACCGACCGATGCGTCGTCACTTCGACGCCCGATCCGCTCCTCCCAGTCGGCGCGGGCACCTCGGGTCTCGGTCACCGGTGACCTCTCTTGATTCGGCCGGCGTTGAAGACCTCCATGGCCATCAGCGGTCGCAGCGCCTCGCGGAACTCGCGGTCGACGAAGGAGCGCTTGATCGCGTCCTTGTTGAGCTCGTTGTCGATCGCGCCGAGCACCATCGCCTGGTCCAGCGACAGGTAGCGGTCGGCGATCGTCCCGGACTTGGTCGGCGACGGAGTCATAGAAGCCACCGGGACCGTAGGCGTGCAGGTCATCCTCGATGTTGCGCAGGTTCGTCACCGCCGCCTTGCCCGCGTAGGGAAGCGCGAGGAAGGACGCGTGCGGGCGTCACGACGCCGTCGTTGAACGTCGGGTTGGGGTTGGCCGCGCTCGCGGCAGCCCGGCCATCCCTTGTCAACGTCGGTGCGCGGGCTCGTCGGAGGCGTAGCCGTCCGGGCTCATGCCCATCTCCTCGACGCCGTACTCGCGGTAGCTGCCGAACGGGTCGCTGGCCGGGCTGAAGCCCCAGTAGCCGTACTTCGCCTCATCGAGGCCGTGCTCGATCTGGCCGCGGACGGTCAGCGGGTGGTTGACGCCCCAGGAGCGCGGTCCCCACTGGGCCTCGGGGACGAACAGGTCGGGCATCAGCGCCTCGAACATGTCGCCGCCCCAGCTCGGCACGAACTTCATGCCGCGGTAGCGGTAGGCGCCCTCGAAGACGTTGACGCCGAGGTAGGTCCGGTAGCTGCCCACGGGCTTCTGCTCGAAGGCCAGGTTGCAGCCGTCGACGGGGAACGTGCGGTTCGGCGCCGAAGTACGCCCTTGGCGCGGGATCTGGCCGTTGGCGATGCCCAGGTAGAGCGCGAGGCGCGGCTCGGTGACGGTGATGTCGTAGTGGTTGCAGGTGTACCAGACCTTCGGGCCCTCGCCGGTGTAGGAGTCCTGGTAGACGTTGCAGCCGCCGGGATCACTGTCGTAGAACCCGCCGCGAAGCAGCCCGACGTGCTGGTCCGGGCGAGCGTTCGGGTCGTAGAACGAGCCGAAATTCATCGAGTCGTACAACGTCATGGCCTCGTCGCGCAGTCGCGGCTCGGCACCGGCCACCACCCGCAGGGCGGCGGCGAACCAGCCGTTGTCGACGCTGGACAGGAACGGGCACCACGGTGTGGCCGTCCTCGGGCCAGCGTCGTGACGACGGCGCCGGTGTGCTCGTCGTACCAGTTGTAGAACATGCCCGACGGCTCGTTGCGATCCACCGAGCTCATCGTGTCGAGGGTCTGCTTCATCCGCTGGTAGGCCTCGCGGCTGCTGATGATCCCGAGGTCACGGGCGGCGACGGTGCTCCACAGGTAGCCACCGATGTTGGTCGGCGAGGTGTACCCCGAGCGCGTCGTCGGGATCCAGGTTCCCCTCGATGTTGTCGGCGGGCAGACCCGTGGCTCGGCGTCCACCATGGCCACGAACGACGTCCACGTGTCGTCAGCCCACCGCCGCAGATCAGCCTTGGCTGCCGCCCTTGGCAGCGAGCGCCGACGGCGCCTGGGTGGGTGTCATCGAGGCGGAGCTCGGCGCCGTCGACGTGGCGGCGAGTCCGGTGACCGCGAGGACGCCGCCGGCCAGCAGCGCCGTCGCCTTGTTCATGCGTGAGGGTGCGTACATGGGTGCGACTCTTCTTCCTTGGTTGAGGATGGGTGTCGAGTACGAGTTACTTGATGCCGGTCATGGAGATGCCTTGGATGAAGTAGCGCTGAAGCGCCAGGAAGACGGCGATGACGGGCAGCACCACGACGACGGAGCCGGCGAGCAGCAGGCCGTAGTTCGGTGGAGTTCTGGCCGATCGAGTACAGCGCCAGCGCCACGGGCAGCGTGAACTTGTCCTCGCTGCTGCGCCACGACGAGCGGCCACAGGAAGTTGTTCCAGGAGCCGAGGAACGTCAAGATGCCGAGCGTGGCGAGCGCCGGCCCGCACAGCGGCAGGATGACGTTCCAGTAGATCCGGAACTCCCCGGCCCCGTCGACACGCGCCGCCTGGATCAGCTCGTCGGGCAGGCCGCCGATGTACTGGCGCATCAAGAAGACGCCGAACGGCTGCACCAGGAACGGCAGGATCATGCCGAGCAGGCTGTTGGTCAGGTGCAGGTTGGATGCCAGAACGAACATCGGGACGAAGGTCACGACGCCCGGGATCATCAACGTGCCGAGCACGATGCGCGAACAGCAGCCGCCGACCGGCGAAGTCGAGCTTGGCCAGGGCGTAGCCGAGCATCGAGCAGAACACCAGATTGCCCAGGGTCACGGCCACCGCCACGATCACCGAGTTCATGAAGAACGTCGTCAGGTCGAGCTTGGTGAACAGCGTCGTGTAGTTGTCCCAGGTGGGACTGTTCGGGAGCCAGGTGGGTGGGGACTGGATGATCTCGCCCTTGGGCTTCACCGACGACAGCAGCATCCAGACGAACGGCGCGACCATGAAGACCATGCCGATCCCGAGGACGACGTAGAGCCAGGTCGGCGCCTTGGGACCGGTGTCCTCGTGCGGCTCGTCGACGACGTCTCGTCGACGAGGTCATTGCGTGGGGATGCGGTCGTGGTCATGGCGTCAGTCCTTCGTGCGCAGGGCGCGGAACTGGATCAAGGTCAACAAGACGACGGCGACGAAGAGGACGTAGCTCATCGCTGCTGCGTAGCCGTAGTTGCCGTAGCCGAACTGGTCGTAGGTGTAGAACGTGACCGAACGGGTCGAGTCCAGCGGGCCGCCCTTCGTCATCACGTAGGCCTCCTCGAAGAACTGGAGGTAGCCGATGCTGGTGATCACCGCGCCGAACAGCAGGATCGGCCGGATCGTCGGCAGCGTTACGTTGCGGAACCTCTGCCAGGCGCTGGCGCCGTCCAGTGATGCCGCCTCGAGCACGTCCTTCGGGACCGTCTGCAGCCCGGCCAGGAAGATCACCATCAGCGTGCCCAGGTTGCGCCAGGCGGCCATCACGATCAGTGATCGGCAGGGCCAGCGACGTGCTGTCGAGCCAGGCCGGGCCGTTGATCCCGACGTACCCCAGGACGGTGTTGATCAGCCCGCCGTCGGGGCGGAGCAGGAACCGCCACACGACCGAGACCGCGACGATGCTCGTCACGACCGGCAGGTAGTAGCCGATCCGGAAGAAGCCACGCAGCCGGGTGATGCCGTTCAGGCCGACAGCAGCGGCCAGCGCGAGGACCATGGTCAGCGGAACACCGAGGAGCACGTACAGGGCGGTGTTCCAGGCGACCTGGTGAAACAGCGGGTCGGCGAACAGCTTCGTGTAGTTGTCGATGCCGATGAAGTTGACGGAGAACGGCGACCGGACGTCGGTGTTGCGGATGTCGGTCACAGACATCCACAGGCTGCCCAGGACCGGGCCAGCAGTGAAGACGAGGAAGAGCAGGCAGAACGGCATCGCCAGCCCCCAGGCCGTGCGGGTCTGTCGTCGGCGGCTGACCGACCCGCGCCGAGGGGCGGGTCGCTCAGCTGCGGCAACGACGTCCGTGCCCGGAGCCGGAGCGGTGTTGCGTGGTCACAGACCGGTTCCGATCGACTGCGCCTGCTTCTGCATGTCGGACGCGGCGGCGTCGACGTCCTTCTTGCCCTTGACGACCTGCTCGATGTCGCTGTCGATCACTGCCGCGACCTGCTCCCAGGTCGGCGTGGTCGGCGGGGCTTCGCCGCTGTTCAGCTGCTCACCGAAGACGCCCAGCATCTGGTCGTCGGCCAGCTCACCGCTGTCCCACGCCGACTTGACGGCGGGCAGGTCGCTCATCGTCTCGTACCACTTGGTCTGCACGTCCGGCTGCGAGAGCCACTGCACGAGCTTCCAGGCACCGTCGCGGTTCTTCGGCGTCACGGAAGACCGCGAGGTCGCCGCCACCGATGAACGAGGTGCCCATTCCGGACTCTTGGCCGGGCAGCGGTGCGACCGCGAACTTGCTGGGATCGAGGCCGGCGTCCTTGACCAGGCCGATCTCCCAGGGACCGGAGATGAACGAGCCGATCTCACCCTTGGTGAAGTCGGACTCCAGCTGTCCGGCGTCCAGGCGTCCCGGTGCGTGGAGTAGCCGTCGTCGAACAGCGACTTGTAGTAGCTCAAGCCGGTCTTCATCGCGTCGCTGTCGAGCGTGTACTCCGAGCCGTCGGTCATCTGGCCACCGGCTGACCACGACGAACGGCAGCGCGGTCTGCCAGGAGCCGGTCTGACCCGGCTGGACGTACAACGGCATGTCGACGCCGGCCTTGTCCTGCAGGTCGCCGGCGAACGAGCTCAGCTCCGACCAACTGGTCGGCGGCTTGTCCCAGCCGGCCTGGGCAGCGAGGTCCTTGCGGTAGTAGAGGACGCGTGTCTCGACGTACCACGGGACGCCGTACGACGTGCCGTCGACCTCGGTGGAGTTCCAGGCGCCCTCGTAGAAGGCCGACGGGTCGACGAGTGCCGTCGGGTGTCGGCTCGAGACCGTTCGGCCTGCGCGAACTCACCCATCCAGGTCGTGCCGATCAGCGAGACGTCCGGGGTGTCGCCGGACGCGATCGCGGTCGAGATCTTGTCGTGGGCGGACTCCCACGGGATCGCGGTCACCTTGACGGTGGCGTCGGGGTTCTCGGCCTCGAAGTCCTTCACGAAGCTGCCCGAGCTCGTCGCCCTCGGTGCCCATCGCCCAGACGGTGATGGTGCCGGTGGCCTTGCCGGAGGCAACATCCTGCTTCTGGGTGTCCGGGCCCTCGTCGGCACTGCGACCGCAGGCCGGAAGGGCCAGCAGGACACCGGCTGTTGCGAGGGCCGCGAGCCGTCGGGCAGGCGTGGCTCGCACGTGTCTGAGCGCGCCGGCAGGGGTCGGGTGCTTGGTCATGGACTAACTCCTCTTCGGTGCGGTACTGGTCGATCGGACGACCAGCTCGGTGCTGAGCCTGATGTGCTGTGCAGGTGTGCGGTCCCCCCGGATGCGGGCGTCGAGCCGGCGGGCTGCGGTGGCGCCGAGCTCACGCATCGGCTGGCTGACGGTGGTGAGTCCGGCCCAGCTGGGCCGCCATCACGTCGTCCCAGCCGGTGACGGCCACGTCCTGGGGGACGTCGACGCCGCTGGTCGTGCAGGACCTCGAGCACGCCCGAGGGCGAGCTCGTCGTTGGCGCAGATGATCACGTCGGGCGCGGGGCGAGTCGGCCGACGCTCCCCAGGTGCCGGCCGTCGATCAGCTCGTCGGCGATCCGGCGGCCCTCGTCCTCGGACAGATCCGCGGGCAGCGCCTCCGCCAGCTCGAGATGCCGGCCTCGGCGAAGCCTGACCTGCAGGCACGACCACCGCTCGTGCGACGTCAGGGAGACGTGGACGGCGTACCGACGAACACCGGACGGCGCATGTCCCTCGGCCACCAGGTGCCGAGCCAGGTCGCCCGCAGCCGCGATGTTGTCGGAGTTCACTGCGTCGATGGGCAGCTGCTCGGCCTCGAGGTCGGTCGCCTCGATCGGCTGTCGGGCGAGCACCACGACCGGGATACCGCGTCGCGGCGACCTCGACGACGACGTCGTCAGGCGACCGTCCGTCCCATCAGGACCATGCCGTCGACCCGGCCGGCCAGGTCGAGGACGCGCTCGCGCTGCGCCGCCCGGCCGTGGGTCGACAAGATCACCACGGAGCGTTCGAGGTCGGAGGCGACCGCCTCGTAGCCGAGCACGACCTCGGCGTAGTAGGGACCGGACAGGTCGGGGAAGACGATCCCGTTGGCGGCGTGGCGCCGTTCGGCCAACGAACGGCCGAGGCGGCTCGGCGTGAACCGAAGCTCCTCGACCGCTCGCTGGACCTTCTCGCGGGTGCTGTCTGTGACGGTCTCGTGTCCGCGCAGGACGCGGGAGACCGTGGCGATGGAGACGTTCGCAGCCGATGCCACCTCGCGGATCGTGACGGTGGTGCTTGGCGTTCGCGCACGCTGCTTCGCCTCCTGCCCGATGCTCTTAACCGGTGACTGAAACCGGTTACATCTAACCTGGCGTCGCCGATGTAACCGCTGTCAACCCTCGGAGGTGTCAGTTTCTGGTTGATATCGGAACGTGAAACACCTCAGCGAGGCTCGGCTGTGCCAGCACCGCGTCAATGCACGGACGCAAAGGATCCGACGTCTGCGGGGCGATGGCCCCGCGGATGTCGGATCGTTCGGGCGACCTAGGGCCGGTCGAGGTCGAGGCGCGCGGTTGATCTCGATCTGGACCTGGCGGATCGAGAACATCACCCGCTGGCGCAGCTCGACCGGCGCGCTCTCGGAGCACGAGCGGGCGACCAGCGCCTTGACCATGCCGCTCGAGGTCGACCTCGCGAGGCACGGGCCGCACTCGTCGAGGTGGCTCTTGATCTGCTCGGCGTTGGCGTGGTCGAGCTCGTGGTCGATGAAGAAGTAGACCCGGTCGAGGATCTCGCTGCAGTCGACGGCGTGATGCTTGCCGCAGCTCATGAGGTCACCTCCGCTTCACGCTCGGCCGTTCTGTCGAGACCGCGACCCGCGCGCGTAGTCGGCGAGGAGGGTGCGGAGCTGGTTGCGTCCCCGGTGCAGCCGCGACATCACCGTGCCGACCGGCGTACCCATGATCTCGGCGATCTCCTTGTAGGCGAACCCTTCGACGTCGGCCAGGTAGACGGCGAGCCGGAAGTCCTCGGGGATCTGCTGGAGGGCGTCCTTCACGTCGCTGTCGGGCAGGTGCTCCAGCGCCTCCGCCTCGGCCGACTTCAGGCCGCTCGACGTGTGCGTCTCGGCGCGGGCGAGCTGCCAGTCCTCGATCTCCTCGTGGGAGTCCTGGATGGGCTGGCGCTGCTTCTTGCGGTAGGTGTTGATGTACGCGTTGGTGAGGATGCGGTAGAGCCAGGCCTTGAGGTTGGTGCCCTCCTTGAACTGGTGGAACGCCGCGAACGCCTTGGCGTAGGTCTCCTGCACGAAGTCTTCGGCGTCGGCGGGGTTGCGCGTCATCCGCATCGCGGCGGAGTAGAGCTGGTCGATGAAGACCATCGCGTCCCGCTCGAATCGGGCGGTGCGCTCCTCGACCGACTCGGTCACGGCGGGAGTTTCGGGGGAAGTCATCACTCGCAAGAGTACTGGCCAATCCAGACGTTCGATCTGCTCGACGAGCTGACGGTCGAGCGGTGTGGGTGAGTCCAGGACAGTCGGCATCCCGGCCGGGCCTCCTCGGGTCGTGTACGCACACCTCAGGTATGCGGTCCACGTCTTTCAACCGCCCCGCGAGCGGCGGACATTCCCAGGGTCGGTACGCCGGTGCGTTCAGGCGACGCGGGCGGTGACCCACTCGACGACCGCCTCGACGATCAGCGCATGGGTCTCCTCCTGCGAGAGCAGCGCTCGCTTGGGCACCTTGAAGGCGTGGTCGGCGTCGGGAACCGACGGTCAGCTCGATCCCCTCCGGGAAGTCGTCCGGGCCACCGAAGCTGTCCCGCTCCCCTTGAACGACGAACGTGGGAACGCCGGCCCCGAGCAGCTCCGGCAGCCGGGTCTTCTCGGGCGTCCCGGGGGATGCAGCGGGAAGGCCAGGGCCAGGCACCCCGACCGCACCGAGGCTCAGCGGCCGAGCGGCAGGCCACCCGCGCGCCGGCGCTGCGGCCGCCGATGATGAGCGGAGTGCGGACCCGGATGGCGTCGACGCAGCGATCGGAATGGCCGCGTCGAGCGCCTCGGGCCTCGCCGCCACCTTCTTGCCCGCGACATGCCAGGGCTGCTCGACCCGGAAGACCGAGATGCCCTGACGTGGCAGCTCCGCCGCGAGCGCGGCCAGATCGCGGAGAGTCCTCGCCGCGACCTGCACCGTGGCCCAGCACCAGCGTGGCGACCGGCCGGCGCGCTCGATCGACGTGCAGCCGCGCGTCGCCCTGGTCGGTCGCGATCGTCCGGACGGTGGTCGTCATGGTCGGGGGCGGCTCAGGCCGAGACGCCGGACTCCTCGAGCGGGATCGGGGCCAACAGCTCCGCGCCCGTTGTTGCGCGACGTTGTTGACCTCGTTGGAGACCGGGTAGGCCTCGAGGCGACCGGGCGCGGCGGGCACCAGCAGTTCAGCCAGGTCACCGGGGTCGCCGACGGTGGCGTCGAGCCAGGCTGCGTAGCGCGTACGGCTCGACCAGCATCGGCATCCGGTCGTGGATGTGCCCGACAGAGTCCTCGGCCGTGGTGGTGATCACCGTGGCCGACCAGACGAACGGCCCCCGGCGCGTCGTCGTCCACCTCCGTGTTGCGCCAGATCTCGTAGAGCCCGGCCATCGCCATCACGCTGCCGTCGGAGGGGTGGATGAAGAACGGCTGCTTGAGTGGTTTGCCGACTTGCCGATGTGCTGCGTCGGATACCACTCGTAGTAGCCGTCGGCAGGAAGCAGGCATCGGCGCTTGGCCAGCGCGCGCTTGAAGGCCGGCTTCTCGCGCGAGAGTCTCGAGCCGGGCGTTGATCATCCGGTTGCCGATGGACAGGTCCTTGGCCCAGGACGGGACCAGTCCCCAGCGGACGGTGGTCAGCCGGCGCTCGGGTGCGGCGTCCTTGGGCGCGTCCCTCGGGAGGCGGTCCATGACGGCGTAGACGTCCTTGGTCGGCGCGACGTTGTAATCGGGCTCGAGGGACTCCTTGACCATGTTCGTGTCGACCTCGAACTCCTCGATGAGGTCTTCAGGCTTGCGGCTGGAGGCATAGCGGCCACACATACCGACAGCCTGTCACAGCGGACCGACAACCTGCCTGGCCGGTGATCGGCCACCGGGGAGCGAGGAGGGTGGTCAGCGGCTCAGCTCGTCAAGGACTGCGTCCGCGGACTCGGGCAGGTTCGGCAGGCCCTCGATCCACAGCTTGGTGGCGGCACCGCCCTCGTCCTGCCAGTCCTGGAGCAGACCCCGCAGCGCGCGCACCCGTGCACCGAGCTCCGGGTCCCGGCGTACGACGGCCGCGGCGCGCGAAGCGGTCAGGCGCCCGATCGGCTCGTCGCCGGTGTAGACCTGGCGCATGCACTCGGCCACGTCGACCAAGCCGCAGCACCCTGTCGAAGTGCGATGCCGCCGTCCAGGACGGGTCCAGCTCGACGACGACGAGCGCATGGGTGGACTCGCTCTCGCCACGGCGGGCCTGCTCGCGGTAGGACTCCAGGATCTTCGAGCGCAGGTGGGCGAGCGAGGCAAGCCCGGTCAGCGGGTCCTCGCACGAGACCGCGTGGAGGAAGCGCAGCGAGGCGTCCGCCCAGGCGGTCGAGACGGCACGCACGACCTCGAACGCCGGTTCGCCGGCGCCGGACACCGACTGATACGTCATGGCGACGTCGGTGAGGACATCGTCGAGGGATGCCCCGTCCCCGGCGGCCAAGCGGCCGATCTCGTGGGCGGCGGCGATCACAGCGCCGTTGTAGCGCAAGGCGTCGGCAAGCGGCTCGAAGCCGGGCGGAACCGTGACAGCCACTCGCCCGGAGCCTTTCTTGAGCAGTTGGTCGAAGAGCACCATTGCTGCGTTCCTTTCGTACGGGACCACCGCTGATCCAGGAAGGAGACGCGGGTTTGCCGATTCCATGACGCGGAAACCGGCCACGGGATTACCCTCAGAAACGTCAGCGCGTCAGGAAAGGGTGACCGAGCGTCACATTAGTCCGATGAAGAACCAGAATGTCATCGACCTGAACGCCCCGAGTGACGCGGAACTGATTGCCGCGGTCCGGGGCGGAGACGGCGCTGCCTACGGAGATGCTCTTCGAACGGCACCGGGACGCGGCCACCAGACTGGCCCGTCAGATCGCCGGCCCCAGTGACGCCGACGACCTGGTGTCCGACGCCTTCATCAAGGTGCTCAAGGTGCTGTCGGGCGGCGGCGGACCCGACCTGGCGTTCCGTGCCTACCTGCTCACCGCCGTACGCCGCCTGCACGTGGACCGGATCCGCGCGTGCGGCGAAGGTGACCCCCTCCGACGAGCTCGAGTCGTTCGATCCTGGTGTGCCGTTTCGCCGACCCCGCGGTGCAGGAGTTCGAGAACGTCGCGGCGTCCAAGGCCTTTGCCTCACTCCCCGAACGCTGGCAGCTGGTGCTCGTGGCACGTCGAGGTCGAGGGCCAGAAGCCTGCCGAGGTGGCGCCGCTGCTCGGCATGACGCGCCAACGGCGTCTCGGCCCTGGCCTACCGGGCGCGCGAAGGACTCCGTCAGGCGTACCTGCAGATGCACATGGCCGACACCGCCGCCGAGGACTGCCGCTGGGTGACCGAGCGGCTCGGCGCCCGGGTGCGCAACGGACTGTCAAGACGTGACACCGCCAAGGTCGACGAGCACCTCGACCAGTGCGCACGGTGCTCCGCCGTCTACCTGGAGCTCTCCGAGGTCAACTCCAACCTGGCCGGCATCCTGGCCCCGATCCTGCTCGGCGCCGCGGCCTCGGGCTACCTGGCATCGGTCGGGTCAGGCACGCTGGCTGCTGCTCCATGGATCTGGCGAGCCCGTCACTTCGTCCAGGGACACGGTGTCGCGGCGGCCGGGTCGACGGCCGCGAGCGCGCTGGCGGTGACCGTCGCCATCGCGGTCATCACCTCCGGAAGCCAGCCACGTGACACGGCGGCCGAGCCGAACAGCCTCAACGACAAGCTCGCGGTCGGGCCGCACGATCCCTCTCCGTTCCCGGGCGCCACGTCGACCACCGGCTCGGACCATCCGGCGAGGCCGGGTCAGAGCCGACTGTCACCGAGCAAGAGCACCACCACAGACGCTCGTCCGGGCAGCCGCCGAGACAAGGGCCCGACCAAGGCAGGAACGACGAGCCCAGGCGGCGTCGCCGTCATCGACCCGGCGACCGCGTCGGCCGGTCCCGACGGTCCCGGATCCTCCGGCGCTCCCGGAGGCCAGCCGCAGACCACCCAGGGTGTGCCGAGCACGGACAGCCCCGAGAGCAGCCACCCCACGTCTCCGACCCGGACGACTCCGACCCGGACGACACCGAGCCACACCACACCGACGCCACACGACGAAGCCGCCCCCGTCGACACCTCCATCGACAAGTACCCCGCCCCCATCCCCCTCGTGGGACCTGAAGCTGTCGATGACCACGAGCGAGCTGCCGGGCAAGCGCTACCGGGGCACGATGACGGTCGGCGCACCCGCTGACGCCAAGGGCATCACGGTGCGGATCTCGGTCAGCCGGGTGATCTCCCTGCGGTTGTCCGGTGCCGGGTGGAGCTGCAGCCCGCCACCGTCCCGTCCCGTCTCGACCTACACCTGCACGACCGACGACTCCAGCCCAGCGGCCTTGGTCGCGATCGTGAAGTTCCACCCGCACCACGGCGATCGCCCCTCGTTGAGCGCCTCCGTCAGCGCTCCCGGCAACGACGACCCGGTCTCGAGCAACAACAGCGCCTCCCTTGACGTCTCGTCGAACGACAACGGCAACGACAACGACTGAACCGAGGTGACCGGGGCGCGCCGGCCCTCTACGATGGAGCCGCGGCGACGACGGAGACGAGTAGTCGCGGGCATCGGATGCACAGAGAGTCGCCGGCAGCTGAGAAGGCGGACGTCCCGGCCCGCGGTCGAAGACACTCCCGAGCCGAGCAACGCAAGAGGTCGGCGTCTCGTCGACGAAGGTGTGGTGGCACAGCGAGCTTGCCCGTCGCCCACACCTCCAGGGCCCCGTTCCGACCTGGAGGTGATCTCTTGAGCTCCGTATCCCCATCGACCACCCCGTCGACATCCGCCGTCATCATCGGCCACGACCCCGCCTGCCACCCGGCTGCCGCGCACCCTGGCCGGCGACCTTCCCTCGCACGCCGATCGACCCGGTGAGCAGGTCCGGCTCAGCGGCTGGATCCACCGTCGTCGGCGGCTCTCCGGGCTGTCGTTCGTCGTGCTGCGCGACCGGTCCGGCACTGCCCAGGTGGTCGTCAAGGACGAGGCCACCTTGGCCCAGGTGGAGACGCTGACGGAGGAGACCACCGTCGACGTCCTCGGCTTGGTCAGCCCCAACCCGCAAGCACCAGGCGGGGTTGAGCTCGTCCAGCCGACGTTCGTGGCGCTGACGGACCCGGCTGTGACGCCCCCGATCGAGCTGTGGCGACCGAAGATCTCAGCGGGGCTACCGACGATGCTGGACCACGCGCAGGTGACGTTGCGGCATCCGTTGCGCCAGGCCGCCTGGCAGCTCGCCGCGGCGTCGCTGCACGGCTTCCGGTCCGCGCTGGACGCAACCGGCTTCACCGAGATCTGCTCTCCCAAGCTGGTCGAGTCGGCGACCGAGTCCGGTGCGAACGTCTTCGAGGTCGACTACTTCGGTCGCCCGGCGTACCTGGCCCAGTCACCACAGTTCTACAAGCAGGTGCTGGTCGGCGTCTTCGAGCGCGTGTACGAGATCGGCCCGGTCTTCCGAGCCGAGCCGCACGACACGGTCCGCCACCTCGCCGAGTACGTCTCGCTCGACGTCGAGCTCGGCTTCGTCGAGGACCACCGCGAGGTCGTTGCGGTGTTGCGCGACGTCGTGGCCGGCATGGTGGCGAGCATCCACGAACGTGCGTCCCGTGCCGTCGACCTGCTCGGTGTGGACGTGCCGGAGGTGCCGGCGGAGTTCCCGATCCTGCACTTCCGAGAGGCGCTCGAGATCGCCGGTGCACCGGCGGACGAGCCAGACCTCGCGCCGGCGCACGAACGCGCGCTCGGCGAGTGGGCCCAGCGCGAGCATGGCAGCGACTTCGTCGTCGTCGAGGGCTACCCGACGGCCAACCGCGCCTTCTACAGCCACCCGGACCCGGCCGACCCGCGCTGGTCCCGGTCCTTCGACCTGATCTTCCGCGGCGTCGAGCTGGTCAGTGGTGCCCAGCGGCTGCACCGGTACGAGGACTACGTCGCGGCCCTGAAGCAGCGCGGTCTGCCCCAGCAGCCCTACGAGGCGTACATCGAGGCGTTCCGTTACGGGATACCGCCGCACGGCGGCTTCGCGATCGGGCTGGAGCGGTGGACCGGGCGTCTCCTGGAGGCGGACAACATCCGCGAGGTCACCTTGTTCCCCCGAGATCTGCACCGGTTGGCGCCATGAGGTAAGAAAGACACATGACTCTCGTCCGCCGCTTCGCCCGCCCCATGCTCTCCACCATGTTCGTCAGCGGAGGCATCAACACCCTCCGCAGCGTCGATGACCATGTCCAGATGGCCGAGCCGGAGCTGGACAAGCTGCAGCCTGCGGTCGAGCAAGGCCACCGACTCGCTGCCGTTCGACCTGGACCAGCGGCAGCTGGTCCAGGTCAACGCAGCTGTCCAGCTCGTCGGCGGGCTGATGCTGGCGACCGGCCGGTTCCCCCGGCTCTCGGCCTTCGCCCTCGCGGCAACGCTGGTCCCGACGACGTGGGCCGGACACCGGTTCTGGGAGGAGAGCGACCCGACCCAGAAGGCCAACCAGCAGATCCACTTCTTCAAGAACGTCTCGATGCTCGGTGGTCTGTTGCTCGCCAGCGTCGACACAGAAGGCAAGCCGAGCCTGGCCTGGCAAGCCAAGCGTGCCGCCCGTCACGCCGGCGACCGGGTCTCCGACATCAACCCACTCACTTCCTGACGCCCGGCTGACGCGGACGGGCTCGCTCAGGTCACGCCGTCCTCGGTAGGCTGGACGCGTGACCAGGACGGCGCCCCGAGCGCAGGAGATCAGCTAGGTGGTGCGGCGTGGCCCCTCAGCCGGGCTCACCGCAGCGCCTGTCCCGACGTGGCCCGCGCCGTACGCCGACCGGGCCGTCTCGGGCCGGGTGACGGTCCCCGGCTCCAAGTCGCTCACCAACCGGGCCCTGCTGCTCGCGGCGATCGCCGACCGGCCGTCCACGATCAACCGCCCTCTGCTGGCCCGGGACACCCGCCTGATGATCGCGGCCTTGCGAGCGCTCGGTGTCACCGTCGAGGGATCGGACGCGCTCACGGTGACGCCTGCCCCGCTCGCCGGCCCGGCTCACGTCGACTGTGGGTTGGCAGGCACCGTGATGCGCTTCCTGCCTCCCGTCGCCGCACTCGCCCGCGGAACGGTCACCTTCGACGGCGACCCCCGGGCTCGCGAGCGACCGATGGACGAGATTCTCGGCGCTCTACGCGGGCTCGGCGTCAGGCTCGACCCGGCCGCGACCGCCCTCCCGTTCACCCTCGAGGGCACCGGAAGCGTGCAGGGCGGCGCGGCGACGATCGATGCGTCAGCGTCCAGCCAGTTCGTGTCCGCCTTGCTGCTCGCCGGGGCGCGATACGCCGACGGTGTCGACGTGCGCCACGACGGCAAGCCTGTCCCCTCGCTGCCGCACATCGCGATGACGGTGGCGATGCTGCGCGAGCGCGGCGTCGACGTGGACGACCTGGAGCCGAACCGGTGGCGAGTCGCGCCCGGACCGATCGCCGGCATTCCCGTCGAGATCGAACCTGACCTCAGCAACGCCGCGCCCTTCCTGGCAGCAGCGGTCGTCACGGGAGGCTCGGTGACCGTGACCGGCTGGCCTGCGGAGACGACCCAGGCCGGCGACGCCCTGCGCTCCCTGCTTCCACTGTTCGGCGCGGACGTCGTGCTCGACAGCGCAGGTCTGACGGTGACCGGTCCGGCCTCCCTGAAGGGCATCGACGCGGATCTGCACGACGTGGGTGAGCTGACACCGGTGCTGGCCGCTGTGAGCGCCCTGGCGGACTCACCGTCGCACCTACGCGGCATCGCCCACCTGCGCGGCCACGAGACCGACCGGCTGGCCGCGCTGGCCCGAGAAGTGAACGCTCTCGGCGGCGACGTGCGCGAGACGCCGGACGGGCTGGAGATCCGTCCGCGGCCACTGCACGGCGGCGTCGTGTCGACCTACCACGACCACCGGATGGCCCAGGCCGGCGTCGTGCTCGCCCTGCGCGTACGAGGCATCGCCATCGAGGACATCACCACCACGTCGAAGACACACGAGGACTTCGCTGCTCAGTGGCAGGCTCTGGTGGCGTGACGCCGAGGTTCGACGAGACCGACCCGAGCTCGTACGAGCGTCCCCGCCGGCACACGCGACCTCGCACGAAGGAGCGGCCGACGTACGACGATGCCGTGGACGGGTTCGTCATCACCGTCGACCGGGGCCGCTACACCGTCCGGGTGCAACCAGACGGCGAGCCCGAGCGCACGATCACGACGATGAAGTCGCGGCCGCTCGGGCGCAAGGGCGTGGTCGTCGGCGACCGGGTGCGTGTGGTCGGGGACGTCAGCGGGGCCGAGGGGAGCTTGGCCCGGATCGTGGAGGTGGCCGAGCGAGAGACGGTCCTTCGGCGTACGGCGGACGACGACGATCCGATCGAGCGGATCCTGGTTGCCAACGCCGACCAGCTGGTCATCGTCACCGCCGTCGCCGAACCCCGAACCTCGGCCGCGGCTGATCGACCGCGCGCTCGTCGCCGCCTACGACGCGGGTCTGGACCCGCTGTTGTGCCTGACGAAGGTCGATCTTGCTGACCCGGAGGTGCTGCTGTCGACGTACCGTCCGCTCGGTGTGCCGTTCGTGGTCGCCGAGAGGGGTGGCGACCTCGACCCGGTGCGCGACCGGCTGCGCGACCAGGTGAGCGTGTTCGTGGGCCACTCGGGGGTCGGCAAGTCGACGCTCGTCAACGCCCTCGTGCCAGGAGCCACCAGGGCCGTCGGGCACGTCAACGAGGTCACCGGGCGAGGCCGCCACACCTCGACCTCGGCTCTCGCCCTGGAGCTGCCGTTCGGCGGCTGGGTGGTGGACACGCCGGGGATCCGGTCCTTCGGACTGGCCCACGTCGACCCGGCAGACCTCATCCACGCCTTCGAAGACCTGTCGGAGCTCACCGTCGACTGCCCACGCGGCTGCACTCACGGGGAGTCCGAGCCGGAGTGCGCGCTCGACGTCGCCGTCACGGACGGCCGGGTCGACGCCGAACGTGTCGAGTCCTTCCGCCGGCTGCTCGCCAGCCGCGAACGCGCCGAGGGCGACTGACCAGACCCGCGAAATACCGGAGAGTTCAGGTCGGGCGCGGCGTGTCGGGCTGCAGCTTCCCGCCGCTCGCGGACCTAGTCGCCGCTGCTGCTGCCGAAGTCAACGGTGCCACCGGGATTCCACACCGCCCGCGCCCCGACGTCTCCGACCCGGTAGGTCTGGAACGCGACACCGATCGCACCGATCACGAGGAGCACCGCAAGTCCGTTGGTCACGAGGCTGGAGGTCTGGGTGAAGCGGGGAAGGGCGTAAGCCGCCACAGCCAACACCGTGAACACGATCATCACCACGAAGAGAACGTCCGCGCGTTGCTTGTGCTGCTCGATCAGGTCGTGGGCCGCTCCCTGCAGGTTCAGCTTCCTCTCCAGTGGTTCGCCGCTCTGCTTCGAGACGAAGACCGAGATCAGCGCCGCCAGCGACACGAGCAGCAACGGGAGACGGGACCATGCGCGCGTGCGCGGAACGGCGTACAGGATCCCCAGCAGGGCCGCGAGCGGCACCAGGACCACCGCCGCGTGCACCGCCAGCGGATGCACGGGTAGGCCGTTGAACTGGCTGAACATCAAGAACCTCGTCTCGTCGGGGGGCGGGCCGATCCGAGAGCCCCACGTGCAGAGTGCGCGTGCTCAGTACGACACAAGGATGCACTGGTCGCCATTGCACCTTCGGGCATCGTGCTCGGCGCGGTCAATCTGTCAGCACGATCTGAGAACCAACGCAGAAGACGCTCAACGTGACCTGAGGAAAGGGTGCGCGCCTGGCGACACCATCGAGCCGCTGAGCCGTACTCTGAGCGCTATGCCCTCGGACCACACCGACGACCTGCGCCTGGCTCACGTGCTGGCCGATGACGCCGACTCGCTGACCATGGACCGGTTCAAGGCCCAGGACCTGCACGTCGTGAACAAGCCGGACCTGACCCCGGTCACCGATGCGGACCAGTCGGTCGAGCAGTCCATGCGACGGACGTTGAGCCGTGCTCGCCCGCGCGACGCGTTCTACGGCGAGGAGGAGGGCTCATCCGGTTGGGGACCCCGGCGGTGGGTGGTGGACCCGATCGACGGGACCAAGAACTTCGTGCGCGGAGTCCCGGTCTGGGCGACACTGATCGCGCTGATGGTCGAGGACGAGGTCGTGGCGAGCGTGGCGTCGGCTCCGGCGCTTGGTCGACGGTGGTGGGCGTCGAAGGGCGGGGGAGCCTTCACGGGCAAGTCGTTGTTCTCCGCCACCCCGTGCTACGTCTCAGACGTCGGCACCCTCGAGAACGCCTCTCTGTCGTACTCCTCCCTGCACGGCTGGGACTCTCGCGGGCGGCAGGACGACTTCATCGCGCTGACCCGTCGGTGCTGGCGGAGCCGCGCGTACGGTGACTTCTGGTCCTACATGCTGGTGGCCGAGGGCGCGGTGGACGTGGCGGTCGAGCCGGAGCTCGAGCTCTACGACATGGCCGCTCTGTGCCTGATCGTCGACGAGGCCGGAGGACGCTTCACCAGTCTGGACGGCACGCCGGGTCCACAGGGCGGCAGCGCCCTCGCGACCAACGGCCGACTGCATGAGCAGGTGCTGGCCTTCGTGGGCATGACTCCCGGTGACGGCGGCCGCGAGCAGGGTGCACCGGGAAGCGTGCACGACCTCAGCGAGCGGCGGCTCCGACTCAGCTCGTCCGATCAGGAGACCGACCCGAGTGAGCCGGAGGATCCGCCGCAGTGACACCGACCGCGGGTCGTCCGGTGTGCATCGCGCGCCACCGATCCAGCAGCCACGGCGCGGCCAGCAACGCCGCCAGGTCGAACCACCCGTAGCCACCTGCTGCTCCCGACGGCGGGTTGCCGATCGCCACCAGCCCGGTGGGGTCGTACCGCTGCCACTCCCAGGTTCCGAGCGCGGTTCCGGTGAGCTCCAGGTACGTCACGACGAACGACGCCCCGACGTACAGCCCGGGTGACGGGCCCCACCGGAAGAAGCCCACCAGGCAGAGGAACCAGAACGCGCCGAGCAGGTCGGTGCGCTCGGCGACCAGGCCGTACGCCGCATAGCCGCCGACGCCCAGCAGCGCCACCGCTGCGCAGACCCGCGTGTGCGCCTGGACGAACGCCGTCCGCCCGATCGCCAGCGCGGCGAGGTAGACCAGACCATGCCCGGGAGGTACGTAGGCGGGCACGTTGTGGAAGCGGTAGAGGTAGACCTCGAGCAGCGGCGAGCAGGTGTACTCGATGACCGTGGCGAAGCCGACCACGACCGCTGTCTGCATCCGTACGAGTCCGCTCTCGCGGGCCAGAAGGGCGACCAGCACCCCCCACGTGACCACGCCCAGCAGGCGTTGGACCGCCAGCGAGCCGGTCGAGTCGATCAGCAGGACCACGGTGATCCAGGAGAGGACCGTGGCCACGATCGCGACGTTCGGCCGGTACGCCGGCGCAGGGTCACGAAGCACGACCGCCTCGCCTTGCTCGATCGCGCTCATCACGAACATTGTCGCAGGTCAGCGTCAGCCCGCCTGCCGAGAAGGGTGTCACCGGGGGGCCTGCACGGGTACTGTCGAGGAAGGGGCAGGCCAGCACGAGAAACCTCTCGGAGGACGCAAATGCGCATCAGTGACGTACTGCAGACCAAGTCCCAGGGCACCGCGGTCGTGACCGTGCGTCCGGACACCACCGTCCGCGACCTGATAGCCCTGCTCGCCGAGTACAACATCGGCGCCGTCGTCGTGAGCACCGACGACAGACCGGTCGCAGGCATCGTCTCCGAGCGTGACGTGGTGCGTGGCCTCATCGACGACGTGGCGCTCCTGGACCAGTCCGTCGAGTCGATCATGACCGCGCAGGTGCACACCGCCAAGCCCGAGGACAGCGTCCACGACCTGATGAAGCTGATGACACTAGCACCGGATCCGGCACGTCCCCGTCATCTCCGGTGACGACCTGCACGGGATCGTGTCGATCGGCGACGTGGTGAAGTCCCGGATCGGCGAGCTGGAGTTCGAACGCGACCAGCTGACGTCCTACGTCTCCAACGCGCAGTAGCGCCGCCGCTCCCCACCACGGCCTGACCCAGGCCCCTTCTAGGCTGGAGCCATGACTGACAAGCCTGAGATCGACTTCCCCGACTCCCCTCCCCCGACCGAGCTGCTGATCACCGACATCGCCGAGGGCGACGGCGCCCAGGCCACGTCCGGTTCGACGGTGGTCGCGCACTACGTCGGAGTGGCGCACTCCAGCGGTGAGGAGTTCGACGCCTCGTACAACAGAGGCGAGCCGCTGTCCTTCCGCCTCGGCGTCGGGCAAGTCATCTCCGGCTGGGACCAGGGAATCGAGGGCATGAAGGTCGGCGGCCGCCGCCAGCTGGTGATCCCGCCGCACCTGGCGTACGGCGACCGGGGTGCGGGTTCGGCGATCGCTCCGGGTGAGACGCTGATCTTCGTGGTGGACCTGGTCGACGTCCGCTGAAACGTCTGTTCGTCGCTCTACCGCTGCCGCCGGACGTCGAGGTCCATCTCGACGAGGCGGTCGACCTCGCACGCACGGCTCACCCGGAGCTGCGCTGGGTGAAGCCTTCGCGGTGGCACCTGACGTGTGAGTTCCTCGGGGAGTGCGGCGACCACGAGGTCGAGCGACAGCTCGGGCGATGGGAACGCCGGGCGGCTCGCAGCCACCCGATGTCCTTGCGGCTGGCCGGAGCCGGAACATTTCCTGCGAAGACGTGGATGGCACGGGTGCTCTGGATCGGGCTGGCCGGCGACCTCGCGGGATGGACGAAGCTGGCTGCGCACGGGCAGGAGCCGCACCTGACGCTGGCCCGCTGCCGCGAGCGTCAGGACCTGACCGGGCTGGTCGACGAGCTGGCCGGCTACGTCGGGCCGGAGTGGGTCGCCGACGAGGTGTCGGTGATCGAGTCGTTCCTCCCCGGCCGCGCGCCTGGCGGCGCAAGGGCACGGCACGGAGGCAACCGGGCGGCGCACGGAGGCCGCTCCCGCAAGGGCAGCCCGCCCGGCCGTGGCCCGCGCTACGCCCCCCTCGCCACCTTCCCCCTCGGCCGCTCGGGGTTTGCCTAGATTTCTATTCCGATGGCTTGTTATCTAGGCAAACTTGCCGTGCAAACCAGGAACTTGCCTTGCAGACCCTCGCGTACCCTCGGCCCGATCGGCACTCGTCTCGCCACTCGGCGCTCGACGGTCGGCACTCGACCCGACGCCCGGCGCCCGGTCGCCCGTCAGCCGAGCCGTGACGACGTACTCGGTGTCGGCAAACGTCACCACGTCGCCGTCGGTGAGCTGACGCCCGCGGCGTACCTCGACCTCACCGTTGACCCGGACCTCACCGGCGGCCATCAGGAACTTCACGTCGCTGCCCTGGTCGACGGCGTTGGCCAGCTTGAGGAACTGGCCGAGCCGTATGCCGCCACCCCGGACAGCTACGTCCACGCGCTCGGTCATGACAGGCCGGTCCGGGGCGTCATCGCGTGTCCACGAACATGCTGAAAGTGAAGGCGAGGACCACCACGACCGCACCACCGACCGTCACCGCACCGGCCGATGCGCCCAACGCGAGCCCCAGGCCGGCAAGCGCCAGCGAGACCACCACGGCAACGGCGAGCTTCGGGTCATCGCCGATGACCAGGTCGACGAGCACTCCCCAGACCGCGCGCATCGCGTTCACGCCGACACCACCTCCGACTCACGCGGATCGCTGACGCCTCGGCGAAGCCACCCGACCAGTACGCGCGACCACGCCAGCCAGAACGCCAGCAGCACCAGCAGCGCCCAGTCCGAGCCCGGCCACTCCAGACTCTCTCGGCCGGCGGTGAAGATCCCCAGACCCTCCAACGACCAGAACGTCCCGAAGGTCACCAGCATCAGCCCCACCCCGTACTTCAAGGTGTTCTCCGGCACGGCCGCCAGCGGCCGGTGCAGCACCAGACCGAGACCGAGCACCGCGAGCGCCGCGGCCCCGCCCCCGACGGAGGCCAGGGGCACGTTGTCGGCGTTCAACCCGAACGTAATGACGATGAACACCACCTCGACGCCTTCGAGGAACACCCCTTTGGCCGAGACGATGAACCCGAAGGCGTCAACGCCGAACAGCGTGCGCTGGTCGGCGGCGCGGCCCGCGGCGGTCTGCTCGGCGTACTCCTCCGCCTCGTCGTGCAGCGCCTTGCGGCCGGAGGAGCGGAGGATCGCCTTGCGCAGCCATTGCAGACCGAAGATCAACAGCAACGTGCCGACCACGAGCTGCAGCGCGGCGGTAGGCAGCCAGCTGGCCAGGGCGTAGCCGGCCGCCACCGTGAACACGACCAGGGCCAGCAGTGCCACAGCCGTCCCGGCCAAGGCGGAGCGCCACCCCCGGGTCAGCCCCATCGCCAACACGATCGTCAACGCCTCCGTGCATTCCACGAAGGACGCCACGAAGGTCGACGTCAGGAGGGCGAGCTCGGCCGCGGTCACGTCAGCCAGCCTAGGACGTCGACACAGGACCGGACATCGGCAGCCGTACGACGAACCGCGCGCCCGACCGGCCGTCGACCGCGCCGCCGTCTGAAGCCACGGTCACGCGCCCGCCATGGCGCACCGCGATCTCGCGCACGATGGACAACCCCAGCCCCGCCCCACCCGTACGACGCTCGCGGCTCTCGTCCAGCCGGACGAACCTCTCGAAGATCCTGTGGGCCTCGTCGGCCGGGACGCCTGGCCCGTCGTCGGCGATCTCGATGACCGCCTCGTTGCCGTCAGCAGCAAGCCGCAGCGCCACGGTCGTGTCGGCGTGCCGCGTCGCGTTGTCGACCAGGTTGCGCACCAGGCGGCTGAGCTGGCTGACGTCCCCCACCACGCGCACGGGCTCGATCTCCGCCGATACGGTCCACTGGCCGAGCCGTCGCAACCGGGCTGCCTCAGCTCCGACGATGTCGTCGAGGTCGACGTCCGCGTACGCCGTTCCGGGCCCGATGTCGTCGAACCGGGCCAGCAGCAGCAGGTCCGAGACCAGCTTCTCGAGCCGTTCCAGCTCCGCCAACGTGTCGCGACCGGTCTCGGGCCAGTCGGTCGCGTCCGGGTGCGCGAGGCCGATCTCCTGCGAGGTCCGGATCGCCGCCAACGGGCTGCGCAGCTCGTGCGAGGCGTCAGCGACGAAGCGTCGCTGGCGCGTGGACGCCGACTGCAAGCGCTCGAGCATCTCGTTCATCGTCTCGGCCAGCCGCGAGATCTCGTCACCAGCAGGCGACACCGGCACCCTGGCGGATCGATCCTTGGCCGTGATCTCAGCGACCCGCGACCGCATCTGGCCCACCGGGGCCAGCGCCCGGCCCGTCAGCCAGTATGCGACGACGCCGACCAACAGGACCACGATGGGCAGACCGATGCCGAGCAGCGGGATGACGACCGACGTCGACTCCTCCACCGTCTCCAGGCTCTGCGTCGCGATCACCACAGCGTCACCGTCCGGGGTCGAGACGCCACGGGCCACCACGACATAGTCGTCGTTGTGCTCCTCAGGAAGGCTGTCGACGTAGAGCGTGACGATCTCTCCCGGCGCCGGCCGGGTCGAGACGATCGGACCGGACTCCTCGATCGAGTCGCTCGCAGCGGCCACGTCGCCGCCGGAGTCAAGGATCTGGACGATTCCTTCCTCGTTGTGGATCAGGGCCGCGAGCTGTTGCGAGCCCAGTCCGAGACTGCCCACCTGACGACCGAGGTCAGCAGCCTGCGCGTCGGCAAGCTCGGTGATCGCGGACCGGAGCAGGTGGCGCTGCGCCATGACGAACCCGACCCCAGCCACGGCCAGCACGAGCGCCACCACGAGCGTGGCTGCCAACGTCGTGCGGATACGGACGCCCGCCAGCCGACGAGCCCTAGCCACCGTCGGACGCCAACCGGTAGCCCATGCCGCGTTGCGTCTGGATCGCGTGTCGCTCGAACGGCTGGTCGATCTTGCGCCGCAGGTAGCCGATGTAGACCTCGACCACGTTGTCGTCACCCTCGTAGAACGCGTCCCACACGTTCTCCAGGATGTCGGTCTTGCTGACGACCTCCCCCGGATGCCGCATCAGGTACTGCAGTACTCCGTACTCGCGCGGAGTCAGATCGATCGCGGTCCCACCACGGCAGACCGATCGGGCCGCCGGGTCGAGCTCCAGGTCACCGGCCTTCAGTACGACCGGCCGCGCCGGCGCGCCACGGCGTACCAGCGCCCGAAGCCTGGCGACCAGGACCGCGAAGGCAAACGGCTTCGTCAGGTAGTCGTCGGCCCCGAGGTCGAAAGCGTCGACCTGGTCGAGGTCGCCGTCCTTGGCGGTGAGCATCAGCACGGGAGTCCAGTTCTCGTCCTCGCGCAGGCGCCGGCACACGTCGTAGCCGTTGAGCGTCGGCAGCATGATGTCGAGCACGATCACGTCGTAGGTGTGGTTCTGGGCGGCCCACAGGCCATCGGCGCCGTCGGTCTCGACGTCCACGACGAAGCCCTCGGCGACGAGACCACGCCTGATGGCCTGGCCCAGCCTCGTCTCGTCTTCGACGACCAGCACGCGCACCCGGAGGCTCCTCTCGCCATCGGTCCACCCCATTGTCGGGTACGCCGGCTGAGCCGGACCTGAGAAGCCGTCAACGTTCAACGAGTCCGGGACCGCGATGCGCGAGGGTTTCAGTGGTGGTAGGCGTGCACGACGGCGTGGCCCCTGCCCCGCGAAATCATCCAGCGGTTGACCGGCACGGTCGTGACGAAGGCGATGGCGAGAGCCACTGCGAGCGCTGCCCAGAACAACCCGTCCAGCACGCCGGCCGCCATCGCTCCAGGAACCACCAGCACGATCGCGTTGTCGACGACCTCCATCGTGAGGATGGAGATCGTGTCGGCCGCCAGCGCCACCTTGACCGCTTGACGCAAGGTCAACCCGGCCCGCAACACCGGCAGGACAGTCAGCGAGTAGCCGAAGATGAAGGCGAGCACGATCGCCAGTGCGATGCTCGGAGCGTTCGACCAGCCCCACCAGGTGGCGAGAACGAGCCCGAGCACCTCCCCGATCGCGCAGCCGGTGAGGCAGTGCAAGGTGGCGCTGATCGCGGTCCGCCACGATCGGTCCGCATGAGCCACATTGGTCTGGTCCGTGTGGTGGTCGTTCACCTGGACTTCGCGAGACATCTCGACCCTCCTCGAGCCCGTACGAGTACAGTGTCTGCTGAACTATACCCCCTAGGGGTATTAAATGAAAGCCCCTCGACCGCCGGGCTCCACTGCACAAGGACTTCAGCGCGTCCGGATCGGGACCGCGTTCTCCACGGGGGTGACCTGTTTGCCGCCCTCGAGGGGATCCGGCGACGGGAGCACGATCGTGACGAGCATGTGCTCGTCGTGGTCGCAGGGGATCGGCTTCGGTGCACCGAACCGCTCGTGACGGCCGGCGGAGCACAGCCTCAGCTCACCCGAGGCGGCCAGGACGACGGCTTTGACCAGGGCCAGGCCGAGGCCGGAGCCGGAGCGGCTTCGTGCCTCGGGTGCGCGGACGAACCTGTCCGGCGCCGTGGCCAGAACCTCAGGTTCCATCCCGTCGCCCTGGTCCCCGACGGTCAACACGGCGAAGCCGGCCTCACGCCTGACGGCCACCGACACCGGTGGCCTCCCGTGCTTGGCCGCGTTGTCGAGCAGGTTGCCGACCATCCGGTCCAAGCCAGCGCGGTGCACCCGGACGGGCACGGCCTCCGAGGTCGCCCGCAGCGAGACCGCCGGCGCAAGCACAGGATCGTCCGCAGAGGCCAGAGCGCGGCGCTGCACCTGCTCGCTCACGAGGACACCGAGGTCGGTCACTTCGTCGACCGCCGCGCTCTCTCGCTGGGTGCGGATGTCGAGCAGCTGCTCGGCAAGCTCGATCAACCGGTCGATGTCGACAATGATCTCGTCCAGCACCGCCTCGTGCTCCTCGACCGTCCTCGAACGGCGGCGCGCCAGCTGGACGCGTGTCCCGAGCACCGTCAACGGCGTGCGCAGCTCATGACTCGCGTCGTCGACGAAGCGCCGCTCGTGCTCAAAGGCATCCTCCAACGCCTGGAGCATCCGGTTCAGCGAGTGGCCCAGCCGAGTGATCTCGTCGTCGCGGTCCGGAGGGACGTCCAGGCGCACCCCCGTGGCTCCCTCCGTGACCTCGATCGCCTGCCGTCGGTACCGCTCGACGGGGATGAGCGAGCTCTTCGCCAGGCGTTCACCCACCACCGTGGTGACGAGCAAGGTGGCCAGCCCGGCGACCGTGAGCTGGACGAGGAGCTCGCGCAGTGCCTCGTCCCGCTGAGACCGAGATAGCGTCACGACCAGCACGGCTGCCTTGCCGGGCTTCGCCTGGCCCAGTGGAGCGGCGTACACGCGCAGGCTCTGGCTGTTCTCGGGGAGCAGTTCCCCGACATCTGAGAGGACCGGCTCTGTCAATGCCCTGCGCAGCGCCGACTCCCCGAGGAGAGCCACTCCCGCTCCGGAGGTTGCCGAGAGCACCTTCCCTTGGGCGTCGAGAACCTGGTAGCCCTCTCCGCCGAGGAGGGCAGAGCGGTTCCGGAGCGTGCCGTCCTGACGGACTTCTCCGGACAGTCTGGCGCTGGTGGCGATCAGCTCGGAGTTCAGCTCGCGGTCGAGGGCGGTCTTGACCTTCCAGTAGACGAACACCCCCGCCGCACTGAGGACGACCACCATCGCCGCGGCGAAACCTGCGACGAGCCGTAGCCGGAGCGACAGCCGTCGGACGGAGGTCCTGCCGCTCATGAGCGGGGATCTGCGTCGACGCGGTAGCCAGCGTTCCGCACCGTCGTGATCGTCTGCGTGTCGAAGGGCCGGTCGATCTTTGCGCGCAGCGCGGCGATGTGCACGTCGATCACGTTGCTCCGGATGTCGGTCTCGCCGTCCCACACCTCGTCGAGGATCCGGTAGCGGCTGACCACCTGACCGGCACGCGCCACGAGCAGCCGGAGGATGTCGAACTCGCGGGCCGACAGCCGGATCTCCTGGCCATCCCGCAGGACGCGCCGGGCCAACGGTTCCACCGTCAGCCCGCCGACCTGCAAGGGACTGTCATCCTCGTCGCCGCTTGCTCTCCGGTGCAGGGCATGCAGGCGTGCCAGCAGCTCATCGAGGTCGAACGGTTTGACGAGGTAGTCATCGGCACCGGACTGCAGACCGTGCACGCGGTCGCTGACGACGCCCCGCGCGGTCAGCATCAGCACAGGAGTACGGCAGCCGATGTCGCGCAGCCGCCGGCAGACGGAGAGGCCGTCCAGGACGGGCAGCATCCAGTCCAGCAACAAGACGTCGAACGCCTCCGAGCCCCCGCCCGGTGCCGCGGCGGAGAACGCGCTGAAGCCGTCGTGGAACACGACGGCCTCCCAGCCGACCTCGGTCACGGACTGCTGGAGCAAGGCGGCCAGCCGTTCGTCGTCCTCAGCGATCAGGACACGCATGGCCGCGACCCACGACGCGAACTCATGCCGTGAGCGTATCCACGCCAGATGAAGACCGGATGAGAACAAGCCGGCCGCCCGGCCTGCGTTGCCGGGTTCATGAGTTCTTCATGCGCACTTCCTACGGTCCAAGGTGTGAAGGACAACGAGGTCACGGGGGCAGCTGTCTCGAAGCTCCGGGTCAGCCCGGCCGAGGCACCGTACCCGCAGTGCCTCGCTTGGGTGCGCGGCGTGGGGTCCCTCGCGCTGGGGACCGCCCTGGTCGTGCTCGTGCTGCCCACGATCAGCGGCATGAGCTGGACTCAGCTGGGTCCGGCCGTTGGACGGGTCAGCCCGATGGCGCTGGTCGTGCTGGCGCTGATCTGGATCGCCGGACTCTTCGTCCACACCGTTGCCCTCGTGGCCGCATTGCCTGCTCTCACGCACCGGCGGGCGCTGACGTTGAGCCTCACCGGAAGCGCCGTGTCCAACGTGACTCCGCTCGGGGGAGCCGTCGGCGTGGGGGTCAACTACCACATGATCCGGGCGTGGGGATTCAGCCGACCCCAGTTCGTGGTGTACACCTTCGTCACCAACGTCTGGGACGTCTTGGCCAAGCTGGTGATCCCGGCGGCGATCCTGGCCGCGCTGCTCGTGACGGGGCCGCCGAACGGTCTACCTGTACGCAGCGCGATCGTGACCATCGCCATCCTGGCGGGAGCCATCGCGGCCCTGGGCGCGGTACTCACCAGCGAGCGCGCTGCCACATCCATGGCCGGCTACACCGCGCGCGGGACGGCCCGGGTGCTGCGGCTGTTCCGCTCGCAGCGAAGCCTCGACCCGGGGTCCCTGCTGGAGGTGCGGGCAGGCAGCGGTGCCACCATCCGCGAACAGTGGCAGCGGCTCACGATCGGACAGGTCGGCTACACGGCCCTCCTCTTCGTACTCCTCTGGGCTTCCCTTCGGGCCACCGGGAGCGGCCTGAGCACGTCGCAGGTCCTGGCGGGGCTGGCCGTCGAACGACTGTTGAGTCTCTCCGTGCTCACTCCGGGCGGAGCGGGAGTCATCGAGGTCGGCCTGGTCGGGTTCCTGATCGCGACCGGTGGCCCACCCGGAGCAATCGTCGCGGGCGTCCTGCTGTACCGGGCCTTCACCTTCCTGATCGAGATCCCGGTCGGTGGGGCCCTGCTCGCCGGCTGGCTGTGGGCCGATCGCGCCCGGCGGCGAGACCCGGTACGCGAGCCGGGTGTTGCGGCCGCCTACGAGCCGGCCGCAGCTGAACGGCGCCTCGTCTCAGCCGGTGCGGAGGCAGGTGCCTGATGCGGATCCTGCACGTGACCGACGCCTACCTGCCGCAGCTCGGGGGCATCGAGATGCACGTCAACGACCTGGTGCGGCGGCAGAGGGTGCGTGGCCATGACGCGGACATCGTCACCAGCGCCCGCGCTCATGGCGTCGTAGACCCTGCCTGGGTCCGCCGGATCGGTGGCAGCGCCGTCACGGGAACCGGCCGCTCGCTGGCGGGGTCGAGACACCTCGCGCAGCTGATCTCCGAGGGAAGCTATGACGTGGTGCACGCGCATGCCTCCGTCATCTCGCCGCTCGCCATGCTCGCTGCGGGTCGCGCGGGCGCCCTCGGCGTCCCGGCCGTCGTAACGGTGCACTCGCTGTGGTCCCGGATCGGACCAGTCCCCTCACTGCTGGACTCGATGCTTCGGATGCGGAGCTGGCCCGTCGTGTGGTCGGGCGTCAGCGCGGTGGCATCTGACTCGGTGGCCAAGACGCTCGGGGAGGGAGTGGCGGTCCACACGGTCCCCAACGGTGTGGATCCAGACCTGTGGAAGGCAGCGGGGCCAGAGCCTGCGGGTGAGCTGACGATCGTCTGCGTCACGAGGCTGGCTCGACGTAAGCGTCCGCTCCCCTTGCTCCGCATGCTGCGTCAGCTCCGGCGTGCGGCGCCGCCCGGCCTCGCGTTCCGGGTCCTCATCGTCGGCGACGGGCCTGAACGCGATGCGATGGAGCGTTACCTGCGCCTCCATGACATGACGGCGTGGGTCAGCCTGCTGGGACGTCTCGACCGAGTAGAGATCCGGGACGTCTTGAGAGCGTCCCACCTCTTCGTCGCCCCCGCCGAGCTGGAGTCGTTCGGCATCGCCGCCCTGGAAGCGAGGTGCGCTGGCCTTCCGGTCGTGGCCAGCACACACGGTGGGGTGGGCGAGTTCGTGCGGCACGGGGTCGACGGCCTCCTCGCATCCTCCGACGACGAGATGGTGCAGGCCATGCTCGCCTGTCTGACGCAACCCGCCTTGCGAAACACCATCGCCGCCCACAACCGGGCGACGTCACCTCTGGCCACGTGGGCAGTCGTCCTCGACGAGACCGATCGGCTGTACGACCTGGCGCACGCGAAGGTCCACGGCGATCTGGCCCTCCGGAGGGCGCTCGCGTGACCAAGACCTTGGACGGACCCGGGACCGTGGTGTCGTTCCACGCCCACCCCGATGACGAGGCACTCCTGACCGCGGGGACCCTGGCCACGTTGAGCGCCGCCGGACATCGCGTCGTCCTTGTCGTCGCCACAAGCGGTGAGGCAGGACTGGCCGCTCCGGCGTACGGGGGCAGCCGGCTGGCCGACGTGAGGGTGCGAGAGTTGCATGACTCCGCCCGTGAGATCGGCGTCGACGAAGTGGTGCTCCTGGGGTACGCCGACAGCGGGTACCCGGGACCGGGACGGCGCGACGTCGAGGACCGGCCCACCGAAGGCGCCTCCCCGACCACGACGCGGTTCGTCGACATCGACGTCGAGGTCGCGGCTCGACGGTTGGCTGCCATCCTCCGTCGCGAGAACGCCCAGGTGCTGACCACCTACGACCGACACGGCGGCTACGGCCATCCCGATCATGTCCAGGTGCACCGGGTCGGATGCCCGAGCGGCGGTGTTGGCGGGCACACCGATCGTGCTCGAGGCCACGCTCGACCGCACGTTGCTGACCAGACTCGGTTGGGTGCTGCGCCTGGTGGGCACCCTCGTCCGTGTGCCGCAGCTTCCCCACGGTGCAGAGATCTACACAGCACGATCGGACCTGACACACCGGATCGACGTCCGCAACCAGTGGGCGGCCAAGCGTGCAGCACTCGCCGCGCACATCAGCCAGACGACGTCCGAGGCCGAGGTACGCACGCTCGCCGTGCTGTTGCGCCTGCCGGGCCCGGTCTTTCGTCGGGTCTTCCGCTACGAGTGGTTTCGAGAGTCATCCGGACAGGCATGAGGGAGCCGGCGGCAGCGAACGCCGGACACCGTCGTGCAGGAAGACGCGTACGCCGCAGACCGTCCGCACCTCGCGGTAGTGGTCGCGCACGTCAGACATCAGGTGCCCGGCGGCGTCAAGGCCCCAGGTGTCGAAGCTGGCCCACTCGATCACCCACACCGGAGGACTCGGACCGCTGATCAGGCGTCTGAGCTCGACGAGACGAGGGTCGAGCGTCCGCAGCGGCAGGCTCCACAGGTAGGGGTAGACCGGCCGGAGTCCCGTCTCGTACACCAGGTCGGCGTGACCGTACGTGACCAGCATCGAGTCCTGGGCCCGCGCAGCGGCAGCGACCCACCTCTCCACGGTCAGGTTGGTGATCCGCGTGGTCGACGGGCTTGCAGTCACCGCAGCAGTCGTCGACCACAGGCTGGTGAGCAGCACGTAGACGACCGCCAACCGAGCGCCGTGTCGCATGAGCCCGGTGCGCCGGCTCAGCAGCGCGGTCGCCATCGCCACTGCGGGCACGAACTCGATCAGGTAGTGCACCCAGTAGCTGAGCCCGAGTGCCACTCCGGCCGAGGCGCTGACGAACATCGCGGCGGTGCCGATGGCCGCCGCGCTCCTGCCGCGCGCACGAGCGAGCGATGCGACGAAGACGAGACCGAGCACGACCAGACCGCTGGAAATCGCGGCGGACCCCAACCCTCGAAGTCGTTGCTCGGGCGCACTGAGGCTGTAGGCCAGGAGGGTGTTCGAGGCATCGGAGCGGAAGCCGTACGTCGCATAGAGCAAAGCGCCGATGCCCGGTCCCGATGTCCAGGCCCACCACGGCGACAGCGGCGACCGTCGCCGCGACGCCCGCGATCCAGCCGATGGCGGGACGGACCACACGCCGGACAGACCCACCAGGCCTCGCGGGTGACGTCGCGAGGACGACGGCGGCGAAGACCAGTCCCTCCATGAAGTTCTGTTTCACCAGCACGGCGAGCGCCCCGGTGATACCGGCGAGGACCGCCAGCCCGACAGATCGCGGGACCCGTTGCGGGGTGTACAGCGCTGCCAGCAGGCAGGCACAGGACAGCAACACCAGGGGCGCCGCAATCAGCTCCCCGTCGACCTCGTGTGCGCTCAGCATCGGCGACGTCATCAACGCCGCCGTCACGGCTGCCGACCAGCGGGCCCCGCGACGCCCACCCACTGTCGCGCCGCACCAGCCCGCCGACGCCACGGCCAAGACCACGAACGCGCAGCCGAGCCAGCGCAACGGCTCGATGCCGCCGAAAGCACTCGCGATCTTGAACACCGCCAGCAGAACCGGGGGCCGGTCGACGAACAGACCTCCGTACGAGAAGGGGCCGCCGGTGTGCCAGTGGGACGCGACCACGAGGTAACCACCCTCGTCGGGGGCTGCCGGATCGCCCAGGAAGGGCAGGCGTGCCGCAACGGCGAGGATCGAGGCGATCAGGATGCTCCCCTGCGGGCCACCGAGCCAGCGAGCCGCACGGTCGCGTTCGGGAGGCGACGCCCTGGTGCGCACCCTGTCCTGCGTCGCTACCGCGTGCATGCAACGACGCTACGAGCGGCAGGTGAAGCCGAGATGAAACGAGGTTGCGGTCGATACGCTGGGCTCCGGGGCCAGGTGTGCCGAGCCCGACGTGCGAGCCGACCATGCGCAGTCCCTCAGGGAGGCCAACGTGCGAGCTCACAGCCCTATCCGAATCACCGCCACCTGGTTGGTGCCGGCCCTGCTGACCAGCGTCGTCGTGATCGTCGTGTCCGCCGGAGCCGTGGCTGCCATCGAGACGAACACGGTGAGCTCCTACTGGGAGGGGCTGTGGTGGGCGGTCAGCCTGATCACGACCGTTGGCTTCATCGGCGAGCCACCCCGGACGACGACTGGCGCTGCGCTCTCGGCCGTGCTGATGATCCTGGGCTTCCTTCTGCTGGCCATGGTCAGCGCCTCCCTGGCCGCCTTGTTCGTCCGGGAGGAGGAAGCCCCGCGCGAGAGCCGTGAACAGGCAGCCGATGAAGCCATCCTGGAGGCGATCGCGCAGCTCCACCGACGTCTGGACGCGATCGAGGGCAGTCTCGAGCTCACCCCGGGCGATCGACCGCCGGGTGGTCCCGGTCACGGGGAGCGGACCGCCATCGACCCCTAGGGGGCCGGCCGCTGTCTGCTCCGCCCCGGCCGGCGTACTCCCGCTTCCGTCATCGGGTGGGCCTCACGCGCAGCGGAACACCTCGCGACCCGACTGTGCCGCCGCGTCCTGCACGGCCAACGTGTCGCGTACGACGCCGAAGATCTCGCTGACCGGCAAGGGAGCGTCGGCGATCCGCATGTTCGGGTTGGTCACCGCCACCGGGTGCCACCAGGCGCCGTCGGCGGTGATGGTGGGTTCGGGCTCGAGGGTATCGATGGAGACATGGACGCCCGTGTCGGCGAAGCCCTCGTGAGCAACGGGTCGGATCAACCGGTCTTCACCCGCGATGCCTTCGTCGTCGAGCCGCCGGTGCAGCGCCGCCACGCCGGCGGGGTCCTCGTCGTACAGCGTCGCGGCCACCCGCACCCGGAAGCCGAGCGACCTCGCCAAGCCGATCCCCTCCAGCGCGCGGGCCCAGGAGCCGGCACCTCGCTGTCGGTCGTGGAGGTCCGGAGTCGCCGAATCGAGGCTGACCTGGAGCCGCACCGAACGGTCCAACGCTTCGAGTGTCTCCCTGCGCCGACCCCGTCCGAAGATCATCGCGTTGGTCAAGATCGTGCGCTCCAGCCCGGCCGCGGAATCGATCAGGTCCGCGAGCTCGGGGTGCATGAAGGGCTCTCCCCCTGTGAACAGCAGCTCGCGACCTCCCGCCTCGGAGAACTCGTCGAACACGGCACGGGCGATGTCCGTCGGCAGCCGCCTCGCACTCGCCTTCGGAGACGACTCAGCGCAGCAGTAGTGGCAGGCCAGGTTGCAGTCGAAGTTCGTGTAGGCCCACAACCGGTGACCCACCGGCGTCGTTCGCCCCCCGCTGAACACTGTCGACCGGGCGGCTCCCGCCTTGCGGACGCTGAACCACCACGGGCCAGCTGATGACTCGGCCACCTCCGTCACGACCTCGTGACCGACCAGCTCGGCCCAGACCGGCAGATCCGTCACGACGCTGGCTTCGGCGCTTCGGATGCCGAGCAGCTCGCCAGGCTGGAGTCGGCGCATCGCCCGGGTGATCAGCAGGAGCAGACCGCTGCCGCAGTCCATGTCGCCGCCGTCGATCAGGTTCGAGATCTCGCCCAGAGGCGTCAGAGCCTCGTGGCCTGCTGTCGCCGGACCATCCATCCTGCAACCATAGGCCCCGCAACGGGGTCGGGGCCTCACGAGCACGTGCGGGAGCAGATACCGTCGAGACATGGCCGACACCGCACCCTCCCGACCTGCCGACGCGGAGAGCCGCAGCTCGTTCTGGGAGGGCGTTCACGACAACAAGGACGTCGACGGCGTCTCCTGGTGGCAGTCCGTCCCCGAGCTCTCGCTCGGCCTGGTCGACGCCACAGAGCTGACCGTCGACGAACCGATCATCGACGTGGGCGCCGGGTGGTCGACCCTCGTCGACCACCTCGTGGAGCGTGGGTATCGCGACCTCACGGCCATCGACCTGTCCGCCACCGCGCTGCAGACGGTGCGCGACCGCCTCGGACGCGACGGCGACCACGTCGTGCTCGAAGTCGCCGACGTCCTCGAGCTCCGCCCTGACAGACAGTTCGCGCTCTGGCACGACCGGGCCGTCTTCCACTTCCTGACCGAGCCGGACGAGCGCGAGGACTACCTGGCCTCGCTGGAGCGCTCCTTGAGGCCTGGCGGGTTCGTCGTGGTGGCGACCTTCGGTCCGGACGGTCCGTTGACCTGCAGCGGCCTGCCCATCGTGCGGTACACCCATGAGGAGCTCGCCGCGCAGTTCCCGGGCTACGACCTGCTCAGGACCAGCGGGGAGGACCACGTCACCCCGTGGGGGACCACGCAGCAGTTCACGGCGATCCTCTTGAAGCGTCCCGCGTAGCGCCCGACCGAGGGCTGGCGGTCACGGGGTCTGCAACGTCGACGAGAGCGCGTCGGTCAGCAGCGAGACGAGAGCTTCGAGCTGCACGTCCACCGACGACGAGATGTCCTCGTCCGAACCCTCCAGCGCCCGGGCAGCGAGCCCGGCCTTGCTGTCGATCAGTTCAGCGATCTTCGTGTCGAGCGTCTGAGCGGCGATGATCCGCCACGCCGTGACCGGCTGGTCCTGGCCGATCCGGTGGACCCGGTCGATGGCCTGGGTCTGTTCGGCGTCGGTCCAGGACAGCTCGGCGAGGACGACGTTGGAGGCGACCTGGAGGTTGAGGCCGACACCGGCCGCGGTCAAGGAGCACACCACGATGGAGACGTCCGGATCTTCGACGAACGCTTCGATGCTCTTGCGCCGTGCCGACGGGGTCTGGTCGCCGCGGATGGAGGAGAACCTGATGCCGCGTTGGGCGAAGGTCTCCTCGGCCACGTCCATCACGTCGATGTGCTTGGCGAAGAAGACCACCTTGCCCACGTTGCGCGCCAGTTGCGCCGCATAGTCGGCCGCGAGGCCGGCCTTCGCCTGACCGATCCGTCGCATCATGGTGAAGACGTTCTCGTCGGCCTTCTTCGTGGACGTGTCTTCGCGCTCCCACTTGGCGACCCGGCGCACGAGCTCGTGGTCGATGCCCTCGACGACGCGTCCGGACGTCCTCGTCGCAAGGGCGCTCTCGTACCGCGTCACCAGTCGTCGGGCCAGCTCCCGCTCGGCCTTCCGGATCGAACGTCCGACCTTGTCGTCGAGCTCGACCGGCAGGTCCGCGACACGGCGGGCAGGAATGTCGGCAGCGACGTCGATCTTGCGGCGACGCACGATGCCCAGGTCGACCACCCGGCTGCGGGCGATCCGTGAGAAGCCGGGGTCAGCCGGCGTGAGTCCGGTCGCCTCCAGTGCGTCCATCAGCTCGCCCAGCGGCTGCTTGTCGTCGATCCAGCCGAGGAACTGCCAGATCGCCCGGAAGTCCTCGATGTCGTTGATCAACGGGGTGCCGGTGAGCGCCATCAGCAGGGGTCGCGCCACTCGGGCCCGGATCTGCTCGGAGAGCTGCAGGACGTGCTGCGAGCGCTGCGACGACTTGTTCTTGATGAAGTGCGCCTCGTCGACGACCATGCCGCGGAAGCCGTGCGTGGCGATCCAGCCGACGTGTCGGTCGAGCACCTCGTAGTTGACGACGACGATGTCGGCGAAGCCGTCGATCGTGTCGCCGTCGCCATGGATGACCGTGGCGGAGCGCTTGGGTGTCCACAGCTCGACCTCGTGCGCCCAGTTGGTCTTGACGACGTTCGGCACGACCGCGATCAGCGGGTAGGCGTTCGCCGCCTCAGCAGCCAGCAACGCCTGCGCGGTCTTGCCCAGCCCCGGCTCGTCCGCCAGCAGGAAGGTCCGGTGACCGGCGGCCGCGGCTGCCACCACCTGCGCTTGGTGCGGCATCAGCTCCAGGTCGCCCGGTACGCCGATCGAGGTCGGCTCTGGCAACGGCATGCACGACGAGGCTCCGCTGCCGGAGTACTCGAACGACCGGAAGAGCGGGCCGAGCAGCTCCCAGCTGGACAGCCGTCTCGGTCCAGTCTGCCGGCGTTCTGCGGCTGAGAAGTCGGGCGCGAGGAACGGGTTGGCAAGCTGCCGCGACACGACCGACTGCGGCACCACGAGACGTCCGGTTGCTGCCGGCGCCGGCTCGGGCTCCGTGATCTCGTCCGCGAGCGGTTCGATGCCGGCCGCGCTGAGCATCTCCCGCCTGAGCGACTTCGCGGAGTCGGAGACGACGGCATCCTCTCCGAGCAACGTGAGCAGTGACGGGGCGCGGACAGCTGTCTGCGCCAGGATCGTCGCCACGCCGTCCAGTCGCTTGAGCTGCTCGGCCCGTTGGGCCTCGGTGCTGGTCCCGTCTGCCTTGACCCGGGCTCGCTCCTCGCGGACAAGCAGGCCCACCACCTGGAACTTCGTGCGAACCGACGACGTCACTGACCCGCGCTGAACTGCCCCTTCGACCTCCCGGACGGCGCGAGCCAACACCGGGAGGATGCCTTCGTTGTCGTCCCTGCGGGCACGCCCCTGACGGCGCGGCGCAGTGCGGCGAGCGCTCTGCTGCCGCTGGCCTCGTCGAGCCACAGACTCCTCCTCCGGCGCACTCGGCGCCCCTGCCCTGGCCTCATCACGCCCGGACGCGTCCCCAGCCGGCACGGGACGTCGAGCGGGACGAGCCGGCTGGCTCGTCCGCGGTGCGACCCGGTCCCACGATCCGCGTCAGATCGACGCGGTCGGACGCCGGCGGCCTGCCCGAGACGTGAAACCCCGGTCATCTGTTGATGACCGTGTCACCCACCGCCGAAGCCAGTCCTCGCTGGATCAGCTGACTGCCCGGGGGTCGGTGCTACCCCCAGCGTACCGCCCCGGGGCTCTCGGGGCTGCAAGACGTCAGGGTTGATCCCCCCGCGAGCCGGGCGGCCACGTCGGCCTCGCCGTCGAACGGGATGTCGCGGGATCGGCGTACGTCGCCGACACCGTTGGTCGGTTCACCGCGTCTGGATGAGCACGCAACGGGGTCGTTGGGTGCTGCACCGCGCCATCCGTTCGCTGCCGTCGGCATCGCGGATCACCGGGGAGACCAGGTGGTCGTCGTCCTCCCACACCCACTCCCGGACCCGGAACCCCCAGCCCTTCGGTGCGCTCAGCGTCGCTGGCTGCGTGCCGTCGACCCGCTGCACCTCGAGCGTGGGGATCGAGGTGACCTCGCCCCCCGTGCTTCCGGGGGCGGTGAAGATCAGCCACGTCCCGTCCGAGCTGATGGCGATGTCGTCGTGCGTCGGGACGGCGCCGATCCGGGTGAGCTCGCCGGCGTCGGAGATCTCCGCCAGGTAGGGCTCGCCCGTCGTGCCGTCGATGACACCGCCCGCGCCGTCGGTCACGATCACACCGATCGGGCTAGCACCCAGGAACTGCTGTTCGGGTGCGGTCACGCTCAGGTCGACAGTGTCATTCCCTGCCAGCGGCAGCCACATCAGGCTGGTTTTCGTCCCTTGTGCGATCACCCGGCCGTCGTTCGTGACCGCCCGGATGCTGACCGTGCTGCCGTCCTGCTGGTCGCCGAGGGGAACGGGCACGCTTCCGAGCTCTTGACCCGAGCGGGTGTCGAGGCCGGTCAGCACGCCCTTCCCGCTCTCGACCCGGATCTCGGCGATGTACCGTCCCGTTCGGTGAGATCACCGGTGGCACGTCGTGGACCCCGGCGAGCTGGGTGGCCTGAGTTCCCCGGCCCCACCACCACGTGTAGTCCGTGCTGAGGGCGAGCCATCCAGATGTTCCGCCGTCCACCGACCACCAGGTGCCGGGCACCTGCTTGCCGTCGACGTACAGCTGTTGACCGAGCACGTAGGGCACGGCCGGTGCGCTCCTGGGAACCTTCTCGACCGACTCCGTCGGGCTGGGCGCCGTCGGCGTCGGGGCTGAGGTCGGGGCCGAGGTCGGTGTGGGTGTGGGTGCCGGCTCGAGCTTCTTGACCCTCGCGGGCAGCCACCACCACGGCAACCGCGCCGGCGATGATCAGTACGAACGCGGCAGCGACGAGCAACGGCAGCCATGGGCGGTGAGGTCGTGGTGGCTTCAGCGGAAGCGGGGGCATGGCCGGGATCCGCAGGCCGTCGGCGACTTCGTGCAGCTCTCGGCTCAAGGTCTCTTCAACGTCGATGAACATGTCAGTTCTCCCTCCCGTCCGTGCCGTCCGAGCCGAGCGTGGCTCGCAACGCCTTGAGGGCGTGATGTGCAGTGGACTTCACGTTTCCTCGTGAGCAGCCGAGCGCCTCTGCGATCTCCTGCTCGCTCAGCTCCTCGTAGTAGCGGAGCACGATCACCGCCCGCTGACGCGGCGGCAGCGACGTGACGTGCGGCCACAACGCCATCCGGTCCTCGGGGCCACCGCCCGGTGAGTGAACGGGTTCGGGGGGCTCATCTGTGAGAACCTCGAGCCGTCGCCCCTTGGGGCGCCGCTCCGACAGGTAGGTGTTGGTGAGGATTCGGCGTACATAGGCCGCTGGCGAGTCGGAGTCCTTGACGCGAGACCAGGATCGGTACGCCTTCATCAAGGTCTGTTGGGCGATGTCCTCCGCGTCGGCATGGTTGCCGGTGAGCAGATATGCGCTGCGGTAGAGCGACGGCCAGGCGGTGCCCGCGTACTCCTCGAACGTGGGTGCGTCCGTTCTCGTGGTCACGGTGTACATCATCTGACACCACCCCCTTCTGCTGATCTGACTCCCGAAGTCGGTCTGCAGGTTGTGTCAGAGCCGGAAGTGACATCAGGCAGCGCGGTCTCGAGAGGCCGGACTCGACCACTGACGTGCTCACCACCGCCCCCTCGCCGTGGGAGCGCCGCTGCAGGAACAAATGGCGCAAACCGCAGTCAACCCAACGGCTGAGTGCAGACTCGATCGGTCGTCGTACGTTCGGACCGAGTTCGCAGAAGGCGTGTTGACACCTGTGGGAGGCCAACACACTGGCCTGAAGGCAACGCACCCAACCGGTGCGGGTGGACCGGCATCTCGCGGGACGCTCGCCGAGCGCGTTGCCGCAGCACCATCCGTACAACGACACCGAAGCCCATTGGGGGCCACATGTACACGCAAGAAGACTTGGTCAACGACACGACTCCCGAGACGGACGTCCTGAGCGTCCCCGACAGCTCCGACGACCTGACGAGCTCCCCGACGCACGAGACGGACGTCGCGAGCGCGCCGGTCACCTCCGATGCCGCGGTGCGGCTCCTGGAGATCGCGACGCGCAGCGCAGACGAGCTGGTCGGTGAAGCGAAGGCCGAAGCCGCTGCGCTCGTCGCGACGGCACATGCCGACGCGGACCAGCTCACCGCCGCCAGCCAGTCGGAGGCGGACCGGCTCACGGCAACCGCGCGTGCGGAGGCCGACCAGCTCCTGGCCGCGGCTCGCACCGAGGCTGAGCGGGTGTACGCCGAGCTCGAGGAGAACCGAACCAATCAGCAGGCCGAGATCAGCCGTCTCGAGCGGCTCGAACAAGATCACAAGGACCGGCTGCGACGCCAGCTCACCGACATGCTGTCGCAGATCGAGCCGACCCCTGCCGGCTGAGGCTCACCACCGCCGCTCGGCCGGCGCGTCCGATGCCTTCCGAGCGACGGCCCGGCCGAGATGTCGGCGACCAGCGGCCGTCAGTCCGGGAAGGCGATGTGCACGTCGCGTGGGGAAGGCGCGCCCTCGCCTGTCTCGACCAGCGACTTCAGGCTCATCAGGTAGGTCGCCCACTTCGTGCTGCAGTGGTGCATGAACTCCACCGGCTCCTTCCAGCCCTCGTGCTTGAACAGCACGATCGTGTAGTCACCGTCCTGACGAAGGTCCCAGTCGATCGTCGTCCCGACCCATTCCGCAGGGCCGTCGACAACCTCCCACTGCAGGTGCTTGCCGGGGTCGACGTCGAGCACTTTCATGTCGAAGCCACCGGGTGGGAACCGGAACTCGAGGACGCCCCCGACCTCAGCGCTCCCCTTCGTGTCGTCGGTCCACCAGCCGGCGAGGCCGTCGACTGTCGTCAGCGCGTCATACACCTTCTCCGGTGTCGGGGTCTTGACTCCGACCCTGTGCACGATGTCCACCATGGTTGGCTCCTCGTCTCGTGTTCTGGATTCACTGTTGTTTGGTGCGCTGGACGGCCTCGGCGATCCGCTTGATGCGCCGCAGCCTGGAGTCCCAGGTCGTTCCGACTTCTGCGAGCTGGGCTGCCGCGCGGGCGAGCTGCTCGTCGTCGACCCGGTAACGCCTCTCCCGTCCGGCCGTGCTGCCCTGGACCAGGCCGACACGGTCGAGCACCCCGAGGTGCTTCGCGACGGCCTGTCGGGTGACGGGCAGTCGCTCGCTCAGCGTGGTGGCGGTTCCTCCACCATCGGCCAGGAGGAGGTCGAGCATCCGCCGGCGGGTGGGATCACCGATCGCCGACCAGAGGTCGTCGTCGACAGCGACGCTCATGGCGTCGAGGCCAGCTGGATGACGTACTCGCCGATGCGTGGCACGAAGGTGTCCCAACCCACGCTGTGCTCGCGATAAGCCTCTTCGAGCACAGCCGCCTCCCAACCCATCTCGCGGAACCCGGTCTCGGTGAGCCGGAGCACGGTGCCCGCACCCGACGCGACAAGCTCGAAGGTCACCAGCAGGGAGTTGGTATCGGTGGCGATCTCCCCGCTGGGATGGACCCAGCGGAACGAGAACAGCCGGGGAGGCACGGCGTCGACCACGGTGATCGGAACGACCTCGGCCTCCCCCGACGCCCGGTCCCCCCACACCAGCTCACCCGTGGCACCGGCAGCGGGCTCGACATCCGTCTGGACTCCGCCCCACCACTCCCGGATGTGCTCAGGACTGCTGATGACGTCGAACACGACGTCGGGAGACGCATCGATGTGGATCTCGCGCTCGATGGTTCCGTACTCCATGACTGCCTCTCTCCTGCAACGTTTGGTTGCACATCACTCTAGCCCGACTGACCACCGATGCGCAACCGTTGGTTGCTTATTGGTGTCCTGCGGGCGTCAGGCGATCTCACGTTGACCGGTGCCCGTTCGTCGGCGCCAGCTAGATTGCGGCACATGGAGTTGTCCGTCTGCGTCACTGACGCTGACTACGAGGCCTGGCGGGCGATCCGGATCGCCGTGGTGCCCCACGAACGTTGCGATACCGTCGCCGAGCTTCGTGCCAACGACTCGTCGAGCCGGCTGATGCTGCTCGCAGTCGCTGACGGCACAGTGGTCGGCTCCGGGATGGCCGACCGCGCCGAATCCGCCGACATGGGTTTCGCCGCTCCTCGGGTCCTGACCGAGCATCGCCGGCGGGGTGTTGGGTCGGCGCTCTTGCGAGCCCTGGCCGAGCACTGCACAGGTCTCGGCCTGCCGGCGCTGCGAGCCAGTGTCGACGACGACGACTCCCTGGCCTTCGCGGTCCACTTCGGGTTCGTCGAAGTGGACCGCCAGGTCGAACAAGTGCGCGCCGTCGGCGACGAACGGCCTCCCTCTGCTCTGCCGGTCGGTGTCGACGTCGTCACCCTGGCCCAGCAGCCAGGACTTTGGGCGGCGTGCTTCGAGACGTTCGGCAAGCAAGTGCTCGCCGACTTCGCTCTGTACACCCCGCTGGAGGTCAGTGCCGAGCAGTGGAACACGTCCTGGGCCGGTGACCCCATGTTCCTGGCTTTGCACGATGGCGACGTGATCGGGTGCGCGGGTGTCTTTCAGGACACCGACCGGCCCGAGCGCGCCGAAAATGCGCTGACCGCCGTACGCCGCGACTGGCGCGGCCAGGGCATCGCCTCACACCTGAAGCGTCGAACACTCGAGTGGGCTGCGGCCAACGGTCTGGAAGAGCTCTACACGTGGACGCAGGCCGGCAACTCATCGATGCTGCAGCTCAACACGCACCTGGGGTACGTCACACGCCAGCAGAGCGTCACCCTGACCCGGCCGCTTCCCTTGTGACCTGACGTCTGGCCGGTGCAGCTGGATCGCTTTTCCCAGAATCAGCAACGTTTGACGTCAACTCCCCGCCATCGCTGGACACTGCTCACGTGATGACCTACGACGTTGCGGTCGGCCGAAGGGGCGCGAGCCGCGCCCTGACTGCTGACTTCGCTCACGTCTGCTCGTCGTCACAACCTTCCTCATCCGTCACCTGCGATGGGGATGTCCCCACCCGGACGCCCATTCATCCCCATGCAGCTACTGGCCATGGCCAGTAGCTGCCCAAGCCTCCCCCTCAACAGGAGCTGCCATGGAGCGTCTTGCCCGTCTCGTCATGCATCACCGCCGTATCGTCAGCGCCGTCTGGGTCGCGCTGGTCCTCGGCGGCATCTTCTCGGTCAGTCCCTTGAGCGACCGCTGGTCACTTGATTTCTCTCTGCCCGGACAGCCCGGCGACAACGCTGAGCAGCGGCTCATCGAGACCTACGGCGTCAGCACGTTCGACACCTACATCGCGGTCGTCACCGTGCCCGAGGGTCAGACCGTCCAACAGAACAAGGGCGCCGTCGCCGAGGTCTTCGCGACCGCTGAGGCCGCAGTGCCAGACGTGCCACTGCGCCTTGTCGATTTCGCAAGCACCGGGGACTCGGGCTTCGTCACCGACGACGGGCGAACGACTTACGCCCTGATCCAGGCGCCCGTCCCAGTGAAGTTTGGCCCATACGTCGAGGTCTCTCTCGATCCGGCGCTCAGCGAAGCCGCCGAGGCGCAGGGATTCCGGAGTGGTCTCACGTCGTACGGGCTGCTCGCCGCGGGCGGTGACCAGGAGAGTTCGAGCGTCCTGGCGGAGACTCTGCTCGGTGCGGTGGGGGCGCTGCTCGTGCTGCTCTTCGTGTTCGCGTCGTTCCTCGCGCTGCTCCCCCTGCTCATCGCCGCCGTCTCCATCCTCACCACGTTCATGCTCGTCCTAGGCCTGACGACGTTCACCGATGTAAGCATCATCGTCCAGTTCCTCATCGCCCTGATCGGCCTCGGTGTGGCGATCGACTACTCCCTGCTCCTGGTTTCGCGCTGGCGAGAGGAGCGTGCCCACGGACGAAGCAACGAGGAAGCAGTCGTCATCGCGATGCAGACAGCGGGTCACGCCGTGATGGCGTCAGGTATCACCGTCGCGATCAGCCTGCTGGCGCTGCTCGTCGTACCCGTGCCGGCCCTGCGCAGCATGGGACTGGCAGGCATGTTGATACCGCTGGTCAGCGTGGCGGTCGTCCTGACGCTGCTGCCGGCGCTGCTGTCGAGCATGGGGCCGCGCGTGGACTACCCCCGCATCCGCAGGGAGGGCTCACCGTCTCGCGGGTGGTCGGCGTGGGCGCGGCTCATCGTCCGACACCGAGCGGTCGCCGCGCTCAGCGCCGTGACCATCCTCGCCCTTCTCATCATTCCCGTATTCGGTCTCAAGATCGGGCCGGGATCCAGCCTCGACTCGTTGGCGCTCAACGGTCCGCGGTACGACGCCCTGCACGCTCTGACCGACAACGGTGTCGGGACTGGGGTGCTCACTCCTGTGGAGGTCCTCGTCCCCGCCAGGGACGCGGCGGCAGCAGCCGAGGCCGCCAGCCGGGTCGAGGGAGTTCAGTTGGCCGTCGTCGGCACGACCAAGGGTGACCAGGCCGTCATCGACGTCCTGCCGACCGACGCCACCCTGGACAGTGACTCAGCCGCCGTCGTCGACGACGTGCGGAGGGCGGTTGCCCGAACCGTCGACGGCGGGGTCGGCATCACCGGTCTCGGCCCGACCATCGAGGACTACTTCAGCGCGGTCTACGACAAGTTCCCGTACGTCCTGCTGCTGATCGGCCTGATCACCTACCTCCTGCTGGTTAGGACGTTCCGGTCCGTGTTGCTGCCGCTCAAGGCCGTCCTGCTCAACCTGATCTCCCTGGCTGCGGTATTCGGGGCGGTCGTCATCTTCTGGCAGCTCGGCCACGGGTCCGGCGCGCTCTTCGACGTCGCGCCCACCGGAGCCATCAACTTCTGGCTCCCCGTGGTGATCTTCGCGTTCCTGTTCGGCCTGTCGATGGACTACGAGGTCTTCATCCTGGCCCGGATGCGCGAGGAGTACGACCGCACCGGGGACACCGACATGGCGGTCATGACCGGGATCGGCCGGACCGGCAGACTCGTCACGTCGGCGGCGCTGATCCTTTTCTTCGCCTTCTCCGCGCTCGCCACGTCACCCGGCACCGACGTGAAGGTCCTGGGAACCGCGCTGGGAGTCGGGATCCTCATCGACGCCACCGTGATCCGCGCTCTTCTGGTGCCTGCCATGGTGAGCCTGTTCGGACCATGGAACTGGTGGCTGCCGGGCTGGCTCGCCCGTGTCTTGTTCGTCGAGCCCTCGCCCCTCCCCACTGTTTCCAGTGCGTTGGCGGACGAGCTGGAGAAGGTGCCGACCGGCTGACCGAGGCGTTCGCGGTTGCACCCACGCGCACGCGTGGTTCACGGCATCCGTCGCAGACAGACGCACGACGTTCCTGGCAGGGCCTGTTGACGAACTGCTTGCCCTTGGACGATAGTTAGGTGTGTGCCTAAGTATTACGACGAGCTCGATGCCGTGCTCCGCGCTCTCGCGGATCCGACGCGCCGGGCCGTCGTGGAACGGCTGGCGAAGTCCCCGGCCGTCGTATCCGAGCTCGCGGCACCGTTCTCGATGGCGTTGCCGTCGCTCATGCAGCACCTGCGCGTCCTGGAGAACGCGGGTCTGGTCACGTCGCAGAAGCACGGACGCGTCCGCACCGTGAGCCTGCGACCGGGCGCCCTCGACGTCGTACACCTGTGGCTCGGCGAGCAGCGCACTCCCGCAGAACGCCAGGCCGACCAGCTCGGCATCCACCTGACCCGCACCACTCGGAAGGAAACCTGACATGACCCGCGTTCGCATCGACCTGAACAGCTCGCTCGACGGCTACACCTCGGCCGGCCAGACCCCGGAGAACCCGATGGGCGAGGACTGGGGGCCTCTCACGGCGGCCTATGTCGCGACCCGCACGATGCAAGAGCGCGTGTTCGGAAACACCAGCGGTGCCGGCACGACCGGCATCGACGACTCGTACGCCGCCGCGCACTTCGAGGGCGTCGGCGCCGAGATCATGGGCGCGGCCATGTTCGGCCTGCACTCGTTCCCCGACGATCCGGACTGGAAGGGCTGGTGGGGCGACGAGCCGCCGTTCGGCACTCCGGTCTACGTGCTGACCCACACGGCACCGCGTCCGTCGATCCCGATGCAGGGCGGCACGACGTTCCACTTCCGCAGCGCCGCGATCGAGGACGTGCTCGCCGAGGCGACCGAGGCCGCCGGCGGCCTGGACGTGCGCGTCGGCGGTGGCGTCAGCACCGCGCGCGCCTTCCTGCGGGCCGACCTGGTCGACCACCTGCACGTCGCGATCGCCCCGATCCTGCTCGGCAGGGGTATTCGACTCTGGGACGATCTGCGGGGCCTCGAACACACCCACAAGGTGACGACGGAAGTGGCCGAGAGCGGCACGATCCACGTGACCTTCGCGCGATAGGACATCGGCATGACGATCGAACGCCGACTCGCCCGCGCCGGGTTCACCTTGACCCGCGACTACCCGGTTGCGGTGCAGCGCGTCTGGGACGCGTTCGCCGAGGAGCAGCAGAAGCTGGCCTGGTGGGGCGCTGGGGACGCCATTGAACCCCGCGCATGGGCCTTCGACTTCCGCGTCGGCGGACGCGACCTCGCCGAGGGGAAGTTCCACGACGGCCCGGTCACGCGGTACGAGGCCACGTACACCAACATCGTCGAGCACGTCCGCATCGTCACGACGTACGACATGTGGCTCGATGGGGCCCACATGTCGACGTCGGTGGCGTCGTTGGAGTTCGAGCCGATCGACGAGGGCACCCGGTTCACGCACGTCGAGCACGGCGTCTTCTTCGACCAGTTCTGGGCCGACGCGCCGAACCGCGAGGCAGGCAGCCAGGGTCTGCTCGAGGCTCTGGGCACCTACCTCGCGTGACGCACCTCCCGCGACGGGGCGGTGGCTGGGCAACCGGGCCGGAGGCTTTCAGCCGGGGACTCACGCTGAATCCCTCTCCCGATTGGTAGCCGGGCAGGCACAAGCTGACGGACCGCTGTGATGTGGTCGCGCAACTCATTGAGCAGTGGTTTGTCGGCGAGCCACACTCCACCGTCATAGGGGTGCCGGACAAACGCATGCCTCTTGGCATGCGGGTGATAATGGGTTAGCGCACCCCCGGCCAACGGCTTCGACCAGCACTCGGGTCGGCGCCCACTGCAAACGGAGCCCAGCTGTTGGAGGCAGCCATGAGGGAGTCCTGGGAACTCTTGACTGCGGGACCGCCGGATGCGGATCGGTCGGTTCTGCTCCTTCCTGGCGGAGCCAACGCGGCCCGCTCGTTCAACCTCGTGATGGCTGACCCGGCGCTGTCCGGTGTTCATCTGGTGGCCACGACGCTGCCAGGCATGGCAGGAGCACCTGCGTCGAAAGACATGTCCATCCGCGCCCTGTCCCGTCAGGCCGGGGCACTAGCCGATGAACACGGGTGCGACGTGGTCGTGGGGTTCTCCCACGGCGCGACCGTGGTCCTCGACATGGTGCTGTCAGGGCACTTCCAAGGCCCGGTGGTGCTCCTCGGCATCAGCTTGACGACTGAAGACGAGGCGGCGTTCTTCCGCGCCGTCGTACGGGCGTCACAGAAGGTGGGTAGGTGGCCGATGACCGCCCTGTTCCGGCTCATGCCGCTGATGGCCAGATCTGCCAAGACAACGGAACAGCACAAGAAGGAACTGGTCGAGGACTTCAAGCAGAACAGAGCCCGCGATGCTGTTGTGGCGTGCGCCGAGTACCTCGACTACATCGCAGAGGACCGGGACTTTGCCGCCGAGCTGGCCGGGTCTGGCAGTCCCGTCTGGGTGGTCCACGCCGAGAAGGGCGACGGAGGCCTCACCGACGCCGAGCGCGCCACACTCCAAGCGGCTCCCAACGTCACCCTGGTGACGGTTCCCGGCTCGGTGTTCCTACTCCCAGACGAGGCGCCGCAGGAAACCGCCGCAGTGATTGCCAGCGCTCTATCGCAGGCGACCTGACTCTCAGCACCTTGAAAGTGACCAGTCGGCCTCAGCCGGTCGCTCGGGGCGTACGCAGAACGACTCTGCTCCCATGAGCTGACCGTTGCTCGGCGACGAGTTCGGTGCCGGTTCAGCTGACTCGGGAGCGGCACTTCCAGATCACCTCGTCCGTCGCCATAATGAGCGCGTGCAGGAGGACTTGGCGCTGGTTGAACGACAGAGACTGCGCGCTCTGGTCGAAGGCGATATCGAGACAGCGGGGGCGCTCCACCATGTCGACTTCCTCTTGGTGACCCCGGGAGCGGCGACCGTCACGAAGAGCGAGTACCTCGGCATGATCGAGTCCGGCACGCTGAAGTACCTGGTCTGGGAACCGGAACCGATCGTGGTCCGGATGCTCGGGGACGCCGCGTGTCTGCGATATGCGGCGACCCTGCACGCTCTCTATGAGGGTCAGGACTCGGGTGTGGGGCGCTACTGGCACACGGACTATTACGAGCGCCACAACGGGGAGTGGCAGGTGGTCTTCTCTCATGCAACCGGCCCCGTGAGTGCTTGACCGATCGCTGACGTGGTCAGGGCAGCCAGACCGCGAACCGAACTGTCGTGCCGCTGCCGGTCGTTCGGTGTCAGCCGGCGAGCAACTGCCCTGGAACGGCACCCGGCAGAAGTCTGCGCCGCGGAGCCCGAAACGCCGAAAGCCCCCCAAGGAGAGCCTGGAGGGCCGAGGGCCAACGATGCGACCGCACAGTTGCGTTGTAGCGGGGGCAGGATTTGAACCTGCGACCTCTGGGTTATGAGCCCAGCGAGCTACCGAACTGCTCCACCCCGCGTCGGGTGTTGTTGCGAGGGACAACATTACGCAGCCGTGCGGGACAGATCAAATCGAGCCGGTGTGACCTGAGTGGCACGACGCTGCACGAGGCACAGGGGGCCAGCCGACCAGTCCTCGGACGACCGGCCCGTCAGTTGCCGGAGCCCTGAGATGAGGGCCGTGACGACGACGATCCGGTTCGCAACGCCAAGACTTCGTCGAGCTTGTCGATCCCCTTCTGGGTGAGCCGCTGGTACTTGCCGAGATCCGGGACTGGCTTCTCCTCCAAGGCCTGCTGCGCCCGGTCGAAGTAGTCCTGGGCTTCGCCGAGCAGCCGGGTCTGCTCCTGCTGCCGCGTCTCGCCCTTGGTGCCACCGTTGTTGTCACCGCCACCGCCACCGCCATTGCCGTTGCCATTGCCTCCCCCGTTGCCCGGCGGCGCCACGACCGTGTCCAGGTTGAGGGCGTTGGCGAAGGCTTCGGCGAACGAACGCCCGATGCCGACCTGGTCGCCGATGGACAAGATCACGAACTGCAGGATCGGGTAGCTGCCCGTCCCGGTGCCACCGCGCAAGGTGTAGACGGGCTGGGCATAGAGCAGCTCGTCACCGACCGGCAAGGTGAGTAGGTTGCCCATCTGCACGGTGGTGCCGTTCTGCTTGAACTTCAGCAGCTCTCCCGACACCTTGGAGTCGTTCTCCATCGCGTTGGCGACCTGGCTCGGCCCGCTCACGGTGTTGTTGCTGGGCAGCTCGAGGACCGTGAACGTGCCGTAGTCGTCACTGGTCGCGTCGGCGTTCACGGCCATGAAGCTGGCGAGGTTCTGGCGTCCGTTCGGCTCGTACACGCTGGTGAGCGAGAACGCCGACGACCCGTCGGGGAGCTTGATGGTCAGGAAGAACGGAGGTTGCGTGGCATCGCTGGCGTTCGGGTCGGCGGGCACGCGCCAGTTCTCCGAGCCTCCGTAGAACTGGCGAGGATCGGTGATGTGGTAGCGCGCGAGCAGTTCACGCTGCACCTTGAACATGTCCTCGGGATAGCGCAGGTGCGCCATCAGGTCATCGGAGATTCCCGCCTTCGGCTGGACGACGTTGGGGAAGGCGCCCATCCAGGCCTTGAGCATGGGGTCGTTCTCGTCCCACTGGTACAGCGTCACGGTGCCGTCGTACGCGTCGACGATGGCCTTGACGGAGTTGCGGATGTAGTTGATGTCGTCAGCCTTCTGCGCCGCTACGGCGTCCTCGGCCGTCAGGGAGTCGCTGGTGGTCTCGCTCAGGTCGACCCGCTGGGACATCGGGTAGTTCGCCGTGCTCGTGTAGCCGTCGAGGATCCACACCAGACGGCCGTCGACGACGGCGGGATAGCTGTCGGAGTCGACGGTCAGCCACGGCGCGACCTTCTCCACCATGGTGCGTGGGCTCCGGTCGTAGATGATCTTCGACTCGGAGTTGACGCGTCCCGACAGCAGGATCGAGGAGTCCCAGTTCTTCGCGGCGTACAACAGCTGGTTGAACGTCGACCCGATCGGCACCCCGCCCTTGCCTTCGTAGGTGGACAGCTCGTCGGTGTCGCTCTGCCCGGTCCCGGTCGCCGGGATGTTCAGCTCGACCGGCGCCGCCCCCGCGGGCGCGCCCACGATCGAGTAGTCCGGCTCGCTCTCGCCGTAGTAGACCTCTTGCCGGAACTCACCGAGCTGTCCGGTCGAGGGGAGACCCTGCTCCGCCCACACCGGCTGGCCGACGCTGCCGCGCTGGTCCCCGAGGGCCGCCACGACGCCGTAGCCGTGGGTGTAGACGGTGTGGTCGTTGGTCCAGTTGCGCTGGTCGGTGCGTAGCCCGTCGAGGTTGAGCTCCCGGGCGGCGAGGACGACGTCCTGCGGCTCCGAGCCCGCGGTGAACTCGTAGCGGTCGACGTCGAGCACGTCGGGCATCCGGTAGAAACCGCGCTGCTGCTGCAGCTGCTCGAAGGCCGGGGCCACCAGCTTGGGGTCGATCAGCCGGACTCCCGGGATGCCCTCGGCGAGCTGCTGGAGCTCGCGGGGACTGTCGGTCGTCACCCCGGGATACGAGACCGGTTCGATCCCGTCGATCGCGTACGCCGACCGCGTGGCGTCGATGTTCTTCTGGATGTAGACCGCTTCCTTGTCGGCCTCCGACGGCTTGACCTGGAAGCGCTGCACGATGGCCGGCCAGATCCCGCCGATCAGGATCGCGGACAGCACGAGCAGACCGAAACCCAGGACAGGCAGCATCCACCCCGGGCGGAAGACGTTGCCGAAGAAGAGCAGCGCACAGATCAGCGCGATGATCGCCAGGATGTTCTTGGCGGGCAGCACGGCATGCGCATCGGTGTAGGAGACGCCGGTGAACAGGTTGCCGTCAGAGATCGCCAGGCCGTACCGGTCCAGCCAGTACGACACCGCCTTCAGCAGCATGAAGAAACCCAGCAACACCGACAGCTGCACCTGAGCGGCATGCGAGAACTTGTCGCGCTTGGCGGCCAGTCGGATGCCGCCGTAGAGGTAGTGCGTGGCCGCGGCAGCGATCAGCCCGATCACGAGCATGGTGAAGCCGAAGCTGACCATGAAGCGGTACCACGGATAGCTGAAGACGAAGAAGCCGATGTCCTTGTTGAAGTACACGTCGGGCTGGTCGAACGGCACCCGGTTGCGCCAGAGCAGGAACGTCTTCCACTGGCCGGAGGCACTGGCCCCGCCGAAGAGGAACATCACCACGCCGAGGCCGATCAGCACCCAGTGCCGGATCGGGTCGATGGTGTCCTGGTAGCGCTCGACCGTCGGGTTGCGGTAGCCGTCGGAGAACAGGATCGGCCGGTAACGGAACGCCAGGTACGCGCTGCCGACAGCGATCGCGGCCAGCAGCAGCCCGAAGACGAGGAACAGCAAGGTCCTGGTCGACCAGGACCGTGGTGAAGACGCCGCTGTAGCCCAGCGAGGCGAACCACATCCGGCCGGTCCAGATCTCGACGAAGACCGAGAACAGCACGACGAGCGCCACCACGATCCCCAGCGTCGGGCAGCAGCGCCCGCGGGCGTTGGGACGGCTGGCGGCGAGGCGGCTTCTGCGGCCGGGCGTCCTCGTCGAACGTGTCGCTCACGGTGCTCCTTCGACAGTGGTCATCCTGCTGGGCATCCTGCTGGACGGGCTGCGACCGTCAGGGGACAAGCGTCTCACGCAGCGCCGAGACGAGGCCCGGCACGACGTCCGGGCCGTGCAGCAGCGCGTCGTCGCTGTCGTGCGCGCGCATCCGGAGCACACAGTGCGACTCTCCCGATCGCAGCACTCCGACGGCGATCCGGACGTCCTGACGCTCCTCATGGGCCGACGCGAACTCCGCCGCCTCGTTCGGGTCATCAGGGACCGCCTCCTCAGCGGCCGGCGGCAGGACCAACCGCTCCACGACCGCCATCGCACCGTCGACAGAGTCGGGCCACTCGATGCGACCCAACAACTCCTCCAACGTGTCAGCCTGCATGTCGAGTTCCTGCTCCACCGGGGTGAACAGCTCGGCGGTGCCGTCGCTGAGGCCGAGCTCGGCAGCCAGCTCGGGTTCCGCGAGGGCCAGCTCGGTCGTCCTGACCAGCGCGTACAGCCGCGCCGGCTGGTCCCAGCCGGCCTCGCCGGCATGCCGTTCGACCTCGACGACGGCGGCCCGAAGGCCGAGTGCCTGGTCGGAGAGCTCGTCGGACGGCGTCGGGAGAGTGTTGTCGTCCATCGGGTCAGCTCGCGTCACAGGTAGGCACGGAGGCCGCGTCGCCGCCGTCGATCGCCTGCAGCGCCTGCACGGCGTCGTCGAGGGTCGAGATCCGGACGAGCTGGATCTTGTCAGCCAGGGGGGACCCGGCGGCCTCGTCGCAGTCGCCCGCGGGCACCAGGAAGACGGTGGCGCCCTGGGCGTAGGCGCCGGCGATCTTCTGCTGGATCCCGCCGATCACTCCGACGGTGCCCTCGGAGGTGATCGTCCCGGTCCCGGCGACGTAGCGTCCGCCGGTGAGTGCGCCCGGGGTGATGATGTCGTAGATCGCCAGCGCGAACATCGTGCCGGCGCTGGGTCCACCGATCTCGGCCCCGAGCGTGATGTCGACGTCGAACGGCGGCTCCAGGCCCTCCCCCAGCTCGACCCCGATCCGCGACTTGGACGGGTCGTCCGGCGATGCCTGGGTGGTCAGGGTCAAGGACTGCGACTTCTGGCCCCGGGTGATGCCCAGTCGCACCTGGTCCCCTGGCTGCACCTTGGAGATGTTGACGATCGCTGCGTCGATGGAGTCGACCGCCTGCCCGTCGATCGAGGTGATCACGTCGCCGCGCTCGAGCTTGCCGTCGGCAGGGGCGCCCTTCGCCACGTCGCTGATGACGACCGAGGTCTTGGTCTTGATGCCGGCCTGGGCCAGCCCTGCCGCGATGGCGGAGTCCTGCGACGTCGTCATGTCGCGCTTGTTCTGCTGCTCCACCTGCTGGACCGTCTGGGTCGGCGGGTACGCGATGTCACGCGGGATCACGATCTCGTCCCTGTCCCACCAGGCCTTCATCACCTCGGCCAGCTTCGGCGAGTAGTCAGGGGAGGTGACCGAGACCGTCGTCAGGTCGAGGTGACCCGTCGTCGGATAGGTCTTGTGCCCGCTCACCTGGATCACCTTCGTGCCGTTGTAGCTGCCCAACGTGTTCTCGGTGAGGCCGGGTGAGTACACGACGTACGGCATGGGCACGTAGAACGACACCAGGAGGAGAGCGAAGAGCACGGCTCCCGCTGCCACCAGCGAGATGGTGCGTCGCGTCATGCCGATGATCGTCTCATCGACCCGTTGTCGTCAGAGACCGCGGGCCGCGCGGCTCTGCGAATCGCGACGCCGTGTGACTGCTCGGCTGGCAGGGACGGGACCGGTCGACCCTTGCGAGGCGGCGGCTTCGCGAGAGCCCTCTGCATCCGCAGCAGCGCCGCCTCGGAGTCGTCGCGGCGCTCCTGGTCACGCTCGCGCCCCAGCCACGCGGCCCACACCATCGCCAGGCCGGTCGCTGCCATCGGCGGGACCAGCCACCACAGCACCTGCATCGCAGCCTCCAGGTCGAAGCGCCGCCGGATGTCGCGCGCCGCTTTGTCAGCGTACGTCGGACGGGCTCGGGGGCCGCGGAGCCGTCACGGCGTGCCGACCCACTCGTCCGACCCGTCGCCGAAACGCTGGTGCTTCCAGATCGGCACCGTCGCCTTCAGGTCGTCGATCAGCGCCCGGGCAGCCGTGAACGCGTCGCCGCGGTGGTCACACGCCACCGCGACGACGACCGCGACGTCGCCGATGGCGAGCTCGCCCACTCGGTGCGCAGCCGCGACGGCGCGCAGCTGGTGATCCGCGACGACCTTCTCGACCACCTCGCGCAGCACGGCCTCCGCCGTGGGGTGGGCTGAGTAGTCGAGGCCCTCCACGTCCTTGCCGTGGTCGTGGTCGCGCACGGTCCCCACGAACAGCGCCACACCGCCGGCCTTCGGGTCGGCCGCAGCGGCGTACACCGCACCGACGTCGATCGGGGCATCGGTGATCTCGAGCAGTCGGACGATGGCGGTCATGCCGAAACTCTAATCGCGACCTCCTGCCCCCCTTCGGCTGATGGCGTCAGGCCAGTACGTTGGAGGCATGGCCGATGTCCCTCCTGACCTCCCCGGCGACGACGCGCCGGGTGACGACGTCTCCCCCGACCCGAACGCCCAGAACCCGTTCGCCGGTACGCCGTTCGAGCAGATCTTCGGAGGCCTCGCCGGCGGTGACATGAGTGGCCTGCAGGCGATGTTCGGCCAGCTGCAGCGGATGTTCACCCCTCACGAGGGATCGGTCAACTGGGACTACTCCCGAGACCTGGCACGTCAGGTGGTCGCGCAGCAGGCGGACCGCTCCCCCGACGCGGGCGACCAGACCCGGCTGGCCGACGCAGCGCGGCTGGCCGAGCACTGGCTCGACGGCGTGACCGACCTGCCGGCCGCGAGCAGCACCGTGGCGGCGTGGAGCCGTGCGGAGTGGGTCGAGGCCAGCATGCCGGTGTGGAAGCAGCTCGTCGAACCGATCGCCGAGAGCGTCTCCGCGGCCATGGGCAACGCGATGCCGGCCGAGGCAGCCGCGATGGCCGGACCGATGATCGGAATCCTCAACCAGCTCGGCGGCGCCCTCTTCAGCCAGCAGATCGGCCAGGCCGTCGGCGGCCTCTCCCAGGAGGTGATCTCCGCCAGCGACCTCGGGTTTCCCGTCACCGACGACCACCGACCGGCGATCGTGCTCAGCAACGCGGTGGAGTTCGCGTCCGGACTGGCCGTCGACGAGTCCGACGTGCTGCTCTACCTGGTGCTGCGCGAGTGTGCCCACCAGCGGCTGTTCCAGCATGCCCCGTGGCTGCGCGACCACATCATCGCGACAATCGCGGAGTACGGCCGCGGCATCACCATCGACACCTCGAAGATCGAGGAGAGCATGCTCGGGCTGGACCCGACCAACATGGAGGCCGTGCAGAGCGCGCTGGAGGGCGGTCTGTTCGACCTCGACCAAACCCCGGCCCAGCAGGCTGCGCTCACCCGCCTGGAGACGACGCTGGCCCTGGTCGAGGGCTGGGTCGACGAAGTGGTCGGCCAAGCCACCGAGAAGGTCATGCCCCAGGCGCAGGCACTCCGCGAAGCGGTGCGCCGGCGACGCGCGACCGGCGGCCCTGCCGAGGCGACGTTCGCCACGCTGGTCGGCCTGGAGCTGCGTCCGCGGCGGTTGCGCGACGCCTCGGCGCTGTTCGGGGCGCTGCGGGCAGCCGAGGGCGCGGCAGCGCGAGACGCTGTCTGGACCCACGCGAACACCTTGCCGACGGCCGCCGACCTCGACGATCCCCTGGCATTCGCCGAACGCACCAAGGAGGCCGACGACCTCGACGTCGACTCCGCCGCCTTCGACGAGGCGCTGGCCGCCTTCTTGGACGATGCCGACCAGCCGGAGCCGACGGCGGGTGACGAGGAGACCGAGGACGGTCCGGACCAGGGTCCGGACGACTCCACGCCGCGCGAGTGACGCTGCACGGAGACGCGGTGTCGGCGCTGTCGCGCTGGCACCCGCCGAACGCCGAGCAGGCCAGGCTCCGGACGGCCTACCTGTCCCATCTGGCCCAGCACCCCGACGGGCACACCCGCGACTGCCACCCCGACCACCTCACGGCGAGCACCCTGGTCGTCAGCCACGCGCGGGACCAGGTGCTGCTCAACTTGCACCGCAAGTACGAGATCTGGGTCCAGTTCGGGGGCCACTGCGAGCCGACGGATCGCGCGCTGCACGAGGCCGCGCTGCGGGAGGCCAGCGAGGAGTCCGGCGTCGACGGCCTACGGCTCGTCGCTGGGCTTCCGACCCAGCTCAGCACGCACGAGGTGCGCTGCGGACCGATTCGGCCCTCTCATCATCTCGACGTGCGCTACGTGGCGGTGGCGCCACCCGACGCCGTGACCCAGGTGAGCTCGGAGTCGCTGGACGTGGCCTGGTTCGCGCCCGACCGGCTTCCCGATGGGCTCGACCGGCCGCTGCGTGAGCTGATCGCGTGGGCGCTCTCCGGCTGACCGCCCGTCGGTGACCAACCGGGCATACCGCCCAGACCAACGAGGCCCCCGGGGCGCGGATCACGTTCGCCTTCCCCTTGCGAACGCCTCCGTTATCCCGGGGGCCTCATCGATAGTGCAGACGCTAGGTGCGGCCCTGATCTGTCGTCAACGCATCCCGACACTTCGTCATCCACGGCTGTGGACAACTCTGTGGACAACCTGTGGGGAACGCCGCGTGAGGCTGTGGACAGGCTATGGACAACTCGCCCATAGCCTGTGCATGGTGACCGATTGCGCCTCGGCACCACCCCGCTGACCAGGGAGTTCGTGGCCGGGGTCCATCCACCCACTGTGGACAAGAAATACTGGGCCTCCGCCGGGCGGGTCGGCTGGACGGCGTCCGGATGGCGACACGACCGGCGCCGGATCGCGCCGAACCCGATGATCCCGCACTTGCGGTGGCCCAGCGGTTAAATTGTCTGGCATGGATGAGCGGTCGACCCACGCCGCGCAGCCGGCTGTGGAGGTACGACGCTCACGCCGCCGCAAGCGCACCGTCTCGGCGTACCGGGACGGGGAGACGATCGTGGTGATGATCCCGGCGCGGATGACGCGGGCCGAAGAACGCGAATGGGTCACCACGATGGTGGCCCGGGTGACTCGTGCCGAGCGTCGGCGTCGGCCCAGCGACAGCGACCTCGAGCAGCGCGCCGTCCGGCTGTCGCGCAAGTACCTCGACGGGCTGGCCGTGCCGACCTCCGTGCGCTGGGTGGCCAACCAGCGAGCCCGGTGGGGCTCGTGCACCCCTGCGGACGGGACGATCCGGCTGTCGGAGCGCCTGCAGGGGATGCCTGCCTACGTCATCGACTACGTCTTGCTGCACGAGCTGGTCCATCTGCTCGCGCCCGGCCATGACGACGACTTCTGGAGCTGGTTGGAGCGCTATGACCTGACCGAGCGGGCCCGTGGCTTCTTGGAGGGCGTGTCCGCGGTCAGCCATCTGGAACCCCCACCGGGCTCGTACGCCGAGAGCCCCGACCCGGAGCTCGACGACCTCGACGACGGGGGCGCCGACCGCGACGACCAGCTCGATGCGGCAGCCGCTGCGGACACCGCGCTCGACGCCGGCCGACCGCCGCGGAGTCGACCAACCTGAGCGCCGAGCCGCTCCTCGTGGCCCCCAGCGTGGCCGCCCCGCGTGCACAACCTCACATTTCTGTCCGGTTTCGGATGAAAAGTCGGCCGCTCTGAGCGTGAATCCGTGTCGACGCGCTGTGGCGGATACCCCAACGGTCCCCGCCTGACGTAGTGTGACGCGAGGTCAGCGGTGGAGCCCCACCTCGGCCCGGCGGGACGCTCGAGCGAGTTCTCCGTCGAGACGACACCCAATAACGAAGAGGAGGCCGTCATGGCGGAAACCTGGAGCGGCGAGTTCTACTGCGTGAAGTGCAAGGCCAAGCGCGAGGCGAGCGGCGAGGTCCACGTCAACGACAAGGGCACCCGGATGGCCAAGGCCAAGTGCCCCGTCTGTGGTACCAACCTGAACCGCATCCTCGGCAAGGCCTGATCACCAGCCTACGAGCCACCATCCTGCAATCGGGATGTCCGTCCTGAACAGGATGTGAAAGGCAGGGTCCGACGTCGGACCCTGCCTTTCGCGGTTTCCGAGCAGACGAGGCCGGGGGCCTCACAGGGGGAACGATGAGCGAACAGACCCGTCCGGCCGGCTCTGGCACCGAGTCCGGCGTGGCCCACGCACCCGGTGTCGAGCAGGCCGGTGCCCCGGAGTCCTGGTCCCGTACCTGGCTGATCGGGGTCTCCGCGTTCGCGGTGGCCGTGCTGTTGGTCTACACGCTGCCGCTCGGCGACGAGAGCGCCTCGCGACCCGACGTGCAGCGCATGTTGGTCGCGGCCATCGCCATTGCGGCGGTGACCACCGCGGCGCTGTTCGCGATCATCCGCTACGAGCTCCGGCTGCCGAGCAGCGTGGCCCTGCTGTGCGTGCTCTTCAACGCGTTGATCGTCGGCGTGAAGTTCGTCGCCGGCCCGAACGCCGTCTACGAAGCCAACGCTCAGCGCGTCTTCGAGGCCGAGGTGTCGCTCAACGACGCCTTCGGCGGCTGGCTGGCCGCTGGTTTGGTGTTCGCCCTCTATGCGGCTGCGCTGTACGTCGTCTACCGGCTGGCCCGGTCCCGCACCGGCATCGTGGTGACCCGAGCCGGGTCGGCCGGCCGCTCCACGCTCGCGGTCGTGCTCTCGGTGCTGGTGGTGCTCGCCGCGCTGGCCGCCACGGGCATCGGCCTGCTGCTGGCGGTCATCGGGCTCTCGGCCGGCCTGGACTACCTCGGCTACGTCTTCGGGTCGGCCGGGGCCCTGGTCGTGGCGGTCACGTTGGCGGTGGCAGCCGCGGCCGCGCGAGCGGCGTTCCGACGAGCCGGCGACGTCGCGCAAGCGGCCCAGGACGTCGGTGCGCTGGTGGCGCTGTTCTGGGTGTGCCTGGCCTTCCTGGCCGTCTACCACGTGCTCTGGGTCGTCTACATCTTGCTGATCACGTCGCTGTGGCCGCTCAAGGTGGTCACCCCCAAGTGACGTCGTCGCTCGTGGCGTCGACGACGCCGAGCGCCACGACCCGGCTGTCCCTGCCCCGGCTGGCGTGGGACATGGTTCGCTACCGGGTCGCGCTGATGATGTGGTTGTTCATGCTGCTGGCCGCGGCCTACCACGGCGTCGCGGAGTGGCCGCTCGACACGCTGGCGGCGCTGACCCTCGCCCTCGCGGCGTCGTACGTCGTGGCCACCACCGTCAACGACATCGCCGACGCGGACATCGACCGGATCAACCATCCGCAGGGACGCGGTCGCCCGCTCGTGCATGGCCAGGCCACGCCGACCGACCTGTGGCGCCTCAACCTGATCGCGGCGCTCGTGGCCTTGGCGTTCGGGGCGTACGTCGGCTGGCGTGGCGTCGCCGTGGTCGGGGCGTCGCTGGTCATCGGGTACGTCTACTCGGTCCCGCCGCTGGTGATCTCTCATCGCACCTACCTGGCCGCTCCCGTCCTGACCCTGGCCTACGTCGCGGCGCCGTACCTGCACGGGCTCGCGCTGGCCGACGTCCAGCCGGCATGGGAGGACCTGCACTTCGCCGGCGGGTTGTGCTTCCTGTTCCTGTCGCGGATCCTGCTCAAGGACTTCCGCGACCGGGCAGGGGACGCGGCATACGGGAAGCCAACCCTGCTGCTTCGCTACGGCAAGGACCTCACGTGCGCGACGTCTGCTTTCGCGCTGCTCATCGGCTCGGTGCTGGTCGCGTCGGCCCTGGACGCCTGGCCCGCCGTCGCGGTCGTCGGGCTGTTCGGGTGCGCGGTCGGGTGGCAGCTGCACTGCCTGCGGCGCGATGACGATCCCCGCCGCGAGCAGGTGGCGATCGGGATCGGGGCCCGGATGGGCAACGGACTCCTCATCTGCCTGCTCGGCTGGCTGCTGCTGCCGGGGCCAGGGTGCCGGGGAGGCCGCCACCTTGGGGCTGCTCGGCCTCATGGTCGGGCTGTATGCCGTGACCTTTGTGGCACTGTCCCGACGACCCGATGAGGTGCTGATCGGCTACAAGGGCTGACAGCAGGGACGAGCGGGAGGGACGTGCGGCTGCGCACCACGGCCCAGCCCGGGCCTGTGGACGAACTCCCCGCTGAGATCGCCTGCGGTGGCATGCTGCGGGGCAGTCGAGTCCCGCGGCGCCAGCCCACCCGGCGCCAGCGATCGAAGGGAGCCGCCGTGCGACCGCATCTCCGCCCCGGTCTGCAGGTCCTGCGCCGCGACGTGCGGTCGCTTCAGCTCGGGCTCGACTGGCCCGGCGTCGTCGTGCTGCCCGACACCGCCGCTATGCAGGCGGTCCTCGCCGCCGTCGACGGGCTGCGGGACTCAGCGGCGGTCGTGCTCACCGCTGCCACCGCGCCCGAGGTGGACGTCGAAGCCGCCACCGCCGCGCTGGACGTCCTGATCGACTGCGGCGCGGTGATCGACCTCCCCCACCACCTGCGCGGCCACACGACCGAGGCGGCCTGGGCGTCGGACTGGCTGCTCGCCGGACCGCGCGGCACGGCGCCTGAGCTCGCTGCATCCCGGGACCACCACAGCGTCGAGGTCTGGGGCAGCGGCCAGGTCGCCGACGGCGTACGCCTGCTGTCCGCACGGTTCGGGCTGGCCGGGGACGGATCGGCAGCCGACGTCGTGGTGATCGCCAGCGATCACGAGCCGCCGCGGGCGTGGTCCGACCAGGCGATGGCCGATGGCCGGCCGCACCTGTGGGCCGGGGTGAGGGAACTGGTCGGCGTGCTCGGCCCGTTCGTCGAACCCGGCAGCGGCCCGTGCCTGCGCTGCGTGGACCGCGCGCGGGCGGACCTCGACCCGTGCTGGCCCACGCTGGTCGAGTCGGCGTCGCGACCCCGGCTGCACGTCCACGCGTGCGACCCGCTGCTGGCGACGCTGGTCGCCACCTGGGCGGTGCAGGAGGTCGCGAGCTGGGCGGCGGGTCTGCGGCCGCACACCGTGGCGCACACGCTGGAGATCCCGCTCGGCACCGGAGGCGTGGAGTCAGTGAGATATCACGCACATCCGGCCTGTGGCTGTGGATGGCCGGTCTGGGAGGACACAATGGGGGCATGAGTGACCTACCCCGCAAGACGGTGGCCCGGACCGCGCGTCTGGCCTCGTTGCCACTGGGGTACGCCGGTCGCGCCACGCTCGGTCTCGGTCGACGGATCGGGGGCGCTCCCGCCGAGGCCGTCGCGTCGTCGGTGCAGCAGCGCACCGCCGAACAGCTCTTCAAGGTCCTTGGTGAGCTCAAGGGCGGGGCGATGAAGTTCGGCCAGGCGATGTCGGTCTTCGAGTCCGCACTGCCCGAGTCGCTCGTGGCGCCGTACCGCGCGACGCTGACGCAGCTGCAGGACGCTGCCCCGCCGATGCCGGCTTCGGTGGTGCACCAGGTGCTGGCTCGCGAGCTCGGTGCTTCGTGGCGCAAGAAGTTCACGTCGTTCGACGACAACCCCGCCGCCGCAGCCTCGATCGGCCAGGTCCACCGGGCGGTGTGGGCCGACGGCCGTGAGGTGGCCGTGAAGATCCAGTACCCGGGCGCCGGTGAGGCCCTGCTCAGCGACCTGCGTCAGATCGGCCGGGCGGCCCGGCTGTTCGCCGGCTGGATCCCGGGCATCGACATCAAGCCGCTGGTGCAGGAGCTGCAGGACCGGGTCGCCGAGGAGCTCGACTACGGTCTCGAGGCCGATGCGCAGAGCCGCTTTGCCGAGGCGTTCGCCGGTGACCCGGACGTCGTCGTGCCGGCGGTCGTGACGCACACTGACCGGCTGCTCGTGTCCGAGTGGCTGGAGTCCGACCGCTCGCTGGCGCGGCTGATCGCCGAAGGGACCCAGGAGGAGCGCAACCGCTACGGCGAGATCTACGTCCGCTTCCTGTTCTCCGGTCCCGCCAGGGCCGGGCTGCTCCATGCGGACCCGCACCCGGGCAACTTCCGGCTGCTCCCTGACGGGCGGGTCGGCGTCGTCGACTACGGCGCGGTGGCGCGCCTGCCGCAAGGTGAGCTGCCTCGCGACATCGGGGTGCTCCTGCGGCATGCCGCCGCCGACGACTACGACGCCGTGCTCGACGGTTTGCGGGGGCTCGGCTTCGTCAAGCCGATGGTGCGGATCGACGTGGACGAGCTTCGTGAGTACCTCTCGCCGTTCATCGAGCCGGCGACCACCCCGACCTTCCAGTTCAGCCGGGAGTGGATGCGCGGTCAGTTCGCCCGCATCAACGATCCGCGGGCGCCCGGCTACACCACCGTGCTGAAGATCAACCTGCCGCCGGAGTACCTGCTCATCCACCGGGTCTGGCTCGGCGGCATGGGCGTGCTGTCCCAGCTCGGGGCCGAGGCGGAGTTCGCGTCGATCCTGGCCGACTCGCTGCCCGGCTTCGTCGACGACGACGCCGAGATCGCCTGACGGCGCGCCCCCTCAGGCTTGGCCCGCTCCCGCCAGACCCTGGCCCGCCTCCTCAGACCTTGGTCACCGTCAGCCTCTGGTCACCACCACTCGGCGTCGAGCTTGGACTCGATGGCGCGCAGGTGCTCTCGTGAGCAGCGGTCGCAGTAGACCCGCCGCTTGCCGTTCTCGACCGAGGTGACCCAGGTCATCGGGACAGCCTCCTCCGGCGTACCGGCGCCCTGCTCGGAAGCGGTCACCTCGTCGGCCGGTCCGGCGGTGTCGCGGTCTGGCCGGTCGACGGCCGACGCCGGTCCGGCGGTGTCGACGGCCGACGCCGGCGTACCGCAGAAGTCGCAGACCACCATGGAGCCAGCCAAGCACGAACGTTGGCCCCGGAAAACCCTCCCGGTGCGCCCCCAACCTCATCGGGGTCACCATCCCCAAACCCTCGAGGTCGGCACCATCCCCGACCCTGGGTCGGCACCATCCCCGACCCCTCGGGTCGGCACCGTCCCCGACCCTCGCGGTCGGCACCATCCCCGACCCCTCGCGGTCGGCACCCGGGAGTTTGCCTAGAGGACATGGCAGATCCCCTCTTCTCACGGCAGGTTTGCCTAGAGAACAAGCCATCCGGCTTGTTCTCTAGGCAAACCGGCGACGGGCACTTTGGGCAGATGGGGGGGTGGAAGGGTGGAGGGGTGGGGAGATGCGGAACGGCGCCCGGCCTTCCCACGTCGGGTGGGAAGAGCCGGGCGCCGTTGACGCCGGTCACGCTGGCTCCTGTCGGAGATCAGAGTGCGCGGGCAAGAAGCAGGCGAGCCTGCTGGGTGGCGCGCTCGGCCCGATTGGCCAAACGACGCGCCTTGCCCAACTGGTGGCCGAGCCGCAGTTCGCGCGCCTGCCGAAGGCGCGCGTCCATATGGGCGCGAGCCATGTCTTCGTGGATGAGATTCATCTCAGTGCTCCTGTTCGTGAAAAAGCTTGTGGTCATCGAAAGTCGTTTCCTTCAGTTCGCTTGGGCGAGGCCGGTCGGTCTCGCGTGTGCCAGGTGCTGCTGTTGGCTGCGGTCAGGCCGCAACCTCACACTTACGAGGCCTACCCCTTGGCCGCTTGCGGGCGACAACTGCTCCTTGGACGAGCAGCTCTCCTCCCCACACACCCCACGGTTCGTGGCGGTCGATCGCCCCGGAGAGGCATTCGGCCCGCACGGGGCATGAACGGCACAGCGCCTTGGCCAGCTCGACATCTGCCGGCGACTCGGCGAACCAGAGCTCTGCGTCGTTCGCACGGCAGGGCAGTTCGTTCGCGTCGGCCGCCTCACTCGCTTGGAGTGCATCGAGGACGCTGATAGTCATGTGTTTCACCTCCCACTGTGACCTTCGTCGATCGGACTGGGGTAAACGAAAAAGCCGCGGATTCCCTGTTGGGAGTCCGCGGCTTGGAGGTGGCCGACTAGAGAGCTTCTTCTAGTTCGGTGGACTCCAAGCACGGACGCCCGTGGAGACGTCCTTCTGGAATGCCGGCGCGACCTGCACACCAAAGGCGTACCCGGTGTGAGCCGTACCGACGGCCATGCGACGACCCTGGACAGGTGCACCGAGGACCGACTCCGGGCGGAGGGCAGACATGGCGATGCACGACGTCATGGGCGTCGCGATGGCGGTGATCAGGTTCTTCATGGTTCTGCGCCTCCTTTCAGAGAATCGGTCGCTGTCAGAGCTTGAGGGCTCGTCGAGCACGTCGGCGGTCAGGTCGTGCAGAGTCGAGTGCCCTCTGCAGTGGTAGCAGCGTACGCGCGCCCAGAAGGGGGGTGCAAATGAATTACCGGGAAATCTCGAAGAAAGTTTGAGATCCGTCGGCGGACGGCTCGGCGGCGACAGATTCGCCCGTGCACAGGCGCAGGATGTCGTCGCCGTACTTGTCGAGCTTGGCCTGTCCGATGCCGGGCACTCGGACCAGCTCGGCGGCATCGCTGGGCCGCATCTCGGCCAGGGCCGTCATCGTCGCGTCGGTGAAGACGCAGTAGGCCGGCAGCTTCTCCTGCGAGGCTCGATCACGTCGCCACTCGCGCAGCGTCTCGAGAAGCTGCTCGTCGTAGGAGCTCGGACAGTCGAAGCAGCGCCCCAGCTTGCGCTCCTTGGCGTCGGTGAGCGGCCGCGTACACACCCGGCAGCTCGACAGAGACGCCGCGGAGGTACGCCGTTTGGCGCGTTTGGTCGATGCCGTGGCGGCTGGGCGACCGCGGTCACCGACCAAGGCGTCCAGGAAGCGACTCGCCCCCCGCGAGCCTCGACCGCCCGGACTGCGTGCCGCGGCCCACGAGACGTGGAGCTGGTCACGCGCACGGGTCAGGCCGACGTAGAGCAGCCGGCGTTCCTCCTCGAGGCCGGCCGGCGTGTCGGCGTACACGATCGGCATGGTCCCCTCGTGCATGCCGGCACAGAAGACGACCGGCCACTCCAGGCCCTTGGCGGCGTGCAGGGTGGTCAGCGTGACACCGTCCGCGATCGGAGCATGCTGGGCGTCAGCCCGACGCTGCAGCTCACTCACGAACCCGCCGAGGTCGACGTCGGGATGCTCGGTCGCCACCTCGTCGGCCATGGCGATCACGGCCTGCATCGACTCCCAGCGGTCGCGGACGTTGCCGCGCGTGCTGGGCGCCTGTGCAGACCAACCCATCGACGTCAGCACCGCTGCGACGTGCCCGGCCAACCCCGAGGTCCGGCCGGAGCCATCGGCCCCGTCGACCTCGTCGGTGCCGTCCTGTCGGGCCCGGGCGGCGCCGCGCAACAGGGTCATCGCCTGTCGCACCTCGGCGCGGTCGAAGAAGCGCTCGAGCCCGCGGACCACGAAGGGGATGGATCGTTCGGCCAGCGCCTCCTCGAAGTTCTCCGACTGCGCGTTGATGCGGAACAGCACCGCGATGTCACCGGCAGGCGTGCCCTTCGAGAGCAGTGAGCTGATCGTGGTCGCCACCGCGGCTGCCTCAGCGACCTCGTCAGCATGGCCGGCGTACGTCACCGAGGCACCGGGCGGACGGGTCGCCTTGAGCTCGACGGCGCCGCGCCCGATCTGCGAGGCCATCACCGTGTTGGCGCAGGCGACGACCTGAGGGGTCGAGCGGTAGTTGCGCATCAGCGTCACCGAGGTGGTGCCGGGGAACTTGGAACCGAAGTCGAGCAGGTAGTCCGGGGATGCGCCTGCGAACGAGTAGATGGTCTGAGCCGGGTCTCCCACCACACACAGGTCGTCGCGACCGCCCAGCCACAGATCGAGCAGCGCCGACTGGATCGGGCTGACGTCCTGGAACTCATCGACCACGAACCACTGGTACTGCCGCCGGACGGCTGCCGCCACCCGCTCGTCGTCGCTCAGCACGGCGGCCGCACAGAGCAGGACGTCCTCCATGTCGATCCGGGCCCGGGTGCGCTTGACCTCTTCGTACGCGGCGTAGACGGCGGCCACCGTGCCGGCGTCGTACCCCTCCACGGCGCGACCCGCTCCCGCAGCCAGCCGGACGTAGTCGTCCGGGCGGACGTTGGAAACCTTGGCCCACTCGATCTCGCCGGCCAGGTCACGCAGGTCGGCCTGCGACGCCTTGAGCCGGTTGCGGCCGACGGCCTCCCCGAGCAGGCTGAGCTTGGAGGCGATCAGGCTCGGAAGCTCCGTGCCGTAGACCTGGGGCCAGAAGTAGCGGGCCTGTCGCAGCGCGGCGGAGTGGAAGGTCCGAGCCTGGACGCCGACCGTGCCGAGCCGCGCCAGCCTGGCTCGCAGCTCGCCGGCGGCGCGGGTGGTGAACGTGACGGCGAGCCCCTCGGTGGGCGTGAAGGTCCCGTTGGCCACGCCGTAGGCGATCCGATGGGTGATCGCCCGGGTCTTGCCGGTGCCGGCTCCGGCCAGGACCCGCACCGGGCCGTCCAGCGCAGTCGCCACCTCTCGCTGCTCGGGATCGAGCCCTTCGAGCAGACGGTCGGCGGACGCCGTGGACATGTGGCGCGAGTCTCCTCAGATCGGGAAGTTTTCCCCGGGCAACGGGGTTCTTGACTGTGCAACCACTCTTGTGACGCACCATGCACGTGTTCGGGCCCACCCTACGGGCCGGAAGGGACACTCTCGATGTCGCACCACTCTCCTGTTCACCCTGCCGTCGATCTCGCTGTCGACCGTGCCAACCACGACGCCCGTGACGACCTGACGACCGGGACGGCGAGCTCACCATCTACTCCACCCCGTGGTGCGGCTACTGCCACCGGCTGAAGCGCCAGCTCGACCGCGAGGGCATCGCGTACCGCGAGGTCGACATCGAGCGTGAGCCCGAGGCCGCGTTCATCGTGGAGCAGGTCAACCGGGGAAACCAGACCGTGCCGACCCTGGTCTTCGCCGACGGCTCTGCCCTGACGAACCCCAGCGTCGCCCAGGTCAAAGCCAAGCTCGCGGCCTGACCCTGCGGGTTTGCCTAGTGATCTATTCCGAAGGCTTGTTGTCTAGGCAAATCTGCCTTGCGAAGAGTGCATCTGCCTTGCGGTCTCAGGGCTTGAGCACGTTGGGCGGGAGTTCCTCGCCGTACCAGCGGGTGATCAGCGCTCCGGCGATCGAGATCGTGGTCGGGAGCCCGACGTCGCCGGAGTCCACGGCCGCCTTGAGCTCGTCACGGGTGAACCACCGGGCCTCGGTGATCTCGTCGCCGTCCACGCGGATCACTGAGGACGCGGCGTGCGCCTCGAACCCGAGCATCAGGCTGGACGGGAACGGCCAGGGCTGGCTGCCGAGGTAGGTCACCGAGTCGACCTCGATACCCACCTCCTCGGCGACCTCGCGGACCACGGCCTGTTCGGGTGACTCGCCTGGCTCCACGAAGCCTGCCAGCGTCGAGAACCAGCCCTGCGCCCGCGCGGCGTTGTGGCCGAGCAGACAACGCCCTGCGTCATCGACGACGGTCATGATCACGGCGGGATCGGTGCGCGGGAAGTGGTCGGTGCCGCACCGACCGCAGGTGCGCATCTCTCCAGCCCGCGCGACCTGGGTCAGCGCCCCGCAGACCGCGCAGTGCGGGTGCTTGCGGTGCCAGCCCACCAGCGCGGCGGCGTGGACGGCGAACGAGGCGTCCAGCGGCGAGAGCCGCATCGCCAGCCGCCGAAGTGGCGCGAACGTCAGCCGGCTCGCCACGGCCCCCGTCTCTGGTTGCGCCGCGACGGAGATGTCGTCGAAGTCCTCCGTCGGAGTCGTCGTCGTCGATGTCGGCATCAGCGCGAAGTGGATGACGCCGTCGGCCTCGCCCAGCAACAAACGTTCCCCGGCCGGCGCCTCCGCAGGGCTGATCCAGGTCAGCGAGGTGCTGTCCCCGGACGCCGGCAGGTCGAGGTCCTGCATCACCAGCACCCGTGACCGCTCGTCGGACCACGACTTGTCGAGGAACGAGTCGTCGGTACGCCGATGGCCGATTCGGTCGTGCAACGAGCGTCGAAACGGGTAGTCGGGGAGCGGCGCCTCGGTCACGGAGCCGACCCTACGCCCGCGCGGTCATGGCAGGATCGCGGGTCATGAGCACCCATATCGACGCGCAACCCGGCCAGATCGCGCCCCGCGTCCTGCTGCCCGGTGACCCACTCCGCGCCCAGTGGATCGCTGAGAACTTCCTCGAGAGCGCGGAGCGCTACTCCACGGTCCGCAACATGTTCGGCTTCACGGGCACCTACGCCGGTGAGCGCATCTCAGTGCAAGGCACCGGCATGGGCCACCCGTCGATCTCGATCTACGTCCACGAGCTGATCGCCGACTTCGACGTGCAGCAGCTCGTGCGGGTCGGGTCCTGCGGCGCCCTCACCGAGGCCCTGGAGATCCGCGATGTGGTGCTCGCGATGAGCGCGTCGACCGACTCTGCCATGAACAAGATCCGCTTCGAGGGCCTCGACTACGCCGCGACGGCCGACTTCGACCTGTTGCAGGCCGCCCACGCCGCTGCCGCCGACCGCGGCGAGAAGGTCACGGTCGGCCAGGTCTTCTCTGCCGACTCGTTCTACGCCGACCGGCCGGAGCTGCTCGCCCGGATGGTCGAGTACGGCGTCCTGGCCGTGGAGATGGAGTGCAACGCGCTCTACACCCTCGCCGCCAAGCACGGTCGAAAAGCGCTCACCCTGTGCACGGTCTCCGATCACATCGTCACCGGTGAAGAGACCAGCGCGCAGGAGCGCGAGCAGACCTTCGGCGCCATGGTCTCGCTGGCCCTCGACGCGATGGTCGCCACTCCCCTGCCCTGATCTCTCGACGACCGAAACGGGCGGCGCCACCCCTCAGGCCGACGTCGCGCCCGGCGAGGCGACCAGGGCTTCGAGCGCTGGCCGGTCCGGCAGGTCGGTGTGCTCGACGACGTCACCGGATCGCACGTAGTAGAACGCCGTCTCCACCCGGTCGAGTGGCAACCCGGTCAGCTCGGCCCACGCCAACCGGTAGAGCGCGAGCTGAAGCGGATCGGCGTCCTGCTTGCGGTTGGTCTTCCAGTCCACGACCAGGAATCCGGTCGGGGTTTCGTAGACCGCGTCGATCCGCCCGCGGATCACCTGGCCTCCGAGCACCAAGGCGAACGGCGCCTCGATCTGGTACGCCGTCCGGTTCCCGAAGGGTCCCGCCGCGAACGCCTCGGTCAGCGCGCGAAGCTCCTCGTCACCCTCGATGTCGTGGTCACCGCGACCGGGCAGGTCATCGGGTTCGAGCAGCTCCTGCTGCCGGCCGACGTGATCCTCCACCCAAGCGTGGAACCTGGTGCCGAACCGCGCAGACGCCGACGGCTTGCGCGGCATCGGCCGGGCCAGGTCACGCGCCAGCGCCTGCGGGTCGTCCTTCAGCCGTAGGACCGTCGTCGCCGACAGCGAGGACGGAAGCGTCACCACGATCTCGTCCGCCCGGCTGGCGCGCGCCTCTGCGACTAGCCGGTCGAGCTCCACGTCCCATTGCTGCACCCGGCCGATCTCGTCCAGCATGAGCTGGTCGTCGGCGGCGTCCCTGGCCTTCCCGACACCCATCGCGGCAGCCTCGGCCACGAGTGCTGCCGCCTCCTCGCGGCGCGCGACTTCGTCGACACCCGCCTCGACCGGCCAGGGGAGCCGCTCCTCGGCGCGGTTGGCCGGGTTGACCGCCTCTGCCTCGGGAGCCTCCACTGTTAGCTCCGGCTCGACGTCCCAGCTCGCCATCGACGTGACGATCTGGGTGAAGAACTCCGACGGGCCTCGGGGCTTCTTCTGCTCCGGACCCCACCAGTGACAGGACACCACGAGTTCGCGACGGGGCCGCGTCACTGCGACGTAGCCGAGTCGGCGTTCCTCCTGCAGCTCATGAGCCTTGCACGCCTCGACGTAGTCACGCAGTCCCTTGCTGCTCACCTCATGCACCTTCGGGAGATCGACATAGTCGCCTCGAAGCGGCCAGGGCAGCTCCGAGGCCGACGACGGCCATCGCGACCGCCCCTGACCGGTCGGGAAGACCTTCGCGCAGACGCCTGGCAGGAACACCACGTCCCACTCCAGGCCTTTGGCCCGGTGCACGGTCAGCAACTTGACCGAGTTGGCCTCGCTGGGCACGGCCAGCGCCAGACCCTGGCCGTACTCCTCCTCGGCAGCGAGGTAGGCGAGCAGGCCCGGCAGTGACGCGTCACCATCGATCCCGGCGAATGAGGAGACGGCGTCGAGGAAGGTCGAGACGTTGTCGCGGCGAGCCGCGGAGACCGCCGACGTGGATGAGGCGAGCTCGACGTCGAGACCCGTGAGGTCGATGACCCGGCGCACCAGGTCGAGCAACGGCTCACCGACGAAGCGCCGCAGGGTCCGCAGCTCGCGCGACAGCGCACGGAAACGCTCCCGGGCCTCCACCGAGTAGTCGGCCGGACCGGGGTCGTCGAGGGCTTCGACCAACGACACGATGTCGGCAGGGTCCGTGCCCGCCACTGCCTCCTCGAGCTTGCCGGCAACGTCGGCCACCTCGGGCTCTGGCACCTGAGCCATCCGTCTGGCACGTCGACCGAGCAGCGCCAGGTCGCGGGGACCGATCGCCCAACGCGGCCCGGTGAGCAGCGCGAGCAGCGACGCGTTTGCGGTGACATCGTGAATCACCTGCAAGGTCGAGACGACCTCGACCACCTCAGGCATCCGGAGCAGACCGTTGAGGCCGACCACCTCGACGGGCACGCCGGCCTGGGTCAGCGCGTCGTGGACGTCGTTGGCGGTCTTGTTGTCGCGGACCAGCACACCGATGTCGCTCCAGGTCGGGATCGCCATCGCCCGATAGGCCTTCGGCACCTCGGTCGCGAGGAAGGCCAGCTCGTCGCCGTAGGTCTCCAACGTGGCGGCGCGCACGATGCCGGCGGTGGCGGGACCGGCGGCTTCCAGCGGCCGGCTGCCGACGTGATCGGCGTACAACGGCTCGGCCAGGCCGTTGGCGGCCGAAAGAATGCGGGCATCAGACCGCCGGTTGACGCTGAGAGGGAAGCGGGTCACCTCGCCGCCGTCTGCTCGCGGGAAGTCCAGCCCGAAGCCCTCGATGTTGCTGACCGAGGCGCCACGCCAGCCGTAGATGGCCTGGCACGGGTCACCGACGGCGGTGACCGGATGCCCCCGCCCATCGGCGGCCCCGGGTCCGGAGAACAGGGCGCGCAGCAGCCTGGCCTGCGCGACGGAGGTGTCCTGGTACTCGTCGAGCAGCACGATGCGGAAGGACTCGCGCTCGGCCCGCCCCACCTCGGGACGGTGCTCGGCCAGCCGCGCACCGAGCGCCATCTGGTCGGAGAAGTCCATCACTCCGAGACGGCGCTTGAGGGCGCGGTAGTCGTCGACGAGGGCCAACAGCTCCTGGCGCTGCAACATTGCGGTGACGACCTTGCGGGTGTCGTTGGTGGGCTTGGCGACATCGCGCCACTGCTCGATCTCCGAGGCGTGGAACCGGCGTACGTCGTCGGTGGTGACGACGTGCTCGGCCAGCTGCGCGTCGAGCTGCAGCAGGGCCGTGACGTTGGTGGGGAGCCAGGTGTTGAGGTGGTCGATCGGGTCGGTGTGCTCGCGCAGCACGCGCGCCGCCAGCTGGAACCGGGAGGCATCCGCGATCACCGTGGTGTCGGGCTCGTGGCCGATCCGCAGGCCGTGCTCGGTGAGCAGACGGGCGGCGTAGGCGTGGTAGGTCAGCACGGTGGGTTCGGCGATCTCTGGCTCGGAGTCCTCGTCGGCATCTGGGTCGGGCGAGCCTCGACGGAGCAGACCGGTGTCGGCCAACGCCTTGCGCACCCGCTGGCCGAGCTCGGAGGCCGCCTTGTTGGTGAACGTCAGCCCGAGGATCTCGTCCGCAGCGACAGCCCCGGTGCCGACCAGCCACACGACGCGGGCCGCCATCACGGTGGTCTTGCCCGAGCCTGCGCCCGCCACGATCACGCCGGGCTCCAGCGGCGCGGTGATCGCCGCCAGCTGCTGGTCGCTGAACGGGATGCCCATCAGGGTGGACAGCTGCTCGGGGCTGCGCAGGGTCACCGGATCGGGCTGCGCCGCACGCCGCCTGGTCGGGGTCGTGGTCATGACAGCACCGTGCCGGTGCGTTGCTGGGTCGGGCACAGGCTGGCGAACTCGCACCGGTTGCAGTAGGCGTTGGCGGTCGCGGCGAAGTCCTCACGGCGTACGACGGCCGCACCGTCGGCCAGCTGCACCTCGATCGTCTTGCGACCGTCGGAGTCGGGTGTCTGCGGCGACTGCGGCTGGACCTTCGGCAGACCGTCCTTGTCGGTGCGCAGCTGGACGAGCTCCGCACCTCCGGAGCGGGCGCCCTCGCCGGCCAGCGCCGCGAAGCCGCCTTGGTCGACCGCGAGCTGGTAGAGACCCAGCTGCGGGCTCTCGCGTACCGACACGTCGCTGGGCGGGTTCTTGTTGGTCTTGAAGTCGACGATGACCACCCGGCCCTCGGCGTCGCTCTCGACCCGGTCGACCTGCCCGGCGAGCGCCACCTGCTCGCCGTTGTCGAGCGTGAGCTCGACCGCGAACGCCTCCTCGGCGCCGAGGTAGCGGCGTCCGGGGCGTCCGTCGTGCCACCGCAGGAACCGTCGCAGCGCCGCGACGGCGTCGGCGTGCTCGCGGGCTGCGATCCAGGGGCTGTCGAACTGGAGCTGGTCCCACACCGAGTCGAGCAGGCTGACCAGCCCCTCCTCGTCGACGGTGCCGGTGGCCATGTGCTCGGCCAGGGCATGGATGACCGAGCCGAAGCCCAAGGACGACGACCTTGCCGACTCCCCGGCCGCCTCGCGTGAGAGGAACCAGCGCAGCGGGCAGGTCAGCAGTCCTTCCAGGGCGCTGGCGGACAGCCGCAACGGGTCATCGGCAGGTCGAACCGGGACGTCGTTCGTCGTACGCCGCCGCAGTCCCCACCACCGCGACGGGTCGGCAGCCGGGACAAGCGGCTCCCCCTCACCGATCGTCTCCGCGGCCAGTGCCGCCAGCCTCGCCGCGGCCGCTTGTCGCAGCGGCGCGGACTCGCGGGGATCGGAGGCGACCCGCCGCAGCTCCGAGACCACGCCCCCCAGGGACATCGAGCGCGCGGGCCGGCCGGGGAGGAAGGTGGGCTCGAGCGAGAGCTCATCGACCAGTCGGGAGGGCTGGTCACCGTCTGCCTCGGGCGACGCGACCGCGGTGACGATCAGCCGCTGCCGAGCCCGGGTGACGGCGACGTAGAACAGGCGACGCTCTTCGGCGAGCATCGCGGTCGTGGTGGGCGGCTCGACGAGACCGTCGGGACCGAGCCGGTCGGCCTGCAGGAGCGAGCCACGGCGACGCAGGTCGGGCCAGGAACCCTCCTGAACCCCTGCCACGACGACGATCCGCCACTCCAGACCCTTGGACCGGTGGGCTGTGAGCAGCCGGACCGAGTCACCCCGCACGCCACGCTCGGCCAGCGTGTCGGCCGGGATCTGCTGGGCCTCGACCTCGGCCAGGAAGTTCTCCGCACTCGTATGGTGTCGCTTCTCCTCGGTGCGGGCCGCGACCTCGAACAAGGCGCAGATGGCGTCGAGGTCTCGGTGGGCCGCGCGGGCCGCGGAGCCGCCGCGCTCGACGGCTCCGCGGAGCCGACGCGGCCACCGGGTGCCTGCCCACAGGGTCCACAGCGCTTCCTCGGCGGGTCCGCCCGTCGCGAGCAGCCCGTGAGCCTCGTGCAAGAGCCGGGACAGCGTACGCGGACCCGCAGCCAGCCGGTCGTCGACGTCGAGAAGGAACGAGGGGTCGACCAAGGCGGTCCGCAGCAGCTCGCCGGATGACCGCGCCAGCCGCTCCGGGTGGGCCTCGCGGTCGCGGGTGCGCAGCGTCCGACCGAGCTTCCGGACGGCCGCCGCGTCGAGGTCGGCCAGCGGGGACATCAGCAACATCCGGGCGGTGTCGTCGGTCAGCGAGTCCGGATCCACCGCTGCACGAAGGGCCGTCAGCAGCGGCTGCACCGCGGGCTCGCGATGCAGCGGCACCTCGTCGCCGGCCACCTCGACCGGCACGCCGGAGGCGACCAGGGCGCGGCGCAGCCCTGGGATCGACATCACGCCGGACCGGACCAGCACGGCCATCTCCGACCACGGCACGTCGTCCTCGAGGTGGGCCCGGCGCAGCAGGTCGGCGATGTGGTCGGTCTCGGCCCCGCTGGACGTGAACGTGTAGATGTCGACCTTGCCCGTGCCGTACGGCCCGTCGGAGGCGACCGGCTCGCGGAACGTCCGGAAGGTGTCGGCGTCGATCGAGCCCTTCATGCCGATCCGGTGGGCGATCCGCCGTGACGCCGTCAGCAGGCGCTCGCCGAACCGCCGCGTGGTCGAGAGCGCGACGACGGCGGCCGGCGAGCCGTCCGTCTGCGGGAACTGTGTGGGGAACTCCAGGATGCCTCTGACGTCGGCGCCTCGGAACGCGTAGATGCTCTGGTCGGGGTCACCCACGACGACCAGGTCGCGGCCGTCGCCGGCGAGGGCCTGCAGCAGCCTCACCTGGCTGGGGTCGGTGTCTTGGTACTCGTCGACGAAGACGGCCTTGAACTGGTGGCGCAGCTCGGCGCGGACGTCGTCGGACTCGGCCAGCAGGACGGCGCGGTGGACGAGCTCGGAGTAGTCGAGGACGCCTTCGAAGTCGAGCACCTCGAGGTACTCCGTCATGAACGCCCCGGCCGCGACCCATTCCGGTCGCTCGGCCTCGCGGCCGATCCGCCCCAGCTCTTCCGGCTCCAGACCCAGCTCGCGAGCACGCGACAAGACGCTGTGCACCTCACGGGCGAACCCGCGGGTGCGCAGCGCAGCGCTGAGACCGTCCGGCCAGGAGATCTCGCTGGCTGCGAGGGAGTGCTCGAGCAAGGTCTGGATCCGGACGTCCTGCTCCGGTGCGCTCAGCAGCCGCAACGGCGTGAGGTAGAGATCGGCCGGCTGGTGGCGGCGCAGCAGGGCGTAACAGAACGAGTGAAAGGTCGAGCTCATCGGCATCGCCGAGGTGCGGCCCAGCCGGGCGGTGATGCGCGTGCGCAGCTCGTCGGCGGCCTTGCGACTGAACGTCAGCACGAGGACGTCGTCCGGCGACAGCCCCTGCTGCTCGACGCGGTGCACGACCGCCTCGACCAGCGTCGTCGTCTTGCCCGTGCCAGGTCCGGCGAGCACCAGCAGCGGACCACCGGGGTGGTCGACGACCTGGCGCTGGGACGCGTCGAGGTCCGGCCCGGCGGCCTGGAACCGCGGGGCCGGCTCGAGGCGATAGGTGACCGGCACGCGCCTATTCGACCATTCCGCACCGACATCGCGCGATGCTGCCCACGGGTCCGGACGCGGGTCGGCCGGGACAGCACATCCGACCGGTCCGTGATCCGCCTCACGGCTGGGGCTCCCACAAAGACCGGCCCAGGTCGACCCTGAGACTGGCCGCGTCGGTGAGGGATCCCCGCAGCGGCGTCCCTTCCTCGCGGTAGTGAGCCAGTGCTTCACGCTGGTGGGACTCGGGCAGGCTGCCGTCGGCGCGAACCACCCTCCACCACGGAACGGGCGAGCCGTACAGCGCCATCACCTGGCCGACCTGCCGCGGCCCACCGGAACCGACGGCGTCGGCGATCACCCCGTACGTCGTGGCGCGTCCGGGCGGAACCTGCTCGACCAACGCCAGCACCGTCTCGACGTACCGCTCCCGCTCGTCCCGCACCGTTCCACCCTCGCAGACGCGACCACCATTCAGGAACGCCGTGCTGGGTGACGCGCGGACTCCCCCCGCGCTGGTTGCTGCAGGCGTCGCGGCATACCAAAGGCCGGGAGGAACAGGTCTCTCCCGGCCCTTGGCCGTGGGTGCTCGAGCGCGTGGCGCCCGGTCAGCGGATCGAGATCACAGGACCGGGTCGAACGGCTCGGTGCCGTGCACCAGCGACAGTCCGCTGATGCCGGAGTTGGCTTGGGCGTAGTTCAGCTCCTTGTTGAGGTCACCGATGTTGTTCGATGCCGGAAGCGGAGCCAGCCCGATGGTGGACAAGACGCCGACCGCCTTGCCGTTGGCGTCCACGAACGCGCTGCCGGAGTCACCGGGGATTCCGGGGGTCGCGCTGTAGAGCGCGTGCGACCACCCGTTGCCCTCGTCGCCCAGGCTGACGCCGACGTGCGGCGAGAGCGGGGAGGCGCCGGCGCGCAGCGAGGAGTTGCCGTAGGTGTAGAGCTTGTCGCCGGCCTGGGTGCCCGCGGTGTTGATCCCGGTGGGGCCGCCCCAGAACGGGATCGACGGGTTGACGTCGTTGACGTAGGCCGGGTCGACCTGGACCAGTGCCAGGTCGTTGTAGGCGCAGGCGTTCTGGTTGGTCTCGTGATTCTTTTGCATGGCCAGCCACGAGCTGTAGACCAACTTGCCGGTGCCGACCTGCGTACCCCGGCTGACCAGGCTGCCTCCTTCGTTGAAGGTCACCTTGGTGCCGAGCGGGAGGGAGCCGGCGTCGCAGCCGTTGGTGTCGGTGGCCGCGCCGGTACCGGCACAGTGCGCGGCGTACCCGACATAGGTGTTGGCGGCGGCGTCGGTGAACACGAAGTTCGCCGTGCACTGCGCCCCGTCGGTGTACATCATCACGCCGGGGTGGATCGTGGCGCTGCTCGCCGGCGCGTACGCGGAGGCTCCGGCGATCGCGGAGTGCGGTGCGACGGCGGCGTCTGACGGGCTGGACATGACCAGCGCAGCGCCGGCGGCGAGTACTCCGGCGGCCAGGACTGACCGGGTGCGGACGAGCATTGCTGCTCCCTCCCTGTGGGGTGACGTGGATGCGGCGAAAGGTCGGATACTCGGCCCAACGACGCCTCGCTGGGCCGGTCACGGCGTGGGCGCCGGTCGTCTCGGCATACGAGACGATGAATCGGTCATACAGCGCACGCACTACCCCATCGGATGGGCGCCCAGGGCGTCGGCACGGGCTGTTCGCGGACCCGTCGGGCCGCTGACTAGGCTCGGCGGCAGTCCCTCTCCTCGCGTGACCTCGGCGCGATTGCGCGTGTGTCTGCGCGGTCCGTCGACCCTGATCTGGAGGCCCGATGAGCCCGACCGCTGCGTCCTACGTCGTCGATGCCGTGCGTACGCCGTTCGGCCGGCACGGTGGCGCGCTGTGCGGCGTACGTCCCGACGACCTGGCCGCGACCGTGCTGCGCGGGCTGCTCGACCGGCACCCGGGACTGGACCCCGCGCGAGTGGACGACGTGTGGTTCGGTGACGCGAACGCCGCCGGTGAGGACAACCGCAACGTCGCCCGGATGGCGTCGCTGCTGGCCGGGCTTCCCACGTCGGTGCCCGGCAGCACGGTCAACCGGCTGTGCGGCTCGGGACTCGAGGCGGTGATCGGCGCGTCCCGTGCGGTCGCTGTCGGGGACGCCTCCATCACCGTCGCCGGTGGCGTGGAGTCGATGAGCCGCGCCCCCTGGGTGGTGCTGAAGCCGGACGGCGCGTTCGCTCGTGGCCACCAGCAGATGTGGTCGACGACGATCGGTTGGCGGATGGTCAACCCCGCCATGCCGAAGCTGTGGACGGTGGCGCTGGGCGAAGGTGCGGAGATCCTCGCGGACCGGTACTCGATCTCGCGGGAGGCTCAGGACGCGTTCGCGGTGAACTCGCACCTGAACGCCGCTCGCGCCTGGGACACGGGGAGGTACGCCGACGAGGTGGTGCCGGTCGACGGCGTGGAACTCGAGCGGGACGAGGGCATCCGTGCGGACTCCACGGTGGAGAAGCTGGCGCGGCTCACACCCGTGTTCCGCGCCGACGGGACGGTGACGGCCGGGAACGCGTCACCTCTCAACGACGGGGCCGCCGCGTTGCTGATCACCGACGAAGGCGGGGCGCAGGAGCTGGGTCGCGAACCCCTCGCGCAGATCGTCTCCCGCGCTTCGAGCGGGGTTGATCCGCAGGTGTTCGGGATCGGACCGGTGCAGGCGGCGCGTGACGCGTTGACCCGGGCGGGCATCACCTGGTCCGACCTGGTGGCGGTGGAGCTCAACGAGGCGTTCGCGTCGCAGTCGTTGGCCTGTCTGGCCGAGTGGCCGGACCTCGACCCGTCGATCGTGAACGTCAACGGCGGCGCGATCGCGATCGGCCACCCGCTCGGCGCGTCCGGTGCCCGGATCGTCGGATCGTTGGCGCACGAGCTTCGGCGCCGAGGTGGCGGTTACGGTCTGGCCGCGATCTGCATCGGGGTCGGCCAGGGCCTGGCCATCGTCCTGAAGTCCTGACCCTCGCTCGTTCAACCGTCAGTTGTGGTTCCTTGAACCGTCAGTTGTGGTTCCTTGAGCCGTCAGTTGTGGTTCCTTGAGCCGTCAGTTGTGGTTGCGCCAAGAACCACAAGGCCCTGAGAAGGAACCACAAGTGACGGTTCAACGGAGCGGCTAGTAGGACGGTTGGGAAGGATCAATCTGGCTGACCCAGGCAGCGACACCGCCGCCGACGTGGACGGAGTCGGAGAACCCGGCGCCCTTGAGCACGGCCAACGCCTCGGCCGAGCGAACGCCGGACTTGCAGTGCAGCACGACCTGCTTGTCGCTGGACAGCTCGCCGAGCGCGTTGCCGTTGAGGAACTCGCCCTTCGGGATGAGCACCGAGCCCGGAATCTTGTTGATCTCGTACTCGTTGGGCTCGCGTACGTCGACGAGCACGAAGTCACGCTCGCCGTTCTCACGCTCCTTGAGCCAGTGCTCGAGCGTGGTCACCGAGATCGTGGAGTCGGCGGCAGCTTCGGCCGCCTCGTCACTGATCGCACCGCAGAACGTCTCGTAGTCGATCAGCTCAGTGACCGTCGGGTTGTCCCCGCAGAGCGCGCAGTTGGGGTCCTTGCGAACGCGCAGCTTGCGGTACTCCATCTCGAGCGCGTCGTAGATCATCAGCTTGCCGACCAGGGGCTCGCCGATCCCCGTGAGGAGCTTGATCGCCTCGTTGACCTGGACCGAGCCGATGCTCGCGCACAGCACGCCCAGCACGCCGCCCTCGGCGCAGGACGGAACCATCCCTGGCGGCGGTGGCTCGGGGTAGAGGCAGCGGTAGCACGGCGCGTCGGCGCCCTCGAGGGTCGGCCAGAAAACCGACGCCTGACCGTCGAAGCGGTAGATCGAGCCCCAGACGTACGGCTTGCCGAGGAAGTACGCCGCGTCGTTGACCATGTAGCGGGTGGCGAAGTTGTCGGTGCCGTCGACGATCAGGTCGTACTGCTCGAAGATGCCGAGCACGTTGTCGTTGTCGAGACGCTCGTTGTGCACCACGACCTCGACCAAGGGGTTGGTCTCGGCGATCGACTCCTTCGCGGAGATCGCCTTGGGCTTGCCGATGTCACTCTGCCCGTGGATGATCTGGCGCTGCAGGTTGGACTCGTCGACCTCGTCGAACTCTGCAATACCGAGCGTCCCGACTCCCGCGGCAGCCAGGTAGAGCAGGGCAGGGCTCCCGAGCCCTCCGGCGCCGATGACCAGGACACGGGAGTTCTTCAGCCGCTTCTGGCCGGCCATGCCCACGTCGGGGATGATCAGGTGGCGGCTGTAACGGCGCACTTCGTCGATCGTCAGCTCGGTGGCCGGCTCGACCAGGGGCGGCAGCGACACGGTTCATCTCCTCGTACGACGGCTGGTGCAACGGGGTCGAGGCGGGTCAGGTCACGCGCCGGTCGCGCGGACCCGACCACTCCTCACGGCGTACAACCGTGTCCCGCCTCTCCATGTTCCCCCGAGTGCCCTGTCTCGACGTCGCGCCTGTCCCGCCATCCGGACACTCCGGGCGAGTCAGCAAGGCAAATCCCCTGTCTGCAAGGCAGGTTTGCCTAGATAACAAGCCTTCGGAATAGATCTCTAGGCAAACCCCAAGCGGACGGTCAAGGAGAGAGAGCGAGACGCGGGGGGTGACGGCGGCGGGGGGAGGCACGACCGATGGCCAGGTGGCAGGGTTGCGACATGCCAGACAAGGTGACGGTCGAGATCGAGGGACGCACCCTGGCCCTGTCCAACCTGGACAAGGTGCTCTACCCGGAGGCGGGGTTCACCAAGGGCGAGGTGATCGACTACTACGTCAGCGTGGCGGACGCCCTGCTCCCCCATCTCAGCGACCGGCTGCTCACGCGCAAGCGCTGGCCCGACGGGACCGGCAAGCAGCCGTTCTTCGAGAAGAACACCCCCCGCGGCACACCGGACTGGGTCCGCACCGTCTTCATGGCCGAGCACGGTGACGACGGAGTCGAGTACGTCGTGGCCGAGGACCTGCCGACCCTCGTCTGGTTGGCCAACCTGGCGGCGTTGGAGCTGCACGTCCCGCAGTGGAAGGTCGGGCCTCGCGGGGGCCCGCAAGACCCAGACCTGGTGGTGTTCGATCTCGACCCCGGCGCCCCGGCCGACATCATCGACTGCTGCAACGTCGCGCTGGCGCTCAAGGAGCTGCTCGCCGCAGACGGCCTGACGGCCTACCCCAAGACCTCGGGCAACAAGGGCGCTCAGCTCTACGTCCCGATCGAGCCGACCACGGCCAGACGCACGTCGGCGTACGCCAAGAAGCTGGCGGACCAGCTGGCCCAGGCCATCCCCGACGACGTCGTCTCGTCGATGGAGAAGAAGATTCGCACCGGCAAGGTGTTCATCGACTGGAGCCAGAACAACGCCGCCAAGACCACCATCGCTCCCTACTCACTGCGCGGGGTGGACCGGCCCACCGTGTCGACCCCCCTGACGTGGGACGAGGTCGAGAGCGCCAACGACGCCCGCGACCTGCGGTTCGAGACGTCCGATGTCGTCGGCCGGCTCGACGACCACGGCGACCTGCTCTCCGACATGCCGCACCACGCCGCACCGCTGCCCTGAGTCGCCTGGCTACCCGGCGGTACGATGCGCGGGTGCCTACCGACGCAGGACAACGACCCCGTACGGGGCGAATGCCGCGCAGTGCGCGCCGAGCCCAGCTTCTCGAGTCGGCGCTCGACGTCTTCGTCGCGCAGGGCTACCACGCCGCCGCCATGGATGACATCGCCGATCGCGCGGGTGTCTCCAAGCCGGTCCTCTACCAGCACTTCCCCAGCAAGCTCGAGCTCTATCTCGCCCTGCTCGACAACGCCTGTGACCAGGTGGTCGACGGCGTACGCGCAGCCCTGGAGAGCACGTCGGACAACAAGGAGCGGGTCGCGGCCACCACGGAGGCCTTCTACGCCTACGTCGCGAACGCCGGCGGTGCGTTCCGCCTGGTCTTCGAGTCCGACCTCACCAGCGAACCCGCCGTCCGCGAACGGGTCGACCGGGTCACCGAGCTGTGCGCGGAAGCCATCGCCGAGGTGATCGCCGACGACACGGGCTTCCCACCAGAGGCTTCCCAGCTGTTGGCTGTCGCCCTGGTCGGGATGAGCCAGGTGTCGGCGCGCTACTGGCTCAGCGCCGGTGGCGACCTGCCGCGCCAAGCGGCCACCGACCTGATCTCCAGCCTGGCCTGGCGCGGTATTCGCGGGTTCCCTCGCCACGAGTGAGGTCTGCACGACCGGCGGCGCGGACCCACCCCTCGGGCACGACTAGGCTGATGAGCGACCAGGCCACCATCCTCGGCGGCCGTGGTCCCGAACCTGAAAGGACTCCACGTGGAGGTCAAGATCGGCGTCACGCACGCCAGCCGCGAGCTCACCCTCGAGATGAGCCACAGCGTCGACGACCTGCAAAAGGCTGTCTCCGACGCGCTTGCTTCCGACAACGGCCTCGTGACGTTCACCGATGACAAGGGCCGGACCGTGGTCGTGCCTGCCGAGAAGCTCGCCTACGTCGAGATCAGCGGGGAGTCCGGCCGCCGGGTGGGTTTCGGGACCGCCTGAGATCGGAGGACCGGGCCGTGCTGTACGCCGCGATGCGTTTCGTCATCGCCCCGTTGGCGCGCCTGATCTACCGTCCGATCGTCGAGGGCCGCGAGCACGTCCCCAAGCACGGCGCGGTCATCATCGCGTCCAACCACCTGTCGTTCATCGACTCCGTGGTCATCCCGATCGTGGCGCCCCGCCCGGTCATCTTCATCGCGAAGAAGGAGTACTGGACCGGCACCGGGATCCGCGGCAAGCTGTCCCGGGCCTGGTTCAGGGCGATGCGCTCGATCCCCGTCGAGCGCGGCACACCCAAGGCGGCGCAGGAGTCTCTCGACGCTGCGTTGGAGGTGCTCAAGGACGGTCAAGCGTTCGGCATCTACCCCGAGGGCACCAGGTCGCGGGACGGCCGGCTCTACCGCGGCAAGACCGGCGTGGGATGGCTCGCCCTGACCGCGCAGGTGCCGGTCGTGCCCTGCGCTCTGATCGGGACCGACCGGCTCCAGCCGGTCGGGTCGCGCATCCCCCGCCTGACCCGGATCACCGTACGGTTCGGTGAGCCGTTGACCTTCCCCCCACCCGGCAGCGGTACGACGGCGGCACAGGCCCGCCGGCAGGCCACCGACCAGGTGATGGCGGTCATCGCGGCGATGTCTCCGCAAGAGCTGGCCGGCGTCTACAACGAGTCACCGCACTCAACGCCCTGAGGAGGCACCACAGCGGCGCGACACATGACTGCGTCAGTTTCAATTGGGAAAAGCCATCACCCAGGCGGCAGACTGGGGATGACTGACCTCGAGTCCCTGCTCGGGGCAGCGCACCGGAAGGAGAATCCTGATGGAACTCATCGGACTGATCATCGCGGGAATCGTCATCGGCCTGCTGGGCAAGTTCGTGGCGCCGGGTGACAAGGACAACATCCCCTTCTGGGCCACCGTGCTCTGCGGCATCGGTGGAGTCCTGATCGGCAACGTCATCTACGTGGCGTTCGGTGGCAACGGAAGTCCCGGCATCGACTGGACCCGCTGGATCGTCGCGATCCTGGTCTCGGCCGGTCTGGTCATCGCGGCGTCCGGGTTCCTCGGCCGACGCAAGACGCACGTCTGAGGCCCGCCCACCGGAAAAGTCGGGGCCGCAGTCACGCCTGAAGGCCGAGGGCTTCCATCCGCTCGGTGTGGGTCTCCGACAATCGGGCGAACATCCGCCCGATCGCAGCCAGGTCCATGCCCGGCCGGTCCACGCCTCCGACCAGCAGCGCCGTCAGCGCGTCCCGCTCGGCGGCCACGCGCTGGGCCTGGCTGAGCGCTTCCCCCATCAACCGCCGTGCCCACAGCGCGAGGCGCCCGGCGATCTTCGGGTCGTCCACGATCGCCCTCCTCACGTGGTCGACCACGAAGTCGGCCTGACCGGTGTCGTCGAGCGTGGTCAGGATCAGCTCGCGCGTCGACTCGTCGACGTACGCCGCCACCTCGCGGTAGAAGTCGGCCGCCAACCCGTCGCCGACGTAGGCCTTGATCAGGCTCTCCAGCCAGTTCGACGGAGCCGTGTGAGCGTGGAAGGCGTCGACCGGGGCGTGGAACGGCTCCATCGCCTCGAACGGGTCGGCCTCGAGCTCGACCAGCCGGTCTCGCAGCCGCCCGAAGTGGCCGAACTCCGCCGTGGCCATCGCGGCCAGCGCCACCTTGTCCTGCAGGGTCGGTGCCTTCGAGGCGTCCTCGGTGAGCCGCTCGAACGCGCTCAGCTCGGAGTACGCGAGCCCCCCGAGCAGGTCCACGATGGCGACCCGGTAGGCGGGGTCGGAGAAGGGCGACTCGGTCATGGCGCCGAGCCTAGTGCCGGTCCGATCGGCCCGAAACGAGGAGTTGGCGGTCCGAAACGATAGACTGCACCCCACGACGCCTCCTGCGCGATGAATCACCGCGACATTTCGAGGCGCATCCAGACCTCAGAATCGAGTTTCGACATCACCTCCTTCAACGACCTCGGGGTGCTCCCCGAGATTGCCGACGCGCTGTCCGACGTCGGCATCACCGACGCATTTCCCATCCAGGAGATGACCCTCCCGATCGCGCTGATGGGCACCGACCTGATCGGCCAGGCGCGCACCGGCACCGGCAAGACGCTGGCCTTCACCATCCCGATCCTGCAACGCATCGTCTCGCCGCACGACCCGGAGTACGACGAGCTGGCCGCCCCCGGCAAGCCGCAGGCCCTGGTTGTGGCGCCCACCCGAGAGCTCGCACTCCAGGTGGCCAACGACCTCACCCTGGCCGGCAAGCGGCGCGGCACCCGCACGCTCACCGTCTACGGCGGCGTGCCCTACGACCCCCAGCTCGACGCCTTGACCTCCGGCGTCGACGTCGTCGTCGGCACACCCGGTCGCCTCCTCGACCTGGCCGCTCGCAAGGCCCTGGACCTCTCCCACGTCAAGGTGCTCGTCCTCGACGAGGCCGACGAGATGCTCGACCTGGGCTTCCTGCCCGATGTCGAGCGGCTGATCGCCAGGACACCGGAGCTCCGGCAGACGATGCTGTTCTCCGCCACCATGCGCGGCGAGGTCGTGACCCTGGCCCGCACGCACATGCGGCACCCGGTCAACATCCGGGCCGAGTCGAGCACCGAGACCGAGATGGTCCCGGCGACTGCTCAGTTCGTCTACCAGGCGCACGACCTCGACAAGATCGAGATCATCGCGCGCATCATGCAGGCAGAGAACCGTGGCCTGTCCCTGATCTTCACCCGTACCAAGAGGCGAGCCCAGCGGGTCGCCGAGGACCTGATCGAGCGCGGCTTCCCGGCCGCTCCCCTGCACGGCGACATGGCGCAGGTCGCACGCGAGCGCGCGCTGAAGCGCTTCCGTGACGGCACGGTCGAGATCCTGGTCGCCACCGATGTCGCGGCCCGGGGCATCGACGTCGTCGGTATCACGCACGTGATCAACGAGACCTGCCCGGAGGACGACAACACCTACGTGCACCGGATCGGTCGTACCGGTCGGGCGGGCGCGACCGGCGTCGCGATCACCTTCGTCGACTGGGCCGACGTGACCCGGTGGAAGGTCATCAACAAGACCCTCGGGCTGCCCTTCGAGGAGCCGCAGGAGACCTACTCCACCAGCGAGCACCTCTACCACGACCAGGGCATCCCGACCGATGCCAAGGGTCGGGTCGGCAAACCGGGTCAGGCGCCGTCCTCCGAGGATCTGCTCGAGCCCCGTGACGGCGGCAAGGGCGGCCGGGACGGTCGAAGCTCCGGCCGCGGCGGCAGCGCTGGAGGCCGTAGTTCAGGCCGCGGCGGCTCTGGGGGATCGAGCAGCAGTCGCACGGAGTCCGGGGACAAGCCGCGCTCCCGCAACCGCAACCGTCGGCGCACCCGCAGCGGTGAGTCGGTCGAGGGCAGTACGCCGGCTGCAGCGTCCTCGTCTGGCGAGTCGTCCGGGTCGGGCGAGGGCGAAGGCTCCGGCCAGCGCCGCCGCCGTCCGCGCAACCGGAGCAGGTCCCGCTCCGGACAGGCCGCACCGGCGGCCGATTAGGCACTCCGGTCGCCTGGAGGAGGCGAAGTCGAGGGCCAGGCTGCTCAGCGAGCGGTGACGAGGTTGGACCGGGCGCTCTCCTTGCCGGCCCCGACCGCGTTGACGGCATGCACGCTGAAGCTCCACTGGCCCGTCTTCGGCAGGGTCGCGACGTAGGCCGTCGACGTGCCGGGACGGGTGAAGACCTTCTTTTGCAGCACGGCTCCGGTTGAGCTCATCCGGTACGCCGTGACGACATAGGTCTTCACCGACTGCTTCCGCCGTCCGAGACCGGAGCGGACCAGACGGCCTTGGCGGTGATCTTGCCGCCGGCCGCTCCCGACCGGGCCTTGCCGATCCTCGCCGCGCCAGGTCGAGTGGCGGGGGTGACCGGATCGCTCACCGCCTCAGGGCTCGCCGTCCCCCCCGACAGCGCGACCACGCTGAACGTGTAGGTGGCTCCGTTCGTCAGCGCGGGCCAGACGTACGACCGTGCCGATTCTGGCAGGGTCACCGGCACCAGTCCCGCACCCACCGCGCGCACCTGGTAGCCGGTCACCGGGACCGTCGCGCTGTTCGCGGGTGGCGCCCAGCTGATCGTGACCTGGCTGTTGCCGCCCTGGACCGCAACCGACGTCGGTGCGCCGGGCACCCGAATGACCCGTGCCACGCCGCCGGCACCCGGGCCCGTCCCCACGTCGTTGACCGCGCGAACCTCGACCGCGTAGTCCTGCTCGTAGGCCAGGCCGGTGAAGGTGTAGCTGCGGACCGCGGAGCCGACGGTGTCCACCTGGCTACCGTCCAGCCACAGCGTGTACGACGTGATCGGACTGCCGCCGTCGTACTCCGGGGCGGTCCATGTCAACGAGGCCGAGCCGGCGACGTCGTCCTCGGCGATGCCGATGCTCCGCGGGACGAACGGCGCCGCGGACGGGCACTGGCTGCTCACCGACACGGTGTACGCACCGACGCTGCCGTAGTCGCTGTAGCCGTTGGTCACCGGGTCGAGGGCTCCGCTGCCGTCCACCCGCAGGGAGTAGGCGCCGACTGCCGCCGTGCTGCTGGTGACCGCTGCGTCCATCCCAGTGGCGAGGTCGCCCGTACCGCCGGACACCGGGTTGTCCGACAAGGTGGCTCCGTCCGGCCCCGTCAGCTTCAGGTCGATGTCGAGGTTCGGTGAGGTCGGTGCCGGCACAGCGCTGGCGGTGAAGGCGGTCGTGCACGAGCGGTAGATCGTGTAGACGTCGACGTCACCGGGAGTCGCCACGAACCCGGATGCCGTGGTCGAGATGGTCGCTGCCGTGGCCCGGGTGTCCCCAGCCTCGTCGGCGCGGTTCGCCAGTCCGTGACCACGGATCACCGCGAAGTCATCCTGGGTGTTGTTCGCTCCGGCGTACTCTCCCTTGCTGAACTGCACGATGGGGTTGTAGTAGCCCACCCCCATGATCGGCGCCCAGCTGCCCTGCCCGGTGTAGTAGCCCTGGCTTGCGGTGCCGTCGTGCTCCAGGCCGAGGTTGTGGCCGACCTCGTGAGAGATCGCCTCGGCGATGTACTTGGGGTCGTTGGCCAACGCCTGCGGGAAGACCCAGGCGGGCTGGTAGTAGTTCGTCGTCGCCCCGGCGATGTCGAAGACGCCCAGGTAGGCAACTCCTCCGCAGGAGAAGCCCTGGCACACGCTGGTGCGCGCAGGGTCGCTCGACGAGATCACGGCTCGTGTTCCGAACGTGGTGTCGGCGGCGTTCGACCGGTTCAGTGCGGCGTCGCCCGGGTCAGCGGTCGTGACGTCGACGTCGAAGGGGGCGTAGTCCTCAGCCACCCGCTGCCAGATGCTCTGGATGGCGGTGCGTTCGGTGTCGTCGGACGTGCTGCCGGACCCGTCCAGCGTCCAGCCCTCGTAGGCCGCGCCGGGGAGCAACGTTCCCCCCACGGACGGGTCCTGGTTCCAGGCCGAGCCGCTGACGGTCTGCCCGTCGAAGTCCAAGAAGATCGTCTTGGTCGACCCCGGCTTGCTGTGCAGCGCGAACGTCTGGTCCAGCGGGTACGCCGCTGTGCTCGCCGGCTGGTCGATCTCCACCGGCGAGGCCGGTGCCCGGTCGACGAAGTACACCCGACCGGTGGAGTCCAGCCAGGCGGTGCGGTCGGACGCCAACAGGTCACGCAGCCGGGCGGCAGCCAGGTCGTTGCGCTCGGCCGCGGCGGCCAGGTCGGGACCGAGCTCGGCGATCGCAGCCTGCCCGTGCGCCGGACCGGCCAGCAGCGGCTCCTCGCCGGCGCCCGGGTCTTCTGACTGGTGGGCGTCCGCTCGGTCGACCTCCCCAGACGTGGTGCTTGCCCCCGACGGCGGAGTGGTGGCCAGCGTCAGGCACAGGCCTACGGTCAGACCGATCGCGACGTCGCGGACCTGCATCAGAACTCCCCTGTGGCGCGAAGATGTCGATGCACGAGATCGACCGTGGTCACACCCTGGTACATGTCGCGACGTGATGTCCGGCAAACATCGAGAAACAGCCTGATCGGGCGATACGAGGCCGCTCGGCGCACTGCCGGATCAGCCTGCCCGGATGACGTTGGACGGGGCGCTGCGCTTGCTGACGCCGATGCCGTTGACGGCTCGCACGACGAACTCCCATCGGCCGGCCCTCGGAAGCTGCACGGTGTAGCTCTGCTGAGTAGCCGGCAGGGATCCCGACACCACGCGCTGCCGGATGACACCAGACGCCGTGACGCGCAGGGCCTTCACGACGTACGCCTTGAGCGGGTCGCCACCGTCGAAACGCGGAGCATTCCAGGTCACCCTGGCCGTGGACCCGCTGGCAAACCGGTCCTTTGAGGCGGCCCCGATGCCGGGTCGCCAGGGCGTGCGGGCCGGGGCGATGGAGTCGAGCGTCACCTTGCGGCCGGTCTGGCTTGGTGTCTTCGCGGCGATGTCGAACGTGTAGGGCGTCCCGTTCTTCAGGCCCTCCCACGTGTAGGAACGCGCCCGGGGTCGGACCTGCCTGGCGCCGAGCTGCACGCCCTGGTCGGAGTACATCCGCAGCAGGTAGGACGAGACGCCGGTTTCGGTGGCGTTGGACGGGGGCGACCAGGCCAGCGTCACCCGGCTGTTGCCGCGGGTCGTCGAGACTCGACGCGGTGCTGCGGGCGGCTGATCCACGCACACGTTGGACAGGTGCAGGGTGTAGCGACCGAGGCTGCCGTAATCGCTGTACCCGCTGGTCGCCGGGTTCCCGTGGCCCACGCCGTCGATCCGGAGGTAGACCACGCCCGGGCCGGCGATGTCGTCCAGAGAGGCCGCCATCCCGGTCGAGGTGTCCGCGCTGCCGCCCGAGGCCGGGTCGGACGCCCGGACGACCTTGGCGTTCGCGTCGAGCACGCTGAGCTGGATGTCGAGGTTCGGCGAGGTCGACGTGGGTGCGGCGGAAGCGGTGAAAGTGGTCGCGCAGGAGCGGTCGACGGCAAAGGTGTCACGATCGGCCGCATCGGTGATGAAACCGGTCACCGTGCCGGACGTCAGCTCGGCCGCAGAGCCTGGCTCCCCACCGGCCTCGTCGGCCCGGTTGACCACGCCGTTGTCGCGGATCACCGCTAGGTCGTCCTGCTGGTTGTTGGCGTTGGCGTACTCACCGCGGCTGAACTGGGTGATCGGCTCGCCGTAACCGACTCCCATGATCGGCGCCCAGCTGCCCTGACCGGTGTAGTAGCCCTGGGAGGAGGTGCCGTCGTGGCTGAGCCCGAAGGTGTGTCCGACCTCGTGTGACACCGCCTCGGCCATGAACTTGGCGTTGTTGGGTCCGAGGCCTTGCGGGAAGATCCACGCAGGCTGGACATAGTCGAGCGTCGACGACGTGGCGTCGAACGTGCCCACGTAGGCGACACCGCCGCACGACCCTCCACAGACGGCGGAGCGTGCGGCCGCACTCTGCGTGATCAGGGCTCGGGTCCCGTAGGTGGGATCGGAGAAGCTCGAGCGGGTCAGTGCCTCTGACCCCGGGTCCTCGGTGGTCACGTCGATGTCGAAGGGCGCGTAGTCCTCTGCCACCCGCTGCCAGATGCTCTGGATGGCTGTGCGCTCGGCCTCGTTGAACGTCGAGGCGTCCCCGTCGATGGTCCACGCGCCGTAGAAGCCGTCGGGCAACGAGGAGTTCCTGTTCCAGATCGAGCCGGCCACCCGCTGGCCGTTGAAGTCCAGGTAGATCGTCTTCGTGGCGCCGGGGTCGCTGTGCAGCGAGAACGTCTGGTTCAGCGGGTACGCCGCAGCGTCGCTCGTGCCGGTCTTCGCGCTCGCGGTCGGAGTCGGCTCGACGTAGTACAGCCGCCCGGTCGGGTCCAGCCACGCGGTGGAGTCCGAGGCGAGCAAGCCGGCGAGGCGGCTGCTGGTCATCTGGTTGCGCGCTGCTGCGACTCCGAGCCCCTCGCCCAGCCGGGTCAACGCTGCACGGCCGTGCGCGGGAGCGTCGAGCAGCCTGCCGTCCCGGTCTGCGGAACTGGCCTTCGCGTGGTGGGCGCCGGAAGCCGTCGAGGGTGCCGGCGCCCAGACCTGAGCCACCATGACGACAACGAGGGCGCCCGTGAGGGCGGCGGGTAGGCGGCCAGTCACAAAGTCCTCCGTCGAGTGAAGGCCTCAGGCTTGAGGCATCACTCACAATGACGGAGCCACTACAGAGCGTGGTATCAAATCAGCCAGAAGTCATCCGAAGGTATGAGCAAAGCCACCGATCGGATGGTGTCTACAGGGTCCCCGGAACGACCGACAAGGTGAAGTCCGTTTGGTTGAAGGCACGGAAGGTGTGCGCCTCCCGGTGGTACGGCCCGCCTGGCGTGGCGAACGCGTTGCCCTTCGGGTCGTTCACGGTGGCGTTCAGGAAGGTGTCGCTGAAGGCGCGCAGGTCCGACGTCGAGTTCGCGTTGTTGCAGCGGTTGTAGATCTGCTCGTCGTCGAAAAAGCTCATGCCGACGAGGCCGACGGAGGTGGAGACGACGCCGAGGTTGATCTCCGGCTGCCAGCTCACGCTGACGTAGGGATCAGGTTGGGGAGGAGGGAAAGGACGCAGCCCATACCAGTGCGCGCCGCCGTCCGGCTTGTTCGGGTCGCACGAGCCTGCCGTGTCATGGGTCACGGTCGACACCGTGACGGCCCCCCGTCCGTAGAAGCAGGGACTCGGTGAGCAGGCGACCGCATTCGGATCGCCCGGAGCGGTGAAACGAAGTGGGACCCCGCTCGCTGTGGCGTGCGCGTCGACGGAGCTCCAGTACCAGAACGGGGAAGGATCGTTCTCCGGCGTCCGCGTCGCGGTGCCGTCGAAGGCGAACTGGAAGTCGCCGGAGCACTGGTGCACCTTGCTCCAGTAGTCGGCGCCGAGGGCGGAGGCGGCACCGATGATCTCGAGCGAGCGAGCGTCGGCCAGCATGTTGACCAACCGTTGTTGCGGGTGGTCACCGGTCAGGCAGCGCTGGTGCTGGTCGTTGAAGTCGTTCACGGTGATCGTGATCATCGCCTGATTGACCCAGTTCACCCGCTGGGCCCACACCGATTTCGGGTCGTCGCTCAACCCGTAGAGCATCACCGAGCGCGCCCACGCGAGGCCGGCCGCGATCGCCTCCTTGCCGAGCCCGGGGTTCTTGATGGCCTTGGTCATCAGCGGCTTGACGACCCAGAAGAACTCCAGCTCGTAGTGGGCGACGATCCGCTCGCTCAGCGGGACCGTCAAGGTGCCGTCGCGCGCCGCGGTCACGTCGGGTGCCACATCCGCCTCGGTCGCGGCGGTCGGGTCGTCCGGCGTGCGCTTCTGGACTGCGTTGCGCTCCGCCCCCGTGGCGGGGGCCAGGTCGAACTCGCTGAAGTGCTGCAGGTCGAAGCGGATGACACCGGTTGCGGGATCCAGCGGATAGGTGTGGAACTCGTGTCCCCCACCCTCGGAGGCGAAGCCGAGTTGCTCGGTGACGGGGATGGGCGTGGTCGGCGTGATCGTCAAGGTGGCCGTCTTCAGCAGCCGCAGCCCGTTGGGCTGGACCGAGACCCCAGCGCTGAGCGGGGTCGTCAAGGGGCCACCGCTGATGCTGTCGACCGGGGTCATCGAGATGGTGGTCGGCGCTACCAGGGCACCGTCCGGGATGGCGAGGGTGTATTGCGTCCCGTTCGCGTCGGTGACCGACAGCGTGCCCGCCGACATGATCTTGCTGGCCGTGACTGCGCTCAGCTGGACGTTGACGTCGAGCGGATGGGTGATGCGCAACCCGAACGCGTCGACCGCGCACTGGTTGGTCTCGTTGCTTTCCTTCACCTGATGCTTGGCGTCGGCACAGGCGATGACGTGGTAGAGCCCGACGGCCGTCGAGCCAGGGACCGTCACTTTCGTCGATCCCGAGGCGCCGTGCGAGGGCGACTGGCCCGCGACCGACCGCTGGCCGAGAACCACGTCGTCCGGGGACACCTTGGTGTCCTTGGACATCACGTAGCGGGTGACGGACGCCCCTGCTTTGGCCGCACCCTTGTTGAAGGTCTGCTCGGAGATCGTGAGTGACTGGCCCGCATGCCGGACGTCGGTGCTCGTCGTCAGCTTGTGGACCACGAGATCCGGACGGGCCGCAGCCGCGGCCGGCGACCCCGCCGTCAAGGACGCGACCAGCAGGCCGAGGATCGCGAGCCCGGCAGACCGAGGGCGCCAGATTTTTCCACGCATACGCGGAAGTTAGGCCTCTTCACCGGCATCCGTAATAGTCCGCCCAGGTCATCGTGCATAGCCCGTCCGGGCTGGTCGACCAGCCCTAGGATGACGCGATCAGGCAGTGACGACGACCGGGGTATCGATCTCCGCGAACTCCCACAGGGCACGCGCGTCGGTGACCCATTGCCTGATGCAGCCGGACGAGAGCGGCGTACCGAGCTGGGCGCGGCTCTGGACCAGCGATCCGTCGCTACGAGCCGGGACGTCGTGGAAGCCGATCGCGGCGTTGTCGCCACTGGTGAAGCGGACCATGTACTGCATGGTCGACTTGTGGTTGTAGCTGACGGCGTCGCGCGACATCGAGTAGACCGCGTAGCGGCCGGGATCGATGAGACTCGGGTCCTTGCCGCCCGAGACAAGGTAGGTGCGCGCGACCTTGCCGTGGGCGTTGACGAGCCACACTCGCTGCGCGCTGATGTCGTAGACGATCCGCTTGCCGGGGCCGGTCCCCTTCGGCAGCGCCGTGCTGGCCCGAGGCTTCGCGTGGGTGGGCTTGTCGTTGCTGAAGGTCAACCAGTCGTCCTGCGCCGACGTGCCCCGGGTCGACGAGGCCGCCCCGGGTTTGGTGGACGACGACTGGTCAGGCCGCGCGGCGCTGGCGCTGCTGGTGTCCGGCTTGGTCTGCGCCGAGGCCGCGCCGGGCCCGAGACCGATCTGGCCGGCCACGGTGAGCAGCGTGATGGCCGCGGCTGCGCCCATGGCGAGGAATCGCCCGGCGGATGTGCCGGAGCGGTGCAGGGGATCCTGGGCAGGAGACACGTCTGCCAGTCTAGGCAGGCTGAGCCCGGATTCGCCCGATTGGCTCTGCAACGGGTGTGGCGGATGTGACGCCAGAGGTCACTGAGGACTACCGGACGCTCACCTGCCGGCGAGGTTGTCGGCCAGTGTGCGGTAAGCCTGGGCGCCCCGGCTGGAGCGGGCGGTCCGGAAGATCGAGCGTCCTGCGGCCGGGGCCTCCGCAAACCGGATCGAGCGCGGAATCGGCGGCTCGATCACGTCGATGTCATAGGTGGCCGAGATCGTCTCGAGCACGGCTCGCGAGTGCTTGGGGCGGGAGTCGAAAAGGGTCGGGAGCACCCCCATGACCTGCAGCTTCTTGTTGGTGTACCGGCGTACGTCGTGCACCGTGTCGAGCAGCTGACCGACACCTCGGTGTGACAGCGTCTCGCACTGGAGCGGGATCATGACCGAGTCGGCGGCCGAGAGCGCGGCCACCGTCAGGACCCCGAGCGACGGCGGGCAGTCGAGCAGGATCCAGTCGTAGTCGTCGAGGATGTCCTCGAGTGCAGCACGCAGAGCGTGCTCGCGACCGGGCCGGGTCAGCAACGCCGTCTCCGCGCCGGCGAGCTCGATCGTCGCAGGCAGCAGGTGCGGCCCGTCCTCGGTCTCGACGATGACGTCGGCCGCCTCGGCCTGGCGCAGCAGCACCTGGTGGACGGACGTCGTGAGCTCTTCGGGGTCGATGCCCAGCGAGAAGGTCAGGCACGACTGGGGATCGAGGTCCACCAGCAGCACCCGGAGGCCCCGGTCGACCAGTGCCGTCCCGAGTGAGACGACGGTGGTGGTCTTGGCGACGCCACCCTTTTGGTTGGCGATCGCAAGGGTGGTGGTCATCGGCGGTCATTCTGCCATTGCGCATCGTCGTGGCCCGACCGCGCGTCGACCTGTCCCGCTGAACGGAGGCACCGCGGGTGATGGGAGGCGACCCGTGGAATGCTGACGGCGTGCCCCTCGCCCTCATCACCGGTCCCACCGCTGGGATCGGCCATGCCTTCGCCCAGGCGTTGGCCGCCACCGGCCATGACCTCGTGCTCGTCTCACGCGACAAGGCGCGGCTCGAAGAGGTTGCTGCGGATGTCTCCGAGCGCCACGGTGTCGCCTGCGAGGTGCTGTCGGCCGACCTCGCCGACGCCGAGCAGACCCGCAATGTCGAGCGATTCCTCGCCGAGCACCCGGTTGACGTCTTGGTCAACAACGCCGGCTTCGGCAAGCGGTTGCCGTTCGAGGCCAACGACATCGAGTCCGAGCAGGAGAGCTTCGACGTGCTCGTCACCGCGGTGATGCGGCTGACCCACGCGGCTCTCGGCCCGATGCGCGCCCGGGGCAGTGGGTCGGTCATCAACGTCTCCAGCGTGGCTGGGTTCCTGCCCCGTGGTACCTACGGGGCGCACAAGGCCTGGGTCACCAGCTTCAGCCGATGGGCCCACTACCGCTACCGGAGGGACGGGGTCCAGGTGATGGCGTTGTGTCCAGGGTTCGTCCGGACGGAGTTCCACCAGCGGATGGATGCCGACCTCTCCGGCATACCTCGCGTGCTGTGGCTGCGGGCCGACCGGTTGGTCGCCGACGCCCTCGACGACCTCCGTGACGGCAAAGCGGTGTCGATCCCGAGCAAACGGTGGAAGGCAATCGTCGCCGTCGCCCGGATCGCTCCGACCGGGCTGGTCGAGCGGGTTGCGAGGCGAGGGCGATGAGCAGGCCCCGCACCCTCGATCTCGATCCCGGCGTACGCCGAGCGGACCTGTCGACCGACCGGGGTACGTTCGTCACCTGGCTGTGCGAGCCGCGCGACACGTCACTGCCCCATGGGAGCGTCCTGCTGATTCCCGGCTTCACCGGGTCGAAGGAGGACTTCGCCCCGCTGCTACCCCTGCTGGCCCAGGCGGGCTGGGCGACGGCGACCTACGACCAGCGCGGACAGTTCGAGTCGGAAGGTTCACCCAGCGACGACTACAGCCTGGGCGGGTACGCCGCAGACGCCGTCGCGGTGTCGGCCGGGCTGTTCGGGGATGACGAACGCGTACACCTGGTGGGTCACTCCTTCGGTGGTCTGGTGGCCGCAACGGCCGCGCTCGAGCATCCCGAGCGGTGGGCCAGCCTGACGTTGATGTGCAGCGGACCCGGCGCTATCGAGGGAGAGCGCTCCACCACCGCGCTCGAGGCGGCCGACCTGATCGAGCGGGACGGGCTGGAAGCGGCGTGGCTGGCGAAGCAGCGTGATGAGAAGGAGCGTGGGATCGAGTCTCCCGAACCCGACATCGGGGAGTTCCTGCACCGCCGGTTCATGGCCAACGGGCCGCAGTCGCTGGCCGCGATGTCTCGTCACATCGCAACCGCGCCTGATCGGAGCCACGAGCTCGCGGACCTGGCGGTGCCGGTAGCGCTGCTGCGCGGTGAGGACGACGACGCCTGGCCGCATGCGGTGCAGGACCGGCTGGCGAAAACCCTGGGCACCGAGGTGGTCGTCGTCAAAGGGGCCGCGCACTCTCCGGCCGTCGAGCGGCCCGAGGAGACCAGGGACGTGCTGGCCCGGATCTTCCTGGCCTCCTGACCGCCGGCCTGCCAAGCCGGTCGGCCGGTCGGCACGTCGGCCGGTCGGCACCGCCGTCAGCCCGGAGCGATTCGTATACGGCTCAGGCGATCGGCGTACGGCTCAGGCGATCGGCGTACGGCTCAGGCTTCCTCGAGCCCGGCCCAGGGTTCGCGCGGTGACACCGCAGCCGCCCCCTGCGGGCAGACCCGGTTGAAGTCGCACCAGCCGCACAGGCTGGAGACCGAGGTCGGGTACATCGCGTCGGCCTCCGTCGCACTGACGCCTGCCCGGAAGCGCAGGTCCAGCTCGGCGATCTCCTCCGCGATCGAATCGGCTCTGCGGATGTGACGGGCCAGACCCTCCTCGCTGTGCTCCCAGGCCAGCACCTCGCCGGTCGGGAGGTGGTGCAGCTCGACGCGACGGCAGGGCTTGCGCAGGGTACGAGCGGCTCCCGCGGCATACACCGCGAGGGCCAGGGAGGTCCTGGCGTCGTCGACGGTGAGGACATGACGACCGGTCTTGTAGTCGACCACGACGAGACCTTCGCCCGCCCGGTCGTCGATCCGGTCGACGCGCCCGAACAAGGCGGCGTGGTCGGTCTTGAGTGCGACGGTGCGTTCGACCCCCACGGGCTCGTCGGCGGGATCCAAGTCGCTGACGTAGGTCGTGACCATGGCGCGGGCTCTCAGCCGGGCCAGCTCGCGCTGGGCCTCGTCGCGGAACCCGTCGCTGAGCCAGGCCTCGTCGAGCAGATCGCCGGCCCGGGGGACGGTGCGCTGGGCCACGGGAAGCTTCCACCAGTTCGCCAGCGCCGTGTGGACCGCGGCGCCCAGGGAGTTGTGCGCCCAGGGTGGTCCTTTCGGCGGCGCGGGGCGGTCCAGATAGGTCAGGCGGTAGCGCCGCGGACAGTCCAGGTAGGTGGCGAGTCGTGACGGCGCTGCCTGGAGCAGCCGCTTGGGCATCCCTTCGAACCCGAGCTGCGCCGCTTCGACCGGTTGGCTGCTCACGAGGCCACCTGCGGCACCGGACGTCCGGCTGCAGCCGCGTGCTGGGCGGCGTACGCCAGCAACCGCTCGTACTGCTCGACACTCGTGGTGTTGCAGCCCAGCTCGTGGTCGACCTTGCCCGTGCCGTGGTGGTCGCTTGCTCCGGTCACCACGAGGTCGAGCTCCTCGGCGAGGGCGCGCAGGGCCTGACGGTCGGCCGCGTCGTGGTCCTGGTGGTCGACCTCGATGCCGACCAGCCCGAGCGCCTGGAGGTCGGCCAACGTGGACGCATCGAGGATCCGCCGACTTCCGCGGCCCCACGGGTGCGCGATCACTGCCGCGCCGCCTGCTGCGGTGACGATCCGGACCATGGTGCCGGTCGCCGTGGCGTAGCGGGTCACGTAGCCCGGCCGTCCCCAGCCGAGCCAATCCTGGAAGGCCGCTGTCCTGTCGGCGACGACCCCCTTCGCCACCAGCACGTCGGCGATGTGCGGCCGTCCGATCGCCGGGGAGTCGCCCACCTGGGTGATCACCTCCTGCTCGCTGATGTCGACACCCGCCTCCCGAAGCTGGCCGATCATCGCAGCGAGTCGACCGGTCCGGCCGGCGAGGATCTTGGTGAGCTCGTCGACCAGCGGGGGGTACGTCGGGTCGGGAAGGTAGGCCAGGAGGTGCACCCCGGAGCCGTTCAGCTTCGTGGAGATCTCCATACCGGGGACGACGGTCACCCCCACCTGGCCGGCGGCGTCCATCGCCTCTGCCCACCCAGCCGCCGAGTCGTGGTCGGTCAGGCCGATCACGTCGAGTCCGGCCTCGCGCGCCGCGATCATCAGCTCAGCCGGCGACTGCGTGCCGTCCGAGGCGCGCGAGTGGGTGTGGAGGTCGATCAGCACCACGCCAGCGTAGGCGCAGCGGCCGCCACCCCTCGTCACCGCCGCGACCTTCCCCCCTGCCCCGTTCAACCGTCACTTGTGGTTCCTTGAGCCGTCAGTTGTGGTTCCTTGGCGAGGGGTTGTGGTTCCTTGGACAGCCGGCCGAGGTCAAACCGAACAACCACAAGGGCCGGAGAAGGAACCACAACTGACGGCTCAACGAGCGGGGTCAGTCGAGGATCAGACGGGGAGAAAGCTCGCCGACGGGAAGGACGGTCAGCTCAGCGCCGAGCTGGCGGGCATCGACCAGGTGCATCGGCTGGACCACCAGCGCGGCGGACTCGGCCGGGTGGACGATGACCCAGAGCCAGCGCCCAGCGGCCTCACCGGCGTACGCCGCTCGACCTGGTCCCGCTTCCACCGCCCACAACGGGACCGGCCGGCCGTCGACCTCGAACTTGGCGTGCGGCGGCCCCTCCCCCACGCCAGGACTCGGGTAGCTCATCGCCAGACCGGCGAAGTGGCTGCCCACACCGGCACCCGCCTCCTCGCACACGAGCATCAGCTCCGCCGGGTCCCCGAACGGGTCGTCCCCGCTCCAGCTCGCCACCGTGGCCGACCCACGCGCTTCACGGTCGCCCTGCCCCGGTCGCCCACCGAGGTGGGCGAAGCCGCCGAAGGTCCACCCGAACGGCACCGGCCACGGCGTCCAGAGCGGCACGGGCAGGTTGTTGATCTCCCCGCCGATCACGGCGGCGAAGGGATCCACGACCGTGAGGCGTTCCTTCATGGGTCAACCGTGGTGGAGTCCCTGCTTGCGGTCAAGGTGGTCGGCGTACGGTCGGCCCATGACCGAACCCGATCGCGTCCCCTGTGTCGGGGTGGTGGTCCTCGACGACAGCGGCCGGTTGCTCGTGGTGCTGCGGCGTAACCCGCCCAGCGCCGCGCACTGGTCCATCCCCGGTGGTCGGGTCGAGCCCGGCGAGTCTGCCGAGCAGGCGGCGGTGCGGGAGGCCCGGGAGGAGACCGGTCTCCACGTCAGGATCGACCACGTCGTCGGCCAGGTCGAGCTCTCTGGCGTTGGCCGGCAGGTGTACGACGTCACCGACTTCGCCGCCAGCGTCGTCGCTCCGGGCGTCGCCACCGCCGGGGACGACGCCGACGACGTTCGCTGGGTCACCCGCGACGAGCTCATGACGTTGCCCACGTCGACAGGTCTCACCGACACCCTCGACGCCTGGAAGATCTGGCCCTGACCGCCAGCAACCCCGGATTGCAGGAAGGCGCCGGTCGACACGCCGATGACGGTCTGAACCTTCCCGCAACGTGCGGAAGAGGTGTCAGGAGTCGGCGTTCCAGCGGTCGATCGTCGGCGTCCCCCGGTCGTAGCTGAGCACGCTGAGCTTGGCCGTGTCGAGCGGCAGATGAGCGCCGACGGTCACCGGCTGCTGGATCCACCGCGCCGCGAACGTCCGCAGCACATGCCCGTGCGCGATCAGCAGGACCCGTCCGCCGTTGGCACGACACGTCGCGATGACGGTGTCGACCCGCCTCCCGATCTCGTCCGGTGACTCGCCGTTCGGAGCACCGTCGGTCCAGATCGACCAGTCCGGCCGGTCCTGCTGTATGTCGATCCGGGTCCGGCCCTCGTAGTCGCCGTAGTTCCACTCGACCAGGTCGTCCTCGATCTGCAGGTCGGTGACGCCGGCCAGGTCCGCGGTGTGTCGGGCCCGCTGACGGGGGCTGCAGAGCACCAGGTCGAACGGCGTACTCGTGAGCAGCGGACGAAGAGCCTGCGCCGCCTTCTCCCCGTCCGAGGTCAGCGGCAGGTCGGTCGTGCCGGTGTGCTGCCCCGACTTGCTCCACTCCGTCTCGCCATGCCGCACCAGCCAGACCTCGTCCTCACCTTCGCTCACCTGAGTGACTCTAACGGTCCAGCCCTCAGGCGCAACGGTATGAGGGCTGACCGATTCGGTCGGCCCTCATACCGTGGTGCCCTCAGAACATGGCTCTCATGGCGTTGGGCAGTTGCGGTTCGCCCTTGAAGAAGTTCTTGCGGACAAAGCCACAGCGCATCGACGCCAGCTCGCAGGCGTAGATGTCGTTCGTGCCTGCGTTGAGGTCACCACCGTCAGCCACGTCCCGGCCGGTGATCGCGATCGACCGCGAATCGAGCCAGGTCGCCGTCCACGACGGTCTGGGCAGGTCGGTGAAATCAAGCCGCGAGCCGGTCTGCGTGTCCCACACAGCCACGGGTGGCGCCAAGCCGTCCGCGGTCTCGATGGTCGACAAACCCAGGTAGTGGGCGCCGTCCGGAGACAAGTGGCCCTCCGAGGCTTCGACCGGGGGCGTCGCCTCGGCCGGTTGGCCGTGCGTCCGATCGAAGAAGACGGTCGTGTTGCCCGACGTCAGCGAGATCGTCGTCCGCGAGATATCAGCAGAGGTCACCGAGCCGTCTGAGGGCCCCACGAGATACGTGCTGGCCCCCTCACCGGTATCGAGGTAGACACCTTGTCCCCAACCGTCATGTCCTGGGTCGCGCAGCAGGACGTCGCTGCCGTCGATGCCGAAGAGCTGCGCCTGTCGACCGACGTTGAACCGCCTCATCTGTTCGTCGCGTACCAAGTCGTACACCTCGACAGAGCCGTCCAAGGTCGTCCAGGCGGCAGTCCGACCGTCCTTGGAGACGACGACGCTCAAGATCGCTTCCTCGGTCACCGGCTGTGCGCGCCCGAATGCGTTCGAGTCCCCGCTCACCGCGACGTGCAGGAGCCTGCTGTCGTCGCCTATCAGCAGGAGGCCGTCGTAGGCGCGGAACACCTCCTCGACGTGTGCGACGTCGATGCTCACCTTGCCGTAGCCCGAGTCGTCCTCGGCGATCGACCCGACCTCTCCCGGGCCGGCCAGCAGGATGGCGGGGTGGTGGATGGAACCGGAGGTCGATCCAGTAGCGGGCGTGAGCGGCGCCGAGGAGTCGGACCCTGAGCTCAAGCCATAGCCAACGACGAGGGTCAGCGCCGCGACGGCGCCAACAGCGGCGATCGAGCCACGGCGCCGTCGGCGGGCCGCTCTGACTGCCGCGTCGAAGCCGACGTGGTCGATCGGCGGCGGTTGGACCTCATGTGCCTCGCCGGTGAGTGTCTCGCGGACCTGTGTGGTCAAGTCGTTCATCTGCTCCCCCTGATGATGTCGGCCATGGCGCACGTCTTCGTCCATCTCCCCGAACGAGTCCCGCAGCCTCTTGAGTGCATGGTGGGTCTGGCTCTTGACCGCGCCGAGCGAACAACCGAGCTCGCGCGCGGTCTCTGCCTCGGTGAGGTCTTCGTAGTAGCGCAAGACCAACGTGGCCCGCATACGCGGCGGCAGCGCGCAGATCCGCTCCCACAGCACGACCTGGGTGGTGGCCGACTCCATGCCTCCGTCATGACCCCGGTCAGGGAGGACGGCGACAACGGACTCGCGGCGCCCTCGTTTCCACCGACTGGCCGCCGTGTTGATCATCACCCGCCTGACGTAGGCGTCGGCGGCCTCCTTGGCCTTCACCCGCTTCCAGGCGATGAACGTCTTGGCCAAAGCGGCTTGGAGCAGGTCCTCGGCCTGATGTCGGTCGCCGGTGATCAGGTAGGCGGTGCGGAACAACGCGTTCCATCGCGCCGCCATGAAGTCGCTGAAGGCAATCTCATCGCCTTCGTGCATGTGGTCCCCCGTTACGTCGGTGCGTCAGTCTGTCAGGGAGTACAGACCTTCCCGCCCACCAGAAGGTTGAGAGGCAGGCGCGCCGAATTCCTCGCTCAACCCTTCGCGGTGAAGCTTCGAGGTCAGTTCTCTCGCGGGGTCGGGACCGGCCGGCCGGGCTGTTCGCCACCACGGGCCTGCAGGTAGTTGTCCTTCGGCACCATCACCTTGCGGCGGAACGTGCACACGACGGTGCCCTCCTGGTTGTAGCCGATCGTCTCGACATGGACGATGCCTCGGTCGTCCTTGGACGTGCTCTCCCACTTGTCGAGGACGGTCGTCTCGCCGTAGATCGTGTCGCCGTGGAAGGTCGGAGCCACATGTCGCAACGACTCGATCTCGAGGTTCGCGATCGCCCGGCCGGAGACGTCCGGCACGCTCATCCCGATCAGCAGGGAGTACACGTAGTTGCCGACGACCACGTTCTTGCCGAACTGAGTCGTGTTCTCGGCGTAGTGGGCGTCCAGGTGCAACGGGTGGTGGTTCATCGTGAGCAAGCAGAAGAGGTGGTCGTCGTACTCCGTGACCGTCTTGCCCGGCCAGTGCTTGTACGTCGCACCGACCTCGAACTCCTCGTAGCTGCGACCGAACTGCATGGGGGCTCCTCGTCAGGCGGGACCGCGTCTGTCGACGTCATCGTCTGGTCATCGTGGCAAACCCCGCGGCAACGCGCCTCATGGGGCTCGTCACACGACGAGCGGCTACGTACAGCCGTGGCGTCCTGACGTGACGCTGAGGGCACGTCTACAGTGTGGCGATGCGCCCCGTCCGCCTCGCCCTTGCCAGCGCCCTCGCCCTGTTCGCCCTGGCGGCCTGCAGCTCGGCCTCCGACACCGAGGGCTCCGCCCCGACGACGACCTCGACGAGCTCGAGCGAACCGACCACCTCCTCGTCGGAGGACTCGCCGACCGAGGAGACCGCTGCCTCCTCCGACGCGTCGACGATCACCGGCTCGGGCTACTCCCTCGCGCTGCCCGACGGTTGGGAAGACGTCGTGGACGCCGCCAAGCAGAGCAACGCCGCAGCCGACGTCGCGGTGGCCGAGCCGGCGACGAGCGGTGAGTTCCGGATGAACTTCAACGTCGTCGAGCCCAACCCGATCGACGCCGGCGTCACCGACGAACAGCTCGCGGCCCAGGCGGCCAAGGAGCTGAAGAGCGTCACGCACACCACCGTGACGCCGGTCACCGGACCCGGACTTCGACGGGTCACCGTCGCTGGGCCAGATGTCGGAGGCCGAGGCCTCGGGCTTCAAGCTGACCTTGGTGCAGTACCTGATCCGGCACGACGACAAGGTCTATGCGACCACCATGACCTTCGAGACCAAGCGCGCCGACGAGGCCCAGTCGGTCGTCAACGACATCGTCGCCAGCTGGACCTGGGAGTAGGCGGGCCGTCAGCCGTCGCGCAGCGCGAGCCGACCGAGCAGGTTGGCGGCGTCCTCGGCCACTTGCGGGTCACACACGACCTCGTACGAGGTCGCCACGACTCCGGTGTTGGACGTGAAGTCGCGCTTGCCGCCTGTCGCGGCGTACGCCATGTAACCGGACCCGGCGCCGAAACCGGCGCCGATCGCGGCAGCGAACAGCAGGACGAGCACGGAGACGTCCGTGCTGAACAGCAGGAGCAACGCTCCCATGAACAGGCCCCACGTCGCCCCCGTCGCGGCCGTTGCGCTGACGACCTTCCCGCGGGTCAGCCGGCCGGTGACATCCTCCACCAGGCGCAGGTCGCTGCCCACGATCGAGACGTGCTCGACCGGGAACTCGTGGTCGGACAGGTAGTCGACCGCTTCCTGCGCTTTCAGATAGGTCGGATAGGTCCCGATGGGGGTGCCTCGGGGGATCTCTTGCTTGGCGAGCGGCATATCTCAAGTCTAGGCACGCTCGCGAGCCGGCCTCGGCGGCTCCTGCCCTAGGCACGCTCGCGAGCCGGCCCCAGCGGCTCCTGCCTCTAGGCACGCTGGCGAGCCGGCCTCGGCGACTCGACATGGCTTGTTGAGCCGGCCTCGGCGACTTCGTCGCCGAGGCCGTCCATCACAGCGGGTAGTCCTCGAGCAGACGGCGGCCGATGATCATCCGCTGGATGTCGGCCGTGCCCTCCCCGATCAAGAGCATCGGCGCCTCCCGGTAGAGGCGCTCGATCTCGTACTCCTTGGAGTAGCCGTACCCCCCGTGGATACGGAAGGAGTCCTCCACGACCTGGGAGCAGTACTCCGAGGCGAGGTACTTCGCCATGCCGGCCTCGAGGTCGTTGCGCTCCCCCGAGTCCTTCTTCTTGGCGGCCTTGACCATCATCTGGTGTGCCGCCTCGACCTTCGTGCCCATCTCCGCCAGACGGAACAGCACCGCCTGGTGCTCGGCGATCTTCTTGCCGAACGTCTCCCGCTGCTGGGAGTAGGCGATGCCGAGCTCGAACGCCCGCCACGCGACACCGCAACCGCGCGCCGCGACGTTGACCCGACCGACCTCGACGCCGTCCATCATGTGGTAGAAACCCTGGCCGGTCTTGCCACCGAGCACCTTGTCCGGCCCGACCCGATGGCCGTCGAAGACCGCACCGGTCGAGTCGACGCCCTTGTAGCCCATCTTCTCGATCTTGCTGGGGATGGTCAGCGTGCCGTCGGCCTGAGCTCCGAGGCCAGGCTCCTTCTCGATCAGGAAGGTGGTCATGTTGCGGTGCGGCTTGCCGGCGTGATCCGGTCCCTCGTCGGTCTTGACCAGCACCGCCAGCAGGTTGGACGTGCTGCCGTTGGTGATCCACATCTTCTCACCGGTGATCACGAAGTCGTCGCCGTCGCGGACCGCCTTGGTGCGGATGGCGGAGACGTCCGAGCCGCAGCCGGGCTCGCTCATCGAGAACGAGCCGCGCAGGTCACCGGTCGCCATCCGCGGCAGGTACTTCTGCTTCTGCTCGTCAGTTCCGTGCTGCATCAGCATGTACGCCACGATGAAGTGCGTGTTGACGATGCCCGAGACACTCATCCAGCCCCGGGCGATCTCCTCGACCACGAGCGCGTAGGTGAGCAGCGACTCGCCCAGGCCGCCGTACTCCTCGGGGATCGTGAGACCGAAGAGTCCGAGCTCCTTCATCTTCTCGACGATCTTGTCGGGGTACTCGTCGGCGTGTTCGAGCTCGGTCGCGACCGGGAGGATCTCCTTGTCGACGAACGCGCGGACGGTCTTCAAGATCTCGGTCTGGATGTCGGTCAGACCGTCGGTCTCGCAGAGGCGACCCATCACGTGTCCCTTTCTTGTCGCGCTTCGGAGGTCAATCGGTGGGCGGGGTCCACCGGTCCGTGCGCTTCATGCCGGCCGCGCGTCCCTTGGCTGAGATCACCAGTGCCATCTTGCGCGATGCCTCGTCGATCATCTCGTCGCCGAGCATCACGGCGCCGGTCGCACCGCCCTGCTCGGAGGTGAAGTGCTCGTAGGCGTCCAGGATGTTCTCCGCGTGGTCGTAGTCGGACTGCAGCGGGGAGTAGACCTCGTTGGCGGCAGCGATCTGGTCCGGGTGCAGCACCCACTTGCCGTCGAAGCCGAGGGCGGCGCTACGGCCTGCCACCCGGCTGAACCCTTCGACGTCGCGGATCTGCAGGTAAGGACCATCGATGGCCTGCTTGTCGTGGGCTCTGGCCGCCATCAGGATCCGCATGAGGATGTAGTGGTAGGCGTCGCCGACGTCGTATCCCGGCGGCTGCTCCCCCACCACGAGGCGACTTCATGTTGATCGAGGCCATGAAGTCCGCCGGTCCGAAGATGATCGTCTCGACCCGCTGGCTGGCGGTGGCGATCGCGTCGACGTTGATGAGTCCGAGCGCGTTCTCGATCTGCGCCTCGATGCCGATGCGTCCGATCTCGAGACCGACCGTCTTCTCGATCTGGGTGAGCAGCAGGTCGAGGGCGACCACCTGGTCGGCGGTCTGGACCTTGGGCAACATGATGCAGTCGAGGTTGGACCCCGCACCCTCGACGACCTCGATCACGTCGCGGTAGGTCCACTCGGTCGTCCAGTCGTTGACGCGGACGACGCGGACCTTGTCGCCCCAGCCGCTCGGAGTTCAGCGCCTCGACGACGGTGCCTCGGGCATCGGACTTGGCGATCGGCGCGACCGAGTCCTCCAGGTCGAGGAACACCTGATCGGCGTCGAGTCCCTTCGCCTTTTCGAGGAAGCGCGGGTTGGAGCCGGGGACGGCCAGGCAGGAACGACGCGAACGCAGAGCCTCGGGCATCGATCATCCTTTGCGGACAGGGCCGGACGGCTGGACAGAGCGTGCCAGCCACGTGTGGACTGCGGCCGAGCCTAGCCATCGGTCACGGTCGGCGACACCGCTCGTGAAACATCTCACGCGCTCAGAGCCGGTCAGGACGGATGACGAGCCGGTCGCTAGTCGACCGGGGCCTCGCGGGGTGGTCGCCCGGTCCGGGAGGTGACCACGATGGCGAGCCCAGCCAGGATCAGCCCCAGGCCGGCGTACACCGCCACCGGTGGCGCCTGCCCGAGGAAGACCGCGGCCAGCAGAGCGGCACCGGGGACCTCGAGCAGCAGAGCCATCGAGACCACCGTCGGGCTGATCGTGGCGAGCAGGTGGTTGAACACGGAGTGACCGAGCAGCTGGGCGACCACCGTGACGGCGAGGATCAGGCCCCACGACTTGGCGTCGTACCCGACGAGCTGCAGCCGCCCGACCAGGCAGGCGGCGAGGAGAAGTGCGCCACTGGTGGAGTAGGCGACGAACGTGTACGCCGACGTGCTGAGACCCTCGCGGACACGTCCCCCGACGACCGTGTAGACCGCGGCGAAGAGGCCGCCGGACAGGGCCAGGGCGTCACCGACCAGGGCATCGGTCGACACCGAGAAGTCGACACCGGAGATCACCAGCACGCCGATGAGCGCGAGGATGAGGCCCAGCCAGACCCGCCGTACGACGCGATCGCCGACCAGCTTGGACAGCACCACCACCCACGCCACCTGCAGTGAGACCAGGGCCGTCGCTGCGGCCACCGACGTCAGCCGCAGCGACGACGTCCAGGTGGCGAAGTGCGCGGCCAGCATGACGCCGGCGAGCAGGCACAGGCCCAGCTGGCGACGGGACAGGCCCGCGAGCTCGCGGCGTGCTCGCACGGCGAACGGAGACACAGCGACGGCTCCGAGGCCGTTGCGCCAGAAGGCGATCGCGAGCGCCGGCACGGCCGTGGCTCCGGCCATGATCGGTCCTGACATCGAGACCCCGACGACGCCGACGACCATCTGGAGGATCGTCCCGGGCGAGACCGGTCCAGCCGCCTCGTCCGACCGTCTCTGCCCGGCCGGCGGCCCCGTCCGCGAAGCGGCCGGGGTAGAGGGACGTTCGGTCACGCTGCCATCTAAGCGTCGGGTGTGACACGCTTCGACACATGGGTGCCGACCGTACGCCTGACGAGAAGGGCAGCCCGCCCTTCATCGGCCGGGCCTTCGATGACCAGTCCGGTCCCTCGGCCGCGGCGCCCAACGGCGACACGGACCCGACAGACGCAGCGAACCCCGACCCGGACGCGAGTCCGAGGAGGAGACGCCTCCAGCGCTGCCCTTCATCGACCAGGTGTTCGAGGACCAGTCACGGCCATTCACCGCGGAGGAGCTGGCCGAACTGGGGCTGACCGAGCCGGCGCCTGAGCCTGAGCCAAGCCCGGAGCCTCAGCCAAGCCCGGAGCCTCAGCCAAGCCAGGAGCCGGAGCCAAGCCTGGAGCAGGCTGAGCCGAGCCAGGAGCCTGGTGAAGCTCAGGTGGAGCCGGTTGTCGAGCCTACGCACGTGGAGGATCCCGAACCTCGCGCTCCGGCGGAGCTCTCGGCGTCGGAGCAGGCGCTCGTCGGCGAGGCGATGAAGAAGTCCGGGCTGATCTGGGTGACGACGCCTGCGGTGCCTGCCGGACGAGCGTTCTGGCACGTCTGGCTGGACGAGACGGCGTACGTGCTGACCGGTCCGGACGAGCAGCCGGACCCGGAATGGCCAGACGGTGCCCCGGTCTCGGTGCTCGTGCGCAGCAAGGACAACGTGCACCGGCTCGTGACGTGGGATGCGATCGTGACGGCCGTGGACCCGGGTGACGAGGACTGGCAGGCAGCAGCCACGGCGTTGGCGGCCGGTCGGCTCAACCTGAGCGACTCGCAGCGGGCACCGCAACGGTGGGCCGCCGGATCGGCCCGCATCTATCGGCTGACGTCCACTGGCACGCTCGGTGAGCGACCCGGATCGTACTCCGACGCCAGCCATCGCGCCGCCCCGCTCGCCACGTCGGCGACCACGACGGTCGGCAAGCCGTGGGTGCTGCACAAACGCGGCGGCTCCGGTCGCTCGCTGTCCTGACCGAGTTGTCAGGGAGCGGGCTCCAGCGCTGGCCTGCCTGGGTTGTGATCGCTCGGTCCGGGCCGCGTGATGGTGCCGGTCGAGACCGCGACCACCTGTCCGGCGACGTGCACGAGCGTGGCCCGTCCGTCGGTGGCCTCCACCCGGCCGTGCAGCACCGAGGGCCGTCCCATCGCGACCCCCTGACTGATCGTGTACGCCGACTCGCCGTCGGCCGCAGCGACGCCCGACGTCACGAGCACCAGACCGAGGCCGGCGGCGGCCGAGCCGGTGGCCGGATCCTCGGGAATGCCGAAACCAGGCACGTAGACCCGGGACTCGATCTGGATCGTCGGACCCCCGGTGTCCTCGACGGCGTACACGTCCACTCCGTCGAACGGGTCGTGGAGGAAGGTCAGGTCGATACCGGTGTCCGACACCCGCCGCGACCCCGGTCGGGCGCGGTCCAGCGCATCCCGGGTGACCGGGAGGTAGAGCCAGCTGAGCCCGCAGCCGGCGGCGTAGGCGTCCCCCCGGAGGTCGTCGGGCCCGAGCCCGACGAGGTCGGCCAGTGCTCGGGCGTCGTCGGTCGACAGGGCCCGAGCGTGGTCACGCGGGACCGCGCTGAGCTCCACAGGCGCGGCAGAGTCCTCGGGCAGGTTGACGCCGATCAGCCCGGCGCCGCAGGCCTGCTGTCGGGCGCCTGGCCCGATCACGTCGGCCTGGCGTAGGGACCAGGCGGTCCCGAGGGTGGGGTGCCCGGCGAAGGGGATCTCGCCGCCGGGGGTGAAGATCCGGACCCGGTAGTCCGCGCCTGCCGCCCGGTCCTGGTCGGTCGGCTCGAGCGGGAAGGTCGTCTCGGAGAGGTTGAACTCCTTCGCGACGGCGTGCAGCTGTTCGGTGGCCAGGCCCTCGGCGCCGTACACGACCGCCAACGGGTTGCCGGCGAAGGCCCGGTCGGTGAAGACGTCGACCACCTCGAAGCGGAGCCGGCCCTCGAGCGGTTCGGTGCTGGCCGGACCCGATGACGGCCAGACCTGATCGGCATACGACATGACCAGCAGCCTAGGACTGCCTCCGTCACGCCTGCCGTCCGGCGCCGGGCCACGACCCTGGGTCTGCACGGCAAACTCCCCGTCTGCACGGCAGGTTTGCCATGTGATCTATTCATCGGAATAGATCACATGGCAAACCCCTCGGGGAGTGGGGAGAAGCGCACCGGAGTGGCACGGCGTCAGGCGACCTGCTGACACCACCTCCCCCGGTACCCTTTCGGGCGTGAGCGTCGCCCCGACCCGCGTCTTCATCGCCCGGCTCGCCGGGCTGTTCGTCTACGACCCGAACGGCGACCAGGTGGGCAAGGTCCGCGACGTGGTGGTCGCGGTCCGAGCGGAGAACCGCCAGCCGCGGGTGCTTGGCCTGGTCGTCGAGGTGATGGGCAGGCGGCGGATCTTCGTCCCGATGACCCGGGTCACCAGCGTCGACTCCGGGCAGGTCATCACCACGGGGCTGGTCAACATGCGGCGCTTCGAGCAGCGGCCGGGCGAGACGTTGGTGCTGGGCGGGCTGTTCGACCGGACCGTCACGATCAAGGAGACCGGCGTCACCGGGACGGTCTACGACATCGCCATGGAGCAAGCCCGGACGCGGGACTGGGTGATCTCGCGGGTCGCGCTGCAGCACGGCGCCAAGCGGTTCGGTCGCAAGGGCCAGACCCAGGTGTTGGAGTGGTCGGAGGTCTCCGGGCTGGCGGAGGCCGGCCTGGCCCAGGGCGCCACCCACATGCTCGCCGCACTCGACACGATGCGGGCCGCCGACCTCGCGAACGTCATCCACGACCTCTCGCCCAAGCGGCGCGGCGAGATCGCGGCCGCCCTCGACGACGAACGGCTCGCCGACGTGCTCGAGGAGCTCGACGAGGACGACCAGGTCGAGATCCTGGGTCAGCTCGAGAACGAGCGCGCCGCCGACATCCTCGAGGAGATGTCGCCCGACGACGCCGCCGACCTGATCGCTGAGCTGCCGCCAGAGACCGCGGAGGCGCTGCTGCAGCTGATGGAACCTGGAGAGGCCCAGGACGTACGCCGGCTGCTCGCCTACGAGGAACACACCGCCGGCGGGCTGATGACCACCGATCCGGTGATCCTCCCGCCCGATGCCACTGTGGCCGAGGCGCTGGCGCGGATCCGGCACAGCGAGCTGACTCCGTCCCTGGCCGCGATGGTCTACGTGTGCAGGCCTCCGCTCGAGACCCCGTCCGGCCGCTTCCTCGGCGTCGGCCACTTCCAGCGCTTGCTGCGCGAACCTCCGTCGAGCCTGGTGTCCGGGGTCATCGACAGCGACCTGGAGGCGCTGCGGGTCGACGCGCCGCTGGACGAGGTGACCCGGCACCTGGCCTACTACAACCTGGTCGCCAGCCCGGTCATCGACGAGGACGGCCACCTCCTGGGCGTGGTCTCCGTCGACGACGTGCTGGATCACCTGCTGCCGGAGAACTGGCGGCAGCGTACGGGCGGATCCGTGATCGCCGACCGTGCCGGCTCACCGGGGAGCTCCCATGGCGCGTGACGAGCCCCGCGACGACGAGCGACTGCCCGGACGGCGTACGACGTCGCGGACCGTGCGCCTCGACGTGCCGCGTGACATGCGGCGCCAGCTGGTCCGGCGCCCTGACTACGACCCCGAGATGTTCGGCCGCTTCGCGGAGAACTTCGCTCGCTACATGGGCACGGCGCGGTTCCTCTTCTACATGACGGTGTTCGTCATCGTGTGGGTCTCGCTGAACGTCGTGGGCCTGTGGGGGCTGGACTGGGACCCGTACCCGTTCATCCTGCTCAACTTGTTCTTCTCCACGCAGGCGTCGTACGCCGCTCCGCTGATCCTGCTCGCGCAGAACCGTCAGGAGGCAAGGGACCGCGTCATCACCGAGCAGGACCGGGAGGCGAACGTCCGCGCCCATGCCGACATGGAGTTCCTCGCCCGGGAAGTGGCCTCGCTCCGGATGGCGATCGGGGAGGTCGCCACGCGTGACTTCATGCGCTCGGAGCTCAGATCCCTCCTGTCGGACCTGGACGAGCGTGCCCAGACTGACCAGGATTCCGAGGACGAGGCTCAGACCCGTAGCCTGGAGGCATGACCGCCTCGCTGAACGAGCGCATCGACGCTGCACTCGCTACCGTGAACGACCCTGAGATCCGACGCCCGATCACCGAGCTCGGCATGGTCGACGGCGTCACGATCGGCGCAGACGGCAACGTCGGGGTCACGATCTTGCTCACGGTGTCCGGATGCCCGATGAAGGACACGCTGACGCGCGACGTGACCGCGGCCGTCTCCGCCGTCGCCGGTGTCAGCTCGGTCGACGTCACGCTCGACGTGATGAGCGACGAACAGCGCCAGCAGCTCCAGCAGGACCTGCGTGGCGGCCAGCCGGCGAAGGAGATCCCGTTCGCGCGGGCGGACTCGCTCACCAAGGTCATCGCGGTCGCCTCGGGCAAGGGCGGTGTCGGCAAGTCGTCCGTCACGGTCAACCTCGGGGTCGCGCTCGCCAGGGCCGGGCGCAAGGTCGGCATCCTCGACGCCGACATCTACGGTCACTCGGTCCCGGCCATGCTCGGCGTCGCCGACGAGCGGCCGACCCAGGTCGAGGAGATGATCATGCCGGTGCCGGCGCTCGGCCTGAGCGTGATCAGCATCGGGATGCTCAAGCCACGCCGCGACCAGGTCGTCGCCTGGCGTGGCCCGATGCTCGACCGCGCGCTGGTGCAGATGCTCAGCGACGTCTACTGGGGCGACCTCGACGTGCTGCTGCTGGACCTGCCGCCCGGCACCGGCGACGTCCCGATGTCGGTCGGCCAGCACCTTCCGAACTCCGAGGTCGTGGTCGTGACGACACCGCAGGCCGCGGCGGCCGAGGTCGCCGAGCGGGCCGGCACGATGGCGTCGATGATGCATCAACGGGTGACCGGCGTGATCGAGAACATGTCCTACCTGGTGTGTCCGCACTGCGGTCCCGAGCACCGCATCGACGTGTTCGGCAGCGGTGGCGGCCACCAGGTCGCGGCGACGCTGTCCGCCCGCTTCGGCTACGACGTGCCCGTCCTGGGCGAGGTGCCGCTCGACATACGCCTGCGCGAGGGTGGCGACGTCGGTACCCCGATCGTGCTCGAGCAGCCGGACTCCCCGGCGGCGACTGCGCTGTCCGACATCGCCGAAACCCTGGTCGCCAAGGGCCGGGGCCTCGCCGGCCTTCAGCTGGGCCTGTCACCGGCCGGCCGCTGACCGAACCGGGTTCGCTTCCCGCTGTGTCATCGGGAGGATGACGGCCGCTCGGCACTGAGCGGTGCTCATCTCGGCAAGCTCGATCACCGATTCCGGGGATGTGTCAGGCTTGAGGCATGTTCGACATCGGCCTGCCGGAGTTCATGGTGCTGGCCGTGGTCGCGATCTTCGTGTTCGGCCCGGACCGGCTGCCCGACGTCGCCCGCCAGGCCGGCCGGATGCTTCGCCAGGCGCGCGTGATGCTCACCAACGCCCGGTCCCAGCTGTCGGAGGAGCTCGGTCCAGAGTTCGCCAATCTCGACCTCAACGACCTCAACCCCCGCGCCCTGGTCAAGAAGCACCTGCTCGACGACATCGAGGACGACGACACCCCTCAGCGCCCCGGGCACCGACCGCTCAAGCAGGGCGAACCGGCGCCGTACGACGTCGACGCCACCTGACGGTCCCGCGCACACGCCAACGTGGCCTGCCGTCCGGCGGTCGGACAAGCACCCGGGCGAACGAGCGCCTGCGGTTCAGCCGACCTGGGCGTCGAGGGTGACCTCGTAGTCGTCGGTCGACCCCCCGCGCTGCACGGTCAAAGTCACCTTGTCGCCCGGAGAGAACGAGCGGATCTTCACGATCAGCTCGACACCGTCGTTGACCGTTTGCCCGTTGATCTCCGTGACCAGGTCACCGTTCTCCAGCCCGGCCTGCTCGGCTGGGCTGTCGGCGTTGACCTCGTCGATCTTCGCGCCACCCAGGTCGGAGGTCACGCTGACCTGGGCGCCGATGATCGGGTAGACCGCATGGCCGGTCTTGATGATCTGCTCGACCGTGTGCACCACCTGGTCGATCGGGATCGAGAACCCCACCCCGATGTTGCCGGACTGGCCGCCGCTCGACCCCCCACCGACGGTCGCGATCGCGGAGTTCACCCCGATCACGGCGCCGTCGAGATCGACCAACGGGCCGCCGGAGTTACCCGGGTTGATCGCCGCGTCGGTCTGCAGTGCGTTGATGTATGACGTCTCGCCCTGCCCTCCGGCGGTGACCGGGCGCTGCGTGGCGCTGATGATTCCCGAGGTCACGGTGGCGTTCAGACCCAGTGGTGAGCCGATCGCGACAACGCCCTGGCCCACCGTGACGTTGTCCGAGCGCCCGATCTCGACCGGCGTCAGGGCGGGACCTTCGGCGAGCTTGATCACGGCGAGGTCGTACGCCGGGCTGCGGCCGACGATCGAGGCTGCCACCGCTCTTCCGCCGGGGAGCACCACCCGGATCTCACCTCCGTCGACAGCCGGCTCGATGACGTGGTTGTTGGTGACGACGTGGCGCTGGCCGTCGTAGACGAACCCGGAGCCGGTCACCTCGCTGCTGGTCCCCTGGACATCGATCGACACGACGCTGGGGAGAACCTGCTCGGCGACGCCGATCACAGGGCTGGCGCCTGGTCCCCCTGCATCCGATCCGCGCGAGGACACCCGTGGGACCGTGGGCGTGGGGTCCGGCGAGGCCTGGTTGTTCGCAGCCTGGTCGTACAGCCACGCACCGGCGGCACCCCCACCCAGACCGAGGATCAGGGCCAGCAGCGCCACCGGCAGCAACGGGACCCGACGTCGGGCGCGCGGCGGTGGCGTAGCCGTCGGCCAGCCCGCCTGGACCTCGCGCAAAGGAAGGGTCGGCGACGTGTACTCGCCGTAGGGACGCCCCGGCGGCGGTTCGGTCGGCCACTGCTGCTGCGTTCGAGCTGTCCAGGGGCCCGGCGAGGAGGCGGGCCGAGGTGGATCGTCGGTTGACCGCGGCGGCCATGGCCCACCCGGAGCGGCTGACTCCGGCGTCGGAGGAGGCGCACGGTGCTGGGCGGCGTCCGAGGCAGGCGGCGGTCGGTCGAACCCACCGGGGTGGGAAGGCTGCCCAGGGCCGGGGACGGGTCCGGTGTCGTCGGCGGAACCTCGCCACGCGTCATCGTGATCGGGGCGGTCTGGTGACACCAAGACTCTCCTGCTGCTCCATCGGCGGCGAATCGGCCCACGTGATGAGTGGACCCTCCAAGCATGCCTTACGTCGGGTGGGTCTCGGTCCTCAGCCGCCGGGCAGCAGCGCCGAGCCGATCCGGACCAGACCCCGACCGACTCTGTTGTCCGCGCTCTGCGCGTGCTGATCGGCCTCGTGCGGAAGCGCAGCCACCAGTTCCGCCGTCGTGCTCGGCGGCGCGTCCGTCACCATCGTGTAGACCGTTGCATCCGCCTGCCAGACGACAACGGTCGGCAGTCCCTGCTGGACCCAGACCGAGGAGCTGTTCGCGGTGACCTGCCGGTAGCCGGTGAGCGTGCTCGCGTCGAGAATCCCCCGCTCCTCGAACACCGAGACGGTCGAGAGCCCGTCGGAGTAGACCGCATGCATCACGTCGTGGGCGCCCTCCAGCCGGTGCAGCAGGGTCAGCTCGAAGTCGCTCGGGAGGTCGGGCGGGCAGGCCCACCCATGATCGGTCAAGGCCGGCGCGAAGTCGATGGACAAGCGGGTGCCCACCGGAGCCTCGAGCTCGGGCGGGAGGTGCTTCATGAATCCGGCGTCGGACGTCTGGAGGTCGGACAGCTGACTGACCCGGATCAGGTTCCCGTCGTCGTACATCTCGCGCCGCAGCAGCAGGCCGGTGGCGTCGTCGATCCAGAAGCGAGCGACGCTGCCTCCGTCGCGGCTGGCCGTGATCACGGTCGCCGGTCTGCCGTCGACGGTGTCGGACCCATCGAGGGAGAGGTCGTAGGAGCTGATCAGCTGGTCCACCGCCGTCCCGCTCGGTGTGCCGCTGGACGCGGCGTCGCTCTGCGCCAGGAACGTTGCGGTGCCGCTCGCCGCGCGGTTCGTGGCGGCGTAGCTGGTGCCCTGCTCTGGTGCGTGCTCGACGTCCAGGGTGGCGGTGGACTCGCCGGTCGAGGTGTGCCAGGTGACGTCGCGCCGTGCGGAGTAGGCGACCTCGGACGGCGCCAGGGCAGCCCGGCGCAGCCATCTCACGGCGCGCGCGTCGTCACCGGATGCGCCGACGGTGCGAGGCGTCACGGCGACCGGCCAGAGGCTGCTCGCCGCCACAGACGTCGTGCGGACGCTGTCGGCGCTCGACGACAGGACCTCGACGGCGGGATCGGACAGCGGCTCGAGGCCGGTGCTGCCGGCAAACTCCAGGGAGAACTCCTTGACCGGTGGAGTCACGGTCGGCTCGGGTGCCTCGACGCCTCCCACGGCATACGCCAGCGTGACGACCGCCAACGACATGGAACCGGCGCCGACAAGGGTTTTTCGTACGGCGGAGCCACGAGTAGCGCCAACCCCGTGGTCGGAGGGGGTTGCGCGCACCGAGCCCAGGGCTGCGAACAGGTCGGCGGGAGGTTCGGCGGCGGCGAGGCCGAGGAGCCGCTGCTTGAGTGCGTAGGTCTGCTCGAGCTCGCGCTGACACAGGTGGCACGCCCGCGCGTGGGCAAGCGCACGCCGCCGCGCGGCACCGGTGAGCTCACCGTCGATCAGGGCCGACACCTTGTGGTGGAGGTGGCTCACCGGCCGGCCTCCACGGTGTCGGGATCAACAGCACCCCCGAACCGGGTCCGCGTGTTGGTGGGCGCGCGGTGGCTGAGCGCCTTTCGCAACATCGAACGACCGCGGTGGATGCGCGAGCGCACCGTTCCGATCTTGACGTCGAGCACCGCAGCGATCTCTTCGTAGCTGAGGCCTTCCACATCGCACAGCACGACGGCGACGCGGAAGTCCGGCTGAAGCTCCGCGAGGGCCGCCTCGATGTCGGCGTCGAAGCTCTGCTCGTCGAAGCCGGCTGCGGGTGAGGGCAGCAGTCCGGGCAGCTTGTCGCCGACGTCGTCGGGAAGCGCGTCGAAGCGGATCCGCTGCTTGCGCCGGGCGTGGTCGAGGAAGAGGTTCGTGGTGATCCGGTGCAGCCAGCCCTCGAACGTGCCCGGTCGGTAGGACGACAGCGAGCGAAAGACCCGGACGAACACTTCTTGGGTCAGGTCTTCGGCGTCGGGGCGGTTGCCGGTGAGCCGGTAGGCAAGCCGGTAGACCCGTGCGGAGTGGGTACGGACGATCTCGTCCCAGGTCGGGGGCTCCCAGTCCGAGGGGGGCGCGTCGCGCGCGTCGGTCGACCGGTCCATACCGGGTCCACCTCCTCGTCGCGCCCGAACACCACTCACCATCGTGACCAAGGTCGGTGGGCTCCCTCCGGGTCTCACGCGTTGTCACACGTACGACGAGGTGGCGCCTGCGAGCCCGATCACCTGTGACCAGGATATGTCACGGCCTGACCGAGCCATGCCACCCATTCACCCAACGTTCAGGAACGACCTGGTGTTCCCGGGGGTCGATCGGCGTACGGACGCGTTCGCTGTCGGTGCGCCCTGGGCGACCTGGGTGCCGACATGGATAGGCTCACCTCGTCAATGCGCTGGACCGACGAAGGAGGCCACCATCGCCACCGGCTTGAAGCCCGCGTCGTGGGCTTATTCCGAAGAGTTCATCGCCGAGGACGACGTCCTCACCAATGCTCGGTCCCGGGCCGCGGAGGTCGACGCGGTCCCGATCGGCGCGGGGGGTGGCGCCACGCTGCGCTTCGTGGCGGCCCTGGTCGACGCAAAGAACGTCGTGGAGATCGGCACCGGGTGCGGTGTCTCCGGCGTCTGGATGATGCGCGGCATGCGGTCGGACGGCGTCCTGACGAGCGTCGACCTCGAAGCCGAGCACCAGCGGATGGCGAAGGAGGCCTTCAACGAGGCCGGGATCGCCTCGCAGCGGGTGCGGCTGATTCCAGGCGCCGCACTGGAGGTGTTGCCCCGGCTCACCGACGGGCACTACGACCTGGTCTTCTGCGACGGCGACAAGCGGGAGTACCCGCAGTACCTCGAACAGGCCCTCCGGCTGCTGCGGCCAGGCGGCGTGGTGGCGTTCGACAACTCGCTGTGGCACGACCGGGTCGCCGATCCAGCCGTCCGCGATGCCGACACGATGGCGATCCGCGAGACGCTGCGCCAGGTGGCCGACCACGAGGATCTGCTGGCGGTGCTGCTCCCGGTCGGCGACGGCCTGCTGCTCGCCCAGAAGCGTTGACGCGGCTGAGGCTCAGTCGCCCGTGCTGATCCAGTAGCGGAGCTTCTGGCCACGCTGGTCCTCGAGGACGCCGCCGGCTGTCTCGATCACCTTGCGCGACGGTTCGTTGGTCGCGTCGCAGGTGACGAGCACCGGATCGATGCCCAGTCGTTGCGCGATGGGCAGAGAGGCTCGCAGCATCGCCGTGGCGTGCCCATGCCGTCGAGCTGACGGGCGAACGACGTAGCCGATGTGACCGCCGTACTCCTCCAGCCAGGGCGTCAGCAGGTGACGGATCGACAGCCGTCCGAGGTACTCCGCGCCGTCGACCCACCACAGGTAGGTCGAGGCGACGATGTCGTCGGGCAGCCAGGTGGCGGGATCGGAGAGTTCTCTCAGCCTGCGACAGAACGTGGCGAAGGTGTCCAGGTCGTGGAGCGTCTCCGCCTCGAAGAACTCGCCGTCGAAGTGGTCGGTGGCGCCGATGACCGTCAGGCCCGCATGGCGCTCGTCCTCACCTGCCGCCCGGACCTCGTCGACCGCCTCCAGAAAGGACCGCTGATATCGAGGGTCCGGGTCGACGAGCTCTGCCACCGCCCCAGCCTACGGTCGTTGAGCCGTCACTTGTGGTTCCTTCCCAGGACCTTGTGGTTGCCGCATGACAACCACAACCCCCGGAGAAGGAACCATTACTGACGGCTCAACGATCGGAGGGGTAGTCCTGGATCCAGCGGAGCAGGAGGCGGGAGCCGAAGCCGGTTGCCCCCTGGGTGTACTCGAAGGCATCTTTGGGGGAGTCGCCCACGCTGGCGATGTCCAGATGCGCCCACGGGGCGTCTCCGGTGAAGTGCTGCAGGAACAACGCAGCGGTGATCGACCCCGGTGTGCCGGAGGCGTTCGTCGCGTCTGCCGTCATCTCCTCGAGCTTCGACTCGTACTCCGCGTGCAGCGGCAGCCGCCACACCGGCTCGCCGGACGTCGCCCCGGCTCGGTCGAGCTGCTCGGCAAGTTCGTCGTCATTGGCGAACAGCGCGCCGAGCGTCAGGCCGAGCGCGACCTTTCCCGCACCCGTCAAGGTGGCGATGTCGACCACGGCCGTGGCTTCGATGTGCTGGGCGGTGTACGCCAACGCGTCGGCCAGCACCAACCGCCCCTCCGCATCGGTGTTGCCCACGAAGCTGGTGCGCCCGCCATAGTGCGTGACGACGTCTCCGGGGCGCATGGACGCAGCACCGAAGGCGTTCTCCGCCGCAGGGACGAGACCGGTCACCTTGACCGGCACGTCGAGATCACGCAACGCGCCCATCACCGCGATCACGACGCCGCCGCCGGTCATGTCGCGCTTCATCGTCATCATCGCGTCGCGGGGCTTGATCGAGATGCCACCGGAGTCGAACGTGATGCCCTTCCCGACGATGACGAGGTGGGGCGTGTTGCGGCCGGCCTTCTTCGGTGTGTAGTCCAGCCTGAGGAAACGAGACTCGTACGCCGACCCGGCACCCACCGCGAGGATCCCGCCGAAGCCATCGGCCGCAAGCCTCTTCTCGTCCCAGACAGTGAGATCGAGCTTCGCCTGGTCGGCAGCCTCCCGCGCCCACTGCTCCAACCGCTCGGGACCCTTCTCGTTGGACGGGGTCAGGGCGAAAGCCCGGGAACGCCACGATGCCTTCGCCCGCGTAACGGCTTGCTCGACGATGATCCGCCGGCTGACGCCGGAATCTCCGTCACCGGCCAGATCGGTGAGCACGACCACCGGAGCCTTGGGCGCCTTGGTCTCTCCCGACTTGCGGTGGAACCCGAACGCGCCGAGCACCAGACCCTCGCAGAACGCGGACAACTGGCTGTCGTCGGCCAGGGCGCCGATCGAGGTCGCGGCCGGGCCACGAGTACGCGCGGCCCGGGCGATGGCCGCGCCGGCCCGCCGGAAGTCCTGCGCACGCCCGTCGCCCAGCCCCACCAGCATGACCTGCTCGACGTCCGGGGCGTCCTCGCCACCGAAGAGCTCCAACGAGACCACGTCACCGGCGGAACCGGTCGCCTTGGCCCGGTCCAGCAGAGCGAAGGGGTCCACCCCGAGGTCGCCCAGCGCCTGCTCTGCCTGCAGCCCGACGACGTACTCCCCTCGACCGTCCCCGGCTTCGGCCCCCTTACCGGCTCCACCACGCACCGCACCGTCGGGCAGGCCGTCGGCACAGCTGAAACCGACCGCCACGATCCTGGCGTCCGCGGACACCACGCCGGACGGGCTGAGCTCGATCGAGGTCGGGAGTGGCTGGTCTGGGGTGAGGGTGGTGGGCACCGGCACAGCCTAGTCCCGCCTGTGGAGACGCGAACGGGCCCCGAGGGTGCTGTGCACCGTCGGGGCCCGCCGTGGCTCAGTGAAGGCGTTCGGTCAGCTGGTCACCTGGCTCAGCGCCTCCTCGAGGGCCTTCGCCTCCTCAGCATTGAGCTCGACCACGAGCCGTCCGCCACCTTCGAGAGGGACACGCATGACAAGGCCGCGACCCTCCTTCGTGACTTCCAGCGGACCGTCACCCGTCCGCGGCTTCATCGCCGCCATGCGCGCACCTACCCTTCGTCGTGAGCGCCGAGACTCCACCCCATGACGGGTCGAGACGCCGGTGGCGCATCAGTTACCTTGCACCATTATCGCACCGGCAGGGGGAACTTGTGCGGCAGCGTGCGGCAGACTGCCTCCTTGTGAATGCCCGTTCCGCCCTGTTCGACGTGTACGGCGACCACCTCCGGGCGCGCGGAGGTCAGGCGCCGGTCGCCGCGCTGGTCCGGATCCTGGCGCCGCTGGACATCACCGCCCCAGCCGTCCGGACCGCCATTTCCCGAATGGTTCGCCAGCGCTGGCTGGTGGCGGTCAAGCTCGACGCCGGACCCGGCTACCGCTTGACCACTCGCGCCGAGCGGCGGCTCAGCGAAGCCTCGGCGCGGATCTACCGGCGGGGTATGGCGCCGTGGGAGAAACAGTGGCACCTGCTGGTGATGGACCACATCCCCCAGCGCGCCGCCCGCGAACGGGTCCGCACCGGCCTGGGATATCTCGGCTACGCACCGCTGCGGGACGACACCTGGATCAGCCCGCGTGCCTCGGGCGAGGTCGACGCGTTGCTCGCCCATGAAGGCGTACGCGCTCGGCGCTTCTGGTCTCAGCACGACGGCGACGACGCGGCGCTCGCGGCACAGGCCTGGGACCTGGACGGTCTCGGCCGCGCCTACGCTCGATGGCTGGTCGAGGCGCACGCGCTCGTCGACGAGGCCACGTCGGACGAGCAGGCGGAGCCGGACCGCGACGCCTTCGTCGTACGAAGCCGACTCGTGCACGAGTGGCGCAAGTTCCTTTTTCGCGATCCAGGACTTCCGCGTGAGCTGCTGCCTGCCGGTTGGCCCGGTGAGCAGGCGGCGGCGTTCTTCGACCGCGAGGCGGGGCGACTCCTGCCAGGCGCCGAGAGATACGTTGATGCGTGCCTGCGGTCGAACGGCAACGGGCCGAGATAGCGAGCGGAGCACCCCCGATGAGCGAACCTGTCCTGTACGACGTCCACGACCACGTCGCCACGATCACGCTGGCCCGGCCCGACGCGATGAACAGCCTGGACACGGCGACGAAGGACGCGCTTCTCGCGGCGATCCAGCGCGCCGCCGGCGACGCCGAGGTCCGCTGCGTGGTCCTGACCGGCAGCGGACGAGCGTTCTGCGTCGGCCAGGACCTGAGGGAGCACATCACCAACATCACGACCCAGACGATCGAGGAGGTCTGGTCCACGGTCGACGCGCACTACACCCCGATCGCGCTCGGACTGGCCACGATGCCCAAGCCGGTGGTCGCCGCAGTCAACGGCGTAGCCGCAGGCGCCGGTCTCTCGATCGCGATGGCGTGCGACCTGAGACTGGCCGCGGACACCGCGGGTTTCAACACGGCCTTCACCGGCGTGGCCTTGTCGTGTGACACCGGGGCGTCCTGGACGCTGCCCAGGCTGATCGGTCCGACGAAGGCGATGGAGCTGTTGCTCATGCCTCGCACGCTCGACAGCCAGGAGGCGCTCGCCCTCGGTCTCGTCAACCGCGTCGTCGCCTCCGACGACCTCGCCGTCGAGGCCGCCACGCTCGCGTCCACACTGGCGCAGGGACCGACCCTGGCGTACGCCTCGGTCAAGGAGTCGGTCGCCTTCGCGGCGACGCACCCGCTCGCTGAGTCGCTGGCGTTCGAGAGCCGGATGATGGCTCGCACCGGCGGCTCCGAAGACCACCGCAACGCGGTCAACGCTTTCGTGTCCAAGGAGAAGCCCTCGTTCGAAGGTAGCTGAGATGAGTCCACGCACCCCTCGCACACCGTTCATCCGCTCGGCCTCCGTCGCCGGGTTGGCGGCAGCTCTCGCACTGAGTGTGGTCGGCACCCCCGTCGTCGAGGCGGCACCGTCTCCCTCGAAGGCCAGCGGTCCCGAAGGCGTCGCTCCGTCGGGTTTGTCGGCGTACGCCGGTGCGCCGCTGCCCCGCCGGATCGGCGCACGACCAGGCGTCAAGCAGATGGTGACGGTCACCTCGAAGGGCTGGTCGAGCACCACGGCGACCTTGAAGGCCTGGCACCGGGACACCAACGGCAACTGGCACCTGGTCCGGGGTCCGTTCCCGGTCCGGATCGGCTACAGCGGCTGGGTGCGAGGCGGGCAGCGCAGACAGTCGACCGGAACGACTCCGGCCGGCCGCTACGGCCTCCCCTACGCGTTCGGGAGGCTTGCCGACCCGGGCGCACACCTGAGCTACCGACGCTTCGACCGCACCGACTGGTGGCCCTACGAGCCCCGTGACCCGGCGACCTACAACGTGTGGCAGTGGCACAAGGCGAAGGGCACGCACTGGCGCCCCGACAAGGCCGAGCACCTGTGGGACTACGACAACCAGTACGCCTACGGCGTGGTGATCGGGTTCAACCGACCGAGCGGCATCCGCTACTCTCACCGCCGCGGCCAGTGGGTAGCAGACCACCGGGCCGACACCCGGCGGGGCGGTGGCATCTTCCTGCACGTCAACGGCACCGGGTCGACCGCGGGCTGCGTGTCGATGGCACGGGCGCAGATGCGGTGGCTGGTGCGATGGCTGCGTCCGGCCGGGCATCCCCAGATCGTCATGGGTCCGTACCGCTACGTCCTCACCCTCTGACCGCGTCGTCTCGTACCCCTGCGTCGGCCGCCGCGAGCGGCTCTTGCGCCTGCACTTCGCGCTTGACGGGTTGAGCGGCCCCTGCTCCAGCTCAGCTCGTGAGGAATCGGCCCCCGACGGCGCGGACGAGGCCTCGGGGGGCTCCGACGTGGAGGTAGCGCGACGAGGGGTTCGGGCCGAACTCCACCGTCACGCAGGCGCCCCGGTGGTTGGCGTTGAACCACTGGGTGAGGGTCCCGTGGCAGACGCCGCCGCAGTCGAAGTCCTTGATCGGCAGCCGCATCTGGCGGGAGAGCCGCCGGGCGAGGGGCCGGTCCTTGGCGTCGTACACGTCGATCCCGTGCAGCGGTGAGTGCATCGTGACCACGGAGTCGGGGTTGACGCGGTTGAGGAACCGCATCAGCGCCCGGGTCTCCGGCTCGGACCGCGGACGAGGGCCGGAGTTGTAGTTGCCGTAGAGCCGCTTCCACTTGGTCGGGAAGTTGCGGTTCAGGTCGACCCCGTGGGCGTTGCGTCGATGGCCCGCGAGAACGCCATCGGGATTGTCCCGCCGGACGGCCCACAGGTGGATGCCGCGGATCGGGTGCCCTGCCATCAAGGCACTGATGACGGTGGAGCCGGCCGTCTCGTTGCCGTGCATGGCGCCGATCACCACGACGGTCTTGTCCGCCTTGCGGCTGCCCATCTCGTACGCGCGGATCGCATGGCCCCGCACGGAGTAGCCGATGGTGCGTTGCGACCGCACGGTGGGCGTGTCGGTGGCGGCCGGCGTCGATGCGGCCGCGTCGCGGGGGGTGGCGGGCCCGTCGGCGTACGAGGACGGGTGACCGGCGGCCACGAGTCCGACGGACAACAGCGCGGTGAGAGCCAGGCGGGCGAGAGGCGCGTGGTGGCGGGGCGGCCGGGTCATGCGGGGATCCTTTCACGGGCGGAGCAGTCGACGAGGTGGTCGTTGACCAGGCCGGCGGCCTGCATCAGGGCGTAGGCGGTGGTCGGTCCGACGAAACGGAAGCCGTGTCGTTTGAGCTCCTTGGCGAGGGCCTTCGACTCGTCGGTTTGTGCGGGTACGTCGGACAGCGTGACAGGAGCCGGGCGCGGAGCAGGGGCGAAACGCCACACCAGGTCGGCGAGCGGCTCATCCAGCGCGACCGCGGCACGCGCGTTGGACAGCGCAGCGTCGATCTTGCCACCGTGCCGGACGATTCCCGCGTCAGCCAGCAGCCGGGCTCGGTCGGTGTCGTCGTACGCCGCCACCGTCTCGATCTCGAAGTTCGCGAAGGCCCTGCGGAAGTTCTCCCGTTTGCGCAGGATCGTCAGCCACGACAGGCCGGACTGGAAACCTTCAAGGGTGAGACGCTCGTACAGACCGTTGTCCGTCCGGATCGGCCTGCCCCACTCGTCGTCGTGGTAGGCGACGTACTCCGGCGCGGAGAGCCCCCAGGGGCAGCGCAGCAGGCCGTCCTCACCGACCACCGACCCCGGGCTCATCGAGCTGCCTAGCTGACGCTGCGCGGGTGATCGCTGGTGCTGTCGCCGGCGCCCTCGTCGACGGTGTCGACCGGTTCGGGCGCGTGGGGCGACTCGGATGAGCCGGCCGCGTCGTCACGCGATCCAGGCGACGGGGCGGCCGGGTCGACCGGGTCGGATGTGTCGACCGGGTCGTGGGTCGGCCGTGTCGACCGGGTCGCCGGGGTCGACCGGGTCGGCGGGATCGACCGGGTCGGCGGGATCGACCGGGTCGCCGGTCGCGACGCGCTCGCGCGCGACGAGGTCGGCCGCCAGCCGGTCGATCAGGGCGTCGACCTCGTCCATCCGGTACCCCCGCAGCGCACTGGAGAAGCGCACCTGCTGCAAGTCGTCGGCCGTCAGCGCGCGTCCGGTCGGGATCGTCCGGTCCGGGCGGTCCTCCCAGGCCTCCGTCATCGAGTTGTCCCGGCCCGCAGCCACCACGGCGACGGCGCCCACCACGAGCACCAGGACGACCACCCAGATCCAGATCACGGCATCGATCGTGCCACGCTGGACCGTGGCGGACCGGCATTGGGTCGGCGCGCATCGCGACGAGAGCCGGGAGGAGCCACCCGTGCCGCTGACGTTGGGGAGCCGGGACTTCGGGGACGACGAGCTCGCGGTGATGGCCATCGTGAACCGCACCCCGGACTCCTTCTACGACAACGGCAGCACCTACGACGAGTCGGCAGCGCTGGACCGCGTCGCAGCCGTTCTCGATGAAGGCGCCGACATCGTCGACATCGGCGGGGTCAAGGCAGGCTACGGCGACGACGTCGACGTGGCGGAGGAATTGCGACGGACGGCCACGTTCGTGGAACGCGTGCGAACGGCGTACCCCGATCTGGTCATCAGCGTGGACACCTGGCGGGCGGAGGTCGCGCGAGAGCTGTGTCAGCGTGGCGCCAACCTCCTCAACGACACCTGGGCGGGAGCCGAGCCGGAAGTCGCGGAGGTCGCCGCCGAGTTCGGCGTCGGACTGGTGTGCAGCCATACCGGCGGGCTCGGCGCCCCGGACCGACCCGCATCGCGTGGAGTACGACGACGTGGTGGCCGACGTGGTCTCGACCGTGACCGGGCTGGCCGAGCGCGCCGTCTCGCTCGGGGTGCCGAGGGAGTCCGTGCTGGTCGACCCCACGCACGACTTCGGCAAGAACACCTACCACTCGCTGGAGCTCTCCCGCCGACTCGACGAGGTGGTCGCAACTGGGTGGCCGGTGCTTGTCGCGCTGTCGAACAAGGACTTCATCGGCGAGACCCTGGGACTCCCGACCGACCAACGGTTGACCGGAACCCTGGCGGTCACAGCGGTCTCGGCGTGGCACGGCGCTCGCGTCTTTCGTGCTCATCACGTCGCCGAGACGCGGCAGGTGCTCGACATGGTCGCCTCGATTCGAGGAACCCGCCCACCGACCCACCCCCTCCGCGGCCTCCGTTGAGCCGTCACTTGTGGTTCCTTGAGCCGTCACTTGTGGTTCCTTGAGCCGTCAGTTGTGGTTGTCGGCTCAGCGGGCGATGGGCGCGGTGCGGCCACCGGTCACGGCGAGCAGATCGTTGGTGGCCAGCTCGACGTCCATGCCGCGCTTGCCCGCCGAGACCAGGATGGTGTCGTACGCCGTGGCGCTCTCGTCGAGCACGACGTCCAGCGGCGTACGACCGCCCAACGGCGAGATTCCGCCGACCACTGAGCCAGTGACTCGTTCAGCGACCTCGGGTGCAGCCATCGTGACGTGCTTCTCGCCGACCGCTGTGGCCATCGCCTTGAGGTCGAGCTGCCGCGACACCGGAACGACCCCGAGGACGTAGCGTCGACCAGCCACCACCATCAAGGTCTTGAACACGCGGTCAGGGTCGACGCCGAGCGCCTTCGCCGCCTCGTGCCCGTAGCCGATCGAGGCGCTGGAGGCTTCGTGATGGTCATAGGACCGGACCGTGTGCTCGATGGCGGCGTCGACGAGTCGCGCGAGGCCAGGCGTTCCTGACGCAGCACGCGCCGCTTTCCGCTTCGTCACCGCAGCATCTTCGCAGGCGGACTCTTCAGGAACATCGGACACACGTGCGGCCGGTCGGGAATGACCCGCTACATCCATTGCGAGAGGAGACGAGGAACCACAGGCGCCGGAGAAGGAACCACAACTGACGGTTCAACGAACCACAACTGACGGTTCAACGATCAGTCGGGGCGGTGGGGGGAGATCGAGGGTTGGCCACCGGGGCCGACGGTGGCCTCGCGCTCGCGCCGCGCCTCGACCATGATCGCCACCGCCTCGTCCACGGAGTCGGTGACCTGAAGCAGCGCGAGGTCCTTGTCGCTGACCTTGCCGCCGGCGAGCACCGTGCGCTGGATCCACTCGACCAGGCCGCCCCAGTACTCCGTGCCGAGCAGCACGATCGGGAACGACGTCACCTTCTGCGTCTGCACCAACGTGACGGCCTCGAAGATCTCGTCAAAGGTCCCGAAACCGCCGGGAAGCGCGATGAAGCCCTGGGCGTACTTGACGAACATCGTCTTGCGCGCGAAGAAGTAGCGAAAGTTGATACCGATGTCGACCCACTCGTTGAGCCCGGACTCGAACGGCAGCTCGATGCCGAGGCCGACCGACACGCCCTCCGCGCTGAACGCTCCCCGGTTGGCCGCCTCCATCGCACCTGGCCCACCGCCGGTGATCACCGCGAAGCCCGCGTCGACCAGGGTTCGCCCGACCAGCATGGCCGTGGCGTAGTCGGGGTCGTCGGGTTTGCTCCGGGCGGACCCGAAGACGGAGATCGCCGGGCCGAGCTCAGCCAGCGCACCGAAGCCCTCGACGAACTCGGCCTGGATCCGCAGCACCCGCCAGGGGTCGGTGTGCACCCAGTCGGTCGGCCCGCGAGAGTCCAGCAGCCGTTGGTCCGTCGTCGACGTCTGCACCTGCTTGCGCCGCATGATCACCGGGCCGCGACGTCGCTCGCGGTCGTCGTCTGGCGAAATGTCGGTCATGGGATCAACTTAACGGGCTCCCCCACGCGGCCACGCCCGAACGCGTCACGACAGCCAGGTCGTCATCTGCTCCAGACAGCTGCGGAGATGCTGCAATGGCACGAACTCGCCCTGGGTGTGCGCGAGCTCCGGGTTGCCCGGCCCGAAGTTGACGGCGGGTATTCCCATGGCGCTGAAGCGCGCCACATCGGTCCAGCCGAACTTCGGATTGGCGGTGCCACCCACCACGTCGAGGAACGCCGCGGCTGCGGGCAGGCCGAGTCCTGGAAGAGCTCCTGGCGCCGCGTCGAGCACGGCCAGCTCGAAGCCGTCGAAGACCTCACGCAGATGCGCCTCGGCTTGCTCGACCGAGCGATCCGGCGCGAAGCGGTGGTTGACCGTCAGCGTGCACCGGTCGGGGATCACGTTGCCTGCGACGCCTCCGGCGATGCCGACCGCGTTCAGCCCCTCGTGGTAGCGCAGCCCGTCGATGTCCGGACGTCGCGGTTCGTACGCCGCCAGGCGGTCCAGGATCTCTCGGGCCGCGTGGATCGCGTTGACGCCGTTCCACGAACGCGCAGCGTGGGCGCGGGTGCCCGACGTGGACACCGCCGCGGTGATGGTGCCTTGACAGCCGGCCTCGATGACGGCGTTCGACGGCTCCATGACCACCGCGAAGTCACCGCGCAGGATGTCTTCGCGTACCCCGGCGATCAGGGTCAAACCGTTGCGCTCGGCCTCGACCTCCTCGGCCTCGTAGAAGACGTAGGTGAGGTCGCGGGTCGGCTGGTCGAGGGTGGCGGCCAGCTGCAGCGCCACCGCCACCCCACCTTTCATGTCGCAGGCGCCCAGGCCGTGCAGCGCGTCACCGTCGACCCGAGAGGGGAGGTTGGCATTCAACGGCACCGTGTCGACGTGACCGGCGACGACGACCCGCTCGGCTCGGCCCAGCGACGTCCGTGCCACCAAGGAGTGGGAATGACGCCACAGCTCCAACCAGGGCAGGCCGGTCAACGCCTTCTCGATCGCGTCGGTGATGGTCTGCTCGTTGCCGCTCACCGACTCGATGTCGACGAGGGCGGCAGTGAGGTCGACGATGTCCTGACGAGGATCGAGCGCAGTCATGGCCGACATTGTGTCGAAGCCCCCTGGCGCGTCGGACCGCGGATGTCCCCTGGCGCTCGAACCGCGGACGCCCCCTGACGCCTCGGACCTCAGATCCCCCCAGTGGCGACGGGACGCAGCAGGACCCGGCGCCGGCGGGCCAACCACCGGCCGAGTCGCCCGACCGCACTGGGTAGCGTGGTCACGTGACCGCGACGACCTCGTCGGCCTGGGGCTTCGGCCTGGCGACGTACGACACGAACCAGACCCTGCTCGACGTGTGGTTTCCGGAGCCTTCCCTGGGTACGCCGCCTGACGACTACCACGCACCGAGCACCCTGGCGGCTCTCGAAGGCTCCGACCCGGTGCGCGCCGTCACCCGCTCGCTGGTGCAGGTCGTCATCGGCGACCTCGCGACCCCTCCCCAGGACACCGCCGAGACCTGGCTGCGGCTGCACCTGCTCAGCCACCGCTTGGTCGCACCGCACGGCCTGAACATGGATGGGGTGTTCGGGCTCCTCACCAACGTGGTGTGGACCAACCTCGGCCCCTGTGCGGTGGATGGCTTCGAGCACACGCGGATGCGGGTCCGTGAGGCCGGCAAGGACATCACCGTGCTCGGCATCGACAAGTTCCCCCGGATGACGGACTACGTCGTCCCCTCGGGGGTCCGGATCGCCGACGCCGACCGGGTCCGCCTGGGCGCCCACCTGGCCGAAGGCACCACCGTGATGCACGAAGGCTTCGTCAACTACAACGCCGGCACCCTGGGCACGTCCATGGTCGAGGGCCGGATCTCGGCCGGTGTGGTGGTCGGTGACGGTTCGGACGTCGGCGGCGGCGCTTCGATCATGGGAACGCTCTCCGGCGGCGGCAAGGAGGTGGTGTCGATCGGGCGTCGCTGTCTGCTCGGCGCCAACGCCGGGGTCGGCATCTCGCTCGGTGATGACTGCGTGGTGGCTGCCGGCTGCTACGTCACGGCGGGCACCAAGCTGACCCTCCCCGACGGTTCGGTTCGGAAGGCACGTGAGCTGTCGGGCCAGTCCGGCTGGCAGTTCTGGCAGAACAGCGTGACGGGCACCGTGGAGGCGGTCCGTCGCGACGGAAGCGGGATCGAGCTGAACGCCGCCCTGCACACCAATGCGTAGCCGGTGGGTGCTGGTCGCCTCCGCCGTCGTGCTGGCCTTGATCGGCGGCGGTGTCTACGTCGCGATCCAGCGTGGCCTGGGCCCGCTGCCGGACCCGAAACGGTGTCTCGCCGAGGCCGACGGCTACACGGTGGCGATGTCGACCGCGCAGGCCGAGAACGCCTCGATCATCGCGGCAGTCGCCGAGCAGCGAGGTCTGCCGGCCCGGGCGATCTCGATCGCGATCGCGACGGCGTACCAGGAGTCCAAGCTCGAGAACCTCGACGGCGGTGACCGTGACTCGCTGGGCCTCTTCCAGCAGCGGCCCAGCCAGGGTTGGGGCACGCGCCAACAGATCAAGGACCCCTACTACGCCGCCAACGCGTTCTACGACGCCCTGGTCAAGATCGACGGCTACCAGGACATGGAGATCACCAAGGCCGCTCAGCTGGTCCAGCGCTCGGCGTTCCCCGACGCCTACGCCGACCACGAGAAGGACGGCCGCACCATTGCCTCCGACATGTCCGGCTACAGCCAGGCATCCTTCTCCTGCAGCACGGACTGGGAGGACCTGTCGGCGCAGAAGGCGACCGGCTCCGGCCTGACCCCGCGCGCCGAGGCGGTCCGCACCGACATCCTGAAGGCCTTCGGCGACCTCTCGCTTGGCGGTTTCGCCCCGGGCGGCGTGGACAACGGACACATGAACGGCTCGGCGCACTACGAGGGCCGGGCCGTCGACGTGTTCTTCCGACCGGTCTCGGCGGACAGCACCCGGAGGGGCTGGGTGCTGGCCCACTACCTGGTGGCCAACGCTGACCGGCTGCACCTGGCGCACGTCATCTTCGATGCCAAGATCTGGACCGCGGGGTCGCTGTCGGAGCAGGGCTGGCGGGACTACGAACCCCAGCTGACCAGCGATCAGTCCGCGCAGACCAAGTCGATCCTGCTGCACCGGGACCACGTCCACGTCGACGTCCAATGACGCTCCCAGGTCGGGTTTCCGTCCGGGGTTTGCCTAGTGATCTATTCCGAAGGCTTGTGTTCTAGGCAAACCTGCCGTGCAGACAGTGCACCTGCCTTGCTGACCTGGGACCAGCGGGTACGCCGTCGGGCGCCACAGCCGGGGCACGACCGGCCCGGCCTCAGGCGAGGCGGGTGGCGGCCGCCTCGACCCGCTCGTCGGTGGCGGTGAACGCCACCCGCACGTGTCGAGCACCGGCCGGGCCGTAGAAGTCCCCCGGCGCGACCAGAATTCCCTGCTCGGCCAGCCAGGCCACCGTGTCCATGCAGGCCTCGTCGCGCGTAGCCCACAGGTACAGCGAACCTTCGGAGTGGTCGATCCGGAACCCCGCGGCCTCCAGGGCGCGACGAAGCAGCCCTCGTCGCTCGAAGTAGCGCTGCCGCTGTTCCTCGATGTGGCCGTCGTCGTGGAGCGCCGCCTCCATGGCGACCTGGACCGGCCCGGGCACCATCAAGCCACTGTGCCGCCGGATCTCACGCAGGTCGCCCACGATCGACGGGTCACCCGCCACGAAAGCTGCCCGGTAGCCCGCCAGGTTGGAGCGCTTCGACAGCGAGTGCACCGCCAGCACCGAGTCCAGCGACCCGCCGTTGACCGAGGCGTCGAGCACCGAGACCGGCTCCTTCTCCCAGGCACACTCCAGGTAGCACTCGTCGGCCGCCACGACCGCCCCCCGCTCACGGGCCCAGCTGATCACTTTGCGGAGGTGGTCGGGCGGCAGGATCCGACCGGTCGGGTTGCCGGGCGAGTTGAGCCAGACCAGCGGCACGTCCCGCGGCCCGACCGAGATCGTGGCGTCGCTGGCGACGTAGTCGGCGCCGGCAAGCATGGCCCCGACGGCGTACGTGGGGTACGCCACTTCGGGGATCAGCACCGTTTGGCCTGCGCGCACGCCGAGCTGGGACGGGAGGGACGCAACCAGCTCCTTGGATCCGACGGTCGGCAGCACACAGTCGTCGGTGAGGGTGATCGAGCCACAGCGGCGGACGAGGTAGCTGATGATCGAGGCTCGCAGCGACTCCGACCCCCACACGGTCGGGTAACCCGGTGAGTTCGCGGCCGAGCGCAACGCCTCCTGCACGACGCGCGGGGTCGGGTCGACCGGCGTACCCACCGACAGGTCGACCAGTCCATCCGCGTGTTCGGCTGCCCGCGCCTTGAACGGAATCAGCCGGTCCCACGGGAAGTCAGGGAGGCGGGGCCGGGACACGTTCACCTCAGCCACGGACGAGACGACGCCGCCGACCCGTCACGGGCAGGCGGCGTCGGCGACAGCGTCGCAGGCTCAGCGGAGAGGGGTTCACTCACCCTCTTGGGGCTGCGGCGGCAGGGCGGCGATCGTAGGGTGATCCTTGTCGATCACTCCGAGCTTGGCGGCTCCACCAGGCGAGCCGAGGTCGTCGAAGAACTCCACGTTCGCCGCGTAGTACTCCTTCCACTTCTCCGGTGTGTCGTCCTCGTAGAAGATCGCCTCGACCGGGCAGACCGGTTCACACGCTCCGCAGTCGACACACTCATCGGGGTGGATATAGAGCATGCGCTGACCTTCGTAGATGCAGTCGACAGGGCATTCGTCGACACAGGCACGGTCCTTCAGGTCCACGCATGGCTGCGCGATGACGTACGTCACCAAGTCCTCCTCGTTCACGGTCCACCCGCCGCATTGGACAGGCATGGCGGCAAGCGCTGCAAGACTAGTATCTACGCTCCGCCCGCCGCCGCCGAACTCAGGTCCACCTCCTGGGAGTGATATGCCTCTCCATGCCAGTCATGTCGGCCAGCGGGTGGTCGTACGCCGCCTGCTGCCCGGCCAGACGGGTCCGAGCGGCGGACCGGCCATGACGGACGTGCTCGGCGTCCTGGAGTCCCTCGACGAGCACGCGTTGCGCGTTCGGCCCGAGCACGGCGACGTGGTCACGATCGAGCGCAGCCTGGTCGTCACCGGCAAGCCGGTACCGCCCCGGTCGTCGACGCGGTTGCGGATCTCCGCTGAGCAGCTCGAGCGGATCTGCGAGCAGGGCTGGCGGGCCCTCACGGAGGAACGGCTCGGTGACTGGACGCTTCGGTCGGCCGGGGGCTTCACGGGCCGTGCCAACTCCGCGCGCGTCGGCGGCGACCCCGGACTTCCCGCAGCCGCGGCCATCGAGGCGGTGGTGAGGTTCTACACGGCGCAAGGCCTGACTCCGATGGCGCAGGTCATCAGCGGCTCGGACTGGCTCACGACCTTCGAGGCGGCTGGCTGGATCCAGGCCCGCCCCGATGGGCAGGACGCGCTCGTGCAGGTGGCCTCGGTCGCCCAGGCGCGTCGGCGTCGCCTGTCCAGGGCGGACGGTGGGGGCCAGCCGCCCGTCGCGCTCTCCGACACGCCGACCGACGACTGGATGTCGCTGTACGGTCGTGCCGCAGGCGTGGACCAGGCAGTCGCACGGACCGTGCTGCAGTCGGGAGACGCCGTCGCTTTCGCCAGCATCGGTGACCCGGTCGTCGCGATCGGCAGGGGCGTCGTGACCGGCGACTGGATGGGCCTGCAGGCCGTGGAGGTCGCACCGGGACGTCGTCGTCAGGGACTTGCCACCCGGGTCGTGGACCGGCTGCTCGAGTGGGGAGCGTCGCAGGGAGCCCTCTCGGCGTACCTGCAGACCCTGCCGGCGAACGTGGGCGGGCTGCAGCTCTATGCGCGGTACGGCTTCATCACCCATCACGCCTACCGCTACCTGCGCCCTCCCGAACGCTTGCCGCCGGTGCACCGCACCTCGTCGAGCACGGCGTAGGAGGCGTGCGAGGTCTCGACCCGTTTGTGCCCGGCACGGGTGAGGACCCGGGTGACGTCGATGTCGAAGCCAGGCCTGCCTGCGCGCGGGATGCAGGACTTGGCGGGGTTCTTGACCACGTCAGGCTGGATGACGTTGTAGCGCTGCGAGGCCCTGACCCGGACGTGCCAGTACGTGGTGCTCCACATCTCGACGTGCCCGACTCTGGCCCGTGAGCCAGCCCCACCGGGGTTGGCGACGTACGCCCGGATGTACAGCCCGAACGGACTGGTGTTCTTCAAGATCAGGTCGGTGTCGGGTGGTTCTATGCGAGCGTCCCGGCCAGGGCCGAACGCCCCGGTGTACAACCGCGCCGGGCTGTGCTCGGGGATCGCCAGACCGGCGAAGAAAGCCGCACCGTAGGTCAACGAGGCCACGAACGAGGCCGCCGGCGACGACGAGTCCGGGAGCCGGCTCAACAGGCTGAACGTCTGACCCGGCTTGATCAAGGCTCCGTCGAGGTGAGCCAGCTGCGCCACCGGGTCCAGCTGATCGTTTCCGATGCGAAAACGGGCCGATGTGGAGGACACGCGGTCGCGGATCCGCATCATCCGCACGTCCTCGGTCGTGACGTTCGGGTTGTCCGGCGTCGGGGCGGCACGCGCGACCCTGCGCTTGCCGGACCGGGCGACCGCCTTGAGCAGGGCCTTGGCAAGATCGGCCGGCGCAACCGTGACACCGGAGGTGCCCGGCACCACGCGAGGCCGCGCCCCGTCGAACCGGATCCGGGCGTCGACCGGGTGGTGCGGGAGCCCCCGAAGGGCAGCTCGGGATCGCTTCATCAGCACGGCCTGGTCGACGTCGAGGCGAAGCCCGCGTTTGGAGGGCAGCGCCCGCAGGGCGGGGCCGAAGCGGCCGGGCTGCAGCGTCATCGCGGCGTCGGCGACCTTCACCTTGACCGGGCCGTTCAGCGCGCGCTTGGCCACGGAGTCAGCGAACCGGGTGGCGGTGATCGCAGTGACGTGAGGTTGCACCGCCTCCGCTGCGAAGTCGACCGATCGGTCCCCGGCGATCAGTGCTGCGATCAGTCGGTCACCGCTGCGCTGGTAGTCCAGACGTCGGCCGGCGTGGCCGTAGACGACCTTGACCCGGGCATGCCGGAACGAGACTCTCGAGTCGACCGGCTTGCGCTCCACGTGACCGGCGATCCGCTTCAGCCGGGAGGTCAGCTCCGTGTCGTCGACGGCGACCACCGGGTCGAGCTGGTCTCCGCCCATCAGCACGTGCAGCATGTGGCGTGGGTCCCAGGGGCTCCCCCCGGTCGCCTCGGCCAACGTGGCGTCGATGTCGAACGTGAGTCCGGTGAGCTGCGGGTCGAGCGTGTAGGTCTTGCCGGCGACCGATGCCTTGATCGGCCTCTGCAGGCGCGGGGCCAGCTTGTCCTGCAGGACGGTGCGCGCCTGGTCAGGGGTCATGCCTCCGACGTCTACCTCGGCCACGGTGGTACCGGACGGCAGCTTGTTGCCGGCGACGGCGTACCCGACGCCGTACAACGCCCCGAACACCAGCGTCAGCGCGATCGCGAAGACCAGCAGGAACCGAAAGTCATGTGTCTTGGGCAGGTTGTCGAGATAGACCTTGCGCCGCGGCCACCACCTCATCGTGGGCCTCCCGCTGCCGCGGCACTGATCACAGCGATCGCGGCCACCAGGAGATAACCGAGTCCGAGAGCGTCCTGCGCGAAGACGTAGTCGCCCTCGGGCCGACCGGCAAGGACCAGACCGGTCGCGACGATCCAGACCCCGGCCGCGACGAACGCCAGCGCCCGGCTGTACGTCCGGGCCACCAGCACGACAGCCACCGACGCGGCCACGGCGAGCGCCAGTCCCCAGGGGACGGAGACTGCCCCCGGTCGCCACACCATGCGCGAGACCAGCGCCGCCAGCACCGCCACCATCACGGAGAGGGCGCCGGTCACCACTGCGACGGCGACCAGCAGCAGCCGGTGCTCACGCGCGCCGGCCCCGTCGGCACGGCGTGCGACCGCGGGATTGGGGTCATCCATGAGTGACCGCACCATCGAGTCAGGCGACTCCGGCGAACAGGTCGGTCTCGTGGCCGTTGGCACGTCCTGGCGTGCCTTTGACCAGGCGGTAGGACTCGATTCCCCACACCTGGTTGCCGCTGTTGTTGGACAGCGCGAAGAACGGGCCGTCGACGGTGATCTGCGTGGCGTGCGCGCGCATCGCGTCGAGCTTCTTGTCGACGTGGCTGACGGCGTCGATGGTGGCCGTGATGTATTTGTCAGGAGTGACGAAGGGCGGGAGCTCCCCCTCGGGATCCATCCCCTCGAACGTCGTGGTGTCGCCGCTCGCGCGAAGCTTGCGCAGCCCCTCGCGCATCCGCTCCTCCGACATCGCGTTCCAGTAGATCTTCGGCACGTCCCATGACTCGCCGAGGTCGGTGCGATAGCTCGGTGCCGCGGCGAGCACGGCGCCGTACATGGCGACCCGGTGTGCCTGGATGTGGTCGGGGTGTCCGTAGCCGCCGTGCTCGTCGTACGTCACGAGCACCTGCGGACGGATCTCGCGGATCACCGAGACGACGTGATTGCTGGCCTCGACGAGGTCAGCCGCCCAGAACGCGTCGTCACGGATCTGGCTCGGCGGGATGGCCCTCCCCCGCTCGTCGACGTCCATGCCGGTGTCTCGGTAGTGGCCGGGGCCGCCGAGGAAACGGTGGTCGTCGACGCCGAGGATCCGCATGGCTTCCTCCAGCTCACCGATCCGGTGCTCGCCGAGGCCGTCGTCATGCTGCGCAGCCAAGTGCTCCAGCTCGGGGACGAGGACCTCACCCTCCTCGCCGAGCGTGCACGTGATGAGCGTGACGTGAACGCCGTCTTCGACGTACTTCGCCATGGTGGCGCCGTTGCCGATCGTCTCGTCGTCAGGGTGCGCGTGGACCAGGAGCATGCGCCGGTCAGGCAGCGGGACGGCTGTCATGCGCCCAGCCTACGACCCGGCCTCCTGCTATCTCGGGAGCCACCCTCCTGGACGCCCGACCAGGTCAGGGAAGACGACGCCGGGGTTCGGCCGGGAGATCGGCCGAGAGGTCCGGCTCGCTCGCATCGATGAGGGGCGAGGACTCCTCGACGAACGCATCGGAGTCGGCGACCAGCTCTTCGACCTCGACGGCGGGCGCATCGGTGTGGACGACGAACACGAACGCCTCACCGTCGTCTTCTCCGGCGAACCTCTCGCGGGTCACGCCGGCGTCGAAACCGCCCGTCACCAAGGTCTCGACCAGCTGATCGGCATCCTCGCGGTCGTGAAACGTCACACGCACAGGCATCCCGCGATCGTAGATGCTGCGGACCAGGTATGCGCGATATGCGCGACCCCTCGACGCCCGGGTCAGCCCGACAGCGCCTGGCTGATGGCCGGCAGTCGTTCGACCAGGTGTGCCAGCGCCCGCGCGGTCCGGGCTGGTTCGCCGACCCGGCCGAGGCTGAGCATGCCCGGGTCGCCGGCCGCCTGCCCGGCGGCGATCACGTCCAATGAGCGCTGGAGCCGTGGCCGGACGGCGTCAAGGATGTGCGCCGCCGTGACGCCGGAGCCGTAGGCCGCCGCCATCGCGCGCAGACGATCGGCACTTCGCTGCGCTCCGACGTCCCGAAACAGCGGCACGCAGTTCCAGGCAGCGAAGGCCAGGTCGTCGATGGGTCGTCCCGGGCCGGCCATGTCCCAGTCGAAGACCCCCACCACGCGCTCGCCGTAGCCCGAGGAGCTCAACGCCATGTTGTACGGCGCGACGTCGTGGTGACAGATCAGCTCGTCGGGGGCCATCGGGCGGTGGACGTTGCGCCAGGCGCCGTCGACCCGATAGTCGGCGACGAGGTCGTGGAAGCGGCGTACCCAGCCGATCGCGTCCACCAAGGTGGCGTCGTCGAGCACCTCACCGTCGACGTCAGGCACCCTGCCGGGCAGGAACGTCAGCACCTCCCGCCCGCGCTCGTCGTAACCGAAGACGTCCGGCGCCTCGACGAGACCCCGGTCGTGCAGGTGACGCAGCAGGTCGTGAACCGACTCCGTCCAGGGTCCGGTCGCCCGGCGTACGGTCCGGCCGATGCGTTCGGCTCCGCCCACGTTGCCCCCGGTCAGGGGTTCTCCGTCGAGCAGCAGTTCTCGCAGCTCGGGAAGGAAGGGCCGATCCGCCGGCAGCCAGTCGACGTCGTCGAGGTCCTCCGGGCCGAGCCAGCGGATCGCGTCGTGCTCGTGCGGGCGAGGCTCACCCGACACGAGCACGGCCAGGTGTGTCGTGAGGACGTACCCGGTCTTGACCGGTGCTCGGCCATCGCAGCGGCCGCACCACCTCGACCGTGCACCCCAGCTCCTCGCGCAGCTCCCGGACGACCGCCTCGGCGGCAGACTCGCCGACGTCGATCTTGCCGCCGGGAAGCTCCCAGCCGCCGGCCACGTCCGCCGGGCGTACCCGCCGCGCCGCCAGGACACGCCCGTGGTCGACCAGGGCCGCGGCGACGACCTCGATGTCCGGCTGGCTCACGCCGTGCAGCGTCGCACACCCGCACGGTCCGCAGCGAAATGTTTCGCTCCGCCGGGAACTCACACCACCCTGCCCTGGGGTACCGGCACCTGCGGCCAGACCAACCACGGGTGCTGATCAAGGGTCACTACGCTGCTCGGGCCGTCACTGCCCTGCCGCGGAACCCCGCCGCAGGGCAGTTGTCTGAAATCTCACACGACCTCGACGATCACATCGGCGCCGGCACCGGTAAAGTCCGAGCCAGTCGAGGACGGAACGCGATTCCGCGTCAGCGCCGGGTTCGGGGGAACAGGCGTGGCCGCTTCGCAGCCCCCGATCACCACGCACGCTGACAAGCCGGAGGAACCACACGCATGTCGACTGGAGTCATGGGGCCGGGACGCGCCCGGGTCGAGGCCAAGACGCTCCGACAGGACCGCTGGTGGCTCGCCCCCTTGGCCACGTTCGTGGTGTTCAGCGCGTTCGTCGTGTACGCCACCTGGCGGGCGTTCGCTGGGGCGAACTACTACTCGGCGCCGTACCTGTCACCCTTCTACTCACCCTGCCTGAGCGGCGACTGCGTCGAGGGGTCGTCGGACTTCGGTCAGCCGTTCTCGTGGTGGCAGCTCTCGCCGGCGCTGCTGATCCTGATCTTCCCGCTCGGCTTCCGGATGACCTGCTACTACTACCGCAAGGCGTACTACCGCGCGTTCTGGCTGTCCCCTCCGGCCTGCGCGGTCGCCGAGCCGCACGGCAAGTACACGGGTGAGACGCGGCTGCCGCTGATCCTGCAGAACATCCATCGCTACTTCTGGTATGCCGCGATCGTGGTCTCGTTGATCCTGACCTTCGACGTCGTGCTCGCTTTCCGCGACGAGGACGAGAGCTGGGGCCACATGGGTCTCGGCACCGTGATCATGCTGGTCAACATCGTGCTGATCTGGCTCTACACCTTGTCCTGCCACTCCTGCCGGCACGCCGTCGGCGGCCGGCTGCGGCACTTCTCCAAGCACCCGATCCGCTACCGGGCCTGGACCTTGGTGTCCAAGCTCAACCTCAACCACGCCCGCTATGCGTGGTACTCCCTGTTCTCCGTGGCACTGACCGACCTGTACATCTATCTGCTCGCCAACGGGACCTTCGACGACCCGAGGTTCTTCTGAGATGACCGAGACCACCCACGGACCGGACGCCAACCGCCATCCGATGACCGGCAACCTGACCTCGCCGGAGACGACGTCGTCGGACAGCCACGGCTTCGAGGAGCATGAGTACGACGTCGTCGTGATCGGCGCCGGCGGAGCCGGTCTGCGTGCCGCTATCGCGGCCCACGACGCCGGCGCCCGAGTGGCGATCGTCTGCAAGTCCCTGCTGGGCAAGGCGCACACCGTGATGGCCGAAGGCGGCATCGCGGCCGCGATGGGCAACCTCTGGGAAGAGGACAACTGGAAGGTGCACTTCCGCGACACCATGCGCGGCGGCAAGATGCTCAACCACTGGCGGATGGCCCAGCTGCACGCTCAGGAGGCACCGGAGCGGGTCATCGAGCTCGAGGAGTGGGGCGCTCTCTTCGACCGGCTCGACAACGGTCTGATCTCCCAGCGCGACTTCGGCGGCCACCGCTACGCTCGGTTGGCCCACGTCGGGGACCGCACCGGCCTGGAGATGATCCGCACGCTCCAGCAGCGTGCGGTGGCCCTGGGGATCGACGTGTTCATGGAGTGCACCGTCACCGAGATCTTCAAGGACTCGTCGGCCGGCTCAGGCGACGGCGCGGGCCGCGTCTCCGGAGCCTTCGCCTACTGGCGCGAGTCCGGCCGCTTCATCGTGTTCAAGGCGCCCAGCGTGGTGCTCGCCACCGGCGGCATCGGCAAGTCCTACCAGGTCACCAGCAACTCCTGGGAGTACACCGGCGACGGACACGCGCTGGCGCTGAAGACGGGCGCATCCCTGATCAACATGGAGTTCGTCCAGTTCCACCCGACCGGCATGGTGTGGCCGCCCTCGGTGCGCGGACTGCTCGTCACCGAGTCGGTGCGTGGCGACGGCGGAGTGCTGCGCAACTCCGAGGGCAAGCGCTTCATGTTCGACTACATCCCGGAGTTCTTCAAGGCCGAGACGGCCGACACAGAGGAGGAGGGCGACCGTTGGTACGAGGACAAGACCAACAACCGGCGTCCCCCCGAGCTGCTGCCCCGTGACGAGGTCGCCCGGGCGATCAACTCCGAGATCAAGGCCGGCCGGGGATCCCCGCACGGCGGCGTCTTCCTCGACATCGCCTCGCGCCGGAGCCCGGAGTTCATCAAGCGCCGGCTGCCGTCGATGTACCACCAGTTCAAGGAGCTGGCCGACGTCGACATCACCGCGGAGCCGATGGAGATCGGTCCCACCTGCCACTACGTGATGGGTGGTGTCGAGGTGGATCCCGACACGGCCGAGAGCATCGTGACCGGTCTGTACGCCGCGGGCGAGGTGGCCGGGGGGATGCACGGGTCCAACCGGCTCGGTGGCAACTCGCTGTCCGACCTGCTGGTGTTCGGCCGGCGGGCCGGGCTCAACGCGGCGTACTACGCCGAGCGGGTCTCCTCCAACCGCCCGGTCGTCTCCGAGAGCGGGGTCAAGGAGGCGGCCGCTCGCGCGCTGGCACCGTTCGAGGACGAGGGCGAGAACCCGTACACCATCCAGCACGACCTGCAGGAGACGATGCAGCGGCTGGTCGGGATCATCCGCAACGGCGACGAGCTGACCGAGTCGCTCGCCGAGATCGAGACGCTCCGCGAGCGGGCGGCCCACCTGTCCGTCGAGGGCCACCGTCAGTACAACCCGGGATGGCACCTCTCGGTCGACATCCACAACATGCTGCTGGTGTCGGAGTGCATCGCCAAGGCGGCGCTCGAACGCAAGGAGTCGCGTGGCGGTCACACGCGCGACGACTACCCCGGACCGGACCCGCACTGGGGCAAGCAGAACCTCGTCCTCACGATGAACGACGAGGGCAGGGTCGACCTCAAGCACCAGCCGTTGCCCGTCATGCCTGACGAGCTGGCCGAATTCTTCGAGCAGTGAGAGAGAGCCGCTGATGGGTTACGACCTGAAGATGCGCATCTGGCGCGGCGACAAGACCGGAGGCGGCCTCGACGACTTCACGGTCGGGGTCGAGGAAGGCGAGGTCGTCCTCGACGCGATCCACCGGGTCCAGGCGACCCAGGCCGGTGACCTGGCCGTCCGATGGAACTGCAAGGCCGGCAAGTGCGGTTCGTGCAGCGCCGAGATCAACGGCCGCCCGCGCCTGTTGTGCATGACGCGGCTCGCGGACTTCGACGAGTCCGAGACGATCACGGTGACGCCGATGCGGGCGTTCCCGGTGATCCGCGACCTCGTCACCGACGTGTCGTTCAACTACGAGAAGGCCAAGCAGGTCCCGGCGTTCGCCCCCACTCCTCGCGACGCGGATGGCAAACGCCGCATGCAGCAGGTCGATGTCGAACGCGGCCAGGAGTTCCGCAAGTGCATCGAGTGCTTCCTGTGCCAGGACACCTGCCACGTCGTGCGCGACCACGAGGACAACAAGGAAGCCTTCGCCGGGCCGCGGTTCTTCCTCCGGTATGCCGAGCTCGACATGCACCCGCTGGACACCAACGACCGCCGTAAGCTCGCCCAGGACGCCGCAGGCATCGGGATGTGCAACATCACCAAGTGCTGCACGGAGGTCTGCCCCGAGGGCATCAAGATCACCGACAACGCGATCATCCCGATGAAGGAACGTGTCGTGGACCGCAAGTACGACCCGGTTACCTTCCTCGGCTCGAAGATCTTCAAGCGCAGCGACCGCAACTCCCGCGAAGAAGTCTGACCTGCTCCTTCCGCCCCTTGAGGTTTGCCTAGATTTCTATTCGCCCGGCTTGATTTCTAGGCAAACCTGCCTAGCACAGTGAGGGTTTGCCTTGCTTACCGCGCGGCAGCGGAGGGGCAGCCCCACCGCGGAGCGGAGGGGCAGCCGTCAGGCCACTGCAGGCATCACGGGCGGCGCCGGCTCGGAGGGCTTGGCCGACCCCGAAGGACCGTCGGTGTCGATGGTCGACGGGTCATCGGCCGCCCCCACCTTCGTCGACGCCACCGAGGTCAGGAGCGAGAGCACTGCGACCATCGCCGCCGTGGACAGCGCCTTCGGCCAGGGCGCCTCGAGCAGCCCGAGACCTGAAGCACTGAGCACCGCAGCGAAGGACTGGGCGAACGACTTGATGGCGCGTTCGCTGGCCAACTGCCAGAACCGCTTGCTGAACATGGTCAACCCTCCCCGAGAGACCAGGTGATGATTGTGTTCAGGAGGCCCCAGGTCGTCACGCTGATACGCCACGCTGATAGGCCTGGCGGAGACGCAGCGCTGACACCCGACGCTTCGTCACCGACGCGCGTATGCCGCCGCAGTTCCAGCACGGCGCACGGTCACGGACGAACGGATCGGCGTACGGTGAGGGCATGGCCGACCGACTGACGCAGGACCAGATCGACGACGCCCTCGGTTCGTCGCTGACCGACTGGACGCTCGAGGGCGGTGACACCATCCGTCGGGACGTGACGGCCGAGACGTTCAAGGGCGGCATCAGGTTGGTCGACCAGGTCGCGGAGATCGCCGACTCGATGGACCACCATCCCGACATCGACATCCGCTGGACCACGCTGACGTTCCGGTTGTCCACACACTCCGAGGGTGGCTTGACCGACAACGACCTGCGCCTCGCCGCCGAGATCGACCGCCTCGCTCCCTGACTCTGCCCGCCGTGATCAGGGTCCGTGACCATCCATGCTGCGGCAACCCTGACACGTCTGACTAGATTCGGTCCGTGGACATCCGTCGCGCGACCGAAGACGACTGGCCGAGGATCTTTTCGTTCTTCGCCCAGATCGTGGCCGACGGGTGCACCTACGCGTTCCCGCCCGACCTCACCGAGTCGGCTGCGCGCGGCTGGTGGATGGAACCGCCGCCCGGCCAGACCGTGGTCGCGGTCGAAGGGGACGACATCCTGGGCAGCGCGAAGATGGGTCCCAACCGGCCTGGCAGGGGCTCGCACGTCGCCACGGCCAGCTTCATGGTCGATCCCGTCCACCAGGGCCGCGGCGTCGGCAAGGCGCTCGGGACGTACGTCGTGGACTGGGCGAGATCGGCGGGCTACCACGCCATGCAGTTCAACGCCGTGGTGGAGAGCAACACCGTTGCCGTCGCCTTGTGGACCTCCCTCGGGTTCCGCATCATCGGCACCGTCCCAGAGGCGTTCGACCACCGCGAGCGAGGGTACGTGGGTCTGCACGTCATGTACCAAAAGTTCTGAACATAGCGAATTCGGACCCGGTATGGCGCGTCGTTGGTGACACAGCGTGCAGGACTCTTGACACATGGTTCAGAATCGTTGGCATGGGACTGGTGCGCACCCGGATCTTGACCGGGACGTGCCCCGAGTGCGGCACACGCCTCACGGGGCAGGAACACGGCGAGCCGACCGAGGATCCTCGCTCCGTGGACTGGGTTCTGGTGAAGCAGTGGTGCTACAACGGCTGCCTGTCGATGTCGGACGGCAAGATCATCCCGCTCCAGCCGCGACAGAAGCCTCGGTCGGAACCGGCCCCGGCTGACGCGCCCGCGGTGACGCACCTCATCATCGGCCATTGAAGGCTCCCAACGCCTAGCCAACCGGCCGGATGCCGACCGGGTGCACGGCTCGCGGACGCGAATTAAGGTCGCACCATGGACGCACCCCAGGTCATCGTGTTCGACGTCAACGAGACGCTGTCGGACATGACGCCGATCGCCTCCCGCTTCGCCGAGATCGGTGCGCCGGAGCACCTCGCGAAGCAGTGGTTCGCGTCCCTGCTCCGCGACGGCTTCGCCACCACGGTGACCGACAGCCAGGTGGCGTTCGCCGACCTCGGACGGGAGGGACTTCGGATCGTGCTCGCCGGCGTTGACCTCGACCGTGACCTCGAGGCCGCGGTGGACCACGTGATGAGCGGCTTCATGAGCCTTCCGGTCCATCCCGACGTCGTGGACGGCATCCGGGCTCTCGAACGGACCGGATTGCGGCTGGTCACGTTGAGCAACGGTGCCGCAGCGGTGGCCGACCAGCTGTTCACCAATGCCGGGGTCCGCGACGCGTTCGAGCGGTTGCTCTCGGTCGAGGACGCCGGGGTCTGGAAGCCGGCGGCCGGCGCCTACGAGTACGCCGCGCGCGCGTGCCAGGTGGACCAGTCCGCGATGCTCCTGGTCGCCGTGCATCCGTGGGACATCCACGGAGCCGCTCACGCCGGCCTGCAGACCGCCTGGATCAACCGGGAGGGGGCGCCCTACCCGGCGTACTTCACCGACCCGGACCGCACGGTCACCTCGCTCCCCGAGCTCGCCGATCAGCTAGCCATGTGACGAGGACCGCCGCGCCCCGCCCGGCGATGACCCACCCTTATCGTCGCGCGGCGCGAAACCCACCACGAGCAGCCCGATGGCCAACGCGAGCAGCAGCGCGTACGTCGAGCCGAGCCCGTCGAGCCAGTTCGTCGATCGACCGAACTGCGCGAGCTGGAGGGCGGCCGCCGCCAGGTAGCCCGCACCGGCCAACCGCACCAGGATCCGCAGCCCCAGGAGCCCACCCGCCAGCGCACAGGCGCCCAGCACGGGGAACACGACGAGGCCAGCTCCCTGGACCTTGACGAAGTTGTTGTTAGAGCTGGTGGCCAGGGAGAACACCAGGCTGCCCATGCCGGCTGCGCCAAGCATGGCAGCCGCCTGATCGAGCGGATGTCTGGTCATGACAGCCTCATCAGGACGCGCGAGACACGGCTGTCGGAAGTACGCCAGATCGGTCGCATCACCGCGTCCAGGCCGTACGCACGACCGGCCGCGGTGGCGAAGATGCCCACGTGCGCCAGGATCATCAGGTAGTACGACCACTCCCACTCGTTCGGCGCATTGAGCACCGACATCGTGATGGCCAGGCTCTGTCCGATGCCGATCAACGCCCAGAGCCGGGTCGCGAGGCCGACGAACAGGAATGCCCCGATCGACGCCTCCAGCAGCAGCGTCATCCAGGCGAAGAAGGTGAAGTTCGGCAGTACGACGTGCTCGACCACCCAGCTGAACGGGCTGAACACCGGGTGCTCGACCGCGTCGTTGGTGAAGTTGCGCAGCGAGGAGAACTCCGGCGGCCGCTTCCAGCCGACGTTCTCGATCCACATCATCGCGACGCCGACCCGCAGCACCGCGAGCAGAGCGCGCGTGGTCCTCGAGTCCGGCCCCACGGGTTCCAGCTCCGTCAGGGGTGCTCCACGAGTAGGTGTTGTGGTCATCGTCATCCCTTCCGCCTCTGTTGTCGTACACCCCGATACGCTCACGTTAGGCCGCCGACCTGTCGTCCATCGACTGACGCGACCAGACGTCACCGTGACGTAAGAGGGTGGCCCTTGTGGTCGTCCTCCGCGATCGAGCGAGGCCGGTCCGGCTCCGGATGACGAGATCGGCGCACCCGACGCACCACGACCGAACCCGCGATCAGGCCCATCAGGGCGATCAGGGCGACGAGGATGCTCCCTGCGCCGGCATCGGCGACCAGCCGGGTCAGGTACCCCTGCACCAGCAGTGCCGCGTCGACGACCGGGTCGTTGCTCGTACGTCCCGCCAGCACGCGCAGCTCGAACCAGCCGTACCAGGCGACATAGGCACCGGCGCCAAGGAGCAGCGCGCCGCTCACCCGGCCGATGACCGCTCCGGCTCTCCGCATTCGACTGACTGCCGTGGCCTGCGCCGTGGCGGCGACCAGCGCGAGCACCAGGACGACCGTGCCCATCCCCAACGCGTACGCGACGTACGACGCGACGACGCGGATCAGGGAGCTCCCCCGTAGCGACGTCGAGGTGACGGCCAGGAAGGGGCCGATCGTGCACGAGAGCGAGGCGAGCGCGAACGAGGCGCCGTAGCCGACCTGGGACAGCCACGAGCGGGTGGGGCCTGAGCCGCGACCGGCGAGGCCGGGGACGGTGAGCGAACGCCCAGCAAGCAGCCAGCCGCCGAGGAGTATCAGGACGAGCCCGATCACGACGGTGAGGTAGGGCAAGTAGCGCTCCACCGAGAGCGCCAGGGGCGCGACAAGAGCGCCAAACGCGCCGAACACCGCGACGAACCCGACGGTCATCCCGGCGGTGAAGCGCACGGCCTTGCCGACGGCGGTCAACCGTCGGCGCCCGTCGCTGCTGGCGGACCGGTCCGCGGACCCGTCCGCGACCAGCAGCGTCAGGTACGCCGGCAGCAGCGCGAAGCCACAGGGGTTGAACGCGGCCACGGCACCGGCCAGCAGTGCCAGCGCGAGCACTCCGCTGTCCACCGCTGAACCGTCAGCTCGTCACAAGGGACCGGGTCATCGCGCGCAGGTCGTCCGCGCTGAGACCAGAGCTCACCAGCTCGGTCTGACCGGAGCTGTCCACGAAGACGAACGAGGGCTGGGAGACCACACCGAACTGCTGCCACAACGACCCGTCGACGTCCGAGACGTGCTGGAAACCGTCGGTCCCGGTCTCGGACACGAACTGACGCATCGGACCGACCTCGCCGCGACCCGGGATCCCGATGAAGGTCACGTCACCGGCAAACTCTTCAGCGACGGCGACGACGTCGGGTGCCTCGGCGCGGCACACCGTGCACCACGGTGCCCAGAACCACAGGACAGCGGGCTCGCCGTCCAGGCTCGTGCTGTCGAACGATGCACCGTCGAGGGTGGTGCCGGTGAACGAGACCGGGCCGCCCGAGGACCCATCCTGGCCACCTGCTGCCGACGTCCCACCCCCTGAGCAGGCGGTGAGCACGAGCAGCGCGCAGACGACCACGAGGGTCGCGAACGTGCGTGGCGCCGGACGGACAGGCCTTACGGGCATGCAGTCTCCTCGGCTCGATGCTCTCACTTGAGGAACCCGGTGAGAGCGACAAAGGTTCCCACTTCCCTCGGGCGGCGGGATGACACGCCTGGTCAGCGGGAAATCCACCAACGTCTGGCCCGGCCCAAGGCAGCGATGGCCCGACGGATCACGGGTCGACCCAGCCCCTTCTGCACCTGATCGATGCTGGTCTTCCACACCCCGTCGGAGTACGTCGGGTACGGGTGCGTCGCCCCGGCGAGGTCGCGCGCGCCGAGTCCGAGACGTACCGCGAGGACCACCTCGGCGAGCGACTCACCGGCCCGCGGGCTCACGATGGTGCCTCCGACCACCCGGCCCTTCCGATCGAACAGCAGGCGGGTGAAGCCACCGGTGATGTCCTCTGCCAGTGCCCGATCCACGTCCTCGTGGTACGTCGTCGCGACGGTGAGGTCGGTGTGGCCGACCTCGTCCGGCAAGGTGGTCCCGACCGCCGCGATCTCGGGCTGGGTGAAGGTGACACGCGGGGCAGCCGCCAGATCGATGGAGCGGCGCAGTCCGAGCACCGCGTTGCTCGCGGCGATGCTCGCGTGGACCCCGGCCGTGTGGGTGAACCGCGACCACGGCGTCACGTCGCCGGCCGCGAAGACCCGAGGGTTGCTCGTCCTGAGTCGGTCGTCGACCTTCACGAAGCCGAACCCGTCGAGCTCGACCCCGGCTCGTCCGAGCGCCAGTTCCGATGTGCGCGGTCTGCGTCCGACCGCCACGAGCAGCTCGTCGAACTCGAGCTCGGTCCCGTCGGCCAGCTGCAGGCACCGGTCGTCGGCGCTGGTGACGACCCGTTCGGCCGCCTGACCGGTGTGGACCGTGACGCCGTCCTGCTCCAGTTGGGTCGTCAGCAGATCGGCCGCCTCAGCGTCCTCCCGGGGCAGCAGCCGTTCTGCGGCCTCCACGACCGTCACCTGCGAACCCAGCCGTGCGAAGGCCTGGCCGAGCTCGCAGCCCACGCTTCCTCCTCCGAGGACGACGAGCCGTCCCGGGAGCTCCTCGAGATCCCAGATCGTCTCGCTGGTCAGCGCCGAGATGTCGCTCAGCCCCGGGATCGAGGGCGTCATCGGCGCGGCGCCTGAGGCCACCAGCGCCTGGCGAAATCCGATCTCGTCGCCGTCGACCCGGACGGCGTCGTGGCCGAGGAACTCAGCCGTCCCCCGGACCACGTGCACGCCAGCGGCTCGCAGTGTCTCCGGAGAGTCCGACGGCTCGACCGCGGCGATCGCTGCGCGCACCTGGGCCATCACAGCCGGAAAGTCGACGCGCACCTGGTCGGTGTGAATGCCGTAGCGTGCGGCGCCGCGCGTGTCCGCCGCGGCGTGCGCGGCGCGGAGCAGCGCCTTGCTCGGCACGCACCCGGTCCACAGGCAGTCGCCGCCCGGTCGGTCTCGTTCGACCATGAGGACACGGGCGCCGAGGCCGGCAGCCATCTTGGCCCCGACAATGCCGGCCGTCCCCCCGCCCACGACCACGAGATCCCAGACCACGCTCGACCCAGGTGTCTCGCTCGTCCCCGTCATGCGCCGTCCTCGGACATCACTCGCCGCGTCGTCCCTGGACGCGTTGGTCCAACCACCCGGCCGACAGCTAGGTGGACGTGGCCGCCACGCAGCGTCGTGTGCGAACCAGCTTCCAGCTGCCGCGTCACCAGGGACCAAGGCTGCCGGTGAGGATCGGCCCCGCCGGTGAAGCAGGCCAGACGTGCAAACGGTGCCATCCACCGCCAGCGCCCGGTGGGTAGCGCGAGGTCGACCACGACGACCCGGCCACCGGGGCGAAGCCGTCCAACGGCCTGGTCGAAGGCCTCCTGCCACCCGTCGAAGATCGAGAGCGCGTAGGTGAAGAGCACGGCATCGAAGGGTGGCTCGTCCGGGTCGAGGACGAGGTCCAGGCGAGCGGCGTCACCCTCCAGCAGGTGCACGTGGGTCCAGCCGGCCGCTCTGACGCGTCGCCGTGCCCGGTCGAGCATCGCCGCGCTGGCATCCAGCCCCACCACCGCCCCTGACGGTCCGACCGCAGGCGCCAACAACGGAAGGTTGAGCCCGGTACCGCAACCGACATCCAGGACCCGGTCGCCCGGCTGGAGCGCGAGGTCACGGATGCCGGCGAGCCGCGGCAAGCGGTAGACCGCGCGCTCGCCGGAGAGCTGGTCGTACCAGCGAGCGGCGAGGGCATAACGACGCGATCGAGGCAGGTGCATGCGTCCAGCATGCCCGTTCGATGCGGCAGACCAAGCCGGTCGGCCGGGGATGCAGACGACGAAGGCCGCCCTCGTCCTGAGAGCGGCCCCCGTACGTCACACGCTGATCAGGAGAGGCGCTCGCAGTCCACGGCCACCTGGTCGCGGGCGTCGCGGTCGACAAAGTCGATCGAGCTGCCGCAGGTGACGTAGTCAGCGCTGGCGTCCTCACTGATGATGGTGTCGACACCACCCCGGAGGGACCATCCGGATGTGACCGTTCACGGCGCCTCGGTACCTGCCCTGCTGCAGTGGAAGAGCGGGAGTCGGCGCGGCAGCATGGGCATCGTGCGCAGATCGATCACGCAGAGCCTCCGCCGTCGTGCGCGCGGTGTCGCCGTCGAGGCCGAGCGGCGCTGGGACTCCTGGCGGTTCTCTCGAGCAGCGGATCGCGCGCCTCGTGCGCTGCGCTTCGACCCCTATCTCGGTCACGGCAACCCCATGTGTGTCGTCGTCCGCGGGCGGCTGCTGGATGGCAACGCGCCCTCGGAGGCGGCTGACGGTGAGAGCGTGTGGTCAGCGGTGCGACGAACCGTCGCAAGCTTCCTGACAGACGAGCTGCCAGGAGTGCCGATCCGCGTACGTCTGGGGTCGACCACGGTGGAGGCGGTCACCGACGACGAGGGTTACTTCGACGTCCGACTGCAGCCGGATCTGGCGGAGCACCACGACGCGTGGGCCGAAGGCACCGTCGGGCTCGCCGGACCGTACCGCGGCATCACGACCGCGACGGACACGCCCGTCCGGGTGCTGATCCCGCGCCCGGAGACCACGATCGGGGTGATCTCCGACGTCGACGACACCATTATGGAAACCGGGGCTCAGCGCGCGCTCGCGATGATCCGCCAGACCCTGACCGGCTCGGCGCTGACCCGGACCACCTTTCGGGGGGCGCCCGAGCTCTACCGGGCCTTGTGCGCCGGTCACGACGGTGGGCAGGATCGCCCGTTCTTCTACGTGTCCTCGAGCCCCTGGAACCTCCATCGGTTTTTGATCGCGTTCCTGGAGCATCGGGGGTTCCCGCTCGGTCCCGTCCTGCTGCGTGACCTGCTGGGCAACGGGGAGACACGCACGCACAGGTCCGGGAAGCTCCGGCACATCGCCGAGATCCTCGATCTGCACCCCGGGCTGTCGTTCATCCTGATCGGAGACTCCGGACAGCACGATCCCGAGATCTATGCAGAGGTCGTGCGTGACAATCCCGGGAGAATCCGTGCCGTGTACATCCGGGAGGTCCGTCTGGATCCCGGCGATGGTCGCGTCGAGGAGATCGTTGACGGCTGGGATCACCCGGTGCCGTTCGTGCTCGCCGCCGACTCAGCGACGGCGGCCGACCATGCCGCCGGTCTTGGTCTGATCTCTCCCGATCAGGCCCGATGCGTGCGACGTGAGGTAACGCGTGCCGGGCCCGCCTCCTGACGGACCCGTCAGGGTCGACCCCGAGAACGAGTGCGGGTCCGACCAAGGGTGGGACCAGCACCTTCCCTGATCCGCAGCAGGGGCCTTGTCGACGAGGCTCCTTGGATGATCACAGTCGAGACACTCACCAAGACGTACGGCGGGTTCACCGCCGTCGACGACATCACCTTCACGGCCAGTCCTGGTCGCGTGACCGGCTTCCTGGGGCCCAACGGCGCCGGCAAGTCGACCACCATGCGCATCATGGTCGGTCTGACGCCACCGACCTCCGGCAGCGCCACGATCGCCGGTCAGAACTTCGTGGACCTGCCCAATCCCGGCACACAGGTGGGCGTCCTTCTCGACGCCTCGGCCCAGCATGCCGGCCGCACCGGCCGGGAGATCCTGAGCATCGCCCAGCAGATGATGGGCCTGCCGGCTCAGCGTGTGCCGGAGATGCTCGACCTGGTCAGCCTCACCGAACGCGAGGCCGGACGTCGGGTCCGCAACTACTCGCTCGGCATGCGCCAGCGGCTCGGCATCGCCACTGCGCTGATCGGCGATCCCGAGGTGCTGATCCTCGACGAGCCCGCCAACGGGCTCGACCCCGCCGGCATCCGCTGGATGCGCGACCTGCTGCGCGGGTACGCCGACCGGGGTGGAACCGTCCTGCTGTCGTCGCACCTGCTGCACGAGATCGAGGTCATCGCCGATGACATCGTGGTCATCGGCAACGGCCGCATCGTGGCCCAGGGCACCAAGGCTGAGCTGTTGCGGGCTGCCGGGACGGTTGTCCGGACCCCAGAGATCGGGAGCCTCGAACGTGCCCTGGGCGCAACGGGCCACGAGGTGAGCCGTTCGGGCGATGGTGCCCTCCGTACCGACGCTGACCCCGACCTCGTGGGTCGGATCGCCCTACACGCAGGGCTCCCCCTGACAGAGCTGAAGAGCGCCGACGGTGCTGGCCTGGAGGAGATGTTCCTCGAGCTCACCGCAGACACCCAACGAGAAGGAGATGCGGCATGACCGCCGTAGCAGTGGAACAACAGATCAGCCGGCCCAGGACCACGGCTCGTCCGGTCCCGATGAGCCGGATCACCTCCGTCGAACTGCGCAAGATGTTCGACACTCGATCAGGCTTCTGGCTGATGGCCAGCATCGTGATCACCGCTGTCCTGGCCACGGGGGCGGTGATCCTGTTCGCGCCCGACTCGGAGCTGACGTACTCGACGTTCTCCGCGGCCATCGGCTTCCCGATGGCGGTCATCCTCCCGATGATCGCGATCCTTTCGGTCACCAGCGAGTGGAGCCAGCGCAGCGGGCTGACGACGTTCACCCTGGTCCCGAACCGTGGTCGCATCATCAGTGCCAAGGCGATCGCCTCCATCGCGGTCGGCGTCGTCTCCATCCCGCTGGCGTTCGCCATCGGGGCCGTGGGGAACGTGCTGGGTACGGCGATCACGGGAACCGGTGCGGTCTGGGACGTCTCCATCGCCGATGCCCTCTACATCGTGCTCGGCAACGTCATGGGACTGTCGATCGGCTTCATGCTCGGCGTGCTGATCCGCAACTCGGCCGGGGCGATCGTGGCGTACTTCGTGTACTCCTTGCTACTGCCCACGATCTTCGAGGTGCTGGCGGCCAGCCAGCAGTGGTTCGCGAGCCTGCAGCCCTGGGTGGACGTCAACTACGCCCAGGCCCCCTTGTTCAACGGCGGGCCACACGGAGAGGAGTGGGCCAACCTCGCCACCACGTCCGCGTTGTGGCTGCTGCTGCCGCTGGTCGTCGGACTCGTGCTGGTGATGCGTTCGGAGGTCAAGTGAGGCGCCTTTGAACTTCCGGTGGGTTGGGGTTGCCAGCAGGACTGTTATGGCATTGCCTCGGGCGCCTAGAAGATCGACCAGCCGGTACGGGTCGTGAACGAGTCCAGAGCAGCGACTCCGGACGCCGAGTTCCCGGAGACACCCAGGGCGGGACTCCACACACAGATGGTGCAGCGGTCCGGGATCACGGCGAGGATCCCACCGCCGACCCCGCTCTTGCCCGGCACTCCCACCCGGTAGGCGAACTCACCGGCGGCGTCGTACGTGCCACAGGTCAGCATGACCGCGTTGATGCGCTTGGTCTGGCTGAGCGACAGCATGCGGGTGCCGTCGGCCCGTACGCCGTGACGCGACAGCAGACCGCTCGCCAAGGCGACCTCACGGCAGGTCATCGACAGCGAGCACTGCCAGAAGTAGTGCTCCAGCACTACTTCGACCGGGGACTCGAGGTTGTCGTAGCTGGCGAGCAGGTGCGCCATCGCGGCGATGCGGTGCCCCTGCTCGCTCTCCGAGCGGGCAACCTCGGGATCCGCGTCGATCAGCGGGTTGCCGCTTTCGGCGCGGACCAGGTCGCGCATCGCGGCCGCGGCGTCGCCCGTGACCTGATGCAGTCTGTCGGTGACCACCAACGCGCCGGCGTTGATGAAGGGGTTGCGTGGCCGTCCCGACTCCTGGTCGAGATGGAGCATCGAGTTGAACGGATTGCCCGATGGTTCTCGTGACACCCGGCTCCAGATCCGGTCGCCGTCGTGGGCCATCACGAGGGCGAGGCTGAAGACCTTCGAGATGCTCTGCACCGAGAACGCGACGTCGGCGTCGCCGGTCGCGTGGATGGTGCCGTCATTCATGGCGACGACCATCCCGAACTGGTGCGGGTCGACCGCAGCCAACCCGGGGATGTAGTCGGCCACCGTGCCCCGCCCGACCGATGGCGCGACCTCGATCCTGATCTCCTCCAGCACGTCGTCCAGGTCCATGGCGCTGATTGTGCCGTGGGTGATCGGGTCTCCGTGAAGGCGGGCGAGCTAGTCGGCTCGCGAGGCCACGAAGACGAGCTCCAGACCCGGGCGGTCCGGAGCGTCACGTACGTCATCGACGCGGAAACCGGCCTGGCGCAGGGTGTGCGCGACCTCGTCACGCTCACGGAAGCGCAGGGTCGAGTCGGAGGCAAGGACGATGCCCTCTGACTCGAAGCGGTACCACCACCTGAACGACACCAGCGGCTCCCGGACCTCGGTCACCTCGCACCACGTCTCGACCCGCCCGACGGGAGGGATCTCCGTCGTGCGGCGGGTCTGGTCAGGGCTCCAGCCCAGCCATGCCTTCCGTGCTGGGTCGCGCGTCTCGAAGACGAGACGACCCCCAGGTTTCAAGGCAGCACGTATGCCGGACAAACTCCCCAGCCAGTCGTCGTCGGTCAGGAAGACCTGTGCCACATTGCCGGTCATGGTGGCGAGGTCGACTCGCAGAGGAGGCAACGCTGTCGCATCTCCGCAGATCCACCGCACGTCGTCGGCGCCCGGTTTGCAGCGCGCCACGTCAAGGGACGCGGCGGCGGGATCGACCCCGACGACCTCGAGGCCGCGTAGCGCCAGGCTGCAGGCGAACGTGCCGGTCCCGCATCCGACGTCGAGCACGCTGTCAGCCTCGAACTCATCGACGATGTCTGCATAGACCTCGAGGTCGGCGCGGTCCGGGTCGAGGGGGTCGTACAGCTCCGCGAGCCTCCGAACGTCGAATGCGCGGTCAGGCATGGGTGGACCCTAGGTCGGATGCGGTCCTGGCGCGAGCCCGCTGCCGGTGGACGCAGAGCAGGTCGCCACCCTCGCGCTAGCGTCTTGCATGTGAGCGAGAACCACGAGCGTCCCGAGCCGGAGGTCGAGGACGCCTTCGACCGCATCGTCGACGAGGGACAGGAACGACTCGAACGACCCCTCCTGGCGCTGCTGTCCACGGGGCTGTTGGGGGGTATCGACGTCGGGACCGGGGTGCTGGCGTACTTGATCGTGAAAGATCACACCGGCGACACGCTGCTGGCAGGGCTCGCCTTCTCCATCGGCTTCGTCGCGTTGCTGTTGGCGCGCAGCGAGCTCTTCACCGAGAACTTCCTCGTGCCCGTCACAGCCGTCGTCGCCCGCAGCGGCACCGCTCTCAGCCTTGCCCGGCTCTGGAGCGTCACGCTCGCGACCAACCTCCTCGGCGGCCTGCTGATGATGTGGATCCTGATGACGGCGCGCCCGGACCTGCACACGACCGCGATCGAGATAGGCACCAAGTACGCCGACCTCGGCGTCAACCTGGAGAGTTTCACCCTTGCCGTGCTGGCCGGTGCCGTCATCACGCTGATGACGCGGATGCAGCACGCAACGGAGAGCTTGGGGGTGCAGCTGGTCCCGGCGATCCTCTTCGGAGCGCTGCTCGCAGGGGGCGAGCTGTTCCACTGCATCCTGGACTCCTTGTTCATGTTCGCGGCGATGATCGCCGGCGCGGACATCGGTGTCGGCACATGGCTGGTTGCACTGGTCTGGTCGGCATTCGGCAACATGGTCGGTGGCATCGGCCTGGTCACCGCGATCCGGCTGCTGCGGGTCCCCCGGCGGGTCGAGGAATCACGTCAGCAGGGCTAGTGGGCTGCGCACTGCCCGGCCGTCGTCCTGAGCGGGGCGGGCTCAACCCGACCGGTCTCTGCGAGTGCACTGGCTTGGGCCGAGAGCTAGGTTGACGCCATGAGCGACAGCCCCACCGCCCCCGGCCACGTCCCCGACCTGCACGTCGAGCTGTCGAGCGGGGCGGCGATGCCGTTGCTGGGTTTCGGCACTTGGCAGCTCAAGGGCGCAGACGCCGTACGAGCCGCCAGGACTGCGCTCGAGGTGGGCTACCGGCATCTGGACACCGCAACCGTCTACGACAACGAAGCAGAGGTCGGTCGCGCTCTCCACGAGAGTGACGTGCCTCGCGGAGACGTGTTCATCACCACGAAGTGTCCGCCGAACCGGGTCGGCGACGAGCTGACCACCTTGCGCTCGAGCCTGGACCTGCTCCAGACCGACTACGTCGATCTGTGGCTCATCCATTGGACGCCTTCGCAAGGAGTCGGCACCGACATCTGGGAAGCCTTCGTCGATGCCAAAGAGCGGAAGCTGACGCGCGACATCGGCGTCAGCAACTACTCGGTGGACCAGCTCGACCAGCTGGCGTCCGCCACCGGTGTCACGCCCGCCGTCAACCAGATCGAGTGGAGCCCAAGACTTTTCGACGCCGGGCTCCTCAAGGAGCACCGCGCCAGGGGCATCGCTCTCGAGGGGTACAGCGGACTTCGTGGCGGCGTGCTTGCCGATCCGGCTGTCGTCGATGTGGCTCGTCGTACCGGCCGCACGCCGGCGCAAGTCATCACCAGGTGGCACCTCCAGCACGGCGTCATCACGATCCCCAAGTCCAGCCAACCCGATCGCATCGCGGCCAATGCCGACGTCGGCGGATTCGAGCTGTCCGACGACGACATGGCTGCCCTGGACGCGCTCTCTGCCCACCATTGACATCCGCACCGGATCTCGGACAGCGAGATTGGAGGATCGAGCGGCCCGAGGAAGCCAATCCTCGACATCGTCGGGAGCCCGTTGAGGTGACCCTCCTCGCCGCCATCGCCCGAACCGCCTGGACCTGGCCGAGGGACGACCAGATCGGCTGATGGATCAGAGCAAGGCGACGATATGGCTCCATGCGGTGTGGCCGAGACGTCGATCCGCTTCCTCGCTTCCGCCGCGGGCCATCGTGATGCCGCCGTTGATCACTGGCTCGCCCGGCAGGATGGTCCGGTGGCCGGCCTGGGCGTCGGTGACAACGGTGGTCGGGAGCCCATGGCGGTGCCGGCGGGCTCGGATTCGTCCTGCGTGCTCAACGCTCGGCCATACCTGGTCGTCGCCACCAGCGATGAGGAGCACCTCCGGCACGGCCTCGACAGCAATGGCTGCTGCGGCCGCTCCTCGTGTGTCGGCCGCGAACGACTGTCGGTACAGGTCGACGAAGCTCGGCGGGTCCTGGTCGGGTTCCCACTCCTCCATGAAAGACACGAACGGCAGGGGCTCGCCTGCCAGGGTCCAATGGGATGTCACGCGGCCTTGGGGTGTCACCGCGGCCCATACGACGTCTGAAGGGGCAAAGCCCACGACCGCTGAGACCGACGACGAGTGGACTCCGGTCAGGAGCGCGGCCTCGGACCCGAACGACGTCCCACATACCACCACTCGGTCGCACTCGCGGGAGAGGCTTGCGACTCGGTCGAGGAAGAGCTCAAGGGGAATCTCCCATGGGCCCGGATTCTGCCCAGGACCCCCGAACCACCGCACCGACTCCGCGAGGGCACCTAGCTCGGAGAACCGGCGGGCACGGTCAGCGTCGAGCCGACCACTCGATCCGGAAACGGTCAGGACGCCAGTCCCCGAGGGTTGGACAGGCACGTACCTCACGCCATCGGGAGCACTCAGCCGGATCTCTCGCACCAGGGCATGCTGTCATCCTCCGGGAGCGGTCGCTTCTGCACGCATCAGCGTGCTCCGTCACGCGAGGTCGTTCCGCCTGCGCAGCCCAACATGTCGGCCATGAGGTCCGCTGCGGCCGCGCTCGTCAGTCCACTCCCGCGCACCAGGGACTGCCACGTACGGAAGTCGATCGCCAGCTTGACCGCGGCGAGCACCCGCTTGCGCTGCCGGCCGCGCGGCCACCCGGATGCCACAGAGTCACGGATCACATCCAGTGGCTGCTGGATCCGTGCCCGCACCGCCTGCCGGGTCGGCTCGTAGAACTCAGCGTCACGGATCACGTTCGCAGTCATCGCCTCGGTGGCCTCCCAGTACGCGAAGAGCGCACCGAGGGCACACCGGGCCCTCTCGATCGGATCGTCGATCGCGCTCCAGGTCGCCGGTTCGGGGAGGGGATTCTCCGCCATGAACAGTCCCGAGCACGCGAACATGAGCGATCGTTCGTCCGGGAAGTGGCGGTACAAGGTGTTGCGCTGCACCCCCGCTCGCTCAGCAACCGCGCTCAGTGAGGTCCGAGCCGGTCCCTGGATCTCATGCAGCTCCACGGCTGCGCGGGCGATGCGTTGCCGCGTCTCTTCCTGCTGGTCGGCTCGCTTGCGCTGCTCGTACTTGCGGGACATGCCGACCATTATTGCACACCACTGTTCGATGAAATTGACAGCGGCCGATCGCCATGGTTAACTTCACCGAACAGCAGTGATCAATGAAAAGGTGAAGCTGATGACCACACTCGCTCTGCAGCCGGCTCCTCGGCTGATTGCGCCCGGCTCCCCCGACTGGGACGCCGTCCGCGGCACGTTCAACCTGCTCGACGACCTCCACCCGGCAGCGATCGCGCTTCCCGAGAACGCTCTCGAGGTGGCCGGCGCGGTGGCTGAGGCGCGGCGACGCGACCTGGCCGTCGTCGTCCAGGCCACCGGTCACAACGCCGGCCCGTTCGCGTCCCTCCACGACACCCTCCTGGTCAACACCTCCCGCCTGACCGGTGTGGAGATCGACGCCGACACTCACCGCGTACGCGTCGGCGCCGCTACCAAGTGGGAGCGGGTCACCCCGGCACTCTCGGATCTCGGGCTCGCCGGCCTGCACGGCTCCTCACCGGACGTCGGCATCGTCGGCTACTCGCTCGGCGGTGGGATCGGCTGGCTGGCCCGCAAGCACGGCCTCCAGACCAACGCCGTGACCGCGATCGAGCTCGTCACCGCGGACGGCGAGCTTCGCCGCGTCGACAAGGAGAACGAGCCCGACCTGTTCTGGGCTCTGCGCGGCGGCAACGGCAACTTCGGCGTCGTGACCGCCCTGGAGTTCTCGGTCGTGCCCGTCCGTCAGCTGTACGCCGGTGCGTACTTCTACCCGGTCGAGCGAACCGCCGACGTGCTCGAGACCTGGACCTCGCTGACGCCATCATTCCCCGAGGAGCTGACCACCTGGGTCAGCGTGATCCACTTCCCACCCGACCCCGCGCTGCCTGACTTCGCCCGGGGGCAGTCGCTGGTCGCGGTCATGGCGGCCCACCTCGGCGGCGAGGCCGAGGGCCGTTCGCTTCTCGCCCCGTTCCATCGGCTTGGTCCGGACGTCGACACCTTCGGCATGCAGCCGACGGCTGCGCTCGGCGACCTTGCGATGGACCCCGTCGACCCGCTCCCGTACCGGTCGACGACCGTGCTCCTCGACGAGCTCCCCCGCAACACCGTCACCGAGCTTGCCCGCATCACAGCCCGTGGCTCGGACCTGGCGCTGTTGCAGCTGCGCCACGGCGGCGGCGCCCTGTCCCGCGCCCCCGAGGACGCCGGTGCCAGAGCCACGCTGCCCGGTGAGGTCATCCTCTACGCACTCGGCGTGCTGCAGGACCCGGAATCCGGCCCCCGTGTGCTCGCCGCCCTCGACGAGACCGACGCCGCCGTCGCAGACCACCGTGCCGGCCGGTACCCGAACTTCGTCGAGCACCCGGCCGATGCCAGGTCGTTCTTCGATGACGACACCTGGGCACGCCTGCTCCGGGTCAAGGCGCTGTACGACCCGGACGACCGGTTCCGGGGCAACCACCACATCGCCCGCGGCTGACGACCGCGCACCCGGCAGCCGGCAGTCCGTGATGACGGCCCTAGCCTGGGCCGTATGGAGACCTTCCTGGCCGGTGAGCGAGCGCTGCTCGACGGGATGCTTGATGTCCAGCGGGAGGAGGTGGCTCACCTCCTGTCCGACCTCGACGACGACGAGGCTCGCGCGCGGCTGGTCCCGTCGCTCACGACTCCGTTGGGACTGGTCAAGCACGCCACGTTCGTGGAGAAGGTGTGGTTTCACTCTCGCGTGGCAGGCGTGGCTCGCGCAGACGTCGGCCTGCCGGACACCGTCGACGAGAGCTTCGTACTGGAGCCCGAGGACACCGTCGGCTCCGTGCGCGCGGCCTTCCTCTCCGCCTGCGATCACTCACGCCTGGTCGCGTCCGATCACCACCTCGACGAGCAGTTCCCGTGGCACCAGGGCCCGGTGAGCCTCCGGTTCATCTACGGACACGTGATCGCCGAGCTCGCCCGGCACGCCGGCCACGGCGACATCCTGGTCGAGCAGATCAGGGCTCGACGCACCGGGCGAACGTGAAAAGCAGCTACGGGCTGATGTCGGGGCCGGCAGTCGCCTGGGCAGGGCAGCGGCCGTAGGCGCGCCCGCAGGCGGCGAAGTCGCAGGTGCGGCACCACCAGGCGCCCACCGGTTCGCCGCGACGTCGCTGGTCCATCCGCGCGGCGATCCGCGTCTCTACGAGCGTGGTCAGGAGCGCCTCCAGGGTCGACGCCTCGCTGGTGTCGAGTCCCGTGATGCTCTGCTGCACGACCGCATCCCGGGCGGCTCTGGCGGCCTTGGCGCGCCGCCGTCCTGTGGTGGTCAACCGGATCTCGACCCGCCGCCGGTCCTCCCCGGAACGGCGCTCGGCTAGTCCCTTCGCCTCCATCTGGCTCACCAGCCGCACCGCCCCCGAGTGGGTCACGCCGAGGACCTCCGCCAACCGGCCGACGTGTGCGTCGCCGAGAAACTCATCGAGCGCCAGCAGCGCCACGGCCGCACCGCCGGACAGCCCGGACGCGGCCTCCAGCGCCGTCGTCGACTCCTGGGCCAGGTTCAAGGACAACGACGCCAGGAGATTCTCCAGCCGAAGGTTGGCAGGCCCGTCCATTCCGATATTGTATGAGTCAGTCATATAAATACCAGGGAGATGAGCAAGCATGTCCGGGATGATTGCCACCGCTAGCACCGACATCGACGCAACACCCGAGCAGGTGTGGGACAGCCTGACCGAGCCGCAACAGATCGCCGTCTGGATGCAGGGCGCGCAGGTGAGCACCACTTGGGAGGTCGGCAGTCCGATCACGTGGGACGGTGAGTACGACGGCCGCCGTTACCAGGACAAGGGCAACGTGCTCATCCACGACGAGCCGCACATCCTTTCGGTGACCCACTACAGCCCGATGATGGGCGAGCCCGATGCACCGGAGAACTACCACACGCTGGTCTACACGCTCACCCCCAAGAGCGACGGCACCCGCCTCGAGCTCACCCAGGACGGCTGCACCGATCAAGACCAGGCCGACCAGTTCAGCCAGAACTGGCAGCAGATGCTCGACGCCCTCAAGGCGCACCTCGAGGGCTGATCAGTCCCGAGCATGCCGGTCACGACTTGTCGCGAGCCTGCCGTTCGACAAGGAAGCGCGCGTCGTCGAGGGCCCCAAGGACCTGAGTCTTCTCGAGGCCACGGCGTTCGAGAACGGCCTCGCGCTGCTGCGCTACAAGATCGACATACCGCAACGGTGAGCTCAAGGTCGCCCACTGACGCGGTCCAGGAAGCGTGCGAGCGGTGGCACGGTCAAGTCCACGCGGTGGAACGCTGCCAGGTGCGCTACGTCGAGCGTCACCAGCTCGGCGTCCGGCATCGTATGGACGAGCCGCCAACCGAGTGCAGCCCCGCTCTCCTCGTCGTCATCGACGCCGAGCACGAGGAGGACGGGCACGTTCAACGAGGAGGCCGCAGCCCACAGGTCCGGCTCGGTGGCGCCGGCCTCGAAGCCACCGGCGAACGCTACGGAGTCCGTGGCGCACAAGTGCTCGACCAGCCACGTGGGCACCGGCTCCCGCTCGGCCGCGACGAACTCCTCGATGACGTCGCGAGTGCCTCGGGTGAGCACCTCCTGCCCCTGGGTCCGCAGATCCTCGGGTGAGTCCTCTGGGTCGGGCAACGAGTCGAGCGCGACCAGACCCGTCAGGCGTCGGGGGGCGGCCAGCGCAACAGCGAACCCGACGTGTGCCCCGAAGGAGTAGCCCACGAAGGCGGCTCGCTCAGCACCAGCACCCGCCGGTATGCCAGAGCACCGGCGGTCCGTCTCCCACAACGCGATAGTGGATGCGGAGATCGGTCCGTACGTAAGGCATCGCACCAACCCTGGGGTCTGGGGTGCCCGGGCGCCCCGACTGATGAACTCAATCGTGCCACCCCGGCGACCTCTTGAGAGCAGACCTTCACGTCGCGCCCGCCGATCCGCACGAACTGGGCACGAACCGAGTGCAATGCGGGCGAGTCATGCTCGACGGGTGCGACTCGGTAACGTGCAACGCATGCCTATCAAGCTAGAGAACGTTGGCATCGCGGTCCGCGACCTCGAAGCGACGATCGCCTTCTTCACCGACCTCGGCCTGACCGTCCTTGGCCGTGACACGGTCAGTGGGGAGTGGACCGACACCGCGGTCGGCCTCGACGGCAACCACGCCAAGATCGCCATGCTCCAGACGCCCGACGGCAACGGCCGCCTCGAGCTCTTCGAGTACATCCACCCCGACGCGATCGAGACGAACCCCACCCTGCCCAACGAGATCGGCATGCACCGCGTCGCCTTCTCCGTCGACGACATCGACGAGGCCCTCGAGATCGCCGCAAGGCACGGCTGTCACCCACTGCGTGGCGTGGCGACCTACCAAGACGTTTACAAGCTCACCTATGTCCGCGGCCCCAGCGGCATCCTCGTGATGCTCGCCGAGGAGCTGCAGGGCTGACCGTGGGCCGATCCTTCTACGGCGATTCGGCAGCGACTCGCGGCGTGAGCGGACGCTCGACGCAGTGCTGCAAGCGATAGAAGGGCAGGTGAGCTGCGGCTACGGACCGAACTTCGTCCACTGCCCTTCGGAGACCACCTCGACGGCGCCGTCGACGACCCTGATGGCTGTCTGTTCGTCGATGGCGTAGGCCGGGATGCCGATGTCGGCGGCCCACCTCTCCGCGTCGGCAGGGGTGTTCTCCGGGAACGCGCCCAGGTGCGGGAAGATCGAGAAGTCGACGACTCCCAGGGTGCGGTCGTCCGGCGCGGAAGGCCACTTGACGAAGTCCGCCCCGATCCGGGGCGTCATCACCATGCTCCCCGCACTCACCCCCACCCAGACTGTGTCGGGCAGCGACGGCAGCAGGTCGGCCAGCCCCGACTCCCGCATCCAGTGGCAGAGGAATGTCGCGTCGCCGCCGTCCACCAGCAGCACGTCCGCCTCCCGGACCCACGGCATCCACCGCTCCGCGCCAATAGTGGGCAGTGCTGTGAGCTCGAGGACGCCGAGCGACGCCCAGCCCAGGCCAGAGGGGTGACGGGAGTCGGGCTCGCCGGCAACGAAGCCCCGCACCGATTTCGGCCCACACATCGGGTGGCCCCACTGCGCTGTCGGGACGCAGAGGGCGTGGCTCTCGGCGATCGGCTTGCCGAGGAGCTGCACGAGCGCCGCGTTGATGCTGGGATTGGTGATGCCGCCTGATGTGAGCAAGAGCTTCATGCTTCCTCCGAGGTCGCGCGCACGGTCATTGTGCATGAAGACTCGCGACGATGCCGCGACTCATCGCTGCCAGGGCAACGACGTCATGATCCGCGAGGCCACGCGGCGCGGAACGACGCGAGTTTGCGAGTACCCGGGTGCAGGGCCATCGTCTATCGCTCGACCGGTGCACAGGTCGTGTTGCCGGCGGCGTCCGTCGCGCACACCTCGGCCTCGGCAGCCCCTCGCGTTGTTTGGGCTCTGAACAGGTTCTCGCCGTACCACTCCATTGCGAGGTCGTGGGTAGCGGTACGCACCACAACCTTTCGCCAGTCGTAGGGCCTGTTCGGAGTGCGGTTGTCGTGGACTCGCGCTACGACCGAGCCGTCGAGGAAGTGCGCTCGGACCACGGGTGGGGACGTGTCGCGTGGCACCAGCGCGCTGGCGATGCGTATCCGCTCTTCCATGTGGCCCGCGGCCTCACCCTGAGCCTCGACGACATCCTCGCCGACGTACACGACGTACGCCGCTCGTCCGCTCTCGGGCACAGCGATGCGGGCGACCTCTTCACGGCGTGAGGTGTCGTAGACCACGAGCTCGTCCGGGAAGCGGTCCTGGCTCACGACGTCGGCCCAGACGACCAGCGACCCGGAGTTCCCGGTCGACACGACACCACGATGCGAAGTCGGTGCCGCGGTAAACCACGATGTGCCGATGGCCGACGTCGACGTGCCATCGGTAAACCACAGCGTGGGATCGAGCGCCGCCTCGTAGACCGCACCATCGTCGGTGGCGGCGACGAACGCGACCGGCTTGTCAGCCTGGATGGACTTGTCGCCTACGTGGACCGTCCTGCCGTCGGCGGAGCGTCTGGCTCAAGCTCTCGGTCATGCCGTCACCCCTCCAGGCGACGTGGTCGCGTGGTCGAAGGTTGGCCCCAAGGTCTCCCGGAGGCGACGGAGGCCCTCGGACACCTGGCTCTTGACGGCCCCCACCGAGCAGCCCATGGCCTCGGCGGTCTGTGTCTCGGTCAGGTCTTGGTAGTAGCGCAGCACGATCGCGGCTCGCTGGCGGGGCGGCACGGTGCGCAGCGCGGCGATGACGACGTCGTGGTTGACCACGCCAACGGCAGGATCCGGGTCTGACCGCTCGGGAAGCACCTCCATGGGGCGCTCGTGGAAGGAGCGACGCCGCCGCCACGAGATCAAGGTCGTGACGCTGATGCGCCGGGAGTAGGCCTCAAGACCGTCGCGGTCGCGCAGGCGGGGCCACGCCATCAGCGTCTTCACCAGTGCTTCCTGGAGCAGGTCCTCGGCGAGCTGGTGGTCACCGACCATCAGGTACGCGGTCCGGAAGAGCGTCGCGGCGCGCGCTTCGGCGTACTCCGTGAAGGCGGCGAGTTCGCCCGTGTCGTGCATGTCGCCTCCCTCGCCGTGCAGACCACTACGACCATGGTCCTCCTACTCTCTACACGCTCCAATGAGCCCGAAAGGTTCGGACCTCCTGTCTTTCGATCCGCGCCGATGGGTTCCGATCCGCGCTGCCGGGTTCCGCGCGAGGCGTCGGTAATCTCATTGCCGGGCGACATCACCGCACCTACCCTGACCGTGTGACGACACCGGACCTGAAGTCAGATCTGATCGGTCATCTCGACCGGCTCAACCAGGCAGTCCTGCACAAGCTCGAGGGCCTCTCGGAGTACGAGCTGCGCCGACCGATGACGCCTACCGCGACCAACCTGCTCGGGGTGACGATGCATCTGGCCAGCCTGCAGGCGGAGTACTTCGGGAAGACGTTCGACCGTCCCTTCCCACGAGAGGGTGAGCTGTACTTCCTCACCGACGAGGACGCCGACCCGCAGGATGACCTATGGGTACGGCCGGCGGCCACGTCGGAATGGGTGGTCGGGATGTACCGAGGGACGTGGGAGCACGCGAAGGAGACTTTCGCGACGCTCGACCTGGAGTCACCGGGTCAGATTCCGACGAGGCCGTATGCGGAGGTCACGCTCGGCGAGATGCTGGTGCACATGGTCGACGAGACCGCCCGCCACGTGGGACACATGGACATCGTGCGGGAGTCGATCGACGGTGCCGTCGGCAGGTATGCCGGCGACGGGAACATCATCGACGGCTATGACTGGGCGGCCTACCGTGAACGCGTGGAAGCCGGGGCCCGGGAGGCCCAGGAGCGCGCCGAGTCCTGAACTCAGTCCGCCATGAAAGCCGGAGGGCTCGTCCTGGGTCAGGCCACCCGCGAGTCCATCACCGCCCACCATGCCGCACGGCCGTTCCAGAGGGGCGCGCAGCACCCGACGTCCCTCGGCACACTGCCCTCGTCGCTCACCCCTGCAGGCTTCGCGCGGAGACGACTCCGACCGGGGGCTTGCGTTGTCACCACGCGAAGTGACGGCGCCGTGCCAGAGCCGACGCGTCGGCGGAGCGTCGGCCAGCCGCCCAAGTTTTCCCTGCAGGACAGGCACTTCCGAACTCCCGCACGCCGATCAATCGCGGACCTCCTGACCCATCCGGGCTAGGCTGCGCTGTGCCCGATTTCACCTGGCGACCGGCCAACGAGGCAACGACCGAGGACGTCGAGGCGGTGTTCGACACCGGTGGGGCCCGCAAGTGCCGCTGCCAAGCGCTGAAGGCCCCCGGCTGGATCTGGCGCGACACCACCCAGGTACAGCGGGACGCCGCGCTGCTGGAGCAGACCGGTTGCGGCACCCACGGACCCACGTCCGGCCTGATCGGGTACCTCGACGGCGAGCCGGCTGGCTGGGTCGCCGTCGAGCCGCGGGAGAACTACCCCCGAGTGTGGAGCCGGAAGAAGTCCTGGATGCGGATGGACCCTGAGCTCGTGGGTGTCTGGTCGGTCACCTGCTTCGTCGTACGCAAGGGCTTCCGCAAGCAGGGGCTGATGTACGAGCTGGCCGCCTCCACCGTTGAGTACGGAAGGCAGGTCGGCACCCGCGTCCTGGAGGGCTATCCCACCGAGCCGCCGCCCGGGAAGACCGTGATCTGGGACGAGGCGTCGGTCGGGCTGCTGCAAGTCTTCCTCGACGCCGGTTTCGAGGTGGTGGCCTCGCCGACCTTGCGCCGGAGGGTGGTGCGTCACCGACTCGGCGAGCCGTCGTGACCGATCGGGCACCACAAGCCGACCGGCATGAACCAGCGACCTATCTCTCGATGAGGGCGAGGTCGCGCACGCAGAACTGGTGGTGCTCGAACTCCTCGCCGAGCACCGTGCCCAGGCACTGCCGCACCGATCGCCCGCGTGCGTACGGCGGCCACATGTCGTTGTCGGGGATCGGTGCCGGCCCTTGGAGCTGCTCGGCGGTTACGGCGTCCAGCCAACGCTCCAGCTCGGTCGCCTGTTCGTCCCTGATCGCGAGCACCTCGTCGAGCGTCGGGTCCGCCGACGGGTCGAGCCCCTGCTCCTCGCGGCTGGGTACGGACTCGATGCCCAGGCCCATCGGGGTGAACAGATCGGTGGACCCGAGGCAACAGCGCCGAAACCACGAGTCGTGGACGAAGACCAGGTGGCGCAGCGTCTGCACGGCCGACCACTCGCCGTTCACGCTCTCGTGCTCGATGCCGGGCGACTCCCGCATTCGCGCCACGGTCGTCGCCCAGTCGGTGCGCAGCTGCCCCCATCCTCGACGCAGGTCGACCACGTCGTCCGACCGGATGAGCCGACGGACTGGGTGACGACGGTCGAGCTCGGCCTCGACGTACGCCATGACTTCGACGCCGTTCACGACAAGGTTCGTCACCAGCCCGTCGATGACGGCGTCCTGCATGCTCACGCCGATCAGACGGGTGTTGTTCAGGTTGCACTCGCGGAACTCCGCGCCCTCCAGGTCCTCGTCCACGTACTTCGTCATGCTCGGCAGGCTATGCCCCTCCCCCGACATCCGGAACGGACACCGCGCAAGGTCAGCCGTCGTCAGGCCATGCCCGGCTGTCCTCACTGCCGCCACCTTCAGAATGGGATCGCCGCAGGATGACGGCGCGGTCAGCGACGGTTCAGAACGCGAGCTCCCGATTGCCGGGGTCCCGAGCCGGGCGTTCGGCCGGGATGTCTCAGTTCAGCCGGAGGTGAAGTGTTCCCTGGAAGCAGACACGACCGAACACGTTGCCCGGCGTCGGGACGGGGCATGGATCGAGTTGGGTGTACTCCCCGCTCACTCGCGCGCCAGTCATCCATCCTCCGTTGACGATGCCGCGGATCCGTGCAGTGACCGGGTTCGCCTTGTCGTTCTCCGTGATGAAGTTGTACGCGACGAAGGAGTGCTCACCCCCGTTGAATCCGTAGAGCGCCTGCGCCAGCCAGAAGTTGGGCTTCGACTTCGAGTCGTCCCTGGTCACCGCCCCCCGGAAGACGCCAGGACCGACATCGCCGCCGACCACCCCGGTCATGGAAACTCCGGCGAGTGTCGACGAGTTGACGGGGTTGCTCGTCACCCACTTCGTGAACGTGACATCGGCACTGCGGTGCCCGCCATGGTCGGAGACGCCATCTGCCGCAGAACCTGACGGTGTAGCGGCCGAAAGACTGACTGCTGTGCCGACGGCGACAACGCCGGCGACGGCCAATGCGAGCATGTGCTTCATGCGCTTCATGGTGACCTCCTTGGTGGTCGTGACCTGTTCTGTCCGACCCCGGGGGCAGTGACCACCACGACTGTGCCCACGGGGACTTCTCCCGAGTTCGCGGCGCCATCTCGAGTTGCCGCCGCATGTCTCAACGGCCGGCTCGACTGTGGCTCTGTGCTAGACAACTGATACAGTACTACTCCCATGACGTCACAGCTGTCAAACTTCCGACTCGTTCCCGCCTCGGGCCTCGGGATCGCTGGCCAGATTCGCGCGCGGATCGCCCTGCTCATTGCGGACGGCGAACTCGAGCCAGGGGCTCGACTTCCCTCGGTACGAGCGCTGGCCGATCAGCTTGGAACGAACGTCAACACCGTGCGGGCGGCATACGCGAAACTCCAGGTGGACGGGTTGGTTCAGACCCGCCACGGAGTCGGGACCGTGGTCCTTCCGGCGAGCGCAGACCGGCTCGCCGCCGGCTCGCCACGGTTGGTTTCGAACACGGTCGCCGTGCTGGTCGCCGGACTGGATCCGTTCTACCTGTCGCTGCTCAGCGGTGTCGAAGACGTCGCATCCGAACGGGGCACGCTCGTCTTGCTAGCCGACACCCGAGACTCCTCGACTCTGGCTTCGGCGATCATCCGTCGCCTGGTGGCCCGGGGTGTGGACGGGATGATTGCGGTCTCGGCCGGAGGAGTCGAGGACGAGACGCCACAGAGCCGAAGCCGACCTGCAGGCTCCATCCCGCCGATCGTCTACGTCGACCAGCCCGATCGGAAGGGCTACGCCCTGGTCTTCAACGGCGAACAGGCCGGTTACCTGGCGACCCACCACCTCATCGAACACGGGCATCAGGCGATCGGGCTCGTCACCGCGCCACTTTCGTGGCCGAACGTGGGCCGAATTCGCGAGGGATACCTGCGAGCACTCGCAGAGATCGGCGGACAGCCGCTCGTCTCCGAGGTGGAGGCGTTCACCGTCGAGGACGGACGGCGCGGGATGGCCCGCCTGCTCGACGCCCCCTCGCCGCCCTCGGCCGTCTTCGCGGCAGGGGAGACACTCACCCTTGGTGTCGTACGGGAAGCGCGGGCAAGAGGGCTGAACATTCCGCGAGAGCTCGCAGTCATCGGCTACACGGACCCGCCGGCCGCGACGCTCGTCGACCCACCCCTGACGATGGTCTCCGTCCCCACCCATCAAGCCGGCGTGCAAGCGATGCGGACCCTCCAAGCCCTCATCGCCGGGACCAGACCACGCCCCCAGCGAGTCGTTCTCGACCCCGAGCTCGTCCTCCGAGCCAGTTGCGGCTCCCACTGAACGCCCAACCGTCTGAGGTGACGCAGTCCCGAGCCCACAGATTGGTCTTCTGAAACAGCCCGAGCAAGCCGATACTGCTAGAAACCTCGCGGTTCTGTCGTTCTGTCGGAGTGGGAGCACCCACACCCTCTGACCTGCGCAAATACGTCGATTCACACGTTGAAGCGGAACTCCACGACGTCGCCGTCGGCCATGACGTAGTCCTTGCCCTCCATGCGCACCTTGCCGGCCGACTTCGCCGCTGCCATGGAGCCGGCCGCCACCAGGTCGTCGTACGACACGATCTCGGCCTTGATGAAGCCGCGCTGGAAGTCGGTGTGGATGACGCCGGCGGCCTCGGGGGCGGTGGCGCCCTTGGGGATCGTCCAGGCGCGCGACTCCTTCGGCCCGGCGGTCAGGTAGGTCTGGAGCCCGAGCGTGTCGAAGCCGACGCGGGCAAGGACATCGAGCCCCGGCTCGGAGACGCCCATCTCCTCGAGCATCGCCCGAGCCTCCTCGTCGTCACCGAGCTCGACCAGCTCGGCCTCGAACTTCGCGTCGAGGAAGATCGCCTCCGACGGCGCCACCAGGTCGCGCATCTTCGTCTTCAGGTCCTCGTCGGCGAGCTCGTCGGCGTCACAGTTGAACACGTAGATGAACGGCTTGGCGGTCATCAGCATGAGCTCGCGGATCAGGTCGAGGTCGATCGACGTGGCGGTGATCGGCGTACCCGCCTCGAGCGCCTTCTGCGCCTCCCGCACGGCCTCGAGCTGCGCGGCGGTCTCCTTCTTGAGCCGCGCCTCCTTCTCCAGCCGCGGCACCGCCTTCTCGACGGTCTGCAGGTCGGCCAGGATCAGCTCGGTGAGGATCGTCGAGATGTCGTCCGCGGGCGAGACCTTGCCGTCCACATGCGTCACGTCGTCGTCACGGAAGACTCGCGTGACCTGGCAGATCGCGGCGGCCTCGCGGATGTGCGACAGGAACTTGTTGCCCAGCCCCTCGCCCTCGGACGCACCGCGCACGATGCCGGCGATGTCGACGAACTGCACGGTCGCCGGCAGCTGCTTGGCGGAGCCGTGGATCTCCGCGAGCACGGCCAGCCGAGCGTCCGGTACGCCGACCACGCCGACGTTCGGCTCGATCGTCGCGAACGGGTAGTTCGCGGCCAGCACGTTGTTCTTCGTCAGCGCGTTGAAAAGGGTGGACTTGCCGGCGTTGGGGAGACCGACGATCCCGATGGTGAGTGCCACGGGCGACAAGGCTACGGCGAATCCCACCCCGACCGTGAATCGCAGCGATCCGACGCTGGCGGGGTCAGGACCCCGTAGGCGTCGGATCGTTGGAGGGCAGGCCAGGGCGGGCGATGCGGAAGTGCTCGAGCTCGGTGTCGTAGTACTGCGTCGTCAGACCCAGCTGCGTCATCCCGATCCGGGTGCAGACCGCTATCGACGGCTCGTTGCCTGCCCGGACGACCGCGTGGATCTCCGGCAACCCGTAGGACCAGCCGTGATGCAGCACGGCTCGCGCCGACTCCGACGCCAACCCTTGGCCCCACGAGTCGGGGTGGAAGTGCCAGCCGATCTCGACCTCGTCGTCCTCACCGCCCTGCAGCGGGACCAGCAGCTGCGTGCCCGCCACCACGCCGTCGGATTTGCGCTCGACCGCCCAGAAGCCGAACGCGTCGTCACCCGCGCTCCGCTCGCCCCACCGCTCTGCGGTGGCCTCGGCCTGCTCCCGCGTCTGCATCACCTTCGGGTCGGCGCCGAGCCATTTCGCCACCTCCCATCGGGAGTAGAGGTCGAGGATGCGGTCGGCGTCGGCCGGTGTCCACAGCCGCAACCGCGTGCGCGTCGTCTCCATCACCACGTCGCCCATGCCCGCGACCTTAACCGGGTGTCTCCCTATTCGGAGGGACGACTCCGTACTCGCGCAGACGCACTCTCATGCCGAGATGAGTACGGCCCGTCTTGTCCGGAACAGCCCCTACGATGCTCAGGTGTTGGATGAATCGTTGACCGTGGCAGCCAGACGTGAAGGCATCGAGAAGCACGTCGTAGGCGCGGTCGTCCACCACGCTGGCGCTGTTTTGCTACTCACCCGCAGCGTGAACGACACGTTCTTGCCAGGAATCGAGGAACTGCCGTCGGGGGGCGTGGAGGACGGTGAGACCCTCGCCGAAGCGCTTGATCGTGAACTGCTTGAAGAGGTCGGCTTCTCGCCTGGAACCGTGGAGCCCGGATTCCTGGCGACATTCGACTACGTGTCCGGCTCCGGGAGGCTGACACGCCAGTTCACCGTGTCCGTGCCCTTGAACGACCGGGCAGTGGTGCTCTCCGACGAGCACTCCGCTTACCGATGGATGAGCTGCTCGGAGATCGACAGGAGCAGCGCTACGGCCAAGACCCAAGGTGTCGTAGCCGCCTGGTTCGACTGGCACCAAGCCGAGAACCGGCGCACCTGATCCGTGCCCAAGGGCAGCGGCCCCTGGCCGCTGGAGGCTCAGCACCCGCTCTCGCCCCGAGGCGGCCGCGCGTCATACCAGCCGCGTATACCCTCCCCGGGAACGCGGCACTGCATACCCCCGCGTGTCGGCGTACGAAAAGCGTCCGGAGCGGGCCGATGTGCGGGTGATGCCGGGAAGGCTAACGCGCGGCAAACTCACTTACGTCGATGCTTCGGGTCGCTAGCCTGCAGCTCATGGAGATCGTTCAGGTGAAGATTCCGTGCACTGACCTGCGCGTCAGCGCGCGTTGGTACCAGGCCCTTCTCGAGCTGGATCATCATCGTGAGTTCGTGGAGGACGGCGAGGTCGCTGGGGTCGTGCTTGCCCACTCCAACGGATGGGTCCTTGGGCTACGCCTGCGCACGAAAGTGCCGGGAGAGCCGAAGTTCCCGGGGTTCGATCTCCTGTCTCTGAGCGTTGACGACCGTTTCGGGTTGGAGGCGATCAGGGCGAGAGCAGCGAGCCTCGGAAGTCAGATCGGTGACATCGTTGATCGCGGGACAGACGGACTCGCCCTGGACGTGTTCGATCCCGATGGCACCGCGATCCGCTTCCTCACGCCCTCAGAGCCTGAAGGGGCAGAGTTCGTAGGCGTCGAGTTGCGAGAGGGTGAGGCACCGACGTTCTACAAGGAGCGAAGGCTCTGAGGCGTCGACGCGACAACCGTGCGGCTCTTCCACGCAGGGCATCCGCATAGAGAGCCTGGGGCGCACGTTCATGCCGCTGGCCGCGCGCGCTCGGCCGAAGTGCCATGACCCGCGTCACTCCGCGAGTAGCGTGCGCTCGCGGCCGTGCTGCCTTCCCCTGCCTGCCGGCGCTCCTCGAAACGCACTCAACTGCCGATGGGCGTGCATGCAGATCCACAGGGTAGGGACACACCCACTCACCACCGCTCTCCCGGGCGGCGGCACGGTCCGACATCGGGCCAGGCTAGGCGCCCGTGGACGCGCGATCGGTCGCCGCTGGGACCAGCGCGAACGCCCGGACCGGAAAGGTCCCGAACCCGACCACCTTCGGGGGCACGGCGAAGAACCGTGCACCCGTCGGGGGTACGTCGGCCAGACCGGTGAGGTGCTCCACGACCGGGATGCCCGCACCGAGCAGCAGCGTGTGCGCAGGCCGGGTGCCGTCGGTCATGTCGTCGATGTTGGCCGCGTCGATCCCGACCAGTCGCGCGCCCTGCTCGACCAGCCACGCGGCACCGGCACGCGTGAGGAAGGACGCCTTGTCGACGTACTCCGGGGTGCCGAACCGGTCGCTGTCTCCGGTCTCGATCAGCACGGCATGGCCACGCACGTCGTACGCCGACAGGTTCTCGGCATCGACCCCGCCCGGCGGGGCGTCGCGGAGGCGTACGACCAGGGCGGGCACGTCAGCGAGGGCGGCCAGGTCGAGGCCCGAAAGGTCGGCCCCGTCGGCGAAGCGGTGATGCGGCGAGTCGACGTACGTGCCGGTGTTGGCGACCATCGAGATGCGGCCGATCTCGAAGGTCGTGCCGGGCGTGTAGTGGGACTCCGACGCCTCCCGGGTGAGGTGCGGCGTGATCTCGGGTCCGGGTAGGCCGGGCAGCGTCACCATGCCGGCCTCGATCGGGTGGCTGAGATCCACGAGCCGGGCAGACGCTGCGACCGCGCCGGCTGTGCCGGGTCCCGCTGCGACCGTGTCGGATCGCGCGCCGGCTGTGTCGGAGGGACCGCCGCGCGTGCCCTTGTGCGACTCCTCGATGACCTCCACGCGTTCCAGCCGCACGTCGTCGGCCATCAGTAGACCCAACGAGCGCACGAGGAGCCGCCCGATCTCGGGTCGGTCCACGTCGGGTCCGGGCAGGTCGAGACGGAAGCCCTCGACGGTGATGCCTCCCCCGTTGGCGAAGGTCACGGCGCCATCGACAACGGCTCGGTAGTCGGTCATCGGGCCATCGTTTCGAGCGCCGTGATCGTGCGCGAGACGGATCTCTGCCAGCGGGACGCGAATTGCCGCCGATCGCCGACCTGCGCAGGATTGTCGGTGGGCTCTGTCATGGTCTGCCCATGAACGCAACGACCTTGGTCATCGCCTTGCTGACCCTCGTCACCGGCCTCGCCGTCGGCGTGGTCGCCGGGCTGCGGATGGCCGCGCGCTCCCGCGACGATCTCCACGAGGAGCTCCGGCTGCTCTCCGCGCAGGCCGTCAACGACTCCAGCACGCAGGTCCTCGCGCTGGCCGACTCCCGGCTGCACGCGACCGAGCAGGTGGTGCGCCCGGTGCGCGACAGCCTCGACCGGCTCAACGACCGGATCGGCACGCTCGAGCAGCAAGGCGCCTCCTGGCAGTCCCAGCTCAAGCAGCAGGTCGAGTCGGTGCACCTCAGCGGGATCGAGCTGCGACAGCAGACCCAGGCGTTGGCCGAAGCCCTGCGCCGTCCGCAGGTGCGGGGCGCGTGGGGCGAGCTGCAGCTGCGACGCAGTCTCGAGCTGGCCGGTCTGCTGTCGCACTGCGCGTTCGACGAGCAGGTTTCCCGGCACACCGACGACGGCGTCCTGCGCCCCGACGTGATCGTCCGGCTGACGGGTGGCAAGCAGATCGTGATCGACTCCAAGGTGCCGCTCGACGCATTCCTCACCGCTACGCAAGGGCCTGACGGCCAACGCGCTGCGGAGCTGCAGCGGCACGCCCGCCACGTCCGCACCCACGTCGAGGCGCTCGCCGCGAAGGCCTACTGGCGGCAGTTCTCGCCGGCCCCGGAGTTCGTCGTGATGTTCGTCCCGGCGGAGGCGATCTTCGCCCAGGCGCTCGACACCGACCCGGCGCTGATCGAGTACGCCGCCTCGCGGGGCGTCATGCTCGCCACGCCGACCACGCTGATCGCGATGCTGAAGACGGTGTCGTACGCGTGGACCCAGGAGGCGCTGGCCGCGAACGCCCGCGAGGTGCACCAGCTCGGACGTGAGCTCTACGACCGGCTCGGCACCGTCGGTGGCCACCTCGACAAGCTCGGACGATCGATCTCCACGGTGGTGGGCAGCTACAACAAGGCCGTCAGCTCGCTGGAGACCCGGGTGTTCGTCAGCGCCCGCAAGATGCGCGACCTGCAGGGCGTCGACCACGACCTCTCGGCTCCCGACGCCGTGACCGACGCGCCTCGACCGATCACGGCGCCGGAGCTGCTCGACGACGGGGCTGCGCCGTTGCGCCTGCGATCGAGGGGGCACCCGGCAAGGAGCAGTTCCGCCGGCATGCAGTCGGCGAGTGACCCAAGTGACCTGAGTGACAGGTGTGACCGTACGGCGTGGCGGCGCGGCTCGCGTCGGACCCGGCCGTACGGTGTGACCACGACCTGGCTCAGGGAGGCGACGTCCGATGTCCACATCGCCATACCGGGCGTCGGGCGCGCCGGCGTCCGCGGCCGAGTTCGACCTGCTCATCGATGACTCCGGCGATCCCGTCGACCTCCCAGCGGCGCTCGACACGACCTTCGAGCCCGTGTTCGACCAGGAGGCGCCCTACGTCGAGGCGCCGGCCAGCCCGGTCTCCTCGTCCGGTCCCTATGTCGCTGACCTCGAACCCGACCACGAGTCGGCGTACGCGGAGGACTCCTACGAGTACACCGGGCGTGCCGCCCGGCCCCGCTCCACGGTCTATGCCTCGTTGCCGGGTATGCCGGGTCGAGGCGTGGTGCTGGTGACCGGAATCTTCACCGCGCTCACCGCTGTCCTCGACTTCGCACTGACGGGCGGGCTGTCGTACTTCTTCGACCTGACCTTCGTCGTGATCTGTCTGGTGGGAGCGATGGCGGTGCGGGGTCACGACCTCTTCACCACCGGCGTCTTGGCGCCCCTGGCGTTCGGCACGACCGTGCTGATGGTCGCCGTCCTGGCGCCGGAGACCTTCGTCGCCCAGGCCGGGATCAGCCAGGTCTTCCTGACCGGGCTGACGTCACATGCGGGGGCGTTGGTGTTCGGCTACGGCGCTGCGCTCGTCACCGTGGCCGGACGGGCTGCCCACCACCGCCATCACTGACCGATCGGCACGCCGCGAGTCAGCTCGGCCGAGGTCCGGCATCGTCTGACGGCCGGGTCACTCGACGGCCGGGTCACTCGACGGCCGGGTCACTCGACGGTCTGCGCCGCCTTCATGTCACGCCGCAGCTCGGGCGGGAGGGCGAAGATCAGCGACTCCTCGGCGGTGTGGACCGCTCGGGCAGCCGGGTAGCCGCGCTCAGCCAGGTAGTCGAGCACGCCGTCCACGAGGTCCTCGGGCACCGAGGCGCCTGAGGTGACGCCGACGGACTCGACGCCTTCCAGCCAGGCCTCGTCGATCTCGCTGGCGTCGTCCACGCGGTAGGACGCCTTGGCGCCGCTCTCGAGCGCCACCTCGACCAGGCGGACGGAGTTGCTGGAGTTGCCGGACCCGACCACGATCACCAGGTCCGCGCCACGCGCGATCTCCTTGACCGCCTGCTGACGGTTCTGAGTGGCGTAGCAGATGTCGTCCGACGGCGGGTCGAGCAGGTTCGGGAACTGCTGGCGGATCTGGTCGACGGTCTCCATCGTCTCGTCCACGGAGAGCGTGGTCTGGGACAGCCAGGCGACCTTGTCGGGATCGCGGACCGAGAGGCCCGCGACGTCATCGGGGCTCTGCACCAGCGTGATGTTGCGCGGTGCTTCGCCTGCGGTGCCTTCGACCTCCTCGTGCCCCTCGTGACCGATCAGCAGGATGTCGTAGTCGTCGTCGGCGAAGCGGCGTGCTTCGTTGTGCACCTTCGTCACGAGTGGGCAGGTGGCGTCGATGGTCTTCAGACTGCGCTCGGCGGCCTGCTCGTGGACGGCGGGCGAGACGCCATGGGCGGAGAACACCACGGTCGAACCCTCAGGCACCTCGTCCAGCTCCTCGACGAAGATCGCACCGCGTCGCTCGAGGGTCTGGACCACATGCTTGTTGTGCACGATCTGCTTGCGCACGTAGACGGGCGGGCCGTACAGGTCCAGCGCCTTCTCGACCGTGATCACCGCGCGGTCGACGCCTGCGCAGTATCCACGCGGCGCCGCCAGCAGGACGGTGCGGTCCCCGGGTTCGGGGGTGATGGCCGCAGCGTCGGACGGCATACCGGCTGAGTCGGTCGAGCTCGGGGACATGCCTGCCATCGTAGGTGGGGAGCGTCGAGGCGCCCAACTCGTAGGCCAGGGACTGACCGTGGACGTTCCGGAGGTTGTGGCGTGTCCCACGCCGGGGCTGACCGGGCTAGGGTCATCGAGTGGCCCTCGACACCAGCCTGGACAAGCCCGCGCCGGTACGAGTGATCGCCAACGCGATGACAGGGTACGTCGACCGGCTCGGTCCGATCTGGGTCGAGGGTCAGATCGCCCAGCTGACCCGCCGCCCGTCAACGCCCACGGTCTTCATGACCCTGCGTGATCCGCTCGCCGAGGTGTCCGTGCAGGTGACGTGCCACCGGTCCGTGCTCGACGCCATGCCGACACCGATCACCGAGGGTGCCCGGGTCGTCGTGCACGCGAAGTTCACCTACTACGTGCCGCGCGGCTCGCTCTCCTTGGTGGCGAAGGAGATCCGGCCCGTCGGCGTCGGGGAGCTGCTGGCCAGGATCGAGCAACGCCGCCAATTGCTCGCCGCCGAGGGCTTGTTCGAACCGGCGCGGAAACGTCGACTGCCCTTCCTGCCCGGACTGATCGGCCTGATCGTCGGCCGTGACTCAGCGGCCGAGCGAGACATCATCGACAACGCGCGACGCCGCTGGCCCGGCGTGGCCTTTCGCGTGGAGCACGCTGCCGTGCAGGGTCACGACGCCGCTCGCCAGGTGATCGAAGCGTTGCGGGTGCTCGACAAGGACCCCGAAGTCGACGTGATCATCGTGTCGCGTGGCGGCGGGGCCCTGGAGGACCTGCTGCCGTTCTCCGACGAGGGCCTGGTGCGCGCGGTCGCCGCCTGCCGGACACCCGTCGTGAGCGCGATCGGTCACGAGGAGGACCAGCCGCTGCTCGACCTGGTGGCAGACCTCCGCGCCTCCACACCGACCGACGCCGCGAAGCGGGTCGTCCCCGATGTCAGTGAGGAGCTGCACAAGGTGGTGGCCACCCGCGATCGCGCTCGACTCCTGCTGCGGGCGCTCGTCCAACGCGAGCAACAGGCACTCACCACGATGCGGACTCGGCCCGTGCTGGCCGACCCGCACCGCGTGTTCGACCAGCTGTCTGAGCAGCTCGGGCAGCTCGTGGAGCGCAGCCGTCGTACCGTCGGACATCGGCTCGACCGTGCTGCCGATGACCTCGACCACCGGCTCGCGCGGGTGCGCTCGCTGTCGCCCTTGGCCACGCTCGAACGCGGCTATGCCGTGGTGCAGACCACCGAAGGCGCGGTCGTGACCTCCGTCGCGGAGCTGTCGACCGGCGAAGTCGTCGACACCCGGCTCGCGGACGGTCGCTTCACCGCCACCGTCGACGACTCCCACCCCGACTCCCGAAGGACCGACGATGCCTGACCCGAAGAACACGCCTGCGGCCGATGAGCTCAGCTACGAGCAGGCCCGTGACGAGCTGGTGTCCGTGGTCCAGAAGCTGGAGGCCGGCGGTACGACGCTGGAGGAATCGATCGCGCTGTGGGAGCGCGGGGAGCAGCTGGCCGGGATCTGCCAGCGCTGGCTCGACGGGGCCCGCGCCCGGCTCGACGCCGTCGTGGCCAAGGCCGACGGAGACGACGCGCCGAAGGCGTAGCCGCACAGGACCTTACTGGCGACCGGCCGTTAGCTCTCCCGCCGATGTCTGCGGCCGGGCACTCCGTCGACGCTCTCAGCGCCGGACTCTGCAAGGCAGATGGCCTGTCTGCACGGCAGGTTTGCCTAGTGAACAAGCCTTCCGGCTTGATCACTAGGCAAACCGAGCGGGAGGCAAACCGGGCGGGAGGCAAACCGGGCGGGCGGGAGGCAAACGGGGCGGGAGGCAGGCGAGGGTCAGCGGGAAGTCAGGGACTCGGCGAACCTGATGAGATCGGACTCACTGGCGGTGCCGGTCACCACCGTGGTCACCTGGTCGCCGACGAGCACCAGCGCCGTCTCCGGCCCGCGGGTCAAGGTCTGCCAGGTCTCACCGGCCACCTGGACGGGCTTCCCAGGCTCGTCGGCCCTGGTCTGCTCCGCGATGAAGCGGGTCGAGACCGCGTTGCTCTGCTCGAGCCCGACGTAACGGCCGTCGTCGGTCAGGAGCCCGAGATGCCACTCCTTCTCCGGGCCGGCGGCGGTCCACCGTCCGCTCGTCGCGTACCACCCCGGGGGCAGGGTCTGCGGTGCCAGCACGTCGAAGGGCGCCTGCTCGCGCGCCGCCGCGAGATCCGCTGAGTAGTCGTAGGGCGGCACCGGGTCCTCGGTGTCTCGGGCCTGGAAGAAGGTCATCAGCCCGACCGCGGCCATCAGCCCCAGCGACACGATCAGAGCACCCACCAGACCGCTCATGCTGCTGCGGTAACCGCTGCGCGTCTGGCTCACGCGTTCATTGTCTCCGGCGGCGGCTGCAGCTCCCGCACCACCCTGGTCTCCTCACGTCGTACCCGCAGATGCGGATGGCATTCCGCTCTGATCTTCCGCAGCTGCGGCTAGGATGCTGCAATGGCGATCTACCGGCTGGCCGAGGCTGCTGCACTGCTCGGGGTCAGCGACGACACCGTACGCCGCTGGGCCGACGCCGGCCGGTTCACCGTCGCCCGGACCCCCGACGACCACGCCGGCGTCGAGGGCAAGGCGTTGGCCGGCCTGGCCCGTGAGCTCGCCCGGCTTCCCACCGAGGGCGCCGCCGCGAGTTCGCACCGGGTCAGCGCGCGCAACCACCTGCGCGGGATCGTGACCGAGGTCAAGCGCGACACCGTGATGGCCCAGGTCGAGCTGTGCTGCGGCCCGTACCGCATCGTGTCGCTGATGAGTCGCGAGGCAGCCGACTCGCTCGGCCTCGACCCCGGTGTCGTGGCGGTGGCTTCCATCAAGGCGACCAACGTCGTCGTCGAGGTTCCCGCGTGACCTCCAGAAGCAGCCGACACTTCCGAGCCCGACGGCTCCGGACGCTCGGCGCAGTCGCGGCCGTCCTGCTGATTGCGCCAGCGATGGCCGGCTGCGGCGGGGACAGCGGCAGGACGAAGCTGACGGTCTTCGCGGCGTCGTCCCTGACCGAGTCGTTCACCTCACTGGCCAAGGCCTTCGAGAAGGACCACCCCGACGTCGACGTCGTGCTGTCGTTCGGGTCGAGCACCACGCTCGCCGAGCAGGTGAAGGTCGGGTCACCGGCCGATGTGCTCGCCACAGCCGACGGCACCAGCATGGGACTGGCCGAGGACTCCGGTGACATCGATGGCGACGCCATCCCGTTCGCCACCAACACGATGATCGTCGTCACCCCACCCGACAACCCCGCCGGTGTGGCATCGATCGAGGACCTGGCCGGCACCGACTACGTCGTCTGTGACCCGTCGGTTCCCTGCGGCGCTGCGGCCGCGACCGTCCTGAGCGACGCCGGGGTCACCACGAGGCCGAAGTCGCTCGAGGAGGACGTCAAGGCCGTCCTCACGAAGGTCAGCCTGGGCGAGGCGGACGCCGGCATCGTCTACGTCTCCGACGCGCAGGCAGCCGGCGACAAGGTCTCGGCGGTCACCATCTCGCCCGACGTCAACGTCGTCAACCCGTACTTCATCGGCGTCGTCAACGGCTCTGACGAGGCCGACCTGGCGAAGCAGTGGCTCGACCTGGTCACCTCGCAGGCGGGGCAGGGCGTGCTCTCCGACGCAGGCTTCGGCTCACCGTGACCGGCGACGTCTCGTCGAGCATCCCGACCGCCCGTGCCACCCGAGGTCGGGCTCCTCTGGGGCTGACGGTCCCGGCCGTGGTGGCACTGGTGTTCCTCGTCGTGCCGGTCGTCGCGGTCTTCCTGCGAGCGCCGTGGGCGACCCTCGTCGACGATCTGACGACCGCGGAGGCTCGTGATGCGTTGCGGCTGTCGCTGCAGACCACCCTGACGTCGACGGCGTTGTGCATCGTGTTCGGCGTACCCCTGGCCTGGCTGCTGGCGCGTACGTCGTTCCGCGGCCGGAGCCTGGTCCGAGCCCTGGTCACCTTGCCCCTGGTGCTTCCGCCCGTGGTGGGCGGCGTCGCCCTGCTGCTGGCGTTCGGCCGCAACGGAGTCCTCGGCAAGCCGCTCGACCAGGCCTTCGGCATCACGTTGCCCTTCACCACGACCGCAGTCGTGATGGCGCAGACCTTTGTTGCGCTGCCGTTCCTGGTGATCAGTGTCGAGGGCGCGTTCCGTGCCTCTGACGAGCGGTATGACGATGCGGCCGCCACGCTCGGAGCCACCCGCTGGTCGACGTTTCGACGGGTGACGCTGCCGCTGGCGCTCCCCGGCATCGTCGCCGGGGCAGTGCTGTGCTGGGCTCGGGCACTCGGAGAGTTCGGCGCCACGGTGACCTTCGCCGGCAACTTCCCCGGCACCACCCGCACCATGCCGACCCAGGTGTACCTCGCCCTGCAGCAGAACCCTGACGGCGCGATCGCACTGAGCCTGGTGCTCATCGTCGTGTCGGTCGCCGTGCTGGCCCTGCTGCGTGAGCGTTGGCTGTCCGGAGCTGCGCGGTGAGGTCGGTCTCGACGCTCCACGACCAGCCCTCGACCGCATGAGTCCGCGCGAGGCGTCGCTCGAAGCCCGGTTCGTCATCCGTCGTCCGGGCCACACGACGAACGTCGATCTGGAGGCTGTCTCCGGGGAGGTGATCGGCCTGATCGGGCCGAACGGCGCGGGTAAGTCCACCACCCTGCGTGCCCTGGCAGGGCTGCTCCCCGTCGACGACGGCAGCATCCGGGTGGACGGCGTGGTTTGGTCGAGCCCCGAGGTCCACATTCCCCCGCACGAACGCTCGGTCGGCTTCGTCTTCCAGGACCACCTGCTCTTCCCTCACCTGAACGCCCGCGACAACGTCGCTTTCGGCCTGCGTTCAGCCGGCGTGCCTCGATCTGATGCCAGGGTCCGTGCCGGTGAATGGCTCGACCGGCTCGGGATCGCCGACCTGGCGGATCAGCGCCCGCACCAGCTCTCCGGTGGACAGGCTCAGCGGGTGGCGATCGCTCGTGCACTCGCGAGCGAGCCACGCATGCTGCTGCTCGACGAACCCACCGCCTCCCTTGACGCGTCCGGCGCGATGGCGCTGCGCACCCAGCTCCGCGAGCATCTGCGCGTCTTCCGCGGGATCAGCGTCGTGGTCACCCATACCGCCCTCGATGCGATGGTGATGGCCGACCGGCTCGTCGTGCTCGACTCGGGCGAGATCGTCCAGGTGGGGACGCCGTCGGAGGTAGCGGCACGCCCACGAACCCATCATGTCGCCGCCTTGGTCGGCCTCAACCTGGTTCGCGGCGATGCCACGGACGGCATGATCGAGGTGGGTGCCGGTGACGTCCTGGTGGCGGCCGAACCGATGTCCGGCCCAGCGTTCGCCGCCTTCTCCCCCGCCTCCGTCAGCCTGTTCGGAGAGCGTCCGAGCGGCAGCCCCCGCAACGTCTGGCACGGCACGGTCAGCTCGGTGGCACCGCACGGAGACGCGGTGCGGGTTCAGGTCGAGGCCGCGGTGCCGCTCCTCGCCGACATCACCCCCGCAGCGCTGGCGACGCTGGGTCTGAGCCCAGGCAGTCGGATCTGGGCCAGCGTCAAGGCCACCGAAGTCAGCATCTACCCCGACTGACGGCGACTCGGCACGAGACGCTGAGTCTTGGTTACCATCGGCACACCCCCACCACCAGGAGGACCCGTGTCCGACTCGCTGCCCACCGCACCCATTGGCCACAGCTTCGAGACTCCGAGCAACGCGCCGGATCGCAACCTGGCGATGGAGCTGGTCCGGGTCACCGAGGCCGCCGCAATGGCAGCCGGGCGCTGGGTCGGGCGCGGCGACAAGGAAGGGGCGGACGGAGTCGCGGTCAACGCGATGCGCGCCCTGATCGGCACCGTCGGTATGGACGGCATCGTGGTGATCGGCGAGGGCGAGAAGGACAACGCCCCCATGCTCTTCAACGGCGAGCGAGTCGGCGATGGGACCGGTCCGAAGTGTGATGTCGCCGTCGATCCGATCGACGGCACCACCCTGACAGCCAAGGGCATGTCGAACGCGGTGTCAGTGCTGGCGGTGTCACCCCGCGGCTCGATGTACGACCCGTCCGCTGTGTTCTACATGGAGAAGCTCGCCACCGGATCCGAGGCCGCCGACGTCGTCGACATCCGGCTCCCCGTCGCGGAGAACATCAAGCGCACCGCCAAGGCCAAGGGCAGCTCGATGGACGACCTCACCGTGGTCGTCCTCGACCGCCCACGCCACGAGAAGCTCGTCGACGAGATCCGGGCCACCGGAGCACGGATCAAGTTCATCACCGACGGCGACGTCGCCGGGGCGATCATGGCGGCGCGTCCCGACACCGGCATCGACCTGCTGCTCGGGATCGGCGGCACGCCCGAGGGAATCATCGCCGCCTGCGCGATGAAGGCCCTGGGAGGCGTCATCCAGGGTCGGCTGTGGCCGACCGACGACGACGAGCGACAGAAGGCCATCGACGCAGGTCACGACCTCGACCGGGTCCTGTCCACCGATGACCTCGTCGCGGCCGACGACTGCTTCTTCGTCGCGACCGGGATCACGGACGGGGAGCTGATGCGCGGCGTCCGGTACGCCCACGGAGGAGCCACGACACATTCGCTGGTGATGCGCTCACGCAGCGGCACGATCCGCTCGATCACCAGCGAGCACCGCTTCGAGAAGCTCAGCCGGTACTCCGCCGTCGACTTCGAGCACGCCTGAGCACGAGCCGCCCCCACTCCGCGAACTGAGGGAAAGGGCAGGTGGTGGACCGGTTGTCGACCTGAACCTTCCCACACGTGGCGGTTTGTATACTGACCAGTAACCAGGACACACCGGTCGGAGGAGGTGGCCACCATCGTCGCGCGCAGTACCGAGCAGATCGCGGTCGTCAACGATGGCGTGAGCCTGTGTTACGACACCTTCGGGGATCGCGACGACCCAGCCCTGTTGCTGATCATGGGACTGGGCGGACCGCTCACGTGGTGGAACCCAGACCTCTGCACGGTGCTCGCGAAGCGCGGGTTCTTCGTCGTCCGCTTCGACAACCGCGACGTCGGCAGGTCGACCAAGCTCCGAGGTCGAGGGGGCCGCCGCGCGGACGTGCTCCGAGGTTTCGTGCGAAGCAAGAACCCTCCTCCCTACACGCTGTCCGACATGGCTGACGACGCGGTCGGGCTGCTGGACCACCTCGGCATCGAGAAGGCACACGTGACCGGGGCCTCGATGGGCGGCATGATCGCGCAGACCCTCGTCATCGAGCATCCCGAGCGGGTCCACTCGCTGGTCTCGATCATGTCCACGACCGGGCGACGCTCCGTCGGCTGGCAAGACCCCAGGCTCTTCCCCCGGCTCCTCGGTCGTGGTCGTAGCGAGCGCGCCGCGTTCATCGAGCAGTCCGCCCGCACCTGGGCGGTGATCGGCTCACCGGCGTACCCCACCCCACCCGACCAGGTCCGCAAACGCGCAGGTGAGACCTACGACCGCGGCCTCAGCACGTCGGGGGCCATCCGGCAGATGCAGGCGATCCTGGCCCAGCCGGACCGCTCCCACGCCCTGCACGAGGTGAACGTCCCGACTCTGGTAATCCATGGTCTGGCTGACCGGCTCGTCCATGTCTCGGGGGGTCGCGCCACCGCTCACGCGATCCCGGGCGCGGAGCTGCTGTTGATCCCCGGTATGGGTCACGACCTGCCCGAGCCGCTGTGGCCGACGTTCGCCGACGGCATCGAACGCACCGCACGTCGTGCAGCTCTGGACGTCGTGGACGGCGCGACCAAGCGGCGTCGACGGGCTTCCTGACCGTCCCACCGGCTCGGCAACGACGGCGCAGCCATTGCAAGATAGAGCCATGGCCGATCTGCACCCCGATACCGTGCTTCGAAGCTTTCTGACCACCGACGGCCGGCTGCAGCGCCTCCCCGCCAAGCGCAGCAAGCGACTCGTCGTGCTCGATCATGTGTCGCAGCAGTTCGATCCCGGGGTGACGTACGCCGAGAAGGAGGTCAACGCGATCCTCGAGCGCTTCTTCGCCGACTACGCGGCACTGCGACGGGCGCTCGTCGACGAGGAGTTCCTCACCCGGGAGAACAACCTCTACTGGCGTAGTGGCGGCACGGTAGTCGTCTGAGCCGTCGGAGTGCGGCCCGGCGTGTGCCGACCGGCCGCCGAGTCGCGGTCAGTCGTCGGCCAGGGCCAGCAGCTCGTCCAGCGCCTCACGCAGATAGTCGATCAGGTTCCAGACGTCGGGAACCAGCTCACGACACGCGATCAACCCGAAGTCGAGCGAACCGTCGTACGAGAACAGCGTGATGTTCAGAGCTCCGGTCAGGTCGGTGATCGCCGACGCCGGGTAGACGCCGAGCACCCGGGCTCCTCCGATGTAGAGCGGAAGCTGCGGTCCGGGCACGTTGGAGATGAACAGGTTGAACGGGTAGGCGCCGACCGTGACCATGCTGAAGATCGCCCGGGCGGCAAGTCCCGAAAGGGCGGTCGGGATCACCGCCGACATGTCCTGCAGAATCGATGCCGGCACAGCGTCGAACTGCTCCTTGGCCTCGGCCATCCCGACCTGGACCCCGGCCAGCCGCTCCTCGACGTCGGCGACGTGCGTCGGCATCTCCGCGAGCATCACGGAGACCTGGTTGCCGTTCGCGCCGGATTCGTCGTCGGTGCGGATCGAGACGGGCACTGCCACGATGATCGGCACGTCGGGCAGCCCGTCGTGGTCGAGCAGCCATCGACGCAAGGCCGACGTGCACAAGGCCATCACGACGTCGTTGACGGTCATCGCGAAGGCGTTCTTCACGGTCTTGATCTCGTCCAGTGGCAGCGACCCGTAGGCGAAGCGGCGATGTGCGGTGATCGCCCCGTTCAGCGGGGTCGGCGGGGTGGAGATCGTACGCCGTCCGACCTGGCGACCCATCGCTCCCGCCGAAGCCATCTTGAGCACCGAGTCGGCCACGTCGCTGACCACCTGCGCGCCCGGCACGAGGCCAGCCCCAGGGAGATCCGCGAGGTGCGGCAACGACTTCGGAAGCGTCCGGATCACGTCCAAGGGTTGCGTCGCCATCGACGCCAGACCCCGGCTGATCAGCTCACCGGCGCTGGGCAACGAGCCGGGCGCGAACATCTCCTCCGGCGGCTCCTCGACGCGGGGCTCCACGGTCACATCCATGATGGTCGCCAGGATCTCCGCCCCCGAGACGCCGTCGATGGCGGCGTGGTGCACCTTGCTGTAGATCGCCTGACGCCCTTCGGAGATGTTGTGGATCAGGTACATCTCCCACAGCGGGCGCGTTCGATCCAGCGGTCGGGCATGGATGCGGGCCACCTGCTCACCGAGCTGCGCCTCGTCGCCGGGGCCCGGCAGCCCGATCTCACGGAGATGGAACTCGATGTCGAAGTCGGGATCGTCAACCCAGTAGGGACGGCCGAGGCCCATGGGCACCATGACCAGGCGTTGGCGCAGCGGGGCGGCCAGATGCAAGCGGGGTTCGAGGACCTCGCGCAACCGGTCGAGTGTCAGCTCCCCGCCGGGGGCCTCCGCCGGGTCGAGCAGGATCAGGCTTCCGACGTGCCCCACCGTGGTCGACGACTCGACGTTGAGGAACTGCGCGTCCAACGACGACAACTGCTGCATCCGTGAAGTATGGCCCACCGCTGACTGGTCAGGTCGCTGCCGGTATCTCGCCACCACCAACGTTGCAGCCGTCACGTACGGTGCCAGCAGGCAGCACTAGGATCGATGTCGGTCCTTGCCGACGTCCGCGCGGCGGTTGGGCCCTGTCCTGAGGGGATATGCACGTGAAGATGGCCGGTCTCGAGTTCGCGTCGTCCCCATGACCGATTCCTCCGGCGACTCATCCCCAGACGGCCTTGAGCTGCTTGCGCCACTCGGGCTGGGTCTGGCCGCACTGGGCCGGCCGGCGTACATCAACCTCGGCCACCACGATGACGTGCGTACGGCGCGTGAGGTCCCGGCCCTGGAGGCACGAGCACACGAGGTGCTCGATGCAGCCTGGTCGGCCGGCATCCGGCACCTCGACGCAGCCCGCTCCTACGGCCTCGCCGAGCGCTTCCTCGGCTCATGGCTCGACCAGCATCCCGGTCGGCGGGCCGACGTGACGATCGGCTCCAAGTGGGGGTACACCTACGTCGGGGACTGGCGGACCGACGCCGAGACGCACGAGGTGAAGGACCACTCGGTCGCCACGTTCGATCGACAGTGGCCCGAGACGCTCGAGTCGCTGGGCTCGGCGCCGGACCTCTACCTGATCCACAGCGTGACGCCAGACAGCCCTGCCCTCAGCGACGCTGCGCTCCTCGACCGGCTGACCGCGTTGGCGACTCAGGGCGTTCGCGTGGGACTCTCCACCAGTGGTCCTGAGCAAGCCGCCGTCATCACGCGCGCGTTGGAGCTCGACCGCGCACCGTTCTCGGCCGTGCAGTCGACGTGGAACGTGCTCGAGCCGTCTGCCGGTGCGGCGCTCGCGGCGGCGGCGTCTCTCGGCTGGCATGTAGCACTCAAGGAGACCGTTGCCAATGGTCGGCTGACTCCTCGTGGACTGCTGCCGGAGGTTGTCGGATCGGTGGCCGCCCGACACGGCACCACCGCCGACGTCGTCGCCCTCGCTGCGGCGCGGGTGATGCCGGTGTCGGTCGTGCTGCTCGGACCGGCCACAGTTGACCAGCTGCACTCGAACCTCGCGTCCATGCGGGTCGAGCTGTCGTCTGAGGACCTGGCGGCGCTGGACGGCGTGGCCGAGAGCCCGGCGGCGTACTGGGAGCAGCGCAGCCGCCTCCCCTGGACCTGACTCCCCGCCGCGACCGCACCGGGCGGCTCAGTCGTCGTCGCCCCATCCCATCGGCAGCACCTCGAACACACTGGCCCTGGCGACGCCGAGCCGCTGCCCCGCACCCCTGGCCATGCCTTCGAGGAACTCCGATGGATCGAAGTTCTCCCAGCCCAGTCCGTCGATGTACGCCTGATGGGCCGCCAACGACGCGACGCCGCGGTCGAACGTGTCGGTGGTGTCGACCGCATGGCGACTCAGTGGTGAGCCTGCCGCCCATACATGGGTCACCCCCGGCCACGGCTCGACGCCGTCGACCAGCTGCTCGGGGAACACCCAGCGGTTGCCGGCGTCACGGACGGCGTCGATCGTCGCGCGACCTGTCGCGATGTGGTCGGCCTGGTTGAGCGTCCGACCGTCCCAGGTGTCACGGAAGTTGTTGGTGATGACGATCTCCGGGCGATGGCGGCGTACCGAGGCCGCAATGACCCGGCGCAGGGCAAGGCCGTACTCGAGGACACCGTCTGGCATACCGAGGAACTCCACGTCGTCGACGCCGACCACCCGACACGACTCGCGTTGCTCGGCTTCGCGGACCTCGGCGCAACGTGCCGGCTCCATCGAGTCGATGCCTGCCTCTCCGCTCGTGACCAACGCGTAGACGACGTGTTTGCCTTGGCCGGTCCAGCGCGCGATGGCGGCGGCGGCGCCGAACTCCATGTCGTCGGGATGGGCGACGACGACCAGGGCGCGTTGCCAGTCCTCGCGCAGCGGCTTGTAGGGCTCCGGTTGCTCCATCTCCCCACCGTACGGCGAGAATGTGTCTCGTGTCCCCAGTGGTGGCTTCTGGTCGGAGCGAGCGTGGCGACATCGTCTTGCTGCGACGGGAACGCGACGACGCGCTCGAGCTGCGGGTCAACGGCGTGTTCGTGATGGACGACGTCGAGACGTCCAGCGAGCGGCGGCTGGCCGCGTTGACCCTGGCCTGTCTCGACGAGGTCGAGGCCGTCGAGGAGCGCGCCTCGCCGGCGCCGCCCGGTGGCTGGCGCGTCGTGGTGGGGGGACTCGGGCTGGGCTTCACGCTCGCGGAGGTGGTGGCCCATCCTCGGGTCGACTCGGTGCTCGTGGTGGAGATCGAGCCCGATCTGGTCGCCTGGCACCGCTCCGGGCTGGTCCCGGGAGGGCAGGTGGACGACGAACGCGTGGAAGTGGCGATCGGTGATGTGCGCGACGTCGTCGCCCGGTTGCCCGATGCCTCCGTGGACCTGATCGTGCTCGACGTCGACAACGGGCCTGACTTCCTGGTGTACGACGCCAACGCTGCCGTCTACGAGTCGCCCTTCCTGACCACGTGCCGCGCCGCCTTGACGCCGAACGGCCGACTCGCCGTCTGGTCTGCCGACTCCTCACCGGCTCTGACCGCCACTCTCGACGCGGTCTTCGGTTCGTCCACCGAGCTGGTCCACCCCGTGACGCTCCAGTCCCGAGCCACCACCTACCACGTCTTCCTCGCCCCCCGTTGAACCGTCACTTGTGGTTCCTTGAACCGTCAGTTGTGGTTCCTTGAACCGTCAGTTGTGGTTCCTTGAGCCGTCAGTTGTGGTTCCTTCCCAGGTACTTGTGGTTGCATCACTAGGCTCACGCCTATGCCGGGCCCGATCGTCGTACGCGACCAAGTCGTCGTACCCGAGCACGAGCTGATGTGGCGGTTCTCGCGATCCAGCGGGCCTGGCGGCCAGTCCGTCAACACCACGGACAGCCGGGTCGAGCTGAGCCTCGACATCGCGTCATCGACTGCCTTTACGGCCATCCAGCGCCAGCGCGCGCTCGACCGGCTGTCCACGCGGCTCACCGACGGCGTCCTCACGATCACCGCGTCTGAGCATCGCTCCCAGCTCCGCAATCGGGAGGCCGCCGAACGCCGGATGGCGCAGGTCCTCCGTGAGGCGATCGCCCCACCGCCCGCCAGGCGTCGCCCGACGAAGCCGACCAAAGGGTCCGTACGCCGAAGGCTCGACTCGAAAACTCGACGGGCACAGCTCAAGCAGCAGCGACGCCCACCGGACACCTGACCAACCACTGGCCCCGCGGAAGGAACCACAACTGACGGCTCAAGGAACCACAAGTGACGGCTCAAGGAACCACAAGTGACGGTTCAACGGGCGGGTCGTACGGTAGTGCCATGACTGAGGACGGCAGGCAGCAGGACACGGCGGAGTACCGGATCGAGCACGACACGATGGGCGAGGTCAAGGTCCCGGCTCACGCGCTGTGGCGGGCCCAGACCCAGCGTGCGGTCGAGAACTTCCCGATCTCCGGCACGACGCTCGAAGCCGCCCACGTCCACGCCCTGGCAAGGATCAAGGCCGCCGCCGCGCGGGTCAACGGCGAGCTCGGAGTGGTCGATTCCGACGTGGCGCAGGCCATCGAGAAGGCCGCTCTCGAGGTGGCCGACGGCGCGCACGACGAGCACTTCCCGATCGACGTCTTCCAGACCGGCTCGGGAACGTCCAGCAACATGAACGCCAACGAGGTCATCGCATCCCTGGCCACCCGATCGCTGGGCCGTGAGGTTCATCCCAACGACCACGTCAACGCCAGCCAGTCCAGCAACGACACCTTCCCGACGTCCATCCACGTCGCCGCCGCCGAAGCCATCACCCGTGACCTGATCCCGGCGTTGGGACACCTGGCCGACTCGCTCGAGGCCAAGGCGAGCCAGTTCGCGTCCGTCGTGAAGTCCGGTCGCACCCACCTGATGGATGCCACCCCCGTCACGCTCGGCCAGGAGTTCGGCGGGTACGCCGCCCAGGTCAGACTCGGCATCGAGCGCCTCGAGTCCGCGCTCCCGCGTCTGGCCGAGCTGCCGCTGGGAGGTACCGCCGTCGGCACGGGTATCAACACGCCGCCCGGTTTCGCGGCCAAGGTCATCGACGTGCTCGCCGGGCTGACCGACCTGCCGCTGACCGAGGCGCGCAACCACTTCGAGGCGCAGGGCAGCCGTGACGCCCTGGTCGAGACGAGTGGCCAGCTGCGCACGATCGCGGTCGGCCTGCACAAGACCTGCACCGACCTGCGCTGGATGGGATCAGGACCGCGTACCGGACTCGGCGAGATCCGCCTCCCCGACCTCCAGCCCGGCTCGAGCATCATGCCGGGCAAGGTCAACCCGGTCCTGCCGGAGGCGATGTCGATGGTCTGTGCGCAGGTCATCGGGAACGACGCGACCATCGCGTTCGCCGGTGCCTCCGGGAACTTCGAGCTCAACGTCATGATGCCGGTGATGGCCGCCAACCTGCTGCAGTCGGTCCGGCTGCTGGCCAACGCCGCGCGTCTGCTCGCCGACCGCTGCATCGCGGGCATCGAGGCCGACGAGGAGCACTGCCGCCACCTGGCCGAGTCCTCTCCGTCAGTCGTCACTCCGCTCAACCGCGCGATCGGCTACGAGAACGCCGCCGCGGTCGCCAAGAAGGCGGTCAAGGAGAAGAAGACGATCCGCGAGGTCGTCATCGAGGACGGGTACGTCGACCGAGGCGACCTCACCGAGGCCGAGCTCGACCAGGCGCTCGACGTGCTCGAGATGACCCATCCCTGAGAGGGGACGGCGACACCGCCGGTCCGCGCGTCACGCAGTCGGTCAGTACCAGTTGTGGCCTTGCTTGAAGTACCAGGCGTTGCAGGGGTCACCGTACGACGACTGGATGTACGTCAATCCCCACTCGATCTGGGTCGCCGGGTTGGTCCGCCAGTCGGCGCCCGCGGTGGCCATCTTCTCGGCCGGGAGCGACTGCGGGATGCCGTAGGCGCCGGAGGAGGAGTTGGTGGCGGAGACGTTCCAGTTGCTCTCGCTCACCCACAGGTCGTCCAGGCACGAGAACTGGTCGCTGCTCCAGCCGTAGTCGCCGAGCATCGACATCGCGATGTCCCGCGGATCGGTCGCCTCGACCGTCTCGGTGACCGTGCCCGCGACGTCCTGCTTGGTGACCGGCAGGTGCTTGGCCTTGGTCTCCCGTTGCACGGATGCGGCGGCCGGACGGGTGGCCGAGCGGCTCACCTCGTCGTCGGCGGCGCGGTGCCTGGCCTTGATCGCGTCCTCCGACAACCGAGCCTTGACGCTGAAGTGGCCGGACGCGGCCGTGGGGGTGCCGGCCGGGTTGGCCTCGGCGCCCACGGACAGGACGCCGAGCCCGACAGCCACGCCGGCCGCGCCGACGAGGGCAACGGCTCCGGTGACGCCCGAGCTGGGCAGGGAGCCCGTCAGGTCACCAGCAAAACGCCCCACCGTCCGTGTGAAGGACCGGGGCGCGCGGTGACGGGGGGCGATGTGCCTTCCTGGCACGCAGAACCACTCCTCGAGGGGTAGGAGACCGATCCACCTTGACGGAACTGCCAGCCGAGGTCAAATCTCCCCGCCAGTGTGTGACGGATGTGACAGATGGGGCCCGACGCCGTGTCCCCGATCCCCTGAAAAGCGGGAAGGTGCAGGGCATGGCGGCGTGTCCGCCTGCACTTTCCCGCTATTGACGGCTTTGAGGGGAGTATGCCGTACGCGCGCCGCCGTGCCCCACGCTCAGACCGACACGTCCTCCAGCATCTCCGTCACCAGCGCGGCGATCGGCGACCGTTCGGACCGGGTCAAGGTCACGTGGGCGAACAGGGGGTGTCCCTTGAGCTTCTCGACGACAGCGACGACCCCGTCGTGCCGGCCGACCCGCAGGTTGTCGCGCTGCGCCACGTCGTGCGTGAGCACCACCCGCGAGTTCGCCCCGACCCGGGACAGCACGGTCAGCAGCACGTTGCGCTCCAACGACTGGGCCTCGTCGACGACGACATAGGCGTCATGAAGAGACCGGCCGCGGATATGGGTGAGCGGCAGGACCTCGAGCATCCCGCGCGCCAAGACCTCCTCGATCACGTCGGTGCTGGTCACCGCCCCGAGCGTGTCGAAGACCGCCTGGGCCCACGGCTGCATCTTCTCCGACTCGTTGCCGGGCAGATAGCCGAGCTCCTGGCCACCGACGGCGAACAGCGGACGGAAGACGACGACCTTCTTGTGCTGACGGCGCTCCAGCACGGCCTCGAGGCCGGCACACAAGGCGAGTGCCGACTTCCCGGTGCCAGCGCGCCCGCCCAGCGACACGATGCCGATGTCAGGGTCGAGCAGCAGGTCGAGCGCGACGCGTTGCTCGGCCGAGCGGCCGCGCAGTCCGAACGCCTCCCGGTCGCCCCGGACGAGGCGTACCTGCTTGTCTGCGGTGACACGTCCGAGGGCGCTGCCTCGCTCCGACATCAGCACCAGGCCGGAGTGGCACGGCAGCTCGCGCGCCGCCTCGAGGTCCGCCAGACCGTCGTCGTACAGCTCGTCCAGCTCACCCGCGGTGACGTCGATCTCGTTCATCCCGGTGTAGCCGGTCTCGACGGCGAGCTCGGCGCGGTACTCCTCGGCGGGGAGCCCGACCGACGAGGCCTTGACCCGCATCGGCAGATCCTTCGACACCAGGGTGACGTCGCAGCCCTCGGCGCGAAGGTTGAGCGCGACGGCGAGGATCCGGGTGTCGTTGTCCCCGAGCCGGAAGCCGGCAGGCAGCACCGTGGGGTCGCTGTGGTTGAGCTCCACCCGCAGGGAGCCGCCGTCGTCGCCGATGGGCACCGGCAGGTCGAGCTGGCCGTGCACCACACGCAGCTCGTCCAGCAGCCGGAGTGCGGACCGGGCGAAGTAGCCGAGCTCCGGATGGGCGCGCTTGGCCTCGAGCTCGGTGATCACCACCACCGGGAGGACCACCTCGTGCTCGTGGAAGCGCTTCAACGCCATCGGGTCTGCCAGCAGCACGCTCGTGTCGAGCACGAACGTACGAGAGACGAGTTCCTCCCCTGCCTGCTCTGGTGACGACCTCGGCTTCGTCGCGGCCGGCGATGTCAGCGCCGGGTTGGTGCGTGTCGCAGAAGCTTTGGCAGATGCGGACGATCGTCCGGTGGAGCCGGTGGCTGCGGCCACGGTGTTCCCCTCGCGGACCGCGCGGGAGCATCGCCTCGCCCGGTCCTGGTGTCTAGTCGGACCGGGATGAGCTCGCCCCAGGGCACGATGCCTGCCCTGATCTGTGGTGCACGTTAGGCCTCCCGAGACGCCGGGCTTCCCCGCCCTGCGTCTCTCAGACCGTACGACGGGCGGCGTGGAGACGAGGTCGCGACACGCCAGGTGCCCTCAGGTGCCGTAGCGCCGCTCCCGGTCTCCGTAGGCGCGGATCGCCCGGAGGAAGTCGGTCCGCCGGAAGTCCGGCCACATCGCCTCGCAGAAGTAGAACTCGCTGTGCGCGCTCTGCCAGAGCAGGAAACCCGACATCCGCTGCTCACCGGAGGTCCGGATCACCAGGTCGGGGTCGGGTTGGCCCCGGGTGTAGAGGTGTTCGGAGATGTGCTCGACGTCGATGACCTCGGCGAGCTCCTCCAGGCTGGTGCCTTGCTCCGCGTGCTCGTGCAGCAACGAGCGGACCGCGTCGGCGAGCTCACGTCGACCGCCGTACGCGACGGCGATGTTGACCGTCATCCCGTCCACGTGCGACGAACGCTCAGCGGCGTCCTTGAGCCGGCGCGCGGTCGACGAGGGAAGCAGGTCGAGAGCGCCTACGGGCTGGACCCGCCAACGCCCGGTCGCAGCGAGATCGTCCACCAAGTCCTCGATCACCCGCGTCAGCGGCTCGATCTCCTCAGCCGCGCGAGCCAGGTTGTCGGTCGACAGCAGCCAGAGCGTCACGAGCTCGACGTGGAGTTGGTCACACCAGCCGAGGAACTCCTCGATCTTGTCCGCTCCGGCGATGTAACCGCCTTCGACCTGTTCACCGGATGATCGGGCCCATCGTCGGTTGCCGTCACACATCACTCCGATATGGGCGGGAATTCTCGATCGGTCGATCTGCCGCAGCAGTCGCCGCTCGTACAAGCCGTACGCGAGGGACCGGGCCGATGCCATCCGAGTACTCCTGACGCTGAGGACGTGGGCCGTTCGAGGGACCCGGCAATCGTTCGTCACGGTCCCGGTCGAAGGTTACTCCGCAAAATCTCATCTTGGCCGTCTACGGTGTTCCTATGATCACCCAGGCAACCGTGCGTCTGAAAGAGGCTGCCCGCGAGATCAAGCCGCACCTGCGGGGCTGGCTGCACCTCGGGACCTTCCCGCTGAGCGTGGCGGCCGGCATCGTGCTGGTCTCCCTCGCCCCGGACGCCAAGACCCGGATCGCCTCCGCGATCTTCGCTTTGTCCGCCTCGATGCTGTTCGGCTCGTCGGCGTTGTTCCATCGCGGCCACTGGGGTCCGCGCTGGCACGGTGTGCTGCGTCGGTTGGACCACTCGAACATCTTCTTGCTGATCGCCGGCACCTACACGCCGTTCGCGCTGATGCTCCTCGACGGCACCAATGCCCGCATCCTGCTGTCGCTGGTGTGGGGTGGCGCGCTGATCGGGATCGCCTTCCGAGTCTTCTGGATCGGAGCACCCCGCTGGCTGTACCTCCCGGTCTACATCGCGCTCGGCTGGGCGGCGATCTTCTGGCTGGGCGACTTCGCGTCCACGGCGGGTCCGGCCGTGCTGACCCTGATCATCGTCGGCGGTGGGCCTGTACTCGATCGGTGGCCTGGTCTACGGTCTCAAGCGCCCCAACCCGATCCCCCGCTGGTTCGGCTTCCACGAGGTCTTCCACAGCTTCACCATCGCCGCGTTCGCCGTCCACTACGTCGGCGTCTCGATGATCATCTACTCCCGCCGCTGACCCTCGCCCCGGGTGTGGGTTTGCCTAGTCATCTATTCCGATGGCTTGTTATCTAGGCAAAACTGCCTTGCTCAGTGGGGACTTGCCTTGCTCACGTGTCCGCCGACTGACCGCGTCACGTGTCCACCGCCACGCTCCAGGGGGTCCACCGACTGACCGCGCCACGTGTTACGCCGCCGACGCCCCACGGGGTACGCCGCCTGACGTCTCACCCGTTCGGCAGCCCGAGCGCGGCGGACAGCGCGTCGTCGGGAAGGAACTGCACGTCTCGTCGTTGGCCCGGACCGAAGGGGTCACCTGCGGCATACCCGCCGACGAGGTAGTTGCCGCAGCTCCGGAACTCGAACCCGACCACGTCCCCGAAGGAGGTCACGCCGACGGCACGGCCGCCCGTGACGTCCAGCTCAGGGCAACCATCGACCTGCACCCGCCGGTCCTTCTCGAGGTCGACGGCCGCGTCGGCCCATGCCTCGGTTCAGCCGCTCGAGCGCAGCCTCGTCCGCGGCACCTTCGCAGGTGACGAAGGCATCGAACTGGGTCCGCCCGGTCACTCGTGGCCCCCTCGTGAGCATGGGGGGCAACCGGTTCACCGCATCGCAAGCGAGGCCGCCTGCCAGTCCGAAGGTCCGGTCGGGCTGCAGCGATTCCCGCTGGTCCGCCAGCGCTGCGAGGTAGGCGTCAAGCACGGCGCCGGACTCGTGCGGGACACCGTTCAGCGTGACGTCGTCGCAGGTGTTGGACACGTGGACCCGACCGACCGAGCCGTCTGGGCGGGCGATCAGGAAGACGTACGGGTCGGGCGTCACCCGGATCGCCGCACACCGACCTGCGCGGGCGGCCGGCAGCTCCGCAACCGCCGCGAGGAACGCCGCCGCTCCAGTGGTCAGCGCGTCCACAGGCGGGCTCCAGCCGGGAGGCTCTCCACTGCCTGGGAGGTTCGCCGGGCACAGTCTGATCGCGTCTGCCTCGCCGTCCAGCGACGACGCCGGTCCGCCCGTCAGCAGGATCCGCTGTCGAGGACACGGGATCGCACCCATCGGCCCGCCACGATCGCGCGGGCTCGCCGTCGCCGCCGTCGGTTGAGTCACGGTGGGCGGGCTGGCGACGTTCTTGCGCAGGGTCTCCGTCCTGTTCGCATTGAGGATCTGCGGCGTGATGATCACCGCGGCGGCCGTCACGGCGATCACACCGCCGGTGATCATCCGGCGCCGCCGGTCCCGGCGGCGCTGCTCGGCCACCAGGCGCGCCCGCTCGGCAGCGCCAAGGCCGGGAGTCGCGCCGGTGCGAACCGTGCCCAGCCGTGCGGCATCACGTCCTCGCCGCTCATCCCTCATCGCACGCTCTCCTCGGTCTCCGGTTCATCGTCGCCGACAAACGCCCTCGACCCAACGTCAAACCTGTGGCCGCCATCCCGCAATTCGCCGGGTAGCGAATCGGCAGCGCAACGCTCAAGGGACCTGCGCCGCCTGGATCGCCTTCCAGACGCGGTGCGGTGTGCACGGCATCGGTACATCGACCACGCCCATTGGTCGCAAGGCGTCGAGCACCGCGTTGATCACCGCCGGCGGTGCCGCGATGGCCCCGGCTTCACCGACGCCCTTGGTGCCCAGCGGGTTGGTGGTGGCGGGCGTGACCCGGCGGTCCGTCCGCATGGTGATGAGGTCGGCCGCCGACGGCATGGCGTACTCCACGAAGCTCGGCGTCAGCACGTTGGCCTGCTCGTCGTACGCCACCTCCTCGAACATCGCCTGCGCGATCCCCTGGACCGCTCCCCCGTGCACCTGCCCGTCGACGATCATCGCGTTGACGACATTGCCGACGTCGTCGACGCCCACATAGTCGGTCAGCCGCACGACGCCGGTCTCGACGTCGACCTCGACCGCCGCCAAGTGCGCACCGAAGGGGTAGGTGACGATCTTCAGGTCCGACGTCCGGGTGCAGCCCAGACCGGGTTCGAAGCCGTCGAGCGAGAGCGTGCGGTCGTACGACGCCAAGGCCACCTCGCCGATCGTGGTGGACACCTGTGTGCCGCGCACGGTGAACGTGCCCGCCTCGAACTCCAGGTCGTCGGGATTGCACTCGAGCACCCGCGCGGCCACCTCGGTCGCCCGTCGACGCGTCTCGACCGCCGCTTCGTGCAGTGCTGAGCCGACGACACTGACCGATCGCGAGCCATAGGAGTCGAAGCCGTGCCGGGCGCGGTCGGTGTCGCCCTGCACCACCTTGACGGCCGCCACGTCGACACCGAGCTCGCGACTGACGATCTGCGCCCACGTCGTCGCGTGCCCGGTCCCGAACGCCGTCGTGCCGATCACCACCTCGGCGCCCTCGGGCGTCAGCCGCACACTCGCGGTCTCGACAGCGTTGTCCTCGTACTTGATGCCGCCGCCACACGCCTCCACGTACGTCGAGACGCCGATCCCCAACCGCGTCGTGGCGCCCTCGATGTTCTGCTCCCGCTGACGCCTGCGCAGACCGTCGTAGTCAGCGAGCTCGAGCATCGCGTCGGCGGTGCTGGCGTAGTCGCCGACGTCGTACGTGACGCCGCCACTGGTCTTGTAGGGAAACGCGTCGGCCGGGATCCAGTTCCTGCGACGCAGCTCGACCGGGTCCACGCCGAGCTCTGCGGCCAGCTCGTCGACCATCCGCTCGATGGCGTACGTCGCCTCGGGTCGACCGGCCCCGCGGTAGGCACCGACCGGCGTCTTGTTCGTGAACGCGCACTCGCAGTGGAACCGGTAGTTCGGCAATCTGATAGATGCCCGGGTACATCCGCTCACCACCCATCGCCGCACCCGGCCCGAGCGGCGAGACGTACGCGCCCGCGTCACCGATGAGGTGGACGTCGAGTGCGGTGATCTCGCCGTCGCGGGTGGCCGCGATCGTCACGTCCTGGATCAACGCCCGACCATGGAACGTGGTCTGCAAGTCCTCGCTGCGAGTCGCCGTCCACGCGATGGGCCGGTTCAGCTCGCGACAGGCGAGCAGGGCGACGACCTCCTCGGCGTAGAAGAACTTGCCGCCGAAGCCGCCGCCGACGTCGGGTGCGATGACCCGCAACCGGTCCTGGTCGATCCCGGTCGCCTCGGCCAGCAGGTAGCGGACGACGTGCGGCGTCTGGGTGGAGAGCCACATCGTGAAGCCGTCGTCCTCGGGCTGGACTGTGACCGCGCGCGGCTCCATCGCGGCCGTGAAGACGCGCGGTTGCTCGAAGCGCCGCGTGACGACGACGTCAGCGGCGGAGAGCGCCGCTTCGACGTCGCCCTGTCCACGACGGTCGTCGGAGGCACGGTTGCGCAGGCACGGTCTCGTGCAGCAGCGGCGCGCCGTCGGCGAGGGCGGCGACGACGTCGGCGACTGCCGGCAGCATGTCGTAGTCGACGTCGACAACCTCAGACGCCTCGATCCCGTCGGCACTCGACCGGGCCACGATGACGGCCACGGCCTCCCCGACGTAGCGGACGGTGTCAGTCGCGACGAGCTCCATGTTCGGACCGTCGTCGAGACTCGAGAGCTCGGGGCACCAGCGGGCCAGGTCCGCGCCGGTCCAGACGGCCACGACACCGGGCGCGCGCCGTGCCTCCTCGACGTCGATGGTGAAACGCGCGTGCGGCACCGGACTGCGCACGAACGTCAGATGCAGCAAGCCCTGCGGCCTGATGTTCGCCGTCCACCGGGTCTGGCCGGTGATCAAGTGGTGGTCTTCGGTGCGAAGCACAGGGGCGGCGTCCTGGGGCGCAGTCATGGGCAAAGGGTACGACCGTGCGGGCGCGTCCTCAGCGTAGGTCCGCCGCGTCGGTCACCGGCAGGTCGCAGACGAAGTCGTGGCAGGCGTACGCCGTCGGGCGCCCCCCGACTGGCACCCGTTGTGCAAGCAAAGGAACCGTGGCGTTCACACCGTCGCCGACCGCGATGACCTGACCGGGGTGCGAGAGGCGGTGGGCTGCTGACACCAGGGCCGCCATCGCAGGATCCTCGAGGTCGCCCACGATCGCGACCTGCCGCGGCCCGTCGGCCATGGCCTCCAGCGCAGTGAGCGTCTGGCCGGCAAAGCGTGGCGCACGCTCGGCCAGCCCGGACAGTCGCACCGCCAGCCGCTGGGCCCTTTCCGCCAGGGAGGGCTCACCTGTCAAGCCGTGCAGGGTGGTGAGCACGGTGAGCGTCATCGCTTGCCCGGAGGGCGATGCGTTGTCGGCCGGGTCCTGCGGGCGCTTCAACAGCGTCTCCGCGTCGTCGGCCGTGTCGAAGTAGCCACCGTTGCCGTCGGCGAAGTGTGTGTCGACGATCTGGACGAGCTCAGAGGCTGCGGTGTACCACTGCGACTCGCCGGTCGCCGCGAACAGCGCTAGCAGCCCGTCGGCGACACAGGCGTAGTCCTCCAGGACGCCGCCCGGCGCGCCGACGAGTCCGTCGCGGGAGACCCGCCGAAGTCGCCCGTTGACACGGTGCACGTCGAGAAGCAGGCCAGCCGACGCACGCGCCGCTGCGACGAAGTCCGCCTCGTCGAGCACGACGCCGGCCTCGGCGAGAGCGGCGATCGCCAGCCCGTTCCACGCAGCCACCACCTTGTCGTCGCGAGCCGGACGCGTGCGCTCAGACCTCGCGTGGAGGAGCGTCCGGCGTACCGTCTCGAAGCGTTCGGCCTCGTCGGGCCGCGGATCGCGGTCCAGCCGCAGGGTCGACGTCCCTGCCTCGAAGTTGCCGCCATCGCGCAGCCCGAAGATCTCGACGGCGAAGCTCGCATCCGGTCCGAGTCGCTTCTCGAGCTCCTCCGGCGACCAGACGTAGTACGTGCCCTCTTCGCCATCGGTGTCGGCGTCCAGCGCGGACGCGAATCCGCCTTCGGCCGTGCCGAGCTCGGTGATGATGAAACGCGCCGTCTCGCGAGCGACGCGGGCGGCCAGCAGGCTCCCGGTCTGTCGGTGCCAGTGCGTGTAGACGCGCAGGAGCAGGGCGTTGTCGTAGAGCATCTTCTCGAAGTGCGGCACGTCCCACTGGGCATCGACGGAGTACCGGGCGAAGCCGCCGCCGAGCTGGTCGTAGATGCCGCCCCGGGCCATCGCCTCGAGCGTCCGTTCGGCCATCCGGAGCGCGTCAGGCTCGCCGGTCCTGGCCGCGTGCCGGAGCAGGAACTCGCACACCATCGAGGGCGGGAACTTCGGCGCCGCCCCGAAGCCGGCGCGCGTCTCGTCGAACGAACGCGCGAGCTCGGTGACCGCAATGCCCGGCACGTCGACGGAGCCCGCACCGGGCAGCTCGTGCAGCTGTTGCAGGTGGCCGGCGATGTCGGCGCTGATCGAGGTCACCTCGTCACGACGCTCCGTCCAGGCCCTGACCACCGCCTCGAGGACCTGACCGAACGCCGGCATCCCCATCCGTGGCGCCCGGGGGAAGTACGTCCCGGCGAAGAACGGAGCGCCGTCGGGAGTGAGGATGCAGGTCATCGGCCAGCCCCCCTGGCCGGTCATCGACTGCGTCGCCTCCATGTAGATGGCGTCGATGTCGGGGCGTTCCTCGCGGTCGACCTTGATGCTGACGAAGTGCTGGTTGAGGTATGCGGCCGTCGGTCCGTGCTCGAAGGACTCGTGCGCCATGACGTGGCACCAGTGGCAGGCGGCGTACCCGACGCTCAGGAACACCGGCACGTCCCGCTCCCGCGCCTCGGCGAAGGCAGCCTCGCCCCACTCCTGCCAGTCCACCGGGTTGTCGGCGTGCTGCAGCAGATAGGGACTCGTCGCCGCGGCCAGCCGGTTCGCCATCACCTCATCCTGCTACACCGGCGCCGGGTGACGCTGTGCGACCGAATCGCGTCGGTCTAGGTGAGGGAGAGGAACAGCTTCTCCATCTTCTTCACGTCAACGCTGTCCACGGAGTCACCGGCGGTGAGGCACTGCTGCAGTCCGCTGGCGACGATCGCGAAACCGGCCTTGTCGAGGGCCTTGGACACAGCCGCGAGCTGGGTGACCACGTCTTCGCAGTCGCGGCCTTCCTCCAGCAGCCTGAGTACGCCGGCCAGCTGTCCCTGCGCGCGTCTGAGCCTGTTGATGACCGGGGTCATGCCGGCCGGGTCGAGCTCCATCGGGTGGTCCTTGCGTTGAGTTGGAGAGATACCCCCAGGGGTGTTACGGTCGACGTCGAATATACCCCACCCGGTATCTCTGTGTCCCCTCTCGAAGCGAGTGACTTTCCATGAGTACGACGGTCTCCGGCCGCCACGTCCCTTCGCCTGTCACTGACTCCAGCCCACGTCAGGCCAGCCCACGACACGGTCCTGACGGCGCAACGAGCGGTCGACCCGGTCCGCTGGGCCGCCTCGGGCTGTGGGTGATCGAGCATGCTCGGCTCACCACCGTCGTCTGGCTCCTGCTCATCATCGGGCTCGGCGCCTTCGCGCCGAATGTGGAGTCCCAGCTCTCCGGAGCCGGCTGGCAGGCCAACGGCTCGGAGTCCGTCACTGTTCGTGAGTTGGCCCGCGACCACTTCGGAGGCAACGCCAGCTCGGCCATCCAGGTCGTCGTGCACAGCACGGACGGACCCGTCACCCAAGGCGACGGAAGGCGGGTGCTCGACGAAGCCACAGCGATCCTCGAGCAGGACCCTCGCGTCGCCGATGTGATCGCGCCCCAGCCGGGCGCAACGCTCAGCGAAGACGGTACGACTGCCGTCATCCTGGCCGGCTCCGGTGCTGATACCAACGAGATGGTGCGGGTGGCCGACGACCTGAAGGCCCCACTGCAGGACCTGTCCTCCCCCACTGTCCAGGTGAGCCCGACGGGGGCCTCCCTGCTCTGGTCAGACTTCAACGAGGCCAACCTCGACGCCATGCTCAAGTCGGAGCTGTTCTCGTGGCCCGTGACGCTGGCCATTCTCGTGCTCGCCTTCGGCGCCCTGATCGCCGCGGGGCTCCCGCTGATCCTCACACTCGCCGGGCTGGTCGCATCTGCCGGTTCGCTGGTGCTGATCAATCAGGTCGTGCCCGTCTCCATCTGGGCGATGAACTTCGCCATGATGTTCGCGCTCGCCCTCGGCATCGACTACGCCCTGTTCCTGGTGGTTCGCTACCGCGCGGCCCGCTGGGGTAGCGGACTGTCCGCCGAGCGCGCCGTAGCGGAGACGATGGACACGGCGGGCAAGGCTGTGCTGCTCTCCGGCAGCACGGTGCTGATCTCGCTGTCCGCGGTCATGCTCGTGCCCTCCCCGGCGTTCCGCTCCATGGCTGGCGGCATCATGCTCTCGGTCGTCTTCGTTCTGGCCGCCACGCTGACACTGCTTCCGCTGGTCCTGGCCAAGCTTGACCACCGCATCAACAAGTTCTCCCTGCCCTGGTCACATTCCGGCGAGCACCGTTCTCCGAAGTTCGCTGCATGGGGCGAGCGGCTGTGGAAGCGGCCGGTCGCGTTCGGACTGGCCTCGCTTGGTCGTCCTGCTCGCCTTGACGGCTCCCGTGCTGGGTCTGAAGACGGCGATGCCGTCGATCAAGGTGCTGCCGGAGGATGCCTCCGCCCGGGTCGGTTATGACCTGGTCAAGGACAACTTCGGTGACGGCGCTCCGGGCACCCTGCAGGTGGTGGTGGACAGGGCCGACGCCAAAGCGGCGAGCGATGCCTTGAGCCAGGACGAAGGGATTGCCGCGACGATGCCGCCCATGCCCGCCCGAGACGGCAGCGACTACGCCCTGATCCAGGCAGTCCCCACCGTCGATCCGTCTGACCCGGCGCTCGCCACGACCGTGGACCGCCTTCGCAACGATCTGCCGAGCTCCGCGCAGGTCGGAGGTGCGGCAGTGGAGAACCTCGACCTCAAGACCCAGCTCGACGACTCCACACCCCTCGTTATCGGCGTGATCCTGGTCCTCGGGTTCGTGCTCTTGCTGGTGGCCTTGCAGGCTCCCCTCATCGCGCTGCTCGGCACGCTTGCCAGCCTGCTCTCGACCGGGGCCGCCTTCGGTGTCGCGCGGCTGGTCTTCCAAGAGGGGTGGGGTGCTGGCCTGTTGGGGTTCGACTCCCAGGGCTTCCTGGACGCCTGGGCACCGGTGTTCTTCTTTGCGATGATCTTCGCCATCGCCATGGACTACACCGTCTTCTTGCTGGCCTCGGCCAAGGAGCACTACGAGCGCTCAGGTGACCCGCGTGAAGCCATGATCGGATCGCTGGCCCACTCCGGCCGCGTCATCTTCGCCGCGGGGGCTGTGATGGTGGCGGTGTTCTTCACGTTCGCCCTGTCCGGCCCGCTCCCGCCGAAGGAGATGGGGATCGTGCTCGGTGTCGCGGTCCTCGTGGACGCATTCCTCGTCCGCCTCCTCCTGCTTCCGGTGCTCCTGCGCCTGACCGGCACGGCTGCGTGGTGGAGTCCTGCGTGGCTGACCCGAGTCCTGCCGAACATCCGCTTCTCACACGACTGACGCGCGATGCCTTGTGATCCACCAACGAAAGGAGAACCACCGTGTGCCATGCGGTGAAGTGCAAGACCTGCGGCAAGGTGACCTGGGCCGGCTGCGGCGAGCACGTCGCGCAGGTCAAGGCCGGCGTACCGGCTGAACAGTGGTGCGACGGTCACCCCAAGGAGCCCCGCGACCGCGGCGGCTTTTTCGGGCGCCTGCTGGGTCGTGGATGACAGGTCCGAGACCTGACCGGCGGTGAGGCGACACGCGGGCGACCCGCCTGGTCACCTCGAAGGGGCGGTGCCCTCCGGCGGTTCGGCGTCGTCGTCCGGCTTCGCCTCGGAGTCGCCCTCGGCGTGGCCAGGCAGCTCGGACTTGCCCCGTAGCTCGGACCTGTACGGTGCCTTGATCTTGCCGAGCTGGGTGTTCATGCTGCGCCACAGCAGGAACGTCGCAAGTGCGAGCAGCAGCACGAGCACCAAGGCGATCCAGCCAGGCTTGATGTTGTTCTCGTCGTACGCCAGCACGACGGCGGCCACTGGCATCATGCCTCGATGCTCTCGCGGCGACCGTCGTACGTCGCCGCCAGGTCCCGGATGCCGGCGAACAGGTCGTCCTCGGGCAGGTCGTGCTGCATCACCGAGTCGACCAGCTCGAAGTCCTCGGTCGGCCAAGCCTCCTGACTGACCTCCATCGGGACAGCGAACCACCGGCCACCCGGGTCGATCTGAGTGGCGTGCGCGATCAATGCCTTGTCCCGCACCGGGAAGTAGTCCGCGCACGGCACCTGCGTCGTGATGCGGGCCTCGTGCGTGGGGTCGTCCTTCCAGTCCTGCAGCCACTCGTCGTAGGGCGACTCCAGGCCACGGGCCAGCATCGCCTCGTGCAACGCGAGGATCCTCGGCCGGTTGAAGCTGTGGTGGAAGTACAGCTTGAGCGGCTGCCACGGCTCGCCGGCCTCGGGGTAGGCCTCGGGGTCGCCTGCTGCCTCCCACGCTCGCATCGTCACCTGGTGACACATGATGTGGTCCGGGTGCGGGTAGCCGCCGTTCTCGTCGTAGGTCGTGACCACATGCGGCCGGAAGCTCCGGATCAACCGCACCAACGGCGCGGCGGCCTCGTCGAGGGGGACCATGGCGAAGCAGCCGTCGGGCAACGGCGGCTTCGGGTCACCCTCGGGCCAGCCGGAGTCGACGAAGCCGAGCCAGTCCTGGGTGACGCCGAGGATCTCGCGGGCGCGCTCCATCTCCTGGCGGCGGATCTCGGTGATGTTGTCGAGGATGTCGGGCCGGTCCATGTTGGGGTTCAGGATCGAGCCTCGCTCGCCCCCGGTGCACGTCACCACATGGACGTCGACCCCTTGGGCCACGTACATGGCCGTACTGGCGGCGCCCTTGCTGGACTCGTCATCGGGATGCGCATGCACGTGCATCAACCGCAGACCATCGCTCACCGTTGCACCTCGATCGCCGTTTCCTCACACGTTCGCCACCGGGTGGGACTCCACCCCCGCGTCACCTGGGACAATGGTGTCAGCCGGGATGTTCATTCCTCGACCCGGTTACCCCGCGACCCATCATCAGACAACGACAGCGAGCAGCCAGCATTCCCGTGAGCCCGTCCGACCCCACCCGCGACGACGCGGAAGCGCCGGTACGCCGACAGACGCTCGACGAACGGTACGGCGTCGAGTCGCCCACCCGTCGACGGGCCAAGCAGGTCGTGGCCGCCGCTGTGGCGCTCGCCTTGCTCGGGTGGCTGGGCTGGGCGGCCTGGTCGCACGGCCACACCGACGTGACGGGTCGGCTGAAGACCTTCGAGGTCGTCTCGATCCACGAGGTCGAGGTGAGCGTGGTGCTGACCCGGCACCAAGGTCAGGCCGTGGTCTGCGACGTGGTCGCGCAGGCCGAGGACCATGCGACGGTCGGTGAGGGTCAGCTGAATGCGCCGGCGGGGAGCTCGTCGCAGCTCACCGTGACGGCGACGATCCGTACGGATCGCGAGGCCACGTCGGCGACCGTCTCGAACTGCAGAAATGCGGACTGACCTGGGCCTTTGTCGCCTGCAGCACGTCTCATCGGCGCCGGACGATGCGGAAACAGCGTCGTTCTTTGGTAACCTCGTCGTTTCCCATCGGGGGCACCGGACCAGTTCTGCACATGTCTCGATCGCGTCCGTGTGCCCGCAACCAAGGAGCACAACCCGTGACACAGCCCACCACTGAGAACGTCATCTGGCTCACCCAGGAGGCGTACGACCGTCTTCGGGCCGAGCTGGAGCACCTCAAGGGTCCGGCTCGAGCCGAGATCTCGCAGCGCATCGCCGAAGCTCGCGAGGAAGGCGACCTGCGCGAGAACGGCGGCTACCACGCGGCGCGCGAGGAGCAGAGCAAGGCCGAGGCTCGGATCGTGCAGCTGGAGGACATGCTCAGTCGGGCCAAGGTCGGCGAGCAGCCGGCGCAGGACGACGGCACCGTGGCCGCGGGCATGGAGGTCACCGTGAAGTTCGCCGGTGGCGAAACCGAGACCTTCCTGCTCGGTGCGCGCGAGGTGCTCGCGCTCGATGACAACGTCGACGTCAGCGTCTACTCCCCGCAGTCACCCCTGGGCAGCGCGATCGTCGGCAAGAAGACGGGCGAGACGGCGAGCTTCGCTGCCCCCAACGGCAAGGACGTCAAGGTCGAGATCGTCGACGCCAAGCCCTTCTCCAGCTGACCTGAGTGTCGACGCGGCCCGGTCGGCGCACCAGACGCGGTCTGACCGGCGTACAACTGCGGCCCGCCGGCGTACGCCTTGCGCGGACCGGTCGGCGTACGACCTGCCGCCCGGCCGGACCTCCACGCGCGTTTGCCAGGTTCTCTAGGCAGTTCCCCCGTTTGCAAGGCGGGTTTGCCTAGAGAACAAGCCACCTGAATAGATCTCTAGGCAAACCACACGCCCGCGGCGGTCAGAAGACGGTGACGTCGTAGCCGCGCTCCCGCAACGTCTCCAGGACCAGGTCCCGGTGCTCCTGGCCACGCATCTCCATCTGCAGCACGACGTCGACCTGGTCCAGTGGCAAGGACTCGGCGTTGCGCTCGTGCACCACATCCAGGACGTTGGCCTCGCAGGCGCTCAGCTCGGCCAAGAGCTTCGCCAGCCCGCCCGGTCGGTCCGGGATCCGGCACTGGACCGAGAGGTAGCGGCCCTGCGCCGCCATGCCGTGCCGGATGACGCGCATCAACAGGAGCGGGTCGATGTTTCCTCCAGAGAGGACAGCCACGATCGGACCCTCGAACGCGTGCGGGTCATCGAGCAACGCCGCCACCGCTGCTGCTCCCGCTGGTTCGACGACGACCTTGGCGCGTTCGATCAGTGCGAGCAACGCCGTCGAGAGGGATTCCTCCGAGACGGTGCGGATCTCGTCGACGTGCCGCTGGATGGCCGCGAACGGTACGTCGCCGGGACATCCGACGGCGATTCCGTCGGCCATCGTGGCCATCGACGTCAAAGGCACCGGACGGCCGGCCCGGAGCGACGCCGGATACGCCGCGGCCGACTCCGCCTGCACGCCAACGATCCGCACGTCGGGACGAAGCGCCTTGATCGCGGTGGCGATCCCGGCCAGGAAACCTCCACCTCCGGTGGGTACGACGACCGTCCGCACGTCCGGCGTCTGCTCCAGGATCTCCAGTCCGCAGGTGCCCTGCCCGGCCACGATGTCCTCGTGATCGAAGGGGTGGATGAGCACCGCCCCGGTCTCGGCCGCGAAGCGTCGCGCCTCGACCAAGCACTCGTCGATGGTGTGCCCGACGAACTGGACCTCCGCACCGTAGCCGCGGGTGGCCTTCTCCTTCGGAATCGGAGCGCCGACGGGCATGAACACCGTGGACTTGATGCCGAGCAGACTGGCGGCGAGCGCCACACCCTGCGCGTGGTTGCCGGCGCTGGCCGCCACGACTCCCCGCGCGCGTTCCTCGTCGGAGAGATGGCTGATCCTCAGGTAGGCGCCGCGGATCTTGAAGGAACCGGTGCGCTGGAGGTTCTCGCACTTCAACGAGATCTCCTGACCCGTCAACGCGCTGAGCCAGCGAGAACCCTCCATGGGGGTGTCGAGGGTGGTGCCCCTGAGCTGCTCGCGCGCCGCAAGGATCTGCTCGATCGTGACGTCAGGCACATCGGCCGCGCCCGGGGAAGCCTGAACAGCGTCGTCGGTGTTCACACTGACGAGGGTAGAGCCCCAGATCATCATCTGATCGATCGACGGTCGTAACGCGGCTGTCATGCGGGACGGCGACGATGGAGCCGTCCGCACCGCACCATGTCCCAGGAGTTGTCACATGTCCACGAAGAGCCCGCTGCTGACCCGCCTCGACGCGCTGCACGCAGAGTTCGTCGACCGCATCAACCGCGCGGTCACCGTCGACCGCCTGCAGGACGCGGACGCCCTCGCGGCGGCCTATGACGAGGAAGCAACCTGGCTCGTCGCCGAGCGCGACGGTCTCACCGACCTGCTCCCGCTCCAGGTTCCCGCCCAGTCCGGGCGCCGGACCGATGGGGTGCGATGGCTGAGCCGCTTCGACCCGTTCGGCCCCGCACGAGGTCGACGCCAACGCTGATCCCCGTCGGTCCCGGTGGCCGGCCCAGGGCGAAGTTGCATGCGCCATACAACTAGTTATATGCTTGCGGCATGCAACCAAATTTCTCGTTCGGAGCGGAGCCGCAGTCCGCGGAGGAAGCCGTCATCGGTCTGCTCATGCAGGCTGGACGGCGGCTGCGCACGCGCCACCCCGAGGACCAGGTCGACCCCTCGACCTTCCCGCTGGCCAAGCAGCTGATGTGCCACGACGCGATGCGGCTGTCCGACCTCGCGGCGGCGGTGGAGCTCGACGCCTCGACCGTGAGCCGTCAGATCAAGCAGCTCGAGGACAAGGGGATCGTCGAGCGCACCCCCGATCCGGCTGACGGCCGGGCCAGCCTGATCCGGATCAGCGCCGACGGCCACCGGGTCATGCAGGCTGCCTTCAGACGCCGCTTCGAGCGCATCAAGGCGGTCCTCGAGCCGTGGAGCCAACGCGACCGGGACCTCCTGCAAACCCTCCTCGTCCGCCTTGCCGCCGATCTGCGCGAGGCCAACGACCTCCAAGAGAGCGGGACGTCGGTATGACGCAGACGCAGACCCCTGACGAGCAGGGGTATCTCAGCCACCGTCAGATCCTCGTGGTGATGGGCGGCCTGATGGCGGGCATGTTCCTGGCCGCCCTGGACCAGTCGATCGTCGGGACGGCCCTCCCCCGCATCACCAGTGAGCTCGGCGGGCTCGACAAGCTGTCCTGGGTCGTCACGGCCTACCTGCTGACCCAGACGGCCTCCACCCCGCTGTGGGGCAAGATCTCCGACCTCTACGGCCGCAAGCTGATCTTCCAGGCCGCGATCATCACGTTCCTGATCGGATCGCTGATGTCGGGGCTCGCCCAGACCATCGGTGAGCTGATCGCCTTCCGCGCGGTGCAAGGTCTCGGCGGTGGCGGGCTGTTCGCTCTGGCGCTGGCCACGATGGGTGACATCGTGCCGCCGCGCGAGCGTGGTCGCTACGGCGGTTACTTCGGCGCTGTCTTCGGCACCTCGTCCGTGCTCGGCCCGGTGCTGGGCGGCTTCTTCACCGACGGACCCGGCTGGCGCTGGATCTTCTACATCAACGTGCCCATCGGCCTCGCTGCACTGTTCATCACCACCGCTGCTCTGAAGATCCCGGTCGTCCGCCGCGAGCACGCGATCGACTACCTCGGCGCGACCACCATCGTCGCGGGAGTCACCTCGTTCCTGCTCTACACCACGTGGGCCGGACCGGACCATGGATGGGGCTCCGGTCTGGGGCTGGCTCTGCTCGCCGGTGGCGCGCTGATGACCGGCTTGTTCGTGCTCGTCGAGAAGCGGGCCGCCGAGCCGATCATCCCCCTCGAGCTGTTCAAGATCTCGGTGTTCCGGACCAGCAACCTCTACAGCTTCATCATCGGCTTCGCGATGTTCGGCGGCATCATCTTCCTGCCCGTCTACCTTCAGGTCGTCAAGGACATGAGCCCTACCCGCTCCGGCCTGGCGCTGCTACCGATGGTCGTCGGCATCTTCTCCACGTCGATCTCGTCGGGCATCGCGATGAGCAGGACCGGCCGCTACAAGATCTTCCCGATCTTGGGAGCCGTCACGGTGATCGTCGCGCTGTTCTTGATGACACGGCTCGACGCCGGCACCAGCTACTGGATCGCAGCGTTGTCGTTCTACATCTTCGGAGCAGGACTCGGCTTCAGCATGCAGATCATCGTCACGATCGTGCAGAACGCCGTCGACAAGCGACACATGGGTACCTCGACCAGCGCTGTGGCGTTCTTCCGATCCATGGGCGGGACGTTCGGTGCCGCCGTGTTCGGCGCGATCCTGTCCAGCCGGCTCACCGTGCACCTCGCCGACGAGTTCGCCGGCCGGTCTGCTGGTGGCGCGGCGATTGCCGGCGGCGGCGGAGACATCACCAACAACGTCCAGCGCATCCAGCAACTGCCGGAGCCTGCGCATGGCATGGTGCTCCAAGCCTTCGCGGACTCGTTGCACGACGTGTTCCTGTGGGCGATCCCGGTCGTGGTCGTTGCGCTGATCGTCTCCTTCTTCATCAAGGAGGTGCCGCTCAAGATGCGCGCCGCTCCGACCGAGAGCGTCCAGACCGAAGGTGACGCGATCTCCGTCGCGCACTGACGGTCCCGCTGTCACGCGTGGGGAGCCGTCTCGCTCTCCCCACGTCTGACAAGTCGCTCCAGGAGGGCGTGGGCCGGCCCCGGATGCTCCGCCGCGAGCAGTCCGGCCGCAGCCAGGACGTAGTCGTGGTCGATCACGACTCGAGGGGCTCTCGGCATCAGCCAGCCGCCTTCGACGTGGTCGCCGGTGGCCGCGGCCAGGACGGTCCTTGCGTCCTGGTCGACGTTGTGGCGCAGGACGCCACCCGAGCCGACCAACAGGTCGACTTCACGCAGGTCCTTGCCGCTGCGCTCGACCAGCCGGCCATCCGGGCTGAACACCACCTGCTGACGACCGGCGTGCCGGCGTACGGCGAGCCGGACCGCAGCCGACGCGATCGCCAGGTCGTGCTCGACCTCTGCCCGGCTGTCGGGCACCAGGCTCGGGTCGCGACGACGAGCTGCTGCGGCAGCGACCAGCGCCTCTGAGATCTCCAGCCCAGCCTCCCGGGCGGCAGCGACGGTCGGTACGGCACTCCAGCGCATCCCGAGGTCACCCTCGACCGTGCGGCTCACCGGAACGGTCGCGACCACCTCGCGAGCCAGCCCGGCCTCCTCGGGGTCGACCTCGACCACCGAGTGCACGTCTGTCGTCGCTCCGCCGACGTCGACCACCACGACGTCACCCGCGCCGGGCCGATCGGGACCGAGTCCGGACGCCAGCAGCTCGACCGCCGTGAGCACGACGTCAGGGGTTGCGCCCTTGACCATGGCCGTGAAGTCCGTACGCGCAGACAGGTGCTTGCCGCCGATCACGTGCGTCAGGAACATCTCACGGATCGCGGCGCGCGCCCCCTCCGGCGCCAGTACGCCGATCCGGGGTACGACGTTCGGCGCCACGACGAACGGCACTCCGCCACGCTCGAAGGAGCCTGCGATCTCGTTGACGGCCTCGCTGTTTCCTGCCACGACCACGGGTCCGGACCACCGCGACTCGGCGAGCGCCGCGGCATTGGCCAGCAGCACCTCAGCATTTCCGCCGTCGGTGCCGCCGACCAGCAACACGACGTCCGGGCGGCTGTTCTTCAGCGCAGCCAGGTCGACGGCGTCGGATGACACGTGAACCACCCGACCCCCACTCGACAGCGCAACCCGGCGACCGGCCTCCGCAGTGACCAGCTCTTCGTTGCCCACCACCGCGATGCGCAGGCCGCCACCGGCTGACGAACAGGCCAGGACGGGGAGGTCGGCTTCACCGGTGAGCGGGGTGAGCTCGGCCCGGATGGCGTCCCACCCGTCCAGCACGTCGGAGTCGATCGTGGTCCGGTGGCTGCCCGTCCCGACGAGCGAACCAGTGGCCAGGTCGACGACAGCGGCTTTGGTGAATGTCGACCCGAAGTCGACGCAGTAGACCAGCGACACTGCCAGCCCCTACGAGATGCCCGGCTCAGCCGGCGAGAGCCTGGTCGAGGTCGGCGATCAGGTCCTCGACGGCCTCGAGCCCGACGGAGAGGCGGATCAGGTCGCCGGGCACCTCGAGCTCCGATCCTGCCACCGAGGCATGGGTCATGGTCGCCGGCAGCTCGATCAACGACTCGACTCCGCCGAGTGACTCGGCCAGCGTGAACACCTGGGCGCGGTTGCAGGCCTCGAGTGCCGCCTGGTGCCCCGCCTTCACACGGAAGGACACCATCCCGCCGAAGCGCTTCATCTGCGCCGCAGCGACCTGGTGGCCGGGATGGTCGGTGAGTCCGGGATAGAAGACCTCCCCGACCGCGTCGTGGTGACGCAGGAAGTCGACGATCCGCTCGGCGTTGTCGCAGTGCCGGTCCATCCGCACGGCCAGGGTCTTGAGACCGCGCAGCACCAGGTAGGCGTCGAACGGCCCTGCGATCGCGCCGGTGGAGTTCTGGAAGACCCCCACCTGGTCGCCCAAGGCCTCGTCCGAGGTGACGACGGCGCCGCCGACCACGTCGCTGTGGCCGCCGGCGTACTTGGTCGTGGAGTGCACCACCACGTCGGCGCCGAGTGTCAGCGGTCGTTGGAGATACGGCGTGGCGAACGTGTTGTCGACGACGAGCAGCGCACCTGCCTCATGGGCGATCTGGGCGATCGCCGGGATGTCGGCGACACCGAGCAACGGGTTGGACGGAGTCTCGATCCATACGATCTTGGTGCTGCCCGGTCGGACGGCCGCCGCGATAGCCGCAGGATCGTGGACGGAAGCGGGTGTGTGCTCGACGCCCCACGGCTCGAAGACCTGCTTGAAGAGTCGGTAGGTGCCGCCGTACGCGTCGTTCGGGATGACCACGTGGTCGCCGGGCGAGCAGATCACCCGGATCAGGGCGTCCTCGGCCGCCATACCGGAGGAGAACGCGACCCCCCGCGCGCCTTCCTCGAGCGCCGCGAGGCAGTCCTCGAGGGCACGACGCGTCGGGTTGCCGGTGCGGGAGTACTCGTAACCGCCCCGCAGTCCGCCGACACCGTCCTGCTTGTAGGTGCTGACGGCGTAGATCGGCGTCATCACCGCACCAGTGGCCGGGTCAGCATGCTGGCCGGCGTGGATCGCCTTGGTCTCGAAACCGTGTGCGGAGCTCATGGTCGGAAGCCTACGGGCCAGGTTGTCTGGCCCTGCCCCCAGGTTTGGGGAACATCCTGGCGGCCGGGGCAACCCGAAACCTCCCCACACCAACGAGCGCCGAGACCTTCCCCTCGGGTTTGGGGAACATCCTGGCGGCCCGGGCAACCCGAAACCTCCCCACACCAACGAGCGCCGAGACCCCGGCCGCCCGATCGCGTCAAGCAAATGGCGTCTGCCAGGAGCACGATGTCAGGGTGGCCACACCAACGATCGCTCCAGACCGCGTCGACGCATTGAAGTCCCGGGAGGACAAGGCCTTCGTGGCAGCCCGTCCGCGCAGCCAGGAGCTGTGGCGGCAAGGACAGGCGGTGATGCCCAACGGCGTACCGATGAGCTGGTTACGGACGTCGTACGACCATCCGCCCTTGTTCGTGGGCGAGGCGTCGGGATCGCGGTTCCGTGACGTCGACGGGCACGAGTACGCCGACTTCAACATCGCGGACATGTCGATGTTCACCGGCTACGGTCCCGCGCCCGTCGTCGAAGCGGTGAGCCGCCGGGTCGCGGCCGGATCTCAGTTCATGCTGCCGAGCGAGGACTCGATCTGGGTCGCGCGTGAGCTCGGGCGCCGCTACGGACTTCCGCTGTGGCAGTTCACCCTCGCCGCGACCAACGCGAACACCGAAGTGATCCGGGTCGCCCGCACCGTCACAGGTCGTCAGTCGGTGCTGTTCTTCGACGGCAAGTACCACGGGCACTTCGACGAGGCGCTGGTCGAGCTCGTCGACGGGCGACTTGCGCCGGAGGAGTCCGGGCTGCCGGACGACGTGACCACGCGCACCCGCGTCGTGCCGTTCAACGACGTCGCTGCACTCGAGCGCGAGCTCGCGACGCATGAGGTCGCCGTCGTGATCACCGAACCCGCGCCGACCAACAACGTGGGACTCCAGCTTCCTGAACCTGGCTTTCACGCGAGTCTGCGCGAGATCACCAGCGCGACCGGGACCCTGTTGGCGTACGACGAGACCCACACCCAGGTCGTGGGGCCGGGCGGTCTCAAGGCGAAGTGGGGGCTCGAGTCGGACTTCGTGACCGTGGGCAAGTCGATCGCCGCGGGTATCCCGCTCGGCGCCTACGGGATGACCGAAGAGGTGGCGGAGGTGCTGCAGCGCCCGGCGGGACGCGACGACGAGAAGCCCCTGGTGGCGACCGGCGGCACGCTGTTCGGCAACCCGCTGTCGATGGCCGCCGCACGCGCGACGATGGGTGAGGTCCTGACCGACGAGGCCTATGTCCACACCCAGGCGCTCGGGACGCGGTTGGCCGATGGCCTGGAAGACCTGGTGACGTCGGCTGGGCTGCCGTGGACGGTGCACCGTTTCTGGCCGCGCAGCGGGCTCACGTTCGCTGCGACAATGCCGCGCAACGCCGCCGAGTCCCTTGCCTCGTTCGACGTACCGCTACGCCGACTGATGCGCGTCTACCTCGCCAACCGAGGCGTCTGGGAAGCCATCGTCGGAGCCGGCCCGACCTGCTCGGTGCCGGCGACCACCGACGACGTCGACCTCTACCTGGGCGCGATGACCGAGCTCCTCGGCGAGCTGATGTGACCGGTCGCCTCGTCACGCTCCCGTAAGAACTGGACCGGAATACCGCTTGGCGGCTGCTGGTTGCCCCCAGTGCCACCCTTCGACGAGAGGACCGCCGATGATCTTCGGCCGCAAGACCGAGCTCCCCACTGCCGACGCTGCGCTGCCTGGCCGCGAGACCCGCCCCTTCGGAGTCGGCGACAAGCACCTGGTCCTCGGTACGCCGATCGAGGGCGATGCCCCGGAGGGCTTCGAGGTCGCGGTCGTCGGACTCGGTTGCTTCTGGGGCGAGGAGCAGACCTTCTGGCAGCTGCCCGGCGTCTACTCGACCTCCGTCGGGTATGCCGGTGGGGTCACGCCCAACCCGACGTACGAAGAGGTGTGCACAGGGCGCACCGGGCACGCGGAGGTCGTCCGGATCGTCTTCGACCCGAGCAAGCTCGGCTACGAGGACCTGCTGAAGGTTTTCTGGGAGTCGCACGACCCCACCCAGGGCATGCGGCAAGGCAACGACATCGGCAGCCAGTACCGCTCGATCCTGCTCACCACCACTCCCGAGCAGCAGGCCGTGGCCGAGAAGTCGCGTGACGCCTACCAGGTGCAGCTGACCAAGGCGGGCTATGGCGAGATCAAGACCTCGATCCTCCCGTTGGACACGTACTACTACGCCGAGGACTACCACCAGCAGTACCTGGTCAAGGTGCCGCACGGCTACTGTCCGATCCACGCCACCGGGGTCCAGTACGCCGACGCCTGAACCCCGGGTCGGAGAAGATTTGGTTCCCGCTGTCGGATCCCACGACCGCCGTTCGTGGTGTAGGCAAAGAGGTGGACACCGGGTCCGTCACTGAGACGAGGAGCAGACATGGCCGAGTACCTCATCTACTTCAACCAGCAGTGGGTAGGCGACCACACCGAGGAGTGGTTCCGCGGGCGCGGGCCGCTCGCCATGGCGGTCCTGGACGAGATGAAGGCGGCAGGTGTCTACGTGTTCGCCGGGGGGCTGGAGGAGGACGGCCCGGTCTTCAGTGCTGACGCGACCAGCGGGTCGCTCTTGTTCACAGACGGGCCTTTCGTCGAGACCAAGGAGTTCCTGGGCGGCTTCACCGTGGTGGACGTGGCCGACGAGGGTGCCGCCAGGATCTGGGCCGGCAAGATCGCGGAAGCGTGTGGCTGGCCTCAAGAGGTACGCCGGTTCGGGCCACAGCCGAGGACCCCGTGAGCACGCTCGTACGCCTCACTCACATCTCCTCGGCACCGAGAGCGTGGTAGCGATGCGGGAGTAGCTCGAGAGCTTCGAACCCCACACGATGGACCTCACGATCCAGATCGACTGACGCATCGCAATACTCGCTTGAGGATCACCACGCTGCGGTTCATGATTCGGGCATGTCCACCACCAGGAAGTTCCCTGACATGTTCGTCGACCCTGAGGATGACCCTCGCGAAGCCAACGTGGTCTCGCAAGGCGACGAGCGAGCCACCTTGCTGGAGTTCCTCCGCTACCAGCGCCTCACCATGGAGCTGAAGTGCTCGGACCTGGATGCCGAGCAGCTGGCCCGTCGCTCTGTCGAGCCGTCCTCGATGTCCCTGCTCGGCCTGGTCCGGCACATGGCCGAGGTCGAGCGCAGCTGGTTCCGTCGGCGGATGGCGGCACAGGATGTCCCGAGGCGCTACTGCACCCCGGACAACCGCGACGGCGAGTGGGACGACGCAGTGGCCGATCCCGCTGTCGTCGAGGAGGCCTGGGCGGCGTGGCGGGAGGAGTGCGCGTTCACGGACCGCTTCATCGCTGGAACTGACGACCTCGGCTTCACCGCCACGTATGACGGTGGGACGATCTCGCTTCGCGAGCTGCTGTGCCACATGATTGAGGAGTACGCCCGGCACAACGGCCACGCCGATCTCCTCCGCGAGCGGATCGACGGCCGGACCGGCCAGTAGCCCATCCGGCCAGGTCGTCTTGCGCTCGACGACCTGGCACCAGCAGGGTAGAGGCGCATACCTGCCCGCCCGGCGACTCGGAGGCGCCGTGATGGCCCAGACCCCGTCCGGAAGACCTGACGGCTACCAGCGTGAGCTGAAACGGGTGATGGGCCCGAAGCTGCTCCTGCTCTTCATCGTGGGGGACATCCTCGGGACCGGCGTCTACGCCCTGACCGGGTCCGTCGCCGGCGAAGTGGGTGGTGCGGCGTGGGCGCCGTTCCTCGTTGCCTTCGCCGTCGCCACGGTGACGGCCTTCTCTTACCTCGAGCTGGTCACGAAGTACCCGCAAGCGGCGGGCGCCGCCCTCTACACGCACAAGGCTTTCGGGATTCATTTCCTCACGTTCCTCGTGGCGTTCGCCGTGATGAGCTCAGGCATCACGTCGGCCGCGACGGCGTCGAAGTTCTTCGCGGAGAACCTCGTCACCGGTGTCCATCAGGACTGGAGCACCACGGTCGTCACCGGACTCGCGCTGCTGTTCATGCTGTTGCTCGGCCTGATCAACCTGCGCGGGGTCGGCGAGAGCGTCAAGTTCAACGTCGTGCTCACCATCGTCGAGCTGTCCGGGCTGCTGCTCGTCATCGCGGTCGGGGTGTACGCGTTCGGTCAGGGCAACGCCGACTTCACCGAGGTGATGCGCTTCGACACCAGCGGCGAGAAGAACGCCTTTCTCGCCGTCACCGCGGGAACGTCGTTGGCCTTCTTCGCGATGGTCGGCTTCGAGGACTCCGTCAACATGGCGGAGGAGACCAAGGATCCCTCACGGACGTTCCCCAAGATCATGCTGACGGGGCTGGCGATCACCGGCACCATCTACGTGCTCGTCTCGATCACCGCTGTGGCGCTCGTGCCGGTGGACCAGCTGTCCGACCCCAGCCTCGACCCACCTCTGATCCAGGTGGTCAAGTCCGGGGCACCCGACCTGCCGATCGACGCGCTCTATCCGTTCATCACGATGTTCGCCGTCTCCAACTCGGCCCTGATCAACATGCTGATGGCGAGCCGGTTGCTCTACGGCATGGCCCAGCAAGAGGTCCTGCCTCGCGCGCTCGGAGCCGTGCTGCCGGGTCGGCGTACGCCGTGGGTGTCCATCATCTTCACCACCGTGATCGCGTTCGTGTTGATCGTCGCCGTGACGGAGTTCATGGGCGACGAGACGGTAGCGGCCCTGGGTGGCACCACGGCGCTGCTCCTCCTCGGCGTGTTCACCATCGTCAACATCGCGGTCCTGGTCCTGCGCCGCGACGTGGCTGACCGCGACCACTTCCGCGCCCCAGCCGGTCTGCCGGTCGTCGGGGCCCTGACCTGTGCGTTCCTGGTCGGGCCCTGGACAGGCCGTGACACCGTCCAGTACAAGATCGCCGCGGGGCTGCTGCTGCTCGGGGTGGTGCTGTGGCTCGGCACCTGGCTGTGGAGCCGCGCCAGCGGCTCGACGTCGGCCGGCTTCCGCGACATCGACCAGTTCAGGAGCTGAGGCGCGCGGTCGTGGGTCGCGTCGGTCGCGTCAGGTCGCGTCAGGTCGCGCAGGCGGCGACGATCTGCGCGATGGACTCCATCGTCAACGGGCGGCTGTCGAACTCGTCGAACCGCGCGATGCCATGGTCGCGGTCCTGCCGGGTGGCCGTCAGGTCGAGGAACGGGGCGACCGCCAGCTCGTAGAAGTGTCCGAACTGCGCGATCACCATGGTCAGGTCTCCTGGGCCGTGGATCCGGCCAGGACCGCCGGCGTCGACGTAGGTGTCGTAGAGGAGCCGGATCCGACCGGCGTCGTCGAGGCCGTACTCCCACAGCAGCATCGCGAGCTCGTGGTTGACGTCGGCAGGTCCGCAGTTGTCCCAGTCAAAGACGCACAGCCTTCCGCTCGTCGTCATGCGGACGTTGTCGGCCCACAGGTCCCGGTGGCACGTGCGGACGTCGCCAGGCGGCGTCAACAATCCTTCGAGCGCGATCAGGTCCGGCACGACGATCTCGAGCCGAGTGGCGACCTCGCGCGCCTTGGACGTGAGCACCTCGATGTACTCGTGCCATCGTCGCTCGCCAACCTCTTCGACGTACCACGGGTCGACCGCGTCAGGGCGCGCGTCGCCGGCCGAGTGCAGCTCGGCCAGCATCTGGCCGACCAGCCGCGGGTCGAGTCCTGGATCCGCTGCGGACATCTCCAGCCAGCCGGACACCTGGATCTGTCGGTCGGCGACGACGCTCAGGACGCGTCCGTCAACGGTCCGCAAGGTTGGCGCTACGTCGTAGGACACAGCCTGACTCGCCGCACGCTCCTGGAACGCCACGGACCGGGCAACCTCGTCCTCCGTCCGCCGCATCACCAGGACCTTCACGGCGTACGAACCGGCCGAGGTGTCGAGCCGCCAGATCAGACCTTGCTCCCCACGGGCCGCAGGCCGGAACGGACCAGACGGCTCGCCGAGCCCGTAGAGCGCAGCGACGCCGTCGGCGCTCTCGGCCAACTCGGCATCGCCAGCGTCGGGCTCGACGATCACGTGACGAATCCGAACTTCAGCGGAGTGCTCATGTCGGCACAGTAGGCGCGGCCGGGCACACCCGCCGCAAGGGTGGCCAGGCTCACCCGGTCATCACCTCCCCAAGCCGTGTAACCCGGTGTTACGGTCACGTGATGGTTGAGGTCGACGTGCGAGACGCCATCGTGATCGGCAGCGGCTTCGCGGGCATCGGGATGGCGATCAAGCTCAAGGAGTCGGGTCGCCACGACTTCGTGATCCTCGAGAAGGACGCTGACCCCGGCGGCACCTGGCGGGACAACACCTACCCCGGCTGCGCCTGCGACATCCCGTCACCGCTGTACTCGTTCTCCTTCGCTCCGAACCCGGAGTGGACCCGCTTCTTCTCCCCTCAGGAGGAGATCTGGGACTACCTGCGCCGCTTGGTCGACGAATACGACTTGGCCCGTCACATCTGTTACGACTCCGAGGTGACAGCAGCGGCGTTCGATGAGACCGCCGGCGTCTGGGAGGTGGTGATCAACCGGCGTCAGACCGTGCGCGCTCGCGCCCTGATCATCGGCGTCGGAGCGCTGCACCAGCCCAAGACTCCCGATCTGCCGGGGCTTGACTCGTTCGAAGGCGTGTCGTTCCACTCCGCGCAGTGGAAGCATGAGCACGACCTCACCGGCCGCAAGGTGGCGGTCGTCGGGACCGGAGCGAGTGCGATCCAGTTCGTCCCACAGATCCAGCCGGAGGTCGACAAGCTGACCCTGTTTCAACGCAGCGCAGCCTGGGTGACACCCAAGCCGGACCGGGAGATCGGCGTCAAGGAGCGAGCCCTCTACGCCCGCCACCCTTGGGCGCAGCGTCTCATGCGGAGCGCCGTGTACTGGGTGCTCGAGGGCCGCGGCACCGGATTTGCCCTGACGCCCAAGGCGATGAAGCTGATCGAGCGCGGGGCCCGCAAGCACTTGAAGCGCCAGGTGGCCGACCCCGCACTGCGTGCCAGGCTGACGCCGGACTACCAGATCGGTTGCAAGCGGATCCTGCTGTCCAACGACTACTACCCGGCCCTGACCCAGGACAATGTGGAGGTCGTCACCGACGACATCGTCGAAGTACGAGCGCGCAGCATCGTCACAGCCGACGGTGTCGAGCACGAGGCTGACACGCTCATCTTCGGTACGGGCTTCCAGGTCAGGGCCAACCTCACGCGGATGAAGGTCGTCGGCCGTCACGGCGTCGAGCTCAACGAGCGCTGGAGCAAGCACGGTACGGGAGCCCACCTCGGCATCAGCGTGGCGGGTTTCCCGAACCTCTTCCTCTTGCTCGGTCCCAACACCGGACTCGGCCACAGCTCGGTCGTGTTCATGGTCGAGTCACAGATCCGGTACGTGGTGCAGGCGCTCGACCTGCTCGACGAACGAGCCGCGGCCTTTCTCGAGGTCCGCGCAGATGCCGAGGCCGACTTCCTGGAGCGCGTCCAGACCCGGCTGAGCGACACGGTCTGGGAGTCCGGCTGCACGAGCTGGTACATGGACGAGCACGGTCGCAACATCACGATCTGGCCGCACTTCACCTGGAAGTACTGGCTGGAGACGCGGCGGGTGGACCCGTCAGACTTCACGTTCGTGCCGTCGTCGGACGAGCCCGCGAGGGTGCATGTCGCCTAACGCCCGACAAGTCAGTCACGCTGAAGTTATGCAACCGAGGCCGCCCGAGCTTTGCCTAACTTTGCCTCCCCGATCGGCGGGCTCGGCCTCGAATACTGAAGAACACAAACCCAAGGAAACTCAGGGAGTGAGTTCTGATGTACCAAGCACTACGCAGAGTCCTCATCACGACGGCAGCCTCCGCCGGACTCGTCGCCGCCGGCCTCAGCGCACCTGCCACCGCCACAGCTGCCGGAGACGGCAACGGGGGGACCCGCGTCGCGGTGGCCCCGAGAGTCGCGAAGATCATCACCAACGCAGGCATTACGGCCTCGCCCACCGCCGGTGCCAAGGCATTTCCCTTCCGAGGAACCGTGGCCTTCCGCTTCCCCATCTCCGCGGTGAGTCCGGATGGCAAGCGGATCAGCCACACCGGAGGCGTGAAGCTGTCGAAGGGCCACAGCAAGATCACCCTCGAGGCGTTCCGCATCAATCTGCGACGTGGCTACGTCAGTGCCGTGGTGAACCGCGACTCCCGGGTGGCGGTCTTCAACATCAATGACTCGAACCGACCCCGGCTCGGCCCCGTCCGGCTCACCTTCAACCGCACGTCCGCGGCTGCCGTGAACCAGACGTTCGGCGTTCACCGGTTCGCCGCCGGACAGAACTTCGGGTTCGCGCGCGTCAACCCCGCCTGACCCTCCCCGCCCCGCCCTGTCAGGGTGCGCTGAGCCACTCGACGGCTTAGGCAGCCCTGACAGGGCGGTTCGACGTCGCGTTGGCATCAGCCGTCGTGTCTCGGCTAGGGTCAAACATGGCCGACGCCCCTCATCCTGACGACGTCCCAACCGACGAAGCCTCTGTCGAGTCCGACCAGGCGACGTCTGGACCGTCCGAGCCCCTGGTCTCGGTGCGCCACGTCGACAAGTGGTTCGGAGACCTGCACGTCCTCAAGGACATCAACCTCGAGATCACCCGGGGCGAGGTCGTCGTGGTGATCGGACCGTCCGGATCGGGCAAGTCCACTCTCTGCCGAGCGATCAACCGTCTCGAGCCCATCGACAAGGGCGAGATCTCCCTCGACGGCCAGCCACTCCCCGAAGAGGGCAAAGAACTGGCTCAGCTGCGTGCCGAGGTCGGGATGGTGTTCCAGTCGTTCAACTTGTTCGCGCACAAGTCCGTGCTCGAGAACGTCACCCTCGGTCCGATCAAGGTGCGCGGTATGCCGAGCAGCGAGGCGAACGGGCTCGGCCAACAGCTGCTTGACCGCGTCGGCGTGGGTGAGCAGGCCAACAAGTACCCCGCCCAGCTGTCCGGTGGGCAACAGCAACGGGTCGCGATTGCCCGGGCCCTGGCGATGAAGCCGAAGGTGATGCTGTTCGACGAGCCCACGTCGGCGCTCGACCCCGAGATGATCAAGGAAGTACTCGACGTGATGGTCGAGCTGGCCAAGGACGGCATGACGATGGTGGTCGTCACGCACGAGATGGGGTTCGCTCGCACCGCGGCCAACCGCGTCGTCTTCATGGCCGACGGTGCCATCGTCGAAGAGGCGACCCCGGAGGAGTTCTTCACGAACCCACAGTCAGAACGCGCGAAGGACTTCCTGGGCAAAGTCCTCCAGCACTGAGCGACCCATGACGAGAGGAGCCAGCCCCCGGCGTCGCCCAAGCGGATGCCGGACAACTGAACATCGGATCACTGACACGTAGCCTTTCGCCGGATATGCCCGGCGCACGAAACCACTGCAAGGGGAACTGCACCATGACATTCACCAGACGTACGCGGATGGGAGCCCTGAGCGCAGCTGTCCTGCTCGCGCTCTCGCTCAGCGCCTGCGGCGACGACTCCAGCTCAGGCCAGAAGACCGACGTCAAGGTCGAGGAAAATCCGGACTTCCCGGCCAACTCGACGATGGCCAAGCTGTCCGACGCCGGCAAGATCACGATCGGCGTCAAGATCGACCAACCCGGTATCGGCAACAAGCTACCCGGCGCCGATGCTCCCGAGGGCTTCGACATCGAGATGGGCCGCATCCTGGCCGCTGCCCTGGGCATCGCCGACTCCGACATCACGTGGCTGGAGACGATCTCCGACAACCGCGAGCCGTTCATCGAAGCGGGCAAGGTCGACCTGGTGATCGCGTCTTACTCGATCACCGACGACCGGCGCAAGATCGTCGGCCAGGCCGGTCCCTACTACGTCACCGGGCAGCAGCTTCTCGTGCGTGAGGAGGACAAGGACAAGATCACCGGTCCTGACGACCTCAACGGCGTCAAGGTCTGCTCGGTCGAGGGGTCCACGTCGCTTGCCACGGCTCAGGACAAGTACGGAGCGGACCCTGTGCCCCTGCCTACCTACTCCGAGTGCGTCGACGCACTGAAGAACGGCACCACCGACGTGGTCACCACCGATGGCGCGATCCTGCTGGGTTACGCCGCTGAGGACCCCGACAACCTCGAGGTCGTCGGTGAGCCGTTCAGCGAGGAGCGCTACGGGATCGGCTACAAGAAGGGCGACACGGAGATGTGCCAGTTCATCACCGACACGATCACGGCAGCCGAGGAGGACGGCACCTGGGCGACGGCGTTCGAGAACACGCTCGGGCAGTCAGGTGTCGACACCCCGGACCCGCCGCAGATGGATCCCTGCCAGTAGACCCGAGGCATGCATCGTGCTTGTCGGGACCCGGTGGTCTCGACAAGCACGATCCGCCCGCTGCGGACCGACGAAAGGTGATCGTCTTCCATGCACGTCCTGATCGACAACCGTGGTGAGGTTCTCGACGGCTTCATCGTCACCTTGTGGCTGCTGCTGTTCTCAGGGATCATCGCGGGCCTGCTCGGCACGGTGCTGGTGGCGATGCGAGTCTCCCCCGTAGCCCTGCTGCGCGGGGCGGGCACCAGCTACATCAACGTCGTTCGAAACACGCCGCTGCTGCTCATCCTTTTTCTCTTCCGTGACGCGTTTCCCAAGTTGGGGTTCAACTACTCGATCAACAGCTACTTCGACTTCTTCTTCGTCGCCGCAACCGTCGGACTCGGGCTGTACGCCGCGGGGTTCGTCTGTGAAGCGATGCGCTCGGGCATCAACGCGATCCCGCTAGGTCAGGCCGAGGCGGCTCGTGCCATCGGGATGACCTTCGGACAGTCCATGCGCGAGGTGATCCTGCCGCAGGCCTTCCGGGCTGCGATCCCGCCTCTCACCAGCACGTATATCTCCTTGGCGAAGAACACCAGCGTGGCTCTCGCGGTAGGTGTCACTGAGGCAACCTTCGCGATGAAGAAGCTCACCAACGACAACGCAAGCGAACGCACTGCGATCTTCATCGGCTTCGTCGCCGGCTACGTGATCATCGTCTGGGGGATCGCGTTGATCGGCAGCTTGCTCGAGCGCAGGGGGGTGCGAGCGCGATGAGCACCCTGCTTTTCGACGTACCCGGGCCGCGGGCACGACGGCGACACCAGATCTACACCGCTATCTCCCTGCTGGTGCTGTTGGCGATCGGGGCCGAGATCACCCGGCGGCTGGTGGCCGAGGAGGTGCTGTCTCCCGAGGTCGTGAACGACGTCTTCCAGAACCGCAACGTGAAGTTCCTTGCCGAGGGACTCGTCAACAACTTCAAGGCTGCAGGTCTGGCGATCGTGGGCTCACTGGTCCTTGGCGCCCTGCTCGCGGTGGCTCGGCTGTCCGACCGCCTGATCTTCCGCTGGCCGGCCGTGGCGTTCATCCAGTTCTTCCGCGCCATCCCCCTCGTGCTGTTGATGGTGTTTCTGCTCTTCTCGTTCTTCATCGACATCGCGCTGTTGGCCGTGGTCGTGGCGCTGATCCTCTACAACGGCTCGGTGCTGGCTGAGGTCTTCCGTGCCGGTATCAACGCAGTCCAGCAGGGCCAGTCCGAGGCGGCGTACGCCATCGGGCTGCGCAAGTCGCAGGTGATGGGGATCATCTTGATGCCGCAGGCGGTGCGGTTCATGCTGCCGGCCATCATCAGCCAGTGCGTGATCGTCTTCAAGGACACCTCGCTCGGCGCGATCGTCGTCTACGACGAGATCGTCCGCGACGGGCGGATCGTGGCGCAGTCGGTCCCCAACGGCACGATCTTGACCTACGTCACGATCGCCGTGGTGTTCATGGTGATCAACTACTCGTTGTCGCGGCTGGCTCAGTACCTCGAGCGACGGCTCTCGCAGAGTGGAGCCGGCGACCCGGACGAGGTGTCCCAGGTCACCAGCAGCACCAGCGGCTGACGTGTCCGGTCCAGTCGCGGCCGGCCTGTCGCGGCCGGCCTGTCGCGGCCGCCCTGACAGGTGGACTAAGCGGAGGCGATGAAGCCGAGCAGATCCTGACGCGTCAAGACCCCCACCGGTTTGCCGTCGTCTTGGACCAGCACCGCATCCACCTCTTGCAGCTTGTCGACCGCCGCCGACACCGGCTCGCCCGCACCGACGGAGGGAAGCGCTGCTGCCATGTGCGCGGAGACCGGGTCGACGAGCTTGGCCTTCCCGGCATACAGCGCCGCCAACAGGTCACGCTCACTCACCGATCCGGCGACCTCGGCCGCCATCACCGGAGGCTCGGCGAGCACGACGGGCATCTGTGACACGCCGTACTCGCGCAGGATGTGCACCGCCTCGGCGATCGTCTCGTTCGGGTGAGTGTGCACGAGGTCGGGAAGCTTGCCGTCCTTGCCGCGCAGCACCGCTCCGACCGTGAGCTCCTCGGGCTGACCGAGGAATCCGTACTGAGCCAGCCAGGCGTCGTCGAAGACCTTGGTCAGGTAGCCACGGCCGCCGTCGGGCAGCAGCACGACGATCACGGCTGCGGGGTCGTCGAGCTCCTGGGCGAGCCGCACGGCCGCCTTCGCCGCCATCCCGGAGGAGCCGCCGACGAGAAGTGCCTCCTCGCGAGCGAGCCGGCGGGTGAACATGAAGGAGTCCTTGTCCGAAACCGCGATGATCCGGTCGGCGATGTCCCGGTCGTACGCCTCTGGCCAGAAGTCCTCTCCGACTCCCTCCACCAGGTAGGGTCGACCGCTGCCACCGGAGTACACCGATCCCTCCGGGTCGGCACCGATGATCTGTACGCGACCGTCGGACACCTCCTTCAGGTAGCGGCCGATCCCGCTGATCGTGCCTCCGGTCCCGACGCCGGTGACGAAGTGCGTGACCTTGCCCTCCGTCTGCCGCCAGATCTCCGGACCGGTGGTCTCGTAGTGGCTTCGCGGGTTGTTGGGGTTGGAGTACTGGTCGGGCTTCCAGGCGTCCTTCGTCTCGCGCATCAGCCGGTCGGAGACGTTGTAGTAGGAGTCCGGGTGCTCCGGAGCGACGGCCGTCGGACAGACCACCACCTCGGCGCCATACGCCTTGAGCACGTTGCGCTTGTCCTCGCTGACCTTGTCGGGACAGACGAAGATGCACGAGTAGCCCTTGGCCTGCGCCACCATCGCCAGGCCGACGCCGGTGTTCCCCGACGTCGGCTCGATGATGGTCCCGCCTGGCTTGAGCTCACCGCTCGCCTCGGCTGCCTCGACCATCCGGACGGCGATCCGGTCTTTGACCGAGCCACCGGGGTTGAGGTACTCGATCTTGGCCAGGACGGTCGGTTTGGCCCCGTCCGTGGTCCTGCTGAGTCGGAGGAGGGGCGTGTTGCCGACGAGGTCGAGCAAGGAGTCAACGTAGTCCACGCAGCAGACCCTAGGCCCTCACCTCGACACGCGGAAAACCGCTCCGTTGTGGGGGCTTCTCCGCCTACAGTGGAAACGCCCCTCGACAACTGCCCACAGCAGGATTGTTTCGCAGACCCCAGGTGAGCCTGCGCTGCCCGACGACGAGACAATCGCCCGTAGCCCGACCGACGAGCAGAGAGGAGCCGCTCTATGACGAGAGCCAGTGCAGCACGCAAGCTTGCTGCCGCCGCCGCGTATGGCGGCGGCGGTCTGGGTCTGATCGGCGGCTCGTTGTGGGGAGTGCTGCACGCCGAGGCGCGGATGGCACGGCGCAAGATCGGCAACGCGACATCGGTGCCCCCCGACCCGAGCGGTCTGTACGGCGCGCGGCTCCCGGGTCGACCGCTCCGGCTCGCCGTGCTCGGCGACTCCGCAGCAGCCGGCTACGGCGCCGAAACCCCTGACGAGACGTTCGGCGCCTTCCTGGCCGCCGGGCTCTCCGACCTGACTGGGCGCCCGGTCTACCTGCGCTCGGTCGCCTTCGTAGGAGCGCAGAGCCGTGACCTCGAGCGCCAGATCCCCCGAGCTCTGGCGGCCCTGCCGGACGTGTGTGCGGTGATCGTCGGGACCAACGACGTGACCCACCGCGTCTGGCCGTCGCAGTCGGTGCGTGCCCTGCACGACGCCGTGCTGTCGCTGCGCAGTGCCCGCCCCGAGGTGGTGGTCGGAACCTGTCCTGATCTCGGTACGGTCCGACCGATCGCGCCGCCGCTCCGGCAGGTTGCTCGCCTGTGGAGCCGTCGGCTCGCGGCCGCGCAGACGATCGGGGTCGTCGAAGCCGGCGGTCGTTCGGTATCCCTCGGCTCGATCCTCGGCCCGGAGTTCTCCGCTGCCCCCGGGGATCTGTTCGGGCCGGACGGTTTCCACCCCAGTGCGGCCGGCTACAAGGCGTGTGCCGGTGCCATGCTGCCCTCGGTGGCCGAGGCGCTCGGTGTGATGCCCGACGACAGCACCGAGCCCCTTCCCCTGCGCGGCGAAGGTGTCTACGCACTGTCCGCGGCGGCGGCCGAGGCCGCGGACCACACTGGCACCGAGGTGTCGGCAGTTCCGAGCGAGTCCGGGCGGCCTGGCGGGCGCGCCGGATGGGTCCAGCTGCGTCGCCGTCGCAGGCACACGATTCCCGACGTCGGGGACGTCGACCAGACCGCCGCGGCCGCCGCTCCCGAGCACGTCGCAGCCGACAGCGTGGCTTGCGAACAAGGGTTGTCTGACGGCTGATGATGAGGCAGGCTCATCCGTTACAAGGTGCACTCGTGAGCCAGGAGGTAATCATGGCCCTTCACCACTCCGAAGAGACCCATCAGATGCTGGTCGCGCGGATCCCCGACGCGACCGGGCGTCCTCTTCATGAGTGGTTCGGCCATCTCGAGAACGGACCTGGATGTCTCAGGTTCGACGACCGGGTCCAGTGGCTCCGCGACGAGTTCAACCTCGCGCACGGACACGCCACCGCCATCGTGCACGAGCACGACCTGGTCAAGGCGCACCGCAGCTTCGAGTAGCGCGAAACGGCAGATGCCCCGGACGAAGTCCAGGGCATCTGCTCAAGAACCGCTCCCGCTCTTGTGGAACGTGGCTTGTTGAGCCGTTCTCCCGGACTCCGTCACGGGAGAACGTCGCATCAGTCGCCTCGAAGGATCGCCAGGATCCGGAGCAGCTCGATGTAGATCAGCACCAGCGCGGCGGTCAGGGCGAAGGCGGCCCGCCACGACTCCCGCTCGGGCGCTCCCGCCGCGATCCCGCGCTCGACCATGTCGAAGTCGAGGATCAGGTAGAGCACACCGAGCCCGAGACCGACGAAGCTCATGATCAGGCCGAGCGGTCCGAACTCGTTGAAGCCGATCTGAGCGTGGAACATGCTGAGCAGGAAGTCGCCGAACACGACGACGAAGAAGCCCATGCCGACGATCGTCACCCACTTGCGGAAGGTGGACGTCACCTGGATGTTGAAGAACTTGTACGCCGCAAGGGTCGCGATGAACGCCGCCACCGTGCCGACCACGGCCTGGGCGACGATCCCCGGGTACCAGGTCTCGAACGCCTCCGACGCGGCTCCCAGGAAGAAGCCCTCAGCGACGGCGTACAGCATGACCAAGGCGGCGAGATCACTCGCTGGAAGCTGAGGACCAAGCCGAGACCGGCGCCCACGAGCGCGCCGCCGATCCAGGCGACGCCGACGTAGTTGGAGCCGCCGTCGGCGCCATCAGGCAGGAAGACCCAGGTCAGCGCGCCGACCAGGACCACCAGGCCCAGGGTCATCGCGGTGCGCATCACCACCGAGTCGATCGTCATCCGCTCCTGCATGACGTCGCCGGTCGGGTACTGCCAGGTGGATGGGTCGGTGCCCTGCGGGGCCGGCTGGGCGTAGCCCGGGTAGCCCTGGCCACCGGCGGGGTACGCCTGCTGACCGGTGTTCGCAGCAGCGCGGCCGTTGAAGGTCTCGCTGTTGTTGAGAATCGGGTTACGACTCTGCATGGGGACAACTCCTCCTCGGCCCGGCTCCGTGCCGGGTCGTTTCCATCATACGGGCGAGGCCCTACCCGCCCCTAGCGCACGGCCTCTGGTCGAGTGGGTTCGGATCGTGCTCGTCAGTGTTCCGCCGGTGCCCCCGGTGGGATTCGAACCCACACTGAGCGCCTTTTAAGGGTGCGTCCTCTACCAGTTGGGATACGGGGGCCTCGCGCGTCTCATGGTAGATGGACGGTCCCGGGCGACGGAGTCGACGGGACCGGCTCAATCACCACTCGCACCAACGGAGATGGACGGTCCCGGGCGACGGAGTCGACGGGACCGGCTCAATCACCACCCCGCACCAACGGAGATGGACGGTCCCGGGCGACGGAGTCGACGGGACCGGCTCATTCGTTGGCGCGGTCGAAGTCGTCGCGCGGTCGGTGCAACGACCCGATGGCCACGACGTCGCGCTTGAAGAACAGCGCCAGGGTCCAGTCGAGGACCACTCGCGCCTTCTTGCTCAGCGTGGGCATCCGGCTCAGGTGGTAGGTACGGTGCATGAACCACGCCGGGAAGCCGCGCAGCTTCACTCCGTAGACCTGTGCGACGCCCTTGTGCAGCCCGAGGCTGGCGACCGAGCCGGCGTGCTTGTGCTTGTAGTCGTGGAGGTCCTCAGCGCGCAGGGACCGCACCAGGTTGTCGCCGAGCATCTTCGCCTGGCGCACCGCGTGCTGGGCGCTCGGCGAGCAGAACTCTCCCGGGGCCGTCAGGTCGGGAACTGCAGCGTTGTCCCCTGCTGTCCAGACGTGATCGGCACCGTCAACAGTCAGGTTCGGATGTGCCTTGAGCCGGCCCTTGTCGTCCAACGGAAGGTCGCTCTTCGACAGCACCGGGGTGGCCTTCACCCCGGCGGTCCACACGAGGGTGTCGGCGTCGAACTCCTCACCGTCCGACAACACGATGTGTCGATCGGCAGCGGACTCGAGCCGGGTGTCCAGGCGCACGTCGATGCCGCGCTCACGCAACCGCTGCACGGTGTAGCGACCCATGTCCTCTCCGACCTCGGGCAGGATGCGCCCGGTCGCCTCGACGAGCACGAAGCGGAGATCGCTCTCCTGGATCGTCTCGTAGTAGCGGGTGGCGTACCGCAGCATGTCCTCGGTCTCGGCCAAGGCTTCCACGCCGGCGTACCCCCCGCCGACGAACACGAAGGTCAAGGCGGCCTGCCGTGCCTGGGCATCAACCACCGAGGTGGCCAGGTCCAGGCGGTCGAGCACGTGGTTGCGCAGCGCGATCGCTTCTTCGATCTGCTTGAACCCCATGCCGTGCTTGGCCAGACCAGGGATCGGCAAGGTGCGCGCCACCGACCCCATCGCCACGACGAGCTCGTCATAGGCCAGGTCGTAGGGCTCGCTCTCCGGCGGGACCACCCGGACCGTCTTCGCGGTGGAGTCCACCGACTCCACCCGGGCGGTCAGCACGTTGGTCTTCTTGAGGATCCGGCGGAGCGAGACCACGACGTGGCGCGGCTCGAGCGATCCGGCTGCCGCCTCGGGCAGGAAGGGCTGGTAGGTCATGGTCGAGCGGGGGTCGATCACGGTGACCCGGGCTTCGCCGCGGCGCAGCCGCTTCTGCAGCCGCAGCGCGGTGTACATGCCGACGTAGCCACCGCCCGCGATCACGATGTGCGGCTGTCGTTTCGTCGTCTGGCTGGTGCTCATGAGGTCCCTTTCCTCTCGAACACCCCCACACTAGCGCTCGTGAAAGTTTTCACAAGTCAGAGCGCAGGGCCTCGATCAGCGAAGCACGGCGCGGCCTACGCACCCGACGGCGAAGACGAGCACGCCGGCCACCACCGCCTGCCAGGGCAGGGTGACCACGAGCAGCAGGCAGCCGACGAGACCGAGCCACTGCAGGGCCTTGGGCCAGCGCCGATGCTCCCCCACCTGGGTGAGCGCGCTGGCGTTCGCGACCGCGTAGTAGAGCAGCACCCCGAACGAGGAGAAGCCGATGATCCCGCGTAGGTCCATGGTCAGCACGAGCGCACTCACCACGACTCCGACCGCGATCTCTGCGCGGTGTGGGACGCGGTGGCGCGGATGCACGGCGTCCAGCGCCCGCGGCAGATCACCGTTGCGCGCCATCGCCAGCGTCGTCCGGGCGACCCCGGCGACCAAAGCGAGCAGTGCCCCCAACGCACCGGCCACCGCGCCGACCCGCACGAGCAGGCCGAGCCACTCCCCCACGCCGGAGGCGGCCGTGTCGAGCGGTGACGCGCTGGCCGCCAGGGCCGCAGGGCCGAGCGAGACCAGCAGCACGACCGCGACGCCGGCGTACAGCACCACCGCAGCAGCGAGCGCCAGGGGGATTGCGCGCGGAATGGTGATCGCCGGATCGCGCACCTCCTCACCGAGGGTCGCGATCCGGGCGTAGCCGGCGAACGCGAAGAACAGCAACCCGGCCGACTGGAGCACGCCGTAGACGCCCCCGGTTGACCATGCGCCGGCCCCGCTCAGGCGCGACGCTCCGCCGGAGTGAGCCGCCACAGCGACAACGGCGACGACCAGCGCCAGCAGGGTCGTGACCAGCAGGACTCGCGCCAGGCCGGCTGTCTTGGTGACGCCGTGGTAGTTCACGAACGTGAGGACGACGACCGCTCCCAGCGCGGTCAGCCGCTGCACCCACTCCGGACCGTGGACGGCGTACGCCGCGAACGTCAGCGCCATCGCCGCGCACGACGCTGTCTTTCCGACCACGAAGCCCCAGCCGGCGAGGAAGCCCCACCACTCACCCAACCGCTCGCGGCCGTAGACGTACGTACCACCGGAGCTCGGGTACTGCGCGGCCAGCTGGGCCGACGACGTGGCATTGCAGTACGCGACCACGGCGGCGATGCCGAGGCCGACCAGAAGCAGGCTTCCGGCCGCCCGGGACGCCGGCGCAAAGGCGGCAAAAACGCCGGCTCCGACCATCGCCGACAGGCCGACCACCACGGCATCGCCGACACCGAGCCGCCGGACCAGCGCCGGCTGGCTCGAGGTCGTCGGGGCAGGTGCGTCAGCCATCGGACTCCAGGACCGCTGCGACCTTCTCGGCGAAGCGCCTCAGCTCGTCGTCGTCGACGTTCGGTAGCACGTCCTCCCACAGCGGCAGCATCATCCCAGCAGCCTCGACCATCCCCAGCGGCCGCGGGAAGAACCAGACGTGGAAGTGAGCGCCGCCATCACCCCAACGGTAGAGGTGGACTCTCGCGAAGTCGCCGACCGACAAGATGGCGCGCTCGACCTTCGCCGTGATCACGCCCAAGTCGGCCTGCGCCTCAGGCGAGAGGTCACTGAAGGAGTCGACGTGCTCCCGCGATGCCATCCACAGCACCCCCGGGATACTGCATCCGCGAGGTGGGTGCAGCGACCAGAGCCGATCAGACCAGACCGCCGACACGTTGGTCCCGTCGCAGACGCCGCAGGGTGGTCCGCCATCCTCACCGCGTCGTGGCGGCTCAGGGACGACGGGCTCGGGCAGGGGGCGCAGCTCCAGCGGTTCGAGATAGGGCAACGACACGGTGTCTCCTTCGGTGTGCGGACTGGGTGCGCCTAGTCTCGATCGCCGCCGGCCCGCCCCACTTGATCGTGCTTGCTCACTCCAGCCAGCCGCGCCGCCTCGCCCAGAACCTCGTCGAGCATCGCTTCGGTGAGCTTGCCGGTGAACGTGTTCTGCTGGCTCGGGTGGTAGGACCCCAGCACCGTCAAGGCCCGCGGCGGCGGGGAGGTGGTGGCCACTCTCGGCGGATCGACCTGCACGTTCGCGCTCTCGGCGGGCAGCGAGAGGTCAACGTGGGCTGCGTGAGCGAAGCGAGGGCGAGGTCGCGGGACGTCAAGACCGCCGCGGGCCAACGCTTTCCACGCTGCGTCCCACGCGAATGACCCGAGGCACACGACCGCGCGGACGGACGGCAGCACCATCGCGAGCTCGGCGTCCAGCCAGGGCGCGCAGGCGTCGCGCTCGAGCGGGGTTGGCTTGTTGGCCGGTGGAGCACAACGCACCGCCGCGACCATACGCGTGGAGATCAGCCGCTGACCGTCGCCGGCGTGCTCGCTGGTCGACTGGCCTGCGAGGCCCACCCGGTGCAACGAGGAGAAGAGCCAGTCCCCGGAACGGTCGCCGGTGAAGATTCGTCCGGTGCGGTTGCCCCCGTGCGCAGCCGGAGCCAGCCCGACGATGAGCACGCCCGGCTCGTCGGCGCCCCAGCCCGCGATCGGCCGCCCCCAGTAGGGCTCGTTCGCGAACGAGCGTCGTTTCTCCACGGCCACGGACTCACGCCAGGCAACCAGCCGGGGACAGGCCCGGCAGACCGAGACGGCTGCTGCGACGTCGGTCACGTCGGTCGCCTCCATGGCCAGTCGGCGTACGTCGTCAGGACTCGTCGCGACCGCAGTCCGTTCGCTGCCCGGATCATCCGGCCAGCCGGACGCCACCGGCACCGGACTGTCGAACCGGCTCCCTGTGATCGGGTGCGGCAGGATCGGCGTCATTCGGCCCGGCTCGCGACCAAGGACCAGGCGATCCCGTCGAGGATGTCGTGGGAGGACACCAGGACGTCCGGCAGGCCGAGCCGCCGCACCACAGCAGCCAGGACCAGTGCCCCTGCCCCGATCACGTCAGCCCGATCAGGATGCATGAACGGCAACGACCGCCGCTCGGCCACCGTCATCGCGACGATGGCGTCGACGGCGGTCAACACCTCGGCGCTGGGCAGCCGGGCCCCGTTCACCCTGTCCCGGTCATAGACCGGCAGGTCCAGCACCATGGCGCCCATCGTGGTGATGGTCCCCGCCACGCCCACGAGAGTGCGGGCCGCCTCGATCGGCACGTCCAGGTTGTCGAGGGCCTGGTCCGCGTCGGCGGTGACCGCGCGGATCTGTCTCGCCGTCGGCGGGTCGTCGGCGAGATGGCGTTCGGTCAGTCGGACCGAGCCGATGTCCAGCGACTGGCTCAGGATGCGCTCCTCCGGTCGGATCACGAACTCCGTTGAACCTCCCCCGATGTCCACCACGAGCACCGGGCTCTCCGCGCCGCCGACGCGGTCGAGCTCTCGGGTTGCCCCGTCATAGGCGAGAGCCGCCTCCTCCTCGCCGCTGATGATCTCCGGCTCGACTCCGATCCGGTCCCGCACCCCGGACAGGAACTCGTCGCGGTTGCCGACGTCCCGCGCCGCCGATGTGGCCACGAAACGCAGCCTGCCGACGTCCAGGCTGTCGATCAGCTCGGCATACGACTCGACACAGGAGAAGGTCCGCGCCAACGCCGCGTCTGCGAAGACGCCGGTGCGATCGACGCCCTGGCCGAGCCGCACGATGGTGGTACGCCGTTCGACCTGGCGAGCGTGCCCCGACGCCTCGTCGAGATCGGCGACCAGCAGGCGCAACGAGTTCGTCCCGCAGTCGATCGCCGCCACTCTCGGCATTGCGCCTCCTCCGGTGCCGGGACGCCGCTCCACTCCGGACCGACGGTTCTCGCCGAGCCTATTCTCACGGCCCAGCAGAAGAACGCCCGAAAGGGTTGGCCGCACGCCTCAGATTCCCCGAGTCGAGGCTGCCGGGCGGCCGGCAGCCCGTCCGATGCAGAGTGGCTTCCACCGTCTGGTCATGCAAGAGCACGGTGGGGCTCGCGGAGCTAGGCTCCACAGGTGATGAATGACCAGGTGGGCTTGTGAACCGGCTCTCGGACCTGCTCGGCACGGCGTCGTCGACCTTGCTCGACGGCGGGATGGGCACCTTGTTGCAGGACCAGGGGCTGGAAGGCGGTGGCGCCGGCGAGCTCTGGAACGTCGACCGGCCCGAGCTCGTGCGCGCCAGTCATCAGGCCTACGCAGACGCGGGGGCCCGGATCCTCACGACCAACACGTTCGGCGGCACCCGCCCTCGCTTGCAGATGCACGGGCTGGAGGACCGCGTGCACGAGCTCAACCGGGCGGCCGCCGAGTCCGCCCGAGCGGTGGCCGACGCCCACGACATCCTCGTGGCCGGCGACCTTGGACCGACCGGAGAGCTGGTCGCCCCGTTGGGGACGATGTCCGCGGAGGAGGCAAGGGAATACTTCGAGGAGCAGCTGTCCGGCCTGAGGGAGGGCGGCATCGATCTCGTGCTGATCGAGACCATGAGCGATCTCACCGAGGTGGAGGCGGCCATAGCGGCGGCCCGGAACGTCGTGCCCGACGCACCGGTCATCGCCACGATGAGCTTCGACACCAATCTCCGGACGATGATGGGTGTTCGTCCCGCCGACGCCGTACGTCAGCTGGCCGCGACCGGGGTCGAGGCAGTCGGCGCCAACTGTGGTCGCGGTCCGGACGAGATGGCCTCCATCGCCGCCCAGCTGGTCGAGGCGCGGCCACCGGGGTTGCTGCTCGCTGCGCAGTCCAACGCCGGACTGCCGCAGGTAGTAGGGGACCACTTCGAGTACGACGCCGCTCCGGCCGAGATGGCCGCGCACGCGGTCGTGCTGCGCGAGCTCGGGATCGACCTGATCGGGGCGTGTTGCGGCTCGACCCCCGAGCACATCGACGCGATGCGCGCCGCCCTCGCGAACGAGCCTCAGAACGTCGGCTGACCCGGCACCGTCAGAGGAGAGCCCCGTCAGTCGTCAGGGGAAGTCGACGATTCCGCGACGTGACCGACGCATGGTCCGGACTCCCACCAGTCCGGAAGGTGCACGATCGCCTCGTCTCCCAGAGGGTTCACGCCCGGGCCCGCGGCAAGCGCGTGGGCGACCAGGACGTGCAGGCACTTGACCCGGTCAGGCATCCCGCCGGCGGAGATGCCCGTCGATCTCGGGGACGTCACCGTGCGCATTGCGATCGCGGAGGTAGGCAGCATGGGCGTCCCGATACCGCGCTGCAAGATCTTCGTCCTGGCCGAGGCGCTCGGTCATGTCACGCATCAGCCCGCCGGCTTCCAGCGTCCCGATCTCCGACGCCGCACGGGGGCACGTCAGGTAGTAGAAGGTCGGGAACGGCGTACCGTCGGACAGCCGCGGGGCGGTGGCGACGACGTCGGCATTGCCGCAGGGACAACGATGCGCCACACCGACGGTGTCACGGGGCCGACGCCCGAGCTGCTGCCGGACAGCCTCGAGATCGGCCGCCGTCGCTGGGTCCATCACCGGTCGGAGGGCTGCCCGGAGCCGGAGGGATCACGCTGCTGTTGCGACGACCCGGACGTAGCCGGGGCAGCCTGACCCGCCTGCTCGACACTGCCGTAGACGTCCTGCCACCACTCGGGAGCCGGGTCGGTCGCCGGACGGGCGGGGTCCGACAGCTCGCTACCGCCGTCAGAGAGCACCTGACCGTTGTCACCGATGACGCGGTAGCCCGTCTCGCCGGGAAGGATCCATCCGAAGCGCTGACGTGCCTCGGACTCGATGTACGCCGGGTCGTGCAGCCGCCGCTTGGCTTCGCGCAGGGCCGCCACGTCGGCGCGCTGCTGGTCGATCTGGGCGTTCAAGGTGTTGATGTCGCTGCGCTGCTTGAGCCACGCCCGCATGCTCGACGCGTAGGACACGGCGAGCACGGCGACGACCAAGACCAGCACCGCTGCCCGGCCGGTCAGCTTGGCCCGCGACGACGACACCTGGGCGGCAGCCATCGGAGCCGAAACCCGCGTCGTGGTGCGGGTCGCCCGGTTGGACCGCGCGGCCTTGCCCGACCTGAGCCCGGCGGAGCCTCCGCGGGCGGGACTTCCCCGCCCGGGTCGGCCGGTCGACCGTCCCGACACGCTCCCCCGACCCCGGCCGGGGCCGGGGTTGGTGCTCGAGCGGGGGCGGGAGGCCATCGACCGGGTGTCCCTCAGGCCCGCTGGTAACGGGGGAAGGCACCGGCTCCGGCGTAGCGTGCGGCGTCCTCGAGCTCCTCCTCGATGCGCAACAGCTGGTTGTACTTCGCGACGCGCTCCGAGCGTGCCGGCGCACCGGTCTTGATCTGACCGCAGTTGGTGGCGACCGCCAGGTCGGCGATGGTGGTGTCCTCGGTCTCACCGGAGCGGTGGCTCATCATGCAGCGCATGCCGTTGCGGTGCGCGAGCTCGACGGCATCGAGGGTCTCGGTGAGGCTACCGATCTGGTTGACCTTCACCAGCAGGGCATTGGCTGCCTTCTCGTCGATGCCGCGGCGGAGCCGATCAACGTTGGTGACGAACAGGTCGTCACCAACGACCTGGATCCGGTCGCCCACGGCCGCCGTCATCGCCGTCCAGCCGTCCCAGTCGTCCTCGCTCATCGGGTCCTCGATCGACACGATCGGATAGGCGTCGACGAGCTCGCTGTAGTACGCGGCCATCTCGTCCGAGGTCTTGGTGCCACCCTCGAAGGTGTAGTGGTGCTGGCCCTCGTCGTAGAACTCGGTGGCCGCAACGTCGAGGGCGAACACGATGTCGCGGCCGACGGTGAGACCCGCTTTCTCGACAGCCGTCGAGATCAGGTCAAGCGCCTCACGGTTGGACCCGAGGCTCGGAGCGAAGCCACCTTCGTCGCCCAGTCCGGTGGCGAAACCGCCCTCTTTGAGCACGGCTTTGAGCGCGTGGTAGACCGACGCGCCCTGCTGCAGCGCCTCGGCGAAGGTGGGGGCGCCGATCGGTGCGACCATGAACTCCTGGACGTCGACGTTGCTGTCGGCGTGCGCGCCACCGTTGAGGATGTTCATCATCGGCACCGGGAGGAGATGGGCGTTGGGGCCGCCGACGTAGCGGAAGAGCGGCAGCCGCGCGGACTCCGCGGCCGCCTTGGCCACGGCCAGGCTGACGCCGAGGATCGCGTTGGCACCGAGCCGGGCCTTGTTGGGGGTGCCGTCGAGGTCGAGCAGCGCTTGGTCGACCAGGCGCTGCTCGTCGGCGGGGATACCGGCGATCGCATCACCGATCTCGTCATTGACTGCTGCGACTGCCTTTCCGACACCCTTGCCGCCGTACCAGTCGCCGCCGTCCCGGAGCTCCACCGCCTCGAACTGCCCGGTCGAGGCACCGGACGGCACGGCCGCACGGGCCACCGTGTGGTCGTCGAGCGCGACCTCCACCTCGACAGTGGGGTTGCCGCGCGAGTCCAAGATCTCGCGCGCGCCGACGGCTTCGATGAGAGCCACTGAATTGCTCCTTGACTGGCTACAGAAGGACCTGGTCAGCCTATCCGCCGGTCTCCGGCTGTCGGGGCAGGGCACGCCCCCGCGGACCGTCATAACACGGCCGATCCAGCCGTTTCCGGACGTGCTAGAGGCCGCACTGAGCCAGTGCGGCCGCCCGGACGATGATCTGCGTGGCTGTCTCGTCCGGGCTCAGCTGTGAGGTGTCGAACCACCAGCCCACGTCTCCGAACCCCTGGCGCATGCCGGCCGTCAACGCCTCGTAGTCGTCGAAGAAGAACTGCTCACTGGGGTCACGGATGGTGTTGCGGTAGCGGCAGACCTCGATGCTGGGCGTCAGTACGACCAGCAGCACATCGCGAGGGCTCAGGGCGTCCAGGCAGAAGTCGAGCTGCTCACGGTCGGGGAGGACCGAGTCGACCACTGGAGTGAAACCTGCGTCGGCGAAGCTGCCTGCGAGCGCACACAGGTTCGCGTTGCAGAGTCGGACCTGTCGAGCAGCCTCCTCCGCAGGCTCGCCGAGCGGCCACACCCGGCCTTTCACGATCAGTCGATTGATCTGGTCGCCGTCCAACAGCGCCGAGCGAGCCAGGCGCTCCGCCACCAACCGAGACACGGTGGACTTGCCGGCGCCGGGAGCCCCGGTGATGATCAGGCAGCTTCCGGAGTCGTCCAGCGTCTGGCTCACCCGTCCACGACTTCGGTGTCGACCGGACGGAACACCCAACGCAGGGCGTCGGGCAGCAGGACGCCACCGTGGTTCGGGCTGTGGCCGCCATCTCCCAGCACGAGGCGGAAGTCGTAACCGGCTTCCGCCAAGGCGGCAGCAACGCGCAAGTTGTTGGCGAGCCAGTTCCACTCGGGTTCGTTCCAGTACAGGTCTCGGTGACCCGCCTGCATGAAAATTCGCAACGGCTTGCGCGGAACGTCGGGAATCAGCTCGGGGTACGGGTTGCCGTCCGGCATCTGGGTGAAGCTGGACAGGCAGCAGATGACGCGCCGGAACGTGTCGGGTCGCAGCCACGCGGCGGTGAAGGCGCCGTTGCCGCCGCTGCTACCTCCACAGATGCCCCATCGATCGGGGTCGTCGCTGATGGACCAGCGCTTCCTCACCTCAGGGATGATCTCGTCGGTGAGGAAGTCGACGTAGCGGTCGTCGAACGCGTCGTACTCCGCGTTGCGGTTCTTCCGGTCGTCGGGGTCCTCGACGCCCTCGAAGACACCTGGGTCAACGAACACGCCGAGGGTGACCGGGATGTCGCCGGAGTGGACGAGGTTGTCCAAGACGATGCCGGCACGGACCTCCCCCTCCGGGTCCAGGTACCACTGCCCGTCCTGGAACACCATCACCGACGCCGGCTGCGACGGGTCGTAAGCCGCGGGCACGTGCACCCAGAAGGTGCGCGTCGTGCCCGGGTAGGCGGCACTGTCGATCCAGTCGAACTGGGTGGTCGTGCCGACAGGCACACCTTCGCGCGCGCTCGAGTCGGGACCGTGGCAGTAGCGAACGTCTGATTGGTCGATGGGAAGCGGGTGGAAGGGGATCTCGGTCGACACCCGCAGACCCTAACGCGTAAGCACGCAACCGCTCCACGGCATATTCCCGCGGCTTGCCGGCTCTGCCCTCAGGGACGCCAGCAGGTCAACGGGTCATGGCTGTGGATCTTGCTCGTGGGCCCGGATCGCGTCGACCTCGGCGCGCACGCGCTGGCGGAGTGCTTGCTCGGGGTCGAGGCCGGCGGCGCGAGCAGCCGCGACCAGGGCGAACAGCACCTCGCCGAGCGTCTCCTCGGTGTAGGTCGTTTGCTCCGGGGTCGGCACCGTTGGCGGCTGCCGCGCTGACAGCGTGCGACCGATCACCTTGTCGGCCCAGGCAAGCGCCGGCAGCCCCGGAGGTATGCCGTCCACCGCGGAGGCTCGCGACTTCTCCGCGGCCTTGATCGTCTCCCAGTTGTCGTTGACGTCCTGGGCGGAGCTGACCTCGACGTCGGCGAAGACGTGCGGGTGACGGCGGATCAGCTTCTCCACGATCTGGCCAGCCACGTCGTCGACGCCAAAGGGCTCGTCGGAGTCCTCCTCGGCGATGCGACTGTGGAACAGCACCTGCAGCAGAAGGTCGCCGAGCTCCTCACGCAGATGGTCCCGATCACCGGTCTCGATCGCCTCGATCGTCTCGTAGGCCTCCTCGACCAGATAACGGACCAGCGATGCGTGCGTCTGCTGCTGGTCCCACGGGCACTCCCGGCGCAACCGGTCCATCACCGTGACGAGGTCGAGCAACCGGGCACCGGGCGGGTCGTACGAGCCCAGCATGATCTCCACGGTCGGCTGGTCGGCGGCGGCTGAGTCGTCCTCCGAGCGGCGTACGACTGCAGCGGCCAAGTCGGCGGTCAGCGCCTCGTCTCCGTCGCTGTCGGCCAGCCACACCACGTCCGCATCAGCGGCGAGCCGGATCAGGGTCGCGGCGGTGACCGGCTGACCAGGCATCTCCACGGTGGCCCCGGCTGCGGCCACCGCGCGCGCCAGCTCGGTCGTGTCCTCAGCCGTCAGCACGCGGTCGGCGTCGAAGATCGCCCGCCAGGCGGGTCCGGTGAGCAGACCTCGCCGGAAGGCGAGGCGTCGTCAGGAGGACGGTGAGGTGAGTCAGGGCACTAGCTGCACTTCTGCGCAGCCGGGAGCGGCTCGCTCTTGCTGTCCGCGGGCGCTGACAGCGAGCCGGTCCCGGGATCGATGCTCTTGCCGTTCCAGGTCCCGTAGCTGGGGTTGACGTCGACGTTGGCCGCCTGGAAGTAGTTGTTCATGAACGGCTTCGGCGCATCGATCTGCTCCTGGGTCACGTCATTGCCGCTGGTCACCTGGTCGTCCTTGAGATGGGCACCGATCACGGCTTGCAGGATCGTGGCCTCCGCGGCCTCGTCGAAGTAGTCCTTGACCGTCTTCTCGTCCGCTGCGCTGAGACCGGTGGGCACGCCGTAACGGGCGGTCTGGGAGTCGACCTGTGCCTGCGAGACGCTCAGGCCCATCTCGTCCGCGACCTGGCGGGTGATCTCGAACTGGACGATCGTGCTGGTGAGGCTGGACTTGAGGTCGGCGATGCCGTACTCCTGGGGCTGTCCGCCCTGCTTGCCGGCCTCGACGACGTAGGAGCACACCGCGGCGGTCACGTCGTCGATATGGCTCTGGGTGATGCGAGTGCCGTCCACCACGGCAGCGTTGCCCGGATGCAGATCGGTCGAGCAACCGGTCAACGCGAGGGTAGCGACGCCGATTCCCACCGCGGCGCGGAGGCGAGACGTGGGGGTCACGACGAGCTTGCTCCTTCGGGCTGGGGCCTGGCGGCGGGGACCGCGTCCTCGATCACGCGCCCCGCCCAATCTAGTACGGCGCGGTCGCCCGCCACCGGGGTGGCGGAACCCGAGCCACCGGAGGCGAGCATCTTGAGCTGTCCGGGCGTCGGTCGAGGCACCAGCATGCTACGCAACGTGGCCTTGACGATGGTCTTCGGGTAGAGCCGGTCGATCCGGACGCGCACCGAGTCCGGCAGCTCGACCGGCGCGAAGCGCACGTAGTTGCCCTGGATGTTGACGTCGGTGAGTCCGGCCTGGCGGGCCTTCACCCGAAGCCTCGCCACGGCGAGAAGGTTGTCGACAGAGGCCGGCGGCGTCGCCGTAACGGTCGTCGAGCTCGGCCCTGCACCTCGTCGACCTGCTCGGACGTGCGGACCTCAGCCAGCCGCTTGTACATCTCCAGGCGGAGTCGTTCGCTCGGCACGTACTCGTGAGGCAGGTGGGCGTCGACCGGCAGCTCGATCCTGACCTCCGGCTCCTCGACGGTGGTGTCGCCGCGGAACTCGGCCACCGCCTCCCCGACCAGGCGCACGTACAGGTCGAACCCCACGTCTGCGATGTGGCCGGACTGCTCGCCCCCGAGCAGGTTGCCGGCGCCTCGGATCTCCAGGTCCTTCATCGCCACGGCCATGCCCGCCCCGAGGTCGGAGTGCTGGGCGATCGTGGCCAGCCGGTCGTGCGCCGTCTCGGTGAGCGGCTTCTCGGGCGGGTAGAAGAAGTAGCCGTAGGCCCGCTCACCACCGCGACCGACGCGTCCGCGCAGCTGGTGCAGCTGGGAGAGACCGAGCAGATCGGCCCGCTCGATGATGAGGGTGTTGGCATTCGGCACGTCGAGGCCCGACTCGACGATCGTCGTGCAGACCAGCACGTCGAAGGTGCGCTCCCAGAAGTCCAGCATCACCTGCTCGAGCTGGTGCTCGGGCATCTGGCCGTGCGCCTGGGCGATCCGCGCCTCGGGGACCAGCTCACGCAGTCGCGCGACGGCCTTGTCGATGCTCTGCACCCGGTTGTGGATGTAGAAGACCTGGCCCTCGCGCAGCAGCTCGCGTCGGATCGCCGCGGTCACCTGGGCGTTGTCGTAGTTGCCGACGAAGGTCAGCACCGGGTGCCGTTCCTCCGGCGGCGTCGTGATGGTCGACATCTCGCGGATGCCGGTGATCGCCATCTCCAAGCGTCCGTGGGATCGGGGTCGCGGACATGCTCAGCACGTCGACGGCCGTGCGCATCCGCTTCAGCGCCTCCTTGTGCTCGACGCCGAAGCGCTGCTCCTCGTCGACGATGACCAGTCCGAGGTCCTTGACCTTGATCTCGGCGTTGAAGAGCCGGTGGGTGCCGATCACCAGGTCGACGGTGCCGTCCTTGAGCCCGTCGATCACCTGGGTGGCCTCGCGGTCGGTCTGGAACCGGCTGAGCGCCTTGACGATCACCGGGAATCCCGCGAACCGCTCGGCGAACGTCTGCAAGTGTTGCTGGACGAGCAGGGTCGTCGGCACCAGCACGGCGACCTGCTTGCCGTCCTGGATCGCCTTGAACGCAGCGCGCACCGCGATCTCGGTCTTGCCGTAGCCGACGTCGCCGCAGATCAGCCGGTCCATCGGAACCGACTGCTCCATGTCGCGCTTGACCTCGTCGACGCTGGCGAGCTGGTCGGGCGTCTCGACGTAGGGGAAGGCGTCCTCGAGCTCGCGCTGCCAGGGGGTGTCCTCGGCGAACGCGTGGCCCCGGGTGGCCTGCCGGGCGGCGTACAGCTTGATCAGCTCGGCCGCGATCTGGCGCACGGCCTTGCGGGCGCGGCCCTTGCGCTTGTTCCAGTCCGAGCCCCCGAGCCGGTCGAGTGAGGGCTGCTCGCCTCCGACGTAGCGGGTGACCTGGTCGAGCTGGTCGGTCGGGACGAAGAGCCGGTCTGCGGGTTGGCCGCGCTTGGACGCGGCGTACTCGATCAGCAGGTACTCGCGGGTGGCACCGGCGACGGTGCGCTGGATCATCTCGACGTAGCGGCCGACGCCGTGCTGCTCATGGACGACGTAGTCCCCGGTCTGCAGCTCGAGCGGATCGATCTGCTTGCGGCGCCGCGAGGGCATCCGCTGGCTTTCCTTGGCGGTGGTCCGCTGGCTGGTCAGGTCGTCGCCGGTGAGCACGACCAGGTCGACCGCGTCGGCCACGAACCCGTGGCTGAGCCGACCCTGAACCACCTCGACCAGGCCGGTCGGGATGTCGCCGGAGAGCTCGTTCGACCATGCGCGCGGCGACGTCGTGCTCGGTCAGCACCTCGACCAGCCGTTGTCCGGGACCGTGCCCCTCGGTGACCAGGACGACGCGACGCCCGTCCTTGACCCAGCCGGCGATGTCGGCGACGGCGGCGAGCGTGTCACCGCGGTAGGCCTCGACTGCCGAGACGTCCAGGGCCCTGGTCTCGACGGACCGCTCACGTCGACGTCGAGCTCGACGAGCTCACCGGTCTCGGTGCGGACCGGCCCCGACGACGCCAGCTGCGCCGCTTCGGCGTCGAGACCGAACGGGCTCACGCTCCACCACGCCGTCTCCGTGCCGGAGCGCGTGCAGTCGGATGTCCCCGAGGCTGCGGTACGCCGCCGCGCCGAGGTCGATCGGCGCCTGACCCCCGCCGGCCGCAGCCGCCCACGAAGCCTGCAGGAACTCCTGGCTGGTGGCGACCAGGTCGTGGGCCCGGGCGCGCACCCGCTCGGGATCGCAGACCAGCACCATCGACCGGTCGGGCAGCAGGTCGATCAGCAGCTCCATGTCGTCGACGAGCACCGGCGCCAACGACTCCATGCCCTCGACGGCATGCCCCTCGGCCAGCCTGTCGAGCATCTCGTGCAGCTCGGGGTGCTGCTCCGCCAGGGCGCGGGCCTTCGCCCGGACCTGCTCGGTGAGCAGCAGCTCGCGGCACGGCGGCGCCCACAGCGAGGCGCCTCGTCGAGCGAACGCTGGTCGGCCACGGAGAACGACCGGATCTCCTCGACCTGGTCGCCCCAGAACTCCACGCCGGATCGGGTGCTCGTCCGTGGGCGGGAAGACGTCGACGATGCCACCGCGGACCGCGAACTCTCCACGTCGCTCGACCATGTCGACCCGGTGGTACGCCGCCGCGGCCAACCGGCGTACGACGTCCTCGAGCTCGACCTCGTCACCGGCGGCCAGGGCCACCGGCTCGAGGTCGGCCAGGCCCTTGACCTGCGGCTGGAGCACCGAGCGCACGGGGGCGACCACGACACGGACCGGGACCGACGTCGTGCCGTCCTCGCCGGGGTGGACCAGCCGCCGCAGCACGGCCAGCCGGCGGCCGACCGTGTCGGAGCGCGGCGACAGCCGCTCGTGCGGCAGCGTCTCCCAGGCCGGATAGCTGACGACTGCCTCCTCGCCGAGCAGGCTCCGGGTCGCTGCGGTGACCTCGTCGGTCTCGCGAGCCGTCGCCGTGACGACCAGGATCACCGGCTGGATGCCGTCCTCGGTGGCGGTGCGCTCGGCCAGCGCCGCCGCGAGGAACGGACGCAGCGCCCGGGCCCGGTCAGATCGAGGCCGCCGTGCCGCCCGGACCCACCTGGTCGAGCACCGCTGCCATGGACGGCTCGCGTGCTACCAGTGTGGTCAGCGCATGCAGCGGCGCTGGTTGCTCGACCGTCGGGACGGTCGGGGCGATCTGCGACATCGGGCCTTCTCAGCGTCGGTCTGGATGCGGTGGGGTCAGTCCTGACCGTGCTCGGCCCAGTAGTCGCGGACGAACGCGGTGATGGTCTCGGCGAGCTCGGGGCGGCAGACCAGCAGGTCGGGCAGCAGCACGTCGTCCTGGTTGTAGAGCAGCGGGGCGCCGTCGGCGCGGCTGGTGTGCAGGCCGGCGGACCGCGCGACCACGACCGGCGCTGCGCTGTCCCATTCGTACTGGCCGCCGGCATGGACGTAGGCGTCGGTGACGTCGCGTACCACCGAGATCACCTTGGCGCCGGCCGAGCCCATCGGGACGAGCTCGGCGTCGATCTGCTCGGCGAGGGCCGCGACGAACGCCGGCGGGCGGGTGCGGCTGACCGCGATCCGTGGCTTGCTGCTCGTCCGGGCCGGAACGGTGGGCGGCTCGGCGGTGCTGAACGTCGTCGACATCCCGGGCTGCGCGACCGCTCCGGCGACGAGGTCGCCGTCCTCCCAGAGTGCGACGTGGATCGCCCAGTCGTCGCGCGGCGGCTCGGAGTACTCCCGGGTGCCGTCGAGCGGGTCGACGATCCAGACCCGGGTGCTCTGCAGCCGCGCCTTGTCGTCCTTGCCCTCCTCGCTCAGCACCGCGTCGTCGGGCCGGTACGTCGCGAGCAGCTGCATCAGGATCCGGTGGCCCAGCGCATCGCCGGCATCCTTGAGCTCCTTGCCCTCGAGACCCTGACCCCGCAGCTGCTCCAGGCGCTCTCCGGCCACGGTGGCGGCCCAGGCGGACAGCCGGTGGTCGTCGGCGGCGACGTCGTCGGACGGCGTGGGCAGGGCAAGTGTGTCGGTCACGGTGTCGATTGTCGTCCGAACCCCTTCCCCGCTGCAAAGCGACCCCCATCCCCGCCCCCGCTGTGGGTTTGCCATGTGAACAAGCCGGAAGGCTTGTTCACATGGCAAACCTGCCTTGCGGAGTGGGGGTTTGCCTTGGTCTGATCGGCCCGTACGCCGCAGACCCTCGCGGCGTACGGCAGAGCAGACCCGGGCGAGCACCATACGCGGCAGGCCGTCACCCCGAAGGCAGAGCAGACCCGGGCGAGCACCGTACGCGGCAGGCCGTCACCCCGAAGGCTGCGTCAGCTGTTGAAGCGGTTCTGGGTCGTCTCCAGACCCTCGGTGATCAGCGACTCGATGGCGTCCGCGGCCCGGTTGACGTGCAGGTCGAGCTCTCGACGTTCGGTCGACGAGAACGGCTTGAGCACGTAATCGGCGGGAGCCTGTCGACCGGGCGGACGGCCGATCCCGACGCGAACGCGGTAGTAGTCGCCGGTCCCGAGCGCCCTGCGGATCGACTTCAACCCGTTGTGACCGTTGTCGCCGCCCCCGAACTTCACCCGCAGGTCGCCGTAGGGGATGTCGAGCTCGTCGTAGACGACGACCAGCCTGCTCAGGCGTCGCCTTGTAGAAGGACAGCAGCGCGTTGGTCGGCCCGCCGGACTCGTTCATGTAGCAGCGGCCACGGCCGAGAACCGTTCGCACCCCCGGCACTCCGGCGAGCCGTCCCTCGACGGCAAGGGAGCGTCCGGACTTGTGCGCCTTCCACGAGCCGTCCATCCGGCTCGCCAGCTCGTCGGTGACCAGGTAGCCGACGTTGTGACGGGTCGCCTCGTAGGTCGGGCCAGGGTTACCCAGCCCGACGACGACCCACCCGTCGTACTCCATGGGTGATCTCAGCCCTCGCGTCCAGCGTTGCGCGACGGATCGGAGGATGCCCACGAGGACCCCTCCGCTCGCGTCACTCGTCGGAAGAAGAGGTGCTGTCGTCCGCGGAACCCTCGGCGCTCTCGCCCTCCGCGGTCTCGCCCTCGCCCTCGGCCAGTTCGGCGCGCTCCTCGTCGGACAGGTCGTGCTCGATGCCGACCTCGGCCTCGGCCTCGGCCAGTTCGGCCTCCAGGTCCTCGGCGGTGGGGGCAGCGCTGAAGTTGACGATCAACGCATCCTCGTCCAGAGCCAGGGTCGAGCCGGCGGGGAGCTTGAGGTCCTTGGCAAGGATCTGCGTGCCGACCTCGCAGCCCTCGATGTCGACCTCGACGGCCGAGGGGATGTGCGTGGCCTCCGCCTCGAGGGGGATGACGTTGTGGTCGACCTGGACCAGCGTCTCCGGAGCGGCCTCACCGACCAGGACGACGGGCACGTCGACGGTGACCTTCTCGCCGCGGCGCACCAAGATCAGGTCGGCGTGCTCGATGAATCCCTTGATCGGGTCACGCTGCACCTGCTTGGGCAGCGCGAGCTGGCTGTCACCGTCGATCTCGATCGACAGCAGGGCGTTCGCCGTCTTGAGCGCGAGCATCAGGTCGTGACCGGGCAGCGTGATGTGCACCGGGTCGGTGCCGTGGCCGTAGAGCACGGCAGGGACCTTGTCGGCGCGGCGGATCCGTCGGGCCGCACCCTTGCCGAACTCGGTCCGGGACTCGGCATGGATCTTGACCTCTGAAGACACGGGGAAACTCCTAGAGCAACGTCGAACGAAGGGGATACTGCACGTCGATGGCTGCTCGGCGCAGAGCGCGCTGGTCGAAGAACCGCGTCGATCACGGAGTCCGGTCGTACCGGATGGCGTCGCAGTCCGAAGACCTACGTCGCTCCCTCGCCGAGGCAACCCCCTGAGTTTAGCGGGCGGTGCTGATCTGGGGAAATCCGCTCGTACGCCGTCGAACACCGCCGCGACGACGCTCGGAGCCGCCGTGGCCTACGCGACGATCCGCGCCGCCGTGGCTGTGCTCCCCCGCGCGAACCGGCTCATTGCGCTCGGCCGTCGAACAGGCTCGTCACCGATCCGTCCTCGAAGACCTCGCGGATGGCGCGGCTGATCAACGGGGCGATCGACAAGGTGGTGAGCTTGTCGAACTGGCGCTCCTCGGGGACCGGGAGCGTGTTGGTCACGATGACCTCGCACGCACGACTGTTCTTCAGCTTGTCGACGGCGTGGTCGGACAAGATCGCGTGCGTCGCCACGAGGATGACGTCCTCGGCACCGGCCGCCAAGATGGCGTCGGCGGCCTTCACGATGGTTCCTGCGGTGTCGATCATGTCGTCGACGAGCACGCACACTCGGTCCTTCACGTCACCGACGACTCGGTTGGCGTGCGTCTGGTTCGCAGCGGCGATGTCGCGGGTCTTGTGGATGAACGCCAGCGGTGCCCCACCGAGCCGCGAGGACCAGTGCTCGGCCACCTTGATCCGGCCGGCGTCCGGCGAGACGATCGTCAGGTCGCGGCCGCCGTACTTGTCCGCGACGTAGTCGGCGAGCACCGGCTGAGCGGCCAGGTGGTCCACCGGTCCGTCGAAGAACCCCTGGATCTGGGCGGTGTGCAGGTCGACGGTGATCAGCCGGTCGGCGCCAGCAGTCTTGAAGAAGTCGGCCATCAGCCGCGCCGAGATCGGCTCACGGCCGAGGTGCTTCTTGTCCTGGCGGGCATAGCCGTAGAAGGGCAGGACCACGGTGATCCGCTTGGCCGAGGCGCGCTTCAACGCATCGACCATGATCAGGTGCTCCATGATCCATTCGTTGATGGGCGCGGTGTGGCTCTGGATCACGAACGCGTCGCAACCACGCACCGACTCCTCGTAGCGCACGTAGATCTCGCTGTTGGCGAAGTCGCGGTGTGTCGTCGGGACGATCTTCGTGCCCAGCAGCTCGGCCACCTCGTGGGCCAGGTGCGGGTGCGCCCGGCCCGAGAAGAGCATCAGGTTCTTCTCGGTGGTCCGCTTCAGGCCGGTCACGGCTGGTCCTCCGGGTCGGGCGTGGGCATCCCGTCGTGGTCAGGGGAGGCCTTCGCAGCGGGCTGAGCCGCCTCTGCTGCCCGCGCCGAGGCCGAGCCTGGCCGCTTGCGCTGCACCCAGCCGTCGATGTGTCGCTGCGTCCCGGTGCTCACCGCGAGGGCCCCCGGCGGGACGTCACGGCGTACGACGGTGCCACCGCCGGTGGTGGCGCCGTCACCGATCCGGACCGGAGCCACGAACGTGTTGTTGGCCCCGGTCCGCGCCTGGGCGCCGACCTCGGTGCGGTGCTTGTGCTCGCCGTCGTAGTTGGCGAAGATCGTGCCGGCCCCGATGTTGCTGCCCGCACCGATCTCGGCGTCGCCGACGTAGGACAGGTGCGGCACCTTCGCGCCGTCCCCGAGCGTGGCCTGCTTGGTCTCGACGAACGTCCCGATCTTGCCCTGTTGACCCACGACCGTGCCGGGGCGGACGTAGGCGAACGGCCCGACGGTGCAGCCCGGGCCGAGGACGGCCCCGCTGGCGTGCGAGCGTACGACGGTCGCACCGGCCCCGACCTGCACGTCGGTGAGGGTGGTGTCCGGACCGATGACCGCACCGGTCTCGACCTGCGTCGCGCCGTGCAGCTGTACGCCGGGACGCAGGGACACGTCGGCGGCCAGGGTGACCGAGACGTCCACCCACGTGGTTGCCGGGTCGACCACCTCGACGCCTTCGGCCATCCAGCGGTCCACGATGCGCTCGTTGAGCACGCGCCCGACGGCAGCGAGCTGGGCTCGGGTGTTGACTCCCTCGGTCTGCCAGAGGTCCGCGGCCCCGTGGGCTCCGACTCCGAGGCCGAGACCACGGGCGATCCCGACGACGTCGGTCAGGTAGATCTCTCCCGCGGCGTTGTCGTCGCTGACCCGCGCGAGACAGTCCCGCAGGACCGCAACGTCACAGGCGAAGATGCCGCTGTTGGTCTCACGGATCGCCCGCTGCTCGTCGGTGGCGTCCTTCTCCTCCACGATCGCCATGACAGCGCCTGAGGAATCGCGGACGACTCGGCCATATCCGAACGGTTCGTCGAGCTCGGCCGTCATCACGGTCACGGCGTTGTCGGACTCGGCATGGGCCTGCACGAACTCCTGCAGCATCTCGGCTGTCTGCAGTGGCACGTCGGCGTAGGTGATCAGCACAGTGCCGCTGAGGTCTGCCGGCAACGCCTCGAGGGCGCACTGCACGGCCCGACCCGTGCCGGGGCGCTCGTCCTGGTCGGCGATCGTGAGGTCGGCCCCGAGCTCCGCAGCCAGCTGTTCGAGATGTGGGGCGACGTCGTCGCGTTGATGGCGAACGACGACCGCGAGGTGGTCCGGCGAGAGACCCGTGACGGCATACAGCACGTGACCGACCAGGCTGCGACCGCCGATCCGGTGCAGAACCTTCGCGGTGGACGACTTCATCCGGGTGCCGCCACCGGCAGCGAGGACGATGACGGCAGCGGGGCGCTCTGCGCTCACGATCCGGTTACCTGTGCTCTCTTCTGGGCGATCACTGGGTCGAGACTTGCGCTCCCCTGCCTGGCTTCGATCCAGGACCTCAAGCTTCAAAGGCTCGCGGGCTGCCGGGTTACCCCACAGGGGATTGCGTGGCGTGCTCCGTGAGCGCTCGAAGACGTTTTCGCGGCGCACCCCTGCGTGGCGACAGTCTGCCACAGGGGCGCCGCCAGCCGGTGGCACCCGCTGGGGCTCTGCGACTCCAGACTGTGTCGGCGAGGCGCGGCTGTGGGGAACCACACTCGAGCACCACTGGTATGTTACGCAACCGTAGGTTACGGTGGCGTAAGGAAGACAGCACCCCACGATCCAAGGAACTTGCGTCATGACTCCAGCCACCGCCGTCGTAGCACCGCCCGATGAGGACAAGCAGCAGACCGACCCGGTCGAGCAGGCTCTGGGAACGCTCGGAGGGGACCAGCAGTCTCGCGCCGAGCAGATCTCGATCGGCCTCTTCATCGTGCTGCCGTTCCTCGCCGTCGCGGCGGCGATCCCGGTGGCGTGGGGCGGCTGGCTGGGCTGGAGCGACGTCATCATCGCCTTCGTGATGTACGCGATCACCGGTCACGGCATCACGGTGGGCTTCCACCGCTACTTCACGCACAAGTCGTTCAAACCGAACCGTGCGCTCAAGATCACCCTCGCCATCGCGGGCTCGATGGCGATCCAGGGACCGGTGGTCCGCTGGGTTGCCGACCACCGCAAGCATCACAAGTTCTCCGACCGAGACGGCGACCCGCACTCGCCCTGGCGCTACGGCAACACCGTGCCGGCGCTCGTCAAGGGGTTGTTCTACGCGCACATGGGCTGGCTGTTCGACACCGAGCAGACCTCGCAGCGCCAGTACGCCCCTGACCTGCTCAAGGACCGCGACATCGTGCGCGTCTCACGCGCCTTCCCGTGGTTGGTCGCCGTGTCGCTGGTGATGCCCGCGGTGGCCGGCGGACTCGTCACCTGGTCGTGGCAGGGTGCCGTCACCGCCTTCTTCTGGGGCTCCTTGGTGCGGGTGAGCCTGCTGCACCACGTCACCTGGTCGATCAACTCGATCTGTCACGCGGTCGGTGAGCGCCCGTTCAAGTCCCGCGACAAGTCCGGGAACGTCTGGTGGCTGGCCATCCCGTCGATGGGCGAGTCGTGGCACAACCTGCACCACGCCGACCCGACCTGCGCTCGGCACGGCGTCCTCCGAGGCCAGCTCGACACCTCCGCGCGCATCATCTGGGCCTTCGAGAAGCTCGGCTGGATCAGCGCCGTACGTTGGCCGGTACGGGAGCGCCTCGACATGAAGCGCGTCCAGCCGACCGAGGCCTAGGACCTGCCGACGTCCTCCCCGAACCGCTCGTCCCCGACAATGATCAGGTGAGCGACTCCAAGCCGGTGCCCAAGAACAAGCGTGGCACGCGCTGCGCGGATGACCAGCGCCGAGCGGCGCGAGCAGTTGATCGAGATCGCTCGCGGCCTGTTCGCAGCCCGCGGTTTCGAGGGCACGTCGATCGAGGAGATCGCCTCCCGCGCCGAGGTCTCCAAGCCGATCGTCTACGAGCACTTCGGCGGCAAGGAGGGCCTGTACGCCGTAGTCGTCGACCGTGAGGTCAGACAGCTGCTGGCGATGATGCGGACCTCGCTGACCGCAGGTCACCCCCGCGACCTGCTGGAGCAGGCCGCCTTCGCGCTGCTCGACTACATCGAGCAGTCCTCGGACGGCTTCCGCATCCTGGTGCGCGACTCCCCGATCGGGTCGGAGACCGGATCGTTCGTCTCGATCATCGGTGACATCGCCTCGCGCGTGGAGTACATCCTCGAGGAGGAGTTCCGCACGCGCGGCTTCGACGCCAAGTTCGCCCCGATGTACGCCCAGATGCTCGTCGGCATGGTCGGGACGACCGGGCAGTGGTGGCTCGACGCCCGCAAGCCCGGCAAGAACGAAGTGGCCTCGCACCTGGTCAACCTGGCCTGGAACGGGCTGTCCGGCCTCGAGCAGAACCCGGGCCTGCACAACCCCCCGACGGGCTGACGAGCCTCCCGCGAGACGGGCCGGGCCGGTCAGGCTGGGTCAGGCCGGGTAGTCCCGGATCTCCTCGGTCAGCCGCGACTTCACATCAGTCGTCGGCGAACGACACGTCGACGGCGTTCTGCGCCAGCCGCTTGAGCCCGTCGCGGTCGAGGTCGAGCAGCCGCGCGGCCACGGCGTACTCCTGGTTGAGGGTGGTCCCGAACATCGGCGGGTCGTCGGAGTTGATCGTGACCACCACCCCGGCGGCATGCATCTCCTTGATCGGGTGCTGATCGAGAGTCTCGACGGCGCGGGTGGCGATGTTGGAAGTCGGGCACACCTCCAGCGGGATCGCTTGGTCGGCGAGGTGTCGGAGCAGCACGGGGTCCTGCGTCGCCGTCGTGCCGTGGCCGATCCGCTCGGCCCCCAAGACGTTGAGCGCGTCCCAGATCGTCTCCGGACCCGTCGTCTCCCCCGCGTGAGGCACCGAGCGCAGGCCGGCGGCACGCGCCGCGTCGAAGTGCGGCTTGAACTGTGGCCGAGGGACGCCGATCTCCGGACCACCCAGCCCGAACGCCACCAGGCCTTCCGGCCGGAGCTCGGTGGCCACCCGGGCGGTCTCGTCCGCCGCCGGGATCCCTGATTCGCCCGGGATGTCGAAGCACCACCGCAGCACGATGCCGAAGTCCCGCTCAGCGGCGTGCCGGGCGTCCTCGATCGCTTCGCAGTACGCCTCCGCGTCGATGCCTCGGATGATCGAGGTGTACGGCGAACAGGTCAGCTCGGCATACCTGATCGACTGGGTCGTCATGTCGCGGGCGATCTCGTAGGTGAGCATCCGGACGTCCTCCGGAGTGCGGACGAGATCGACCACCGACAGGTAGACCTCGACGAAGTGCGCGAAGTCGGTGAACGTGAAGTAGTCCGCCACCTGCTCCGGGTCCTTGGGCACCGGGGTGTCGCCGTGTCGGTCGGCGAGCTCGGCCACGATCCGCGGAGAGGCCGACCCGACGTGGTGGACGTGGAGCTCAGCCTTCGGCAGACCTGCGATCCAGCTCGCGTCGGGGGTGCTGCCGGCCGTCTCATCAGTCATGCGGGCGACTCTATTGACATTCGCCCCGGGACCCTCCGGCAGGGTTCTGCGCCTGGAGGATCTCGACCCGGTTGCCGTGCAGGTCGTGGGTGTGGAACCGACGGTAGCCCGGGAAGTCGTCGTCCCAGCGGACCTCGATGGCCGCGCCGCGGAGGCGGTGGGCGAGCGCCTCCGCGTCAGCCACCAGGAAGGCCGGATGCGCCTTGCGCGCCGGCGTGAACCCCTCCTCCACCCCGACGTGCAGCTCGTAGCCCTCGCCGCGGAACCAGGCACCGCCTCGGGCAGAGAGGGCGGCTGGCTTTTCCACCTCGGTGAGGCCGAGGAGGTCGCCGTAGAACCGGCGTACGTCGACCTCACCTCCGGCGGGGCAGCTGACCTGGACATGGTGCAGCATCGTGGTCATGGCTGGTCTCCTGGTGCGTGCGGGTTCGTGCCGAGGTAGAGCTTCATGCCGATGTGGGAGGCCCTGAAGCCCGAGCCGCTCGTAGAAACGGCGGGCATCCAGTCGCTGGGCGTTGCTGGTGAGCTCGATACGAGCACAGTCGCGTCGGACTGCGTCGTCGATGATCCAGCGCATCAGCTCCGCCCCGAGACCGGCGTTGCGATGGCTCGACGCGACCCGCACCGACTCCACCTGGCAGACCAGTCCCGCGCCGTACATCAGTCTGCGCTGCCAGGTCACCTGTGCGGTGGCGACGAGGTCGCGCGCCGAGCTCGCCGACGAGGACGGTGCTGTGCGGGCGATCGAGGATCTCCTCGAGCGCGGCGGCGTACGGCGTGAGGTCGGACAGGTCCTCGGCGACCTCGCGGATGGCGTCCTGGTCGAGCAGGCGGAGCAGCACCTCGAGGTCCGCGGCCCGGGCGTCCCGGATCAGCATCCGGCCGGTGCCTGCCGGTCGGTGGCGCGACCGCGAACGTACGCCGGAAGGGCAGCACGGTGCCGTGCCCTGCTCGGGGTAGGCCTCACGCAGCAGTCGCCTGTACTCGCGCCTCGAAGTCGGCGCGCTGGTCGTCGGAGAGCGCCTGCAGCACTGGGCGCGCGCCGGTCCCGAGATCCAGCGGAAGACCGGGTCGGGACCGGTGAGCACGTGGAGGTAGGTGGTCTCCCAGGCGTCGACGTCGAGACCGAGTCCGGAGAGCGTGGCGAGATAGCTGGCGGCCTCCGGCGCGGCAGGTCGCTCGAGCCCGGCGGTGGCGTCCGCGAAGCGGGGGTCGTTGGCGAGTGCGTAGAGAAGGCGGTGGCTGGGCTCGCCGAAGTTGGCCGGCACCTGGATGGCCAGCCAGCCGTCCGGGGCCAGCGCATCGACGAGGCTGGGCAGCAGGTCGAGATGGTCGGGCACCCATTGCAGGGTGGCGTTGCTGACGAGGACGTCCACCGGCTGGTCCGGCCGCCAGGCACGCAGGTCGGCGACCTCGAACGTCAGGCGGTCGTCGGCGTACTGCTGCGCGGCGCTGGACCATCTCCGGCGAGGAGTCGAGTCCGAGCACGCGAGGCCTCGGGCCATCCGTGGACGAACGTGGCGGTGAGCTGGCCCGGGCCGCAGCCGAGGTCGACGACGGTGCGGGGTGCGGTGGCGCCGATCCGGCTGGTCAGGTCGACGAAAGGCCGGGCGCGCTCGTCGGCGAAGGCCAGGTAGGCGGCCGGGTCCCAGGTCGCAGTCGGTCATCGGTCTCCCCGTTCCACTGTCTTGACGTCAAGAACACTTGACACGGCAGGTCTCTTGACGTCAAGACAGTTCCCCTCGGGAGGCGTGTCGGGTATCTCGGCGTCAAGAGTCTTGATGGGCGAGGTTCCGGCCTACACTGGCGCCATGGCAGCAGACGAGGTCGACCGCTTGGTCGAGGCGTGGCAGCGCGAACGCCCCGAGCTCGACGTCGACCCGATGCGGGTGCTGTCCCGGGTGACGCGGCTGGCCCGCCATCTCGACCTGGCCCGGCGGCAGGCGTTCGCGGCGCACGGCCTGGAGACGTGGGAGTTCGACGTCTTGTCCGCGCTGCGTCGGTCCGGTACGCCGTACGAGCTCTCCCCCGGTCGACTGATCCGGGAGACCATGGTGACGTCGGGGACCATGACGAACCGGGTGGACCGGTTGACCGCCAAGGGCCTGGTCGCCCGGCAGCCTGACCCGGGCGACCGGCGGGCGTGTCCTGGTCCGGCTCACCGACGAGGGCCGCGCTCGGGTGGACGCCGCGTTGGACGGACTGCTGGAGCATGAGCGCCGGCTGCTGCACGACCTGGACGCCGCCGACCAGACGACGCTGGCCGACCTCCTCAGGACTGTCGTCGCCCCCTTCGACGCCTGATCGTTCAACCGTCACTTGTGGTTCCTTCGCAAGCCCTTGTGGTTGTTGCGCTGCTGCCGTCATAACCAAAGACCCCGGCCGGACAACCACAACCCCCGGTTGAAGGAACCACAAGTGACGGTTCAACGGAGGAGCCAGGAGTCGCGCCAGACGAAGGCGGCGTGCTGGCGGCCTGGTTCGAAGCCCTCGGCCTGGAAGCGCTCCACCAGCTCCACGGCCGGCAGCTCGGCCACAGGGAAGAACTCCAAGCTCCAGGGACTCCCCGTCCAGGCTCCCGAGCTCACCACCCTCGATCTCGCAGGCGAACACCGTGACGATCGGCTGGACGACATCGCCGTTGGGGTACGTCGTGACCGGGTGGGTCTCGACAGCGACGACCGCCACCGGCCGCACGATGAGCCCAGTCTCCTCGTGCACCTCGACGGACGCACGCCTGCGCCGGGTGCTCGTCAGGGTCGAGCGCCCCGCCTGGGATTCCCCACGTCCCGGTGTCGGACCGACGTTGCAGCAGGACCCGCCATGCTCGTCGCGGATGATCGCCGCGGCGCACGGCATCATCAGCAGGTCGTGGCCGACTCGGGTGCGCAGCCCGGCCAAGTAGTCACTGATCGGCATGACAGCCACCCTAGGCAGACGACTCAGGCCTGCTCGGCGGCGGCGAGCCAGGCCAGCTCCAGGTCGTCCTTCTCCGCCTCCAGCCGTTTGACCTCGGCATCGAGCTCGGCGAGGCGCTCGTAGTCGCTGCTGTGCTCGGCCATCGCGGCGTGGACGCGCGTCGATCCGCCCGGTCATCTTGCCGATCTGCCGCTCGACCTTGCGCCAGCTCCTTCTTCGCGGCGCGTTGGGCGGCGGCATCGGCGAGCCGTCGACAGCGGACCCGGGTGCCTCAGCCGTCGCGGCTCGCAGCGTCGTACGCCGCGAAGGCCCGGCCGAGGAGCGGCGCCGCAGGTACTCGTCGACGCCGCCGGGCAGCATCACCAGCGACCCGTCACCCAGCAGGGCCTGCACGCTGTCGGTGACGCGCTCGAGGAAGTAGCGGTCGTGGGAGATGACCACCAACGTGCCGGGCCAGCTGTCGAGGAAGTCCTCGACGACGTTGAGCGTCTCGATGTCCAGGTCGTTGGTCGGCTCGTCGAGCAGCAGCACGTTGGGCTCGCCGAGCAGCAGCCGGAGCAGCTGCAGCCGACGCCGCTCGCCCCCCGAGAGGTCACCGATCCGCGCGGTCAGCCGGTCGCCGGTGAAGCCGAACCGCTCGAGCATCGACGAGGCCGTCACCTCCCGACCGCCCACCGACGCCACGCGCCGGATCGACTCCACCGAGTCCAGCACCCGCTGGGACGGGTCGAGGTCGTCCAGCGCCTGCGTCAGGTGCGCGAGCTGCACGGTCCGCCCGGTCCGCAGTCGACCGGCGTCCGGGTCGACGTCCCCGGCCAGCACCGAGAGCACCGACGTCTTGCCGGCGCCGTTGACCCCGATCAGACCGACCCGGTCGCCCGGACCGAGCCGCCAGGTCACGTGGTCGATCAGGTCCCGGCCGCCGCGGCGTGATCGTGGCGTCCTCGAGGTCGAGCACGTCCTTGCCCAGCCGCGCGGCAGCGAAGCGTTGCAGCTCCACCCGGTCGCGCGGCGTCCGGCTCGCCCTCGATCAGCTCCGACGCCGCGTCCAGCCGGAACTTCGGCTTCGAGGTCCGCGCCGGCGGCACCGCGCCGCAGCCAGGCCAGCTCCTTGCGCATCAGGTTCTGCCGCCGAGACTCCGTGGCCTCGGCCTGCCGGCCGCGCTCGGCCTTGGCGAGCACGAACGCCGCGTATCCCCCGTCGTAGCGGTCGACCTGCGCGTCGTGCACCTCCCACGTCGTCGTACACACCGCATCCAGGAACCACCGGTCGTGGGTCACGACCACGAGCGCGAACGGCGACCGTGCCGAGCGGCCGGCCAGGTGCTCGGCCAGCCACGCGACCGCCTCGATGTCGAGGTGGTTGGTCGGCTCGTCCAGCAGCAGGACGTCGAGGTCGGCCAGCAGCGCAGCAGCGAGCGAGACCCGGCGGCGCTCCCCTCCGGAGAGTCCGGCGATCGAGCGGTCGAGGTCGAGACCGACGAGCAGGTGGCTGATGATCTCGCGCGCCTGCGGATCCGCCGCCCACTCGTGCTCGGCGCGCTCTCCGATGACGACGTGGCCGACGGACGCGGCCTCGTCGAGGTCGTCGTGCTGACCGACCATGCCCCAGTGCAGCCCGCGGTTGTGAGTGAGCCGGCCGTCGTCGGGCGGCTCCAGGCCGGCCAGGATGCGCAGCAGCGTCGTCTTGCCGTCACCGTTGCGACCGACGACGCCGATCCGGTCGCCGTCCTGGACCCCGAGGCTCACGTCGCTCAGCAGCGGCCGGACGCCGTAGGCCTTGGAGATGCGCTCGGCGTTGATCAGGTTCGTCGCGGCGTCTTCGCGCTCACGTGATCAGCCGGGCACCGGGGACCGGGCCGCTCGCGCGCTGCACCGACCGGCACAGCCCCGAGCTCGACAGCGCCACCGCGATGTCGACGGCGTGGTCCTCCTCGGCGGCGAGGAACAGGCAGGTCGGCCCTGACCCTGACACGAGGGTCCCGAGCGCGCCGTACTCCTCGCCGAGGTTCAGGGTCCGACGCAGCGCCGGCCGCAGCCGGAGGCGCAGCCGATTCCAGGTCGTTGTGCAGCGCCTGGCCCGACGGCGTAGGGGTCGCCGGTGCGCAGGGCCGTCATCAGGTCTTCGGGACACGGCCGGCTCGGCGACAGGCGTCGTCGCCGCGGAGCTTGTCGAGCTCGGCGTAGACGTCGGGCGTCGGCAGACTGCTCGTCGGCGTACGCGAGGACCCACTCGTAGCCACCCCGCGCCAGGACCGGAGAGACGTTCTCGCCGCGGCCGGTCCCGATCGCGATGCCGCCGGTCAGGCAGAACGGCACGTCGGAGCCGAGCTCGGCCGCCAGCGCCATCAGCTCGTCCCGCGAGGCGTTGGTGCCCCACAGGGCGTCGCAGGCGACCAGCGCGCCGGCCGCGTCCGTGCTGCCGCCGGCCAGGCCACCGGCCACGGCGATCGTCTTGTGGATCGACAGCGCCACGCCGGACTCGATCTCGGCGGCCTTGGCCGAGCAGCCGCGCCGCCTGGACGGCCAGGTTGTCGTCGTCCGAGCGGTACGACGTCGTGGCCCTCGCCGGTCACGCTCACGGTGAAGACGCCGGCGTCGGCAGGTCGGGCCTTGACCTCGTCGTACAGCGACACGGCCTGGTAGACGGTGGCGACCGGATGGTAGCCGTCGGCGCCGGGCGCGCCGACGCTCAACCCCAGGTTGATCTTCGCCGGGGTCCGCACGGTCACGGTCATCGGGCGCTCACGGGAGCCAATCTAGTTGGCGCGGTGAAGCGCATCCGCGATCCGGGTGAAGTCGTCGACGGTGAGCCGTTCGCCGCGCACGGTCGGGTCGACACCGGCCGCCCGGAGGGCGCGCTTCGGCGAGAGCCGCCGAGCCGGCGTGCGCCGCCAGCGCAGCACGCAAGGTCTTGCGGCGCTGCGCGAAGGCTGCGTCGACGACGGCGAAGACCTCCTCCCGGGACGCGGTCGAGGCCGGCGGCTCGCGCCGGGTCATCGCGACCAGGCCGGAGTCGACGTTCGGCGCGGGCCAGAAGACGCTGCGCCCGACCACGCCGACCTTGCGGACGTCGGCGTACCAGGCCGCCTTGACGCTCGGGACGCCGTAGACCTTCGATCCGGGCGGCGCCGCCAGCCGCTCGGCCACCTCGAGCTGCACCATCACCAGGACGCGCTCGATCGTGGGGAAGGTCGCCAGCAGGTGCAGCAGCACCGGAACGGCCACGTTGTACGGCAGGTTCGCGACCAGCGCGGTCGGCGCCTGGCCCGGGCAGCTCGCTGATCCGCATGGCGTCGGCCTCCACGACCCGCACCCGAGTCAGCGTGGTCCGGTGCGTACTGCCGCGATGGTCTCCGGCAGGGCCTGCGGCCAGCACCGGGTCGATCTCGACGGCCGTCACCGACGCGACGTGCTCGAGCAGGGCGAGCGTCAGCGAGCCCAGACCGGGGCCGACCTCGAGCACGACGTCGTCGGCGACGCAGGTCCGGCCGATCGCGCGATGCGTCGCACCGTGTTGGCGTCGATGACGAAGTTCTGCCCACGCTGCTTGGTCGGCCGGATGTCGTACCGCGACGGCCAACATACGGACATCCGCCGGCCCGAGAAGTCTCGGACCGGCGGATGCCGATGATGTCGCGTTCACAGCGGTCAGCTGTATGGCTGGTGCTCCTCGTGGCTGCCGGAGCCCGGCCGCTGTGCACGCTGGTGCGATGGGTTCGATCAGCTCAGACCGAGCGCGGCCGTGCACGCCGGCCAGGCGCCCCAGCCCTGCGCCGCCTGGACCTTCTCGGCGATCGCGATCTGCTGCTCGCGGCTGGCGAGGTTGGCGGTCGGGGCATAGGCGCCGCCGCCGTACGCGGTCCAGGTGCTGGCGTTGAACTGCAGGCCGCCGTAGTACCCGTTGCCGGTGTTGATGGCCCAGTTGCCGCCGGACTCGCACTGCGCGATCTTGTCCCAGACGCGAGCTGCCCGGCGCGTTGTTGACGGCCGGCGCTCGGGCGCGGGACGGGCCTTCGTGCCGTGGTACTCGATCTGGTCGACCGGCAGGCGTGATCGTCTCGCGACCGACGACGCGCTTGCGCACGATCTCGCCGTTCTGACGCAGCGATCCGGTAGGTCACCTTGTCCGCACCGGCTGCCCGGCGCGCTCCACGCGGGTCTGGTCGGTGTAGAGGTCGCTGTCCTCGCGCACGATCGTGTCGTAGGGCGTGGCCTCGGTGACGGTGATCTTGCGGGAGACCTGACGGACCACGACGATGCGGGTGCCGTCGTCGATCTGGCTCTGCTTGGCCGGACGCACCAGGTCGTCCTTGTCGACCTCGATGCCGCGGTCGAGCAGCGCCTCGGTGACGGTCAGACCGGTCGTGGTGATCCGGTGCGCCTTGTGGGTGCCGACCTTGAGGACGACGTTCTTGGGGGTCTTGATCGTCAGCCGCATGCCCGTCACGACCGATCGAGCTCGAGCGGCTGGCCGACAGGTCCGATCCGGTCTCGATGCGCGTGCCGACCTGCTGCAGAGCATCCTCGACGCTGGTGGCGGTGGTCCAGTAGGTCTGCTTGTCACCGTCGACGTTCAGGGTGAGCTTGCGACCGTAGGAAACGGCGATCCGGGACCCGTCGTCGACCGCGCTGCCCGGCGACGGTGCAACGGCGTCGTGCTGGCCAAGGTCGATGCCCTGGTCGTCGAGCACGTCGGCGACGGTGTCACCGGAGGTCTGGACGACCTGCTCCTTGCCGTCGACGGAGACGGTGACGCTCTTCTTGCTGGCGGAGGCGAAGGCGACGGTCCCGAGGACCAGGCCGACCGTGAGGACGGCTGCGGTGATCGCCGAGCGCCGATCTTCTTCGACACTGTCTTCTTCGTAGCGGTGTTCAAGAGGCTCCAAGGGTCGATCGTTCCGGTTCACAGGGCTCGCTCGCAGGGGATGCGGAGCGACAGGCAGTTATGCCCGATTTAATCCTTATGTAGGCATGCCTGTTTCCGGCCAACAAGTTCACGACCATGCCAGTCTTCGGCGGCTGAGCCAAATCCTCGGCCGGCGCTGAGCGGGCGGGGTGACCCATCTCACGAGATCACGAACAGATAACGACCGCGGGTGACACCGCCGTCACACCCGAGGCAGGAGCCTGCACCGCGCGGGCTCGGGTCAGCCCCAGGCTCCGCCGAACGCGCGCGTCAGTGTTCGCGTCGATGGCCTCGCAAAGCCGCTCGAGCTGGACGTTTCGGACCTCTGCCATCGCGCGCACGGTGTGCGGCACCAGGTACGACGCGTTCGGGCCGCCCGCGGAAGCGGCATCGGCGTCAGGAAGGGCGCGTCGGTCTCGACCAGGATGCGGTCCATCGGCGCCAGCGGCCAGGGCTCGGCGCAGGTTGGCGGCGTTCTTGAACGTGACCGTGCCGGCGAACGACAAGTACGCGCCGCGGTCCAGGCAGGCCCGGGCGAAGTCGACGTCACCGGAGAAGCAGTGCAGCACGGTGCGCTCCGGGCACCCCGTGCTCGTCGAGCATCGCCAGGATGTCGTCGTGGGCGTCGCGGTCGTGGATGACCAACGCCTTGTCGAGGCGGAGCGCCAGCGTCGATGTGCGCGGCGAACGACCGCTTCTGCGCCGCGACACCGTCCGGCCCGGTGCGGAAGTAGTCCAGACCGGTCTCGCCCACAGCGCGGACCCGGGGGCTGGACGGTGACCAACCGCTCGATCTCGGCCAGCGCTTGTGTCGAGCCCACCGGCGTCGTCGAGCCTGGGCGCCTCGTTGGGGTGGATCGCCACCCCCGCCACGATCGCGTCGTACGCCGTCGCGGTCTCGACCGCCCATCGCGCCCCGGGGAGGTCGCAACCGATCTGCACGATGCGCGGGACGCCGACGCTCGCGGCCATCGCGAGGGCCCGGCCCGGGTCCAGCCAGTCGTCGCCGTCGGCGATGTCGAGGTGGCAGTGGTTGTCCACGACGGGTGCCGGCAGCGGTTCGGGGAGCGGCGGCCGAGTCACGTCGCGCCCTGCGGCCGCATCGCTGCCGCGTGCCCGCATCGGGCCGGAGGCTGCGTCGCTCATCGAGTGGCGCCTGCGGCCCCCGCACCCTCGACGACGACCCCGTCGACGGCGTCGAGCCGCGGGAACAGCGCGGCACCCTTGGTCAGAATCGCCCCGGCGGGAAGCTGCCCCCACCTCGCGACATCGTCGATCCGCTGGTCGGCCAGCGGGCCGACAACGTCGGCGCCCAGGGCTTGCCACAGCGCAGCCGAGGTCTTCGGCATCACGGCATGGTGCAGCACGGCGACCGCGCGAAGCGACTCCGCGGCCGTGTAGAGGATCGTGGCCAGCCGAGCCCGACCCTCCGGCGTCTCGTCCTTGGCCACCTTCCACGGCTCCTGCTGCGTGACGTAGCCGTTGACCGCCCCGACGAAGTCGGCAACGGCGGCGACCGCCTCATGGATCGCAACGCGCTCGATCGCGGAGTCGGCGACGGTCGCGGTCGTGGACAGCGCCTCGGCAAGCGCCTGCTCCGCCGCGCCAGCGTCGCCCGGCTCGGGCAACACCCCGTCGAAGTACTTGCCGACCATCGCAGTGACGCGCGAGGCGAGGTTGCCCAGGCCGTTGGCGAGCTCGCTGGTGTAGACCGCGCTGAGGTGCTCCCAGGAGAAGCTTCCGTCGGAGCCGAAAGCGATGGTCCGGGTGAAGTAGTAGCGGTAGGCGTCCGAACCGAACGTGTCGACGATCTCGCTCGGGTGGATGGCGGTCAGCTTGGACTTGCTCATCTTCTGCCCGCCGACCTGCAACCAGCCGTGTGCGAAGACGCGCCTCGGCACGTCGACCCCGGCGGCCATCAGCATCGCGGGCCAGATGACGGCGTGGAAGCGCAGGATGTCCTTGCCGACCAGGTGCACGTCGGCCGGCCAGGTGCGGGCGAAGCGCTCCGGGTCGGTCCCGAAGCCCGCCGCCGTGGCGTAGTTGAGCAGGGCGTCGATCCAGACGTAGAAGACGTGCTTCTCGTCCCAGGGCACCGGGATGCCCCAGTCGAACGTCGACCGGGAGATCGAGAGGTCCTGCAAGCCCTGCCGTACGAAGGAGATCACCTCGTTGCGAGCGCTGTCGGGCTGGACGAACGTCGGGTCGTCCTCGTACAGCGCGAGGAGCCGGTCGGCGTACTTGCTGAGCGCGAAGAAGTAGTTGACCTCCGACAGCGTCTCCACCGGGCGCTCGTGGATCGGGCACAGCTTGACGCCGTCGTCACCGTCGATCAGCTCGGCGGGAAGCTTGAACTCCTCGCACGCGATGCAGTACGGGCCTTCGTAGCTGCCCTCGTAGACGTCGCCGGCGTCCTGGATCGCCTGCCAGAACTCCTGGACGCGCTCGGTGTGCCGCGTCTCCGTGGTCCGGATGAAGTCGTCGTTGCTGGCGTCGACGACCGACAGGACCGGCTTCCACTCGGTGTCGACCAGCCGATCGGCCCACTCCTGGGGTGTCACGCCGTGCTGCTCGGCCGCCTCGAGGACCTTCTGTCCGTGCTCGTCGGTGCCCGTGAGGAAGACGACCGGCTCACCCTTCTGCCGATGCCAGCGCGCCAAGACGTCGGCCGCGACCGTCGTGTACGCGTTGCCGATCGAGGGAGGCGCTGTCACGTAGTAGATCGGCGTCGTGACGTAGAACGCCTTGCGCGAGGTGTCGGACATGGCCTCAATCCTAGGGGTGGCGTCGAGCCGGTTTTGCCCTCGCTACGTCTTCCGACACTCGACGGCATACGTACGCCTCACCACCCCCGCACCCCGCCGTCTTCCGACACTCGACGGCACGACGCACGACGACCCCGAGTCTCCGACCCGACGGCCGCGCCGCACCCCCGCACGTCTTCCGACACTCGACGGCACACGGACGCCCCACCACCCCCGCACCCCGACGTCTTCCGACACTCGACGGCACACGTACCCCCCACCACCCCCGCACCCCGACGTCTCCCGACACTCGACGGCACACGTACCCCCCACCACCCCCGCACCCCGCCGTCTTCCGACACTCGACGGCATACGTATGGCGACCGACTCCCGGCTCAGCGGTGCGCGGCCGCATAGACCTGCTTGCGGGGCAGGCCGGTCTGCCCGGCCACGTGCGCCACCGCGTCCTTGCGCGACATCCCCTCCTGCACGGCAGCCTCGACCATGGCCTGTACCGCGTCGTCGTCGAGGTCGACCGGGCCGGGTGGTGCCGCGCCGGCGACCACGACCGTCACCTCACCGCGTACGCCGTCCGAGGCCCAGACGGCCAGCTCGGCCAGTCCTCCCCGGCGTACCTCCTCATAGGTCTTGGTGAGCTCGCGGCACACCGCCGCCGCCCGGTCGGCCCCGAAGACAGCGGCCATGGCGGCCAAGGACGCCTCCGTGCGATGCGGAGCCTCGAAGAACACCATCGTGCGTTGCTCGTCGGCGAGGACGGCCAGCTGCCGGGCACGTTCGCCGCTCTTGCGAGGCAGGAAACCTTCGAAGCAGAATCGGTCGACCGGCAGACCCGAGACCGCCAGCGCCATCAGCACCGCCGAAGGTCCCGGCACCGCCGTCACCTCGACGCCGGCATCGACCGCGGCCGCCACCAGCCGATAGCCCGGATCGGACACGCTGGGCATACCCGCGTCCGTGACCAGCACGACGCGCTCACCGGCGACCAGCGCCGCGACCAGGGGCGGGGTCCGGGACGATTCGTTGCCCTCGAAGTAGGAGACGACACGGGCCGACGTCTCGACGCCCAGCTCGGTGAGCAGTCTCCTCAGCCGGCGGGTGTCTTCAGCTGCGATGACGTCCGCACCAGCCAGCTCAGTGGCCAGCCGCGGTGCTGCGTCCTCGACCCGACCGATCGGCGTGGCGGCCAGGACGAGCGTCATGTCCGCATCATCGCAGGCAAGTCCGCGTCGCTCGCCTACGATGGCCGACGTGGTGACCACGACGCATCCCCCGGAGGCCGACTCGAGCGGTGCGTCCGAGCCGACTGTCCACTCCAGGGCAGTCGGCGCCGATGGCTCCTCGACCGGGCGGGTCGCGACGCTCGGGACCACAGTGGACGGGGATCGCCAGCCGGTCCTGCGCAAGCGGCTGACCCCGCCGTCGTACCGCAGCAGTCCGCTCTGGGGGTGGCTCGCGCCGCTGATCGTCACGCTGTGCGCCGGCATCCTGCACTTCCACAACCTCGACACCCCGCACGACATCACCTTCGACGAGACGTACTACGCCAAGGACGCCTACTCCCTGCTCGTCAAGGGCGTGGCGATGTCGTTCGTCAACGATCCGTCGACCGACGAGAGCGAGGCCGACCAGCTGATCAACGCCGGTGACACCAAGCCGGCGGACCTGTTCACCAGTGACCTCAACAAGGTGGTGCATCCCGAGGTCGGGAAGTGGATGATCGCGTTCGGGGAATGGTTGTTCGGCTTGAACGCCTTCGGCTGGCGCTTCTCCTCCGCCCTGGTGGGCACGTTGATGGTGCTCGTCATGTGTCGGCTTGTCAGGCGGTTGACCGGGTCGACGCTGCTCGGATGTATCGCCGGGACGTTGCTCGCCCTGGACGGCCTCGTCTTCGTGATGTCGCGGCTCGCCCTGCTGGACATCTTCCTGGCCTTCTGGCTGCTCTGCGCCACCCACTGCCTCGTCGCGGACCGGGACTGGGCGCGAGCCAAGCTGGCGCGACGCTATGAGCGTTCGCCGCAACTGGGCCCGCGAGACTTCGGCCCGGTGCGTGGCTTCTTGTTCCGACCCTGGCGGCTGAGCGCCGCGGTGTGCTTCGGGTTGGCGGCCGGCACGAAGTGGACGACGCTGTACGTCTTCGCCGGCATGGTGCTGCTGGTCTGGGCGTGGGACTCCGGCATGCGCCGCTCGATCGGCGTGCGATGGGCTCCGCTGAAGTCGCTGGTGGCCGACATGATCCCGGCGTTCTTCTCGCTGTTCCTGGTGGCCCTGGTGACGTACATCGGCTCCTGGGTCGGCTTGTTGACGCACGCCCAGGCGTCTGAGGACGCGTTCGGCCAGGATGAGGGCCAGGACAACGTGGTCTGGAGCTCCATCGACGACCACCCGACCACGCCGCTCGGCCACGTCCGCCACGACCTGAACATCTTGTGGAACTACAACGTGGAGGTCTACAAGTTCCACACCGGCGAGTTCATCAACGAGGCGACGCACCCGTTCCAGTCCAACCCGGCAGGCTGGCTGGTGATCAACCGTCCGCTCGGCGTGGCCTCCACCAGCGGCGACAACTCAGTCATCCCGAACTGCCCCGAGGGTGAGCAGTGCGTCAAGCAGATCCTGGCGATCGGTACGCCGCTGCTGTGGTGGGGCGGCGTCTTCGCCTTGTTCATCGGCCTGGCGTACTGGGTCACCCGACGCGACTGGCGTTTCGGCATACCTGTCGTCGGAGTCCTCACGACGTGGTTGCCCTGGCTCAACTACGACACCCGGCCGATCTTCTACTACTACGGTGTCGCCATCATCCCGTTCACCGTCATCGCGGTGACCCTCGTGCTCGGCAAGATCCTCGCACCGGCAGGAGCGTCGTACCGCCGTCGCGTGGTGGGCGTCGTCTCGGTGGCGGTTTTCGTGGCCATGGTCGGCATCAACTTCATCTACTTCTACCCGATCTACACCAACGGGCTGCTCACGAACTCACAGTGGAACGACCGGATGTGGCTCACCCACTGGCTCTGACCCACCTCGTGCGTCCGATCCGGCCGGCTCGTCAGCTGAGGTGCGGCTCATCGCTCGAGGTTCGTCTTCAGGCGGTCGAGGTCGGCGGCGATGTTCTTCCCGACCGCGCGGCGCATCAGTGGCGTGGCCCACCCGAAGAACCGTCCAGGCTCCCCCCGGGCATGGATGCCGACGCGTGTGCCGTCGGGATGGTCATCGAGCTCGTAGGTGACCGTCATAGGGAATGGTCGTTCGACCTTGAGCTCCACCATCCGGTCGGGGTCGGCAGCAGTGACGACGTACCCGTACGTGAAACGCCGTCCGAGGAACCGGGCATCTCGCTCGACCGTCATCCCCTCCGTCAGCAGCCCGGGCCTGGCGGGTCTGCTGGCGGTGATCCCGCCGGTCCACTCGGTGTCGTGCGCGGGGTCGAACATGTAGGCCGCGACCTGGTCGCGTGGGCGGCGTACGACCTGCACAGGGTGGACGTCGACGGTCATGCCTCGAGGTTACAACTGACCGGTTTGGGCACAGTTGCCTAGGATTGCTGGCCGATCGTACGAGGTTCCCAGAGGAGATGGGTCGCGATGAGCACCGTGCACACCGCGAAGCTGGACGGCTCGGCTGCCCTGCTCCTGGCAGGTGGCGTCGTCGTGCTCGAGTTCGCGAGCGCGGTGTCGACCTTCGTCGCGGGCACGTTGTTGCCCTTGATCGAGCAGGACCTGACGGCTCAGGAGCAGGTTCCGCTTCTCGTCGCGGGAACCACCGTCGGCATGTTCACCGCCCTGCCCTTGTCCTCCCGCATCATCAACCGGTTCTCACCCGGCAGTGTTTTGATGACCGGCCTTTTGCTGTCGTTGGTCGGCTCCGGGGTCGCCGCCTCGGCACCGACAGCGTGGGTGTTTGCCTCCGGACGGTTCGTGGCCGGCTTCGCAGGCGCTCTTGTTGCCGTCTACGGCGTGAGCGCAGCGATCAAGCACCTCGAGGAGTCACTGCGGCTGAAGGTGGTCGCCGCGATGTCGGCGATGTGGATCCTTCCGGCGCTCGTCGGCCCGTCGGCAACCCTCGCGCTGGAGCATCTGGTGGGCTGGCGCGTCGCCATGCTGGCGCCTGTGCCGCTGATGGTCTTCGGCCGCCTGCTGGTGGTCCGATCCGTGCCGGCGCACCAGGCCGATCGAGGAGGTGAGCGTCCACTGGCCAGGACCTTGCTGGTGCCGATCGGGGTCACGGCCTTCGTGGTGATCGCCCAGTCCGCCTGGTGGTACCTGTCGCCGGTCGCGCTCTTCGCCGCGATCGTGGGCTTCTTCGCCCTGATGCCCGAAGGAACCGGCCGGCTCAGACGCGGGGCACCAGCGGGACTTGCCGGGCTCACCCTCTTCGGCGCCGGCTACTTCGGCGCCGGCAGCCTCGTCACGCTGCTGTTCACGCAGACCTACGACACGACGTTGTTCCAGGCCGGTGTGGCGCTGAGTGCGGCCCCGATCGCCTGGGCACTCGCGGCCCTGGTGGCGCCCCGGCTGGGGCCACAGGGCGCGCCGCCATTGTGGGGGCTGAGCCTGGCTAGCGGTGGTGTCGCGCTGATGGCCGTCCTCGGCCTCGCCGGTGGCTCCTGGATTGCAGCCCTCACCGCCTGGACGCTCACCGGGCTGGGGATCGGCCTGTCCTACCCCGGGCTCTACCTGCGAGCCACGACCGAGGACAGCTCCACCATGGCAATCCAGCTCGCCACCGCGGTCATCACCACCGAGTCCTTCGGCGGGCTCATCGGCAGCACCGCGGGCGCCGGACTCGGCTCACTCTCCGGCGACCTGGGCATCAGCCGAGGCGACGCCTGGTCCTGGTCGTTCGCCGGCTTCGCCGTGGTGCTCGCTGCTGCCGCATACGCCGCCAGTCGCTCGTCGAACCCGTCGGTGTAGTCACCCCGGCAGCGCTGGTGGCCTCGCATGGCTGCAAACGGTGACTTACTGGCATAGGTGGCACCGTGGTTGAAGGCCGCGACGACGTCCGGGGCTAGTATTCGCGCTCTGCCCCGAGAGGAACCTGCATATGGCCACCGACTACGACGCATCACGCAAGACCGAAGACGAACAGAAGGAAGAAAGCCTCGAGGCCCGTCGCCTGACCTTGGGCGAGCAGGACAAGACTTCAGGGAAGGTCGACGAGGACGAGACCGAGCTAGCAGAGTCCTACGAACTTCCCGGCGCGGATCTCTCGCACGAAACTCTCTCCATCGAGGTGACGCCCAAGCAGGCCGACGAGTTCACCTGCACAGCGTGTTTCCTCGTTCAGCATGAGTCTCGGCGTTTCTCTCCGGCCACCGACCTCTGTTCAGACTGTGCGTGAAACGATCAACGGCTTGGCGCTCGGCGTGGAGCGGTCTACTCGCGTGCGGACATGACCTGAACCCTGGGCAATCACTGCTGCCTGATGTCTGCGAGAAACTTCCGGCGAGTGACGGCCGACGGGTGCGCTTCTCTCGGATTCTCCTTGACCCCGACTTCGGGTTCACGTGCCGAGTTTCCGCCGAGAGGCCATGGGTTTCAGGTCGTTGGCTGCTACCTGCTCCTCGCCCGACTGCTGGTTGCGCAAGCGCGCCAGCGCGTCGCGGCCGTGTGACTTGACAGTTCCCACGGAGATGCCGAGAGCCGCAGCCGTGTCGGCCTCGGTGAGGTCGTCGAAGTAGCGCAACACAAGCACCGCGCGTTGCCGCGGCGACAGCCTGCGCAGGTCCTCGAGCAGCGAGATACGGTCGGTGCTGTCGTCCTGCATCTCCATCGGGACTACGTCCACCACGTCGATGGTTACCTCTCGCCACCGGCGACCGCGCCATCGGTTCACAGACTCACGCGCCAGGACCTGCCGGACGTACCCCTCCGGGTCGTCCTTGATCCTCGCCCACTTCGGAACCACCTTGATCAGCGCTGACTGCACGAGGTCCTCGGCGTCGTGATGATCGCCGGTGAGCAGGTACGCCGTACGTAGCAGCGCGTCTCTCCGCGCGACCACGAACTCCTCGAAGTCGGTGTACCCGGTCATGACGCACCGCCAGTTGCGTCGAGCGCTTCTCCGATCAGATCGGTGGCGAACGCGACCCGCTCAGGCGCTGGTGCGGTGGCGACCACGGGACGCAGGGCCGGGTCCTCGAACGGTCCGTGAATGCCGTGGACGTCCAGGGCGACCACAGTCCGGTTGCCGTCGTTCGGGTCCTTCCAGCCGCTACCAGGCACGCGATCGGAATTCCAGTGACCAAGCAGCATCTCGGAACCGAAGACGCCCAGAACGTCGCACAACTCCGGCACCTCGAGCGTGTAACCCCACCCGGGACTCCACTCCCCGTATTCTCCGGTCCCGTCCAGGAGGATCGGCGACGAACAGGACACATCGCCCGGCCACGGCTGGGGGCCGCTTCCGTCATAGGAGACCCACAGGTCGAACCCTTCTGCGTAGGCGTAGGTGTCGACCCGCTTCGGCGCCGCGCCCGGCTCCCATACCCATCCGTCGCCGTCGCTCCCACCAGCAACGAGACCGAAGAGGTGGGTGGCATCGACCCAGGTGGAACCCGCGCGGGCCTCGAACTTCGACTCCGACAGGGGTGAGACGCTGTCGCCGCTCACCAGGTCGTGGACGACCAGCTCTGACTTCGGGGAGTAGTAGGCCATCCTGCGGCCGTCGGTCGACAGCGCGACACACAGGCAGTCAGTGCCCTCGGGGTCGTCCTTGAACACGTCGATCGGGAGCGTCCCGAACACCCCGGTCTCCGCGACGAGGCCGACGGCCTCGGGCGCGGCACCGGCCCCGCGCGGCGCCAACCAAATCGCCGCCAGCGGTCCGGGCGCACTCCCGAGATCCGGCAGCGCCTCGCCGACCGGGTACTCGATCGGCAGCGAAATTCCGGTGGTCCCCACCGGCTCCACGTCCGCGCGCTTGTTACCTTCATCGGCGAGGTGTTCACCGATGCCTGCGCCGACGGCGCCAACCACCAGCAAGGCAGCCGCGATTCCCGCGACCCGGAAGCGGTGGGCGCGTTTGCCGCGCGCCCACAGCTCGGCCGCAGGCACACCTCCTGTTGGTGCGTCGTCGGCCAACTCCGCCAGCCGGTCGTGCAGCGTGTTCATGGGTCCCTCCCAGTCGAAGCCTTACTCATCAACACGCGATGAGCGAGGCTTTCGGAGGGGTCCAGTTCCGAACCCACGATGTGACCACGAGCTTCGTCGCCGCTTTTCCTGGTTTTCCGAGCTGCGTCAGAAATGCCGCTTTGGCGGCCTCGCTGCGGGCGCACGCAGCCCGTCCATCTGACGTGAGCGTGCGGACCGGTGGCTACTGACTGCGGCACGTGGGCGCGTTACGTTGGCGACGAACAGCGAGTAGAAGCAGTGATCTCGTCGCAAGGGAGTGGCCATGACTGAGCAGGTGAGGACCGCTCGGGTCGCCGGCGCCTGGTACCTGGGCCTGGCCGTCACGGGGATCCTCGGGTTCTTGCTGATCCGCCCTGCGATCTATGTCGAGGGAGACGCAGCAGCGACGTTGGCGAACCTGCAGGACAAAAAGGCGCTGGCCCATCTGGGAGTCATGCTGGAGATGGGCATCGTCGTCACCCAGGCATTGGCGGCGATCTGGTTCTACAAGTTGTTCCGTGAGGTGCGCATCGTTGCCGGCGTCTCGGTCGCGGCGTTCGGACTCGTCAACGCGGTGGCCATCATGGCCAGTGCCGTCTTCCTCGCCACGGCCGTCGCCGTCGCCCAGGACAGTTCGCTCGCACCAGCCGGCGACGCGGCCGCGACTGTTGGTGTGCTGTATCAGCTCAGCACCGACGCCTGGGGCATCGGTGCGTTGTTCTTCGGCCTGTGGCTCATCCCGATGGGATGGACAGCGATCACAACGGCGCGCTTCCCCAGAGCACTCGGTTGGATCCTGGTCATCGGCGGTGCCGGCTACCTGCTCAGCAGCATCGTCGACTATGGCTTCGCCAGCCCACCCAGCCTCCTGGTCGCCGGACTGGCTTTCCCCGCGACGATCGGTGAGTTCTGGATGATCGGGTATCTCCTGCTGCGCGGCATCCGGCCAGAGGCGACTGCCCCCTGACCGCTCGCCAGGGCGTAGACATCCGCGCGGGCGTACAGCGTCGAGATTGCGGCGAAGAACCCCATACGCACAGCCGGCGGACCCGCGATGGTGGCCGACCGAGACCGTTCGATCCAGCGGGCACTGGGCGGTTGTCAACGTCCAGTCCTCCTCACTCAGCAGCCCCGAGGGAGGAGTCGACGGACTGAAGGCACGGAAGCCGAAGATCCTCTGCGCAGCCGAGGTCCGAGGCGTCGATGAATCGGTCAAAGTCGCCAGCCGCATCACATGTGCCGCCGGGTTTGGTGGAGCTGAGGGGATTCGAACCCCTGACCTTCTCATTGCGAACGAGACGCGCTACCAACTGCGCCACAGCCCCAAAACGGTGCGAGCCGTGAACTCGTCAGGCTCGCCGACCGCCGGGAAACTCTAGCACCGGGGTAGAGGCGCGACGAAAACGCCGAGTGTTCAGCCGTTGACTGCTCGCGGGGTCTCCGCGGCAGCCTCGGAGGCTTCCCCGGTCTTCGCCGGCGCGGTCTCGTTCGACGCTGCGGCCGTCGCGCTGTCTTGTGCTGAATGTCCGGAGGACCAGGTACCGGGCTCGCCGAGCTCGATCGTCCGATAGCTCCGCTTGGCCACCGGCTTGTCGACGTACGTCGGCAGCGTGACCGGCAATGGGTCCCAGAGCGAGCCGCCATCAGCGGTGGCCACGACACCGATGCCGACGCGCGCCTCCTTGAGGTCGTTCGGGTCGAGGGTGACAGTCGGTTCGTCGTCGGAGGCTGTGCCCGCCGCCGGATCGAGCGTGGCCGTCTGCGAGGTCGACATTGCCGTCCTGGGGGTCCCGTGTGAGGCATCGACTCGGGTGGCCGGCCGCGTAATCACGTTGCTCGGCTCCGGCTGGGCGTCGGAGACCTCGTCCCAGTAGGCGTCGCTGGCGCGGCGTACTTGCCGACGCGCGAGGGTCAGGAAGACCACGATCAGCGTCACGGGGATTGCGATCGACCAGAGCGGGACGAGCCCAAACGCGGCGACGCCCGCCACCCCGAGCGTGGCTGCGAGCAGGACGACCAGCACGCGACGGCGTCGAGCAGCAGCGTCCCGCAGCGCTACCCGGCTCGGCCGTGGTCGCTCGACGGCCGGACTCGTCGGCGTACCGGATGCAAGGGAAGGAGTGAGCACCCGGTCAACCGTGCGAGGCGGTGTGACCACGAACCGGTCGCTGGTCGAGGGGCCGCGGCGGGCCAGCACGCGCATCGCGGAGGAGAACCGCTCGATCGAGTGCTTGCGAGCCGCTTCGTCATGACGCCGCAGCGCCTGCGGAAGGAGGTATGCCGCCCAGGCCAGGACGACGAGCGCGTAGATAACTCCGGTCAAACCCACGGGTACGACCGTATGGCCGGATTCCGGAGCGGCCCGGCAGCGTGGCCGGTGTGTCGCCTGAGAATTGTGTGACTGGTGGGAATTCAGTGACTCGGCCGGCTCGAACGAGCCGGCCATCGGGCGACCCGCCTCCCGACTGACTGCCACCTGCCACCACCGATCGCCTCAGGCGCCGGGCGAGAAGGGGGTTTCGCGGGCGTGCTGGTGGCGGCCGGGCAACGACCCGACCGGCGTACACCGCAACTGGGCAAGGCAGATGCACTGTTTGCAAGGCAGGTTTGCCTAGAGAACAAGCCTTCCGGCTTGTTCTCTAGGCAAACCCCACCCGGTCAGCCCGAGGCAAACCCCACCCGGCAAGCCCCACCCGGTCAGGGGTTGGTGGAGTCTTGACGGGTGAGGCGGGCGAGGACGCCCTCGGGCACGTCCTCCACGGTGAGCGCGAAGAGCTGGTGGTCGCGCCACATCCCGTTGATGTGCAGGTAGCGCCGGGCCAGACCGATCCTGGTGAAGCCGAGCTTCTCCACCACGCGAAGGCTCGCGACGTTCTCGGGCCGGATCGCGATCTCGATCCGGTGCAGCGCCAGCGCACTGAAGCAGTGGTCACACGCCATCGCCACCGCGGTCGGGATGATGCCGCGACCGGCGTGCGCCTCGTCGATCCAGTAGCCCATCTGGGCCCATCGCGCCGAGCCCCAGGTGATGCTGGACACCGTCAGCTGACCGACCATCACCTCGTCGTACGTCACGACGAACGGCAGCGCTCGGCCCTGCCGGCCCTGCCGGATCAGGTCTCGCGTCAGCGCCTTGTAGCCGGTCGTGTGTCCGCTCGAGTCCGGGGGTCGGGTCGACTCCCACGGGCCGAACCAGTCCAGGTTCGTCCGCCGAAGCTCGGCCCAGCGAGCCGCATCGCGCCGGGTGATCGGACGAAGTCCGACCCGCCCATGGCGCAGCCGTACCGGCCAGCCCCGGGTCAGGACGCACCATCCTGGTCGGCGCGGACGTGGTCGCTTCCGCCGATCTGGTCCAGCGCATGACCGAGGATCGGCATCAGCACGGCCAAGCCGTCCTTGACCCCGCCCGACGAGCCGGGCAGGTTGACCACGAGCGTCGAGCCGGCCACCCCCGCCAGGCCGCGCGACAAGGCCGCGGTCGCGACGCCCTGCGCGACCCCGTACGCGCGGATCGCCTCGGCGATGCCCGGCACCTCGCGGTCGAGGATCGTCCGGGTGTGCTCAGGGGTCCGGTCGGTCGGCGTCAGGCCCGTGCCGCCGGTCGTGACGACGACGTCGACGCCGTCCGCCACCGCAGCGCGCAGGGCATCGGCCACCGGCGCACCGTCGGGTACGACAGCTGAGGTGACGGCCGCGAAGCCCGCCTTCTCCAGGGCGGCGACGATGCGCGGACCGGTGGTGTCCGCGTAGACGCCAGCCGCCGCCCGGTTGGAGATCGACACCACGTGCGCACGACGGGACGCGAACGCATCCACGGACTACCCGTCCCCGCCATCGCGGTCCCAGGTCCCGGACCGGCCGCCACTCTTGTGCATCACGCGAACGTCGCTGATCACGGCGGCCTTGTCGACCGCCTTGACCATGTCGACCAGAGCGAGAGCCGCCACAGTCACGGCTGTGAGCGCCTCCATCTCGACCCCGGTCCGATCCGTCGTCCGCACGGTTGCGGTGATCTCCACCGCATCGTCGGCAACGTCGAGGTCCACTACCACACCGCTGAGCGCGACCGGGTGGCACAGCGGAACCAGGTCAGGCGTCCGCTTGGCGGCCATGATGCCGGCGACTCGGGAGACGCCGAGCGCATCGCCCTTGGGAACCCCCTCGCCTCGGAGCAACGCCACGACCTCCGACGACACCAGGACGCGTCCGGTCGCCACGGCCGTCCGAGCGGTCACGTCCTTGTCGGACACGTCGACCATCCGTGCCGCGCCGGAGTCGTCGACGTGCGTCAGCCGCGGGGACGGTCCGAGGTCCTCGGCCGCGGACATCATCAGAAGCTCCGGTCCAGGACGAGCACGTCGACGGTCGACCCGGCCTCCACCGCCGTCGTCGACTCGGGCACGACGATCAGGGCGTTGGACTGCGACAGGCTGCCGATCAGGTGCGAGCCGTGGCCGCCGACGGGCGTCACCTGCGCGCCATGCCCGGTCACCTCGAAGGTGCTGCGAACGAACTGCTTGCGACCCGGCGGGGACGAGAAGCCGTCGGTCACAGCGGCCCGTACCAAGGGCCGGCGGTAGGGAAGCCTGCCCATCATCCGGCGGATGGCGGGAAGCACGAACACCTCGAAGGAGATGTATGACGACACCGGGTTGCCTGGAAGGGTGAAGATCGGGGTGTCGTCCTCTCCGATCGTGCCGAACCCCTGCGGCTTGCCCGGCTGCATCGCCACCTCGGTGAACTGCACGGTGCCCAGCCTGCCGAGCACGTCCTTGACGACGTCGTAGTCTCCCTTGCTCACTCCGCCGCTCGTCACGACCAGGTCAGCGCGCACAAGCTGGTCGGACAGCGTGTCGGTGAGCTCCTGCGGGTCGTCGGGCACGATGCCGACCCGGTACGCGATGGCGTCGGCCTGCCGCACGGCAGCCGCAATGGCAAACGAGTTCGAGTCGTAGATCGAGTCGAAGCCGAGCGGAGTTCCCGGTTCCCGGAGCTCGCTCCCGGTCGACAGGACGACGATCCGAGGGCGCGGTCTGGCCCGCACCTGTGCATGGCCGGTCGCAGCCAGGATGGCGGCCTGCCGGGGGCCGAGACTGGTGCCCTCCTCGAGCAGAGACTGCCCGGCCTGCACGTCCTCGCCACGGGACCGGACATGCTGACCGGGGCTCGGCAGCTTCGTGATCGAGACGTTCGCCCGACCACCGTCGGTCCACTCGATCGGCACCACGACGTCAGCACCGGCGGGCATCGGTGCGCCGGTCATGATCTTCACGGCCTGGCCCGGCGACAGCGCATACGCCTTGCTCTGGCCGGCCGCGGACTCCCCGACCACCGGCAGCCGGACCGGGTGGTTCTCCGTGGCGTCGAGCAGGTCGTCCCGTCGACAGGCGTAGCCGTCCATCGCGGAGTTGTCGAACGTCGGCAGGTCGATCGAAGCCGTCACGTCCTGGCAGATCGGCAGGCCGATCGCCTCGAGCAGTGGCTGCTCGTACGGCGGAAGCGGCTCGACCAGCTCCAAGATCTTGGTCAGATGCTCCTCGACACTGCGCACGGCGCCAACCCTAGACGATGCATTTGGCCGGGACGCGGGTCCACGACCGGCACGCCCGTCAGCCGCTGAGCGTCTGTCCTTCGATGGTCCCGGGCGATCCGGTCGCCTCGACGGTGACATCACCGCGAACGACCACGTCGGGTCCGAAGGTCCAGTCTCCGTGCACGGTCAGGGAGGTCGCCTCGCGCAGGGACGGGGGGCCGGTCGGGAAGCGCTCGTCGAAATCTCCGATCAGCTTGTAGTGCGCGCTGTCGAGGTCGATCAGCGGCGCCGACTCGACCCCTGCGGCATACGCCATCTCAGACGCGTCGGTCAGCGCGTACACATCGGAGCGGAGGCCCAGCAGGTCGTTCGTCGACTTGACCGGCAGGAAGCGCGAGCGGTCCACCTCCAGAGCCAAGGCCCCCTCGAAGACCTCGACCGCGGCCCCCATCGCGGACTCGACCTGGATCACCTTGGGCGTGGAGGCGTCGCCGGGGTCGACGGTCTTCTCGTTGCGGATCAGGGGAAGCCCGAGGACGCCATCGCTCTCGGCCAGCCGCGCCGCCAGAGCGTCCAGGTCCAGCCACAGGTTGTTGGTGTTGCTGTAGCGGTGCCGGTTGATGTCGGACAGCGCCTCCGCGTCCTCCGGTGACGTCTGCGCGGTCTCCCGGAGCACGAGCCGGCCGTCACGGGCCCGGATGGCCAGGTGCCCGCCCTTGCGGTCGGCGGGGGTACGCCGGGTGACCTCGGTCGCGAACGGTGCGCCACTCGCTGCGAACCAGGCCGCGACTCGTGCGTCGACCGTGGCCCGAAGGTTGTCGGAGTTGGAGACGAACGCGTAGCGATAGCCCGTCTCGCGCAGCTGCGCGAGCAGCCCGGACGCCACCAGGGCCGTGTAGAGGTCGCCGTGCCCGGGTGGGCACCACTCCAGGGTCGGATCGGCCGGCCAGCTCACGGGGGTCAGGTCGTCCGCGGTCAGCTTCGGCTCCCGGTTCTGCATGAAGTCCAGCGGCAACCCCTCGACCGGCAGGTCGGCGTACGCCGACAGGGCCTTCAGCGTGTCCTCCCGGGTGCGGAAGGAGTTCATCAGCAGCAGCGGCAAGGGGGCGGACCAGCGCTCTCGGGCGGCCAGGATCTGCCGCGCGATCACGTCGAGGAACGTCAGACCGTCGTGGACCGGCAGCAGCGACTTGGCCCGGTCCATACCCATCGAGGTCCCGAGCCCGCCGTTCAGCTTGATCACCACGGTCGTCGCCAGCGCGTCATGACCGGCAGCCTCGTCGTCGGCGAGGTCGGCGAGCGACGGCACGTCCTCCAGCGGGCGGATGTCGCTCTCGTGGATCAGACCGGTCTCGCCGGACTCCAGCTGGTCGTAGTAGTGGCTGAAGACCTCGATCGCGGCCCGGTGGACCCCTCCTTCACGCATCTTCTGCTCGGCGGCCGCACGTCCCTCAACACTCATGCACGGCATGCTAAGGGGTGTGACCGCGCCACCACCCAGCAAGAAGGCGCTGCGGGAGAAGATCGCCGCCTCCCGGGCTGCTCGTCCCCGAGCCGAGCAGGACGATCTCGCCCGGGACCTGCGCGACCGGCTCCTCGACCTGCCCGCTCTCGCCGATGCCACCCGGGTCGCGGCGTTCTTGTCCCACGATGGCGAGCCCGGCACCCAGCCGCTGATCGATGCGTTGAGGTCTCGCGGTGTCGAGATCCTGATCCCGATCCTGCGCGAGGACTTCGATCTCAACTGGGCGACCTACGAGCCCGGCCAGCAGGAGCACGGCCGCTTCGGCCTTCTGGTCCCGACCACAGCGCCGCTCGGCGTGGAGGCGATCTCGTCAGTGGACGTCGTGATCTGCCCCGGGGTTGCGGCCGACCGGGCGGGACATCGGCTCGGACGCGGAGGCGGGTCCTACGACCGAGCCCTTGGCCGGTGCGGACGCACGGTGATCCGCGTGCAGCTCGCCTACGACGACGAGGTCCTCGATGCCGTCCCCGTCGACCCACACGACGAACCGGTCGACCTGGTCGTCACCCCGACCGAGACGATCCGGGTCAGTCGCCCGGCTGAAGGATGAGCGTGTCCGAGGCTGATTCCTCGACCGCCGCACGGCTGTAGACCCACGGCAGCGTCTCGCCCGCGGCCCACAGATCGGTCTGGTCGGTGTAGTGGTCGTCGTAGGCATGACCCGAGGCTCCTGTCAGGTTGACCCAGCGAGCCGCGTCGAGGTCGTCGAGCGGCACGATCATCCGCATCGAGGGGACCGACGTGGCCGCGTAGTCATCGGTCGCGTCCCACGAGATGGCATTGACGATCGACGGCCCGCCGCCGACCTCGTAGCCTCCGCGGTTGAACAAGAACCGCACCGGCGACGTGTCAGCACCGAGCGTCGCGTTGCGCAGGGTCAGCTGGTGCAGGTGTCCCCACTGCCACTTGCGCGGATCGCGTGACGTCAAGCGGGTGAGCTCGTCCCGCGCCTGCAGCAGCGCCTTCTCGATGATGTCGTCGCGCGTCTCGACATGAGAAGTGGTCATGTCGTCCCAGAACGGATTCAACGGATTGTCCAGCATCCGACTCACCACGACCCACCAGCGCGAGTCTCCGTCCGGCCACGCATCCTTGGGGAGCTGGTCGTGGAACGTGTCCGCGAGCAGGTTCTTCCACACCACGTTGAAGTAGGCCGCCGCAGCGGAGTCGGCCGACATCCTGAAGTCCCATCCCCGGAGCACGTTCTGCCCGGTTCGGTAGTAGCCGGCCGGGAGCTCCGTCCGCATCAGGTAGGGCGTCAACAAGTGCGCCAGCTCGCTGTAGTCGTCGAGCTGCACCCGGGCCATGTCGTCAACCGTCAGGTCGTTGGTCGTGCTGAGCAGGTTGCGGATCCGCTGCGACCGGTAGCCGTAGTCGTAGGAGCTGCCGATGTAGTACGGGTAGTTCTGCTTGGCGATGGCCTGATTGGCCGTGATGACGTAGCCGTCCTTGGGGTCGAGGACGCTGGGCAGCGCGTCGAACGGGATCGGCGAGTCCGCCCATTCGTAGGCCGGGTCCCACCCGGGGACGGGCCAGTCGCCGTCGCCGGTACGCCGGATGGGGATCTTCCCTGGCGCCTGGTAGCCGATATGGCCGTGGACGTCGGCGTACACGAGGTTCTGTGCCGGCACCTCGAACAAGCGCGCCGCCTCGCGGAAGTCGTTCCAGTTCGTCGCCTTGTCGAGCACGAAGATCGCGTCGGCAGTGGTTCCCGGTTCCAGCGCGGTCCACCGCAGCGCGACCCCGTAGCCGTTTCCGCGCGGTGGGTGCGGCTTCCCCGAGGCAGGCGCGTCGGCGCCGACCGTGGAGTAGTCGGCACTGACGTCTGAGATGAGTGGACCGTGCCGGGTCTCGCGCACCGTGACGGTGACCGGGTCGCCACCTTGGACCTCGAAGCGCTCCTCGTGCGTGGTCATCCGCCGGGCCTTGCCGTCGTACCAGACGTGGTCGTCGTCGACGACCTTCTCCAGGTAGAGGTCCTGCACGTCCGGGTTGAGGTTGGTGAAACCCCAGGCGATGGACTGGTTGTGGCCGATGACGACGCCCGGCAGTCCGGCGAAGGTGAACCCGGAGACGTCGAAGGGGCACTCGGGCGTGACCTCGGTGCAGTGCAGCCCCATCTGGTACCAGACGCTGGGCATCGAGGCGCCCAGGTGCGGGTCGTTGGCCAGGATCGGCGCTCCGCTGGCGGTGTGGTCGCCGGAGACCGCCCAGGCGTTCGAGCCGAGCCCTCCCCCGGTGGCGCCGAGCAGTCGGTCCAGGGCGTCGCTGGCCCGTTGGGTGCGAAGCAACGCCTCGCGACCTTTGCTCAGGAAGCCCGGGCGTTCGGGCAACCGGGTGTCGTTGCGTTTGGCGTCCTGCTCGAAGACGCCGTCCACGATGGCACCCTGGTTCACGATCGGCACATGGGCGTCGTAGGGGTAGTCGGGGTAGAGCTGTCCGATCTGCCCGCGGGTCAGGTCGACGAACTCCAGCGAGCGCGCCACCTCGTCATCGATGTTGCCTCCGAGGTCCCAGGCCATCGCCTTGAGCCACGCCAGAGAGTCCACGGCGGACCACTTCTCGGGCGTGTAGCCCACGCCGGACAGCCCCAGAGCGGCGTACTCCAGGGACAGCTTGCCGCCCTCGTGGTCGCCCAGGTAGGCGTTGACCCCCGCGGCGAACGACTCCAGGTAACGGCGGGTGTCGGTCGACAGCAGGGGCAGCTCGCGCTCGGCCACACTGCGCCACCCCATCGTCCGGACCAGCTCGTCGGTCTCCAGCGCGTCCGCGCCGAACAGCTCCGCGAGTCTGCCGGACGTCACGTGGCGGCGGAAGTCCATCTCGAAGAAGCGGTCCTGCGCCTGGACGTAGCCCTGCGCGTAGAAGAGGTCGTCGCTGGTGCTGGCGTAGATCTGCGGGATGCCGTGGTCGTCGCGGATCACGCGTGACCCGGGCGTGCAACCCGGCGAGGCTGACGCTGCCTGTGGTCTGGGGGAACGACCGGTGCACGGTCCACACCACCGTGAGAAACCCCGCGACCAGCACGAGCACCAGCCCGACGCCGAGGTACGACGAGACACGCACCCAGCGCGGAAGGGACCGGAACACGGCCCCATTGTGCCGTTCGGCGATTGCTTTGCGTCCAGCGCCTCACTGCCGCACAATGGACGACGTTGGCAGTCGTTGAGCGCGAGTGCCAGCTTCCGGTCCGGTGTGAGCCGGTCCGTCCCGTGTCCGTCACGACGCGACCTGTCCTGGCCCGAAGGAGCCCGCCCGTGCCCGTCTACCAGTACGCCTGCACCGACTGCGGCGAGCCACTCGAGGTGCGCCAGAGCTTTACCGACGACGCCCTCACCGAGTGCCCCCTGTGCGAGGGGCGCCTGCGCAAGGTCCTCAGTGCCGTGGGTGTGGTGTTCAAGGGCTCCGGGTTCTACCGCACCGACAGCCGCACCGGCTCTGCCTCGGGTACGCCGAAGTCCGCGGAAGGGTCCAGCGGGTCGTCCGGCGAATCGTCCGGCGAGTTCGTCCGGCTCGACTCCTCGAGCTCGTCCGGATCGTCTGAGTCGACCGGCTCGAAGCCGAAGGAGTCCAGCTCTTCAGGTACGCCCTCGAAGGGCGCCGGGTCCGCGAGCTCCTCGGGCTCCAGCGCCACCAAGGCGACCGCAGCCCGCTAGGGGTACCCGGCCGGGAGGCTGTGGATGACTGCCCCGCGTCGGCGGCGAACCCTTCTACCCTGACGCGATGAACGGCCGACTCCGCCTGTCCCGTGCCCACCGGTTCGCCGCTCGCTACCGGCGCTGGTTCGCCGCCGGTCTCGCCGGGGTCACCGTCCTCTCCGTCGTGCGCGTCCTCGCCCCGGCCGAGCCTCCGACGGTCCCGGTCGTGGTAGCGACCCGAGAGGTGACCGCTGGCAGCATCCTCGCGGACAGCGACGTCCACGTCGTCGCCCTGCCGGCGTCGGCGGTCCCACCGACGGCCAAGCGGTCGGAGTCCGAGGTGCTCGGCCACACTGTGACCGGCCCGGTGGGCGCAGGCGAGGTGATCACCGCCACGCGCCTGGTCGGGCCAGACCTGATCGCCGGCTTCGGTGAGGATCGGGTCGCCGCGCCCGGTGCGCATGGCAGATGCCGAGGCAGTGCGGCTTCTCCACGTGGGCGACCGGATCGAGGTCTACGCCCCGGCGGCAGCGGGGTCGCGCGCTTCCGCGGTGGTCCGCACTGCTCCTGTGGTCACGTTGCCGGACTACGGAGCTGACCCTGCTCCGACGTCGGGCGCGCTGGTCGTGGTCGCCGTGCTCCCGGACGAGGCCGCCCGACTGGCTCAGGAGTCGTCTCGTGCACCCCTCAGCTTCACGATCCTGGGCTGAAGTCTCGGTCCCTGCACCTCGCCGGAGGCTCGTCGTGGGTGCGATAGCGTCCAGCGGTCAGCTGCTCCTCCCCGACCTCACCGTACGTGAGAGGCAAGGAACCGAACCATGCTCAAGGGTTTCAAGGACTTCGTACTCCGCGGCAACCTCGTCGAACTCGCTGTCGCGTTCGTGATGGCTGCTGCCTTCGGTCTCGTGGTGACCGCGACCGTCAACGTGTTGATGGACGTGATCGGCAAGCTCGGCGGCACCCCGGACTTCTCCAACTACTCACCAGGCGGCGTGAGCGTCGGAGCCTGGCTGACGGCAGTCATCAGCTTCATCATCCTGGCCCTGATCGTGTACTTCGTCATCGTCGTGCCCTACCAGCGAGCCCGGGACCTGATGGCGCGCGACGAGAGCGACGAGCTGTCAGCCGTCCCCGAGGACGTTGCGCTGCTGACCGAGATCCGCGACCTCCTGGCCTCCCGCGGCACCCAGATCTGATCTCACGCTGGTCGAGCGGTCTCGATCACGCGTGTACGGTGCCGCGGCCGACTGACCTGCGACGTTACGTCTCCCGGCGAGTGTCGGCACACGTACCGCGAACCGCCAGACCCGACGACCGTCTTCCGGCGACTGTCGGAACACGAACCCCGCACCCGCCAGCCACCCGACCGTCTTCCGGCGACTGTCGGAACACGAACCGCCGAACCGCCAGACTCCACGACCGTCTCCCGGCGACTGTCGGAACACGAACCGCGAACCACCCGACCCGACGACCGTCTTCCGGCGACTGTCGGAACACGAACCCCGCACCCGCCAGCCACCCGACCGTCTTCCGGCGAGTGTCGGAACACGAACCGCGACCCGCCAGCCACCACGACCGTCTTCCGGCGAGTGTCGAACACGTACCCCGCCCACCACCCGACCTCGACCGTCTCCCGGCGACTGTCGGCACACGAACCCCGCACCCGCCAGCCACCCGACCGTCTTCCGGCGACTGTCGGCACACGTACCGCGAACCGCCAGACCCACGACCGTCTTCCGGCGACTGTCGGCACACGAACCGCGAACCACCAGACCCACGACCGTCTCCCGGCGACTGTCGGAACACGAACCGCGACCCGCCAGCCACCCGACCGTCTCCCGGCGAGTGTCGGAACACGAACCGCGAACCGCCAGCCACCCGACCGTCTCCCGGCGACTGTCGGAACACGAACCCCGCACCCGCCAGCCACCCGACCGTCTCCCGGCGACTGTCGGCACACGAACCGCGAACCACCAGACCCACGACCGTCTCCCGGCGACTGTCGGAACACGAACCCCGCACCCGCCAGACCCACGACCGTCTTCCGGCGACTGTCGGCACACGGACCGCGAACCGCCAGCCACCCGACCGTCTTCCGGCGACTGTCGGAACACGAACCCCGCACCCGCCAGCCACCCGACCGTCTCCCGGCGACTGTCGGAACACGTACGCGCGAACCGCCAGCCACCGACGACCGTCTCCCGGCGACTGTCGGAACACGTACCCCGCGACCAACCAGCCCGCGGTCAGCCGTGGTGCGGGGGGACGTCGCGGAGGAACTCCTCGTCACGATCGTCCGGGCCGCGACGATGCCGGGCCGGTGCTGTGTCGCGCTCGTCTTGCGTGGTTTCCGGCAGCACGTCGCCGAACACCTCGGCCACGGTCGGACGACGATGCCGCGGAGGCGAGCCCGGGTCAGGCCAGCCCGCGTCAGGGGAGCCCGCGTCAGGCGAGCCCGCGTCTGGCGAGCCCGCGTCAGGCGAGCCCGCGACAGGCGGACCCGCGTCAGGCGGACCCGCGTCCGGCGAGACCGCGTCCGGCGAACCCGGGTCAGGCGAGACCGCGTCGCGGGATGGCTCGCCAGGTGACGATGAGGTGGCCTCAGTCACCGGTGAGCCAGCTCTCGGTGAACGCGTCGTGCGACGGCTTCCACCCGGTCATCTCGTGCAGTCGGTCCGAGGACACGCGATGGGAGCGGGTCATCGGCGCCAACCGGTCGCCGCCCACCTTGACCAGGAGCCTGGGCATGAAGCCAAGTCGGTCACGTCCGACTGCGCGGGCGAACACCCGGGTCATCTCGTCGCGACGGATCGGCTCGGCGCCGACGTTGTAGACGCCGGCAGGAGCATCGAGCGCGGAGGACACCGCCTGGCCGGCGTCGTCTGGGTGCACCACGTGGGCCCAGCCGTGCGGGTCGCCCAGACCGATCGGGCGACCGGCCCTCGCCTGCGCGAGCCGCCACCGCGACATCGCGTCGTCTCCGATCAGGTTGCCGAAGCGCAGGACGACGGGTTGCCGGCTCGAGCAGGCGAACTCCATGGCGTTGGCTTCGGCGACCGCGGCAGGGTCGAGCGAACGGGTGACCGACAGTGTGCTGTCCTCGGTGATCCACTCGTCACCCGCGTCGGCGTACAGGAAGGACACGCTCTCCTGGATCAGCCGACGTACGCCGGCCTCCCTCGCCGCCCGCACGATGATCTTCGAACCCTCCACGCGGAGCCGGTCGTTGATCCTCCAGGCACCGGGGCGCATGCCGGCGATGCCGACCGGCACGTGCGTGGCCAGGTTGGCTACGGCGTCGAAGCCCTCCAGCGCCAGCGACAGTGCTTCCGGGTCGAACATCGAGACCTGGACCGACGAGGCGCCGGCCTCAGCGAGCTCGACGGCCTTGGCGTCGGTGCGGGCCAGTCCGACGACATCGTGCCCATCGGTAACGAGCGCCGATACCGCTGCCCGACCGAGCACGCCGGTAGCGCCCGTAACGAAGACCTTCACGCAATCCCCTTGCCCTGTCCCCCGACAGATAACGAGACGATAACAGACGCGTTCCACCTGCTGAGACGAACGACGAACACGCCAGTCACGTCATGGTGGACCACTGGTCGACACGGCACGGCCGGTCCGCGAGGATCACTGACATGGCTCACGAACGCGCCGGTCAGCCGGCCCAGTCCTCCGACCTGATCGACGTCGAGGCCGTGGTCGACGCCTACTACGACCGGCGCCCCGACCCCGCCGACCCGGATCAGCGGGTGGCGTTCGGAACGTCGGGGCACCGCGGCTCTAGCCTGGACTCCGCCTTCAACGAGGCTCACATCATCGCGACGACCCAGGCGATCGTGGAGTACCGCGCCGCGCAGGGGGTCAACGGGCCGCTGGTGATCGGCCGAGACACACATGCCCTCTCCGAGCCGGCGTGGCAGACGGCGCTGGAAGTGCTGGTCGCGGCGGGGGTCACGGTGCTCGTCGACGAGCGGGACGGTTACACGCCCACCCCGGCGATCTCCCACGCGATCCTTCGCCTCAACCGCGAGGGACGTCACCGTCCAGTGGACGGGATCGTCGTCACCCCGTCGCACAACCCGCCCCGTGACGGCGGCTTCAAGTACAACCCACCGCACGGCGGCCCGGCCGACTCGGAGGCGACCGGCTGGATCGAGCAACGTGCCAACGACCTGCTCGGCGACGGTGTCGACAGCGTCCAGCGGGTCTCAGCCGACCAGGCCCGCCGGGGCGCGGAGCGGTACGACTTCCTCGGCTCGTACGTCGACGACCTCGGCTCCGTCCTCGACCTGGCAGCCGTCCGGTCGGCCGGCGTCCGGATCGGGGCCGACCCGATGGGTGGCGCCAGCGTCGGCTACTGGGGTGAGATCGGCGAGCGGCACGGCCTCGACCTGAGCGTGGTCAACCCCGAGGTGGATCCGACGTGGCGCTTCATGACGCTCGACACCGACGGAAAGATCCGGATGGACTGTTCGTCGCCGAATGCCATGGCGTCCCTGATCGCGCAGCGCGACCGCTTCGACATCGCCACCGGTAACGACGCGGATGCCGACCGGCACGGCATCGTCACCCCCGATGCCGGTCTGATGAACCCCAATCACTTCCTCGCCGTCGCGATCGGCTACCTGTTCGCTCATCGCAACGGCTGGGCACGCGACTGCGCCGTCGGCAAGACGCTCGTGAGCTCGTCGATGATCGACCACGTCGCGGCGGACCTCGGACGGACGCTGATAGAGGTGCCGGTCGGCTTCAAGTGGTTCGTGCCCGGACTGCTCGACGGCTCCGTCGGGTTCGGCGGGGAGGAGTCCGCCGGAGCATCCTTCCTCCGCACCGACGGGACCACGTGGACCACCGACAAGGACGGCCTGCTGCTGGCGCTGCTGGCCAGCGAGATCCTTGCCGTGACCGGCAAGACGCCCAGTCAGCTGTACGCCGAGCTCGTCGAGCGTCACGGTGACCCCGCCTACGCCCGGGTGGACGCGCCCGCCAACCGCGAGCAGAAGGCCAAGCTCGGCAAGCTCGACGCGGCCGACGTCACCGCTGAGTCCGTCGCGGGTGAAGCCATCACGAAGAAGCTCACGAAGGCTCCCGGCAACGACGCGCCCATCGGCGGGCTCAAAGTGTGCACCGAGTCGGCCTGGTTCGCCGCTCGCCCGTCGGGCACCGAAGACGTCTACAAGATCTATGCCGAGTCGTTCCGAGGGCCAGACCATCTGTCCTTGGTGCAGGCTGAGGCGCGCGACGTCGTCAACGCCGCCTTGGCCTAGCGCGGAGGTGAGACCTCTCGCACCTCGGCATACCCCCAGTCCCCCAATGCCTCGCGGAACTGGGCGGCGTCACCGACCACGACGATCGTGAAGGCCTCGGCTCGCAGCGACGAGTCGAGCGCCTGGTTCGCGTCGTCGGCGGTGACCGTGCGGATCCGTGCCAGGTTGGCGTCCACATGATCCAGCGGCAGGCCCTGCGACAACAACAGCTCGACCCGGCCGACCACACTGTCGGCGCGCTCGAAACCCAGCGCAGCCGAGTCCGTGGCTGCGCGCGAGGCCGTGGCCACTTCCTCGGCGGTGATGGATCCCGTGGACTGCCGGAGGATCGCCACGATGTCCTCGAGCGCCTCGACGGTGGCATCGGCACGCACCGCCGTCGAGATCGCCACCAGACCGGTGTGCCGCCCGGTATCGAGGCTGGAACCGGCACCGTAGGTGAACCCCTTCTCCTCGCGCAGCACGGTGTTGATGCGGGAGGAGAAGTTGCCACCGATCGTGAAGTTGGCGGCGAACATGCCCGGCCAGCGGTCGTCACCACGGGTGATGCCCGGACCGGCTGCGCGCACCGTGGTCTGGGGGGCGTCCGGCCAGTCCACCAGGATGACCTGAGCATGGTCGACCGGCGTGGCGACCTCGGTGGGCACGTCGACCGCCGCTCGGTCTCGCCTGCCCACGCGCCGAAAACCTCGGAGGCCAGGGCGACAGGATCCAGAGCCGCGAAGTCACCGGCGATGATCAGCGTCGTGCGCCGTGGGTCGAGGTGGCGGCGAGCGAAGCCGGCGATGTCGTCCCGGTTGACGGCGCGGACCGTCTCGGCCGATCCACCGACGGGTCGCGCCGCGCGGTGGTCGCCGAACAGTGCGGCGTTCAGCACTTCGACGGCGACGTGCTGTGGGTACGCCGCAGCCTGGTCGATCTCCTCCAGCCGTAGCTTCTGCTCATGGGCGAACTCGTCCGCGGAGAACTCCGGCGAGATCACGGCGTCGGCCATCAGTGCCAACGCTTCGGGGAGATTGATGACCGGCGCCGCGAGCCGGACGGCGAAGCCGTCGGGAAAGGCAGCGGCGTCCAGGTCAGCACCGCACAGCGCAAGGGCGTCCGCGAACTCCTCGGCGTCCCGACCGCCCGCACCCTTGGTCAGGCACCGGCCGACCAGACCGGCGACGCCTTCCTTGTCCCGCGGCTCGGCCGTGAGCGGGAGGTCCACGAGCAGCGACGCCGACACGACGTACTGGCCGGGGCAGTCGTAGCGCAGCACGCGGAGTCCGTTGTCGAGCCGGCTCTCGGCGTACGCCGGAAAGGTCCAGTCCCGTGCCGGTTCGACCGGCGGCGGGGACGTCACGACGGTCATGCTTCGGCTCCTGGCTCGAGGTCGAGGTCGCCCGCCAGCGCCGCTTCCGCGGCAGGACCCTCGGGATGGACCCGGACCTGCGCGTTCACAGCAGGAACCAGCCAGGTCTCGGCTGCTGCTCGCACCTCCTCGGCGGTGATGCTGCGCAACAACGGGAGCCTCTGGTTCAGGCTCTCCGCGTCATCGAAGAGCAGCAGGCATGCAGAGATCGCATCGGCTCGGCCGGCAGCCGTGCCCATCTCGTCCAGCCAGTCCCGCTCCGCCTGTGCCCGGGCGATCTGCAGCTCGGCCTCGGTCGGGCCGTCGACGGCGAAGCGGTGCACGACGTCATCGACAGAGGCGGCGATCTGGTCGAGGTCCTGTCCGGGCATCGCCCGCACCGAGCCGAGCCCCAGCGAGTTGCCGGCGATCAACGGGTTCAGCCCGAGTCCTGCCGACAGCGCGGTCCGATCCTGGCGCACCAGGCGACGGTGCAGCCGACTGGTGTCGTTCTCACCCAGGATGCTGCTCGCCAGACTGACTGCTGCGAGCTCGCGTGAGTCCGGCGCGTCGACCGGAAGCCGGTACGCGAACCACAGCCCCGGCGACGGGACGTCCTCGTCATGGTCGACTCGCCGGGCCTCCACGAGCGGCGGGAGCGTCGGCGGGATCTCGCGCTTGGGCGCGTCCCCGGGCTCGATGTGCTCGAAGTACCTGGCCGCTTTCGCGAAGCCGTCGTCCACCTCGACATCGCCGACGATCGAGAGCACGGCGTTGTTCGGCATGTAGTACCGCGAGTGGAAGTCACTGACCTCCTCCAGCGTCGCCTCGGCCAGGTGCTGCATGTTGCCGATCGGCAGATGTCCATAGGGATGTTCGGGGTCGAAGATCAACGGCAGCGCCTTCTCGAACACCGTCCCGTAGGGCACGTTGTCCATCCGCTGGCTGCGTTCCTGCGCCACGACGTCGACCTGGTTGGTGAAGTTCTCCTGGGTCAGGACGTCGTCCAGGTAGGCCATCCGATCGGCCTCCAGCCACAACGCCAGGTCGATCACCCCCGCCGGCATGGACTCGAAGTAGTTGGTCCGGTCGAAGGAGGTCGTCGCGTTGAGTGATGAGCCGTGGCCCTGCAGCAAGGCGAAGTGGTCGCCCGGCTTGACGTGTCGCGAGCCCTGGAACATCAGGTGCTCGAAGAGGTGGGCGAAACCTTGCCGGTGCGGCTGCTCATGACGCGACCCGACGTCGTACCAGAGGTTGACCGCAACCACGCCGAGGCCGGGCGTCGGGCTCACCACGACCCGCAGGCCGTTGTCCAGAGTGCGGCTCTGCATCGGGTAGCTGACGTCCGGTCCGGGGGTCACGCGACGAATCTACCTGGCGGCCCGTGAGGCGCTCTGCAGGCCGAGTCGTCTCACCTGGTGAACCAAAGATGACAATGTCCTCATCCGGACGGCTGATGTTCGCGAAGTCGCCAACCTCCGCACGCATCGTGATTACGCTTGATTCACATGTGGCGAGGGCGTTCTACCGTGCATCGCGGTGGCATGTGTATAGCAGTGGCAGCCCTCATGCCTGTGCCGAGTGTGATGGCCGGCGAACCGGCTTCCCAGGCCCCGTCAGGAGCCTCGTCCTGGAGCACGGATGCGTATGTCCAGACGGTGCCGTCGGTGCCCTTCGCCATGGATCCGCCACCGGCGCCGAAGACGGTCGGCAACGCCGACGGACCTCACCAGGGCCAGCGCCGCACCGCGTCGGGGTCTGATGGCAGACGCGCCAAGACGCACGCCGTGATCAAGGCGTCCCAGCACGAACGCATCGCCGAGATCAGCGCAAACACCAGCTACGACGTGCCGCTCGCAGCCCTCAACGCGTATCGCAACGCCGCGTCGACCGTCGCGTCGCGCTACCCGAGCTGCCACCTCAGCTGGGGCGTGATCGCGGCCATCGGCCAGGTCGAGTCCAACCATGGACGCTTCGGTGGGGCGGCCGTGCTGTCCAACGGGAAGACGGTGCCGACGATCGTCGGCCTGCAGTTGAACGGCCACGGGGTCGCCGCGATCCACGACACCGACAACGGTGTCCTCGACGGCGACAAGGTCTGGGACCGGGCTGTCGGGCCGATGCAGTTCATCCCCGAGCACCTGGGCCGGCATGGGCGTCGACGGCGACGGCGACGGGCGCCGCGACCCCAGTGACTTCGACGACGCGGCGCTGTCCACCGGCCTTTACCTGTGTGGTGCCGGCGGTGACTTCAACAGCCTGGCCCAGGCCAGGGCGAACGTGATGCGCTACAACCACTCCGAGGAGTACGTCGACCTCGTCCTACGCATCGCCAACGCCTACGACAGTGGTGTGGTGGACGTGGTCCCCAACGACCCGGCGCCGCCTCCGACGTCGCACACTCGTCCCGCGCCGCACCGCCACCCCGCAGCCCACTCCACAACGCCGAAGCCACGCCGGACGCACCCGGCCGGCACCCACCCGACTCCGCAGCAGCCCAAGCCGAGCCCCGATCCCAAACCGCAACCGGACCCCAAGCCGAAGCCGGACCCCAAGCCGCAGCCCGACCCCAAGCCGAAGCCGGACCCCAAGCCGCGTCGTGAAGACCTATGCGGGCCAGTGGACCTGGGTGAACGCGGAACTGGGCAAGGTCGGCGTGGTGCCGATCGCGCTCCCACTCCCGGCGCCGGTGCGGGCAACCCTCCCCGACGATCTCGACGGCGACGGAGTCAGACGAGTCGCTCGCCAAAGAGCTGGAAGGCTCTGACCGGCGGCCAGGTCACCGTGCAGACGACCGACGGCACCGTCACGGCGTTCACCGTGGTCTCGCCGCCTGAACCGCCCCCGACGCCTACGCCGAGCCCGATCCCGATCCCGACGCCGAGGCCGATGCCTACGACACCTTCGGGGCCGTCCGCGCCGGACCTGTCCACGCCGGACCCGTCCACCAGCGCCTTCTGACCGCAGTCAGCGCATCACGCCGACGTGGCGCGGTGTGAAACCCGGGAAGACCCTGTTCGAGGTCACGTTGAACCGCTTCGTCATGATCTCGGAGATGATGCTTCGGTAGTCCGTGGTCACCTTGAGGTCGCCGTCCACGAGCGCCGCGTCGGCGAGCCCTGGCCAGCGCCCGTAGTACGCCCCACCGCGGACGCCCGCACCCATCACCAACGTGGCATTTGCCCAGCCGTGGTCGAGACCGGCGGAGCCGTTCTCCTTCAGCCGACGCCCGAACTCGGTGACGGTGACCAAGGTGACGCGGTTGCCCGCGACGCCCGAAGTCGGTGAAGAACGCGGCCAGCGCATGGCTCAAGGTGTCCACCATGCCGCGCATGCTGGCGTTGCCGCCCGCTGTGAGTGTCCCCAGGTGCGAGTGCATGTCCCAGGTGCCGTGGTCGAGCGTCACCACCTCGACGCCGACGCGAGCCTTGATGAGCCGGGCTGTGTCCTTGAGCGCATCGCCGAGGCTTCCGACGGGGTAGCGCGCGCCGTTCGCGGGTCGGTAGCTGTGGGACAGGGCGTCGGCGAGCGTGGCCGTGGTCGCCAGCGACGCGCGAGCGCCACGACCGAGTGGGCTGTGTGAGTTGTTCCAGACCTGGGCCAGCGCCCGGCGGCGAGCGCGCCGCGTGTCCGACCGCTGCTGGGCACCGGAGAGGCTGATGTCCTCCACGGACTCGATCGACAGGGTCGGCTGGCGTCCGTACAACGAGGTCGGTGTCACGCCGTCACCGACGCCGACGGCCTGCAAGGCCGAATGCCCGCTGTCGAGACCCACGAGCCGGTTGATCCAGCCGACTCTGGCCGGTGAGCCGAGGTCGGCGTCCTCGATCTCCTCGATCGCGGAGAAGTGCGAGCGGTTCGGCTGCGGCAGACCGACCGCGTGCACGACGGCGAACTTCTTGTTGCGCCACATTGCCGACAGTGGTGCGAACCGTGGGTGCAGTCCGAACATGTCGTCCTTGAAGAGCAGCGGCCGCTTCGGGATGGCGATGTGAGGGCGCTGCGCGTAGTAATGCTGGTCTCCGTGCGGGACGACCATCGACAGTCCGTCGGCCCCGCCGCGCAGGCTCAGCACGACCATCACGTTGCCCCCGGCCAGCTGTCCGTACGCCGCTTGGCGGAACGTCTCACCGAACACCGCGGTCGCCACGGCTCCACCGGTGACGGCGGCGGCGTTGCGCAGGAACGAGCGACGCGACGAGGCGCTCGCGGCGTAGTCCGGACACGAGCACGTCTGCTCCGAGGTCGGCGTGTCCAGGTCGTCGTTCGTCATCGGGTCACTACCTCGTCATGAACTGGGGGGTGTCGAGCAGGATCCCGAGCAGGTGCGGCATGCGGTAGCGAACGATCCAGCTGTCCCGCGTGACGATCGTGTCGGGCTTCAGGTCCAGGCACAGGCAGGCAGCGCCGACCAGGGTCGGAGTCGCGCCGCGGCCGTGGATCAGGCGGCACAGATGGTCCACGAGCAGGTCCAGCCGGATCCGCGGCTGCGGCAGCCAGGAGCCGTGAGAGCGGTACTTGATCCCGACGCTCGGGTACCAGTGACCCGCCAGGGAGTTGTGAGCCTTGAAGGAGCCCATCATCCGCCCGGGTGTCGACCAGGCGGCCGCGGTCTGGGGAAAGCCGTCCGGTGGCCCCCAGCCGAACGGCGTCTGACCCATCTGGCTGCTGATGTGGTAGATCGCCTTGGCGGCACTGTTCTCCGCGGTCGGCTTGACGATGGTCGCGCCCAGGGTGCGCACTGTGGCGCACAGGTCATCGGTGGGCGTGCGGACCTTCTTGCCCTTCGAGCCCTTGAACTCCCGGTCGCGGACCAGCGCGCGAAGGGTCGCCTTGATGTCCGTGCCGGAGGACCGGAAGACCTGGGCGAGATGATCGACCAGCCGCTGCGACGGTGCGTCGGACACGAAGCGGATGGCGAGCTTGCGGGCGATGCGCTGGGCCGTGGCCGGATGGTGGGCGAGGTAGTTGAGGTAGTCCTTCAGGACTGCGCGGCCGTCACGGTCGGAGTTGGTTCGGCTGAACCCCAGGACCTGCACCGGCCCGGTGTAGTGGATGCTCGGCTCGTAGGTGCGGTCCCACGACCGCAGCCGGTCGATGGTCCAGCCGGTGAGGATGCGCGCCGAGTCCTTGACCATCTCCTCGGTGTAGCCGGCGGTCCTGCCCACGGTGTGCAGCTCGAGGAGCTCGCGGCCGAGGTTCTCGTTGATGAGCTCGACCGGCGTACCTCCCGACCGGTCGACCATCGACAGGTCGGCGTCGAGATAGGTGAGCATCGTCGGATGGATGATGGCGGCCTGCAGCATCTGGTCGAACCGGCCGAGCGCATGCGCGCGGATGAGTGCGTCGTAGCGATGCCGCCACAACCACTGCAGATCCGCGCTGTTGTGGACGTGCAGATGATTGAGCCAGAACTCCGCCATCTGCTCGTACACCTGCCGGCGCGAGTAGATCCGTCGCAGCAGCGTCCACCGGGCGTGGTCAGCCTCGATCTGGTACGCATAGCCGTTGCCGATGTCCTGGTGGCTCCAGTGCTCACGCGCGGTCCGCCGCAGGGTCGGGAACCAGTTGCTGAACGATGCTGCCGTGCGATCCGATATCGACCCTGGACTGAGCTGCCGCATGAACCACGCTTCTGGCCCTCCAGCGGCGCGCATCTCACGCCGGATCGCGGGCGTGTAGCCGTAGGAGAAGCGGTTTGCCATGTGCAGGGTCGCTGCGGTGGGCAGGGCTGTGCGGCGGTAGTGCCGAACCCGCGGCAGGTAGGCGCCCTCGGCGACGGAGGGCAGGGCCAGCTGGAGCGGTACGGCGGTTGCTGCCCCCGCCGCCGCGGCGCCCATCAGGACGCCGCGGCGCGAGACCTCCGACTGCGGGTGCGCAGCTCGGTCTGGTGCAGGCATACCTTTCCCTTCGTGCCAGCGACGCTGAGGGACGGCGGTCGTCGCGTGGCGCGCCTCTCCGTCTCTCGTCGGTTCGGCGTGAAGGGAAGGTCATCCCTCCAGTGCCACCACCGTAGGAACTTTCGTAACCGTGTGTAGTGAATTCACTACAGATCCTCCGTTTGGCCGACGCTCAGGGGCTGAACGTCCAGCCAGATCGACCGGATCTTCGGCAGCGCAGCGGGCGCGCGTCGGCCATGATGGGAAAATCGGGAGGGATCGGACCTCGGGACATCCGGTCAGGAGGAGATGTGGCAGGCGCGGGAGCCCTCGACCACGACGTCGTCGTCGTCGGTGCCGGACTGGCTGGGCTGAGCTGCGCGGTCGATCTGCGCTCCTGCGGCCAGGACGTGTTGGTTCTCGAGTCGTCCGACGCAGTGGGTGGTCGGATCCGCACGGACGTGGTCGATGACCTGCTCCTGGACCGCGGCTTCCAGCTGCTCAACCCGGCCTATCCGGCGCTGCGCGGATACATCGACCTGGACGCGCTCGATCTGCATCCCTTCGAGGCCGGGCTCGTGGTGGCCTCGCACGGCCACCACAGCGTCCTCGCCGACCCGCGGCGCTCACCTCGGGACGTCGGCAAGGCGCTGAGCCAGGTGACCGGGTCATGGCGAGAGAAGCTGAGGTTCGGACGCTACCTGCTCAAGACCCTGTCCGTCAGACCTGAGCGCGTCACGTCGCGCCCCGACCTGCCGTGGGGGGAGGCGCTGGACATGGCAGGCGTCCAGGGCGTGCTGCGGACCGGTGTGCTCGAACCATTCCTCGCGGGCGTTCTCGCCGAGGACGCGCAGGAGTCGTCGCGGGTCTTCGTGGACCTGCTGCTGCGCACCTTCGCACGCGGAACTCCGTCGTTACCCGCCCAGGGAATGCAGGCGCTCCCGGACCAGCTGGCCAGTCGGCTTCCCCACGGCACGATCCGCCTCGGGTGCGCCGGCAGGCAGGTCCGAGGGAGTGCGGTGCTGACCGACGACGGCGAGGTCTCGGCGCGCGCGGTGGTCGTCGCGACCGACGGCGAAGCGGCCGCTAAGCTGACCGGCATCCCGCGCCCGCGGATGCGCGGCCTGACGACCTACTACCATCACGTCGCCAGCTCACCAGCCCGTCGGAAGATGCTGCACGTGGACGCCGAGCGGCGAGGCCCGGTGGTCAACACCGCGGTCGTGTCCGACGTCGCGCCGTCGTACTGCACTCGGGGAGCTCTCGTCGCCACCACGGTGCTCGGTGCGCATCATGACACCCGGACAGAGCGCGCCATGGTGGCCCAGCTGGCTTACGTGTACGGGCAGGACACCAGCGAATGGAACCAGGTCGCGGCCTATCCGATCGCGGCCGCGCTGCCCGCGATGTTGCCGCCGCTCGACCTGCGACAGCCGGTCCACCTCGGCCGAGGCCTGTACGTGGCTGGCGATCATCGGGACACGGCTTCGATCCAAGGGGCGATCGTGTCCGGACGCCGCACAGCCTCAGCCATCCTGGACTCTTGGGGGATCGACCGCCCCGACACAGCATCTCAAGCCCTGCGCCTCTCTAACGAACTATAAAGCTCAGGAGCATTAGAGGCTGGCAAGCCGTATGCGTGGCTGCCGGATTGGGCGCCGCCGCCATGCCGCCTACGATGGAGATCAGGTCACGATTGCATCACGGCTCGACAGGAAGGAGGCCGCATGCTCTCGCTCCCTGCCGACCAGACTCCGCCGGGATGGGGAGGTCGACTTTCCTTTGCCTTCGTGAACTCCCTGCTGTGGCGTCGCAGCGGCGAGCCGGAGGAGACGCTGGACTCCTACGGCCGTTTGGTGGACGTCGCCTCCGACAGCGGGTGGCTGCCTGATCCGGAGACGCTGCGGGTGGCGGCCAAACGCGAAGCGGCACCTGCCGACCTGGTGCTCTCGCGTGCCCTCGAGCTGCGCGAGCAGCTCTTCGACCTCTTCACGGCGGTGGCCGCCAGGGAGGGCCTGCCCGCGGTGGCGCTGGGGCGGCTCAGTGACGTCTTCGGCCAGGCACTGTCTCAGCTTCAGCTTGCAGCGCCGGGGACCGGTGCCGCTCGAGTCGCGTGGCGCTCGCCCGTGGACCCCAACCTCCCCCTGTGGTTGGTGGCGATCTCAGCGGCAGATCTGCTCACCGCCGACTCGCACGATCGCATCAAGCAGTGCCCGGGCGAGCGGTGCGGCTGGGTCTTCTTCGACACCACGCGCAACCGCTCGCGCCGCTGGTGCGAAGACAGCCAGTGCGGCAACAGGGCCCGCGCCAAGCGCTACTACCAGCGTCACCACGCGTCCTGACCTAGTCGCTCGCCAGCAACCCGGCGGGCATCCTGCCGGGACCGCACCGCCCGCCCCACATCCCTTGTTACACGGGCGAAACCTCGCCGTGACCAGTCCGTGAGCCGATAGCGCGTCGCGCCTCAGGCTGCCGACCACACGAACCGAACACGATCACGTCACGAATTGGTTTCACGGGCTACATGTCATTGACGCGTTAGACCGCTGATCCCTACGTTCGTGCCACCCACCCGGGTTGGCCGGCCGCTCCCCTGAGGCGACCGGCCAACCTCCTGGCGGTCGACACGGACCGCGAGGGACGGCAACGGACTGGCCGGCTCGGCACGGGTTGGAGGCCGGCGCACGACTCCAGGAGCGATCGCTCGGAGACCGACACCGGTTGGTGCCGGGTCGGTCTCCTCCGCGACCGACGCAAAGAGAGGGCTGAGCATGCGGTTGAGGTCATTCCAGCGAACAGAGAAGGCGATCGTCGCGCTGTCCACCGTCGGTCTGATGACTCTGGCCGCCTGTGGCGGCTCGAGCAACGGACCGGCCAGCAGCGAGGACACGTTCAAGGAGGGTGGAGGCGCCGGGGCGTCACGTGACGAGGGACGCCAGCCTCCCGCGCCACCGGTCGAAGGGGCCAAGACCGGCGGCACGGTACGCGTGGTGAGCAACGACGGCTTGAACTCCATGGACCCCACCGAGGCCTACTACATCAACACCGGATCGATCCTGACCAACCTGGTCACCCGGACCCTGACGCAGTACGTCTACGACGACGCGACCGGCGGCATGGTGCTGGTTCCGGACATCGCCACCGACCTGGGCACGCCCAACGACGACTTCACCGAGTGGACGTTCACGATTCGCGACGGTGTGAAGTACGAGAACGGCCAGGAAGTCACGGCTGACGACATCGCCTTCGGCATCAAGCGGTCCTTCGACCGGACGACGTTCCCGGAGGGCCCTTCGTACAGCAACGACTACTTCCTCGACGGTGACACCTACAAGGGTCCGTACACCGGGAACGCGAACTACAGCGGCGTACAGGTCGACGGCAACACGCTGACCATCAAGATGTCCAAGCCGTTCCCGGACATGCCGTACTGGGGAACCTTCCCGGCCATCGGTCCGATCCCCGAGGGCAAGGCCTCCGACCCCGCCAAGTACGCGCTGCACCCGTGGGCAACCGGTCCGTACATGTTCGACAAGTACACCCCGGAGAAGTCGCTGACCCTGGTCAAGAACCCCAACTGGGATCCCGACACCGACCCGGGTCGTCACCAGTACGTCGACGAGTGGGACATGCAGTTCGACGTGCCGAGCGCCAAGGTCGACCAGCTGATGCTCAACGACCAAGGAGACGCCCAGACCACCCTGACCTACGACAACATCCAGGCGTCCAACTTCCTCCGGGCCAAGCAGGACTCCAGTGACCGCCTGGTCCTCGGCTCCTCACCGTGCTCGTTCTACTGGGCACCTGACTACCGCAAGATCACCGACATCGAGGTCCGCAAGGCCCTCGCGTACGCCTACCCGTACCAGGACGCCTGGGCCGCCAACGGCGAGGTCATCGGCGTGACCCGGGTGCCGGGCACCAACCTGATGCCTCCGGGTATCCCGGGCCGCACCGAGTACAACCCGCTGCCTGACCACGAGGCGGGTACGACCAACCCTGACAAGGCCAAGCAGCTGCTGGCCGACTCGGGCAACGAGAACTACCCGATCAAGTTCCTGTACTCGCAGGACGACCCGATCTCGGTCGACGTCAAGGACACCATCGTGAAGGGACTGACGGCCGCCGGCTTCGACCCGCAACCGTACGCGACCACCATCGCGGACAACTCGACGCTGCGTGCCGACCCGGACACCGACATCAACGTCCGGTCCTCCGGGTGGTGCTCGGACTGGCCGACCGGCTCCTCGTGGTTCCCACCAGTGATCCAGTCGACGAACGTCGACGAGGAGGGCCTCGGCGCCAACTACGCGGTCTTCAACGAGCCCGACGTGGACAAGCGGATCGCGGACATCCAGCAGCTTCCGATCAACCAGCAGGACAAGGCATGGGATGACCTCGACAAGTACGTCGCCGAGACCTACTTCCCGCTCTTCTCCACCGGATACTCAGGCGTGGACATGATGCACGGTTCGAGGATCCAGGGCATGAGCAACGACAACACCTACGGGATGCCCACCTGGAAGGACATCTGGGTCAGCTGACCTTTGTCCGTCGCGACGGGACAGCGGTCGAGGTGGACGCCTTCGGGCACCCACCCCGGCCGCTGGCTGCCCACGGGAGCGCGGCACGGGCGCTGGGTACCCTTGTGCCCGCGCCCCAGTAGCTCAGTCGGATAGAGCGACCGCCTCCTAAGCGGTAGGCCACAGGTTCGATTCCTGTCTGGGGCACCGCCTGCGCTGGTGCATCAGACGTCGCCCCGCTCTTCGAAGACGGTGATCTGAAGGTCTGCCGGTGCCGACAGCCGGGCGTTGAGCGAGTCCCACGGCGTCCGGGTCGGCGGTGCGATCAGTTCCGCGCCGGCCTGGACCAGGTCTTCAGTGACAGCCGCCGCGTCCGCCACTTCGAAGGCCACTCGAAGCCTGGGGGCGACCCGTCGGCCCACCTCGACTTCGTCGATCATCGCGACCTGCGCCGGGTTCGACAGCTCCAAGGTGGCACGGCCGGCGTCCAGGATCACCACGTGCGCTCCTCCGTCGCTCTCCAGGTCGAGCTCGACGGTCAGCCCGAGCACGTCTCGATAGAACGCCACCGCCTCGTCGAAGTCCGGCGCCTCGACCACCAGCCGCAGCTGCGTGACCCTGCCCTGTGCGACCTGGCCGTCCATGTCCATCACCCTGCCACGATCCCTCCACCGGGTCCGACAACTGGTGAACTAGGCACATGACCATCGACGGATCGTCCGGCCTGCTGACCGCGTGGACCCTGGTGACGGCGCTCGGGACCGGCATCGCGGCAGGGGTGTTCTTCGCCTTCTCGACCTTCGTCATGGCCGGACTCGCCCGGCTTCCCGACCGGGACGGGATCAGCGCCATGCAGTCGATCAACCGCCAAGCTCTGACGCCGTGGTTCATGGCCGCGTTGATGGGAACTGCGGCGAGCTGCCTGGCCTTGGCGATCTGGATGGTCCTCCACCTCGGGGACCAGGTCGCGCCGTACGTCCTGGCGGGGACCCTGCTGTACCTGGCCCAGATCCTGCTCACCGGCACCTACCACGTACCACGCAACAACGCGCTGGACCTGCTGGATCCGGGGACGAGAGCCTCAGGGGAGGCGTGGCGCACCTACCTTCACGACTGGACGCTGTGGAACCACGCCCGGACCGGCTTGTGCGCCGCGGCGACGGTGGCCTTCGCTCTCGGGCTCCGCGTCATGTGATGGGCCATTCGTTCGGCCCACCGCGGACTCTCGCACCCGTCCGGCGGCTAGCCTGCTGTCGGCCCCCAGGAAGGTGATCTATGGCTGCCTCGCTGCCGCTCATCGACGAGGCCGAGCGTCGACGTCGGCTCGCCGTGCGCCACCACCTGACCGCACCTGCAGCGGACGTAGCCGAGGCGGCGCGAGCGCTGGTCGGGCTGCACTCCACCGACCCGGCCTCGGTCTACCTCTCGGCCTGGGCACGAGTGCCGGGGCTCGAGCATGCTGACGTCGACGACGCGTTGTACGACGCCCGCACGCTGGTCAAGCACCTGGCCATGCGGCGTACGGTCTGGGCGCTCCCGACCGAGCTCCTCCCTGTGGTGCAGGTTGCTGCCAGCGACACCATCGCCGCCACTGAGCGCCGCCGGTTGGCTCGCGATCTGGAGCGCAGCGGCATCACCGACGACGGCGCCGCCTGGGTTCGCAAGGCCGAGAAGGCCGCGCTGCAGACCCTGGCCGAACACGGACCCAGCTTCGGGCGCGACCTCTCCCAGCAGGTTCCTCTGCTGCGCACCAAGATCACGATCGGGACCGGGCCGAAGGCGCAGGAGATCGGCGTGGTCACCAGGATCAGCACGATCCTGTCCGCCTCCGGACAGGTGACCCGGGCTCGGGCAGGCGGCCAGTGGCACCAGCGCCAGCCTCGCTGGGCGCGCACGGTCGACTGGGTGCCGGACGTCGCGGTCCCGAGCCTGACCGCCGCGGAGGGCCGCGCCGAGCTGACCCGGCGCTGGCTGAGAGCTTTCGGTCCGGCGACATTCGAGGACCTGAAATGGTGGACCGGGTGGACGGTGGCGCTCACCCGGGCAGCTCTCACCGACGTCGGCGCAGTCGCGGTCGCGCTGTCGGCCGACCTCACGGGCCTGGCGCTCCCGGATGACCTCGAGCCGACACCTGCCCCTGACCCCTGGGTGGCCCTGCTGCCCTCGCTCGATCCGACGACCATGGGCTGGAAACGACGAGACTGGTACCTCGGGACACACGGACCGAGACTTTTCGACGCGTACGGCAACGCCGGGCCGACGATCTGGGCCGATGGCCGGGTCGTGGGCGGTTGGGGCCAGCGTCCCGACGGCGAGGTGGTCACACGACTCCTCGACGACGTCGGCGCCGACGTGCGCGAGGCAGTGGAGGCCAGATCGACTGCCCTGTCAGGCTGGCTCGCGGGCGTGCAGGTGCGGCCGAGCTTTCCGACGCCGCTCCAACGGGACCTGTCGGACCCGTCGTGACACCTACGGGGTTAATCCTCTACGCCCGACCTCAACCCGCGGCACGAGACGAATGGCCGCGCATGTACGCGCAGCGCGGCGATGAACCAACGCCAACCGTCCCTGGCTTACGCGCAGCGCGGCCGCCAGCGGACGGACCTGACGGAGCTGACGGTTCGCCTGAGGTGGCAGCACGCATCCCGGCCTCGGCGGGGGCCGCTCGTCGGCTGGAGGGTCCGGCTCGGTGAGCCCGACACGGTCCCGTCGAAGAGGAACACCACCCGGTACGAGTCGGGGCCGCCCGCACCAGGCGGACGGCCCCTCTCGGTGCTTCTTCTCCTGTCGGAGGTTCAGCGGACGCGGATGCTGGTGCTGAACCGACCGTCCACGACCTGGTCGGTCAGGTGCGACGTGCTCGCCCGGTAGTCAGGCCCCGGCCGCCGGATCGAGACGGTTCCGACGACGGCGTTGTTCGGCGTGGCGTTGGCCAGGTTCGCCAGCAGGTCGTCGAACGACTTCGCTCCCGCGCTGCCACTGGAGTAGCGCGAGCCACCGCCTGCTACCTCGAGCGTCCCGTACGTGCGGCGCCCGACGTTCGGAATGTGCAGGTCGACCGGGACATTGACCGCAGATCCCCCGCCCGACGGGGCGAGCACGGCCCGCAGGTGCAGGGTCGACCCCCGCTTCACGGTCAGCTGACCGCGACGTGACAGCTTGACCCACTGTCCGTCGAGCAGCCTCTCGACCCTGGACATCCGGTAAGCCCGGTAGTCCGGGTCGATCAGCGAGCGGTAGCTGACGTCGGTGATCGTCACGTCCTCGAACTTGTTGCGCAGGATCTCGTTGAGCTGCTGGTAGGACTCGAAGATCGTCTCGAACGTGATGTCGTACCGCGATGCGTAGCTGTTGACGCGCGAGTACTCGAAGTGCGACCCGTCGGCCCGGACACCTTCGACGGTCCAACGCACCCGAGCGGAGCCCTCTCCGAGCTGGTTGAAGACCCGGTCCTCGTCAACGAGCAGGTGGAACGCCGAGATGAAGGGGATCGCGTCCGTCACGCTGATCTTCGTCTCGCCGTCCCGCGACTTCCCGGCCACGGTGGCCACGTGAGCGGTCACGGTGGTCGTGTCCGGCAGCGCGCCGGTCACGCCGTACAGACCCTGGAGATGGTCACCGAGGATCGAGCCGGCCGGGGCCGTCAGGTTGGCGACCTTGAAGCCGGGGAAGGTCGGGTCGCTCTGGATGTAGACCGCGTCGGCGCCGTGCATGGTGAGCTGGCTCGGCCCGCTCCACATCATCGGGTGCCCGAACGCCAGCACGTCTGAGCCGCACACCTCTGTCGCGGTGCCGATTCCTCCGCTGGTCAGGTCACCGTAGGAGACGGTGGCGGCGAGGTTGCCCCCGGCGACGATTTCAGACGGATCGGCACTGGCTGCCGAGGTCGTACCGCCGAAGGCGCGGACGCCCTTCATGCCCAGAACCTTGGCGGCGTGGTTGATGCGAGCCCGGTTGCCCGAGACCAACATCGGCATCGGCAGCCGCTTGAACCCGGAGTCGATCTTGGCCGCGGCGATGCCGGTCTGCCGCGCCAACGACGCCGCCCTTCGGCTGGAAACCTCCACGCGTCCGGCACCCTTGGCGTCGGCGAGGCTCGACCGGGCCGTGGTGCTGCTGGGTGCCGCATCGAGCAGGGCCTGCATGTCCGCCGCCGGGGTGATCCCCGCGACCGGAGATGGGCCGAAGGCGAGCCCGTAGGCGACCGCTCCGATCAGTCGGCCGTCCTCGGCGTACACCGGAGAGCCGGACATGCCCTGCCAGATGCCGGTCTTGTCGATCTGGGCCGACGTCAGGTCAGCCATCACCATGTCGATGCCGGGCGCAATGCCGTCGTGGATCACACCCAGGACGGTCCCGGTGAACTCGGTGGGTGTGGTGTGGCGGGTCACGGTGAGGCCGGTGACGGGCTGGTCGTCCACGAGATCAGCGACCGGGAACGCCTCAGGGCACGAGGTGTCCTGCTCCGACAGCGCAGCCGGAGATGCCTGGACCATGCCTGCGCCGAGCAGCGCGACGGTGGCGAGCCCAGAAAGGAGCCGTCCTCGTGAACCGAGAACGGCTGAGCGGTGTGTCATGAATCCCCCTCGAAAGTGTCCGCGCCGACGCGCGGGGTGGTCCGACGCCAGACCTGGACGGCCTGCCGCTCGGACCCAGCAGCAACCTATGTCACTGCAGACGCTTCGAGGAGCCATTTGGTTGCACTCTGATACCGGAATTCCGCAGCGACGAGTCAGGAGACGGTGGCGGCTGTCTGGGCGCGCCAGAACTCGTCGACCAGTGATGCCACGTCGGCTTCGGCCATGCCGTGGGGGGCCAGGATGTCCACCGTCAGCTGCCGTGCTGTTCGGACGCACTCGACGAACACCCCCTCGGAGGTGCACAGCACCCGATCGTGGCGTCCGTACGGCGTGCCGCCGGGCTCGCCGTAGTCGTACGCCCGCACCGCCGTCACCAGGATCGGGTCCTTGCCCGGCGGAAGATAGGACGCCTCGATGGCGCGCGCGTGGTACTGGTGGCCGAACTGTCTCGCATCGGCCAGCTCGCCCTCGACCATGCCGTGCCATCGCGGGAAGCCGCCCAGCGTGTCGGGTGCCGTCAGCGGGTCGTAGCGGCCGTCATCGGGGCGTCCGGCGCCGGATCCCGGCAGCCAACCAAGCGCCGTGAGCACGACCAGCACCATCACCACCGCCAACGCCGAGGGCAGCACGTACTTGCCCAGCCGTTGTGACAGTTCGGCCCGCACGCCGGTCATCGCACCCCCTCTGCCCCGTGGTCGCTCCTGTCCAGTCCGCCGTCGCACGGTATCCCGGCGGCGGGGTGGGGTCGAACGCTGTCCATCACCCGCGGCTTCTGAAGACGTGTCGGCCACCTCGAACAGCGGACCCCCGACCTCGGCAGTTCGGATGATCTTTGTCCGGACCGCGTGTCACGCCCCCCGATCGGCGCGATGGTGGTCGGACAATCGTGAGGAGCCCTGAGCAGGATGTTCGGGGAGGGGACAGGAACTGAGCATGAGCATCAAGGCAACGAGCCCGGGGGGCACCGGTAGTCGGCCTTCGCCGCGCCACCTGGTGCACTGGCCCGCTCCCGACACGCTCGCCTGGATCCTGCTCGTCGTGATCGCGATGATCGGTGCGTCGCTCGTCGGACTGGCCCTCGGCACGCTCTGAGCCGCCCGTGCGGACTATGGTGCGTACACCCCCAGCCCTTCGATCAGCACCGGCTTGTGGTTGCGCGTCTCGATCCTGATCACCCGCGAGACCTGGCGCCCTTGTTCACGACCAGGGAGAACTCGTGGGCGCCAGCGCCCTGGCTCCTGATGGTGGCTCCCTTGTCCCGCGCCACGGCGAAGCCACCGCCGTATGCCGCGTTCGACGAGCGCTGCCAGCACACTCCGGCGCGTTACGAAACTTCCCACACGGGCACTTGACCGCAAGACTGACGTGAACAGCACCCTGACTGAGGCCACGCCCCGCACGAAGGAGAGACAGATGAGCAAGCTCGGACTGCTGGTGGCAGGAGCGACCGGCTACGTGCTGGGAGCCCGCGCCGGACGCGAACGCTACGACCAGATCGTCACCGTCGCGCAGCGCGTCTGGACCAACCCGAAGGTCCAGCAGGCCTCCCAGCAGGCGCAGGGCTATGCCCGTGAAAAGGCTCCGGAAGTGGGCGAGCGGATCGGCGATGCGGCCAAGACTGCTGCCCTGAAGGCCACCGAGGCCGTGACGTCGGGGTCTGACGATGCCAACGGCAGTTCCAGCTCGTCCGGGGCCACGGCCAAGAGGACCACCACGAGGAAGACAACGGCGAAGAGGAGCGCGACAACCAGGAAGAAGACCTGACGCGCCAGAAGCCGGCGCTCAGCCGGCGACCGGCGTACCGAACCGCTTCTCGTTACGCGCCCTGGCCTTCGCGAGCTCGACCTCGCGGTCGCGCTTGGGCGCCTGGGTCACCAACTGCTCCAGCAGGGTCTCGGTCGCTGTCGTCACGGCAGCGACCGCCTGGTCGAACGCCTCCTGGTTGGCCGAAGACGGTTTGGTCATGCCGGCCACCTTGCGAACGTACTGGGTGGCCGCGGCGTTGATCTCGGGGCGGGTTGCCGGGGGCTCGAAGTTGTGGAGCACCTTGATGTTCCTACACATGCCTTCACTCTAGGAGATGGCCGCGGCTGGCCCGTCCGGGCCATGATGATTGGCCCGATCTGACCATGTCGTCGGCCAGACAGCGGGCATACCGTCGCGAAGGCAACCTTCCAGGATCAGGAGTTCGTTATGCCCAAACGTCGCAGAGGCCACGTCGCCCTGCTCGGCCTCACTGCCATCGTGGCCATGACCGCCACCACGATCTTGTCCCCGGGCGTGAGCGCGACCGTGAGCTCGCCGAGGTTCGACAAGCACACGGTGATCGTCTCGGGACTCGACAACCCACGCCAGCTCAACTTCACCCCGAACGGCCGCCTTATCGTGGCGCAAGCCGGTCACGGCTCGAACGACCCGAACAACTGCTCGCACGGCACCTGCGTCGGCAAGACGAGCAAGGTCAGCGTCATCCGTCGTGGCGTCAGCCACAACGTGATGACCGGAATGCTGTCCGGTGCCAGCAAGGACGGAAGCTTCGCGGTCGGGGTCGACGGCGCCGACAAGCGTCCCAACGGTCCCTTCTTCAGCATCGTCACCTACGCTCCGCCCGAGCTCATCCCCAACGGCCTGCCCGGGCGCCAGGCCGGCAAGGTGCTGGCCAAGGGACCACACGGCAAGCTGCACGCCATCGCGAACATCGCCGCGTACGAGCGGCGGGTCGACCCGGACGGCGAGGGCGTCGACTCAAACCCCTACTCGCTGCTCGCGCTGAAGAACCAGATCCTCGTCGCTGACGCGGCCGGCGACTACATTGCCCGGGTGCACAACGGCAAGGTGTCCACCTGGGCGGTGCTTCCCGAGTACGGCAAGAAGGTCGACGCGGTGCCCACCGTGGTGACACAAGGAGCCGACGGTGCGATCTACGTCGGAGAGCTGCACTCAGAACAGCCCGGCAAGGCCAAGGTGTGGAAGTACGACCGCCGGGGCAACGTGATCCGCTCGTGGGGTGGCTTCACCACGGTGACGGGAGTGGCCAGGGGCCGGGACGGCAGCCTCTACGTGAGCGAGCTGTTCGGTGGGCCGTGCACGTTCGACCAGATCCCGTCCTGCTTCCCAGGACGAGTCGTCAAGGTCTCGCCCGACGGTGACCGCAGCTACCGGCGCGTGCCCTTCCCGGCAGGGATCGCGGTCCGCAACGGCCACGTCAACGTCGCCGTCTTCAGTGTGTCGCCCGCTACCGGCTTCGGGGGCAACCCGGCCTGGAGCGGAGCGATCTGGCGCGCATTCGGCCGCTAGCCGAGGCGTCAGCGGGGCGGGTGGGTGTGAGGGACGCCCACCCGCTCTTTCGCGTGCGCCGTTGACCGAGCACGTCCTCGCTGGTCAGCCCACGGCTGAGACGAGGTCGAACTTGCCACCTCGGAAGGCGTCGACGAACAACGCATGGTCCTTGCGGGCCTTGGTGGCATAGGTGACACCGAAGTCGATGAGATCCTCGATGAAATCGGTGGCGTCCTCGCCGATCGCTTCTGAGATGGCGTCCTCGGTCTGGAAGTCGACCAGCTCCTCGGCGCTGTCCTCGTCGGACACGCAGTGGATCTTCGCGGTCGCCGTGCCGAGCAAGGTCACGACAGGCGAGATCTCCTCGGGCTCGGTGAGCTCGGACCAGTCGAGGTCGGCCTCGTAAGGGGACTGTTCCGCGACCACGAAGCCGACCTTGTCGACCGTGGTCCAGCCGAGGAACGGGTCGGTGTGGACCTGGAGCTCGCGCTGACTGACAACGGTCCGGTGACCCTCGTGCTCGAAGAAGTCTGCTGCCCGCTGGTCGTGCACCACGCGGCTCGCAGCTGGGACGTTGCCCTGCTTCATCGTGAGCACCACGTCGTTCTCGAGTGCTTGGTTGTAGCCCTCGATCAAGATGTTGTACGCCGGCAGTCCGGCGCTCCCGATCCCGAAGGCCTTCTTGCCGACCACGTCCTTGATGTCGTAGAAGACGTCCTGCCGCTTGCGCTTCGCGTCGGGGATCGTCTTCACATAGCGCTTGAACGCTCCTTCGACCTTCTTGCGTTCGGTCTTGCTCAGCTCACGGACGCCCGACGTCCGGCTGAAGCGGCGCTCGTGGTCGACGACCTCCGTCATCGAGGCGAGGAGGTCCAGCCGGGTCGACATCCGGGCGGCCAGCAGCACGTCGTTGATGGCCCCGTCGGTGTTGTCCAGCCGGAGCGCGTAGCTCTCATCGTGCTCGACCTCGACGTAGTGCCGGACCTGGTCCACGTACGCCTGGAGGTAGTCACCCGACAACCGTCGGACGTCATCCTCGGGCAGCGCCTTCTGCCAGCCCATCAGAGCGAGGCTGGCGACGAAGCGGCGTAAGTCCCACGAGAAATGGCCCAGGTACGCCTCGTCGAAGTCGTTGACGTCGAAGACCAGCACGCCTTCTGAGTTCATGTACGTGCCGAAGTTCTCCGCATGCAGGTCACCGTGGATCCAGACACGGCTGGTGCGCTCGTCGGCGCGGTGCTCGTTCCGGGCGGCCATGTCGGCGTAGAAGAGGCAGGCACTCCCCCGGTAGAAGGCGAATGGGTCGGCTGCCATCTTGCGGAACTTCGTCCGGAAGCCCTCGGCATCGGCCTTCATCAACGGCTCGAAGGCCTCGATCAACGTGTCGACGATCAACTTCTGTCGCTTCTCGTTGGATGCAGGCACAGGCCCTCCTTGCGGCTCGGCTCCGACCCTAGGTGGCGTGAGCAGGTCCAGCCACTCGACAGTTGCCCCCGGTGTCCTCAGCCTCTCCACAGCAGTCGGTCGGCACCGTGAGAGTCAGCACACCACAACCAGACGGAGGACACCTGATGAGACGAGCCAGCAACCTCGCGGCAGCGACCGCGATCTCCCTGCTCGCGATCGGCGGCGCCAGCACGTTGACCGTCGGTCCAGCGGTCGCTCTCGACGCCCCGGGCGGCGCCGTGACGGCCCAAGGCACCCCGCACCATCCACCGGCGTCCCACTTCACGAAGGGTCGCGTGACGAACCCCTGGTTCCCGTTGAAGCCAGGCAACCGGCTGGTGTACCGGGGCTCTGAGGACGGCGTCCCGCTCACCGATGTGTTCTTCGTGACCTACCGGACCAGGGTGATCGACGGTGTCCGGTGCCGCGTCATCCGAGACCGGGTGTTCGAACGCGGCATCCTCCGCGAGCGCACGATCGACTGGTACGCCCAGACGAAGCGCGGCACGGTCTGGTACTTCGGGGAGAACACCGCCCTGCTGAACCGACACGGCCAGGTGACGAGCCGAGAGGGCTCGTTCCGATCGGGCCGCGACGGCGCAGAAGCCGGAATCTTCATGCCCGCCCACCCGCGCGTCGGGGACTCCTACCTGCAGGAGAACTATCCAGGGCACGCCAAGGACCGGTTCCGCATCCTGTCCCTGCACGCCCGGACGAGTGGCCCCGCCGTCTCGACCAGGAACGCGATGCTGACCAAGGAGACGACTCCACTGGAGCCCGGCGTCGTGGACCACAAGTACTACGTGAGGGACATCGGCACGGTCACCGAGAAGACCGTCCGCGGTGGCAACGAGCTGCTCAAGCTCAGTTCGGTCACCCACGTCGCTCCTCGCTGAGCGTCAGTCCGCTCGCGTGAGACGCAGATAGGGATAGGGCCGCACGGCGCTCTGGTAGCCGCCGCCGTGCGGCCTCACCTCGATGTGGAGGTGACAACCGTCCGGCGCTCCGGCGTTGGATGCGCGGGCGATCAGCTGCCCCCGCGAGACGAGGTCACCGGCGGAGACGTAGACGTGGCGGACGTGACCGATGACGAAGTCCTTGTGAAGACGCGGACTGCGCAGCCGGAAGGCCCAGGCACCGTACGCAGATCCGAGCGACCCCGAGGACGTGGGATCGACGACGCGAGTGCGGTACGCCGCGTAGAGCGGGGTGCCGCACGGCATCGCCAGGTCCAGCCCGTGATGGAAGCCGTGTCGCTTCGAACAGCGCGGATCTGCGTCGTAGTACGGAGCGCGGGTACAGCCGAAGGCCACCATCGTGCGTCGCGCACCGGCGTACCAGGGCGAGGTGTAGCGGCTGGTGTCGTGGACCCAGAACCGCCGCGGGCTCGCGGCGCCGGTGCGCAGCGTCGGTGGTCTCGCGACGACCCCGACTCCGAGCCGAAGGCCGATCCGCGCGCTTTGTACGGATGTGGCGACCGCTGCCCGGGTGTGGACTGCTTCCTCACCAAACGCAGCCGACGGACGCGCGGCTGCGGTCGAGGGGTGGCCGAGACCAACGACTGCGACCGCCGCTGACAGGACAACGCCGACGTGCCGGTGCATACGGGCATCCTCCTCCTCGGTCTGGGACTGGCATCCTCGGCCATCGGTGGCGCGCAGGTTTGGTGCGCACTGGTCATGGGCACAGGACGCCAGAAGGAGGAATCATGACGTTCATTCTGTGGCTCATCGCTGTCGTGCTCGTCGTTGCCGGCATCGTGGCCATCATCAGGTCCCAGATTCTGTGGGGCGTCGTCCTGATCATCGTGGGGCTGCTCGTCGGTCCCGGAGGCGTGAGCATCTTCAAGTAGCAGACCTGACGACCAACGATGTCGCGGTCGTCAGGGGTAGGGGCGCTGGCTCGATCAGTCGAGCCAGCGCCTCCACACGTTCGGGTGCGTGTTGATCCACGAGGCGACGTCGGCACTGGAGACGTCATAGCCGCTCAGCTCGACGATCTCGAGCAGGTTGTCCACTTCTTCACGGTCGACCTCGTAGTGGTAGACGAGGCTGTACGCCGGGCTGCCTGACGTCGCGAAGTCGCTGTTGACGATCTTCTGGTAGCGGAAGTTCCGCAACGAGCACAGGACCGACAACCGGTCAGGCACGCAGTCGGCGGCGGCCGACTTCGGGATCTCGACGGTGGTTCGACCTGGACCGTCTCCGATGAACTCGCGGGGACCTGCGACGAGATACAGGTTGGGCTTTTGCCGCTCGTCGTCCTCACGCGCTTGCTGGAGCAAGTCGCTCATCCCCACGCCGACCCCCACCTGGCTGTAGTCGCGGACGACGTAGTCGAGCCGCTGAAACTGGACGAACGACTTCGCCAGGGGCAGCAGCGAGGGAACCGTCGTGATGGCCGGCGTGACGCCCGCCCACCCGATCTCCTGTGTGTCCGGCAGGTCCTGATAGGTCTTCAGCCCGAGGTCCCCCATGAAGGTCGGCGCCAGCAGGTCCACGCCGCCCCGGAACCCGGTCGGGCCGAGATTCACCACGGGGCCGTCGGGGCCGGTCAGCTTGCCCGCGTGCTTGGGCTTGCCGTAGGCGTCGAGATAGACGTCGGCAGCGCCGCGGGCGACGATCTTCCAGGCCTTGGTCGACGTGGTCTTGACGTAGCTGACGTCGCAGCCGAGCTCGTTCTCGGCCAGGGTTCCGACGACGAAGGCGCTGGCCTCGTAGCCGTTGTTCGGGTCGTACGCGATCGTGAAGTCGCCACATTCGCCGGTGCTGGAGACCGGTGACGGGACGGTCGTCGTGGTCGGCGACGGCGGCTCGTCGGGCGACCCGCCGCCGCTGCAGCCGGCCGTCAGGGCGCCCGTGAGGCCGCAGACCAGCGCCGCCAAGGCGGTGCTCCGACGTCGCGGGCTCAGGCTCCGCCGTCCGGGCACTGCTCACCTCCTGGCTCCACGAGCCGTCTCGGCGGTTGTTCGATCCCCCGTCGTCCGGCGGGTCCACCATAGCCGCGACTGTCCTGATCCTGAGTGGGCAGCCTCACGCACGGATCACGGGTGCATCACAGCAAGGTCAAGCGACCGCCACGATCACGCGGCCGCTGTCCGCGACGCGGACGGCAAGGTCTCCGGCATCCGCAGCGACATCACCAGTGCCACCAACAGCACTGCCGCGGCCAACGCGAAGGCCGCGCTGAAGGACACCTGATCGGCCAGAAAACCGGCAGCCAGCGGGCCGAGGATCGCGCCGGCGTCGGACGACATCTGGAAGACCGCCACGACGCGACCGCCCCGTCCGTGCATCACGTCGCCCACGACAGCGCCCGGGGCGGTGCCGACGAATGCCGCGCCGACGCCGGTGGCGACCATGGCCACCAGAAACACCGGTCGCGACTCGTTGAGTGCCACAGCCGTGAACGCAGCCGCCGCCAGGGCCGAGCCCGCGATCATCGCGGGGCGTCGGCCGGAACGGTCCACGAAACGACCCGCTGTCAACAAGAAGGCTGCCTGCGCGACCGACGCACACAAGAAGCCGATGCCGACCCACAGCAGGCGTAGTCCCATCTCCTCGGTCACGAACAGCGGCACCAGACTCACGCGGACGCCGAAGAACGCCCACCCGTTCGCGAAGTTGACGGCCACCGCGCTGCGATACGCCGGATGGGCCCAGGCTTCGCTGAGCGACGTCGACTCCGGAGGCCCGTCGGGGGAGTCAGCGGGCGGCTTCTCCGAGTCTGCCTGCGTGATCACCCGCGCCGGGTTCGGGCTCGAGGTCGGCTCCGACCCTCCCCCACCGCTGCGTATGGAGTCGAGAGCACCGGGTGAAGCGGAAGCCTCGTCGCGACCCCCGGCTCCTTGGAGGAACAAGAACCCGATGCTCCCGGCGGCCACCAACGAGACGGCATAGACGTAGAAGGGGAGCCGGAGCGACACCTCGGTGAGGAAGCCGCCCGCCAACGGCCCGAGCAGGCCACCGAACAGGAATCCGGCCTGGAACAGACCGCTGGCTCGGCCGCGGTTGGCACCGTCCACCACGCGGAAGAGCAGGGCCGTCGCCGACACGGTGAACATCGCTGAACCGATCCCGCCCAGACCGCGCAGCACGAGCAGCTGCGGATAGTTCTGGGAGAGGCCGGCGAGGCCGGTCGAGACAGCGACGATGCCGATGCCTGTCGCCAAGATGATGCGCTCGCCGAAGGAGTCGACGAGCCGACCTCCGCCGAGGGCGGAGACGAAGCGCATCAGGGCGAAGGCAGAGATCACCGCGCCGGCCCAGAACTTGCCGACCCCGAAGGATCGTGCGAACTCCGGAAGGGCTGTGGCGACGACCCCGAACCCGATCGCCACCGCCACCGCGACTGCTGCCAGCACGGCGACGTCGCGCGGCAGGCCCTGGAAGAGGCGTCTCACGGCAACCTCATTTCGGCACGCCCCACGTCGGCCAACACCTCATCGAACGCTCACGGGTGACGCTGCCGCCGGTCAGACGCGGCGTACGAAGAGATGGCTCGCGGCGTCGGCGTCGATCTCGGCCGACTCGCCACCGCTGGCGACCAGGACCCCTCCCGCCGCGCGGGCAACCGTGACCACCTTGCCCGGCTGGGCACCCACCCGGCGCAGCACCGACATCAGCTGCTCGTCCGACTGCACGGGCTCGGCGATCCGGCCGATGACCACGCGCATCTCGTCGTCGTCAGCCACAGCGTCGAGGGCCTCGACGCCGTACAGGAACGCCTCCTCGACTGCTCCGTCGCCTTCACCCAGCTCCGCCAGACCCGGAATCGGGTTGCCGTAGGGCGAGACAGTGGGGTGGTCGAGGATCTCCAGCAGCCGACGCTCGACGGTCTCCGACATCACGTGCTCCCACCGGCAGGCCTCGGCATGAACGTCCTCCCACTCCAGACCGATCACGTCGGTGAGCATGCGCTCGGCAAGCCGGTGCTTGCGCATCACGCGAGTCGCCAACCTGCGGCCCTGCTCGGTGAGCTCGAGGTGACGGTCGCCCTCGACCGTCAGGAGGCCATCACGCTCCATCCGCGCGACCGTCTGGCTCACCGTCGGTCCGGACTGGTGCAGGCGTTCGGCGATCCGCGCGCGCAACGGGACGATGCCTTCCTCCTCGAGCTCATACACCGTGCGGAGGTACATCTCGGTGGTGTCGATCAGGTCGGTCACGCGGCGTTCGTCCACCTTTGGTCGGCCAAGAGGGCGTGCCGGTCCGCGGCCGACCGGGCACCCGTTGCCTCGTCATTGTCGCCCATGGCTTGGCGCGGGCCAACCGAGCCCTCGGTCCAGGGACCCGGCGCACGGTGGTCCAACGCTGCGTGGCGGCCTGCCCGGCTCGGCGCACAAGATCTGCGGCGCGCGCCCGCGCTCGTGGCGGGTAAGGATGAGGCATGGTTGCGAAACATCAGACAGGCACAGGCACCACCGTGATGTGGTTTCGTCGGGACCTGCGGCTCGCCGACAACCCGGCGCTGCTCGAGGCAGTCGACCGAGCGGGCAAGGACGGCCGGGTGGTGCCGTTGTTCGTCCTCGACCCGGGGCTCTGGGGTCCGGCCGGCGAGACGCGCCGCGCCTATCTTCTGGCCAGCCTGGCGTCGCTGTCCGGCCGGATCGGCGGCTTGGTCGTCCGCCGTGGTGACCCGGTCGACGTCGTGCCCAGTGTCGTACGCCAGGCGGAGGCGACCAGCGTGCACGTGGCCGAGGACTTCGGGCCCTATGGCCGACGCCGGGACGTCGCGGTCGAGGCGGCGCTGGCGAATCTCGACGTCGCCCTGGTCAGGACCGGATCGGCGTACGCGGTGGCGCCTGGTCGGGTGCGCAGCAAGACCGACGACGGCTATCAGGTGTTCACGCCGTTCGCCAAGGCTTGGCGTGACCACGGGTGGCGCGCACCGCCACCTGCTCCGGCAGACGTCGCCTGGGACACGACGGTCTCCAGCGATGACCTGATGACGGTGTCGCTTCCGGAGGGGATGGCCTTGCCCATCGCCGGTGAGGACGCCGCCCTTCGAAAGTGGCGGGGCTACGTCGAGGAGCGGCTGTCGGAGTACGCCGAGCACCGCGACCGCCCCGACCTCGATGCCACGTCGCACATGTCGGTTCACCTGAAGTGGGGAGAGATCCACCCGCGCACGATGCTCGCCGACCTCGAGGAAGCCGGCCCGAGCGAAGCAGTCTCGACGTACCGCACCGAGCTCGCGTGGCGTGAGTTCTACGCCGACGTGCTGGCCCGACGCCCCGAGACAGCGCGGGAGTACTACCGCCCGGAGTTCGCGAGAATGACCTACGACGAACCGGGTGAGGCGCTGCAGGCCTGGAAGGACGGGCGCACCGGCTTCCCGATCGTGGACGCGGGGATGCGGCAGCTCAGGGCCGAGGGATGGATGCACAACCGGGTGCGGATGATCGTGGCGAGCTTCTTGGTCAAGGACCTGCACATCGAGTGGCAGCACGGCGCCAGGCACTTCATGCAATGGCTGGTCGACGGAGACCTGGCGTCCAACAACCACGGTTGGCAGTGGGTCGCCGGCTGCGGCACCGACGCCGCTCCCTACTTCCGGGTCTTCAACCCGGTGCTGCAAGGCAAGAAGTTCGACCCCGACGGCGACTACATCCGGCGGTACGTGCCGGAGCTGGCCGACGTACCAGCACCGCAGATCCACGAGCCCCACGATCCGATCGTCGACCACGGCGACGAGCGCAAAGAGGCGTTGGCGCGCTATGAACGCATCCGGAACCGCTGAGCGGGCCGCACCGGCCGGTCGGCTTCGTCGGGTCGATCAGCCGCTGAGCGAGCCCGTCGAGATCACCGACGCCCGAGGCCCGATCGAAGAGGGCGGCTGGACCTGCGGAGGCCGGCGCGGGGCGGCGGGCCGGCGGTTGACGACGTACGACCCGGTCACGACCAGAGAGAAACCGACGAGTGTCCACACGGTCAACGGCTCGCCCAGCACCGCGACGCCCGCGACGATCGCGACAGCGGGGTTGAGGTAGGTGATCGTGGTGGCCCGGACCGGTCCGACCTCGTTGACCAGTGCGAACAGCAGCATGAAGGCGAGTGCCGTGCACACCACGGCCAGGGTCAGCACGGAGCCGACGACCTCACCGGAGGGCAGCCGGCTCGGCATCCCGTCCGCGATCAACACGACCGGCACGTAGATGATGCTGGTGATCGTCAGGGCCGACGCCATGATCCCGATCCCGGGCAGGCCCTTGAGCGGCCGTGCCAGGATCGCCGGTCCCATGGCGTAGCCCACGACCACGACGCCGAGCTCGACCACCGCGCCCAGGTCCGAACCTCGGACGTCGAGTCCGACCAAGGCAGCGACTCCGGCCACCCCCAGTGCCATGCCGATCCAGGCCATCCACGAGAGGTGCTCGGCGCGTCCGGTCGCGAAGGCGAGCGACACGCCCACGAGCGGCACAGCGGCGATCAGCAGCCCCGTGGTCGAGCTGGGCAACCGCGTCTCGGCGCTACCCAGGAAGACCCAGGGAACCGCGATCTCCACGATCGTGAAAAGGATCAACCAGCGCCACCGTGCCAGGACCGGCCGCACCGCGCCCTTCGCCAGCGCGATCGGCATCAGGATCAGGGCTGCCAGGGCGGTGCGTGCGAGAACGAGCTCGGCCGGCGACAGCTCGTCCACGGCGACCTTGATCAGCAGGTACGGAATCCCCCACGCCACACCCAGGGCGACGAAGAGGAGGGCGGCACGTCGATTCACATCGTCATTCTCCTCGCCTCTAACTCTTCAGTCCATCTACTATTTCTTCATGTCTTCCCTTAGCAAAGACTTCACGATTGACCTGCGTCGCCTGCGCGTCCTCCGTGAGCTGGAGCAGCGCGGCACCGTCGCAGCCACGGCCAGCGCGTTGCACCTGACCCCGTCAGCGGTTTCGCAACAGCTGGCTGGGCTGGCCAGGGAGGTGGGGGTTCCTCTGCTGGAGAAGCGCGGCCGCGGCGTACGACTGACCGGGCAGGCGCGAGTCCTGCTGTCCCATGCCGTGGTCGTCCACGAACAGCTCGAACGGGCCCGGGCAGACCTGGCGGCCTGGGACGAGGGGACGATCGGCGAGGTCCGGATCGGCGCGTTGTCGTCGGGTATCACTCCGCTGGTCGCCCCGGCCTTCGTGCAACTGGCCGAGGCGAGACCCGGGATCGCCCTGCGGGTCACCGAGTCCGAGCCCCCGGCGGTGTTCACCGCCCTGGACGTCGGTGACCTGGACGTCGTCGTGTCCTCGGACTACCAGGACGGCCCGTCCCGTCACGACCCGCGCTACCACCGGGTCGACCTGCTGTCGGATCCGCTCGATGCCGTGCTCCCCGCGGGACATCCGCTGGCTCGTCGGCGAGGAGTGCGGCTGGAGACGCTCGCCGCCGAGCCCTGGGTCGGATCAGCACCGAACGATCCGTGTGCGCAGATCCTGCTGGGCTGCTGCGCCGCAGCCGGTTTCACCCCGGACGTGGTGCACCGGGCGACCGACTGGGGCGCGGTCGTGGCCCTGGTCGGTGCGGGCTGCGGGGTCTCACTGGTCCCCCGCCTCGCGCAGCCGGTGAACCTCCCCGGCGTGATCGTGTGTCCGGTGGTGGCGACGCCCGCGGCCCGTCGCATCTTCGCGGCGGTCCGCTCAGGCGCACAGGCTGACCCGGTGATCTCCGCAGTGCTCGACGCGTTGAGCAGTGCCGCTAGCGTGTGGTCTCGATGACCAGCCCACCGCCTTCGCTGACGATCGCCCGCCGGTACGCCGGCCCGCCCGCGTCGGGCAACGGCGGTTACACGGCCGGCCGGCTGGCGGAGTTCGTCGAGGCTCCGGCGGACAGACCGATCACCGTGTCGCTGCGCCGACCACCGCCGCTCGACGTGGCGCTGACCGTGGAGACCGACGCCGACGACGGCATGACTCGGCTGATGAGGGGTCAGGACCTGGTCGCAGAGGCCCACCCGGGCACCTTTGCGGCAGACGCGGTGGAGCCGGTGTCACCTGCTGATGCGCGCTCGGCCGAGTCGGCGTACCGCGGTCTCACCTCCCACCCGTTCCCGCACTGCTTCGTGTGCGGTACGACGCGCGACCCGGGTGACGGCCTCTTGCTGCGGCCGGGGCTGTACGCGCCGGGTCGGGCGGCCTGCGTCTGGAGGCCGCACCCGAGCTTTGCGGACGCGACCGGCGCGGTGCCCGCGGTCTACCTGTGGTCCGCGCTGGACTGTCCCGCTGCGTGGACATCGGACCTCGAGACGCGGCCGCTGGTGTTGGGTCGGATGACGACGATGAGCCAGGCGTCGGTGACGCCCGACGCGGCCTACGTCATCGTCGCACGGCTCCTCGGTGAGGACGGCCGCAAGACGTCTACCGCCACGTCTGCGTACGACGAGAACGGCCGGCTCGTCGGACGCGCGGAGCATGTCTGGATCGCGATCGACCCGGCCGACTTCAGCTGACTGCTTGTCCGTCTCGAGAGGATTCCCCTTGTCTCGGTTGCCCTCGCACGTCCCGTGGTGGCGCGATGCCGTCTGCTACGAGATCTACATCCGAAGCTTTGCCGACTCCGACGGTGATGGCGTCGGTGACCTCGCCGGGATCACCAGCCGGCTCCCGTACCTGCGCGACCTCGGGGTCGACGCGATCTGGGTGACGCCGTTCTACCCGTCGCCCCAGAACGACCACGGATACGACGTGGCCGACTACCGCGACGTCGACGCGCGCTTCGGCTCCCTGGCGGACTTCGATGAGATGACCGCCGAGGCGCACCGGCAGGGGCTGCGGGTCATCGTCGACCTGGTGCCCAACCACACCTCGTCTGAGCACGAGTGGTTCAAGGCTGCTCTCGCGGCCGGATCGGGAAGCCGGGAGCGGCAGCGCTACCTGTTCCGCCCCGGCCTCGGGAAGGACGGGTCGACACCGCCGAACAACTGGAGGTCCGTGTTCGGCGGGCCCGCGTGGACCCGGGTCGCCGATGGTGAGTGGTACCTGCACCTGTTCGACCCGACCCAGCCGGACCTGAACTGGCGACGCAAGGAGGTGCGCGATGAGTTCGAGTCGGTGCTCCGCTACTGGCTGGACCGGGGCGTCGACGGGTTCCGTGTCGACGTGGCGCACGGGCTGATCAAGGACAAGGCGCTGCCTGACCGGGTGCATCGCGGCAGCTTCCACGTCGCGCCGTACTGGGATCAGCCCGAGGTGCACACGATCTACCGACGCTGGCACAAGGTGCTCGCCGACTACGAAGGCGACCGGATGGCCGTCGCCGAGGCGTGGGCCGACGACGAGGAGAAGCTCGCGCGCTACGTGCGCCGCGACGAGTTCCAGCAGGCCTTCAACTTCCACTGGTTGGAGGCGCCTTGGTCGGCAGCGGCGTTCCGCCGAGTGATCGAGCGCACCTACGCCGCCGTCGGCCCGGTCGCCGCCGCCCCGACCTGGGTGCTGTCGAACCACGACGTCGTTCGCGAGGTCACCCGGTACGGCGGCGGCGCCCAGGGGTTGGCGCGTTCGAGAGCCGCGACGTTGACCATGCTGGCGCTGCCCGGGTCGGCGTACCTCTACCAGGGTCAGGAGCTCGGTCTTCCCGAGATCGCGGTGCCGGTGAAGGACCGCCAGGACCCCGCGTTCTTCCGCGGCGCCGGGCCGGGCCGCGACGGTTGCCGGGTGCCGTTGCCCTGGTCGGGGAGCGCCCGACCGTTCGGGTTCAGCCCGGATGGCGCCTCGACCTGGCTGCCGCAACCTGCCAGCTGGCGCTCTCTGTCGGTCCAGGCGCAGGACTCCAAGCCGAACTCGACGCTGAACTTCTTCCGGACCGCCTTGGCCCGGCGCCGGGAGGTCGTGGGTTCGCTGGGTGACGCGATCGGCTTCGTCACGGCCCCGCCTGGCGTGCTCGCGTTCGAGCGCCAGCCCGGCTTCGTGTGTGTGCTCAACTGCAGCAAGCGCCCGGTTCGCCTGGCGTCGGTCCGCCCCCGGTCCGGCCTCGGTGACCTGCTCATCGCGAGTGCGAAGGAGAAGCAAGTCCGCGCCGGAGTTCTTCCTCCCGACACCGCCGCCTGGTTCCTCCGTTGAACCGTCAGTTGTGGTTCCTTCTCCGGGCCTTGTGGTTCTTGCCGGCGTACGGGACGCTGAACCACAACTGACGGCTCAAGGAACCACAACTGACGGCTCAAGGAACCACAAGTGACGGCTCAACGAGCGGGTCAGGGGACGGGGTGGAAGGCGTCGTAACGGGCGAAGGCAGGTTCACGCGCCATCGCGATCGTGACGCCGATGATGCAGGCCAGGCCACCGACGGCCAGCGCGATCGTCGGAGTGGTCAGGGCGGCGGTGGACCCGGCCAGGAAGTCCCCCATCCGCGGCCCACCCGCGACGACGACGGTGAAGACACCCTGCAGACGGCCGCGCAGGTTGTCCGGCGCGGCGACCTGCAGGATCGTCGAGCGGTATGCCGCGCTCACCATGTCGGCGGCGCCGCTCATCGCCAGCAGCACAACACCCAGCCACAGCGCCCGGGCGAAGCCGAAGGCCGCCACCGAGGCGCCGTACACGATCACGCACACGGCGATCGCAACCCCCTGCCGGCGGATCTTGCTCACCCAACCGGAGAACGTGAAGGCGATCAACGACCCGATCGCGGGAGCCGCCTGCAGCAGCCCGACCGTCCGGACCCCTCCCCCGAAGAATCCTCCCGCGACGGCCGGGAACAGGGCCCGCGGCTGGGCGAGCACCATCGCACACAGGTCGAGGATGAAGGTCATCCGGATGTTGCGGGCGTTTCGCAGGAAGCGGAAGCCCTCGATCACCGACGTCAGCCCCGGCCGGGTCGGCAGCTCACCCTCCAGCGGCTGCGGAGGGATCGGTGGCAGCCGGAACAGCGCATACAGCGCGGCGGTGAAGGTGACAGCGTCGATGCTGTACGCGAACCGGTATCCGGCGGCACCGATCGCCAGCGCCCCGAGCAGTGGTCCCAGCGTGAAACCGAGGTTGAAGGACGCCATGTTGAGAGCGTTCGCCGCGGGCAGGTACTCCTTCGGGATGAGCCGCGGGATGATCGAGGCGCGCGTCGGGTTGTTGACCGCGAAGCATCCGGACTGCAGCGCCACCACGACATACAGCAGCCACACCCACCGCAGATCGAGCACGGCCTGGGCCACCAGGACGAGGGACAGCGACCACAGCCCGAACGACGCCACCAGCGCCAGCTTGCGCCGGTCGAACGCGTCGGCGAAGGCGCCGCCATAAAGCCCGAAGGCGATCAGCGGGACGAGCGCGAAGAGCCCGACCAGTCCTACCGCGAACGTGGAGCCCGTCAGCGCGTACACCTGGATCGCGATCGTGACGGCCGTCATCTGCTGACCGAGCTGGGAGACGGTGTTACCGATCCACAACCGCCGGTAGTCGCGAGACACCTGGAGAGGTCTGACATCGGTCAACAGACGTGCCAGACCTCGCGCCACCCGGCCACTGTAGACGGGCGCGACACGGTTGCAGCCGAAGCGAATTCCGCTTGTCCCGTCAGCATGCTCGTCGTACGGTGAACGCACACATGAGAGGAGGTGGTCCGACAGATGTGTTCTCAACGGACTTGTGAGGTGGCTCGCCGCTAGGCAGTCGCAGCATTGGACGGCGTAGCGAATTCAAGCCAGCTACCCGGACCCGTGGGTGTCGGAGATGTCCGCCCGACCGTGGCTCGCCACGACCGCCCACGGGTCCCGCCGTGTCCGGGGGCAGTTTCGCTCCCGCTCCCCTACATTGACGAGGTATGACGTCCGACCACCCCGGCCTGCCACGCGACGTCTCCTCGTGGCGCGCGGAGTACGCGGACCGAGGGCTCACCGAGGACGATCTGGGCGCCGACCCGATGACCGCGTTCGTGGGGTGGCTCGACGAGGCACGCGTCGCGGGGCTCCACGAGCCCAACGCGATGGTGGTGTCCACCGCCGACACCTCCGGGGCTCCCTCGTCGCGCATGGTGCTGCTCAAGACCGTCGACCACCGTGGCTTCGTCTTCTACACCAACCTCACGTCACGCAAGGGCACCGAGCTCGCCGCCAACAGCCACTGCGCGCTGCTGTTTCCCTGGCACCCGCTCGAACGTCAGGTCCGCATCGAGGGCAGGGCCACCGTGGTCGAGGAAGACGAGGCAGACGCCTACTACGCCGCCCGGCCTCGCGGCTCGCAGCTCGGTGCCTGGGCCTCTCCACAGTCGGACGTCGTGCCCAGCCGCGACTACCTGAACGACCGCTACCAGCAGGTGAGCGATCGCTTCGACGGCATCACCGACGTGCCGCGCCCGCCGCACTGGGGTGGCTACCTCGTACGACCGCACCGGGTCGAGTTCTGGCAGGGCCGACCGGGGCGGATGCACGACCGGATCCGCTTCGATCGCGCCGACGAGACCACCTGGATCGTCGAGCGACTGGCCCCGTGAGTGCTCGTCGCCAACCCTCACGTACTGAGCGGTAGCGCGACGCGCAAGAATGTCCTGTTGCGCAGGTGCAGGACCGCACTGACCGGACGAAGGGGAATGCACACATGGTCGACATCCAGGAGGGACTCGAGGGCGTGGTCGCCTTCGACACCAAGATCGCCGAGCCGGACAAGGAAGGCTCGTCGTTGCGCTACCGCGGCGTCGACATCGAGGACCTCGTCGGCCGCGTGCCCTTCGAGAAGGTGTGGGGGCTGCTCGTCGACGGCACGTACGACCCCGGTCTTCCCCCGGCCGAGCCCTACCCGATCCCCGTGCACTCCGGTGACATCCGGGTCGACGTCCAGAGTGCGATCGCGATGATCGCCCCCGCCTGGGGCATGAAGCAGCTCTACGACATCGACGACGCCGAGGCGCGCCACGACCTGGCTCGGACTGCCGTCATGGTCTTGTCGTACGTGGCCCAGGCCGCCCGCGGGGTCGGCCTGCCGATGGTGCCGCAGGTCGAGATCGATCAGGCGCAGACGATCACCGAACGCTTCATGCGCCGGTGGCGGGGCGAGCCCGACCCCAAGCACGTCAAGGCGGTCGATGCCTACTGGACCTCGGCGGCCGAGCACGGCATGAACGCCTCGACCTTCACGGCCCGGGTCGTCGCGTCCACCGGCGCCGACGCGGCCGCCAGCCTGTCCGCCGCGGTCGGTGCGATGTCCGGCCCGCTGCACGGCGGTGCGCCCTCGCGGGTGCTGGGCATGATCGACGAGGTGGAGAAGCGTGGCGACGCGGCCCCCTACGTCAAGGAGCTGCTCGACAAGGGTGAGCGCCTGATGGGCTTCGGGCACCGGGTCTACCGCGCCGAGGACCCGCGGGCTCGCGTGCTGCGTCGTACGGCGCAGGAGCTTGCCGCGCCGCGGTACGAAGTCGCCGAGGCCCTGGAGAAGGCTGCGCTGGCCGAGCTCCGGGATCGGCGCCCGGACCGGGTCCTGGAGACCAACGTGGAGTTCTGGGCAGCGATCGTCCTCGACTTCGCGAAGGTGCCACCGCACATGTTCACGTCGATGTTCACCTGCGCGCGCACCGCCGGCTGGAGCGCGCACATCCTGGAGCAGAAGCAGACCGGCCGGTTGATCCGGCCCTCCGCGCACTACTCCGGCCCCGACACCAGGCCGGCGGACTCCGTCGAGGGCTGGAATCCCGCCTGGGCCGAGTGAGCCCCTGAACCCAGGTTTCCTCGGGTACGCCGACGCGGTGAGACGGGTCGAGGGCCCGCGTCCCTGCTTTGCAAGAATGGCGGCCTGACAGTGTGGTCGGACCGGTGACATCCTGCACTCATCACCTGCTCGAGAGAGGCACCTACGCATGTCCGACCTGACCATCCCCTCCGACCTGCTTCCGGCCGATGGGCGTTTCGGTGCCGGGCCGAGCAAAGTCCGGGTCGAGGCCGTGCAAGCGCTCGCAGCCACCGGCTCGACGTACCTCGGCACCTCCCACCGTCAGGCCACGGTTCGTAACGTCGTGGGCCGGGTCCGGGACGGCCTGACCTCGCTCTTCGACCTCCCGGACGGCTACGAGGTGGTGCTCGGCAACGGTGGCGCGACGGCGTTCTGGGACGTTGCGACGTTCGCGCTGATCCGCGAACGCAGCCAGCACCTGTCGTTCGGAGAGTTCTCCGCGAAGTTTGCCGCCGCCTCGACGGCTGCTCCTTTCCTCGCCGACCCGACCATCATCAAGGCCGAGCCGGGAACTCGTGCGGCGCCGGTCGCGGAGACCGGGGTCGACGTCTACGCGTGGCCGCACAACGAGACGTCGACCGGCGTGATGGCTCCGGTCAGCAGGGTCGCGGGCGCCGACGACGACGCCCTCGTGCTCATCGACGCGACGTCGGGAGCCGGTGGCCTGCCCGTCGACGTACGTGAGACCGACGTCTACTACTTCGCGCCGCAGAAGTGCTTTGCCGCCGACGGCGGTCTGTGGGTGGCGCTGATGTCGCCCGCCGCGCTCGAGCGCACCGCATCGATCAAGGCGAGCGAGCGGTGGATCCCGGCGTTCCTCGACCTGCAGACCGCCGTCGACAACTCACGGCTGAACCAGACGTACAACACCCCGTCGTTGGCCACCTTGCTGTTGCTGGCCGATCAGACCGAATGGCTCAACGGGCTCGGTGGCCTGTCCGGGGCGGTGGCGCGGACAACGCAGTCCTCGGACACGCTGTACGCGTGGGCCGACAAGTCGGAGTACGCCACCCCGTTCGTCGACAGATCCTGCCGACCGCTCGCTGGTCATCGGAACGATCGACTTCGACCCGGCGGTGGACGCGGCCGAGGTGGCGAAGGTGCTACGGGCCAACGGCATCGTCGACACCGAGCCCTACCGCAAGCTCGGTCGAAACCAGCTGCGCGTGGCGATGTTCCCCGCCATCGAGCCCTCCGACGTCGAGGCCCTGACCGCCTGCATCGACTGGACGATCGCCGCGCTCTGAGCCCGGCCCGCCTGGTCCGCAAGGCAGACCCTCACTGCACACGGCAGGTTTGCCTAGTTATCTATTCCGGCGAATAGATAACTAGGCAAACCTGCCACGGGAAGGGGGCATCTGCCTTGCGGAAGCGAACCCGGTGGTCAGGGTAGGGAGCGGCGGCGCACGGCCACGATCACCAGGCCGACCATGATCGCGATCAGCGCCGCCGCCGACACCACGAAGACCACCTGCGCCACGTGCTGGGCCGATGAGTCCGATCCGCCGGGCTGGTCGGACGCCGCTGACGCCCCGTCTCCGTCTCCGCCCGAGCCGTCGCCTCCCCGCCCACCAGACGTCTCCCCACTTCCCGTGGGGCTGCCCGTCGGGCCGGCCGAAGAGGTCGTGGGCGGGGTCGTGGCCGGGTCAGCCAGATCGGGCAGAGGCACCGCGAGGACGCGGGAGCGCACGCCTTCGCTCCCGACCCAGACCACGTCGCCCGAGGGCGGCGCAGTGATCGACTCGCCCTGCTGCTGGGCGGGAAGCGTGAACGATGTCACCTTCGTCCATTCGGGAAAGGCGTACACGGTGGCGCCGAGGTAGGTCCGAACCACCGCGAAGTCCGCCCCCGGGAGGACAGTGGCGTCGGTCGCCAGCGGCGGCGCGTCCGCCACGGGACGAAGCCGCGCCCGCTGGTAGTCGAAGACGTTCGGCGGCGTCCCGTAGACCTTGGCACCGCTCAACAGCTTGCTGACGACGAAGACCCGTCCGGTGTCATCGTCGTACACCACGGATTCGGCGTCGCGCGGACCGCCGACGTAGGTGAGGTCGACGCGTTGGGCGGTCACCGAGCGGTCGCCCCGACCGGGTTGGTCGATCAGGTAGAGGTCTGCGGTCGAGTGGTCGGCGTCGTTGTCCCCGATGTCGGCCACGATGAGCGAGCCGTCAGCCGTGGCCGCGATCGCCTCGACATCGAGCGGAGCTGCACCGGCAAGGGTCGTCCGCCCCACGACGGTCCCGTTCGATGCGTCCAGCGTGTAGACCGTTCCGTCGTCCCCGGAGTCGTTGGTGGTGTAGACGAGTCCTGGGTCGACCGTGCTGACCGCGAGCGAGCTCGACTCGGTGATCTCCGGCGAAGCGATGGTGAAGACCACCCCATCACGAGCATCGACCCGCGCGTACGCCGGATGCTCACGCCCGCCCGCGCCACCTGCGACGACCAGCACGACAGCGAGCACGGCCGCCACCGGCAGCCAGCCGGCGAGTCGCCTGGGCCGCCATCCGACCGACACCCTGCCTGGACCCGTGCTCACAACAGCTCCGGGTAGCTCGACGCCAGCCGGGTCGCCAGCGCGGGCGTCACACCCCAGTCCGCGACCAGGGCACGGTAGGACTCCCGCGTCCCCTGTTCCGGGGCGGCTCCCGTCCTGACCGCGCGGATCAGCGCATTGCGCGGCGTGTGGACAGAGTCGACGAACTCGATGACCTCCACGCGATACCCCACGAGCCTCAGGATGGCAGCTCGTAGCGCATCGGTGAGCACGTCTGCCAACCGCTCGCGCAGGATGCCGTGCCGGGTGACGAGCCGGTAGGCCTCCGGAACCTGCTCCGCCTCGAGCTGGCGTTGGATGTCGTGGTGGCAGCAGGGCGCGGCGACGATGACGGGCGTCTCCCAGAGCACCGCCCGCGCCAGCGCGTCGTCGGTAGCGGTGTCGCACGCATGCAACGCCATCACCAGGTCCGGCCGGTCCGCGACCTCGGCGGCGCCGATCGACCCCTCCGCGAAGGTCAGCCGGTCGCTGATCCCCAGCTGTGAAGCCACGTCGTTGTTGTGGGCACGAGCCTGCGGCTTCACGTCGATGCCCACCCCCGTCACCGGTAGGTCACGCACCTGCGTCAGATAGCGGAAGGCAGCGAAGGTCAAGTAGGCGTTCCCACAGCCGAGGTCGACCATCCGCAGCGGTCGGTCGGTCGAGAGCCTGGCACCAGGACCTAGCTCGACCGCTGCATCGACCAGGGGGTCCAGCGCGTTGAGCAGGTCCTGCACCTGACGGAACTTGGCCATCCGGCTCGGTTTGACCCGGCCGTCGGACGACGTGACTCCCAGCACCTCGAACAACGGGTCGGACTCGTCGAGGCGTCGTTGTTTCGTCCGGTCGTGGGTCCGGTCGACCACCGCGGGCTGCGGCCGGGCCGACCGGTGCAGCAGCCATCGGCCCTTCTTGGTGACGCGTACCTGCAGGGTCTCGATGGTCGTCTCCACATGCCAGTTGGCATAGCCGCTGGCGAGCAGCTCGTCCACAGCAGCTTCAGCGTCCGCACCGGGGACGACGTTGCGCGTGTGGGCCTGCGTGCTGTCGTACGCCACGATCTGCAGCCGTCGGCCGGCCCGGACGTCGACGTACCTGAGCTCGACGCGCCGAAAGGCCACGTCGGCGTTGCGCTGCCGGCCGGACGCGACCGCGCGGACCAGGTCGTCTGTCTCGAGGAGAACCGCACGGACCGCTGCCCGTTCAGCTGTCCCGTCCGCCTCGACGCGACCTTCCCCGGGACCACCTCGGCCGTCGTCTGTCACCGCAGCGCCGCCACGATCACAATCGCCAACAGCAACACCAGGGCACCGGGGATGATCAGGCGGCGGTAGCGCGGGTGCATGGCGCGAGGCTACCCGTTGTCACCGAGGAGAGGACGGTCCCGCGACGGGGTCATCGAGCGTCCAGCCACTCACGTCAGGCGGCGCACTCGGCCAGCCGGGCCCGGAACTCGTGGCCGATGGCCTGGTCGCCGGAGATCGTCACCGAGTCGTCGCCGGCCCGCCCCCACATCCACAGGAACACCTGCTCGGGGTCGCCGCTGATCGTGGCCGCGGCCGGAGCCGAGGTGTCCCGGGTGATCGTGACCGATGCACGCTGGACGTCACACAACCAGCGATGACCGCCAGCCTCGACCGCCACCAGGTCATCGAGAGGATGCTCGGTCGACACCCGCTCCTCCCACCACGGTCCGGCCAACATCACGTGCAGCATCTCGTCGATGCCGTCGGTGGCGAGGTCGGGGGGAATGGGTGTGGTGTCGCGATGGGCCTGCTCACCGTCGTAACGATGAATCGCGATCTCGCATGCCATTCGACGCGCCCAGAAGGAGATCGTCGTGTCGGTGCCGAACGTCTGGGTCTCATCACTGATCTGGTGGCGGGCGAACTCCTCGAACAAGCGGGTCTTGGCGCTCTGGAGGAAGGCAATCTCCTCGTCGTCGCCGAAGTCCCAGCTCGGTGGCCATCGGTCCGGCCAGGCGTTGTCTGCCATCACCCGCACCTTGTGCTCGTAGACACTGGCGACATGCCAGAGCACCTCGCCGACGTCCCACCCTTCGCATGCCGGCACGGGAGCCCGCAGACCACGCTCGCCCATCGTCACCAGACGGTCGGTGTCTGAGTCGATCAGCTCGAAATACCGGTCAGGACTCAGCTGCGTCGTCATGCAGAGATCTTGGCACGGTGCACCGACAGGTCATGGACGTGGATGTCCTGGACCCGCATCACCCAGACGGTGGCCGCGATCACGGCCAGCAAGGTCGCGCCGCCGCCACCGATCAGGGTCCATCGGGCGCCGAACGTCTCGCCGATCCACCCGATCACCGGAGCACCCACCGGAGTACCCCCCATCAAGATCATCATGTAGAGCGCCATCACCCGGCCGCGCATGTGCGAGTCCACCGTCATCTGCACCGTCGTCTGGAGAGCGTTCATCATCGTGATGGCAGACACCCCGACCACGGGCAGCCACAGCGCAAACACCCAGTACGACGGCATCAGTCCGGCGGCGATCTCGGCGACAGCGAACGCCAGCGTGGACGCGACGAGCAGCAGCCGCCGTGCGCTGGCTCGACGTGCTGCCAGCAGTGAGCCGACCAACGAGCCGACCGCCATGAACGTGCCCAGGATGCCGTACTCGCTGACGCCCTTGTCGAACACGCCCGTCGCCATCAGGGCGCTCGTCATCTGGAAGTTCAGCCCGAAGGTTCCGGCCGCGAAGGCCACGATGAACACGAACATCAGGTCCGGTCGCTCCCGCACGTAGCGGATGCCGTCCCGCACGGCTCCTCGTGCTTTGGCGACTGGGACCGGGGTGTTGAGGGCAGCGGGGTCCATCCGCCGCAGCGAGTAGATCACCGCCAGGTAGCTCAGGGCGTTGAGCAAGATGGCGACGCCGGTCGCTCGGACTCCGGAGCCGAGAGCCGCGATCACGAAACCTGCCGCGGCCGGACCGACGATCCGACCGAGGTTGAAGGACGCCGAGTTCAGGCCTACTGCGTTGGCGAGCTGGTCGCGCCCGACCATCTCCACGACAAAAGCTTGCCGGGCGGGGGTGTCGAACGACGTGCCACAGCCGAAGAGAAAGGCCAGGACGTAGACGTGCCAGGGTGCCGCCACCCCTGTCACGGCCAGCAGGCCGAGCAGGCCCGCGGAGAGGGCCATCGACACCTGCGTGAACGCCAGCAGCCGGCGCTTGGAGTAGCGATCGGCCAACAGCCCGGCGAACGGCGAGAGGAGCAGGAACGGCAGGAACTGCAAGCCGGTCGTGATGCCGAGCGCGCTGCCGGAATGGGTGAGCTCGAGCACCAGCCAGTCCTGGGCAACCCGTTGCATCCAGGTGCCGGTGTTGCTGATGAGGCTGCCGGTCGCGTAGATGCGGTAGTTGCGTACCTCGAGAGCTCTGAACGTCGGTGTCATGCCTGCGAGAGGCGCTCGAGGATCGGCGCAGCGTCCCGCAGGGTCTGACGCTCAGCCGCCGTCAGCTCTTTGAGTCGGTGGTTGAGCCAGGCTTCCTTGCGGCGTCGGGACTCGTCGATGACCGCGTGACCTGCGTCGTTGAGCGAGACGACGACGATCCGCTTGTCGGTCGGATGCGGGTCTCGGTCGATCAGCTGCTTTTCGGCCAGGCAGGCGACGGTGCGCGTCATCGACGGCGGCTGGACCTTCTCCGCCGCCGCCAGGTCGCCAATGGTGAGTGGTCCGCAGCGGATGAGCGTGCCGAGCACGGCGAGCTGGTTGGCCGTCAGGTCCTCACTGACATCACGCTCGTTGCGTAGTCGGCGAGAGAGCCGCATCACCGAGACCCGAAGCGCGCTCGCCAGACCAGCGTCGGTGCGAGCGAGCTTCATGACTTCGGTAGGCATGGTGCTTAGCATAACTCATTAGCCATGCTAAGCACCATGCCGATCTTGCTAGGTGAGCCAGTTCGTGACCGGGTCGATGGCGAAGTACAAGACGAACGCAGCGGCGACGAACCACAGCAGGGGATGCACCTGCGAAGCCTTGCCGCGCACACCCTTGAGCACGACGTACGCGATGAACCCCGCCCCGATCCCGACGGAGATCGAGTAGGTGAACGGCATCAGGATGATGGCCAGGAAAGCCGGCAGAGCGACTTCGATGTCGTTCCAGTCGATGTTCGTCACCTGTGTCATCATCAGGAAGCCGACGACGACCAGCGCCGGGGTGGCCGCCTCGTTGGGGATGATGTCGACGATCGGCGAGAAGACGGTCGCGAGCAGGAAGAGGATCCCGGTGACCACGCTGGCGAGGCCGGTGCGGGCGCCCTCACCCACTCCGGATGCGGACTCGATGTACGACGTGTTGCTCGACACCGACGCAGCGCCACCGGCGGCTGCAGCGATCGAGTCGACCACCAGGATGCGCTGAGTGTTGGGCGGCGTGCCGTCCTCCTGCAGCAGACCGGCCTCGGCGCCGATGGCTGTCATCGTCCCCATGGTGTCGAAGAAGTCGGCCAGCAACAGCGTGAAGATGATCAGCAGCGTCGTGACCGTGCCGACCTCGGCGAAGGAACCGAACAGCGAGAAGTTGCCGAGCAGCCCGAAGTCCGGCTGGTCGACGAGCTTGTCGGGCCAGGCCGGGACGTTCAGGTTCCAGGCCTTGGGGTTGAACGAGCCGTCCGGCCCGAAGGCAGGCCCGACGTTCGCCGCGGCCTCGACGATGATGGCGAACACCGTGGTCGTGACGATCGAGATCAGGATGGCGCCTTTGATCCGCCGTGCGTACAACACGATCATCAAGATCAGGCCGAAGATGAAGACGATCGTCGGCCAGCCGGACAGGAATCCCCCGATGCCGAGGTTGACCGGCACGGGCGGCGCGTCCGTGCGACGCACAAAGCCAGAGTCGACGAACCCGATGAACGCGATGAACAACCCGATGCCGACACTGATCGCCACCTTGAGCTCAGGGGGCACGGCTGCGAACACGGCCTTGCGGAACCCGGTGAGCACGAGAACGAGGATCACGAGACCTTCGAGGACCACCAGGCCCATCGCGTCGGCCCAGGTCATCTGGCTGGCGATCGAGAAGGCCACGAAGGCGTTCAGCCCGAGTCCCGTAGCGAGGGCCAACGGGTAGTTCGCGACCACGCCCATCAAGATGGTGAGCACCCCCGCCGCCAGTGCGGTGACGGCCGCGATCTGGGCGAAGTCAGCCGTGTCGCCGCCGGTGATCGAGTTGCCGCTCGCGTCGAGCGCGCCACCGAGGATGATCGGGTTGAGCACGATGATGTAGGCCATCGTGAAGAAGGTGACGACGCCACCGCGGATCTCCCGTGGCACGGTCGAGCCGCGCTCGGTGATCTTGAAGTACTTGTCCAGGCCCGACGCCCCGGCGGCCGGTCGCGTCGCAGCCCCCTTGCTCCCCTTGCTCTGAGTGTTCACGCGCAGAGTGTAGGACGCGGAGCGGTGCGGGTCAGGGACGTGGCTCGGCGTACCCTGGAGGCGTGTCGAAGCGCAACAGTCGTGGTCCGAACGCCGGCGGTAGTCGCCGTGCTGTGCCGACCAACCGAGGGCGGAGGGCAGACGGCTCGGGTGGTCGCCCCGAGCGCACGCGACCGCACCCGGTCGACCGGATGCGCGAGATCAACGCGTTGCACGACCCCGACCCCTTCGGCGGTCGACCACCGATCGACTCGATCGAGATCCGACAGAAGACCTACGTCACCGCCAAGGAAGTTCACCCGCTCGACGTGACCGGGGTGCGCACGCTCGGGGTCGGCGTCGTCCTGTGGATCATCGCGTTTGCGGCGCTGCTGCCGTTCTACTCGACGCTGCAGGAGCACGGGCGCGGCTGGTGGCTGTGGACGTGCCTGGCCGGCTTCGGTCTTGGCCTGCTCGGTCTGGAGTACTGCCGTCGCCGTCGCAACCACGCTGCAACGATGCCCGAGACTGAGGTCGAGACCAGCCCTCTCGGGGCAGCCGGGCTCTGACCAGCTCGCCCGAGCGGTGCGCGAGCGCCGGGACCTCAGCTGGAGATGATCTCCAGGTCCTCCGCAGCCAGTTCACTGTTGTCCCACCGGGCCCACGACATGGTGTCGAAGACGGGCGCGGCCGTCGTCGGCGTGTGCTGGGTCTGCTCCACGCGGATGTCGGAGTGCGCGCCGCAGCCGTGGTCGAAGGAGACGACCTGCCCGTCTGACGGAGCTGACCCGTTGGCACAGACACCGAAGACCGAGCTCAGCGGTCCGCTCATCCGCACCAGGAAGCCACAGGTGCCGCACGGTGCCGGCGCGGCCTGAGCGATCGGGGCGTCCGGACCGTTGTCACCGGAGTACCAACGATCAGCCGCCTGGTCGCGGCCGGTGATCGACAGCACTCGCTCGCGGCCGAGGCCGAGCTCGCGCGTGACCTCGCGGACCTCTCGCGAGGTCGAGGGGTCGAGGGCCTCGTCACCGACGAGGTAGCCGGGGACCAGCCGCGGGTCGTCCTCGGCTGCCGGGAGCAGGTCGCCGGGGCCGAGGTCGTCCTTGCCGATCCGGTCCTTCCAGGGCACCCACCCCGGCGCCACCAGGGCTGTCTCACCAGGGAGCATCACGATCTCGTTGACGGTGACGACCTTGTGACGCGGGGCCCGGGTGACCGTGACCGCCCAGCGCCAGCCGCTGTATCCGGCCTGCTTGCTCTCGAAGAAGTGAGTGGCCACGCGGTCCGCCTCGGCTGACACACCGACGTGGTCGCCGAACAGCGTGGCTCCCACCTCCTCGCGGAGCGCGTCGCGGGCCAGGTCGACCGCGGCCGCCAGGGCGGCGTCGGTCTTGGAGGGCTTGGCCAGGCTCGTCACCGCAGCATTGTCGCCCATGGCGTACGGCGCTGACGAATCGGGCACCTGACGTCCGGCGGGACAACACGTCGACGTGGCGGTGATGCCCACGATGTCTGCCCTGCAAGGCAGGATAGAGACGTGCCGAACGAGGACCCCAACCGCCAGCCGCCCCGTCGGTCGGCACCGGGGCGCTCCGAAGGCCCGGCCCAGCCAGGCGGCCGCCCCCAACCGGGCAGTCGGCCGCGTCCGGGCTCGGCTCCCGGCGGCTCGCGTCCGGACTACGGGCAGGCGGGTCACCTGGCCGGCAGCCGTGGACCGACCGCGGCGGACCGTGCCCGCGCCGCCGCCGATGCGGGCAAGCGGGCCGCTGCGCTCGGGCGCCGGGCCGCAGGAGGCGTGCTACGCGTGGCCCGCAAGGCCTCGCACTCCTCAGGCGCCGGTGAGTCCGGGCTCGCCCGGCTGCTGGAGCTGAACGCCTTCCACTCCGCCGGTGACGCTGCGCTGACGGTGTCGCTGGCCGGCACCTTGTTCTTCACCGCACCGACCGAGCAGGCGCGTGGCCAGGTAGCCCTGTTCCTCGGGATCACGATGCTGCCGTTCGCGATCGTGGCACCCCTGATCGGGCCGTTCCTCGACCGTTTCCGGCGTGGTCGCCGGTGGGCCATCGGCGTCACGTTCGGAGTGCGCGCCATCGGTTGCTGGGGCCTGGCCAACGCCGTCGCCCACGACTCGGCGTGGTTCTTCCCGGCCGCGCTCACCTGTCTGGTGGCTTCGAAGGCATACGGCGTGACCAGGGCGTCGGCCGTGCCTCGCCTGTTGCCTTCTGGGCTCAGCCTGGTGAAGGCGAACTCCCGCCTGTCCATCGCCGCCATCGTCGGCGCAGCCGTCTCCGGACCGCTCGCCACGTCAGCCTCCCTGATCGGCCCCGAGTGGTCGCTGCGGTTCGCCGCGCTCGTCTACGTCGGCGGGGTGATCCTGTCGATCCTGCTGCCCGCCCGCGTCGACTCGTCCGAGGGCGAGGAGCAGGTCGCCATGCGCGACGTGACGGACGCCAAACCGCGCGCGCTGCGCATCAACCCGATCGTCGTCACCGCCCTTCGGTGCAACGCCGGACTCCGCGTGCTGTCGGGTTTCCTGACCATGTTCATGGCGTTCTTGCTCCGGGAGGAGCCGATCGCGGGATGGGAGGGCAGGCGCACCCTGCTGCTGGCCCTGGTCATCGGGTCGGTGGGCCTGGGCAGCACGGTGGGCACGGCTCTCGGGTCGATCCTGAAGGACCGCAAGCCGGAGTCCATCGTGCTGATCGTGCTCACCGCAGACGCTCTGGCCGCCGTCTACTGTGCTCTCTTCTACGCCGTCATCCCGGCGATGCTGCTCGGGCTGGTGGCAGGCATGAGCCAACAGCTCGGCAAGCTCTCGCTCGACGCCCTGATCCAGCGGGAGGTCCCCGAGCGGGTTCGCACCAGTGTCTTCGCCCGCTCCGAGACGCTGCTCCAGCTGTCCTGGGTGGTTGGCGGTTTCGTCGGGGTGGTGATGCCGCTGATCGCCCGCCTGGGACTGTTCACCATCGCCGGCGTACTCGTGGTCTGGCTGTTCCTGGTCTTGCGCGCTCTCGCGGTGAGCCGGCGCACGCCGCGTTCCGACCCCTGGCCGGCCTGACCGCCTCCCCACCGCTCCGATACGCCGGGCCGCCCCACCTCAGGCGGCAGACGTCTAGAGCTCGAGCTCTCCGGCCAGGGCACGCAGCAGCTGGGCCGTCTGCTTGGCCGAGCGCGGCTCGGGATGGCGGCCCCGACGGAAAGTCTGCTCGAGGTTCTCCAGCAGCTTCATCAGGTCCTCGACGATGTTGACCATCTCTTCTGGCTTCTTGCGCAGCGCCTTGGACACCGACGGCGGCGGATCGACCAGGCTCAGCTGGATGGCCTGGTCGCCCTTGCGACCCTGGACCAGCCCGAACTCCACGCGGGTGCCGGACTTCAGCGTCGCGACGCCGGCCGGAAGGGAGTCCGACCGCACGAAGACGTCGCCACCGTCATCGGTGGTGAGGAAACCGAAACCCTTCTCGGCGTCGTACCACTTGACCTTGCCTGTCGCCACTGCGCAGACCTTCCGTTCCTTCTGACCTACCGCAAGAAAAACTGTGCACCCCCGAGGAATCGGAGGCGCTCTACCAGCCTACAACCTCAGCGATACACCTCGGGCGCGGCAAGAAGTTCGTTCATCGCCCCCGAACGGAATCCGGCCGGGTCGATGTACGCCGCTTCGAACCCGGCTCCCTCGACGGCGCTGAGGCACGCCTCGGCGAGTCCGGCATCGGACACAGCTGCCGACAGCGCGCTCGGGTCGAGCTCGACCCTGCCCCGCTCACCGAGGTCCCTCACCCGGAGGTCCGAGACTGCAACCCCATGGGCGGTCAAGACGTCGCGCAGAGCCAGCTCAGCGCGCTCCACCCGCGACAGCCGGGCGGGCGTCACCTCGACGCCGTAGGCGATCCTGGAGGAGAGACACGCCGCCGCCGGCTTGTCCCAGGTCGGCAGCCCCCATCGCCGCGAGATCTCCCTGACCTGGGCTTTCGTGAGTCCTGCGTCGAGCAGCGGGGTCACCGCTCCGCGCTCGGAGGCCGCCCGGATTCCCGGACGGAACCCTGCTAGGGCGTCGTCGGCATTGGTGCCGGTGGCGACAGCCGCGACACCCAGCTCGTCCGCCAGGGGTCCCAGGACGTCCACCAGCTCGGCCTTGCAGAAGTAGCAGCGGTCGCCTGCGTTGGCGCGGTAGCCCTCCCGCTCCATCTCGTGGGTCGCCGGAGTGACGTGGCGGACCCCGAGCGACGCAGCGAAGGCTGCCGCCGGCTCGCGCTCGGACCAGGGCAGCGAGTCCGACACGGCCGTCGCGGCGATCACGGCATCGGGGCCGAGCACGCGAACAGCCGCCGCCAGCAGAAGCGCCGAGTCGGCTCCACCGCTGAAGGCCACCATCAGGCTGCCCAGGCTCTGCAGCCGCTCCTCGAGCGCGCGCAGCCGGCCATCGAGCAGGTGCTCCTCGAGCCAGCCGGGGAACTCCTCGAGGCCGGCGAGCACGACCTCCGCCCCCGCCGCATACAGCTGGTCTGAGGTGCAGGGACCCGTGAGAACCGCCACCGCCACGGCCCCGGCGGCGAGAGCACCCTCGACGTCATGCACGTGGTCGCCGACGTAGATCGAGGCTCCGTGCTCGCGCAGCGCGTCACCTTTGCCGGTGCCCCACAGCCCGCCGACGACCGCGTCGACGTCCAGCCCCAGGTGGTCCATGTGCGCTCGCGCATGGCGTTCGTGCTTGGCGCTGACGACCACGCTTCGTCCGCCCAGCCGGCGCACTGCGGCCAGGGCCTCGACGGCCCCCGGCAGCGGCGGTGACGACGTGAGGGCGTGTGCCGGGTAGAGGGCGCGATAGTGCTCGACGAACGCGTCGACCTGCTCGGCCGGGACCCACTCGGCCATCTCGGCCGCCAGCGGAGGTCCAAGGCGCGACACCGCCAGGTCACTGTCGACAGCAACACCGGTCAAAGCGGATAACTCGTCCCAAACGCGCTTGATCCCGGGTCTGGTGTCCACCAAGGTCATGTCTAGGTCGAAACCGACGACAAGCGATTCGGGCACAACTTAGACTGTAACGAACGACGGACGGTCCCTGACCGGGATACCGGACGCACGTCGGCGCGCCCCTCGCGCCACGGGTTGACTCGGCGACGCCCCCTCGTCAATCTGGAACTTTGACCCGGCTGGAGGTGACGTGTGCGGCATCCGCTCGTGAGGACCTGCGCCGGCACGCCCCACCTGCGTCGGTTCGCGACCGCGCTGGCCGCCCTGGCCCTGGTCACGCCGGCCGCGACACCGGCCGCCGAGGCAGCCACGGACGGTGCATCCGGCTCCCCCCTCACAGCCCTGGTGGGAGCCGTCGCCGATGCCCCGGGCAGCTACCTGGTCGTCCTGAGAGGCGCTCCGCTCGCGACGTACGACGGCAGCACGCCTGGGTTCGGGCGCACTGCCCCTCGCCGCGGTGAGCGCTTCGACGCCAACCGGCCGGCCGTGCGGGCCTACGAGACCCACCTGCTCCGTCAGCAGGACGACCTGCTCGATCAGCTCGGCTCGCCTGAGGTGCTCTACCACTACACCGCCGCTCTCAACGGCTTCGCCGCCAAGCTGACCAGTGAACAGGTGTCGTCGCTGCGCGAGCACTCCGATGTGCTGGCCATCGAACGCAGCCGGTTCGAGCATCTCGCGGGGGGCCGCTCGACCGACAACCTCCGGCTCGGCGGGCACCGCGGCTTCTGGCAGCGCATCGGAGGACCGGCACACGCAGGCAAGGGCGTCGTGATCGGCGTCGTCGACTCCGGTGTCTGGCCCGAGAACCCGTCCTTCGCCGGTGTACCCGTCGACCGGGCCACGTTGCTCGACAGCTATCCAGGATTCACCGGCACCTGCGAGCCGGGTGAACGGTGGACTCGCGAGCTCTGCAACGCCAAGGTCGTCTCAGCGCGGTTCTTCCTGGCCGGCTTCGGAGCCAACCGGCTGGCGGCATCGGACTTCGCTTCCCCCCGCGACGGCAGCGGACACGGGTCGCACACGGCCGCCATCGCCGCGGGCAATGCCGGCGTCGACGTCTCCATCAGCAGGCAGGACTTCGGGCACGTGGCCGGTGTGGCGCCCGCCGCTGCCGTGGCGATCTACAAGGCCTGCTGGGCGGCGCCGAATCCTGACGACGACGGATGCGCGACACCTGACACCGCGAAGGCCGTCGACCAGGCGGTGCGCGACGGAGTGGACGTTCTCAACTACTCCGTCACCGGCCACGACGACACGTTGACCGACGTCCTCGAGCTCGCCTTCCTCAACGCCGCCGCCGCAGGCGTCTTCGTGTCCGCGGCAGCCGGCGACGAAGGGCCGGGCATGGGCACGGTGTCGCACTCAGCCCCCTGGGTCACCACCGTCGGCGCGAGCAGCACCGGACGTTTCCAGGGCGCTGTGGTGCTCGGCAACGGCAGGTCAGTTCCCGGTTCGATGGTCTCGAACAAGTCGATCCGCGACGCGCCCCTGGTGTATGCCGGTGACGTCGCCGCCCGGAAGGCCTTGGCCTCGCGGGCAGCGCACTGCTTCCCCGGCACGCTCGACGCCAGCCGGATCGAGGGCGCGATCGTGATCTGCACCCGCGGTGTCAACGGTCGCGTGACCAAGAGCCAGACCGTGAGTCAGTCCGGCGGCGTCGGCATGGTTCTGGTCAACAACGCGTTCGGCAGCACCGAGGCCGACCTCCATGCCGTACCGACCGTGCACGTCACGAAGGCGCACGGGGCCGCCATCGTCCGGTACGCCGAGCGGGCGCGCCGTCCTACCGCGACCCTCGATGCCAGCGGCGGCACAGCGGAGGCGCCGTCCGTCGCCGACTTCTCCTCTCGCGGACCGGCATCGGTCGCTCACGGTGACGTGCTCAAGCCTGACCTCGCAGCGCCAGGCGTGAGCGTGCTCGCCGCTGTCGCACCGCCGTCGAACTTCGGACACCTGTGGGACATCTACTCCGGAACGTCGATGGCTGCACCTGAGGTCTCCGGTCTCGCGGCCGACGTGAGAGCCAAACGACCGCAGTGGACTCCGGCGATGACGAAGTCAGCGCTGATGACCACAGCTCGCCCGATGGCCGACAGCAGCCCCCTCGAGCAGGGCGCCGGAGAGGTCGCTGCCGGCCCCTCTCTCCTGGAGCCCGGGCTGGTCTACGACGCCGGACTGAGCGACTGGCTGGGGTACCTCCGAGGGAGCCAGGACCCGGCCGCAGCCGCCGTCTCAGGCGACGCGGTCGAGAAGGTCGACTCCATCGACCTGAACTCTGCCTCCATCGCGGTCGGCTCTCTCGTCGGCGAGCAGACGGTCACCCGCACAGTGACCAACGTCGGCACCGCGACCGAGACCTACACCGCAAGGATCGACGGACTTCGAGGCGTGGCGGTGTCGGTGTCGCGGCCGTCGATCACGGTCAGGCCGGGTCAGTCCGTCGCCTTCGACGTGACGTTCAGCGCACGCAAGAGCGCTCGCTACCAGCGGTTCTCCGCCGGGACGCTCACCTGGCGCGGATCCCTGGGACATCAGGTACGCAGCCCGATCGTCGTGCGCCCCGAGCTCGTCAGGGCTCCGAGCGAGCTGTCCGCGGACGCCTCGCAGCGAGGCCTGCGTTTCACCCCACGCGCCGGGGTCACCGGCACGGTCACGACGACGGCGACGGACCTGGTGGGCGCCCAGCCCACGGGCTTCGTGCTCTCCACCGGAAACTTCGACCCCACGGCACCCGAAACGTCCGCCAGCACCAAGCAGCAGACCTTCGACGTGCCCGACAACACCGCCTTCGCCCGCTTCGACGTCCACACGGCATCACCGGGTGACGACCTGGATCTCTTCGTCTATCGCGACGGCGCGCTGGTCGCGCAGGCCTCCGACAACGCCGGAGACGAGATCGTCACCCTCGCCGACCCACCTCCTGGCCGCTACACCGTGTACGTCAACGCCGCTTCGGCCACCGGCGACGTCACGCTGGGTGCGTTGACCGGATGGGTGGTCCTTGACGGCGCCGATCCGGCCGCTGCCGACGAGGTCAGCCGACCCGTCACGGTCGGCCCGCCGCACCAGGTCACCGGGGGACGGACGTTCGGGGTCGACGTGCGCTGGCACGACCTCGACCCGTCGCGCCGCTGGCTGACCGTCATCTCCTACGACGACTCCGACCACAACACCTTCGTGACCGTCAGCTGACGTCACCGGTCACCTGTCGGGCAGGTCCACCGCCTCTGGGGCTGGGCGACCCCCGGTTCAGGCGTTGCGCACCTCGGCAGCGGCCTCGAGGCCGAGCTCGGCCACCGACTTCTCACGCATCTCCACCTTGCGGACCTTGCCCGTCACCGTCATCGGGAAGTCGTCCACGACCATGACGTACCGCGGGATCTTGAAATGTGCCAGCTTGCCGGCGCAGAACTCACCGACAGCGGCCGCGTCCAACGGCTCGGCTCCCTCACGCATCTTGACCCACGCGCAGATCTCCTCGCCGAAGCGTTCGTCCGGCACACCGATGACCTGGACGTCAGCGATCTCGGGATGGGTGTAGAGGAACTCCTCGATCTCGCGCGGATAGACGTTCTCACCACCGCGGATCACCATGTCCTTGATCCGGCCGACGATGTTGGCGTACCCGTCGTCGCGGATCACGGCCAGGTCGCCGGTGTGCATCCACTGATCCTCATCGACGGCCTCGGCGGTCTTGTCGTCCTGCTGCCAGTAGCCGAGCATCACGGAGTACCCGCGTGTGCACAGCTCGCCGGCCTCTCCGCGTGGGAGCGTCTCCCCGCTCACCGGGTCGATGACCTTGATCTCGACGTGCGGGTGGACACGACCGATCGTTGACGTGCGCCGTTCGAGGTCGTCCTCGACCCGCGTCTGGGTCGACACCGGCGAGGTCTCGGTCATGCCGTAGGCGATCCCGACCTCGGCCATGTGCATGTCGTTGACGCAGCGCTTCATCACCTCGACCGGACACGGAGATCCCGCCATCAGACCGGTGCGAAGCGAGCTGAGGTCGAACGACGCGAAGTCCGGGTGGTTCTGCATCGCGATGAACATCGTTGGCACGCCGTACACGCCGGTGCATCGCTCGTCCGCGACCGCCTGCAACGTGGCTGCGGGGTCGAAGGCAGGGGCCGGGATGACCATCGTTGCGCCGTGGCTGGTGCATCCGAGGTTGCCCATCACCATCCCGAAGCAGTGGTAGAAGGGCACGGGGATGGCCAGCCGGTCCTCGTGGCTGAAGTTGATCAGCTCGGTCACGAAGTAGCCGTTGTTGAGGATGTTGCGATGGCTCAGCGTGGCGCCCTTGGGCCGGCCGGTCGTACCGGAGGTGTACTGGATGTTGATCGGGTCGGTGTTGCGCAGGCTCGCGAGCCGCTCAGCGATCGCACTGCGCGGGACGGCGTTGCCTGATCCGACCAGGTCGGACCAGTCGTCGGTGCCGATGTAGACGACGCTCTGCAGCGACGCGCACTCACCCCGGACCTCGTCCACCATCGCGCGGTAGTCGCTGGTCTTGAAGTGCGTCGCCGAGACCAGCATCCGCAAACCGGACTGGTTCACGGCATACGCGAGCTCGTGGGTTCGGTACGCCGGGTTGATGTTGACGAGGATGGCGCCGATCTTGGCCGTCGCGTACTGCGCGATGACCCACTCAGCGCAGTTGGGCGACCAGACGCCGACGCGGTCGCCGACGGCGATGCCTGCGGCGATCAACCCCCGTGCCAGCCCGTCGACGTCGGCGTCCAGCTCGGCGTAGGTCCAGCGTCGAGAGGAGGCGATCTCGACCAGGGCCTCGTTGTCGGCATGGGCAGCCACGGTGCGCTCGAAGTTGGCGCCGATCGTCTCCTCGAGGAGGGGCACCTCGGTCGGTCCGGCGGTGTACGACAGCACTTGCTCAGCCATGACCGCAGCCTAGGTCGCCCGCTGCCGATGGGACAGAGGCAGCGGCCCGACGTCAGGCGTCGCGCTTGATGAAGGCCGTGCAGCCTGCGGCCATGACCAGCAGCACGCCGAGCCAGAACACGAACGTGCTCGTCCCGATCCCCCAGACCGAGATGTCCGTGCCGTAGCCGACCGAGAGGTCGTACGGGTCGAACATGCTGCGCCGACCGGCCGAGGCGGGCAGCAGGTTGGTGAGCTTGCCGAGGCCGGTGTTGCTCGCCTGGGCGATCCCGACGGCGATGCCGTAGAGGATCGGCTCGGCCACCAACGGCCAGAGCAGCACGGTGACGATCGCCCCGACCTGGTTGCGGAAGATCGCGCTGAGCGCATACCCGGCAAGGGCGAAGCCCGAGCAGTAGCCCGCGTAGTTGAGCACCGGCCGCCAGGCCTCCGAGGAGAAGTTCGGGTTGTCCATGAAGAGCCAGGTGATGGCGAGGTTGAGAAGCAGCGTCAGCGACGACCGTGGCCAACACCCAGCCCAGCAGGATCACGGCCTTCGCCGTGAGCACCGCCGACCCGGTCCGGGATGGCAGTCAGCGTCGCCTTGTTGGTGCCGTAGCGGTACTCGTGGCCCATCGCCATGCACCCCATCACGGCGTAGAAGGGTGCCGCGAGCACCGGCGTGATCGGCAAGCGAGGCTCCGGCCGTGATGATCCACGTCGTCACCTGCGAGACGTCGGTCTGATCGACCTCGGCGGAGTGCACGAAGATCGCCAGGATCGTGGTGATGGCGGCGCTGAACAGGATCGCCATCCCGGACATCCAGTAGCTCGACCGGATCGTCCTGATCCGCATGAACTCGTACTTCAGCGCGCCGGTCATCGGTCGTCTCCGTTCTGGGGGCGATCGTCACGAGGGGCGTTCGGGTCGTGCGGTGGCGGTGGACCGCCGTGCCCGGGCGGGGGGCCATAACCGTGCACCGGCGGCTGACCGTAGCCCTGTCCGGGCGGCGGGCCGTAACCCTGACCCGGCGGCGGGCCGTAGCCCTGCTGCCGTAGCCGGCGGGCCGTAGCCCGGCTGCTGCCCATAGCCTGGCTGTTGCCCGTAGCCCGTCGGCTGGTCCGTACCCCGGCTGCCCGGCCATCGGACCACCGAAGGCTGGTCCGGACCCGGGCCCGAAGCCCATCGACGCGCGGAACTCCTCTGACGCACCGGTGGCGTCGAGAAACGCCTCCTCGAGGGTCGCCTGACGGTTGCTGAGCTCGAAGACTCGTACGCCGAGCTCGTGGGCCAGTCCACCGACGCCGTCGGAGTCCATCCCGGTGATCGCGAGCTTGCCGTCCGGCTCGGCGACCACGGCCGCATTCCTGGCCCGGAGCTCGCGAGTCATCAGCTCGGCGTTGTCGACACGGATGACGACGGCGTTGCGGTTGCTGGTCGAGATGAAGTCGGCCATCGCGCCGCTGGCGATCAGGGAACCGCGGCCGATCACGACGAGGTGATCGGCCATCAGGGCCATCTCCGAGAGCAGGTGACTGGAGACGAAGATCGACCGCCCCTGCGAGGCCAGCATCTTGAGCATGTTGCGCAACCAGTGCACGCCCTGAGGGTCCAAACCGTTGGCGGGTTCGTCGAGGATCAGGGTGCCGGGGTCGCCGAGCAGGGCCGTGGCCAGCCCCAAGCCGCTGGCCCATGCCGAGCGAGAAGGTCTTCGGACGCGCGCGCGCCACATCGCCGAGTCCGACCAGGTTGATCACGTCGGTGACCCGGGTCATCGGGATGTTGTTCGAGACAGCCAACATCCTCAGGTGGTCGATCGCCCTTCGGGTGGGGTGGAAGGGCTTGGCGTCCAGCACCGAACCCACGTGTCGCAGCGGCTCCTTCAGGTCGCGGTAGGAGACCCCGTCGTACGTCGTGAGTCCCTCACCGTTGTCCAGCCCGAGCATCAGCCGCATCGTGGTCGACTTGCCGGCACCGTTCGGGCCGAGGAACCCCGTCACCGAACCGGGCACCACGTCGAACGACAGGCCGCGCACAGCTGCCTTGCCGCTGAAGCTCTTGCTCAACTGCCGCGCCTGGATGAGCGCCATCTCCCCAACCCCTTCTCCGTGTGACGGCTCATCCTGCCATGCGGTCAGTGCACGGCAGTGCCTATCCACGCCCTACCGGGTGCGGACTAACGTGGACCTGATGAGCACGTCGTCCACGGTCCCGCGCAGCCTCACGCAGATGCTGCGTCAACGCGACGACCAGGTGCTGCAGCAGATGTTGCTCGCTCGTCCCGACCTGGCCTTTCCCGCCCCCACAGGGCTGAGTGACGTCGCCTCGCGAGCGACCACCCGCCACTCCGTCACCGATGCTCTGGCAGCGCTCAACGCGCTGGAGCTGTGGGTCGCTGTGCTCTGCGCAGCCATGCCTGCACCCTTCACCGTGGCCGAGCTACCGACATCCGGAGCCGACCCGACGGCTGTGCGACAGGCCGTCAACCGGCTCGTCGAGCTCGGGCTGGTGTGGGGCGACGCCGACGACCTCACCGCGCTGCGACCTGTCCGAGCCTTGGCGTCGCTGCTCGAGGACACCGAGGCCGGGCCTCCGCCCCCCGCACAGCCACCCGAGCTGTCGTTCGAGGTGTCCTCACCTGACCTGGTGGACCGGGTTGCCGCAGGATCGGCGTTCGAGCTCGTCCGCCGGATGGGAGTCCTGCTCGAGCACTGTGACCACCGTCCACCTCCGCTGCGTCGAGACGGGCAGCTGGCCACGCGGGACGTGCGAGCGTTCGCGAACCTGCTCGACGTGTCATCGGCGACGACCACCTCGCTGTTCGAGCTGGCCATGCGGACCGGTTTGCTCGGGCCAGGCAGCACCGGGACTCAGGAGGTGCTGCTCCCGACGCGCGCGTTCGACGACTGGCAGACGCTCTCGCTCGCCGAACAGTGGGCGGTGGTCGTGACGACCTGGATGGAGCGACACCACGAAAGCGGCGCACCCTGGCTCAAGCGGCTGGTGCTGCAGGCCTTCGGCGACCCGGGGCAGGGGCACGTCGTGAGCCCGACCGAGGTCCGCCGATGGGTGGCCTGGCACCGGCCGCGTCGGCCCGCGCGCACCGACAAGCTGGTCACCACGATGCTCGAGCAGGCCTCCTGGTTGGGCGTCACCGGCATGGGGGCAGTCGCCACCTTCGCGGTTCGAATCGATCCGGTCCGACTCGACGCGTTGCTGCCGCCCTGCGTCGAGCACGTCCTGATCCAGGCTGATCTGACTGCTGTCGCACCCGGCCCACTGGCTCCCGATGCCGCCCACGAGCTGGGGCTGCTCGCCGATGTCGAGTCGCGCGGAGGTGCGACGGTCTATCGGATCAGTTCTGAGTCCTTGGGCCGGGCACGTCGCCTCGGCTGGAGCTCGGGGGAGATCCTCACCGCCCTGCGGCAGCGCTCCAGCACGCCACTGCCCCAGGCTCTGGAGTATCTCGTCAACGATCTCGACCGAGGCAATCCGTCAGCCACCGGCGGCGGAGCCGGTGTTGCCCACCACCGCGACCCTCAGCGCGGCACTCCGGTTGCCTCCGACGACCTGACCGCCGGTGACCGGCTCGACCCGGGGCTCGCCGCCGAGCTCGTGGCAGCCATCAGGCGGGCGGGCGAGTCCCCCCGCCCCGGACGCGGAGGAGCCGCCGACACAGCAGCGGTCGAGGCGGTGTTCGACTCGCCGCTGGCGACGCTGCGCGAGGCGGTCGAGACCGGGGAGGTCGTGTGGGTCGGCTACGTCGACCCGGTCGGGACCCGCAGCGAGCGGCTCGTCCGGGCACGACTGGTCGACGACGGCTTGCTCCGCGCCCGAGACGTCCGCTCGGACGAGGAGTTCGCGGTCGCGGTGCGCCGGATCACGGCGGCCCACATCATCCGGACTGACGGCTCCGGGGCGACGACGTCGCCCTGACCCGCTCAATGAGCCACCCCGCCCAGCACGAAGACCGCCGACGAGCTGCTATCGCCTGTCGGTAAGGTCTTCGGGACAACTTGGGCATTACCCGATTCGGGCGCGACCGCCTACGATGAGGCCGTGGACTTCGTTCGGTACGCCGACTTCGCGGCTGGTCTTGTCAACGCGCCGTTGGAGAGCCAGCACGACCTCGGCGACTATCTCGAACGACGGCAGTGGCTCCAGCGCCGCATCGAGGAGCGCGACCTCGCGCCGCTGCGCCGACTCCGACGTGAGCTACGACCGATCTTCGAGGCGTCGGACGCCGGTGACGAGGACGACGTGGTCGCCCTGGTCAACGCACTGCTCTCCAAGTATCCGGTGTCGCCTCACATCGCCGGCCATGACGCGGAGTCGTGGCACCTGCACGTGGCCGAACGCGGCTCGAGCGTGTCGGCACTGATCACCGCCGAGTGCATCATGGGCCTGGCCATGCTGGTCGTCGACTTCGGCCCGACCCGACTCGGGGTGTGTTCGGCCGACAAGTGTGACAACGTCTTCGTCGACACCTCCCCCAACCAGTCCCGGCGCTACTGCTCGGACCGATGCTCCTCGCGGGCCAACGTCGCGGCGTACCGTGCCCGTCGCAGGGCCGAAGCCCACTGAGGCGCCCTCGACGCGCCGTCGCCGGCGTCACCTTGGCTTGACCCGACCCACCGACACCCACCGGGAGACATCACCGCATGACCGACGGTCCGCTGATCGTTCAGTCCGACAAGACCCTGCTGCTCGAGGTCGACCATCCCCAGGCGAAGGACTGCCGACGGGTGATCGCTGCGTTCGCCGAGCTCGAGCGTTCCCCCGAGCACATCCACACGTATCGGCTGACTCCGCTGGGGCTGTGGAACGCGCGCGCCGCGGGCCACGACGCGGAGCAGGTGGTCGACGCGCTGCTGACCTTCTCCCGCTACCCGGTCCCGAACTCGCTGCTCGTCGACGTGGCCGAGACCATGGGACGGTACGGCCGACTGCGCCTCGACAAGCACCCGACGCACGGGTTGGTGCTGTCCAGCACTGATCGTGCTGTGTTCGAGGAAGTACTCCGTGCCAAGCGCATCGCGCCGATGCTCGCAGAGCGGGTCGGCGAGAACGCCGTCGTCGTACACGCCTCCGAGCGCGGCAACCTCAAGCAGGCTCTGCTCAAGCTCGGCTGGCCGGCCGAAGACCTCGCGGGGTACGTCGACGGCGAGGCGCACCCGATGGCGCTGGCCGAGGACGGCTGGGCGCTGCGGCCCTACCAACGCGAGGCCGTCGAGTCCTTGTGGGCCGGTGGCTCGGGGGTCGTCGTCCTGCCGTGTGGCGCCGGCAAGACGCTGGTCGGTGCCGCCACGATGGCCCAGGCCCAGGTGACAACGCTCATTCTCGTGACGAACACGGTGTCAGCGCGTCAGTGGAAGGACGAGCTGGTGCGGCGCACGTCGCTGACCCCCGACGAGATCGGGGAGTACTCCGGAGCGGTGAAGGAGATCCGACCGGTGACGATCGCCACCTACCAAGTGATGACGACGCGGCGCAAAGGGGTCTACGCCCACCTGGAGCTGTTCGAGGCACGCGACTGGGGGCTGGTCATCTATGACGAGGTGCACCTGCTGCCGGCACCGATCTTCCGGATGACCGCCGATCTTCAGGCGCGCCGTCGGATCGGACTCACCGCGACCCTGATCCGGGAGGACGGGCGCGAAGGCGACGTCTTCTCCCTGATCGGGCCCAAGCGCTTCGACGCTCCGTGGAAGGACATCGAGGCACAGGGCTACATCGCCCCGGCCGAGTGCATCGAGGTGCGGGTCGACCTCACCGACAGCGAACGTTTCGCCTACGGCACCGCGGAGCCCGAGGACCGGTACCGCCTGGCCGCCGCCTGCGACAGCAAGCGCCATGTCGTGGACACCCTGGTCGCCCGGCACCGGGGAGAACCGACGCTGGTGATCGGCCAGTACATCGACCAGCTCGACGAGCTGGCCGAGCACCTCGATGCCCCGCTCATCAAGGGCGAGACGACCGTCAAGGAACGCGAGCGGCTGTACGCCGCATTCCGCGCCGGCGACATCTCGCTGCTCGTGGTCAGCAAGGTGGCCAACTTCTCCATCGACCTGCCCGATGCCACCGTCGCCGTCCAGGTGTCGGGGACGTTCGGGTCGCGGCAGGAGGAGGCCCAGCGGCTGGGTCGGCTGCTCCGGCCCAAGAGTGACGGTCGCTCGGCCCGCTTCTACAGCGTGGTCGCCCGTGACACGGTGGACGCCGACTTCGCGCAGCACCGCCAGCGCTTCCTTGCCGAGCAGGGCTACTCGTACACGATCGTGGACGCCGACGCCCTGCCCGCCTGACCGACCAGTCAGCCGCCGTCCACCGGCTCTGGACCGACCAGCGGGCCAACGGCGTACGAGGCGTGTCCGGATCTACGGGTGGCTAGTCGACGTAGACGCGTTCGTCGACGAGCTGCTCGCTGACCAGGTTGCCGTCGCTCTCGAAGCGGCCCTGGTTGAAGCGCTTGCGGAACTCCAGCTCGACCTTGTCGACGCCGTTGCGGTTCTTCTCGATCGTGACGACGGCGTAGTCACGGAACCGGTCGGCGTTGCGGGTGTCGTAGACCAGGTGGTGTCGGGCCACGACGTCGTACTTCTCGTTCATGATCAGCACGGTGTCGGCCTCGTACGCGAGCGCCGACGAGCCTCGCATGTGCTGGGTGCGCATCCGCTTGCCCGACGCCACCCCGGTCTTGTCTGCTGCCACGATCGCGAAGATCGGCACATCGATCTCCATCGCGAAGTCCTTGAGTGCTTCGACGACCTCGGTGATCTTGTCGTCCTCGGAGCCGACGTGGCCGGGCACCTTCACCTTCTGCAGGTAGTCCACGACGATGAAGGGCAGCTGGCCGGTCTCCTTGCGCACCACGTCGACGGTGTCCCTGATCGTCTCCATGGACGTGTGGCTGCCGCTCGAACGGTGCAGAAGCAACCGGTCGGAGTAGGTCGAGATCGCCTTGAGCGCCTCGACGGCGCCGGTGCTGTCACCGAGCCGGGTGGCGAGGTCACCGCGCCGACCGTCGGTGGCCTCGAAGGCGCGGCGGATCCGGTCCAGGCCGACCGCAGGGATGCCGGCGAACTCACCGGCCTCGATCGCGACGAGGCGCTCCAGCATGGTCTGCGCGTCGTGCTCGAACGAGAAGTACACGACCGACCGACCGGACTGGGCGACGTACCGCAAGATCTGCAGCGCGAAGGTGGTCTTGCCCAAGCCCTGCGGGCCGGTCAGCAAGACGAGATCGCCTGAGCGGAAGCCACCGGCAAGGTGGTCGTCGAGGATCGAGAAACCGGTGGGCCACACTCGGGCAGCCGCGTGCGACCCGCCTTTGAGGCGGTTGTCGGCCTGCTGGAGGACGCCCGCAAGGGACTGGAGCTGAGAGTTCACGTGATCATTGCATCACGCAGAGTGCGCCTCGGTACGGTGTTTGGCCAAGGATCAGCCGATCCGCCGAGCCCCACCGATACCTGCAGATTTGTCCGGTCCGGGACTGAGAAAACCCATCGATGCGGGCTCGACCGGCTTGCTAACATCCGGCCAGTGACCGACGAGATCTCCAGCGAACAGGCCCATCTCGAGCAGTCACGCGAGGCTCTTCACCGCATGCGGGCCCGCACCGCCTCGATGGACGCGTTGAGCGGAGACCGGGTCAGCGGCGAGTACCTGAAGTTCACCCTCTGGAAGCGGATGAAGGCGCTCGAGGACGATCCGGCGATCCCGCTCTTCTTCGGCCGGCTGGACTACGGCGCGGCGGCCGCCACCGACGCCGACAGCGTCGGGAAGCCTGACGAGCGCTTCTACATCGGGCGACGCCACGTGACCGATGAGCGCGGCGACCCACTGGTCGTCGACTGGCGAGCGCCGATCTCACGTCCCTTCTACCGCGCCAGCAAGACCACGACGATGGGCGTGCGCCTCCGCCGACGCTTCGGCTTCCATCTGGGGGCGGTGACGGCGTACGAGGACGAGAGCCTCGGCGAGGACACGGCTGCCGCGACCGAGCGACACAGCGACATCTTGGAGGCGGAGATCGAGCGTCCCCGCACCGGTCCGATGCGCGACATCGTCGCGACGATCCAGCCGGAGCAGGACGACATCGTCCGGTCAGGGCTCGCGACCACCGTCTGTGTCCAGGGCGCCCCGGGGACCGGGAAGACCGCCGTGGGCCTGCACCGCGCTGCGTACCTGCTCTACGCGCACCGCGACCAGCTCAGCCGCCAGGGGGTGCTGGTGGTCGGACCGAACGCGTCGTTCCTGCGGTACATCGCCGATGTCCTGCCTGCCCTCGGAGAGATCGACGCGAAGCAGACCACGGTCGAGGCGCTGGTCGCGCACGTTCCGATCAAGGCCGACGATGCCGTGGCGGTGGCGAAGGTCAAGGGGGACGCGCGGATGGCGCAGGTCCTGGACCGGGCGCTGTGGTCGCAGCTCGCGCCCGCGACCGAAGGGTTGGTCGTGCCGATGGGTTCGCGGCGCTGGAGGGTCCCGGCGTACGAGGTGGACGAGATCCTCTCGGAGCTCAGGGCGCAGGGGCGTGCGGTACGGAGCCGGGCGGGTCATGCTGCCCCAGCGACTGGCCCACGCGATCCTCGTGAAGATGGAGCTGGCCGGTGACTCCCCCGACGATCGGACCCAGAACTCCGTCGCCCGTAGCAAGCCGGTCAAGGCGATGACCGACACGCTGTGGCCGCCGGTGGACCCGAGACGGCTGGTGATCCGGCTGCTGAGCGACAGCGCGTTCCTCGCAGCGGCAGCCGAGGGCATCCTCGACGCGGGCGAGCAGCAGGCGCTGCTGTGGTCCAAGCCGCCGAAGGGGCCGGGCTCGGCCTCCTGGTCGGTGCACGACGCCGTACTGGTCGACGAGGTCTCGGACCTGCTGGAACGGACCCCCAGCCTGGGCCACGTCGTGGTCGACGAGGCGCAGGACCTGTCGCCGATGATGCTGCGGTCGGTCGGTCGGCAGTGCTCGACCGGTTCGGCCACGATCCTCGGTGACCTGGCTCAGGCCACCACGCCGTGGTCGGTGTCCTCCTGGGAGAGCGCGCTCAGCCACCTCGGCAAGCCGGAGGCGCACCTCGAGGAGCTCACCGTGGGCTTCCGCGTGCCCGGCGACGTGATCGACTACGCCGCCGGCCTGCTGCCGACGATCGCCCCGACGCTGAGCAAGCCGACATCGGTACGCCGCGCCCGGGGCGAGCTCGACATCCGCGCGTCGACCGATCCGATCGCGGACGCCGTCGCGGTCGTCCGGGGGCTTCACGCCGAGGAGGGCTCGATCGGCCTGATCGTCCCGGACGCCGTCAGCGACCAGGCCAACGCTGCTCTCACGAGCGCGGGCGTCGAGCACTCCGTCCTGGGCCGAGACGACGACATCGAGGCTCGCGTCGACGTCGTGCCTGCCTCCCTCGTCAAAGGTCTGGAGTTCGACCACGTCGTGCTCGTCGAGCCGGCCGACATCGCCGCCGCCGAGGCCGACGCGATCACCGGCCTGCGACGTCTCTACGTCTGCCTGACCCGAGCTGTCACCTCGCTCGTCGTCCTCCACACCAAGCCCATCCCCCGCAGCTGAGGGCGGCCGTGGGGTTTGCCTAGAAAACAAGCCGGATGGCTTGTTGTCTAGGCGGATCTGCCTAGACAACAAGCCATCGGAATAGATAACAAGGCAAACCCCGAGGGGTCAGCCGAAGAGGCCGGCGTTGAGGCCGCGGGCATCCTGCTTGAGCGCGGTGTCGATCCCGAAGGCCGACGCCAAGACGATGCTGTGCAGCGGCTGCGGAAGGGGCTCGTGGATCTGGACCACGTAGTTGTCGGCCTGGGTGAACATGGTCTTCGCCAGGCCCTCCCACGTCTTGGTGATCCGAGCGACTTCGCGGCCGGTGGTGTCCTGGATGTTCCAGTTCCAGGCGCGCCAGTTCTCACCGTTCAACATGCCGATCTGTTGACCGCCGGACTCGAGCGCGAAACGGATCTTGCCGATCACGTTCTGCTGGACGATCTGGCCGAGCTCTTGTCCGTTGCCTCCCTCGACGATGATCCTGGACTTCATCGAGCTTGCGCGGACGCGTCAGTGCCAGCACGACCTGACCCTGGGCGTCGACCACCTGGAACTTGTGCGTGAGGAACTGGTCGACGTTGGAGACGAAGCGCACCACCTTCTTCGCCGTGCTCTGGCCCACCTGGCGCACCGCGCCGATCTGTCGGCCCTGCTGGTCGTAGACCGCGAACTCCTGGTTGATCTCGATCAGCTTCGCCTTCTGGTTGACCACCAGCACCGGCTCGGTGAACAGCGTCCCTCCACCCTGGGCTGCTCCCGCCTGGACGCCGGCACGCTGCACGTCTCGCTGGACCTTCTCGGTCGCCCGGTTGACGCGTCGGCATGTGCCCGGTACCACCCGGCGGATCGACACCCTGACGGCCGTGGTTGGCGACGTGCTCGGTCCAGTTCTGGCCGTCGAAGTAGCGGTGCTCGTGACGCCCCCACGGATCGGGATACCAGTCGGGTGCGTGCCGGGTCGTCTCAGTCATGGCGCAGACTCTAACCCCACGGGTGGATCATGGGACCGTGAACAGTTCGGGAGATGCTGCACTGAGACGTTGGGAGCAGGACTTCCCCGGCCGCTCCGCGCTGGGACAGGAGCTGGTCCGCCGCTACGGCTCGGTCTCGCGCAGCTACCACGACGCCCGACACCTGCTCGAGGTGCTCGATGCGGTCGACGCGATGGTCCGACGAAGCCGAGGATGTCGAGGCCGTTCGCCTGGCCGCCTGGTTCCACGACGCCGTGTACGACGTCCGGGCACCGGACAACGAGGAGCGCTCGGCCCAGCTGGCCGAGACCGTTCTTCCGGCGTACGACGTCGACGACACGACCGTCGCCGAGGTCGCCCGGCTCGTCCGTCTTACCGAGACGCACGACCCGCACGCGGGTGACCGCAACGGGGAGGTCCTCTGTGACGCCGATCTGGCGATCCTGGCCAGTGATCCGAGCCGGTACGCGACGTACGTCGACGGCGTCCGTGCGGAGTACCGTCATGTCGACGACCGCACCTTCGCGATCGGACGCGCCGGTGTGCTTCGGCAGCTGCTGGGGCTGGCGACCCTGTTCCGCACCAAGCACGGCCAGGCCACGTGGGAGGACCGGGCTCGGGCGAATGTCGCCCACGAGCTGCACGAGCTCACCCGGCCCGTGAGCCCATCCGGACCGCCCCACCAAGGGTTTCGGCTCTGCAGAGCTGGGCGAGCACGGTCGAGGCGAAACTCTCAGAGCAGCGCAGGTGTCGACAGCACCAGGGTGCAGGCGTCGGCGTCCAGGGTCGCTTCGATGCCGAGCGGCATCGTCACGCTCGAAGGCGTGTGGCCCAGGTCAAGGCCGCGGACGAAGGGTACGCCGAGCGGTCTCAGCCGTTGCTCGAGCACGAGCCCGAGCTCGGTCTGGTCGCCGCAGTCCGTGAACGCGCCGAGCACGACTCCGGCCACGCCGGTGAACCAACCGGAGCGGATGAGCTGCGTGATCAACCGGTCGACTCGGTAGGGCTCCTCACCGATCTCCTCGATGACCGCGATGCCGCCGGCCGCCGCCCGGCTGAACGGCGTACCGATCTCCGCGGCCAGCACGGAGAGGTTGCCGCCCACGAGGACTCCGGTGCCGATGCCGCCGACGACCGCAGAGACAACCTGGCCGGTGAACAGGTCGACGACCGAGTCGGGCTCCATCACCTGCCGCCGCAGCTCCTCAGCGCTCTCCTCGGTGGCTGCGCCGAGCGAGGTCACGACGTGACCGTGCACCGTCACGAGGCCCAGCCCGGTCGCCACGGCCTGATGCAGGGCGGTGACGTCGGAGAAACCGACCAGAACCTTCGGGTCCGCCTCGGCCAGCCGGCGCCAGTCGAGCAGGTCGACGACTCGCTGGGCGCCGTAGCCGCCACGGGCCACCCAGACGGCGGACACCGCAGGGTCCAGCCAGGCCTGCGTGAAGTCCGCGGCTCGTTCCTCGTCCGTGGCCGCCAGGTAGCCGAGCTGGGGATGGACGCCGCGGACATGCCGACTCAGTCGGACGTCGAGCCCCCACGACGCCAATCGGTCGACGCCGGCGGCCAGTCGTTGCTCGGGTACGACGCCCGAGGTGGCCACGACCGCGACGGTGTCGCCCGGGACCAGGCGGGGCGGCCTGAGCAGGGGGTTGCCGACCGCGCGCCGGGCCATCGCGGCTCCCTTCCGGCGACGAAGCCCGGCCGCCGTCAGGCGGCGCACGATCTCTCGGGAGGTCACCGGTACGGCACCGGCGGCGACCAGCCGGTCATACGCGTCCGCCGGGACGTCGTAGTGGTCGCGTTCGAAACCGCGTCGCGGAATCCCGTGCTCGCCGGCGAACGCGTGCAGGTCCTCGAGCGACACATCGGAGACCAGGTGCGACCAGAGGCGACCGTGGGCCGGCCACGCCGGTGGGTCGATGAGGATCGTCACGGGCTCACGCTGCCACAGACGACCGCGTCAAGCGGTGCCGGCATCCAGCTGCGGTCCACCGCCGCGCGCCGAGCAGGCGCTGTCCAGCAGCAACCGCCACGACCGCACGAAGCCCGGGTCGACATACGACTTCGACCAGGACTCCCCCGGTCGGACCGCCGCGCCCAGATGCACCGCGCGGACGCCGGCGCGGGCCAGCCACGGGACGTGCTCCGGTCGTACGCCGTCGGCTGCGATCGCCAACGCGGCGAACTGTGGTGAGGACTCGGCAAGGGCGAGCAGGTCGTCGAGTCCCGAGTCCATCCCGAGCACCGCACCGGCCGAGTGGATGCCGTCCAGACCAGGCAGACCGACCAGCTGACGTACGGCACGCCGGGCCTCGAGCGCGTGGTCGAACGCTCGGTCGAAGGTCCACGGAGCCCCGTCCAGGCTCTCGGCCAGGGCAGCGCAGGTGTCGACGTCGACGTCCAGGTCGGGCGTCAGGAAGCCGAACACGAAGCCCTCGACGCCGACCGCCAGGTAGTCGGCCACCAGGCCGCGCAACCGCGCGAACTCGCCTCCCTGCGTGGTGAAGCCCTCCGAGAGCCGCAGCGTGACCCGGACCGGGAGGTCGGTGGCGCGCAGGATCGCGCGAAGCGCCGCCGGCTCCACCGAGCGCAGCCCGAAGTCGCTGAGCGCGGCGACGTGGAGCCGATGCGCTCCACCTTGCTGAGCACGCTCCGCGTCCTTGGGGTGCAACGTGACCACTTCGACCAGCGGCATCAGGGCCACCTCCCTCGAGGGCTCGCCGGCGAACTCGATGTCCGCTTGAACCACAGTGCCAGGATGGAGGTCATGACGTCGGGAGACCCGCTGTTGAACGCGCGAGCACGTGTTCTCGCCGATCTCGCGGCGCAGGGGCTGGTCGACCCGCATACCGTGTCCCTCGTCGAGGACTGCCTGTCACAGCGCCGCTGGTGGCTGTCGCAATGGGCACAGGGCGCGTCGTTCATCGATGGTCTGGTCGCCCAGGACGTGCAGGACGTGCTCTTCGACGAGTCGCGACGATGGCCGTTGTGCGCCGACTGCCCGGACCCGATCGAGCACAGCCTGTCGATCGAGCCGGAACTCGGTCCGGACCCGCACTGGGTCTGTTCGGAGTCGGGGTACGTGGTCGCGCCGCTGGGCGCCCTTCCGCAGACCGTCACTCCCGCCGACTGACCTGGACGTAAGCCGCACGTGTGCTCAGAGCGCGCTTGGGTGAGGCCTCGTACGCGCGACAGCTCTGCACGGCAAACTCCCTGTCTGCATGGCAGGTTTGCCTAGATAGCAAGCCACCTGAATAGATCACTAGGCAAACCGGAGACGGTCAGGTGGTCAGTGGCGGTGGCGGCGAAGCAGCTTGCGCAGGATCCACACCGCGACCAGGCCGCCGACGATGTGCGGCGCGTAGCGCTTGAGCAGGACAGGGAGCACGGTGGCGCCGAGGTCCAGCTCAGCGGCCGGCTCGTCGGGCGAGGCGCGGCGCTGGCCGTTGGGGTCGAGCTGGGTCGTCGACGGCGACGTCGTGGGCGGCGTTGTGGGGCTCGACGTTGGGGGGCTCGATGACGTCTTCGTGGCGGCTGCGGCCTCGGCGGCGATCGGGGTCGTCTCCTGGGCAGCGTCGGGGGCCGCGGTGGCTGCAACGGCGTCCGGCCCACCCAGTTTGGTCTCCAGGCAGGTCGCGAACTGTCCGAGCAGCTTGTCACTGACGTCCTGCATGACGCCGCGACCGAACTGAGCCGGCTTGCCGGTCACGTTCAGGTCCGTCTTGACCGTCACCTCGGTGCTGTCGGCACCCGCCGCCGTCAGGGTCGCCGTGACGTTGGCGGCGGCGGTGCCGTTGCCACGCTTGTCCTTGCCCTTGGCCTCGATCACCGCTCGGTGTCCCGCCTCGTCACGCTCGACGAAGCGACCGGTACCGGTGTACTGCAACGAGATCGGACCCGAGCTTCACCTTGCACAGGCCCTCGAACGTCTCACCGTCGTACGCCGTCAGGGCAGCACCAGGGAAGCACGGCGCGATGCGTTCGAGGTCGTTGAACGCCGCCCAGGCGACGTCCACCGACGCAGGCACCGTGAACTGGTGCGTCAGCTCCACCGGGTCAGCTCCGCGACGGCCGCAAGGACAGCCCGGCCGGTGAGGATCCCGGCCAGGTGGCGACGATAGTCCGCGTCACCGTTGGTGTCCGAGGGCGGGTTGGTGCCGTCGGCGGCCTGCGCACAGGCGGCTCTGACCGCGTCGGCGTCGGCCGGTTGCCCGACCAGCGCCTGCTCGACCGCGCTGGCCCGCAATGCGGTCGAGCCCATATTGGTCAGCCCGATCTTCGCCTCGGTGATCGACCCGTCAGCGACCTTGACTGCCGCCGCGACGGCCACGATCGACCATTGCTGCGCGACTCGGGTGAACTTCTCGTAGTGTCCTCCCCATCCGGTGTGCTTGGGGATCCTGATCGCGGTCAGGATCTCGTCCTCGCCGACCACGGTGGTGAACAGGTCCTCGAAGAAGTCGGCCGCGGACACCGTGCGCTCACCCCCTGCCCCGGCAATGACGAGCTCGGCGTCCAGCGCCAGGATCGGTGCCGGCAGGTCCCCAGCGGGGTCGGCGTGCACGAGGGCACCACCGAGCGTTCCACGGTGTCGGACCTGCGGGTCCGCAACCGTCTGCGCAGCCTTCGCGAGCACGGCCGCATGCGTGGAGATCAAGGGATGGGTCGCGACCTCGTCGTGCGTTGTCAGCGCTCCGATGACCAGGCTGTCTCCTTCCTCCCTGACGCCTTTGAGCTCGTCGATGTTGCCGATGTCGACGATCAGGGTCGGAGCCGCGAGGCGGAGCTTGAGCACCGGGATCAGGCTCTGCCCGCCGGCGAGCACCTTGATCTCGTCAGCGTCGCCACCGAGTGAGGCGATGGCGTCGGCGAGCGAGTCCGGTGCGGTGTAGTCGAACGAGGCCGGGATCATGACGCTCCCCCTTCAGAGGTCGCAGCGTTGTGGGACGGCAGGGCACCGTCGTCCACGGTCGGGTTGTCGGTCGGCGTTGCGGCCCCCGAGGAGGCGTGCTGGATCGCGGTCCAGACCCGGTGCGGTGAGCACGGCATCTCGACGTCCTCGACGCCGAGATGGCGTACGGCGTCGATCACGGCGTTGACCACCGCCGGTGTCGAGGCGATCGCCCCAGCCTCGCCGACGCCCTTGACACCGAGCGCGTTTCCGGTGGCCGCCGTCTCGGTCCGGGAAGTCGTGAACGAGGGAAGGTCGGCCGCGCTCGGCACCAGGTAGTCGACGAACGAGCCGGTGACCAGGGTGCCGGCGTCGTCGTACAACGCCTCCTCGAACAGCGCCTGGGCGATGCCCTGGACGACACCGCCGTGGATCTGGCCCTCGACGACGAGCGGGTTGACGACGTTTCCGACGTCGTCGACGCAGGTGTAGTTGCGGATCTTCACCTCCCCCGTCTCGGTGTCGACCTCGACCGCGCACAGGTGCGTTCCGTGCGGGAAGGAGAAGTTGGCCGGGTCGTACGTCGCGTCGGCGTCCAACGACGGCTCGATGCCGTCGGGAAGATCGTGCGCCGAGAAGACGGCGAAGGCGATCGTCACCCAGCCCCTTGCTGGCTCCGGTGCCCTTGACCGTGAACGAGCCGTCCTTGAACTCGAGGTCGTCGACGTTGGCCTCGAGCATGTGGGCCGCGATCGGCTTCGCCTTCTCGATCACCTTGTCGGCGGCCGCGACCACCGCCATTCCGCCGACCGCGAGAGACCGGGATCCGTAGGTGTCGAGGCCGCGCGGCGAGGTCTGGGTGTCACCGTGCAGGATCTCGATGTCGTCGAAGGGGATGCCGAGCCGGTCTGCCACGATCTGGCTCCAGGCGGTCTCGTGACTCTGACCGTGCGGGCTGGTTCCGGTCGACCACCTCGACCTTGCCGCTGGCGAGCATCCGGATCGATGCATGCTCCCAGCCACCGGCCGCGTACGACAGCGCACCCAGGACACGCGAGGGCGCGAGTCCGCACATCTCGGTGAACGTCGAGACTCCGATGCCGAGCTGGACGGGGTCCCCGTCGTCGCGACGCTTCTGCTGCTCGTCATGCAGGGCCGCGTAGCCGAAGAGCTCCATTGCCTTGTCGGTGGCCGCCTCGTAGTTGCCCGAGTCGTACTCCATGCCGGCGACCGTCGAGAACGGGAACTCGTCGTGCGTGATCCAGTTCTTGCGCCGGATCTCGACCGGGTCGACGCCGAGCTCGACCGCGAGCTCGGTCATCATCCGCTCGACGGCGAAGGTCGCCTCGGGACGACCCGCACCACGGTAGGCGTCGGTCCAGTTCTTGTTGGTGAAGATGTTGCGGCAGGTGAAGCGGTACGCGTCGAACTTGTAGATGCCGTTGAACATGAAGGCACCGAGAATCGGGATGCCAGGCGTGACGAGCCCCAGGTAGGCACCCATGTCGGCCAGAATGTCGGCCTTGAAGCCGGTGACGATGCCGTCCTTGGTGGCCGACAAAGTGAGCTTCTGGATCTGGTCGCGCCCGTGATGCCCGGCCATGATGGACTCGCTACGGGTCTCGGTGTACTTGCACGGCTTGCCGAGACGGTTGGCCACCACCAACGTGATGACCTCCTCGGGGGTCACCTGGAGCTTGCCTCCGAAGCCGCCGCCGACGTCGGGGGCGATGACGCGCAGCTTCGACTCCGGGATGTCGCAGGTCAACGCCAGCATCAGGCGCAGGATGTGTGGGATCTGGGTCGACGACCACATCACGATCTGCTCACCGGTGGGATCCACCACGACCGACCGCGGCTCCATGAACGCAGGGATCAACCGCTGCTGCCGGAACGTGCGCTCGATGACGACTCCGTTGTCGCGGGCCTTGGCGATCTCGTCGTCGACGTCGGTGCCGGAGCCGGCCTCGGCCGAGTCGTAGACCCAGGTCGCTGACACGTTGGTCCCGAGGTCGGGGTGGGTCAGAGCAGCGTCCTCCGCGGCGGACGCCATGTCGAGGACCGGCGTCTCCTCGTCGTACTCGACGTCGACGAGCTCCATCGCGTCGCGCGCAGCGGCTGCGGATCGAGCCACCACGCACGCGACGATCTCGCCGGCGAAGTTGACTCGGTCGACCGCCATCGCGGGGTGCTGTGGCGCCTTCTGGTCGGCCGTGATCGGCCATGCACACGGCAGGCTCGCGCCCTGTTCGGCTGCGATGTCCGCGCCGGTGATGACGGCGATGACCCCGGGTGCGGTCTTGGCGGCGCTGGCGTCGATGGAGGTGATCGTGGCCCGGGCGTAGGGGCTGCGCACCATGGCGATGTGCTGCAAACCCGGCACCGCGATGTTGTCGGTCCACCGCGTACGGCCGGTGATCAGGCGGGCGTCCTCCTTGCGATTGCGGGCGCGACCGACCTCGCGAGGGGCAGGGCGTTCTTCGGTGACGGTCATCAGGCACCTGCCTTCGCCGCGGCCAGCACGGCCTTCACGATGTTCTGGTACCCCGTGCACCTGCACAGGTTGCCCTCGAGGCCGTCGCGGACCTCGGCCTCGTCGGGGTTGGGATTGTCCTTGAGCACTGACAGGCTCTGCATGATCATGCCCGGGGTGCAGTAGCCGCACTGCAAGGCGTGGTTCTCGTGGAACGCCCGCTGCATCGGGTGCAGCTCACCGTTCGTGGCCAGTCCTTCGATGGTGGTGACCTCGTGGCCGTCTGCTTGAACCGCCAACAAGGTGCACGACTTCACACTCGATGCCGTCGAGGTGCACCGTGCAGGCGCCGCAGTTGCTGGTGTCGCAGCCGACCACCGTGCCGGTCTTGCCGAGCTGGTCGCGCAGGTACTGGACGAGCAAGGTTCGGGGTTCGACGTCGTCGGAGTATGCGACTCCATCGACCGTGACGCTGATACGGGCCATAGCTCTGTGCCTCTCACCTCAGGACGGTCGTCCTTGCTCGAACGCTGGCGAGCACAGGCTCGTACGACCGCTGCACTGGTCGGATGTTGGGTCTTCCCCCATCAGACTTCCTTTTCGCCGCCGGGACAACCCCCCATGAGGACTTGCATCGGTCTGAATCCGTGGCAGCCCCTCGAGTGACAGAGCGCGGGCAGTGCTGCGGCCTCGATCAGCACGGTCAAAGAGCCACAGGCCGGACGTCGATCGCTGCAGGAGCTCGACGTACGCACACGACCTGGCACGCGGGTCGCGTCCCGGGTCGTCGTCCCTGGAGCGGAGCCTTGCCGCACAGCACAGCACCGGAGCGGGGTCACTGCGCAGATGGCACAACCCAGTCAGGCTCTGGATCGACCTCGAACCGGACCGCGGCTACCTCGACCCTGCCTTCGAGCCAGGCGCGAGCGATTCGGTGGCCTCCGTCCATCAAGCGTCCATCAGCCGCGAAGATCACCGGATAGCGAAGGTCTGCGTCGGCGATCCGACGGGAGTGCTCGGCGACTTCTCGGCACGTCGGCGCCTTGCCTCCGAACCAGCAGTCTTCGTCGAGCTCCATGACGTCCGCGAGCGCCACCTGGATCACCGGCAGGTCCTCTGCCGCCGCCCAGAGACTCTTGGTCCACCAGAAACCCCGGCCACCGGACACCGGGCGCGAGTGCTTCTCTGCCATGCCTGATGGTCGCACGAAGGTGGAGGTAGCCTGCGGCGGACGGAGCTACGAGCCGGGGTGGTGGATGGGGCCCTCGACCTCCATCAGTCGCTCTCCCCGACCGCCCCACTGCAGGGCGATGATCTCCGCTGCGATGCTGATCGCCGTCTCCTCGGGCGTGCGGGCGCCGAGGTCGAGGCCGATCGGGCTCGAGAGCCGGCCGATCTCGGCGGCGGTGAGCCCAGCCTCCTCGAGCCGCTTCAGCCGGTCATCGTGCGTACGCCGGGACCCCATCGCGCCGATGTAGGCGACCTCGGGCAGCCGCAAGGCCACCTCCAGCACCGGCACGTCGAACTTCGGATCGTGGGTGAGCACACAGATCACCGTGCGTGGGTCGACGCGCCCGGCCTCGACCTCTTCTGCCAGGTACCGGTGGGGCCACGTGACCACCACGTCGTCCGCCTCGGGGAAGCGGGTGGCCGTCGCAAACACCGGGCGCGCGTCGCAGACCGTCACGTGGTACCCGAGGAACGACCCCACGCGCGCCACCGCGGCTGCGAAGTCGATCGCGCCGAAGACGAGCATCCGCGGCTTGGGCGCGTAGGACGAGACGAAGACCGACATCCCCTCGCCGCGACGCTGGCCGTCGGGTCCGTAGTGCAAGGTCTCGTTTCGGCCGGCCGCGAGCAAGCCACGGGCGTCGGCGGCCACGGCGTCGTCGGCCCGGCTCGACCCGAGCGTGCCCCGAACCGACTCGGCGTGCCCCTCGGGACGGATCACCAGCCGTCGTCCGAGCCGCTCCGCGTCCTCGTGCGCGACCACTGTTGCCACCGCGACCGGCTGGCCGGACTCGATGTCCGCCGCGATCCGCCCCAGCTCGGGAAAGGACTCCTGGTCCACGACCTCGACGAAGACGTCGAGGATGCCGCCGCAGGTCAGACCGACGGCGAAGGCGTCGTCGTCGCTCACGCCGTAGCGCTCCAGCACGGGGACCCGGTCGGCGAGCACCTGCTGCGCGAGCTCGTACACGGCGCCTTCGACGCAGCCACCGGAGACCGATCCGACGGCTTCGCCCTCGGGACCGACCAGCATGGCTGCCCCCGGCGCCCGGGGTGCCGACTGGAAGGTCGCGATCACCGTCCCCACTCCGACCGACCTGCCCTCGCGCCACCAGGGCAGCAGTTGCTCCAGGACGTCACGCATCCGCGATCACCTCCAGGGCCCGCTCGAACGTCGCCATGCTGTGTCCGGCGATGAACCGGTCGACGTACGGCAGGGCCGCCACGATTCCTCCTTGCACGGGGGCGTAGCCGACCTTGCCTCGGTGCGGGTTGACCCAGATGACGCGATGGGCCAGCCTCTGCAGACGCCGCATCTGCTCTCCGAGCTGGCTGCTGTCGCCTCGCTCCCAGCCGTCGCTGAGGATGACGACGACCGCCCCACGAGCCACGCCGCGCTGACCCCACCGATCCAGGAAGGCCTGCAGTGACTCCCCCAGGCGGGTGCCCCCGGACCAGTCGGGGACCGTCTGACCGGCCGCCTCGAGCGCCCGGTCGCCATCGCGCAGCCGCATCGCCCGGGTCACCCGGGTCAGCCGGGTGCCCACGGTGAACACTTCGGTGCGCGAGCGGTTGATGCTCGTCAGGACATGCGCCCAGCGCAGCAGGCTGTCGGCGTACGGCCCCATCGACCCGGACACGTCGACCAGGACGACGACGCGGCGAGCGCGAGTGCTGCGGCCACGGTGGCGAAGCCGGGCGGGCTCACCGCCGTGCCGAAGCTCCTCGCGCAGGGTCCGTCGGGCGTCGATCTCGCCGCGCCGGGCCGGACGTCGCCGGGGTGAGGACCGCAGCGGGGCGACCGGGCGCAGCATGCTGAACAGTCGCGCGAGCTCGGCACGCTCCGCAGGACTCAGCTCGGCTACGTCGCGGTGCCTGAGCACCTCGGTGCCCGAGGCAGCGGCACGAAGCACTGCCTCGTTGTCTTCGCGGGCATCCGAGCCGTTGTCCTCGCTGAGGTCCGCCTGCGCCGTACGTCGCAAGGACTCGCGAGGCTTGCCCGGCGCCAGACCCTGTCCCTCGAACCAGGCGACGAAGAGCTGGTCGTAGCGTTCGAGATCGTCCAGGCAGGCGCACAACGTGCTGCGACCGGCCCAGTAGACGCCATGTTTGTCATCGGCGCCGACCGTGGCCGCGGCGGTGAGGAACGCCTGCGTACGGTCCATGGTGACCGGCACGCCGGCTGAGCGCAGCGCGACGGCGAAGGAGGCCAGCACCTCGTCGGGCTCGTGCCGAACGCACAGCGTCCTCCTGGTCGGTGCCGGCTCGGGTCGTCATGACGTGAGGATCTGGTCCAGGGCACTGCGCACCCGATCGGCGTCCTCGCGGTACTTCACCACCGCGCCGAGGGTGGTGGCCGCGGTCTCGAGGTCGAGCTCGCTGCAGCCGAGGGTGTGCAAGGCGCGAGCCCAGTCGAGGGTCTCCGCGACACCGGGCGGCTTGACCAGGTCGTCGCGCTGGCGCAGCCGACCGGTCGCACGGGCGACCTGCTCGGCCAGCTGCCGGGGTACGTCGGGAAGCCGCCGACGGACGATCTCGATCTCACGCTCGCAGCCCCGGGTGGTCCACCCAGTGGTAGAGGCAGCGTCGCTTGAGCGCGTCGTGCACCTCCCGGGTGCGGTTCGAGGTCAGCACGACGATCGGCGGGGTGGCGGCCGTGACCGTGCCGTACTCCGGGATCGTCACCTGGTTGGTCGAGAGCACCTCGAGCAGGAACGCCTCGAACTCGTCGTCGGCACGGTCCACCTCGTCGATCAGCAGCACGACGGGACTGTCCTGCAGGGCGCGCAGAATCGGGCGGGCCAGCAGGAACCGCTCGTCGAAGAGCGACTTCTCCACCTCGTTCTCGTCGATCCCCTCGCCGCCCTTGGTCGCCTCGACCGTGCGCAGGTGCAGGATCTGACGGGCGAAGTCCCAGTCGTACAACGCCTGGCTCGCGTCGATGCCCTCGTGGCACTGCAGCCGGATCAGGTCGAGGTCGAGGGCCTCGGCGAGGGCTTCGGCGAGCGCCGTCTTGCCGGTCCCGGGCTCCCCCTCGAGCAGGAGCGGACGATGCATGGCCAAGGCGAGAAAGCCGATCGTGGCCAGTCCGTCGTCGGTCAGGTATCCGGTGCGCCCCAACCGCTCGGCCAGGTCGGCGGCCGAGGTGGGCGTGGTCGCAGGCTGCGTCTGCATACGTCCAGCATCGCTCATCAGTCCAACCACTCGCCTCTGACGCCGAGCGCAGGACCCGTCAGGCGGCCACCCGGCCAGTCCTGGCTCACAGCCAGTCCCACCGCTTGAACACGACGTAGAGGGTGGACGAGACCAGCACGATCAGCGCCGACGACGTGTAGAACCCTGACTCGAGGCTGAAGCCCGGGTAGGGCAGGTTCTGCCCGTAGAACCCCGTGATGGCTGTCGGCACCGCGATGATGGCCGCCCAGCTCGTCACCTTCTTCGTGATGATGTTCAACCGGTTGCCCTGGATCGTCAGGTTGGTCTCCACGATCGTCGAGACCAGGTCACGCAGGCTCTCGGTCCACTCGCTGGCGCGCAGGACATGGTCGTAGACGTCCTGGTAGTACGGCGCCAGCGCCTCGGTGACGAAGCCGACGTCCCGCCGCATCAGGGAGTTGACGACCTCGCGCATGGGCAGCACGACGCGGCGAAGCTGGACCAGGCTCTTCCTCAGCGTGAAGCTGCTTCGCTGGACGTCGTTGTCGCGCCCGCCCTGGTCGAACAGCAGGTCCTCCAGCTCATCGATCGAGTCCTCGAGGGACTGCACCGCGTCGAAGTGCCCGTCGACGACGAAGTCCAGCAGCCCGTAGACCAGAGCGCCGATCCCATGGCTGGTCAGGTCCGAGTTCTCGTCCCAGTGGGAGGACAGCCCGTCCACCGGGAACTCCTCGTCCTTGCGGACCGTGATCAGCGCCTTGGGCGTGATGAACGCAGCGATCTCGCCGGTGCGCAGCTCACCGCTGTCCGGATCGACGCGAACGGAGTAGGCGGTCAGGAACTCATGGCTGTCGTAGCGGACGAACTTGGGCCGCTGCCGACCCTGAGCAGCGTCCTCGACCGCCAACGAGTGCAGACCGAGCTCATCCGCCACGAGCTGGAGCTCCTGCATCGTGGGGGCGCACAGATCGACCCAGACCAGCGCCGAAGGGTTCCGCAGATGCGCAGAGACCTCGTCGAGAGAGAAGGACTCGTCGACGAGCTTTCCGTCGCGATAACAGCGGGTGTGGGCCATCTGCCAAGTATTCCGCAGCGGTCGCGTCCACCGACCCAGCACGTCACTCAAGGGAGCTGGTCGGGGAAGTCGACGTCATCACCGGAGCCCACATCGCCGCACTCGACGAGCTCGACATCGTGATCACGCAGGTAGCCCCGCGCACCCGCATCCCCGTGCGCCTGGTCGCGTACGGCGCCCCAGTGGCCACGTCCGATCAGCACCGGATGCCCGGGGCGACCGGCGTACGACGCTCGAGCCAGTGCCGAGACCGACCCACGCGTCACCAGCCGCGACACCACCTCCGCCCCGACGCCTGGGGTGTCGACCAGCATCACCACCGCGGCATGCACCGATGCGGGCGAGATCGCGACCGCATGCAGGCCGGCGCGGAGGGAGGCCCCCATTCCTTCGCTCCAGTCCGCCGCCTCGACGATCACGCAGCACTCCGGCACCTCGTGTCGGACGACATCGATCGCCGCTCCGAGCACGACGTACACCGAGCGCACCCCACCGTCGAGCAGAGCGTCCGTCGATCGTGCCAACCAGGTCTGGCCGGCTGAGTCGCGCACCAGCGCCTTCGGCTGCCCGAAGCGACTTCCCTCACCGGCCGCCAGCAGGATCCCGACCACCGCCTCGGCCTCGGTGGAGTGCCGGTCATGGCCGGTACGCGTCGTCATCCCAGCCGCGCCGGGTCAATCTGGTGGGTCGTCATCTGTGCATCATGGCAAACCGGCAGCGCACAGGCCCCGGACCCACCCGCCCGGTCGATCCGACTGCTCCTCGCGCCCGGTGCAGGGCAGCCGTGATCCGCCGAGGCCGTCCGCTCCGGACCCTTGACCCTCGACCCGGACGGCCTTATGTTGCATAACGTTCGTTCTTGCGCAACAAGCACGAATCAGGCTCCGGGGGGCCTGCCTCCGGACCTGCTCGCACCCACAGGGAGGACAACGCTTCATGCCTTCGTCCAGATCAAGGTCCAGCGCTGCCAGGCGGAGGTGGTTGGCTTCGGCCGCCGTCCTCGCCGCGGCCGCCACCACCACGGCGATGACCGCCACGACGCAGCCGGCCAGCGGATCAACCACCGACCGCACCCAGCTGACGACCACCCGCACCGATGGCACGACCCAGTCACGTGCCAGCGAAGTGCGTGCGCTCCAGCGCGACGAGGGACTCACCGCGTCCCAGGCCCGGCAGCGACTCGCCAGTGAGAAGGCTGATGACCGGCTCGCCGATCGCCTGACCCGCGCGATCGGACCCCGCCACACCGGCGGAGCCTTCATCGACCGCTCCGGCGACGTCGTGGTGACGGTCACCGATGCCGGCGCTGCTCGCGAAGTGCGCCAGGCCGGTGCGACGCCACGGATGGTGGACTTCTCCAGCCGCCAGCTCGACCGCGTGCACGACGCTCTGGACCGGTACGCCCGCTCGAGCTCGGTTGGTGCCGTCCAGGGCTGGTACGTCGACGTACCGTCCAACACCGTCGTCGTCACGACCCTCAAGGGCGTCCACAACGCGGCCACCAGGCAGTTCGTCGTCGCCGCGCGGTCCTACGGTCACAAGGTCGACATCCACCGCACGACCGCGCGCAACGTCGAGGCCGCGCTGTACGGCGGCCAGCAGGTCAACATGAGCAACGGCTACATCTGCTCGCTCGGCTTCAACGCCAAGACCTCGTCTGGCGCCTCGGTATTCGTGACCGCCGGGCACTGCGGAGAGGGCTACCCGACGTTCTCGCGCAACGGCGTCACGCTCGGCTCGACGCGCGGATACAGCTTCCCCACCAACGACTACGCCTCGGTCAACATCAACGACGCGGCGTACTGGCAGCCCCAGGCTGCTGTCGACATGTACAACGGATACGCCCGCGTCGTCAGCGGCTACAGCCAAGCAGCCGTCGGCTCCTCGATCTGCAAGAGCGGCCGCACCACGGGGTGGACCTGCGGCACCATCCAGGCCTACAACCAGACCGTCAACTACGGCGGGGGTGACGTCGTCTACGGGCTCGTGCGCTACAGCGCGTGCGTCGAGCAGGGCGACAGCGGCGGATCGAACATCACCGGAAACCTGGCGCAGGGCATCACGTCCGGTGCTTCGCTCTACCAGTCCGGCTCCAACCTGGTGTGCGGCTCGAAGGTCGGACAGCCCACGACCAGCTACCACCAGCCGATCGGAGAGGCACTGAGCGCGTACGGCCTCACCCTGCTCACCCAGTAGGGCACACATCTCCTGAACCACAACAGGGGGCAGCCCCGTCGAGCCCTTCCTCGGCGGGGCTGTGTGTGCGCAGACCTGGCATCCTCGACGCATGTCCCTCCCCGCGCTGAGCACTGACGAGCGGCGAGTCCTTGACCTGGTGGACAGCGACGCGATCATCGCTTCCTTGAGCGCGCTGGTCGCGATCCCGTCCGTCGACGGTTCGTCGGCCGAGGCTGACGTTCAGCACTGGTGCGCCGAGCGGCTCCGCGACCTGGGGATGGACGTCGACGTGTGGGACATCGATGTAGAGGCATGGCAAACCGATCCGGACTTCCCGGGCATGGAGGTCGAGCGACGGCGGGCCGTCGGTTGCGTCGGCGTGCTGGGCTCAACCGACCTGACCCCCGCTCTTGCGTTGTACGGCCACACCGACGTCGTACCGCCGGGTGACCTCGACCAGTGGCCAGGACGCGACCCGTTCGACCTGCGCCTGGCCGACGGAGCGGCCTGGGGCCGAGGCGCGTGCGACATGAAGGGAGGCATCGCAGCCATCCTCGGCGCGGTCGACGCCGTACGCCGGTCTGGTCAACAGCTGTCGAAGCCGCTCGCCGTGCACCTCGTCCCGGCCGAGGAGGACGGGGGTCTTGGAGCCTTCGCGACCTTGCGCCGCGGTCATACCGCCGAGGCCTGCCTCATCGCGGAGCCGACCAGCGCGGACCTGATCCCTGCCAACGCCGGGTCCCTGACGTTCCGGCTCGTCGTCTCCGGTCTGGCCACCCACGGATCCACCCGCGCACACGGCGTCAGCGCGATCGAGGCCTTCGAGCACGTACACGCCGCTCTGCGTGACCTCGAGCGCGCCCGCAACGCCACGTCAGCGCCCCTGTTCGACCACCTCGACCTGCCGTGGCCGCTCTCGGTCGGGACAGTGGCTGCAGGCGACTGGGCCAGCACGGTGCCGGACCGGCTGGTCGCCGAGGGCCGATACGGGGTCCGGATCGACGAGACGCTCGCAGACGCGATCGCGGCGTTCGAACGTGCCGTTGCAGCGTCCTGCGCAGCGCACCCGTGGTTGCGTGGCCATCCTGTGGAGGTGTCGTGGCCGGGTGGCCGGTTCGCCCCCGGACAGCTGCCCCCCGGCGACCCCCTGCTCGACGAGGTCTCCGGTTGCGTCGAGCAGGTCAGCGGTCGCCGGCCAAGGGCCTTGGGAGGTCCCTACGGCTCGGACCTCAGGCACTACACCAGCGCCGGCATCGCGGCTCTGCAGTACGGCCCCGGCGACGTGCGTCACGCGCACGCAGGTGACGAGCACGTCCTGGTCGACGAGCTCGTCACGTGTGCGCAGGTCTACGCGCTGATGATCCTGCGCCGCTGCACCTGACCCACACGTCGGCAGATCAGCGCAGCGGCACGACCACCTCGGCGTCGCCGCCGCCTCGGCGGGTGGGTTCCGCGGCCGCGATCAGCCGTCCGGTCGGAGTGACCTCGATGGCGGCGACTGCTCCGATCTCGGCGGCGGAGGTACCCGGATCACCTGACGGCACGAAGCTGTGGCCGTACGCCGACAGGTCGTCTCGATACCGCCGGATGAACGACCGTTCGGCCGTCACGTCGGGAGTGTTGCGCTGCGAGGCGCGGGGGGCTCGAATGGCCTGCGGGAGGCTCATCCCGAAGTCCACGCGGTTGAGCAGGACCTGGAGCACCGTCGTGATGATGGTCGACCCGCCCGGAGAGCCCAGGACGTAGCGGAGTCGGCCGTCCTGCAGCACGATCGTGGGTGACATCGAGGAGCGCGGCCGCTTCCCGGGCTGGATCCGGTTCGGGTCGTGCTTGTCGTAGACGGCGGTGAAGTCCGTGAGCTCGTTGTTGAGCAGGAAGCCGCGATCGGGGAGCACGATGCCGGAGCCTCCGGTCTGCTCGATCGTCAGCGTGTAGGACACCGCGTTGCCGGCGGCGTCCACCACCGACAGATGCGTGGTCGACAGACCCTCGGAGTCCGGCGTCTTGGCACCGGTCGGCGCACGGCCGCACGTCGGCCCGGCGTGCAGCTTTCCGGGTGGCACCGGCTTCGTGGCCGCCTTGCGGGGGTTGATCGTGCAGGCGCGGGCGTTGGCGAACGCCTGCGACGTGAGGCGTCGGGTAGGCACGTCGACGTACTTCGGGTCGCCGATGTACGTGCCCCGGTCCGCGAACGCCCGGGCGGTCGCCTCGAGGTAGAGGTGCAGCCCTCGTACGTGGTGGGTCCGGTTGAGGTGGAAGTCGTCGAGGATGTTGAGCGACTCCCCCACCGTGATCCCCCCGGACGACGACGGCGCCATCCCGTAGACGTCGAGCTTGTGGTACTTCACGTGGGTCGGCCGCCGGACGATCACGTCGTACGCCGCGAGATCCCTGCGGGTCATCGAACCGGGCGGGATCGGCAGGTCCGTGTGCCGCCGGGCCGGTGGGTGCTGCACGGCGTGCGCGATCTCCCGGGCGATCACCCCACGGTAGAACGGCCGGATGCCGCGCTGCCGAATCAGCCGGTAGGTAGCGGCCAGGTCTCGGTTTCGCTGGATGCTGCCGACCGCTCGGGGCTGCCCTCCGGGCAGGTAGAGCCGAGAGGTGGACGGGAAGGCACGGAAGCGCTCGGCGTTCTCCTTGGTCTGTCGGTGGAAGGTGCGGTCCACCCTGAAGCCCCGCCGCGCCAGCGTCTCTGCCGGGGCCAGGGCGGAGCTCAACGTGGTGTGTCCCCACCGGCGCAGCGCCACCTGCCAGGTCGCCAAGGTGCCCGGCACACCGACGGACACCCCGCTGGTCACCAGGTCGGGGAAGAACGGGTACGGGTCACCGGTGTCGGGGTCGATGAAGGCGTTGTGGGTGATGCCGGCCGGTGCGGTCTCGCGGCCGTCAAGCGTCGACACCTTGCCGGTGCGCGCGTTGTAGTAGACGAAGTAGCCTCCGCCGCCGATCCCGGCGCTGTAGGGCTCGGTGACCCCCAGGGCTGCGGCGGTGGCAACGGCGGCATCGGCGGCGGTCCCTCCGGTCTCGAGCACTCGCAGGCCGATCTTGCTGGCGCGCGGATCGACGGACGAGACCGCGCCACCGGTACCGCGTGCCACGGCCTGGCGGCCGTCGGGCGAGCCGGGTGACGGCGTCTTCGTCGACGATGCGGAAGGCCCACCGGCTGAGCCGGGTTGGAGGGCACCGGCCGCCGTCGTTGCGGCCGCCGTCGTTCCGGGCGTCAGGCAGGCCAGGGTGGCAGCCATGGTGGCGGCCAGGCCGGTGGCGCAGGCGCGACGCGCCGGATGCGGCCCTGAGTGGACGTGTTGAGGTGTCAGGTGCGGCATGAGATCTCCCAGGGTGGTGGGTGCTGAGCGGACGGGACGCGTTCGACGCATAGCCGTCGTATTCGACCTAACCACGCGGGGCCGGATTGCGCACACGTCGCCCCGCTGAACCGAGTCGCCGTACGATCAGCCGGTGGAAAACCGTCTGTGGCCGCTGTTCGACCTGCGCGTCACCACCCGAGACCTCGAGCTCACCCACCTCACCGAGGCCGACCTGCCGGTCGTCGCGCAGGCGCTCTCCGGCGACGTCGAGCTGGATCCACGAGCCGTGCGCTACGACGGCCTCGAGCCCGTGCAGCAACGTGGCGTGATCGTGGCTCAGGGGTACTGGAAGTCGATGGGCACCTGGGCGCCGGAGTCGTGGGCACTGCAGTTCGCGGTGCGCCATGACGGTGAGCTGGTAGGGACCCAAGGGCTCGAGGCCGAGGACTTCCCGACGCTCCGCACGGTGGACTCGTCCTCATGGTTGACGATGCATGCGCGTGGCCGCGGCTGGGGCAAGCAGATGCGCGGGGCGGTGCTCACGTTGGCCTTCGAGCACCTCGATGCGGCGTACGCCATCACCTCCGCGTGGCACGACAACGAGGGGTCTCTCGGGGTCTCGCGGTCCTTGGGGTACGCCGACAACGGCGTCACCCGGATGCGCCGGGAAGGCCGGGGCTCACCCGATGAGCTGGTCCACCTGCGGCTGAGCCGGGAGACCTGGCAGTCGTCGGCCGCGTCGCGGCGTGGACTCGGCCCGATCGAGGTCGAGGGCTTCGAACCCTGTCTCCCGATCTTCGGCCTCTGACCCCTCCGGCGTACCTCACCGAGGCAGACTGCCCCCGTGCACGGCAGGTTTGCCTAGATTTCTATTCCGATGGCTTGTTATCTAGGCAAACTTGCCACGGTCAGTGAGGGGTTGCCTTGCTGACGTATGCCGGCTCAGCCGATCAGTCGCAGCCGACACGGGTCAGTCACGGACCTCGATCCTGATCCGCTTGTTGCCCTTGCCCTTCGACTCGGTCCCGGTCACGACGACCCGGCCGACCTCGGCCGTCGAGAGCACATGCGTGCCGCCGTCGGCCTGCTTGTCCAACCCGACGATGTCGATGACCCGCAGGGGGTCGATCTCGCGCGGAATCAGGTTCGCCGCGGTCCGGATCAACGCTGCGTCCTGGTCGGCAACCTCCCGCCCGACGAAGTCGACCAGGATCTCCCGGGCCGCCTCGATCTCCTCGTTGATCCGGCGTTCGACCTGCTGACCGAGCTCGACCGACATCGCCTCGAAGGGGAAGTCCAGCCGGCCCTTTCCCGGCTCCATGTTGCCCCCGGTCACCGCCAGACCGAACTCACTCCAGATCACGCCACAGAGAATGTGCAGTGCCGTGTGCGTCCGCATGGTCAAGTGTCGACGTTGCCAGTCGAGCTCACCGGCGACCGTGGATTCCGGATCGGGCAGCGACTCGAGGTCCAGCCAGTGCCAGATGACGCCGGTCTCGCGGTCGCGGGCCACGCGAGTCACCTCGGCGAAGCCGTCAGACCACCGCAACGTTCCCGTGTCGTGTGGCTGCCCGCCACCGCCGGGAAAGAACGCGGTACGCCGGAGGGCGACCCGACCCTGTTCGCCGTCCACCCCGGACACGGTGGACTCGAAGTCACGCAGATAGGCGTCGACCGCGAAGAGCTCTGCCTCGGCCAGGCCGGCAGGAGCGTTGTCGGGGACGCGTTGCCCAGGGACCGCCATCCACCGATGCTATTGCGAGCCTCAGACGCGCTTACACAGGCGACCGGTCACCGGACTCTGACGACCCGGTCACGGACAGCGCCCAGGCGTAGATCTCCGCCTCGTAGCGCAGATGGGCGAACCGCCCGGACGGTCCCGCGTGCGCACCTTCGCCGAGCTCGACCCGGTACAGACACCGCGGCGACCAGTCCGGGTCAGTGTCCCTCAGCGCGGCCACCCACTTGGTCGGCTCCCAGACCATCACCCGCGGATCGTGCAGGGCCCCCGTGACGAGCAGGTTCGGCCGGACCCCCGCCGGCGGAAGGTTGTCGTACGGCGAGTAGGCCAGCAGCCACTGGTACTGGTCTGGCTTGCGTGGGTCCCCCCACTCGTCCCACTCGTTGATCGTCAAGGGGATCGACGGGTCCAGCATCGTGGTCAGGATGTCGACGGCCGGCACCTCGGCGATCACCCCGGCCCACCGCTGCGGCGCCTGCGAGAACACGGCCCCCTGCAAGAGGCCACCGGCCGACAGGCCACGCGTGACGATCCGTGACCCGTCGACCAGGCCGTCGGCCAGGAAGTTCGCGGCGGCGATGTGGTCGGAGAACGTGTTCTGCTTGTGCGCCAGGTGTCCGTCCAGCCACCACCGGCGGCCACCCTCGCCCCCACCGCGGATTCCCGCGTAGGCCCACACGACACCGCGGTCGAGCAGCCCGGTGAGCGCAGCGTCGAAGGCGGGGTCGTCGCACGACTCGTACGCGCCGTAGCCGTAGAGCAGGCACGGCGACGACCCGTCCAGCGGCGTCTCCACGTGCCGCACCACCGTGATCGGGATCAGCACGTCATCGACCGGAGCGTCGAAGCGCTCGGCCACGTATCGGGACACGTCGTACGCCGGCACGTGCTGGTCGAGCAGACGCCGTCGTGACCCGTCGGTCAGACCGACCGAGTACCAGGTCTTCGGATGGATCCACGACTCCTCGACCACCTGCACCTCGCCGGTCTCGAACACCTCGTTGTGCGCGAGCGTGAGCGTCCCGGACGGGTAGGACGCGCTGAGGTCGACGGGGTCGACGAGACCGCCGTCATCGGCGATGCGGTACGCGCGGGCCATCAGCGAGGTGTCGCGCCGCAGCGTGGTCACCACGTGTCCGGCGAAGGCTGTGACCTCGTACAGCCGTTCGGCCGGGTCCTCGGGCAGCACCTCGACCCAGCTGTCCCGTCCCGGCGACGCCAGCGGCGCGCGCACCAGGCGGAACTCCTGCGCCTCGTCGTTGGTGACGATCAGCAGCACGTCGCCGGCCGGGGTCCGGGCGTGCTCACAGGCGTACTCGACACCGCGTCGTCGCGGCTCGACCACGCGGGCCGGCCTCGTCCGGTCGGTGCGCGTCCACGAGCCAGACCTCCGAGGTGTCCCGGTTGGCCGCGTGGATGACGACCACGTCACCCGACCGCGTGGCGCGCACGTCGAGGTCGTACTGCTCGTCGTCCTCGGCCAGCACGAGCACGTCGTCGGCGACCGGTGTCCCGATCCGGTGCCGCCACACCTGGTGGGGCCGGTACGCCTGGTCGTGCACGGTGTAGAAGAACGTCTGGGAGTCCGCGCTCCACGCCCCGCCGTAGTACGAGCGCCGCACCTCGTCCGGCAGGTCGACCGGCACGTCTCCGGCACTGCTCTCCAGATCCCGGAACCGCAGCGTGTACACCTCGTCGCCCGTGGTGTCGACGGAGTACGCCAGCAGCCGCTCGTCCGGGCTCACCAGGCTGACACCGATCTCGATGTACGCCGAGTCACCCTTCAGCGACGCCGGGTCGAGCAACAGCCGGTCGTCGGAGCCCGGCCCGCTCGGCTCGATTGCGCTGAGCTCGTCCAGGTCAAGTCCTCGCCACAATTGCTCGTACTCGCTACCTCGTGGCGTCTGCGTGTAGTAGGAAAACCTTGTACGCCGATAGCGGACGGACAGGTCCGCCTCGGGAACGCGTGCCGCCATGTCGCGCGTGAGAGATTCGACCAAGGGACGCAAATGGGCCGTCGACGAGTCGTAAAAAGCTCGCTCCGCGGCCAGGTACGCCAACACGTCCGGGTCGTCGAGGTCGCGCAGCCACGCGTATCCGTCGACGCGAGTGTGGCCATGCATCTCGCGGGTCTTTTCAATTCGGCGTGCCTTCGGGATACTGACTCGTGAGTCAGGAAACTGGTTCACACGTGGCAACCTACTCCGTCCAGAGGGCCGCTGGCCCGACAAGGGAGACGTCGATGACACGGAACCGGCAACGTAGGAGCAAGGTCGCCGCAGCGGCGGCCGCCACCACCCTGGTGATCGGAATCGCCGGCTGGGGGAGCACCGCGACCGCCCGCGTGAACGCCGGAAGTGCCGCCAACGACGCGACCTTCACGATCGGGATGACGAACGAGGTCGACTCGTTCAACCCCTTCAACGGGATCGAGGCTGAGTCCTACGAAGCCTGGGCGCTGATGTACGACTACATGATCAGCTACTCCGACAAGGACATGAGTCCTCAGCCGAGCCTGGCCACGTCGTGGGACACCAGTGAGGACGGACTGACCTGGACCTTCCACATCCGCGAGGGCGTGAAATGGTCGGACGGCGAGCCTCTGACGGCGAACGACATCGCCTACACCTACAACAGGATCCTCGACGGCGGTCCCGAGTCCGCGTCGTGGGGCTCCTACCTGATCTCGGTCACCGACATCACCGCGCCCGACGAAACCACCGTGGTGCTCGAGCTGAAGAAGCCGAACGCCACGCTCCCGCTGCTGCCGATGCCGATCATCCCTGAGCACATCTGGAAGGACGTCCCCGAAAAGGAGGTCAAGACCTACTCCAACGAGCCGGCGAGCGAGGACCAGCCTGTCGTCGGCTCCGGTCCGTTCAAGCTCGTCGAGGGCAAGGCCGGCGGCTCGACCTACCGCTTCGTCCGCAACGACGACTACTGGGGCGGCACGCCGAAGGTCGCCGAGGTCGACATGCAGGTCTTCAAGTCCCAGGACACCCTGGTCCAGTCGCTCAAGGCCGGCGACATCGACTTCGCCGAGGACATCTCCGCGCTGCAGATCAAGGCGTTGCAGGGCCAGTCCGGCATCACCGCGCAGCTGGGGCTCTCCCCCGGCTTCGAGGAGATCGCCTTCAACACCGGCTCGGTCGACCTGAAGACAGGTAAGCCGCTGGGAGACCCGAACCCCGCGGTGCTGAACAAGGACTTCCGCTTCGCGCTGACCTTTGCGATCGACCGTCAGGAAATCGTCGACAAGGCGTTCCAGGGAGCCGGGCTCGCGGCGCAGAACATCATCCCGCCTGCCTACAAGGGCTACTACTGGACCCCGCCCAGCGACGACACCTACGCCTACGACCCCGGCCGGACCCGGAAGCTGCTCGACGAGGCCGGCTTCAAGGTGGGTTCGGACGGCTACCGCACGATGCCGGACGGCAAGCCGATCGGGAAGCTGCGGCTCTACTCGCGCTCGGACTCGGAGTCTTCGATCTCGACCATGGCCTTCTTCCAGGAGTGGCTGAAGGATGTCCAGATCGACTCCAAGGTCACGTCCTACGAGAGCAGCAAGCTCACCAACATCATCCTCGACGGGGAGTACGACGCCTTCGAGTGGGGCTGGTACGTCGAGCCGGACCCGGACTCGATGCTCAGCTACTTCACCTGCGACCAGCGAGGCAACTGGTCGGACTCGTGGTACTGCAACCCCGAGTACGACCGGCTGTACAAGGAGCAGAACGCCGCGACCGACGACGCCGAGCGCCAGGACATCGTCAAGCAGATGCAGCAGATCCTGTACGACGACGCGCCCTACCTCAACACCGTGTACGACCAGATCGGGGAGGCCTACCGCAGTGACCGGTGGGAGGGCTTCGTCCCCCAACCCAATCCCGGCGGCATCCTGCTCTTCCAGTACGGCCACGCCAACTACGTCAACCTGGCACCGGCCGGCACGGCCGCCGGGACCCCCGGTCAGGCCCAGTCCAGCGACGACGCCGGGAGCGGCCAGGTGATGATCATCCTGCTGGTCATCGTCGTCCTCGGCGCAGCCGTCGTGGTTGGGTGGCTGGTGATGCGTAGGCGCACCGCGGACGATCGCGAGTGAGCCACACGATCGACGTCACGGCCTACGAGCCCGAACCGACGTCGTCAGGCCCCCTCGACAGCTCCGACGCCGTCCAGACCCGGTCGCGCGGCCAGCTGGCGTTGGTTCGGACGCAAGGTCGCCGGTTCGAGCGCGACGTTGGGCTTCATCGTCGTGGTCAACTTCTTCCTGTTCCGCGTGATCAACAAGCACCCGGAGCGAACGCTGGCGCGAGGTCGGGCGAAGACCCCGGAACAGGTCCAGGCCGTGATCGACAAGTACGGGCTCGACGACCCGCTCCCCAAGCAGTTCTTGATCTACCTGAAGAACATCGTCACGCTCGACTTCGGGGAGTCCTACCAGTACAGCCAGTCGGTGCGCGGGCTGATGCTCGACCGGCTCTGGCCGACCCTGGTGCTGGTCGGGACCTCGACCCTGCTCTCGATCATCATCGGCATCTGGATCGGCACCATCGCCGCCTGGAACCGCGGCCGCACGTTCGACGGCGTGTCCACGACGACCACGATCACGCTCTACTCGATGCCGGAGTGGTGGCTGGGCCTGATCCTGTTCCTCTTCTTCGCCACCGGTTTCGGACCGATTCCCCAGCTGTTCCCGATCGGTCAGCTCAAGTCGGCCGGGGTGGACGCCTGGTCTGTCAACGGCGTGGTCGACCAGGCGTGGCATCTCGTCCTGCCCGTGCTGACGCTCACCTTGGCCTACCTGGCGGAGTACTCCCTGATCATGCGCTCGGCCCTGCTCGACGAGATGGGGGAGGACTATCTCCAGACCGCGCGCGCCAAGGGTCTCAACGACATCCTGGTACGACGCCGGCACGCCACGCGCAACGCCTTGCTGCCCGTCGTCACCCTGGTCTCGCTCAACCTCGGCTTCATCGTCTCCGGGGCGATCACCGTCGAGACGGTCTTCTCGATCCCCGGACTGGGTCTCCTCACGACGGACGCTCTGAGAATCCCCGACATCCCGATGTTGCAGGGGACGTTCTTCGTCTTCTCCGCGTCCGTGGTGATCGCCAACCTGATCTCCAACCTTCTGTACGGCTTCCTCGACCCACGGGTGCGGGTATGAGCGCCGGACGAGAATCTCAGGCGCGGTGACCCTCTCGGCACGCCAGGTCACCTGGCGCCGCCGCAAGGCATCAGCGGGCCGTACCTGGAAAGAGTTCCGCCGGCACCGGTCCGGGATCGTGGGACTGGCGTGCTGGTGGTTTTCGCCCTGATCGCGATCTTCGCGTCCGTGCTGGTGGATCCCGAAGGACTGTCCCGGACGAAGGCGCCGGGCCTGCCGCTCGAGAGCCCGTCGTCGACGTACCGACTCGGTACCGACGAGTTCGGGCGGCCGATCATCACGCTGCTGATCTTCGGCGCGCGCGTCTCGTTGCTGGTCGGCCTGCTCGCGACGGTGATCTCGATGGTGCTGGGGACGCTTGATCGGCATCGCCTCCGGCTTCTGGAAGGGTTGGGTGGCGGCGATGCTGTTCCGGTTCACGGAGTGGTTCCTGGTGATCCCGTTCCTCCCGTTGGCGCTCGTGCTGGCGACCCTGCTCGGGGGGTCGCTGTTCACCATCGCCTTCGTCATCGGCGTCACGAGCTGGGCGGGCACCGCCTTGTTGATCCGCGCCCAGACCCTCTCGATCATCTCGAGGCCCTACATGGAGCGCGCTCGCGTGCTCGGTGCCGGAGACATGCACCAGATGTCGCGGCACATCCTCCCCAACGTGATGCCGATGGTCTTCGCCAACACGACCCTCACCGTGGCGGGGGCGATCTTGGCGGAGACGACGCTGTCGTTCCTCGGCTTCGGTGACCCGACTCGGATCTCCTGGGGCACCATGCTCGACTCGGCGTTCAGCAACGGCGCGCTGACGCTGGGAGCCTGGTGGTTCCTCTTCCCGCCGGGCATCTGCGTCGTCCTGGTCGTGCTGTCCTTCACCCTGGTCGGTCAGGCACTGGAGGAGATCTTCAACCCCCGGTTGAGGCAGCGGCGATGAGCACGACACCGCCGGACACCGCTCCGCCACTGCTGGAGATCAAGGATCTCCACGTGAGCTACCCCACCGGCTCCGGCCTGCTGCCTGCCGTACGGGGCGTGTCCTTGACGGTCGAAGCCGGTGAGAGCGTCGGGATCGCCGGTGAGTCCGGCTGCGGCAAGTCGACGCTGGCCTCCACGGTGCTGCGGCTGCAGCCGAAAGGCGCCAAGGTCGAGGGTGCGGTGCTGCTGAGCGGGCAGGACAGCCAGACGATCCCCTGGGGCCAGCTCCGAGCCCTGCGATGGGCCGAGGCGTCGATGGTCTTCCAGGGCGCCTTGCACTCGCTCAACCCGGTGCAGCGCATCGTCGACCAGATCGTCCGAACCGATCCGGCTGCACGACGACACGGTCAGCAAGACCGCGGCCGCCACCCGGGTCGGCGAACTGCTCGAGCAGGTCGGGCTGCCGCCCGGACGTGGGTCGGCGTACCCACATCAGCTGTCGGGAGGCCAGAAGCAACGGGTGATGATCGCCATGGCGCTGGCCTGCCGACCGCAGCTGATCATCGCCGACGAGCCGACCACCGCGCTCGACGTGATGGTGCAGGCGCAGGTGCTCGGTGTGCTCACCGACCTGGTGCACGACCTCGGGCTCGGCCTGCTCCTGATCAGCCACGACCTTTCGGTGCTGGGGACGACGTGTGACCGCGTGCTGGTCATGTACGCCGGCAAGATCGTCGAGGAAGGTCCGGCCTCGACCTTGTTCGACCACCCCCTGCATCCGTACGGCGGTGCCCTCTCGGCCGCCTTTCCTCGCGTAGGTGACCCGCTGGCACGTTTCGCGCCGGTCGGCCTCCCCGGAGACCCGCCGGACCCGTTGTCCATACCGACTGGTTGCCCCTTCCACCCTCGCTGCGCGTTGGCGACCGAGGAGTGCACGACCACCGACCCGCCGCTGGAACAGGTGGGGGCCGACCGGCAGGTGGCCTGTCTGCACGCGGACGAAAGCCGCGACATGAAGCTGCTCCTCGCGCAGAGCCGCAGCGAGCAGGCGGAGGTCTGACATGAGCGATCTGCTCGCGGCCCGCGACCTCGAGGTCACCTTCCAGGGCCGGCACGGCCGGTCCGAGGCGAAGGGAGTCGACGGCGTCGACCTGATGGTCGCTCCCGGCGAGATCTTGGCCCTGGTCGGTGAGTCCGGTTGCGGCAAGACGACTTTGGCGCGGACGCTGCTCGGGTTGGAGAAGCCCAGCGCCGGTGAGGTGTCGTTCGCGGGCAGTCCGCTGGGCTACGACCGGAGGTTCCTGCGCCGCTACCGTCGCAAGGTCCAGCTGATCCTGCAGGACCCGACCGGCGCCCTGAACCCGCGGCACAGTGTGTACGAGTCCGTGGCCGAGGGGATCCGGATCCACAAGATGGTCCAGGGCCACAAGGCCTCCGGCGATTCGGTGAACGAGGCCGACCTGGTCGCGAGGGCGCTGTCCCAGGCCGGGCTGCGCCCGCCCGAGCGCTTCTTCCTCAACTACCCGCACGAGCTCTCCGGCGGACAGCGTCAGCGGGTGGTCATCGCGGGCGCGCTCGCCGTGGAGCCGTCGGTGCTGATCGCCGACGAGCCCGTGTCCTCGCTGGACGCCTCGATCCGCGGCGAGATCCTGGCGCTGCTGCTGCAGCTGCGCGAGGAGCTCGGTCTCTCCGTGCTGGTCGTGACGCACGACCTGGGGCTGGCGTGGAACATCGCCGACCGGATCGCCGTCATGTACCTCGGTCGGATCGTCGAGGTCGGTACGACCGAGCAGGTGCTGGCCACGCCCCAGCACCCCTACACGCGAGCGCTTCTCTCGGTGGTGCCGGAGATCGAGCAGATCGAGCCGATCGTGCTCGCCGGGGAGACGCCCGACCCGACACGCGTGCCTGACGGCTGCCGGTTCCACCCGCGCTGCCCGGCCCTGGCCAGCGGTGAGGCCGCGGAGGCGGGGATCGACCAGGAGTGCCGCAGCAAGCCGCTGCCCGTCCTGGCTGCCAGCGGTGAGCACCGCGCCGCCTGCTGGCTCCCCGACCGCCTCTGACCACCCTCCCCTCTCGGTTTGCCTAGATTTCTATTCCGACGGCTTGTTATCTAGGCAAACTTGCCGTGCAGACGGGGGATCTGCCTTGCTGACCGTAGACGGTCGAACCGCGGCCAGACGTCGACAAGGTGTTCCCAACGGCGGGTCGGGTATGGCACGCTTGGACCGTCCTTACTGACTCGCGAGTCAGGATAGAACCCGGTCGGAGGAGGGTCGGTCGTGTCGGACAGAGCCCCTGAGTCCATGGCAAACCCGGCCCTCCCCTCTGGTCATCGGGGCCCGAGGAGCCTGCAACCCGCGCTCCCCAAGGAGATGTACGTCGATCCGGCGCAGTTCGCCATCGAGCGCGACCTCGTGCTGTTCGACAGCTGGTTCTGCGTCGGGCGCATCGACGACCTGGGGCTGGACCGGCCGGGGAGGCTACAGGTGCTCGACGTGGTCGGGGAGTCCATCCTGCTCACCAGTGGCCAAGACGGACGCCTGCATGCCGCCTACAACGTGTGCCGCCACCGCGGCTCCCAGGTGGTTTCGACGGAGCGGGACGCTGCGCCACCGCCGTGCGACATCAGCGCGCTGCGCTGCCCGTACCACTCGTGGACCTACGACCTGGACGGTCGCCTGCTCAAGGCACCGCACACCGAAGGGATCGACGACTTCGACCCGTCGGAGTTCGGGCTGCACCCGGTAGGCGTACGGACCTGGGCGGGCTTCGTCTTCGTCCACCTCACTCCCGAGCGCGCTGCGGACTTCGATCTGGGCATGGCGGAGTTCGGTGAACGCCTCGCGCGTTACCCGCTGGCCGGGCTGGCGACCGGCGCGAGCTTCACCTACGACGTCGCCGCCAACTACAAGGTGCTCGCCGAGAACTACAACGAGTGCTACCACTGCGGTCCGGTGCACCCCGAGCTCACCCGGCTGGTCCCGTCGTTCGCCGGTGGCGGCGTGGGTCTGGAGTGGGAGGACGGGATTCCGCACCGCGAAGGCGCCTGGACGTTCACCATGAACGGCACGACCAACCGCCGACCGTTCCCCGACCTCGACGAGGCCGAGCGCACCCGCCACAAGGGCGAGCTCATCTATCCGAACCTGTGGCTGTCGTGCGCGGCCGACCACGTCGCGGCCTTCGTGTCCTGGCCTCTCGACACGGCGCGGACACGGATCCGGTGCGACCTGCTCTTCGAGCCCGAGGCCATCGCGGCCGACGACTTCGACCCGAGCGACGCCGGAGAGCTCTGGGACCTCGTCAACCGGCAGGACTGGGCGGTCTGCGAGTCGGTGCAGCGCGGTATGTCGTCGCGCGCCTACCGGCAGGGCTGGTTCGCGCCCATGGAGGACCTCAGCGCCGACATCCGCCGCTGGCTGCTCCCCAAGCTCGGGGACGACCGGTGAGCACCGAGCTCGAGTTCGAGTACGTCGTCGTCGGCCTGGGGGCCCTGGGCAGCGCCACGGCGTACCAGCTCGCCAAGCGCGGTCACCGCGTACTCGGTCTCGAACAGTTCGAGCTCGGGCACTCGCGCGGTGCGTCACACGACACGTCGCGGATCCTGCGACACAGCTACCACACGCCTGGCTACGTGACGTTGACGTTCGCGGCGTACGACGACTGGGCCACCCTCGAGCACGACAGCGGGCAGCGGCTCGTCACCCGGGTCGGTGGACTCGACCTGTTCCCGCCCGACGCCGCCATCCCGATCGACGACTACACCACCTCGATGGCAGCGTGCGGCGTCGACTACGAAGCGCTCGACCGGCTGGTCATCGAGCAACGATGGCCGCAGTTCTCGCTGCCGGCCGGAACCGTCGGCCTGTACCAGGAACGTGGATCGATCGTGCCGGCCGCGCGTGGCACTGCGGCGATGCAGGCTCAGGCCGTGCGGTTCGGGGCCACCCTGCGCGACCAGACGCCGGTCATTGCCGTCGAACCGGCGCACGACCGTGTCCAGGTGGTGACCGCTGACTCCACGCACACCGCGCGACGGGTTGTCGTCTGCGCTGACGCGTGGACCAACCAGGTGCTGGCAGGCAGTGGGGTGCAGCTGCCGCTCACGGTGACGTTGGAGCAGGTGACGTACTTCCGGCCGGACGACGCCTCGGCGTACCAGCCGGGCGTGATGCCGTTGTGGATCTGGATGGACGATCCCAGCTACTACGGTTTCCCGTGCTACGGCGAGGCCACCGTCAAGGCCGCACGCGACTGCAGCGACATCGAGGTGACCGGCGACGACCGACCGTTCGACCCCGACCCGGTGCGTCTGAAAGGGCTGAGCGACTTCATGGCCGAAACCCTTCCGGGGACCGGTCCGGCGGTACGGTCCAAGACGTGCCTGTACACCCTGCCTCCGGACCGCGACTTCGTCCTCGGTGCAGTGCCAGGCCACGACACCGTGCTGGTCGGACTGGGCGCCGGCCACTCATTCAAGTTCGCCCCGACCTTCGGACGGCTGTTGGCCGAGCTCGCGACGACGGGCGCGACCAGCGAGGACGTCACGCCCTTCGCAGTCGACCGCGAGGCGTTGACCACGCCCGACCATCCCGTGAACTGGCTGGTCTGAGATGACGCGTCGTCCAGCCAGCGTCACCGCTCAGTCGGCGGAGCGGTCGTCCAACGACCGTTGGAGGCCACCGGCTCGCCCTGCGACAGGGCGGCTCGGGCGATCCCGAGCTCGTCGGCAGCGAGGTTGCGGACCCAGGACTGAAGCTCCTTGCGGTTGACGCTCTTGTAGACCAAGACGGCCACCGAAAGGCCGTCCAGCAGACCCCCGACTCTCGCGACGGTGCCCTTGGGATCCTCACAGGTGAACGCTCCGGCGTCGACACCTTCGATGATCACGTGCTCCAGGGCATCCCGCCAGCGCTGGTCGAGCTTGCGCAGCGACGCCTGGACCGACGGCTCACGCAACGCCGTCGACCAGGCCTCGATCCACAACGTCCAGCCGTGGGCGGCACCGGTCGGCCCGTAGGACGTGAGCACCCGGCGCAGCCGTTCGAGGGGTTCGCCGGACTTGGCCAACGCCTTGTCGAGCCGGTGCGCATCTCGTACGACGGCGTACTCCAACGCCTCGACGAGCAGAGCGTCCTTGGTGTCGAAATGGTAGAAGACCAGACCCGAGCTGACGCCCAGACCGGCGGCGATGTCGGAGACCCGCAGCGCCGACATCCCGCGCTTCTCGATCTCGGCGATGGTGGCGGCCAGGATCTCCTCCCGGCGCACCTCGACGTTCCGACGGCCCATGTCGCTGACCCTATCCTCGGAGGCCCCTATGTCGATCACGTCTGACCGTCGCGCCACGACGTTGGACCTTCCTGGTCTCGACGAGACGTTGCAGCCCTTCGGACAGTCGAGGATGCTGCCGGCCGCCGCGTACACGAGCGACGAGGTGTTCGCGTGGGAGCAGCGGCACCTGTTCGCCGGCACCTACACCTGTGTGGGCCGCGAGGACGAGCTACGCGCGCCGGGCGCCGACGGTCGGCCACTGACTCAGCGCGCCGTGCTGGTCGGGGACGTCCATGTGCTGCTCACCTGGTCCGATGTCGGCGGCGACGGCGTCCAGGCCTTCGCGAACACCTGTCGGCACCGTGCCCACGAGCTCGTGGAGGCGGACGGTGGCAACGCCAAGCAGTCGATCATCTGCCCGTACCACGCCTGGACGTACGACCTGTCAGGTCGCCTGAGAGCAGCTCCCGGCTACAAGGAGGTCCCAGGGTTCGACGCGGCCGAGCACGGGCTGGTCGCCCTTCCGGTGCATCGCTGGCACGGCTGGGTGTTCGTGCACGCCGCCACCCCGCTGGGATCCGGCGAGGCGCTGCCCTTCGAGACGTTCATCGGCGACCTGGAGGGCTTCGTCGCGGCGTACGACCCCGCTGCCCTGGTCCTCGGCGACCGGCACTCCTACGTCGTCGAGGCGAACTGGAAGGTGATCGCCGAGAACTACCACGAGTGCTACCACTGCCCGCTGATCCATCCTGAGCTGTGTCAGGTCACGCCACCGTCGTCGGGAGACAACCTCGACCTGCCGGGAGCATGGCTCGGCGGCACGATGGTGCTCCGCGACGGGATGCAGACCATGTCGCTCACCGGCCAGTCCGCCGGACGTCCGATCGCCGGAGTCGATCCGACGACAGTGTTGTACGCCGGGCTGGTGCCGAACCTGCTCATCTCGGCCCACCCGGACTACGTCATGGCGCACCGCCTCGTGCCGTTGTCACCCGGGCGGACCTGGGTCGAGTGCTCCTGGTACGTGCCGGACACCGGGGTCCAAGAGCCGCCCATCGACGCGTCGTACGCGGTGGAGTTCTGGGACATCACCAACAAGCAGGACTGGGCTGCCTGCGAGTCGGTCCAGCGCGGACTGGCCTCGCCGCACGTGCGCCCCGGCCCGTTCAGCCCGAGCGAGGACGCCGTCCACATGTTCGTGACGACGATCGCCCGGGCCTACCGTGGACTGCCGATCCATGAGCCGGCCGGAAACCTCTGACCCGTGACGATCCGACGCCTGCGGGGTCCGGGCGCCGTAGGTGTCGGATCGTTGGGCTCCCGGTGCCGGCGGATAGCATGCAGGGGTGTCTGAGCCGACCATGTCCGTTCGGCTTCCCGAGCGCACCCTCATCCGCAGCCCGCTGCTGGCGGTCGTCCTGCGATTCTCCGTGGCGTTGTCGCTGGTGTTCATCAACTGGGGGATCGTGCTGCTCGAACGCAGCAGCTACACCGACAACAAGGACGGCCAGGTCTCGGTCGTCGACGCGCTGTACTACACGACGGTGACGCTGACGACCACGGGCTACGGCGACATCACGCCGGTCACCGAGGGGGCGCGGCTGGTCAACGCCTTGGTCGTGACACCGATGAGGCTGATCTTCGTCGTCCTGCTGGTGGGGACGACGATCAAGGCGTTGACGCGCCAATCACGCGATGAGTTCCGGCTCGCTCGATGGAGGAGACGCATGAAGGACCACATCGTGGTGCTCGGCTTCGGCACGAAAGGTCGCAACGCCGTCCGAGCGCTGGAGCTGAAGGGCACACCTGCCGACCACATCGTCGTGGTCGACACCCAGGTCTCCTTGGTGCGCGCCGCCGCCGAGGCCGGTTACGGCGCGGTTCTCGGGAGCGCAACCAACGAGGATGACCTGAAGCGCGCCCTCATCGAGCGCGCCCGCGTCGTGATCGTGGCCGTGGACCGTGACGACACGGCTGTGCTGGCGACCCTGACCGTACGCCGGCTCAACGAGCGCGCATCGGTGATCGCCACCGCGCGCGAAGGCCAGAATGCCGATCTGATGCGGCAGAGCGGAGCCGGCTCGGTCATCGTGTCGTCGGAGACCGCAGGGCGGCTGCTCGGTCTCGCGTCCGGCAGCCCCGAGACCGTCGACGTCGTCGAGGACCTGCTCTCCTTCGGGCGCGGCCTCGACCTCAGTCAGCGGCCCGTCGAAGCCGCCGAGATCGGGCGAGACCCGGTGGCGCTGCCGATCCCGGTGCTCGCCGTGCTCAGGGACGGCATCTTGCTGCGCTACAACGACGACGGCGCGGCACCGTTGGTCCAGGGCGACTCCCTGATCTACGCCGAGGCAGCGGACGGTCCCGCCTACCCGCCCCGATCCCGCGCGAAGAGCTGACCGGAGCGTCGTCCCCAGTGACCCGATCGTGACCACGTCATGGCGACCCTGGAGCACGGATCGCACGCGGAACCTCCCAGCGAAGGCCGCCGAGCCGGTCCGGACGACGGCACCGGAGCTGCGTGGACCGACGATCATGAACCAGGACTGGCGCGACCTGACGTTCATCCACTGGGCCGTCGAGCCCGGCCGACTGGACGCCTTCATGCCACCGGGAGTGCGCCCCGACACGCATGACGGTCTCAGCTACGTCGGGCTGGTGCCGTTCCGGATGGTGGACGCGGGCTTCGGGCGCTCCATGTCCGTGCCCTGGGCGGGCACCTTCCTCGAGACCAACGTCCGGTTGTACTCCGTCGACCACACGGGTCGGCGGGGCATCGTCTTCCTGAGCCTGGACTGCGATCGCTCGATCGTGGTGGCCGGGGCGCGTGCGGTCTTCGGGCTGCCCTATCGGTGGGCACGGATGAGCCATCGTCATGAGCGGACCGGCTCAACTGACCAGCACTCCTACGAAGCCACGCTGCGTTGGCCTGGGGTACGGGCCCGAACCCGGGTCGTCGTGCGGGTTGGGCCTCCGCGGGTCTCCACGCCCCTCGACGAGTTCCTGAGCGCGCGGTGGGGGCTGCACAACCAGCGGATCGGTACGACGACGTACGTCCCCAACACCCACGAGACGTGGCGGCTTCGCGAGGCCGAGCTGCTCGAGCTCGACGACGAGCTGCTGAGCTCGGTCGGCCTCGGTGACCTGGCGACCCGGTCACCCGACCACGTCGCCTTCAGCGACGGCGTCCACACCCGCTTCGGCCTCCCGCGGCTGTTGCGGTGACCCGTCGCCTACGGGTCAACGGTCGCCCGCATCGTCGACGTAGCTCAGCAGGTCGCCCGGCTGGCAGTCGAGAACCTCGCACAGCGTGGACAGGGTCGAGAACCGGACAGCCCGGGCGCGGTCGTTCTTCAGGATCGAGAGGTTGGCGATCGTGATGTCGGCACGCGCGGCCAGCTCGGTGAGCGTCATACCGCGCTGCTCGAGCAGCCGGTCGAGATGCACGGAGATCCGGTGGGACGAGGGGTCGGCCGCCATTCAGATCGTGCCCTCGACGTCTTCGCGCAGCCGGGAGCCGTAGGCGAACACTTCCGCCAGGATGAAGGCGCTCAACCCACCGAGCAGCGCACCCCCGGGAATCTCGTAGCCGGCAACGCCCAGGTCCACGCCCGGGTACGACGACAGCGAGCTGAAAAGGGCGTTGCGAAAGCCATAGTTCAACAGCTCGACCGCGGGACCTCCCACGACGAGCAAGAAGCCCAGCCGGCGCAGTCGCCGCACGTTGTCCGGGCCGAACGGGTCACCGCGCATCACCGACTTCAGCAGTCCCCGCACGAGCCACAAGCCGCCCACGACGAGAACAAGCGGACCCAGGTCGGTCGCGGACCGGTAGAACATCTGCTCCGTCGACGGGTCCTGGACCTCGGCCTTGACGCGGGTATCGAGCCAGGAGTCGACCCGCAGTCCGGCAGGCAGCGGCCCGACGTCGTCCGGAGACAGCTGCAGCGGGATCGTCAGCGTGTCGCCGTACAACAGCGAGTCGCCGTGTCGCGCGAGTCCGACGCCTACGGACGCGAGGGCGAGCAGGCCGAACGCCGCGCTGAGCACGAAGAACCCGGTGACGAGGAGATACCCGGTTCGCACGGGGCCTGACACGGTGGGAGAGGCCATGGCCTCCTCCTTATCGACAAACGATGTTATCGAAGAACGATAGCATCGAATATCAATAAGGCAAGAGCTCGTCAGATAGCTCTCGGGATGGTCTCCTCCCAGCGTCGGGTCGCCACGGTTCGGTAGCCGTCCTCAGCGGCCTCGCGGGCGGCCAGCTCGATGGTCACGTCAAGGCTCTCGGCCAGGATCTGCACGTCCATCGTCGCCGTCGTGGATACCTCGATGCCCGGCCAACGGATCGTGAACGTGGTGGTCGCCGTCGAGTCCTGCTCGAAGGTCAGCTGGTCGACGCTCACCCGCCCCACGTAGTGCTCGGTGGCCGTGCCTTCGTAGGGGATCTCGTAGGTCGATCCGTGGTCGACCAGGCACGAAGTTGTCCGGGTCAACACGTCGCGCTCGACGGTCCAGGTCAGACCGGCGGCGTCCTCGGCAGCATCGCCGGCAGGGGTCAGCACAGGAGCGGGGTACGGGGTCGGGCCGGACCAGATCGGCAGCTCGAGGCGTCCGCCGTGCACCGTCAGCGTGACAGGTCCACGCGATGCCGCCGTGTTGGGCCAGTCGGCGCCGGCGATGCAGAGCCGCATCGTCTGCCCGGGATCGAAGGAGTAGGCGCAGGCATCGAGCTCGATCTCGACGTCGTAGACCTCCCCTGGCACCAGCGGCTCGGCGGACCCGAAGCCGTTGCGACAGCCCAGGTTCAGCGTCCCCCGGGACACCAAGGCGGACGTCCCGTCGTCGAAGACGTCGTTCAGCCTGACCGAGACGTACGCCGAGGGCTGGTCCGACGACACCTGCAGCCGCACTCTCGGATGCCCCATCACCACGATCTGCTCGGCGTCCCACTCCCACCTCAACGAAGCCGCGTCGTCGAAACGCAGGTCGCCGCTCTGTCCCCACGGAAGGTGGCCGGCGCAGTCGATCCAGGCGTCCACGCCGACGTCAGGACGGACGGCGTACGGCGGCTGCGGCGGCAAAGCCCAAGTCCGCGCAGCCAGCCGAGGTGACGGCCATTCCTCGCGGATCCACGAGCCCGCCGACGCGTCGAGCACCGGCGATGGGCGGGTGGACGAACGGACGAAACAGGTCGTCGAGGGCCGGTCGGCGGCCATGCCGTCGTCCACCCCGTTGTCGACCCCCCGCAGCCAGCGGTCCCACCAGGCGACCATCTCCGGCATGGAGTCGATCCGGGGGCCCGGCAGCGATGTCTCCGTCGCCGCATGCGCCCAAGGACCGGCCAGCAACCGGTGCGGCACGCCTTGCGCCCTCAGCCGCTCCATCAGCCGGAACGAGTTGTTGCGATAGCCGTCCGCCCATCCGGCGATGATCATCGTCGGGCACGTGATCCGTGCGTAGTCGGGTCGCACCGAGCCGTGCCGCCAGTAGGCCCCGTCGAGCTGCTCGCGCAGCCAGGTCAGCGCCCAGGGCTCGTCAGTCTCGACTCTCCGCTTCCACTCCTCACGCCACCCCTCCCCCCAGACCGCCGGCACCGGAGGCAGCGCGTTCATCGGTGTCATGTAGTGGCAGTAGTCGACCAGGTCGAGGACCTTGAGGATGCCGCCGCGGTAGTGCACGTCGTCGGTGTAGCGGTCGTCGGTGCCGTAGATCGCGATGATCGCCTTCAGCTCGGCAGGTTGCTCACAGGCCATCTGCAGGGAGTTGAAACCCGAGTACGACGTGCCGTACATCCCGAGGTTGCCGTCGCACCACTCCTGCTCGGCCAGCCAGGTGAGCACCAGCCTCAGGTCCTGCTGTTCGCGGGGCGGATACTCATCGGTGGCATCGCCTCCGGACGAGCCGGTGCCCCGCAGGTCGAGGCGGCAGACGGCATACCCGTGGTCGTCGCGCAGCCGCACGTAGTCCGGCCGGTACGACGAGGTGAGGTCGTCCTTGCGGTACGGCAGCGCCTCGAGGATGCACGGCTGCGGCCCTGCGACGTGGTCGGGGAGGTAGAGGGTGGCGGCCAGCGAGACGCCGTCGTCCATCGGGATGCGCACGTCGTGGCAGCGCGGGTCCAGGTCCGGGCGGGTCACGGCTCCATCCTCCCGTGCGCGCGGACCAGCGCCAGCACCTCGTCGACGGGTATGCCGTGCGCCGTGTGGCCGGATCTCCCGACCACGGTCTGTGCGGCGAACATCGAGTTGAGCACGGCCTCCTCGCTCGCTTCGACGACGCCGGCAAACAGCGGGTCCAAGCCCTGGCCGGTCATCACGGTGGTCGAGACGAGCCGGTCCTCGCGGGCGAGCTGCACACCGGTGGACGTAGCCATGAAGATCTCCCCACTGCCGTGATGCGCCACCGAACCGGTGCGCGCCAGACCCAGACCCACGCGTCGGGCCAGCCGAGCACAGCCGGCGCCGTCCACCGGCGCATCGGTCACGACCAGGCCGATGCACGAACCGGCAGGGGGCCTGGGATCGGCACCGGACTCGTCCTCCGACGCCGATCCCAGCAACCTGCCGACCGGAACGCCGGCGACCGTGAGCTGGTCCCTCGTCCCGAAGTTCGTCATCACGAGGACGCCGACCGTGTGGCCGTCCTCGGTCACCCGCGAAGCCGTCCCGATACCGCCTTTGAAGCCCAGGCAGCTCATGCCGCTGCCGGAACCCACGGCTCCCTCAGCGGGAGGCTCGGACGACCCGACGGAGTCGTCGGCCTGCTGCCACGCGGTCTTGACGTCGTGGCGCGTCACCTGCATCCGGCGAGCGTCGCTCAGGAAGGAGTCGTCGCACTCCGCGACCACCGGGATCACGACGTCCTCGGCCACGTCCGGCCAGCGGTCCAGGATCAGCTCGCACGCGGCGTCGTACACGCGTCCGAGCTGCATCGTCGACGTCAGGAAGACCGGCGTCTCCAGCGTGCCCCACTCCGCCGCGGTGAGAAACCCGGTGCACTCCCCTGCACCATTGAGCACCGCGCCCCCCGCGGGAAGCATCGTGTGGAACGGGTCGTCCCGGAGTCGCACCACGGTGACGCCCGTCCGCGCGACACCTCTCCCCTCGGGCGGATCAGGTTCGTCCCGCCAGACCGTGGCATGCCCGACACCCACTCCGTCGACATCGAGCACCGAGTTCGTCGGGCCACGCGGAAGAGCGCCGATACTGATTGGCAAGTCAGTAACGCGTGGCATGATCAGATCCTGCCGTACCTGTCTCGCGAGGGGAACCATGACGACCGAATCCCGGCCAGGTTCAGCCCGTCCGGTCGTCTGGTCGGAGACCACGAAGCGCCATCGACCCGACCGCGAGGTGTGGATCGGGATGCCGATGGACGGCTCGGAGCTGCCCGAACGCGTGTCTGCCATCGAACGGTCGCTGCGCGAGGCGGGGCATCCGTTCCTCGCAGCAGTGACACACGGCGAGCAGGCACTGACCTCCGTGCACAACCCCGCCCTGATCGAGCACCTGTCCACGGTCTTCCAGGCCTGGGTGGACGGAGGCTTCGTCGAGCATGGTCAGGATCGTGTGGTCCCGTACTTCTTCCCGACCTCCACGATGCTCGGAGCGATCACGCCCACCCGTGCCAGCTCCGTGCACGCTCGGGCAGGTCAGTTCTGCTACGACACCATGACCACGCTCGGGCCCGGAAGCTGGGAAGCGATCCAGGCGTCCGCGGACTGCGCGCTGACCGCAGCGGACCTGGTGGTCGCCGGTCACCACCGCCAGGTCTATGCGCTGTGCCGACCACCCGGCCACCACGTCACGGCCGACGCCTTCGGAGGGTCCTGCTACCTCAACAACGCCGCGCTCGCCGCTCAGTCACTGATCGACGGCGGGCACGAGCGCGTGTCGGTCATCGACATCGACGCTCACCACGGCAACGGCACGGCGGCCATCTTCTACGAGCGGGCCGACGTGTTCTACGGCTCGGTCCACGTGGACCCCGGTGCGGGCTGGTTCCCGCACGTCGTCGGCCATGCGGCGGAGACGGGACGAGGACAAGGGGAGGGGATGACGCTCAACGTCCCCCTCGCGCCGGGCAGCGGGGACGCGGAGTTCCTCGCCGGCGTCCACCGACTGGCCGCAGCCGCCGAGCGGCACGCGTCGACCGCTCTGGTCGTGTCGTTGGGCGTCGACGCAGCGGTCGACGACCCTGAGAGCCCGCTCGCGGTCACTATGGACGGCTACAGCCAGGCAGGTGCCCTGCTGCTCGCAGGTCTGGACCTCCCGACCGTGATGGTCCAGGAGGGCGGATACCACCTCCCGACGCTGGGGGCGCTCGTCGCGTCGTTCCTCAGCGTCTGACCGCTCGACCTCGGTAGCGCACCGGCGAGGTCCGCTGCGCTCGCTGTGGTCGCGCCAGCGTCGCCCTGCCTGCCCCTGCTTGCTTCGAGTTGCGAGCGAGCCTCGGTGGCGAGACGGTGGTCGGCAACATCACCACATCTCGGGAGTTGTCATCACCAACCATGACGTCACCCCTCAGGACGCGCAGGGCACGAGCAACGGACCACAGAGGGGCTTCCTGGCCCGGATCACGACGGCCACCGCCTTCGGCGAGGGTCTGGACGGATATGACCTCGGCGCCATCAGTGTGGTGCTTCCGGTCATCGCCAAGGAGTTCGGGCTCTCGGCCGTCGAGCAGGGGCTGATCGGGGCCGCGACCCTGATCGGCATCTTCTTCGGTGGACCGATCTTCGGCTACCTGACCGACCGCTTCGGCCGCAAGAAGATCTTCATCTTCGACCTGATCGCGTTCGTGGTCATCGGAGCCTTGCAGGGAGTCGTCACCGACAACACCCAGCTCTTGGTGCTGCGCTTCCTGCTGGGTCTGGCGATCGGAGCGGAGTACGCGATCGGGCAGACGATGCTCGCCGAGTTCGTGCCGAGCAAGGGTCGCGGGCGCCGACTGGCGAGCCTGCAAGCGTCCTGGTACGGCGGCTTCCTGCTCGCCGTGGTCGTCGCGTACCTGATGAAAGCGGCCGGTGTCGACTGGCGCTGGATCCTCGCGACCGGAGCCATCCCGGGCCTGCTCACCTTGCTGCTGCGCCAGGGACTGCCCGAGTCCCCCCGCTGGCTCATCAGCGACGGACAAGAAGACAAGGCGCGGCGGATCGTCGAGGACAAGCTGGGCTCGGACTACTTCGAGGACGAAGACCTGCACGAGGCGCGAGAGGGGGAGGGGACGTTCTCAGACCTCTTCAACGCCGACAACTGGCGGCGCACGGCCTTCGCGAGCATCTTCTTCACCTGCTTGGTCGCCCCCTACTTCGCGATCTTCACCTTCGCCCCCAAGGTCTTCGAGACGCTCGGCGTCAACGACGCCAAGGGCAGCGTGGTCGGATCCAACGCGGTGGCTTTCCTCGGTGCGCTCGCGGGCATGTTCGTGATCGAGCGGGTCGGTCGGCGCAACCTCCTGCTCACCTCGTTCTACGTCATGGTCGTGACCCTGGGGCTGATCGGCGGTTGGGGTGGAGCGCCGTCCTTCATCCTGGTCCTCTGCTTCGTGGCGTTCGCCTTCTTCAACGCGATCAGCGGGGACCTGACCGGCGTCTATCCCGCGGAGATCTTCCCCTCTGAGCTTCGAGGAACTGGCGTCGGCTTCGCGGCGGCGGTGAGTCGCGTCGGGGCGGCCGGCGGGACCTTCCTGCTCCCCGTCGGCATCGAGAAGATCGGAGTGGGGCCGAGCGTCCTGATCGGTGCCGGCATCTGCGCGGTGGGTCTCCTCGTCACACACCTGTGGGCGCCGGAGACCACAGACCTGAGCCTCACGAGGACTGAGTCTGAGCAGCCGACCGACCTGAAGGACCGCCTCCCTCGCGGAGGGTCCTGAACGACCGACACCGGGACTTGCCCCGTCCCCCACCCAGCCACCGTCTTCCGACACTCGCCGCCACACGCACCGCCAACCCGCCGCGCGCAGGTACGTCTTCCGACACTCGCCGGCATACGCACCGCCAACCCGCCCCGCGCAGGTACGTCTTCCGACACTCGCCGCCATACGACGCCAGCCCGTCTCCCACCGCAGCCACCGTCTTCCGACACTCGCCGCCACACGCACCGCCACCCCGCCCCGCGCAGGTACGTCTTCCGACACTCGCCGCCACACGCACCGCCAACCCGCCCCGCGCAGGTACGTCTTCCGACACTCGCCGCCAAACGACACCAGCCGGACCGGCCCGCGCAGGTACGTCTTCAGACACTGGCCGCCAAACGCACCGCCAACCCGGCCCGCGCAGGTACGTCTTCCGACACTCGCCGCCAAACGCACCGCCAACCCGGCCCGCCCAGCCACCGTCTTCCGACACTCGCCGGCATACGCACCGCCAACCCGCCCCGCGCAGTACGTCTTCCGACACTCGCCGCCACACGCCACCAGCCCGGCTCACCCAGCCACCGCCTTCCGACACTCGCCGCCACACGACCAGCCCGCCCACCCGCCACCGTCTTCCGACACTCGCCGCCACACGCACCGCCAACCCGCCCCGCGCAGGTCCGTCTTCCGACACTCGCCGCCACACGCACCGCCAACCCGGCCCGCGCAGGTACGTCTTCCGACACTCGCCGCCAAACGCACCGCCAACCCGGCCCGCGCACGTACGCCTTCCGACACTCGCCGCCACACGACACCAGCCCGGCCCGCACGACCTGCCGGACCGGCCAGGCCCGCCCAGCCACCGTCTTCCGACACTCGCCGCCACACGACACCAGCCCGGCCCACCCGACCACCGTATTCAGACACTCGCCGCCACACGCACCGCCAACCCGCCCCGCGCAGGTACGTCTTCCGACACTCGCCGCCAAACGCACCGCCAACCCGCCCCGCGCAGGTACGTCTTCCGACACTCGCCGCCACACGACACCAGCCCGGCCCGCCCGACCAGCCGCACCGACCAGGCCCGCCCAGCCACCGACATCGCGTCCTATCGCGGGATCGACGCCGGCGTACGACGAAGGCCCCGAGCGTGCTGCTCGGGGCCTTCGTGTACGGCAGGTTTTGCGTGTGGCAGGACTTAGAAGTCCATACCGCCCATGTCGGGAGCGCCGCCTGGAGCGGCAGCGGCCTTCTCGGGCTTGTCAGCGACGACAGCCTCGGTGGTGAGGAACAGCGCCGCGATCGAGGCAGCGTTCTGCAGCGCAGAACGGGTCACCTTGACCGGGTCGTTGATCCCCGCCGCGAGCATGTCGACGTACTCGCCGGTCCCCGCGTCGAGACCGTGGCCGGACTCGAGGTTGCGGACCTTCTCGGCCACGACTCCGCCTTCGAGACCGGCGTTGATCGCGATCTGCTTCAGCGGGGCCTCAGCGGCGAACTTGACGATCTGGGCGCCCGTCGCCTCGTCACCGGTGAGGTCGAGCTTCTCGAACGCCACGGCGGTCGCCTGCACGAGTGCAACGCCACCACCGGCGACGATGCCCTCTTCGACAGCCGCCTTCGCGTTGCGAACGGCGTCCTCGATGCGGTGCTTTCGCTCCTTGAGCTCCACCTCGGTGGCAGCCCCGACCTTGATCACCGCAACACCGCCGGCCAGCTTGGCCAAGCGCTCCTGCAGCTTCTCACGGTCGTAGTCGGAGTCGCTGTTCTCGATCTCGGCGCGGATCTGGTTGACCCGGCCAGAGATCTGGTCGGTGTCGCCCGAACCCTCGACGATCGTGGTCTCGTCCTTGGTGACGACGACCTTGCGGGCCTGGCCGAGCAGCTCGATCCCGGCGGACTCGAGCTTGAGTCCGACCTCTTCGCTGATGACCTGGCCACCGGTCAGGATCGCGATGTCCTGCAGCATGGCCTTGCGGCGGTCGCCGAAGCCCGGCGCCTTGACGGCAACGGACTTGAACGTGCCACGGATCTTGTTGACGACGAGCGTGGCCAGGGCCTCGCCCTCGACATCCTCAGCGAGGATCAGCAGCGGCTTGCCACTCTGCATGACCTTCTCGAGCACCGGCAGCATGTCCTTGACAGCCGAGATCTTGGAGTTGACCACGAGGACGTACGGGTCGTCGAGGACGGTCTCCATGCGCTCGGCATCGGTGACGAAGTACGGCGAGATGTAGCCCTTGTCGAAGCGCATACCCTCGGTGAGCTCGAGCTCGAGCCCGAAGGTGTTGCTCTCCTCGACGGTGATGACGCCTTCCTTGCCGACCTTGTCCATGGCCTCGGCGATGATCTCGCCGACCGTGGAGTCACCGGCAGAGATTCCTGCGGTGGCCGCGATCTGCTCCTTGGTCTCCACGTCCTTGGCAGCCGCGAACAGCTGCTCGATGACGGACTCGACCGCGATTTCGATACCGCGCTTGAGCGCCATCGGGTTCGCTCCGGCTGCGACGTTGCGCAGACCTTCGCGGACCATGGCCTGCGCCAGCACCGTGGCCGTCGTCGTGCCGTCACCGGCTACGTCGTCGGTCTTCTTGGCAACTTCCTTGACGAGCTCGGCGCCGATCTTCTCGTACGCATCTTCGAGCTCGATCTCCTTGGCGATGGACACACCGTCGTTGGTGATCGTCGGTGCGCCCCACTTCTTCTCGAGGACGACGTTGCGACCCTTGGGGCCGAGCGTCACCTTGACGGCGTCGGCGAGGGTGTTCATTCCCCGCTCGAGGGCCCGCCTGGCTTCCTCGTTGAACGCAATGATCTTGGGCATGTACGCGAGTCCTCCCGCGCTTGAGGTGTGGTGTGCGGCCAGTTCGACGCCCGCGACGGACGGACCCCGCTCTCCTGCGATCCATTCCCGCAGGTGCGAGGCCCTCGTCGGACTGCCGCTGTCACTCTCACGTCGAGAGTGCTAAGACCATTTTTAGCACTCGCCCTATCCGAGTGCAAGGCGGGGTCCGCCGCGTCGAGGCCGGTGGCTACGGCCGCTCGACCGCGGTCACGTGGCTCAGGCGGGCGCCTGGCGGGCGCCAGGCGGTCGAAGGGCGCCCAGGCCGATCGTGATCTGGGTCAGCCCGTCGTGCGTACCGACCCTGGCCCGCAGCCCGGCCGCATGCACCATCGGCACGACGGCGGGATTGTCCGGTTGGACCGACATCACCAGCTCGTCGACGCCACGCCGGCCCGCCTCTCGTGCCGCGGCGATCAGCAGCGCTGTGCCGATCCCCCGCCGCTGCGTGCGATCTTCGACGAGCTGACCGATGTCGGCTCGGCTGCGACCGGCATCGTCCCCGGTCCACGCGTCCGCCTCGGCGTACGGCGCGACCGTGGTGATGCCGACTAGGACGCCCGCGCGGTCGACGACGAGGGAGAATCCGCCCGGCGGACACAGCAGGCGGGCGGCGAGCCGCGGGCTGAGCCGCGGCATCGGCGAGAGATACCGCCGGGCGATCGTCAGGGGTGAGCATCGCTGGTGCAGGCGGACCAGCTCACGCACGTCGGGCTGACCGCCGAACCTGATCGAGGTGTCGTGCGTGGACATGGCACCCACGGTGCGGCCTCGAGGTTTCTTCGCGTGGTCGGTGATGTAACAGCGGGGATAACTCTGCCGGTGAACGCGAGACGGTCCGATCCCCGCAGGGACCGGACCGTCTTAGGAAGCCTTGGATGCCTCAGCCAGGCTTGACCTCGTGAGCCTCGCGACCCTTCGGTCCGTCGACGACCTCGAAGGTGACCGACTGGCCATCCTCGAGCGACTTGTATCCGTCGGACTGGATCTTCGACCAGTGCACGAAAACGTCGTCCTGACCGTCGACGGCAATGAAACCGTAGCCCTTGTCAGCGTTGAACCACTTCACGGTGCCCTGCACCATTGCGACTCCTGTTGCTCGTTCGAGAACCCTCGGTCCGGACCCTCTAGTGCTGCTCACGCACCACCGGGATCCTTCTGTGGAACAGGTGTTGCGATCTGCAGGCAAAACCCTATCCCACCCGGCTCGTTCACCCGTCAGTTGTGGTTCCTTCTCCGGCCCTCGTGGTTGCCGAGCCCGCACGTCACGGGTCGAGGTCGTCACCTTCGGTGACGCTGAGATGCCTACCAGTGACGCCGCGCCCCTCCCGGTACACCCCTTGGCTAGCCGCCGATAGCCCATTCGGGTGGTATTCCGTCGAAGCCCTTGAAGGGGCCGCCGGAGGTGGCTACTTTTACATCACCTCGTGGGTGCGACGAGGTTTTGACTGGGGCTCGGTCTTCCGAGCCCCAGTCTTCTTTTTGCCCACGGGGCCGCGAGGTCGACCGCGACCCACCAGGTCTTCTCAGCCGCCGGCCACGGCCGGGATCACCGAGACCTCTGCTCCGGCCGCGACCTTCGTCTCGAGACCGTCGAGGAAGCGGACGTCGTCGTTGCCGACGTACACGTTGACGAAACGGCGCAGCTGGCCTTGTTCGTCGACGATCCGGCCCCTGATGCCGTGGTAGCTGGCGTCGAGCGACTCCAGGACCTCGCCCAGGGTGTCCCCGTCAGCGCTGACTTCGGACTTGCCGGCTGTGTAGGTGCGCAGGATCGTTGGCACCCGGACGTTGACGCTCATGCTCCGCTCCTCGTCATGACGATGTTGGTCGTCGGCGGTCGAACTGTTCGGACCACCGGGTTCTGGCTGCCCTCACAGGCCGGTAGCCGCAAAGGCAGCGTACGTCGGGTCGATGGTGGCGGCCGGACCCACGCGGTCAGCAATGGCGTCCAGCGTCTTGAGGCCGTCGCCGGTGTTGAAGACCACGGTCTCGACATCGGGATCCAGCCGACCGCTGTCGACGAGCTTCTTCAAGGTGGCCACGGTGACTCCGCCTGCGGTCTCGGCAAAGACTCCCTCGGTCCTGGCCAGCAGCTGGATGCCATCGCGCACCTCGTCGTCGGTGACCGCCTCCACGGCGCCACCGGTACGCCGGACGACGTCCAGCACGTACGGACCGTCCGCCGGGTTGCCGATCGCCAGCGACTTGGCGATCGTGTCCGGCTTGACGGGGCGGACCACGTCGTGACCGTCGCGGAAGGCTGCGGCCACGGGCGAGCAACCCTCCGCCTGGGCACCGAACATCGTGCAGGGAGCCTCGTCGACCAGCCCGAGCCCACCCAGCTCGGTGAAGCCCTTGTCGATCTTGGTCAGCTGCGAGCCCGAGGCCACGGGAATCACGACCTGGCCAGGCAGTCGCCAGCCCAGCTGCTCGGCAACCTCGAAGGCCAGCGTCTTGGAGCCCTCGGCGTAGTAAGGCCGGACGTTGACGTTGACGAACGCCCAGTCCTCCTGCTCGCCGGCGATCTCCGACGCCAGCTTGTTGACGTCGTCGTAGGTGCCCCGCACGGCCACCAGCGTGCCGTCGTACACGGCAGTGGTCAGGATCTTGGGCCGTTCGAGGTTCTCGGGGATGAACACGACGGACTTGATCCCCGCTCGAGCGGCCGCGGACGCGACGGCGTTGGCGAGGTTGCCGGTCGAGGGACAGGCGAGGACCTTCAGCCCCAGCTCGCGGGCGGCCGCCAGCGCGACCGCCACGACCCGGTCCTTGAACGAGTGCGTGGGATTGCCCGAGTCGTCCTTGACCCACAGGGTCCTGATCCCGAGCTCACGGGCCAGGTTGTCGGCCTTGATCAGCCGGGTGAAGCCCGGCTCGGTGTTCGGGATGGTGGCGATGTCGTCGCGCACGGGCAGCAGGGATCGGTACCGCCAGATGTTCGGCGGACCCGACTCGATCTGCGCCCGGGTGACCTGAGGAAACGTGTATCCGACCTCGAGCGGCCCGAAGCACTCCTGGCAGGCGTAGAAGGGACCGAGGTCCTGCTCGGCACCGCAGGCGCGGCACACCAGCGCACGGGCGTTGCCGAAGGCGGGGATCGTGGTCCCGGCGCCGGTGGTGACCTGGGGTATGTCCTGCAGGGTGGTGCTCATGAAGCCTCCTTCTCATCTTCCTCGGGGCGACTCTCGCCACGAGACGGATGTGGCACCGTCGTCGATCTCGCCTGCGTGAGGTCGACGGGTTGCCGGGGCTTCACAGGGCCGTATCCCTCTGCCCCTCTCGATGAGCTGTGTTCAGTTGTCCCGTCAGGTTATCCGGATCGTCTCGAATGCGGGGACGCACGACCGTCATCTGAGATTCCTGCGGCCTGCGGCATGATCGGTTGCCATGGATCGAAACGTGCAGTGGCAGGTGCGGAGCCTGGCCAACTGGGTGAATCTGTCGACGCCGCTCGGACTCGCCGTGGCGACGTTCGGTCGGGCGGCCGTGTCCCGCCACGACCGAGGGATCCTGCTGGCGACCGGCTACCGCTTCGGGTTTCCCGCTGCGTCGGCGTTCACGGTCGGATCGGTCGTGATCAGCAGGCATGACCGCGGCTACCTCACCGGACGACCCGAGCTGCTCGCCCATGAGGAGCGGCACACCACGCAGTACGCCGCTTGTCTGGGTCTTCCGTTCATCCCGCTGTACCTGCTGGCCACCGGATGGTCCTGGCTGCGCACCGGCGACCGGGCCGCCGCGAACCTCTTCGAACGCCGTGCCGGTCTCGCCGACGGGCACTACGTCGTCCCGACGCCCGAGCAGGTCAGCGCCGTCCACTCCCGCCGCCGTCGCCGCCTCCGTGGGCTGCTGGGCTGCTGACGGGATCAGCCGTCAGCCGGTCACCGTGTCGACGAGGCTCCGGATGAACCCGACCACACCGGCCGGGCCGTCGACGACGATGTCTGCGCGCTCGGCGAGCGCCGTCACCTCGTCCGAGCCGGAGCACACCAGCAGGCCGGGCACACCGTCAGCTCGGAGCCGGATCACCTCGTCGAAGGCCGCCAGATCTCCGAGGTCGTCGCCGGTGAAGACCACCGATCGGGCGGATCGCTCATCGACCAGCGAACGCAACGCCTGGCCCTTGTCCATGCCCGGAGGTCGGAGCTCGACGACCATCCGACCTGGTTCGGCGGCCAGTCCGTGCCGCCGGGCCAGCTCGGTGAGCGGCTCGACCATGGCGTCGTACGCGGCTTGCGGATCGGCCAGCCGGCGCACGTGGACCGCGACCGAGAGACCTTTGTCCTCGACCGCCGCCGACTCGAGGTCGAGCCGGGTGAGCAGGTCCGGAAGCTCCTCCCGAATCCGGTCCAGGCCTTCGTGCGGGCTCGCAGCGGACACCTGGCCGGTAGTGGCATCCCACCGCTCGAGTCCGTAGTGACCGACGACGACGATCGAGTCCAGGCCGTCCGTCCCGGCGAGACCGGCCAGGTCGACGGCAACCTGGGCGGGGCGACCGGTCACGATCGCGACGGTGCCCACGGTCTGTGCAAGTCGCTGCAACGCCTGATGCATGTCCGGATGCGCCACGGCCTGGGTCGGGTCGGCGACGATGGGGGCCAGCGTGCCGTCGTAGTCGAAGGCGGCCAGGCACTTGCCCGGCTCCGCCCGGATCGCTGCCAGCGCCTCGTCACCCGAAGGTGTGGTGGTCGAGATCGGCACGGTGCTCAGTCAACCATCCCGCCATGCCTGTCGGACGGGGTGCGGCCCGAACGGCTCAACGCCCCGAGGTGAAGATGACGGTGAGCCGATCGAACTGCATGGGCGAGACCGCCGGCCGGAGCCGGGTGACCTGGAGGACCTTCGCGAGCCGACGGGCCTGCGGGCGCAGACTGTCCGGGTAGTAGACGGTGTTGTCGGGGATGTTGCCGTACCAGTTGTCGGTTGCGGTGACGTTCCATCCGGCCCGTTCGAGCACCTGTGCCTTGTCGGCGGCCAGTCCGGTGATCCCGGAGTTGTTGTAGACCTCGACGAAGACCTTCGGGACCGGGTCCGGCCGCTTCGCGGGCTTGTGCTTCTTCACCGGTGCCGGTTTGGTCTTGTCCCCGTGGACCTTCTTGTCCGTGCGGCCGTGCTGGGCGGCGGCCTTCGGGTCCGCCGTGACCTTGTCGTGCGCGGCCTCCTTGCTCGGGGCCGGGTCCTCGCTGGCGTTCGACGCGACGGCGGCCAGACCTACTCCGGCCGCGACCACGAAGGCCACACTGCCCAACGTGACGGCAGACGGAAGCGCCATGGTGCGGCTTCCTAGATCTCGATGCCGAGCCGGCGAGCGGAGCGCTGGCGCTGCCTGGCCGAGCGCAGCCGGCGCAACCGCTTGGTCAGCAGCGGGTCGAAGGCCAGGGCCTCCGGACGGTCGATCAACGCGTTCAGGACCTGGTAGTAACGGGTGGCCGACATCGCAAACTTCTCGCGGATGGCCTGCTCCTTCGCGCCGGCGTACTTCCACCACAGCCGTTCGAAGGCCAGAATCTGCTGGTCGCGCTCGGACAGGTCTTCGGCCGCGCGCGCCGACGTCCCCGACGTGACCATCTCAGGCAGGTCGGACACGTGGACCGTGTCCAGACCGTTCGCGGCATCCATGCTGGCTTGGCTCCTGGTGACCCTTGACGACGGGTTTCGCGGATCGCCCCCGTCCCTGGCCCCATCGTAGGCGACAAACAACACCGATGTCATTTAAGCCGGGACGACGCGCGGCGGCGTGTCCGGAGCCTGCGACGACGCCCTGCCGGCAGCCCAGGCCAGCACGTCCTCGATCGGCGCCGGCTGCCCGACGTGGTAGCCCTGCACGTAGTCGACGCCCTCGTCGGCGCAGACCTGTTGGATGTCAGCGCTGGCCACGAACTCGGCAATCGTCTTCTTCCCGAGGCCCCGCGCGATGTCCACGATGGACGAGAGGATCAGCCGGTCCGTCTGGTTCGTCGGGCTCTTCTCCACGAACTCGCCGTCGATCTTGACGAAGTCGAACGGCAGGTGCTTGAGGTAGTAGAACGAGCCGAAACCGGCGCCGAAGTCGTCCAAGGCGAACCGACATCCGAGCAGCCCGAGACGGTCCGCGAACTCCCGGGCCGTGTCGATGTTGGCGATCGCCGCGGTCTCGGTCAGCTCGAAGACCAGGCTGGTCGGATCGATGCTGCTGGCAGTGACCCGCTCGACCAGGTCATCGGCCAGCTCTGAGTCGCCGATCGAATGCGCCGAGAGGTTCACCTCGATGTGAAAACCGGGGTTGATCGTTCGCAGCCGCTCCAGGAGGTCGATCGCCTCACCAGCCACCCATCGGTCCAGAGGAGTGATCAGGCCCAGACGTTCGGCGATGTACAAGAACCGCCCAGGCATGACGAGGGCACCACGCTCGTCGCGCATGCGCAGCAACAGCTCGGCCCCGACGATCTTCTGCTCGCTGATGCCGAAGATCGGCTGCGCGTGCAGCACCAGCCGGTCCTCCGCGATGGCCTCGGCGATCCGCTGTCCCCAGGCGAGGTGCGCGGCTCTGCGCGGGACGGCGAAGTCCTTCGTGTCGAGCACGACATACCTGTTGCGACCGTTCTCCTTGGCGTCGTACATCGTCATGTCCGCGGTGGAGACCAGCTGGCTGGCTGTGATGCCGGCGCGTTCGATCAGCACCACGCCGATGCTCGCGGTCAGTCGAGACGGTCGGGTGCCGTCGAGGAAGCGCGCCTTCTCCGCGACCAACCGGACGATGTCGCGGGCGACGTTCTCCGCGGACGCCCGGTCGGCCTCCGGGAGCAGGATGGCGAACTCGTCTCCACCGAGCCGGGCCACCAGGTCCGACCGGCGCATCCGCATCCGGAGCAGCTCGGCGACCGAGACGATCAGCTGGTCGCCGGCCGCGTGTCCAAGGGTGTCGTTGACCTCCTTGAAGTTGTCGAGGTCCATCATCAGCAAGGCCCCTCGCGCGCCGTACCTCTCGCACAGGTCGAGGTGGTGCTCGAGCTCCTGGTCGAAACGCCGACGGTTCGCGAGCCCGGTGAGGGAGTCGTGCTCGGCCAGGTGGGCCAGCTGCGCCTCGAAGCGACGGCGGTCCGACACGTCGACGGCGTTGAAGAGCAGCTCCTCTGGTACGCCGTCGCGGTCGTGCATGACGATGCCCTCGAACGCGACGTCGATCCAGTGTCCGTCCTGGTGCTGCATGCGTGTCTCGGCCGCCAGCCGGCCGGACCGGCTCTCGATCAGCTCGGTCACGATCCTGGTGACCTCACCGGGGTCAGCTCCGAACGGGAAGGAGTAGTCACGCAGCAGGTCGTCACGGATTCGGCCGGTGAGGTGACACGCGGCCGGGTTGACGTCGGTCACCCGGCCGTCGAGGCTGCACACGATGACGCCGAACGGCGCCTCTTCGAAGAGGCTCGAGAGCCGCTCCTTCGCCGACGCCAGCTGTCGCTCGCGGAGCCGGGCCTCGCTCACGTCGCGAGCCACGATCAGGGCTTCGGTCCGGCCGCCCGTGGACGGCAGCGGAACCGCCGTGAGCTCGATCGTCCGGTCTGCGTTGCTGGCGGTGAACTCGATCGAGGCCTCCCGACCTTCGAGACCGGCGCGGTAGATCGGCTCGAGCCTCGCGACGTTTTCCGGCGACGACGTCTCCTGCAAGGTCTTTCCCTCGGCGTGCGCCATGCCCTGCTGCTCGAGTCCGGCGCCGAGAGTGACGATGTGCCGCATGTCCTGGTCGATGCTGAGCACCGACGTGTCCGGCAAGTGGTCGAGCAGGGCCCGCCAGCGCCGGCTGGTGGCGGTGGCGTGGTCGAGCGCCTCCTGGAGGCTCTGAGCGAGCTCGGCCTGGCGGTGCTCCCGCTCGGCGAGCAGGCGAACGACCCCTTGCACGCTCGCTCCGACGGTGGCGGCGATCAGGGCCCACACAAGAGCCCGCCGCCAGTCGGTGACCGGATAGTCGGGCTCGCCCAGAAGGACGGTGGGAACCAGGAAGGTCGCCAGCGTCGCGACACCGGCGAACCACATCTGGAGGCGGGTGCCATACATGGCGACCCACAGGATCGGCAACATGACCAGCGCACCGAGGCTCGACTGGGCGCCACCCGAACCGTCCCGCAGCACCATCACCACGACGAAGAACCCGAACGCCGGCACGGCCTGGATGCCGGGCCGCCCGAACACCCTCCGCTCGGCGAAGACGATCAGGACCAAGAGCCCCGCGGCGAGCCCCACATGGCCCCACTCGTCGCCGTACGGCGGCAGGGCCAAGGTGGCGATACCCGCGACGGCGCACAGCGCGAAGGGAATCAACCCCTTGCGCTGCGCCTTGGTCAGCGACGAGACGGGCATGGGGAAAGTGTGTCGTGAAACGGCCGCCCAAGCCTGAGAAACACCGATCAACGCGCCGCCGACCATCGCCGTGCTGGCTCAGGCGGGCTTGCCCAGTCCGAGGGCGATGTCCACGATCGAGGACAGGATGAGCCGGTCGGTCCCGTTGGACGGGCAGTTCTCGATGAACTCGCCGTCGATCTTGACGAAGTCGAACGGCAAGTGCTCGAGGACGCCGATCGGCCACACTGCGAGACTGGGCCGATGGAAGGGATGTCCACGAACCGTCGGATCCGCTGGGGTGTGATCGCCACCGGCAAGATCGCACACGCGTTCGCAGCCGACCTCGCCCTCGCCGAGGGAGCCGAGCTGACCGCCGTCGGGTCGCGTCGGCTGGAGAGCGCGCAGCAGTTCGCGACCAGGTTCGGCGCCACTCGTGCCTACGGCAGCTACGAGCAGGTGGCTGCCGACCCCGACGTCGATGTCGTCTATGTCGCCACCCCGCACTCGTTGCACCCCGACAACGTCCGCTCGTGCTTCGCGCACGGCAAGGCGGTGCTGTGCGAGAAGGCACTGACCCTCAACGCCGATGACGCGGCAACGCTCGTCACGGAGGCCCGTGCGCGCGGCCTCTTCTTCATGGAGGCGATGTGGATGCGGTGCAACCCGGCCATCCGTGCCGTCCAGGATCTGGTCGCGAGCGGAGCGATCGGCGATGTCAGCTCCGTCTCGGCAGACTTCGGCTTCGTCCCCGACCAACCCCCGGGCCATCGGCTGTTCGACCCTGCCCTCGGAGCGAGCGCCTTGCTCGACATCGGCATCTACCCGCTGACCTTCGCCTCCTTGTTCCTGGGCGAGCCGGCGGCGATCCAGTCTCGTGGAACGTTGTCGGACCGTGGCATCGACCTCGCCTGCGCCAGCGTGCTGTCGTACGCCGGAGGGGCGCAGGCCACGGTGAGCTGCACGCTGCTGGCCACCACTCCGAGCCGCGCATCCGTATCGGGCACTCTCGGCAACATCGAGCTGCCGCGCCGGTTCCACTGCCCATCGGAGTACACCGTCACCACGAGGAACGGCAACCCGCAGACACGCACCTATACCGCGGACATCGTCGGGAACGGGTACGTGCCCGAGATCGAGGAAGTCCAGCGCTGCCTGCGTGAGGGTCTGACCGAGTCGTCGCTCGTCCCCCTCGACGACACGGTGTCGCTGATGCGGCAGATGGACCTGATCCGTCAGCAGATCGGCACCACTCTGCCCGGCGACAGCGGCCGGTAGCGCCTAGGGTTGAGTCGTGGCCTCCACCAGCAAGAGCCCGTTCGTCGTCGTCGCCAACCGGTTGCCGGTCGACCGGGTCGTGGGGCCTGACGGGTCCGACTGGCGGACCTCGCCGGGCGGCCTGGTCACGGCTCTCGAACCGGTGCTGCGCGCCCAGGACGGCGTGTGGATCGGCTGGCCGGGCTCCGCGCTCGACGACTACGAGCCGTTCGAGGCCAACGGGCTGCAGCTGGTGCCCATCGAGCTGTCCGACCTCGAGGTCGAGCGCTACTACGAGGGCATGTCGAACGCGACCCTGTGGCCGCTGTACCACGACGTGGTCGCCAAGCCGGCTTTCCACCGGGAGTGGTGGGAGGCCTATGTCCATGTCAACCGTCGCTTCGCCGATGCCGCGGCGGAAGCTGCCGCTCAAGACGGCGTCGTGTGGGTGCACGACTACCAGCTCCAGCTCGTGCCGGCCATGCTGCGCGAGCAACGACCGGACCTCCGGATCGGCTTCTTCCTGCACATCCCGTTCCCGCCGTCGGAGCTTTTCAAGCAGCTGCCCTGGCGCGATCAGATCCTGAAGGGCCTGCTCGGCGCGGACCGGGTGGGCTTCCAGCGTCCAGGGGGCGCGGCCAACTTCGCGCGGTTGGTCCGGTCCCGGTTGGGTTACAAGACTCACCGCGACCGGATCCGACTGGACGACGGCCGCCGAGTCTCCGCCCGCTCCTACCCGATCTCCATCGACGTCACGTCGTTCGAGAAGCTCGCCGCCGCGCCCGAGGTCGTGGCCCGAGCCGCCCAGATCCGGGCCGAGCTGGGCAACCCGAGGTGGGTGTTGCTGGGTGTGGACCGGCTCGACTACACCAAAGGCATCAGGCAACGGTTGCGCGCCTTCGGCGAGCTCATCGTCGAGGATCACGTCGACGTCGAGGACGCCGTCTTCGTCCAGGTGGCGTCACCGAGCCGCGAGCGCGTCGAGCAGTACAAGGAGGTGCGCGACGACATCGAGCGCTGGGTCGGCCGGATCAACGGCGACCTGGGCCGGATCGGACGCCCACCCATCCATTACATGCACGCGTCGTACCCACGGGAGGAGATGGCAGCCCTGTATCGCGCTGCCGACGTCATGGTCGTCACCCCCTTCGCGGACGGGATGAACCTGGTCGCCAAGGAGTACGTCACGTGCCGGCTCGAGAACACCGGTGCCCTGGTGCTGTCGGAGTTCGCCGGAGCTTCCGAAGAGCTCAAGCAGGCCTACCTCGTCAACCCGCACGACATCAACGGCGTACGAGACGCGATGCTGGCCGCGATGACTGCCGAGCCGAAGGAGAGCACGCGTCGGATGAGGGCGATGCGCAAACAGGTGCGCGAGCACGACATCGACGCCTGGGCTGCCGGATTCCTTGACGATCTCGGGGCACCCACGGCATAGCTCACGCGGGGGGTGGAACCTGGCCCCATCGGGCCATTCTGGTCTCTGGTCCTGGCACCTCTACCTGCCCAGGCCTACCCTCGCGACGCCAACTGACCCGGGGCCAGTCGAGGGAGACCCATGCGTTCATCGGTGTCCAGATCCGTCCGAGTCCTGCTCAGCTGCGGCGTCGCCCTGGCCCTTGCTTTGCCGACTGCCTCGGCCACGCCGACCTCGCGGGCGCCCGGCGCACGAACACCGGTGCCAGCATCCACAGCCGCCGCCACGAGCGCGGTGACCTCACCGGCACAGGCACGTGCGCGGTCGGTGAGCCTGGAGCAAGCCCGGGCCGGCCGGACGCGGGCTGCACTGCGGTTGCCGCCCTCCCAGCGTCTCGTCGTCACGGACGTGATCCGCGACGCCGACGGCAAGACACATGTCCGCTACGACCGCACCTACCGAGGTCTTCCGGTCGTCGGCGGCGACCTGGTCGTGCACCGATCGGCGACCGGCGTCATCCGCTACGTCGACTGGGGTTCACGGGCAGACCTTTCGGCCCTGCGCTCCATCAATCCCAGCATCGCCGCCAGCGCCGCACTTCGAGCTGCGCAGCGGACCAGTCAGCTCTCCCGTGTCGCGGAGGCGCCGTCGCTGGCGGTCTGGGCGGTTGGTAAGGCGCCGCACCTGGCGTGGCGGACGACCGTGGCAGGAATGCGCGCCGGTGACCCGGCCCGTGATGCGGTGTACGTGGACGCACGCACCGGAGGGACGCTGGCGCACTGGAGCGAGCTGCAGACCTCAGACGCCGCCGGTACCGGGCACTCGATGTACTCCGGCGACGTGACGATCCACACCAACTCCATCACCGGCGGTTTCGAGATGAGGGATCTCACTCGGGCCGGCCACCGGGTGATCACGATGAACAACAGCACGGTCGAGGGACTGATCTTCACCAAAGCGAGCAACACGTGGGGCGACGGGACCGAGACCGATCCCGCCACGGCTGCGGTGGACGCCCAGTACGGCGCCGCGGAGACGTGGGACTTCTACCAGGGCACGTTCGGCCGCAACGGCATCGCCGACGACGGTGTCGCCGCCTACAGCCGGGTTCACTACAGCCCGAACGGCGGAGGCTACGACAATGCGTTCTGGAGTGACTCGTGCTTCTGCATGACGTACGGCGACGGCAACCAGTTCAACCCGCTCACCTCACTGGACGTGGCCGGCCACGAGATGAGCCACGGGGTCACGTCGCACACGGCAGGGCTGCTGTACTTCGGTGAGTCCGGCGGTCTCAACGAGGCGACCAGCGACATCTTTGGCACCGGTGTGGAGTTCGCGGCGGCGAACGCCGCCGATCCCGCGGACTACTACATCGGCGAGAAGATCGTGCCCTTCGCGCCGAACTTCCTGCGCCGGATGGACAACCCGCAGGCTGATGCGCCGCTGTATCCCCCTGGGACCCACAGCTACAACTGTTGGGTGCCGCTGATGGGACGGGACGACGTGCACTTCACGTCCGGCGTGGCGAATCACTTCTTCTACCTGCTCTCGGAGGGTACGGGCGCCAAGACCATCGGCGGCCTGCCCCACAAGAGCACGACCTGCAACGGCACCACGATCAAGCGGATCGGCCCCAACGCAGCGACGGCTCGCACCAGAGCCCTGCAGATCTGGTACCGCGCGCTCACGGTCTACCTGACGGCCGGCTCCAGCTACGCCGATGCCCGCGATGCCACCGTTCGAGCCGCACGCGACCTCTACGGCAACAGCAGCGCGGTCTGCAAGACCGTGGAGAAGACCTGGACCGGCCTCAAGGTGAAGCCCAACGTGTGGGGATGCAGCGGCTTGCGCTTCAAGGGCCGGGGCAATGCCGTCAAGAACGGCGGCTTCGAGGCCGGCGTCGTCAAGTGGCTGCCCTCCGCGGCCGGCATCATCCTCAACACGCTGTTCAGCTTCTCCGGTCCGCGCACCGGTGACTGGTACGCGTTCCTCAACGGGTTCGGGGTCGCGAACACCCAGTCGATCACCCAGAAGGTCGCTCTGCCGAACGCCCGCAAGGTGACGCTGGTCTATCACCTGCTGATCGTCAGCAACGATGTGTCGACCAGCCGGCACGACACCGTGCGTGTGCAGGTGAAGCAGGGCAAGCAGGCGTACAAGACGCTGGCGACGTTCGACAACCGGCAGTGGGACTGGACGTACAAGCGCCAGACGGCGAACCTGTCGACCTACCGCGGCAAGACCGTCCGTCTGCGCTTCATCGGCGTGGAGGACGCCACGGTGACGACCGCATTCCTCATCGACGACGTGGCGGTCACCAAGGGCTGACCGCCGCCAGAAGGCCGTGGATCGGAGGACCGATCCACGGCCCGTCGGCGTGAACTGCCTCACCACTGCCACAGGAATTCACCGACACGTCAGGCAGGCTGCGCGAAACAGACGAGGACTTTCGCTACTCTGCTCACAGATTCGCAGCCCCGATCGGCCCGCCAGGGTCCGGACAAGGGCGAAGGCTCCGCAAAGTATGAGTTTGCGGAGCCTTCTTTTGTGCCGGCCGTGACGACCCGGTACGACCTGCCTTCCGTCCGGCCCCCACGTGCGTCACCACGCGGCCCCGGCGAGTTGCCCCGCCAGGCATCCGGTGAACCGAAGTCCTCCGGACCGGTCCGATCTTCCGGCCTGTCCCGAACCTCGTTGCCGAAGTTCGTAGGGAGAGTTGTATCCCGTGGTCAAGCCGACGCGCAATGGGTTTCGGCAAGAATTTCGCGGGAGATTTTCGCTCCGCGGCGTGTCCGAACCAACACGCGGCGGCGCAGATTTTGACCCCCAGGTTTATCCACAACGCGTGCTCCCCTGTGCATGAAAAGTAGGGCAGAGTCGGGGACGTGCCTCCCGCTTCACTGACCGACCTGATCACGCCGGACTGGGCCCGCGCCCTTCAGCCCGTCGAACCCGTGGTGGCCGAGCTCGGAGCGTTCCTTCGAGCCGAGACGGCGGCCGGACACCGCTACCTGCCGGTCGGTGCGAACGTCCTGCGGGCCTTCACCCGTCCGCTGCACGAGGTGAAGGTGCTGATCGTCGGCCAGGACCCGTACCCGACGCCGGGCCACGCTGTCGGCCTGTCCTTCTCGGTCGATGCCGGTGTCTGGCCACTGCCGAAGAGCCTGGTCAACATCTACCGCGAGCTCCGCGATGACCTCGGCTGGGTCCCTCCTCGGCACGGCGACCTCTCGGCCTGGGCAGACCAGGGCGTGCTGCTGCTCAACCGCGTGCTCACCGTCCGGGCAGGCGCGCCCGGATCGCATCGTGGCAAGGGATGGGAGCAGGTGACCGATCTGGCGATCAGCACGCTGGTCGCTCGGGGCGGGCCGCTCGTGGCGATTCTCTGGGGCCGCGACGCTCAGTCGCTGCGACCGGCGCTGGGCGTTACCCCCCTGATCGAGAGCGCGCACCCGTCTCCGCTGTCCGCGTCTCGCGGCTTCTTCGGTTCCCGCCCCTTCAGCCGGGCCAACGCGCTCCTGCAGGAGCAAGGTGCTGTCCCCGTGGACTGGTCGCTGCCCCCCGGCGATGCATCCCAGACGGCTGGAGTCCGTTGACTCCCTGGGCGGTCCGCGGGACGCCGATCCGTCAGGGGGAGCGGTGCGAGAGACCCGTCGGGGTCCGATCACGTTCGGGATCGTGCGGCGAGGTCCACCACGGGTCGTGGCGAGGGTCGGCGTGCTCCACGTCCTCGTACTGGCCCGTCACGATCGCACCGACGTTGTAGAGCGACTCGGTGTCGGCATCGTAGTAGCGACCGTGGTCGACCAGGTTCCAGCCGTCGATGGCGGACCGCTGGGGGGCACCCGGGTCGAGGTGGGTTCCGGTGAGCCGGTCGACGTCCTCAGCCTCGAAGCGTTGCGCGTGGAAGTCGTCCTCACTGGGGTCGTTTCCCATCAACGCGACGTCGATGGGAAGCCCGAGCTCACGGAGCCGCTCAGCTCCGGCCTGCGAGGGGTCTACCCATCCGGTCACGCCGAGCGAGGAGACGGCGTCGTGGCTCGCCGATCCCACCCAGGTGTGTGCCCGTCCTGTGGTCAGGTCCGCCGCGTCGGCGGCGCGCCCGGCGCCGGGGCTCCCTGTCAGGATCAGGTCGTCGGCGGCCAGGTCGAACTCGTCCGCCGCGATCGCTGCCGCGGTGCTCCCGTACGAGTTCCCGGCCACCGTGACGTGCGGCAGGTCGTCGGCCCGAGAGATCCGGTACGTCGCGACGTCCAGGGCGAGCAGTCGAGCTCCCTCGCGAGCCAAGTCCTGGTTGACGACGCCGGCGACATCGCCGTCGAGGCCGCCGCTGGGGGCGTCGTAGCCGACCCAGTCGAGCACCGCCACCTCGGCGTCCGGAGTGGACCACCGGCTCTCGCTGTAGACGTTGACGGCGCGACCGCCGGTCATTCCGGACACCGTGGTGCCCAGTCCCGGTACCAGGAAGGCCACGTGGTCTGCGGTATCCAGGTCTCCTGTGGCGATGGCCGCCCGACCATCGGCATCGAAGGCGTCCGGGTCGTAGATGTAGAGCTGCGCCTCGAGGTGCTGATGGGTGATCGGGTCGGTCCGGCTCTCGATCGCGTCGAGCTCCCGGACGATGGTCTCGATGCTGACCAGACGGCGCCGCTCCGCTTCGGTCAGCACGCCGTCGGCGGCCACAGCGAGCAGGGCCGCTCGATCTGCAGCCAGGAGGAGGCGATTCGCCTCGTCGCGTGCCTGCGCCGGCAGCCCGTCGGCTCCACCCACGAGTGCGGGGTAGGCCGCGATGACGGCACTCCGCTGTGCCACCGTCAGGTCGGCCCACCAGTCGCGACGTGCTGATGCCGAGAGGGCGGCGAGTCCACGAGCCCGTCCACCCACGGAGTCCAGCGCGGACCGCAGGGACGGGTCCGTCAACGGCGACGTCGCCGGCATCACCCCGAGCATCGTCAACACGACGAGATCGTGGTTGTTCGGCCCTCGCTGCAACATGGCAGCGGCACGCGCAGCGGCATGGTCCAACGCATGCTCGAGCTCGCGGTGAGCGACCGTGAGCTGGCGCAGCAGCGCGCCCCGCCCTCCCATCACGACAGGGCTCTGGTCCACTCCGCTTGTGGACGTGCACCACCGCTGGTTGAGGCGGTCCACGCCGGCATCGAAGGCCGCCACGGCGGTCGCGAAGAACGTGAGCACTCCGGCGCAGAACTGTGCGCTCGACACCACGTGCTCGCCACTCCGCAGGGCCACCGCCGACGCCGTGCCGAGCGGGACTGCCAGCGCACCTTCGACCTCTCCTTGAGCACCCCGGACGCGCTGCCGCACCAGGGTTCGGACCGAGTCCAGGCTGTCGGCCGCCCTGACGAGTGCAGCCGCGCGCCCCATGATCTCGGCCGGGGCTGACTGATGGTGTGCGAACAGGGTCACCGGGCTGCTCCCAAGGCGTGTGACAACGCGCTCGAGGCTAGACCGGCACAGGGTCACCGGCGTCGTACCGGCTTGGCTCGCCGTCGGACAAGGGTGGCCTGTGCCGAACCGGAACATCTCGTGCCTTCTTAGCAAATATTCAGCCACGCAAGCCTGGACACCGGCTCCCCGGTCAGCGAGAGTCCCTGATGCTTCGCAACCCGCGGAGCTCCGGTAGTCGCGCACCACCGCCGTACCACCGGTCACCACGTGTCGAGTTCACCCACGCCGGTCGTAGCAACGCTCTCGGGGGCCATCGCACCGGTCCAAGCAAGGAGCTACGAGCAATGAAGCGCATCTTGATCATGCGTCTGGCTGTCGCAAGCCTGACGATCACCGGGCTTGCGATCGCCGTCCCGGCCAGCGCCAGCACCGCCCACGAACCTGCTCTGCAGGGACGCCACGCCACTCGCGTCTGCCCCGAACCCGCGGCCTCGTCGCAGCTGGCGGGCTGTCTGTCCAAGGTCATGGTTGACGGCAAAGGGGCGGTTCCGCAGTCGACCACGCCTCCGTCCACGGCGCTCACCCCTGCCCAGCTTCAGGATGCGTACAAGCTCGCAGGCACGTCGTCGAGCGGTCGAACCGTCGCGATCGTCGATGCCTACGGCTATCCGAACCTCGAAAGCGACCTCGCTACCTATCGCTCGTACTTCGGTCTCCCCGCGTGCACGAAGGCGAACGGCTGCCTGCGCGTCATCGACCAGAACGGGGGGACGTCCTACCCTCGATTCGATGCGGGTTGGGCCGGTGAGCAGGCGTTGGACGTCGACGCCGTGTCAGCGGCGTGCCCGTCGTGCAAGATTCTGGTCGTCCAGACAAAGACCAACAGCTTCGCCAACCTCGGCCAGGGCGTTGTCACGGCGTCAGCGCAGCCGGGTGTGGTGGCGATTTCCAACAGCTACGGCGGCGGCGACGCGTCCGACGGCACCTACGGCACCTACTACAACCACCCCGGAATCGCGGTGACCGCTTCGACCGGTGACAACGGCTACCAGGGTGGAAGCTACCCAGCCTCGTCGTCGTACACCACAGCCGTCGGCGGAACGACCCTGGCCCAGGCCAACACGTCACGAGGTTGGAGCGAAACGGTGTGGAGTGGCGCAGGCTCAGGCTGCTCGACCTACAACGTCGCGCTTGCTGCTGCCGCCACCTACGACACCGGCTGCGCGAAGCGCGCCATGGCGGACGTGTCCGCCGCAGCCAACCCCAACACCGGCGGGCTGGCGGTCTACTACCCGACCAACGCCAAGTCCTCGACCTGGGCACAGGTCGGGGGCACGAGCGAGTCGGCGCCGATCATCGCAGCGGTCTACGCGCTCTCCGGCAACACGGCCGGCTACGCCAACGCCATTCCCTACTCCCACCCCGGCAACCTGTTCGATGTGACAACGGGGAGCAACGGCACCTGCCCAACCGTCCAGTGGTGCAACGCCCGTGCCGGCTGGGATGGGCCGACCGGTCTGGGCACCCCCAATGGCGTGACCGGGTTCTGATTTCAGCGCTGACGGCCACCAGCGGCGTGCCGGACGGTGCTGCCCGCGTTGGGCGGGACAGTCCGTCCGGCCGTTCAGATTTCGTGCGTACATGGCGCATGGTTCGCCGCTAAATGGGTATCAAGCCGTCACCTCCGCCGCGGTGCAGCAGCGAGTCTGACCAGCGCCGCCGGAGGGCCAGCGTGATCGACGGCCGGTGTCGTCTACAGGGGAGGCACCGGCCGTCGTGATCCGTCGGGAAGGCTCGGTGAGCACGCCCAGGCCGTCCGTGGCAGGCTGGCGACATGACCGAAACCCCCGACGACGTACCCGCTCCGGAGGAGCAGCTCGACCAGGAGCAGCCGGCCGACAGCCTCGTCGACCGAGGCGTGGACGACGTGCTCGACGAGGGGTACTCGCCGCCTGAGCGGTACTCGTCGGCCGAGCGCTTCGGCAACACTGCCGAGGAGATGCGCGAGGGCGAGGACTTCGAGGAACGACTGCGTCAGGAGGTTCCCGAGGAGCAGGTTTCCTTCGGCGTCGACGCGAGAGACAGCGATCCGACTCGCGATCAGCTCGAGATCGATCCCGCCGACGACTTCCTCGGCGACGGCGAGGTCGGTGACGAGCGCTCCGGCCGTCTCGTCGACCCCAACGAAGGTATCGGCGAGGACCAGGAGAAGGATCTGATCGGTGACGACGTCGGAATCGACGGCGCTGCCGCCAGTGCCGAGGAAGCGGCGATCCACGTCATCGGCGACGAGAGCTGATCCGGACGTGGCCGAGGAGTCCACCGGGACGGTTCTGCTGGCCGGAATCGCCAACCTGTCCATCGCGATCGCCAAGACCATCGGTGGTCTGATCTCCGGCTCGACAGCCATGCTGGCCGAAGCGGCCCACTCGGTGGCCGACACCCTGAACCAGATCTTCCTGCTGGCAGCGCTCAAACGCAGTCAGAAGCCCGCCGACATCCAGCATCCGTTCGGCTACGGAATGGAGCGCTACTTCTGGTCACTCCTTGCCGCCGTCGGGATCTTCGTCCTCGGGGCCGGCTACTCGGTCTACGAAGGCATCCACGCGATTCTCAACCCGGAGGAGCTGACCGGCCTCCTGATCGTGTACGGCGTGCTCGCGGTCTCCTTCGTCTTCGAGGGCATCTCGTGGCTCAAGGCCATCCGGCAGGTCCGTGGCGAGGCCAAGGAGCAGGACCGTACGACGCTGGAGCACCTGCGTCGTACCACCGATCCGACCGCAAAGACCGTGGCGTTCGAGGACACCGCGGCGTTGATCGGCATTGTGCTGGCCGCGGTTGGCATAACTCTGCACGCCATGACGGATCAAGCGTTCTGGGACGGTGCCGCCTCGATTGCGATCGGTTTGCTCTTGATCGGTGTCGCGTACGCGCTGGGCCGGGAGAACAAGGCCTTCCTGATCGGGCAGTCCGTCGACGAGGGGCTGCGTGACGGAATCCACCACGAGATCGAGAGCGCTCCGGGGGTCGACAAGGTCGTCGAGGTGCTGACGATGCGTCTGGCCCCCGACGAGGTCCTCGTCGCGGCTCGCGTCGACCTCGACGACGCCGCCAGCGGTGGCGACTTGGAAGACCACGCCGACGAGGTCGACCGCCGCGTGCGGGCGCGGTATCCCGAGGTGCGGCACATCTTCATCGACCCGACCGACGCCACCCGCGACACCAGCGTCACACCCGGCTGACGGTGCCCGGCCGGACGACGATCGGCGCGACCGAGGCGGTCAGCTCAGGTGGTGTGGTGCCACGTCAGACTTGTGGCCGGCGTCCGACCCGACCGGTTGACCGTTACCGCCGGACTGCTGGACACGGTCGCTGTCGCCGTCGAGCCGAACGATGATCGACTTCGACGTCGGGCAGTTGCTTCCGATAGCGGTCGAGTCCAGCGGGATGAGCGGGTTGGTCTCGGGGTAGTACGCCGCCGCGCAGCCGCGGGGCGTGTCGTACGAGACGATCCGGAAGGCCGGGGCAGTGCGCTCGGTGCCGTCCTTCCACTCGCTGATCAGGTCGACCAGCTGCCCGTCGTGCAGCCCCAAGGCGGCGATGTCATCGGGATGGACGAAGACGACGCGTCGTCCGTTGGAGATACCGCGGTAACGGTCATCGAGGCCATAGATCGTGGTATTGAACTGGTCGTGGCTCCTGATCGTCTGCATCAGCAGCCGCCCCTCGGGGACGTGCAGGACGTCGAGCGGGCTGACCGAGAAGATCGCGGCGTTCTCCTCGGTCGGGAACGTCCGTGAGTCGCGGGGCGGGTCCGGCAGGAAGAAGCCGCCGGGCCGGTCGACCTTCTCGGCGTACGACGCACAGCCGGGCACCACCCGCGCGATGGCGTGGCGGATGTTGGTGTAGTCGGCTCGGAAGTCTGCCCAGGGGATGTCTCCGACGTCCGGCACGGTCGCCTCGGCCATGCCGCAGACGATCGCGACCTCCGATCGCAGCTGGTCACTCGCCGGCTTCAACGGTCCCTTCGAGGAGTGCACCGCCGACATCGAGTCCTCGACGCTGACGCGTTGCTCGCGACCACCTGTCAGGTCCTTCTCGCTGCGACCGAGCACGGGCAGGATCAGCGCGGTGTCACCGCAGACGACGTGCGACCGGTTGAGCTTGGTCGAGACCTGGATGGTGAGAGTCGCCGACCTCATCGCCTCCTCGGTGACGACGGTGTCGGGGGTCGCGGACACGAAGTTGCCGCCCATGCCCATGAAGACCCGGGCATGCCCGTCGCGCAACGCGCGGATCGAGTCGACGGTGTCGTGGCCGTGCTCGCGCGGCGGATCGAAGTGGAACTCGTGCTGCAGCGCGTCGAGGAAGTGGTCCGGCACCTTCTCCCAGATGCCCATGGTCCGGTCGCCCTGCACGTTCGAGTGTCCGCGAACGGGACACAACCCGGCTCCGGGCTTGCCGATGTTGCCCTGCGCGAAGCTGACGTTGGCGATCTCCTTGATCGTCGCCACCGCGTTGCGGTGCTGGGTGATTCCCATCGCCCAACAGGTGACGGTGGCACGGGACGTCGCGAACATGTCTGCAGCGGCCTCGATCTGCTTGCGGCTCAGGCCGGTAGCGGCCAGCACAGCATCCCAGTCGAGGTCGCTCAGCGCCTTGGCCCAGGAGTCGAACCCGACGGTGTACTGCTCGATGAACTCGTGGTCGATCACGGAGCCTGGCCGTCCGGCAGCCGCCGCCTGCTCCTCCCTCTCCAACAGCAGCGCGCCGATCGCCTGGAAGAACGCGAGGTCGCCATTGACCTTGATCGGCAGGTGCAGATCCGCCAGGCCGGTGCCGACGCCGGAAAGGCCGCGGGGCGTCTGCGGATTCTTGAAGCGCAGGAGGCCGGCCTCGGCCAGCGGGTTGATCGCGAGGATCTTGGCGCCGTTGTGCTTGGCCTTCTCGAGGGCAGTCAGCATCCGCGGGTGGTTGGTGCCGGGGTTCTGACCGCAGATCACGATCAGCTCGGCGTCGTGGATGTCCTGCAAGGTCACACTGCCCTTGCCGATCCCGATCACCTCCGCCAGCGCCACGGAGGTCGACTCGTGGCACATGTTCGAGCAGTCCGGCAGGTTGTTGGTGCCGAAGGCACGCGCGAACAGCTGGTAGACGAAGGCTGCCTCGTTCGACGTTTTGCCGGACGTGTAGAAGATCGCCTCATCAGGGCTGTCGAGACTGTTGAGCGTCGACCCGATGAGCGAGAAGGCCTCGTCCCACGCGATCGGCTCGTAGTGCGTGCCACCGGACCGGCGTACGACGGGGTGGGTGATCCGGCCCTGCTGACCGAGCCAGTAGTCGGTGTGCTCGGCCAGCTCGGCGAGGCTGTGAGCGGCGAAGAAGTCGGGTCCCACCCGACGCTTCGTCGCCTCCTCAGCGACGGCCTTCGCTCCGTTCTCGCAGAACTCTGCGGTATGCCGGTGCTCTGGGTCAGGGTCCGGCCAGGCGCATCCCTGGCAGTCGAAGCCGTCAACCTGGTTGAGCTTGAGCAGGGTGCGGGCTGTCCGTCCAACGCCCATGGCCTCGATGGTGCGCTTCATCGAGACAGCGACCGCCGTGAGACCTGCGGCCGCGTGCTTGGGTCGGTCGACATCGAGCTGGGACTCGTCGATGTCTTGGGTGGGCGCCGGTTTGACCAGTCGCATGGTGACTTCTCCTGTCAGCGCGGATCAGCGGGGTGTCGTGTCGAGAAGTCCGAGCATGTGGCGCATGTCGTCTCCTTGGAGTGGGCCGCTGACTCGACGGTAGGTCGTCACGGCGCTGCTTTCGAACCGTCCCGCATGTCGTCGTCAGGCGAACAGCTTGGCTGCCGTCGTCAACGTCTCGTAGACGCCGTACCCAAGCAGCACCAGGATCAACAGCCATGAGACGGCCAGTCGGGCCTGCCCGGGCGCTCCGTCAGCGGCGGCAACCTCGCGCTCGTCGTCGAACTCGCCGACGACTGTGCTGCTGACGTCGCCACGCTCGTGGAACCGGTCGGCGACCGGACGGATCAGCAGGTTGGCGAGGAAGCCGATGACGAGCACGCCCACCATCGTGAACAGGGCAGGCCGGTACGCCCCGGCGGTGAGGGTTCCCGGCTCGCCCTGCGCGTCCAGAAAGCCGTTGATGATGAGTGGTCCGGCGACGCCCGCAGCCGACCAGGCCGTGAGCAGCCGTCCGTGGATGGCGCCGACCTCGAACACACCGAAGAGGTCACGCAGGTATGCCGGCACCGTGGCGAAGCCGCCTCCGTAGAACGACAGAATGAGGGCGGCGAGGAGCACGAAGAGCGCCGTCGTCGTGTTGCCGATCGTCGCAAGCAGCGTGTAGAGCACGATGCCGCCGCCGAGATAGATCAGGTAGATCGGCTTGCGCCCCACCAGGTCCGACGTGGACGACCAGACGAAGCGGCCGGCCATGTTGAAAAGGGACAGGACACCGACAAAGCCTCCGGCCGCCGCGATCGTGACGCTGGAGGTGCCGTTCTCGCGGAAGAAGTCCTGGATCATCGGGCTGGCCTGCTCGAGGATGCCGATGCCGGCCGTGACGTTGCAGAACAGCACGATCCACAGCAGCCAGAACTGAGGCGTCTTGATCGCGTTCGCTGCCGAGACGCTCGCCGTGGTGACCAGCGACTTCCGCTTGACTGCGTCGGCGTCGAAGCCTTCCGGCTTCCATCCCGGCGGAGGAACCCGGACGTTGGCGACGCCGAACATCATGACCAGGAAGTAGATGACGCCCAGCGTCACGAAAAGCAGCGTGAGCGCATGGCCACTCGCGATGGAGGTGGCGACCGCAGAGTCGTAGTCGGAGTCATAGGCGGACAGCAGCTGCCGCGAGAGCGGGCTGGCGAGCAGTGCGCCGCCTCCGAAGCCCATGATGGCCAAGCCGGTCGCCAGGCCGGGCCTGTCGGGGAACCACTTGATCAGCGTCGAGACCGGTGCGATGTACCCGATACCCAGGCCGATGCCACCGATGAAGCCGTACCCGACGTAGAGCAACCACAGCTGTGAGGTCGCGATCCCCACCGCACCGACCAGGAAGCCGGCTGCCCAGAAGCAGGCCGCGACGAACATGGCCTTGCGGGGGCCGTTGTGCTCCACCCACGTCCCGCCGACGGCAGCCGAAAGGCCGAGCATGACGATCGCGATCGAGAAGATGACGCCGACGGCCGTCAGGCTGCTGTCGAAATGGGCGACCAGCGACTGCTTGTAGACGCTGGTGGCATACACCTGTCCGATGCACAGGTGGACGGCCAGCGCCGCGGGTGGGATGAGCCAGCGGTTGTAGCCGGTCGGGGCGACGGTGTGGCGTCTGTCGAGGACGGGTGCGATGGCCATGGCGCGGGCCTCCAGGTCAGAGCCGGGTCGCGATGAGACGACGCACGGCTGATGGGTGCGAACCTGGACGAATACGATGCCACCGATTGACTGTTCACACATCTCGAGCGGCGTACGGGGCGCACCGGGCGCGGGCGCGTGGCTGCGGGTGGCCGGGTGATGCGCGGGCGGGGACTACCCCTACGATGCAGGACTCATGAACCAACCAGATTCCGACGAGGACGCGTTCGCCTGGCAGGGCGACGACCAGCCACCTCCCGAGGCGGCACCGGCACGCGATCTCCGCCGGGTGGGGCTGGTGCTCGGGATCGCCCTCCTGGTGCTGATCGGGCTGGGAATCCTGCTGCTCCAGGTCTTGGGCGATGTCTTCAGCGACATGTGGAACTCAGTGTTCACCTTCTGACCTGCCAGGTGCGGCACCCAGCGGCCCAGTACGCCGAGGTCAGCCTTCGACGACCGTGCGAGGGTCGACACGGCTGACGATCGCGAGCACGTCGTCGGCCTCGTCGGCGTCGTGCGCCACGGTCAGCCAGACTCCTTCCTGACGCGACCGCTTGGTCATGTCAACGACCCGGAAGCCCTTCTCCGCGAGGTGCTCGGCCGCCTGCCTGGAATGCTGCTTGGCGGTCAGCCAGAACGTCGAGACCATGCACGGGATCGTAGGAAGGAACTGATCGCGGCCGGAAGGTCGAGACCCTCCTTGCACAAGTTCTGAGGTGCACTTCGATCCACAAACCACCCAGACCGTGATGAGTCGCGGCGGAGATGGGCCGGGTGGAGCACGTCGTACCGCGCTCGAGAGCCGGCGAGGGGACTCGAACCCCTAACCCCTTCATTACAAGTGAAGTGCGCTGCCAGTTGCGCCACGCCGGCGACATGCCAGGCCATCGTAGAGGGCTGGGCACGTCGCCGACGCCGAGGCCGTGCGGTATCCAGCTGGTTGACGGAGCAGGACCTGCCCATGAGGTCCCGGCATCGACGCGAGCGCCTGCACGACCGAGTTTGCGGCGGCGTCAAGATCCTTGAGCATCGAATGTGGATGCGCTTGGAGTTTCGACGCTGGCACGCCCTTGGGGCGGACGGCTGGTTGATCGAACCTAGCTGACGGCTCCACCTCGCGCGAGGGGTTTGGTTGACGGTTAACCTAGTTGTATGTCTCGAACCGCGGCTGCTTCCGGCGCCCAGCTGTTCTCACCGCTCACGCTGCGAGGGACCACCTTCCGGAACCGGGTGTTCGTGTCACCGATGTGTGAGTACTCCGCCGTGGACGGCGTACCCCAGGACTGGCACCTCGTGCACCTCGGCTCGTTTGCCCGCGGAGGCGCCGGACTGGTGCTGACCGAGGCAACCGCTGTGAACCCGCAGGGGCGCATCTCGCCCCAGGACACCGGCATCTGGAACGACGAGCAGGTCTCGGCGTGGCGCCGGATCGTCGACTTCATCCGCAGCCAGGAAGCCGTTCCGGGCATCCAGCTGGCGCATGCCGGGCGCAAGGCCTCGACCGCCGCGCCCTGGGTCGGCGGCGGGTACGTGCCCCCGGAGGACGGCGGCTGGGAGGACGTGGTCGCGCCATCGTCGGTGGCCTTCGCGTCACTGCCCGAGCCCAACGAGCTCACCGTTGACGAGATCACCGCCGTCGTCGCCGCGTTCGCCGACGCTGCTCGGCGGTCCCTGGTCGCAGGGTTCGAGGTGGTCGAGGTGCATGCGGCCCATGGCTACCTGCTCCACGAGTTCATGTCGCCGCTGAGCAACCAGCGGAGGGACTCCTACGGCGGCAGCTTCGAGAACCGCACCCGCCTCGTCGTGGAGGTCGTCGACGCGATCCGTGACGTGTGGCCCGACGACCAACCGGTGTTCGTGCGTTTGTCGGCGACGGACTGGGTCGAGGGCGGCTGGAGCGAGGACGAAACCGTCCGCCTGGCCGCCGTACTGCGCGCGCACGGGGTCGACCTGGTCGACTGCTCCAGCGGCGGCACGTCGCCGGATGCCTCGATCCCGGTCGGGCCCGGCTATCAGGTCCCGTTCGCCTCCCGCGTACGCCGCGAGGCCGGGATCCCGAGCGGGGCCGTCGGGATGATCACCGAACCTCAGCAGGCAGAGAAGGTGATCGCCGAGGGCGACGCCGACGCCGTGCTCCTGGCTCGGGCGCTGCTGCGTGACCCGCACTGGCCGCTGCGGGCGGCTGCCGAGCTCGGCGCCGAGGTTCGCTGGCCACCTCAGTACCTGCGCGCCAAGCCCCGCTCCGGCACCTTCGCCTAGCCCTGCCGCCCCTTCCGGTTTGCCTAGAAATCAAGCCGGAAGGCTTGTTCTCTAGGCAAACCTGCCTTGCAAACCAGCCATCTGCCTAGCTGTCTCGGCAGACTTCAAGGGCGCCAACGACGATGCCGGACGCCTGGCTCGCCCTCGCGGATCATCGTCAGGCGCGGCCGTGGACCGTCGGCCCGACCGGTCTGCGGCTTGCGGCGACCCGGCAGCCACGGGTCCGGCCAGGTCACCCCCGGCCCTGCATAGTCCTGGTCCAGGGCGGCATGCAGCGTCCACATCGGGTCGTAGAGGTGTACGCGGCCGAGCGCGCACAGGTCGGCCCGGCCCGCCAGGATCAGCGAGTTGACATCGTCGTACGACGAGATGACGCCCACCGCGATGGTGGCGATGTCGACCTGGTTGCGGATCGCGTCGGCGTACGGCGTCTGGTAGCTGCGGCCGAAGTCGGGTTTCTCCTCGGCGCTCACCTGTCCCGTCGACACGTCGATCGCGTCGGCCCCTGCTGACCGGAAGGCCCGCGCCACCTCGACGGCGTCCTGGGTGTCGACGCCACCGTCGACCCAGTCGGTGGCCGAGATGCGCACGGTCATCGGCCGGTCGTCCGGCCAGACCTCGCGGATCGCAGTGAACACCTCGATCGGGAACCGCAGCCGGTTGGCCAGCGAGCCGCCGTACGCGTCGGTGCGCTGGTTGGTGAGCGGCGAGATGAAGCTGGACAGCAGGTACCCGTGGGCGCAGTGCAGCTCCAACAGGTCGAAGTCGGCCTCGATCGCGCGCTCGGCGGAGGCCACGAACTCGTCCCGGATCGTCGCCAGGTCGTCGACGCTGAGCTCGCGCGGCACCTGGTTGACACCGGCACGGTACGGCAGAGGTGACGGCGCGACGACCTCCCAGTTGCCGTCGGGCAGCGGTTGGTCCATGCCCTCCCACATCCGCCGAGTCGAGCCCTTGCGACCGGAGTGGCCCAGCTGGATCCCGATGGCCGCCGGCGTGTGGGTGTGCACGAAGTCGGTGATGCGCCGGAACGCCGCCGTCTGCTCGTCGTCGTACAGTCCGCAACAGGCCGGCGTGATCCGTCCCTCGGGCGAGACACACGTCATCTCGGTCATCACCAGTCCCGCGCCGCCGAGCGCCTTCCCCGTCAGGTGCGTGAAGTGGAAGTCGCCGGGCACGCCATCCTCGGCCATGTACATGTCCATCGCGGACACGATGACCCGGTTCGGCAGCGTGAGGCCCCTCAACCGGAACGGGTGGAACATCGGCGGCCGTACGTCGCCAGGCGCCATCCCGCGTCGCTTCTCGTGATCGGCGAACCAGGCGTCGGCTCGTTCGACGAACTCGTGGTCGCGCACGCGCAGGTTCTCGTAGGTCACCCGCCGGCTGCGCGTCATGATGTTGAACGCGAACTGCATCGGCTCCTGGTCGACGTACTGGCCGAGGTTCTCGAACCACTCCAGGCTGGCCTGGGCGGCGCGCTGGGTGGACAACACGACCGGACGTCGCTCCTTCTCGTACGCCGCCAGCGCCTCCCCGACGGTGGCGGCTTCATGCAGACAGGCCACCAGGGCCAGCGCGTCCTCCATCGCCAGCTTCGTGCCCGACCCGATCGAGAAGTGCGCCGTGTGCGCGGCGTCGCCGAGCAGGACGACGTTCTCGTGCCTCCACGACGCGTTGCGCACCGTCCCGAAGCTCACCCAGCGGGAGTTGTTGGCCATCACCTCGTGCCCGTCGAGCACGTCGGCGAACAGCTCGCACACCCGGGCGATCGACTTCTCGTCGGACTCGCCGGGCTCGAGGTCGTCCGGCGCCAGGTCGGCGAAACCGGCGCGCTCCCACACGTCATCGTGCATCTCGACGATGAAGGTGCTGCCATGCGCGTCGTACGGGTACCCGTGGATCTGCATGACGCCGTACTCGGTCTCACGGACGACGAACGTGAACGCGTCGAAGACCTTGCTCGTGGCCAGCCACATGTAGCGACACCGCCGGGTCTCGATCGTCGGCCCGAAGCTGTCGGCGTATGTCGCTCGGACGCGCGAGTTGAGCCCGTCGCTCGCCACCACCAGGTCGTACGTCGCGCTGAGCTCCTCGACTGGGGGCGCCTCGGTCTCGAACTCGACGGTCACACCCAGCTCAAAGCACCGTGCCTGCAGGATCTCGAGCAGCCGACGCCGGCTCATCGCGGCGAAACCATGGCCTCCACTGGTGATCACCTGACCCGCGAAGTGGACGTCGATGTCGTCCCAACGGGCGAACTCGGCCTGCATCGCGGCATGGATGGCCGGGTCGGCGTGCTCGATGCCGCCCAGCGTCTCGTCGGAGAAGACCACGCCGAAGCCGAAGGTGTCGTCGGCGCGGTTGCGTTCCCACACCCTGATGTCGTGCTCGGGCCCGAGCTGCTTGGCGAGCGCGGCGAAGTAGAGGCCGCCGGGGCCACCACCGATCACCGCGATCCGCACGCCTGTCTCCTCTGCCTCTGCACTGCATCATCGACGCTGTGGGGCTGGATCGTCGATGGTCGATCGCGTTGAGCCTGCAACGTCGACGCGTTGAGCGTATGTTGTCTTCGAGACGACCGTCAACCATACGCAAGACCACCAAGTCTGCAAGGCAAGTACCCCGCCTGCAAGGCAGGTTTGCATAGAGATCAAGCCGAAAGGCTTGATCACATGGCAAACCACCAGGCGCGGCTAGGCTGGGGCCGCCACGCCGGCAGCCGATCAGGAGGTCAGGACCGATGAGCCCGTTCCGCGGGTCTGTGCCCTTCACCGAGGACTGGAAGCACTTCGACGTGACCAGGGACGGAGCCGTCGCCACGATCACGTTCAACCGTCCCGACAAGCTCAACGCCCTGACCTTCGAGGCCTACGCCGACCTTCGCGACTTCTTCGCCGAGATCCCGCATCGTGACGACACCCGCGTCGTCGTCCTCCGTGGAGAGGGGCGGTCGTTCTGCTCCGGCGGTGATGTCCACGAGATCATCGGCGCCACCTTGCAGATGAGACGCGACGAGCTGCTCGACTTCACCCGGATGACCGGCGAGGTGGTGCGGGCGATGCGCGAGTCGCCCGTCCCGGTGATCGCATCGATCCATGGCACGGCAGCAGGAGCCGGCTCGGTGCTCGCCCTGGCGGCCGACTTCCGCATCATGACCCGCTCCGCCACGTTCGCGTTCCTCTTCACCAAGGTCGGCCTGGCCGGGGCCGACATGGGGGCGGCCTATCTCCTTCCGCGACTGGTCGGGCTTGGCCGCGCCACCCAGCTGCTGATTCTCGGGGACAGTCTCCCCGCAGACAAGGCCGAGGCATGGGGCCTGGTCAGCGAGCTGGTCGACGACGACGCCCTGGCCGAGGCGACCCAGGCTCTCGCCCATCGACTGGCGGCCGGGCCGTGGCAGGCGTACTCCGCCACCAAGTCGCTGCTCACCCGCGAGCTCGACCTCGGCCTGGCCGGAGCGGTTGAGCTCGAGGCGATGACCCAGGCGCTGCTCATGAAGGGCGACGACTACGCGGAGTTCCACGCCGCTTTCACCGGTAAGCGTCCGCCCGAGTGGACCGGCCGCTGATGGCCGCGAACGTCGGGTTGTTCGACCTGACCCCGGACCAGCATGACCGTGTCGCCTGGGTCAAGCAGGTGGCCGCCGACACCTTGGCCCCGATCGCCGAGCGTGCCGAGCCCGGCCGGGTCGACCGCGAGCTCGTCAGGGCGTTGGGAGAGCTCGGCCTGCTGCGTCGCCTGTTCCCCGGGGTCGGGGACGACGCCACGTCACGAGAGGCGGCGGCCCTCGACCTCTGCCTGCTGCGGGAGGCGCTCGCCACGGTCTGCACCGAGGCCGAGACAGCGCTGGCGCTTCAGGGGCTCGGTACCTACCCGGTGCTGCAGTCCGGGTCCGACGAACTGGTACGCCGCTGGGTCCCGGCGGTCGCTCGCGGAGAGGCCGTAGCAGGTTTCGCGCTGACCGAGCCCGAGGCGGGTTCCGACGCAGCCGCGCTGGCGCTGGACGCCAAGCCGGACGGCGACGCCTGGCGGCTGAGCGGGGAGAAGGTCTGGATCTCCAACGCTCCCGACGCCGATTTCTACTCGGTCTTCGCCCGTACCACCGCAGACGCAGGCGCCCGCGGCATCTCGGCGTTCCTGGTGGCCGGCGACGCCGAAGGACTGACCGGGGAGCGGCTCGACATGCTCTCGCCGCATCCGATCGGGCGACTCGTGTTCGACGGCGTCCGGGTCACGTCCGACGACCTGCTGGGCGAGCCCGACGAGGGTTTCAAGGTGGCGATGCGCACGCTGGACCTGTTCCGCCCCAGCGTCGGCGCCTTCGCGGTCGGCATGGCCCAGGCCGCCCTGGACGCTGCGGTCGCGCACGCCGACGAACGTCACGCCTTCGGCGGACCGCTGCGCCGGCTCCAGTCCGTCGGCCACACCCTGGCCGAGATGGCGACCCGGGTGGAGACCGCCCGCCTGATGGTCTACCGGGCCGGTGCGGCGTACGACGAGCGCCGTCCGGGCATCTCGACCAGCTCTGCCATGGCGAAGCTGGTCGCCACGGAGGCGGCTCAATGGGTCGTGGACCAGGCGATCCAGATCCACGGCGCCAGGGCTTTGCAGCGGGGTCACCTGCTGGAGCACCTCTACCGCGAGGTCCGCGCCCCCCGCATCTACGAGGGTGCTACCGAGGTACAGCGCTCGATCATCGCCCGCGACCTCTATACCTGATCGAGCTGTCGGGGTCCGCTCGCGGTGCTCACGCCCGGCCCGCCGGACACCTCAGCCCGACGTTCGCAGGCGGAACCGCTGCAGCTTCCCGGTGCTGGTGCGCGGCAGGGAGTCGACCACGTGCACCGCACGCGGGTACTTGTAGGGAGCGATCTCTGCCTTGACGAAATCCTGCAGCGCGGTGACGAAGCCGGCGTCACCGGCGACACCCTCCTGAAGCACGACGAAGGCCGTGACGAGCTGCCCGCGGTCCTCGTCAGGGAGCCCGACCACGGCGCACTCGACCACGTCCGGATGCCGCAGCACCGCCTCCTCGACCTCCGGTCCAGCGATGTTGTAGCCCGACGAGATGATCATGTCGTCGCTGCGCGCCTGGTACCAGAAGTAGCCCCGGTCGTCCTGCACGAAGGTGTCCCCCGTGATGTTCCAGCCGTTCTGCACGTACACCGCCTGGCGCGGGTCGGCCAGATAGCGGCAGCCGGTCGGCCCCTTGACCGCGAGTCGACCGGGCTCGCCGGGGGGCAGCGGATCACCTGCAGCGTCGACCACGGTGGCCTGGTAGCCGGGAACCGGCACGCCGGTCGAGCCCGGGACGATCGCGTCGTCAGCCGCGGAGATGAAGATGTGCAGCATCTCGGTCGACCCGATCCCGTCGATGATCTTCACCCCGGTGGCCTCGTGGAACGCCTCCCACGTCGCCATCGGGAGGTGCTCCCCGGCCGACACGCACCGGCGCAGCGACGAGAGGGCCGACGCCGAACCGCCCGCGATCATCGCCTTGTACGCCGTGGGAGCGGTGAAGCAGATCGTCACCGCGTGGGACTGCACGTGCGCGGCCAGCTCAGCCGGCGTGGCCTTCTCGATCAGCAGCGTGGACGCTCCGACCCGTAACGGGAAGACCACCAATCCGCCGAGGCCGAAGGTGAACGCCAACGGCGGGGTCCCGGTGAACACGTCCTCGCTGGTCGGCTTCAGCACATGTCGGGAGAACGTGTCGGCATTGGCCAGCACGTCACGGTGGAAGTGCATCGTGGCCTTCGGGCGGCCAGTGGTGCCTGACGTGAACGCCAGCAGAGCAACGTCGTCCGCGGCGGTCTCGACCGGCGTGAAGTCAGGTGATGCTGCGCTGACCCGAGGTCCGAGGTCGTCATCCCCCGTACCGCCGTAGGCGACGATCGGTGCGCCGCCGAGGTCAGCGGCACGTAGGTCGTCGAGGAACCTGTGGTCGCACAGCGCAAGGTCGATCCGGGCGATGTCGTGCACCGTGCTCAGCTCGCCCGGCCGCAGCAACGGCATCGTGGTGACGACCACGGCGCCGGCCCGGAGCACCGCGAACCAGCACGCGACCAGCCAGGGGTTGTTCGGCCCCCGCAGCAGCACCCTGTTGCCGGCGACGATGCCGAGCTCGTCCACGAGCACCCGAGCGACCCGGTTGGCGGTGTCGAGCAGATCACCGTACGTCCAGCGCTCGCCGGCCGGGGAGAGCAGGCAAGGACGGTCGGCGCCATACGCCGTGATCGTGTCCTCGAGGAGCGCGGCGGCACAGTTGAGCCGATCGGGGTAGCGCACGTCGGGGAGGTCGAAGACGAACTCGGGCCACGACTCGACCGGAGGCAGGCTGTCGCGGCAGAACGTGTCGACGTGCGCCGACGGGCTCAACACGATCGGATCTCCTGTCATCACGGGGCCCCACCCTGCCCTCAGTATTCCCTCCTCGTGACGACAGTCAAGCGCACGCAACACCGGCGCGGCTATCGTGCTCTCGTGACGATCGAAGAGACCGTGCGAGGGGGCGCCTTCCAGCCGCGCGCCCTGATCGTCACGACGTACGGCCTCTATGCCCGCGACACCTCGGGCTGGTTCAGCGTCTCCACGCTGATCCGACTGCTGGCCGAGCTAGGCATCGACGAACCCGCGGTGCGGTCCTCGATCTCGCGGTTGAAGCGGCGCGGCATCCTCGAGGCCCGGCCAGTGGGCGGTGCGGCCGGCTACGCCCTGTCCTCGTCCGCCCGGGCCATCCTCAGCGACGGCGACCGACGGATCTTCGAGCGTCCCCGCGCCACCGAGAGCGAAGGCTGGCTGCTGGCCGTGTTCAGCGTCCCCGAGGCCGAGCGGCATCGTCGCCACGCCCTTCGCTCCCGCCTGAGCTGGCTGGGGTTCGGCACGGTGTCCGCCGGGGTGTGGATCGCGCCCCGCCACCTGGCCGACGAGACCCGGCAGGTGCTGGCCCGCGATGACCTGGCGGCGTACGTCGATCTCTTCCAGGCCGACCACCTGGCGTTCGGTGACCTGGGTCAGCTGGTCGCGCGGTGGTGGGACCTGGACGCGCTCGGTGCGCAGTACGACGACTTCCTCCGGACCTACACCCCGGTGCTGGCCCGGTGGAAGCGGCGCCGGTCCCGACCTGCCGCGGGCGACGGGACGGCGTTCCGCGACTACGTGCAAGCGCTCACCGCGTGGCGCCGGCTGCCCTACCTGGACCCTGGGCTCCCCGACGCCGTGCTGCCGAAGGGCTGGACCGGCGCTCGGGCGGCCGACCTCTTCTTCGACCTGCGCAGTCGGCTGGCCGGGCCCGCCGAGGACTTCGTGACCGGCATCCGCTGACCCCGTCCCCGCGCGGCGGGTCAGAGGACGGCGAAGCCCTGCAGCTCCACCAGGGCATCGGCGTCCCAGAGCCGGGACACGCCGATGCCCGCCATCGCGGGGTAGTCGCTCCCGACGAGGCGACGCCAGACGCGGCCAATCTCGGAGGCACGTTCGAGGTAGGTGTCCATGTCGACGATGTAGATGGTCATGGATGTGAGCCGGTCGGGCCGACCGCCCGCTTCCTCGAGAGCGACCAGCAGGTTGCTCAGCGCCTGCTCGAACTGCGCCACCAGGCCACCACCGACGATCTTCCCGTCGATGTCCAGCCCGGTCTGGCCGGCCAGGAAGACCACCCGGCCCTCCGCCACCACCGCGTGTGAGAAGCCTCGCGGCGTGGCGAGGGAGGTCGGGTTGACTCGTTCGATGGTCATGCCTGGTGAGCTCCTCCGTCGACGTTGATGCCTTGCCCGTTGATCGACGCGTTCTCCACGCACAGCCAGACCGCTGCCGCGACCTCCTCGGGTGTGACGAGACGACCGTTCGGTTGCTTGTCTGCCAGGATCTGCCGGGCCTCGTCCTCGCTGCGGCCGGTTCTGGCCACGATTCCCGCGACCGTCGCGTCGGTCATCGGGGTGTCGACGTACCCCGGGCAGATCGCGTTCACGGTCACGCCGCTGCGCGCCACCTCAGCCGCGGCCGATCGAACCAGCCCGAGAACGCCGTGCTTGCTGGCGGTGTACGCCGAGATGTACGGCTCCCCGACCTTGCTGGCGACGCTGGCGATCACGACCACGCGACCGCGCCCCGCGTCCAGCATCGAAGGAAGAGCCCGACGCAGGCATCGAAACGGCGCGGTCAGGTTGAGGTCGAGCATCCGTTGCCAGTCCTCGTCAGAGGTCAGATGCACCCGTGAGGAGACCCCGGCGCCGGCGTTGGCGACCAGTACGTCGACCGGCCCCCACGCCTGCTCGACCTGCGTGAAGACCCGCTCAGCGGCACCCGGGTCGGTCAGATCAGCCGGGATGACGATCGTGTCGCCGGGGCAGTCCTTCGCTGTCTGCTGCAAGTCAGGCTCACCACGCGAGGTCAGCGCGACGCGGAGACCGCGCCGGCTGAGCTCGACCGCGACAGCCCGCCCGATCCCCCGACCGGCCCCGGTGACCACGGCGGTGTGGCCGGTCCAGTCCACGGTCTCGACAGCCATGGCGGCGAGCCTACCGATCGGTGGGAAGCGAGGTAGGCACGCGGCCCGGTGACCCTGCACCCCGACACGCTGCCTTCCCGGACCTTGCTCGGGCGATGTCCGAGGGCTGTCCTAGGCTCGCCGCATGAGCGCACCCGTGATCGTGATCGTAGGAGCAGGCCCTGGGCTGGGCGCGGCCATCGCCCATCGCTTCGGACGCGCCCAGTACTCCGTCGCGCTGATCTCACGGGGTGAGCAGCAGGTCGAGGCGCTCGGCAGGGAGCTCCAGGGTGTTGGCGTCACGGCGGGATGGACGGCCGTCGACGTCACCGACAGCACCGCCTTCCGGGCCGCCGTCGACCGGTTCGGCGGCTTCACGGGCACGATCGACCACCTGCACTTCAACCCGAGCGCGTTCCGCGAGAAGGATCCGCTGGAGCTGACTCCACCCGAGCTGTTGCAGGACGTCCACCTTGGCGTTGGGGCCCTGCTCGACGCGGTCCAAGCAGCGCGGCCCCACATGCAGGCCGGCGGACGGGTCACGGCGACCGGCAGCATGGCGGCCGACCGACCGTGGAATCGCGCCGCGTCCCTCGGGGTGCAGAAGGCCGGACTTCGCAACCTGATCCACTCCCTCGACACCACGTTGCGTCCAGACGGCATCCGGGCGATGTCGTTGACGGTCAACGGGACGCTGGGACCCGACACGCCGTTCGATCCCTCGCTGGTGGCCGATGCGCTCTACGACGCCGCCGGCCGGGACGACACGGACTGGTCCACGGAGGTCGCGTTCGACGGCTGAGCCTGACCGCGGATCTAGGGCGTCCAGCGGTCGGCGTGCAGCCGGTCGTACAACGGCAGGCACTCCTCGGCGACCGCGGCCGCACGCCCGTGCAGGTCGATTTCTCGAGGTCGGTACGCCGCGAAGCCGGTGGACGCCCAGACTGCGTCGTACCAGTAGGGCCCCCACACGCCGTCGGTGTCGCGCTTCCCGGCCGGCCACCTCAACATGGCGTCGGTGAACTCGATCCCGACCAGGTCGCACAGTCCGCGAAGATGCGCCTCCGGGGCTTGCAGGAAGTCCGCGGAGTCGAGGATGCGTGGGGTCAACCCGGCAGCCAGCCACCCGTCGTACAGCATCGTCTGCTGCGGCAGGCCGATGTCGAGTGCGGTGACCTGGGGGCGCGACTTGATGTACGACGAGACGACCTCGCGGGGGTCGCGGATCAGCAGGACGTTCGTCAGGCCGCGCATCCACGCGTGGTCCATCCCGTCGACCAGGTGGTGGGCCATGTGCTTTTGGTAGAACACCTGTGCACCCGTCGGAACCGGACCGAGCAGCCCTTCGACCACGACCCGCCAGTCCGTCTCGCCGATGGCCAGCACCTCGTCACGGCCGGGGTGATCGATGCCGGTGGCCGCCAGGAAATGCGGGTAGAGCGGCTCGTCCACGACCACCGTGTCGGGGCGGTTCTCCCACGAGCGCATCATCGCGGTGGAGATGTTGCGCGGCCCGGACCACATGGCGAGCCGGACCGGCTCACGACCCGCGCCACTGTTGCCCATGACGCCACGATCTCACGCGGTCGCCGACTCGGTCTGCGGTCAACCGCGGTCGCGCAGGAACTCGCCGATCGCGCGACGGAGACCGGCCGGGTCGAGTCCGTGTTCGACCTCGTGATCAGCCGGCGTCCCGTACCGGCGCAGCTCGACCCGGGGGACGCCGATCGACTTCAACCGGTGCGGCACATGGCTGAGCGCCTCCGCGGCCACCGCGGCCGACGTCCCAACGGCGTACGGCTCGACGACGACGACGTCGGCGGTGCCGAGCGTGCGAGCCAGCGTGTCCGCGTCGAACGGCCGGACCGTCGCGGCGTACAACACCGTCAGGTCGAGGTCTCCGACCGCGGCAAGCACGTTGTCGAGCATCGGCCCGACGGCGATCACCGTCCCCCGGCCGCCGCGACGGACCACGTGGAAGCGCCCGGTCGGGTACGCCTCGCGGTTGGACCGCACACTGGTGCGGATGTACGCCCGACCGGACCCTGCCACCGCCTCGCGCAGCAAGGTGTCGAGCTCGGCCGGGTGCCCGGGCACATGGATGTCCCAGCCGGGCAGCGTGTCGATCAGCGCGACGTCGCCTGGGGACTGGTGGGTGCGCCCGCCTTGTGAGATGTCGTACGACGCTCCGACGCTGACCAGGACTCCCCCGACGTCCTGGTGGCTGAAGCCGAGCTTGATCTGCTCGAACGACCGCTCGACGAGAAACGACGCGATCGTGTGGACGATCGGACGCATGCCCGACAGGGCGAGCCCTGCTCCCACGTTGACGGCCAGCTGTTCGCGGATGCCGACGTTGATGACGCGTTCGGGATGCCGCGCGACAGCGTCGGGGAACATGGCCACGGAGATGTCGGCCAGGACGAGCGCCACGGACAGGTCCTGATCCAGCACGTCGGTGGTCGTCGCCGCGAACTGTTCCCGCATCGGTCCGCTTCCCGGCGGCCGAGCGACTGTTCGCGTGTCTGTGGGCAAGGTGGTGGTCATGCCTTCTCCTCCACGTCGGCGACCACGAGCGTGGGCGCGGTGTCGTCGGTATGGCGCAGCGCGCTGCGCAACGCATGGTGGTCACGTCCGTCAACGCGCTGGGTTGCCCAGCCCTCGACCGCGAACCGCTGCTCGAGCCCGCCGGGCCAGCCCAGCGACGCCGACTGGTTGTCGATGGCGACGACGGTGAGCCGATCCAGCCCGAGGGCACCGGCAGCCGCGATCGCCTCAGCGTTCGTGCCCTCGTCGAGCTCGGCGTCGCCCACCAGTGTCACGACGCGGGAGGTGATGCCCTGGGCGCGAAGCCCCAGCGCTGTGCCGACCGCCAAGGGGAGGCCATGTCCCAGGGAGCCGGACGAGATCTCGACGCCTGGCACCAGGTTGCGGTCCGGGTGATAGCCGAGCGGTGAGGTGACCCGTCCGAAGCCGGTCAGCCAGTCCACCGGGACGAAACCCTTGGCAGCCAGCACGGCGTAGTACGCCATCGGACCGTGGCCCTTGCTGAGCAGGAAACGGTCCCGCGCCGGATCGTCCACCGTCTCCGGCGTGACGTCCAGCACCTGGTCGTAGAGCACCCAGATCACGTCCAGGGTGGAGGTCGACGAGTCATCGTGCTTCTCGTCGCCGGTCTGCAGGGACATCAGGAGGCGCAGGTCGTCGTACCCGAAGGTCGGCGTGCGCTCGCGGCTGAGCAAAGTCATGAGAAACAGCCTGCAACTTAAAGTAAGGTTGAGGTCAAGACGAGCGCCCGAAAACCGTTGTGACCTGACTCTCGCCATGAGACTGCGGGTGTGTGCAGTCGCGATGTGGGTACGGCCAGGACGTCACGAAAGTGCCGCGACGGGGTACCTGCCCCTCGGGCGACTCGACGGAGGTACGGACATGAGTGCAGACGACAAGACGCAGAACAAGGCAGAGGAGCTGGGAGGCAAGGCCAAGGAGAAGGTGGGCGACGTCACCGGCGACGACAGCCTGAAGGCTCAAGGCGAGCGCGACCAGTCCAAGGCGAACCTGAAGCAGGCCGGCGAGAAGGTCAAGGACGCCTTCAAGAAGTAGGCCAGGCGTGCTCCATCGCGCTTGCCCCGCAAGCCCGGAGGAGATGCAGCATGGCGCGGATGCCCGACCACCTGACGATCGGTGACCTGTCGTCGCGATCAGGGGTCGCGGCGTCCGCGCTGCGCTTTTATGAAGAGATCGGGCTTCTCGAGGCTCAGCGGACCAGCGGTAACCAGCGCCGCTACCCACGCCACATGCTGCGTCGGATCGCCTTCATCCGGGCAGCCCAACGGGTGGGACTGAGCCTGGACGAGATCAGTGATGCCCTCGGGACCCTGCCCGATCGACGTACGCCGACCAAGGCCGACTGGGAACGCGTCTCGCGGCATTGGACAGCCCGGATCGACCGGCAGATCGCAGACCTCGAGCGCCTCAAGCGCAAGCTCACCGGCTGCGTCGGCTGTGGCTGCCTCAGTTTGCGGACCTGTGTGCTGAGCAACCCCGACGACGAGCAGGGCGATGTCGCGCCCGGCCCCGCCTGGCTGGCCACCGAGGAGAACGCCGGACACACCCGCGACTGACAGGACAAACCGCGTCGTACGTGGCAGCTCAGACAGCGGTTCGAGGTGCGACGACCTGGGCCGAGATCTCGATCCGGTCGGCTGGTGGCCGTGCAAGGATCGCTGTATGGCCCTGCGCATCGTCGCGACCTCCCCCCAGCCGGCGCTGGTCACCCTGCCCTGGGACCTGCCGTTGGAGGAGTGGGACGAGACGGTCACGGTCCCGTTGCCGCGAGGACTGTCGCGCCACGTCGTGCGGTTCGTGCGGGTCGGTCAGGACGTGTTCGCGGTCAAGGAGACGCGTGAGCCGATCGCCTGGCGCGAGTACGGCCTGCTCCGCGACCTGCGACGGCTCAAGGCTCCAGCCGTCGAGCCGGTGGGCGTCGTGACCGGGCGGGAGACTCCCGAGGACGAGCCCATCGAGCCCTGCCTCGTCACCCGGCACCTCACCTCGTCGATGCCCTACCGGGAGATCTTCTCCCGCGGCGTCCGACCCGACACGATGCCGAAGCTGGTCGACGCGCTCGTCGTGCTGCTGACCAACTTGCATCTGTCCGGCTTCTTCTGGGGCGACTGCTCACTGTCCAACACGTTGTTCCGGCGATCGGCGGGAGAGTTCGCGGCCTACCTGGTGGACGCTGAGACCGGGGAGCTGCACCACGAGCTCAGCGCGGGACAACGCGAGTACGACATCGAGATCGCCGAGGGCAACCTGTTCGCGGAGGTGCTCGACCTGCAGGCCGGCGACCTCGTCGGTGACGACATCGACCCGTACGACCTGATCGAGGGCGTCAGGAAGCGGTATGAGGCCTTATGGACCGAGCTCACCGGGATCGAGGACTTCGGCACTGACGAGATGTGGCGGATCGAGCAGCGGATCGAGCGTCTCAACCAGCTCGGTTTCGACGTCGACGAGCTCGACATCGTCACCGACTGGGACGGCGCCTCGGTCCGGATCCAACCGAAGTACGTCGAGCCCGGTCACCATTCGCGTCGCTTGCAGGGACTCACCGGGATGGACGTCGAGGACAACCAGGCACGCCGGCTGCTCAACGACATGAATGCCTTCGCTGCGGCCAACGACCTCCAGGCCGAGGACCCGGCGCTGGTCGCGCACCGCTGGCTCACCCAGGTGTACGAGCCGATCCTCGGCATGGTGCCGTCGGAGCAACGGCCCACGCTGGAGCCGGCTGAGCTCTTCCACGAGATCCTCGAGCACCGGTGGTATCTGTCGGAGGAAGCCGGGATGGAGATCAACATCTTCGACGCGGCCGACACCTACGTGTCTCTCGGCATCGCGCCTGCCTCCGACGCCGTGACCAAGGCGGCGAAGCAGGCGGCCCGGGCCGCACCGCCGCCACCGCGCTGACGACGTGGCGTCGTGGCGTCGTGGCAATGCCCCGGAGGACTGATCCTGCCGATTGACAGGTGTCGGATCGCCTGAGTGGAATGGCGGGCCAGGTGCGTTCATGGTGACGCGACCGTCTGATTCGAGGAGATGTCGTGGGTGTCTTCCCTGCAGCGTTGGTGCTGAACGTGTCGGATGCCGGTCGGGCAGCTGAGTTCTGGACTCAGGCGCTGGGATACGTACGCCGGCCGGACGCTCCGGACTTCCTCGTCCCACCCAACGGCGAGGGACTCCGCCTTCACCTCGACGAAGAGGACCGGACCCATCTCGACCTCTGGTTGGATCGAGATGGCGCCGGCTGGGAGGCGGAGGTGGACCGACTGGTTGCACTTGGTGCGACCCGGGTGCCGTGGATCTACCCCGAGGACGCGGACTTCGTCGTACTCGCTGACACGGAGGGAAACCTCTTCTGCGTCATCAAGTGACTCGCGCAGGGTTGGCCGGGTGTCGCGTGGGATCACGCCCCGAACAGGTGCCGGCTCGCGTCGATGCCCTCGACCACGATCCCCGCGCGCTGGGCATCACCCCAGCGGGAGCGGGTGAGGCGGAGCCGATCGGAGACCACGGCCTCCGAGCCGCGAGCATCGCGCGAGATGCCGTCGGGCTGATAGCCCAAGGTACGAGAGACGCCTTGTGACGCGTGGTTGTCCTGGAAGACCTCGGTCAACGCGGCCTCGGCATCCAGGTGGTCGAACGCCAAGGCGAGGACGCCGCGCCGTGCCTCGGTGCCAATGCCCTTCCCCTGGTGACGCAGGCCGAGCCACGAGGACGTCGTCACTTCACGTACGACACGGAAGTTCTTGGCCCGCAGGGTCACCATTCCGAGGGGTTCGCCGCTCGCCGCAAAGACCCCGAGCCCAAGATTCCAGTCGTCGACCGCCCACTCGGCAAGCCGACCCCAGTGCCAGCGAAGCACGATGTCGGCGATCTCGGCGGGCGTGCCGTCCGTCCACGGGGTCAGGAAGGGCCGCTCGCTCGGCAGGTGCACGCCTTCCGCGGCAAGACTCGCGAGCTCAGCGATGTCTCTCTCGTCGGGAAGCCGAAGCTGTACGCGAGGCGTGGTGATACGGAGCTGGTAGGTGGGCCAGAGGTCGCTCAGCATTCCACGGATTGTGCAGCACGCCCGGCACCCACCCAAGTCGTTATCGAGGGCGTCAGCCGGGAAGCTCCTTGAGCAGCGAACGCGCGATGACCATCCGCTGGATCTGGTTGGTGCCCTCGAAGATCTGCGTCACCTTGGCCTCCCGCATGTAACGCTCCGCCGGGAAGTCGCGGGTGTAGCCGTAGCCTCCGAGCACCTGGACAGCGTCGGTCGTGACCTTCATCGCCGCATCGGTCGCGACCAGCTTGGCGATCGAGGCCTGGCGGCTGAACGGGCGGTCGGCGTCCTTGAGACGTGCCGCCATCAGGTACGTCGCCCGGGCTGACTCGACCGCTGCCGCCATGTCAGCGAGGAGGAACTGAAGGCCCTGGAACTCCGCGATCGCGCGGCCGAACTGCTGGCGCTCCGCGGCGTACGACACCGCCAGGTCGAGTGCTGCCTGAGCGAGACCCGTCGCGCACGCAGCGATGCCGAGCCGACCGGAGTCCAACGCCGACAAGGCGATCGCCATCCCTTGGCCCTCCTCGCCGATGATCAGGTCGGCCGGCAGCCGGGCGTCCTCGAAGATGATTTGGGTGGTCGTCGAGGCGGTCATCCCCATCTTCTTCTCCGGCGCGCCGAAGGACACTCCCGGCGTACCGGCGGGGACGTGGAAGGCCGACAGTCCGCGGCGCGGATCGGACGACGTGCGGGCGAACAGCAGCCAGAAGTCAGCGTGCGGCCCATGGCTGATCCAGGCCTTGGTGCCGCTGATGACATATTCGTCGCCCTCGAGGACGGCCTTGGTGGCGATCGCGGACACGTCGGACCCGGCCTGCGGCTCGGACAGGGCATAGGCACCGAGCTGGTCACCACCGAGCATCCCCGGCAGCCAGGTCTCGCGCTGCGACTCGGTGCCGAAGCGCGCCAGCGCCGACGCCGACAGCGTGTGCACCGAGACATCCACGCCGACGCTCATCCACGCGGTCGCGATCTCCTCGAGCACCTGCAGGTAGACCTCGTACGGCTGGCCTCCTCCGCCCTGTGCCTCCGGGAACGGCAGGGACAGCAGTCCCGTCTTGCCGAGCAGGTGGAAGACGTCACGCGGGAACTCCGCGTCCGCCTCGGCCGCCGCCGCCCGCGGGGCCAGCTGTTCGGCGGCGATCTCACGGACCAGCTGCACGAGGTCGTAGGCCTCCTCGGTGGGAAGCAGGCGTTCGACGGGCATGAGGCGGGGTGTCTCCCTGGCTCGATGACGGGACGACCGCCAGCCTAGTCGCCGGGTGAGGCGTCGTACGACGTCAGGAGCGCAACCACAAGGGCCGGGGAAGGAACCACAACTGACGGCTCAAGGAACCACAAGTGACGGCTCAACGGGCGCGGCGGAGGCGGTCGATCTCGTAGAGCGCGATGCCGGCGGCCACTCCGGCGTTCAGGGACTCGGTGGTCGCAGAGATCGGGATCCGAACCAGGACGTCACAGGTCTCGCTGACCAGCCGGGACAGCCCCTTGCCCTCGCTCCCGACCACCAGCACCATCGGCTCGGTCGCGATCTCCAGGTCGGCGATGTCCACCTCACCGGCGGCGTCCAGCCCGGCCACCATCAGGCCGGCCTCCTGGTACGCCTTGAGCTGCCGGGTCAGGTTGGTCGCCCGCGCCACCGGGACCCGGGCAGCCGCTCCTGCTGACGTCTTCCACGCACTCGCGGTCATCCCGGCCGCACGCCGCTCGGGGACGACGACGCCATGGACGCCGAACGCGGCCGCGGATCGCACCACCGCGCCGAGGTTGCGCGGGTCGGTCACCGAGTCCAGTGCCACGACCAGCGGAACCTCGGCCGCTTCGCGCGCGGCGTCGACCAGGTCGCGCGGATCCGCGTACTCGTAGGCCGGCACCTTCAGCGCCAGGCCTTGGTGCACGGCTCGATCCGTCATCCGGTCGAGCTCGTGCTTGGTCACCTCCAGCATCGAGACCCGCTGGTCGGCAGCAAGCTTGAAGGCCTCCCGAAGCCGGTCATCGCGCTCCGCGTGCTCGGCGACATACATCGTCGTCACCGGCACCCCGGCCTGCAGCGCCTCCACGACGGAGTTCCGGCCGGCCACCCACTCGGCCGTCGCAGTCTTGCGACCACCCGATCGCCCCCCGGAGGAGCGGCCGCCAGAAGTCTTGGGGTCCGCGGCCTTGGCCGAGCGGTTCGCCTTGTGCTTCTCGCGTTCGGAAGCCTTGGGCGTCGGTCCCTTGCCCTGCAGGCCCTTGCGACGGCGACCGCCTGAGCCTGCCGTCGGGTTGCCGCCCTGTCGCTTGCGGACCGCGCCGGGTCGCTTGCTGTTGCCGGGCATCAGCCGTCCACCGTCATTCGGTCACCGTCCAGCGAGGGCCTTGCGGAGTGTCCTCCACCTCGACGCCCGCGTCTCGTAGCTGGTCGCGGATGGCGTCTGCCGCCGCGAAGTCCTTGCGTGTACGCGCCTCGGTGCGCTGGTCGAGCAGCGCCCGGACCAACGCGTCGATCACGCCGGTCGTGACCTGGCCCGACCCCGCAGCCTGCCACGCCTCGGCCAGCGGGTCGAGTCCGAGGATGGAGAGCATCGCGCGCACCGACGCCAGGTTGTCGCGCAGCCCCTCGAGATCACCCTCGGCGATCAGCTTGTTGCCGTCCCGGACCATCCCGTGCACCACCGCGAGTGCTGCCGGCGTCGCCAGGTCGTCGTCCATCGCGACGGCGAACTCCGCGGGCACGTCGCCTGCCGTCGGCTCGACCTGACCAACCAGCTCCCCGGCCCGCGTGACGTAGCCCTCCAGCCGTTGAAAGGCGGTCGAGGCCTCGGCCAGCGACTCCTCGGTGAACTCGATGATCGACCGGTAGTGCGGCGCAAGGAGGTAGTAGCGCAGCTCGATCGGCCGGACCCGCTTCACGACCTCGCTGACCAGGAGCGAGTTGCCGACCGACTTGCTCATCTTCTCGCCGGCCAGGTTGACCATCGCGTTGTGCATCCAGAACCGCGCGAAGTCCCGCCCGGCCGCGCGAGACTGGGCCAGCTCGTTCTCGTGGTGCGGGAAGCGGAGGTCGAGACCGCCTCCGTGGATGTCGAAGGTGTCGCCGAGGTACTTGCCCGCCATCGCCGAGCACTCCAGGTGCCAGCCGGGCCGACCCAGCCCCCACGGTGACGGCCAGGCAGCGGTCTCGGGCTCCTCGTCCTTCTTGAAACCCTTCCAGAGCGCGAAGTCACGTGGGTCCCGCTTGCCGCGCGGGTCGGCGTCGGCGGCCGGCTCCATGTCCTCCACCCGCTGGTTGGACAGCTCGCCGTACGACGGCCAGGAACGCACGTCGAAGTAGACGTCACCGGACCCGTCGGCAGCGGCGTACGCATGTCCCTTCGTGATCAGCTGGCCGATCAGCTCGAGCATCTCCGGGATGTGACCAGTGGCGCGCGGCTCGTAGGTCGGCGGCAGGCAGCCGAGCACCTCGTAGGCCTGGTGCAGCGCGCGCTCGTTGGCGTAGGCGATCGACCACCAGGGGCGGCCCTCCTCGGACTCCTTGGCGAGCACCTTGTCGTCGATGTCGGTGATGTTGGCGACCAGCGTGACGTCGTAGCCGCTGTGCTCGAACCAGCGCCGCAGCACGTCGAAGGTGACCTCCTTGCGGATGTGTCCGATGTGCGGTGGGCCCTGCACGGTCAGGCCGCAGTGGTAGATCCCGACCTTGCCCGCTTCGAGCGGGGCGAAGTCGCGGACCTCACGGGTGGCGGTGTCGTACAGGCGGAGCGTCACGCCGCCAAGGGTATCGACAGGACTGCCCTCTACGTTCCGATCCCCGATCGCCACCACCTGACACCCCGACTTCTTCGCTTTTCAGGAGCCCAACCTCCTCACCACTTAGGATTTCTCGATGCGCACCCCACGATTCGGGCTGATCGGCCTGCTGCTGTGTGGCCTCGCCGCCGCCGGCGTGGACGGCGCCGCCGAGGCGTCCTCACCGTCACCGCGCCAGGCGCAAGAGCGCGCGAGCGTGGCCGGGCCGAGCAAGCAGGTCGTCCTCACCCGGTGGCGCGGGAACGGTCTGGCCAAGGGGTCGTTCGCACACACGCATCGGGCGAACGGGGGCGTCGTGATCGGTCCGCGCCCGAAGCGGGTGTCGTACGACGACCCGTACGGTCCGACCGGCCGCCGCGCGTTCGACCGGGGTCGCTGGACCAGCCCCTGGGTGAGGCCTGGCTTCGGGTTCACCGAGCTGATCGCCTCGTACAACGCCTCGACCCCGGTCGGCACCTTCATCGAGATCTCCGCCCGAGCCCGGACGACTGGCGGCCGCACCGGCTCCTGGGACTCCCTCGGCCGGTGGGCGAGTCATGACAAGGCCTTCCACCGGATGTCGCTGGGCGCGCAGCGCGACGACGTCGCCCGGGTTGCGGTGGACACGCTGGTCGCCCGGTCGGGCACCCGGCTGGCTGCGTGGCAGCTGCGGCTGTCCTTGTTCCGCCGGGTGGGAAGTGGCCGCACCCCCGTCGTCACCATGACCGCTGGCGTCGCGTCCCGCCTGCCGAGCGTCTCACCGACGAGCCGGCCCGGTCCCGGCGCCGGGCACAGCCTGCTCGTGCCGCGGTACTCCCAAGAGATCCACCGGGGTGAGTACCCGCAGTACAACGGTGGCGGTGAGGCCTGGTGCAGCCCGACCTCGACGTCCATGGTGCTCGGCTACTACGACCGGTTGCCGACGAGGCAGCAGTACGCCTGGGTGAACCCCGCGTACGACCAGCCGTGGGTCGACCACGCCGCGCGGTACACCTACGCCTGGGCGTACGACGGCACGGGCATGTGGCCGTTCAACACGGCGTACGCCGCGCGCTTCGGACTCGACGCGTTCGTCACCCGGCTCCGCTCGCTGCGGGAGGCGGAGCTGTTCATCCGCGCAGGCATCCCGCTGGTGGCCTCGATCTCGTTCGGCCGCGGAGAGCTCAGCGGCGCGCCGATCAGCTCCACCAGCGGCCATCTCGTGGTGATCCGCGGCTTCACCGCCGACGGTCGAGTCGTCGTCAACGACCCGGCGGCATCATCCAACCGCGGCGTGCGCCGGATCTACAGACGCGGCCAGTTCGAGAACGCCTGGTCCGACAACGGCGGGGTGGTCTACGTCATCCACCCCGCGTCGAAGCCGCTCCCAGCTCCCCGTCGCCACAGCAACTGGTGACCGCGCCAGCGCAGGGTAGCCGTCGAGAAACTGCGGACTCTTCGGTCGATCGGGGACCTTTCGAGGTCTAGCATCTCAGGCGTCGACGACGATTGAGGTAACCGATGACCAGCCAGCCCATCGCAACCCCGCCGCCCGGCCGGATCCGCCGAGCCACCCGCCCACACCGCCGGGTACGTTCAGCACTCGGCCTTCTGGTCGTCGGGCTGACCGCCGCGGCGACGACGATGGCCCCGTCTGACCTCGCCCTGGCCAAGAAGGAAGCCTCGCCCGTGCGCCACATCGCCTACCAGCAGTGGGACTCGGGCGCGGCCTTCGCGTCCGGGCAACGGTCAGGCACCGTCGTCGTCGGCGACCGGCTGGAGCTGGGCACGCCCTCAGGCTCCCTCGTCTACACCGACCCGTTCGGAGCCGGGACGACAGCGACGTACGACGTGGGGACGTGGACCTCTCCGGAGGTCTCTCCAGGATTCCCGTTCACGGAGCTGGTCGCGTCCTGGAACGCCGACACCCCCGCCGGGACCTGGGTCCAGGTCTCCGTGCACGGCGTCGCCGACGACGGCAGCAGGTCGAAGGACTACGTCCTTGGCCGTTGGGCCGAGGACACCGGCAGCATCCACCGCACGTCGGTGCCGGCGCAGGGAGACACCCTCGCCACGGTCGCGATCGACACGCTGATCGCACGCAAGGGCCGCACGCTGTCGTCGTGGCAGCTGACCGTCTCCCTGTTCCGCAAGAGCGGGACCGACGCGCCAGCCCGTCTGTCGCCCTGGTCGGCGCGATGGCGTCCGCCCTGCCCGACGCCAAGAAGGTGCCCGTCAGCACGTTCGGCGGAGCAGCGAGCGACCTTGCGGTCCCGACCTACTCGCAGGAGATCCACCGCGGCCACTACCCGGAGTACAACAACGGTGGCGAGGCCTGGTGCAGCCCCACCTCGACCGCGATGGTCCTGGCCTACTGGCAGCAGCTCGACCCGTCGTATGGCCCGTCGTCGAGCGAGTACGACAGCTTCGTCCCACCCGATCCGTGGGTCGACTACGCCGCAGCCAGCACCTACGACTGGAACTACGACGGCACGGGCAACTGGCCCTTCAACACCGCGTACGCCGGTCGGTACGGCCTCGAGGGCTTCGTGACGCGGCTGCGGTCACTCAACGAGGCCGAGCGCTTCATCGCTGCCGGCATCCCGCTGGTCGTGTCGGTCTCCTTCAAGGAGTCCGAGCTGACGGGGTCGGGCTACGGCACCAACGGTCACCTGATGGTGATCCGTGGCTTCACCGGCACCGGGGACGTCATCGTCAACGACCCGGCGTCGCACCTGGATCCCAGCAACAGTTCGGTCCGCACCATCTACGACCGCACCGAGTTCGAGAACGTGTGGATCCCCCGCTCGGGCGGCATCGCTTACGTCATCCACCCCGCGTCGGTGCCGCTGCCGGCGCACGTGAGCGGCGCCGACGCGAACTGGTGATCTCAGCCTGCGGATGAGTGGGCCAGCAGCCGGCGCGAGCCGATCGCGGAGGTGAGAGCGTCCGACAGCGCCGACAGCGAGCTCGCTGCGCCGGACAGGTGCCAGTCCTGGCTGGCGCCGTACCAGTACATCGGCTCGTCCGGCGTCTCGTCGACGTCCATGGCCGCAAGCGCCTGCGCCCAACGGTCACCGAGCCCGAACACCACGGCGTACGGGTAGCACCGCGACACCAGCTCCTCGCGCTGCTCGAGCGGGATCTCCTCGATGTCGCCGCTCGGCCAGGAAGCCACGGAACGTCTCCAGCTCCCGGAGCACCTTGCTGCCGCGGGACGTCCGGGCCGGCGCCACCTGTCCGGACGCCGTCAGGGCGACCCCGGCCAAGACGACAGCCACCCCGACGAGTCCGAACGTGCTGACGGTCGCGAGCACGGCGGTCAGCACCACCCCCGCCGCGACCAGCACCCAGCCGGCTGTCGTCCAGCGCGTCCGGACCGCGTCCGGCCGCTCGCCGAACCAGCCCTGCCGAACCATGTCGTCGTACAGCAACGCCTGCACGTCGGACAGCCGCGGCCGCAGCACCCCGTCCAGTCCGCTGACCATGACGTGGTCCGCGCCGGAGAAGAGCGCGTCGAACACCTCGCGCTCGTAGGCAAGCAGCTCGTCGCCGGGTGCGTTGCGACGACGCAGCGCCCAGTCCCCACGTCCATGGTGCGCGCCCGGCTGTTCCTCGATGAACAGATAGTTGCGCACCGCCAGATCGATCACGGTTGCCGCCACGTCGATCACGTCGGCGTGCTCGTCGACGAGGGTGCCCATCTGACCCGGGCGTACGGCGCTCGGTGGCGCGAACACGATCGTCCCGTCGCCACGGTCCAGCAACGGTCTGACCCGCACCGTGTCCCCTGTGGGCCGTGTCGCGACCCCGGGTCAACCACAGGAGCAGCGCAGCCAGTGCGCCGAGCAGGAGCACGGCGAGCGCGACCAGCAGCTGAGGACCTGTCGCCGTGAACGCACGGGTCAGGCTCCACCGTGCCCGCAGATCGGTGCTCGGCGGCAACGCCCGCTCCCGCGTCCAGGCCGAGGATGCCGACCATCTCTCCCCCGGCGGACAGGTCGACCTGCGTCATCGTCGGAGCGGGGACGTCGACGAGTTGCGACGTCGTGCACGGACGGCTCGACCCCGGAGATCCGGCCAGGCACGAGAGCCAGATCGCGTTCGGAGCGTTCCACTGCACGGTGGCGCGGTCGATCGGCGCGGAGAACCCCTGGACGACCGGCCACCGCACCTCCAAGCCGTCGGCGGTCTCTGCCACCGCGCCGTCCACGACGTAGTCGAACGTCACGGTGACCTTGTCGGTCTGCGGCTCGGCGAAGTCGATCTCGAAGGTGTCCGTGCGGTCGCGGCTGACCACTCGTGCCTCGACGTCGGTCTGCACGGCATCCACCACGACGTCGCTCACCACGTAGACCCGGTCGTTGGTGGCGTCGTACTGCTCCCGCGTCGTGAGGATGCGGTCGAGCGACTCCGTCCGCGTACCACCGAAGTCGTAGGTGGCCGCCTCGGCCACGTGGAGCGATCCGTCAGGGTTGACGCGTACGGTGGCGGTGTAGGTCGTGATCGTCGGATCGTCGGCGGCCAAGGCCGGTGCCGCGATGGCCCCGGTGGCGCTCGTGGCGGCCGCGCCGACCATCGCAGTCCAGACCGCGATGCCGCGTGCGCGAGGCCTGATCACGTCGAGCGCGCATAGGTGACATGGCGTCAGGGTAATGTGCGCTCAGGTTGCCGCGCAGGACCAGGAGCAGAGGGGGTCGAGTGTCACCAGAAGACACCGGTCGCGACGACCCGGCCGGCCCTCCCGCGCACGACCAGCCCTGGTCGCCGAGCTACCGCCCCCTGCCACCGGCCACGGTGCTGCCTCCACCGCAGCGGCCTGAAGACTCCTCGGCCGTTCCTGCGGGCTGGTCCCACCGTCCCGACGTGCCGACGCGGCCGGCGACCGTGCAGGGCGGCCGGTACGCAGCCGCCGCCACCGCACAGCGATGCCGCCGGCGCCGATCCCGTATGCGCAGTACCAGCCCTACGGCCAGCCGCTCGGCTACGGCTCCCCTTCGCCTCAGTTTGGCTACGGTCCGTGGGATGCTCCGGCTCACCGCCGCCGTCGCAGCCCGCTGGCCGCCGCCATGCTGGCCCTGGTCGGGATCGCCGCAGCCGGGTTCTTCGTGCTGATCATCGTCAACGCGGCCACGACGGGTTCGGGCGGGCGGGCCGACGGCTCGGTCACCGACGAGACCGCAGTCGACCACAGCCCGGCGCGCGCGGAGAACCCTGGCTCCAGGCCCGTCGACCCCGGTGACGCCGACGGGGTCGTCACGCCGCAACACCCTCTATGCGCAAGGCGGGCTCGACAACGGCAACTGTCCCGCCAAGCCGCTCGGCGATGCCACGCGCGAGGAGCAGACGGTCTTCTACACCGCTCTGATGGACTGTCTCAACGACGAATGGCGGCCGAAGGTCGAGGCTGCCGGCTACTCCTACTCCGAGCCCGGGCCTGGTCGTTTTCGACTCACCGGTGGACACGCCGTGCGGGAGCGCCTCTCCCGAGGACGGCCGCACCCTCGCCTTCTACTGCCCCGGTGACTCGGTGATGTACGCCGACGTCCCGCAGATGCGTCGGTTCTTCGACAACATCGACGTGGCGTACGCGATCGTGATCGGTCACGAGTTCGGTCACCACGTGCAGGAGGAGGTGGGCGTCCTCCAGGCTTACGACGACCTGACCTACGACAACTTCGACAACCGGCTCGAGCTCAACAGGCGGGTGGAGCTGCAGGCCAGCTGCCTAGGAGGTCTGTTCCTCGGGGCCATCGCCGATTCCTTCCCGATGGATGACGCACGACTCCGCAGGCTCCAGCAGGTCGCCGGCTCGTTCGGCGACGAGCCCGGCGGGCCGGGCGAGAAGCGCGACCACGGCTCCGGCGCCTCCAACCGTCAGTGGATCTTCGCCGGCTACGGCGACAACGACACCCGCATCTGCAACACCTTCACGGCTCCGGCCCGCGAGGTCGACTAGGACCGGCACGAATGACCCCTGACGTCCATCAGCATGGCTTCGGACTGTGGATCGGCGCGGTCCTGGACCGCCCGGCGGACCTGATCGAGGGCACCGACGACTTCTGGAGCCGCGCGCTCGGCTGGGAGGTCGGTCAGCCATGGCGCAGCCACCCGGAGTTCCATCACATCGATCCCCAGACGGGGCACAGTCATGTCCTGGTGCAGACCATCGAGGGCCCGCCAAGGGTGCATCTCGACCTGTATGCCGCCGACGTCGAGGCGGTATGCGACGCGCTCGTGAGTCTCGGCGCGACCGTTCAGTCGCGCCACGAGCACTGGCAGGTCCTCACCAGCCCCGGAGGATTCCCGCATTGCGTCGTCACCGCAGACGGGGAGCAGGATCGTCCGACCGCCCGGACCTGGCCGGGCGGTCACCGAAGCCGGTTGACCAGGTCTGTCTCGACGTTCCGCACGGACGGCTGGACGACGAGACGCGCTTCTGGCGCTCCGCGACCGGCTGGACTTTCGAGCCGTCGGAGTCAGAGGAGTTCGCCGGCCATCTGAAGCCCGGCCCGGGCGGGAGCATGCACCTGCTGATCCAGGAGCTCGGAGGCGATGACCCCGCGGCCGGGACACGGGCGCATCTCGACCTCGGTACCGACAACATCCCCGCCGAGGTCGCGCGACTGGAGGCGCTGGGTGCCGAGCACGTCCGGGACGGTGGAGGCTGGGTCGTGATGCGCGATCCGACCGGCCAGGTCTTCTGCGTGACCGGGCAACCCCCCGACTGACAACATGGGCGGAAGCCGAGTCAGCTCACTTCGACGGAGATGGTGTGCCAGCCGGTTGCGCCGTTCGGCACCACGTCGACCCGGTCGCCGGTCTGCGTGTACCCACTGGCGTCGGTCGCTCGGACCGCGATCTCGTAGCGGCCCGGAGTCGCGGCCCATCGGTAGACCCACTGACGCCAGCTGTCGATCGCCGGTTCGTCCGCGAGCTCTGCCTCGACCCAGTCGGCGTCGCCCACGCGCACCTCGACCTTGTCGATGCCGGTGTGTTGGGCCCATGCCACTCCGGCGACGGTCACCTGCCCCGACGAGAGGCGGGCGCCGCCCGGCGGCACGTCGATCCGCGACTCAGTCTTGACCGGGCCCTTGGCCGACCAGCCGCGCTGCGTCCAGAACGCGCTGAACCTGTCGAAGCGGGTGACCTCCAGATCGACCACCCATTTCGTCGCGGACACGTAGCCGTACAGTCCCGGCACGACCATCCGGACCGGGAACCCGTGCTCGGGGATGAGCGGTTCGCCGTTCATCGCGAGGGCCAACATCGCGTTGCGGTCGTCGGTGAGCGCCGCGAGCGGCGTACCGGCGGTCCAGTCGTCCGCCGAGGTCGAGAGGACCGCATCGGCATCGGCGTGCACTCCTGCCTCGGCAAGCACCTCGGCGATCCGCACGCCCGACCAGTGCGCGTTGGAGATCAGGTCACCGCCCACCGGGTTCGATACGCAGCACAGCGTGATCCAGGCTTCCTGCAACCCGCGGTCGAGCAGGTCCTGATAGGTCAGGGTCAGTTCCTGGTCGACCATGCCGTGGATCCTGAGCTTCCAGTCCTTCGGCAGGATCTGGGGGATCGAGAGCGTCGTGTCGATCCGGTAGAAGTCGTCTGCCCCGGTCACCCAGGACTCCACCCCCTCGATGCCGAGGTCGGCGCGCCCCGGCGATGCCCGTCGGGTCACCGGCAGCCTCAGCCTGCGTCGGGCGGCCTCCACCGCGGCTCGGCTGTGCGCGAGCACACGCCCGGTCGAGCCGACGACGACCGCGCTCGCCGCGACAGCAGCCGTCATCAGGAGCAGCCGGCGACGGCTGAGCTCGCCACCAGCGCTCCCGCCCGACGGTGCCTGGGCACGGTCGCCGTCCTCCCACGTCGCCGGAGTACCGGCCGGCCCGGGTGAGGCCGACTGGATCATGGGGGCCAGCACGGCCAGAACGCCGATCGCGGTGACCACGCCGAGCACGGGGGCAATGTAGGTGGCCGTCGACGGGGTCAGCCGCGCGTGTACGGCGAGCACGAGGACGACGCCCATCAGCAGGAACGCGCCCTGGGCGGCCAGCAAGCTCCTGGTCGACACGATTCCGACCAACGCGCTGGCCACCGCGAGCCCGAGCAGTGTGAGGGCGATCAGCACCGGCTTGTCGCGGTGGCCCAGCAGCGAGATCACGTGCTCGATCACCCAGCCGGGCGTCAGCCTGATGACCGACTCCGACACCGCCACCACCGGCGACACGCGCTGGTGGAAGATGCCGCTGACCAGCTCGCTGACGGCCAGCCCCGCCCCCGCGGACACCAGGCCCACCGCGGCGCCCAGCCGGCGGGGGGTCCACCGAGTCGCTGCAGGCGCCGGCGGGGAGGTCATGCCTCCAGCGTGCCTCAGCGGGCGCTCCAGACCCCGCGCCAGACCACTGATGTCACAGACTCGTCATACCTGCGCGATGATGCTGGACGTGACCTCAGAACCCGGCATCCCTGCGATTCCGAACGGCCTGCGGGTCGGCATCGGTGTCGACGTCCATCCTTTCGCGGACGGTCGTGAACTGTGGGTGGCGGGACTTCTCTGGCCCGATGAGCCACGGGGCCTGGACGGTCACTCCGACGCCGACGTGGTCGCGCACGCGGCGTGCGACGCCCTGTTGTCGGCGGCCGGGCTCGGGGACCTGGGGAGCCAGTACGGCACGGCCGACCCGGCATGGACCGGTGCCAGCGGTGTCGCGTTGCTGGCCGAGACGGCCAGCCGGTTGCGACAGTCCGGCGCCCGGATCGGCAACGTGGCCGTGCAGCTGATCGGCGAGGTACCGAAGGTGGGTGGTCGCCGTGTCGAGGCGGAGCGGATCTTGTCCGCAGCGGCCGGCGCACGAGTCACGCTGACCGCCACGACGACCGACGGGCTCGGGCTCACCGGCCGACGCGAGGGGCTGGCGGCGATTGCCACGGCCCTGGTCTACGTCGCGGACTGACGCTGGAGAATCGCCGCCGCGAGCATCAGGTCGACCGCGCGGGTGACCTTGAAGGCCAGAGCATCACCCTCGACCAGCGTCACCGCGACGCCCAGCGCTTCGGCCAGACCCACGTCGTCGGTCGCCACGTCTTGGTCGACACCCTCGTGGGCCCTGCGGAGAATCTCCACGGTGAAGCCCTGGGGCGTCTGCACCGCCCGGACCCGAGCCCGGTCGAGCGGTCGGGAACCGTCCTCCGTCAGGCCGCGCAGGGTGTCGGCCACCTCCACTACCGGTGTCACCGCTACGGCCCCGTGCCGGAGGGCTGACAGCACCCGGTCGGTGACGTCCCGGGGAGTCAGCGGGCGGGCGGCGTCGTGGACCAGCACCAGTTGCACTGCGGGGTCTAGGACAGCCAGTGCCCGGCGTACGGATTCCTGGCGGGTCGCGCCCCCCTCGACGACCAGCACAGGTACAGCGACGTCGTCCAAGGCCGATCTGACCGCTTCGTGCTGGTCCGCGGCCGCCGGGACGATCAGCTGGCTCACCGCGTGCTCGACTGCGCGGACGGCGTGCCGCAACAAGGACTCGGAGCCAAGCAAGCGCAACGCCTTGGGCAATCCCGGCGTGCCCTCGTCAGCGACCAGGCGAGTGCCCGACCCGGCAGCGGGGACGATCGCGGCCACCACGGGTCCGCGGGTGCTGAGGGCCGCGTGAGGGTGCTCGGTCACCGGGTCAGCATCGCAGACCCACCGACACGACGAAGGCCCCGCCATCAGGCGGGGCCTTCATCGAATGCTGTGCCTAGGAGGCGAGGACCTCGTCGAGAATCGTCTCGGCCTTGTCCTCGTTGGTGTGCTCGGCCAGGGCCAGTTCCGAGACCAGGATCTGGCGAGCCTTCGCCAGCATCCGCTTCTCCCCTGCCGACAAGCCGCGCTCACGCTCACGACGCCACAGGTCGCGGACGACCTCGGCGACCTTCATCACGTCACCGGAGTGCAGCTTCTCGAGGTTGGCTTTGTAGCGACGGGACCAGTTGGTCGGCTCCTCCGTGTGCTCTGCGCGCAGAACGTCAAAGACTCGCTCGAGGCCATCTGCATCGACAACGTCACGGACTCCGACGAGGTCGAGGTTGCAGGCGGGTACTCGAACGACCAGATCGTTCTGGGCGACGATTCGGAGGACCAGATAGAGCTTGTCCTCACCTTTGATCTTGCGGGTCTCAATATCTTCGATGACTGCGGCCCCGTGATTGGGATACACCACCGTCTCGCCGACCGTAAACGTCATGTGTCAGCTACCCCTTTCCAGGTCTCCAGGATACCACGTCCCCGAGGTGCCTACCGCCGCGTTTCCCCTGGTCAGAGCGTTAATTGGGGCTTGACAAACCGCGAATCTCGTGCGTGTCGCCGCGCACCTGCGACGCCACGTCACAGGTGCGCGAGGTCCGCTGCCACGACGTGTGGCGCGTTTCGCTACGCTGTGGCTGCCTCGTCCGCGAGGCTTGTCGGGGCTTCATTCGTGACGGCTTCTCGACTCGACTGACGTTCGTTGACCGGCTAGGAGGACACCCATCGTGGAGATGACGTTCCGCTCCCCGAAAGGCTCCGCCACGGTTCGACGCACGCGGTCGGCCCGACGCTCGCGCGGTGGTCGGGCGCCGCTGTTCGCAGCGCTGGCCGTGGTGCCCTTGCTGGCAGGCTGCGCAGCCAACTTCGACGCCCAGACCCAGGTGCAGTACCAACCTGCTGTCGGGTCCGACAACCGCGCCACCGACATCTACGTTCTCAACGCCCTTGTCGTCGGGGACGACTCCGGTGACGGCACCGTCGTCGGCACCTTGATCAACCAGGCGGACTGCCCCGACTACCTGGTAGCCGTCCAGGCCGTCGACAACTCCGGGGGTGGGATCGAGACGAGCCCGTTGCCGGCCGTGCAAGCCGTGCAGAGCAGCACCTGCGCGGCCTCGCAGGCACCCGACACCGGGATCGCGTTGCCGTCCCAGCGGCCGGCGAAGCTGCCGGACGACGGCCAGGTGCAGGTGCACGCCGACACGGTCGCGCCCGGCACGTTCATCACGCTCACCTTGCGCTTCCAGCAAGCCGGCCCGATCGAAATCGACGTCCCCGTGGTCGCCGAGGCCGCGATGTACGACGGCATCACGGTCGGTCCGATCGAGACTCCGACCGGCGAAGCGGCCACGACGACTCCCTCGAACTAGCCGGCAGCAGCGGCTTCGTCCCTGGCCGAGGTTCAGACCAGGCCCTCGGCGTCGTACTTGTAGCCGAGCCCACGAACGGTCACCAGGAAGCGCGGGTGCGCCGGGTCTGGCTCGATCTTGGCGCGCAATCGCTTGACGTGGACGTCCAGTGTCTTGGTGTCGCCCACGTAGTCGGCTCCCCAGACGCGGTCGATGAGCTGTCCCCGCGTGAGGACGCGGCCGGAGTTGCGCAAGAACATCTCCAGCAGCTCGAACTCCTTCAACGGCAACCGCACCTCCTCACCCTTGACCGTGACGACGTGCCGGTCGACGTCCATCCGTACGGCGCCGGACTCCAAGGTGGCGGGCGCCAGGTCGGGCTCGACCCCTCGCCGGAGCACCGCCCGAATGCGGGCGACCAGCTCGCGCGGGCTGTAAGGCTTGGTGACGTAGTCGTCGGCGCCGAGCTCGAGACCCACGACCTTGTCGACCTCGGCGTCCTTGGCGCTGACCATGATCACCGGGACCGATGAGACCTGTCGGATCCGCCGGCAGACCTCGGTTCCGGGCAGGCCGGGCAGCATCAGGTCGAGGAGCACGATGTCAGCGCCGCCTCGCTCGAACTCCTCGAGAGCGTCCGGGCCCGTCCCGGCGAGTGCAACGTCGAAACCCTCCTTGCGGAGCATGTAGGCCAGTGCGTCGCTGTAGCTCTCTTCGTCCTCCACGACGAGAACGCGGGTCACAGTGCCTCCTCGGCGTGGGCGATGGTGCGGATCGCTGGGAGTTCAGCATGGTCGGCAGACGTTGCGGCGGTCGACTCGGCCGCAGGATCGAGCTCGCTGAGAACGCGGGGTCCGTCGGCCTCTCGTGACGTCGCGGGACCGTCGCGGTGGACCGGCTCGCCAGTGTCGACGTCGACCCGCGCAGGCAGGGTCAGGGTGAATGAAGACCCTTCACCCTCCACGCTCCAGACGCGGACCTCACCGCCGTGGGTGGCCGCCACGTGCTTCACGATCGACAGGCCGAGACCTGTCCCACCAGTGGCTCGGGCGCGGGCAGGGTCGACCCGGTAGAAGCGCTCGAAGATCCGGTCGAGCTCGTCGGCGGGGATGCCCATGCCCTGGTCGGTGACGACGATGTCGACCATGGACTCGTTGGCCCGAGCGCTGATGGTGACCTTGGTGCCCCGGGAGCTGTAGGCGACGGCGTTCTCGACGAGGTTGCCGAGCGCCACGACGAGCTGCTCACCGTTGCCGAGCACCTGGAAACCGTGCTCCCCGGCGAACGCCAGCTCCACGCCCTGGTCGAACGCGTCCACCCGGACCCGGTCAAGGGCGCGTTCGGCCAGCGCGTCGACGGAGACCGGGTCGACCTCGTCGAGCGGGTCGTCGCCCTGGAGCCGGGAGAGCTCGATGATCTGCTGCACGAGCCGCGTCAGCCGCGCGCTCTCGGTCTTCATCCGCGCGGAGAAGCGCTGCACCGCCTCGGGATCGTCCGCAGCCTCTCCCACGGCTTCGGCGAGAAGGTTGAGGGCGCCGACCGGAGTCTTGAGCTCGTGGCTGACGTTCGCGACGAAGTCACGCCGGATTGCCTCGACCCGGCGTTCGCGCGTGCGGTCGTCGACCAGGACGAGCACCAGCTTGCTGCCCAGCGGCGCCACCCGGGCGACGATGTGACGGAGAACGGTCCGCCCCCGGCGCAGCGTCAGCTCGTCCTCGCGGATCTGCCCGTCCCGGCGCACCTGTCGGACCAGCTCGAGAAGCTCAGCGACCTCGACGCGCGAGCCCCGGACCAGGCCCATCGCATGAGCCGGCGCACTCGCCTTCAGCACTTGGTCGTCCGGCCCGACCACCAGCGCCGATGAGCGCAGGACCGAGAGCACGGCCGCCACGCCGGCGGGGACCTGGGGCTCCGGAGCGATGGGCGACCGCTCACGACCCTGGTCACGCTCGCTGAGCCGGAAGGCCAGAACTGCGAAGGCGCCGAGCAACGCCCCGATCCCGCCACCCACGAGAGCAGCCGTCGACGAGTCCATGGCCCCAGCGTACGCAGCAAGCCGGGCCTGAACCTCCACCCGAGCAGGTCCGTTGATGGCAGTTTCCGCGACCGTTCATGCTCCGTTCATGTCGCAACGCCTGCCCGTTACCCGTTAGGCCTACGGTGGTAGGCATGCGCGTCCAGTACCAACAGCAGCTCGACAACATCCTGCACGAGCTCGTGGAGATGACCGGCGGGGTCCGTGCCGCCCTGGCACAGGCGACCGAGGCCTTGCTCAACGCCGATGCCTCGGTGGCCGAGCTCGTCATCAGCGGTGACCTTGCCATCGACGACACCCGCGAGCGCATCGAGAACGACAGCTTCGAGATCCTGGCCCGCCAGGCACCGGTCGCCGGTGACCTGCGGATGTTGGTGGCTTCGCTGCGGATGGTGGCTGACCTCGAGCGGATGGGTGACTTGTCCGTGCACATCGCCAAGGTGGCCCGGCTGCGCTATCCGACCAAGGCGGTGCCGGACGCGCTCGAGCCGGTGATCGCCGACATGGCGAAGACGGCTGACGAGATGATCGCCGCCGCTGCCGACATCGTCGAGAGCCGGGATGTGCACGCGGCGATGGAGCTCGAGGAGGCCGACGACGAGATGGACCGGCTGCGCCGCTCGATGTTCCGCACGCTGCTCAGCGACGACTGGGACGCCGGGGTCGAACCGGCCGTCGACATGGCGCTGCTCGGCCGCTACTACGAGCGGATCGGCGACCACGCGGTCTCGCTGGCCCGGCGGATCGTCTTCCTGGTCACCGGCCAGCACCCCGCCGGCGTCTGAGCGCACCGGCGTACGCCGCTAGGGTCGAACCATGACTCAAGCGCCGTACCGTCTGCTGCTCGTCCGCCACGGCGAGAGCGACTGGAACGCCCAGAACCTGTTCACCGGCTGGGTCGACGTCTCGCTCAGCGGCAAGGGCCGCGACGAGGCCGTACGCGCGGGTGCGCTGCTGGCCGACCGCAACGTGCTGCCTGACGTCCTGCACACCTCCGTACTGCGTCGGGCGATCGCTACGGCGCAGCTGTGCCTCGACGAGATCGACCGGCACTGGATCCCCGTACGCCGGTCGTGGCGGCTCAACGAACGGCACTACGGGGCACTCCAGGGCAAGGACAAGAAGGCCACGCTCGAGGAGTACGGCGAGGAGCAGTTCATGCTCTGGCGCCGGTCCTACGACACCCCGCCTCCGCGTATCGCCGATGACGACGAGTTCAGCCAGGTCGCCGATCCCCGCTACGCGAACCTGCCTGATGAGCTGCGGCCTCGCACCGAGTGTCTGGCCGACGTCGTGGACCGGATGCTGCCGTACTGGTACGACGCGGTCGTGCCGGACCTGCTGGGCGGTCAGACCGTGATGGTTGCAGCGCACGGCAACTCGCTCCGTGCCCTGGTGAAGCATCTGGACGACATGTCCGACGACGACGTGGTCGGCCTCAACATCCCCACCGGCATTCCCCTGCTGTACGAGCTCGACTCCGACCTGCGACCGACGACGAAGGGCGGGGAGTACCTCGACCCCGACGCAGCCGCGGAGGCCATCGCCGCAGTCGCCAACCAGGGCCGGTAGGACCCAGAAACCCTGGCCATTGGCAGTCAGGCGGGTGGCCGTCTGGCGGGTGGCGTGTCGTGCGGCCAGGTGGTTCGTTGAACCGGTCTGCGCGACTCCGCCGCTACAGACCGTCCGTCAGCGGTGGGCTGCCAGGTGGCTGTTGACGCGTTCGATGCGGCGCTCGAGGCGACGCTGACGACGAGCCAGCCGAGCCGCGGAGATCAATTCAGACTCCCGCGCTTCAGCCCGCCTGGACACGCTGACCTCGCGCGCGACGTCCTGTGCGGTGAGCATGACTTCCTCCGTGTCTGCCGGCCCCATGCCGGCGGTGGTGACGATGTGGGCAACGCTGGTTTGATGCGGTGAGGCTGGCAGGTCCGGCAGTGCTATCCGTAAGAGATGCCTTCCCTGCTTGCCTCTTACAGTTTAGAGCTACTTCCCAGGCCACCCAAATCGTTACGACGTGATCCCTACCACGTGATCTCGGACACCACGGTCCCCGTTCAGGTCGAGGCTTCGACCCCACCCGCCGCGTCGTCGCCGCGCTCGAGCCAGCCTCGGAAGGCATCGAGGTTGCGGGTCGACTCACCGCGCGACAACCGCCATTCCCACTCCTTGCGGATCGACGACGCGAAGCCGAGCTCGAGGATGGTGTTGAAGGACTCGTCGGCGTAGGTGAGCACCGACCCGAGCAACCGGTCCAGCTCCTCGGCAGAGACGCTCGCCAGCGACAACCGGCCGTCCAGGTAGATGTCGCCGTTGTGGTCCAGTCCGAAGGCGACGCCGTACAGGCGCAGGTTGCGGCTCAGCAGCCAGCGGTAGACCTCCTGATGATTCTCATCGGGATTGCGGCAGACGAACGCGTGCACCCCGAGGGCGTGGTCTCCGACCACGAGGCGGCACGGAGTGGACAGCTTGCGTTCGCCCGGCAGGTCGAAGACGAACACGCCTTCGCCCGGTTCGTCGGCCTCGATCTCCGCCTCGCCGAGGGCTGCGCGGACAGTGGCGATCGCGGCGGCTCGCCTGGCAACCGGCGCGTCCGAGGCTGCGGTCATTCGGCGAGGGCCATGGCGTCGGCGCGCATCGACATCGCCGCATCGTGATACGCCTGCAAGGTCAGCTGCGCGGTGCGTCCCCACCCGAACGCCCGAGCGTGCAGCGGCGCCTGAGCCCTCAGCCGGCCAAGGGCACCGCGGTCCGTGAGCAGCCGCTCGAAGACCCGCGCGTAGTCGCTGGGGTCGTGACCGTCCACCAGCACGCCGGTCACGCCGTCGTCCACGGCAGTGGGCAGGCCGCCGACGTTCGCCGCGACCACAGGGGTGCCGCACGCTTGCGCCTCGATCGCCACCAGGCCGAAGGACTCGTTGTACGACGGCACGCACACCAGGGATGCGGCCCGATAGAAGTCGACCAGCCGCGCCTGCTCGACGGGAGGGACGAACCGGACGACGTCATCGACACCGGCGCTCTTCGCCAGGTGGACCAGGCTGTCCGGCGTGTCGAGCCCGGACCCGGAGGGGCCGCCGATCACCGGCACGACCAACCTGTCTCGCAGGTCGGGTCGACGCTCGAGGAGCTCGGCGGTGGCGCGGATGACCACGTCGGGCGCCTTGAGCGGCTGGATCCGACCGACGAACATCACCACGAGGGCATCGCGGCTGATGCCGAGCCGGTCCCGTGCATCACGCTGGCTGCCCGGTCGAAAGACCTCGAGGTCGACTCCCGGCGTGATCACGCGGAGCCGGTCGGCCTCGGCGTCGTACAGATCGACCAGCTGATGCCGCTCGTCCTCGGTGTTGGCGATGATCAGGTCCGCGGCCTCGACGACCTGCTCCTCGCCGATGACGCGGGCGACCGGCTCCGGGGTGTCGCCGACAGCGAGCAGTTGGTTCTTGACCTTGGCCATCGTGTGCATCGAGTGCACCAGCGGGATGCCCCAGCGGTCGCGTGCCAGCGCGCCGACCTGGCCGGAGAGCCAGTAGTGGGAGTGGATGATGTCGTAGTAGCCCGGGGCGTATGCCGCCTCGGTCCTCAGCACGTCGCGCGCGAACGTGCACAGCTGCCCGGGCAGCTCGCCCTTGGTGAGGCCCTCGAACGGACCGGCGACCACGTGCCGCACGGTCACGCCGTCGGTCAGCTCGGCCACCGGAGGCAGCCCTCCTGACGTGGAGCGGGTGAAGATCTCCACCTCGATGCCCTGCGCCGCGAGCTGCCGGGACAGCTCCACCACGTAGACGTTCATCCCCCCGGCGTCCCCGGTGCCCGGCTGGTCGAGCGGAGAGGTGTGCACGCTGAGCATGGCGACCCGGCGCGGCTTTGGCGTTCGGTCGGCGGGGACGACGGGTGCGAGAAACCCCACGGTGCCGCGGGGTCCACGTGCCGGTGCCATGTCGCTCCTGTCATCGCGCGATTTCGAGCGCAAGAACTTTCAACAACCGCCAAGTCTCCCGTATTTCCCCAAGCCTCGCGAGTCGGGCCGCACGGGGGCCTGCACACCGGGCGTGGACCGGGCGGCGGACCGGGCGTGGACCGGTCGGCGGACCGGGCGTGGACCGGTCGGCGGACCGGGTGCGGGCCACGGGGTGGACCGGGTGCGGGCCGCGGGGTGGACGGCCACGGTCGGGGGGACGGCACGGTAGGGGGAATCGGCGCAGTGCGACGATGACGGCATGTCTGACATCGCACCTCAGCAGGGGGCCCGCAGCCCTGGCAGCGGCTCGCCTGGTCGTCCCGTTGGCCGTCGTCACCGGCGCCAGCAGCGGCATCGGCGCCGCCACCGCGCGAGCTCTGGCCGCGTCCGGCTTCCATGTCGTCTGCTCGGCGCGGCGTACGGACCGGATCGAGCGGCTTGCGGCGGAGATCGGAGGAACCGCCCTCGCGTGCGACGTCACCGACGAGGAGTCGGTCGCAGGCCTGCGCCAAGCCGTCGGTGACCACCTCGACGTGCTCGTCAACAACGCCGGCGGGGCGTTCGGCGCGGATAGCGTGGCGGAGGGCCGGGTCGAGGACTGGCGCGCGATGTTCGACGTCAACGTGATCGGCACCCTCAACGTCACCAAGGCGCTGCTACCGGCCTTGATCGCCAGCGGAGACGGGGTGCTGATCAACATGGGCTCGACCGCCGGACGGGTCGCGTACGAGGGCGGTGGCGGCTACACGGCGGCCAAGCACGGTGTTGCGGTGATGACCGAGACTCTCCGACTGGAACTGGTGGGGCAGCCCGTCCGGATCACCGAGATCGCCCCCGGCATGGTGAGGACCGAGGAGTTCGGGCTGGTCCGGTTCCGGGGCGACCAGGAGAAGCGGGACGCGGTGTACGCCGGTGTGCCCGCTCCGTTGTCGGCCGAGGATGTCGCCGACGCGGTCGCCTGGGTGGCGACCCGGCCGTCCCACGTGAACATCGACCTGATGGTGGTGCGGCCCCGCGCTCAGGCCGCTCAGCACAAGGTGCACCGCGAGCCCTGACGCCGGCTGCCGACGGTGGCCCCTTGAGGTTTGCCTAGATTTCTATTCAGGTGGCTTGATGACATGGCAAGTCTGCCTAGATATCTATTCGGGCGGCTTGTTCTCTAGGCAAACCCAGCCGGGGTCACAAGGAGCGGCGGGCGCGCAGGAAGCGGCGCTCGGTCTCGTTGTCGGTGAGCTCGATCGCCTGGTCGTACGCCGCCCGGGCCTCTCGCTGCCGCCCCAGCCTGGAGAGGACGTCGGCGCGGGTGGCTGACAGGTAGGCGTACCGCTCGAGCGTCGGGTCGCGGGCCAGGACATCGAGCTGCCCGAGCACGTCCTCGAGGTCGGCGCCGGGAACCAGGCTCGTGGCGGCGAGTCGGTTCAGCGCCACCACCGGGCTCGGCCAGCGCAGCAGCAGAGCGTCGTACATCCGCACCACCTGTTGCCAGTTCGTGGTGTCCCACGACGACGCGGACATGTGCAGTCCCGCGATCGCCGCCTGCAAGGCGAAGCGCCCCCCACCGGCAAGTGCGCGAGTCGCGAGGCCGAGCGCCTCATGGACTCGCGGGGTGTCCCAACGCGACCGGTCCTGGTCGGCCAGTAGCACCAGCTCGCCGCTCGGACCGAGCCGCGCCGAGCCCCGAGCCTCGGCGAACAGCAGCAGGGCCAGCAGTCCGAGGGCCTCCGGCTCGGCCGGCAGCTGCGCCACCAGCAGACGGGCCAGCCCGACAGCGCGACCGGTCAGGTCGGGGCGGATCAGGTCCGGACCTGACGAGGTGTGGCCGGCCGTGTACGCGAGGTGGACGATCGTGAGGACGGTGTCGAGACGTGCCGGGAGCTGGTCGTCGGACGGAAGCCGGAAGGGCACGGCAGCCGTGGCGATCTTCTGCTTGGCTCTGGTGATCCGCGCCGCAACCGTCGCTTCCTTGACGAGCAGCACCTTGGCCGCCTCCGCGGTCGTCAGGCCACACATCAGCCGCAGCGTGAGCGACAGCTGGGCGTCCCGCGACAGGGCCGGGTGACAGCAGGTGAACACCAGCCGCAGCGGGTCGGCAGGGACCGGCTGGTCACGGTGACCGGGGTGCACCACGTCCTCCACGAGCAGTAGGGGGAGCTTGCGGCGAAGGGTCTGCTCGCGCCGGCGCTCGTCCAGCGCCTGCCGCTTGGCGACCGTCGTGAGCCAGCCGACCGGGTTGTCCGGCAGCCCGTCGGGCCAGCGGCGCAAGGCCTGGACGAACGCCTCCTGCGCACAGTCCTCGGCGAGGTCGAGATCCCGCGTGAGGCGCACCGTGGCCGCCAGGACCGTGGCCCAGTGGTGACGATGCGCCTCGTCGACGCGTTGTACGACGTCGCGGGCGTCGATCCTCATGACGTGTGCGAGAGGCCGACAGACGGTGCGGCCGGGGTCAGGAGGCTTCGCCGCTGGTGTCCATCACCGGGCGGACCTCGATGTGCCCTGACGGGCAGATGGCGGCCAGCTCCAACGCCTGGTCGAGGTCGCGAGCCTGGATCAGGTAGAAGCCGCCCAGCGCCTCCTTGGTCTCGATGAAGGGCCCGTCGCTGACGACCGGGGCGGCCGATGGGTTGTCCCAGTCCTTCGTCAGGGTGGTCGCCGTCGACGTGCGCTCCAGGGCGCGGCCCTCGAGGATGCTGGCGCCTGCTGCCTCCACGGCCTGCGCGAACTCGCCGTGCAGCTTCATGGTGGCCTCCCACTGGTCGGGCGTCACCTCGTCGTACCACTTCTCGTCGTCGAAGAGCATGAACATGTACTCAGCCATGATGGCCTCCTTCGTTTCGGGTCTTGATCTCTTGACGAACGAGCTCAGGCCGATTCGACAGCTCGACCGAACCATTGTCCAGCGATCCGGATCGACGCGGGCGAGGTTACGAGGTGACGTCGGAGCAAACCACGCTCTCTGGTGCATTCAGCGCAGCAGCGGGGCACCAGCCGAGCAGGACACCAGCCGACAGGGCACCAGCCGACCAGTGGGGACCGGGGGACGGCCGTGGACACATCGCGGGACGCGGCAGACCACCGGGTCAGCACGCCCGTGCTCGCCGCCGTTGCCGTGATTGCCCTGGTCGCGGCGGCCGTGGCGGTCTCCAAGAGCGACCCCGGCCATTCCGAGGCAGGTAGTTCCCCGCCCCTCATCGGGTTGAACCTGCGCGTTCTCTGGTCCAACGGCACGTCGGTCAATCTCGGCGGGCGGTGGCTGCCCGGCGAAACAGCTCCCGAGACACTCAGCACAACGCGCTCGTTCGTGGTGTTCACCGACCGGGACGGGGCTGTCTACCGACAACGTCCTCCGGATCCTCCGGAGCGCATCGGAGACGGCGCGATCGCCGGAGCCCTTGGCGACCCCCTCGGCAATGCCGTGGCCTGGATCGGTAGGCGCACGGACGGTTCGGCAGAGCTCGTGGTGACCGACGCCGCCGCCGCCCGTCACTCCTGCGGGACGAACGGTCCCGGACCGCGGTTGTCGCCGATTCGGCCCGCACGGCGTACGCCGATAAACTCCTCGAGCACGTCGCGAGGACCTTTCGCGACACTCGCCGCCCGGCGCGGCGCTCCTCGTTCACCGACAGGATCTTCATGCCCGCCCCCACGCCCTCGACCGCGTCGCGCAGCGACCTCCGCAACGTGGCGATCGTCGCCCACGTCGACCACGGCAAGACCACCCTGGTCGACGCAATGCTGTGGCAGTCCGGGGCGTTCGGCGAGCACCAGCACGTCGACGAGCGCGCGATGGACTCCGGCGACCTCGAGCGCGAGAAGGGCATCACGATCCTCGCCAAGAACACCGCGGTCCGCTACAAGGGTCCAGCTGCGGGCGGCGCACCGATGACCATCAACATCATCGACACGCCGGGCCACGCCGACTTCGGGGGCGAGGTGGAGCGAGGGCTGGCGATGGTCGACGGCATCGTCTTGCTCGTGGACGCGTCGGAAGGGCCGCTGCCGCAGACCCGGTTCGTCCTGCGCAAGGCGCTGGCCGCGAAGCTTCCTGTGGTCCTGGTCGTCAACAAGGTCGACCGGCCGGACGCCCGCATCTCCGAGGTCGTCGAGGAGACCTACGAGCTCTTCCTCGACCTGCTCGACGACACTCACGACCAGGACGCGCTCGACTTCCCCGTCGTGTACGCCTCCGCGAAGGCCGGGCGCGCGTCGTCCGAGCAGCCGGCCGACGGCGGGATGCCGGACTCCCCGGACCTCGAGCCGTTGTTCCGCACGATCATCGAGACCGTGCCGGCCCCGCAGTACACCGAGGGTGCTCCGCTCCAGGCCCACGTCACGAACCTCGACGCGTCGCCGTTCCTGGGCCGCCTCGCGCTGTGCCGGGTCCACGAGGGCACGCTCACGAAGGGCCAGAACGTGGCGTGGCTGCGGCGTGACGGATCACGCCAGAACGTCAAGATCACCGAGATGCTGGTCACCGAGGCGCTCGATCGGGTCCCGGGCGACTCCGCGGGTCCGGGCGACATCATCGCCGTGGCGGGGATCCCGGAGATCAACATCGGCGAGACCCTGGCCGATGTCGACAACCCGGTGGCGCTGCCGCTGATCACCGTCGACGAGCCGGCGATCTCGATGACGATCGGCACCAACACGTCTCCGTTGGCCGGGCGGACGAAGGGCACGAAGGTCACCGCGCGCTTGGTCAAGGACCGCCTTGACCGGGAGCTGGTCGGCAACGTGTCCGTCAAGGTGCTGCCGACCGAACGTCCGGACACCTGGGAGGTACAAGGTCGTGGGGAGCTGGCGTTGGCCATCTTGGTGGAGCAGATGCGTCGGGAGGGCTACGAGCTCACCGTCGGCAAGCCGCAGGTGGTCACCCGGCAGATCGACGGCAAGCTCCACGAGCCGGTCGAGCGGCTCACGATCGACGCTCCCGAGGAACACCTCGGTGGTATCACGCAGCTGCTCGCGGTCCGGAAGGGCCGGATGGAGCAGATGATCAACCACGGGACGGGTTGGGTTCGGATGGAGTTCCTGGTCCCGGCCCGTGGCCTGATCGGATTCCGCACCGAGTTCCTCACCGACACCCGAGGCACGGGGATCGCGCACCACGTGTTCGAGGGTTACGAGCCATGGGCCGGCGAGCTGCGGACCCGGTCCAGTGGGTCCCTGGTCGCTGACCGGTCCGGCGCTGCGACGTCGTACGCCATGACGAACCTGCAGGAGCGCGGCACGTTGTTCGTCGAGCCGACGACCGAGGTCTACGAGGGCATGATCATCGGCGAGAACTCGCGCGCCGACGACATGGACGTCAACATCACCAAAGAGAAGAAGATGACCAACGTCCGGTCCAACGCCGACGAGTTCGAGAAGCTCGTGCCGCCGCGCAAGCTGTCGCTCGAACAGTCGCTGGAGTTCTGCCGCGAGGACGAGTGCGTCGAGGTGACCCCGGACTCGGTGCGGATCCGCAAGGTGGTGCTCGACCAGACCCTGCGGGCTCGGACGGCCGCCCGCGCGCGCCGCCCCTCCTAGCTGCTGCTCTCCGGGGTGGGGTTTGCCTAGAAATCTATTCCGAAGGCTTGTTATCTAGGCAAACTTGGCTTGCTCACTGGGGATTTGCCTTGCACGCATGCCGGCAGAGCCGCGGGCGTCGCCGGCTCAAGGCTGGGGCACGCATGGCGGCGGAGCCGCGGGCGGCGTCAGCCCAGGGCTTGGGCCAGAGCGTCGTACGCCGCTGGGCCGAACGCCACCATCCGCGTCTGGCGTACGCCGGTGGAGACCGACCGCAACGTCTCGACGGCGGCGTTGGCCGCATCCTGCAGCGGCCACGCGTAGATGCCGGCGGACACCAGCGGAAACGCGATCGTCTCGACGCCCAGCTCGTCCGCCACCTCGATCGCCCGCGCGTAGCAGGACGTCAGCAACGACCGGTCGGTCTGGCCGGCGGCGAAGTTCGGCCCGACGACGTGGATCACCCACCGGGCGGCCAGCTCCCCGCCGGTGGTCCACCCGGCATCGCCAGTGTCGAGCCCCTCGGGAAAGCGGGCGATGCAGTCCTCGAGGATCGCCCGACCGCCGACTCGGTGGATGGCGCCGTCGACGCCGCCGCCTCCACGCATCGCCCGGTTGGCGGCGTTGACCACGGCATCGACCCGCTGCTGGGTGATGTCGCCCTGGACCAGCACGATCTCCATACCGCCTCCTTCCTCATGTCAGCAAGGCAAACTCCTGGTCTGCACGGCAAGTTTGCCTAGAGAACAAGCCTTCGGAATAGATATCTAGGCAAACCGGAGCGGTCAGGTGTTGAGGAAGGTGGAGATCAGGGTCCGTACCTGAGACCGGTGGCTCCACAGGATGCCGCCATCGTCGTAGACCTCGAGCTGGCTTGCCGGCAGCAGCGAGGCCAGCTCGCGCGCGATCGACTCCGGGTGGGCCGCATCCCCCTGCTGACCGATGACGAGCACGGGGCACCGGATCGACGCCACCTCGTCCCGCGTCGCCACGGGATGCTGAGCGGGCAGCTCGCGCAGCGCCCTGGCGACCGTGGTCGACGACAGTCGCCTGGCCTGCCGCTCGGCCCACAGCTGCACGTCGGGCCGCTGGCGTACGCCGACCGGCTGCTCCGCGACCAGCGACCGCGCCAGTGCAGCGACGTCGCGATGCTCGACCAGCTCGGCTCTGGCGCGCATCAGCTCGACGGCCGGGTCGGTGCGCGGCCGGTCGATGGTGGCCGGCAGCGCGAACACCAGCCGGTCGAAGGCATCCGGCGACTCCGCGGCCACCCGCAGCAGCGCGCCCGCCCCGAGCGAGACCCCGAGACCGCGCCGCGCACGATAGGCCGTGGTCACCGCACGTACGTCGTCAGCCGCGGCGGCGTACGTCCACGGGCGCTCGGACTCCGCTGAGGCGCCGTGTCCCCGGAAGTGGAAGAAGACGCGGGTGCCGGCCACACCCGACCCGAACGGCCGCGTCTCGTCGATCGACCCGGCCAGTCCGTGAGCGAAGACCGTCACCGGCGCGCCGGAGCCCGTGACGAGACACTCGATCGGCCCCTCCGGGCCGGGGATCAGTGGCATGGCAGAGGTTCTGGCTCGACGTCAGTACTGCTTCATCGAGCGAAGGATCGGCCGGACGTCGGCGAGATACACCAGCGCTGCCACCGTGCCGATCAGGTTGAGCACGTGCAGCGGTGACCCGACCAGGAAGTGCAGCGCCAGGAAGATCACCAGCAGCAACAGCCAGAACGCCTTGTTCTGCTTGTCGGCCGCGACGTACGCCTGGTCGGAGTGGAACAGTGCGTCCACCAGCGCGAACAACTTCACGCCGAGCAACGCGAACCACAGCCCGAGCGACACCCAGGACTCGACGTCCAGGGCGATCGCGGGACTTACGGCTTGGCTGAGCACGGATCAAGGGTAACCAACGCAAACAGCGGTCAGCCCCGCAGAGCCGGGGCTCCACGGGGCTGATCTGTTGCTGGCCTGTTGCTGGCCTGTTGCTGACCTGTTGGTCACGGGTTCCGATGACGCGGTCGGATCAGTTGCCAACCTTCGAGGCGGTCGCGTCAGCGGCCTTCTTGGCGGCCGTGGCGGTCTTCTTCGCGCTGGTCACCGTCGACTTGGCCGACGTCTTGGTCTGCGCGGCGTTCTTCTTGGCCGTCGTGGTCGCCGACTTCGCCGCGGTCTTGGTGGTCTTCGCCGACTTCTTGGCCGTGGTCGTCGCGGACTTGACCGCGCTCTTCGTGGAGGAGGCGGACCGCTGCGCCGTGGTCGCGGTCGCCTTGGCGTGGCTCACCGCAGTGGAGGCCTGCGCCTTGAGGTCCTGCGTGGCCTGCTGGCGACGCACCCGGGCCACCAGGTCGCTGCCGCGCGCGGCGAGCTCGCCGTACGTCGTCAGGGCCGTGGCGACGGCCTCGCCCAGGGCGGCCTGGGCCTTGGTCGGGAGGGCCTTGACCTGCTCCGGGGCGGAGACGACCGTGGCCTGGGCCTGGTCGCGCAGCGCCTTGGGGTCGATGGATGCCGCACGCGCGGTCAGGTCGGCCTGCGCCTCGCGGAGCTTCTTCACCGCCAGGTCGCTGGCTCCGACAACGGCGTTGAGCGCTCCGGTGTCGGCGAGCCTCTTCTCGATGTCCTTGCGGGTCTTCTCGATGGTGGCAGACAGTGCCATGGTGTTCCTCTCTTCGAAACTTCGGAAACTTCGGGGTGTGGGTCGGACGGTTGCGTCCCACCCATCAGGGCGTGTTGCCCTGGCGGAAGGTTGCGTAGATCTCCAGCAGGACCTGCTTTTGCCGCTCGGACAGCTCGCGGTCCGCGAGGACCGCGCTCTGCACGGTCTCGCTTCCCCGCTCCGCCGGATCGAGGATCCCGGCCCGCACGTACAGCGTCTCCGCCGAGATGCGCAGCGCCTTCGCGAGCTGCTGGAGCACATCGGCCGACGGTCGGCGCAACCCACGCTCGATCTGGCTCAGGTACGGGTTGGAGACCCCGGCCTGATCGGCCAGCTGGCGGAGGGTCAGCTGCGCGCCACGCCGCTGGTCGCGCAGATAGTCGCCCAGGGTCGACGCCGTGCCCGCCACGCTGGCGCGAGCTGATGCGGTGACGCGGGCGGCAGCCTTGGGTGCACCCTCGGAGAGGGGCTTCCCTACCTTCAGCTTGGCCATGACCCCCACTGTGCTAGCAAAAGTTAGCAGTTGCAAGCAGAGGGTCCGTGAGTCATGTCACTCAGGCTCGGCGCATCCTCCACGCGCGCCGAATCACCCGAGCATCCGGGGATCAGCCCTGGACAGGGACCTGCAACGAAGCAAGCAGTTGACGGACCCGTGTCTCGATGTCGGACACGATCGCCCGTACGTCGCCGACGGGCAGTCCGGACGGATCCGTGACCTCCCAGTCCTCGTAACGCGTACCGGGGTAGTACGGACAGGCGTCCCCGCAGCCCATCGTCACCACCACATCGGCGGCGATCACGTCCTCGTCGGTCCACGCCCGAGGCGGTTCGAGCGCCGTCAGCCCTCGCTCGGCGAGCACGGCAGCGACCTCGGGGTGCACCTCGGCCGCCGGCTTGCTGCCGCCCGAGCGGACCTGCACCGCGTCGCCCGCCAGATGACGCAGCAACGCCGCCGCCGCCTGCGAGCGCCCGGCGTTCTGAACGCACGCCACGAGCACGATCGGCACGTCAGACATTCAGAACACTGCCGAGGTCGAAGGCCCGGCGCAGCTCCGCGAGCCGCTCCGGGACCACGGAATACCAGATCCAGGTGCCGCGCCGCTGGCTTGTCACCAGGCCGGCCTCCCGCAAGACCTTCAGGTGGTGGCTGACCGTGGGCTGGCTCTTGCCGGCGATCGCCACGAAGTCACAGGCACAGATCTCGCGATCGGCGTTCTGGGACAGCGCCGCCATCATCCGGACGCGTACCGGGTCGCCGAGTGCCTTGAACACACCAGACAGCGCGTCCGCCTCCCGATCGCTGATCGGGCTGACCCCAGGGCCACAGCACGCAGCGTCTTGCACCTCGCTCATGGAAGCAGTGTAGCTGGTGTATTGACAGTTCTCGATACAGAGCTATATTGAAGTTCTTCGATTCAATCGGCCCACCCGAGAGGACCTCCGATGTCAACCATCTCCGAACCACGCGTGCCGGTGTCCGCGCCCACCCACACCGCCACGTCTGCCGCGCACGAAGGACTTCCCCGAGTCCAGCTCGCCCTCAACGTCGACGACCTGGAACAGGCGGTCAGCTTCTACTCCGAGCTGTTCTCGACCGAACCGCACAAGCGGCGCCCCGGCTACGCCAACTTTGCGATCTCCGAGCCACCGCTCAAGCTCGTGCTCATCGAGAATGCCGGGCAGGGCGGTTCGCTCAACCACCTCGGCGTCGAGGTCGCCTCGACCGACGAGGTCGTGGCGGCTACGCGACGGCTCTCCGACGCCGGCCTGGCCTCGGCCGTGGAGGACGCGACCACCTGTTGCTACGCGACCCAGGACAAGGTTTGGGCGACCGGGCCAGGGGGCGAGCGCTGGGAGGTCTACACGATCCTGGACGACGCGCCCCCCACCGATGTCCGCAACGAGGGCGAGAGCGGCTGCTGCACCCAAGACAGCGCTTGTTGTTGATGGACGCTCCGGGCGGCGAAGCCGCCCGGAGCGGCTCAACAAGCCACGTCACGCGAAGCCGCCCGGAGCGGCTCAACAAGCCACGTCACGCGAAGCCGCCGGAGCGGCTCAACCGGTCACGTCAGAAGGTGGCGCGCAGCTCACCCACCGGCTGTCCCCCGCCCAGGAGCTCGACGACGCCGGTGGCCCGCACCGCCTCGCTGTCGATGCCGAGCCGGCGCAGCGCCGCGGCCATCACCACCCGGCGGGCCCGCGGTGACCCGTCCTCGATCTTGAGTGCGACGGCGCGTCCGTCCGGCAGGGCCAAGGCGTAGTTGGCCTCCGCTCCCGCCTTCCCGACCGCTCCGGGCAACGCCCGCAGCAAGGCGGCCTCGTCCCGGGTCGAGCCCGACGTGAACTCGGGGCTGCCGATGATCGCCTCCGCGACCCGGCGCTCCGCCGATCCCGCTGCGGCCGTCACCAGGGTGCGGAACGACGTCGCCAGCCCATGCAGCGACGCGGCGAACAGCGGCGCACCACAGCCGTCGACGCCGACGCTCGCAATCGGTTCACCGGTGAGCGCCGCGAACGTCTCGGCGATCGCCAGCTGAAGGGGATGCCGGGGGTCCCGATACGTCGCGATGTCCCAACCGTTGAGCGCGCAGGTGGCCAGCATCGCTGCGTGCTTGCCCGAGCAGTTCATCGCGATGGGTGACTTGTCGTGACCGGCCCGGATGTATGCCGTCCGCGCGGCTTCGTCCAGCGGGTAGTCCGGCGGCGTCTGGAGCGCGGAGTCGTCGAGGCCAGCAGCCGCCAGGATCCGGCGTACCCCCTCGATGTGGAAGTCCTCGCCGGAGTGGCTGGCCGCGGCGAGCGCCAGCAGCGGACCGTCGAGCTCGAGCCCGCACCGCACCATGCCCACGACCTGGATCGGCTTGTTGCAGGACCGCGGGTAGATCGGGCTGGTCACGTCGCCGATCGCCCAGTCGACCGACCCCTCCGCGGACAGCGCCACGACCGCGCCCCGGTGATGCCCTTCGACGAAGCCGGAGCGGACGATGTCGACGAGGATCTCGGTGGCGGTCACGATGGGTGAGCGTACCTCTGGCCGGCTGGACGCCCGACACCCGACGGCACCGGCCTGCCCCCTCCGAGGTGGCACAATCGCTCGGGTGCCCTCCCCCTCAGAGCCGACGTCCGCGCCACCCTTCGCCGACCAGCCCGCCGCTCGCGTCCGCATCCCCCAGTGGACCCCGACACCGCGTGAGCTCGACGACCTCGACCTGCTCGTGGGTGACCGTCTGGCCCCGGCGCTGACGGGCTTCGTCTCGCCGTCGCACAGCACCGCGCCGATCACCCTCTCCGTTTCCTCGAGCACGGCCGAGGTCGCCGCGGCGGTAGGACATCTCGACCTGGTCGACCCCGAAGGGGCACCCCTGGCACGGATGACGATCGAGGCGACCTGGGCGACCGATGTCGCCGAGCGGGTGGGGCTCGTGGGTTCCGTGGAGCCTCAGGCACACAACGAGTTCGGACCGTTTCGACGCCTCCACGTCCCACCCGCGGTGCTGCACGAGTCCGGGCCTGCGGACAGCTGGTTGGCCGTTCCCGTCCACCGCGTGCTGAGCCAGGACGACCTCGACGCGGTCAGGACGGACGGCTCACGAGCAGGGACGGACTCCGCTGCTCCTGGCGTGCGTCGGCGACGGAATGCCGTCCGGTGTCTCTGGGCCTGCGCTCGTACGCGCCACCTTGGCCGCCGCCGACCTGCTGGGCGAAGGAGCCCAGGTGGTGGCCGTCTCGGTCGCCGATCACGGCTGGGAGGCACGCGGAGACGCCGCTTCGGCCAACGACTGGTTGCTGGACAGCGTCAGCGCGGCGTACGCGACCTCTGCGCACCGGATCCCTCGCGAGGCGCACGGGCGAACCTCCCTGCCACGATCGCAGCCGTCGTCGAACGTGACCGACCGGCACGGAACCGACAAGGTGCCGTCATCTTCTTCACCGGCCTGTCCGGATCGGGCAAGTCCACCTTGGCGCGTGCCCTGGTCGACCACATCCTCGAGCAGGGCGAGCGTACGGTGACCTCGCTGGACGGGGACGTGGTCCGGCACCACCTGTCCAAGGGCCTCGGCTTCAGCCGGGAGGACCGCGAGACGAACATCATGCGGATCGGGTTCGTGGCGGCCGAGATCGCGCGCCATGGCGGGCTGGCCATCTGCTCACCGATCGCGCCGTTCGCATCCACCCGGGACGAGGTACGCCGGATGGTCGAACGGGCCGGCGGCGGTTTCGTCCTGGTCCACGTGGCGACCCCGCTGGAGGAGTGTGAGCGGCGCGACCGCAAGGGCCTCTACGCGAAGGCCCGGGCCGGCGAAATCCCCGACTTCACCGGCATCTCCTCCCCCTACGAATCGCCGACCGAGGGCATCAAACTCGACACAACTGATAGAGATATAGCAGAATGCCTGGCTGAACTGCTCGACGCACTGATCGCGGAGGGCTGGATGACCCCCTGACGTCCCTTCGGAGGACACATGTTCGAGGCCTCGCACTCCCTGTTGGCCGCTGACCTGCTCGGCGGCAACGACAGCGCTCTCAAGATCGTCGTCGCCGGCTTCCTCGTCGGCATTGTCGTCGGCATCACCGGGATGGGTGGAGGCGCCCTGATGACTCCCGCGCTGATCTTCTTGGGCGTCGGCGACGCGTCGACCGTCGTCACCGCCGACCTGACGGCGGCGGCGGTCTACAAGACCGGCGGTGCCGTCGTCCACTCCCGCGAGGGCTCGCCGAACTTCCGGCTGGCCGGATGGTTGATCCTGGGGTCGGTCCCGATGGCGTTCGTCGGGCCGCACCTGGTGCGCTGGGTGGCGCCGGATGCTGACGTCGACACGTTCCTGAAGCTCTGCATCGGCTTCGCCCTGCTGCTCGCTGCGTCGACGTACGCGCTGCGCCTCTACATCCAGCTGCGCCGCATCACCGGCGGCCACGTCGTGGTCGAGGGCGAGCCAGTCATCCGACCGCTCCCGACGATCTTGGTCGGGGCTCTCGGCGGGCTGCTGGTCGGTGTGACCTCCGTCGGGTCGGGCTCGATCATCATGGTCGCCCTGCTGATGCTCTACCCCACCTTGTCGGCGGTGAAGCTGGTCGGCACCGACCTCGTGCAGGCCGTGCCGCTGGTGCTCTCGGCGGCTATCGCGAACATCCTCGTCAACGGCTTGGACTGGAGTATCGCGCTGCCCCTCATCATCGGCTCGGTCCCGGGCACGATCATCGGCGCCAAGATCGCCCCTCGCGTGCCCCAGTCGATCATCCGACGCGGCATCGTGGTCGTGCTCACCATGTCCGGTCTGGCGCTGCTCGACAAGGCCGGCTGGGCACCGCTCGGCGCGGGTGAGGACGACACCCATCCGGTGTTGATCGCTGTGGTCGGGATCGGTCTGATCGTGCTGGTTCCCCTCGTCTGGGGCGCCTTGCGTCGCGAGCGCGGACTGCCGATGTTCGGGACCCCGACCGTGGAGGAGATCGAGGATCCAAACCGTGCACGGCGTACCAAACCGGTCGAGCGCGAGGAACGGCCGAGCAACCAAACCGTCGACTGACGCCGGCGCCGTCAGGCCCGAGCCGGCCTGGAAGGGTGTCACCTACGCCACAGGCCTGCCCTTGGGTGGTCAGTCGGCCGCGTCGATCATGGATAGGATGGCGCGAATCTCATTGCTTGAGGAGCCCCACGCGTATGACCGTCCACGCTGACTACCGACTGAGCCAGCTCGATGAGCTCGAGGCGGAGTCGATCCACATCTTCCGCGAGGTCGCGGCGGAGTTCGAGAAGCCGGTGCTGATGTTTTCCGGCGGCAAGGACTCCATCGTGATGATGCGTCTGGCCGAGAAGGCGTTCTTCCCGGCCAAGATCCCCTTCCCCGTCCTTCAGGTCGACACGGGTTACGACTTTCCCGAGGTGCTTGAAGACCCGCGACAACTGGGTCGACCGCCTCGGCGTACGCCTGATCATCGCTTCGGTGGAGCAGGCCATCAAGGACGGCGTCGTGGTCGACGACGGGAAGACCAGCCGCAACCGCATGCAGACCGGCACCTTGCTGAACGCCATCGAGGAGGAGGGCTTCACCGCCGCCTTCGGTGGTGGCCGACGCGACGAGGAGAAGGCCCGGGCCAAGGAGCGCGTCTACTCCCACCGCGACGAGTTCGGCCAGTGGGACCCGAAGATGCAGCGGCCTGAGCTGTGGTCGCTCTACAACGGCCGCATCCACGCCGGTGAGCACATGCGGATCTTCCCCCTGTCCAACTGGACCGAGCTCGACATCTGGCACTACATCGGCCAAGAGGGCATCGAGATCCCGAACATCTACTTCTCCCACCAGCGCCGCGTCTTCGAGCGCGACGGGATGTTGCTCACCGAGAGCGAGCACAACCCCACCAGGGACGACGAGAAGGCCGAGGAGCGCACCGTCCGCTTCCGCACCGTCGGTGACCTCACGTTGACCGGATGCGTGGAGTCGCCCGCGGCAACGATCGAGGAGATCATCGAGGAGATCAGCGTCGCCCGGGTCACCGAGCGAGGCGCCACCCGTGGCGACGACCGCTTCAGTGAAGCCGCCATGGAGGACCGCAAGCGAGAGGGCTACTTCTGATGGCTGTTCCCACCATGGACCTGCTGAGGTTCGCCACCGCCGGCTCGGTCGACGACGGTAAGTCGACGCTGATCGGGCGCCTGCTGCTCGACTCCAAGGCGATCTTCGAGGACCAGCTCGAGGCCGTCGAGTCGACGTCGAAGTCTCGCGGCTACGACTACACCGACCTGGCGCTGCTCACCGACGGGCTCCGGTCCGAGCGCGAGCAGGGCATCACGATCGACGTGGCCTACCGCTACTTCGCGACGCCGAACCGCAAGTTCATCATCGCCGACACCCCCGGCCACGTGCAGTACACCCGCAACATGGTCACCGGCGCATCGACCGCCGACCTCGGGCTCGTGCTGGTCGACGCTCGTCAGGGCCTGACCGAGCAGTCGCGCCGTCACGCCGTGATCCTGTCGCTGCTGCGGGTGCCACACCTGGTGCTGTGCGTCAACAAGATGGACCTGGTCGACTTCTCCGAGGATCGCTTCAACGAGATCCACAAGGAGTTCACGTCGTTCGCGACGAAGCTGAACATCCCTGACCTGACGATCATCCCGATCTCGGCGCTGCAGGGCGACAACGTCGTCGACGCGGTCGGCGCACATGTCGTGGTACGAAGGTCCTTCTCTGCTGCACCACCTCGAGAACGTCCATGTCGCCTCCGACCGCGACCTGGTCGATGCGCGTTTCCCGGTGCAGTACGTCGTCCGGCCGAAGTCCGACGACTACCACGACTACCGCGGCTACGCGGGCCGGGTTGCCGGCGGCGTACTCAAGCCTGGCGACGAGGTGCTGGTGCTCCCCTCGGGGATGACCTCGAAGGTCTCCGAGATCGACCTGTTCGACAAGGAGCTCGACGAGGCGTTCCCGCCCATGTCGGTGACGGTCCGGCTCGAGGACGACGTGGACGTGTCGCGAGGCGACATGATCTGCCGTCCGCAGAACGCCCCGAAGCCGAGCCAGGACATCGACGCGATGATCTGCTGGATGTCGTCGACGCCGCTGAAGCCGCGGCAGAAGCTGGCCATCAAGCACACGACGCGGACGGCTCGGACGATGATCAAGGACGTGCAGTACCGCCTCGACGTCAACTCTTTGCACCGCGACCTCGAGACCAAGGAACTCGCCCTCAACGAGATCGGCCGGGTGCAGCTGCGCACCACCGTCCCGTTGTTGTGCGACCCCTACGAGAAGAACCGCACGACGGGCTCGTTCATCCTCATCGACGAAGCCACCGGCGTGACCATGGGCGCCGGGATGATCAACTCCGCCAGCTAGCTCCGTTGAACCGTCACTTGTGGTTCCTTGAACCGTCACTTGTGGTTCCTTGAACCGTCAGTTGTGGTTCCTTGAACCGTCAGTTGTGGTTCCTTGTACCGTCACTTGTGATCGGCGCGGGCAACCACAAGGGCCTGAGAAGGAACCACAAGTGACGGCTCGACGGAGCGGGGGCAGTCAGAGTCGGGCGCGGACGTGCAGTCCGACCTCGGGGTCGACGACCGGCTCCTGCGTCGCCGCGACGCCGTCGGCCAGCAAGGCAGCGTCCACGGCGACGTTGCGCTTGACGACAGCCAGCGCGACCGGCCCGAGCTCGTGATGACGCGCGCTGCTGCCGACCCAGCCGACTTCGCGTCCCTCGGCGGTGACCGGGCTGCCGTGCTCCGGCAGGGTGTCGACCGACCCGTCGAGGTGCAAGATCACCAGCCGCCGTGGCGGACGGCCCAGCGTGTGGATCCGGGCCACGGTCTCCTGACCGCGGTAGCAACCCTTGTCGAGGTGCACGGCGGGACCGAGCCAGCCGACCTCGTTCGGGATCGTGCGGTGGTCGGTGTCACGCCCGAACCGGGGCGCACCTCGAGCGATGCGCAGTGCTTCGTACGCCCACACTCCACACGGCGTACCGGTGGTGGCCTCCGACAGCTCGGTACGCCGCACCAGCTCGACCTGGCCGTCACCTCGGCCCACCACGGCCCACTCGGCCGTCACGTCAGCCACCTCGACCCGCATCATGAAGCGCATCGAGTCCAGCCAGGTCACCAGCGCTTCGGCGGCACCGGGCTCGACGTGCCCCCAGAACGTCTCGCCGTCGTCGTAGCCGGTGAGCTCGTGCTCGACGTGCCCGTTCGGGGAAAGTACGAGGGTCGTCGTCCAGGTGCCGGGGGCCAACCCGTCCAGGTACTGCGTCGTCAGCGAGTGCAGCCAGCCGAGCCGGTCCGGGCCGGAGATCGTGACGACGCCGCGATGGGACAGATCGACGAAACCGTCGCCGGCGAGCAACGCCTTCTGCTCGCGGAAGGGGTCGCCGTAGTGCGCGGCGACCCCCGCGTCGACGTCGTCGGCCTCGACCGCGCCGGGTAGGTCGAGCAACGGGCTGCGGTAGGCAGTCACCTGGTGGGGCTCCTCATAGTCGATGGGTCGATGGCTCGATGGGTCGATGGGGCTCGACGGTCAGGCCTGGCGGCAGTTCGCGCACGTGCCGAACACCGTGAGGTGTCCAACGTCGGCGACGAAGCCTTGATTCCGTTCGAGCAGGTCGACCAGGGGCGCGACCGCGTCGGGCGAGACCTCAGCGACCTTCTCACACTCGCGGCAGACCAGGTGGACGTGCTCGGGGGCTGCGGCCGCGTGGTAGGTCGGCGCCCCGTGGCTGAGATGGGCGTGCTTGACCAACCCGAGCTCTTCGAGAAGCTCCAGGGTGCGGTAGATCGTGGAGATGTTGACCGCGGACGAACGCTCCTTCACCCACACACAGGTTTCTTCGGGGGTTGCGTGTCCGAGCTCGGTCACCGCGTCGAGGACGAGCTGACGCTGAGGCGTCAGCCGGTATCCCTTGGCGCGCAACGTCTCCTGCAGCTCCATCCGCCCAGCCTACGCGCCCGGGCTCGCGGTCCAGCCGCTCGAGACCCGCCGACGGCGGCGGGCTCGGTCAGCGGGCTAATCGTCCCGCTTCAACCTCGCCCAGATGTGTGACTGGAGCTCTTGCCCGACCGCCGCCATGTCGAACGTCCAGAGCAGGTCGCCCTCGACGAGGCCGTAGAGCCGGTGCCCGCCTCGGTACTCCTTGGCCGACTGGGTCCGGGCGACCGCGTCGGTGGCCAGCTCGATCTTGGCCCCCTCCACCTTGCCGTAGTAGATCTCGGCGTACCCGGTCGGATGCGTCAGCAGGACCTCGATGGCGCCGTCAGCCTGGGGCCGGAAGAAGCCGGTCTCCAGGGCAAGCGGCCGCACGTCCTGGCCCTCGTCGTCGAGCAGCCAGGTGCGGCTCAGGTAGTGCAGGAACGGCCGCCCGTCGTGGGTGAACCCGACCTCCTGACGGAATTGAAAACCGTCGATCGTCGGGTAGTCACCGTGCCCGTTGCCGTGCCAGTGCCCGAGCAGGAACGCCAGGGGCATCAGGTCCGGGTGCAGGTCGGACGGGATCTCGAAGGGCATGGGCCGCTTCAGCTCTGGCCGCGGGACAGCGTGTAGACGAGGCGGCCGGCGCACCAGGCGACGGCAAGCGCGGTGAGCACCAGCAGACTGACGTAGAAGGCTTCCACGGTCGGGAAGTCTATCGGTGACGGACCTGACCTCTAGGCTCGTGACATGCCCGCCCATGCACCAAGCCGACCCCTGGTCGTCAAGATCACCGCCGGTGCCGACGAGCCGGAGCGGGCCAACCAGGGCTTCACAGTCGCCGCAGCTGCGGTCAGTGCCGGCGCGGACGTCTCCTTGTGGTTGACCGGCGAGGCGGTCTGGATGGCCGTGCCCGGGCATGCCGAGGAGTTCTCGCTTCCTCACGCCGCCCCTCTCGACGCCCTCCTGGCGCTGTTGCTGCTGTCCGGCCGGATCACCGTGTGCACGCAATGTGCCGCCCGGCGCGAGCTCACCCAGGACGACCTTCTGCCGGGCGTGACGATCGCCGGTGCTGCGTCGTACGTCGAGGAAGTGCTGACCGACGGCGTGCAGGCCCTCGTCTACTGACGCCCGGCCGATGGCCACCGTGCAGGCAACGGCTGCCGGGCCGGGCTAGCGCTGCTTGACCTGCAGGAACTCCCTCGCCTCGGTGGTCGACATCGCCGGTCGCTGGGCGAGCTCGGCCAAAGCTGCCGCCCGGGAGACCAGCTCCTCGTTGTGCGACACGGGTACGCCGCGGGAGAGCGTCAACGTGTCCTCCATACCCACACGCAGATGGCCGCCCCGAGACAGGGACGCCAAAGCGACCGCCAACGTCGTACGGCCGATCCCGGTCGCCGACCACGAGGTCACCTCGACCGGCAGCGCCTGCACGGACGCGACCAGCGCATCGGTCGTGCCCGGCATGCCCCCTGGGACGCCCATCACCAGATCGCAATGCACGCGACCGCCGAACGGCAGGCCGTAGGTGTCGAGCAGTCGGTGCAGCGCGTGTACGTGACCGAGGTCGAACAGCTCGAACTCCGGGACGACCTCGCGTTGCTGGGTCTGTTGGTAGAGCTCGGACACGAACGGCCACGGGTTCATGAAGACGTCGTCCCCGAAGTTGGTGGTCCCCATGGTCAGCGAGCAGGAGTCGGGCTCGGCATCAAGGACCTTGAGACGCTGCTCCAGGGGGTCGTGGACCGATCCACCCGTGGACAGCTGCACCACCAGCGACGTGGCCTCGCGTACGGCGTCGACAGCCTCGGTCAGACGCTCGATCTCCAGCGTGGGCTGGTGCTGGGAGTCCCGGATGTGCAGGTGAATCATCGCGGCGCCTGCGGCCTCACATCGCACTGCGGTCTCGACCAGTTCGGCGGTCGTCGTCGGGAGGGCCGGCACGTCCGCCTTGGACGACTCCGCCCCGGTCGGCGCGACGGTGATCAACGTGGTCGGATGCGGGACCCGCGGCGGCACAGTCATGGCGTCATCGTGCCAGACTCGGCATCGGGACGGCAGACGGCCAGACCCGGAAAGACAGGAGGATCTCCGGCGTGCGTGCGGTCATCCAGCGGGTTTCTCAGGCGTCCGTCACCGTCGACGGGAAGATCGTCGGAGCCGTCCACGGACCCGGCCTGCTCGTGCTGCTCGGTGTCACGCACACCGACACCAAGCAGACCGCGTCCGCCCTCGCCGCCAAGATCTGGGGGCTGCGGATCATGGCAGACGAGCGTTCGGCGTCGGAGATCGGGGCCGGCGTGCTGGTGGTCAGCCAGTTCACGCTGTACGCCGACACCCGCAAGGGTCGACGACCGTCGTGGTCTGCCGCCGCCCCCGGTCCGGTGTCCGAACCACTGTATGAAGCGTTCTGCGAGGCCATGCGGACGTGCGGAGCCGACGTGCAAACCGGGGCGTTCGGTGCACATATGGACGTCAGCCTCATCAACGACGGGCCGATCACGATCCTGCTCGACACCGACGAATCGCGGTCCGGAAGCGGCCCGAACCTGAAGGAAACCTGAAAGAAATCAGCCAATCTTGGTTCGATTTCTCGCCGCCCTCGTTTGTTGGCACACTGGTCCGCGGCCTGTACCCGGTGACACGAGAGATGGATGAGCACGCGCCCCGACCCGAGCGACAGCAGTCCCACGGACGCCACGTCCGCGACTGACGGTGCTGACGCCTCGTCATCTCCCAACGGCCGCACCGCCTCCACCAGACCGGGCCGCCCGGTCGGCGGCCGACGCAAGGCCGAGCGCACCCCGACCCTCGTCCGCAGGCACTGGTTGCTGCTGTCGTTCGCGCTGGTGTTCGCCCTGCTCGCCGGGACCACGGGCAGCTACCTGTGGTATCTGAACCACCAGCTCGGGAACATCGACCGCGTCGACGCCGGGATCACCGAGGACCCGGCCGCGAGCGGCGAGAGCAACAAGCCGCTCAACATCCTGCTGCTCGGAGCCGACAACGGCGACGCCCAGGTCCAGTCGGTGGCCGACGACATGGCCGACGGCAAGTGGACGCCGTTCGCGCACCGCAGCGACACGATGATGATCGCCCACATCCCGGCCGACCGGAAGTCCGTCCAGCTGGTGTCGATCCCCCGCGACACCTGGGTGAAGATCGACGGCTACCCCTACACCGACGGCTACGGCAAGATCAACGGAGCCTTCGCCTTCGGCGGCCCGTCGTTGGCCCGGCAGACCGTCGAACAGCTCACCGGCATCCACATCGACCACCTGGCGATCATCGACTGGGCCGGGTTCAAAGACCTGACGAGCGCTCTCGGCGGGATTCGCGTCTACATCCCTGACACGTTCTACGACGACTCACAGCGGATCACCTGGGAGAAGGGGTGGCACGACTTCGAAGGTCAGCAAGCGCTCGCGTACGTGCGCACCCGGCACGGGCTCGCGAACGGTGACTTCGACCGGATCAAGCGTCAGCAGAACTTCCTGCGGGCCACGATGAGCAAGCTGCTGTCCAGCGGCGTCCGCAACCCGATCAAGCTGCCCAGTGTGGTCGGCTCGATCACCCGCTATCTCACGGTCGACAACACCTGGAGCAACGGCGAGATCCGCAGCCTGGCCCTGTCGATGCGGGGTATCCACACCGACAACGTTGCCTTCCTGACTGCGCCGTTCGGCTCCTACGACACCAGTTCGGACGGCCAGAGCATCGTCCGCCTGGCCCCGGCCAAGACCAAGGCTCTGTTCTCTGCGATCGCAGACGACGACATCAAGAGCTACCTCGAGAAGTATCCGAAGGCCGCGCTCGGCAGTCAGCAGTCGATCAACTAGCAGTGCCGCAAGGTCACTCGCACGACGAGCGGGCTCGGTCGCCGGAGCCGGGTTGTTTCGCGAGCGCACCGCGGATTCCCTAGGTACCCTGGTCGTTCACGCTAGCGGGACTCTTTGCAGGCCCCAGGGACAAAGCGGGGTCCATGAACGACGCATCCGACGAGGCTGCCTCCGAGGACGACTCCGCTTCCGACCCGGCCGGGTCCGGCGCTCGCTCGGAGGCGACGGCACCGCCGAAGCGGCGGATGCTCCCGTTCCGGCACAAGGTGCTGACCGCCTCCGCCCTGGTACTGGCGCTGGTGGCCGGGTGTAGCGGCGGCTACTGGATCTGGGCCGATCGTCAGCTTGGACACATCCCTCGGGTCGAGCTGCACATCGACACTCCTCCCGCCAAGGACCACCACGAGCAGCAGTACGCGCTGAACATCCTGTTGCTCGGGGCCGACCACGGGAACGTCGGACAGTCGGTCGCCGAGGATCTCGCGGACGGCAAGTGGACCCCGTTCCAGCACCTGTCCGACACGATCATCGTGGTGCACATCCCGGCCGACCGTAAGTCGGCGCAGCTGGTGTCGATCCCCCGCGACACCTGGGTCCACATCGACGGCTACCCGGCTGACGACGAGCACGGCAAGATCAATGCCGCCTTCGCGTACGGCGGCCCTGAGCTTGCGTACCGGACCGTCGAGCAGCTGACCGGTCTGACCATCGACCACGTCGCGATCATCGACTGGGCCGGATTCCGTGACCTGACCTCGGCGCTCGGCGGTGTGCGCATCTACGTGCCCCAGACGTTCTACGACTCCAGCCAGCGCATCACCTGGAACAAGGGTTGGCAGACCTTGGAGGGTGACCGGGCGCTGCAGTACGTCCGGACCCGACACGACATCCCTGGCGCGAAGCAGGACGACTTCGGTCGGATGGCGCGGCAGCAGAACTTCTTGCGCGCTCTCATGGGCAAGCTGCTGTCGTCGTCGACGACCCACAACCCGGTGCGGTTCAGCCGGGTGCTCAGCTCCCTGTCGTCATACGTCACGGTCGACAGCAGCTGGGACAACGACGAGATTCGGTCGCTGGCTTGGTCCCTGCGCAACCTGCACACCGATGGCGTCGACTTCTTCACCGCTCCGTTGGGCTCCTACGACACCATCAGCGGTCAGTCGGTCGTCCGACTCGACAAGCCCCAGTTCCGCGTGCTGATGCGCACGATCCGCAACGACCGGGTCGACCGCTACGTCCAGCGCTATCCCGACACCCGGCTGGCCGGGACCACTGAGGTCAACTGACAGGGACGAATGTCCACCTCACTCGTCCACCCGAACCGTGTCACCTGGCTCCGCCTCGTCGCCTAGAATGACCCGACACCATCCGCCTGCTCGCCGTGGAGTGCTCTGCCACCGAGCCGGGTCGGGCCGACCAAAGGACATCGATGACGGGCAACGGCGCCGACCTCGTCGCTGACAACACCGCGATCCTGAGCGTTGCATGCCTGTGATCTTCGACCTCGACGGTGTCCTCGTGGAGTCCGAACCGCTGTGGCGACAAGGCTTCGCCGACGCGGTCAACGCCCGGCTCGATGCGGCCGGGTCCAGCCATCCGCACGTGACACCCGAGGACCTGACCGCCTACCAAGGGGGTCGGGTCAGCGACACGCTCTCCGACGTCCTGCGCTCGGTCGGAGACGACGCCAGTGACGACGTCGCCACCATCAGCGCCCTCACGGACGAGGTGGTCGACCGTGTCTCCCAGGCTTTCAGAGCGGACCCGCACATCATCGAGAGCAGCCGCGCTGTCGCTCGTGCGTTGCACGACCGGGGCATCCGGCTGGCGGTCGCGTCGTCGTCGTCGCCACGTTTCATAGAGACGGCTTTGGACGTCGCCGGTCTTCGCGACGCCTTCGAGGTCTCGGTGTCGGCGTTGTACCTCGAGCACGCCAAGCCGCACCCGCAGGTCTACCTCGAGGCTGTTGCTGCCCTGGGTGGGCGTCCGGCCGACTGTGTGGCGATCGAGGACTCGGCTCGCGGCATCGGGGCAGCGGTGGCCGCCGGAATCCCGTGCCTGGGTCTGTGGCAGGGTGACGGTCCGGCACCGGCTGAGTTCGACGCCTGTGACCTGGTGACCACGGACCTGACCATGGACGACGTCGACAAACTCCTGGGGAGCCGATGACCGAGAGCACCTCGACGTCTACGCAGCGCGCCGCGGATCACCGGTACGCCGTGGTGGTCGCGGGCGGCGCCGGCACGCGGCTGTGGCCGCTGAGCCGCAAGAACCTGCCCAAGCAGATGCAGGCCCTGATGAGTGACCGGACCTTGATCGTGGAGACCGTCGACCGACTGCGCGGCGTCGTACGACCCGACCACATCTACGTGTCGACCACCGCCAACTACAGCGGGATGATCCGCGACCTGCTGCCGGAGATCCCCCGCGACAACGTGATCGTCGAGCCGGAGGCCAGGGGGACCGCAGCAGCCTTCGCTCTGTTCGCGCACTACCTGCACGAGCACGATCCGGACGCGATCGTCTTCAGCCTCGCCTCGGACCATGCCATCACCGAGGTGGACCGTTTCCAGGACACGATGGTGGACTGCTACCGGTTCATCGAGACCCACCCCGACCACGTTGCGCTCGTCGGGATCAAGCCGACACGACCCGACACCGGACTCGGCTACATCAAGGTCCGCGACCAGTTCGGTGAGGACCCGACGGTGTACTCGGTGGAGAAGTTCGTCGAGAAGCCCACCCACAACGTGGCCGCCGGCTACCTGGAGTCCGGCGACTACTTCTGGAACGCCGCCTACTACTGCTTCGCGGCCGGGACCCTGCTGAGCGCGTATGACGACGCCGACCCGAGGTTGGTCAGGGCGGCTCAGACCTATGCGCACACGCTCGACCCCAAGGACTACCGGGCAGCGCCACGGAAGGTGCACGAGATCGAGCTGATCGACTCGGGGACCTATCCCTTGGTGGTGGTCCCGGCCGAGTTCACCTGGAGCGACATCGGCAACTGGCAGACCCTGCACCACGTGATGGCCGAGATGGCAGGCGAGGACCTGGTGGTGCCGAACGCACGGCAGCACGCCGACGTCAACAGCACCACGGGGCTCGTGCTCGTGCCCCCGGAGTACCAGGGCATCGTGGCAACCGCGGGATTGGACAACATCGCGGTCGTGGTGACCGAGGACGCCGTGCTGGTCATCAATCTCGACCATGCCGACGAGATGCCCGCGCTGCTCAAGAAGGTCGGCAAGGACCACAAGGAGGTGTTGTGACGGTCGTGAACGGATCCGCCGGCGGCGCCACGGTGATCGCCTCGGAGACCCTGCAGTCACTCGTCGACTCGCCGTCGCCGATCGTGCACGTCATCACGATCGCGACCAAGCCAGACATCATCAAGCAGGCCCCGGTCTACCGAGAGCTGCAGTCCCGTGGTGAGCAGGTGCTGCTCTGCCACACCGGTCAACACTACGACGAGCGCTACAGCGGCGGGATGCTCGAGGAGTTCGGGCTCCAGACGGACATCCATCTCCGCATCGAAGGGTCGCTGCACACGAAGGTCGCGCAGATGATCGAGCGCTTCGGCGACGTCCTGGAGCAGCTGCTCGACGCCGGCCTGACTCCCATCCCGTACATCCACGGCGACACGCTCACGTCCATGGCCGTCGGCGTCAGCTCCTACCTGCACAAGGTCGCGTGCGTCCACGTCGAGGCCGGCATTCGGACGATCACTCCTCGGGCCGAGGTGCTGGAGAAGTTCTATGCGGAGTACCAGGCCGGTGCGTTCGACTGGGAGGCGTACGCCGCCGCGATGCGGGACCCAGCGACGTTCGAGCGCGGCAGCCGTGAACCCTTCCCGGAGCAGTTCAACACTCGCGTCTCAGACGCGGCCACCGGCTACCACGCTGCTCCTGTCGAGCTGGTCCGTGACTTCCTCCTCGACGAGGGTTTCCCGGCCGACACGATCGAGGTCGTCGGCAACACCGTGGCCGACGCCACCGAGTCCGCTCGCCGCGACGCCGCACGAGCGACGGTCTTCGACACCTACCCCCAGCTCAGGGGCGGCCGGTTCATCCGGATCTGCATCCACCGGCGCGAGAACACCACCGACGAGCACCGGTTCCGGGTGCTCTTCGACGCCCTGGAGAAGCTGGTCCACGACGGGCACTCGGTCTTGCTCATCTCGCTGTTCGGCACGGAGACAGCGATCGACACGTTCGGTCTCCGGGGTCGGGTCGAGGCACTCCAAGCCGACTACCCCGAGACGTTCATCTACTCCCTCGTGTGGCCGCACTACCGCGACGTGATCGCGGCGATGCTCGAGTGCGCGCTCGTGGCGACGGACTCCGGCAGCATGCAGGAGGAGATGAACATCCTCGGAATCCCGTGCGTCACCTTGCGCTTCGGCACCGATCGAGGAGAGTCTCTGCTGGCCGGCGGCAACGTCTTGGCACCGCCCGTCGACAGCGGTTTCGTCGCCACGATCATCGAGCACGCGGTCAACGACCGCCGACTGGCCGACGTCGGCAACATCTACGGCACCGACGCCTCGAAGCAGATCGTCGACGGCGTCCTGGCGCGGATCGTCCCTGGTCATGGCCTGTTCCGCGCCGAAGAGGCCCGCCTCGGCCTCGCCCCCACCGACTGACCTTCCTCACTCAACTCCCCACTTCCGCGAATTGCGGGAAGGTGCAGGTCGACACCGGTCGAGACCTGCACCTTCCCGCCATAGCGGGGAATGCCGGCGCTAGACCGTGATCGTCACGTCAGCGACAGCACCCTGCGTCGCCACGACCGGTGCGTCGACAGGCTCGACCCGCGGCGCCAGCGCGCGCAGCGTCCAGTCGCCAGGTGCCGCGAAGAACCGGAACTGCCCGGTGGCGCTGGTCGGCACCTCGGCCGTGAACTCACCCGACCGGTCGAGCAGCCGCACGTAGGCGCCGCTGACCGGTTGGTCACCGTGGACCACGACGCCCTGGATGATCGACTCCTTGTCGAGGTCGACACCTTCCAGGCTCGGACCGCCCTGCTCAGCGCCGCACACTCAGGCCTCCCCTGGCTCGTCGCCGACCGCCACCGGCACGCCGACGAGCGAGCCGTACTCCGTCCAGGAGCCGTCGTAGTTCTTCACGTTCGGCTCGTCGAGGATCTCGTGCAGCACGAACCACGTGTGGGCGCTGCGCTCCCCGATCCGGCAATAGGCGATGGTGTCCTTCGAACCGAACTCGACACCGGCGTCGGAGTAGATCTTTCGCAGCTGGTCGTCGGAGCGGAACGTGCCGTCGTCGTTGGCAGCCTTGCTCCACGGGATGTTGACCGCTGTCGGGACATGACCTCCCCGCTGGGCCTGCTCCTGGGGGAGATGGGCCGGTGCCAGCAGCCGGCCGGCGTACTCGTCGGGCGACCGCACGTCGACCAGGTTCTTGCTGCCGATCGCCGCGACGGCCTCGTCACGGAACGCCCGGATGTCGAGGTTGGGCTCCTTGGCGACGTACGAGGTCGACGTCCGACTGGGGACCTCCTCGGTCAGCTCCCGGGACTCCAGCTCCCACTTCTTGCGTCCACCGTCGAGCAGCAAGACCTTGTCGTGCCCGTAGAGCTTGAAGTACCAGTACGCGTATGCGGCGAACCAGTTGTTGTTGCCGCCGTACAGGACGACCGTGTCGTCGTTGCTGATCCCCCGCTGGGAGAGCAGCTCCCCGAACTGCTGCTGGTTGACGAAGTCACGACGGACCGGGTCCTGGAGGTCTTCCTTCCAGTCGATCTTGACGGCTCCCTTGATGTGTCCCTTGTCGTAGGCCGAGGTGTCTTCATCGACCTCGACGAGCACGATGTCTTCGGTGTTGCCGTCGTCGAGTCGGCTCTGGACCCAGTCGGCGTCGACGAGTACGGCGTCGCGGCTCATGCGGATACCTCCGTGGTTGTGATGGCCCGGCCGCGGGCGCGGTCAGGCAAGAAGCGGTGGGTGAGACGAACGAGGGTGAGGTAGAGCTCGCAGCCCAGGCAGAGGCCGAAGACCGCGTTGAGGAAGGCCGCCGCAAGGGCGAACCCGGTGGCGACCAGACCGAGGCTGGTCGCCCCGGTCCAGAACCCCACCAGCGCAACGCCGGCGAACCCGAGACCGACGAGCTGGGCGAACTGTGGCGGTCGTGCGTCCTCCGTCTCCGGAGGGGGTCCGATCCTGGGGCGGACGAGTCGCGCAAAGACCACCGCGTACGGCGACCGTCGCACGCCGAGGAAGCTCCCGACCGCGAACACCACGGCCTGCAGGGTCAACAGCAGCGGGCTCTGGGTCAGCAGGACCACCACCAGCACCAAGGTGGTGAGCGCGGCAGCGAACCGCATGCCCCGGGGATCTACCTGGCGGGCAAGACTCGGCCCGATGGCCGGCGCCGCGGTCGCCTCGGACACCTCGCGGCTGGGTGGGGGCAGAGCAGTACTCATGCGTCTCCTGGACGAAGTGGTCTGACGGGATCGGCTGTCGAGGAAGTCAGCCAGGGCGACACAGCGCGGTAGCGCAGTGGCAGTTGTCCACCGCACGCCGCTTCGTCAGGTACGTCGAGACCATGCGCCCAGGCTAGGCGAGACTCCGGTCGAGCCCAGGATGATTGCCCGAATCGTGAGATGAGTGTCCGCGAACCGAGATCACTCAGTCAATGTCTCCCGAGTCCCGCCCTCCGCGGCCTGTCCGACCGCCGCGATGACAGCCGGTTTGGTCGGTGCGCCTGAGGCGCGGGTGACGATACCTCCGTGGGCGTCGAGGACGAAGGTGGTGGGGGTACGGCGGACGCCGAGCCGGCGTACCAAGTCCAGGTGGTGCTCGGCGTCGACCTCGACGTGAGTGACACCGGGAACCATCTCCGCCACCTCGCCGAGGATGCGGCGCGTCGCGCGGCATGGGGCACAGAAGGCGCTGGAGAACTGGAGCAGCGTGGCAGTCTCGCCCAACGTGCCCGGCACGTCCGTGGCCGGGACAACGGCACGTTCGGGACGGGCTTCACGCGTCTCGGCGGACCGCTCGTCGTCTGGCCCCACGGCCCCTCGGAAGTGACCGGTGTAGCGGTTCACCGCGAATCCGGTGGCCGTCGCGGCTGCGAGCGCGACGAGCAGGACGACGAGGTTGAGTGGCACTCCCTCATCGTAGGTCGATCATCCATACCGCCCGCCGCGTCTGGTCCTCGACCCCGCCGTGCAGGCGACGTCAGCCTTCGGGCCAGCGCCCGTCCAACGCCTCCTCGACCTGATTGGACTGGTGCTGCAGTCGAGCGCTTTCCACCTCATCGAAATCCTGCGCGCCGACGGTGCCGCGCAGCCGCCTGAGCTGCTCCCGCACCGCGCCGCGGTCTGCCTCGGTCTCCACCAGCCAAGCCAGCTGACGCAGCAGTGAGAAGATCGCGGCCAACACCGCTGGGTCCGCCGCTCCGTAGCGGCGCGGCTGCGCGATGGCCAGGTCCAGCAGCTCCGCCAGGCCAGGATGCGTGATCACCAACCTGACCTGACCCTCGTCGTCACGCACGAGCCGCGGCCCCGGGTTTCGCCCCGCAATGTCGCAGAGCAGGGCTGCGGAGGTTGCGATCGCGTGCACGGCGGTCGTGGGGTCATTGATGCCCGGCGAGAGGGCTCTCGCCGTGACGTCGGTGACCTGCCGTAGTCCGTAGCCGACGTCCTGCAATGCAGTCCGCTCTCGTCCGATCTTGACGGCCGACGCGAACCGCCGTCGGAGCTCCGCCAACCGCTCCCCGGCCAGCGGCTCCGCCGAAGTCGACCAGGCCCTCGCCACAGGCGTGCCCGCCACCTGCACGCTCCCCGGCCCGCTCTCCACCCTGACCACCGCCTCGTGCGAGGCGGCCGCAGCCAGCAATGACTCCGCGTCCACGGCGATCACGAAGCCGGAGGTCTCGCACGTGAGCAGCGCCGCGTCGGTGGGAGCCTCCGGCTCGGCCGAGCGGCTGTCGGTGTCGTCCTCGGGCATGACGCGTCGAAACGTCTCGCGCGACTCCCGGCTCACCGTGGAGAGCAAGGTCTCGACCCTGATCTGACGGACCAGGTGTGCCAAGAACAGCACCAGACCCAACGCGCTCGCGACGGTGAGGAGGTAGCCCAGCGTCACCGACAACCGGGGCACGTAGTCGACATCCTCGTTGGAGCCGGATCGAACGGCGCGCAGGACCGTCAGCGCGTACACGAAGGTGAACAGGAAGAGCGTCAGGGTCGACTGGACGAACCGATCTCCGGTGAACGTCCGCAGCAGTCGCGGTGAGAACTGGCTGCTCGCGAGCTGCAGGGTGACGACCGTCAGCGAGAAGGTCAGCGACGTCACCGTGATCAAGGATCCGGCGATCGACGACAGCACCGAGCGTGCGGCGTCGGCGTCGCCCTGGAAGATGTACGTCAGCACAGCCGAGGGCAGCCGCGAGTCCACCTGTGCGTCCAGGTGCGTCATGGCGACCGCCACCACGAGTGCGATGCCCACTCCCAGGCTCGGGAGCGGCCACAGCCGGGTCAAGAACGCGTCGGAGATCGTGGCCGACCGCTGCCGCACCAGGTTCACCAGACCCATTCGCTGTCGACCTCCACCGGCCTCGCCAGGCGACCTCACGCTGTTGCGCGCGCCTGGCGCGACAGTCTAGGCGCACAGGGACGGCCGGCCGCAGACCTGGACGTGCGGCGTACCAAGGGCATCATGGGTAGCAGTCGTGGCCTGGCCTGCTCATCCACGGCGCCGCTCGACGAAGGGAGCTCCGCCATGACCGTCCAGCTCAACCACACGATCGTGCATTGTCGAGACAAGCAGGCCAGCGCGGCGTTCTACCAGGACATCCTCGGTGTACAGGCACCCTCAGCCTTCGGCCCCTTCCTGGTCGTGGAGCTCGACAACGATGTGTCGCTGGACCTGCTCGACCACGGCGAGGGCGACATTTCGAGGCAGCACTATGCGTTCCTGGTCTCCGAGGACGAGTTCGACGCCATCTTCGGTCGCATCCAGGCGCGCGGGCTCGACTTCTGGGCCGACCCGTCGCACCGGCAGCCGGGAAGGACGAACACCAACGACGGCGGCCGCGGCGTCTACTGGGACGACCCGGACGGCCACGTCCTGGAGATCATCACCCGCCCCTACGGCAGCGGGGCCTGACATGACCTACGCGACCTACCCCGACGACGGCGACCTGACTCGATATCCTCCTGACCGCTACTCCGGCGAGTCCGGCGAGGTCACCGGCACGTTGAGGCGCGCCGACCAGGAGCCAGACCTGGTCTATCCCTCGGGTGGGTCCGCGCACTACCTGGCCACCGGGAGCGGCACCGCGGGTCAGTTCGGGCTCTACCGCTGGGAGATGTCGGCGGGACCCGGCGGCGCAGCCCCGCACTTCCACAGGTCGATCTCAGAGTCCTTCTTCGTGTTGTCCGGGACGATCCAGTTCTACGACGGACGGTCCTGGGCCGACGGGCAGCCGGGCGATTTCCTGTTCATCCCGGAGGGCGGGATTCACGGCTTCCGCAACGCCTCGGGCGAGCCGGCCTCGATGCTGATCCTGTTCTCACCCGGCGCGCCGCGCGAGGGGTACTTCGAGACGCTCGCCGCCTGGGCCACCGGGGAGCCGGCCACCGACGAGCAGCGGGCCGAGTTCTTCCTGCGCCACGACACCTTCTGGACCGAATGACCTCACCTCGCGAATTGCCGGAAGGCGCAGGTCGACACGCGGACGTACGCGTGCACTTTCCCGCAGTTCCGGAAAGGGCGTCCGGCAACCGGCGTGGTCAGCCGCCTGCGAACGGCGGGAGGATCTCGACGACGTCACCTGGCGAGACGGGCTCCACGTCGAGCGCCTCCCGGTGGACCGGCAAATCGCCGACCAGCACTGACGAGATCGCCAGCACGCGTTCGAAGCGGTCGTCGCCTGACCGTAGCGCTCGTACGGCGTCCAGGGCCTGCTGCACGGTCACCACTCCCGCCACGGTGTCCTCCGCTCGGCCGGCCGCGGCGCGTGCGGACGCCCAGTAGCGGACCGTCACCGCCCCGGTCGACGCGGCAGCCGGGTCCGTCTCATCCATCGGCGGACCGGTCCGGAGCTCGGGCATGTCCGGTATTGTCTCAGCAAGCGATGGGGCCCGGCGATCAGCCGCGGCCTCTTTGTACTTTCAGGGAAGCGCCCGGCCATCGGAAGGAGCCGCGTGTGGCCAGCCTGCTGTTGTTGACCAACGCGCTGCAGTCGTCAGCGGAGATGCTCCCGGCCTTGGGCTTGCTCCCGCACCAGGTCCGCATCCTGCCCGCGGAGCCGACGGTGCTGCTCGAAGCCCCCGACTGCGACGTCGTCCTGGTCGACGGCCGGCACGACCTCGCGGCAGTTCGCAGCCTGTGCCGGTTGATCCGGACGACTGGCGTCGACGTCCCCGTCATCGTGATCGTCACCGAGGGCGGACTGACCGTGGTGGCCGCCGACTGGGGGGTCGACGACGTGCTGCTCACCACCGCAGGACCTGCAGAGGTCGAAGCCAGGCTCCGCCTCACCACCGGACGTCTCGCCCTGGCGCGCCATGACGACGAGCCCGACAGCACGATCATCCGCACGGGAGACGTCGAGATCGACGAGGCGTCCTACACAGCCAAGCTCGACGGGCGCAGCCTCGACCTGACCTTCAAGGAGTTCGAGCTGCTGAAGTACCTGGCGCAGCACCCCGGCCGGGTGTTCAGTCGGCAGCAGCTGCTGCAGGAGGTCTGGGGCTACGACTACTTCGGCGGCACTCGAACGGTGGACGTGCACGTACGCCGACTTCGAGCCAAGCTCGGGCCGGAGCGCGAGGGTCTGATCGGCACGGTCCGCAACGTCGGCTACCGCTTCGTCCTCCCGTCCTCCGACGCCGTGGACGAGGACGAGGAGGCCGACCCGGCAGCGGGCAGCACGACCGTTGCTCCTGCCCAACGCCGGACCCGTCCGTGACCGAACCTCCCGACCTCGAGCTCTCGGTGCGGCCGAGCCTCGACGCCGACCAAGCCTCAGCGGTGCTCGGCATCGCCGAGGCCGCAGCCGAGTCCGACGGCGTCTCGCCCCTCGACGACCAGGTCCGCCTCGATGTCGCGCACTCCGGCGTCGCGGGCACGGGCAAGGTCATCCATCTGCTGGCTACGGCCGGACCGACGCTGGTCGGGTACGCGCACAGCCGGGCGACCGAGTCGGGGGCGTGGAACGCTCACGTCGTCGTGGCGCCCGACCGCCGGCGCGAGGGGGTCGGCACGGCCCTGGTCCGTCGGCTCCTCGACGAGGCCGGTACGGCGGGGCTCCGGGTCTGGGCGCACGGTGACGACGCGGCCGCGGGACTGCTGTCGGACCGGCTCGGCTTCACGCGGGTCCGCGACCTGTGGCAGATGCGACGCCGGCTCGACCTGCCCATCACTCCGCCGTCCTACCCCGCCGACATCCACGTGCGCACCTTCGAGGTCGGGCAGGACGAGGCGGCCTGGGTGCGCGTCAACGCCGAGGCGTTCGCCGACCACCCGGAGCAGGGCGCGATGACCGAGGACGACCTGCTGCAGCGCATCGGGGAGCCGTGGTTCGACCCCCTCGGCTTCTTCCTGGCCCTGCGCCAGACCGAGGTCCTGGGCTTCCACTGGACCAAGGTGCATCCGGCCACGCCCGCCCAGCCGGACCCGGTGGGCGAGGTGTACGCCGTCGGCGTCTCACCTCGCGCGCAGGGCCTTGGCCTCGGCAGGGCGCTGACGACGACCGGTCTGCTCCACCTGCGCGGTCTCGGGCTTCGTGAGGTGCTGCTGTACGTCGACGGTGACAACGAGGCGGCGATCGCGGTCTACGAGAAGCTCGACTTCACCCGGCATACCCTCGACGTCATGTACGAGCACGGCTGAGGCCACTGAGCTCAGCACCCAGCCGCTCGGCACCTCAGACGCGCTTGGTCGGCCGGAGCGCACTGCGGAGCGCGCCGGCAACCTCGTGCATCGCGGCAGGACCGGAGCGGCCGGCCCCGACCATGTTCGCAAAGCCATGGATCAGCCCGTCGAAGCGGCGAAGCTCGACGGGCACACCGGCCGCACGCAGCTTGTCGGCGTACGCCTCGCCCTCGTCACGCAACGGGTCGAAGCCGGCCGTCGCGACGTACGCGGGGCACATCCCGGTGACGTCGTCGGCGAGCAGCGGGGACAGCCGTGGGTCGGCGCGGTCTGCTCCGGGCGGCACGAAGCTGTCGACTCCCAGGTCCATCATCGCCTGCGACAGGTAGAACCCCTGCTCGAACAACCGCATCGAGTCCGTCGGCGCCTTCACCCGGGTCGACGGATAGATCAGCAGCTGGAACACGGGCGCTGTCCGTCCACGGCGTTCGCGGGCGACGTTCGTGGCGAGGTTGCCACCAGCACTGTCGCCGCCGACCGCCAACCGGCTCGCGTCGATCTCCAGCTGAGCCGCATGCCGATGGACCCAGTCGTACGCCGCCAGCGCGTCGTCCACGGCGGCAGGGAACCGGTGCTCGGGCGCCAACCGGTATGCCACCGCCACGACCCGCACCTGCGCAGCCTCCGCGAGGAAGCGACACATCGCGTCGTGCGACTCCAGGCCGCCGTAGACCCAGGCTCCGCCGTGGAAGAACACCAGCGCCGGCGCAACGCCCTTCAGCCCACGCGGCGTGTAGAGCCGGATCGGGATCCGGCCGCCCGGCCCGGGAACGTCGCGGTCGACGACGTCCCCGATGGGCTGCCGACCGCCGACGATCCGGGCATGTCGCACCATCGCGGCGCGGGCCTCCGCCAGCGGCAGGTCAGGGAGGGCCGGTTCATCGAGCAGCTTCTCCAGCCGCAAGACCGTCTGCATGTCGGGGTCCAACCTGAGCCCGTCGCGCTCGATCAAGCGACCGTTCAGCAGCCTCCGCGACGTGGGTGGCAGCCTGAGCAGGGCTCGGAAGACGGGCCCCTCGAGAGCTGGAGGGAGCACCCGGATCGGCTTCATGCCAGGTCAACCTATCCACCGCCAGACCTAGGCCTTCGTCACCCTGCGGTCATCTCGGGATGGCACGATGGGGAGCATGTCCCCGGATGCGTCAGACTCCCTCGTCGAGAACGAGGCGAGCGGACGCGACACGAGCGACTCCTTCGACGTCGAACCGCCGTACGAACCCGAGCTCGACGACCTCCCCGACAGACGTTTTCTCGACCGTGAGCTGTCCTGGTTGAACTTCAACGCGCGCGTGCTCGAGCTGGCCGCGGACCGGGATCTTCCGCTGCTCGAACGCACCCGGTTCATGGCGATCTTCGCCAGCAACCTCGACGAGTTCTTCATGGTGCGGGTGGCCGGCCTCAAGCGACGCCTCGCTGCCGGCGTCGCCGTGCCGGCGGCCAGCGGGATGATGCCGCGCGAGGTCCTCGAGGCGATCTGGCGCGAGTCGCGGGACCTGATGCGCCGCCACGGCGAGCTCTTCCGGGACGACCTGATGCCGAGCCTCGTCGGCCAAGGCATCTCGGTGCTGCGGTGGAGTGAGCTCGACGTCGACGAGCAGAAGAAGATGCAGGAGCTGTTCACCGAGCGGATCTTCCCGGTGCTCACGCCACTCGCCGTCGACCCGGCACACCCGTTCCCTTACATCTCCGGGCTCTCGCTCAACCTCGCGGTCACGATCCGCAACCCCGAGAGCGGCAAGGAACATTTCGCCCGCGTGAAGGTCCCGCCGATCTTCACCCGGCTCGTGGCCCTCGGCGACCAACGGTTCGTGCCCGCTCGAGGACGTCATCGCCGCTCACCTGGACCAGCTCTTCCCCGGCATGGAGGTGCTGCAGAGCCACACCTTCCGGGTCACCCGCAACGAGGACCTCGAAGTCGAGGAGGACGACGCCGAGAACCTGCTCAAGGCGCTCGAGCGCGAGCTGCAGCGTCGTCGGTTCGGCTCGCCGGTACGGCTGGAGGTCGAGGAGTCGATCGATGCCCACGTGCTCGACCTGCTCGTCTCCGAGCTCGACGTGTCGCCCACCGAGGTCTTCCACCTTCCCGGTCCGCTCGACCTCACCGGGCTCCACCTGATCGCTGATCTCGACCGTCCGGAGCTGAAGTACCCCGCCTTCGTCCCGCACACCCACAGCCACCTCGCCGAGGTCGAGTCCGCCAGCCCCGTCGACATGTTCGCCGCGTTGGCCCGGCGCGACGTCCTGGTGCACCACCCCTACGACTCCTTCGCCACCAGCGTGCAGCGGTTCATCGAGCAGGCGGCCGCCGATCCGCACGTGCTGGCCATCAAGCAGACGCTGTACCGCACGTCGGGTGACTCGCCCATCATCGACGCCCTGATCGACGCCGCCGAGGCCGGCAAGCAGGTCCTGGTGCTGGTCGAGATCAAAGCCCGGTTCGACGAGCAGGCCAACATCCGGTGGGCCCGCAAGCTCGAGCAGGCCGGCTGCCACGTGGTGTACGGACTCGTCGGGCTCAAGACGCACTGCAAGCTCGCCCTGGTGGTCCGCGACGAGGGCGTCGGCATCCGTCGCTACGCCCACATCGGTACCGGAAACTACAACCCGAAGACCGCCCGGATGTACGAGGATCTGGGCCTGCTGACCGCCGACGAAGGCGTCACCAACGACATCTCCAACCTGTTCAACAACCTGTCCGGGTTCGCCCGCCAGCGCGACTACCAGCACATCCTGGTTGCGCCGGAGTCCGTCCGGTCGGGGCTGCTGCAACAGATCGAGCGTGAGGTCGAGCACCATCGCGCCGGGCGGCCGGCCCGGATCAGGATCAAGCTGAACTCCATCGTCGACGAGTCCACCATCGATGCGCTCTACCGGGCATCCCAGGCGGGCGTACCGGTGGACCTGTGGGTGCGTGGCATCTCAGCGCTGCGACCGGGCGTTCCCGGCCTGTCAGACCTGATCAGGGTCCGCAGCGTCCTCGGACGGTTTCTGGAGCACAGCCGGGTGTTCTGGTTCGAGAACGGCGGCGAGCCCCAAGCCTGGATCGGATCGGCCGACCTGATGCACCGCAACCTCGACCGGCGGGTCGAGGTGCTCGTGCAGATCCCGGCGCGTCAGCACGTCGACGAGCTCGGAGTCCTGCTCGACCTCGGCTTCGACGACGCGACGTCATCCTGGTGGCTAGGGCCGGACGGTGCGTGGACCCGCCATCACCTCGATCCCGACGGCCAGGCCCTCGCCGAGGTGCAGGCGTCCTTGATCGCCAAGCATCGCCGTCGCCGGGAGGCCGCCTCCGCCGTACGCCGCTGACCGGACACCCGGAACTGACCGTTTCGGGTGCCTGATGACCCGGATTCGGTCGGTTGGAGGTGTTCGGTGGGTCAGCAGGCAGCGAACAGCAGGCCGCCACGGCCCAGGTCGCGCAGCAGCTGGGTGTCTCTCGACCGGGGTGCGAGCTCCATCACCAGCGCCTCCCCCACGACGTCCGCGCTCGCCACCGTGAACCGCTCGTCGAACGTGCCGCCCTGGTCCGGCGCGACACCCTTCGCCAACGCAAGGCGTGCATCGCGATCGGCCTCGGCAGCCGTGGATGAATCGAAGTCCAGTACGACGGTCAGCCGGCTGTCGCCGTCGATCGACCGGGCGAGACCTCGGGTCGCGTGAACGCCTCCGACCGCCGCGATGCGCCGACGAGCCAAGACCTGCTGCCCGGGATCTGCCTCGCTGAAGCTGGTCGCCTCGCAGCTGTGCACACCGACGTCGATCAGTGCAGACACGGTGCTGTCGGCCAGCGCCGCAGCCGTCGCCGCCACTCCGTCCTGGTCGAGCACCGACTCCTTGTCACCGTGGATCGTGTCGACCGTCAACCCGGCGTACTCCGCGACGTCACTCGTGACGATCAGGTGGTCTCCTGGCATCAGCGCCACAGCTGACAGCTGCGGCGTGAGCCCACGTGCGATGGCGGCGAGGGCTTGGTCGTCGGCGAAGCGGACCCCCCTCCCGTCCGGCGCGGCGTAGCCCAGGGCCGTCAGCGCGCGGTCAGCTCGTTCGAAGTCGAACCCGTCCGGCAGCTGGAGGACATCGACAGCGCCGTCCTTGCTCTGCCCGTACATCTCCCACTCGGAGTCGAGAACCGTCCATCCGAACGTCGGGGCCATCTCCTTGTCGAAGGCCCCGAGGACGGTGGTCGTCGTGAAGTCACGGTCGTACGCGCGGCTGAGGAGCCTGGACCGCGCGGCCTCGTCCGACCTCGACGACACCGCCGGACCGAGCTCGTCGCGCACGGCCTTCCAGTCGGTGAAGTTGGCGATCAGGGTCTGGCCAGGCAGCGCCGCCAGCGCGTGCTCGATCCTGCTGTCGTGGTGGAACACCCGCGAGGCGCCGAGGCCGGCCAGGATGGTCAGCAGCACCACGAGTCCGGCCACGAGGACGCGAGTGCGAGACACGGTCGTACTGTAGGCGGTCACCTTCGGCCGCCGCCTCGACGAGTCCGTGCGAGACTCGCGTCGTGAGTCCGACGACCTCGCCCGCCACCCCGGTCCGCGCCGCCGGCTGCGTCGTCTGGCGCACGGGGGGCAAGGGGAGCCGCACGGGGGGCAAGGGAGCCCGCAGGGACGGCAAGGAGCCGGAGGTGCTGCTCGTCCATCGGCCGCGGTGGGAGGACTGGTCGTTCCCCAAGGGGAAGCTCGACCGTGGCGAGACCTGGTACGCCGCGGCGGTGCGCGAGGTGCTGGAGGAGACCGGCCTGGCTGTCCGGCTCGGTCCTCGGCTGCCCGACGTGCACTACACCGTGTCGGGAGCCAACCCGCGCAAGACCGTCCAGTACTGGTGTGCGAAGGCGCCGAAGTCCGCGGACATCACGACGTTCGAGCCGAACGACGAGATCGACGAGCTGCGCTGGGTGCCGGCGTCCAAGGCGCTGCGCACGCTGTCGTACTCCTACGATTCCGACCTGCTTCAGGAGTTTCTCGCCACGGCGTACGACACGTCACCGCTGCTGGTGATCCGACATGCGCATGCCCGCAGCCGCAAGGCGTGGCGCCATGACGACGTCGAGCGGCCACTCAAGGCCGAGGGCAAGGAGCAGGCGCACCGGCTGGTGCCGCTTCTCGCGGCGTACGACGTCAAGCGGGTCATCTCCAGTGACGCGCTGCGGTGCGTCGACTCGGTCCTCCCGTACGTCAACACGCACCCGGCCAAGCTCACTCTCGACCCGAGCCTGTCCGAGGAGAGCTTCGACCTCGAGGCCATGCAGCGACGCGTCGGCCACGAGCTTGCCGGGCGACGACGGGTGGCCATCTGCTCGCAGCGGCCGGTGCTTCCCGACCTGCAACGCGCGCTGGGCGTCGAGCCGAGGGCGTTGGACCCGGGCGCTCTGCTGGTCCTGCACCGCCGCGACGGCCGGGTCGAGTCCGTCGAGCACTACCCGACGCCCTAGGCGCGTGACGTTGGCGGCGCCGCTTCGCGGATCGGCCCGCCCAGCCATCTCTGCAAGGCAGATCCACTCTTACCAAGGCAGGTTTGCCTAGATAGCAAGCCACCTGAATAGATCACTAGGCAAACCCGGCTAGGGCAGGAAGCTTTGGGCGACGGCGTAGACCGCGGCGGCGACCAAGCCGGCGGCCGGGAACGTCAGGACCCACGCACCGACGATGTTCTTGGCCACGCCCCACCGAACCGCGGACAGCCGTTTGGTCGCACCCGCGCCCATCACGCCGGACGTGATGATGTGCGTGGTCGAGATCGGTGCGTGATAGACGTAGGCCGTGACGTACAGGATCGAGGCCGCCGTCACCTCCGCCGAGAAGGCCCGTGGCGGGTCGAGGTGGATGATGCGCCGACCCATCGTCCGCATGATCCGCCACCCGCCTGAGTAGGTGCCCAGGGAGATCGCTGTCGCCGCCGAGATGATGACCCACAGAGGGAGACCGTCACCTGACGACGCATGTCCGGTCGTCACCAGGGCCAGGAAGATCACGCCCATCGTCTTCTGGGCGTCCTGCAGCCCGTGGCCGAGCGCCATCGCGGCGGCGGAGACCGTCTGCGCCATCTTGAACCCGCGGTTGACGCGCCCGGGGTGCCGGCGGCGCAGAATCCACATGATCGAGGTCATCAGGGCGAACGCCACCACGAACCCGACCAACGGCGAGATCACCATCGGGATCAGCACCTTGTCCTTGATCGATGTCCACGCGACCAGGCTTCCGGAGGCCAGAGCCGCCCCCACCAAGCCGCCGATCAGCGCGTGCGAGGACGACGAGGGAAGCCCGAAGTACCAGGTGGTCAGGTTCCACGTGATCGCTCCGACCAGGCCGGCCAACACGATGACGAGCCCGTGCGAACCGCTCGGCGGCGTGATCACGTCGGAGACGGTACTGGCCACCTCCTGGCCGAGCAGGGCACCGGCGAAGTTCATCACCGCCGCCATCGTCAGCGCGATCCGAGGGGTCAGCGCCCGGGTCGAGATCGACGTGGCGATGGCGTTGGCGGCATCGTGGAAGCCGTTCGTGTAGTCGAACACGAGCGCGATGACCACGACCGACACGACGAGCGTGAGCTCCATCCGTCAGGACTCCTTGACCGCGATCTGCTCCACGATGTTGGCGACAGACTCGAAGGCGTCGATCGCGGCCTCGAGGGAGTCCACGACGTCCTTCAGCTTCATCACGGTCAAGGCGTCGTACTGGCCGTTGAAGAGCTTGGCGACGATCCGGCGGTACGACTTGTCTCCGTCGTTCTCGAGCCGGTTGATCTCGATCCAGTACTCCTCGAGGTCACGCATGGTGCGCAAGCGCGGCATGGCGTCAGCGGTGAGCTCAGCAGCCCGTTGCAGCACCTCGACCTGGTTGGCGATGTCGTCGGGGAGCTCTTCGATCTCGTACAGCAGGACGAGGTCGACCGCCTCCTCCATGAAGTCCATGACGTCGTCGAGGCCGTTGGCGAGGCGGTAGATGTCCTCGCGGTCGAACGGCGTCACGAAGGTGGTGTTGACCTTGCGGACGATCCCGTGAGTCGTCTCGTCGCCCTGGTGCTCGGCCTCACGCATCCGGGAGGCGATCTCGGTGCGGTCGACACCGGTGGGCAGCATCTCCGCGAGCAGCTCCGCGCCGTTGACGAGGTTCTTGGCCGACTCGCTCAACAGGTCGTAGAACGACGTGTCGGTGGGTCCGAAACGCAAAGGCACGGCACTCTCCCGTCGAAAGCCAAAAAGTCCAGGGCAATCGTAGGGGGTGGGCTGTTCCCACCGCCCACCGCGGTTCGGACGTCCGACGCATCGGCCGACCCCAGCGCACGAACGGTCCGGATCAGATCGGAGGCGCTTCGTCCTCGACGCCGAGGATCTCGTCGATCTGGAGCTGCGGCAGCGGACCCTCGGACTCCGAGGTCGCGATGATGAGATTGGTCATCATCTCGATCTCGGCGAGCACTTCGGAGTCGTGAACGGCAACGTCGAGCTGGTCGTTCACCGGCGATTCATCTTTCGCGTCCTCCGGGGTCTGGCCACCGGTTGCGTCGGTCGGCTGGTCGGTCACTGTGGCACCACCGCGCTTCGCTCAGCCTGGGCCGCGGCAGCTGACTGAGGCAGACGTGCAGAGCGTCGTGCGCAGTACGAAGAGCGTAGCCACTGCGGGGCTATCTGCGCAGTCAAATCCTGCACTTTCTTCCACGAAATGACTGATCGTGCAAGAAATCGAGTGACCGCAGCGTCTCTCGCCGCCGGTTGTGCCACGACCTGGACCGCCTCTCTTCGCCTGCACGGCATCCGCCTGGCCCGCGGCTACCTGTCCACACCCAGGGTGTCACGGCAACCTACCCGGTCGCCCGGATCCCTGGCTCGTTCGTCGTCGCCGTGGAGAGCACCAAGCGGCGCGGGCGGTCCGATCATGCTGCCGATGGCCCACCCGGACCACTTGCACCACGAGCGGACACTCACAAGGGGGCTATCCCCCGATCAACCGAATGACGACGTCGAACCAGAGGAGACCCGCCATGTCGCTCATCTCCCGTTGCGCCGCAGTCCTGGCGCTGACCGTCCTGGGCACCGCAGGTCTGGTACCCACGGCTCAGGCGCGACCGACGTGGGACACCACACCCGTGGTCACCCATCGAAACCCGCACCCCACCCCCAAGGTCGTCGATCTCCGGTGGGGCCAGCACCCGCGCTTCGACCGGGTGGTGATCGACCTGCGTGGCAAGGTCCCGGGTTACCGCGTCAGCTACGTCCGGGTGCTGCGCTACGACCCGAGCGGCAAGCGGGTCCGGTTGCCGGGTCGTCGGCACATCGAGATCGCGCTTCGCCCGGCGGTGGCCCACAACAGCCAAGGCGACTCGGTGTATCAGGGTCCGATGCGTCGTCGGCTCAACCTTCCGGTCCTTCGTGGAGTGGCCTTCACCGGCGACTTCGAGGGCGTCGTCTCGCTAGGGCTGGCGCTCAGCCGACGCGCCGACTTCCGGGTGTTCGTGGTGCATGCGCCGAACCGGATCGTGATCGACCTTCGTCATTGACCCCGGTTCCGGCGCGCGAGCGTCCCGTGCCCTGGCCTCGGCAGGCCCGGACCCGGGACGGCGCCTGACCCTCGCTCAGACGGAGTGGGTCCACGCTTTCGCGACCCCCATGTTGTCGAACGCGCCGTACACACCGCGCCGGTGCGGGGTCGTGCCCTTGTAGCGGGTGAAGTTCCACGTCTTGACGTGCACGCGGATCGCTTGGGCGCCCTTGCCCTGGAAGCAGCCGAGCGGGAACTTCGCGTTGAAGTAGCCGGGGCCGTCGCCGTTGTAGTACCAGCGGTAGCGCCACCGACAGTTGATCAACCCCTGGCCCCGTTGGGTGAACGATGTCATCGGGTAGACCTCGACCCGCTTGATCCCGTCGCCGTCCTTGCCGCGGTAGATCAACGCGCCGTACTCGGGTCCGGCGTCGGACCGCTTGACGTCGAAGAAGTACTGAACGGCGTTGAGTCGTTTGCCGAAGTCGGAGAAGTTCGTCTTCACCAACATTCCGTCGCCCGAGGTGCGGGACAACGTCACCCGGTTCATGTCGATGTTGCGGCCCGCGTCGTCCGGGTCGTCGCGAAACGTCGTGGCCGCGGTGGCCGCTCCGCCGTTGATGCCGGCCGCGAGGACCAGGCTCGCCACGACGGCCCCCAAAAGCTTGTTCATCTGCGTCCTTCCGAGACGTTGTGCCTTCGCCGCGCCACACAGTAACGGGCAATTGGGTCACGTTGTGCCCGTTGTGGCGATGTGTGACGTGTTCCTGCGCGGCCGGTCCGGTCAGCTCCGGTTGCCGACCATGGCGGCAACCGGGGGGATAGCCGCCGCGACCACACTCATCACGATCGCCGCAGGAGTCGAGAAGAAGCGAACGACGAACCACGCCAGCCCGATCAGGGCGAGGCAGGTGCCCATCAGGATGAAGTAGAGCACGTGCCGGTCGGGGCGGGCCATGGCTCCAGGCTACGGAGCGGCCGGCCCCGATCGCGTCTCAGCGCCAACCAGGTCACGATAGGCGGTGAGCAGCGATCTCCACACCGGACCGGGTTGACCTGAACCGATGTCACGACCGTCGACCCTCGTGATCGGCACGAGCTCGCACACGGTGCCGGTGAGGAAGACCTCCTCAGCCCGGTAGACGTCGAACAACGTGAGCTGGCGCTCCTCACCACCGAGTCCGGCACTCCGTGCGAGGCCCAGCACGATCGCGCGGGTGATTCCGTGCAGGCAGGCGCTGGGGATCGGCGTCAGCAGCCGGCCGTCAAGGACGCAGAACAGGTTGGCCGTGTCGGCCTCGGCCACGAAGCCGTGCACGTCCAGCATCAAGGCCGCGTCCACGTCGGCGTCGCCGAGCACCTCGAGGCGAGCCAGGATCGAATTGAGCTGGTTGGCATGGTGGATGCTCGGGTCGAGGACCTGCGGCTGTGGACGACGGATGCTGGCCGTCCGGAGTCGCTGCGGTGCCGGGTCGGGGGCTACGGGTTTGCGCTCAGGCACGATGACCAGCGTCCCGTCGGCCGGGGCGTTGGCCGGGTCCATCCCCGAGGTCGACCGCGTCCCACGCGTCACCATGAGCCGCAGGTGCGTGTCGTCGACGATCTGGTTGGAGCTGAGCGTCTCCGCGAGGGCGGCGCGTACGCCGGCACGTCCGCCTGGGAGGGCGATCCGCATGGCCTGCGCAGAGTGCTCGAGCCGGTCCAGATGCTCCTCGAGCCGGAAGACCGAGCCGCCGTAGACGCGCAGACCCTCCCAGATCGCATCGCCCGACTGAAACCCGGCGTCAAACACCGAGACGGACGCCTGGTCCGGGGGCATCAGACGGTCGCCGACGTACACCTGCAGAGGCTGGTTCATGTGGATCCTCGGACTCGTCGTCGACTGGGTGTGGACCGCTCAGCGGTTCTGCACGACGCGCGGATGAGCCCCGGGGCGCAGCCACCGGACGAGCCACCGCATGTTGGCGACGTTACCGACCTGCGTGCAGCCTTCGGTCGGCGCCCACAGGCTTCCTGGCCGGGAGGTGTGGTAGAAGATCCCACTTCCCTTGCCAGCAAGAGGTTTGGGTCCTACATACGGGTGCAGGCGAACTCTGTTGTAGTCGACCACGAAGCCGTACCGCATCGACGGTCGATCACCGTCGGTACGCCAGCTCTGCTCGATCCAGGTGTTGTAGAGCCGCCCCGGCTGGGCCGTCACGACGGAGGTGGCTTTGCGACGCCGCCACGGCATGCGGCCCGGCGCGTGGCGCCTGGTCGAGAAGGTCACCTTGATCGTGTACACGCCGTTGGGCGATTTCATGTCGCCCTCGCGCCGCTTGCCCCAGCCGCTGCGTCCGATGGTCGACCGGAAGTGCTTGACGATGGACCAGACCCCGTGGCTCTTGTGCCACGCCTGGGTGACGGTGCACCAGGCGTGGCTGCACCAGTAGTCCGTGGACACGGTGCGGACGACCTGGGTCGTCCCGGCCGGGAGACCTCGCGCCCAGGCCGGCTCATCGGCAGTGCGGAGCTCACCCGGCGTGCTCCGAACCAGCGCCGGGGCGGCCGGGGACGACAGCGGGCCACCAGCCGTGGCGGGAACGAGCTCGGCCGTCAGCAGCAACCCGGACACGAGCCCGACCATCGCCGCCACCAGACCAGACCCCACCCTGAGCACCATGCGCGCCATTGTGGCGCGTGGCGGTGTCACGTCACAACGATCTGCTGGTGACCGGACAGGGCCTCCGCCGGCAGGTGATTTCGTAAGATCGCCTGTCGAGGGGAGCCAGTGGAGACAATGTCACGCGTGACCGGGCCAGCCTCCTCCGTCGACGTGTCGGCCGTGCGTGCCCGGTCGCTGGTCGCGCGCGAGCGGGAAGCGGGGTGGCTGGTCGCCCTCCTCGACGACGCCGTGCGCGCCAGACGCGGCGGTGTCGTCTTCGTCACCGGCGAGGCGGGGGTCGGCAAGTCGCGCCTCGTGCAGGAACTTGCGGCCAGCGCGACGGCCCGGGACGTGACCGTGGTCCGCGGACACGCGGTGGCCTCCGTGGGGTCGGCGTACCGGCCGGTGGCCGAGGCGCTCGCCACGTTCGTGTCCAGCCCGGTGATCGCTCGGGCCGGCGAGCTGGCGCCCCACCGAGGGTCGCTCGCCGCAGTGTCCCCCGCCTGGGCTGACGGCACGACTCCGCGCCAGGAGACCAGTCTGGTGGCCGTCGCCGAGGCCGTCCGCGTCCTGCTCCGGGTGGTGGCCGGTGACGCCGGGGTCCTGCTCGTCCTCGAGGACCTGCACTGGTCCGACCCGGAGTCGCTGGCGGTGCTGGAATATCTCGCCGACAACCTGGGGGACACTCCGGTGTTGTGCGTCGCCACCGCGCGCGATGACGGCTCCGGGCCGACCTCCGAGGTGCTCCATCGTCTGGTCGACCGTCGCGCTTGTGAGATGTGGGAGCTTCGCCGTTTGGACGACGACGGCGTACGCCGACTGCTCGCCGACTGTCTGCGGTGCGACGAGGTCCCCTCCGCCGTAGTGGAACTTGCCGCCCGCGCCGACGGAGTGCCGTTCCTCGTCGAGGAGCTGGTCGCCGGAGCAGTCTCGACCGGGTCGTTGCGGAGGACCGATTCGGGATGGGACAGTGCCCCTGCCCTCGACCCGGTGGTGCCGCGGTCGTTCGCGGACACTGTTCGACAGCGGCTGGACAGCTTCGACGACGAGGTCCGCGAGGTGGTTCGGGCTGCGGCTGTCTTCGGCCGCACCTTTCCGTGGACCTTACTGGCCGAGACCAGTGGACACGCCGAGACCGTCGTGATGGCAGGTCTGCGTGCCGCCACGACCAACGGGTTGATCGAGGAAGGCCCCGGACCGGGGAGCTTCCAGTTCCGGCACGCCCTCTCTCGTGACGCCGTGCTCACCCAGCTGTTCCCACCCGAGCGCCAAGCGCTGGCCACATCGGCCCTGCGAGTCCTGGACTCCCATGCCGGTGAGCCCGATGTCGACCCGCGACCCTACGCGTTGCACCTGGCCCGTCAGGCCGGCCAGGCCGATCGCGCGGCGCGGCTGGGCCTGCAGGCAGGCGAGGACGCGTGGCGGGCCGGCACGCTCGGCTCGGCCGAGCTCGCGCTCACCGGTGCCCGGGCCGACGCCTCAGCAGACCGGTCCGGCCTCCTCGACGAGGTGGAGGAGCGGCTCGTGGAGGTCCTCACCCTCGCGGGCAAGCGCGACGACGCCGTCGCCGTCGGCACCGTGCTGCTCGCGCGACTCGAGGCCGACCCGTCCAGTGCCGGTCGACGTGCTCGCACCCGGCTGCTGCTCGCCCGAGCCCAGATAGCTGCGACGCACTGGCCGGCCGCGACCGCGTTGCTGAGCCAGGCCGCGGCCGACATCGAGGCAGTGCCGGAGTCCGAGCGCGCGCCGTACCGGTGCCGCCACGGCGTGCTCGACGCTGTCGTGGCGCTCGCGTTCGACGAACGCAGCCGGGCGGAGGGTCAAGCCCGAGCGGCGGCCGGCGAAGCAGTGCCGCTGAGTCTGTGGGACGTCGCGTGCGATGCCCACGTGGTCATCGGCCAATGTCTGCGGCCGACCGACCTCGACGCTGCCGAGAGCGAGTTCGAGCAGGCCCGTGACCTTGCTCAGCAGCACGGCCTGGGCCCGTGGAGGATCCGGGCGATGCACGAGCTCGGGACCATCGACCTGCTGCGCGACGGCCGCCTCACGCGACTGCGCGAGGCCCGCGACGTGGCCCTCCAGGTCGGCGCCTTCGAAACTGCCGCCAACGTGATGCTGCAGCTGTGCGGCGTGCTGATCGCTGCCGACGACGTCGACGCCGAGGACGGGGTGATCGAGACCGCCCGCCAGGCGGCACGGCTGGCCGAGCGCTACGGGATGAGGCAGACCTGGGCGGTGGCCGTCGGTTTCGAGGCGATGGGGCACGGCCGGGCCCGGCGGCGTACGTCGATGGAGGACTGCCTGGCTCGCGCTGCCGAGGCGGCGACCGGCGACACCAGCGCGGTGTTCGTGGCTGCGTGTGCGCGGCTCTTCCTGGCCTTCGCCGAGGAGGACCGGGAACAGCAGGTGGCGGTGCTGGAACCCGCACAGATCCACGACCAGGGCCTCTTCGTCGGTTGGTGGGCACTGCTGCAGGTGCTCGACCCGACCTGTGACCAAGGGCGGGTGGAGCAGGTCGTGCGGCGCGGCGACCCGGGCCACTTCCTGGGGCGAGGCTTCCTCCCGCTCGCCCGGGCCGCTCTCGCCGGACGGGCCGGAGAGGACGATCTCGTCGAGCGGCTGGTCCACGAGTCCGACCTGGTGCTGCAGCGCTTCGCCTGGTGTCGGCAGCTCGGCCGCCGTCTCCTGGCTGAGGCAGCGGTCTCCGGTGGCTGGGGCGACCCCGTCGGCTGGCTGAACGAGGCCGAGGCGTACTTCCACGGGCGTGGTGAGGAGCCCACCGCGTCGGCCTGCCGCTCGCTGTTGCGGCGTGCCGGGGCACCGGTTCGTCGGAGGCGACCCGGCGACGTTGGTGTGCCGGAGGCGCTGGCGGTGTACGGGATCACGGTGCGCGAGCGGGAGGTCCTGACCCTCTTGGCGGACGGCCTGCCCAACACCACGATCGCAGAGCGGCTGTACCTGTCGCCGCGGACGGTGGAGCGACACGTCGCGAACCTGGCCGTCAAGGTGGGCGTGGCCGGAAGGACCCAGCTCGTCGCCTTCGCTGCGCGTGAGCTCGCCCAGCTGGGGGACTCGCTTCCTTAGTTGTCGGTTGTCCCCCATGTGGCGGACCCGTCCCGCGCCGGATCGTGGAACCGGTCGAAACCAGTCGACCACCGAACCGGAGGCACTTCACCATGACTGACACGCTCAACTCCCCCAGCACTCTCGACCAGGCCCCGATCACGCCCGACGCGCTGATGAACCTCGGCCTGGGGTTCTGGGGATCCAAGACCTTCCTGTCCGCCGTCGAGATCGGCATCTTCACGACCCTGGCCGCCGGCGACCGCACCTGCGAGGAGCTCGCGGCCGCTCACGACCTGCACGCCAGGAGCGCCCGCGACTTCCTCGACGCCCTCGTCGCGCTCGGAGTGCTCGATCGCGAGGGCGGGCGCTACGCCAACACCGCCGAGTCCGACCTCTTCCTCGACCGCAACAAGCCGTCGTACGTCGGGGGGTTGCTCGAGATGGGCAGCGTCCGGATGTACGGCTTCTGGGGCTCACTGACCGAGGCGTTGCGCACGGGCGAGCCGCAGAACGAGAGCAAGGCCGGCGGCTCGCTGTTCGACAGCATCTACGGGAGCCCGCAGGCGCTGCGCGGCTTCCTCGCCGGCATGTCCGCGGCCAGCGCCGGGGACGCGCAGGTGCTGGCACAGACCTTCCCGTGGGAGCGCTACTCGAGCGTCATCGACGTCGGCGGCGCGGAGGGCTGTGTCCCCGTCACCTTGCTCCAGCACCACCCGCACCTGACGGGCGGCGTCTTCGAGCTGCCGCAGGTGGAGCCCGTCTTCGAGGAGTTCGCCACCAGAGCCGGCGTGAGCGACCGACTGTCCTTCTACGCCGGCGACTTCTTCACCGACCCGCTCCCGTCGGCCGACGTGATCGTGCTCGGGCACATCCTGCACGACTGGGGAATCGACGCGAAGCGCACGATCCTCTCCAAGGCCTACGACGCCCTGCCCGACGGCGGCGCGGTCGTGGTCTACGACGCGATCATCGACGACGACCGGAGGCACAATGCGTTCGGCCTGCTGATGAGCCTCAACATGCTCATCGAGACCGACGCCGGCTTCGACTACACCGGGGCCGACTGCCAGCAGTGGCTGCGCGAGGCCGGGTTCCGCACCACGTACGTCCAGCCGCTGGCCGGTCCGGACTCCATGGTCGTCGGCATCAAGGAGCTCAGCGAGTGAGGAAATGCAGTTGAGTCTTCGACCTCCGCTTGTTAGTATTTGAGCGTTCGTTCAATTACTTTCTCCAGGAGTTGTCATGCTCAGCTGGGCGCTGCTCGCCGCAGCGATCATCACCGAAGTGACCGCCACCGTGGCGCTGAAGATGTCGGACGGGTTCTCCCGCCTGATTCCCTCCAGCGTCGTGGTGGGCGGTTACCTGCTGTCGTTCTGGTTCCTCGCGATGATCCTTGCGCGAGGGATGAGCCTCGGCATCGTGTACGCCGCCTGGTCGGCCATCGGGGTCGCGCTGATCGTGATGGTCGACGTGCTGTGGTTCGACGAACGGCTCACCTCCGTCCAGACCGCCGGGTTGTTCGCGGTCGTCGCGGGCGTGGCCGCCCTCGAGCTTGGTGGTTCCGCGTGAGCCCTGAGGGTCGCGTCGACGGTCGGCAGGCCAAGGGCGAGAGAGCCCGCGCCGCCCTGATCGCCGCCACCTTGGCCGTGATCGAGCGTGAAGGGATCGGCCGTGTGACACACCGCAACGTGACGCGCGTCGCCGGCTTGCCGGCCACCTCCGCCGCCTACCATTTCGACACGATCAACGACCTGCTCGAGGCCGCGCTGCTGTGGGCTGACGAGCAGAGCAAGGTGGCGCTGGTCGAGATCGCCGCCGCCGTCGACCCTGTGCTGGCACTCGCGACCTGGTTGGTCGACGACTTCGAGAACGACCGCGCCCGCTGTCTCGCCGAGTACGAGCTGTTTCTCTACGCCGCCCGAACACCTGCACTGCGTCCGAGCGCTCAGCGCTGGATGTCCGACCTGGCCGAGCTGGTGGGCACCTGGACGAGTGACCCCGGGGCAGTCGCCACGATCTGCGCGTACGTCGACGGCCTCATCCTCCAGGCTCTGGTCACCAACCAGGCGCCCGACCCGCTGGCCGTCGCGACGACGATCCGGAGGCTGGCGGCCTGACCGCGCGGCCAGCCCCGATGGGGCGGAGCGCTTTCGCAGCTCCGCCCCACCCCCCGAAACCCGCTGTCGACCCTCAGGGGACAGCGGTGGGCTTACGTGCCGACCGCTGCGCCAGGCCAGCGCACACGTAGCGAGAACGGCGTGCGCGCAGTGACAGCGGCGTGGCGCGAGAGAAGAACCGGCGTGCCGACGGCACGTGCTGGGTCGCGGGCGACCACTCACGTTGCTTGACGGCACCGAACGACTCAGACATCGGACTCCTGGGCAGGTGTTCCACACAGAACCGGGGAGCAGCGTGATGTCCAGACGGCGACTCGGTCGTCCACATATTAGCGACATGGGCACTTCTCGGCCACCAGGATCGGTGACCCCTAGAGGCTGGGGTGATCGGCGTATGCTGCAACTGTGCAGGGGATACCCGCGCGAGGACAACGCAACGGCGGTGGTCGAGGTGACGGGGCCTAGCCCAGACTCACCAACGAGTCACCGCCGCGCGTCCAGCGCCACCATCGGTCGGATTTGTGAGGTGTGCATCGACGACGTAGACGTCGACGGTGGTGGCGTCACCGTGATCACCGACGAAGGATACTTCGGCACCGTGTGGACCAGTGACCCGTTGGCGAGCAGGATCGATGACCTTCAGTTCACGCTCGGCATGGGGCCATGTCTGGAAGCGGCCTCCACCGGGCGCCCGGTCTTCGTCGACGATCTGTCCCGCGGCGGCGACCAGCCGGAGCGGTGGCCGGGATTCAACGCCGAAGCGCTGGCGGCCGGGGTTCATGCAGTCTTCGGGCTGCCGCTGGGAGTCGGGACCACCAGGCTCGGCTCGATCAACCTCTACCGGCGCGCTCCAGGAGCGCTCAGCAAACGCCACGTCCTCCGTGCGCAAGAAGCCGCGCAGGAGACCTCCGACGTATTGCTCCGCCTGAGCGCCTCCGAGGGTGGACCAGACGAGGACGCCGATGGCGCGGCGTACCACTGGATGGTCCACCAAGCAGCGGGGATGATGACCCAGCAGCTGGGCATCACGATCGAGGAGGCGCTACTTCACCTACGAGCAACAGCATTCGCTGAATCGGTCTCCGTAGACAAGCTCGCTGCCGATGTTGTGTCTCGCCGACGCCGGATGTCTAAGGAGGACGCATGACCGGCTTCGAAGACCTCGATTCCTCGACCTGGACCTCGAGTCAGAATGCCCTGCTCGCTGAACGGTTCGTCGACCTCGCAGACACACTCGTCGACGACTTCGACGTCGTTGACCTGATGGACTCCTTGATCCGGACCTGCGTCGAGCTCTTAGATGCTCCCGCCGCCGCGTTGCTGATCCCCGACCCCCGTGGTCGGCTGCAGATCGTGGCATCCTCCAGCGAGGAGACCCGCCTTCTGGAGCTCTTGCAGATCCAGAACGACGAGGGTCCGTGCTTGGACTGCGTACGCACCGCCCGTCCGGTCAACATCAGCGAGATTTCTTCGGAGAGAGCGCGCTGGCCGCGCTTCGTCGAGGCCGCCGAACGCGGTGGATTCACGTCGGTGCATGCCCTCCCCATGCGGCTGCGCAACGAGACGATCGGGAGTCTGAACCTGTTCCGCGCCCGACCACCCGCACTGACCGATCACGAGCAACGCATCGCCCAAGCACTGGCGGACGTCGCGACGATCGGCATCCTGCAGCAGAGGTCGATCGCCAAGTCGACCCAGTTGGCCGATCAGCTGCAGGCTGCGTTGAACAGCCGAGTCATCATCGAGCAGGCCAAAGGCATCGTTGCCGAGTTCGGTCACCTCGACATGGGCGGGGCGTTCTCAGCGTTGCGGGCGTACTCGCGCGATCACAACCGCAAGCTCGCCGAGGTGTCTGCCGATGTGGTTGCGGGGCGACTGGAGCTGGGCACTCTCGTCGAGCAGGGAGCGCCTCCCGCCTAGTCATCGTGGGGGAACCTGATCCGGCGGTGGCGCGTCCCAACCGCATGCGCTCACTCACGATCCTCGTCGCCCTGGCCGCTCTCGCCACCGGATGTGCCGAAGCTGACGGTTCTCCGGGAGGCACTCCACCCCCCACAGCTTCCACGGCTTCGGCGAGCCTGACAGTGACGACTGAGCAGCGCCCGGGCCCCGGCGGCGTGTTCTTCACCGAGGGCGCACGCCCCCAGGTCGAGCTCGTCGATGACTCCGGACACCGCGACACCGTCGATCCCGACGGCGCTGACACGTTCGTCTTCGAGGGCCTCGGCGCCGGCAGCTACCGCCTGGAGGCGGCGCTGCGTCCGTGCGACGGCAACTGTGGCTACCTCGATCCGCCGACCGGCGGCTGTCAGCACAGGCTCACGATCGACGGCGACCGGGAGGTCCATGTGACGTTCGTGATCGGGCGGCACTGCCACGTGCACACCGACTGAGTGACGGAGCCCCCGGCAGCCCTCGTGGGTTCGTCAGCCCGATCGTGCGGCGAGCACTACTTTGGGCGATGTGAACGTCAGTACGCGAGGCCGCACCATCGTCTTCATGCCCGAGTCGGCGTACGGACCGACCAACAACTGCATCGGCATCGGGGCCGTGCTGCTCGAACGCGGACACCGCGTCGTCTTCGCGGCAGAGTCGTCTTGGCGGGGACGTCTCGAGACCCTGGGCTTCGACGAGGCTCTGATCGACCTGGCCGCCCCGCCCGATGACGACGTGGAGCAGGACGCGGGCGCCTTCTGGAAGGAGTTCATCCGAGAGACCTCGCCAGAGTTCCGCAAGCCGACCGTGGATCAGCTCGCGACGTTCGTGCAGCCGACCTACCAGGCCCTGATCGACGGGGCGATGTACTGCCAGCCGCAGCTCGAACGGCTCCTGGCCGACGAACGACCCGATGCCGTGGTGCTCGACAACGTCGTCAGCTTCCCAGCCCTGATGACGACGGGCGCACCCTTCGTGCGGATCATGTCGTGCAACCCGCTGGAGATGAAGGGACCCGAGGTCCCCCCGACCTTCTCCGGTCTTCCCGCAGCCGATCCGACCGAGTGGGCGTCCTTCCGGGCCGAGTACGACCGGACGCACCGGGCCATGTGGGAGGCCTACAACACGTGGGTGCAGGAACAAGGCGCTCCCCCGCTGGATGCACTCGACTTCGTGCACGTCTCGCCCGACCTCAACCTCTACGTCTATCCCGAGGTCATGGACTACACCTCCGCGCGACCGCTCGACGACACCTGGCACCGGCTGGACTCCAGCGTGCGTACGACGGACCAGTCCTTCGAGCTGCCGACCCCCTTGCGCGACCGGCCGGCCGGGTCGGCCCTGATCTATCTGTCGTTGGGGTCGCTCGGCAGTGCTGACGTCGACCTGATGCGACGACTCGTCGACGTGCTCGGCCGCACCGCGAACCGCTACATCGTGTCGACCGGTCCGCAGCACGGGGAGTACGAGCTGGCCGACAACATGTGGGGTCAGGAGTTCCTGCCGCAGACGACGATCCTCCCGATGGTCGACCTCGTCATCACACACGGCGGCAACAACACCACGACCGAAGCGCTGCACTTCGGCAAGCCGATGATCGTGCTGCCGTTGTTCTGGGACCAGTACGACAACGCTCAACGGGTCCACGAGACCGGCCACGGCCTCCGGCTGGACACCTACCACTTCGGTGACAACGAGATGATGACGGCTCTGACGAGGCTGCTCGGCGACACTGCGCTGCGCGACCGCCTCCGCGACGAGTCGGCCGTGATCCAGAGCCGCGACGGGGTACGCCGGGCAGCCGACCTGATCGAGCAGGTGGCCTCCGGGTACGCCGCGCGCTGACCGGTATCGGCTATCGCGCCCGACCGGCTGCCGCCACCTGAGGGCGTAGGGTCGGGACACGGAGCCGTTCGGGCTTCCTCTCAGAAAGATCCGCCCATGATCGCTACGTTGCGCCGGCGGCGCCTGTCCACCCTCTCCGTCCACCCGCCGAACGCATGACGCTCCTGCGGCTCGGTGTGATCGGCTCGTCGGCCAAGGAGAATGAGCGCCGGCTGCCGCTCCATCCGGAGCACATCCCACATCTGGACGACGACCTCCGGGCTTGCATCACCCTCGAACACGGCTATGGCGCGCGGTTCGGCGTCGCCGACGCGTCCCTCGGCGAACACGTCGCCGGGTTCGCGTCCCGCGCCGAGATGCTGGCGGACTCCGACGTCGTCCTGCTCCCCAAGCCGCAGCACTCGGACGTCGCTGCTCTGAGTCCCGGACAGGTGCTGTGGGGCTGGCCGCACTGCGTCCAGGACGCCGAGCTCACCCAGCTCTCCATCGACCGACGACTGACCGTGATCGCCTTCGAGTCCATGAACCACTGGACCCAGGACGGCGCGGTCGGCCTCCACGTGTTCCACAAGAACAACGAGCTCGCCGGGTATTCCTCAGTGCTGCACGCACTCGAGATCGCGGGGCTGACGGGCGACTACGGTCGACCCCTGAGCGCGGTGGTGATCGGGTTCGGCGCGACTGCGAGAGGCGCCGTGACCGCTCTCAACGCGCACGGGGTGCACAAGGTCGCGGTGTTGACCCACCGAGAGGTGGCAGCCGTGGGCTCTCCGATCCACTCGGTGCGGATCCGGCAGTTCGATCACGAGCCTGGCGGCGCACACGGGAGCCACGTGATCACCGAGCGGGGTCGCGAGCCATTGCCCGCGTACCTGGCCGAGAACGACATCGTCGTCAACTGCACCTTGCAGGACACCGCGAAGCCGCTCGTCTACCTCCACACTGAGGACCTGGCGGCCTTCCGACCGGGCAGCATCATCGTCGACGTGTCCTGCGACCTGGGCATGGGCTTCAGCTGGGCTCGCCCGACGACCTTCGAGGATCCGACCTTCGTGGTGGGTGACAACATCCTCTACTACGGGGTGGACCACAGCCCGTCGTACCTGTGGAGCTCGGCGACCTGGGAGAACAGCAACGCGTTGATCCCGTTCCTGCGACCGGTGCTCGAAGGCCCGACCGGGTGGGATGCCAACGAGACTTTGAGCCGAGCGATCGAGATCCGTGACGGCCACGTGGTCAACCCCAAGATCCTGGCTTTTCAAGGGCGCGCCACAGAGCCGCCCTACGCCCTGGCCCGATCCGGTGCCGATCGGGATGCCATCGTCCAGCGCTGATTGGCCTCTTCTCTCACGTCTGGTCAAAGCGGAACGCCGGGAGCATGCTGACGGCCATGACCGACCGTGACGATTTCCTGACCTGGGTCAGGACCGCGCTGTACGAAGCCGAACTCGCCCTCCACAACGGGGACGAGGCGCCCCGCCGCGCGCTCTGGTCGCGCAACGAGCCCGTGAGCGTCTTGGGGGCGTGGCGCAACGCCCAAGGGCAGGGCGAGGTGGACGAGCTCTTCACTGCCCTCGGAAGGAGCTTCTCCGACTGCACGTCGTACGCCTTCGAACTGCAGTCGTACGACGTGATCGGCGACATGGCCTATACCGCCGGGCTCGAGCACACCTCCGCCTCCGTCGACGGTCAGCCGCGCACGTACACCTTGCGAGCCACCCAGGTGTATCGCCGCGAGGAAGGCGGGTGGAAGGTCGCCCATCGCCATGGGGACACCGTGGCGGACTGACGGCGCACGATCAGCGGCGCGTGACCGGTGCGTGGGGGTCTTGGCACGCCCTTGTCGTGTCTCAGGACGTATGCTACAAAGATCAGTACAGAGGGGAGTTCGGGATGGACGGGCGGATCTTTGTCGTGGTGCCGGCCGCGCTCTGCGCGGGCGCTGCCATGAGCTACTGGACCTACTGGGTGTCCTGGCGCAGCGGCTGGGCAGAGAGCCAGCGGGAAAAGGAGCTCAGCGAGATCCTGGATCGTGCAGAGCTGACCGCCACCGGGACGCTGTGGCAACGGCTGTCCCGCTTCGGCCAGCGGCGCCAGAAGTGGGGCGCAGTCGGCAGCGGGCTAGCGGTCGCGCTGGTGGGGCCGGTGGTCCTGATCGTGAATGCGGGTGACTTCACCGGCGCGGCCATCGTCATGGCCGTCATTCTGGGGACCACGATCGGGCAAGCAACGGGCGCGCTCAAAGCGCTACGGGGTAACTCAGGGGACCGTATACGAGTTTCGGCGCTCCAACCGCACGGGCTCTCCGACTACCTGCCTTGGCGAGTGATCGCCACCGAGGTTGGTTTGGCCGTACTGGGATGGAGCGGCTGCATCGCGGGAGTCGCGGCCCTGAGTGAGCTTCTGGACGTGACCTGGAGCAACCCCGCGGCAGGGACGCTTGTGTTCGCCGCAGGCACGCTGGCCTTCGTGGCGACAACAGCGCTGGTGCTCCAGCTGCGGCTCGCAGCCGCTCCGCAGCAGGCGGGAAGTCCCGAGGACCTCGTCGTCGGCGACGTCGTGCTGGCGTGGTCGCTGCGGGATCTGTATTTCGCCACCGCCGCTGCAGCTGGCTTCTCTGCAACGATCATGTGGTGGATGCCGGATCGGTCCTGGTCCCTCATCATCTTGTACACCGCTGTCGTGCTGCCGGTGATCTTCATCGCCCGCGAGCTTCGCGACCGGCGCGGGATGGCTCCGGTCGCTCACCGGCTCACCGCCGCGCAGGGGACCGTCACATGAACCTGCTGAGAATCGACCCCGACAGCCGCGTCCCGCCGTACGAGCAGTTGCGCACGCAGATCGCGGCGATGACCGTGACCGGCGAGCTCGCCGCCGGCCAGAAGCTCCCCACCGTGCGGCAGTTGGCGACCGACCTGGGTCTGGCACCGAACACGGTTGCCCGCGCGTACCGCGAGCTCGAGGCGGACGGAGTCATCACCACCCAAGGTCGCCGCGGAACGTTCGTGTCCAGCGCCGTGCTCGACGATCCGAACAACACGGCGGTCGGTGCGGCACGCAGGGCCGCGGCAAGCTTCACCGATGCAGCCCGGCGGAGCGGACTGTCGCTGCCGGAAGCCACCCGGCTCGTCGAGGCGAGCTGGCCACGCACGACAACCTGAGCGTCGTACGCGGGTCACAGGACAGCGGTGGTCGGCGATCTACGATCACGTCGTTGTGGTTCGGAGGGGCAGGAGTCTCACGTGAAGATCATCAGGCAGGTCATCGTGTTCGACGCCAGCGACATCGAGGCCGAGAGCAGGTTCTGGTCTGGCCTGCTGGGCGGCACGGTGCACCGCGACGACGATTGGCACAGCATCGTCGTCGATGGAAACTGGGTCATGGGCGTGCAACATGCCCCGAACCATGTGACACCGGATTGGCCGACCGGTCCCCAGCAGCAGCAGGTACACCTCGATCTGCACGTGGACGACTTGGACGCGGCCGCCCACGTGGCGGTCGAGCTCGGCGGACGTGAGCTTCAGGCCGCGAGGAAACCGGCCGACAACCCCGACGGAGAGGAAATGTTCGCCGTCTACGCCAGTCCGGCCGGCCACCCCTTCTGCTTCGGCGTGCACTGACCCCTGCGACCTCGCGATCCGCGGACGTTCGGTCCCGACCTCTGATGCTGCTCTTGACCCATTGACCCAGTTCTCGGTGGTCTCGATCAGCTCCGCGACCGGCACTGGCCAGCCAAAGGACCGCCGGAGCTTGCTGCGCATCTTCGACCAGGAAGGCTGACGAACCACCCACCGGTCCACCGCGCGGCGGCTGCCCCATACTTGACCAGGCGGCGACGGGGCCCTCGAACCACACCGGCACAGTCCTGAGGGTTCTTCCACACAGTCCCGACGTCACGGGCCTCTAGCTCAATTGGCAGAGCAGCGGACTTTTAATCCGCGGGTTGTGGGTTCGAGTCCCACGGGGCCCACCTCAGGCAGACTTCGTGGCGAGGGAGCGGACCTCCTCGCGTACTGCATCTGCGCGTCGAGGTCGGCCGCCGGCCTCGCGGCCGCAACCCCATGTGTCGCGGACATGTGCGGGGAGCCGTCCGCTCCCGGTAGTGGATCTCATGGTGAGGCTGACCCAGAAGTCCATCGCGGGCGATTATCCAGCCATCTGCCCATACCGACATGCCGCCGTTGCGGCGGTGCGCCTTTTTTCCGCCGAAAGGTATCTGGACACGGGGAGGACCCTCCGGACAAGCAGACGTAGATGCTCCCCGGAAGGAGTCTGTCCATGAGCCAATTCATCCGCCGCCACCTGCCGGTGGCCATCACCGCCGCCGTGGTTTGCACGATGTTCGCGGGGGGTCCCACCGTCGCCCAAGCCGCGTTCGACGCGGTGAACGCGGACAAGGTCGACGGCAAGCACGCCGTCGCCGCCAACGCCGCACTCACCCAGCGCGCCGGCAAGCTCGTCGCCACGAACACATCAGGACGGTTGCCCAACAACATCATCGCCACCGCTCCGAACGCAGCCCAGCTCGGCGGCAAACCGCCCAGTGCCTACAAGGCCGCCGGTAACGGCCTGCGCGGAAGCTTCGTCAACATCAACGGCTGCGGTAGCGGCGAGCTGGTGTCGTACCAGATCGATCTGGCGCAGCCGACGCAGATTTTCGCCGCTGCGGTGTCGACCTACGGACGGAGCAACCCCGGACCTGAACGTCCCACCCTCCGTGTGCAGCTTCTCGACGCAGGAAACACCGTGGTGGCCCAGACCGGTCGCGTCACGGTTGACGCCACCACCGGGAACCCGTCCCTGTCGGTCGCGGGGATGATGCTGACCAATGCCGGCGCTCCCTTCGCAGCGCCCGCAGGCACGTACACGTTGCGGCTCTGGGCCGACAACTTCGGGGCGTGCACGGGCTTCGGCCAGTACCAGCAGCCCGAGCTCAGCCACGTGGAGCTCCCGGTCTGAAACCAAGTCGTCCGTTCGAGAAATTGCTTCCGGTTTCCCCCGGTTGGTGCAGACCAGTCGTGGGCAGCAGGGCCGATGATGTCGGTCGGACCCGGCACCGGCTTGCCTGGGCTCAGTCGCTGCAGCCGTCCAACAGTTCCCGTGTCGCGGTCGTTCGCCGGCCAGGCCTCCAGCCTGGTGAACGTCACCAGGGCCTGCTCGAGTCGTGTGCGTGCCTCGCGAGGACGGTGTGCCATTCGCCAAGCACCCGCCCAAGTCGCGTTGGGCGAGGGCCTCCCAGTACGGATACCGCAAACCGCTGAAGTCGTCGACCGCCTGGACGAGCATGGCTTCGGCCTGGCTCGCGTCCCCGCGTGCAGCTGCCACCCGCCCACCCAGGCGCGAGGCTTCGGCGTGAAGGTACGGCGGCACGAGGCCGCGCGGCGCGTCGGTCACGAGAGCGATCAGCCCTTCGGCCACCTCCACCCGGCCGATCAAGATCGCCGCCTCGACGGCGAGTGGCCAGGTCAGCCGGTTCACCGCCTGGCTGTGCCCGCCGAGCTGACGCGCCCCCTCCGCGGCTGTGGCCGCGTATTCGTGCGCCCTCACGAAGTCGCCGGCGGCCCAGGCGTGCATCGCTTGGATGGCCTGCACCGCTGCATACGTCTGCTGATCGCTCCGGATCGGTCACGCCGTCGACGGCTTCCACGTGCTCGTTGACGCCCTCGATGTCTCCGCGCATGGCGGCAAGTGTGGCGAGTGCCAATCTCGCCGAGATGGCGGCGAGGAGGTTCGGAGAGGTCTCCACCGCCTTGCGGCCATGCAGCTGCGCCTGATCCCAGTCTCCGACCAACAGGTCTGCGAACGCCAACCTGCCCAGACAATAGGTCTCGCCGTACCGATCTCCGTACCGACGGCTGAGTTCGTGCGCGGCGACCGTCTTCTCTCGCGCGTCAGGGAGATCACGCTCGAGGAGGAACTCGCTCAGGTTCCCCAAGGGAATGGGCTCCGCTGACGGCTGATGTTGCCGCGTGATGTCGGCAGACAGAGAAAGCAGTGCAGCCGCCTCCATGGCTCGACCTCGCGCAAACAAGACGTAGGCCTTCGCTGCCAGCGCTCGGCTCAGCGGATGCGGTCTCCCGTGCGCTTCCGCCAACGCGAGGGCCTGTTCGGAGTTGGCGAGTGACTTGTCGTGGTCACCGGTGAAGTACTGCAGATCGGCGAGGTATGAGTGAAGAACGGCGATGTCCTCACCCCGCCCTGTCCCTGTCAGGGCAGTGATCGCAGCCTCGATGCGGGCGATGCCCTCGTCGAGATTGCCCAGCTGCGCGAGGGTCTCGCCGAGCAGGCCCACGGCGGTGCATCTGATCGCGTCGTCCTTACCCTCCGCGTCTCTTGCGGCGTCCTCCAGCAGCGGCAACGCCGCTTCGAAGTCACCAACGAGCAACGCCACCTCACCTGCAGCGACGAGAAGGCGCAAGCGGTCCGGCGCCGCGGGCGCCAGGTCGAGCGCCGCAACGTAGCTGGCCTGCGCGGTAGCCGGAGCACCAAGAGCAGCGGCCCGGCGACCAGCGCGCTCGTACGCCTCGATGGCTCTGAGGCGGATCTCGTCGGCGTCCTCGTCAGGAGGTGCCGCAAGGTGTGCGCTCCCAAGGTGCGCGGCGATGACTTCGGCGACTTCCTCGCCATCGTTGGCAAATTGCGCTGCTAGCTGCCGCGCCACCTGGAGATGGCGCTCCTTGCGTACACGCCGTGGCATCGACTGGTAGGCCACTTCGCGAAGAAGTGACTGCACGAAGGTGTAGTGGCCGTTCTCTGGCGAGAGGGGGTCACGTCGCACCACCAGGACTTGTCTGTCGACGAGGGACTGGAGCACGAGATCGACCATTCCCTCCTCGGTGCGGACCACTGCGTCGACAGCGCGGCGCGGGAAGCTGGCACCGAGAACGGCCAACCCTTGTACGAGCGCGCGCTCCGGGGCCGGCAGAGCATCCAGCCGTTCCACCAACAACGCGGTAAGCGTCGAGGGCACGTCGAGCTCCACGATGCTGCCGTCTGGGGCTGCCGAACCGGCGGTCAGGACACCCTGGTCCTGGAGCGACCGGACGATCTCCACGGCGTAGAGCGGCAGTCCCGCTGCTCGCTCCGTGATCCGCTGCACCACCGAGTCGGGAAGATCGGCATGAAGCGCTTGCAACAAGCGGACCATCGCGGAGTCTGGCAACGGCTCCAGGTGCAGCGTGGTGGCGTTGCGCTGTTCGGATGCCCAGCCTGGCCGACGCTCGAAGATGGCAGGACGCGCGAGGGTGAGAACGAAGATCGGCCGGTCAGCTGACCATTCCATCAGGTACTCGACGAAGTCGAGGAGGCCGGCGTCGGCCCAGTGCAGGTCATCGATCAGCCAAACAACCGGTTGGATCGCCGCCAGTCGCTCCAGGAAGAGCCGCCACCCCGCGAACAGCTCCTGCCGGGTTGGTTCCCGCGCGGCGGGCACCCCGAAGAGCGCAGCCAGCGCAGGAGTGACGAAGCCGCGTTCCTGCTCATCGGTGAGCCATCGCGGCAACTCGTCGTCGATTGCCTTGAGCACAACATCGTTGGACGCGTCGTCGAAGAGGCCGAGGCGCGACTGGACGAGCTGTCGGAGAGCCCACAGGGCCACCCCTTCCCCATAGGGAGGACAGCGCCCCTCGTGCCACCAGACGTGCACGTCGGAACCGTCCAGGTACGAGCTGAACTGCGATCCCACTCGCGACTTGCCGACACCGGCCTCACCAATGATCGACATGAGCCTGGCGCGGCCTCCTTCGCAGACGGCGTGGAAGAGCTCCTTGACGACCCCGAGCTCACGGACGCGGCCCACCAGCCCTACCTGAGATCCGCCGAACTGCTGCCTGTCGGTGTCGGCGAGCACGCTGTCGGCGCACCATACGAGAATCGGCGCGGACTTTCCCTTGACCATCCGCTCGCCGACGCGGGTGTAGCCGATCATCGCCTCGCTGACTCGACGCGTCACGTCGTCGACCAGCACCTGCCCCGGCTCAGAGAGGCCCTGCACCCGCGCTGCAGTATTGACCCGGTCGCCAGCGACCAGGCCCTCGTCGTCGCCCCACGTCGCAACCTGACCCGTCACCACGCCCGCTCTGGCCGCCAGCCCGGACACCCCGTGGCCTTCGCCGTACTCCGCGACTGAGGCGACGACCTCCAGCCCTGCCCGGACGGCACGCTGAGCGTCGTCCACCCTGGCTGTCTGGGTTCCCCACACCGCAACCACCGCGTCACCGATGAACTTCTCGACCCGACCGCCATAGCGAGTCACGACAGTCTTTGCCGCTGCGAAGTAGTCGGCCAACAGCTGACGCAGGTCTGCGGGATCGCGGTCCTCGGCGAGCGCCGTCGAGTCCACCAGGTCGATGAACAGGACCGAGACCCAACGGAGCTGCTCATCTGCCCGTTGGCCGGCTGGCGCGGGCCGCTCAACCGCGGCATCGGACGCTACGGCAGTTCCACATTCACCACAGAACCGCTGAGACGGACTCACCTGTGCCGCGCACGTCAAGCACACCTTGGGCAGACCGACACCGCACGACCCACAGTGACGCTGGCTCACGTCGTTGTCGGCCCCACACGCATCGCAGGGCGCTACCGGCATCATGTTGGGCTTCTCATCTCGCGACTCATCCTGCCACGAATGTCGCGCAGCCAAGGCGTACTCACGAGGCTGCCACGGAAGCCCAAGATGCCCGCGACAGAGATCGTTGAAGGATCCTGACGGCTTCGGTTCGGGCCGCTCTGCCGGCCCGGTCGCGTCACTCTGTCAGCCTGGCTCGACGCCCGCCGGGTCTTCCTCCTTCCCGTGCCAGTGCGGGGTCTCGGACTCCTCGTCGAACCACCGCGCGACCACGATGTCGCTCGAGGAGTGGAGCAGGATCGACAGCGCGACCGTGACGGCGACCAGGTTGAAGACGTCGGTGCCGCCGGGGATGCCGGCGTTGAGCACGATCAACCCGTACACCACAGAGGCAAAACCCTTGGGGCCGAACCAGGACGCGGCCAGCTGTTCCCGCAGGGTCAGCCGGGAGCCGAGGAACGAGACCGCCAACGCAGCAGGACGCGCCGCGAAGAGGGCCAGCACCGCGAACACCCAGCCGCCGAGCGAGATGTCGCCGAGCAGGTTCGGTGAGATCAGCGCACCGAAGACGAGCAAGGCAGCCAGCTTGAAGAGCTCCGCGATCAGCTCCCCGAACTCCTCGAAGGCCTTGCGTTGCTGGTTGCCACAGGTGGCGACGGTGATCCCCGCGGCGAACGCGGCGAGGAAGAGGTTGCCGTGCGTCTCCTTGGCGATGGCGAGGACGAGCAGTCCGATCGCCACGGCGTTCAGCGGCTCGTACGCGGTGGACGCCGAGAACACCCGCAGACCCTCCAGACGGATCGCGAGATACGGCACCGCCACGCCGATCAGGACCCCGACCGCGAGCTCGCTGCCCAGCTCGGCCGCGTGCAGGTCCTCGGACCCCGCGGCCACCGCGAGCAGCACGATCACGAACGGCAGCGCCAGCCCGTCGTTGACCCCAGACTCGACATTGAGCAGGTGGCGCAGGCGATACGGGACGCGGGTGTTGCCGACGAGCGCAGCCGCGAACACCGGATCGGTCGGGGCCAGCACCGCGCCGAGCAGGAACGACAACGACCAGTCGAGACCGACCACGTAGTGAGCGACCACCGACGTCAGCAACAGGGTCAGTGGAAGCCCGAGTGCCAGAGCCCGACCGGGGAGTCTCCAGGCAGAGGTCAGGTCCGCCAGTCCGACCCGCATCCCGTCGGTGAAGAGCACCGAGAAGAGCGCGAGCTCTGCCAGTGCGCCGACCAGCTCGTCGTCGGGGGTCAGCGTGAGCACGCCGGTCATGCCGTCGCCGAGCACGAAGCCGGCGACCAGAAAGATCACCGCCGTGGAGAGCACCGTCCGGTTCGCCAGGCTGGAGACCAGCACAGCGAGCAGCAGGACACAGGCGAAGGCCAGCAGGAGCACAGGTACCTCGTGTCGCTTCGGGCGGATCCACGTCCCCTGCCCCGGGGCAGGGCGCGGTCGGAGGCTCAGTCTTGCATCCGAGGCGCCGTCGACGCCGGACCCGACCTGCCGCAGTCGGGCGGGTGACGGCCGAGGTCAGTCGCGGGAGAACGGCAGGACGTCGGTCATCCAGGCCACGAACTCGCTGGGGTTGCGCGACTGCGTCCAGATCCGGCCAGGGCCCTGGATGTCGAACACGAAGCCCTCCCCACTCTTCGCCGACTGGATGAGCCCGCCGGCCGCGGCCCGCCGTAGCTGGGTCTGCACGCTGTTGTCCCAGGCGACCATGTGACCCGAGTCGACGACGATCGCCTCGTTCGGCCCGAGCTCGGCGGCGTCGATCGCGCCGTACGCCGCGAGGACCACCTGGCCCTGCCCCGACGCCCGCACGAGGAAGCCGCCCTCACCGCCCGCGAGGTTCTTGAAGCCTCCCCACGAGGTGTCGATGTCGACAGACCCGTCGGAACACAGGTAGCTCCCGCGCGTGATGTTGAGCCCTTCTGAGACCGGCAGCCCGATCGCGTCGCCAGGCAGCCGCGCCGCGAAGTCGACCCAGCCGCCGTTCGCCGGAGCGGTGTACGTCGTGATGAAGAACGACTCACCGCCGAGCACGCTGCGCTTCAGCGACTTCATCAGCCCGCCAGAGGCCTTGGCCTCGATGGAGACCCCTGCCGAGGTGGCCATCATGGCCCCCGACTCGGCGCGGACCGTCTCACCCGGCGCGAGCATGCACCGGGCGACGGCAAAACCAGGGTTGTGGCGAATCGTGATGTCCATGACGTGACCCTAGCCGTCGCTTCGGCGACGTAGGCACGGCGGCGCGTTGTGGACTCGGCGCGGATTCAGGTCACGGCCGTACGCCGTTCGACCTCATCGGTCCGGCATCATCCAGCCGCCATCCGTGCTCACCCGGTGGTTGCGCATCCATCCGGCCATCTCGTCACACCATCGGGCGCTTCGACCGAGTTGCTCGATAGTCGGCTCAGCCTGCCACTCGAGACACTCAGCACGGATGCCGTTGGGTGTTGACCAGCCACGCCACGGCATCATCCCGGCGTTGTGGCGCCCGCCCATCCACGTGACCATCGAGCGACACCACGCTTCATCGGGGGCATCGACGCCGGGTGATCCCGTCCAGGCGCGACAGGCGCTCTCCACCGAGGCCAGCTGCACGTCAGCCCGAGCAGGCCTCAGGTCCCCGCTGTGACCTTGGAAGACCAGCGCCGCCAATACAAACCCGGCCACTACCGTCGCCACGCCGACCAGGACAGCGCCGATCCAGCGACCTGCGCGTGGCGCGGGCGCCAGCTCAGGAGGCGCCGGAATCTGGGTTGTCATACCGACAGGCTGCGTCGGGACGGTCGCGGTGGCTAGGGCCGTAGGTCCGGATGCGAGGGGACCACCGACTACGTTCACGCCTGCGCTTTCACGTGTCGAAGATTGCTTGAGATCTGTTGTGCACCAGGGGTTCTGGGGCATCGAAAGTGTCGGTGGTCGCGCCTAGGTTGGCGTGCATGAGCATCACCCAGCAGCCTCCGACGACCGGCACCAGCGACGTGCTGGATCGCGTGCTGACCGAGGTTTCGGAGGAGCTGGCTGCCCTGGTGGACGTGTCGGGGTGCCCCTGGCCTACCTGGCCAGGGGTGCCCCTGGCCTACCTGGCCGCGACCCACCGCCTGTCGCGCCCCGAGGCCGACCGGGTGGTTCGCGCGGCGCGGGCGCTGCACGGTCGGTCGATGGTGAAAGAGCCCGCCGGAGACCGGTCATGGCGTCAATGAAACAAGTAGCCGATGAGCGGGATGTCAGTCCGCAGTGCGCGGTGCCCCGCCGAAGAACGCGGCCTCGACCGTCGACGGCCAGAGGCAGAGGAGTCTGCCGCCCTCGGGCCCGGTGCGGAACCCATGCACCGCGCCTGGCGGAATGAAGACGAAAGTGCCGGGCCCGATTCCCTCTGCGGGATCAACATCGGTGTAGAACGTGTACGTGCCTTCAAGGACGTAGAACGCTTCTGCTTCGTCGTGTGTGTGCGGCGGGTTGTCGAAGTCGGGGTCTTGCCACGCCTCTCCGAGAGCCCAATGCCCACCGGTCTCGGTGCGAGATGCCTTGCGAATAATTCGCGCCTGAAGGCCACCCATCGGCAGGATGATGCGGTCGCCATCATTAGGCCCTCGCAGGAGCACCTTCGGTGCCTCTTGTCTGGACATCATTGCTCTCCTTTCACGGAAGGGAGCGCCAACTCACCACAAGCATCGTTTCAGTTGACCCGAGATTTGAACACCTCTGCGGCGCCTCGCGATCCACGCCCAGCCGTCGATGGGTACTGAGGGACGAGATTCGGGTGTCCGGTACTGCCACGTTGCGTGCGGTAGCCAACATCCCCGGTTCTTTCTGCCTGCACCAGACCGGCAAGCCGGCACCAGCGCTTCAAACCCCGAATCGAGTAGCCCGCGGCTATCCGGCGACGGCCCAGCCGCCGTCCGACCTGGTTCCCGCAGGTTGCAGCTCCAGCTCGAACCACACCGTCGTGCCGTCCGCGGCATGCTCGGCACTCCACGCGGTGGACAGCGCGTCGACCAGCATCAGCCCGCGTCCGGAGACGCTCATCGGCTGGTACGCGGCATCGAGCTGCACGGGCCCCCGCCCACCCTGGTCACGGACCAGGACCAGCAGACATTCGTCGTCCAGCCGTACGCTCACGTCGGAGGCCGAACCGGAGTGCATGACGCAGTTGGTCACCAGCTCGGACACGCACAGCTCGGCCCGGTCGATCAGATCGGGAGCGATGCCCGCAGTCGTCAGGGTCGTCCGGACGAAGCGGCGGGCCTGCCGGGACGCAGTGGCGTCGGCGGGGAGGTCGATCGAGGAGCTCAGTCCCCGCTGGGCCGGTGTCACCGTGGCGGCCAGCACGGTGACGTCGTCCTCGGCCGTCTTGTCATGGTGGAGCTGTCCCAGCCGAGCCGTCATCTCGCGTGGATTCCTCCGGCGCGCAGGCAGGGCGGCGATGTGGCCGCGCAGCTTCTCGATGCCGCTGAGCAGATCCAGCTCTCGGGTCTCGACCAGGCCGTCGCTGTAGAGGAGCAAGGTGCTGCCCGGCGTCATCTCGAGCCGGTGGGCGCCCCACGGACCCGCACCCAAACCCAGCGCCGGTCCCACCGCGGCACCGAGGTCCAGCAGGTCCGGTTCCCCGACGGCAGGGACCAGCAGCGGCGGAGGATGCCCGGCCAGGGCGAGCGTGACAGTAAGGCGATCAGGGGAGAAGAGGCCGTACGCAAGCGTGACGATCTGCTCCGGAGCAGCCAGCCTCGTGACCAGGTGATCGAGACGGGCCAGGACGACTTCGGGTGACGGGTCCAGCAGCGAGTAGGCACGCAGCGCGGCGCGCACCTCGCTCATCACGACGGCCGCGGAGATGCCCTTGCCCATCACGTCCCCCAAGGTGACGAGCACCGAGCCGTCCTCGAGGTCCAAGACGTCGTACCAGTCGCCGCCGACGTCGACGTTGACGCCACCTGGACGGTAGTACGCGCCCAGAGCGAGGCCGTCGAGCTGTGGCAGGGAGCGCGGCAGCAGGCTGCGCTGGAGCTGCTCGGAGGTGGAGTACTGGACCTGGTAGGCCAGCCCCCGTCCGCGTCGCCTGAGCGAGCAACGTGGCAACAGCGACGAAGAAGCTCTGGTCCTCGTCGAAGTCGCGCTCTTCGCCGAAGGCCAGCATCAGTCCCCCGAAGCACTCGCGCTCGTCCAGCAGTGGAAGCGCGGCCAGGCTGCGGGTGCCGAGCAACCGTTGCCGCTCGACCATCTCGGGAAAGTGTCCAGCGAGGTCGTCCAACGTGGGCATGCAGACCGGCGTCTGCTGCCGGATGGCGCGCGCACAGAGGAACGTCGGCGAACCCGTCGATCGTGCACCACTTCACCTTGGTCGCGGAGAGCGCGTCCTGGTCGGTGGAGACGAAGCTGAGCTCGCGCCCCGCACCCTGCCGCAGCGCGAGACCGACCCGGATGACGCCGGGCAAGGTAGCGGCGCTGGTCAGTGCCGTGCGCGCCACGTCGTCGACGCTGAGGTCGTCCGCGAGAGCCGTCGCCAGAGCGCGCAGGTAGGCCTCCTGCTCCTGCGACGGCACGCCCGCGATGGCCACGTCCACAGCGTAGATGCGAAGAGAGGTCGTGGTCACCGAGATGATCATCCTGTGATCGGAGGCACCGAAGGCTAGGAGCAGGCCCCGGCGCCGGCTGCGACTAGGTTGGGCGACATGGCGAAAGGGTCCAATGCGGTCGAGATCGAGGTCGGACCGCACGCCGTCCGGATCAGCAATCCCGACCGGGTGTACTTCCCGGAGACCGGTGCCACCAAGCTCGATCTGGTCGAGTACTACCTCGCTGTCGGAGACGGCATCGTCAACGCCCTGCGCGAGCGGCCCTGCATGCTGCACCGGTTCCCGACCGGCCTCAGCGGCGACAAGGTGCACCAGAAGCGTGTCCCCGCCGGCGCTCCTCCCTGGTTGGAGACCGTGCGGGTGCACTTCCCCAGGTACAACCGCAACGCCGACGAGCTCTGCGTGACCGAATTGGCCCAGGTGATCTGGGCGGTGCAGATGTCGACGGTGGAGTTCCACCCCTGGAACTCCCGCCGCGCCGACACGGAGAAGCCGGACGAGTGGCGGATCGACCTCGATCCCATGCCCCTGTGCGACTTCGCGACCGTGCAGCGGGTGGCTCATACGTCACATGAGGTCCTCGACGAGCTCGGCGCGACGGGCTGGCCCAAGACGACCGGTGGGCGCGGCATGCACGTGTACGTGCGCATCGAACCGTCCCACGGTTTCTCCGACGTACGTCGAGCCGCCCTGGCGTTCGCCCGTGAAGTCGAACGCCGGATGCCCGAGGACGTGACCACGACCTGGTGGCGCAAGGATCGCGACCCCGCTGCGCTCTTCGTGGACTACAACCAGAACGCCCGCGACCACACGATCGCGTCCGCGTACTCGGTGCGCGGCGTCCCGGATGCGCGCGTCTCCGCACCGATTCGCTGGGACGAGATCGACGACGTCACACCCCAGGACTTCACGATCGCGACCATGCCGCAGCGGTACGCCGAGCTCGGTGACCTGCACGACGGCATCGACGACGCGGTCTTCGCGATCGAACCGCTGCTGGAGTGGGCCGAGCGCGACGAGCGGTCAGGTGCCGAGACACCACCGGATCCCGAGACCGGTGGGGATCAACGGAGCTGACCGCCGGCGCGGCTGTTATTCCGGCTGGCGCTGCTTGGGCAGGTCGTGGCGTGACTCCGCCTTGCGACGACGAGCCTTGGTGCGGCGCGACGCGTGCGGGTCGGCTTTGCGGTTTCCGACGAGCAATGGACCAAGCTTGGCTGGCAACATGACAATCCCCTTCCGTTCTGTGCTCTGAGGAGGGGGGCAGTTCCGGTCTGATACCTGCCGGCGAGGCTGACCAACGGTGTGCCTGCGGCGTTGCTGGCTTCACCGGTCGAGCCGACGCTCGGCGTCCTTGGCATCAGTCAGCTCTTCGTGCGCGTCCTCAGCCGCCTCCTCTGCCTCCTCCAGGCTCTCCCGCGCCTCGGCCGCTGCCTGAGCCCGCTTGGCCAGCGCGTTGCTGGCGCGCTCGAGTGCGATCTCGAGACGGCGTACCTCCGCGGCCACTTCCCGCTCGGCGCTCTCGGCCTCGTCCAGCGCGACCTCGAGCTCGGCCTGGTGCGCGTCGGCGTCGTCGGCCGCCTGCTGCGCCTGCTCCACCCGCGCGCGGGCAGCCTCGAGAGCCTTCGCTCGCCGTTCGCGGTGAGCGGCGATGTCGACCACGTCGGCATCGGGTCCGGGCTCGTCGTCCTCGGGTGCAGCCGTGGTGCCCTCGGCGAACCCGAAACCGAAACCGGACACGCGCAGAGGTTGGCTGAGACAGCCGCGCTGCACCGCCTCGGCACTGTCCGGGTCCGACAGCGTCGCCTCCAAGGTGGCCTGGATGTCTGCTGCCACGTCGCCGCCGGGACGGCGTTCACCGGCCAGACCAATGGCGGTGTTCACCAGGATCGACACCAGCTGATAGCGCCGCTTCGTCAGGGTGCGCAGCTCGTCGGCGCTGAGACCGGACATGCCAGCCCGCATCTCGCGACCCAGGTCGAGCAGCAGCGCGACCTGGTCGGGCTCGGCCCGGACCAGCTGGTTGACCAGCCAGGCCGCGACCGTCGGCTTCTTGAGGGCCTGGACGCGACGGGCGGCTTCAGCGTCACCAGCCGCCTTGAGCTCCTTGGCCCGAGCGTTGCGGGTCACCGTGAACGTGTCGAGCGGCACGCCGTAGAGGTGGGCGGTGATCTCGTCGACCTCCCTGGTCTCCTGGTCCTTGCTCGTCACGTCCTCAGTCTGACGCCTCCGGCCCCGGCACGGGGGCACGTCAGATGGGACCGGCTCGGACACGCCAGGTGAGTGACCTGCCACTGTCCGTCAGTCTCAATCAGGCGATGTCCTGACATCACCTTGTCGTTCGGTGTACCAAGCGACTACTAGACGTGACGAGAGACACGCGGTTAAGGTGCCCACTTGACCCGGTTAGCGCGCCTTCGATCGGCGAGCTCCGGCCGACGTTCGCCTCCGACCATCCCACGGAGTCGGACCTATCTCTGGGCGAGGAGCCTCACTAGTGAAACCAGCCAGACACCTCATCAGCATGTTGCTGGTCTGCTCGGGCCTAGTGCTCGTGCAGGGCGTCAGCGACGCGACCACGACAGCAGAGTCACCGTCCACCGCATCGAAGGCCGCCAAAGCCGACCGATCGCTGGCCGATCGTCTCCGTGACGAAGCGCGCGGTTCGGTCCGCCTCAGCCGGGAGCCCGCCACCAAGCGAGTCGGCTTCGTCTCAGCAGGTCGCAACGGCGACCTGCTGCCCAGCAGCAACGCGCGCGCCACGGACAAGGCCCGCGCCTTCCTCGACACGTACGGACCGCTGCTCGGGGCCACCGACCCGAGCCAGCTCAAGCAGGTCGGCCACGACACCGATCGCTACGGCACGACGGTCACCTACACCCAGAACTACCGTGGGGTCCCCGTCTTCGGCGCGATGCTGCGCGCCCACCTCGACCGGGCCGGGCACCTGACCTCCGTCAACGGCACGGCGGTTCCGAGCATCGACCTGTCGACCTCGCCGACGCTGTCGGCCAGCCGCGCGGCAACGATGGCCATGGCGGCCGTACGGACGTCGCCGCCGACCGACGACGAGGGTCATGCCGGTAGTACCGAGGGGATCAAGGCGGTCTCGACGAAGCTCATCGTCTACCGCACCGGCTTGACGTTCGGTCGCACGGGCGACACCCAGCTGGCGTACGCCGTCGAGGTGAGCAACGGCGCGAACGTCCGCGACATGCTGTTCCTGAACGCCGGCTCCGGCAAGCTCCTCAACCGCTACTCGATGGTTGACAACGCCATGGAGCGCCACGTCTACGAGCAGTCCTACGCCCCGGCTTCGCAGGTCTGGCAGGAGGGCGACGCGTTCCCGGGGAACCTCAACCAGGACCAGCAGAACATCGTCCGCGCGTCCGGTGAGGCCTACTGGTTCTTCCGGAACTCCTTCGGCCGCGACTCCTACGACGGCGCGGGAGCCCCGCAGCGCACGGTCAACAATGACCCGCGGATCAGCTGCCCGAACGCCAACTGGAACGGCACCACCACCAACTACTGCAACGGCGTCACGTCCGACGACGTCGTCGCGCACGAGTGGGGCCACGCCTACACCGAGTACACCGACGGCCTCATCTACCAGTGGCAGCCAGGCGCTCTCAACGAGTCGTACTCCGACATCTGGGGCGAGACCGTCGACCTGGTCAACGGCCGGATGGACGGAGACGAGGGCGACATCACGGCCAAGCGGCCGGACGGGCTCTGCTCGACGCATTCCCCGCTGCCCACCGTGGTGGACATCAACTCCCCCGCCGACATCGCGAAGGTCTGCGAGGCCGGCGCAGCCGCCTTCGGTCCCAAGCTCGATACCACCGGCGTGACCGGAGACGTCGTGTTCGGCCGCGACGGTGTAGGACCCAGCGAGACCGATGCCTGCACGGCACTGGTGAACCCGGACGAGGTCGCCGGCAAGATCGCCCTGGTCGACCGCGGAGCCTGTGCCTTCACCGTGAAGGTCAAGAACGCTCAGAATGCCGGTGCCATTGCGGTCATCGTCGGTGACAACGTCGAGGCGACGCCCACCTCCATGAGCGGCACCGACGCGACCATCACGATCCCCTCGGTGCGCATCCGTCTCAGCGACCGCAACCGGATCGCGGGGGCCTTCCCCCAGACGGTGAACGTCACCATGCACCAGAACGCCAGCAACCGAGCAGACTCCTACCGGTGGCTGATCGGTGAGGACTCGACTGCCTTCGGTGGCGCCATCCGCGACATGTGGAACCCCAACTGCTACGGACACCCCGGGAAGGTCAGCGACGCCCAGTACAACTGCACCACGGGTGACTCCGGCGGGGTCCACAGCAACTCCGGCGTGCCCAACCACGGCTACGCGTTCCTGGTCGACGGGGGCACCTACAACGGCTTCACGCTCGACGGCATCGGGTTGACCAAGGCTGCGCACATCTACTGGCGTGCGCAGACCGAGTATCAGACACCGACGACCGACTTCGCCGACCACGCCGACGCCCTGGTCACGTCCTGCAACGACCTGGTCGGTCAGCAGGTGCCTGGTCTGAGCACGGCCGGGGCACCGGAGAAGCCGGCCGGTGAGGACCAGCCGACACAGCCCGCGACCATCGATGCCACGGACTGTGCTCAGGTCGAAGCCATGACGAACGCCGTCGAGCTTCGCAAGGCTCCGACGCAGTGCAACTTCCAGCCATTGCTGGCGAAGAACGCGCCTGCTCCCTGCGCCTCCACCCAGAAGGAGAACACCGTCTGGTCGGAGGACTTCGAGAGCGGTCTGGGCGGGTGGACCGTCGCGAGCCAGTCGGTGTTCGGCGGACCCACGTTCCCGTGGGCGGCTGACAGCACGTTGCCCGGTTCGCGCAGCGGGACGGCCGCCTACGGCGAAGATGCCGACGGTGGCAACTGTGACCAGTCGACGGATGACCACTCGGGTGTGACCACCATGACCGGCCCGGCGATCGACCTGCCGGGGGCCAAGCAGAAGGCTCCGAAGGTGACGTTCCAGCACTACGTCGCCTCCGAGACCGGTTGGGATGGCGGCAACGTCAAGCTCAGCATCAACGGCGGCGGCTTCACCGTGATCCCGGCAGCGGCGTACACCTACAACAAGCCGACGACGATCACGCTGGCTGGCAACACCAACCCGCTCGCCGGGCAGCCGGGCTTCACCGGCACCGACGGTGGCTCGGTCACCGGAAGCTGGGGCGAGTCCCAGATCGACCTGAGCATGGTCGGCGCCAAGCCTGGCGACACGATCCGGCTCCGGTTCGACATGGGCCAGGACGGTTGCACCGGTATCGACGGCTGGTACGTCGATGACATCAAGGTGCTGACCTGCAAGTCGAAGCCGAACCTCGCGGTGTCTCCGTCCTCGCCGACGTCGGCGTACGGGCAGGCCCGGCGGCTCGTGGTCACGGTCACACCTCAGGACGGCGACGTCACCCCCACCGGTGCGGTCTCGGTCTCCGAGGACGGCACCGAACTGGCCTCGGCCATGCTGGCCCGGGACGGCACCGCCAAGATGTTCCTGCCAGCGAAGCTCCCGGCCGGGGCGCACGACCTCACAGTGGCCTACGAGGGAGACGAGGCCACGGGCTCAGGCTCGATGACCTTCCTCGCTCGGGTGACCAGGGCGATCAGCTCGAGCACGCTCACGATGTCGCCGAACCCGGTCGTCAAGGGCAAGACGATCAAGGGCATCGCGGAGACGAAGGCGCTGGGCGTCACGCCGGACGGCGAGGTCGTCCTTGTCTACGGCGGCCTCGAGATCGGACGTGGCACGCTGAACAACGGCAAAACCACGATCACGCTGACGAGGACGTTCAACGTCGGAAAGCGCTCGATCAGGGCGGACTACCTCGGCACGGACAACGTCGCGCCGAGCACTGTCAGGACCATTCTCAAGGTGGTTCGCAGGTGATCTGAACCGGTCGGCACGTCGATCACAGCGACGCCCCGGCTGGGGCCACCTCGGTGGCTCCGGTCGGGGTTTCGTCATGCTGACCGCTACGACCCCAGGGCACGGACCGACTCCGGGATCGCAATGTCTGGACGCAGGTCAGGAGCAGCTGCAGGTACGCCGTACGACGTCACGAGCGGGACGACCCCCGCCCAGGCCGGACCGGCGACGTCGTCGGGTGGATCCTCGGGCCAGCCGTCGGAGATCTTCAGCGACCACCGTTCGATCGGCAGGGCCAGGACCAGCGTCGCCGCCAGCTCCTTGGCCGAGGGTTCCCGCACCTCGGCGAGTCGACCAGGAATCAGATGCGTCGTGAGGATGTCGAGCGCCCGGCGCTTGGCGTCGCCGCTCAGGGCAGTGCACGAGCCGAAGAGCACCGCGCTGCGGTAGAGCATCGAGGACTCGAACGCCGACCGTGCCACGACCAGCCCCTCGACCGAGGTCACGGCTACCGCCACGGCTGCTCCGTCGGCGATCGACCGCATCCAGCCCGCCCCAGTGGACCCGTGCATGAGCAGCAGGTCGTGGTCTCGAGCCAGGGCCGTCGGCACCACGAGAGGACGGCCATCCCGGACCAGACCGACATGCCCGACGGTCGAGATGTCCAGCAGCCGGTCCAGCTCCTCTCGGTCGGGCGAGCCGAGCTCGGGGAGGCGGGTCAGCGAGGTCTGGTCCATCGCCGGAGCGTAGTCCCACCGGCTCGACCTATGCTCGAAGCATGCAACTCGTCCTCCTGCTCCTCGCCGCCGCTCTCGTGCTCGCGATCATCGGCTTCCTGGTCGCGGCCCTGAAATGGTTGCTGATCATCGCGGCTGTGCTGGTCGCCATCAGCGTGCTGGCCGGTTGGCGGCCGGGTCGTCGTTCCGTCGATCGTTGACCTCGGCGGTATCCCCACCAGCCGTCGAGTGGTGGGTCTGTCAGGACCTGGGTAGGGTCTCGGGCGTCATGGAGACGCACCATCGAGCCTCGGGACAGGAGGCAGCATGAGATCAAGAGCTGGCGGTTGGGTCGGCATCGTCATCGTCATCTGGTTGGTGATCGGTGTGATCGCCGCAGCCCAGCGTGGTTACTTCGGTGACAAGAAGGACGTGAGCTGCAAGTCGTTCGGTGACACGGCGCTCACGATCGTCGCAGGTCCGCTGAACTACGTCGGGGCGAACCCCAAGGTCGACTGCAAGGTGCCCCAACCCTCCAAGTGATGGTTGACCTGCCCCTTCGTACACCTGGGGTGGGGTTGGAGCCGGACGTACGCTGAGGTATGACCCCCGTCCACCGCTGGACCATCGTGGTGGTCGGGGTCATGCTCACGGTCGGTACGCCGTTGGCGTGGCGCGCCGTGCCCGCTCAGGACCGCGAGGTCAGCGCCGAGGAACTGCTCGCCCAGGTCGAGCAGTCGTCATCGCACGCGTACTCCGGCTACGTCGAGAGCCTGGGCACCCTGGAGCTGCCGGTCGCTGATCGCTTCACCGACGTCGGCGCGTTGTTCGGTGAGCGCACCAGGATGCGAGTCTGGTGGCGCGGCGTCGATGACTGGCGGGTGGACAAGGTGCTCTCGACCGGAGAGACCGACCTCTTCCACACCGCCGAGCTGACGACGTTGTGGGAATACGAGAAGAACGACGTCACGCTCAGCCGGGACCCTGCGATCCGGCTACCGCGAACCGCTGACCTGCTGCCTCCCGAACTGGCTCGGCGACTGTTGGACGACGTCGACCCCACGGAAGTCAGCAGGCTGGGCCCGCGTCGCGTGACCGGGCGCGATGCCCTTGGTCTGCGGCTGTCCCCCAACGCGCCGCAGTCGAGCATCGACCACGTGGACCTGTGGGCCGATCCCGACACCGGCATCCCCTTGCGGGTCGAGGTGTATGCCAAGGGAGATGCAAAGGCGGCGTTCACATCGGAGTTCATGTCCTTCTCCGGCGCCATGCCTGACCCGAGCACGACGGTGTTCAAGACGCCCGGCAACGCAAGCGTCTCCTACGACGGGATTATCGACGTCGCCGACGCGGCCAACCAGTACGCGCCGATCGCGCCTCCCCGTCGGTTGGCCGGGCTGCAGCAGTCCGCCGCGGCCCGGCTGCGCGCCGTCGGTGTCTACGGCCGCGGGGTCACCGAGCTGGTCGCGATCCCGCTGTGGGACCGCGCGGCCGAACCGTTGCGCGCACAGCTGGAGAAGACACCCGGTGTGAAAGTGATCCCTGAAGGCCACGTTCTCCAGGTCGGACCGCTGTCGGTGCTGCTCACCGAGTTCGACCGGTACGGAGGTGGGTGGCTGATCGCCGGGACCGTCACCCAGGACACCGTGATCACTGCCGCACACGAGCTCGACCGCCAGTCCCGGTTGATCGACCGATGATCGTCACGAGAGGCCTCACGAAGCGCTTCGGGCCGATCCTGGCCGTGGACGGGCTCGATCTCGACGTCAAGGAAGGCGACATCTACGGGTTCCTCGGTGCCAACGGCTCGGGGAAGACCACGACGGTCCGGATGCTGCTCGGCCTGGTCCTCGCGACCGCTGGCGAGATCACGTTGATGGGCAAGTCGATGCCGGCGGCGGCCAAGGCGGTGCTGCCGTCGGTGGGCGCGCTCGTCGAGGCCCCCGCGGCCTACGCCCATCTTTCCGGGCGAGCCAACCTGGCCACCTTCGATGCGATGGGACCGGGTGGTGATCGCCGTTCGCGCGCCGGCCGGATCGAGGAGGCACTCGAGCAGGTCGGTCTCGGCGGTGTCGACAACCGCCCCGTCCGCGCCTACTCCCTAGGGATGCGGCAACGGCTCGGACTGGCCGCTGCCTTGTTGCGCACGCCCACCCTGCTGGTCCTGGACGAGCCGACGAATGGCCTCGACCCCCAAGGGATCCGGGAGATCCGGAAGCTGCTGCTCATCCTGCACGACCGCGGCGCCACGATCTTCTTGTCCAGCCACCTGCTCGCAGAGGTTGAGCAACTGTGTACGAGGGTCGGTGTGCTGGACCGCGGTCGGATGGTGATTCAGGACGAGCTGAGCGTCCTGCAGCGTCCGACCGGTCGGCTGTTCGTCAAGACCCCCGACGTGGCTCAGGTGCGCGTTCTCCTCGACGGCCAGGTGGAGCAGCACGATCAGGAGAGCCTGCTGGTGCGGGTCGATGACGCGGCTGCCCTCAATGCCCGGCTGGTCCGGGCCGGTGTCCGCGTCGAGGAGCTGTCGCCGGAGCGCCACACCCTCGAGGACGTGGTGCTCGAGGCCACGCAACCGGGCTCCGACCAGATCATCCGTCGCTCCAAGGACAGCTGATGATCGGCGTCGAGCTCGTCAAGCTGGTCCGCAGCCGCCGGACCTGGATCACGATCGGCCTGATCGACGCGCTGCCGACGCTGGTGGCCGTGCTCTTGGCGATCACCGACATCGGGCCTCGGCCGGGCACCGGGCCGGCCTTCCTGTCTGCGGTGCTCACCGACGGGACGCTGTATCCGTTGGCTGCGGTGGCGATCGTGCTGCCGCTGTTCCTGCCGGCCGCCGTCGCGGTCGTGGCTGGCGACGCGATCGCCGGGGAGGCCCAGGCGGGCACGCTGCGCTACGTGCTCATCCGGCCGGTCGGCCGAACGCGGCTGCTCGTGGCCAAGCTGGTGAGCATCATGGCCTTCGTCGCTCTCACCGTGCTGGTCGTGGCCGGCACCGCGTACCTCACCGGGACGATGCTGCTGGGCGACCAGCAGGGCGTCGCCACCGCGAGTGTGTCCGGGACCTCACTGACGACGCAGCAGGTCATGTGGCGAACCGGCCTGTCGTTGGCGTACGCGATGCTGTCGATGCTCGGGGTGGCGTCGATCGCGCTGTTCTTGTCGACCGTGGTGGAGTCACCGTTGGCGGCAGCGCTCGGCACCATCGGCTCGCTGATCGCGTCGACGCTGCTGCTGACGCTCGACGCGGCCCAGGCCCTTTACCCGTACCTCCCGACGCGCTACTGGTTGTCGTTCGTCGACCTGTTCCGCGACCCGATCCTGTGGCGCAACGTGACCCGGGGTACCGGCCTCCAGCTGGTGTACGTCGTCGTGCTGCTCGGAGCGAGCTGGGCCAACTTCACCACGAAGGACATCAAGGAGTGAGCCGGGCTGGACGCTCAGCAGACTGCCGAGGCAGCCGGTAGCGACGGAGCCTCGGAGCCGAGCTCGACCAGCGTCATCGCGATCACGGTCGGATCGGTCGGCAGGTCGCCGTGCTCGACGCGTGCCGACGGACAGACGGACTGGACCGAAAAGTCCAGGGCGCCCTCGATCGAGGCCGATTCGGGGGGCACCACCGTCTGGTCGTCGTTGGTCCAGATCGACACCCACAGCGGCCCGGCGGGCGTCTCGTCGCCGGCGTTGAGCGCTCGCAGCACGTCGCTGTTCTCCTGCAGCTGCAGACAAGCCATCGGGCAGGTGTCCGGGGTGATGTCACCGGCCAGCCCGGCCAGGTCGGTCCCATGGTGGGGCGAGCCGAGCGTGATGACTCGTCGGGCCAGGTCGCCGCCCCCGAAGTCCCGGACCCACAGCCGGGCGATCACTCCCCCGGCCGAGTAGCCGACCACGTCGACCGACGAGGCGTGCGCGCGGGTCATCGCCTGGTGTGCGGCCGTGTCGAGCAGCCTGGCCTGATCGCGCAGGTCGCCAGTGCCGTCTCCGACCAGCTCGACGACGGTCGCGTCCCGGCCTGCCTGCTCGACGGCGGCCCGCAGCGCGCGCAGCGACGTGGTGGACCCGCCATAGCCGGGCACCAGCAACACCGGCCCGAGCGCATCCTGCGAGACCGGCGTGACCTTCGGTGGCCGGCTGGCGACGTACAGCACGACGGCGACCAGGAGGAGCAGCACCGACGCGACGGCGACTGCCACGAGGAAGCGGCGGCGCTGCGGCGACAGACCGGCCAGGAAGCCTCTCACCCAACCATCCTCTCTCGGAGCCGAGGCAGCAGGCGGCGAGTCAGGTGGTGAGGGCTGCCCGGCGCGCGGTCTTGGCCTCGTACATCGCCTTGTCCGCTCGGGCCACCAGGGTGTCGAACTCTGCGGAGGTGCTGGCCGTGGCATGACCGGTCGAGGCGGCGATGTCGGCCTCGAGCAGTCCGGTGGAGATGTCGGACGCGCGATGCTCGGCCTCGGGCTGCGCACAGTTGCGCAGCAGGACCCCGAACTCGTCACCGCCGACGCGCGCGACGACGTCGTCGCGGCGCACGAGGCCGGTCAGCACCCCAGCGACCCGTTGGAGGAGCTGATCACCGGCGACGTGTCCCTGGCTGTCGTTGAGCTGCTTGAGACCGTCGAGGTCGATCATCACCACCGACATCTGGTCGCCGTAGCTTTCCAGGCTCTCGAACGCCTGCGTGATCGCAAGATCCCAACCACGCCGGTTGACCAGGCCGGTCAGGTGGTCGGTCTGCGCCAGCACGAGGGCGGACCGCTCGGCCGCATGGGCGAAGTCGGAGAGCCGGGCGCCGTCGAGCACGTCGGCGAGCAACCCGGCCATGACGGTCAGGAACTCTTCGTCGACGTCACCTGCGAGGTGCGCCGGCATCGGTGCCGCGGCCACGCCGCACAGCGCGCCGAACGCCGAGCCGTCCTCGGCGTTGATGGGGACGCCCGCGTAGGCACGGAACCTGTTGGAAAGCGGCAGGTCGGCATAGTCAGGGTCGGCCAGCGTGTCCGGGGAGAGGTGTGCTGCTCCCTCGACCATCCGATGGCAAAGACTGTCCTCCCACGGGAGGGTCTGCCCGACCTGGAGCAGGTCACCCTTGACGTGGAGGTGCACCTGCTGGCCGGACTCGACCCGGGACACCGACCAGGTCAGCTCAGGCGCCCGGCGGCCCAGCTCCTCGACGACCCGTTCGGAGGCTCGACGGAACAGATCTGCCCCGATCCGGGAACTCGTCCCGTTCGTTGCCACGATCACGCGTGGATGTCCCGTAGCCACGCCCGTACTATGTCAAAACTCTTCCTCCCGCGTAAGGCGTCCGACCCGGACATCTCGGCTGCATCGGCACTGATCCACGCCGCATGTCGACAAGACGTGAAGGAGCGCTCACGCGTGGTCGCGGAGACCTGCGTGTCGGGTCGGTCGACCGGACCAGTCAGGTGTGGCCCGTTCGGTTGGTCCGCACCGCCTCCAGCAGTCAAGACGATGACAATGAGTAATAGTTTCATTGCTCGACGTAATGTTCTTTCATCGTTCTTGAGGAATCGCCACTCCGATGCTTCGTACCGTGCGCACCCCCCAGCCACCGTCGCCCTCGTCCCCCCGCCTCCTTCGTCGCAGCCTCGCGCTGGGTGCGGCGGCTGCGCTCGTGACGTCGCTGGCCGCCATCACGCCGTCGGTGGCCTCCGTCACCCGCCCAGCCGGCACCGATATCGGCCCGGCCGCTCGCTCGGCCGAGTTCGCCCGGGTCGGACCCCCGGTGGCCTTTCCCCGCCATCCTCGAGGGCTTCCGCGTCAGGCGTCCTATCGCGGCCGGCTCGACGAGCCGGCCGGCTACCAGATGCAGCAGGCGTGCGTGGCGGCTCCGAGCCGCGGCATCGTTCGGCTGCGTGCGTTGGCGCTGAGGGCCTACGGCCGCGGAGGGTCGAGCCCTGCCACGCCGCGGGCCTGCACGTCGGGGAGCACGTCCGAACACAAGGACGGTCGCGCCTGGGACTGGATGCTCAACGTGCACAACCAGGCCGACAAGCGTGCGGCTGCCAACTTCCTGGCCTGGGTGACCGGACCAGGTCCCAGCGGCGTCCGCGGGGAGATGGCCCGCCGTCTCGGCATCATGTACGTCATCTACAACCACAAGTCGTGGGCGTCCTACCGCGGCACCTGGGAGCGGTACACGGGTTCGGACCCGCACACGAGCCACATCCACATCTCGCTGTCGTGGAACGGCGCCCGGGCGCACACATCGTTCTGGTCCGGGCACGCCTGGGCCACCGACTACGGCACCTGTGTCGCCTTCCGTGGCCAGCCCGCCGTGGCGCCGACCGCCAAGCCACGGCTGTCGCCCTGCAACGCCCCGTCCATCGCTCCACGGTTGTCGCGACTGCCCTTGCTGTGGATGGGCAGCGCCGGGTCAGGCGTGTCCAAGGCACAACGCCTGCTGCGCCAGCCGGTCACCGGCACGTTCGGGGCAGCGTTCCGCCAGGCTGTGCTCCGCTACCAGGGCGCTCACGACCTGCCACGCACCGGCGCGGTGGACAAGCCGACCTGGGCAAGCCTGGTCCCGTCCTCCCGGCGGCTGACCGCTCCGAGCTGGAACCGGCGCGAAGCCGTCCAGTGGGGCCGGTCGAACGCCGCGCAGACCACGCTGCGACGTGGCAGCACCGGTCGCGCGGTGTACGCGCTGCAGATCGCCCTGCGGGTTCCGGACTCCGTGCGCAACGGCCTTCTCGGACGTCGTACGGCGGTGGCGCTGGTGGCGTTCAAGGTCGACCACGGCCTGGCGAGGAACGCCGTCGTGAACAAGGCGGTCTGGCAGGCTCTTTAGAGATCCCGCCGGACACACTCGGACAAAACGCCGGAACGCCGCCTTCGACGCGACACGCACGGACAGCCACCAACACGGGTCCGGGGGTGTCCATCGTTGCCAGAATCCACTAACGTCCGCCCCTGATCGGCACCCATCGCAACCTGAGCCGTCCGCCTCGGTCGATCCGTTCGGGCGAGACGGCGGAGGAACCCTGTGAAGCACCTACGTTCGTCCCTGACCGCACTCATCGCCGCCGCCCTGGCCGTCACCACCGCACCCGCGCTGGCCCACGCCGTCAACCGCGAGGCCGTCCCCACCGGCGCCTCCGGAGGTTTGCGCGCCAGTGCACCGTCCCAGGCCAGCCAGGCCGCGCGCGTGGCCCCGCCGACCCGGCACTACATCTCGAACCTCAACGCGAGCCGCAAGCCCTTCCGGATCGGCTTCGACGTCGCCGACACCGGACACGGGCGTGCGGAGATCAACGGCCTGCCCCGCGGTGTCAAGGCCATGGTGTGGCTCGGCCAGAAGTGCCCCACACAACCCAATCGCGCGTTCCGCCGCGACATCCGCCGGATGTCGAAGAACCCCAAGGTGTTCGGCTACTACCTGTCCGACGAGCCGCACATCGCGGACTGCCCCAAGGGCGACTCAGCGCTGCGTGCCCGCGCCGACATCATCTCCCGGCTCTCCCACGGCAAGCAGCACTCCTTCGTCGTGCTCGACGACCGCCTCGACTACCGCGCCTTCGCTCCCCGTCACACGCACCTGACGCTCATCGGCATCGATCCCTATCCCTGCTCGGTCAACAACACGCCTCGCTGCGACCTGAGCAAGATCGGCCAGCGCGTCCGGGAGGCAACCAACGCCGGGATCCCGCGCGGCAAGCTCGTGCCGACCTACCAGGCCTTCGGCCAGGAGAACACCAGCGACCCGTACTACCTGCTCCCCAGCAAGCGGGAGATGCGGGCCATGCTCAACAAGTGGCACCGACTGCTTCCGCACCCGGTGATGGACTACACCTACAGCTGGAAGCACCAGTCATCCTCCAACCCGACCTTGATCGACTCCACCCCGCTGCAGGATCTGTTCGCCGCCCGATTCGCATCCTGATCGAGGGGGTGGTCGAGGAGACGATCGGGCACCCTCGCAGCGGCTGAGGAGCCGTGGTTAGGGTGCTCGGGTGACCACCTCTGCAGCGGCCCAGGACTCCCCGGCTCCCCTCTCTTTGCCCAACGACGACAGCGGCTGGCACGAGTGGTTGGTCGAACGGTGTGACGATCAGCTGGCACGGGCCCGCACGCTGGTGGATGCGCTGAGGGAACGCGGACCCGAGCAGGACGCCGAGGACGTCCTCGCACAGTGGAACCTGGTGTCCACAGCCTTGTCCAACGCGTTCGCCGCATCGTCGACGATGAGCAACGTGCTGCCGGACGAAGCCTTGCGGACACAGGCCGAAGCCGCGATGCAAGAGGCCCAGAAGCTCTCGACGGATCTCACGCTCGACGCCGAGCTGCACGCGATCTTCGCGGCGCTCGACGTGTCGCAGCTCGACCCGGATGCCCGCCGCGTCCTCGACCACACCTTGCGCGACTTCCGACGGGCAGGCGTGGACCGCAGCGACGCCGACCGCCAACGACTCCGGGAGCTCGCCGAGCGGCAGACCGTCCTGGGCCAGGAGTTCTCCAAGAACATCCGCGACGACGTGCGTCGCATCCGGCTCGACCCCGCTCAGCTCGACGGGCTGCCCGCCGACTACGTGGCGGCCCACCCCGTGGGCGAGGACGGCCTGGTCGAGCTGACGACGGACTACCCGGACCTCTACCCGTTCCTCACCTTCGCCACCGACCGCGCGGCGCGCCGCGACATGATGATCGCGTTCACCAACCGGGCGTGGCCGGTCAACGACGACCTCCTCCGCGAGCTGCTGGCCCTGCGCTCGGAGCACGCGGCGCTGCTCGGGTACGCCGGGTGGCCGGACTTCGACGCCGAGGTCAAGATGATCGGGAGCGGCGACGCGATCCGCGCGTTCATCGACCAGATCACCGAGGCCGCAGCCGAGTCCGCAACCCGGGACCGCGACCGGTTGCTCGCCCGGCTGCAGCGTGACGAACCCGATGTCACCACGATCGACCGCGCCGACAGCACCCACTATGCCGAGGTGCTCCGCCGGGAGGAGTACGACGTCGACGCGCAGCAGGTGCGGACATACTTCGACTTCCCGAAGGTGCGCCAGGGTCTGTTGGAGGTCACGAGCCGACTGTTCGGCCTGACGTACCGACCCCTCGACGACGCCCCGCGCTGGCATGACGACGTCACGGCGTACGACGTCGAGCTGGACGGCAGCCGGCTCGGCCGGATCTACCTCGACCTGCACCCGCGGGAGGGCAAGTTCAAGCATGCCGCGCAGTTCAGCCTCGCCTCCGGGGTCAGCGGTGTCCAGCTGCCCGAGGGTGCGCTGGTCTGCAACTTCCCGCGGGGGCTGATGGAGCATCGGGACGTGGTGACGCTGTTCCACGAGTTCGGACACCTCGTGCACCACGTGGTGGCCGGGCAGCAGACGTGGGTGAAGTTCTCCGGCGTGGCAACCGAGTGGGACTTCGTCGAGGCGCCGTCGCAGATGCTCGAGGAGTGGGCGTGGGACGCCGACATCCTCCAGAGCTTCGCCACGAACGCGGATGGTGAACCGATCCCGGTCGAGCTGGTGGCGAGGATGCGTGCCGCGAACGACTTCGGCAAGGGCTACGCCGCGCGCACCCAGATGTTCTACGCCGCCGTGTCCTACTTCCTGCACCGCGAGGTGCCCGACGACCTGACGGCCAGGGTGGTGGAGCTCCAGGCTGCGTACGACCTGTTCCCGTTCATCGAGGGAACCCATTTCCATGCCTCGTTCGGCCACCTGGACGGCTACACCTCGGGCTACTACACCTACATGTGGTCCCTGGTGATCGCCAAGGACCTCTTCTCGGCGTTCGACCGCGACGACCTGTTCGCCCCGGAGACGGCGCGCCGCTATCGCGACCGGGTCCTCGCACCTGGTGGTCGACGAGACGCCGCCGACCTGGTCGAGGACTTCCTCGGCCGCCCGTACACGATCGACGCCTTCACCCGCTGGCTCAACCACTGACCCCTGCCCCCGTGGTCCTTGCCCTTCCGCCCTCTCCCCGCTGCGGTTCTGCCCTTCCCCCGCGCTTCGCTCTCCCCCCGCTGCGGTTTGCCTAGTGATCTATTCGGGCGAATAGATCACTAGGCAAACTTGCCGTGCAGACGGTGGACTTGCCTTGCAGACCTGCCGCGGCGCCTCGGCGACGCAGCCCGGCGCCTTGCTAGTGGACGGTGACGCTGAACCGGTGGAAGGCGTTGCGGTTGCCCTTCGGCGAGACACCGACCACGCGGAGGTCGCGCTGACCGGTCTGCGACAGGATCAGGCGTACCCGGTAGCCGCCTTCGCTGTTGGTGGTGACCCGGGCACCGCTGAGCTGCGTCCACGAGCCGTCACGCCGGGCCTGGACCTTCACCGGCCGTGACTGCGCGGGCTCGCCGCCACGGAGGAACGTGCCGCGTACGACGAACTGCTCCCCGCTGGCCGGAGTCGAGTCGGACACGTGGACGGTGATCCGGGCCGGCGTCGGTGCAGCGGGCTGAGCGTGAGCCGTGGCGACCAGACCGGCCACCGGGATGAACGAGCCGACGACGACAGCCGCGGCGAGACGACGAACATGCATGGGAACCCCTCGAGGAAGACGAGGAGACCCGGCCTCTCCGGGCCTCCTCAACGTCAGACGCCACGGGCGGCCGAAAGGTTGGCTGTTCGTCCCCACCAGATCCGATCCGGACCCGCCGAGGCTGTATCAGGCCACCGCGCCCTCCCTCCTGACCGGCATCCGCAACGAGGTCAGGACGAGCGATGCCCACCCTTGCCACATCAGCACCGACGCACGCCGACGCGCGCACGCGGCGGCCCGCCGACAGCGCCACCGGTTTCGACGTCACCACCGGTTTCGACGTCACCCGCGACCGGACGTGCCTCGCCACGCCGTACCTGCACCTCGATCCGAACATCGTGATCCGCCGGTACGCCGAGCTGAGCGCCACTCTGCCGGGCACCGCGGTGCACTACGCGGTCAAGGCCAACCCACACCCGGACGTGCTGCGAGCACTCGTCGTCGCGGGAGGGAGCTTCGACGTGGCCAGCCCCGCCGAGGTGCTGGCCTGCCTGGACGCCGGCGCCTCACCGGACCGGTTGCTCTACTCCAACCCGATCAAGCGCCGTAGCGACCTCCAGTCCGCCTATGACCTCGGGGTGCGCACGTACGTCGTGGACTGCATGCCCGAAATGCTCAAGGTGGCCGATGAGGCGCCGGGCTCGCACGTGCTGTGCCGGATCCTGACCTCGGGCCAGGGCTCTGACTGGCCGCTGTCGCGCAAGTACGGCTGCAGCGCAGACGCTGCGGTCGAGATCCTCACCGCCGCCGACGGGCTCGGGCTGGAGGTCGCCGGCGTTGCGTTCCACGTCGGATCTCAGCAGCGAGACCCGGCGGCCTGGCGGGCGCCCATCGCCACGACCGGCGAGATCTTCCACCGGCTCCGCGCGCGCGGCATCCGGCCCTGGATGATCGATCTCGGCGGCGGGTTCCCCGCACGTCACGAGGGTGACCACCCGGACCTCTCGGTGTACGGCGAGACGGTGCGCGACCAGCTGGAGCTCACGTTCGGCGACGCCCAGCCGCATACGGCCATCGAACCCGGCCGCGCCCTGGTCGCGGATGCGGGAGTCCTGCACACCACGGTGGTCTCGGTGTGCTGGCGCGGTGGACGTCGCTGGGTCTATCTCGACGCCGGCGTCTTCACGGGCCTGGTCGAAACGCTCGACGAGGCGATCCGCTATCGCCTCTCCACCGACCACGACGGCCTGCCCGACGGACCGGTCGTGCTGGCCGGGCCGACGTGCGACAGCGCAGACGTGCTCTACGAGAACGACCCGGTGCACCTTCCACTTGCGCTGAAAGAGGGTGACGAGGTCCGGCTCCACTCGGCCGGGGCCTACACCACCTGCTACTCGACGGTCGGCTTCAACGGCTTCCCACCCCTGCCCACGCACCTGCCGACGACACCGCCCCGAGTACCGACCCAGGCGACACCGCCGAGGCCGGCTGTACGCCGCCGGTCCTGATCGTCATGAGCAGGCTGCAGCGGCTCGTCGTCTCTCATGGGCTCGCCGCAGTCGCCATGGCGATGCCGTGGCCGGTGCTGCTCGCCCTGACCTGGAGCCACACGCACAGCGAGGCGGCACTGGGTCTCGTCGGTGCCGCCCGGATGGCTCCCTACGTGCTGCTGTCCTGGGCGGCTGGCGCCCTCGGCGACCGGGTCCCACGCGGTCTCCTGCTGAAGGCCTCGACCCAGCTCCGGATGCTCCTGCTGGTCGCGACGACGCTGGCCGTGATGTCGGACCGCCCAGGCACGGCTGTCGGCCTGGCGACGCTCGTGGTCGTCGTAGGAACCCCGGCCTACCCGGCCATTGCCGCCGCCATGCCGTCGACTGCGGGAGCAAGCAGCCAGACGGCAACCAGCTGGCTGGTCACCCTGGAGGTGAGCGCGTTCGTCGTGGGACCGGCGCTTGGTGGTCTGCTGCTCACCATGATGGGCGCGCGGGCCGCCCTGCTCGCTGCCGTGCTCGTCGGGGCGGCAGCTTGCCTGCTCCTGGCGGGCGTGCCGGTGAGCAGCCCACTCCGGGCCGACCTTCCATCGACCCGGCCGGGGCGCCTGATCGGTGTCGTCCTCGGCTCCCCGGGGGCAGTGCGGGTGATCGGGGCCGTTGCGGTCATCAACGTCGTCATCGGCGCCATCGCGGTCGCTCTGCTTCCGCTGGCCGGACGCACCTGGGGAGACGAGCACGCCTTTGGGCTGCTCACCGCTGCCCTGGGCTTCGGCGCGTTGGCGGCCCCGCTCGTACGCCGGGTGCTGCACCTGTCGCCGACAGCCCTCGGCGCAGCGCTCGGCCTGGTCGTGCTGCCACTCGTGGCCATCGCGGCGGCCCCGACCTGGTGGTGGGCACTTCCGCCGCTGGGCCTCCTGGGCGCTGCTGCGACGGAGGTCGAGTGCGTGGCGACCACGATCATCCAGCGGTCGGTCCCTGACCACGCGCGGGCCTTCACCCTCGGCCTGACCGACACCGTCATGGTCGCCGGCGCGCTGGTCGGCGCCAGCCTCGCGCCGTGGCTGGCCCTGTCGATAGGGCCGCGCCTCCTGGTCCTCGGGTGTGCGGCCGGGACCGCTGGGCTGCTGCTTTTGTCGCCGACCCGCGCGAAGCCGGCGGAGCAGGTCACGGTGCGTGAGCCCCAGTTCACGTGACGTCCGTCTCCCGCACGCTCAGCCACTGCTGATCTGAGCCAAAGCCGCCTGCAACCGTTCACCCTGCGTTCACCGGCCCCCACCAGTTCGGACACCTGTCGTCCCTAGCGTCGACGACGTAAGTCCACCAGATCTGCACGATCCCAGAGAGGGACCTCAGACGTGAAGCTCACCACCCTGCCCCGAACCATGGCCCTGGGCGCGATCGCCCTGACCGTGGCGCTCGGGATGAGCGCATGCAGCGCAAGCAACGAGACCGGCGGCTCCGGGGGCGCCGCTGGCTCGGGAGACGGCCTCTCCGGCACTCTGAACGGCGCCGGCTCCAGCGCCCAGGAGGCGGCCATGGCCGCCTGGAAGAGCGGGTTTCAGGGCGCCAACCCCGACGTGACCGTCAACTACGACCCCGTCGGCTCCGGCGGTGGCCGTGAGCAGTTCCTGGCCGGCGGCGTGCTGTTCGCCGGTTCGGACTCGTACATGACCGATGACGAGCTCAAGCAGGCGCAGGACGTATGCGGAGGCGATGCCATCGAGGTTCCGACCTACGTCAGCCCGATCGCGGTCATCTACAACCTCGAAGGCGTCGACAACCTGCAGCTGTCTCCCGACGTTCTGGCCCAGATCATGGACGGCAAGATCACCACCTGGGACGACCCGGCGATTGCCGACCTGAACCCGGATGCCAGCCTGCCGAGCACCGGCATCTCGCCCGTGCATCGCTCCGACGAGTCGGGCACCACGGCCAACTTCACCGACTACCTCTCGCAGGCGGCCAGCGCCGACTGGACCTACGAGGTCGACGACGTGTGGCCGATCAAGAGCGGTGAGGCAGCGGACGGAACGTCGGGCGTGGTCGCCGCCGTCAAGGGTGGCGACGGCACCATCGGGTACGCCGACGAGAGCCAGGCCGGTGACCTCGGCAAGGCGCTGATCCAGGTCGGCTCCGAGTATGTCGGTCCTTCAGCCGACGCGGCTTCGGCCGTGCTGGAGGACTCGTCGCCGGTCTCCGGCCGCGCGGATACCGACCTGGCCGTCGACGTCAACCGGACGACGAGCTCCTCCGGTGTCTACCCGATCGTGCTCGTCAGCTACCAGATCAGCTGCTCGACGTACGACTCGCAGGCCAAGGCTGACCTCGTCAAGGCGTTCGAGACCTACGTGATCAGCGAGGAAGGGCAGAACGCAGCCGCGGAGACGGCCGGATCCGCGCCGATCACTGCCGCGATCCGTGAGAAGGCCCAGGCCGCGATCGACACGATCTCGGCCCAGTAACCTACCCCCGTGGGTTGCCCGCCTCGACAACTGCGGGCAACCCACGGGACTTCTCTTTTCTGACCCCCAGTGAAAGCGCAGTCGATGGAAGACACAGCGGTGGACGAGACCCGCCGCGCTCCGCGACGCCCGGGCGACCGGGTCTTCTCGGGTTTCGCCACCGCTGCCGCGGCGCTCATCCTGGTCGCGCTTGCCGGGGTCGCCATCTTCCTGACGTCCGAGGGCATCCCGGCCCTGACCGCCAGCAGCGATGAGCTTCCCGGCGGCAAGGGCATCATCGCGTACGCATGGCCCCTGGTCTTCGGCACGCTGCTCTCGTCCGGCATTGCCCTGATCGTCGCGACTCCGCTGGCGATCGGCGTGGCTCTGTTCATCTCGCACTACGCCCCGCGCCGGCTGGCGGTGCCGCTCGGCTACCTGGTGGACCTGCTCGCGGCGGTGCCGAGCATCGTCTACGGCCTGTGGGGGTTCTTCTTCCTCGCTCCCCGCATGGGACCTCTGTACGCGTGGCTGGACGACCACGCCGGAGCCATTCCCGCTCTTCGCCGGCCCCGCCTCGCCGACCGGCCGCACGATGCTGACGGTCGGACTGGTGCTCGCCGTGATGATCCTGCCGATCGTCACCGCCCTGTGTCGCGAGATCTTCCTCCAGACCCCCCGGTTGCACGAGGAGGCCGCGTTGGCGCTCGGTGCAACCCGCTGGGAGATGGTGCGGATGACGGTCTTTCCGTACGCCCGCTCGGGCATGGTCAGCGCGGCGATGCTCGGCCTCGGCCGAGCGCTCGGCGAGACGATGGCCGTCGCCACCGTGCTCTCGGTGAGCGGCATCGTGACGTTCAACCTGATCTCCAGCACCAACCCGGGCACGATCGCCGCCAACATCGCGCTGAAGTTCCCGGAGGCGAGCGGCATCGAGGTCAACGTCCTGGTCGCCACCGGGCTGGTGCTCTTCCTCATCACGTTCGCTGGTCAACTTCCTGGCGCGGGCCATCGTGGGTCGGCGCAGCGAGTTCTCGGGGGCGAACTGACGTGACGACGACTCCGCTCCAGACCGACCATCGACCCGAGCAGCAGCCGACGCCGCCCCTCGAGGAACGCCTGCACTCGCCTCAGCTCCCACGTTGGACGCCGTGGGCCGTGCTCGCAGGGTCAGCTGTCCTGACCGTCGTGCTCAGCCAGATCGGCGGCCAGGGCAAGGCCTTGTCGGTGGTGATCGGGTGGCTGGTCTTCATCGTGACCTTGACCGCTGATGTCACGCCTCTACGAAGGCAGCCGCAAGAGCGCAGACCGGTTCGCCACCGCGATGGTCACGTCGGCGTTCGTCGTCGCCCTGATGCCGCTCGGGACGCTGCTGTACCAGGTCGCCAGCAAGGGCGCGTCCGGCGCTCAGCAGCACCTTCCTGAGCTCGTCGATGCGCAACGTCGTCGGCGAGGGCGGCGGCATCTACCACGCCTTGTGGGGAACGCTTCTGGTCACCGGGATGGCCGCCGTGATGTCGATCCCGATCGGGCTGCTCACCAGCATCTACCTCGTCGAGTACGGCCGTGGCCGGTTGGCCCGCTGGGTCACCTTCCTCGTCGACGTGATGACGGGAATCCCCTCGATCGTCGCCGGCCTGTTCGCCTACGCACTCTTCGTGCTGTTCTTCGGCGAGGGAGTGCGCATGGGCTTCGGCGGCGTCGGTCGCCTTGTCGCTGCTGATGATCCCGTTGGTCGTCCGCTCCAGCGAGGAGATGCTCAAGCTGGTCCCCAACGAGCTTCGCGAGGCGTCGTACGCGCTCGGGGTCCCGAAGTGGCGAACGATCACCAAGGTCGTGCTGCCGACCGCGATGGCGGGGATCGTCACCGGCATCACGATCGCCATCGCGCGGGTGATCGGCGAGACAGCACCGTTGCTGATCATCTGTGGGGCGACCGACTCCTCGAACTTCGACCTGTTCAACGGCCGGATCATGACCCTTCCGGTGTACATCTACAGCCAGTACAAGAACCCTGGCTTCCCGCCGGAATTCGGGATCGAGCGAGCCTGGGGGGCTGCTCTGGTCTTGACGATCATCATCATGGTGCTCAATCTGGTGGCACGGCTGATCTCGTACTACTTCTCCCCGAAGACGAAGGTGTGACCCGACGTGGCCAAGAGCATCGACATCAGCGACCTGAACATCTACTACCGCGACTTCCTCGCGGTCGAAGGTGTCACGATCCCGATCGCCGCTCGCTCCGTCACCGCGCTGATCGGCCCGTCCGGCTGCGGCAAGTCGACGTTCCTGCGCTCGCTGAACCGGATGCACGAGGTGATCCCCGGCGCCCGCGTCGAGGGCAAGATCATCATCGACGGCAGTGACCTGTACGACGCCGACATCGACCCGGTCGAGGTACGCCGTCAGATCGGCATGGTCTTCCAGCGGCCCAACCCGTTCCCCACCATGTCCATCCAGGAGAACGTGCTGGCCGGCATGCGGCTGAACAGCAAGCGGATGAAGAAGGCCGACGCCTTCGACGTCGATGGAGCGCGCGCTGCGCCAGGCCAACCTCTGGAACGAGGTGAAGGACCGCCTCGACAAGCCCGGCTCAAGCCTCTCAGGTGGCCAGCAGCAGCGGCTGTGCATCGCCCGCGCCATCGCCGTGCAGCCGCAGGTGTTGCTGATGGACGAGCCGTGCTCGGCCCTCGACCCGATCTCCACGAGCGCGATCGAGGACCTGATCCACGAGCTCAAGGACAGCTACACGATCGTCATCGTGACCCACAACATGCAGCAGGCCGCGCGGGTCTCCGAGACGACCGCGTTCTTCAACCTCGCCGGCGTCGGCAAGCCCGGCCACCTGATCGAGTACGGCGCGACCTCGAAGATCTTCTCCAATCCCGAGAACGAGTCCACCGAGGCCTACATCTCCGGCCGCTTCGGCTGACCGCGGCGGGGTTTGCCTAGAGATCTATTCCGATGGCTTGTGGACATGGCAGATCTGCCTAGAACACAAGCCTTTTGCATAGTTATCTAGGCAAACCGCACGGGGGGCTCGGGGAAGAGCAGAGGGGGGTGTGCGCCGGCGGACGTGAGATCAGGCGGTACGCCGTCGGGGCAGCACGGCGAGCAGACCCCGGCCGGTCCAGGCCAGACCATCGACCAGTCTGAGCACCAGCCACACCATGTCGCCTCCTCGACGCCAGACGCCTCCGTGAGGCCCAGTGCAGCGCGCTGACGTGAGGACCAGGGGCACGCACGGCGACGTGCCGGCGAACTCCCGCCGACCGTTCAGGTGAACAGTGCGCGACAGGTCTATCGCGACGGCGCCGGGACGCCCTACGGTTCCCTTGGAGGCAGCGAGAAGGAGGGGCCGTGGGCAGCTATCAAGTCACCTGCGTCAGTCGCGAGGAGTGTGACCACGGAGGACACATCTCCCGGGTCGGCGTCACCCGCAAGCAGGAGACCGACCTGGTCGACGTCTCGGTCGTGCGGCTGATGCTGTCGTCGGGCGACACGGTCTACGTCCGGGACTCCGAGAGCGACGAGCGGATCGGGCTGCGCAAGGGCAAGTGCGGGTGCGGCGTGAAGACCGTCCGCACCGACGTCGACGACTCCACCGCGCTCACCCGTCTGGCCGCCTGCTCGTAGGCGGGGGCGGCATCCTCGGTCACGTCACCGAGAACCGCTCAGGAGTCGATCGTGACCTCAGCAACACGTTCGAGGACCGGGTCACTGCCCGGATCGCCGTGGACGGTTCCCCGGTCCCAGTGGATCACCAGTCCGCGCCCTTGGGTCTCCAGCGTCGCCAGGTTGTTGTCGAACCACGGCCCCCGGGTCGTCTTCCACTCCAACGGACCCGGAGGGACCTTCGCCCGGCGGGCCAGGAACGTGCCGATGCCCCGGCCGATGTTCTTGGAGGAGAACCCGGTCATGTAGCGAACGGCGTACGGGAGCGGGTTGCGGATCGGGGAGCAGACAGCCTGCACGATCCGGCTCTCGTAACGGCGCTCCACCTCCGCGACGTAGGAGTTGTGCACGTCTCCCGACAGGAACGTGATCGTCCCTGGCGCTGCGCCGCGCCCGCCGGTGGCCACCTCGACGACCCGCTCGGCCACCGCGGTGAAGCCACCCTGGAACGCCGCCCAGTGCTCGAGGTCGACCGCCTGCCGGACCTTCTCCCCGATCCGCGACCAGCGCTTGCCCCAGGCTCCGGTCGCGACCGCCTCGCTCCACGCCTCGAAGCAGTGCAGCCCGGGTGACAGCAGGAAGGGCAGCGACGTCCCGATCAGCACATGGTCGAAACCGCCCTGCAGCTGACCGTCCAGCCAGTCCATCTCCTCGTCGTCCAGGATCGAGCGCCGTTCCGGCTCGAGCACCCGGGCCGCGCGCGAGTCCACGACGATCAGTCGGGTGCTTCCGATGTCTCGGGCAAAGCTCCAGCGATAGGTCTCGGGATGTTCGTCGGCCCGCTCGGCCAGGGCGTCCAACGCGTCACCCACGTCGGGCTCGTCCGTGCTCTGCGCCCACGCGGCCTCGATGTGCTGCCACATCTCGTCCTTGGCGCGCTCGATCGGCGACAGATTCCCCAGGTGCTGGTAGATCCAGTACGTCGCCAAGCCCCCGACGATCCGGTCGTGCCACCAGTCGGTGGCGTCCATCTCGGCCTTCCAGCTCGCCGAGGTGTTCCAGTCGTCACGGATGTCGTGGTCGTCGAAGATCATCGAGCTCGGAAGAGTGGAGAGCAGCCAGCGGTTGGCGGGATCGGTCCACGCCAGCTCGTACAGATGGGTGTACTCCTCGAAGTCCTTCAGCTCCTCACCCGGCGGATCGTCGATGTCCCGCCGAGACTTGATGAACTCGCGCATGGCGTCGGAGGTCTCATCGGCGTACACCTGATCACCGAGGAACAGCACGAGGTCTGGCCAGCGCTCCTGGTCCTGCGCCATGTGGAGGGCATAGGCGCGCATCGCATCGACACCATGGCTCTTGTTGCCGGAGGCGTCGTGCGAGACGCTCGTGCGGCACGACCCGAAGGCCAGCCGGAGCTCCTTGCCTGGCTTCAGGGTGGCGATCCGGCTCGGCGGGTAGGGCGAGTCCGCCGGTGGCCACACCGGTTGACCGTCGACCGCGACGGTGTAGTCCTGGATCGACCCGGGCTCGAGCCCGTCGACCGAGACCAGCGCGTAGTGGTGGCCGTGCGCGCCGAAGGTCCGAGCGCTCCAGGCGCGCCCGTCAGCCCGGACCTCGACCTCAGCAGCCGCACGGGTCTTGACCCAGATAGCCGCCGATGTCTGGTCGACGTAGCGCAGCAGGGGTCCCAGTGCCAGGTGCGAGGTCTCGTCGGTCACGGCTCAGTTGTACACCGCCGGAGGGGGTGCCGCATATGCCCGCCTCATGCGTAGCCGAGGTCGTGGAGCCGCGCGTCGTCGATGCCGAAGTGATGGGCGATCTCGTGGACCACGGTCACCTCGACCTCGTAGCGGACATCGTCCTCGGAGTCGCAGATGGCCAAGATGTTGCGCCGGTAGATCGAGATTCGATCGGGCATCACCGCTCCGGCGTACGACGAGGTGCGCTCGGTCAAGGGGATGCCCTCGTACAGCCCGAGCAGGTCCTCACCCTCCGGCGCCTCGTCCTCGACGAAGATCGCAACGTTGTCCATCAGCCGGCTGATCTCGGATGGCAGCTCGTCAAGCGCATCGATGACGAGCTCCTCGAACTCCTTCGCATCCAGCTCAACCATGCTTGAAGCCTAGGCGCAGCGGACACGCTGACCGTTCGGGCGGGATGTGCCGAACGCTCCCGAAGAGTAGCCTTTCTCGTGCATGGCCCGCTCGGAGGTCGTGCTCGAAGGAGGGGCCCTGCGGTGACGGCGCAGCTGACGTTGCAGCCGGAGTCCAGCGCCGCCGGAATTGCCCGGCGTTGGATCCGCGAAGCGCTGACCCAGCGAGCCCGCCACGACCTCACGGATTCGGCTGTGCTCGGGGTCTCGGAGCTGGTCACCAACGCCCTGCTGCATGTGCGCAGCCCGATCAACGTCCGGCTGGTCGAGTCCGACGATCGGCTGCGCATCGAGGTGTACGACGAGTCCTTGCGACCTCCGGATGGTCGGCCGTCCATCATCGCCAGCCGGGGCGCCGAGCCGGCCACGATCGGACGCGGCCTGCAGATCGTCGACTCCATCTCCTTGTCCTGGGGAGTGGCGTACGCGGACAGTGGCAAGTGCATCTGGTTCCAACCGATGCCCGAGGGAGCAGACAAGGCTGGTGCACCGGCAGAGCTTCCGGCACGCCAGGCGGAGGTCGTTTCGACCCCGCCCGGTCTGGAGACGGTGAGCGTCGACCTCGTCGACGTGCCCGTCGACCTGCTGGTGCACTACCGCGTGCGCTTCCGCGACCTGCGCCGCGAGCTCACGCTGATCGCGCTGAACGTGGGGGACGGTGCATCCGGGAAGCCATCTGTCGGAGGCCGACTCAACGACGTGGCGCTCCGCCTGGAGTCCTTCGGCCCGATCAACGCCGACGCGGACAGGATCATCGACGAGGCCCTCGAGGCCGGCAGGGACCGCGTCAACGTCCACTACGACCTGCCCACTGCGGCGGTTCCCGGAATCCTCGAGCTGCAAGCCTTGCTGCTCGAGGCCGACGAGTTCTGCCGGGCCGAGGCTCTGCTCACGTTGGCGGCGGGGCCGCAGGAGACCGCGATGCGGGCGTGGTACCTCGGCGAGCTGATCGCCCAGGCGTCGGGTGCCGAGCCCACCCCGTGGCCGGGCGAGTTCGTCGTCACCGACCCTGCGCCGACCACCTGAACCGGACGGCGATCGCCCGGGCCGCCTCGACCACGGTCGCGGCGACGTCGTCAGCAGAGCTTCGGACCGCGTCCCCCGCGCGCAGCACCCCCTCTGCCATGCGCACAGCACCCTCGGCCAGATACGTGAACGTCTCGGCATGCTGCGGTCCGCCACCTTCGATCGCGTACGCGGCCCCGACGGGCAGGCAGCACAGCGAGACGTCGACCTTCGGCACGCCCAGCCTGATGGTCGAGGTCTTCTCCTGATCGCCGATCGCCCAGCTTTCGTACGCCGGGGCTGCGTCGGCGTCCAGGGTGAACCACAGCTGAACGAAGCGCAGGGGTTTGCCGGTTGTCCCGACGTTGGTCTCGCTGTGCGTCACGCCCGTGCCCGCGGTCAGGCGTTGCAAGGTCCCGGGGCGGACCGTCACGGACGAGCCGAGCGAGTCCTCGTGGTGCATCGCCCCTTCGAGCACCCAGGTGACGATGTCGAGGTCGCGGTGGAGATGAGTGTCGAATCCGGCCCCAGGCGCCAGCGTCTCCTCATTGAGCGCGACCAACGTCCTCACCCCGACCCGTGATGGATCGTAGTGCGGCCCGAAGGAGAAGCAGTGCCGACTCGTGATGCCGTCGCGATAGGTGACGAACCGCTCGGCCGCACGACGGATCTCGACAGTTCCGTCTCCCGATGGCTGGTCGACGCCCATCTCGCCATCCTGACGCATCTGCGCGCCGTGGAGCACCTGCACGGTATCGTCGGGGCAGCCTGGGAGGGCTCGGCGGTGGGGCCCGCCGTCCGCATCGGAGAACCGCAGCCGTGCTGCCAACGGTCCCTGCCAGGACCGCTGAGCTTGGTAGGAGACGCATGTCTGAGACACCCCAGGCGGGTGCCGGCTCCAGGCCCAGCCTCCCGGTGACGACCGATCAGCGCGTCGACCCGTTCCGACCACCGACGCAGCGCCGCGGGATGCTGCAGGGCTGGACCTGGACACGGACCAGCCCGGTCCTGGCCGTGGCGATCGGGGGCGCACTGGGAGGCGCGTGCCGGTACGCCGTCGGCCAGGCCTTGGCGTACGACGAAAAAGGGATCCCGTGGCCCACCCTGACGGTCAACGCCACAGGAAGCTTCGTGCTGGCCGCGCTGCTGGTGCTCGTGCTCGACCTGTGGCCGCCGCGGAGGTACGTGCGACCCTTCTTCTGCACCGGATTCCTGGGTGCCTTCACGACGTTCAGCGCCCTGGCCGTCGAAGTCGACCGACGCGTCTCTGACGGCGCCGCGGCCATCGGTCTGGCCTATCTGGCGCTCACCCTCGCTGCAGGGTTCGCCGCGGCCGGTCTCGGTCTGGTCGTGGGACACGCCGTCGTACGACGAGGCCAGTCACGTACCGCCAACGATGAGGAGTTGCGATGAAGCTACAAGGCCCCGCACAGCGACTGACGATCTTCGTCGGAGAGACGGACCAGTGGCACCACAAGCCGGTCTACACCGAGATCGTCCATCGCGCCCACCACGCCGGCCTGGCCGGCGCCTCGGTGCTGCGTGGCATCGAGGGGTACGGCGCGAGCCAGCACGTGCACACCACCCGGATCCTGAGTCTGTCGGAGGATCTGCCCGTGGCAGTCATCATCGTGGACTCCGCCGAGCGCATCCAGGCCTTCCTCCCGTCCCTGGACGAGCTCATCACCGAGGGCCTGGTGATCATCGATGACGTGGACGTGATCACCTACACCGGCCGGGAGGCGAGCCGGGGCGGCGGCGCGGGACCGACGCCGTGACGCCGCTGCTGTGGGTGGCGCTCGGGTCCGGCCTCGGCGCCCCCGCGCGGTACCTGCTCGACCGTGCCGTGCAAGCCCGGCACGAGCGGATCTTTCCCTGGGGGACGCTGGTCATCAACATCTCGGGGGCCTTCGCACTCGGCCTGCTGGTGAGCCTCTCGCTGCATCATGACGTGGCCGGCTGGGTGCTCCCGGCCGTCGGGACGGGCTTCCTCGGGGGCTACACCACCTTCTCCACGTTCACCTGGGAGACGCTGCGCCTCGTGGAGGACGGCGCGTTCGCCGGGGCGGCGTCCAACATCGTGGCCTCCACGGGTGTCGGACTGGCCGCGGCCGGCCTGGGTCTGTTCGCCGGATCGCTGTGAGCCGTCCGCCCGGTTTGGAGCCGGGCAGGGCGACACCCTATGCTTGTGCGGTCCCCAGCGGTTTCTCGCAAGAGATTCCCGGGCTTAGGCCCCCATCGTCTAGTGGCCTAGGACGCCGCCCTTTCACGGCGGTAGCACGGGTTCGAATCCCGTTGGGGGTGCTTCGTGCGCTAAGGTTTGGCGCGCGAAACGCAAAGAAGACGTACACCGCAACGTGTACACCAAAGGCCCCGTAGCGCAGCTGGTTAGCGCGTCGCCCTGTCACGGCGAAGGCCGCGGGTTCGAGTCCCGTCGGGGTCGCTGAACGCCTCACCTGAGAGATCAAGGTGAGGCGTTTTGCGCGTTTGGGGGCGGTGAGACCTCAGTCACGTGGAGTCGCCGGAATGTCTGGCCACGGCAAGATAGTTGAACGTTCTATGACCTCATTGACGCTTGACCGCACCGCTCAGGACCTGCTCTTCCGCGAGGCACGCACCGCGAACGCCTTCAGCGACGAGCCGGTATCCAACGAGCAGATCGAGGCGATCTACGATCTCGTCAAGTACGCACCCACCTCCGCCAACATGCAGCCGCTCCGCGTCTTCCTGGTCCGCAGCGAGGACGCGCAGGAACGCTTGCTCAAGCACATGAGTGACGCCAACCGCGACAAGGTGGCCAACGCCCCGCTGGTCGCGATCCTCGCCGCCGACACCGAGTTCCGCGAGCACCTGCCGCGGGTCTTCCCCCACGCTCCCGGTTTCCGGGACCTCTTCGACGACGACCACAAGCGGGAGCAGACCGCCCGCTTCAACGCCGCCCTGCAGATCGGTTACTTCCTGCTCGGGATCCGGGCCGCCGGGCTGGCCGCCGGCCCGATGGCGGGGTACGACGTCGCCGCTCTGGACGCCGACTTCTTCCCTGACGGGCGCTTCAAGTCCCAGCTCGTGGTCAACATCGGCAAGGCCGGCCTGAACGCCTGGTTCGACCGCCTGCCCCGCCTCGAGTACGACGAGGTCGTCACCGCCCTCTGACCCCTCGGCTCGCCGTTCACGGTCTCCTCACCGATTCGGGCGAGAAGACAGCCCTGCGGTAAGGTTTCGTCCCGCGCCGTGGGGTCGACCTCATGCCGCGACGGCCAGGTAGCTCAGTTGGTACGAGCGTCCGCCTGAAAAGCGGAAGGTCGCCGGTTCGACCCCGGCCCTGGCCACCTTCTCGAAGGGCGTCAGGTCGTCCGCGGCCTGACCCGATGTGTCACCGAGAGCATGGTCGAGGGTGAAGCATTCTCGGTTTCGCCTTTCGTCTCGACCATGACTTCTGCCCCAATGGGACGGCCTGTCCAGCGTGCGCCCGTTGGTCACTTCCTTGGCTTGCGCAGCGCCGTTCTCGTCACCTGCAACGACGACTCCCTCGGCGGCCGGCTGATCACTTCTGCAGCACATGTCAGTTTCATTGCAGGGAACACCTCTTGGATCGGGGTCAGCGCCTGCTGCAGGAATCACGCCCGTGCCGGACAGACCGTTCTCAATCTGTATCCCCCGGTACCAGCTGCGGTATCACCGACCCTTGTCACTGCCGAGACTGGCGCCATTTCCGGTCGGCTCTTCCTCAGCGGCACGATTCGGTGCGATACGCCGTCTATCGCGGTTGTGTCTATCTCCGTGAGCCAGCGCGTAGGTGACAATGTGGTCCGTGGAGCAGGTTCCAGGTTCATCAAATTCTGCACGGCCGACAACGTGCCATGGACCATCGCGATCGACAGCAAGACCGGCTGGGCATTTCAGCCCGGGGCCGCCGCATTTACCATGTCAACTCGAGGCCGCCGGATGCACATCTGAGGACAAGCTGTCGGCTGTCCGCCGCAACGCTGTGGCACCAACGCGTCACGCAGCGCTGACCGCATCGACCTTTACAGTCATATGCAGGCCCCAGCCTTCCCAAAGCGGACTGATGCGACCTACCATCAAGCGGTCCCCCATCCCCGTCCGTGGAGTCGCCCATGCCGTCCTTGTCCCTTGCACGCCGCCGCGCAACCGTGGCCGTGGCTTGCCTCGGCGCCCTGTCCCTGAGCGCGGTGCCCGCACTCACCGCCTCCGCCCAGCGTCCCGACGTGGGCAGCGACGCGGTCGCCTCCGCGTCGCGGGTCGATCGGTCCACCGCCCTGGTCCAGCTGTCCATGGCGCCGTTGTCCACGGCCGATGACGTTGGTTCGAAGAACGGCAAGGTGAATCTCAACAGCAACGCTGCGAAGAAGCAGAGCCAGAAGCTCGCCGCTCAGCGGTCGGCGTTTCGTTCCTGGCTGCGCACCCACGCGTCGGGCGCAAAGATCACCGGACACCACGATCTGGCGCTGAACGCTGTCACGGTCAAGCTGCGCGGCACCTCTCTCGCGACGCTGCGCCAGGCGCCCCAAGTGACGTCGGTTCAGTACGACGCCTACTACCACCCCACCGCCGACAACGATCCCGACCTGAGCCGGATCGACGCGCAGCAGGCGTGGACGGCGGCCGCGGGCGGGGACGCCGACGCCGGCGCGCTTCCCGACGGCTCGCGCATCAAGGTCGGAGTGATCGACACCGGCATCGACGTCAACCACCCCTGCTTCGACGACGCAGGATTCCCGACTACGGCCCAGCGTGGAGACACCCGGTTCACCAACAACAAGGTGATCGTCGCCAGGGTGTTCGCCAACAAGGCCAAGAGCCAAGGTCTGACCGCCGAAGCGCTGCAAGACCACGGCACCCACGTGTCGGGCACCGTTGCCTGTGACCTGAACACACCAGCCGAGGTCGATGGCGTGACCGTCCCGTACACGCCGTCCGGCGTGGCTCCCGCTGCGCAGCTCGGTAACTACAACGTCTTCCCCGGTGGCATCACCAACGCCCGGACCGAGGACATCCTGAACGCCCTCGAGGCTGCGTATCGAGACGGGATGGATGTCGTCAACATGAGCCTGGGCGGGGACGCCAACGGCAGCCAGGACCTGCTCACACATGCGGTGGACAACCTGGACCGTGCAGGTTTGGTCAGCGCTATCTCCGCCGGCAACAGCGGCCCCGGTGCTGAGACGGTTGGCTCGCCCGGCTCCGCCGAGCGCGCTCTCACGAGCGGCGCCAGCACGGTGGGCCACTTCGTCGGCGCCCCGGTCACGGTGGCCGGCACGACGTACGGCGCCGCCTCGGGAGACTTCGCCACCGTGGACAGCGACCTGACGAAGCCGCTCGCGGTCGTGACCGGGAGCGTCAGCGGTCTGAGCGACGGGTGTTCGGCCATCGGCACCGATCTCACCGGCAAGATCGCGCTGGTGTCGCGTGGGGGATGCTCGTTCTCCGTCAAGGTCCGCAACGTGCAGAGCGCGGGCGGAGCAGCAGCCCTGGTCGCCAACAACGTGGCCGGTGACCCCGTCGCCATGGCGAGCGACGGCACGCCTGACCAGCCCACGATTCCTGCCTACATGGTCGCGCGTAACTCAGGCCAGCAGCTGAAGAGCCACGATGGTGACGCCGCGACCATCGGCGCAGCCAAGCAGTACCTGCGCACGTCGAACGACGACATCATGGCGGGCTTCTCGAGCCGGGGACCGACCGACGTCGACTTCCGGATCAAGCCTGACATCGTGGCACCCGGCGTCAACGTGCTCTCGTCGATCCCGCTGTCGGAGTGCGGTGCAGGCGCCAGCACGTGCTGGGCGTTCTTCCAGGGCACCTCCATGGCCTCTCCGCACTCTGCCGGATCTGCTGCCGTGGTGATGGACGCGTTCATCTCACGCGGTTTCGACGGCTTCACCGCCGAGCAGGTGCGATCGGCGATCGTCAACACCGCCGAGCAGAACGTGCTGACGTCCTACACCGACGGCACGACCCAGGTGAACGCCGCCAACATCGTGGGTGCGGGGCAGGTCGACCTCGACTCGGCGGTGGCTGCGAAGGTGGCCATGGGTCCGGTGAGCACGTCGTTCGGATCGGTGCCCAGTGGCTCTGGCCAGACGTTGACGGGCTCGGTCGCGCTCAGCAGCCTCACGGAGACGCCCCATGCGGTCACGCTGTCGGTGGCTGATCCCGCCGATGGGGCAGCGTTCAGCACGTCGTCGACGACGGTCACGGTTCCGGCGAGCGGCGTCGTGCGCGTGCCGGTCTCGGTCACCGTCGCAAAGGGCACTGCGCCCGGCAACTACCAGGCGCAGCTCGACCTGGCAGGTGCCGGAGGAGTCGTCGAGCACAGCATGCTCTACGTCTTCGTGAAGTAACACGCTCACAACGAGCACAGCAGGCCCCGGTCTCACGGTCGGGGCCTGCTGTGGTGGTGCCCCTCGCTCGCTTCAGCCGGGCGGGACGGTCAGCACGAAGACGCCTGCCGGATAGCTTGCGGACGCCGGTTCATAGATCGCCTCCCCACCGTGCGCCCGCGCGATCTCGCGCGCGATGAACAGCCCGAGCCCGGTGCCTTCGAGCCGATCGCCGGTCGCGAATCTCTCGAAGAGTCGAGGACGCACGGATGCGCTCACGCCCGGCCCGGCGTCGCTCACTCGGATCGAGACACTGCCGTTCTCTGCGCCCGCCGTCAGCCGAACCGGCTGCGCGCCATGACGCAGGGCGTTGCGCAGCAGGTTGTCGATCGCCTGCGCCAGCCGGTCCTGGTCCGCAAGAACCATGAGGTCGTGGTCGCCGACCACCGAGATGTCGGAGGAGCCGTCGGTCGCCCGGATGGCGTCTACCGCGCTGTCGAGAACGGCTCGAACCGGAATCCTCGTGGTTTCGACGGACAGGGTTTTCGCATGCAGTCGCGAGGCGTCAAGCAGGTCTCTCAACAGCCTCTGAAGGCGCGCCGCGCTCGAGGTCATCCCCTCCAAGAGTCCCGCCCGCTCGGCGTCGGTCAGCCGTTCCCAGTATCGGGACAGAGTGTCGGCCGAGCCCCCCAGGACAGCCACCGGGGTACGGATCTCATGCGCGGTGATCGCGAGGAAGCGCGACTGGTCGTCGGCCGCCCGACGTAGCCGCACGGTCAGGCTCTCCAGCTCTGCGTTGGCTGACGCCAATGCTGCGGTGTACGCCGATCGCTCGTTCTCGGCGCGTCGACGCTCCGTGGTGTCTCGGGTGACCTTGGCGAAGCCGACGTGCTCACCGGCGTCGTTGAAGATCGCTGTGATCAAGACGCTTGCCCAGAACTTCGTACCCTCCTTGCGGAGGCGCCAACCCTCTTCCTCGTAGCGGCCATCACGCAAGGCAGCGGCCAGCTCGTCTTCTGGGTGCTTGCTCTCCCGTTGCGCCTGCGGGTAGAAGACCCGGAAGTGCTGGCCGATGATCTCCTGTGCCGAGTACCCCTTGATCCGTTGCGCTCCTGAGTTCCAGCTCGCCACCCTTCCGTCCGGGTCGAGCATGAAGATCGCGTACTCCTGCACCGCCTCGACGAGAAGACGGAACCGCTCCTCGCTTTGCCGTAGCTGCTCCTCGGCTGCCGCTTGGGCCGTGATGTCCTGCACCTGCAGGAAGACGTAGAGAGCTCCGTGTCTGGAGTCGCGGACGGCGGCCAGGGATGAGCGCGCCCGGCGAGGTTCGGGCCACCCGGTGACGTCGTGCTCAATCGTCGTCAGGTCCAGCCCATGAGCGATCTCATCGAGGGCCGCGTCCAACTGCGCCCCACGACCACCGGTGAGCCTGCCGTAGTCGATCCCGACGAGATCCGCCGGCTCGCAGAGCATCAGGTCGGCGAGCGCCCGGTTGGCACGTATGACGGACCCCGACAGGGTCATGGTGGCCATGCCGATGGCTGCCTCGTCGAAGACCTGCCGAAAGCTTTCCAGATGCTCGTCGAGCACCGTTTGGTCGTCCTGGTTCGCGCCGTCGTCGCCTGCCCGAGCCGTCTCGACGATGGACAGTCGGCGGTGAGGTGGCTGGCCTTGCCGCTCTGTGAGCGCTGCTTCGTCCGGCAGGAAGCTCAGGAGGACGTCGGCCAGCCGATCGACCGGCAAAGATTTCTCGACGAAGCCGCTCGCCCCCTGGCCGCGGGCGACCTCCGCAACACCCCGCTCCTCGAACCCCGTGTAGATCACGACCCGGGTCAAGGGTGAGACCTCCAGCACCCCTGGCAACGCCTCGAGACCGTCCATCACCGGCATCGACAGATCGAGCAGCAGCAGCGAGGGGCGGTGCCGGTAGGCCAGGCCGATCGCCTCCACGCCATTGGCGCCGCCCAGCACCGTCGAGAAGCGTCCGGACAGCTGGAGTCGCGTCGTGACAAGCGCTCGCACCTCAGGTGAGTCGTCGATGACGACGATGCTCGGCAGCGTGGCTTCCACGCTATGACCATACGAACTCACGGTGCTCGCCGCTGACTTAACGCAGGACACGTCCCGCTTGTGGGCGTTCGGACCACCTTCGCCCCAAGGGGTCCGCCCGGTGTCTGACAAATTGATGAAGCGTTCGTCAGCAACCTGGCCGACGACGTGCAGCACGCCTAGCGTCGCAACGTAAGGGCGGACCTGATCGGGGTGTGAGGATTGTGACTACTGCACGGATACTGACGACAGAGCGACGCACCGTGGACGAGCTGGACGGTACGTCCGTCCGCAGGGTCGTGGCCGTGATGTGCCTGGTAGGCATGGCCCTGATCCATCTCATCGACCTTCCGGACAAGATCGAGGAGGTCCCCTACATCGGATGGTTGTTCATCGGGTTGATCGTGTCCGCGCTCGTCATCGCGGAGGGCCTCATCCGTCACGACGATCTGCTCATGTGGCTTGCCGCGGGCGCGCTGGCTGCGTCGACCATCGCGGCGTACGCCCTCAGCCGGACCGTCGGCCTCCCGGGCGAGGGCGGCGAAGAGGTCGGTAACTGGTCGGAGTCGCTCGGAGTCTCCTCACTGCTGATCGAGGCGTGCCTGGTCTGGCTCACCGTGACGCGGGTGGCGCAACGGACCGCAGCGGGACGCAGCCTCAGCCGCTGACTGCGGTTCGGCCGCTCGCGTCGCTGAACGGCGCACTCCATGGATCGCACCGCGGAGTCAAGATCCCCCATGCCCACTGGCGACGCGTAGGTTGGTCCCAGAGGAGGCGGTCATGACCGACGAGCTGTCCGCCGGCGTGGTCGCCGGAGTCGGCAACACCCCGCTGGTGAGGCTTCGACGAGTCGTACCGACCTCAGGCTGCCGGATCCTCATCAAGCTCGAGTCGGCGAACCCGACCGGATCGATGAAGGATCGGATGGCGGTCGAGGCCGTCCGGGCCGCTGCCGCGGACGGTCGGCTCGGTCCGAGGGGCACCGTCGTGGAGTACACCGCCGGCACCACCGGAGTCTCGCTGGCGTTCGTGTGCGCTGCGCTGGGCTACCGCTTGCACGTGGTGTTCTCCGACGCGTTCAGCGACGAGAAGCGTCTGACGATGCAGGCGATGGGCGCCCAGATCACCGACGAGCCCAGCGTCGAAGGAAAGATCACCGAGGACCTCATCAAGAGGATGATCGACACGTCGGCGTCCATCAGTGCCAGACCCGGCCACTGGTGGTCGGACCAACTGAACAACGAGGACGCGATGCGGGGCTATCACCCGATGGGTGAGGAGATCTGGCGGCAGTCCGGTGGGCAGCTCGATGCCTTCGTGCACACGGTCGGCACCGCACACTCGATCCACGGGGTCACGAACGTCCTGCATCAGTACCGGCCGGACATCGCCGTCGTGGCGGTCGAACCTGCCGAGTCAGCGGTCCTGTCAGGGCAACCCACCGGCGCTCACCGGATCGAAGGCATCGGTATCGGCTTCCAACCGCCGCTCTGGAATCCCGACCTTGTGGATGAAGTCGACCAGGTGACGAGTGATGACGCTCAGCAGATGGCTCGCCGACTCGCCCGTGAGGAAGGGCTGTTCGCCGGTACGTCCACCGGTGCGAACGTCGTCGCCTCCCTCAGGGTGGCCGAGCAGCTCGATGCGTCCGCGACCGTCGTCACGATCGCCGTCGACTCCGGGTTGCGTTACCTCAGCACCGCCCCCTACGCCTCAGCGCAGCACCCACCCGGCCGCTAGCGCGCGGTGATCAGTACGTCAGCACCCGATCGCACTCGAACGTCAGCTGGACCAGCTTGGTCGGCATGGCGAGCTCCGCGGGCTTGTCCGTGAGGTCGGCCTCGCCGACCCCTCGTGCCTTGCTGGACATGCCCGACACGTAGAACCGGCCTCCGCCGGCCACGACGGCATCGAAGGACTCCCGCAACGAGCCTGTCCCGAGACCGCTCAACGAGTCGAGCACGGAGTCCCTGATCAGCTGGACCGCGTCACCTGCGAGAAAGAGGCTCACCTGATGGCCCGCGTCGACAGCCGCCCGGGCCACCAGCAGACCGAGCGCTGCGCGGGTAGGTGCCTCGGGACCGTGGGTGATGTGGACGAGCAGAGTTCCCATGTCGGCTCCTTTGGGTCGAGATCTGGCTCTACTGTGGCGATACCCCCGTGGCATCGCAAGACCGGAACAGTTAGCAAAGCCTGGCGCTCAGTAGCCTGCTGACGTACTGGGCCAGCCGACTTCCCGGATGTACCAGAGCGCAGAGGTCCAGACCACGATCACCACGAGCGTCAGGAGACAGGCGCCGGCCAGCGGGACCAGCCACCGGGGCATCCGCGACGAGTGCAGCCCGATCACCTTGGTCACGAAGACGCCGTACAAGAGGCAGCCGGCCACCGAGTGCACCGCTACCCGGGTGTCGTAGGACTGAAAACCCAACGACCAGAGGCAGTGGTACGCCACCGGCAGGCTGACCACGACGGCGAGAGCACCCGACGCACGGTGAACGACGGCCACCCCGGTGCGCACTCGGAGGCCAAGGTAGCCGTACATCCACAGTGCCGTCACCAGCTGCACCACCGCCAGCCCGCCGGCAATCACCGCGAGCCACACCTTCATCGAGATCAGGCTGCCGAAACCGAACGTCTCGATGGCTCGACCGGTCGGTGTGTGGGCTCGCCCGTAGGCGCCGAGCAGCACGGCCACAACGGCACCGGCTGTGACGGCGGCCAGGGCGTAGGGAGCGCTCGACCGTGATGCATGCACGTGTTCGCTCATCGTCCCTCCGCTCACCACGAGGATGCGCGCGCCGGGACCTGCCAGCAAGCCGCCGGCTGGTTCCGCCGGGTCACCGTCGGGTCGGGGGCCGCAGCTTCTCGAGCTGGGCAGACAGGTCGGCCACCTCGGCCTCCAGCTCGAGGATGCGCCGGATGCCGGCGAGGTTCGCGCCATCGGCCAACAGGTCGGAGATCGCCTGCACCCGCTGCACGTCGTCCTGGCTGTAACGACGCGTGCCGCCGTCGGTGCGGAACGGCGTCAGCAGACCCTTGTTCTCGTAGTCCCGCAAGGCCTGGGGCTGGACCCCGGTCAGCTCCGAGGCGACCGAGATTCCGTACACCGGATGGCTGGACGTCGCCTCCATGAAAATCCCTCCCTCCAGGACTTGACATCTGTATCTCCGCGTAGAAAATCTACAGTGAAAACTGTAGATCAGAGGTGCGGTTCCGAACAAGGACCCGACCCGAACTCTCTGGAAGGAGCTTGATCGTGATGTTGATGCGAACCGATCCTTTTAGGGATCTCGACCGACTGACCGAGGCCATGTTCGGCACGCAGACCCGCCCGGTGGGGATGCCGATGGACGCCTACCGGCACGGTGACGTCTTCGTCATCGCCCTGGACCTGCCCGGCGTGGACGCGGACTCCATCGACTTGACCGTCGAGCGCAACGTCCTGACCGTGCAGGCCGAGCGGCGCTCGTCGGCGCCCGAGGATGCCGAGCGTGTCGTCGCCGAGCGCACCCACGGATCGTTCAGCCGGCAGGTGTTCCTGGGCGACACCCTGGACGCCGAGCACCTGACCGCCGACTACGACGACGGTGTGCTGACTGTCCGGATCCCGGTCGCTGAGCAGGCCAAGCCACGCAAGATCGAGATCGGACGGTCCGGCAAGCAGCACCAGATCGCGGGCTGAGCGCTTCCGCGGTCCTCCTGCTGGTGCGGGTTGGCGGTCATGCCCGATCACGGTATGGCCGCCAACTCCCTTCGCCGGGTCAGGGCGCTGTGGTGGCGGTCGTCGTTGCCGGAGACGTCGATGTCGTCGGGTCAGCGGTGGTGGACGAGGTCGTCGACGTGGTCGAGCCATCGGTGGTCGAGGACGTCGTGCTCTCGGTGCTCTGCTCGGTCGACGTCGGCCCGGTTGAGGTCTCCGTGGGCGTCGTGGAGCCTGAGTCCGTCGTGGCTGCTGCGTCGGTGGAGTCTGAGGTCGTGGCAGGCGTCGAGCCGTCGGCGGCTGTCGTCGGCAGCGTGACGGCGCGATCCGCCTCGATGATGGCGAGGATCTGCTGCTCGTACGCGGTCAGCCGATCCTGCAGCTCGTCGAGCGGGTAGTCGGTGATGTGCGTCGCGAACTGCGCGATCTGGGACCACACATCGTTCAGTGCCGTCATCCCGTCGTCGCTGAGCGGGCCGTTCAGCGTCACGACGAGCTGGGTGGCCAGCGCATAGGTGAGGCATTGGATGCAGTTGTAGTTCAGTGCACCGGCGAGGTTCTGCGGGACCACCACGTCGGCGTCCCCGACCACGAGGACGACCTGGAAACTGACCGCGACCGCAGCGCAGTTGGTGCAGCTGGCGAACGCGTACGCCTCGTTCGTGTTCGTCACCGGTTCGTCACCGTCGACCCAGACCAGCGCGAACGCCACGTCGTACACGACGGTGTTGTCGGTCGTGTTGACAGCGAGCGTCTGGTTGTCGCCGGGCTCGGGCGGCAACGGCTGGTCGAAGGGAAACACCCAGGAGGGTGCAGCGTCACCGCCTGAGGGCTCGGTCGACGTCGGTGAGGTCGTGGGATCGACCGGCGTGGTCGCCGTGCTGGACGCCTCCGGCGCCACGGTTCCCGTCGAGCCTGCCTGGTCCGCCCGAGGCACCATCACCATCGCCAGGCCGGGGTGCTCGCGCGTGGGTCGGCCGGCACCGTCTGGCCACATCGTGGTCAGCCGGCTTTGCTGCCCCTCGTAGAGCCCGACCGGCGGTTGCGACGACGAGGACAGCGAGAGGACATCGGTCAGCGTGCCGCGTTCGTACGCCGCGATGGGCCGATAGGTGTCGCCGCTCGGCCACCAGACCCAGCCCAGCACGGCGGCCAGCGCCATCGCCGTCATCAGCGCGACACCGCGCTGCAGCGGGCGGCCGGAGGTCTTGGACCAGACCGACACCACCAGCGAGCGGACCAGCCGCCACAGCAGGTAGCCCATGCCCAGGATCGGGAAGGCGAGCGCGATGATGGCCAGCATTCGAGCCATCACCATGACGAGCGCGCCGTCCGACCAGCTCGCGGTCAGCGACGCCCACTGCTCTTGCAGGCTCACCCAGGCGGTGGCGATGACGCGCGGCAGCGCGATCACCATCATCGCCATCGAGAAGACCAGCAGCGGGACGACCGTGACGCACCACAGCGTCACGACCCCCCGAGCCCAGGGTTTCAGCGCCTGCACGCTCGGGTCGCGCCATCGCCAAGGAAGCAGCCCGAGCAGGGTCGGCTTGATCCGGTGGTAGAGGTCCGGTACTCCAGTGAGGTCGGCCAGCACGTGGTAGCCGTCGAAGCGCACCGTCGGCATCAGCTGCCGGATCATCTGGAGGATCTGGGTCGCGACGACGAGCAGCAGCGCGTCGTAGCCCGACGCCCACCAGATGCCGACGATGCCGACCGCCACGATGGCGTTGAAGTACAGCCCACCGAGGTCGGTCCGGATCCGTCCGGCCCGACCTAGCCGGTAGGAGTCGGTCACGTCGGTGTAGAACGCCGGCCAGAGGAGGTACAACCCCATCCCCATGGTCCCCGGCGTCGATCCCCCATAGCGTGCCGCAGCGGCATGGCCGAACTCGTGGAAGCCGGCCGAGAGCACGGTGACCGCGAAGATCAGCAGCAGCAGCCCCGGCTTGTGGAAGGCCTCATGCGTCGCCGAGGCAAGGCCCTTTTCGAAGAGCAGCCACCAGCAGATCACCCCGAACGCCACGACGAGCAGTCCCACCACCACCGGGTTGAACAGCACCGCGAAGGGTGCGGTGAGCCGTCGCGTCTTTTCCGGATCCGTGACGGCGTACTTGAATCGCAGCGCCAACAACGGGTTGGACTTCTTCAGTTCCGGCTCGGCGCCGTCGCTGCGGCGTACGACGCCAAGGGGCCGCAGCTTCTCGTCCACCAGCGAGGCGACGTTGTCCGCGGAGACGAGGCGGCCGAACCGCTCGCTGACGATGTCGGCGATCTCGGCATGGGTGCGGCGACCGTCGACCGATTCCAACACCAGGTAGAGCAACGGTGTCAGCTGGATCATCTGCCCGTCGGCGCGCCGGACGAGAGCTGGCGGGACCCGGTAACCCGAGCCCGCCATCTCGCCGATCATGACGACGCCGTCGGCCCGCGCCGGTACGTGTGGCGTCAAGGTCGCTTCGGACCCCGAGCCGCCTTCGAGCTCACTCAAGTGACAGGGCTACTGACCGATGTCGGAGGTCTGGTCGGAGTTGGCCTCCGCCGAACCCGTCACGTCCTGAGTGATGATCGCGTCCTGCTGTGCCAGTGCCGCGGCCTGGCTGTCGACGGATCCGACATTCGCCGCGACGGCGGCGTCGATCGGCGCGGCCACGTTGGCGTTGGCTGCCACCGCACCGTTGATCGGCGCCGCGATGTCGGCATCCGCGTCGAGGTTGACGTCGACGTTGAGCAGGTTGCCGTTGAGCATCGAGGACGGGTCGGACGGGACTTCCACGCCAGGGTCGGGAATCGTCCCGTCGGGGATCGTCCCGTCGGGCACGGTGCCGTCCGGCAGCGGGGTGCCGTCGGTGCCTGGGACGGTGCCGGTCGGGTCGGTGGTCAGCGATTCGGGCGCGCCAGGGAGCGAGGTGTCGGGAAGCGCCGAGGAGGTGGCTCCCGCCGCCGGGTCCGCAGCGGCAGGCGTCCCGGCACCCACCACGTCGTTGGACTGGTCCAGGGTGCTGTCCTGGGTCGCGTTCGCAGTGGCGTCCGCATCGATGCCCTGATCGATGATCACGCCTTGGTCTGCCAAGGCCTGCGCTTCTGAGCCCACCGACAAGATGTTGGCTCCGACGGCGGCGTCGATCGGGGCCGCGACGTTCGCGTTGGCGGCCACGGCCAGATCGATCGGAGCGGCCGCGTCGATCGCGAGGTTGAGGTCGGCGTTGAGATCCAGGATCGACACGACCTCCTTGTCGGGCAGGGCGGTGCCGGCCTGCTGGTTCAGCTCGTCGTCCGAGAGCGGTGTCAGCTCGTGGTCGTCGCTCATGGAAGGGTCCTTTCAGGGCATGCCAGTACAACTCGAGTAGCCCCCAGATACCCCAAATGTGGCTCTTCACACGTAAAGAACGGCGCCTCCTCCGAAGAGAAGGCGCCGTCTGGCTCGTGTACGGATCTGTCCGGTTTACAGGGGGAACCGGGAGAGACTGCCGTCACGATGCATCATCGTCGTCATCTGGCTCACCAGATCGCGACATTCGGGCCCGGTGCAGACGCAGTGCATCGGCTCGGGCATGCGTACATTGCTGAACTGGTCACTCAGCCTGACGCTGGCCAGGTACGCCCGCGAGCAGTTCGCGGACCTCCGACTCGCGGTACCGACGGTGTCCGCCGAGCGTGCGAATCGAACTGAGCTTGCCGGCCTTGGCCCAGCGCGTCACGGTCTTGGGGTCGACGCGAAACATCGCCGCCACCTCGGCCGGAGTGAGCAGGGGTTCAGACTCGGTCGGTCGTGCGTTCACGCCGCCTCCTCGTTGTTCCATGTCCGACCTGCCGTCGGCCAGACGGGTCCGTCCTGAATGGGTGGCCGTGCTCCCCATCGTGATGTTTCGCACAGCCCCTTTTCTTCCAGGCTACCCGCTTCGTGAGGCGTTCTCGCGGCCACATGGCGCGTGGTCCAATGAAAACCTCTCGCTCCGCAACCCGGACGGCATATGCGTGGCGTGGAACTAAGCGGTCATCCTTTTCCAAAGCGTAGCCGAATCACCCAAACCTTTGGGGAAAACTTGCAGGAAAAGATCGGGCCTCACACAAATTTCTCGGGGCCCGCCACGAGAGCGATCACGGTCTCGCCGGAGCTCCATCGTCAGTTCGCTCGCTCGTAGCTGTTCACGACGCGCCAGCGGTCCTCGAAGGCCCGGTAGCTGGCTCCCGCGGAGGCGAAATCGCCTCGTCGCAGACCGGCGAGGGCCTCGTGGATGTTCCGGGCCGAGGCGTCGGCGGCGAGGCCTTCGCCCAGCAGCCTGGCGACGTTGGCGTAGTCCAGCTCGACCCAGCTGCCGTCGTCGAACTCCTCCAACCAGCTCATCAGGTCGTCGAGCTCGTCCAGCAGCTCGGTCTCGTCGATCAGCTTGCGGAGTATCGCTGCGGCGCGGACCAGTCGCCGACGGGCGTCCTCGATCGACGCCCGGTATCGCACGCTGGCGTGCCCACCGGCGTCATACATCTCGCGTTCGTCCTCGACGACGAGGACGAACCAGGTTCGCGGAATCCCCCATGTGGTCTGCCGGATGTGCGGGACCGCGCGGGGATGGTCCTGTCGCCACCTCACGAAGTCGGCGTCGGCACTGGCCAGCGTGTCCGCGGAGAACCACATCCGGGCGGTGGCTCCCACTTCCTCGACGAGTGAGCTCAACGACAGCCACGAGCGCAGCGGCACATCGGCCGGGCAGTAGTAGGAGTGGCCGCCTCGGCGCAGGACATAGCTGCCGGCCAGCTGATCGGGTTCGACCACGAGCCCACCGGAGCTGACTGCCCGCGAGAGCGCCGTACGCTGCTCAGCCAACCAGGTGAAGGCGAGGTCCCCGTTCGTCTCGAGGCCATCCGCCAGCTCCGCTTGGACCGCCGGAGCCAGGGCCCGCAAAGGCTCGTAGACCCGAAGGTAGGAGACGTAGGGGAGCACGTCTTCAGATTAGTGGGAGATGCCTTGGCGCGGGCGTGAGACGACCAGGAATTCGCCCGGCCGATGTCGAGGCCTATCGTTGACGTCAACCGTTCCGCACCACCCCCGCGGACACCGACCACGAAGGAAGCGTCACCACCGTGACCGAAACCTCTGGTGCTCCAGCCGGCGACCCGGTGTCGTCGGCGTACTCCTTGTTCGACACCTCTTCGCACGAGCAGGTCGTGTTCTGCCACGACGAGGCGAGCGGCCTCAGGGCGATCATCGCCATCTACAGCACAGCGCTCGGCCCCGGGCTCGGCGGTACTCGGTTCTACCCCTATGCGCATGAGGCGGACGCGGTCCGCGACGTGCTCAACCTGTCGCGTGGAATGGCCTACAAGGCGTCGCTGGCCGGGCTCGACCTCGGTGGTGGCAAGGCGGTGATCATCGGCGATCCGCACGTCGACAAGTCCGAGGCGTTGCTCAGGGCGTACGGCCGCTTCGTCCAGTCGCTCAACGGTCGCTATCTCACCGCCTGTGACGTCGGCACGTTCAGCGAGGACATGGACATCGTGGCGCGCGAGTGCGACTTCGTCACCGGACGTACCGTCGAACACGGCGGGGCCGGCGACTCGAGCGTGCTCACGGCTTTCGGCGTCTTCCAGGGCATGCGTGCGGCGGCCGAAGTCGCCTGGGGTGCGCCGACGCTGCACGGTCGGCGGGTCGGCGTCTCAGGAGTCGGCAAGGTCGGACACCACCTCGTCGGCCACCTGGTCGATGACGGTGCTGACGTGGTCGTGACCGACGTCTACGAACCAGCCATCGCGGCCGTCCGCGGAAGTCACCCTGACGTCGAGGTGGTCGCCGACAACGACGAGCTCATCGCATCCGATCTCGACGTGTACGCGCCCTGCGCGCTCGGCGACGCGATCAACGACGAGTCGGTGCAGTTGTTGAAGGCGCGCATCATCTGTGGCGCCGCGAACAACCAGCTGTCGCATCCGGGGGTCGAGGACATCCTCGAGTCACGCGGCATCCTCTACGCGCCGGACTACTGTGTGAACTCCGGTGGTCTGGTGCAGGTGGCCGACGAGCTCGAAGGCTTCTCGTTCGACCGCGCGAAAGCCCGCGCGACGAAGATCTACGACACGACGAAGCGGGTCTTCGAGGTGGCCGAGGCCGAAGGTATTCCGACCGTGGTGGCTGCTGACCGGATCGCCGAGCGCCGGATGACCGACGTCGGACGGCTGCGCGGCATCTACTTGAGCTGACCCGCCACCCCACGCCCGCGAGGCGGCAGGTGGCTAGCGACCGTTCGCGCGGGGGTCCGGCGCCGCAGAGACCCCGTCTGCGTAGGGATCGTCTGATTCCTCGTCGATCGGTGAGTCGTCCTGGCGAGCCTCGTCACGTTCGTCACCGTGAAGCTCGCGCTGGAGTGCGGAGAAGTCCGTGTTGAACTCGCGGTACTTCAACTCGCGAGCAACCTTGGTCTGCTTCGCCTTCGCACGGCCGCGCCCCATAGGGTCGACCCCCTCGCACCTCGTGCCGGGTCCACCCTCAGGGGCGCCCGGGCTCTCATCAGCATGTCGTGGGCACCACGATACCTGTACTCACCACGCGACACACATCGGCTTGCGTCGGGTGTTTCGGCCCCGGGCCTGGTCAGCCGGTGTACGACCCGGTCAGCTCGACGTGGCCGCCTGGGACATCGCTGACCTCTCCGCAGATCCAGGCGTCGACACTCGCTGCGTTGAGCAGGGCCAAGGCCACGTCGGCCTCGTCCGCCGGGGTGACCGCAACCATGCCGACGCCCATGTTCAGGGCGGCCTCCAGGTCCGGCTGCGCCACCGAACCGACGTCTGCCACCAAACCGAAGATCGGTTGCGGCGACCAGGTCGAGCGATCGACGACAGCACTGACCGCGTCGGGCAGCACGCGGGCCAGGTTGCCCGCGAGGCCGCCGCCGGTCACGTGCGCCATCGCGTGGGTGTCGGTGGTCCTGGCCAGCGCGAGACAGGGCTGCGTGTACAGGCGCGTGGGTTCGAGAAGTTCGTCACCGAGACTGCGCCCGAGGACGTCGACCTGACGGTCCAGGGACCAGCCGGCCTGCTCGAGGAGCACCCGCCGAACCAGCGAGTAGCCGTTGGAGTGCAGGCCCGACGACGCCATCGCGACCAGCAGGTCCCCCGGGACGACCCTCTCGGGGCCGAGCACGTCGGCGGCCTCGACGACGCCTGTGGTCGCCCCCGCGATGTCGTACTCGTCGGCGCCGAGCAGGCCCGGATGCTCGGCAGTCTCGCCGCCGATCAGCGCGCAACCAGCGATCACGCAGGCTTCGGCGATGCCCTTGACGATGGCGGCGATCCGCTCAGGCACCACCTTGCCGCAGGCGATGTAGTCGGTCAGGAACAGCGGCTCCGCACCACACACGACCAGGTCGTCGACGAGCATCCCGACCAGGTCGAAGCCGATCGTGTCGTGCTTGTCGAGTCGCTGGGCGATCGCCACCTTCGTACCGACCCCGTCGGCGCTGGTGGCCAACAGCGGCCGCTCGAACGCCTTCAGGGCCGAGACGTCGAACAAGCCCGCGAACCCGCCGATCCCGCCCACAACCTCAGGACGGCGGGTCTTCTCCACCCACGTCTTCATCAGGGCAACGGCTCGGTCGCCAGCCTCGATGGACACGCCTGCCGCGGCGTACGTCGATCCGCTCGTCTCCTCGGTCATCGAACTCCTCAGCTGCTCCTGCTTCGTGGTCTCGTCGCTCCGGCGATCAGGGCCGGCTGAGGGCGTCCGCCGCCCCACCACCGGCCACGGTGGTCGACAATCCGTCCGGACCCGAGCGCGACGTCGAGCTCCTGCTCGAGCAGATGCTTGCCCAGGAAGCGAGGCTCCGGCAGCTCCACCGGGTAGACCCCGTCGAAGCAGGCTCGGCACAGGTCGTTCTTGGCGACGCGGCTGGCCGCGACCAGCCCGTCCAGCGAGACGTAGGCGAGCGAGTCGGCCCCGATGGACCGGCAGATCTCCTCTGCCGTCATGCCGTTAGCAATGAGCTCGGCACGGGTCGCGAAGTCGATGCCGTAGAAGCAGGGCCACTTCACGGGCGGGCTGGCGATCCGCACGTGGACCTCACGGGCACCGGCCTCGCGTAGCATCCGCACCTGGGCGCGTTGCGTGTTGCCTCGCACGATCGAGTCGTCGACGACGACCAGGCGCTTGCCCTCGATCACGTCGCGCAGTGGGTTGAGCTTCAGCCGGATGCCGAGCTGACGGATCGTGTTGCTCGGCTGGATGAACGTGCGGCCGACGTACGAGTTCTTCACGAAGCCCTGGCCGTAGGGGATCTTGCTCTCCTCGGCGTACCCGATCGCGGCCGGGGTCCCGGACTCGGGAACCGGGATGACCAGGTCGGCCTCGACCGGGAACTCACGCGCCAGCGTCCGACCGATCTCCGCACGCACGGTCTGCACCCGTTGCCCGCTGATCAGGGTGTCCGGTCGGGCCAGGTAGACGAACTCGAACAGGCACCCCTTGGGTTCGGCGGGCGCGAAGGTCCTGCTGCGCAGTCCGTCCTCGTCGACCGCGATCAGCTCACCCGGCTCGACCTCACGGACGAAGGACGCGCCCACGATGTCGAGCGCGGCAGTCTCCGAGGCGACCACCCACCCGCGCTCCAGGCGCCCGAGCACCAGCGGCCGAATGCCCTGCGGGTCACGGGCGGCGTAGAGGGTGCCCTGGTCCATGAAGACCAGGCAGAACGCCCCCCGGACCGTGGGCAGGATCTCCACCGCCGCCTGCTCGAGCGTGCGATCGGAGTACGCCGCCAGCAGAGCTGTCAGCAGGTCCGTGTCGCTCGAGGCCTCCGACGTGTGCGTCGCCAGGTCGAGCTGGCCATGGTCGCGGGCCAGCTCGTCGACACGGTGGGCCAGCTCACCGGTGTTCGTCAGGTTGCCGTTGTGCCCGAGGGCGAGCGAGCCCGTCGACGTCGAGCGGAACGTCGGCTGCGCGTTGTGCCAGACACTGGACCCGGTCGTGGAGTAGCGGGAGTGGCCGATGGCGAGATGGCCACGCAGCGAGTTGAGGGTCGGCTCGTCGAAGACCTGCGAGACCAGACCCATGTCCTTGTAGACCAGGATCTGGCGACCGTTGCCGACCGCGATCCCCGCCGACTCCTGGCCGCGGTGCTGCAGGGCGTAGAGACCGTAATAGGTGAGCTTGGCGACGTCCTCCCCAGGGGCCCAGACACCGAACACTCCACAGGCATCCTGAGGTCCGCGGTCGTGGGGATCGAGTTCGTGGGTCAGCAACCCATCTCCGCGCGGCACGCGTGCAGTCTACGGGTATCCACCCGTTCCAGCGGCCAAGCCGTGCTGGCGCCGACGCTCAGGCCAGGTTGCGCAGCAACAGGGCCTCGGCCAGGCACACCCGCTCGAACTCCGCGAGGTGCAGACCCTCGTTGGCACCATGCGCCCGGGTGTCGGGATCCTCGACCCCGGTCACCAGGATCGCCGCCTCCGGAAACACCTCAGCGAACTCGGCGATGAAGGGGATCGAGCCGCCGACCCCGATGTCGACCGGCTCCGTACCGTCCCAGGCCTCCTTGAACGCGGCACGCGCCGCGTCGTACGCCGGTCCGACCGCCTCGACAGCGAAAGGCTCGCCGGTGTCCTCGTCGGTGAAGGACACCTGCGCGCCGAAGGGTGCGTGCGCCGTCAGGTGGTCCTTGAGCACGGCGAGGGCACGTCGCGCGTCGTCCCCGGGGGCCACCCGCATGCTGACCGCGGCGCGGGCGACCGGGACCAGGGTGTTGCTGGCGTCGGCGATCCGGGTGGTGTCCAGGGCGATGACCGAGATCGCGGGCCTGGTCCACAGCCGCTCGACCACCGAGCCGGACCCGAGCTGCCGCACGCCGTCGAGGAAGCCGCCCTCGGCACGGAGCCGGTCCTCGGGATACTCCAGGTCCGACGCCGGACCCGAGACGAGTCCCTGGACGGCGACGTTCCCCTCGGCGTCGTGCAACGTCGCGAGCAGCCGGATCAACGTCGTCAGGGCATCGGGCGCCACGCCACCCCACATCCCCGAGTGGACGGCGTGGTCGAGCGTCCGCACCTCCACGGAGCAGGCTGCCAGCCCGCGCAACGTGGTCGTGAGAGCAGGTACGCCGATGTCCCAGTTGGTGGAGTCGGCGATCACCATGACATCGCTGGCGAGCTCAGCGCGATATCGCTCCAGGATCAAAGGAAGCGAGCGTGACCCGGACTCCTCCTCTCCCTCCACGAAGACCGTGACGCCTACCGGGAGGTCGTCACCGTGGGCGCGCACGGCTGCCAGGTGGGCGGCGATGCCGGCCTTGTCGTCGGCCGCGCCGCGCCCGAACAGCCGGCCGTCCCGCTCCGTCGGCTCGAACGGATCGCTGCGCCAGTGCTCCCTGGCGCCCGGAGGCTGTACGTCGTGATGGGCGTAGAGCAGGACCGTGGGTCTGCCCTCCGGGGCCGGCTTGCGGGCGATCACCGCCGGGAGGCCGCCGTCGACCTCGACGGTCTGGACGTCGAACCCCTCGGCCTCGAACAACGCGGCGGTCTGGACCGCCGATCGGCGTACGTCGTCGTGGTGGGCTGGATCGGCACCCACCGAGGGGATCCTCACCAGGCGTTCGAGATCGGCTCTGACGCCGGGGAGGACGTCAGACACGGCGGCACGCAGGTCTTTGCTCATGGCCGCGATGCTAGGCCGTGTCAGGTGAGCGGCAGCAGCGGCGTCAGGTCGGAGCGTTCCCCGGAGGCTCGGACCCGACCCGCGTCCCGGGCGGTGGCGAACGACTCGAGGCCGCGGGCGAGCGCCAGCCAGGTCTGGGCGTCCATCTCCACCACGGCCGGCGGGGTGCCACGGGTGTGGCGGGCGCCCTCGACGCACTGCACCGCGGCATACGGCGGCACCCGCACCTCGACGCTCTTGCCCGGCGATCGCTCGGTCAGCACCGCCAGGAAGTGCTTGACGGCCGCCCGCATGTCGTCCTTGTGCGGGTTCGTCCCGTCCGCGGCAGCGTGGTCGATCCCTGCGAGGACGACCGCGATCTCGGTCGGCGGGAGCGGACGCAGGCGGACGGGCACGTCGCCCATCCTACGAACGGCTACGGACGCGTAACCCCGTCCACGACACGTCGTTGGACCTCTGTCCTGTTCGCACCACCGCGCCCCGCGCGGGACATGACCGAAAGCGAGAACATGCGCAGACTCAGTGCAGCCGCCGTCTCAGCGGCGATGCTCGTGGCACCGGTAGCGCTCGGCACGTATGCCGCAGCCGCTCCTGCCCCCGAGACGTCGTCGGCCGCCCCGACCATCAGTGGTCTCGACAACCCGGACCGGATCGCCGGCGCCTACATCGTGGTGCTCGACCCCGGGTCGGTCGCCTCCCGAGTGGCCGCGCAGCACGCGAGCACCTATGGCATCGACGTCGGTCACGTCTACCACGCGGCTCTCGACGGCTACTCGGCTCACATGAGCCAGTCGACCGCCGCCGTGATCGCGGCGCTGCCTGGCGTCGACTTCGTGGAGGCGGACTCGACGTTCCGCGCCGACGCGCAGACCATGCCGACGGGCATCAACCGCGCCAACGCCGATGCCAGTCCGACCGCCGCGATCGATGGCACCGACCAGCGCGTGAACGTCGACGTCGCCGTGATCGACACCGGCGTCGACTTCACCCACCCCGACCTCAACGTCTACACGCAGGGGGCGAAGAACTGTTCGCTGCTGGGTCTGAACGCCCAGGACCAGCACGGTCACGGCACCCACGTCTCCGGCACCATCGGCGCGATCGACAACGGCTCCGGCGTCGTCGGGATGGCTCCAGGCGCTCGGATCTGGCCGGTCCGGGTGCTCAACGCCGCCGGTGTCGGAAGCAACTCCGACGTGATCTGCGGCATCGACTACGTGACGTCCAAGGCCAGCCAGATCGAGGTGGCCAACATGAGCCTCGGTGGCAGTGGGTCAGACGACGGAAACTGCGGCAACTCCAACAACGACGCGCAGCACAAGGCGATCTGCGCGTCCGTCGCCGCCGGTATCACCTACGCGGTGGCGGCCGGCAACGACTCGGCCGATGCGTCCGGCAGCACTCCAGCGGCGTACGACGAGGTCATCACGGTGAGCGCCCTGTCGGACTTCAACGGCCTGCCGGGTGGCGGCGCGGCGTCGACCTGCCGCTCCGACGTCGACGACACGTTCGCCGACTACTCCAACTACGGGGCGGACGTCGACATCATCGCGCCGGGCACCTGCATCTACTCGACGTGGCTGAACGGTGGCTACAACACCATCTCCGGCACGTCCATGGCCACCCCGCACGTGGCGGGAGCGGCGGCGCTCTACAAGGCCACCCACCCGAGCGCCACCCCGGCGCAGGTCAAGGCGGCGCTGCAGGCGGCAGGCTCGACCAACTGGAACAACGTCGATGACCCGGACGGCATCAAGGAGAAGCTGCTCGACGTGACGACGTTCTGACACGTCCCGCTCCTCTCTGCGGATGGCGGGAGGGTGCAGGTCCGACACGGCGTGTCGACCTGCACCTTCCCGCATTTCCGGGGTTTGGCGGCAGGCGTTCGGCTGTTAGCCTGTGGCGGTTCCGGGCCGGTCCGCCCGGAACGACTCGACGGGGGACCTGATGCGACGTACGACCTCACATCTGTGGGCAGGCGGCATGGCGGCGGCAGTGCTGCTCGCGACGTTCAGCCAGCCGAACGCGTTCGGCGACACCGGTCGGCGCGGCGAACCCGCTGCCCGCGGCCTCGTCACGGCTCCCGTCACCGTGCCGGGCAACCTGACCGGACTCGGCTTCGACGCGTGTCAAGCGCCGGACCAGGCAGCCATGGACGACCTGCGCACGCAGTCGCCCTACTGGGGAGTCGGCGTCTACATCGGCGGTGAGACGCGGACGTGCAACCAGCCCGACCTGACGCGCGGCTGGGTCTCGACACAGACGCACAAGGGTTGGCGGGTCTTTCCTGTCTGGGCGGGTCTGCAGGCGCCCAAGGTCGGCGGCACGGTCGGCCGGTGCTCGGACCACAACTTCGGCAGCAACGTGATGTCCCGGCACAACGGGACAGCCCGCGCTCAGGGCGTCAAGGCGGCCAACCGCGCGATCAGCAAGGCGAAGGCGCTGGGGATGGCCAAGGGGAGCACGTTGTTCCTCGACATGGAGTCGTACAAGAACGACCTCAGCGCCTGCAACCAGCCGGTCCAGAACTTCCAGTCGGGCTGGAGCACGCGGCTGCACAACCTGGGTTGGAAGTCGGGCTACTACTCCTCTCTTGCCACCGGGATGTACGCCCTCGACTTCGTGCGCACGAACTTCCCAGGCACGTACGAGATGCCCGACGCGATCTGGTTCTCAGCGGCGAACGGCAAGCCGAACCTCGACGGCGGCAGCTACGTCAAGGACAGCCACTGGCGCAGCCAGCGGATGCACCAGTACCGGCTGCAGGTCGACCGGACCTACGGCACCACGCAGCTCACGCTCGACGAGAACGTGATCTCGATCGGACGGGGATCCGTGCCGGGCAAGCCTCAGCACACCTGCGGTGTCGAGCTCGACTTCGGCCGTTACCTGCCGGCCGGACGCGGCGACAGGTCCAACCAGGTCAAGGCGGCGCAGTGCTTGCTGAAGCAGCGCGGGCTCTTCGCGTCGGCGCTGTCCGGTCGGTTCGACCAGGCGACTGCCCAGGGCGTGGGACGGTGGCAGCAGCGGGTCGGCCTCCCCGTCACGCGCACTCTGAACGCGACCACCTGGACGGCCCTGCTCTCCCCCGGGTCGAGACCGCTGGTGAAGCGCGGTTCGGCGGGGGATCGGGTGCGGTTCCTGCAGCGCGCCCTGACGGCGGCGCTGGCGAAGACGGTGACGATCAACGGTGTCTTCGGGGCCGGCACCACGTCCGCTGTGACGGCGTACCAAAGGAAGGTCGGCCTGCCCGCGAACGGTGTCGTGAACACGAGCACCTGGCAAGCCCTCCAGCAAGGCCGCCGCTAACCGCTCGCCTGGTGGTTTGCCTAGAACACAAGCCGAAAGGCTTGTTCTCTAGGCAGGTTTGCCTAGAGAACAAGCCACCTGAATAGAAATCTAGGCAAACCCCAAGCGGACGTCAGGCGAGGGCGGCCGGGAGGGTGGCTGACCAGGCGGCGCGAAGCTCGGACAGGGGTACGACGAACTGGCCCCGGATGTCCAGTGACGCGTCTACGCCACGACCGTGCGTCACACCGATCACCGTCTGGGCGAGGCCGCGCGCGGCGCACAGTTCCGTGAAGCGATCCTGCTGACCGCGCGGCACCGCCACGATCGCCCGTGCCGTCGACTCCGAGAAGAGAGCGACGAACGGGTCGAGGTCGCCCGGCAGGTCCACCTGCGCTCCGACCCCGTGGCGCAGACAGGACTCGACCAGCGCCTGCGCCAGCCCGCCGTCGGACAGGTCGTGAGCAGCGTCGACCACGCGATGGCGGGACGCCTCCACCATGACCTCGGCCAGTGCGCGTTCCGCGGCGAGGTCGAGCGCCGGTGGCCGTCCACCCAGGTGGCCGTGGACGACGTGCGCCCACTCCGACCCGTCGAGCTCGTCCGCCGTCACACCGAGCAGGTGCAGCAGCTGGCCCTCGGCGGCAAATCCCATCGGCGTACGCCGCGCCACGTCGTCGATCACTCCGAGCACCCCGACGACAGGGGTCGGAAGGATCGGGATGTCACCGGTCTGGTTGTAGAAGCTGACGTTGCCGCCGGTCACCGGGACACCCAGCGCTCGGCAGCCATCGGCAAGACCGCGGGTGGCTTCGGCGAACTGCCACATCACGTCGGGGTCCTCCGGCGAGCCGAAGTTCAGGCAGTCGGTGACCGCCAGAGGACGCGCCCCCGCCGCGGCGACGTTGCGGTAGGACTCCGCCAGCGCGAGCTGAGCGCCCAGGTACGGGTCGAGCTTCGCGAAGCGACCGTTGCAGTCCGTGGACACCGCCACCCCGAGACCCGTCTGCTCGTCCACGCGCACCACGCCGGCGTCCTCAGGTTGGGCGAGCACGGTGTTGCCCTGGACGTAGCGGTCGTACTGGTCGGTGATCCACGACTTGTCGCACAGGTTGGGGGACGCGATCATCGCGAGCAGCGTCTCGAGCAGCTGATCGCCGGACTTCGGGCGGTCGAGAGCGCGCGAGTCGTCGGCCTGCAGGTCGTCCTGCCACGCCGGGCGGGCGAACGGCCGTTCGTAGACCGGTCCCTCATGGGCGACCGTGCGCGGCGGTACGTCGACGATCGTCCGGCCATGCCACTCGATCACCAGCCGGCCACCGCGTTCACGCTCCGCGTCGGTGACCTCAGTGACCTCACCGATCACCGTGGCATCGACGTCCCACTTCTGGCAGATCGCCAGGAACTGTTCGACGTGGCCCGGCTCGACCACCGCCATCATCCGTTCCTGCGACTCGCTCATCAAGATCTCCTCGGGCGCCAGCGTGGCGTCGCGCAGCGGGACCCGGTCGAGCCAGACGTGCATCCCGCCGTCACCGGCGCTGGCGAGCTCCGACGTCGCACACGAGAGCCCGGCCCCGCCGAGGTCCTGGATGCCGACGACGAGATTCGCGGCGAACAGCTCGAGCGTGCACTCGATCAGCAGCTTCTCCATGAACGGGTCGCCCACCTGGACGCTCGGTCGCTTCGCCGGGCCACCGTCCTCGAACGTCTCCGACGCGAGTACCGACACACCCCCGATCCCGTCCCCACCGGTCTTGGCGCCGTAGAGGATCACCTGGTTGCCTGCTCCACTGGCCTTGGCGAGGTGGAGCTGTTCGTGCCGCATCACCCCTACGCAGAGCGCGTTGACGAGCGGGTTGCCGACGTAGGAGGCGTCGAACACGGCCTCGCCGCCGATGTTCGGCAGCCCGAGACAGTTCCCGTAGCCACCGATGCCCGCGACGATCCCCGGCAACACACGCTGGGTTTCCTCGGCGTCGAGCGGTCCGAAACGCAGTGGGTCCATCACCGCGACGGGACGGGCCCCCATCGCGAGGATGTCGCGGACGATGCCGCCGACTCCTGTGGCAGCGCCCTGGTACGGCTCGACGTACGACGGGTGATTGTGAGACTCGATCTTGAACGTCACGGCGTACCCGTCGCCGATGTCGACCACGCCGGCGTTCTCCCCGATCCCGACCATCAGGTGCCGGCGCATCTCGTCGGTCACGTTGTCGCCGAACTGTCGCAGGTGCACCTTGCTCGACTTGTAGGAGCAGTGCTCGCTCCACATGACCGAGTACATCGCCAGCTCCGACGACGTTGGACGGCGGCCGAGGATCTCCCGGAACTGCGCGTACTCGTCCGGCTTCAGACCGAGGTCCTGCCAGGGCTGTTGGACGTCCGGCGCCGCGAAGGCCCGTTCGACCGTGTCGACGGTGGTGACGGTGTCGACGGTGTCGACGGTCGGCACGGAGGGGACGGTCGGCACGGAGGCGACGTTGTCGCGGGGTTGGTCAGACTGGTCAGGAGGGGAGGACTGGCGCTGCTCGGTCACCGCGGTCTGGCTCCGGATCTGTGGTCATGCACGGGCTGGTCGCGCGCACCACGCTACCGCCCGGGGCTCCACGTACGCCGCCTTGGTCCGGCGGAGGACTCCCGCCTCGTCGCGGGTCAGCCGCCGCGGGTTCGGGGGGCATTGCGCTGGCCGGGACCTCGACAGACTTCCCCGGACGTCTCGGCCGTACGACGTACGGGGAGTCCCGTGCAGGCCGGAGCCACGACAAAGCTCCCCGAACCTCACGGGCGTCAGCCTGGAGCGGCGGCCACCGCGATCTGACCTGCGAGTCGTGCGTTGGACAGCACCAGGGCGATGTTGGCCGCCAGGCTGCGGCCCTCGGTCTGTTCGTGGAAGTGCGCCAACAGGAACGGCGTCACGTCCTTGCCGTGCACGTCGGCCTCCGCCAGCGCGCGCAAGCCGGAAGCCAGGGTCGTCGTCGTGCGTGCTTCGGTCCATCTCGTCGGCCTCGTCGATCGGGTTGGCGACCACCAGGCCCTGGCGCAGGCCGAGCGAGCGTCGCTGCCGCATCGTGTCCGCGATGTCGGCGACCTGGTCCAGCCGCCACGGGACGGGCTGCCCCGAGTCGCGGATGTAGAAACCGGGGAAGGCGTCCGTGCGGAAGCCGACGAGTCCCACGGACAGCGTCTCCAGCCGTTCGAGGGTCGCCGGGACGTCGAGAATCGACTTCACGCCGGCGCAGACCACCGTGATCGGGATGTCGCCGAGCGCCGGGAGGTCGGCCGACTCGTCCCAGGAGTCCTGCGCTCCCCGGTGCACCCCACCGAGCCCACCAGTCGCGAACACCTCGATACCGACGCGATTCGCCAGGTAGGCCGTTGACGCCACCGTGGTCGCACCCGGCGTACGGGTGGCCAGCACGACGCCCAGGTCACGGATGCTGGCCTTCACCACGTCCGGGTCGGTGGCGACTCGGTCCAGCGCAGCGTCGTCCAGCCCGATCCGGACCGTCCCGTCCAGCACCGCGACCGTGGCAGGTACGGCTCCGGACTCCCGCACGGCCGCCTCGATCCGTCGGGCCACCTCCGCACTCGACTGCGTCGGCAGGCCGTGACTGATGATCGTCGACTCCAGGGCGACCACGCCGCGCCCTTCCTGCAGGGCCTCGGCGACCTCGGGGTGGATGCGGGTGAGCTGGGCGGTCGTCACAGCCAGACCCTACGAGACGCGTCGAGCCCGTGGTCAGGGCGTGAGGTGGCGCGCGAGGAAACGGGCGGTGCGCTCGTCCTTGGGCGCGGTGAACACCTCGGCCGGCGGCCCGTCCTCGACGATCAGTCCACCGTCCAGATAGACCACCCGGTCTGCGACCTCGCGGGCGAACGACATCTCGTGCGTCGCCATCATGATCGTCATGCCCTCGTCCTTGAGCTCGCGGATCACCTCGAGCACGTCCCCCACGAGCATCGGATCGAGTGCGGACGTGATCTCGTCAAGCAGCAGCAGAAGCGGATCCATCGCCATCGCCCGGATCACGGCGACGCGCTGTTGCTGCCCACCGGACAAGCTGTCGGGGTATGCCGTCGCCTTCTCCGCGAGACCGAAGCGCTCGAGCAGTTCGTGTGCGCGGCGCAGGCAGGCATCGTGAGGGCGACGCAACGAGCGACGGGGTCCCAGCGTGATGTTGTCCACCACGGACAGGTGCGGGAACAGGTTGTACGCCTGGAACACGATGGCGATCTGCCGGCGTACGGCGTCGGGATCGACGCGCGGATCGGTGATGTCCCGGTCGTCGAGCCAGACCGTGCCGTCGTCGACGGTCTCCAGCAAGTTGATGCAGCGCAGCAGTGTCGACTTGCCCGAACCGGACGCGCCGATCAGGCAGACCACGTCACCCTCGTCGACGTCGAGGGAGACGCCTTGCAGCACCTGGTGGGAGCCGAAGTGCTTGCGGACCTGGTCGAGCCGCAGGATCGCCATCAGGACGCACCCTGCTCTCGGCGCAGCTGCCTCAGCGCGAGCCAGTCCGCCAACCGCGCCAGCGGCACGGTCATCACGACGAAGAAGGCTGCCGCGACGACGTACGGGGTGAAGTTGAAGTCGCGGCTCGCGTTCACCTGCGCCGCCCGCAGGACCTCGACGAGTCCGACCACCGCCACCAGCGCCGTGTCCTTCTGGAGCGAGACGAAGTCGTTGAGCAGCGGCGGCATCACGCGACGGATGGCCTGCGGGAGCACCACGCGTCGCAGGGTCTGCGCATAGGTCAGTCCGAGGGATCGAGCGGCCGCCCACTGGCTCGGATGGATCGAGGCGATGCCGGCCCGGATCACCTCGGCGACGTAGGCGCCGTACGAGAGCGTCAGCGCGATCACACCGAGCCAGAACAGGCTGGTGGGCGCTCCCTGCAGCTGGAGGGCGGGTACGCCGAAGCCGACCAGGAAGATGACCAGCAGGGTCGGTGTGCCGCGGAAGACGTCGGTGTAGACGACCGCCAGCAGCCTCAGCGGGGCCAGTGCCGGTGAGGGCATGACGCGGATGATCGCGACGGCCAGGGCCACCACGAGGATGAACACCTCCGCGACGAGGAAGAGCTTGACGTTCAGCACGAAGGCATCGGCCAGCTCTGGAAGCACCGAGCGCGCGTAGCCGACGTCGAAGTAGGTCGCCCGCACCCGGTCCCACCCGGGCGAGCGCACCGTGACGACGAGCAGGGCGACGAGGACGAGCGTCGTCGAGGCCGCCGCCAGCGCACCGCGTCCCAGGGAGCGCCGCCGGCGGTAGGTCAGCCGCTCACGCTGGACCTCGCTCGGCTGCCAACGGGTGTCACCCGACATCGGTCAGGAGTCGAGCGTCGGGATGTCGAGCACCTGGCTGAGCCACTTGTTCTCGAGCTCGGCCAGCGTGCCGTCGTCTTTCAACGTCGCCAGCGCCTGGTTGGCGCAGCCCACCAGCGGGTTGCCCTTCTCGAAGAGCAGGCCGAACTCCTCCGGGTCTCCGCTCGTGGCCTGGAACTGGCCGGCGATCGTGCCCTGCGGGATCTCGACCGCGGTGATGTAGAACGCGGTCGGAAGGTCCACGACGATCCCGTCGACCTGGCCGTTCAGCAAGGCGTTCTTGGCCACGTTGGTGTCGTCGAACACCTGGGCCGGCTTGCTGGCCTGGATCGTTCCGCTGATCGCGTCCAGAGACGTGGTCCCGACCTGGGCGCCGAGGGTGGCGTCGGCGAAGTCCGACAGCGACGTGGCGCCGGCGTACGGGGAGTCCTTGAGCGTGATGATCGCCTGGGCAGCCGAGTAGTAGCCGTCGGAGAACGTCACGGCCTGGGCGCGCTTGGGGCTGATCGAGATCTGGTTGATGTCGAAGTCGAAGTCCTTGGGCCCCGGCTGGTAGCTGGCGTTGAAGGGCTCCTTGGTCCAGGCGACCTCGTCAGCGGCGAAGCCCATCTCCTGGGCGACGGCGTAGGCGACCGCTGACTCGAAGCCTTTGCCGTTCGTCGGGTCGTCCTTGGAGAACCACGGGTCGTACGCCGGGGAGTCCGTCGCAATCGTCAGCACGCCAGGTTTCACGGTCTGGGGGTCGGCGCAGGCGTCGGTCGTGGATGCGCCGGAGGAGGTCGGACCGGTCGTCGTGCCGGTGGAGTTGGTGGTGCTCTCGTCGGTGGGGGCGCAGGCGACGGAGAGAAGGCAGAGGAGGGCGGCGCCGAGCACGAAGCCGGGCCGTCCCGGGAGAGCACGTGAGGACATGCGCACATCGTAGGGCCGTGACCCTGGGGGACGAGTACGAACGATCGGGCATGGACTCCGTCGCGCCTCGATAGCCTGAGGTGCGACGGGCCACCGACGTCAGGAGGACGTGTGCACATCGCCACGCTGGGTGACGTGTTGCTCGACGTGATCGTGGAGGCTCCTGAGGGACTGCGCGAGGACGACGACGTCGAGGCGCACATCGAGATCTGCGCAGGCGGTCAGGCGGCCAACGTCGCCACGTGGGCGGCCGCACTCGGCGCTCGCGCGACCGTGATCGGTCCCCGCGGGCCGAGCACCGCAGCGCAGCTGGTCGACGCACAGCTGGCAGCCGCGGGAGTCGGCGTGGTGGCCGTGGACGCGGCGGGCGACGGGCACCGTGGTCTCGATCCTGACCGCGGATGGACGCACCCTGGCCTCCGATGCCGGCGACCAGGAGTGGGTTGCGCGCATCGATCCTCAGCGACTGCCGCTGGACGTCGACTGGCTGCACGTCTCGGGGTATCCACTGCTGCGCGCGGCAGATCCCGGCCCGTTGCTCGAGCTCGTCCAGGTCGCACGTCGTGGCGGCTCCTCGATCTCGCTGGATCTCTCGTCGGCCGGGCTGATCGCGGCGTACGACGGGATCCTGAAGGACGTGCTCAAGGAGCTCGAGCCGCACGTCGTCTTCGGCAACGAGGCGGAGTGGGAGGCTCTCGGCCTGGACCCGCACAGCACCGACTTCGACAGGGTGATCAAGCGGGGGCGCCGTGGCGTGACGTCCGTCGTGCGCGAGGTGGAGATGAAGCATGCCGCCGTGCTGACCGACGTCGTGGACCTCACCGGGGCCGGTGACGCGCTGGCCGCCGGCTACCTGATCGGCGGGATCGAGCACGGACTGCTCGCGGCCGCCCAGTGTGTTGCTCAGCGGGGGGCCCAGCCGACCCACGGTCTTTCGCGCCCGGGTCGCCACCGGCAGAGCCACTGAGCCATTCGGCCGTGGTCGAGCAGCCAACGTGCCGTCGACCAACGACGCCGCGATCAGGGCTGATCAGGCGGAGGTGAGGTGGTTCATCGCGCTGGTGAAGAACGCCAGCCCGTCCGTGCCGGGGCCGCAGAGGTCCTCGACGGCATGCTCGGGATGAGGCATCAACCCGACGACGTTGCCGCGCTCGTTGGTGATGCCGGCGATGTCGCGCAGCGAGCCGTTCGGGTTGACGTCGAGATAGCGCGCCACCACCTGACCCTCCCCCTCGAGTCGATCCAGCGTGTCCTCGTCAGCGACGTAGCCGCCCTCACCGTTCTTGAGCACGATGGTGACCTCGGCTCCCGACTGGTAGCCGTTGGTCCACGCTGTCGATGCGTTCTCGATCCGGAGCCGTTGGTCCCGGCAGACGAACTTCTGGTGCTCGTTGCGGATCAGCGCGCCCGGCAGCAGGTGGGACTCGCACAGGATCTGGAAGCCGTTGCAGATACCCAGCACGGGCATGCCGGCGCGGGCAGCGTCGACGATCTCCGCCATCACGGGTGCGAAGCGGGCGATCGCGCCGCAGCGCAGGTAGTCGCCGTAGGAGAACCCACCGGGCAAGACCACCGCGTCGGCTCCCCGGAGGTCGTGGTCGCCGTGCCAGAGAGCGATCGGCTCCGCGCCGGCGGCCCTGACCGCGCGCTGCGCGTCGACGTCGTCGAGTGAACCCGGGAAGGTGACGACGCCGATCTTCACGACTGCTCGACCTTGACCGTGTAGTCCTCGATCACCGGGTTGCTGAGCAGTGTCTCCGCCGCCCGGCGCACCTCGGCCAGCCGCTCCTCGGTGATGTCACCGTCGAACTCGAGCTCGAACCGCTTGCCCTGGCGTACGCCGACCACACCGTCGAAACCGAGCCGCGGCAGCGCGCCGTGCACCGCCTTCCCCTGCGGATCGAGAATCTCCGGCTTCAGCATGACGTCGACGACGACGCGGGCCACGGGCCCTCCTGACGGCTGGGTTACGGCGAGCGGACCGCCTCAGTCTAGGCGGGTCCAGAAAAAAGTTCGGCCCTGGTGGCAACCAAACGCCGGGTTACATCGTCTGTCTGTGTAGTGACCCGGGCGAGCCGAACGGGGGACACTCCCACGCTGTGGGGGACGTCGGAGGTGTCGACGCCGGCACGCCCGGGTCAGAGCACCATCACAGCGGTGACGCGGACGGCCGGGCACGAACGGGGGAGGTGCCCGGTCTTCCGTCTCCCGTGTCGGCGGTCAGCTGAGCTCGCGCTTCAAGATCTTGCCGGTCGCGGTCATCGGCAGCTCGTCGCGGAACTCGATCGTCCGCGGATACTTGTACGACGCCACTTGCTCCTGAGTCCACGCGATCAGCTCGTCCTCGGTGATCTCGGCACCGGGCTCGCGGATCACGTACGCCTTGATCTCCTCGCCGTGCTGGTCGCTCGGAACCCCGACCACCGCGGCCAGCGAGACCGCCTCGTGAGTGAGCAGCACCTCTTCGATCTCACGCGGGTACACGTTGTAGCCGCCCCGGATGATCATGTCTTTGGCCCGGTCGACGATGTAGTAGTAACCGTCTTTGTCCCGGCGGGCCAGGTCACCGCTGCGGAACCAGCCGTCCCTCATCACCGCGGCGGTCTCATCCGGCCGCCGGTAGTAGCCCTTCATGATGTTGTGCCCCCGGATGGCGACCTCGCCGACCTCGTCGGCGGCCTCGACCGTGTGCCAGTCGTCGTCGATGAGCTTGACCTCAACACCCCAGATCGGCGTCCCGATCGAACCCGGCTTCGGGTCCTGGTCGAGGTGGTTGAACGTCGCGACCGGCGAGGTCTCCGACAAGCCGTAGCCCTCCAGGATCTGGACGTGGAAGCGTTCCTTGACCTGCTTGAGGATCTCCACCGGCAGCGATGAGCCTCCGGCGACAGCTCGCCTCAGGTTTCCGGCAATCTTGTCGACGTCGACGTCGTCGTCGAGTGCGCCGAGCAGCCCCCAGTACATCGTCGGCACCCCGGCGAAGAACGTCACCTCTTCCCGGTCGAGCAACGCAAGAGCCTGCTTGGCGTCGAAACGCGGCATCAGGACCAACGTGGCGCCGAGTCCGAAGCCTGCGTTGAGCTGCACGGTCTGCCCGAACGAGTGGAACAGGGGCAACGCGACCAGGTGCACGTCCGGGACGGATGGGCTGAGCTCCCAGATGCGATGGCACGTCGAGGCGTTGAAGGCCATGTTGGCGTGCGTGAGCTCCGCACCCTTCGGCTGCCCCGTGGTTCCGCTGGTGTACAGGATCACGGCGGTGTCGCCGGGCTCGGTCACCACGGTCTCGAACGTCGTCGGCTGGTCCTTCATCGCGGCCAGCAGGTTGTCGGCGCCGTCCATCACCGAACCGCGCGGGTCTGCCGGGATCACGAAGAAGTGCTCGCACGCCGGGCTTTCGTCGAAGCCCTCCTTGCCGGCCTGCGCCATCGCGAGCTCGGGCGTGCCCTCGAAGCACACGTAGGCCTTCGCCTCCGAGTCGCCGAGGTGATACGCGACCTCGCGGCCCTTGAAGAGCACGTTCAGGGGTACGACGGTGGCTCCGGCCTTGAGGACGCCGTAGTAGACGACCGGGAAGTACGGAAGGTTCGGGCAGGACAGGGCCACCTTGTCACCGGGTCGGATGCCGCGCTCGACGAGCAGGTTCGCCACCTGGTTGGCCATCGCGTCCACCTGGACGTACGTCAGCCGGGTGTCGTTGAACACCACCGCGTCACGGTCAGGCACCCTGCGGGCGCTGTCTTCGAGCATCACGGCCAGGTTCAGCACGATCGACCTCCACGTCTGACGGCACCGCCGGTGATCGACGGCTCCTCCCAACGTAGCCACCGACGACGGGCCGTGCCACGTCGCGGCGTACGACGCATCAGCGGAAGGGCTGTCCCGTCAGGCGCTCGAACGCCTCGACGTACGTCGATCTCGTCTGCTCGACCACGTCGTCGGGGAGCGACGGTGGCGGCGCTCCGGACGACCGGTCCCAGCCGGATGCCGGTGAGAGCAGCCAGTCGCGCACGAACTGCTTGTCGTACGCCGGTTGGGCCCGGCCCGGTTGCCACCGGTCGGCGGGCCAGAACCGGGACGAGTCGGGGGTCAGCACCTCGTCGCCCAGCACGATGGTCCCATCGGGGCGCGTCCCGAACTCCAGCTTGGTGTCAGCGAGGATGAAGCCCCGTCCCCGGGCGATCTCCTCGGCCTTGGCGTACACCGTCAAGGTCAAGGACCGCAGCTCTGCGGCAGCGTCGTCGCCGATCGCGACCACGACCGCCTCGTAGTCGACGTTCTCGTCGTGCTCACCGAGAGCGGCCTTGGTGGCGGGGGTGAAGATCGGCTCGGGCAGTCGCGACCCGTCCTTCAACCCGCTGGGCAACGGGTTGCCGCACACTGCTCCGGTCGCCCGGTAGTCGACCAGCCCCGATCCGGCCAGGTAGCCGCGGGCCACACACTCCACGGGGAACATGTCCAGCCGTTCGCAGATCACCGCGCGGCCGGCGACGGACTCCGGGACTTCGGTGGAGACGACATGGTTGGGCACCAGATCACGCAGCTGCTCGAACCACCACAACGACATCCGGGTGAGGATCTCGCCCTTGTCGGGAATCGTCGGGGTCAGGATGAAGTCGAACGCCGAGATCCGGTCGCTGGCGACCATGAGGAGGCGGTCATCGGACCAGGCGTAGAGGTCACGCACCTTGCCGGAGTGGAGATGCCGGGCACCGGCAACAGGTGCTGCGGCGGTGACGGGCGTCGAGACGTCGGGGACATCCATGGGAGCCATCCTGCCGAACCGCGGGTGAGCGCGCCCGGCAGGTTCGAAGCGACGCGCCCTGCAGGTCCGGACGAGAAAGGTGAGGATGGGGTCATGACGGACGCCGTGGTGATCGGCTCCGGCCCCAACGGGCTGGTGGCGGCCAACCTGCTCGCCGACCGGGGTTGGTCGGTCGTCGTGCTGGAGGCACAGCCCGTGATCGGAGGCGCCGTACGGACCGACGGGGAGGTCCATCCCGGCTTCCGCCACGACACGTTCAGCGCCTTCTACCCGTTGGCGGCCGCCTCGCGCACGATCGCCGACCTGCACCTGGAGGAGCACGGCCTCACCTGGGTGCACGCTCCTGCTGTGCTCGGCAACCCACTGCCCGACGGCGGTTGGGCCGTGCTGCACCGGGATCGACACGACACCGCCGCCGGCCTTGATGCGCTCTGCCCAGGAGACGGCGAGGCCTGGATGCGGCTGTGTGAGCAATGGGACGGCTTCGGTCCGGACCTCATCGGTGCGCTGCTGACGCCGTTCCCACCCGTGCGCAAAGGGCTGCGGCTGGCGTACTCCCTGCCGAGGGCCGCTGGGCTCGGCGGCTTCCGGATGCTCCTGATGTCGGTGCGGCGGATGGCCGAGGAGAACTTCCGCGGCGAGGGCGCCCGCCTGCTGCTGGCGGGCAACGCCCTACACGCTGACTTCTCGCCCGAAGGAGCAGGATCCGGCGTCTTCGGCCTGATCTTGGCCATGCTCGGACAGACCGTCGGCTTCCCCGTCCCCCGCGGTGGGGCCGGCGAGCTGACGCAGGCGCTCGCCCGGCGCCTCGAGTCACGCGGTGGGTCGGTCAAGACCGGCCAGCAGGTCGCGTCGGTGATCGTCCGCTCCGGCCGTGCCGTCGGCGTACGGCTGGCCGACGGCACCGAGGTCGACGCCGGTAGGGCCGTCGTGGCCGACGTCAGCGCGCCGGCGCTCTACACGGACCTGCTCGATCCCGATCGGCTGCCCGCTCGCGTCCGCCGCGGGATCGCCCGCTTCGAGTGGGACCCCTCGACGATCAAGGTCGACTGGGCGTTGTCGAGCCCGGTGCCCTGGAGGGAGACACCCGCCCAGCCGCCGGGCACGATTCACATCGCCGACTCCGTCGACGATCTCACCGCGTTCGCCGCGCAGATCAGCGGGCACACCGTGCCGTCCGACCCGCTGATGCTGATGGGCCAGATGACGACAACCGACCCCAGCCGTTCACCGCCGGGGACAGAGTCCATGTGGGCCTACTGCCATGTCCCGCAGAGCGCTCGCGCCGACGCCGGCGATGGCGGGATCCGGGGGGTTTGGGACAGCGACGACCTCGAGCGGATGGCCGACCGGATGCAGGCGCGGGTGGAGCGGTTCGCCCCAGGGCTGGCCGACTCGGTCCTGTCGCGACGCGTGCTCGGCCCACACGAGTTCGAGGCCCGCAACGCCAACCTGCACCACGGTGCCATCAACGGCGGGACGGCTGCCTTGCACCAGGAGGTCGTCTTCCGACCCGTCCCCGGCCTGGGCAGGGCGGAGACTCCGGTGAAGGGCCTCTTCCTTGGCTCGGCGTCGGCGCATCCCGGGGGAGGCGTGCACGGGGCCGCCGGGTCGAACGCTGCCCGCGCTGCGATCGCCCACGACCGGGTACGTCGGCTGACCTCGCGACGCTGAGACGTCAGGGGGCCGGCTCGGCCTCCGCCAGCCGGACCAGGTCCTTGAGCATCAACGTCACGCGCGCCCGGAACCCCAACGCCGTCAGCGGGTTGTGCAGCCAGCGGGCCGGTCCACGCAACGGGTGCTCGTTCATCGTGACGATGCTGCCACCCTCCGGGCTGGGACTGATCCGGAGACCGATCCGGGCCGATCCGATCGGCCAGGCGTGCGCCTCCAGCTCGAGCTTCTGACCCTCGACGCAGCCGCGCGAGGTCGTCCGATCCTTGTGCGTGAAGGGTCCCTTACCGACAGTGAAGTGGATCGACGTGTCCTCCGCCGGCCACCCCTCGTCGACGTCGCGGATCTCCTTCGTGCCGTGCACCCAGTCGACATACCGGTATCCGTCGCTGAGCACCGCCCACACCTGGGCGGGCGTGGCGGTGGACTTCTGGGTGGCTGCTGAGGTGGCCATGCCATCAATCTAGGGGCGAACAACCACACGCGCAGCAGGCCTCGCAACGGCCTCCAGGGAGGGGGCGCTGGGTTTCCCTGGAGCGGCAATGGGTAGGAATAGGGGATGCAGCCTGACGAGATCTCCGGCCGCTACCGTGTGGTCCGGGCGATCGGGCGTGGTGGCATGGGCACTGTGTGGCTGTGCCGGGACGAGGTGCTGCGTCGAGACGTCGCGGTCAAGCAGATGGGTGCGCTGCCCGGCGAGGACACCGAGAGCACGACCCGAGCGATGCGCGAGGCCCGGGTGACGGCCGCGATGAATCACAAGAACGCCGTGGCGGTCTTCGACGTCGTGGACTACGACCACGGCACATGGCTCGTCATGGAGTACTTCCCCTCGCAGACGCTGGCCGAGCTGATTCACGCCGAGGGCGCATTGCCCCCGCAGCGGGTGGCACACATCGGTGCCCAGGTGGCCGCCGCACTCGCCGCGGCCCACGGTCTGGGCATCGTGCACCGTGACATCAAGCCCGGCAACATCTTGGTGGGCAGGGACGACGTCGCCAAGATCAGCGACTTCGGGATCGCCCGTGGTCACACCGACATGAGCCTGACCCAGACCGGGATGATGACCGGCACGCCGGGCTACTTCTCCCCCGAGCTTGCCCGTGGCGGCGACCCCAGCTTCGCCTCCGATGCCTGGGCCCTCGGTGCGACGTTGTTCACGGCCGTCGAGGGTGAACCGCCGTATCCGAACCAGGAGAACCCGCTGGCGATGCTGAGCGCGATCACCCGCGACGAGCCGCCGCAGCCTGGACGCGCCGGCTCCCTGGCCCCGGTCATCGAGTCCTTGATGCAGCAAGACGCCTCGCAGCGCTGGTCGATGGAGCGCGCTCATCAGGCGCTGACCGAGGTCGCCGAGGGCGGTCAGGTCGATGGCCACACCCGAATCTTCGCGACCGGCGACGACGCGGCGGCCGCGTCAGCGCCCACGGTCGCCGAGGCCGCACCGGCAGCCGGGACGGCGGCCGGGGCGGGCGACGGCTTCACCTCACAGTGGGCGACAAGCCAGACCGCGGAGCCCGAGCCACCGCCCGAGAGGCGTCGCCGAGCCGGCTGGTGGGTGGCAGCGTTGGCGGCGCTCGTGGTGATCGGGCTCGGCGCCGCCGCCTGGGCCGCCTTCTCCCCCGACAGCGGATCGAGCCCGCAGGCGAGCGGGTCGACGACCAGCCGGAACAGCCCCACGAAGTCGACGGAAGAGCAGACCACCACTCCCCCGACGAGCCCGACCGAGTCGACCCAGTCCAGCCCGGAGTCACCGACGGAGTCGACCACGAAGACCCAGGGCGGAGGGTCGGCCGCGAAGGCCGAGGCCTTCGTCAGCAACTACTACACGCTCGTGCCGGGTGACACCGACGCCGGCTGGGCCGAGCTGTCACCGTCGTTCCAGCAGCAGACCGGGCGCGACAGCTACGACAGCTTCTGGGGCTCCTACAACTCCGTCGACGTGAGCAACGTGCAAGCGGTGAGCCCGACCGTCGTCAACTACACGATCAGCTACGACGGCTCCACCCCCGAGAACAAGCAGATCACCCTTGTCAAGGACGGCTCGTCCTACCTGATCAACAGCGACGGCCCCCAGTAGGCGTCACCAGACGACCGGCTCGGCGCCCGTCCGGACGCGGCCAGGCCAGGCCGCTTGTCGCCCATCCCGATGAGTGGGCGTGGTGGTTATCGCGAGGAGCGATCGGCCGTCTCGATGCCCGAGGCTGCCGCCATCGGTCTTCGTCGATCAGCCGCTCTGCCTGTGGCTCTTGTCGGCCTGCTGCTCGAAGATCGCGGTGATCTCCTCCAGCGAAACGCCCTTTGTCTCGGGCAAGAACTTGGCGACGAAGACGACCGCCAGGACGGCTAGTGCGGCCAGGAGCACCATCACCCACGCCAAGCCGATCTTGGTGTTCAGCGTCGGGAACCACTGGACGATCACGAAGTTCGCCAGCCAGTTGACGCTGGCGCAAGTGGCGGCCGCGCGTCCGCGGACCTCGGTCGGGAACACTTCCCCCTGGATGAGCCAGCCCGTGCCGCCGACCCCGATCGCGAAGGACGTGATGAAGCAGGAGAACCCGATCATGATGACCCACACCCGCGGCACGCCGGTCAGGTTCGCAACGCCCCACGCGGCGAAGAGCATGAAGACGGCCATGCCGACGAACCCGCCGATGGCGAGCTTCCGTCGACCGATCCTGTCGATGAAGCGGAAGGCGAAGTAGGTCGCGACCACGTTGACGACACCGAGGATGGTGGCGGCCTCGACCCCGGCAACGGCGGCGTCCACCGCTGACTTTCCGGACTCCAGGTAGCCACCCATGACTGTCGGACCGTAGTAGAACGGGATGTTGATGCCGGTGATCTGCTGGAAGACGAAGAACCCGCACACGACCATGAACGCGCGCCTGACGCCCGGTGTCCACAGCGTCTTCGACTCCGTCTGCCGTTTGGCTTCTTCCAGCTTCTCGGCCGTCTGCCTGACCTCCTCTTCCGAGACCTGCATGCCCAAGGTCTCCAGGGCCTCCTTGGTATCGTCATACCGCTTGTGGTGCATCAACCACCTCGGTGACTCAGGCATCCGGCTTCGCAAGGCCAGGGCCAGCAACGCCGGAAGCGCGCCGACTCCGAGGATGATTCTCCAGTCCATCCCGGTCGCGGAATCAGGTGCGAGCTTGAAGACGAGGATGGCGGTCAGAAACGAGACGAGGATCCCGACGGTGATCATCCATTGCTGCATGATCATCAGCGCCCCTCGCTTCCTGCGGGGCGCGAACTCCGCGATGTACGCCGTGGCGATCGCCGAGTCCGCGCCGACCGCCAGCCCGATCAGCGTGCGCGCGAACAGCAACATCGCCGTGTCGTGGGCGAACGCCGAGAGCACCGCGCCGGCTGCATAGATGCCTGCGTCGATGATGAGCAAGGACTTGCGCCCGAAGCGGTCCGTGAACGGGCCAGCCGCGAGTGCTCCCACGGCAGCCCCGATGGATGCGCCTGCTACCAGGTATCCCGTCTGGAAGTCCGACAGATCGAACGGGACAAAGTCCAAGACCGAGCCGATGACGGCCGTGTCGTATCCGAACAGGAATCCGCCGATGCAGGACAGCACGGCCAGATACCAATAGAAGGATGTCGTCCCTTGCGAGTCCAGATCGGACAGCACGCCGAGGTCCTGTGACTGGTCATCTGTCGATTGCCTGGCCATGAGCTCGCCTTTCGATCGTGCCCGCACTTGTGCTGGATTGCTGGATCCGGTACCCGTTCACGACGATTTGCCACAACCGACTCCCAGCCTTTCGCGGATCGCTAGGTTGAGCGGCATGCTTGCCCTCGAGGACCTGATCAACGCCACGGCACAGGCGGAAGGTTTCTCCGGCGTCGTACGGGTCGACCGGCGCGGCCGGACCGAGATCGCCAAGGCCTATGGGCACGCCGATCGTGCGTATGGGGTGGCCAACACCGTCCATACACAGTTCGGGACCGCCAGCGCTACGAAGACCTTCACGGCGTTGACGGTGATGGCTCTGGTGGAAGAGCGGGTGCTCGACTTGTCGACCACGGCTCGATCACTCCTCGGTGCCGACCTGCCCGAGATCGCGGACGACGTCACCGTGGAGCAGCTGCTCGCGCACCGGTCCGGCATCGGCGACTACTTCGACGAGAACGGTCTCGACGACGTGACCGACTACGCCGTATCGGTTCCGGTGCATCAGCTCTCCGCTCCCGAGGAGTACCTCAAGGTCCTGACCGGCCATCCGACGGTCTTCGCCGCCGGCGAGGCCTTCGCCTACAACAACGGTGGGTACGTCGTCCTGGCTCTGCTCGTCGATCGAGCGGGTGGCGGCTACTACGAGGCAATGCGGCGATGCGTTCTCGAACCCGCCGGCATGACCGACACCGCTTTTCTGCGGTCCGACGAGCTGCCAGCACGCGCCGCCCGCGGATACCTCGCCCTCGACGGACTCAGGACCAACGTGCTGCATCTCCCCGTCGTCGGGGCAGGCGACGGAGGCGCGTACTCCACCGCAGCCGACCTACACCGCCTCTGGGCGGCGCTGCACGCCGGTCGGATCGTTTCGCCGCAAGCGGTGGAGCTGATGGTCACCCCACGAACCGACTGGCCCGAGGAGTCCCGCCGCTACGGGCTGGGATTTCACGTGCACGAGACCGGCGACGCGGTGTGGCTTGAGGGTTCCGACGCGGGGGTGTCGTTCAGGAGCCTGCACGAACCGGGTCAGGGCGTCACGTACACCGTGATCTCCAACTGGACCGACGGAGCATGGCCGATCGTCCAGCTGCTGGACAACCAGCTGCAGCTCTGACTGGGTGTGTCCCTATTGAGACCGAGTCGCACTCATCTGCCGAGATGAGTGCGACTCGCCCTCTCCCTCAGAAAGTGAGACTCGGGCTTCAACCTTATTTGCTGCTCAGGTCGTCTTATGTGTGGAAGATCAGTGTGGTCTCGACCCGCACCTAGGAGAGGGGGCTGGCAGTGCGGAAGCTGCGTGACACCTCAGCGTTCTCGGAGTTTGTGGAGGCTCGGTCGCACGCCCTGCTCCGAACGGCGTACCTCATGGTCGGGGATCACCAGTTGGCGCAAGATCTGCTGCAGGAGGCCCTGATCAAGACCCTGATTGCCTGGCCCAGGCTCCGTGACCCTGAGAAGGTGGATGCCTACGCGCGGAGAACGGTGGTGACAACCGCGATCACCTGGCGCCGGCGTCGCTCGTTCCACGAGCGCCCCGCCGCTTTCCCGTCTGATGGCCCCGGTCCGGACCAGGCGGATCACTTCGCAACACACCAGCTTCTGATCGCGCACCTACGTGGCCTGCCACCTCGGCAGCGTGCCGCAATCGTGCTGCGCTACTACGAGGACCTCACGCTCGCCCAGACCGCCGAGATCATGGGCTGCTCGGTCGGCTCGGTCAAGAGCCACGTCTCGATCGGCCTCGGCAAGCTCCGCGAACGCATGGGACCCGCCTTGGACCTGGTCCCGGCCGGCGAGGAAGAGGTGACGTCATGAACGAGTCACTGCGAGATCTCCTCCGTCAGGGCGCGGACACCGTCGAGCGACCCCAGCTCGACGTGAGCGACCTGGCCGCGCAGGCGCAACCTAGGTTGGTCCGCCGACGCCTCGCGGCGGCCACGGCTAGCGCCGCCGCCGTCGTCCTGATCACGGCCGGAGGTTTCGCACTCCAGCACGACGCCCATCGCCTGGAACCCGCCCCACCGGCTCCCAGCGAGACGCCGACACCCGCAGCGGACTGGTCGCCCGAGCGGATCCGCGACGAGGGCTCGCCCGGCGACACCCAGGGGACGATACCCACCACCGAGTCCGGCCTCACGACGCGCCTGTACCGGGTGTGCGACGGACCCCGCTGCAACCGCGACCACGGCCCGCCCGAGGACATGCACGTGGCGATCGAGGTCACCCAGGACGGACGGTCCGCGGTCTTTGACCTTCACTACTCGCTCCAGCCCTGGGTCAGGGCGTACGACGCGGACTCGGTGCTCGTCCAGGATGCCGAGCAGGGACTGGATCAGCCGGTGCGTTACCGGCTGCTGCGCGCCGACGGCACCGCCGTGCAGCTCCAGCTGGTCGACACCCCGGCCTCTCCCGTTCCCGGGCCCGACGTGGTCGTCATCGACGACTGGTCCAGCTGGAACGCCGGCATGGCCGGCGTGGAGGAGCTGTACCTGGTCGACGACCGAGCCGGCACCCTGCGGCCCCTGGACGCGCCGGCCGATGTCCGCTACTGGGGACCGAATGTCGATGATTTCCTGTGGGGCGTCACCGACGACTGTCGGGTCTTCTGGGCAACCAACGGCACGTTCGAAGAGCATCAACTCGACTGCTCGGACGGCCAGGACTTCACATACGCCATCTCCGCCGACGAGGTCCCGTCCGAATGGCTGCAACCGGGGCGGATGGCGGTCGTTGAACAGAGCGATGGCCGACGCGACGACCAGAGCTTCGTCCACGTGAGCCTCGACTACGGAGCATCCTGGCAGCGTCTCCCCTTCGCTGACGGGGAGACCACCATCGACGTACTGCAACAGCTCGGCTGACTCCCAAGTCAGCGGAGCCTGGCGACGCAGGAAGGGCCAAGACGTGGTGCTGAGGGACGCAACCCCTCCGAATCGAGGAACCATGGATCCGAAGTCCGGCCACGGGCACCGGGTGAACCAGTGCGCCGTCGTCGTGGGCAAGGCGGTAGTGGTCGGCCTGGCTGGGTGTGGAGGCGAAGGCGGTGCCGACAAGGAGAACTCCACTGCGCAGCCGCCCGCGGAGTCGACCGCTTCCAGAGCGGTCTTCCCGACCTCCGAGACACCCGTACCGGTGGAGCCTGGTACCTATCAGATGCCGAACGACGCGTGGTCGGTCACCGACTACTCATCACGATCTCGGAAGGCTGGACCGTCACGCACGGCCACATCTTTTCCTACCGCACGGATCACCCCGGGGAGTTCGGCTTCTACGGCGTCGTGGTCGACGAGATCTTCGCCGACGCTTGTCACGGGGAGGAGGACCCGATGAAGGTAGGGCCGGGAACCGATGCCGAACTGCCGCATGATGGGCGAGAATCTTCAGGTCTGGTACAGCGAGCCCGCAGGTAAGTACCTCGTGCTGATACCAGACAGCGTCACGAGCATCTACGTCCTGAACCTGCACGGCCACGCGTCAGGTGTTCCTGACGCAGCGGCGCTCGACAACTTCGGCCGAGGACCTTGCAGAGCTGCACTCGGCCCTCGACTCGCTCCGCATTGGCAACTAACCGCTGAACATGGCAGCGTTGTCGAGCGCGAGGACGCACCGCGTCAGAGGATGGCGCCGGGCCGGTACGCGGCAGCCTCGGGATTGTCGGCGGCAAGCCGTTCGACACGGCGTACGACGTCGTCGACCTGCGCCACGGCGGCTCCGGTGAACGCCAACGGCTCGGCCACCAGCGCCGCCAGGTCGGCAGCGGTGAGATCCAGCCGGTCGTCGGCAGCCAGCCGATCGAACAGGTCGTTGTGCTCGGCGCCCTTCTCGCGCATCTCCAGGGCGACCGTGACAGCGTGCTCCTTGATCACCTCGTGCGCCGTCTCGCGGCCGACGCCGTTGCGGACGGCCGCCATCAAGACCTTCGTCGTCGTGAGGAACGGCAGGTAGCGGTCGAGTTCGCGGTGGATCACCGCCGGGAACGCCCCGAACTCGGCGAGCACGGTCAGGAACGTCTCGAACAGCCCGTCGAGCGGCGAAGAACGCATCGGGCAGCGCGACCCGGCGTACGACCGAGCAGGACACGTCGCCTTCGTTCCACTGGTCGCCGGCCAGCTCGCCGACCATCGACAGGTGGCCGCGCAGGATCACGGCGAGGCCGTTGACGCGCTCGCACGAACGGGTGTTCATCTTGTGCGGCATCGCGCTCGAACCGACCTGGCCCGGCTGGAAGCCCTCGGTGACGAGCTCGATGCCTGCCATCAGCCTGATCGTGGTGGCCAGGTTGCTCGGCCCGGCTGCCGCCTGCACCAAGCGCAGAGACGACGTCGAAGTCCAGCGAACGCGGGTAGACCTGTCCGACGCTGGTGAGCACGTCAGCGAACCCGAGATGCTCGGCGACCCGCTGCTCGAGGTCGGCGAGCTTGGCGGGGTCGCCGTCGAGCAGGTCGAGCTGGTCCTGGGCAGTGCCGACCGGGCCCTTGATGCCCCGCAGCGGGTAGCGCGCGATCAGCTCGTCGAGCCTCGCCAGCGCGAACAACATCTCCTCGGCGATCGTGGCGAACCGTTTGCCGAGCGTCGTGGCCTGCGCCGCGACGTTGTGGCTCCGCCCGGCCAGCACGAGGGTCCGGTGCTGGGCGGCCAGCTCGCCCAGACGGATGATCGTGGCGACCACCTTGGTGCGGACCAGCACCAGGGAGTCGCGGATCTGGAGCTGCTCGACGTTCTCGGTCAGGTCGCGGCTCGTCATGCCCTTGTGGATGTGCTCGTGCCCGGCCTGCGCACAGAACTCCTCGATCCGGGCTTTGACGTCGTGCCGCGTCCGGCGTTCGCGCGCGGCGATGCTGGCCAGGTCGATGTCGTCGACCACGCGCTCGTAGGCCTCGACGACGCCGTCAGGGACGTCGACGCCGAGCTCGGCCTGGGCCTTCAGGACGGCGATCCACAGCCGTCGTTCGGCGGCGACCTTGTGCTCGGGCGACCAGATCTGCCGCACCTGGGGAGAGGCATACCGGTCGGCCAGCACGTTCGCGATCGTCACGGCGTGATTCTCCCACGCCTGCACTCTGTGCCCCCCTTCGCTCGCTGCTCCTCCGCCTTGGGGTTTGCCTAGTGATCTATTCCGATGGCTTGTTCTCTAGGCAAACCTGCCTAGAGAAGTGTGGGTCTGCCTTGCTGAAAGAGTGACCGGCGTGTGGCGATCGGCGGTACGCCGGAACGGCGCCTCAAGGGCGAGCAGCCGCCTCGGCGATGTCCTGGCGGAACTGCGCGCCGTCGAACTCGATCGCATCGACCCCTGCATAGGCCGTTGCCCTGGCGGCCGTCAGGTCCGGCCCGACTCCCGTGACCGCCAGCACCCGGCCGCCCGCGGTGACGAGGCCGCCCGCGTCTGACATCGTGCCGGCCTGGAAGACGGCAGCCCCGGACGCCTCGGCCGCGCCGATTCCGCCGATGGCATCGCCTCGGCGAGGCGACTCCGGATAGCCGTGCGCCGCCATCACGACCGCCACAGCCGCGCCCGCCTTCCACCGCAGCGGTCCGGCCTCGTCGAGCCGACCGGTGGCGGCGGCGTGCAGCAGCTGGCCAAGCGGCGTCTCGAGGAGCTCGAGCAGCGCCTGAGTCTCGGGGTCGCCGAACCGCGCGTTGAACTCCACCACTCGCAGCCCTCGCGACGTCAGCGCCAAGCCGGCGTACAAGAGCCCGACGAACGGGGTCCCGCGGCGCGCGAGCTCGGCTACCGCCGGCTGGATGACCCGTGCCTCGACGTCGCTCACCAGGTCGGGGGGAGCCCAGGGCAGCGGCGTGTAGGCGCCCATGCCGCCGGTGTTCGGGCCGACGTCGCCGTCGGCGAGACGCTTGAAGTCCTGCGCGGGCTGCATCGGGAGTACCCGCGTCCCGTCGCAGATGGCAAACAGTGACACTTCCGGTCCGTCGAGGTACTCCTCGATCACCACGCGGTCACAGGCAACGGCGTGAGCCAGGGCGGCCGAGCGATCGTCGGTCACAACCACCCCCTTGCCCGCGGCGAGCCCGTCGTCCTTGACGACGTAGGGCGGCCCGAAGGCGTCGAGCGCCTGCTCGGCCTCCTGCTGGTTGTCGCAGACGTGGGCCATCGCGGTGGGTACGCCGGCCGCGGCCATCACGTCCTTCGCGAACGCCTTGGATCCTTCGATCTGCGCAGCGTCCTGGCCCGGCCCGAAACAGGCGATACCTCGACCACGTACGACGTCCGCGACTCCGGCGACCAGCGGCGCCTCCGGGCCGATGACGACCAGGTCGACGTCGAGCCGACCTGCCAGGTCCGCGACAGCGTGAGCGTCGAGGGGATCAACCGGGTGGAGGGCGGCGAGGCTCGCGATGCCGGGGTTGCCCGGGGCGGCGTGCACCGCCTGCACCTCCGGGTCGCGGGTGAGCGCCTTCGCGAGGGCGTGTTCGCGTCCGCCGTTTCCGATTACCAGGACCTTCACGGTCGCGACCCTATCCGGCGTACGAGCTGAGGACCCGGCCACGCGCAGTCGGTGCGGTTCGGCGTACGGCCGCGCGACCAGGGCTTCTTGGGGGTCAGGGCGGACAAGGGCGGGGGCGGACTGGCCGGGAGGACGGGGGCGGACCGGTCGGGAGGGCGGGGGCGGACCGGTCGGGAGGGCGGGCAGACGGGAGCGGTGTGCAAGGCAGTTTGCCTGTTTGCAAGGCAGGTTTGCCTAGATCACAAGCCATCGGAATAGATCTCTAGGCAAACCGACCACCCCAGCTCGGGGCAGAGACCTGTGCCCGAGGGACTGTCAGAGGAGGTCGTGGACCACGACCGTCTCATGGCGGCCCGGACCCACCCCGACCGCGGAGATCCGCGCGCCGGACATCTCCTCGACTGCGGCCACGTACGCGCGAGCGTTCAGAGGCAGGTCGTCGAGCGTCCGCGCGTGCGAGATGTCCTCCCACCAGCCGGGAAGCTCCTCGAGGATCGGCTTGGCGTGGTGGAAGTCGGTCTGGTTGACCGGCATCTCGTCATGGCGGACACCGTCGACGTCGTAGGCCACACAGACCGGGACCTTCTCCAGACCCGTGAGCACGTCGAGCTTCGTCAGCACGAAGTCGGTGACGCCGTTGACGCGGGCGGCGTACCGCGCCACGACCGCGTCGTACCAACCGCAGCGCCTCGGGCGACCGGTGGTCGTGCCGTACTCCCACCCGGTCTTGCGGAGGAACTCGCCCGAGTCGTCGAAGCAGCTCGGTCGGGAACGGACCCTCGCCGACCCGGGTCGTGTACGCCTTGACGATCCCGATCACCCGGTCGATCCGCATTGGCGCGATCCCCGAGCCCGTGCACGCGCCACCCGCGGTGGCCGACGACGACGTGACGAACGGGTAGGTCCCGTGGTCCACGTCCAACAAGGTGGCCTGGCCGGCCTCCAGCAGCACGGTCTCGTCCCGATCCAGCGCCTGGTTGAGGAGCAGCCCGGTGTCGGCCACCATCGGTCCGATCCGGTCCCGGTGGACGAGCAGCTCGTCCATGATCTGGTCGACCTCGATCGCGCGGCGGTTGTAGATCTTGGCGAGGATCTGGTTCTTCAGCTCCAGGGAGCCCTCGACCTTCTGCCGCAGGATCTTCTCGTCGAAGATGTCCTGCACGCGGACCCCGATCCGGTTCATCTTGTCCGCGTACGCCGGTCCGATGCCGCGACCGGTGGTCCCGATCCGGCGCGACCCGAGGAATCGCTCGGCCACCTTGTCCAGCGTGCGGTGGTAGTCCGAGATCAGGTGTGCGTTGGCGCTGATCAGCAGCCTGGACGTGTCGATCCCACGCGCGTCCAGACCATCGAGCTCCTCGACCAGGACACCGAGGTCGACCACGACGCCGTTCCCGATCACCGGCGTACATCCCGGCGTGAGGATGCCGCTGGGAAGCAGGTGCAGCGCGTACTTCTCGTCGCCGATGACGACGGTGTGGCCGGCGTTGTTGCCACCGTTGAACTTCACCACATAGTCGACTCGGCTGCCGAGCACGTCGGTCGCCTTGCCTTTGCCCTCGTCGCCCCACTGGGCTCCGACGATCACGACTGCGGGCATGTGCGCACCCCTTAGCTCTCTTCGCACACCAGGCGGATGGCTCAGCCTCCGGTCCACCGCAGGCGCCGCCGCTGCACATGAAACAGCCCCGGCAAGACCGGGGCTCTTGCGGTCAAAGGGTAGCGGACCCGCCAGTGGGTCCGTCCAGTCGTGGCTGCCCCACCCGGCCAAGCCCGGTCCCGGCCGCAGCCAGGACCACCGTCCCTCGCCCTCGGCGTGGTGGTCGCGACGTCGGTAGCGGGTAGTCTCCCCTCGTGCAGCGCATCCTCTTCATCACCAACGGCGCCGCCGGCACCAACGAGGAGGAGGCGGTCGACGCCGCGCTCGAGGTCCTTCGTCGCCAGGCCGACGTCGAGGTCGCCGTGACCTCCGACCCTGACGAGCTCGACGACGTGCTCGGCAAGCGTGACGGACGTGATGTGGTGATCGCCGGGGGTGACGGCAGCCTGCACGCAGTGGTCGCCGCGCTGCACTCGCGCGACGAGCTCACCGGACCGACCATCGGCCTGATCCCGCTGGGGACGGGCAACGACTTCGCCCGCGGCGTGCGGATCCCCCTCGACCCGGCCCGAGCAGCCGAGGTCGTCCTCGACGGCCGGCACGCGAAGATCGACCTGATCGTCGACGACGAGGACAACATCGTGGTCAACGCCGTCCACGCCGGAATCGGTGCAGAAGCCGGTGAGGAGGCCAAGCCGTGGAAGGCGCGGCTCGGCAAGCCCGGGTATGCGGTGGGGGCGGTCATCGCCGGGTTCAAGTCCCAGGGCAGCAAGGTCCGGGTCACGGCTGACGACCAGGTCCTGGCCGACGGTCACCGCCGCGTGCTGCAGGTCGGCGTCGGCAACGGCGCCTTCGTCGGGGGCGGCACGCCGCTGACGCCGGACGCGGATCCCACCGACGGGCAGATCAACGTCCTGGTGTCGTTCGCGGTACGCCGCCGCAATCGACTGCTGTACGCCGTGCACCTCAAGCGCGGAACCCATGACGAACGCCACGACGTGCAGACCGCCCACGCCACCCGGGTCGAGATCTCGGGGCACTCGTTCTCCTGCAACGCCGACGGCGAGCTGGCCGGCCCGATGGTTCGGCGGCGTTGGGAGCTCAGACCCGGCGCCTTCTCGATGATGCTGCCGACCAGCGACCAGGCCGAGTCAGCGGACTGACGCTACCGGCGTCAGAGCCAACCACGGCGTACGGCCTCCATGCCCGCCTGGAAGCGTGAGTCGACGCCGAGCTCGGCCATCAGCGACGCGATCCGTCGCCGAACGGTCCGCAGCGACATCGCCATCGTCCGAGCGATGTGTTCGTCCTTGGCGCCTCGGGCCAGGAGCTCGAGCAGCTGACCGCGCGCGTCCGACTCGAGCTCCGTCCCGAACCCTGGAGCGGTCACGGCATGGCCCCACAGCTGATCGAAGTACGCGATGCAGGCGGCGATGATCGCCGGCTGCCTGATCAGCAGCCTCGAGCCGGCCGGGCTCCCCCACAGCTCGGGCAGGATCGCCGCGTCTGTCCCGAACACCGCCATCCGCGTCGGCACGTCGGGGACGATCCGAATCTGCTCCCCCGCCCTGGCTCGTGCGTGAACGTTCTCGGGGTCGGTCTCGATCACGCGTGCCGGATAGATGACCCTTGATGTCCGCCCGGCGGTCATCGCATCGGTGACTGCGACGTCGACGCGGGCGCCGGTCGGCAAGAACCACTGGTCCGGGCGCAGGAACAGCATCTCGCCGGAGCTGCCGGCGATCAGCGTGAGGATCACGTCCGCCAGGTCCGAGGCGGGAACGACGTCGACTGCTACCGGCTGCCATTCGGCTCGCTGGCCGATCAGGTGCTCGGCGACGTAGGTGTTGACCTCGTGCCGGGCCTGGCCCAGGGCATCCTCGGCCTCGGCCAGCCGTCGGCTCCGCTGGCTCAACAGGCGGCCGAGGGCGAACTCCGGCGGCTCCGGGTAGATCGCGTCCTCGGAGACGGAGACCAGATGGTGCTCGACCAGTGTCGCCAGGTCGCCCTCGACCTCCTCCTGCGGGCGTCCGACGATGTCGCAGACCGCTTCGACCGTGACACCCGGGCGACGCAGGCAGATCCGGTACACCTGTTCGCTGAGAACGTCGATCCCCACGGCCGCCAGGGGCCCGGTGAGTGGGAGGTCAGGGCCGGTCATGTCTGGCAGGTTAGGGCCAGTGGCAGGTTCGTGCCAGGGTTTCGGGCGAGGACTTGGCACAATGGGCTCCGTCGAGAGCGCGACCTCGGAATCGACGCAGGGGACGATTCCGTTGTCGCGCTCTCGTGTTGTCTCCACGAGGCAGATTCCTGCTGTCGGTCGCCGAGCGGTCGCAGGACGGTAGGACCCGCGCCCCGGCCGGACCCCAGCAGTGGCCTCGGGGCATCATGGCGGCATGAGCTTCGACAACCTTCTCGGGGGGCCGCCCCCCACGTTCTTGCCCGACGATCCCGCTGCCCACGCGCTCAGCGGAGGCACCCCTGCGGGTGAGGCGGCCCGGGCGTACCCGGCCTCGTCCTTGGCCTGGGCGGTGCTGGCGGAGGACGCGTTGGACAGCGGTGACGACCTGACGGCGTACGCCTTTGCCCGCGTCGGCTACCACCGCGGGCTGGACGCGCTGCGCCGCAACGGGTGGAAGGGCCACGGCCCGGTCCCCTGGCAGCACGAGCCGAACCAGGGTTTCCTGCGCTGCCTTGCGGCCCTGGCGAAGGCGTCGGAGCTGATCGGAGACGCTGAGGAAGCCGAACGCTGCTCGACGTTCCTCACCGACTCCGACCCCGAGGCGCCCCACCTCTGACCCCCAGGACCTCCGCCTCTGACGACCCGGCCCCCCGCCTTGGTTTGCCTAGATGTCTATTCCGAAGGCTTGTTATCTAGGCAAGCCTGCCTTGCGAAGAGTGCATCTGCCTTGCTCACGTCCCGGGCGACGCCGGTACGCCGCTCGGCCAGCTTGCCGGGACGCCGGTACGCGCCGCTCGGTCACTGCCGGTCGCCGCTCGGGCGTCAGTCGTCGCCCAACGCCTCGCGTTGCCTGCGCAGCACCTCGGCCCGCTCGTGCGCCTCGTCGTACTTCGCGTCACGCGACCGCGAGCGCGAGCGCATGGCCTCGATCCCGATCGGGATCACCGAAAGCAGCACCAGGCCGAGCAGCACGAGGTCGATGTGGCTGGCCAGGAACTCGATCTGCCCGAGCCAGTACCCCAGCAGCGTGACACCGCATGCCCAGAGCACTCCGCCGATCGCCGAGTAGGTGATGAACCGCCGGAAGGGCATCCTCCCCACACCGGCAGCCAGCGTGATGAAGGTCCGGACGATGGGCACGAAGCGGGCCAGCACGATCGCGCGGTTGCCGTACTTGTCGAAGAACGCGAACGTCTTGTCGATGTGCTCCTGCTTGAAGAACCGGGAGTCGGGCTTGTTGAAGATCGCCGGGCCGGCCTTGTAGCCCACGCCGTACCCGACCACGTTGCTCAGCACCGCTGAGACCGTGAGGACAAGGCAGGCGAACCACAACGGCACGGTGATCGTCTCCTGCTGGGAGATCAGCAGACCGACCAGGAACAGCAGCGAGTCGCCCGGAAGGAAGGGGAACAGCCAGCACTCCACGAACACGACCAGCGCGGCGCCCCACAGCGCGTAGGCGCCGAAGTGGTCGATGATGGTCTGCGGGTCGAGGAGGCCACCGAGCAGCATCACGTTCGAAAGGTCGCTGATCACGCGGCGAGCCTAGCCGCAGAGCCTGAAGACAACCTGACTCCTGACCGCCTGGCCGTCCTTCCGCCCGACGACCTGCACCTAGAGTGTCCAGGTGTCGACCGAGAACGAGGGCCACGAGGAGCGGTTCGTCGTCGGAGTCGGCCCGTGGCCAGGGCCGTGGCCCTCCGACGAGCGGTACGACCCGACCCTGCTCGCTGAAGGCGACACCCGCAACGTCACCGACCGCTACCGCTACTGGCGGCTCGACGCCATCGTTGCGGACCTCGACCTGCGGCGACACCCGTTCCACGTCGCAATCGAGAACTGGCAGCACGACTTCAACATCGGCTCGGTGGTCCGCACCGCCAATGCCTTCCTCGCCGCGGAGGTCCACATCGTGGGCCGACGCCGCTGGAACCGTCGCGGCGCCATGGTCACCGACCGCTACCAGCACGTCCGCCACCACGACACGGTCGACGGTTTCGCCGACTGGTGCCGGACGAACTCGTTGCCGATGCTCGGCGTCGACAACCTTCCCGGCGCCGTCGGTATCGAGACCGCTGAGCTTCCGCGTGCGTGCATGCTCGTCTTCGGCCAGGAAGGCCCCGGGCTCACCGACGGTATGCGCGCGGCCTGCGCCGCCACACTGTCCATCGCCCAGTTCGGGTCCACCCGTTCGATCAATGCCGGCGCCGCTGCGGCGATCGCGATGCACGCCTGGGTGCGGCAGCACGCCGACCTCGGAAGACCCTGACGGCGTACGCCGGTCCGCCGCCTCTCGAAGGCCGGCCGCGTGGCCCATCACGTGGGCGTTGTGGCACGGCGACGGGCGAGGCGGGATACTGAACGTTCGCAAGGACACAGACACCCATGCCACGTACGGAGACATCTGATGCCCCTCGCCACGCCTGACGTGTACGCCGCCATGCTCGACAAGGCCAAGGCCGGCCGTTTCGCGTACCCAGCTATCAACGTGACCTCCTCACAGACCCTGCACGCCGCGATGCGCGGCTTCGCCGAGGCCGGCAGCGACGGGATCGTGCAGGTGTCGACGGGTGGAGCGGAGTTCCTGTCCGGCGCGACGATCAAGGACATGGTGGCCGGGTCCCTCGCGTTCGCGGCCTTCGCCGAAGAGGCGGCGAAGAAGTATCCGGTCAACATCGCGCTGCACACCGACCACTGCCCGAAGGACAAGCTCGACGGTTTCGTGCGACCGTTGCTGGAGGTGTCGAAGGAGCGGGTGTCCAAGGGCGGACTGCCGGTGTTCCAGTCGCACATGTGGGACGGGTCGGCTGTGCCGTTGGAGGAGAACCTCTCGATCGCCAAGGAGCTGCTGGCGGCGGCGGCTGAGGCGAACGTCGTGCTCGAGATCGAAGTCGGTGTCGTTGGTGGCGAGGAGGACGGCGTCGAGGGCGGGATGGGCGACCACCTGTACACGACGCCGGAGGAGGCGCTGCGCACGGCCGAGGCACTCGGTCTGGGTGAGAACGGTCGCTACCTCACGGCCCTGACCTTCGGCAACGTGCACGGCGTCTACAAGCCGGGCAACGTCAAGCTGCGCCCGGAGATCTTGAAGGCAGCCCAGGAGGCGGTGTCGGACAAGCACGGTCTGGGCGACGATGCGAAGCCGTTCGACCTGGTCTTCCACGGCGGCTCGGGGTCGCTGCTGGAGGAGATCCGCGAGGCACTCGACTACGGGGTGATCAAGATGAACGTCGACACCGACACGCAGTACGCCTTCACTCGCCCTATCGCCGACCACATGTTCAGCCATTACTCCGGGGTCCTGAAGATCGACGGCGAGGTCGGCGACAAGAAGCTCTACGACCCCCGCTCGTACGGCAAGGCAGCTGAGGCCGGCATGGCCACCCGCGTGGTCGAGGCCTGCGAGAACCTGCGCGCCGCCGGCACCTCCCTCACCTCCTGACCCCTTGCGGTTTGCCTAGAAATCAAGCCGGAAGGCTTGTTATCTAGGCAAACTTGCCTTGCAAACAGGCGAACTGCCTTGCAGAGTTCGTGCGGCTCGACCCGTGCAGTACGGACGGGGAGGACCGGCGGAGGACTCCACAGCTCGGCTCACCAGTGGCATTCATCCACAGCGATCACGGCGCGGTCGACGCCCTATGCTTTGGCTTGCTTGAGTCGTCCACATGCGTCCAGGACTCGAAGGCATCATCACGTCCCAGCGCGGCATCTTCGCCCGCTGGCAGGCCATCGGCTGCGGCATCACCCCACGTGAGTTCGACCGGTTGGCTCGACGGAACGGGCCGTGGATCAAGGTGCGGTACGGCGTCTACACGACTGTCGACATCTGGAACTCCACGGATCGGACCGGACGACTGCTCCTCCGCGACCGCGCCGCTGCCCTGGTCTGTCACCCTGATGCCGTCCTGAGCCACACCTCGGCAGCCCGGCTTCTCGACCTACCGCTGTACGGCGTCGACGACGAGCTCAGCCACGTCACGCGGTGCAACGACAGCCAGGCCGGCCGCACCCAAGCCATCCTGAAACATCATCTGGGTGCTCTCGACAGCAGCGACATCATCGTGGTCGACGGCCTCCGGGTGACGTCGTCTGAGCGGACCGTCTTGGACCTTGCGCGCGAGTACGGCTTTCTTACCGGGGTGGTCGCTGCCGACGCGGCACTTCGGGTGGGAGCGAGCCGGGACATCCTCGAGGCCGCTGGAGCGCAGCTGGGCACGGCGCCCGGCGGACCGGCGGCACTCTCGGTGATCGCTGCCGCCGACGGCCGCGCCGAGACACCGATCGAGACGTTGGGCCGCCTGGTCCTCATCAACATGGGGATCACCGACCTCGAGCTCCAGCACGTGGTCACCTTCGCTGAAGGTGGTCACGCCCAGTGCGACATCTACGCCAAGGAGCTGCACCACGTCTTCGAGTGCGATGGCCGCATCAAGTACAAGGACCAGTTCGACGGCTTCGGCAATCTCATCACGCCGGACGACGTCGTGTGGCGCGAGAAGGGTCGCGAGGACAAGATCCGGAGCCAGGGCCTCGGGATGAGCCGGCTGACGTGGCCCGACGTCCAGCCGGACCGGTTTCCCCGAACCTCGGCCAGGCTCTGGCGCGAGATCGAGCAGCAGAGCGCCCGACATCCTCGGTGGCTGCCGCCCAGCGCCTGATTCCACCACGTGACGCAGTCGGCGGCTCGTTCAGGCGAGGTCGAGATCGCGCAGCTCGTACGCCGCAACGTAGGGGAGGCCGGTGACCTCCACCGCCTCGCGGGCACCCCGGTCGACAATGACGGCGACCGCGACGACCTCGGCCCCCGCGTCCCGAAGGGCGTCCACCGCTGTCATCACCGAGCCGCCGGTGGTCGACGTGTCCTCGACGGCAAGGACGCGGCGTCCGGCCACGTCGGGACCCTCAATCCGCCGTTGCAGGCCATGCGCCTTGCCCTCCTTGCGCACGACGAAAGAGTCGAGCTTCCGCCCAGCCGCTGACGCCGCATGGAGCATGGCCGCTCCCACCGGGTCGGCGCCGAGGGTGAGACCGCCCACAGCGTCGTACGAGAAGTCAGCCGTCGCGTCGAGCATCACGCGGCCGACCAAAGGAGCCGCCTCGCCGTCCAGCGTGATGCGCCGGAGGTCCACGTAGTAGTCCGCCTCTCGGCCGGATGACAGAGTCACCTTGCCGTGCACCACGGCCTTCGTCCTGATCTGATTCAGCAGCTCGTCGCGATCGGTCATGCCGAGACCCTAGCGAGACGCCTGAGCAATCCCGGCGCATGCCTCCACCGGTGAGCAGCTCGAGCTGGGCAAGGCAGATCACCTGTTCGCAAGGCAGGTTTGCCTAGAAATCAAGCCTTCCGGCTTGATTTCTAGGCAAACCCCAAGGGTCAGAGGGGTTTGGGGGAGGTCTTGACGAGGTGGCCGAACGCGACCAGCCGATTGTCAGTGTGGAAGAGCTCCGAGCAGGTCGTCAGGGTGATCAACGCCGTTCGCGGGCGTGGTGAGTCGAACGTCGGCATCCCCGGTGGCGCTTCACCCTCGGGCGGGACCGGCACCGGGTCGATCACCCAGCCCTCGGTGAAGCTGACCTCGAGGTCGTTGGGGTTCGTGTCGAGGACATAGGTGTACGTCGCGTCGGAGGTCTCGACGATCACCTCGTCGCCGGGCCGCAGGTCGGGCATCGACCGGAACGGCTCCCCGTGCGTGACCCGGTGAGCGGCCAGCGCGAAGTTCCCGATCTGACCCGGTCCGGTCCCCGGGAAGTGGCCGATTCCGCGAGCGAGATCCCCGTCGCGGACGCCTTCGATCAACGGCACCTCGTAGCTGGTGCCGAACCGCGGGATCCTGACCAGGGCCTGCGCCGACCCGAGTGCCGGCGCCGAAGCATCCGGACCGAGCACGTCCACCACCGTCGGGTGTTCCCACCGCGCCCGTAGGTCTGCCCGGATCTCCGCGTGCTTCTTCTTGGCGACGTAGTCGGTGCCCCAGTACTCCCAGGCGACGTAACCGAGCACACCGAGGCCGGTCAGGACCAGCCCCAACGCCACAGCCAGAGCGATCAGCCGTCCACGTCCGCGGCGCCGCCACACCCGGCCTGGCCGCTCGCGGGTGGCCGCCGTCCCCTCGCCCTGGTCCGGGTCGTTCCGGTCGGTGCGGCCGTGCCTTTCGGACGCACCGGCGCCCTGGCGGCCCTGGTGCTCCTGGTGCACGTCCCCCGAATCGGTCATGGTTTCGACACTGTATCCGCGGCGCCTGCCCACTCGGCCGCTTCAGCACGTACAACCCCCGCCGGCCCAGGCTCGGCTGATTCGTCAGTGCAGGGCGGCACTCCGCCCCCGGTCGTCCTAGGGTGGCCGGATGAGTGAGCCTTGGCTGGCAGGCCGGTTGCACGGACTCGGCACGACGATCTTTGCCGAGATGTCCGCACTGGCCACACGCACCGGTGCGATCAACCTCGGCCAGGGTTTTCCTGATGTCGACGGCCCCAGCGAGATCATCGACGTCGCTGTCGCCGCGCTGCGCGACGGACGCAACCAGTACGCGCCTGGTTGGGGTGTTCCGGCGCTTCGCGAGGCGATTGCGCAGCATCAGAAGCGCTTCTACGGCCTCGACTTCGACCCGGACTCCGAAGTTCTCGTGACGACCGGTGCCACCGAAGCGATCGCCGCGACGCTGCTGGCCCTGGTCGATCCTGGCGACGAGGTCATCGCTCTGGAGCCGTACTACGACTCCTACACCGCCTGCATCGCCATGGCTGGAGGCCGCCGGGTCCCGGTCACCTTGCGCGCGCCCGACTTCCGGCTCGACGTCGACGCCCTGCGTGCTGCCGTGACGTCCCGGACCAGGCTCTTGCTCATCAACTCCCCGCACAACCCGACCGGCACGGTCCTGACCGACGACGAACTCCGTGTCGTGGCCGAGGTCGCCTGCGAACACGACCTGGTGGTGGTGACCGATGAGGTGTACGAGCACCTCACCTTCGACGGTGTGGCGCACCGCCCGTTGGCGGCGTACGACGGCATGCGTGAACGGACGCTGACCGTCTCGAGCGGTGGCAAGACCTTCTCGTTCACCGGCTGGAAGGTCGGCTGGGCGGTCGGGCCGGCCGCGCTGGTGAGCGCGGTGATGATGGCCAAGCAGTTCCTCACGTTCACCTCCGGCGCACCGCTCCAGCCGGCGATCGCGGCAGCCCTCGCTCTCGATGACGGCTACTACGAGCGGCTGCGCACTGCGCTGGAGTCCAAGCGCGACCGCCTCTGCACCGGGCTGCGCGAGCTCGGCTTCGGCGTCTTCGTGCCGCAGGGAACGTACTTCGTCACCACGGACATCCGACCTCTCGGGTACGACGACGGCGTCGACTTCTGTCGAGCGCTTCCCGAGCGGGCCGGGGTCGTCGCCGTCCCCACCCAGGTGTTCTACGACGACAAGGAAGCCGGAAAGCCCTTGGTACGTTGGGCTTTCTGCAAGCGCGACGAGGTCCTGGACGAGGCCATCCACCGACTCGGCAGGCTCAGCGGATGAGCTTCTTGGCGTCAGCGGGCGGCGAACCACTCCCGAGAGCCGTTGAAGACGACCGCCGCTGCCGCCACCGACCACAGCACACCCACCAAGCCGCTCGGCGACCCCGACGCCACCATGTTGACCACCGAGAAGACCGTGAAGATCCCCGCCATCACCGCGAGTGCGATGGCCGCCCACCGCTTTCGACGGAACACCTGGACCGCCAGACCGATCACGAGCAGGCACCAGAGCACGACCACGACACCGATCAGCCGGAGGCTCGACGCGCCCTCGGAGGTGACGTTGAGCTGGTCCTGAAAGCTCTTGCTGCCACTCGCGGACACCAAAGCGATCCCGATCAGTGCCCCGAATGCGCCACCGACCCAGCTCATGACGCAGCCGGCCAACACAGTCCCTGGGCGACTCGGCGGCGTGTAGGCGGCGTGCGAGTCCGGGACTTCAGGCGGACCCGAGGCGGGCAGGGGGTTCGACATGGTGCGGCGCTCCTGGGATCGGCGTTGGCCAGCACCCTATCCGCGTGCGCGACCGGTTCAACGACGCCGGGCCGGTGGGGGTGGCGGTGGAGGTGGCGGTGGCGGTGGAGGTGGCTGCGGCGGCGCCTCGTCCGATCCGGCCTCCGGGGCATCAGCGGGAGGCGGCAGCACGCCGTCGACGTCGCGCCGCGGACCCGCCGGTGGACCGTAGCCCGGAGGCGTGTCCGGCCCCCCGTACCCACCCGGTCCACCCGGTCCACCCCGGTCCACCCGGTCCACCGACACCCTCTGACCCGCCAGGCCCGCTCGAACCACCGGGCGCGGTGCCGTTGGAGAACCAGACCCGCGCCGGGCGGCTCCAGATCAACAGGATGGAGACCCCGATGTAGAGCGTGACGATCCAGCCCACCGGAAAGGCGAGCAGCCCCAGCACCGCGACGAACCCGCCGATCACGGTCAGCACCGTGCGGGCCGAGCGGTGCCTGCGCAGGACGTAGAACCCGAGCACCAGAGAGGTGACGCTGAGCACCGACATGGCCATGATCGTGTAGCGCAGCAGTCGGCGAGCGCTCTCCACGGTCAGGTCGAGCGCGGCCGCCTGGTCGTTCTTGACCAGGTCGGTGAGCGTGCTGGTCATCTGGCTGTCGTTCAGCTGCTGCGCCGTGGTGATCAGCAGCACCAGCGCGGTCACGCTGCCGATGACGGCCTGCATCCCGCCGACGGTGACCTCGCGGGGTCGTTGACGACTCCCGCCTCCGGACGTCTGGCTCTGCGGCGGACTCACTCCCGGCTCATCCCGTTTTCGTCGTGCGATCGGCGCGGACGGTCAGCCCGTCCTCGGAGCCGTCACGGTCGACGCGGACGACATCGCCGTCGCTCACCTCACCGGCCAGCATGGCCTTGGCGAGGGCATCCCCGATCGAGCTCTGCACCAGCCTACGCAACGGCCGTGCGCCGTACGCCGGGTCGAAACCTGTCAACGCCAGCCATTCGCGCGCCGCGGGTGTCACGTCCAGGGTGATGCGGCGCGGGGCCAGCCGCTTGGCCATGGCCCGGACCTGGAGTTCGACGATGTGGGTCAGCTCGTCCATCCCCAGCGCGTCGAACAGGACCACCTCGTCGAGCCGGTTGAGGAACTCCGGCTTGAAGGCTCCCCTGACCGCGCCCATCACCGAGGCTCGCTTCTGCTCGTCCTCGAGCATGGGGTCGACGAGGAACTGCGATCCGAGGTTGCTGGTCAGGATCAGGATGGTGTTGCGGAAGTCCACGGTCCGGCCCTGACCATCGGTCAACCGCCCGTCGTCGAGTACCTGCAGCAGTACGTCGAAGATCTCGGGATGCGCCTTCTCCACCTCGTCGAGCAGGACGACAGAGTAAGGCCGACGGCGTACGGCCTCCGTGAGCTGTCCACCCTCGTCGTAGCCGACGTACCCAGGAGGGGCGCCGACCAGGCGGGCGACCGCATGCTTCTCGGCGTACTCGCTCATGTCGATGCGCACCATGGCCCGCTCGTCGTCGAACAGGAAGTCAGCGAGTGCCTTCGCGAGCTCGGTCTTGCCGACGCCGGTCGGCCCGAGGAAGAGGAACGAACCGGTGGGGCGGTCGGGGTCGGAGATGCCGGCCCGGGCACGCCGCACCGCGTCGGACACGGCGGTGACGGCCGAGCGCTGTCCGATCAGGCGCTTGCCGAGCTCGTCCTCCATCCGAAGCAGCTTCCCTGTCTCCCCCTCGAGCAGCCGCCCGGTCGGGATGCCGGTCCAGGCCGAGACGACCTCGGCGATCTCGTCGGCGCCGACCTCCTCGCGCACCATGGGCTGGGACTCCTCGGCTTCGGCCGCGCGGGCGGCCCGTAGCTCTTTCTCGAGCTCGGGGATCCGGCCGTAGTTGAGCTCCGATGCGGCGGCCAGGTCGCCTTCTCGCTCCAGCCGCTCTGACTCGGTGCGCAGCTCGTCGATGCGCTGCTTGATCTCGCCGACCCGGTTCAGCCCGTGCTTCTCGCGCTCCCACCGGGTCTCCAGCGACCGCAGCTCCTCGGACCTGTCGGCGAGCTCGTGCCGCAGCGCCACGAGCCGCTCCTTGCTCGCGTCGTCGTTCTCCGACTCCAGGTGGAACTCCTCCATCTTCAGCCGGTCCACCGCCCGACGCAGCTCGTCGATCTCGACCGGGCTGGAGTCGATCTCCATCCGCAGCCGCGACGATGCCTCGTCCACGAGGTCGATCGCCTTGTCGGGCAGCTGGCGTCCGGAGATGTAGCGGTCGGAGAGCGAGGCGGCTGCGACCAGGGCGGCGTCGGCGATCGCCACCTTGTGATGCCCTTCGTAGCGTTGCTTGAGACCCCGGAGGATCGCGATCGTGTCCTCGACGCTCGGCTCGCCGACATACACCTGCTGGAAGCGGCGCTCCAGTGCGGCGTCCTTCTCGATGTGGTTGCGGTACTCGTCCAGGGTGGTGGCGCCGATCAGCCTCAGCTCACCGCGCGCCAGCATCGGCTTGAGCATGTTGCCGGCGTCCATCGCCGAGTCGCCGGTCGCGCCGGCGCCGACCACCGTGTGCAGCTCGTCGATGAACGTGATGATCTGCCCACCGGAGTCCTTGATCTCCTCGAGCACCGCCTTGAGCCGCTCCTCGAACTCGCCGCGATACTTGGCACCCGCGACCATGGCACCGAGGTCCAGCGACAGGAGCTTGCGGCCGCGCAGCGACTCCGGCACGTCCCCGGCGATGATGCGTTGTGCCAAGCCCTCGACCACCGCCGTCTTGCCGACGCCCGGGTCACCGATCAGGACCGGGTTGTTCTTCGTACGACGACTGAGCACCTGCACCACTCGGCGGATCTCGCTGTCGCGGCCGATCACCGGGTCGAGCCGGCCGTCCCGGGCGGCGGCCGTCAGGTCGACGGCGTACTTCTGCAGCGCCTGGTAGGTGGCCTCCGGCTCCGGATTGGTCACCCGGGCCGAACCCCGGACACTCGCGAACGCGCCCTGGAGTGCCTCGGCGGTCGCGCCGTTGGAGGCGAGCAGGTCGTGGGTGGGTCCGGAGCCGGAGGCCAGCCCGACCAGCAGGTGCTCCGTGGAGACGAACTCGTCACCCAGAGACGTCGCCAGGTGCTCCGGCGGCTTCCAGCGCGGCGATCGTCTCGCGCGCGTAGGACGGCGAGGCCACCGAGGACCCTGTCGCAGCGGGGAGTCGACGCAGCGCGTCGGTGTTCGCGCTGGTCACCGCGGGCACATCCACACCGGCAGCGCTCAACAGCGGCCCGGCGATGCCGTCCGGCTGCGCCAGCAAGGCGGCGAGCAGATGCGCCGGCTCGACCGCAGGGTTGCCCGCAGCGGTCGCCGACTCGATCGCGGCGCCGACCGCCTCCTGGCTGCGCCGGGTGAACTTCGATGCGTCCATGGGATTCCTTCTCCGTGGTGCGGTCCCCCGCGAAGCGGTCAGGGGGAGTTGAAGGGGCTGGGTCTCCAGCGAGTGATCGCCGTGGTGGCTCGCACCGCGGGCAGGTGAGGCAGCGCCGCGCGGGCGGCGTTGTCCAGGTCGGCCTCGAGCTCGGCGACCCGTGCCTGCAGGGCGGCCACCTGATGTTCGAGCTCGAGGATCCGGCGTACGCCCTCGATGCCGATTCCGGACGCCGTGAGCTCGGCCACGGCCCGCAGCAGCTCGATGTCACGCTGCGAGTAGCGCCGGCCACCTCCGGTCGCGCGGCCCGGGCTCACGATGCCCATCCGGTCGTAGCCGCGCAGCGTCTGCGGGTGCATGCCACTCAGCTCGGCGGCCACACTGATCACGAAGACCGGGGCGTCCGGATCGCTGAGGTCGAACGAGATGCGGGTGCGCCGCGTGCGTCGGTCAGCCATCGTGGTCCCCTCCTCGTCGAGCCCGGGCGATCAGCCCGGCGCGCGGGTTGTGACTGGCAAACGCCTCCCGATAGGCCTCGACGGCGGCCCGGCCGGCCTCGTCGAGCACGCGAGGCAGCTCGACGTCGACCGTCACCAGCAGGTCGGCCTTCGTGCCGTCGCGACGGGGCGCGCCCTTGCCCTTGACGCGGAACGTCCGGCCGTTGGGGGTGCCGGCGGGAATCTTCAGCGTGACCGTGGACCCGTTCATGGTCGGTACGCCGATGTCGGCACCAAGTGCGGCCTCGTCGAAGCGCACGGGGACGGTGATCGTGAGGTTGTCGCCCTTGCGCCCGAACAACGGATGTGGCGCCACCTGGACGGAGATGTAGAGGTCGCCGTTGGGGCCGCCACGTTCGCCCGGGCGCCCCCTTGCCGCGTAGCCGGATGCGTTGGCCGTTCTTGACACCGGCCGGGATCCGGGCCGAGATGGTCCGGGTCGACACGCCGCGGCCCGAGCCATGACAGACCGGGCACGGGTCGTCGACCTTGAGGCCACGCCCCAGGCAGTCGCGGCACGGCTCCGTCATCGCGAAGCCGCCGGACTGACGCGACGTCTGCATCCCAGACCCTTGGCAGGTCGGACACACCCGCGGCATGGTGCCGGCCCTTGCGCCGGTGCCCGAACACGCCGAGCAGGCGGCGTCGCTGCTCAGCCGCAGCGAGACGGTCGTCCCTTCGAGCGCGTCCTCGAAGGACAACACGGCCTCGGTCTCCACGTCCTGCCCTCGGCGCGGCTGACTGCGCCCTCGGCCGCCGCCACCTCCGAACATGCCGCCGAACAGGTCGCTGAACGACCCACCGCCGGCACCACCCGCTCCGAACATGTCGTCGACGTTGAACGTTCCGCCCTGACCGGGGTGGCCGCGAAAGCCACCGCCGGACGCGAAGAGCGCACGTTGCTCGTCGTACTCACGGCGTCGTTCGGGGTCGCCGAGCACGGAGTACGCCTCGGAGATCGCCTTGAAGCGCTCCTCCGCCTTGGTGTCGCCGGCGTTGGAGTCGGGGTGGTGGGCGCGGGCCAGCTTGCGGTAGGCCTTCTTGACATCGGCCTGCGACGCGTCCTTGGCGATCCCGAGCGTGTCGTAGAAGTCCTTCTCCACCCAGTCAGCCGGGCTCATGTGCGCACCTCCTCCCCGCCTTGGGTCCCTCAGTCGCTCTCGGGTGCCGGGTTGCTGCCGACTCCGCGCGTGCGCTCGGCATCGCCCTCGTCGTATGCCGTCGTGGCGTGCGGCCCTGCCGCAGCGTCGTCGGCTCCGCCGTCCTGAGGCGCAGCGCCTTCGTCGGCAACACCCGCGGCGTCCGCCGTCCTGGGGCGCAGCGGACGTCGTCTCGGGCTCCACGACAGCCACCCGCGCCGGGCGGATGATGCGCTCCCCGAGCCGGTAGCCCACCTGGAGCACCGCCTGAGCGACCGGCTCGGTCACCTCGTCGGAGTAGTTGTGCATCAGCGCCTCATGCACCCGCGGATCGAACGGGTCGCCCGCCGCCCCGAACGCCTCGAGCCCCAGACCGGTCACCGTGCGCTCCAGCGACTCGGCCACGGCCTTGAAGCCACCGGTGAGCTCGTCGTGGTCGCGGGCCCGGCCGATGTCGTCCAGGACGGGGAGCAAGGCGCTCAGCACCGATGCCACCGCGGTGTCCTTGACGACCTGGCGGTCCCGGTCGACGCGTCGCTTGTAGTTGACGTACTCCGCCTGCAGGCGCTGGAGGTCCGCCGTGCGCTCCGCCAGCGCCGCCTCGAGCTCGCTGGCTCCGCCATTCGTGGCGGCGGCGCCGCTGGGAGCTTCTGGCGTGACCGCCGGTTCGGGTGTGGAGGGAGCCGCAGGTCGCGGCTCCCTCACCTCACCGGTCTCGGGGTCGATGCGCCGCTTGTCGCGGAACACCGGCTCGCCGTACTCGCTGCTGCCGCCAGCGGTCACTTGGTCTCACCCTCGGTCGAATCGCCGCCGGCGGCGGAGTCCTGCGACTCGTCACCCTCGTCGACGATCTCGGCGTCCACGACGTCGTCATCAGCGTCGGCGGAACCCGACGATGCGGCGTCCGGGCCGGGTTCGGAGCCCTCGGCGGCGGCGTTCTCGTACATCGCCGTGCCCATCTTCTGGCTGGACGCCGCGAGCTTGGCTGCCGCTGCGGAGATGGCGTCGTTGTCCTCGCCCTCGAGCGCCTTCTTCACCTCGGTGATGTCAGCCTCGACCTCGGTCTTGATGTCGTCGGGGACCTTGTCGGCGTTCTCGCTCAGGAACTTCTCCGTCGAGTAGACGGCGGAGTCGGCCTGGTTGCGGAGCTCGACGGCCTCCTTGCGCTTGCGGTCCTCGTCGGCGTACTGCTCGGCGTCGCGGACCATCTTGTCGATGTCCTCCTTGGACAGCGCGGAGCCGCCGGTGATCGTCATCGACTGCTCGCGCCCGGTGCCGCGGTCCTTGGCGGACACGTGCACGATGCCGTTGGCGTCGATGTCGAACGTGACCTCGATCTGCGGGACGCCGCGCGGCGCGGGCGGCAGACCGGTCAGCTCGAAGTTGCCGAGCAGCTGGTTGGCCGAGGCCATCTGGCGCTCACCCTGGTAGACCTGGATCATCACCGACGGCTGGTTGTCGTCAGCGGTGCTGAAGACCTCCGAGCGCTTGGTCGGGATCGTGGTGTTGCGCTCGATCAGGTTGGTCATCACCCCACCCTTGGTCTCGATGCCCAGGCTCAGCGGCGTGACGTCGAGCAGCAGCACGTCCTTGACCTCGCCCTTGAGGACGCCGGACTGGAGCGCGGCTCCGACGGCGACGACCTCATCGGGGTTGACGCCCTTGTTCGGCTCCTTGCCCTTGGTCAGTTCCTTGACCAGGTCGGTCACGGCCGGCATCCGGGTCGAGCCACCCACGAGGATCACGTGGTCGATCTGGTCGACGTTGACGCCGGCGTCCTTGATCACGGAGTGGAACGGCTGCTTGGTGCGGTCGAGCAGGTCGGAGGTGAGCTTCTGGAACTCGCTGCGGGTGAGCTTCTCCTCGAAGTGCAGCGGGCCGGTCTCGCTCAGCGTGATGTAGGGCAGGTGGATGGTCGTCTCGGAGGACGACGAGAGCTCGATCTTCGCCTTCTCCGCCGCCTCCTGGAGACGCTGGCGGGCGATCTTGTCCGCGCCCAGGTCGGTGCCGTGGGCGTTCTTGAACTTCTCGATCATCCAGTCGACGATCTTGGCATCCCAGTCGTCACCACCGAGGTGGTTGTCACCGCTGGTCGCCTTGACCTCGACGACGCCGTCGCCGATCTCGAGCAGCGACACGTCGAACGTGCCACCACCGAGGTCGAAGACCAGGATCGTCTGGTCGGACTCCTTGTCGAGGCCGTAGGCGAGCGCCGCCGCCGTCGGCTCGTTGACGATGCGCTGGACGTTCAGACCGGCGATCTCACCGGCCTCCTTGGTGGCCTGGCGCTGAGCGTCGCTGAAGTACGCCGGCACGGTGATGACCGCATCGGTGACGGACTCCCCGAGGTAGGACTCGGCGTCCCGCTTGAGCTTCTGCAGGATGAACGCCGAGATCTGCTGGGGGGTGAACGACTTCTCGTCGATCTTCTGGTTCCAGTCGGTGCCCATGTGGCGCTTCACGGACCGGATGGTGCGGTCCACGTTGGTGACGGCCTGCCGCTTGGCGACCTCACCGACCAGCACCTCGCCGTTCTTGGCGAAGGCGACGACGGACGGGGTGGTGCGAGCGCCCTCGGCGTTCGCGATGACGGTGGGATCCCCACCCTCCAGGACGGCGACGACGGAGTTCGTCGTACCGAGGTCGATTCCGACCGCACGAGCCATGGTGGTCTTACCTTTCACTCAACTGTATGGTGCTGGAGATGGTGCTTGAGTCTGTTGGACTCAAGTTTTACCTGACAACGAGCCAAACTCCAAAAGTTGAGTCCAGCCCGCTCAAGTCCTTCTCCTGGTACAACACCTGACCTGGCGATTTCTTCCCACCCCACCACCCCGATTTGCTCCGTTGAGCCGTCACTTGTGGTTCCTTCGCAGGCCCTTGTGGTTGTACGCCGGGCCGGGCGTGGAACCACGACCGCCGCAGAGGGAACCACAACTGACGGTTCAAGGAACCACAACTGACGGTTCAAGGAACCACAAGTGACGGTTGAACGGGGGGGCTAGTCGGTGAGCACCTGGGAGAGCAGCAGCCGGAGCTCTTCGTCGGTGGCTGCGCCGAGCCGGTCCACCACCCGGGCCTGGACCCGCGCGGCCGCGGCCCGGGCCTGCGTCCAACGACGCTGCCCGGCCGGGGTGAGGCGGAGGTCGTAGGAGCGCCGGTCGTCGGTGTTGCGTTCGCGGTGGACGAGCCCGATCCGGTCGAGCTCCTCGACGAACATCAGCGCCGCGGCGGGACTCACGCCGAGGGCAAGGGCAAGGTGGTTCTGGGTGCATGGCTGGTCGCGAGCGATCGTGGACAGCACCCCGAAGTCGCGCGGATCCAGCTTCAACGGACGCAGCTCCTCCAGCGCCCAGCCACGCACCAGGCGGTGTGCCTGCGCGACCAGGAAGCCGGCGTACTGCGACAAGACGTCGATACTCGGCCACCCCTCGTCGCCGAGCAGGTTCAGCAGCACGGCCTTGAGACGTTCGCGCTGACTGCCCGTCAACGCATCAGTGAACAGTTGCTCCCCCCGGTCGAGGTCGTCGCGCAACCTGGTCAAGGCCTGGCCGCCGGCCGGCGTCAGGCGTAACGCGTACGACCTGCGGTCCTGGGGGTTGCGCTCCCTGACCACCCAGCCACGCTCCTCGAGACTGTCGACGAGCTTGACCATCACGCTCGGATGGACCTGGGTGAGATCAGCCAGTTGACGCTGGGACAGCGGACCCCGCTCGGCTAGCGCGGCCAGCAGCGCCACGTCGCGCACCGGGATGTCGTCGTCGATGCAAGCCCGGACGTCGCGGGTCGCCTGAGCGTAGGCGCGGCGCAGCATGAAGCCCGTCAGGTCGGGGAGACCTGTGCGGGTCGACCGCACCGCCATCGGGCCACCTCCGCTCAGTTCCAGTGCCCGGCAACGTTGTACCCGAACGGCTCGGGGTTTCCCCTGATGTTGACACGGAGTTTACCAAGTTGATCGTTTATAAGGTTGACGATCTCGGGTGAGGTTCCTAATGTCAACGGTGACTGTCGGGGAAGGGGATGGGCATGCACTTGAGGGTTGCCGGGGTGTTCACCGGTCGGGTCACGAAGTGGGTCACCGTGGTCTTCTGGGTCGCGGTGATCGCGATCGCCGGACCGCTCGCCGGCAAGCTGACCGGCATCGAGGACAACGAAGCGTCCTCCTGGCTGCCGGCGAGCGCGGAGTCGACGCAGACGCTGAAGCTCCAGGAGAAGTTCCAGGACACCGACGTGCTGCCCGCGATCATCGTCTACGAGCGCCCAGGCGGCCTCACAAAGCAGGATCGTGCGCTGGCCGCCGAGCAAGCCGCGTCGGTGCGGAACATCCAGTACGTCGTCAGCGACGAGGTGCTCGGCCCGCTGGAGTCACAAGACGGGCAGGCCCTCCAGACGATCGTGCCGATCAGCATCGGAGCGGCGGGTTGGGACGCGCTCGCCGACGTGATCCCGGAGATGCGCGACGAGGTGGGGACCGGGACCGGCGGCCTCAGCATCGCGGTGACCGGACCAGCCGGGGTCAACGGCGACTTCGCCACGGCCTTCGCCGGGATCGACGGGCGGCTGCTGGTCGCTGCAGGCATCGTCGTGATCGTGCTGCTGCTCCTCACCTACCGCAGCCCGGTTCTCTGGCTCTTCCCCCTGATCTCCGCAGGCGTCGCACTGACGGCCGCGCAAGGCATCATCTACCTGTTCGCCAAGGGCGACGTGATCACGGTGAACGCCCAGAGCACCGGCATCCTGGCCGTCCTCGTCTTCGGTGCAGGAACGGACTACGCCCTGCTCCTGGTGGCCCGCTACCGAGAGGAACTACGCCGGCACGAGGACCGCCACGAGGCGATGGCCCTGGCGTTGCACCGCGCCGGACCCGCCATCATCGCCAGCGCGGCGACCGTCGTCATCGGCATGCTCTGCCTGGCCTTCGCCGAGCTCAACTCCACAGCCGGGATGGGACCGGTCCTGGCGATCGGGATCGCGGTCGGCATGCTGGCGATGCTCACGCTGCTTCCCGCGCTGCTCGTCATCGCGGGCCGCAAGGTGTTCTGGCCCCTCACCCCGCACTTCGGCACCGCCGACCACACCGCCGAAGGCCTCTGGGCCCGGCTCGGACGTCGGATCGCAACGCGTCCTCGGACGGTCTGGGTCGGCACCTGTCTGGTCCTCGGCGTGCTCGCACTCGGCATGGTCCAGCTCGACGCGAAGGGCCTGAGCTACGAGGACAGCTTCGTCAACAAGCCCGAGTCGATCACCGGTCAGGAGACCTACGCCCGACACTTCGACGCCGGCGGTGGCCAGCCCGTCGTGGTCATCAGCAACGCTTCAGCAGCCGACCAGGTCTCGGCGACGATGTCGTCGGTCGACGGGGTGGCAGAGGTCAGTGATCCGATCCAGAAGGACGGCCTCGCTCTGATCGACGGCACGCTGTCGGTGGGAGCAGACAGCGAGGCCGCTCAACGCATCGTGGGCGAGGTCCGTGACGCGGTCCACGCCATCCCCGGGGCGGAGGCCAAGGTCGGTGGCGACACCGCGATCCTCGCCGACACCCTCGACGCTGCAGAGGCGGACAACCGGCTGATCATCCCGATCGTGCTCGGCGTCGTCCTGCTCATCCTGGCGCTGCTGCTCCGCGCACTGGTGGCTCCGGTGGTCCTGCTCGCCACGGTCGTGCTCAGCTATCTGGCGGCGCTCGGGGTCAGCGCTGTGGTCTTCAAGCACGTCTTCGGGTTCGGGGGCGCCGACGCCGGGTTCCCGCTGTTCGCGTTCGTCTTCCTGGTCGCCCTGGGCATCGACTACAACATCTTCTTGATGACCCGGGTACGTGAGGAGGCGCTGAAGTACGGCACGAGGCCGGGAGCCCTCATCGGGTTGTCGTCGACCGGCGGCGTCATCACGTCCGCAGGTCTGGTCCTGGCCGGCACCTTCGCCGCCCTCGGCACCATCCCCATGGTCTTCCTCGCCGAGATCGGCTTCGCGGTCGCCTTCGGGGTGCTGCTGGACACCCTCGTCGTCCGGTCGATCCTGGTGACGGCGCTCAACCTCGACATCGGCCGGTACGTCTGGTGGCCGAGCGGCCTGGCGAACAAGCCCGACGACGAAGGTGCCGTTCGCGCGGCAGACGACCCGGTCCTGGTGGCCGACTGACCGATGCACAGCCATGTCGTACGCCGGGTGGAGGATCTGACCAGACACACGGAGCGACCGATGACTTGTGGCCACGCCCGTGGTCATACCCACGAGACGCGACGGCTCGCCCCCGAGGGTGACCGCACAGACAGCAGGAGAACACCGTGGAACGTTTGGCCAGACTGGTGATGCACCACCGGCGCATCGTGAGCGCGATCTGGATCACGCTGTTTGTCGTGGGAGGTGCGACGGCGGGCCAGCTCGAGGGCCGGCTGACGCTGGATTTCTCCTTGCCCGGACAACCAGGAGATGACGCTGAGAAGCAGCTGGTGCAGACGTTCGGCACCAGCACCTTCGACACCTATCTCGCCGTGGTCACGGTCCCCGAAGGCGAGACCGTGCAGGGCGACAAGGGTGCGATTGCCGACGTCTTCAAGACCGCGGTGTCCGACGTGCCCGGTGAGGTCCGACTCGTCGACTACGCGAGCACGGGCGACGACGTGTTCATCACCGAGGACGGCCGCTCGACGTACGCGCTGATCCAGGGACCGCTGCCTGAGTCGTTCGCAGGCGGCATCGAGGTCCAGCTCGAACCCGCGCTCACCAGGGCGGCGAAGGCGGCCGGCTACGACAGTGGCCTGACGTCGTACGGCCTGCTCTCGGCCGGAGGCGACACCGAAGGCCCAAGCGTCCTCGTCGAGACCTTGTTCGGCGCGGCCGGTGCGCTGTTGGTGCTGCTGTTCGTCTTCGCGTCCTTCCTCGCGTTCCTGCCGATGTTGATCGCCGCGGTCTCGATCCTGACGACGTTCCTGCTCGTCCTCGGACTGACCACGTTCAGCGACGTCAGCGTGATCGTTCAGTTCCTCATCGCCCTGATCGGGCTGGGTGTCGCGATCGACTACTCATTGCTCGTGGTCTCCCGCTGGCGTGAGGAACGCGAGCACGGGCGCAGCAACGAGGACGCCGTCGTCGTCGCCATGAAGACCGCGGGACATGCCGTTCTCGCGTCCGGCGTCACCGTCGCCATCAGCCTGGTCGCGCTGATCGTGGTCCCGGTCCCGTTCCTGCGCAGCATGGGAATCGGGGGCATGCTGATCCCGCTGGTGAGCGTGTCCGTCGTCCTCACCCTGCTTCCGGCGCTGCTGTCCAGCATCGGCCCGCGCATCGACTGGCCGCGCATCCGGCATGAGGGCACCGCGTCGCGCGGCTGGACCGCGTGGGCACGGGGCATCGTGCGGCACCGCTTCATCGCGGTGGCTGGGGCGGTGGCGATCCTGGCGCTCCTGGTCGCGCCGGTGTTCAGCATCAAGATCGGCCAGTCGGACGTCGCGTCACTGGCCCGCAGCGGCCCGGCGTACGACACCCTTGCGACGCTCCAAGATGGTGGGATCGGCACCGGCGTGCTGACCCCGGTCGAGGTGATCGTCCCGGCCGAGGACGCCGAGGCGGTCGCGTCCGCGGCGCGCGCCGTCGACGGGGTCCAGGCAGCGGTGGTCGGTAGCACCAATCAGGGCATCGCCGTGGTCGACGTGCTGCCGACAGACGAGACTGTCGACAGCTCCTCGATCAAGGTCGTCGACGCGGTCCAGGCCGCGGCGGAGGGGGCCACCGATGCCGAGGTCGGTATCGGTGGCGCGGGTGCGACCGTGCAGGACTACTTCAGCGCTGTCTATGACAAGTTCCCGTACGTGCTCGCGCTCATCGCGTTCATCACGTTCATCCTGCTGGTCCGGACGTTCCGCTCCCTGCTGCTACCGGTCAAGGCGGTGCTGCTCAACCTCATCTCGATGGCGGCGGTCTTCGGTTCCGTTGTGTTCTTCTGGCAGATGGGGCACGGATCCGGTGCCATCTTCAACGTGTCACCGACCGGGGCCATCACGTTCTGGCTGCCCGTCATCATCTTCGCCTTCCTGTTCGGACTGTCGATGGACTACGAGGTGTTCATCCTGGCCCGGATGCGCGAGGAGTACGACGCGACCGGGAACACGTCGGCCGCGGTGACCACGGGCCTTGGCCGGACCGGACGGCTGGTGACGTCAGCGGCGCTGATCCTGTTCTTCGCCTTCGCTGCCCTGGCTTCGGCGCCGGGGACCGACATCAAGGTGATGGGCACCGCCCTCGGTGTCGGCATCCTGATCGACGCGACCATCGTGCGGGCACTGCTCGTGCCGGCGCTCGTCAGCGTGCTGGGCCGCTGGAACTGGTGGCTGCCCGAGTGGCTGGCCAGGATCCTGCGCGTGGAGCCCTCGCCGCTGCCACCCAAGGGCTCCGACCAGCCGCCGACGTCGACGCCGGACCCGGTCCTCGTCGACTGATCGTCCCGAGCGGGCCAGACCTGTGTTCGCCCTGGGCGCGAGCAGCGTCTGGCAAGCCGCTCAGGCGATGCGGCGGCCGCGCTTGTACGTCGCGTGGACCAGCGGGACGCCCGGACGATAGGCCAGGTGCACGAACGACGGCGCGGCCAGCACCGTCAGATCGGCCAGCGCCCCGGTCCGGAGGACGCCGATGTCGTCGCGGCGCAACGCCTGGGCGCCACCCGCGGTCGCCGACCAGACCGACTCCGCGGGGGTCATCCGCATCTCTCGCACGGCCAGCGCGATGCACAGCGGCATCGACGAGGTGAAGCAGGAGCCCGGGTTGCAGTCGGTGGCGAGCGCCACCGTGACCCCGGCGTCGATCATCGCCCGCGCGTCCGGGTACGGCGACCGGGTCGAGAACTCCACCCCCGGCAACAAGGTCGCGACCACCCCCGTCTCGGCGAGAGCGGAGACGTCGGCCGCCGAGACGAACGTGCAATGGTCGGCCGAGGCCGCGCCGACCTCGCAGGCCACCTGGATCCCTGGCCCCTCTCCCAGCTGGTTGGCGTGAATCCGCGCCATCAGGCCGGCAGCCTGGCCTGCGCCGAGGACGGCACGCGCCTGGTCGGCGTCGAAGGCGCCGGTCTCGCAGAAGACGTCGATCCATCGGGCATGGGGCGCCGCCGACTCGAGCATCGGCCCGGTGACCAGGTCGACGTACGCCGCCACGTCGTCGGCGTACTCGACCGGGACCACATGAGCCCCCAGGAACGTGGTCTCCTCGGTGACCTGGTGCGCCAACGCGAGACACCGTGCCTCGTCGTACGTCGTCAGCCCGTAGCCGGACTTGACCTCCACCGTGGTCGTTCCCTGGCGGGCCATCTCCGCGACGAGACGAGCCAGGTTCGCCGCCAGCGCCTCATCGGTGGCGGCCCGGGTGGCCTCGACGGTCGTCGCGATGCCGCCGGCAGAGTACGGCCGCCCCTCCATCCGGGCAGCGAACTCCTGCGCCCGGTCGCCGGCGAAGACCAGGTGCGCGTGGCTGTCGACGAAGCCGGGCAGCACGGCCGCGCCGTCGAGATCGATCCGGTCATCGGCGGCCGGAGCGCGGCCGGACTCGCCCACCCAGGCCACCCGCTCCCCCTCGATGACCACGGCCGCGTCGTGCAGCAGGCCGAGCGGGCCGCCGTGCCGGGGATCATTGGTGACCAGCTCACCGATCCGGTCGAACATCACACTGGTCGTCATCGCTGACCCACCACCTTCGAGATCGATCGCCCCAGCCGGGCACCCACGTCCTCGGGGTCCAGCTCGATCCGTCGACCGCTCGCGACGACGTGGCGTACATCGGCGGGCGACGCTGCGAAGACGGCGGTCTCCTCTGCCACCCCGGACCCCGCCGTGCGCGGACTCGTGAGGTCGAGCGTCACCAGGTCGGCCCAATGGCCGGGGGCGATCCTTCCGGCATCGGCGTAGCCGAGTGACTCGTGGCCGGTGCGCGTGCCCGCGTCCAGCAGGTCACCGGAGGTCAGGTGACCCCGCTGCTGGGTGGCCAGCCGGGCGTCCAGCTCGACCGCGCGCATCTCCTCGAAGGGGTCGACCACGGCGTGGCTGTCCGAGCCAAGCGTCAGCCGTGCACCGGCACGGACCAGGTCGGGGGCAGGTCCGATGCCGTCGGCGAGGTCGCGCTCGGTCGTCGGGCAGAAGCAGGCGAAGCTGTGCGCGGCGCCGAGCAGGCTCACGTCGTCCTCGGTGAGGTGGGTCGCGTGCACCGCGGAGAGCCGTGGGCTGACAGCGCCGTGCTCGGCCAGCAGCTGGGTCGGAGTGAGACCGTACGCCGCGAGACATCCGTCGTTTTCGGCGATCTGCTCCGAGAGGTGGGCGTGCAAAGGAGCCTCCGGAAGCGCCCCGACCACGATCGCCAGGTCCTCGCGTGGCACCGCTCTGACCGAGTGGACCGCCGCCCCGACGGTTACCTCGCCGGGCTTGGTCTCCGGGTGCGAGACGAGCTCGGACACCCGCGCCTCCCAAGCCTCCGAGGTGCCATCGGAGAAGCGTCGTTGCACTCCTTCCGGTGCCGCTCCGAAGCCCGACGACAGGTAGCACGCATCCAGGAGAGTGATCCGCAGGCCGGCGTCACGAGCCGCTGCGACGACGGCCAGGCCCATCGCGTTGGGATCGGTGTACGGCGTCCCGTCCGGCGTGTGATGCAGGTAGTGGAATTCCCCGACCGCGGTCACGCCGGTCAGCAGCATCTCCTCGTACGTCGCCTTCGCCAGGTCGTAGTAGCCGTCCGGGTCGAGTCCGTCGGCGACGGCATACATCGTGTCGCGCCAGGTCCAGAAGGACCCTCGCTCGCGTTGCGTCCGGCCGCGAAGTGCGCGATGGAAGGCGTGACTGTGACAGTTGGCGAATCCAGGAATCGTCAACCCTGCAAGACGAATCGCTCCATTCGGACGCTCAGCGTCTTCGCTCACGGCGACGATCCGGGAGCCTTCGACCTCCACGAGGACGTCGGCTCCGATCCGGCCCGGACCCAGCCAGGCGTGTTCGCACCAGTACGCCGTCATACGACCAGCTCGGTCAGCACCGTCGTGAGGGCGTCGACACCCGCGAGGCAGTCTGCCGTCTCCGCGAACTCCTCCGGTGAGTGCGAGACCCCGGTCGGGTTGCGGACGAACAGCATCGCCGACGGGATGCCGGCGAGCTGGAGGATGCCGGCGTCGTGACCTGCCCCGGTCGGGATCACCGGAGCCTCGGAGAGCAACGTCGAGAGCCGACTCGCCCACGCCGGGTCGAAGTCCACCGTGGGCACCACCGACTCGGCGGTCACCTCCACCGTGGTCCCGTCGCGCTCGGCTCGCTCCGCGGCCTGACGCCCGATCGTGTCCACGACGTCCGCGACGGCCGATGCGTCGGCTCCTCGCGCGTCAAGCCAGGCAGAGACCTGCGACGGGATCGCGTTGGTGATGTTGGGCGAGACCTCGACCCGCGCGAACGTGGCGCGAGCGTCCTGGAGACGAGCCTGCTTGTTCGCGGCCAGAGCGGTCATCGCATAGGTGAGCATCGGGTCGTGACGGTCCTCCATCGCGGTGGCGCCCGCGTGGTTGGGCTCCCCCGCGAAGTCGAAGCGCCACCGACCGTGCGCCCAGCTCGCCGACGCTACGCCGACGGCGGCGTCCCGGTGGACCAGGTCGCGTCCTTGTTCGACATGCAGCTCGACGAAGAGGTCCACGTCGTCCAACCAGGCCGACGTGCCGAGCTCGGGCTCGAGACCGGCGGTGGCCATCGCGTCCTCCAGCGTCACCCCGTCACGATCACGCAACCCTCTCGCCTGGTCGGGCGTCAGCGTGCCGGTGGCCAGTCGCGAACCCAGGCAGGCTATCCCGAAACGAGAGCCTTCTTCCTCGACGAACATCGCGACGCCGATCGGGCGGTTGGGGTGGACACCAGCTTCGCGGAGCCGGTCGATCGCCGCGAAGGACGACACCACGCCGAGGGGGCCGTCGAACGCGCCACCGAGGTCGACGGAGTCCAGATGCGAACCGATCAGAATCCCCTTGCCTGCTTGGGCATCCGATGGGCGCCACCACCCGACGGCGTTGCCCTGACCGTCGTACTGCACGTCCAGACCGCGCCGAGCACACTGCTCGACGTACCAGGCGGCGCACTCCCGCTCGGCGGACGCGAACGGCGAGCGGACGTAGCCGCCGGTGCGCGCGTCGCGGCCGATCGGCTCGAGGTCGCGCCACATCTGTTCGAAGGTCACCGTTGCACTATCTCAGCCCCGGCACGCTCGACGGACCCCGAGGCGACCCGCTGTTGTCTGGCATCGCAGACTGTCAGTGGGCGGTGCCAGGGTGGTGCAGACGAGAGGAGCGCCATGGAGTTCCAGGACGTGGTCGACCGGCGTCGGATGGTGCGCAATTACTCCGACGCACCGGTAGACCCGGTGGTCGTCGAGCGGATCCTGCGCAACGCCCTTCATGCGCCGAGTGCCGGCTTCAGCCAGGGGTGGGGCTTCCTGCTGCTCGACCGGCGCCCCGACGTCGAGCGCTTCTGGTCGTGCACGACCGAGCCCGACGACGAGCCCGACCGCTGGCTGACCGGCATGCACCGAGCGCCGGTGGTGATCGTGGCGCTGTCGTGCAAGCGGGCGTATCTCGACCGGTACGCGGAGCGCGACAAGGGCTGGACCGATCGTGACGAGTCACGCTGGCCGGTGCCCTACTGGGACATCGACACCGGCATGGCGGCCTTGCTCATGCTGCAGACGGTGACGGACGAAGGTCTAGGGGCCTGCTTCTTCGGCATTCCCGGGGAGTACTGGGACGCCTTCCGCGCCGAGTTCGAGGTCCCTCCTGACTACGCCCCGGTCGGAGTGGTCACGGTTGGGCACCGCGCCCCGGACACCAGGTCCCCGTCGCTTAAGCGGGGTCGCAAACCCGTCGAGGACGTCGTGCACCGCGGCTCCTGGTAGCCGCGGTCAGGGCCCGGGCGGCGGCAGCGACAGAGGCGGACGCGACCACCCGCGAGGGCCGGGCTCGATCGACGACTCGACCTGCGCGGCCACGGCGTAGAGCACGTGGTCCTGATCGGGCTTGGCGGCCAGCATCGTCCCGATCGGCAGGCCTGACGTCGACCACCCGGTCGGCAGCGAGACCGCCGGCATACCCGTCACGTTCCACGCGGCCGTGAAGGGCGAGAACCGCTTCTGGTTCTCGAAGTCCTGAGCGGGATCGTCGTCGTCGCGCAGCTCCCCGACCAGCGCCGGCAGCTGTCCGAGGGTCGGCGTGAGCACCAGGTCGTACGGCGCCAGGGCGGCCAAGGCGCCGGCGGCGGCCTGCCGCATCTGGACCAGCGCACCGGAGAAGTCCGGTCCGCTCACCTTGGATCCTCGCTCGCGCAGCCAGCGGGTCAACGGTCGCAGCATCGCCTCCTGGTGGTCGGGCAGCGGCCAGGCCGCGGTCATCACCGACCACACGACCTCGAAGACCCCCACGACGTCAGGGCTGAACGGCATGGGCACGTCGACGATCTCGTGGCCGAGTCCGGTCAGGAGCCCCGACATCGCGTCGTACGCCGCCAGCACCTCCGGGTCGACCACCACGTCCGCGATGATCGGTTCGCCGAATCGCGCGATGCGCAGCTGGCCCGGTTCACGCTCACACCAGTCGAGGTAGGTCGAGCCGTCGCGTGGACCGGGTGCCCAGGTCGCGTCGGTGGCCGCCGGGCCTGCCATCACGTCCAGGAAGGCCGCGCTGTCACGCACGCTCGACGTGAGCGGTCCTGAGGTCGATAGCCCGGTGACGTCGGCGTAGAGCGGAGCCGGGCTGATCCGCCCCCGGCTGGGCTTGAAGCCCACCAGTCCCGTGACGCTGGCCGGGATCCGGATCGACCCCCCGCCATCCGACCCGTGCGCTACGGGTACGAGGCCGCTCGCTACCGCCGCCGCCGCACCGCCCGAGGATCCGCCCGCGCTTCGACTCGGGTCGTACGGCGTCCGGGCGGGCGGCGCCACGTCGGGCTCGGTGTAGCAGGGAGCGCCGAACTCGGGCGTGTTCGTCTTGCCCAGGCTGACCATCCCGGCCGCCTCGATCCGGCGTACGACCTCGTCGGAGAAGTCCGGCACGTGCCCCCGCAATGCCGCCGAGCCGAAGGTCGTCTCGACGCCCTGCGTCGCGGACAGGTCCTTGATCGCAGTCGGTACGCCGTCGAGCCTCGAGCGCGGCCGGCCCTCGGCGATCCGCCGGCCCGACTCGTCGGCCTGGACCCGCGCCTGGTCCGAGGTCAGCCGGACAAAGGCGCCGACCGCGCCGTCGAGCTGCTCGATCCGGGCCAGGCAGTGCTCGACCGCATCGAGGGGAGTCGCGGACCCGTCCCGGAAGGCGTCAGCCCATCCCAGCGCGGTCATCGCCAGGCCGTCGGGAGTCATGGCATCACGCTAGCCCGACAACCACAACGGGCTCCGAAGGAACCACAACTGACGGTTCAAGGAACCACAAGTGACGGTTGAAGGAACCACAAGTGACGGGTCAACGCATGGGGATGGGGACGTCGCGCTCCTGGGCGACCTCGGTGGCACGGTCGTAGCCGGCATCCACGTGCCGGATCACGCCCATGCCTGGATCGTTCGTCAGCACCCGCTCGGCCTTCTGCGCCGCCAGTTCGGTCCCGTCGACCACCACCACCTGACCGGCGTGGATCGAGCGTCCGATCCCGACGCCACCACCGTGGTGGATCGACACCCACGACGCTCCGGACGCGACGTTGACCATCGCGTTGAGCAGCGGCCAGTCGGCGATCGCGTCGGACCCGTCCAGCATCGACTCGGTCTCGCGGTAGGGAGAGGCGACCGACCCGCAGTCCAGGTGGTCGCGTCCGATCGCGAGCGGAGCCGACAGCTCACCGGAGGCGACCATCTCGTTGAACTTCAACCCGGCCTTGTCCCGCTCGCCGTAGCCCAGCCAGCAGATCCGGGCCGGCAAGCCCTGGAAGTGCACCTGCTCCTCGGCCTTCTTGATCCAGCGGTGCAGGTTGTCGTTGTCGGGGAACAGCTCGAGGATCGCCTTGTCGGTCGCCGCGATGTCCTTCGGGTCACCCGACAATGCGGCCCAGCGGAACGGTCCCTTGCCCTCGCAGAACAGCGGTCGGATGTACGCCGGCACGAAGCCCGGGTAGTCGAACGCCCGCTCCAAGCCACCCAGCTTCGCCTCGGCGCGCAGCGAGTTGCCGTAGTCGAACACCTCCGCACCGGCGTCCAAGAAGCCGACCATCGCCTCGCAGTGACGTGCCATCGACTCCTGGGCGCGCAGCGTGAAGTCGGCCGGATCCTTCTCCCGGAACGACACCCAGTCGTCGAAGTCGAGGCCGATCGGCAAGTACATCAGCGGGTCGTGCGCCGAGGTCTGGTCCGTCACGATGTCGATGGGCGCACTCATCTCGAGCAATGCGGGCACCATCTCGGCGGCGTTGCCGAGCACCCCGATGGACAGCGGCTTGCGGGCATCGCGGGCCTGCGTCGCGAGCTGCAGGGCGTGCTCCAACGAGGTCGCCTGCACGTCCAGGTAGCCGTGCTCGATCCGACGCTTGATCCGCGAGTCGTCGCACTCGATGCAGATGCAGACACCGTCGTTCATCGTCACGGCCAGCGGCTGGGCGCCACCCATCCCGCCCAGGCCCGCGGTCAGCGTGATCGTGCCGGCCAAGGTCCCGCTGAACTTCTTGGCCGCCACCGCCGCGAACGTCTCGTAGGTGCCCTGCAGGATCCCCTGCGTCCCGATGTAGATCCAGGACCCTGCAGTCATCTGGCCGTACATGGTGAGGCCCAGGTGCTCCAGCCGGCGGAACTCCTCCCAGTTCGCCCAGTCACCCACCAGGTTCGAATTGGCGATGAGCACGCGCGGTGCCCACTCGTGCGTCTGCATGATCCCGACCGGTCGACCGCTCTGCACCAGCAACGTCTCGTCGATCCGGAGGTCCGTGAGCGAGCGGATGATCGCGTCGTAGGACGGCCAGTCCCGGGCGGCCTTGCCCGATCCGCCGTAGACGACGAGCTCCTCGGGGTGCTCGGCCACCTCCGGGTCGAGGTTGTTCATCAGCATCCGCATCGGCGCCTCGGTCTGCCACGACCGGGCGGTCAGCTCGGTGCCGCGGGGGGAGCGGATCACGCGGGTCTGAGTCATCGGAGGTCCTTCCTGAGGGGTTACCGGAGGGGCGTGGGGAGGGCAGAGTCGGCGGCCGCGACGAGCGCGCCGGAGGCGACGATCTGGACGGTCGCCTCGATGTCGGGGGCCAGGTGTCGGTCCGGACCGGGACCGGGTACAGCCGCGCGAAGGGCTGCGATCACCGCGGCAGTCGCGGGCGAGGGCTCGAGCGGCGCCCGCAGGTCGAGTCCCCGCGCCGCGGTCAGGATCTCGATCGCCAGCACGCGGGTCAGGCCGTCGACAGACCGGCGCAGCTTGCGCGCGGCGGACCAGCCCATCGAGACGTGATCCTCCTGCATCGCCGACGACGGGATCGAGTCGACACTGGCCGGGTTGGCCAGCCGCTTGAGCTCGGAGACGATCGCGGCCTGCGTGTACTGCGCGATCATGTGCCCGCTGTCGACTCCTGGGTCGTGAGCCAGGAACGGCGGCAGCCCGGCGTTCCTCGCGGTGTCCAGGAAGCGGTCGGTACGCCGCTCGGCCATGCTCGCCACATCGGCCACCGGAATGGCGAGGAAGTCGAGCACGTAAGCAACCGGTGCCCCGTGGAAGTTGCCGTTGCTCTCCACCCGTCCGTCCTCGAGCACGACAGGGTTGTCGATCGCCGACGCCAGCTCGCGCTCTGCCACCACGGCTGCGTAGTCGACGGTGTCGCGGGCTGCACCGAGCACCTGCGGTGCGCAGCGCAGGGAGTAGGCGTCCTGCACGCGGTTGCAGTCCGGGCCGCGATGGCTGGCCACGACGCCGGAGTCGGCCAGCAGCGCCCGCAGGTTCGCGGCCGATTCAGCCTGTCCGGGATGCGGCCGGAGCTGCTGCAGGTCGGACGCGAAGACCCGGTCGGTCGCGAGCAGCCCCTCCACCGACATCGCGGCGCCGATGTCGGCGACACGCAGCAGCTGCCGCAGGTCGTGGATGGCGAGCGCGAGCATCCCGAGCATCCCATCGGTGCCGTTGATCAGTGCCAGGCCTTCCTTAGCGGCCAGCTCGATCGGCTCGATGCCTGCAGCGGCGAGTGCGTCGGCAGCCGGACGGCGTACGCCGTCGACGTCGATGACTTCACCCTCGCCCATCAGCGCGAGGGCGCAGTGCGACAAGGGCGCCAGGTCACCTGAGCAGCCCAGGCTGCCGAACTCGTGAACCACGGGGGTGATCCCGGCGTTCAACAGGGCAGCCACGGCCTCGGCCGTCTCAGGCCGGATCCCGGTCCGCCCGGTGGCCAGCGTGGAGAGCCGCAGCAGCATCAGGGCACGCACGACCTCGGTCTCGACGGCCGGACCCGAGCCGGCGGCATGTGACCGGACCAGCGACTTCTGCAGCTGCGTGCGCATCGGCGCCGGGATGTGCCGGGTGGCCAGCGCTCCGAAACCGGTCGAGATGCCGTACGCCGGGGTCGGAGCCGCGGCGAGCTCCTCGACAGCGGACCTCGCTGCCACCAGGGCCTTGCGAGCCTCCTCGGCGAGCTCGACCCGGGCACCGTGCCGAGCCGCGGCCACGACATCGGCGATGGCCAACGGGCCGACTCCGACGACCACCGGGTCCTGGGGGGAAGTCATGAGGTCATTCCACTCGGGAACCGACGCCTCCGCCAGATCCCTGCCGAGCAATCAATCTGAGATCCGAGACACCGGTCTAGGCTGGCTGACATGTCCCCCGCTCAGGTTCCCGCCGCGACCCGGGCCCTCCGCGTGCTGCGATTCCTCGCCGCACAGTCGCAACCGGTGCCGCTCGACCAGGTGGCTCGAGCGGTGGGTGTCCCTCGCTCGTCGGCCTACCACCTGATCAACGCGATGATCGCCGAGGGGTTCGTCACCCATGTCGAGGACGAGCACCGGTACGCGCTCGGCGTCGCCGCCTTCGAGGTGGGCAGTGGCTACACCCGCCAGGCCCCGCTGCAGCGGATCGCCCGGCGCCCGCTTGCCGAGCTCGTCGACGCGCTCGGTCAGTCCGGACATCTCGCCGTGCTGCACGGCCGCGACGTCTACTACGTCCTGGAGGAGCGGGCGGCCCGTCGGCCTGTCCTGGTCAGTGACGTCGGGGTTCGGCTGCCGGCCCAGATCACCGCCAGCGGGCGGGCGATCCTCGCGGCCCTGTCGGCTGCTCAGGTCCGGGCGCTCTTCCCGGACAAGGACGCGTTCGTCTCGCGGCACGGCACGGGGCCGGCCAGCCTGTCGGCACTGACGTCGTTGCTCGCCGAGACCCGGCAGCGCGGCTACGCCACCGAGCAGGACGACGTGACGCCCGGCTTCTCCTCGATCGCCGTCCCGGTCACCGACCACACCGGGCACCCGATCGCTGCGGTCGCCGTGACGTTCGCGACCGACGACCCACCCGAGCAGACCGTGGCCGTACGCCGGATCCACGCTACGGCCGCCGAGCTGTCCCGTCGCGTCGGTGGGGGTGTCACGGCACCGCGGGCCGGGCGAGCACCGACCTCGAGGATCCCTGACTGAATTGTCAGCCAAGGGGGTGACGCGGCACGCAATGACGACGTACTCTCCCACCTTCGGGGGAGGTCCCCCCGCACCGCAGCCTTGGAGGACCCCCAGGTGTCAGCAGCAATCTCTCGTGCGCGCCGTGGCGCCATCTCGGCCCTGGCGGCGGTGGCCGTCGCCGGACTCACGCTCAGCACCATCCCGAACGGCGAGGCCGTCACGACTGCGTCTTCCGGTGCCAGCGCGAAGCCGTCGTCTCCGTTCACCGCGAACGACGACAGTGGTCGCGAGCGCAAGTCGTCCTATGACACTCGACTGGGGACGACGAAGTCCCAGCTCCAAGCGGCCCGCACCATCGTCTCGGCGCGGGACAAGTCGTTCACGAGGTTCACCCGCTCACTCGGCGGCCAGGCCGTCGTCGACTACGACCCCGCCACCGGCACTCCGTCCAACCTCTCCCGGCTCGACGGCTTCCTGACCAGCCGCTCGACCGCGCCGGCCTCGAGAGTCGCCATCGGCTACGTCAGAGCCCACCTGTCCGACCTCGGTCTGACCCGACGCGACCTGGCCACGCTGACACTGCGCCAGGACTACGTCGACGTCGCCGGGATCCACCACCTCTCCTACACGCAGTCGATCCGGGACATCCCGGTCTTCGGCAACGGCCTGAAGGCCAACGTCACCAGGACCGGGCAGCTCATCTCGCTGCAAGGCTCACCCGTGTCCGGGCTGGCGGACCTGGCCAGCACCGCCGGGGGCTCGCCCAGCCTGCCGGCAGCCAGCGCTCGGGCGATCGCCGCCAAGGACGTCGGAGGCACGCTCGCCGACTCCCCCCGAGTGGCGTCCAAGCGCTCCGGCGCGGCGTGGAAGAACCACGACACCGCCCGACTGGTCTACTTCCTGACACCGCGTGGGCTCCGCCTCGCGTGGGCGACCTACGTCCAGGCGCTGGGCGGTGACGCGCTGAACTACCAGCACGTCATCGACGCGAAGTCCGGCGCAGTCCTCTATCGCTTCGACACGACCAACTTCGACGGCGGTGACGCCAAGATCTACGAGAACTACCCCGGTGCACCGGTTGGCGGCAAGCACACCATCGTCAACCTGTACGACGCCGGCTACATCGACCGGTCGGAGAACAACCTGCTCTTCGGGAACTACACCTGGGCTTGGGCGGACCTCGACGACAACAACGCACCAAGCCAGGGCGAGATGGTCCCGGTGCCCGGCACGGCAAACAACGGCCGACCGCAGTACCGGCTGACCCCGTTCAAGAACGCCTCAGACCTCTGCTCCCCCCGGTTCATCTGCACGTGGGACCCGAACCAGGCGGGTTCATGGTTCACCAACAAGCGCACGGACGTCACCGAGGCGTTCTGGCACAACAGCAACTTCCACGACTACCTGGAGCAGTCCCCGATCGGCTTCACGGCCGACGCGGGCAACTTCGAGCTCGCCGGCGGCGACCCGGTGTTCCTCAACTCGCTCGACGGCGCCAACACCGCCGGTGGGCTGCCAGACGGCAACCACATCGACAACGCCAACATGAGCACGCCTCCGGACGGCAACCCGCCCCTCATGCAGATGTACCTGTTCCACTACCCGGGCACGACCGACCAGGAGGAGCCGTTCCTCCCGACCTCGTCGGCCTTCGACCCCAGCGTGATCTACCACGAGTACACGCATGGCCTGTCCAACCGGTTGGTCGTCGACGCGGACGGGAACTCGACGCTGCGGAGCCTGCAGGCCCGCTCGATGGGAGAGGCGTGGAGCGACTACTACGCCATGGACTACCTGGTGAAGCGGCGTCTCGAGGCTGACACCAAAGCGTCCGGAGAGGTGGTCGAGGGGAAGTACCTGATGGCCGGGCGCGAGCCGTTGCGCACGATGGCGATCGACTGCCCCGTGGCCTCCCGGGTCGCGAACTGTACGGCCGGCCCGCACCAGGGTGGCTACACCTACGGCGACCTGGCGTCGGTCAGCCCGAGCGGCCCGGAGGTGCACGCCTCGGGCGAGATCTGGGCCCAGACGCTGTGGGACCTGCGGAAGCGACTCGGTGCAAGGGTCGCCGACATGCTGGTCACTCGGGGCATGGAGCTGTCCGCGGCCGACCCGACCTTCCTCGACATGCGCAATGCCATCGTCCAGGCCGACCTGGCCGTGTACGGCGGTTCGCACCGAGCGGGCGTGTGGAAGACGTTCGCGAAGCGAGGAATGGGCTGGTTCGCCGGCACCTTCGACGGCGCGGACGCCTACCCCGTGGAGGACTTCCATGTCCCGCCGTCGCCGGAGACGCCCCGCTCCACCGTGTCGGGGCAGGTGCTGGACGCCCACACCGGCGCCCCCGTCGCGAACGCGCTGGTGACCATCCTCGGCCACGACTCCGGCTACACCGGCGACTACACCGCGGTCACCGACTCCAGCGGCCGCTATGCCATCCCGTACGTCTTCGTCGGCACGTACCCGCTGGTGGCGGTCTTCGGGCCGGGCTACGAGGTGCTGACGAAGCCGCTGACCGTCACTCAAGGCGACACCTACGCGGACTTCGAGCCGCGCCGCGACTGGGCGGCCGCGTCCGGGGGAGGCACGATCAGCGACTTCAACGGGCCGGACTACACCGACTACGGCTGTGGTCCCGGTGAGGCGATCGACTTGAGCCAGAGTGCCGGCTGGGGCAGCACGACCGGCGACGACGACGCCACTCCGACCGGCGTGATGATTCCCAAGCACATCACGGTGAAGCTGCCGGCCACGATCACGCTGGACGGCCTGGCGATCAACCCCTCGAACACCTGCGGCGACCCAGGCAGCTCGTCGACCGGTGACTTCCGGGTGGAGGCCTCGGCCAACGGCAGCGACTGGACCACGGTGAAGCAGGGGACGTTCACCTCCGACGACCGGCGGCTGACCGAGCTGACGGTGTCGACCCCGGTGTCCGACGTGCAGTACGTGAAGTTCACGATGCTGTCGCCGCAGGTGCCGGACTTCGCCACGAACTGCCCGGACGGCAACTTCGGCGGCTGCCAGTACACCGATCTGACCGAGCTCGAGGTGTTTGGGTCCGAGTGACGTCGGCCGGGCTTGCCCGGACGACGGCACGAGGGCCGCGAGGGGCTCGTCCGCGCCAGCGGGCGGGCCCCTCAGCCAAGCCACCCAGGCCTGGGGCTTGCCCGGACGACGGCACGAGGGCCGCGAGGGGCTCGTCCGCGCCAGCGGGCGGGCCCCTCAGCCAAGCCACCCAGGCCTGGGGCTTGCCCGGACGACGGCACGAGGGCCGCGAGGGGCTCGTCCGCGCCAGGGCCCACAGCCGAGCCACCTGGATTCATGGCCCGGGGCAGCCGAACGTGGCGAAGTGGTTGCGCCGGACCGACCGGCGACGGGAGAGTGGCGCGATGGGTGTTCACGAGGTCGAGCAGCAGATCGTCGAGACCTGGAACTTCGATGAGCCCGCCGCGTCGCACGACGCTTTCTCCGCCGCCGCGGGATCAGCAGGCCCGAGCAGTGCCGAGGGCCTGGTGCTCCGCACGCAGCAGGCTCGCGCGCTCGGCCTCCAGCGGCGTACCGACGAAGCCGACACCACCTTGGACGCGGTCGCGGCCGATCTCGAAGCCGCGGCGGCCGATCTCCCCGAACCAGCGCTGCACCACGTCCGAGCACGACTGGAGATCGAGCGCGGCCGGGTGCTCAACTCAAGCGGCTCGCCCGGTGCGGCCCGGCCGCACTTCGACACCGCATACGACGAGGCCACCGCAGCCGGGCTCGAGGCGTTGGCCGTCGACGCGCTGCACATGAGCGCGATCGTCGCCGGTCAGCTCGACGGGCCCGCCGCGGCGACCGCGCTGGATGCCCAGGCGATCTCCGTCGCCGAGCAGTCGAACGATCCCGCCGCCCGACGCTGGCTCGGGTCCCTGCTCAACAACCTCGGGTGGGACCGCCACGACTCCGGCGCCTTCGAGGAGGCGCTCGACATCTTCCGCCAGGCACTCGAGTCGCGCCTCGAACATGGTTCGCAGCGCGAGATCGAGGTCGCCCGGTGGTGCGTCGGCCGCTGCCTGCGTTCCCTGGAGCGCTACAGCGAGGCCCTGGAGATCCAGGAGACCCTGGCCGAGTCCGCCAGCGGGTCCGAGGACGGTTACGTCTACGAGGAGATCGGCGAGAACCTGCTCGCGCTCGGTCGCGGCGAAGAGGCCGCGGCGTACTTTTCTCGTGCCCACGAGCTGCTCTCCGACGACGACTGGCTGGTCGACAACGAGAACGAGCGTCTCGAGCGGCTGCTCTTCCTCTCCGACGACTAGCCACCGGCCCATCCCGGTTACCCGTCGGTAGGATCGACGCCACATCCGGGCGCGCCGTCGCCGAGCCGAGGCTGCCACTAGTCTCGCCCTCAGGTCCGAGCGCAGACAGCGAGGAGACTCCATGCAGGTGCTAGCAGTCGTCGTGTCGCTGGCCATCACTCTCGTCGCGATCGCGCTGTTCGCGAAGGCCATCGGCTCGATCGTGGCGGTGGTGCGCACCGGCCAGCCGACGGTTGGCCGCACCACGCACAAGGGCGCGCGCTGGGCGACCATGCTCAAGGAGACGCTGGGCCACACCCGGATGCTCCAGTGGAGCCACATCGGGATCATGCACTGGTTCGTCTTCGTCGGCTTCGGCTTCTTGTTCTTCACCCTCGTGACAGCGTTCGGGCAGCTCTTCGACGCCGAGTTCGCCCTGCCACTCATCGGCCACTGGGTCGTCTACACCTGGGCCACCGACCTGATCACCTGGCTGATGCTGGTCTCGATCCTCGGGCTGATCACGATCCGGCTCACCCATCTTCCCAGCGGTCGGCTCGGTCGGTACAGCCGCTTCTCGGGCTCGACGATGTGGCAGGCCTACTTCGTGGAGGCGGTGATCCTGGGCATCGGGCTGTGCATCCTCACGTTGCGCGGGGCGGAGTACGCCCTCGATGACCTCGACGGCGGGGCGGCGCGCACGCAGTACCCGCTGACGTTCTTCATCGGAGAGGCCTTCGGCGGGATGAGCGTCGGCGCCCTCGAGAACCTCGTCTATCTGGTGGCGATGCTCAAGATCGTCATTTCGTTCACCTGGATGATCGTGCTGTCGCTCAACACGACGATGGGGGTGGCGTGGCACCGCTTCACCGCGTGGCCGAACATCTGGTTCAAGAGAGAGCCGTCCGGCCGTCCGGCCCTGGGTGCGCTGCAGCCGATGATGGCCGGCGGCAAGCCGATCGACTTCGAGAACATCGACGAGCTCGACGAAGACACGGTGTTCGGCGTCGGCAAGGTCGAGGACTTCACCTGGAAGGGCGTCCTCGACTTCACCTCGTGCACCGAGTGCGGGCGCTGCCAGTCGCAGTGCCCGGCCTGGAACACCGAGAAGCCGCTCTCCCCCAAGCTGCTCGTGATGGCCTTGCGGGACCACGCGTACGCCAAGGCGCCGTACGTGCTGGCCGACGAGTCGCAGCGTGAGTCGCTCGGCGACACGGTGACCCGCGAGGCCGACCGACCGCTGATCGCCGACGCGGATGCCTACGGGGTCATCGATCCCGAGGTGCTCTGGTCCTGCACGTCGTGCGGTGCCTGCGTCCAGCAGTGCCCGGTCGACATCGAGCATGTCGACCACATCATGGACATGCGCCGCTACCAGGTCCTCGTCGAGTCCAACTTCCCCAGCGAGCTCAACCAGCTCTACAAAGGTCTGGAGAACAAGGGCAACCCGTGGAACATGGCACCCAACGCCCGGATGGACTGGGCCAAGGGGCTGCCGTTCGAGGTCAAGCAGGTCGGCGCGGATCTCGCGGACCTTGGTGACGTCGAGTGGCTGTTCTGGGTCGGTTGTGCCGGTGCCTACGAGGACCGCGCCAAGAAGACCACGCGCGCGGTGGCCGAGCTGCTCCACGAGGCCGAGGTGTCCTTCGCCGTGCTCGGCGACGGCGAGACCTGCACCGGCGACCCTGCACGGCGTTCGGGCAACGAGTTCGTGTTCCAACAGCTCGCGATGCAGAACGCCGAAACGCTCAAGGAGGCCAAGGCCACCAAGGTCGTCGCCACCTGTGCACACTGCTTCAACACGCTCAAGAACGAGTACTCCCAGTTCGGAGTGGAGCTCGAGGTCGTCCACCACACGCAGCTGCTGAACCGCCTGGTCCGCGACGGCCGGCTCACGCCGGTGGCTCCGGTCGGCACCAGCGTCGATCAGCGCACCATCACCTACCACGACCCGTGCTACCTCGGCCGGCACAACAAGGTCTACGAGCCACCGCGCGAGCTGCTCTCGATCATTCCCGGCGCCCGCTTCACCGAGATGCCGCGCAACACCGAGCGGTCGTTCTGCTGCGGCGCCGGTGGGGCACGGATGTGGATGGAGGAGAAGCTCGGGGAGCGCATCAACCTCAACCGCACGCGGGAGGCCGTCGCCACCGGTGCCGAGCAGATCGCAGTGGGCTGCCCGTTCTGCCGGGTGATGATGTCGGACGGGCTCACCTCGCTGCAGGCCGACGGCAAGGCACGCGACGAGGTCGAAGTGCTCGACGTCGCGCAGATGCTGCTGGCCTCGGTGCAGCGCTCGAACCACACGACGCCGGGCGGGGACCCCGACGTCCTGGCAGAGTCACCCGCCACCGAAGCCGAGACCGATCCACGCGACGGCGTGACCGAGAACTGACCGACCAGATCGGTCGGGCCCGGAGGTGCTGCCTCCGGGCCGACCGATCAAGGCCGTCCCAGGCTATGAGGTGAAGAAGTTCAGCCCGACCCGATGGAACGGGTTGCCCGCCAGGTCGGTGATCCCCAGCTGGTGCTCGGGGTTGAGCTCGACCTCGTAGCTGGAGAAACCGTCCAGGGTGGTGCTCGGAGCGAACGTCGCCTTGCGCACGGACCCGGTCGCACAGTTCGTCGCTGCTCCCGAGGCGTTCTTGCAGGTCCACGTCCCGGGCAGATCGGGCCCGTTGTTCGGGAAGCCGACCTTGTGGAGAACCCCGCTGGCCGTCGTGATCCCGTTGACGGCCTCGTTGAAGCTGACCGTGATCGGGCTGGTCGTGGTCGGCGTACCCACGATCGACGCCTGTGGCACGTCGTTGTCCCTGGAGTTCACGGCAACCGAGGCGCCAGGTGCGACGTTGCGGATGTTGCCGGCAAGGTCCGTGATCGACACCGTGACCTTCCACGTGCCCTTCGAGGCGAAGCACTTGCGAATGATGGCGGTGCCCTTCCAGACTCCGTCCTTGACCGTGCCCGACTTGCGGGTGAGGTAGCTGGTCGTCGTGAAGCCACGCGGTCCTGTCAGGCTGACCCGGACCAGACCCACACCGGACTTGCCGTCCCGCGCCCGTACGGACAAGGCGACCTTCTTGTTCGTGGACCGGACATCGACCTTGGCAGGCGTGCGAGCGAAGCTGGCCATGCTCGGCTTGGCCGTGTCAGAACCGCTCCGCACACCAAGGTTGCGCTTGAAACCCTTGGCGCCCAGCTGGGCGTAGCTCAGGATCGAGCTGTTGCCGATCTTGTCGGTCAGGTAGACGTTCGTGATGTGCCAGGTCGAGCTGCGCACCCACTGGCGGATGGACATCGTGCCGCGGTACGTCGTCGGAGTACCTGCCACCTTCGACAGGATCGCTCCGGACCCGGTCGGGTTGGCCGTGGTCGACTGCGCCGAGACGAAGATCGACCCGACACCGGACTGCGCATCCGTGGCCTTGGCCGTGATGACGACGTTCTTGGGGCCTCTCGTGGTGTCCACGCGTGAGGGCTTGAAGCTGAACGACGTCAGCTTCGGCGCGGTGTTGTCCGGGTTCGAGGTGACGTTGAACGTCGTCGGGAAGCCCTTGGCGTCCAAGTCCGCCTTCGAGTAGTTCGTGCCGTTGCCTGCCTTGTCGATCAGGCTCAGGCCGAAGAGCTGCCACCCCCCGTTGGCCGTCCACCGCGGTATCGGGGCCGCGCCGACCCACGTGCCGGTCGGCTTCTTCTTCAGCGACACGAAGGCGAAACGGGTGAAGTCGTTCGAGCCCATGGAGATCGAGACCGACCGCACCCCGCTCGGCGTACCGGGGCCTCCGGTGTCGTGAGCCCCCACGGAGAACGTGATCTTCTTGGAGCCAGCCGTCACGTTCACCGCCGACGGGGTGCGGCTCATCGAGTCGATCACCGGGTCGCCGTTGTCCTTGGACCAACAGCCGTTCACGGGTGCACCCTGTGCGGTCGGCGTGGCCACCGACACCAGTCCCGCCGTCACGAGGGACGCCAACGCCATCAACGACAGACTGCGGCCGGCGCGCGTACGCGGCTTCGAGGTTCCCACCGATTGGTCACATCCTTCGTGTCGTCGTGCCCCGCCGGACCTCGGCCGGACACGAATCCCTGGACGACAACGGACAGGCTCCGCGGATGCGACCCTTCCCCCGTAGGGGACGAGCGTGACGTCTCATCGCATCGTGCCCGGTGCGACCGCCTGCGGCCATGGCTCGGACAGGTCATCGCGCCTAGTCGGGGTGGGTCATCCGCGACTGGACTCTCACCGTGCGTAGCCGAGGCTGACCGGTGACGTCGATGTGACGTCACCTGCGCCGGCGAGGCGTCACGGTGCATCTCCTCGACGTCACCTGCGGTGCCGTTGACCGATCTCCGCGCCGTTATGGACCCTGGTTCGTGTGCTCAACCGACCGTCATATGCCCTCTGACCAGGGATTACAGAAAAGATTTCATTATGGTGTTGACGTGACGTCATAGTGGTGTCATAGTTCTGGTCATGGACATCACCCCCTTCGTCGAAGCGGTCCGCCGGGATCTTTCCCAGGCGGCCGAGGCCGGCACCGACGAGGTCCGGGCCGCGGCCGAACGTCTGGCCCTGGCTCTCGACCCGGCCGTCCGGCTCACCCTGATGGACGCCTTGTCACAGGCCGCGTCGGAGATCACCAACGAGCTGCACGGCACCTCGGTCGAGGTCCGACTCAAGGGTCGTGAGCCGGTGTTCGTGGTCCTCGGGGCCGGCGCCGAGGACATGCCTCCGGCACCTCCGCAGCCCCCGGTCCCGCCCGAGCCGGAGGAGCCCTTCGACGGCGAAGGTGAGCCGGTCGCCCGGATCACCCTGCGCTTGCCGGAGTCCCTCAAGGCCAAGGGCGAGGAACTCGCCGCCCGACGCGGACAGAGCCTCAACACCTGGCTCGTGAACGCCGCACGGATGGCCAGCTCCAGCAACATCGACATCAACATCATGGGCTCCATGGGCCCCGGCGCTCCCGGGCGCAACCGCTCGTCGAACAAGCGAGTCCAGGGTTGGGTGCGCTGACCGCGACCAGCCCGCCGACCAGGCCGGCGCATCACCGGCACACCCACCGACACCTCACCGACTGCACAGCCGCCGAAGGAGACAGCCATGCACACGTTCGAGACACCCAGCCCGGTCAACCTCAAGGTCGAGCTGTGGCAGGGACAGGTCACCGTCCACGCGACCGACACCACGACCAGCACCGTCGAGCTCGAGCCGTTGGGCAACGACCCCGCGGCCACCGACATGATCGACAACGCCACCGTCGAGCAGCGCGGTGACGAGATCGTCGTGCTGATGCCGAAGATCAGGGGTGGATTGTTCCGCCGGCAGGGCCACGTCCTTGCGACGATCACCGTGCCGACCCACAGCTCCGCGAAGATCGAGACGGCCTCCGCCGACGTGGACACTCATGGCGAGCTGGGCGACACCAGGATCAGCACCGGGTCCGGCGACCTGGAGCTGGACACCGTCGCCAGCGCCGACGTCAAGACCGGGTCCGGGGACGTCGAGCTCAAGGTCGCGCGAGGCAACTGCTCGGTCAAGGGAGGTTCATCGGACATCACCCTCGATGAGGTCGGCGGGAACGCCGACATCCTGGCCGGCTCAGGTGACGTGGTGGTCGGTCAGATCGCCGGCACCCTCAAGATCAAGACCGGGTCGGGCGACATCGTCGTCAAGGACGCCGGCGAAGGGGTCGACGCGATGGCCGGCTCGGGAGACCTGCTGGTGCGACGCATCGACCACGGCAAGCTCAAGGCCAAGACCGGATCCGGCGACGTGACGGTCGGAGTGGCGGACGGGACGGCGGCCTACCTCGACATCACAACCGTCACCGGTGACGTCACCAGCTCGCTCGATGCCAGCGAGGCTCCCTCCGAGGACGACCGGACTGTCGAGCTGATCATCCAGGCGGGAACGGGCGATGTGGTCCTACAACGCGCGTGAGCGGCGGCCGGGACCGCCCGAGTCATCCCAGTCGGGCACGGCGTCGTACGACGGCACCGAGCGGCTGGTCAGTCGCAGCAAGAGACATCAAGAGCGCGGGCCGCGCCGCGGGCCAGACTCGACGAACAGCACCACCACCCCCACCACATCGACCCCGATGACCGCCACGAGGAACCGAGAGGAGCAAGGCTCATGAACATCAACGACCAGGTTGCCCGCGAGATCATCCGCGAGCGTTCGCAGCGTCGCGTCGCGACAGCGCGTCCGACCCACCCGCGCACGGCACGTATGCTCCGTCGCCTCGCGGACCGCGCCGACGGCGCCCGCTGACCATGGCTCTCGAGGTTTGGGGAGCATCGGCCATGTCCTGGCCGCGGAAATCCTCCCCACTCCTCGAAGGCTCAGATCTGAGTGCGGTGGAAGTTCTGGTACGAGCGGGACGGCGTCGGGCCGCGCTGCCCCTGGTAGCGCGAGCCGTACTTCGCACTGCCGTACGGGTTCTCCGCCGGGGAGCTGAGACGGAAGAAGCACAGCTGGCCGATCTTCATCCCGGCCCAGAGCTTGATCGGCAAGGTGGCGACGTTGGACAGCTCCAGCGTCACGTGGCCGGAGAAACCGGGGTCGATGAAGCCGGCCGTCGAGTGCGTGAGCAACCCCAGCCGGCCCAGCGACGACTTGCCCTCGAGCCGGGCGGCGATGTCGTCGGGGAGCGTGATCACCTCGTAGGTCGACCCGAGCACGAACTCACCGGGGTGCAGGATGAACGGCTCCCCGTCCGACGGCTCGACCTCACGGGTCAGGTCCGGCTGGTCCTCCGCCGGGTCGATGTGAGGGTAGCGGTGGTTCTCGAAGACCCGGAAGAACCGGTCGAGGCGGACGTCGACACTCGAGGGCTGGATCATCGCCTCGTCGTACGGGTCGAGCACAACCCGCTGGTCGTCGATCTCGGCCCGGATGTCGCGGTCACTCAGCAGCACGGGCCGACCCTACCGCCGGGCGCTACCCCGCGGAGATGAAGGCCACGCCAACCATGGTCAAGGCGACGCCGATCAGCTGGATCGAACGCATCCGTTCCTGCAGCACGGCGCGGGCCAGGAGCACCGTCATCACCGGGTAGAGAGAGCCCAGCACGCTGACGATCGAGACGTAGCCCCGGTTGCTGGCCAGCGCGTACATCAGGTTCGCGCCGACGTCGAAGAGGCCGATCACGGCCAGGGGCCACAGGTCGGTGCGGTCCAGCCCGCCGATGCTGCGCAGCGCCACCGCGACGACGCTGAAGAGCGCGAGGCTGGTCGTACGCATGCCGACCAGCGTCATGATCGCGGAGTCCTTGGCGCCCTGGTCGACGGCCACGAAGACCAGGCCGAAGCAGACACCCGCAAACGCCGCGAGCGCAACCGATCGAGCGCTCGCTCCTCCGGACAGCTCCGGCCCACTGGTGGCAATGGCACCGACCAGGGCCACCGCCAGGCCGATCGTCTGCAGGCCCGAGGGCGTGTCGCCGCCGATGAACCCGACCACCACGGGGACGGCGACGCCGAGAGCAGCGATCGGCGAGATCACGCCCATCGTCCCGCCGGCCAGAGCGGCATAGAAGGCCACCAGACCGCTGGCCCCGGCGAGACCCGACAGGACCGACCACGGCACCCAGCCGGTCGGGTCGTCGTAAGCCCCGGAGACGACCGCCGCGAGCGCAATCGCGATCAACCCAGCCAGCATCGAACCAGCCACCACGGCGACCGCCGGCCGGCTCCGGCTGCGCAGGCCACCGAAGAAGTCGCCGGTTCCCCACATCACGCTCGACATGAGCGCGAGGAAGATGGCCATGGCTGCATTGTGCAGGCCGGGCGATTGTCGTGCGGGCCGGGTCTGCATGCCGGAGAGTGGACACCGCTGGACATCGCGCAGCATGGAGAGGCGGCCATGGCCTTCGAGGACCTGCTCGGGACACGGGATGCGAGCGTGTATGCCGACTTCTTCCTGCCTTACGTCGACGCCCTCATGCATGTGCTCGACCTCGGCTGCGGCGACGGCGCGCTCTCGATCGGGCTGGCCTCGACGGCCGGGCAGGTCACCGCGGTCGACACCTCACCGGAGGACTTCGCGGCTGCTGAGGTCTACGCGGCGATCCACGCGCTCGACCGGCTGACCTTCGTCGAGGGCGATGCCACGCGGTTGGCGTTCGAGGACCGGACGTTCGACGCCTGTCTGTGCCACTCGCTTCTCGAGGCAGGGCCGGACCCGGCCGTGGTGCTCGGCGAGGTGTGGCGGGTGTTGCGGCCGGGTGGGTACGTCGGGGTGGCCTCGACGGAGTACGACGGGCTGATCCTCGCCGGACCCGGTGTCGAGCTGCTGCGTCGGTCGAACACCGTGCGCGAGCAGCTGTGGATCCTGTCCGGCGCCGACCCCTTCCTCGGACGCGAGCTGCGCCGGCTCGTCGGGGAGGCCGGGTTCGAGGACGTGGAGGCGACCACGAAGGCGTTCAGCTACGGCACGCCGGCACGCGTCCGCGAGTTCGCCGAGGGCCGCGCCGCCGAGTGCTGGGACGAGGAGTACGTCGCGGAGGCCGTGGCGGCCGGACTCGCCACCGCCGCGGAGATGGCCGAGATGGCACGCGCCTGGTCGGCCTGGGGAGAGTCATCGGCGTCGTACGCCGCCTTCACCTGGTGCCGTGCCGTCGGCCGCAAGCCACTGCTGACCAACGAGGAGTGGTCCGGGTAGTATCGTCTCCGCTCGTCGCGGACCCCTGTGTTCGGGCCGGTTTCGACGTCACGCGGGTGTAGTTCAATGGTAGAACATCAGCTTCCCAAGCTGACAGTGCGAGTTCGATTCTCGTCACCCGCTCCACTTCCCAGCAGCCGGTGGAGACGCCCGGCGCGCAGATGCTCGACGCTCTTCGTCAGCATGCCGCCGACGAGCAGCCAACCCAGCGTCACCACGACTGCGCCGACGACCAGTCCGGCCAGCACGTCTCCTGGGTAGTGCGCACCGACGTACACCCGCGCGAACGCCATCAGCACCGCAGCAGCGGCCACGAACAGCCCCAACCTGCGCGAGACGATGAACAACCCGGCCGCGACGGCTCCCGCCATCACGGCGTGGTCGGACGGGAAGGAGAAGTCCGCGGTCGGACTCACCAGGAGCAACGAGCCCGGATGGGTCGCGTGCGGCCGTGCCTCACCGACGGCGTTGCCGATTGGCTGGTTGAGTCCGACGGCCACGAGCGTGCCGAGCCCGGCCCACACCGAGGCGGCCAACGCCCGAGCATCGCTGCGCCGGGCATAGACGGCACTGGCCACGATGGCGACGGCGAACAGCACGACGCCATAGCGCGCGTAGTCGACCATGGGCGTGTGCAGCCAGCCCGTGTTCCGGGCCAGGTCGTTGACGCGGAGGAACGCGTCGTCGTTGAGATCTGGTAGCCACGCCACGACGCGTCGACCTCCGTTCGAGCCGCCAGGAGGCACGAGTCGTGCCTTCGACAGCCGACCCTAGAGACGGCGCATGAAGCCAACATGAAGGCTGGAGCCCGCGTCAGCTGCGCAGGTACGACGCGCCGTTCACGTCGATGATCGCGCCGGTGGAGAAGGCCGCCTCGGGCGAGGCCAGCCAGAGCACCGCTGCCGCGACCTCCTCGGGGCGCGCCACCCGGCCGTAGGGCGACTGGGAACGCACGGCGTCTCCTCCAGGACCGTCGAGAACGTCGCGCGCCATCTCGGTCTGCACGAAACCGGGCGCGACCGTGCCGACGGAGATCCCGTGCGGCGCGAGCACCAACGCCATCGACTGGCCGAACGCGTTCAGCCCGGCCTTCGAGGCACCGTACGCCGGGTTGCGCGGCTCCCCCCGGAACGCGCCGCGGCTCGACACGTTGACCACCGCCCCGCCACCGGCGGAGATCAGGTACGGGATCGCTGCGAAGGTCGCATGCGCGGCGCCGAGCAGGTTGGTCTGCAGCGTCGTGATCCAGGCTTCCTGCCAGTCCTCCCACGACGTCTCCAGCGGCGGGTGGGCGACGAAGACACCGGCGTTGTTGACCAACACGTCCAGCCCGTCGAGCTGGTCGGCTGTCGCGTCCACCATGCTGCGTACGTCCTCAGCGACCTCGAGGTTGGCCTGGACCGCCACGTGCCCCGACCCCGGCAGCGACTCCACCACCGCCCGCGCCAGGTCGGCGGAGCGCCCGTAGTGGACGGCCACCCGGTCGCCCTGGTCGGCGAAGGCCTGGGCGACGGCGCGGCCGATCCCACGAGAGGCGCCGGTGACCAGGACCCGCCGGCTCATCCGGCCAGCTCCGCGACGCCGGCGAGCAACCGGTCGACATCCTCCTGGCTCGTGTACGGCGCGAGCCCGGCCCGGACCGCGCCGGAGTCGCCCAGCCCGATCCACCGGGACGCCTCGAGGGCGTAGAAGCTACCGGCGGGCGCGTTCACCCCACGGGTCGCCAGGCCCTCGTAGACGTCGCGCGAGTCAACGCCGTCGATCGAGAACAGCACGGTCGGTGTACGCCGCTTGGGTGATCCGTGCAGCCGCACCCGGGCCGTCGCCGCCAGCCCGTCCAGGACCCGGCCGAACAGCCCGTCCTCGTACTCCTCCAGCGCCGCCATCGACTCCAGCACCCTGCTCCGGCGGTCGGCGGCGTCCGAAGCGAGGCCCGCGATGAAGTCGACGGTCGCGGTTGTGCCGGCCAGGATCTCGTAGGGCAGCGTTCCGAGCTCGAAGCGCTCGGGCACGGCCGACGTCGCGGGAAGCAGCTTGTCGGTGTGCACGCTCTCCAGCAGGTCCGGAGCTGCCACCAGGACACCGTGGTGCGGGCCGAAGAACTTGTACGGCGAGCAGGCGAAGAAGTCGGCGCCCAGCTCGACCACGTCGACCGGCGCGTGCGGGGTCAGATGGACCCCGTCGACGTAGAGGAGCGCCCCGACCGCATGCACCGCCGCACTGATCGCGGGGATGTCGGGCCGGGTGCCGAGCAGGTTCGACGCGCCGGTCACGGCAACCAGCCTGGTGTGCTCCGAAAGCCGGGCCTCGACGTCCGCGACGGTGAGCTCGGCGGTCTCACGATCGAACTCGACCCAACGCACGGTCGCTCCGGCGCGTTCGGCGGCGCTCACCCACGGCCTGATGTTGGCGTCATGGTCCAGTCTGGTCACGACGATCTCGTCGCCGTCGGACCAGCCCGTCGCCAACGCACGCGCGACGTCGTAGGTCAGCTGTGTCATCGAACGTCCGAACACCACCCCGCCAGGGTCGGCACCCAGCAGGTCAGCCGCCGCCTGACGTGCCCCCCGCACGATGCGGTCGGCCCGCCGCTCGGCCTCGGTGACGTCCCCGCGATTCGAGACGCCTGCGCACATCGCTGCGGCGACCGCTTCACCGACCACCTGAGGCGCCTGGGAGCCACCTGGCCCGTCGAAGTGCGCCACGCCGTGCTCCAGGGCGGGGAACGTAGCGCGGATGCGTTGCACGTCGAAGTCCATCTCGGCATTGTGCCTCGCCGGCGAGGCGAGCGGATCGACGCCTCTGCCAGTAGCGTCATCGCCATGACCGATCGCGTCCATGTGAGTGTCGAGCTGGAACTGTTCGTCGACGACGCGGCGGCGCTGCGCCAAAGCGCCTTCGAGCGCCTGAAGTCGGCGTGGAGCAGCGACGACGCCTTCCCGTACGAGTCGCCCGACGACCTCCCCCTCGAGCAGGCCATCGCGAGCGCTCTGGGCGACGCGCTGCCGATCGAGTTCCCTGGCGCGCGGCGCAGCCAGATCTCCGTCGAGGCCGAGACCGTCGGGGCCGAGGACGAGGAGCGAGGACGAGGACGGAGATGACGCGGACGACCCCGACGACGACGATCGGTCCGAGCGCTCCGACGACGGGGCCGGCGACACGTCAAGCGACGGCAGCGCGGACGACCGCGACCAGAGCCCGAGCGACCAGGACGACAGCGACCAGGACAACGGACAGAAGTAGCGGCTGATCGACCCCGTGGGTGGCCCGGTCCAGTTGCGGGTCCGACCGCTGCGACGCCGACCGACGGCCCGACCCTGGTCATATCGGCAAACTTCGGTCACAGTGGACGCAATGCATCCCAACGAGCACCTGGTCGCCGAGTTCTACACCGCTCTCAACCGGCGCGACGCCGAGACGATGGCAGCGTCGTACGCGGACCATGCGACGTTCGAGGATCCGGCGTTCGGTGAGCTCGACGCCGATCAGGTCCGGGCGATGTGGCGGATGCTGCTCGGCCGGGCGACCGACCTGAGGGCAGAGTTCGGAGACATTCGCGCCGATGACATGTCCGGCCGCGCGCACTGGGAGGCCTACTACACCTTCCAGGGGCATCGGGTGCACAACGTGATCGACGCCCGCTTCGCCTTCACCGACGGGCTGATCAGCTCCCACGTCGACACCTTCGACTGGTCGGCCTGGGCGGCTCAGGCGCTCGGGCTGCCGGGCAAGCTGTTCGGCCGCACGGTCTTCCTGCGCAAGCGGGCCAGGGCCACGGCCAGGGCGCAGCTGGCGGCGTACCAGGCGCAGCGCTTGGCCCGTTGAGCCAGCGCCTGACCCGTGTCCCGGTGCAGGTCAGGAGTTGGCGATCGCCTCGTGGTGGCGCAGCACCTCGGCGATGATGAAGTTCAGGAACTTCTCCGCGAACTCGGGATCGAGCCGCGCCTCCTGCGCGAGCCGGCGCAGCCGTTCGATCTGCAGCGCCTCGCGCTCGGGGTCGGCCGGCGGCATCGCGTGCTCGGCCTTGAGAACACCCACCGCCTGCGTGCACCGGAAGCGCTCAGCCAGCACGTGGACCAGCGCAGCGTCGAGGTTGTCGATGCTGGAACGCAACCGCTGAAGCTCAGCGATCGCGTCGGCGTCGTGGTCGCGGGGATCCATGACCTCCGAGCGTAGCCGGAAGCGCTCGCCGCGCCCGCGATGTCGTCTCAGAAGAGCCCAGTCGTCAAGATAGGGTGACCCGCATGCCGTTGCGCCGCGTCATGTCAACGACGTGGGTGCCGGCCATCGTGACCGCCGTTTTCACGTTCGCCCTGCTGTGGCACTACGACGTCGGTGCGGTCGACCTCATCGTCTACGCGTTGTATCTCGCCCTCGGCGTCAGCCTGCCGGGTGTGCTGGTGTGGCGCCTGCTGCTCGCCCGGCTGCACGACGGAGAAGCCGACGGACCGACGTGGTTCGAGGACCTCTCGCTCGGCACGATCTTCGGGTTCGGTGTCCAGCTCCCGGTCTACCTGGTGGGAGTGTGGGTCGGCTTCCCGCTGCTCGTCGTGGTCGTACCGGTGGTCGCGATCGTGCTGAGCCTGACCCCGGTCGGACGGCGTACGTGGTCCTTGCCGACCGGCTCCCTCGATGTCCGGGCCGCCTGGGCGCTGGCGCTCACGGCGATGTACGGACTGTCGTGGCTGGGTCGCAAGGCGTTTGCGTTGCGCTCCTTGGACCTGCCGACCAACCATCCGCCGAGCATCGACGAGACCTTCCACCATGCCCTGGTCTCCGAGATCTCGCACCGCTTCCCGCCGCAGATCCCGTTCCTGCTGGACACGCGGCTGGACTACCACTGGTTCGTCCACGCGCAGATCGCCACGTCCGGGCACGCAACCGGCCTCGACGCGATCACCATGCTGCGGGAGATCATGCCGGCCGTGTCGATGGTGCTGGGCGTGCTGGGCCTGGGCGCGGTCGCGCTGCGGCTCACCAGGCACCCGCTCGCCGCCGCCGTCGCACCGGCGCTGCTGGTCGCCGGCGCCTACCAGCTGATCGGTCCGCACTACGACACGTTCCAGTTCTACGAGCCCTACCTCACCCGCCGGTTCGTGTCCAGCCCGTCGCAGTCCTACGGCGTCGTGGTGTCGATGCCGGCTCTGATGCTCATCCTCGAGGTGCTGCGCCCGGACAAGAAGGCCGGCCGGATGACCTGGCTGGCTCTCGTCCTCGCGCTGTTCGCGCTGTCGGGTGCGAAGGCGACCTTCATGCCCGTCTTCCTGTGCGGAGCGCTGGCCGCCTGGCTCCTGACCCTGGTCTTCGCGCGACGCCTGGACCGCACGTTGTCCGTCCTGATCGTGCTGTTGGCCATCGTCACCGCCTTCGCACAGTACGTGTTGTTCGGCGGCCAGGGCGGCGGGATGGCGATCGACCCGTTCGCGACGGTCCGGGCTGCTCTGGCCAGCGACAACGTCGACAAGACAGCGATCTCCATGGTCGTCATGACGTTCGTCCTGCTGACCGGCTGGCTGCTGTACGGCGTGGGCGCCTATGGACTGATCAAGGCCGACCTTTGGCGAGACCCGCGGGCGGTCTGGCTGGGGTTCTCGATTCCCGCCGGCATCGGCGTCGCGTTCGTGCTGTTCCGATCCGGCCTGAGCCAGCTGTGGTTCCAGCGGACCGTGGCTGAGCTCGTGGTCCTGCTGTCGGCGTGGGGGCTCACCCTCCTCATCCCATCCGTCACCCGTCGACAGGCCTGGGTGTACGGCGGCGTCGCAGCGGGGTCGGGCCTGGTGGCCTTCGGGTTGTCCGCACTGAGCGAGTCACGCCGCAAGGTGGTCGTCGACTCCACCCTGCTGGCCCTGGTCGCGACCGTGTTGTTCCCCGTGGCGGTCGTCGCCGTCTTCGCGGTCGCGGGCCGCGCGGTCGAACGGCGTACCGTCTCCCACACGCTGCGTTGGTCCACCTCGGCGCTGTGCGTGTGCGCTGTGCTCGGCCTGGGATCGATGAACGTCTACTCGTTGACCTACGACACCGTCACCCAGCGGCCCCAACCCACGCCGTTCTACCCGGCGCTGTGGGCCGAGGGCGGGGTGGCGGCGGCGGAGTACATCGAGAAGCATTCCTCCGTCGACGACATCGTGGCGACCAACGTGCACTGCGTGAAGCCCAAGGCCAAGCGGTGCGACAACCGCAACTTCTGGGTCGCGGCCTCGACCGAACGCCGGGTGGTCATCGAGGGCTGGGGCTACACCGCCGGCACGAACGAGAACTACGTGCGCGGCGAGGCCAATGCCTTCATCCCGCCGCCCGATCCGCAGCGTCTGCGCCTCAACGACGCTGCGTTCACCAAGCCGTCGAAGCAAACCGTCCAGGCGCTCGTCGACGCCTACGACCCGTCGTGGTTGTTCGTCAGCAAGAAGTACCCCGCCGACGTGAAGGGCTTGCGCGCCCTCGACGGAAGCGTGCTCACGGAGACGTACGCGAACACCAACTACATCGTCTTCAAGATCAATTCATCCTGACGGTTGGACAAACCGGTCCGGGAGTCTCGCCATCACCACCGGACGGTCGAGGCCCTATCCTCAGGTTCCATGCGCGGAATCATCCTGGCCGGCGGCGCCGGCACCCGGCTGCACCCGATCACGCTCGGCGTGAGCAAGCAGCTGATGCCGGTCTACGACAAGCCGATGATCTACTACCCGTTGTCGACGCTGATGCTGGCCGGGATCCGCGACATCCTGATCATCACCACGCCGCACGAGGCCGACGGCTTCGAGAGGCTGCTCGGAGACGGCTCGGCGTTCGGGGTGTCCTTCACCTACGCGCAGCAGCCCGAGCCCAAGGGGCTGGCCCAGGCGTTCACCATCGGCGCGGACTTCATCGGAGACCAACGCTGCGCGCTCGTGCTCGGCGACAACATCTTCTACGGCCAGGGCCTCGGCCTTCAGCTCGAACGCTTCGCCCAGCTCGACGGTGCCGCGGTCTTCGCCTACTGGGTGACGGACCCGACGGCGTACGGCGTGGTGAGCTTCGACCGCGACGGCAAGGCCACCGCGTTGGAGGAGAAGCCGGCAAACCCGTCCAGCAACTACGCCGTCCCCGGGCTGTACTTCTACGACAACGACGTGGTCAACATCGCGCGCGACCTCAGGCCGTCGCCGCGCGGGGAGTACGAGATCACCGACATCAACCGGGTCTACCTCGAGCGCGGGGAGCTCCAGGTCCAGGTGCTCGCGCGCGGTACGGCCTGGTTGGACACCGGCACGTTCGAGTCGCTCAACGACGCCGGCAACTTCATCCGCGCTGTGGAGCACCGGCAGGGCCTGCGCATCGGGTCACCGGAGGAGGTGGCCTGGCGGCAAGGCTTCCTGTCCGACGACGAGCTCCGGGAGCGCGCCGAGGCGATGCTCAAGAGCGGGTACGGCGACTACCTGATCGGGCTGCTCGAGCGCCGCGACATCCCCCGCAAGCTGCGCGCCCCCGAGCTCTGACCGAACACCCGGGACTGACCGAATGAGGGCCTGATTCCGCTGGAAACGGTGCCTTCGGGGTGTCCGGTCAGGTGGCGAGGCGGGCGCGGACCTTCAGCGGCTCCCACCAGTCGCGGTTCTCGGCGTACCACGTGACGGTCTCGGCGAGACCCTTCTCGAAGTCGACGGCCGGCGTGTAGCCGAGCTCGCCGGAGATCTTGGAGATGTCGACGGAGTAGCGCAGGTCATGGCCCTTGCGGTCCTCGACGTACTCCACGCTGTCCCAGTCGGCGCCACATGCCGCCAAGAGCTTGACGGTCAGCTCCTTGTTGGTCATCTCGGTGCCGCCACCGATGTTGTAGACCTCGCCCGGCCGCCCGCCACCGAGCACCAGGTGGATCCCGCGGCAGTGGTCGTCGACGTGCAGCCAGTCACGCACGTTGGCGCCCTCGCCGTACAGCGGCACGGTCCCGCCGTCGATCAGGTTGGTGACGAACAGCGGGATGACCTTCTCCGGGAACTGGTGGGGACCGTAGTTGTTGGAGCAGCGCGTCACGCACACGGGCAGCCGGTGCGTGCGCCAGTAGGACCGGGCGATCAGGTCGCTGGACGCCTTCGAGGCGGAGTACGGCGAGTTGGGCTCCAGCGGCCGTTCCTCGTCCCACGAGCCTTCGTCGATCGAGCCGTAGACCTCGTCCGTGGAGACGTGCACGAACTTGTCGATCCCGTGCTGGAGCGCGGAGTCGAGCAACGTCTGGGTCCCGACCACGTTGGTCATCACGAAGTCGGCAGCGCCCATGATCGAACGGTCGACGTGCGACTCAGCGGCAAAGTGCACGACCACGTCGACCTGCGACATCAGCTCGTCGACGAGGGCGCGGTCGAGGATGTCGCCCTCGACGAAACGCAGCCGCGGGTCGTCCAGCACGGCTGCCAGGTTGCTCGTGGTGCCGGCATAGGTCAGCTTGTCGAGCACGACGACCGAGGCAGGTGCGTCCAGCCCCCAGCAGTCACCCAGCACGGTGCGCACGTAGTGGCTGCCGATGAAGCCGGCGCCGCCGGTGACGAGCATCTTCACGTTCGGTCCTCTCTCAGGTTGGATCGACTATCCCACGGGCTCGGCACGGCCCACAAAGTCAGCGAGAGCATCTCGCCGAGCCGGTCGCGGCGACGTGATCGCTCGCGACCCTCGATCAGATCGGTTTGACGGCTGCCAGGAACACCGACGAGCCGAAGGGCAGGTTGGACCGACCGAGGACCCGAGACTCGGCCCGGGTCAACCCCATCAGCACCCGGTCCATGGTCGGCGAGACCGTCGGCAGCTGCTTGTCGCGCGACGGCGCAGGCTTCTTCAGCCGCCGGACCAGCCGCTCGGCTGCGAAGAAGGGGAAGACCCCGCAGAACCCGTAGGTCGCCCGCTCGACCACCAGACCGCCACCTTCGATCGCCCGGACCAGTCGCCGGCGCGTGTAGCGGCGGTAGTGACCGGCCTGCTCGTCGTGGTCGGTCCACGCCCACTGGTACGCCGGAACCGACATCAGGAGCCGGCCGCCCGGTCGCAGCACCCGGCTCAGCTCGGTGACGGCCTGTGCCTCGGGCTCACAGTGCTCGAGCACGTCGAAGGCGCCGACGACGTCGAACGAGGCGTCCCCGAACGGCAGTGCCAAGGCACTGGCACAGACGCCCTCGCCGGGCTTCAGCCCGCGCGGATCGACGTCGATCGTCGTACGCCGATGCTCGCCCGACATCCACTCCACGCTCGGACCGTCGGCGCTGCCCACGTCGAGCAGCCGCTGCGGCGTGCCGAGGTGGCCGCCGAGGGCCACCTCGAGGAGCTGGGCTCGGGCGCGGTACCACCAGTAGTCACGCTGCGACAGGGAAGCCGAGCCGGTCTGCACGCGCTCTCGCGCCCGGGGCGGATCGTGGTCTGGCTGCCGGGTCATGGTGCGTCCCCCGTCCACGTCAGCCCGCCCGAGCTGCGGACAGCACGCTGACGAAGCTCTCGATGACCCGGTCGCTCTCGGCCGGAGTCAGGTTGTTGTAGAACGGCAGCCGCAACAGCCGACCGCTGATGTCGTCGGTGACCGGGCAGTCGACGTAGCCTGCGGAGAACTTCCGTCCGGCGTCAGAGCTGTGCAACGGCACGTAGTGGAACGTCGGGGTGATCCCGTGCTCGCGCATGCCGCTGAGCACGGCGTCGCGGGTCGGCCGGTCCTCCAGCAACACGTAGAACATGTGATAGGTCTGCTCGCAGTGCTCCGGTACGACCGGCAACCGGATGCCCAGCTCCTCGGCCTGCGGCGCCAACGCCTTCTCGTAGCGCTCGAACACGTCGCGGCGCTTGCCCTGGATGACGTCGCGCTGCTCCAGCTGGGCACACAGGTACGCCGCCAGCGCATCGGACAACCCGAACGACGAACCGGTGTCCTTCCAGGAGTACTTGTCCACCTGACCGAGGAAGAAGGCGCGCCGATTCGTGCCTTTGTCGTAGAGCACCCGGGCCCGGTCGACGTCGCGCGCCTCGTTGACGATCAGGGCGCCGCCCTCACCGCAGACGATGTTCTTCGTGTCGTGGAAGCTCTGGGTGGCGAACCGGCCCAGGGTGCCCAGCGGCTGGTCGTTCCACCGCCCGAACAGCCCGTGGGCGTTGTCCTCGATGACGGAGATGTCCGGCCAGTCCGTGAGGGCCTTGCGCAGCCCGTCGATGTCGCAGGCCACCCCGGCGTAGTGGACCGGGACGACGGCACGCACGGTGTCGTCCAGCAGCGTGGACAGGTGCGCGGTGTCGAGGCCGAGGGTCACCGGCTCGATGTCGCAGAACTTGATCCGGGCGCCCTGACGCACGAAGGCCAGGGCCGTGGTCGTGAACGTGAACGACGGGACGATCACCGTGTCACCAGGCTGCAGGTCGAGCATCAGGGCGGTGAGTTCGAGGGCGGACGTGCACGACGTCGTCAGCAGCACGTCCTCGGCGCCGAAAGCCTCCACCAGGATGGCGGACGCGCGTCGCGCGAACTCCCCGCCGGAGGAGGTGTGGCCGTTCTCCAGGGCGATCCTGAGGTAGTCGAGCTCAGCGCCCTCGATCGCGGCCTTGTTGAACGGGATCGGCTGCTCGTCGTGCATCCGGTCACCCTATCTTTCGAAGCTGGTCGGCCACGGCAGCCGCCGTCCGAGACGGTCACTGAGCTCGGCGTCGCTGGCGGCGAAGTACTCACGGAGCTGCTCCTCGAGCCCGGTGGGCAGGCTCGGAGCCGGGCCACCGCTCTCGTTGACCCGACGCTCGCCGTGCTCTGGCAGGTAGTCGGGGTCGACGCCCAAGGCGGCGTACAGGTCGCGGATGGAGGTCGGGTCGCTCAAGTGGTCCTCCAAGAACCGGACGTGCAGGTGACCGGGGAACGTCTCGAACCACGGCTCCAGGTAGCCCGCGTACCGACCGCGCTCGAGATAGGCGAACGGCGACACCGACGACGCCTCGGGGTCCCAGGCGCGTGGGCCCGCCAGGTTCTCCTCGAACGCCTGGTCAAGGGGCCGTTCCTCGACGCCGTGCTGGGTGCTGAAGCGCCAGTTCGAGATCGCCCGCTGCACCGGGTCGCGGAGCTGGACGACGATCTCCGCCTCCCCGAGCATCTCGTGTGCGCGACCGGCAGCGGCGGGCTCCTCGATGTAGCTGGTGCTCTTCTCCCCGTACAGCGTCTCGCTGGTGGCGTGGGCGAAGTACGTCGAGCGGTACCAGCCGAGCCCCCGAGAGGCGACCTCGGCGGACATGAACACCTTCGGCTCTGGCCGGGTGGGCCGAGCCATCGTGATCTGGGGGTGCGCGTCGAGCAGCGCGGCCAGGCCGGTGGTGCCGCAGCGCTGGCCACCGATCACCAGGAGGTGCCTGGTCACGGTAGCCCGGGTTCGACCATCACCGGGTGACTCGTTCGACCACGTGGTAGGTCTCCTGAGCGCTCACTGCGTTGAGCGTCCGCACGACGTACTCACCGAGCATCGACAGCAACGCGATCGTGACGCCGTTGAACACCGCCAGCAGGACCACCAAGGTGGTCCAGCCCGGGATGGCCGTGTCCGCGAACAGACCGCGGATGAAGTACGCCGCACCGAGGGCAAAGCTCAGCAGCGCGAACACGAACCCGAAGCCGGCCGCGAACCTCAGCGGGAAGGACGAGTAGCTGAAGAGGATCGTGAAGACCAGCCGGAGGATGCGGGTCATGCTGTAGGAGCTTCCCCCGAGCTTGCGAGGCTCGTGGCGGACCCACACGTTGGAGCGGTTGCTGGAGTACTGGAGCGCCTGGCCGGTGATGTACGGGTAGGCCGTACGGGACGCGCAGATCCGGTCGATGACGTCACGTCTCAGGATCCGGAAGTTGGAGACCACCAAGTCGTTGGGCTGGCCGAAGATGCGGCGGTTCATCGTCCCGATCAGCTTGCTCCCGAGTCGTCGGTACGCCGCCGCCTTCTTGGTCTCGAAGCGACCGAACACCACGTCACGGCCCTTCATCGCTTCGTCGATGAGGATCCGGATCTGGTCGGGTGGGTTCTGCAGGTCGTCGTCCATGGTGATCACGTAGTCACCGGTGGCCTCGCGGAACCCGGCCAGGTTGGCGTTGTGCTGGCCGTAGTTGCGGAGCAGGTTGAGCGCCACGACATGCTCGTTGGTCCGCGCCTTCTCAGCGATGACCTCCCAGCTGCGGTCACCGCTGCCGTCGTTGACGAGGATCAGCTCGTACGACAGGCCCAGGGTCTCGAACTCCGCCACGATCCGGTCGACGGTCTCGCCGACGATGCCCTCGCTGTTGTAGACCGGGACCACGACGGAGTACACGAAGCTGGGTCGGGTCGAGCGGAGGCAGCCCGCTCGGACCGGGGTCCTCGACAGGCACCGGCGCGGGCGGCACCGGCTCGGGCAGCGGTTCGCGCTCGGGCGAGGTCGGGTTGAGGGCGTTCATGTCCGTTCCGGGCGTGCGACGTGTGTCGGTCGCCCATGACTGTATCTGAGCGGTGACCTACGGGCGGTGTCAGGACGACCGTCGCCCATCGGCTCACCGGCGGCGCGGGCACTAGCCTGAGGCAGTGAAACGAGGACGGCAGCTGGGGCGAGCCCGCAACCCCACCGCCCTGGCTGCGGGGTCGCTGACCAGTGGAGTGCTGGCGTACGTCTTCTTCGCACTCAGCACCCGCGCGCTGGGCGCCGAGGCGGCCGCACCGGTCTCGGTGCTCTGGACCTACTGGAGCTTCGCCGCTGCCGCCCTGACCTTCCCCCTCCAGCACTGGATCGCCCGCTCCGTGGCTGCTCACGCGGGTGAGGGATCGGTCCACGACGCGATGGGCCGGGTCGCCGCCCTGATCACCGTGGCGGCGCTGCTCGTCGGTGGGCTGAGCTGGCTGGGCCGAAACCAGCTGTTCCACCGCGACGACGCCTGGTTTCCCGCTCTCGTCGTGGTCGTCACGCTCGGGTCCGGCTTCATCGGGGTCGTGCGAGGTGGGCTGGCGGCGCGCCGGCAGTTCGGCAGCCTGGCGCTGACGATGGTCGGCGACAACGCCTTGCGTTGCGCGGCAGGCATCGTCCTGGTCGTCGCCGACGTGGACTCGTCGCTGGCGTTCGGCCTGTGCCTGGCCGGCGGCGCGGTCATCGGGCTGCTCTGGCCCCGGTCGTTCCGCTTCGCCCGCGAGCAGGCCAGGCCGACGATCGAGTCGGCGTTGCGCTTCATCGGAGGTGCGGCCGGAGGTCAGCTGATCGGGCAGGCCGTGCTCACCGGTGGTCCGGTGGCGCTGGCGCTGGCGGGTGGCTCGCCGGCACAGGTGACGGCCCTGTTCGCGGGCCTGGCGTTGTTCCGCGCCCCTTACACGCTGGCGATCGGCCTGGTCTCGGCGCTGACCGGGCGGCTGACGCGGTTCGTAGTCGCGGGCCAGGCCGCGCGGCTGCGCCGCTTCCGGCTGGGCACTCTCGCCGCGACGGCGGTCGCCGTCGTCGTGGCCGCAGCGATCGGGTGGTCGGTCGGACCCTGGCTGCTGCGGCTGATCTTCGGCGACGAGGTGCGGCTGGACGCCTTCGCGTGCATGCTGGTCGCTGTGGGCAGCGCGTTCGCGCTGGCGAACCTGGTCGTGACCGTGTCGATCATGGCGCTGGACCGCAGCGGCATCATTGCCCGCTCCTGGGTCGTGGGCGTGGTCGGCGGCGCGATGGTCTACCTGGCGATCGGCAGTGAGGACCCGTTGATCGAGACGTGCTGGGCCTTCCTGACCGCCGAGGTGCTGGCCTTCGCCGTGCTCGCGTTCGAGGACCACCGTGGTGGATCGGCGCTCCAGGGACGGCCCGCAGCAGCCCAGCCGCGGGGACCGGCCGAACAGGCCACCTGACGCGCGACCGCTCGACCGATCTCAGTGCGGAAGCCAGGCGTCCTCACTCTTCGTCAGCCGGACGACGTCGGGAGGGAGGTCGCCCGTGGAGAGCATCCCCACCGTGACCTGCTCGAACACATGGCGCAGATTGGCTCTCGCCGCGATCCAGACGAGCTGCAGCACGGTGGCGGACTCGTTGTAGGTCACCGCCTCCGGGCGAAGCCCGTACACGCTGACGAGGGGGCCGTCCACGGCGCGGATGATGTCGGCGACGCTGACGTCGTTACCGGGCCGAGCCATCCGCCAGCCACCGCTTTGCCCGCGCACGCTGATCACGATGCCGGCGCGGCGCAGGTCGGCCAGGATGGCCTGGAGGAAGCCGTGCGGAATGTCTTGGAGCCTTCCGAGCTCCTCGGCCGAGACCGGCACCCCGTCGTCGCGGCTGGCGATCTCGATCAAGGCCCGCAGGGCGTAGTCGGACTTGGCGGAGACGCGCATGTGTCCAAGTCTGTCAGAAGACTCGACTTAGTGGCCCGACTGGAGCAGCGGTGGCTTCGCTGCTGCTTGGTTCACCTGGGCTTCACACACGGCGGTTACGTTGGAGGGGTGCCACACGCCGGGGAGGCGCCCCGATGATCAACGCCATCACCTCGATGCCGCCTCTCGCGGCGTACGCCATCATCGCTGCCCTGGTCTTCGGAGAGGCGGCGATCTTCATCGGCTTCGTGCTTCCCGGCGAGACGGCGGTGGTGTTCGGCGGCTTCCTCGCCAGCCGTCACGACCTCGACATCGTGACCCTGTGCGTCCTGGTCTTCCTGTCCGCCGTGGTGGGCGACACGGTCGGCTACGAGGTCGGCAAGCACGCCGGACCGCGCCTGCTGAGACTGCGGATCTTCCAACGGCACCAGAGCCGGATGGATGCCGCCTCCGACCTGCTGCGACGGCGTGGCGGCCCTGCGGTGTTCCTCGGCCGGTTCACCGCGTTCTTCCGTGCTGTGATGCCAGGGCTGGCCGGGCTGAGCCAGATGAAGTACCGCACCTTCTTGGTGTGGAACGCGCTCGGCGGTTTGATCTGGGGGGTCGGCTTCAGCCTGGTCGGGTACTTCGCCGGCGCCTCGTACGACAAGGTGGCAGCGCAGATCGGCCGCGGCTCGGCCATCGTGATCGGCGTCCTCGTCGTCGCGGCGATCGTCGTGTGGCAGGTCCGTCGCAGACGCGCCGAGCGATCAGAGGACGCCATGCCCGACACCCAGGCAACGGCGGACAAGCCGGCCTGACGCGGTGCTAGGTTCGCGACGTGGGCATCGCAGCTGAGCTGTCGTACGCCGTGCCGAGGCCGAACCCCCTGCAGCGCGCGGTGCAGGCCTTTGCCTGCACCCGAGCAGGCGCCTGGTTGTTCTCCAGGTTGCTGGCCCCGATGGACCGGATCACCTCCCGCGTCACGCGGGGCCGAAGCCATCTTCCCGATCTGCTCGCCGGGCTGCCCGTGCTCGAGCTGACGAGCACCGGCCGACGAAGCGGCCAGCCACGCAAGACGCACCTGATCGCGGTACCCGTTGACGACACGATCGCGCTGCTCGGCACCAACTTCGGGCAGGCCGGCACACCGGCGTGGGTCTTCAACCTCGAGGCCGAGCCGCGTGCCAAGGTCACCTACCGCGGCGTCTCCCGCGAGATCGTGGCCCGGCCTGCCGAACCGGTCGAGCAGGAACGGGTGCTCGACCTTTCTGGCGGTGTCTACGGCGGCTACGCGAAGTACCAGCAGCGGATCACCGGTCGGCGGCTCCGGATCTTCCTGCTCGAACCCGCGCCGTGACAGACCTCGACCCGCGATTCGTAACGTGACGGCGCCGCTTGTGTCCGGCGCTTCGAGGTCGGCGCTGCGCCGAGGTCAGCCGGAGTGGCGGCTGAGGTGCGTGCGCAGCTGCATGAGCTGACGGTCGGTCAGACGGGCGCCCGACCAGGTCTCGCGCACCGTCGCAGCCAGGCGGGAGAGCTTCGAGGTCAGGCGGGCCGGTGAGGCAGGGGTGGCGAGCGACATGCTGATCAGATCCTTCGGTACCGGCGAGGCTTTCTCGCCGCTCTCCAGTATTGCAGATCAAACTATTTGAATCAGTAGTTTGCGAGTCCGAAATTAGTGATCCCCGTCTCCCCACGTGACGGCTCATCGTCATCGGCCTGGATCGGGTCGTCAGTCGGCGACGTCGACGATGACCGGCGCATGGTCGCTGGCGCCCTTGCCCTTGCGCTCCTCCCGGTCGATCATCGCGCCGGAGACGCGTCGCTCGAGAGCGGGCGAGCCGAGGACGAAGTCGATGCGCATCCCGTTGTTCCTGGGGAACCGGAGCCGTACGTAGTCCCAGTAGGTGTAGGTGCCCGGTCCCGGCGTGTACGGCCGGACCAGGTCGGCGTACCCGGCCTGCACGATCGCGTCGAACGCAGCCCGCTCAGCAGGAGTCACGTGCGTGCTGTGGGTGAAGACGCTCATGTCCCACACGTCCTCGTCGCGCGGTGCGATGTTCCAGTCTCCGGTGAGTGCGATCTGGGCATCAGGCTCGTCCGTCAACCACCCTTCGGCCGCGATCCGCAGCCGGTCCAGCCATTCGAGCTTGTAGTCCAGGTGCGGATCACCGAGCGCCCGACCGTTCGGCACATACAGGGACCAGACCTGGACGCCGTTGCAGGTGGCGCCGAGCGCCCTGGCTTCCGCGGCCATCGGTGTGCCCCACTGCGGTTGGCCGTCGAAACCGTGGCGGACATCTGCCAGGCCAACCCTCGAGGCGATGGCCACGCCGTTCCACTGGTTGTACCCCAGCGTCGCGACCTCGTAGCCGAGGGCCTCCAGACCCATGATGGGCCACTGGTCATCGCGCGCCTTCGTCTCCTGGATGGTCAGGACGTCGATCTGGTGGCGCTGCACCAACGCCTCGACGCGGTCGATCCGGGACCTGATCGAGTTCACGTTGAACGTCGCGATGCGCACCCGGTCACCCTATGCAGCGAGGTGCCGAGTGTCGCGAGGTCAGCGGGGACCCAGGCCGGTGCGCCCGTCCGTGAGCTCGCGCGCGATGTCGAGGTGTCCGGCATGCCGCGCCGTCTCCTCGATCATGTGCAGCACGATCGTGCGGACGTTGTGAACCTCCGCCGGCATGTCTGCCGGCACCGGGGCTGCAGGTGCGGCGTGGAGGGAGGTCGAGGCCAGGACGCTGTCCGAGCGAGCACACTGGTCTCGATAGGCGGCGATGACCTCGCCCAGTGGGCTGGCGCCCGGCGCTGACGGGGGATCCTCGCCGGTCTCGTCCGAGGGCGGGCCGGCCCGTCCAGCCATCACTCGCTCGAACCAGAAGTACTCAGCCTGCGCGAGGTGCACGATCAGGCCCCGTGGTGTCCATCCGCTCGGCACCACGGACTGTGCGCTGGCGTGCTCGTCGAGACCTTCGACGATCGCGAGGACACTGCGACGCTGGGCGTCCAAGAAGGCCAGGAGCTCGGCGCGCTCTGGCTCCCGATCAAGCGAGCTCATCGGCCAGCCCGCGATACGAGGGTGCGAGCTCGGACCAACGCGTGCGCCAGTCACCGCGTTCGCGGCCCGCCACGAAGGCAGCGAGGTCCTCGGCATGTGCCTGCCAGCCTGCGCCGTAGGCAGCGAGCTCGTCGAGTGGAAGACCGCGCTCCTCGAGCACCAGGGCGGTTTGCCGGCCGTCGTTGACGAGCTCCGCCGAGATGACGGTTTCGTCCGGCTGGCCGGGTGACATGGTGACCAGGAGTCGGTGGGGGGGCTCGCACACGTCCACGCGCCCGGGTCCTTCCCATCCGCTGGTGAAACTCGCCCGAAAGTCACCGTCTGGGTGCAGGTTGCCCTCCACGTCTGCGACCCACCGGGCCAGGCGCGTCGGGTCGGTGAGCGCTGCCCAGAGGTCGTCGATGTCGGTGTCGTAACGGTCCTCCATGCGGACGACGCCCTTGCCGTTGACGGCGAGTAGCGTGCCGATGATCCGTGACCCTTGCGTGTGGTTGGTCATGGACTTCTTCTCCGTTCCTTCTTGCCGCGTGCGATTTCGGTGTGGAGAGCATCCATGCGCTGCTCCCAAAGCGATCGGTACTGTCCGAGCCACTCGTCGATCTGCGCGAGGGGCTCGGGTCGCAGGCTGTAAACCCGGAACTGCGCACTGGCGCGCACATCGACGAGGCCGGCCTCACGCAGGACGCGCAAGTGGCGTGAGACGCCGGGCCGGGCGATGGGCAGCACGGCAGCGAGCTCGTTCACGGTGGCCGGACCAGCTCTCAGCACTTCGAGCACGGTCCTTCGGCTCTGGTCCGACACCGCCTGCAGCACAGCATCCATGCGCTCTAATGTAACAGACTGGGTACGTAACTGACAAGGTACATTAGCGGGTCTTCGAGAGTCAGCGTCTCCACGATGTCCGGCGGCTGGCCGCTCAGTGCGCGGGTGACGCCGGGGCCGGGGTGGCGCGCACATGCATCTGCTCACCGGCGCGCCCGAAGAGGCTGAGGACCTCGGCGGGTTCGTCACCGGTGCTGCCGAACCAGTGCGGTACCTGGGTGTCGAACTCGGCCACCTCACCAGGACCGAGCACGACGTCATGGTCTCCCAGCACGAGCCGCATCCGTCCCGACAGCACGTAGAGCCACTCGTGACCTTCGTGGGTGCGCAGCTCCGGCGTGTTCTTCGACGTCGGCACGACGATCTTCCAGGCCTGCATGCCGCCGGGGTGCCGGGTCAGCGGGATGACGGTCCGGCCCTTGACGCGCCGAGGCTTGAGCCGGATGCGGGGATCGCCGACCTCAGGCGCGCCGACCAGGTCGTCGAGCGGGACGCCGTACGCCTGCGCGAGCGGGAGAAGCAGCTCGAGGCTGGGTCGTCGCTGACCGGTCTCCAGGCGGGACAGAGTGCTCTTCGAGATGCCGGTGCTTCCCGCCACTGCGGTCAACGTGATGCCTCGCTGGACGCGGAGCCTCTTCAGGCGTGGTCCGACCTGGTCGAGAGCGGCGGCGATGGCGGTCGTCGAGTCGTCCATGCACCCATCAGACCCGCTCTTCCCAGAAACAGCAACGTTCGTTGTCGATTGCGGGACCGTCCATCAGCCTTGCAGACATGAACGAATATGACGTCGTGCTGATTGGCGGTGGTGCCGCCGGACTGTCCGCAGCACTGGTGCTCTCCCGGGCCCGTCGAAAGGTCTTGGTCGTGGATTCCGGGTCGCCGCGCAACGCGCCGGCTGCGCATCTGCACGGATTCCTGTCCAGAGACGGCTTACCCCCTGCGGAGCTGCTCGCCGCCGGGCGTGACGAGGTGACCAGCTACGGCGGCGAAGTCGTCCGCGGGTCCGTTGCCGAGCTGGCGCCGACCGGCACCTCGGGGTTCTCGGTGCTGTTGGCCGACGGACGAGCCGTACGGGCGCGCCGGCTGCTCGTGGCCACCGGACTACGTGACGAGCTCCCCGACATCCTGGGCCTTGCCGAACGTTGGGCCCGCGACGTCCTGCACTGTCCGTACTGCCACGGTCACGAGGTGCGGGACCAGCAGCTCGGCGTCCTCGGTGGCTCGCCCGAGGCGGTCAGGTACGCGCAGATCGTGCGCCAATGGAGCGACGACGTCGTCTACTTCACTCCGTTCGGCAGCCTCGCCGCCGCCGAGCGGGCGCAGCTGGCAGCCCGGGCCATCGGCGTCGTGGAGGGCATCGTGGAACAGGTTCTCGTGCAGGACGACCGGTTGTGTGGTGTTGCCCTCGACGGTGGTCGCACGGTGCCCCGCGACGCCTTGTTCGTGCCCCCGGTCTTCGTCCCCAACAACGACGTGCTCGTGGGCCTGGGTTGCCAGGTTGACGAGAACGGCTGGGTGGTCAAGGACGCCACCGGGGCCACCACCGTCCCCGGTGTGTGGGTGGCCGGCAACATCGCCAATCCACGCGCCCAGCTGATCACAGCGGCAGGTGAAGGGTCGTCGGCCGCCATCGCACTCAACGCCGACCTCGTGGACGACGACGTCCGCCACGCGGTCCATGACGTCACCCAGGGCTTCGTGCCCTGACGCAGATCCGTCCCCGGACCTGCCCACTCTCCAGCAACCCTCAGCCGACCAGGAGCACCGATGCCCAAGCCCATGGCCGCCACGACCACCCCGACCACGCCGACCACGCCGCGCACCCCGACAGGTGCGGCCCCCACGGGGGTGACTCGAGTCGGGCCACCGACGAAGCACCAGCTGGCCTTGATGATCTGGGTCGCCGTCTTCCCGACCCTCACGGTCCTCAATCTCACCCTCGGCGGGTGGCTCGGCACCATGTCCCCCGTGCTGCGCACCTTTGTGTTGGCCACGATCGCGGTGCCTGTCGTCATCTACGGCCTGATGCCCTCGCTGCATCGGCTGCGTACGCAGGTGCTGACGCGGGCCGCCCACCGCCAGTCGCGCCAGGGAGACTGACCACCAGGTTCCGTTTCCGCCGAGGACGCACACCCCGGCCGCTCCCACGCGAACGGCCTCGGAACCAGATGAGTGGTTTCATGTCGAGAACGCGCCACCGGCTCCGCTCACCAGGTGAAGGGCCGAAAGAGCCGGCCCACGACGCCAGGAGACCACGATGCCGAAGTACCTGCTCCTCAAGCACTACCGCGGCGGCCCGGAGCCGCACCACCCCTTCCCCCCGATGGACCAGTGGGAGCCCGAGGACGTGGAGGCGCACATGGCCTTCCTCCACCATGTGAACGACCTGCTCAAGGAGACCGGCGAGCATGTCGACGCGCAGGCGCTGACCCCGACGCGCACCTGGGTGCGCTACGGCGGCCCGGACGCGGCCCCTGTGACCACCGACGGCCCGCTGCCCGAGACCAGTGACCTCGTCGCGGGCTGGTACATGATCGACGTCGACTCCTACGAGCGTGCGCTCGAACTGGCGGCGTACGTGTCATCCGAGCCCGGCCCGGGCGGTGAGCCGCTGTATGAGTGGATCGACGTCCGGGAGGTCATGTCAGACGAGCCTTCGGACAGCTGACGCAGCGTGATCGAGCCGGCCAGGGAGCTGGACGAGGGCGCGTTGCGCGCCCTCGTCCCCCGGACGCTCGCGGCCCTGGTCCGGCGGGGCGAGGACTTCGCAGCTGCCGAGGACGCCCTGCAGGAGGCGCTGCTGGAAGCGCTGCGGGTCTGGCCGGAGCACCCGCCCCGCGACCCGCGTGCGTGGCTGGCCACGGTCGCGACCCGGCGCCTCGTCGACGCCCGTCGTAGCGAGGCTGCCCGTCATCGTCGCGAGGAGGCGACGTACGCCGAGCGGCGGGCGGGTGTGACGGAAGAGGGCGACGACACGTTGTTCCTCCTCTTCTGCTGCTGCCACCCCGACCTGACACCTGCCTCCCAGGTGGCGTTGACTCTGCGCGCCGTCGGCGGGCTCAGCACCCGGGAGATCGCTGATGCCTTCTACGTCCCGGAGGCGACCATGGCGCAGCGCATCAGCCGGGCCAAGCGAACGCTGCAAGGGCGCCGGCTGGACCGGCCCGGTGACCTCGCCGTGGTGCTGCGCGTGCTGTACCTCATCTACACGACCGGCCACGGGGGCCGGGTGGACCTGGCCGGCGAGGCCATCAGGCTCACCCGCCAGCTCACTCTCGCCACTGAGGAACCGGAGGCGCGCGGGCTGCTCGCGCTGATGCTCCTCAACCACGCTCGCCTTCCCGCGCGGCTCGACTCGGCCGGGCGCATCGTCACCCTCGACCGGCAGGACCGTAGCCGGTGGAACACCCGCGAGATCGCCGAAGGGGTGCGGGTCCTGCAATCCGCACTGGCCAGGGAGCGTCCGGGCCGTTACCAGATCGAGGCGGCCATTGCGGCCCTGCACGACGACGCGACCAGCGCAGAGGAGACCGACTGGTCCCAGATCCTCGCCTGGTACGACGACCTCGTCGCTCTCACCGACGACCCGGTGCACCAGGATCCCGCCGCGGTGCTCGGGCGGGCGGTCGCGGTCGGCCACGTCCTCGGCGCTGCAGCCGGGCTACGCGAGACCGACCGGCTGCGCGACGTCCTCGACGATCGACACCGGTGGCACGCTGTCCGCGGCTACCTGCACGAGCTGGGCGGCGACCTGTCTGCCGCCGCCACGGCGTACGCCGCCGCCGCCCGCCGCGCCACGAACCTCGCGGAGCGCGACCACCTGGTCCGCCAGGCCGCCCGGGCGCGGGCCGGCCAGCCGTGACGGCACGGTCGCCTCACTGAACGTCGTCCGCTGCGCTCCCACCGACGAGACCCCGGTCACGGTTCTCGGCATTCCCCTTGTGCTTGCTACTCGTCAGTAGGATACTTAAGTTACCGACGAGTAGACGACGAGTACGAAGAGGTTTTCTGCCCGATGAGCCACTACAAGAGCAACCTGCGCGACATCGAGTTCAACCTGTTCGAGGTCTTCGGCCGCGACCAGGTGCTCGGGAGCGGGCCGTTCTCGGAGGTCGACGGCGCCACGGCCCGCGAGATCCTGCACGAGGTCGACCGACTCGCTCGTGACGAGCTCGCCCCGTCGTTCTCCACCTCCGACCGCAACCCTCCGGTGTACGACCCCGAGACCAAGAGCGTCACCATGCCGGAGGACTTCAAACGCGCGTACCAGGCCTACATGGACGCCGAGTGGTACCGCCTGGAGCTCCCGGAGGAGCTCGGCGGACAGCCAGTGCCGTCCAGCCTGAAGTGGTCCGTGGCGGAGCTCGTCCTCGGCGCCAACCCGCCGATCCACCTGTACTCCGCCGGGCCGGCCTTCGCCAGCGTGGTCTGGCGCAACGGCACCGAGCGCGACCAGCAGATCGCCCGGCACATGATCGACCGGGTCTGGGGCGCCACCATGGTCCTGACCGAGCCCGACGCGGGGTCCGACGTCGGGGCCGGTCGCACGAAGGCGACGCTGCAGGACGACGGCAGCTGGCACATCGAGGGCACCAAGCGCTTCATCACGTCCGCCGAGCACGACATGAGCGAGAACATCGTGCATCTCGTGCTGGCTCGCCCGGTCGGGGTCGAGGGCGCGGGAGGACCTGGCACCAAGGGGCTCTCGCTGTTCGTCGTGCCCAAGTACCACTTCGACCTGGAGTCCGGTGAGCTGACCGGCGAGCGCAACGGCGCGTACGTCACCGGGGTCGAGCACAAGATGGGGATCAAGTCGTCGACCACCTGCGAGCTGACCTTCGGTGAGCAGGAACCGGCCAAGGGCTGGCTGCTCGGTGAGGTGCACGACGGGATCGCGCAGATGTTCCAGGTGATCGAGCACGCGCGCATGATGGTCGGCACGAAGGCGATGGCGACGCTGTCGACCGGCTACCTCAATGCGCTGGAGTACGCCAAGACGAGAGTCCAGGGCGCCGACCTGACCCGATCCGCGGACAAGACCGCACCGCGGGTGACGATCACCCACCACCCCGATGTACGCCGATCGCTGCTGACCCAGAAGTCGTACGCCGAAGCGCTGCGCGCCCTCGTCATCTATACCGCCACCTACCAGGACTCGGTGGCCCTGGCGCGCGCCAACGGCCAGACCGACGAGCTCGCGGAGGCGGTCAACGACCTGCTGCTGCCGATCGTCAAGGGCTACGGTTCGGAGCGCGCCTGGGTGCTGCTCGGCACCGAGTCGCTCCAGACGTTCGGCGGCTCCGGGTTCCTGCAGGACTACCCGATCGAGCAGTATGTCCGCGACTCGAAGATCGACACGCTCTACGAAGGCACCACCGCGATCCAGGGCATGGACTTCTTCTTCCGCAAGATCGTGAAGAACCAGGGCCAGGCTCTGGGAGCCGTCGCGGCGGAGATCACCGCCTTCCTGGAGAGCGAGGCCGGCAACGGTCGGCTCAAGGAGGAGCGCGAGCTGCTCGCGACTGGCCTCGAGGACGCTCAGGCACTGGTCGGGTTGCTCATCAACTTCCTGATGACGAGCAACCCCAAGGCCGAGCAAGGCGACGTCGCCAACGTCTACAAGGCGGGACTCAACACCACCCGACTCTTGATGGCGCTGGGCGACGTCGTCTGCGGCTATCTGCTCCTCCGCCAGGCGGACGTGGCTCTGGCGGCGCTGGCTGGTGAGGTGTCGGCCAAGGACCAGGCGTTCTACGAGGGCAAGGTCGCGTCGGCACAGTTCTTCGCCCGCACCGTGCTCCCCAAGCTCACCGCCGAACGGGTCATCGCCGAAGCAACCGACCTGATGCCGATGGACCTCGACGAGGCTGCGTTCTGACCTGGGTCAGAATCAGGAATGCCGCCCGATCGCCACGCTGCACGGCGATGCGAGGCGGCACTCCTGCCTCTGGACGTCCTGAGGGACGCAGGCGTCAGGCGTCGTAGCGGCGCTCCTCGACGTGCGTGGTCGTGTTGCGGCGGCGCTGCTCGCCCACGAAGAAGGACAAGACGATGGCGAGGGCGCCGGCAATCATGAGGATCCAGCCGAGGACGTTGTCATCGATGAAATTGAGGTCGACGTTGAGCGCGAACGCGAAGATCGCGCCGAGGACGATCAACAACACTCCAAATCCGATAGCCACGGGGGCTCCTTTCGGGGTTCAGGTGGCACCACGTTAGACCGAAACGCACGATTGCGCCGATGAGGCAGGGCCGTCAGCGACGCCGCTGCTTGCGGTCCGTGGCGGTCCAGCGCGCCTTCTTGCCCGTACGCCGACCGGGGCCAGTGGCGCGTGCCGGGCGACGTGGTCGTTCGCGGGTCGCCTCGACGTCCGCTGCGTCGACCGCACGTGGCAGCGCCTCGACCTGGCTTCGGTTCTCCCGATCTGGACGGCGGGTGTCAGCGGGGCGTCGGTCGTCGCGGCGAGCGCGAGGCGCGACGGGGCGGCTACGCTCCACTCGCGCCGGTCGCTCATCCGAGGGACGGCCACGCTCCGCCCGCGCCGGTCGAGCATCCGAAGGACGGCCACGCTCCGCCCGCGCCGGTCGAGCATCCGAAGGACGGCCACGCTCCGCACGCGCCGGCCGCGCATCCGAAGGACGGCCACGCTCCTCACGGCGGGGATCGACGCGTCGACTGCTGGGTGACGATCCAGTGCGGCGAGCACCGTGCTTGCGTGGCGCCCCACTGCGTGAGCCACCTCGGCTCGGGTCCTCGTGGCGAACCTCGTTCGCGGGCACCCCCGTCAGGGCCAGCGCTTCCGACGTCAGGGGGCTGGGTGCGGTGCGCGCGTCGTGGTGCAGCGCGTTGACGCCGGCCGCTTTCTGCAGCTTGGCCACGACGCTCGCCTGGCGCGAGGTGGTCATCGTCACGACAGTCCCTGACGCCCCGGCCCGAGCCGTTCGACCGGAACGGTGCAGATATGCCTTGTGCTCCGTAGGAGCATCGAAGTGCACGACGAGGTTGACGCCGTCGACGTGGATCCCGCGGGCCGCGACGTCGGTCGCGACGATCGCATCGACCTGGCCGGTGCGGAACTTGCGGAGGTTGCGCTCCCGAGCGTTCTGGCTGAGCGCCCCGTGCAGGTCGACGGTCGGGACCCCGAGGTCGGCGAGCTTCTCCGCGAGGTTGGTGGCCCCTTGACGGGTGCGGGTGAAGACGATCGATCGCGGGTTGGCCTTCAGCAGGTCGGCCGCGGTCTCGAGCTTGTTGTGGGGGCCGGTCACCAGCAGGTGGTGCTCGATGTCGGGCACGTCGGCGGCGGCGTCGCAGTCGTGGAGGACAGCATCGGTCAGGTGTTCGCGCACCAGCCGGTCCACATCGCCGTCGAGCGTCGCAGACAGCAGCATCCGCTGGCCCGTCCGCGGCGTCATGGCGACGAGAGCGGTCACCTCGGGGTAGAAACCGAGGTCGCACAGGTGGTCGGCCTCGTCGAGGACGGTCACCTCGATCCGGTCCAGGTTGCACGATCCCCGGTCCACGAGGTCACGCAGCCGACCCGGCGTTGCGACGACGATGTCGGCTCCGGCGCGCAGCCGCTTGATCTGCCGGTCGTACGGTGAACCGCCGTAGACGGTGACCAGCTTGACTCCGACGGCATGCGCCACCGGCTCGAGCGACGAGCGGACCTGGGTGGCGAGCTCTCGGGTCGGAACGACGATCAGCGCTCGCGGCGACTTGGGCTTGCTGCGGCTGCCGGCGAGCCGCGCCACGATCGGCAACCCGAACGCCAACGTCTTGCCGGAGCCGGTGGCCGCGCGGCCGAGCACATCACGACCGGCCAGGGCGTCTGGCACCACAGCTGTCTGCACGGCCGTGGGGATCGTGATCTCGCTCCTGGCGAGCACGCGAACGATCGAGTCGGGCAGGCCGAGCTCGACAAAGCTGGTGTCGACAGACACAGGAAGTCTCCAGACGGCGGCGTCATGCCGCACGGGTCATTGGTGGGTCACGGGTGGGATCGGGCGGGTGGTCGACCGGGCGATGAGATCCCGGCGCACCCGAGCCGTGGCCGACCAGACCTGAGATGAGTCCGGACACCGTGACGGGCGCAAAAAAAGGCGGCTCCACCTGGTCGAGCGATAAGCAGTTCGACCGGAGTACGACGCCTTGCTGGTGCCCAGTCTAACAGCGAACCAGCTTCGCCCCGACCACCACGAGCGTGACCCCGGTCTCGCGGGATGCGGGTGCGAGGGCCGGTGTCAGACTTGTGTCATGGTGATGCAGGAACACGACATGCGCGTCCGCCCCCGCGCGGCCTGGTTCGCCGTGCCGGTCGTGATGTGGGTCGCCGCAGCCGTGCTGTTCGCCCTGGCGATCGCCGCGATCGCCCACGTGGTGAACGCCGGTGTCGACCGCGTCCCCACCAGCCCCACCGGATGGCGGGTCTCGGTCCCTGCCGACGGACTGACGTTCTACACCACGGATGCCAGCTCGACCGCGGACTGCGTCCTGACGTCCTCGAACGGGACGCGAACGGCTCTGGACACCCTCGACGTGACGATCGAGATCACGATCAACGGACCGACGTACCACGGTCTCGGTGTGACCCCGAGCGGGCTGGCACCCGGCCGTTACGTCGTGACCTGCAGCGACATCACCTCCGGCGCCCGACTGGGCACGGGTCCCCGCGTCGACGTGACGGCGCTCGCGACGCGGGCGCTGTGGGGCCTGGTCCTGCCGATGGTCCTCGGTGTCGTCGGGTTGGTCGTGCTCATCGTGCTCATCGTGAAGCGGCACAGCTCGAGGTCGCGCATCCAGACGATGCACGCGTACGCCGCCTCCGGCTACGGGTCAGCGTGGAACCAGGCGTACGGACCGGCTGGTCCTGGCACTCGACCCGGCCCTGTCAGTCCGGGTGGTCGAGGCGACGCCGACGCGGATGGCGGCCCGCCCCCGCCCCCGCCACCGCCACCGCCGCCGTCCTGACGACTCAGCCGGCGAAGCCGCCGAGCCGCTTGGTCATGAACACTCTCTCGAAGCCCTGCTGGTCCTCACGATGCGTCTCGACGTAACCGTGTCGGGTGTACCGGGCGATGTTCTCGACCATGCTCACGTGCGTATAGAGCCTGATCTCGTCTCGGTCGTGGGCGCGCGCTCGCTCCTCGGTGAACGCCAGCAGAAAGGCTCCTAGTCCCTGACCTTGTCTGGCCGGTGCGACGGCGACGTTGTCGAGCAGCAGATGGTCTGCTTCCACTCGCAGCACCAGATATCCGACAGCGCGCACACCACGGGGCGCAGAAGCATCGGGTAGCGCTGACCACCCAGCACTCGTCCTCGGAGACGCGCCGCTCGTAGTCGTCCACCATCGGACCTGGCTCGCGTCCGACCCGCTCGACATAGTGCGCGTAGGCGGTCCGCGCCAGGTCGCGGATGATGGCCGCGTCGTCGGGCACGGCCCTGCGGAGCGTGACACCTGGGGGGGTCGCCGGAGGTGACACCACGGTCACCGCACCGCCGGTTGGTCGTCGGTGACGCCGCCGAGGGTGAGCTCGAGGCGCCGTACGCCGTGTGGCGTCACCCGCACGGGCACGCCCCAGTCCTGCTGGTGCACCCGGCAGGCCGCGCCCTCGCCCTGGCGATCGTCGCAGGACGCTGCACGCGCCGCGATGTGCACGATCCCGTCCCCGACGCGGGCGTCGATCTGCAAGCGCCGGGTCAGCCCGATCTCCCGTCCTGCGCCGTCCGCGATCAGCGCCGGCGGCGTCGCCTCGACCATCAAGGTGCTGCTCGGGCCGAACCGCTCGTCGAGCTTCTGGCCCGGCGGCGGTGTGAAGTCCACCTCGAGGATCAGTTCCCCCGCCGCCACGTCAAGCGTCGGCCGCGAGGTCGTGCGGGCCAGTCCCGACGCAGACACCGCTGTGGACGTGCTCACCAGGCTGAGCCGGTGCGCGCCGGACTCGACCACCAGCAACCCCAGGTCAGTGGTGACCAGGCCCGAGACCTCCGGCAGGTCGGTCGCCAGCGTGGTCACCTCGTGGGAGGTCCGGGCGTAGCGGCGAACCGCGTGGTTGTAGGTATCGGCGACAACGACCGACCCGTCGGGAAGCACGGCCACGCCGAGGGGATGCTGCAGGAGCGCCTGGTCGGACGGGCCGTCGCGGAAGCCGAAGTCGAACAACCCTTGCCCGACCGCTGTGTGGACGCCGTCAGCGCCTACCCAGCGCAGCGCCGAGACCTCGGCGTCGGCGACCCAGAGGCGGTCACTGTCGGCGGCCAGCCCCGACGGCTGGGCGAACCAGGCGTCCTCGAGTGAACCGTCCACGAGGCCTTCGTGGCCCGTCCCGGCAGCGACGTCGAGTTCGCCGGTGAGCGGGTCGAAGGTCCACAGCTGGTGGATCCCGGCCATGGCGACCCAGACGCGACCGCGCCACCAGGCGACGTCCCACGGCGAGGACAAGGCGTCGCCAGGCGCGTCCCCCTGCATCCACTGCCTGCCGCTGCCCGCAACCGTGGACACGAATCCTGTGGACAGCTGCACGCCCCGCAGCGTGTGGTTGACCGTGTCTGCCACCACGACGTCGTAGCCGACCTCGGCAGCCAGGTCCCTCGGGAGCAGGCACAACCCGTTCGGCTCGCTGAACCGGGCCAGCCCTGGCTCGCCGTCACGCAGGCCACGCTCGCCGGAACCGATCCGGCGCACGACCGTCTCAGCATCCGCAGCGAGCTCGACCAGGCTGTGGTGCCCGGCGTCCGCGACGAGGAAGCCCCGGTCTGGAAGCGCGACCGCCTTGGCCGGGAACCGCAGGGCCGTGTCCTGGTGCTCCGGCGCGACGTACGGGGCATCGCCGGGCTGCAGGGTGCCGCGTTCGCGGTGCCGTTGGACGAGATCGGCAAGCAGGGCGTCGATCGCGTGAGCATGCCCCTCACCGGCGTACTGCGCGACCACGTAACCCTCCGGATCGACCAGGACCAGAGTCGGCCACGCGCGGGCGGTGTAGGCCTGCCAGGTGATCAGCTCGGGGTCGTCCAGGACGGGGTGGCGTACGTCGTAGCGCTCGACTGCGGCAGCCAGAGCGTCGGGATCGGCCTCGTGCTCGAACTTCGGTGAATGGACGCCGATCACCACCAGCTCTGCCGCGTACTTCTGCTCCACCTCACGCAGCTCGTCCAGCACGTGCAGGCAGTTGACACAGCAGAACGTCCAGAAGTCCAGCAGCGTGAATCGGCCACGCAGCCCCGCGATCGTCAGCGGCTGGCCGCCGGTGTTCAGCCAGCCCCGGCCGCGCAGCTCAGGAGCGCGGACTCGAGGGCGCGTACTCATCGGGCGGGATCCTGGTCAATCACCGGACCATTGTGCGCAGCCGAGGACGTCTCGGAGGAAGGCCCGAGTGGCGTCCGCATCGTGGGTAGAGAAGCGGGTGAACACCGAGAATCATGCGGCCAGCCTAGGCGCGACGACCAGCGCCGAGCGGCGGTTAGGCTTCCGGACGTGGACGCGCTGCGCAACCTGGTCGAGGTATGGCGTTCGGCCTGTGCGGACTTCGCCGGGGTAGCCCGATCCTTGACCGACGACGAGTGGCGCCTTCCCACCGACCTTGCGGGGTGGAGCGTCGGCGACGTCGTCGCTCACGGCGCGGCCCTGGAGGCCGAGCTCGCCGGGGACGAGCCGCTGCGCGTCACCATCGACAAGCAGGCGCCGCACATCAGGGACGGCGCAGGCATCTACACCGAGCGCGGCGTGGTGGCGAGGCGGGACCGAACCCGCGAGCAAGTCGTCGCCGAGTTCGAGGACGCGGTCGAACGGCGTACGGCCCTGCTCGCCGCCGACCCGCTTGACGATCCCGAAGGCGCACCGCCCGTGACACCGGGGCGGATCGGCTGGAACTGGCAGACGCTGCTGCGGAACCGACCTCTCGACATCTGGGTGCACGAGCAGGACATCCGCCGGGCTGTGGGGCGTCCCGGCGGCCTCGACTCCCCGGCCGCCGCGCATGTCCAGGGTGTCTATGCCGCGGCACTGCCCTACTGCGTGGCCAAACGCGCCGGAGCCCCTGGGGGGACGACCGTGACGTTCGACGTCACCGGACCGCTGCCCGCGGTGTACCCGGTCCAGGTGGACCCTGATGGCCGTGGCCGTGCGATCCAGACGAGCCCGAACCGCCCGACGTTGCGCTTCACGCTCGACACCGAGACCTTCACGATCCTCGGCGCCGGACGTCGCGACCCGGCAACCCTGCCGATCCGGGTCCAGAGCGACGGTTCCGACAGCGACACCGCCGACCTGGCCGACCGCATCCTCTCGTCCCTCAACGTCACCCCCTGACCGATGCGTGAGGTTCGGCTGTGAGCGTCGAACCCCGCGACCGTGACCTGGCGTTCGGTCAGATGTGGCGACGCGACTGGATGAAGCGGAACCGGCTGGCCACGTACGCCCCGTCGGTGTACGTCGCATTGGCGGCCGGGTTCGCTCCCGTTCCGTGGAAGTCGCTGAACGCCGCCGACTGGTTGACGAACACCTGGCCGGTGAGGTTCTCACTCAAGGCGACCCCGGCGTCGAGGGCGGCCGACCGCATCGAGGTGATCACGTCCTCGCTGGTCGAGTAGACCGCGGCCGTCATCGCTCCGTGCTCGATGACCGTACGCCGGAACGTCTCGACGGACTCAGCGGTCGAGGCGGTCTTGATCAGATAGGCGACCGGTCCGAAGCACTCCGTCTCATAGGTCTTGCCGTCGCTCACGTCGAGCACCACGACAGCCGGCGTTCGCACGACCGCACCCTCGAACGACGGGTGCCTCACCTCCCGGGACTCGATCACCACGTCGCCTGCCGAACCGACCTGACCGAGCCGGTCGAGCACCCCTGCGTTGACCACACCACCCAGCAGCTCGACCGCCCGTGCGTCGTCGCCGACCAGCTTGGTCAGCGCGCCGGCCAGACCCGCCACCACGTCGTCGACGTTCTTGTGCCCCTCGTCGGTCTCGATGCCGTCGGCGGGCAGGTAGAGGTTCTGCGGTGCGGTGCACATCTGGCCGGTGTAGAGCGCCAGCGAGAACGCCAGGTTGAAGCACATGCTCTTGAACGAGTCGGTCGAGTCGATGACGACGGTGTTCACGCCGGCCTTCTCGGTGAAGACGGTGGCCTGCCGGGCGTTCTCCTCCAGCCACTCACCGAACGCGTTGCCACCGGTGAAGTCGACCAGCTTGACCTCGGGGCGGACCGCGAGGACCGCGGCGATCCCGTCGGCCGGGTCCTCCGCGGCCAGCGTCACGACGTTGGCGTCGAAACCCGCCTCGGCCAGCACCTCCTGGCACGCCTGCACGGTGATCGCAAGCGGCAGCACGGCGCCTGGGTGCGGCTTGACGATCACCGGGTTGCCGGTGACCAACGAGGCGAACAATCCCGGCCAGGAGTTCCACGTCGGGAACGTGTTGCACCCGATCACCAAGGACAGGCCGCGCGGTACGACGGTGAAGGTCTTCTCCATCCGGATCGGCGCGTCCCGTCCCGGCTTCTCCCAGACCGCCGTCGCCGGCACCCGCGTCATCTCCGTGTACGCGTACGCGATCGCCTCGAGCGCGCGGTCGAGCGCGTGGGCGCCACCGGCCTGGAACGCCATCACGAACGCCTGGCCTGACGTGTGCTGCACGGCGTTGGCCAGCTCGAAGACTCGAGCGTGCAGTCGCGCGAGGATCTCCAGGCCGACACCGACGCGTGCCTCGATGCCGGCGTCCCGCCACGCGGTCAGCCCGGCGGCCGCAGCACCGACGAGGGCCGGGACGCCGTCCGGAGTCACCCGCGGGTAGCGCACGTCCAGGGGCTTGCCGAACGGTGACTTCTCCGTGGCCACCGACCCCTCAGCGCCTGGTGTGTCCAGCGGGAAGTCCCCGCCGAGCCACGCCTCGAAGGCCTGCGCTCCCTCGGAGGCGGCGTTCTCGCCGTACACCTTCGGACTCGGTGACTCCGGAAACGCCGAGTAGTAGGCGCGCGTCCTGCTCGCCTCGACCGCTTCGTCCAGACGAGCGCGGTGGGTGGAGAAGAAGTCGGCGGCGTTCTCGGGGCTCACGGCATACCTCACGAGTGGTGGTGATGTGACACGGTCGGTTCCTCTCGACCCTAGCGCGTCACACCTGGGCCGCGTACTCGGCTGCCGGCGTCTCACCTGTCTCGACGTGGGCCTCACGCGGTCCTCGCAGGAACGTGTAGACCGAGGCGACCAGCAAGAGCGCGGCAGCCGTGGTGAACGCCGCTCCGGCAGCATCGACGAAGGACTGCTGAGCCGTTTCGACGAGGCGTTGTCCTTGCGGACCGAGCTGCGCGAGCTGGTCCGAGCCGCGTTGCAGGACGGCGATCGAGGATCGCGCGGCCTCGACGACCGGAGCGGGCAGACCGAGCTGAGCCTCATCGATCCCGTTGCGGTAGCCGGAGTTCAGGATCGTCCCCAGGATCGCGATCCCGAGGGCACTCCCGAGCTCGCGGGAGGTGTCGTTGACGGCGGATCCGACGCCCTGCTTCTCCCGCGGGAGCGAGGCCGTGATCGCACTCGTCGACGGCGTACCGGCCAGACCCATCCCAGCTGCGAACAGCACCAGCCCCACCGCCAGATGCCAGTAGACCAGGTCGGTCGACAGCGTCCTCAGCACGAGCATCCCGGCGGCGCTGGACAGCAGGCCGAGCGCGACCACCCGGTTGTTGCCGAAGCGGTCGGCGATGCGGGGAGCGTTGCGCGCCAACGGGATCATCACCAGGGGCAGCGGCAGCAGGGAGAGCGCGGAGCGCAGCGGGGACTGGCCGGCGACGTACTGCAGGTACTGCAGCACGATGTAGAACAGCCCGAAGGCGGCGAAGAACTGGACCACCAGGGCCACCGTTCCGGTGGAGAAGCCGGCCAGCCGGAACAGCCGTGGGTCGAGCATCGGCTCCTCGAGACGAAGCTCCCAGCGGACGAAGCCGACGGCGCACACGGCGCTCACGGCAAAGGACCCCAGCGTGACTGCCGAGGTCCAGCCCTGCTCCGGGCCCTCGATGACGGCGAACACGGCACCGGCCACGGCCAGTAGCGAGAGCAGCGCCCCCCAGGGATCCAGCCGAGGCGGACGCTCGTCGCGCGAGGTCGGGATCACGGCCAGGGTTCCCACGACCGCGAGGACCGCCAGCGTCACGTTGAGTCCGAAGAAGGAGTTCCATGCGAAGTACTCCAGCAGGATGCCTGAGCCGAACAGCCCGATGACGGCTCCACCCCCGGCCACCCCGACCCAGACGCCGACCGCCTTGCCTCGTTGGTCGGGTGGGAAGGACGTGGTGATGATGGAGAGCGTGACCGGCATGACGAACGCCGCGCCGAGCCCCATCGCGGTCCGCAGCCCGATCAGGACCTCGGGACTGGAGACGACCATGGCGCCCGCTGCCGCCGTGCCGAAGATCACCAGCCCGAGCAGCAGCACTCCGCGCCGTCCGAAGCGGTCCCCCAGGGCTCCGGCGGGCAGCAGGAGGCCGGCGAAGACCAGCGTGTAGGCGTCCACGATCCAGGTCACCTGGGTCTGAGAGGCGCCGGTGTCGACCGCCAGGTCGGGAAGGGCGACGTTGAGGCCGCTGACGGCCGAGACGACCATCATCAGGGCCAGGGCGATGACCGCGAGAATAGCGGTCCGCCGGGCGTTGGACAGTTCCGGAATCGTGCTGGGATGGGACATGATCGAGCCTTACCACGAGGAATTCATTACACGTTGAATTCTGCACCTGTAGAATTCAGGAGTCAAGAGCTGGGAGGTACGCCGTGAGCGGCAGCCGTCACACGGGTCGTCGGGTCGGTCCGAGCAGCACACGCGAGGCCATCGCCGCGGCTGCTCGCCAGCAGTTCGCCGCACTGGGCTACGACCGGACCTCGGTGCGCAGCATTGCCCGCGAGGCAGGCGTCGACCCGGCCCTGGTGGCGCACTTCCACGGCTCCAAGCGCGAGCTGTTCATGGCCGTGACCGAGCTGCCGTTCGACCCCGCCGAGGTGCTGCCGCCGATCCTGTCCGGTGACCCGGAGACGATCGGCGAGCGCCTGGCCGCGTTCATGATGAGCATCCTGGAGTCGCCGGACGGGCGTGGGCGGATCCTCGCGATGGTCCGGGCGGCCGCATCGGAGCCCGAGGCGGCCCGCGCCATCCGCGAGCTGCTCACCCAGCGGGTGCTGCAGCCGATCGCCGAGTCCATCGGGGCCGGTGATGCGGCGTACCGCGCCGGCCTGGTCATGTCGCAGGTCGTCGGTCTCACGATGGCGCGCTATGTCGTGGGCATCGAGCCGCTCGCCTCGACTGACCCCGCGACCGTGGCGCGGTCGATCGCGCCGACCTTCCAGCGCTACCTCGCCGGGCCGCTGTGACGCACGGGCCAGGCAGGCCGCTGGGGTGCCCGGCCCCGCGGTCCCGCTCCGGCTCGCGTGAGAGAGTGCTGCCATGCTGCTTCGCCCTCTCTCAGATGACGACGTGCCCGACGTGCTGGCGCTCAACGAGGAGTTCGTCTGGGCGTTGAGCCCGCTCGACGCCGAGGGCTTGGCTGCCCACCGAGCTCGTGCTGCGGTGACGCTGGTCGCCGAGCTGGAGGGCCGGTTCGCCGGCTTCGCCATCGCGTACGAACCGGGGGCGGCGTACGACTCGATCAACTACGCCTGGCACACCGAGCGGTTCGACGACTTCCTCTACCTCGACCGGATCGCCATCTCCCCCAACTTCAGGAGACGAGGGCTCGCGACGGCGTTGTACGACGACATCGAGGACTACGCACGCGAGCACGGCCGGATGGTGTGTGAGGTCAACTCCGACCCGCCGAACGTCCAGTCCCTGGCCTTCCACGAGGCCCGGGGCTACCGGGAGGTCGGACACCTCATGCAGTCCGACGGACACGAGACGGTCATGCTGGAGAAGCCCTTGTGACCGCTGACGAGCTCGCGCAAGCCTGCGCCGAGGTGATGTGGAAGGACGACGAGGCATCCCGACGGATGGGGATGACACTCGACCTCGTGGCGACCGGTTCCGCCCGGCTGACGATGCCGGTGCGCGACGACATGACGAACGGGCACGGCACCGTGCACGGAGGGTTCATCTTCGCCCTCGCGGACTCAGCCTTCGCCTTCGCCTGCAACTCGCACAACGAACGCGCGGTCGCCCAGGCCTGCGACATCGTCTTCGCCGCGCCCGCCCACCTCGGCGACACGCTGGTCGCCGACGCGACCGAGCGGCACCGCTTCGGACGCAACGGCATCTACGACATCCGGGTGACCAAGGACTCCGTTGACGGGCCGGTGATCGCGGAGTTTCGCGGCCGCAGCCGGACCATCGGCGGTGCGTTGATCGACCCGGAGCACCCAGGAGCCTGACGATGCGCGAGCTCAGCACCCCCCAGGAGGTGTGGGACGACGCGGAGCGGCTGTCGATCGACGCGCTCCGGACGTACCAGGCCGAGCGCCTCCGCGAGACGCTGGCGCGCGTGTACGCGACCGTCCCGCACTACACCGCCGCGTTCGACGCCGCGGGAGTACACCCGGACGACCTCCGCGAGCTCTCCGACCTGGGGCGCTTCCCGTTCACGACCAAGGCGGACCTGCGAGACAACTATCCGTTCGGGATGTTCGCCGTGCCCCGTGAGGACGTCGTCCGGATCCACGCCTCGAGTGGGACGACGGGACGCCCCACCGTCGTGGGTTACACCGCTGCGGACATCGACATGTGGTCCGACGTGATGGCCCGGTCGATCCGCGCGGCGGGCGGGCGCCGCGGTGACCTGCTTCATGTCGCCTACGGCTACGGGCTCTTCACCGGTGGCCTCGGCGCGCACTACGGCGCGGAGCGGCTTGGCTGCACCGTCGTTCCGGTCAGCGGTGGCATGACGGAGCGTCAGGTCCAGCTGATCACCGATTTCAAGCCGCGCATCATCATGGTGACGCCCTCGTACTTTCTCTCGATCGTCGACGAGATGGAGCGCCAAGGCATCGATCCCGCGTCGTCGTCGCTGGAGATCGGGATCTTCGGCGCCGAGCCGTGGACGGACGAGATGCGTCGCGAGATCGAGGCGCGCTGCGCGATGCACGCGGTCGACATCTACGGGCTGAGCGAGGTGATGGGGCCAGGGGTCTCCCAGGAGTGCGTCGAGACCAAGGACGGCCTACACATCTGGGAGGACCACTTCTACCCCGAGATCATCGATCCCGTCACCGGCGAGGTCCTGGCCGATGGCCACGAAGGAGAGCTGGTCTTCACGTCGCTGACCAAGCAGGCCATGCCGGTCGTCCGGTACCGAACGCGTGACCTGACGCGGCTGCTGCCGGGCACCGCCAGGCCGTCGTACCGGAGGATGGAGAAGGTCACCGGCCGCACCGACGACATGATGATCGTCCGCGGGGTCAACGTCTTTCCGACCCAGATCGAGGAGCAGCTGCTCAAGATCGAGGGCCTCACCCCGCATTACGTCTGCGTGCTGACCCGGCCAGGAAGGATGGACGAGCTCACCGTTCGCGTGGAGGCGCACGACGGTGGGCTGTCGGCCGGCGTACGTGAAGACCTGGGTCGTCGGCTCGTCGGTCTCGTCAAGGACAACGTCGGTGTCACGATCGGCGTCGAGGTGACCGAGCCGCACGCGCTCGAGCGTTCTCTCGGCAAGGCCAAGCGGATCGACGACCAGCGCGCCCGTTGAAAGCCGCCCGCTCCGGCGGGAACCGCGCCACGGGTCGTACTCCGCAAGGCAAATGCTCTCTCTACACGGCAGGTTTGCCTAGTGATCTATTCCTCGGAATAGATCACTAGGCAAACCACCACCGTCCACGCGCACGCCGCCCGGACAACTCAGGCAGGATGGCGGGATGCTCCTCAGCGACATCCTGGTCATCGATCTCACCCGGGCTCTGGCTGGACCACACGCCGCCTTGATGCTGGCCGACCTCGGTGCCCGGGTGATCAAGGTCGAGACGCCCGGCACGGGTGACGACAGCCGAGGATGGGGCCCACCGTTCGTCGGTCCGGAGGCGGAGCCCCAGTCGACGTACTTCATGAGCGCCAACCGCAACAAGGAGTCCGTCACCGCCGACCTCAAGAGCGACGAAGGCCGGCGGCTGCTCCGCAGGCTGGTCACCCAGGCCGACGTGTTGTGCGAGAACTTCCGGCCGGGCGTGCTCGACCGGCTCGGCTTCTCGATCGACGAGCTGCACGCGCTCAACCCCCGACTGGTCGTGCTGTCGATCACCGGCTTCGGTCATGACGGGCCGGAAGGCGGCCGCGCCGGCTACGACCAGATCGCGCAAGGCGAAGCAGGCCTGATGAGCCTCACCGGCAATGGTCCCGAGGAGCCGATGAAGGTCGGAGTCCCGATCGGTGACCTGCTCGCCGGGATGTACGGCGCGTACGGGGTGGTCGCCGCGCTGCACGAGCGCGCGCGCACCGGCCACGGACGCCATGTTCGGACCAGCCTGCTCGCTGCCATCGTCGGGGTGCACGCCTACCAGGGCACCCGCTGGACGATTGCGGGAGAGGTTCCCACCGCGATCGGCAACCAGCACCCTTCCATCTGTCCCTACGGCCTCTTCCACACCGCGGACCAGCCCGATCCAGGTGGCCTGCGGCAGCGAGGGGCTGTGGCGGTCGTTCGCCCCGCTCATCGGGCTGGACCCCGATGACGACCGGTTCGCCACCAACCGGTTGCGGGTGGCCCGGCGCGATGAGCTCAGTGCCCTGATCGATGGGGCTCTCGCGCGTCACGGATCCGAGCACTGGCTCGGGCTGCTCGAGGACGCCGGCATACCTGCTGGCAAGGTTCGCACCGTCGACGACGTCTACACCTGGGACCAGACCCGGTCGCAGGGGCTGGTCATCGAGGTCGACCACCCGACCGCCGGACGGATCGAGCTCCCCGGCCCGCCGCTGCGCTTCGACGACCTGCCGTTCGCCGGTGGACGCGAGGCGCATCTCCCGCCGCCGCGGCTCGGTGAGCACAACGCGGCCGTGGCGGCCTGGCTCGACGCCGTAGAGACCACGCCGGAGTCCGACACCTGACGCTCCGCGAAGCGGTCAGAACAGCAGGGCGTTGCCCGGGTCCTCCAGCACCGCCGCCACATCGGCGAGGAAGCGCGAACCCTGCTCGCCATCGACGATCCGGTGGTCGAACGACAGCGCGAGCGTGGTGATCCACCGCGGCTTGATCCGGTCGTTGAACACCCAGGGCTGCTTGCGGATCGCACCCATGCAGAGGATGGCGGACTCGCCGGGGTTGATGATCGGCGTGCCCGCGTCGACGCCGAAGACGCCGACGTTGGTGATCGTGAAGCTGCCGCCGCTCATCTCGGCCGGCTGGGTCTTGCCGTCCCGCGCCGTCGTGGTGAGCTCGCCAAGCGCCTCGGCCAGCTCGACGCCACCGAGCTGGTCGGCATCCTTGATGTTGGGCACCATCAGGCCACGCGGGGTCGCAGCAGCGATGCCGAGGTTGACGTAGTGCTTGAGCACGATCTCCTGGGCGGCATCGTCCCAGGTGGCGTTCACCTCGGGAGTACGCCGGATGGCGGCACACACGGCGCGCGCCACGATGAGCAACGGCGAGACCTTCACGCCACGGAAGTCCCGGTGCTCGCGCAGCCGCTGGACCATCTTCATCGTGCGGGTCACGTCGACGGTGATCCACTCGGTGACGTGCGGAGCGGTGAACGCCGACGACACCATCGCCTGCGCGGTCATCTTGCGGACGCCCTTGACCGGCACCCGGGTCTCGCGCTCACCGGTGAGCTGCGGACGCGGTGCCGACACCGCAGCGGGCTGGGCGGACTGGCCGCCCGACGCCAGGCTCTGAACGTCGTCGCGTGTGATCGTGCCGTTGGGACCGGTCGGGGTGATGTCGCCGAGGTCGATTCCGAGGTCCTTCGCCAGCTTGCGGACCGGCGGCTTGGCGAGCACCGCGGCGCCCGCACCACCGGCCGTGCCGTTGGCCGTGCCACCAGCCCGGGCCACCACCGACGCGGCCGGGACGTCCGCGTTCGACGCCTCCTCGATGGCCACGTCCGGGGCGGGTGTGGCGTGCGGGGTGAAGGCGTGCTGGACTCCCACCTGGGCTGCCGCCGGCGATGACTCCACCGGCGTGGCCCCGGACTTGCGGGGGCGCCGCTTGGCCTCGGTCGTGCGGGGACCGTAGCCGACCAGCACGGAGGTGCGGCCGCCAGGCGCAGGGCCGCCGATCAGACCGGGCTCGATCGCCTCGTCGCCCGTGGGCGAGGAAACAGCACCGGAATCCTTCGGCGAGGGCACCAGGTCTTCGGCCGCGCTGCCGACCTCAGGGGTCGAGGCAGGCGCCGCAGCCGCAGGTGCAGCGCTCGCGTCCCCGGTCTCGACCGCGATGATCGGCGAGCCCACGTTGACGGTGTCGCCCTCGCCTGCCAGCAGCTCGGTGACCGTGCCGGCGTACGGGCACGGCAGCTCGACCAGCGACTTGGCGGTCTCGATCTCGACGATGACGTCGTTGACCTTGACGGTGTCGCCGACCTTGACGTTCCAGGTGACGATCTCGGCCTCGGTGAGGCCCTCTCCCACGTCGGGGAGCTTGAACATCTTCACATCAGACATGCAGGCGTCCGTTCAGGTCAGTAGGCCAGCGCGCGGTCGACGGAGTCGAGCACCCGGTCGAGGTCGGGCAGGTACTCCTCCTCGATCCGGCTCGGGGGGTACGGCGTGTCGAAGCCTCCGACGCGCAGCACCGGGGACTCCAACGAGTAGAAGCACTCCTCGGTGATCCGCGCCGCGATCTCCGAGCCGAGACCGAGGTTGATCGGCGCCTCGTGGACGACCACGGCGCGTCCGGTCTTGCGGACGGAGGCGTGCACCGGTGCCATGTCGAGAGGCGACAGTGTGCGCAGGTCGATCACCTCGACGCTCTTGCCCTCCTCCTGGGCAGCCGTGGCGGCCTCGATGCAGGTCTTCACCATCGGACCGTAGGCGAGCAGGGTGAGGTCGGTGCCTTCCTTGACGACCCGCGAGGAGAACAAGCCCTCGGGCTCGGCGGACTCGTCGAGCTCGGCCTTCTCCCAGTAGCGCCGCTTCGGCTCCAGGAAGACGATCGGGTCGTCGCTGGCGACGGCCTGCTGGATCATCCAGTAGGCGTCGACGGGGTTGGAGCACGCGACGACCTTCAGGCCGGCGGTGTGCGCGAAGTACGCCTCGGGGCTCTCGCTGTGGTGCTCGACGGCGCCGATGCCGCCGCCGAACGGGATCCGGATCACGATCGGCATCGTGATCAGCCCACGGCTGCGGAAGTGCAGCTTCGCCACCTGGCTGACGATCTGGTCGTACGCCGGGTAGACGAACCCGTCGAACTGGATCTCGCAGACGGGCCGGTAGCCACGCATGGCCAGACCCACCGCGGTGCCGAGGATGCCGGACTCCGCCAGCGGGGTGTCGATCACCCGGTCCTCGCCGAAGTCCTTCTGCAGCCCGTCGGTGATCCGGAAGACGCCGCCGAGCTTGCCGACGTCCTCGCCCATGATGATGACCTTGGGGTCAGCCTCCATGGCTGCCCGCAGTCCCATGTTGACGCCCTTGCCGAGCGTGATCGCAGTCATCAGTGGGCCCCCTCGAACGACGCCAGGTAGTCCGCGAACGTGGCCTTCTGGGCCTCCAGCTCGGGCGTGATCTCTTCGTAGACCTGGTCGAAGATGTCCAGGGGGTTCGGGTCGGGCAGCTCGAGGCAGCCCTTGCGCAGGTGCGCGGCCAGCTCGTCGGCCTCGTGCTCGACCTCGGCGTAGTAGTCGTCCTCGACCACGCCGTTGCGAGACAGGTACGCCTTGACCCGCTCGATCGGGTCCTTGAGCTTCCAGTGCTCGAGGTCCTCGCTGACCCGGTACTTCGTCGGGTCGTCTGAGGTGGTGTGGGCGCCCATCCGGTAGGTGTAGGCCTCCACGAACGTGGGGCCGCTGCCTTCGCGAGCGCGCTGCAGGGCCGCCTGCGTGACGGCGTACGTGGCCAGCACATCGTTCCCGTCGACGCGCAGACCAGGGAAGCCGAAGCCGAGCGCGCGCTGGTAGAGCGGGATGCGGGTCTGCCGCTCGATCGGCTCTGAGATGGCCCACTGGTTGTTCTGGCAGAAGAAGACGACCGGGGCGTTGAAGACACTCGCCCAGATGAACGACTCGTTGACGTCACCCTGGCTCGTCGCACCGTCACCGAAGTAGGCGATGACCGCCGCGTCGCGCTCGGGGTCGCCGGTACCGACGGCACCGTCGCGCTGCATGCCCATGGCGTAACCGGTGGCGTGCAAGGTCTGCGCCCCGATGACGATCGTGTAGAGGGCGAACTTGTCGGCCAGCGGGTCCCAGCCACCCTGATCGACGCCGCGGAACAGGCCGAGCAGGTGCAGCGGGTCGATACCGCGGCACCACGCGACGCCGTGCTCGCGGTAGGTGGGGAACGCGTAGTCCTGATCGCGCAGGGCACGTCCGGAGCCGATCTGGGCGGCTTCCTGACCGAGCAGGCTGGCCCAGATGCCGAGCTCACCCTGCCGCTGCAGCGCCGTGGCCTCGGTGTCGATGCGACGGGTCATCACCAGGTCGCGGTAGAAGCCCTTGATCGCTTCGTCGTCGAGGTCGAACGTGAAGTCCGGGTGCTCGACGCGCTCACCTTCGGGGGTCAGCAGCTGGATCAGCTCGGGTCCGCCACCTTCTTGCTGAGGTCCGAAGACCTCCCCGAGGCCGGGACCGAATCGGTCGTTGGTCACTCGCACTCCCTTGTGTCGTCGGTGTCCCGGGATCGCCGGCACCGTCAGGTCGTCGCAGAAAACACAGCCTGGCTGCCGGCGCCGCGGGGTGGTGCGGCGGGTCAGCGGCCTCGGTCGGACCGCGTCGTCCGTCTCGGGGAGTCCCGCTCGGCCGAGAGGGCGTCCGTACGGCGCTGTGACAGCGACCACAACCACCCCTGACGATACCGAGGGTGTCGGCGTGACACCTAATCAGCCCAGGCGTGCAGTCGCCGTCAGACCTGAGCCCACGATGCGAGCCAGCCTCGACTCGCCTGGCACGCAGTGACCCGCAGTGGCCCCGACCTGACAGTGGCGGGAAATCCCGCCACGCTGTCCGAAATCCGCGCGACGGAGGCCGTGTCCAGGCCGTACTCTCGAAGGGTGCGACAGGACCAAACACCTCAAACACTCGTGACCCAACGTCCGGTCGCACCGTCGACGATCACGCCCGCGTCGCCCCTGCTGGTCGCGGTCGCGCTCGGCATCGTGTACGTCGTCTGGGGCTCCACGTACCTCGCCATCCGCATCACGGTCACCGACCTCCCGGCGATGTCGTCAGCCTCCTGGCGCTACGGCGTGGCCGGCCTGCTCCTGGCCGGCCTCCTGGCCGCGCGCAAGGGTCTCGGCGTGCTCCGGATCAACCGCCACGAGCTGCTCGGCTCTGCCCTGCTCGGCCTGCTGCTGCCGACCCTCGGCAACGGGCTCGTGAGTGTCGGTGAGCAGAACGGCGCACCGTCCGGCCTGGCTGCGCTGATCGTGGCGGCGATCCCGTTGTGGATCATCGTCTACCGGGCCGTGAGCGGTGACCGACCGCGCGCCTGGACCACGGTCGGCGTGCTGCTCGGCTTCGGTGGGCTGGTCGGTCTCGTCACGTCGACCGGTCTTGGCGGCGACGTGGCCTGGGGCGCCTGCCTGATCATCGTGGTGGCCACGTTGTGCTGGTCGTTCGGCTCGTGGTCGACGCCGCGCCTCACCCTGCCGCGCAATCCGTTCGTGACGACGGTGTACGAGATGCTCACGGGCTCGGCCTTTCTCTTCCTGGGAGCCCTGATCCGCGGTGAGCACGTCGTGCCGACGTCGGCGCCGTTGGACGCCTGGCTGGCGTGGAGCTACCTGGTGACGTTCGGCTCCGTCGTGGCGTTCACGGCATACGTCTGGGTGCTGTCGGTCGCGCCGATCTCGCTGGTAGCCACGTACGCGTACGTCAACCCGGTCGTCGCGGTGTTCCTCGGCTGGCTGATCCTGTCCGAAGCCGTGACGCCGGCCATCCTGGTCGGTGGTGTCATCGTGGTGGTCGCCGTCGCGATCGTCGTCTCGTCCGAGCGCAAGCCCCGCCCCTGATCGTTGAGCCGTCAGTTGTGGTTCCTTCTCTGGGGCTTGTGGTTGTTTCCGGGCCGGACAGCCGGCGCACCCGTCGTTACGACCTGACCGCCTCGAGCACGCACCAGGCGTCCTGGACCGGCAGTGTCTTGTTCAGGCGCAGGCCGGCGCGGCGGCAGAGCTGGGCGTACCCGTCCTCGGTGCGTTCGCGCCCACCCAGCATCACGAGCATGGTCAGATCCATCAGCTTGGCCTCCGCACCCCGGTTGGGCCCTTCGAGGAGGCGCTCGACCATGAGCAGCACCGATCGGTCCGTCATCGCGTCGCGGCACTTCGCCAAGATCGCCACGGCCTGCTCGTCGTCCCAGTCGTGGACCACCGACTTCAGCAGGTAGCAGTCGGCGCCGGGCGGCACCTGGTCGAACATGCTGCCCGCGGCCACCCGGAGCCGGTGCTGCACGGGCGAGGCTCCGATCGCGTCGCGGGCGCCGTCGATCACGTGCGGGAGGTCGAACACGGTTCCCGACAAGTGGGGCTGCGCGGACAGGAGGCCGATCAGCAGCGTGCCGTTTCCGCCTCCGACATCGACGACGGTCTCCACCTGATCGAAGTCGTAGCTCGCCGCCACCGCTTCGACCAGGCCCTCGGTGATGGATTTCATCGCGGCATCGAACACCGCGCTTTCCTGTGGTCGCCCGGCGCGGTAGGTCCACTCGTCCGTCCCGTGAAGCATCTCGAAAGCGCCCGCGCCCGTTCGGGCGCTGTGAATGAGACTGCTCCAGGTGTTCCAGTGATACTCCGAACCCACGAAGATGGCGTGCGCGCGGACTGATCCGGGCGTGTCGGTGACAAGGCCGAGGCTCAGCTCGTTGTTCGCAAAGCGGCCGTCGTCGTCCTCGGTGAAGACGCCAACGGCGGACAGTGCGCGCATGATCCGGCCGAGCGCGGCACTGTCGGCGTCGGTGGCCTTCGCGAGCTCCACCTCGTCGAGGGGCTGTCCGTCCAACACATCAGCGATCCCGAGCAGGGCGGCCACATGGATCGCCTGGCTCACCCGGTACCCACCGAGAAGCTGCCGTAGCCTGTCGACGTCTCGCCTGGTCTGGGTCATTTGCCGATGATGCTCCTCGTCGGGGCAACAAGCCAGCGGGGCCGATTGACGGCTCGGTGCGCCACCTCGATCGGGAGGATGTGCAGGTCTGTGGGTCCGGCTGACCTGCAGAACCTCCCAGTAGGCGGGACCTACCCGGTGCAGCGCGGACGGCGGAAACCCGGCACTCCCGCGCTCACGACGGCATCCACGAAGACAGCTCGCCACGTTGGCCACCCGTATGAGCACGGTGGGGCCGGAGGGCGGGACTCGCGCGCCGTCCACGAGCGAAGCGAAGGCGCGAGAGCCCGACCTACGCCACGCCGCACAGAATCTAGCTAGGCCAGTGAGGCGACCCAGGCGTCGTGGAGGTCGGAGAAGCGCCCCTCGCCCCCGGCGATCAGGTCCGCCGGAGCCCCGTCCTCGACGATCTGCCCGTGCTCCATCACCAGGACCCGGTCAGCGATCTCGACCGTCGACAACCGGTGGGCGATGATGATCGCCGTCCGTTCGGCCAAGATCGTGCGGAGCGCACGCTGCACCAACCGCTCGGACGGGACGTCCAGGCTCGAGGTGGCCTCGTCGAGGATCAGCACCGCCGGGTCGGCGAGGAAGGCCCGGGCGAACGCGACCAGCTGCCGCTGGCCCGCCGAGAGCCGACCACCTCGGTTGGCCACGTCGGTCTGATAACCCTGCGGCAGCCCGATGATGAAGTCGTGCGCGCCGATCGCCTTCGCGGCCGCCACCACTTCGTCCATCGTCGCCTCGGGCTTGCCGAACCTGATGTTGTCAGCGACCGTCCCGTTGAAGAGGAAGTTCTCCTGCGTCACCATCACGACGGCCTGACGCAGGTCGTCCTCGGTCACGTCGCGCAGGTCGACACCGTCGATCAGGATCCTGCCACCGGTGGGGTCATAGAACCGCGACACCAGCTTGGCCAGCGTCGTCTTGCCGGCACCGGTGGTCCCGACCAGGGCCAAGGTCATACCGGCCGGCACCTCGAGGTCCAGGTCCGGCAGGACCGGACGGTCCTCGACGTACTCGAACGACACGTGATCGAACCGCAGCGCACCATGGGCGTCCGGCAATGCCACCGGCTGCCGCGGCTCGGGCACCGACGGTTCTTCCTCGAGCACACCGGACAGCTTCTCCAGCGCCGCCGATGCCGACTGGAACGTGTTGTAGAACTGCGAGATCTCCTGCATCGGCTCGAAGAACTGACGCAGGTAGAGCAGGAAGGCCGCCAGCACGCCGGGGGTGACCTCGCCCTCGACGGCCAGCCGGGCACCGTAGATGAGCACGATCGCGATCGTGATGTTGCCGATCAGCTTGATGCCCGGCATGAACAGGCCGACCAGCCGGAAGGCACGCTGGTTGGCGAGCCGGTAGTCGTCGTTGACCGCGTCGAAGATCTCCTGGTTGCGGTCCTCGCGGCGGAACGCCTGCACAGCACGCATGCCCTGGATCGTCTCCACGAAGTGCACGATCACGACCGCGACCGTCTCGCGGGTACGCCGATAGGCCTTGGCGGACTCGCGGCGGAACCAGTTGGTCAGCAGCAGCAAGAACGGGAAGCAGAGCAGCGCCACGAGTCCCAGCTTGACGTCGAGCACGAGCAGCAGGACCGCGGTGCCGATCAACGTGAGCACGGCGGTGATCAGTCCGTCGAAGCCGGTCTCGAGCAGCTCGTAGATGGCATCGATGTCGGAGGTCTGGCGGGAGATCACCCGTCCGGAGGTGTAGTCGTCGTGGAAGGCCGGCGACAGCTTCTGGAAGTGCGAGAACACCCGCCGACGCAGCGTGAACAGCACCTCCTGACCGAGCCGGCCGGCCAGCAGGAGGAACGTGACCCGGGTGATCGCCTGGATGACCACCGCCATCAGCAGGATCGCGACGATGACTTCGAGGGTGGTCTTGTCGTTGCTCGCCAGGATCGGCGGGATTCCGCGGTCGATGCCCTCCTTGACGAGGTAGGGCACAGACAGCCGCGCGGCGTTCTCGATGAGCACGGCGACGATGAGGAGGCCGAGCAGCTTGCGGTGCGGACGCAGCAGCTGCTTGAGCAGCCGACGCGACCGTTCCTGGAGTCTCAGCGAGACCTTTCCGGGGGTGTCGTCCTCGTGCTCGGTGGCGACTCCCCGCCAGTCGGCGGTCAAGGCCGCGTTGTCCCGGGTGAAGTCGGCCTGTTCGGCGTCGTCGTTGATCGGCGGCGTGGCGTCGCTCGAGGTGTCGTCGGTCGTCGTCATCGCGCCACCGCCTCCTCCGGCACCGCAGTGAGATCGTCGTCGGTGTCGCTGTCACCGGCCAGCAGGTCGTGGTACGCCGGGACGGTGGCCAGCAGTTCCTCGTGGCTGCCGACGTGGGTGATGGTCCCGCCCTGCAGGAGCGCCACCTTGTCAGCGAGCATCACGGTGGACGCACGGTGCGCGACGACGATGCCGGTCGCCTCGGCAAGGACATGGCGCAGGGCCCGCTCGACCAAGGCCTCCGTATGCACGTCGAGGGCCGACAACGTGTCGTCGAGCACCAGGATGCGCGGCCGAGCCAGCACCGCCCGGGCAAGCGCCAGGCGCTGGCGCTGCCCACCGGACAGCGACATGCCCTGCTCCCCGATGCGAGTGTCGAGTCCCCAGGGCAGGTCGTAGACGAAGCCCGCCTGGGCGGTCTCGATGGCATCACGAATGTCCGCCTCGCTGGCGTCGGGACGACCGAGCGCGACGTTCTCGCGCGCGCTCATCGAGAACAGCGTCGGCTCCTCGAAGGCGGTCGCCACGATGGTGCGCAACGACGGCATCGTCAGCTCCCGGATGTCGACTCCGTCGACCGTGATGCGTCCGGCGGTGACGTCGTAGAGCCGCGGTACGAGTCCCGTCAGGGCCGTCTTGCCCGACCCCGTGGCGCCGACGATCGCGAGCGTCTCACCCGGTGCGATGTCGAGGTCGACGTCGTGCAGCACGTCTTGGTCGGAGTCAGGGAAGTGGAAACTGACAGCCTCGAATCTCAGGTGACCGCGCGGCTGCTCGATCTCGTGCTCGCCTCCGGTGATCGAGGACTTGGTGTCGAAGATCTCGTTGACCCGGTCAGCGGCGGTCATCGCTTCCTGCGCCATCGCCAGGATGAAGCCGAGCGCCTCGATCGGCCAGATCAGCGACAGCATCAGCGTGATGAACGCGATCAGCGTGCCGAGCGTGACCGCGTCGCGGCCGACAGCCAGCGCGCCGAGGAGGAGAACGATCACGAGGCTGATGTTGGGGATGATCTCGAGGAAGGTCCAGAACTTCGACGACAACCTGACCTTCTCGATCGAGGTGTCGTAGAGGATCTGCGCGCGGCCACGGAACTGTCCCTCGATGTAGCGGCGGCGGCCGAAGGACTTGATGACGCGGAACCCGACGGCGGCCTCCTCGACCGAGGTGGCGACGTCGCCCTGCTGGTCCTGAACCGCACGGGACACGACGACGTACTTCTCCTCGAACCGCTTGCTCAGCGCGATGATCGGCACGGCGGAGATCGCCACGACCACCCCGAGCGGCCAGTACAGGTGAAGCAGCAGCGCGGTCACCACCGTGAGCTGGAGGATGTTGATGATCAAGAAGAGCAGGCCAAACCCCATGAAGCGACGAATCGCGCTCAGGTCGGTCGTGACCCGCGAGAGCAGCTGACCGCTCTGCCATCGGCTGTGGAACTCCATCGGGAGCGCCTGCATGTGCCGGTAGAGGTCGTTGCGCACGGCGGTCTCGAACCCGAGCACCGCACTGGCCTGGACCCAGCGCCGGATCAGGATCAGGGCGGCTTCGGTGATGCCCAGTCCCAGGCCGAGGAGCCCGAGCGGCCAGATGCCGGACATGCTGCCGTCGCTGATCGGCCCGTCGATGAGGCCCTTCGTGACCAGCGGGATCGCCATCGAGACGAAGACACCGATGACGGCGGTGCTGCCCATGACGCCCAGCGCGCGGTAGTAGGGCCGCACGTACGACCGAAGACGCCACAACGAGCGAGCACCGCCCTGTCGAGGCGGTGACGAAGAGGCGGGTGCGGTCGTCGAGGCTGCGGTCATCAGTGGCGTTGTCCCCCTGTCGGTCGATGGCTGCGCCCACCAGCATCCCTCGACGGTCCGACAGCAGCGAAGGACAGGTTCGTCGGGCCGCATGTGGCCGCCAGACACCTACGGAGAGGGCGGCGGGTTGTAAGCACCAGTTTAGACGATGCCTCTGACGTCACGCCAACCCGTTTAGCCGGCCACAGCCCGCCGGCGGGCCGCCCGTACACCCTGCCGGTCGGTCACCCGCGGGCAGCGATCCACGTCCCGGCGACCTCGAGCAGCAGGTCATTCGCCTCGGTCTCCCCGATGGTCACTCTGGCCCCTTCGCCTGCGAACGGGCGGACGCTGATCCCCGCCTCGTCACACGCCTTGCCGAACGCCATCGTCTCTTCTCCCAGCGCGAACCAGACGAAATTGCCCTGTGCCTCGGGCAGGTCCCAGCCCTGGGACGTGAGCGTGTCGGCGACCCGGGACCGCTCGGCGACCAGCGCCGCCACCCGTTCCAGCAGGGCGGCTTCGCTGTCCAGTGACGCCAGCGCCGCGGCCTGGGCGATCGACGAGACCCCGAAGGGCAGGGCGCACTTGCGGATGGCCTCGGCCACCGGGGCCGGCCCGACGGCGTAGCCCAGTCGCAGTCCCGCCATCCCGTAGGCCTTGCTGAAGGTGCGGAGCACGACGACGTTGTCCCGCCCCCGCGCGAGCTCGATCGCGTCGGGCGTCTCCGGGTCGGTCACGAACTCGCGGTACGCCTCATCGATGACGACGAGCACCTGCTCGGGCACGGCGGCGAGGAAGGTCTCGAGCTCGTCACGACGCACCGACGGACCGGTCGGGTTGTTCGGCGTACAGACCACGACGACCTTGGTCCGGTCGGTGATCGCCGCCGCCATCGCCGGAAGGTCGTGCCGGGCGTTGGCGTCGAGCGGCACCTGGACGTTCGTCGCACCGGTCAGCCCGACGGCGATCGGATAGGCCTCGAACGACCGCCACGCGTAGACCACCTCGTCGCCTTCGGTGCAGCTGGCCTGGAGGAGGTGGTAGAACACCGCCACCGACCCCGCCCCCGAGGCGATCTGCTCGACGGCCACGTCGTACTTCGCGGCCAGAGCGCTGTGCAGCGCGCCGACCCCCATGTCGGGGTAGCGGTTCATCTGCTCCGCGGCCGCCACCGCCTGCTCGACCACACCCGGAAGCGGGGGGTAGGGGTTCTCGTTGCTGGACAGCTTGTATGACGTCCGCTCGCCTGCGGCCGGTGGCTTGCCTGCCTTGTACGCCGGAATGGTGTCGAGCGCCGGACGGAACCGCGGAGTCGTCATGCCGAGCACCCTAACCGGGCCTGCCGAGGCTGCGTAGGCTCCCTGCATGCCGACTCGACGCCAGCCTCTGCGCGGCGTCGGACTCGTGATGGTGGGGGCGTCGTTGTTCGTCGTCAACGCCGGCGTCTCACGGGTCATCCAGTCAGCCGGAGTCGAGTCGACCACCCTCACGACCGTCCGCTGCACGGGAACTGCGATCGTCCTGCTGCTCGTGGTGGCCGGACGCGGTGAGCTCCGCACGCTGATGCCGGCGAGCCGGTCCGAGGCGCTGACCACGGTGGCGTTCGGCATCACCGGCGTTGCGCTGGTGCAGTGGCTCTACTTCGTCGCGATCGACCGGCTGCCGGTCGGGATCGCCTTGCTGCTGGAGTTCACCGCGCCGGTGCTGGTCGCGCTGTTCGCCCGCTTCGGGTACGGCGAGCAGGTGCGCGCCCGGCTGTGGCTCGGCCTGGCCTGCTCGCTGGGCGGTCTCGCCCTCGTCACCCAGGTCTGGTCCGGGCTGGTGCTCGACACGCTCGGCGTGGCGGCCGGGCTGGGGGCCGCATTGTCGTTGGCGGCGTACTTCCTCCTCGGCGAGCACTCGGTCACCCATCGGTCGCCGCTCTCGGTGCTGACGGCCGCCTTCATCGTGGCCACCGTGTTCTGGAACGCGCTGGCGCCGGTGACCGGGCTCCGCGACTCCAACCTCGGTGACCCCGTGTCCCTCGGCGGCCGGCTGTCCGGCCACCAGGCCGACCTGTGGGTGCTCGTCGCCTGGCTCGTGGTGCTCGGCACGGTGGCGCCGTTCCTCGCCGAGCTCAGCGCGCTGCGTCACCTGAGCGCGACCGAGGTCGGCCTGATCGGGATGATCGAACCGGTCGGCGCCACCGTGCTGGGCTGGCGCTGGTTCCGTGAGGACCTCACGGCAGTCCAGCTGGTCGGAGTGGTCACCGTGCTCGTGGGCATCGGCCTCGCCCAGACCGCGCGCCGGCAACCGGATCCGGTCGATCCCGATCAGGCCGAGGCGACACCGCTGATGAACTGACTCACCGGGGCCGTGATCGCAGCAGGCTACTCGCCCGTGGCGCCGTCGATGCGTTCGCGGAGGAAGTCCGCGTGGCCATTGTGGCGCGCGTACTCCTCGATCATGTGCAGGTAGATCCACCGCAGCGTGTAGTCCTCGCCGGGGCAGGCTTCGTCGAGGCTGCGCCCGGCCACCGCCTCCCGCGACCGAGCGACACTCGCTTCATAGCTGGCCAGGTCGTCGGCGGCACGCGAGATGTCGACCTCGTCGCCGCCCTCCGTCGAGCCCGGCACGTAGTCCCAGAAATACCGGTGGTCCGGTTGTCCGTCGTACGCATGGAACCAGGCCTCGACCCCAGACAGGTGCCGAACCAGGCCGAGCAGCGAGAGCGTCGACGGCGGGACCGACCGCAGCGCCAGTTGCTCCGGCGTCAGCCCGCCGCACTTCAGCAACAAGGTCGTGCGCTGGTAGTCGAGGCGGTCGTCGAGTGCCGCCCGCTCGTCGACCGGGTTGGTCGGCGGCTCGGGTCGCTCGGGCGTGGTCCAGGTCGACATTCCGGCAACCCTAGTACGCGCCCACCCCGGCCCGGCCAGTCAGAGCGAGAGGTGCACGGCTCCCCCGTCGACGCGTTCCAGGTCGCGGCCGACCACGATGTCGAGCGGGTTCGTCAGACAGCGGATCGAGCCGCCGCCCTTGTGGAACTCCGACACGTCCACGAGCACGACCCGGAACCCAGCCGCTTCGAGCTCGTCACGCACGCGCGGCGGGCAGGCTGGCATCAGGATGGTCCGACCCAGCACGACGGAGTTGGCGCAGAAGGTCAACGCATCCGCCTCGTCCAGCACGATCGGCTCAGGCACCAGCGCCAACAACGCGTCAGCACTCGCCGGATCGAACGCGCTCGGGCAGACCAGGGCCCGCCGGTCGTCGAGGGGACAGAAGGCAAGGTCGAGGTGGTACATGCCCGGGTGCGTGATCTGGACCCCCTGGACGTGGACGTCGAAGTCGGACGCGAGGTGCTTGAGGGCGAGCTCCTCGGTACGCGGACCGTAGCCGACGACCAACCGACCGGCGTACGGGAAGGCGTCACCGGCCTCGAAGTTCGCGCCGACACCGCCGCGACCCAGGTACGAGGGTTGGAACCCGGAGTCTTCGAACCACGGGCCGGCCGAGTCCGCCTCGCGTCGCCGCTCGGCGTAGCGCATGTGCGACATCGCGACACGGCGCGTGCCCGTGTCCAGTGCCAGGCCGAGGTTCATCGCGTAGACCATGTCGGGTGAGTCGGCTCGCTGCGGCAGCACGTCGACGCGACCGCCGGCCGACTCGATCGCGGCGACCAGGCCCTGCCACTGCTCAGTCGTCCGCACCGGGTCAGGCTGACGCGACAGGTCCATGTACGGGTTGATCCGGTAATCCACCCGGAAGTGGTCCGGGCGGACCATGGCGTAGTGCCGCCCCCAGGGCAGCACCGAGGCCGCGTCCACCGCAGCGGGGGCGGCCGTCGGCTGGTCGGCCCAGACTCGCGACACGGTCGGTTCCTGCATCTGCATGGTCAACGGATTCACCCTCTCGACGTGGAGGGACTCCTCGCTGCCGCGTCAAGAGTCCCAGGCTTGGTCTGATTGTCAGACAATCTGACAATGAGTCTAACCGGGCTCCCTCCACCGCCGTCAAACCCGGGCTGCCGGTGGGCTCCCCCCTCGATAGGGTTCGGAGGACATGTACGACGACCTTCAGCTCGAGCTCGAGCACTCCTCGACGGTGGACCGTGCAGCCGAGGAGATCCGCCGCGCGTTGTTCGCAGGTCAGCTCGAACCCGGGACGCCGCTGCGTGAGGTCGCACTGTCCGAGGCGATGGGCGTCGGACGCAGCACCATCCGCGAGGCTCTCGGCATCCTGGTCGCCGAAGGAGTCGCTGTCCGGGTGCCCAACCGTGGCGTGGCGGTCAAGGAACTCAGCGCGGACGACGTACGTGACGTCAGCCGCGCTCGGGCGGCGTTGGAGTCCGCCGGCGTACGCCGCTGGCCGGAGGCCGACGAGGACCACCGCTCGGCGCTGCGCGACGCCCTGGGGGCGTACACCGCACTGGCCGGATCGGCCGGCGCTCCGGACGACCCGGGACCGATGACGGAGGCGCACCTGCGCATCCACCGAGCCCTCGTCGGTCTGACGGGCAGCGAACGGCTGCTGGCGGCCAGCGACGCGCTGAGTTCCGAGATCCGGCTGGGTCTGGCACATCTGGACCGGACCCGGGCGAACCTGCGGCAGCAGGTCGCTGAGCACACCCACCTCGTCGAGCTCCTCGAGAGCGGACAGATCGAGGCCGCCATCGCCGATCTCGACCGGCATCTCGGTGCGGCCGAGCGCTCCCTGCTCGACGCCACCGGGCACGGGGCAGCCCGATGAGGCGTGAAAGCATGTCCTCATGAAGACCTGGTTGATCCGGATCGTCACCAACGCCTGCGCGCTGGCCGTCGCGGCGTGGCTGTTCAAGGGCATCCGCATCACCGGAGCAGACGATCGTGACCGGGTCATCACCCTGGTCGTGGTGGCCCTGCTCTTCGGTGTCGTGAACGAGTTCGTCAGGCCGGTCGTCGCGTTCTTGTCGCTGCCGCTCTACCTGCTCACGCTCGGGCTGATGTTCTTCATCGTCAACGCGCTGATGCTGTTGCTGACGAGCTGGATCTCCGACCAGCTCGACCTCGGATTCCACGTCCGAGGCTTCTGGACAGCGGTCTTCGGCGCGATCGTGATCTCGATCGTCAGCTGGATCGTCGGCCAGGTCTTGCCGGAGCCTGACCGCCGCTCCTGGCGATGACCGCCCCACCCCTCGCGCGACTTCCCGAGCCACGCGACGATGGCCACCTCGGGCGGCCATACCGGATCGCCCTCGTCTGTCTGGGCAACATCTGTCGCTCACCCACCGCTGAGGCGGTCCTCGTGGGCAAGCTCGACCAGGCACGGCTCGGCCGCGACGTGGAAGTCCACTCGGCCGGCACGGGCGACTGGCACATCGGTGAGCCGATGGATCGCCGAGCGGCGGCCATCCTGGCGGCTCACGGCTACGACCCGACGCGGCACCGGGCCGCCCAGATCGATGCGTCCTGGTTCGAGCAGCACGATCTGGTGATGGCCATGGATCACGTCAACCTCACGGACCTGCAGTCCCTTGCACCGACCGACGACGACTCGGCTCGGATCCTGATGTTCCGAGACTTCGACCCGGTCGTCGAGGAGTCCCTGGACGTCCCCGACCCCTGGTACGGCGGACCTGACACATTCGAAACCGTGCTGGCCATCGTCGAGCGGACCTGCGACGCCTTGGTCAGCGCGCTGGCGGCGCGGCGGTCCGGGCGAGCGCCACGACGCGGGCGGCTGACGGTCTCGGTGGTCAGGCGGTCGGCCAGCGCGTAGGTTTCGGTGCATGGCACGGATGAGCACGATCGCGGGGCGGGCGGAAGCCCTGCTCGGTACGTCGGTCGTCTCCACGACGCCGGTGGCCGGCGGCGACATCTGCACGGCCACCCGACTACGACTGAGCGACGGTCGTAGCGCCTTCGTCAAGACTCGACCGCACGCGCCGGACGGCTTCTTCGAGATCGAGGCAGCCGGGCTCGCCTGGCTCGCTGAAGCAGGGGGCGTCCCGGTCCCGGACGTGCTCGGCACCAGCGAGGACTGCCTGATCCTGTCGTGGATCGAGCCGGGTCGGCCCAGTCTCGACGGTGTGGAGGACTTCGCCCGGAGGCTGGTGCAGACCCACGCGGCCGGCCCGGCGCAGTTCGGTTCCGGGCGCGACGGCTACCTCGGAATCGTCCCGCTCACCAACAACCCGACCGACACCTGGGCGGAGTTCTGGCCGACCCGCCGGGTGCTTCCCTATCTCAAGGCAGCCCGCGACCGCGGCCACGTGAGCGCCGAGGACGCCGAGGTCATCGAGACCGTGATGGACAAGATCGTGGACTTCGCCGGCCCGCCCGAGCCGCCCAGCCGCATCCACGGTGACCTGTGGTCCGGGAACGTCGTCTGGAGCGCCGACGGTCTCGGGTACGTCGTCGACCCTGCCGCGCATGGCGGGCACCGCGAGACCGACCTGGCGATGCTCGCCCTGTTCGGCGCGCCCCACCTGTCTCGCCTGCTCGAGGCGTACGACGAGGCACATCCGCTGGCCGGCGGGTGGCGGCAGCGCCTTCCGCTGCACCAGCTCCATCCGCTGCTCGTGCACGCCGTCATGTTCGGAGGGTCCTACGGCTCGCGTGCCGGCGCCGCCGCCCGATCGCTGCTCGATGGCTCCGCGGGGTCAGAACAGCCGTGAGCTCTCAGCACGATCTCAGTCGTCAGTGGCAGGGTTGAGCCCATGCGCATCCTCGTGGTGGACGACGACCGCGCCGTACGCGACTCGTTACGGCGCTCGTTGGAGTTCAACGGCTACGAAGTCGCGCTCGCCAACGACGGGGTCGAGGCACTGGCACGCATCAACGGACTCGCCCCCGACGCGCTGATCGTCGACGTCATGATGCCGCGGCTCGACGGCATCGAGACGACGCGGGCGCTGCGTGCCGCCGGCAACGACCTCCCGATCCTGGTCCTCACTGCGCGGGACTCCGTCGACGACCGGGTCGACGGTCTGGACGCCGGTGCCGACGACTACCTCGCGAAGCCGTTCGCCCTCGATGAACTGCTGGCGAGGGTGCGTGCCATGTTGCGGCGGCGGACGCTCGGCGCGGGTCATTCCGACGACGAAGGCCCCCTCACCTACGCCGACCTGACGATGAATCCCGTCACTCGCGAGGTCGACCGGGGAGGCCGGTCCATCACCTTGACGAGGACCGAGTGGGACCTGCTCGAGCTGTTCATGCGTCGACCCAAGCGGGTGCTCGAACGTGCGTTCATCCTCGAGGAGGTCTGGGGCTACGACTTCCCGACCACGGCGAACTCGCTCGAGGTCTATGTCGGCTACGTCCGTCGCAAGACGGAGGCCGAGGGTGAGCCCCGGCTGCTCCACACCGTGCGAGGCGTCGGCTACGTCTTGCGCGAGACGCCTCCGTGAGGCCGCGCGACCCTTCGACGACAACGTCCCGCCCGCCGGTCATCACGGCGAGCGGGATCTCGCTGGCCGCACGGATCTCGATCCTGGCCGCGGCTGCGGTGGGCCTTGCCGTGGCCATCGCCGCCCTCGCGGCGTACCTCACGCTTCGTTCCCAGCTCTTCAGCCGGCAGGACGCCTCCCTCATCGAACGTGCCCAGGCGGCGGTCGACAGCGGGGTGATCACGGAAGTCACGCTGAACAAGCTTCCGATCGAGTTCCTCGGAGCCGCCGACCTTCGCATCTACCTCCTGTACGCCGACGGCACCCTGCTCCCGGCCAACCACGACTGGCTCGAGCCCATCAGCAGCGACGAGCAGGCCGTCGCAGTGGGTCGGATCGACCATGCGCTGCGCTCGGTGAGCCGCAACGGGCGGGACTCGCGGGTGGCGACCGTGAATGCCGGGCCCGGTGTGGCCTTGATGTTCGTGCAGTCGACCGAACCGATCGAACGCACCCTGGACCGGATGGGCCTGGTCCTCCTGCTCGTCGGTGGTGGCGGCATCGTCGCCGCGGCAGCGATCGGCCTGGCGGTGGCGCGTTCGTCCCTGCGCCCCGTACGCCGGCTGAGCGCGGCCGCCGACCACATCGCGAGAACAGAAGAGCTCCATCCGATCAAGGTCACCGGGAAGGACGAGCTCGCCAGCCTGGCGACGTCGTTCAACAAGATGCTGGCTGCGCTGTCAGCGTCCCAGGAGCGTCAACGGCGGCTGGTGATCGACGCCGGACACGAGCTGCGTACCCCTCTCACCAGTCTGCGGACCAATCTCGAGCTGCTCGCCCTGGCCGACCGGCGCGGCGGGATGTCCACCGAGGAGCGCGACGAGATCTTCGTGGACGTGACGGCCCAGGTGGAGGAGCTCTCGACCCTGGTCGGCGACCTGGTCGAGCTGGCCCGCGAAGAGCCGGTGGCGCCGCGTCCTGAACCGATGGACCTGGCCGACATCGTGGCGCGCGCGGTCGAACGGGTGCGCCGCCGCGCCCCCGACGTCACCTTCGATGTCCAGACCGCCTCGTGGTGGGTCGTGGGGGAAGCCGCGATCCTCGAGCGCGCTGTGACCAACCTGCTCGACAACGCAGCCAAGTACGGCCCGGCCGACGGCACCGTGACGGTACGCCTGGCAGACGGACAGCTCACCGTGCAGGACGAAGGTCCGGGAGTGGCCGACCGCGACCTGCCCATGGTGTTCGAGCGGTTCTACCGAGCCGACACCGCGCGGACGCTCCCCGGATCAGGCCTCGGGCTCTCGATCGTGCAGCAGGCGACACAACGGCACGGCGGCCAGGTCACGGTCTCGAACCGGGAGCCGACCGGCGCAGAGTTCACGCTGTGGATCCCCGGCCAGCCTCAGGAGATCGTGGAGAACCAGCACGACCCGAGCGAGCCCGCGAAGGATGCCGGCACGATCCCGGACTGACTCACAGAAACCTCTCGGTACCGTCTCAGCCGACTTTCAGCGTGTCGACGCATCGTAGAGGCATGACCGACGGCACGTACCCCTCTTCCTACCCACCTGGTCCTGCGCTGAATCCCCTTGCAGCGCGGCCGAGGAAGGGGGGGCGTGTCGTCGGGGCAGCTCTGCTCGTCGGAGCGCTCGCCGGCGGAGCGGCCGGGTTCGGTGGCGCCGCGGTGATGAACGATGACGGCGCCTCCACACCGGCGGCCAGCTCGTCAGGCGCCCTCACCGTCGATCCCACCTCCGACAGCGGCGTCCCCATCGGCGGTACGGAGGGCGCAGCCGCGAAGGCGTTGCCCTCGGTCGTCAAGATCTACGCGAGTGGAGCGCAGGCCAGTGGCTCGGGCTCGGGGATCGTGCTGACCCGAGACGGCGAGATCCTGACCAACAACCATGTCGTGGAGCTCGCTGCGAACGGCGGCAAGCTGGCCGTGAGCTTCAACGACGGAAGCACAGCGAAGGCGACGATTCTCGGCCGGGACCCGCTGACCGACCTCGCTGTCATCCAGGCTGATGGCCAGACTGCCCTGACGCCTGCGACTCTCGGGAACTCCGACCACCTCGAGGTGGGTCAGCAGGTGGTTGCCGTGGGGGCGCCGTTCGGTCTCGAGAGCACGGTGACCACGGGGATCGTCTCGGCGCTGAACCGGCCCGTGACGACGCAGGGCGACGCCGCCAACGACCCCACCACGATCTTCCCGGCGATCCAGACCGACGCGGCGATCAACCCCGGCAACTCAGGTGGTCCGCTGATCGACCTGAACGGCAACGTGGTCGGCATCGACTCCGCGATCAAGTCCACCGCCAGCACCGGCGGCCAGAGCGGCTCCATCGGGCTCGGCTTCGCCATCCCGATCAACGATGCCATCCCGATCGTGCAGGAGCTTCGCGCCGGTCAGACGCCGACGCACGCGCGGATCGGCGTCTCGGTCGGGGACGCCACCGACTCCGTGGGACTTCCCGCAGGTGCTCTGGTCGGCCAGGTCGAGGCCGGGACCGCAGCCTCCGACGCCGGCCTGGCGAAGGGGGACGTGATCACGAAGGTCGACGGTGAGCGGATCGACAACTCCGACTCGCTGGTCGCCACCGTTCGTTCCTACCGGCCCGGCGACAAGGTCACCCTGACCGTGGCGAGCTCCACCTCCAAGGGCATCGTCACCGGAGACACCCGCACCGTCAGCGTGACGCTGGGATCCGACGCGTCATAGCCCCTGAACCGGAAGGGCCGGACCTCACCTGGCTGGGAGGTCCGGCCTTTCCTATGGGCCACGCGCGGCGACGAGCACGCGGCAGCTGGGCCGGACGTCTGCCGACGAGTGTCGGACAACGGTCACCCCAAGGCCCGACCCGCAGACCTCTGCCGACGAGTGTCGGACAACGGTCACCCCAAGGCCCGACCCGCAGACCTCTGCCGACGAGTGTCGGACAACGGTCACCCCAAGCACCCGACCCGCAGACCTCTGCAGACGAGTGTCGGACAACGGTCACCCCAGCACCCCGACCGGCCGACGTCTGCCGACGAGTGTCGGACAACGGTCACCCCAGCACCCCGACCGGCCGACGTCTGCCGACGAGTGCCGGACAACGGTCACCCCAGCACCCGCCCTGCTCACGAGTGTCGACGTCTGCCGACGAGTGTCGGACAACGGTCACCCCAGCACCCCGACCGGCCGACGTCTCCCGACGAGTGTCGGACAACGGTCACCCCAGCCCCGACCGGCCGACGTCTCCCGACGAATGTCGGAAGACGGTCACGTCACGTCACGCCAACGCCGCGCGGGTCGGTCACGGCACCACGTCAGTCAGCCGGGACCTCGCCGATGGCGGTGAGCAGCGCGCTGGCCTTCCACTGGGTCTCGGCGTACTCCTCGTCGCACTCCGACCGCACCGTGATCCCACCACCGGTGCCGAAGGTGTAGGTCCCGTCGCGATGTACCAGCGTGCGAATGACGATGCCGAGGTCAGCGCGGCCGTCATCGCCGAGCCAACCCAGGGCACCGGCGTACGGGCCTCTCGCGCTCGTCTCGACGTCGGCGATGATCTGCATCGTCCGCAGCTTCGGAGCACCGGTCATCGACCCGCCCGGGAAGAGGACGCGTACGGCTTCGACGCTCGTCACGTCCGGGCGCAACCGGCCGCGGATGGTCGTGACGAGCTGGTGGACGTTCGGATAGGACTCGACGTGCATCAGGTCGGTCACCTCCACCGAGCCGACCTCGCAGACCATTGACATGTCGTTGCGCAGCAAGTCGACGATCATCAGGTTCTCGCCGCGGAACTTCGGGTCGCTGGTCAGCCGCGCCGCGGCGTCTCGATCGGCCGCAGGATCGGCGTGCCGGGGGGTGGTGCCCTTGATCGGGCGGGTCTCGAGCCAGCCGTCGGCGGTGATGCTCGCAAAGCGCTCCGGCGAGCTGCTGAGCAGGCTGGTGCCGTGATGGGTGAGGAATCCGGCGTAAGGGGCAGGGCTGGACCGGCGGAGCCGGCGGTAGGCCGACAGCGGGTCGAGGTCACTGGACACGTCCGCGCGATAGGTCAGGTTGGTCTCATAGGAGTTGCCGCGCCGCAGTTCTGACTGGACGCGCACGAAGGCCTCGGCGTAGCTGCCGGGGTCGACCGACCTCAGGACTTGCGCGGGTGGGGGCTGCGGCGGCTCGGGCGACAACGGCGTCCTGGTGACGAGGTCGGACACTTCGTCGTGCCAGTCCTGGTCGCCGACGGCCACGACCGTGCGCTGCTCGTGGTCGAACGCCAGCAACCGTTCGGCTCGAAGCCAACACGCGTCGGGTACCCCCCGGTCGCCATCGAGCCTGGCGGGGAGATCGCTGCGAGAGGCGTAACCGAGGTAACCGACCCAGCCTCGGCCGGAAGGACCTGGCCCGGCGACCTGCTGTTGCAGTGCGGCGAAGATATCGCCTCCCGTACGCCGGCTCTCGCCGTCCTGGTGGGCCGTGACCGCGCGGCTCTGGGCGTCGTAGCTGAGGCTGAGGTCCTCCGGACGCAGCCAGCCGACGTACGAGTGTCGGCCCGACCAGGGACGCGCACCGGCGCCGTCCAGCCAGAACGCGCGCTGCTGACCCGGCAGGTGCGCGACGGCGAAGTCTTCCGGGTCGATCCAGGGCAAGGCGACCGTGATCACGGCGCGGCCTGGAGAAAGTTGGCGAGCAGCCGGTCCCCGCACTCGGTCAGGATCGACTCGGGATGGAACTGGACCCCGTGCAGGGGACGCTCACGATGCTGCACCCCCATCACGACCCGACCCTGAGGTTCGTCGCACCACGCCGTCACCAGCAGCGATGCCGGTACGGTGACGGCTGCCTGGGAGTGATAGCGGACCACCCCGAAGTCCTGCGGCAGACCGGCGAAGACCCCCTGGTCGACATGGCGCACTCGCGACACCTCGCCATGAGCGGGGGCGACCACCTCGACGTCGCCACCGAAGACGTCGACGATGCCCTGGAGGCCGAGACAGACGCCGAGCACCGGCACCTCGGCCTCCGCGATGATGGTGCGGCTCACGGCGAAGTCGTGTGGATCGTGGACGGTGCCCGGGCCAGGAGACAACACCAGGTGCGTGTAGCCGCGTCGCCAGGTGTCCCGCCCAGCGGGATCGTCGTGCTGGACGACGTCGGGCAGCGCACCGGTGACACCGGCGATCAGGTGCACCAGGTTGTACGTGTAGGAGTCGTGGTGGTCGACGACCAGGACCCGAACCTCACTGATCGAGGACTCCCCGCTGATCGAGGGTGTCGGGATCACCGAGGCCTCAACAGGCTGGACCGCCATGGCGCGCAGCCTGGCACCGAGCTCGACCCCGCGCCTGGCGTCATGCTCGAGCGTTCCCGTCCAGCAGGTCGAGCAACAGCTCACGGATCAGGTCGAAGCCGTTCTCGGTGAGGATCGACTCGGCGTGGAACTGGATGCCACGAAACCCGTTTCCAGCGATCAGGTGCACGTCTCCGGTCTTGTCATCGGCCTCGACCTCGATGTCCTCCCGCGCGTCCGCGGGCTGCTTGGCGACGAACGTGTTGTAGAAGCCGACGTTCTCCTGACGACCGAGGAGCCCCACCTTGGTCTGGGTGCCCTGGAAGACGATGTCCTTGTAGGCCAGCTCCAGCCCGAGCGCCCCGCACAGCACCTGGTGGCCCAGACACACCGCCAGAAAGGGGATGTCGCCTCCGAGCAGGTCGTCGACAGCGCGTCGTACCGCCGCGATCTTGGCATCGTCGCCGTCACGTGGGTCGCCGGGACCGGGTCCCACGATGACCAGGTCCGCCCGGTCGAACGCGCCTGTCGTGTAGTCGTGGTGACGAACCGTCTCGCTGCTCATCCCGAGCACCGCGAGGACGTGGCGGAGCATGGTCACGAAGTCGTCCTCACCGTCGAGCACGACGACATGCCGACCAGCCAGCGCCGACGAGCGCTCGGCGTCAGACTGGTCGTTGAACCAGAAGCGGCTCAGCCGCTGGTTGCGCCGACCGAGGGCGACCAGGACATCCTCGTCACGTGCCAGGTCCGCAACCTCCCAGGACGGTGTGGTGGCCGCCGGGACGAGCCCGAAGGCTGTGAGGATGCCGCCGGCCTTCGCGTGGGTCTCCGCCACCTCGTACGCCGGCTGGGAGTCGCGGACCAGCGTGGCACCTGCGGTGACACGCAGTCGGCCGTCCGCGCGGACGTCGGCGGTGCGCAGCACGATCGGCGCATCGACGGTCGGGCTGCCATCGGCGTCGCGTCCGATCAACGCCATCACCGCGCCGTAGTACCCGCGGCCCTGCTGCTCGTACTGGGCGATCAACCGGCAGGCGTTCTCGACCGGGCTGCCGGTGACCGTGGCCGCGTACATCGACGAGCGGAGCACGTCGCGGACGTCACGGTGGGTGCGTCCGGCGAGGATGTACTCGGTGTGAATCAGGTGCGTCATCGGCTTCAGGTAGGGGCCGAGGATCTGGCCACCCTCGTTGCAGATGTCGCACATCATCTTGAGCTCCTCGTCGACGACCATGAAGAGCTCGTAGATCTCCTTCTCGTCGGCGAGGAAGTCCAGCAGCCGTCTCTTGCGCTCGAGCGGTTCGTCGATGCCGCCGACCCGGAACGTGCCGCTGATCGGGTTCATCCGAACCTCGCCGGCAGTGACGCTGACGTGGCGCTCGGGGCTCGCGCCGATCAGGAACCGGTCGCCGGTGAAGACCACGAAAGTCCAATAGGCGCCGCGCTCGCGCTCGAGGAGCCGCCGGAACACCGTGAGCGCCGCCGCCGGGCTCCAGTTCGAGATGGTCGCGTTGAAGTTGCGAGCGATCACCAGGTTGGCGCCCTCGCCGTTGCCGATCTCGTCGTCGATGATCGCCCGGACGATCTCGGCGTACGCCCCGTCGTCGATGTCGAACCCGTGCTCGCCCGTGGTCTCGATCGGCTCGTCGGGCAGCTCGGTGAGCAGGTCGGAGGTGGCAATCCGGCGGTGCTCCTCGATCTCGATGCTCACCAGACGAGCGTCGTCCTCGTGCGCTGCGAAGCCGCGTTCGCGGATCTGCGCGAACGGCATGCACACGAGCCGGTCGAGCACCGGCGCTGCCGTCGGGCCTTCGTCGAGAGGGATGTCCGCGATCAGCTCATGGGTCTCAGGGCGGCCGGTGAGGATCGTGACGTGGTCGTCGCCGGGCAGCCGGATGAGCGCGTAGGCCGGGGCGGACGTCACCGCTTCGAGTGTCTCGGACAGGCTCATCGACGACCGATCACGTGGGGTGGGGTGGGCAGCCAGGCGGCGCCCTGGTTCGAGGCTACCAACGGATCCGGGGACCTTTGTCGAGGCCTCGGCCCGTGAAAACCTCCCCAAACCTTGGCGGCACGGGCAGCCTGGGTCAGGGCTGCCAGGTGTGGCTGGTGCCCACGATGTCGAGGCGCTGGGTCGCTCGGGTCAGCACGACGTACAGCGTCCGGATGCCGGCCGCGGACTCCGCGACGATCTCGTCGGGCTCGACGACCACGATGCCATCGAACTCCAGGCCCTTCGTGTCGATCGCCTCGAGCACGGGGATGCGTTGGACGTCCCGTCCACCGAGCCACCCCTCCACCTCGGCGAGCCGCTCAACCGACGCAACCACGCCGATCGTCCCGTCGAGCTCGTCGGCCAGCGCCAGCGTCGCCTCTCGGACGGCGTCGGCGAGGCGGGCGGGTTCGACCTCCCGCACGCGGGGCTCGATTCCGGTCTCGCGAACCGCGTTCGGCAGGTCAGCGCCGGGGATCGCCGTACGAGCCAGGTCGGCCGCGAGCTCGAAGATCTCCCGGCTGTTGCGGTAGTTCGTCGACAACCGAAAGGCGTTCTCGTCCTTGCCGGCCAGTGCCTCGGCGCGGGCTGCGGCTGCCTCGTCGGGAAGTGGCCAGGACGACTGCGCAGCATCGCCGACGATCGTCCAGCTCGCGTGACGACCCCGACGGCCGACCATCCGCCACTGCATCGGCGTCAGGTCCTGCGCCTCGTCGACCAGCACGTGCGCGTACCCGTCGTCCTCGATCGACGCGGTCGGACGTTCCCCGCCTCGCCGGGCGATGGGACGTTCGGTCCGTCGATCGTCCATGGTCGACAGCTCCGGAACGGTCTCGTCGAACAGGTCGGCGAGCGGGTCGTCCTCAGGCTCTGGGTCTGGCTGCTCTCCCAGGAGGTAGCGGAGCTCGTCGAGCAGCGGGACGTCCTCGACGCTGAAGTCGATGCCGATGGACTCGAGGAAGTCGTCGATCTCCTGCCGGCTGAGGACGTCGCGTGCGTCCTGCGCCAGTCGTTCGCGTTCGGCCAGCCAGGAGTAGGCGTCGACCGCATCGACCACCGGCCACCAGGCACTGACGAAGTCGATGAACTCGCGGCTGCCGCGCATCGTGTGCGCGAACTCGTCGTGGCCGTGCTCGCGTGCACGGTCACCGGTGGCCTTGCTCCACAGCGCCTCGATCAGCTCGTCGGCGACCTTCGGCTGGATCCGGTTGCGCTTCTGCCCCGAGCTCAGCAGGGTCCGCCGCAGGGTGGCCAGCTCTCGGTCGTCGAACGTCAGCACGTCGTCGCGATAGAAGATCCGGAACGACGTAGGCGCACCGGGCACCGGCCCACGCACGGTCCGGCGTAGCACGGTCTTCATCCGCGACGAGCCCTTGATCACCGCAACCGCGGGCCGGTCATGACGCAGCGCGGTGATCCCGTCGACCACCTCGCCCAGGGCCCGTAGGGACACGCTCGTCTCACCGAGAGAGGGCAGCACCCTCTCGATGTAGCTCATGAAGACGGCGTTCGGCCCGACGACGAGAACACCTCCACCCTCGAACCGACGCCGGTCGGTGTACAACAGGTACGCCGCTCGGTGCAGGGCGACCACGGTCTTGCCGGTCCCCGGTCCGCCACTGATCGTGGTGGCGCCCTTCTGGGGCGCGCGAATCGCGTCGTCCTGCTCCTTCTGGATGGTCGCGACGACGGAGTGCATGGTGCGGTCGCGCGAGCGAGTCAGCGAGGCGATCAAAGCGCCCTCACCGACGACGACCAGGTCGTCGGAGGCGGCCTCGACGTCGAGCAGGTCGTCCTCGATCCCGACCACGGTGTCGCGGCTGGACTGGAGGACGCGACGGCGTACGACGCCCAGCGGATCCTGAGCGGTCGCCTGGTAGAACACTGAAGCGGCCGGGGCGCGCCAGTCGATCAGCAAGATCTCGCGATCTTCGTCACGTAGGCCGAGGCGGCCGATGTAGCGGGCATCGTCGCTCAGCATGTCGAGACGGCCGAAAACCAGGCCGTCGTGCGCGGCGTTCAGGGTCGATAGCCGCTTGCTGGCCTGGAACACCATCGCGTCGCGCTCGACGAGCCCACCCTCGTTGCCGAGCCGGGCGCGTGCGTGGCCGTCGGCGGCCAGGGCCCGCGCGGACGCGGTGGCGGCCTCCAGACGAGCGTAGATGCGGTCGACGACCGCCTGTTCGTGCTTGATCTCCTGCTCGACCACGTCATCGGTGACGGGTCGCTGGCGACGATCTGACACAGGTGCTCGTTCCTATCCCCCGGAATTGGTGAACATCCAAGTCTAGATCACCGCTTCGGCCTCTCGAAGCGCTTTGCCCAGACCCCTCGGTCGGCGTACCACCGGGGCTGCCCGAGGGTGGTTTGCCTAGAGATCTAGGCAAGTGCACCGAGCGCAAGGCAGGTTTGCCTAGAAAACAAGCCATCGGAATAGAACACTAGGCAAACCGGGAGGGGCGGCTCATTTGCATCTTGACCGGGTACGGCTCGAAGACCTCCGGCTCCCGCACTCCCGTGTCCTGCCAGCCACGACGCTCGTAGAACGACCGCGCCCGGTGATTGTCGACCAGCACCCACAGGTACGCCGTGTCCGCCCCGCGCGCCGAGAGGCCGTCCAGGACCAAGGTGTGCAGCAGGTCGGCTCGGCCGCTCCCCCACAAGCGGGGAACCAGCCCGAGGTGGTGCAGCCACCCGTCGCCGTAGGCCGCGTACCCCACCGGGCCCGACTCGTCCTCGTCGATGAGGGTGACCACCGCCGGATTGTCGAGGACGATCCGCCAGCGCGCGAGGACGTCGTCGTCGGGAAACGGACGGTCAGGTCCGAAGATGTGCGCGAGCCCGGTCCGGGAGGCCTCGCGCTCGAGATCGCGCAGCGCCACCAGGTCGTCGTCTCCGGCTCGCCGAATCACCCCGACACGGTAGCGGGCCGGGACCCCCGTAGTTAGCAGAGCCTGGGGCGCACCCCCGAGCGGCTGCGCCCCAGGCCCATCCCCTCAGATGGCTGGTCGGATGTTCTGGTTTCTGTGGAAGAAGTTGGTGGGGTCGTACTCCGCCTTGATCGAGGCCAGCCGGCTGTACGCCTGCTCACCGTAGGCGGCCTTGACCCGGTCCTGACCCTCGTCGCCGATGAAGTTGAGGTACGTGCCGCCGTTGGTGAAGGGTGCGAGGGTCGCGCGGTACTCGGCCACCCAGGCCAGCACGTCCGCGTCGTCGGCGGCGTCCTCCCACATCGCGAACGGGTGACTGACCCAGGCGGCGTCCCGCTGCGCCATCGGAGTGCCCTCGCCCATTCGGGCGACCGCCCCACCCCAGGGAAAGAGGATCTGCTGCGTCATCGGCGACGGGAGGGCTCGTCCTGACGTCAGGAAGACGTCGAGCGCCTTCTCGTCGAACTCGTCGTGGAAGTCGGCGCTCCAATAGTTCCGCAGACCGGGCGGGTCGTCGATCATCTTCTGCAGCTCGACGTACGGCATCCGGCTCACCAGATCGAGCTCGGGCCCGAGCGCACGCATCGGGGCCATGACCTCGTCGGCCATCGCGTCGTCGCCGCACCAGCAGGCTCCCAGAGCGACGAGCTTCTGGCCCTGCAGATGTGCCGGGATGAACTCCTCCGGAGGTCCCGTCAGCAAGACCAGGGCGGAGCCGAGCTCGTCCGGAGCCTCCCCTGCCCAGTCCAGATAGGCGCCACCGACCTCGGCGCCGGCCTCCAGCGGCCACGCCATCAGACCAGCCATCAGGATCGGACCGACCGGGTGCATCGTGAACTCGAAGCCGGTCGCGACGCCGAAGTTGCCGCCGCCCCCGTGCAACGCCCAGAAGAGGTCCGGGTTGGTCGACGCGTCGGCCCTGACCTCGCGGCCGTCCGCCGTGACCAGGTCGACCCCGATCAGGTTGTCGCAGGCGAGACCGTACCGACGCTCGAGCCAGCCGGAACCGCCCCCCAGGGTGAACCCGGCGACCCCCGTCGTCGAGACCCGGCCGCCCGTCGTGGCGAGTCCGTGCTCCTGGGCCGCGGCGTCGAACTCGCCCCACGTGACGCCCGCCCCGACCTTGGCCGTACGCCGAGCACTGTCGATCTCGATCCACTTCATCTCTCGGACGTCGACGACCAGGCCGTCATCGACCGTGGACATGCCGGCGACCGAATGGCCTCCCGAGCGGACCGCTATCTCCAGACTCTCGGCCCTGGCACGGGCGAGCGCGGACGCGACGTCGGAGGGTGTCGCGCACGAGGCGATAAGACGAGGCCGACCGTCGATCATTCCGTTGAACAGAGCGCGTCGTTCGTCGTACTGCTCGTCGGTCGACAACGTCCACCTCATGTACTGCACCCTCCTCGTCGTTCCTGCTCGGCGCAGTCCGACCAGGCAAAGGGTGAGCAGGAAGCCTGGCCCGGGCTGCGTCACTCGTGAGCCTGCTCCCATCATCCGGGGCTGACCATGGCCCATTCGGGCTAGGGATGTCTCGCTCTTCGGACATGTCGGCCGACGGGAGTGGCAGGCTGAGGACGTGGTTGACGGCATTCGCTACCGGTCGACGTCGGGACGGTGGGTGGTCGGCGCGGCAGTGCTCGGCTCTGGCATGGCGCTACTGGACGGCACCGTGGTCAACGTCGCGCTGCGGACGATCGGCCGCGACCTCGACGCGAGCCTGTCGCAGCTGCAGTGGATCACCAACGGGTACCTGCTGTCGCTGGCGTCGTTGATCCTGCTCGGCGGGTCACTCGGCGACCGCTTCGGCCGTCGGCGCGTCTTCGTGGTCGGAGTGGTCTGGTTCGCCGCGGCCTCGTTGGTCTGCGGCATCGCGCAGAGTCCGGACCAGCTGATCGCAGCCAGAGTGTTGCAGGGCGTTGGTGCAGCGCTGCTCATGCCCGGCAGTCTGGCGATGATCCAGGGCTCGTTCCATCCAGCGGATCGGGCCAGGGCGATCGGTGCGTGGTCCGGGCTCGGCGGAATCGCTGCCGCCATCGGGCCGTTCATCGGAGGCTGGCTCGTGCAGTACGCCTCCTGGCGCTGGGTCTTCTTGTTGAACCTTCCGCTCGCTGTCATCACCATCGCAGTGGCGCAACGTCATGTTCCCGAGACCCGCGACCCGGAGTCGATTCCGGGTTTCGACCGAACCGGTGCCGCGCTCGGTGCGATCGGGCTGGCCGGCATCACGTTCGCCTTGATCGAGGCTGAGGCGTTGGCACCACTCGCCGTGGGCGTCGCAGCCGCGCTGGGCGTGATCGCGTTCGTGGGGTTCATCCAGGTCGAGCGCACCAGCTCACACCCGATGATGCCCACCCGGCTGTTCGCCTCGCGACAGTTCAACGCCGCCAACGCCATGACGTTGTTGGTGTACGCCGCCCTCGGTGGCGTGACGTTCTTCCTGGTGCTGCAGCTGCAGACCGTGGCCGGCTACGGCCCGCTCCAGGCGGGGATCTCCTTGTTGCCGATCACCGTCGTGATGTTGTTCCTCGCGGCCCGGGGCGGCCAACTCGCCACGCTCATCGGCCCTCGCATCCCGATGACCGTGGGCCCGCTCGTCTGCGCCGGCGGAATAGCGTTGCTCTCCGGTGTCGACGTCGACACCGAGTACTGGACCGACGTCTTCCCTGGGGTGACGGTCTTCGCGCTGGGGTTGTCCTTGTTGGTGGCCCCCTTGACGGCGACCGTGCTCGCGGCGGCTCCGGACCGCTTTGCCGGGACCGCGAGCGGTGTCAACAACGCTGTAGCCCGCGCCGGCTCGCTGCTGGCGGTGGCGGCCCTGCCGGTGGCCGTGGGTCTCAGCGGAGCCGACTACGACCGCGCGGCGACCTTCAGCGCCGGCTATGTAAGGGTCGCCTGGATCTGTGTCGGGCTGCTGATCGCGGGCGGCGTCACCTCGTGGCTGCTGATCCGCAACCCGCTCCCCACCTCACCCGACGACGCCCGGGCGGCCGGGACCGGCTAGACCGAGCGAGGCTGGTTGCCGCCGAGCGACACCTGTTGCCCCGGCACCGCTCGACCACCGGCGGAGGCCGCGGCGCACCGGCTACGCCGTGATGTCGACCAGCAGCTGTCCTGGCCAGGCGTAGCCCTTGAGGTCGGCTGCCGAGATGACCGTCGATCCGAGCAGCGCAGCGTCGGGCATGAAGTGCACCGATGTGCCTGTGCGCCCCGCCTCCCGCACCGGGACAAGATCTGTCGCGGGGATTCCGTACTCGTACCGCTGGGTCCAAGAACCGTTGAGGCGATGGTTGGTGTGCACGAGCCACTCGGTGAGAGCTGCTACGACCGACATGCCGCGTCGAGGGTGCCCATCCGGCAGCGCCGGCCCTTCGAGGGCGTCGAAGAATCGCAGATCTTTGGTGGCCATGACTGGCTTCCTGATCGGCGTCCCGTCGTGGTCACGGCGAGTGTCTGTGCCCCGTCCCTCGTCGCTGACCGAGATCGACCCGTCGGCGTGCAGGGTCACAGTGCACCGTCCGCTGCCGATGTCGAGCGCTTCGTCAAGGGGATACGCGATGGCCTCGAGAACGAGGTGAAGGGCCCCGCCAGGCGAGTACCTGGTGGGGTCGGAGCGGACCTCGGACAGGTGAGCCACGTCCACGGTCGACGCCCAGTCGTGCGTGGTGTTCTGCCACATCTCCGTCTCGCTCATCTCGTTGATCTGGGTTCGGGGCCGATCGGCATTGTCCCCCCACCCCAGGCGGCCGGGCAGCGCTGCCTACGTCATCTCACGCACATCGCATGGGCGCAGCCGAGGGCATCGGCGTCAAAGTCACACCGTAGCCAGAGGGGGAAGGTGCCGCCTCGAAGACACCACCTGAAGCCCTGACGGACCTGTGACCTCGCTTAGTCCCTCGCGAGCTCGCCGTGCTCGGAGCAGCGTGCCGTCCACCCGCGCGGGACGACCTGCACGACCAGGCGGCGACGACACCAGGGGCAGTAGCGGGGCGGCTCGAGCTCCCGCAGCCGACGACATGTCGTGTGGTCACGCGCGGACAGCGCTTCGCCGCAGTGGTCGCAGTACGCCGGCTCCGGTCCCCCCGCCGCGGCCGACCCGGCCGGCACAGACGAAGCCGTCATAGCGTCTTGGAGAGCTCCTTGATCGGCATCTGCAGCTCTCCGAGCAGCGTCAGGTCCTCGGCCGGGTCACGCCCCAGCGTGGTCAGGTAGTTCCCGACGATCACGGCGTTGATGCCGCCGAGCAGACCATCGCGGGTACCGAGCTCGCCGAGCGTGATCTCACGACCGCCCGCATAGCGCAGGATCGTGCGCGGCATCGCGAGGCGGAAGGCGGCCACCGTGCGCAGCGCGTCACCGGACGCCATCACGGGCAGGTCGCCGAACGGCGTACCCGGGCGTGGGTTGAGGAAGTTCAGCGGCACCTCGTGCGGGTCGAGCTCGGCCAGCTGAGCGGCCAGCTCGGCGCGCTGCTCCAACGTCTCGCCCATGCCGACCAGTCCGCCACAGCACAGCTCCATCCCGGCGGCGCGCACCATCTCGCAGGTCTCCCAGCGCTCCTCGTAGGTGTGGGTGGTGACGACCTGCGGGAAGTAGCTCCGCGCCGCCTCGAGGTTGTGGTTGTAGCGATGCACCCCCATCGCTGCGAGCCGGTCGACCTGCTCCTGGGTGAGCATGCCGAGCGAGCACGCGATGTTGATGTCGACCTCGGCCTGGATGGCCTTGATGCCGTCCTCGACCTGCTGCAGCAGGCGATCGTCCGGCCCACGGACCGCCGCGACGATGCAGAACTCCGACGCCCCGGTCGCCGCCGTCTGCTTCGCCGCCTCGACGAGCTCGGGGATGTTGAGCCACACGGCACGCACCGGCGAGGTGAACTGGCCCGATTGTGAGCAGAAGTGGCAGTCCTCCGGACATCCACCGGTCTTCAGCGACACGATGCCCTCGACCTCGACCTCCGGACCGCACCAGCGCATGCGCACGTCGTGCGCGAGGTCGAGAAGCGCGGGCAGCGCCTCGTCCGGAAGCCGTAGCACGTCGACGAGCTGCTGCTCGTCGAGTCCGCGTCCCTCCTCGAGGACGAGCTGCCGGGCGACAGACAAGATGTCAGGGAGGGTCTTCGACTGATCGGTCACGCAGGCAATCTATCGACCCCCGGCCGCCCTGCTACGGTCGGCTTCCGATCATCGGGACGAGGAGATCATGACCGCCCAGGCACCCAACGAGATCACGCCCAGCCGAGCACTGGTCGACACCGGAGGCAGGTTCATGGTCTCCGAGCAGATGGACGCAGCGGCCGAGCCGTTCGGCATGAAGAGCGGTCCGTTCTACTTCCGAGGTCGGGTCGCCGCCCTCGGCGAGGTCCCGGCTGCGGTGGCCGCGGCCACGCTCGCGATCTTCCCGACGCCCTTGATCGAGCTGGTCTGGGAGCGGTCGGCTGAGATGCCTGCCCAGGTTGCGCTCACCGGCTACCACGACGCCTGCGTGCTCTGGGGCCGGAGATACTTCGCCGGCTTCGACGGTGCCGCGCGACTCGGCGAGCTCTGCGTCTGCGTGGTCGACGGCAGCGACCCCTCGGGTCTCGCGCTGTTCTCCGCCTGGCGGGCGCAGCCCCGACCCGACGACATCGACGGACACGCCGCCTTCGCGGTGATGCTGCTGCGGGAGCTCCGCGGGGGGTTGCACTTCGCCGCGCTGCGCGCGCATGGCCTCGACATCCCGGTTGCGGTGCTGGCCGACCCAGCGGCCGGAGTTCCGCGGCTGCGGCTGACCGGGTGGCGGCACGAGCAGATCGAGGCCCTGCAGGAGCGGGCGGCTGAGCTGCCCGACCTGACCGACCGGTGGGAGGCCGCGGAGGCGATGACCGAAGCGGCGTTCGTCGACGCCACCAGCCTCCTCAAGCCCGACGAACGTGCCGAGCTCGCTGCGCTCCTGGTCCGCGCCGAGGCGTTCTCCCGCAAGACCGCTACGCCGAAGGCCCAGCGATAGCCTGCTCGTGATGTCGCAGCATGCCCTTCCTCAGCGACACGGGGACAGCCTCGCGTTCGATCGCGAGCACCTGTGGCATCCCTACACGTCGATGACCGATCCGGTGCCGACGCAGCTGGTCACCGGCGCGGAGGGGGTGCGGATCCGCCTCGCCGACGGCTCCGAGCTGATCGACGCGATGTCGTCGTGGTGGTGTGCCATCCACGGCTACCGCCATCCCCTTCTCGACCAGGCCGTACGCCGCCAGGTGGAGAGCGTGAGCCACGTCATGTTCGGTGGTCTCACGCACCCGCCGGCCGTCGAGCTCGGTGAGCGGCTGGTGTCACTCACACCGGACCCGCTGCGCCATGTGTTCTTCGCCGACTCGGGCTCGGTGTCGGTCGAGGTAGCGCTGAAGATGGCCGTGCAGTACCAGCGCGGTCGCGGCCGGCCGGAGCGGACCAGGATGCTGGCGTTGCGTGGCGGCTACCACGGTGACACGAGCGGGGCGATGAGCGTCACGGATCCGGTCAACGGGATGCACACCATGTTCGCCGACCTTCTCCCCAGGCAGGTGTTCGCCGACCGCCCGCCTGCAGTCGGCGCGGACATCGCGGCCTGGTCTAGCGCATGTGCGACAGCTGGTCGAGGTCCATCGGGCTGAGCTCGCAGCCGTGATCTGCGAACCGGTACTGCAAGGCGCCGGCGGAATGCACGTGTACGACCCGCAGTGCCTGCGTCTGCTGCGCGAGGTGTGCGACGAGCACGGCCTGCTGCTGGTGCTCGACGAGATCGCCACCGGCTTCGGTCGCACCGGCGCCCTGTTCGCAGCCGAGCATGCCGGGGTCGCCCCCGACGTCATGTGTGTCGGCAAGGCGCTGACCGGCGGATACCTGACCTTGGCCGCGACGCTCTGCACGTCGGAGGTGGCTTCCGGCATCGGTGCCAGCGAGTCCCGGGTGCTCATGCACGGTCCGACCTTCATGGCCAACCCGTTGGCCTGTGCCGTGGCGTCGGCCAGTCTCGACTTGCTCATCCAGCGAGGGTGGCGGGACGACGTCCGCCGGATCGAGGCCGGACTCCGCTCCGGCCTGAAGTCCGCCACTGACCTCGACGGGGTCACCGACGTGCGCGTCATCGGCGCTGTCGGCGTGATCGAGCTGGACCGACCGGTCGACGTGGCCCGGGCGGCCCGGGCAGCCGCCGAGCAGGGCGTCTGGGTACGACCCTTCCGTGACCTCGTCTACGCGATGCCGCCGTACATCGTCAGCGACCTCGACCTCCAGACGATCTGCGACGGTCTGCTCGCAGCGGCGGCCGCCGCATGACCCTGGACGACTGGCTGTCGCAGCGCCGTGGCGAACGTCGCCAGGCCGGACTCGAACGCGCGCTGCAACCGCGTACGCCGTCCGGCGGCGTCATCGACCTCGCCGGCAACGACTACCTCGGGCTCAGCCGACACGCCAGCGTTGCTGCGGCCGCGGCGCAGGCGGCACTGGAGTGGGGCGCCGGTGCCGGGGCGTCGCGGCTCGTCACCGGCACGCTCGGCTGCACGCCGAGCTCGAGACGGCGCTCGCCACCTTCACAGGTCATCCGGCAGCGCTGACCTTCTCAACCGGCTACCAGGCCAACCTCGGCGCGGTCACGGCGCTGACCGACCCCGACACCCTGTTGGTCAGCGACGCGCACGTGCACGCCTCTTTGGTCGACGCCTGTCGGCTGGCCCGGCCGGGAGCGCTCCGCATCACCCCGCACAACGACGTCGCCGCCGTCGAGGCGGCCCTGCGGGACCGTGAACAGCCCCGCGCGATCGTGCTGATCGAGTCCGTCTACTCCGTCGTGGGCGACTGCGCCCCGGTGGAGGAGCTCGCGGCACTGACCGAGGCCTACGACGCGGTGCTCCTGGTCGATGAGGCCCACGCCATCGGAGTTGCCGGGAAGGACGGGGCCGGTCTGGTCGCCAGCCTCGGGCTCGCGGGTCGTCACGACGTGGTCGTCACGATGACGCTGTCCAAGGCGCTGGGCAGCCAGGGCGGAGCCGTCCTGGGATCGGCCGCGGTGATCGACCACCTGGTCAACACGGCTCGGCCGTTCATCTACGACACCGGGTTGGCCCGCCGCGGCCGTAGGCGCGGCGCTGGAGGCCCTCGCGATCGTGCGCCGCGAGCCAGGCCTCGCGCACCGGATCGTTGGACCATGCACGTCGACTGGCCGGCGCGGTGGGCGCCGCCCGACCCGGCCGGCGCCGTCCTCTCCGCTGCCGATGCCCGGACCCGGAGGCAGCGGTCGTGGCACAAGCGCAGCTGCTGGCCGAGGGGCTGCGCGTGGGGTGCTTCCGCCCACCGTCGGTACCGGACGGGCGCAGCAGGCTGCGCATCACGGCGCGCGCGGACCTCAGCCACGGCGGAGCTCGACCTGGCCTGCCGGCTGCTGGCCGCGTCGGCGCCGGGCCGTGAGGTTTCGTCGTCGTCACCGGCACGGGCACAGGGGTCGGCAAGACGGTCGCGACCTCGGCGGCGGTCTGCGCCGCGCAGTCGCCGAGGGCTCGCGGGTCGAGCGTCGTGAAGCCCTACCAGACCGGTGTGACCGGCGACGAGCCCAGTGACGTCTCGACGGTCACGGCGGCTCTCCGGCTGCGACGACGTGCACGAGCTCGTCCGCCTCGACGACGCCTTGGCGCCGGAGTCGGCCGCGCGGCTCCGCGGCTGTGCGCATCCCGTCCGTGTCGCGGACCTTCTCGACAGGATCGTCGACGCTGCCGAGGGTCGCGGACCTGACGCTCGTCGAGGGCGCCGGAGGCGTCGCCGTCCGGCTCGACGACCAGGCCGGCGGACCGATCGCGACCCTCGCCGCCGGGCTGCGGGATCGCCGGGCACCCGGTGGAGGTCGTGGTGGTGACCTCGCTGGGACTCGGCACGCTCAACCACACCGAGCTCACGGTCGCGCGCTTCGCTCGGCCGGGCTTCGAGCCTGTCCGGCCTCGTGCTCGGGCTCGGTGCCGGCCGAGCTCGGCCTGGCCGAGCGCGTGCAACCTCGACGACCTGCCCCGGCTGACCGGCGTCCCGGTGATCGGGGCGATCCCTGCCGGCGCCGGCGGCTATCCAGCCCGACCGCTTCCAGGAGGCGGCACCCGGCTGGTTTCCTGAGCAGGCTCAGGTCATTGCCTGAGCCGGTCCGCCCGGCTGGTGCCGCTCGCACCGGCCATTACCGATACAGGTCGCGGGGAGCTCGGCCGAGGACGGCATCGACGATCGGCGCGGCGTCGTGGGAGCCGGACGAGCCGTTCGCGACGAACACGGCGAACGCCACGTCGCCGCGGTAGCCGATCATCCAGGCGTTGGTGCCCGTCCCGCCGTTGCTCCGGCGAACTCGGCCGTGCCGGTCTTGGCGTGGACCGGCAAGGCCAGGCAGGTCGACCGCGCGCCCGGTGCCCTCGGTGACGACGAGCCGCATCATCTTCTGCAGCGAGCTGGTGGTGGTCGGGTCGAGCTCGGTCAGCCGGGTGCCGGGCTTCTCGCCCGGCAGCAGGGTCGGCGTCCGCGACACCCCGGAGTCGACGGCGGCCGCGACCATCGCCATCATCAGCGGGCTGGCCTCGACCTTGCCCTGGCCGATCATGTCGGCCGCACGGGTGACGAGGTCGGTGTCGGCCGGCACCGAGCCGCTGAAGCCGTCGAGACCGATGTCCCACTTCGCACCGAAGCCGAACTCCTTGCCGCGCATCGGCCAGCTGCTGCCCGGTAGATCTTGTCGGCGTACCCGACCATCGTGGTGTTGCACGAGGCGGCGAACGCCTGGGCGAACGTCGGGTTGGCGGAGGTGATGCCCTGCTCGTAGTTCTTGAACCGCTTGCCGTTGACGACCGTGGTGTCGGGACACTTCACCCGCGCAGACGGCGTGACGAGGCCGTTGTCGATCAGGCGCGTACGAGCTCACCGTCTTGAACGTCGAGCCGGGCGCGTAGCGGCCGATGAAGGCGGTGTTGTACGACGTCGGACCCGGCGCGTTCGCGGCAGCCAGCACCTCACCGGTGCTCGCCTTGACGAGCACGACGACCGTGGTGTCCGTCGCCTCGGCCACGGCCCGCTCGGCGGCGTTCTGCGCCCGGAGGTCGAGCGTGGTCTCGAGCGGCTTCACCCTTCTTCGGGCGCTTGACGTAGACCTGGTCCAGCGTCGTGCCGCCCTGGGCCTTCTCGGCCAGCGTCGATGGTCACGCCGGGCTCACCCGCCGAGCCGCCTGCTGGTAGGCGAACTGCAGACCCGAGATGCCGACCTCGTCGGTCGGCAGCGCGAGGTCACCGGCGTTCTTGAGCGACTCCTCGGTCGCCGGACCGACCGTGCCCAGCACCGCGCGTCCCCACTCCGCGGTCGGCGCGAGCGCTCGCCGCGCGGTGTCGATCGAGATGCCGGGGATCTGGAGCAGGCGCTCGCGCAGCGGCACGTAGTCCTTCTGCCGCAGGTCGATGACCGGTACGAACCAGCCCGGCTTGGACGCCGGTCACCCGGTCCTTCAGGCTGGCGGCGTCGATGTCCAGCAGCCGCGGTCAGGTCGTCGTACGTGGCCTTCTTGACCTTGTCGGAGACCACGCCGACCCGGACGATGGCGCGCTCTGGCGTCAGCGCCACACCGTTGCGGTCCAGGATCGGCGCCCGCGGCGGCAGCCGCCGGTGCCGGACCAGCGTGGTCACCGCGGTGAGGTCGGGGTGGATAGGTCGCGGGCGTCCACGACACCAGCCACTGCCCCTGGTTGAGGCTCGGCCTTGATCAGGGTCTCGTAGGTCCACGGACCGACGCCGGCCAGCTGGTGGGTGACCTGGGCATGCTCCTTGCACGAGTTGCTGCCGCAGTCGAGGTCACCGATCGGCTCGACGGTGGTCTCCGTGATGCCCAGCTCGGCGGCGTGCGCCGAGATGTCGTGCGCGGCGACACCGGGCTCGTCGACGACGCCGCGGAACGCCGACACCGACGGGTCCTGCCAGGCTGCGGCGAACTCGTCGATCACAGCTCCGCCGTTGTCGCCGGTGTCCTCGGGAGGCGTGGGACCGGTCTGGTCGGAGCCGCCGGTGCAGCCGCGCCAGGGCACAGGCAGCATGGCCACGGCGACCGCTCCGACGTCGCCGCCAGTCGTGGCGCGACGCCGCCGCTGACTGCTCACGCGATGACCCCCTCCTGCCCGTCGCGGGCGGCGTTCAGAACTCGGACAGCCTAGGCCATCTGACCCGTGCCTTCCGGTGGCCGGGCGGTCACTTTCAGGTCACATCAGCCGACGCACGACGCGCAGCGGAAGCAGCCGGCTCGCCAGTCCGATCGGCCGCCACGGCCACGCCGGCACGGTCGCCTCGGCGACCTCCTTGTCGATGGCGTCCACCATGGCGCGACATCCCTTCTCGGTGTCGACCAGGAAGGGGGTCCGCGACGCCCGGGCGGTCATCTCCGAGGCGATGAAGCCTGGGAACAGCGTGGTGACCTTGATCGGCGTGTCGTAGACGTCGGACCGGATGCCCTCAGCCAGGGATGCGACTCCCGCCTTGGTCGCGGCATATGTCGTCATGGCGCCCTTGGCTCCGCGCCTGGCCGAGACCGACGAGATGACGACCAGGTGCCCGCTGTTTCGTCGGCGGAAGATCTCCATGGCCGCCTCACACTGGGCGAGCGCCGCCACGAAGTTCGTCTCCGCGGTCTGCCGGTTGGCGCGGAAATGACCCGTGCCGATCGACGCGCCCTTGCCCATGCCGGCGTTCACGACAACTCGATCCAGGCCGCCGAGCTCGTCGTCGACGCGTCCGAACACCTCGAACACCTCGTCGTGGTCGGTGACGTCGAGAGGCTGCACCACAACGCGGATGCCGGCATGGGCCGTGGTCAGCTCGTCACGAAGCTCACCGAGCCGGTCGGTCCGCCGGGCACACAGCGCCAGGTCGTGACCGCGCGCCGCGAACAGCCGCGCCATCCCTGCGCCGAGACCCGAGCTGGCGCCGGTGACGAGAATGGTTCGACGGGATTCCGATGGCATACGGCGTTCGCCTTCCTCAGTGATACGTCAGCTGTCCGGCGGTCTCGACGTGGGCGTGATCGTTGAACGAGACCAACGTGACGCCGGAGTCGCCGGTCACCAGCTTCGTCACGCTGGCGTTGATGATCAGTCGGCTGACCCGCATCCACGACGCCGGGTCGAGATCGAGCGCGGCGGCGACCACGGCCGCCACCGGGCCGCCTGAGCTGAAGACCACGGCGGTGTCGGCAGGTCCTAGCCGGCGTACGACGTCAGCGAGAGCGTCGTCGACGCGACTCCTGAAGTCCAGGTGGCTCTCGACATAGCTCCCGCCGCCGTCCAACCAGGTCTGGAGGGCGTCGTCGAAGATGGTCCGGAACGCCAGCTCGGGCTCGTTCCTGGTGAGCAGGTCGTCGACCATCGAGGCGTGCGAGGTGTAGGTCGGCTGACGAGCGCGGATGATGTCGATGTGGTCGATCTCCGCCCAGCGAGGGTCGATCCGCGTGGCCGCCACGTCGTCCCAGCCCGCGGCCGTCGTCGCCGCAACCGCCGTCTCCCGATGTCGTTCGAGGTCACCGCGCACGACCAGGGCAGGGCGTCCGACGCGTGCGGCCAGCGCCTCCCCGACGAGCTTGCTCTGCTGGACCCCGAGAGCGGAGAGCTTGTCGTAGTCGCGACCGAACAGGGAGGCCTGGCCGTGCCGGACCAGGTAGATCACACCCACGGGCGGCTCACCGGGCCGTTCCTGCGATCACGCGCGTGCAGCGCTGGTCGAGATAGCTGACCAGCTCGTGGAACCGCTCGTACGCCGGATTGTGCGTCTGGCCGTCGTGGAAGCGGCGATAGATCTGCTGCGCGATGACAGCCAGCCGGAAGAGACCGAACACCTCGTAGAAACGGCGCCGTGAGGTGTCCAGTCCGGTGCGCCAGGAGTAGTGGTCCCACACCTCGTCCCGCGTCAGCATGCCGGGCAGGTGCGTAGGTTGCCGGCGCAGCGCCAGCATCGTGTCGTCGTCGTCGCCTTGTGCCCAGTAGGCCAGCGCACCTCCCACGTCCATCAACGGGTCGCCCACGGTCGCCATCTCCCAGTCGAGCACCCCGATGATCCGCTCGTGGTCATCCGGGGCGAGCACGACGTTGTCGAACCTGAAGTCGTTGTGGATCAAGCAGGCAGCCACGTCGGCCGGCTGCTCATCCACCAGCCACGACGCCGTCGAGTCGTACGACGGGGCATCGGGCGTCAGGGCATCGGCGTAGCGACCGATCCACCCTTGCACCTGGCGTTCCACATAGCCCTGGCCCCGACCGAACCGCTCCAGCCCGGTCTGTACGGGATCGACCGCGTGGAGGTCGACCAACCGGTCGACGAAGCCGGTGCACAACCGACGAGTGGCCGCGACGTCGAGCCCGAATGCTGCGGGCGGGTCGGCTCGCAGGATGAGTCCCTCGATCTTGGTCATCACGTAGAAGTCGGTTCCGATGACGGACTGGTCGTCGCACCGCGCCAGCATCATCGGGACGTAAGGAAAGGCCTCAGCCAGGGCGGACTGGATGGCGAACTCGCGACCCATGTCGTGCGCGCCGCCGGCTCGGCTACCTCGAGGCGGTCGCCGAAGGATCAGCCGTCGGTTCGGGTAGCGGAGCTCATAGGTGAGGTTGGACGCCCCTCCCGGAAACTGCCGCACGTCCGGGAGCGCTGCAACCTCCGGGTCCGTCACGCCATGGTCAGCCAGCCACCGGGACAGTGCCTCGACGTCGAAGGCGTCCTCTCCGCGAACCGGCCCCGCTGTGGACAGGTCAGCGGACGCCACGTGCCCGGTCTCAGCCATGGCGAGCCGCCGCGTCGCGCTTGAGCGCCTGTTTGACCACCCGCGCCCCGGCACGCTTCATCGCCCAGTGGTAGACGGGGTTCGCCAGCCGCTTCGCGTACAGCACGGCACGACCGTCTCGCGACGGCAGCACCAGGAACCGGCCCCTGTCGACGGCTGCCACGGTGCGGGCCGCGATCAGGTCCGCCGACACTCGTGACGTCGAGACCAGAGCGGCTCCGGACTGCTCGACCGCCGGGTCCGAGCCCCGCAGGATGCTGGATGCCAGGTTGGTGCGGAAGAACGACGGGCACACCACCGACACCGCGACGCCCGACGACGCAAGCTCGTGCAGCATCGTCTCCGACAGGGCGACCACGCCGGCCTTGACCGCGTTGTACGACGCCATGCACGGCGCGTGCACGAGTCCGGCCATCGAGGCGATGTTGACGATCCGACCCGACCGCTGTTCCTTGAACAACGGGATGAACGCCTTGCAGCCCTTGACGACACCGAGCAGGTTGACCTCGACGATCCACTCCCAGTCCCGGATCGGGACCCGGTCGATCCGGCCACCTGCTCCGACCCCGGCGTTGTTGACGAGCACATCGAGTCCGCCCCAGTGCTCGACGACCCACGACTCCGCCTTCTCCCAGGCTGCCTCGTTCCGTACGTCGAGCGCGAGGTACTCCACGGCACCGTCACCGGTCGCGGCAGGCAGCGCAGCGACGTCGGGCCGGGTCGCGAGGTCCGTCACCAGCACCTGAGCGCCTCGAGCGGCGTACTGCGCGGCGATGGCCCGGCCGAGGCCGGAGGCTCCCCCGGTGACAAGCACGCGTTCGGTCATCGCTGGACCCCGGTGGTGTCGGTGGCTGCGTCGGTTGCGTGCCTCGCCAGCTCCAGCCGGGCGACGAGAGCCAGGTGCACCTCGTCCGGTCCGTCGGCCAGCCGCAGCGATCGGGCCGACGCCCACGCGGCCGCCAACGGATGGTCGGCCGACAAGCCGCCGGCACCGTGCAGCTGGATGGCCAGGTCCACGACGTCCTGGGCGACCCGGGGAGCCGCCACCTTGATCTGGCTGACTTCGCTGCGCGCCCCGGCAAGACCGACCGTGTCGAGCAACCAGGCGGTGCGCAGGACGAGCAGTCGGAGCTGGTCGATCGCGATCCGGGCGGCCGCGATCCGCTCCCGGTTGCCACCGAGATCGACCAGCCGCTCTCCGAACGCTGTCCGGCTGGTGCCCCGCTCCACGGCCAGCTCGAGGGCTCGCTCCGCGAGACCGACGAGCCTCATGCAGTGGTGGACGCGTCCAGGTCCGAGCCGTCCCTGCGCGATGGCGAACGCCTGGCCCGGGCCGGAGATGATCTGGTCTGACGGGACGCGAACGTCGGTGAACGACACCTCCCCGTGGCCGAACGGCTCGTCGTACAGCCCCATCACCGACAGCATCCGCTCGACCTTGACACCCGACGCGGCTCGGGGGATCAGGACCATCGAGTGGCGGGCATGCTTGGGTGCGTCCGGGTCGGTCAGGCCCATGAACACCAGCAGCTCGCAGCGAGGATGCCCGACCCCGGTGCTCCACCACTTTCGGCCGTTGACCACGACCTCGTCGCCGTCGACGACAGCCGTCGCTTCCATCGTGGTGGCATCAGATGACGCCACGCCCGGCTCCGTCATGCAGAAGGCAGAGCGGATCTCGGCGTCGAGCAACGGGCGGAGCCACCGCTCCTTCTGCGTCTGCGTGCCGTACCTCGACAGCACCTCCATGTTCCCGGTGTCCGGAGCGTTGCAGTTGAAGACGTGCGGGGCGAGCACCGACCGCCCCATCAGCTCAGCGCAAGGGGCGTAGTCGACGTTGGACAGTCCGACGCCGTGCTCGTCGTCGGGCATGAACAGGTTCCAGAGCCCGGCCGCCCGGGCCTTGGCCTGGAGTTCGGCGATCACCGGCAACGGGGTCCACGGGTCGTCACTGGCGGCAACCCCTCGGTGGTACTCCGGCTCGACCGGGTCGATCTCGTCGCGCATGAACGACGCGACTCGGTCGATGTAGTCGCGGGCACGGGGCGAGTGGCCGAAGTCCACGGCCCGACCCTACCGGTCGGTAGTCGTCCCGATGGAACGTGGCTTCATGACGGTGCCAACGACTCCGCCGGCACCGTCCATCAACTGGCCGCGACGGTGGCGACGACCCAGGACCGTACGTCGGGACGAGCCCACTCGCCCGCGGTGAGGACGATGCGACGGATGGCCGCGATCGCGAAGGGCAGGGCCCACAGCAGGGCCCACAGGGGTGAGTTCGCCTGCGCGGTGACCGTGAAGACCATCCCGGTGAGCGTGGAGGTCAGGGCGAGGTACGCCGAGTAGACGACCATCGCCGACGGTGGCGCCGGCGTCCCCCGCGAGGAGCGCAGGTCCATGGCGAACGGTCGGCGTACGGACCAGTGCATCGAACGGGCCACCACCTGCAGGCTCACGACGACCGTTGTGGCGAGCAGCGAGGCGAGCTCGGCGCTCGTCGGGCTCGCCCCGGCCCGCAGGCCGGCCACGACCAGCGCGATCACCATCGCGATGAGCAGGATCTCGAGCAGCACCCGGACGCGGGCGTAGAACACCTTCTGCGGATCGACCGGGAGGCTGTCACGCCACAGGGCACCGGTCGAGTCCAGGCACCAGGCGTTGACGCCGAACAGCAGGGCGCCGCCGGCCGCGACCAGACCCGGCAGGATCGGGAGCATCGCCCACTCGAGCTCGCCTGCCGCCGCCACCAACCCAGGCAGCAGAGCCAGCACGATGAAACCCCGCCGCAGCGGCACCGACCGCCACACGCTCGCCCGGTCCGTACGGACCAGGGCCGAGAACTCGCTCGACGGCATCGACCGAGGGGTCACGGACCGGCCGGCTTCCTTCAGCTCCTCGCGAGGCTGTCGCCGGGCAACGGCGTGGCTGACCCAGGCTCCGACCCCGACCGCGACCAGGCAGAGGGCGATCAGGACGAGCACACCGACGGCCCAGGCGAGCCACTCGCCGGCCCAGCCACGCAGTGCGACGAGCAGCACCTGCAACGTGGGGCTCTGGTCGAACACCCGCGAGACCTGGTGCACGCGCCACCAGGACGGCGGCACCGAGGCCGAGCCCGAGGCCGGACAGGCGCACGAACGAGGACGCCGTGAGGCCCGCGGCGGACCCACTCCACGCACCAGGCGAGGGCTTGCCCGATCGCGGTGGCAGTGACGAGCCAGATCACCACGACGAGGTCGCACCGCCCACAGGTTGCTTCGGGCCGACGGCGTACGCCGTGAAGCCGAGCATGGCCCAGGCCTGGATCATCCAGGCGACGTTGAGCGGGGCGAGCAGCAGGGCACCGAGATGGTCGGTCGTGGGACTCACCGGGAAGCCGACCGCCTCGTCACGCGGCAGCAGCTCGCGACCGCCGCCGGCGCCGACGATCGCCAGCGTCGTGGTGATCAAGAAGGCCAGCAGCAACGTCGGCAGCAGCAGCAGGATGTCCTGAGCTCGTGCGGACGTGCTGGTGTCCGGGAGCCAAGGCCGGGATCACGGCGGCGCACACGGTGAGCAGCACGAAGACGGTCGACCGCGATCTGCGGCTCCGCGACGCGAACGTCCGCGCAGGCCGGCGACCCGGAAGCCGATCAGCCAGCGGACGTCCCGCAACGACCGCCGGGCCTCGACGACCACTCCGGGACGGGTGGGAGGGCGGAGACGGTGGCGGCGAGTGGCATGGTCAGCCCGTCAGGACAGCAGCGCGCGGTAGGACTGCGCGCCGCTCTCGCCGCTCAGCTGGTCCGCCGGCGCCGCAGCGACGACCTGGCCACCGCGCAGCACGACGGCCTCGTCGCAAGCCTGGACGGCGAGCTCGAGCAGGTGGGTGGAGATCAGCACGGCCGCGCCGCGGCTGCGGGCGTCCGCGACGACGTTCATGCGTCGCCTCGACGCCGAGCGGGTCTACGCCGTCGAACGGCTCGTCGAGAAGCAGGACGCTCGGGTCATGGAAGGCGGCCAGGACGACCGACATCCGCCGCCCCATGCCGTGGCTGAAGCCGGACGTGACCCGGTGCATGGCAGCGCCGAGGTCGAACGCTTCCAGCAGGTCGCGGGCTCGGTCCTCCCAGCCGTCGGGCAGCTGTCGCAGCCGTGCTGAGAGCTGAAGATGCTCCCACGGTGTCGACCGGGGGATCAGCCCACCGACGTCGGGGCAGTAGCCGGACTGACGCTTGGCGTCGAGCGGGTGTCGGCGCACGTCGTACCCGTTCACGAGCACGTTGCCGGTCGTCGGAGGGATCACGCCGGCCAGCACGCGCATGGTCGTGGACTTGCCGGCCCCGTTGCGGCCGACCAGCGCGGTGGCGCCGCCTGGCGGGACGCTGAGGTCGAGGCCACGGACCGCCTCAACGGCCCCGAACTGCACGCGCAGGTCGGTCACGTCGACGGCCGGGGTGTTCACTCGTTCGATTCTGCCAACGATCACGCTGCGCTGTCCGGGCTTCGCTGATTGTCACGACGCGTTCAGCCGTTCGGCCCGAGGGCCGGTGGCACGTTCGGCCAATGCCTCGCCGCGAGGACCCGAGCGTGTCGGGATTCAGAACCGCTCGTTCGCCTCCGCCTTGGCAACCAGCAGAGCCGGCGGCTCGAACTGCGGCCCGTACGCCGCGGCGAGCTCCCGCGCGCGCTCGGCGAATCCGGCGACGCCCCCCTCGGTAGCTGTTGACGTACTGGAGCGCACCGCCGTACAGCGGCGGGAAGCCGATCCCGAAGATCGAGCCGATGTTGGCGTCGGCAGTCGAGCGCAGCACGCCCTTCCTCGACGCACTTGATGGTCTCGAGCGACATCACGAAAGTGAAGCGCTCCTGGAGGTCGTGGAACACCTGGTCGGGGACCGGGTTCTTGCTCGGGTCGACGAAGTGCTCCCACAGGCCCGGCCAGAGGGTCTTCTTGCCCGTCCGCCGGGTAGTCGTAGAAGCCCGCGCCCGCCGCCTTGCCCTTGCGGTCGAACTCGTCGACCATCCGATCGACCACCTTCATGGCCGGACTCGCGAACGCCCCGGCGCCGGCGGCCTCAGCGACCTTGGCCGCCTCCGCCGCGATCTTCTGCGGCAGCACCAGGGAGACCTCGTCGACCATCGCCAGCGGCGGGGCCGGGAAGCCCATCTGGGTGGCGGCCCGCTCGATCGTCACCGGGTCGATGCCCTCGCCCAGCATCGCGACGCCTTCGAGCACGAGCGTGCCGAAGACCCGCGAGGTGAAGAACCCGCGACTGTCGTTGACGACGATCGGCGTCTTCTTGATCTGGCGTACGACGTCGTACGCCTTGGCCAGCGCCGCGTCCGAGGTCTGCTTGCCCACGATGATCTCGACCAGCGGCATCCGCTCCACCGGGGAGAAGAAGTGCAGCCCGATGAAGTCCTCCTGCCGTTGCACGCCGGTCGCGAGTCCGGTGATCGGGAGCGTCGAGGTGTTGGAGCACAGCAGCGCATCCGGCTCGACGACGTCCTCGATCTCGCCGAACACCTGGTGCTTGAGGTCCTGGCTCTCGAAGACCGCCTCGATGACCAGGTCGCAACCGGCGAGGTCCGTCGGCTTCTCGCTGGGCTGGATCCGCGCGAGGATCTCGTCTCGCTTCTCCTCGGTCATGCGGCCGCGCTCGACCTGCTTGGCGAGCAGCCGTACTGGAGTACGCCTTGCCCTTCTCGGCCGCCTCGGTCGAGACGTCCTTGAGCACCACCTCCATGCCTGCGCGGGCGCACTCGTAGGCGATGCCGGCGCCCATCATGCCCGCCCCGAGCACGCCGACCTTGCGGGCTCGGTAGCCGGGCACGTCGGCGGGTCGCGACTGGCCGCCGTTGATCGCCTGGAGGTCGAAGAAGAACGCCTGGATCATGTTCTTGCTGATCGGGCCGGTGACCAGGTCGACGAAGTAGCGCGACTCGATCCGCGTCGCGGTCTCGAAGTCGGTCTGCGCGCCCTCGACCGCGGCGCTCATGATCGCGCGCGGCGCCGGGTAGGGCGCGCCCTTGAGCTGCTTGCGCAGGTTGGCCGGGAAGGCCGGCAGGAACTGCGCCAGCTTCGGGGTCGACGGAGTGCCGCCCGGCATCCTGTAGCCAGGGCGGTCCCAGGGCTGGCTGGCGGCCTCGCTCGTCGTCGCGGTGGTCGCGCACCCACTGCTTTGCGGTCGGGACCAGTGCGTCGAGGTCGTCCACGAGCTCGTCGACCAGCCCGACGGCCAAGGCCTTGGCCGGCTTGTTGCGCTGGCCCTGGACCAGCACGTTCATCAAGGCGTCCTGCATGCCGAACATCCGGACGGTGCGGGTGACGCCGCCGCCGCCGGGCAGCAGGCCGAGCGTCACCTCGGGACAGCCGATCTCGCTGCGCCCGTCGTCGACGGCGATGCGGTGGTGAGCAGGCCAGCGCGATCTCGAGGCCGCCGCCGAGGGCGGAGCCGTTGATGGCGGCGACGACCGGCTTGCCGAGCGTGCTCGAGCCGACGCAGATCGGCCTTGACCTGTTGCACCATGGCGAAGACGTCCGCGGCGTCCGCCGGAGTCGCCTTGACCATCGAGACCAGGTCGCCGCCGGCGAAGAACGTCTTCTTGGCCGAGGTGATCACCACGCCGAGCGATGTCGTCGCGCTCGGCGTACAGCCGGTCGACGACCGCGGTCATCGAGGTGACGTAGCGGTCGTTCATCGTGTTGGCGCGGGCCAGCGGGTCATCGAGCGTCAGCACGACGATGCCTTCGGCGTCGACGTCGTACCGGATGTGCCGTGCACGTCGGTCGGGCCGTCGGTCAGTGTCTCGGTCATCTCAGCTGCTCGCTTCGTGGTCGCGGGGGTGGGGTTCGCGTAGCGGGAGGGTCGGCTCAGAGACGCTCGACGATCGTGGCCACGCCCATGCCGCCGCCGACGCACAGCGTGGCCAGGCCGTAGCGCTGGTCTCGGCGCTCGAGCTCGTCGATCAAGGTGCCGAGGATCATCGCGCCGGTCGCGCCGAGCGGGTGGCCCATGGCGATGGCGCCACCGTTGACGTTGACCTTGTCGTGGGGGAGCTCGAGGTCCTGCATGAAGCGGAGCACGACGGCGGCGAACGCCTCGTTCATCTCGAACAGGTCGATGTCGTCGACGTCGAGGTCGGCCTTGGCCAACGCCTTGCGCGCGGCGGGCGCCGGGCCGGTCAGCATGATCAGCGGGTCCGAGCCGCTGACCGCTGTGGCGACGATCCGCGCGCGCGGCGTCGAGGCCGAACTCGTCGGCGATGCGCCGGCCACCCGACGGCGACCAGGGCAGCGCCGTCGACGATGCCCGAGGAGTTGCCCGCGTGGTGAACGTGGTTGATCCGCTCCACCCAGTGGTACTTCTCGAGGGCGACGGAGTCGAAGCCGCCGTGCTCGCCGATGTCGGCGAAGCTCGGCTTGAGCCCGGCCAGGCTCTCCACGGTCGTGCCCGGCCGGATGAACTCCTCGTGGTCCAGCACCGTCAGGCCGTTGCGGTCGAGCACCGGGACCACCGATCGGCTGAAGTAGCCGTTGGCCTCGGCCTTGGCCGCCCGCGCCTGCGACTCCGCCGCATAGGCGTCGACATCGGCCCGGGACCAGCCCCCGAGCGTGGCGATCAGGTCGGCGCCGATGCCCTGCGGGACGAAGTCGGTGGCGAAGGCGGTCTCCGGGTCCATCGCCCAGGCGCCCCCGTCGGACGCCATCGGCACCCGGGACATCGACTCGACGCCGCCTGCGAGGATCAGGTCCTCCCAGCCGGAGCGGACCCGCTGCGCGGCCTGGTTGACCGCCTCGAGGCCGCTGGAGCAGAAGCGGTTGAGCTGGACGCCACCGGTGGTGTCCGGCAGCCCGGCCGCGATGGCCGACACCTTGGCGATGTCCGCGCCCTGGTCGCCGATCGGCGTGACGCAGCCGAGCACCACGTCGTCGATGGCGTTCGGGTCGAGGTCGGGGAGCCGCCGACGCAGCTCGTCGATCAGACCGACGACGAGATTGACCGGCTTCACCTCGTGGAGGCTGCCGTTCTTCTTGCCGCGTCCGCGCGGGGTGCGGATCGCGTCGTACACGAAGGCATCGGGGATCATGAGCCGCTGCTGGCCTCTCCGTCAAGGGCTAAGTTACTCACGAGTATAGGAACGCGCCGGCCCCGGCCGGAAGGGGCCGCCGGGGTGGGCTGGTTCACATCGTGGACCGGCATGCCCACCCCTCCGGCGTAAGCCGCCTGCTCGGAGGGTTCGGTGGATCCCTGCGCCGTGGACGTGAGACAGTTCTGCAGTAGCCGGGTCGCGACGACGCGTCATCCGCAGGCGGATCACCTCGAGGGAATCAGGGAAGGCACCACGATGAGGAAGCTTCTGGGCATCACTGCGGCCGCAATGATGCTGGCGTTGGTCGGCTGCAGCGGCGGCGACTCGACGCCGAACGACGAGACGACGTCTCCCCGACTGAGTCCACCGCGACCTCACCCACCGAGTCGACCCAGAGCACCGATGACAGCCAGGCCAGCGCCGAGTACTGCGACGCGCTGAAGGGCGCGAAGAGCAACCTTGCCGACATCGACTTCGCCAAGGTCGACGAGCAGGTCTACAGCCGGCTCACCGACGAGCTGAAGAATGTCTCCACGGTCGCCCCTGCGGACGTCCAGGACGACTGGCAGACGGTGCTCACAGCCTTGACGGACCTGCACGATCTGCTCGCCAGCGCCGGGATCACGTTCGACGACCTGTCCAGCCTCAGCGCAGGACAGCTCCCGCCGGGCGTCGATGCTCAGAAGCTGCAGAAGATCGCTCCCAAGCTGCAGAAGATCACCTCCGACGGCTCGCTGCAAAAGGCCACCGACTCGATCCAGAAGAGCGCCAAGCAGGACTGCGGAGTCAGCCTCAACTGACCCACCACCGCACCTCGGCCCACCGCCTAGGGTCAGCCCATGACAAAGCTCTCAGCCTGGGCCGCCTCCTTGCTCCGCTCGTCGTGGTCGCGACCGGCTGCTCTGGGTCAGGTGACGAGAAGAGCTCGTCGACCGGCGACTACTGCTCGGTGCTGAAGAAGAGCCAGGAGCTCCTTCGGATCGCTGGGCTTCGACCAGCTGACCGACGAGGAGTTCGCCAAGTCGCGCGAGAGCATCGACCGGCTTGCAGCAAGCTGCGTCGGGAGCCATCGCCGACGACTGGGCGACCCTGGGGAAGGCGCTTGGACGAGCTGAAGCAGGCGGTCGAGGACGCCGGGGTCTCGCTGTCCGACATTCCGCAGCTGATCACCGGCAACGCCCCCAACGGGCTGGATCCCGCCGAAGCGCAGCAGCTGGTCTCCGAGCTGCAGAAGTTCGCCTCCAACCCCGAGCTCAGCGCGGCCGCCAACCAGATCCAAACCGACGCCCAACAGACCTGCAACGTCGACCTGCAGGGCACCCCCTCGTCCTGAGGACCAGCCACGGCCGCGCGGCAGACTGGTCGTCCAGCTAGAGGTCGAGGGAGCGGCCGATGATCTCCTTCATCACCTCGGTGGTACCCCCGTAGATCGTCTGCACCCGGGTGTCGACGAAGGCTCGGGAGATCGGGTACTCCGCCATGTAGCCATAGCCGCCGAACAGCTGGAGACAGCTGTCCACGACCTTCTTCTGGAGCTCAGTCGTCCACCACTTCGCCTTCGCCGCATCGGCCACGCTCAACCCTCCGGCGACGTGCTGCTCGATGCACCGGTCCACGTACACCCGCGCGATGTCGGACTCCGTGACGAGTTCCGCCAGCGTGAAGCGGGTCGCCTGGAAGCTCCCGACCGACCGACCGAAGGCGGTCCGCTCCCGGACGTAGTCCATCGTCATACCCAGGACGTGCTCGCACGCCGCCGCGGCGGTGACGGCGATGCACAGCCGCTCCTGCGGAAGGTTCTGCATCAGGTAGACGAAGCCCTGGCCCTCCTCGCCCAGCAGGTTCGCCGCCGGCACCCGCACGTCGTCGAAGAACAGCTCCGCGGTGTCCTGAGCCTTCAGCCCGATCTTCTCCAGGTTGCGACCGCGCTCGAAGCCGGCCATGCCGCGCTCGACGACCAACAAGGAGATGCCCTGGTAGCCCGCATCCGGAGTCGGTCTTGGCGACCACGATGACGAGGTCGGCGTTGATGCCGTTGCTGATGAACGTCTTCTGTCCGTTCAGCACGTAGTCGTCGCCGTCGCGTCGCGCCGTGGTCGTGATGCCCTGCAGGTCCGAACCCGCGCCGGGCTCGGACATCGCGATCGCAGTGATCAGCGATCCGTCGGCGTACCCGGGAAGCCACCGAGCCTTCTGCTCGTCGGTCGTCAGACCGAGCAGGTAGCCGGAATTGATGTCGACGTGCACGGGAAAGCCGACGCCGCTCCCGCCGACCCGGGTGAGCTCCTCGTTGAGCACGGCGTTGAAGCGGAAGTCCGCGGCGCCACCACCGCCGTACGCCTCCGGGACGGAGAAGCCCAGCAGGCCTTGCGACCCAGCCTTCTCCCACAGCTCCCGCGGGACGATGCCGGCCCGCTCCCACTCCGCGTGGTGCGGCGCGACCTCCTTGGCGCAGAAGGCACGACAGGTCGCACGAAACGCCTCATGATCGGGGCCGAACAACGTCCGCTCCATGCGTGCTGTTTCCTTTCGGTCGTACGTGGGATGGGCTGTCGCAGGTCGAGGTGTCAACCGTCGGCTCGTGCTGACGGGCGACTCCCCTCCGGATGAGGTCGTCGGCATCCTCGATTCCCCAAGCCAGCAAGGCTTCCCGGGTGTCCTGCCCGACCGGGACCGGCGGTGTCGTGATCCGACCCGGTGTCCGCGAGAACCTGGGTGCCGGCGCGGGCTGGACGACACCGTGGTGCCGCTCGAACGTCTGGCGAGCGGCCAGGTGTGGATGCTCAGGCGCTTCGGCGAGGGACAGCACCGGGGCGACGCAGGCGTCACTGCCTTCGAAGACAGCAACCCAATCAGCCTGGGTGCGGGTGGCGAACACGTCGGCCAAACGCGTGCGCAGGTGGTCCCACACGTCCACGTCGTTGCGATCCGGGAGCGGCTCCGCCAGCCCCAGCCGAGCCTCGAAGTCCGCGTAGAACGCCGGCTCCAGCGGGCCTACCGCGACGTGCCGACCGTCCGCCGTGGCGAAGACGTCGTAGAACGGCGCGCCCCCGTCGAGCAGGTTCGCCGCCCGGGCGTCGGACCAGGCACCGGCGTTCAACAACCCGTGAACCATCGTCAACAGATGGGCTGCGCCGTCCACGATCGCTGCATCCACGACCTGCCCGCGCCCACTGGACCGAGCCTCGTGGAGGGCAGCGAGCACGCCGACCACGAGGTAGAGCGCTCCCCCACCGAAGTCGCCGACCAGGTTGATCGGCACCGATGGGCGCTCCGCGGGTCCGATCGCATGCAGGGCACCGCTGACGGCGAGATAGGTGATGTCGTGGCCGGCGGTGCCGGACAGCGGGCCGTCCTGCCCCCAGCCGGTCATCCGCGCGTACACCAGACCGGGCCGCCGCTCCATCAGGACGTCCGGACCGAGCCCCAGCCGCTCGGCGACGCCCGGCCGGAAGCCCTCGACGAAGACGTCCGCGCGGTCGACCAGACGGCGTACGGTCTCCGCCCCCTCGGGTTGCTTGAGGTCCAGGGCCACGCTCGGCCGGCCCCGGTTCAGCAGGTCCAGCTCGGGCGGCACACCGAGGCCACCCCCGGACAACCGGTCCACCTTGACCACGTCAGCCCCCAGCTCGGCCAACAGCATGCACGCGAACGGCGCCGGACCCAGCCCGTTCAGCTCGACCACGCGGACCCCAGCCAACGGACCGTGTGAGCCAGGGGGCGCCATCGGGCGATCGTAGCCAGCCATCGTGGGCTCGCCTACGACGTCTCCTGGTCAAGGCCGATGTCTTCGTACCAGAGCTGCGGCGACTCCTCGACGAACGCGCGCATCAGCTCGATGCAGGCAAGGTCGTCGAGCTGCACCACCTCGACCCCCGCCTCGCTCAACAGATGTTCGGGACCGGTGAACGTCGCGCTCTCCCCGATCACCACGCGGCCGATCCCGTACAGCAGGATCGTGCCGGTGCACATCGAGCACGGGGACAGCGTCGTGTACATCGTGCTGCGTCGGTAGACCGAGGGGTGCAGCCGCCCGATGTTCTCCAGGCAGTCGGTCTCGCCGTGTCGGATCACGCTCCCGAGCTGCACGCGTTGGTTGTGGCCGACGCCGCGGACCTCACCGTCGACCACGAGCGCGGCCCCGACCGGTATCCCACCCTCGCGACGACTCTTCCGAGCCTGCTCCAACGCCAAGGTCATGAAGCGTGCATCGTCGTCGGTGGGGCTCATCCATGCTCCTGCCGCGCGGAAGATGTGGGGTGACTCATACGCCCGAACGCCGGTCGGCCCTTGTCGATGTTACTCACGAGTTGGGATGCTGGCTCGCATGCCAGGGTACGCCGATCTGCTCGCTCCGCTCGATCTCGGACACACGACCCTGCGCAACCGCGTCGTGATGGGCTCGATGCACACCGGACTCGAGGACCGAGCGCGTGACGCGCCAGCTCTGGCGGCGTACTTCGCCGAACGGGCCCGCGGTGGCGTCGCCTTGATGATCACCGGCGGCTACACGCCGACCCTGACCGGCTCGCTCTATCCCGGTGGGTCCTCGCTCGTCGCGCGGCGACAGGTCGACCGCCATCGAGTCGTCACCGACGCCGTCCACGCCGAGGGCGGCCAGATCGCACTGCAGATCCTGCACGCCGGGAGGTACGCCTACCACCCGCTCGCGGTCTCGGCGTCAGCGATCAAGAGCCCGATCACCCCGTTTCGACCTCGCGCGTTGAGCCCGCGGGGCGTCGACCGCACGATCGACGGCTACGTCCGCTGTGCCGTGCTGGCCCGATCGGCCGGTTACGACGGCGTCGAGGTGATGGGGTCGGAGGGCTACCTGCTCAACCAGTTCCTGGCCGAGCGCACCAACCGGCGCACGGACTCGTGGGGCGGCTCGGCACGGAACCGCCGACGGTTCCCGACCGAGATCGTCGCCGGGATCCGGAGGGCTGTCGGGCCCGACTTCATCGTCAGCTACCGCATCTCGCTGCTCGACCTCGTGGAGGGCGGACAGTCCTGGGACGAGACCGTCGAGCTCGCGCGCGGGGTGGAGGCGGCCGGGGCGACGATGCTCAACACCGGGATCGGCTGGCACGAGGCCCGCGTGCCGACGATCATCACGCAGGTGCCGCGAGCGGCCTTCGTGTCGTTGACTGCTCGCCTACGTCCCGAGGTCACGATCCCTGTCATCGCGTCGAACCGCATCAACACCCCAGAGGTCGGCGACCAGCTGCTCCGCGACGGCGTGTGCGACCTGGTCTCGATGTCGCGGCCGCTGCTCGCCGACCCCGACTTCGTCGCCAAGGCCGCCGCAGACCGCGCTGATGAGATCAACACCTGCATCGCGTGCAACCAGGCCTGCCTCGACCACGCGTTCCAACGCAAGCACGCGTCGTGCCTGGTCAACCCGCGCGCCGGCCGGGAGACCACGTTGGTGTTGCAGCCGTTGGCGCCGCAACGGCGCAAACGGGTGGCCGTCGTCGGAGCCGGTCCGGCCGGCCTGTCCGCAGCGGTGACCCTCGCCGAACGAGGGCACGACGTCGAGCTCTACGAAGCCGCCGATGACGTCGGTGGGCAGTTCCAGCTGGCCCGACGGATCCCCGGCAAGGAGGAGTTCTCGGAGACGTTGCGCTACTACCGGCGGCGGCTCGAGACCACCGGCGTCAAGGTCAACCTCTCCACCGAGGCGACCCCGGACCTGCTGCGGTCGGGTGAGTACGACGAGGTCGTGGTGACGACGGGGGTGACACCGCGCGTGCCGGACATCGACGGGATCGACCACCGGAGCGTTGTGGGGTACACCGAGGTGGTCACCGGTGCCGTGCAGGTCGGGGAGCGGGTCGCAGTCATCGGTGCCGGTGGGATCGGTGTCGACGTCGCCCACTTCCTCACCCAACGACCGGACATGACGGTGGCCGAGTTCGAGACCCACTGGGGAATCGGTGATCCGGCCGAACATCCGGGAGGGCTGATCGCACCGCAGCCCGAGTCCCCTGAGCGCACGGTCTTCCTCGTGCAGCGCAAGACGACGGCGGTCGGGGCCGGGCTGGGCAAGACGTCGGGCTGGGCTCATCGCGCCAACCTCAAGAAGGCTCGGGTCGAGCTGGTCTCCGGAGCGACGTACGACAAGATCGACGACCAGGGCCTGCACCTCAGCTTCGGCCCGGACCTGCCCCACCGGATCCTGGACGTCGACCAGGTCGTCATCTGCGCCGGTCAGGAGCCGAACCGGACCCTCGCCGACGACCTCATCGCCGCCGGCTTGACGGTCCACGTGGTCGGCGGTGCCGACGTCGCCGCCGAGCTCGACGCCAAGCGCGCCATCGAGCAGGCCACCCGGCTCGCCGCCTTCCTCTGACGGGGTTTCGGTGGCTGAGGGTTTCGCAGACGCGAACGAACCTGGAAGGCTCCTGCGCATGCGATCCATGGACGGCCGAGACGTCGAACAGGCCGTGGCCGAGATGGTGCGAGTACTCACGCCGTACGAGTCTCGAGACTGGCAAGTCCCGGCTGGGTCGCTGGAGTGGAGCTGCTGGACGACAGCTGCCCACGTCGCCCATGACCTTCTCGCGTATGCGGGACAGGTCGCGGCTCAGCCGCGGAGTGCCTACCTACCGTTCGATCTCGTCATCCACGCCGACGCGCCGCCGCGTGACGTGCTCCGGGTGGTCATCGCGTCCGGAAGGCTCCTGAGCAGTGCGCTGCCGGCGGCCGGGCCTGATGCTCGCGCCTGGCACTGGGGACCGACTGACCCAGGCGGCTTTGCAGCGTTGGGAGTCAACGAGACCCTGGTGCATACGTATGACATCACGCGGGGTCTCGGAATCAGCTGGCTTCCGCCTGAACCGCTCTGCGCCGCGGTGCTGGCCCGGCTGTTTCCCGATGCTCCGGAAGGTGACCCGGTCGGAGTGCTCCTGTGGTCAACCGGGCGAGCAGAGCTCGAAGGCCGACCTCATGTCACGTCCTGGATCCTGAAGGCTGCCGTCGATTGATGCATTGCCGCATGTCGGCAACCACGGTGTGGCCGACTATCGTCGTCCACCGGACAGTTAGTGGTGCGCGTTCAGCTCGTCGAGGGCGCGATGGCCGCGCTCGACCACCCCTGGAACGACATCGTGGCGCCCGTGACGGATGGGGATCTCGAGCATGTGGAGGATCTGTGACGCTGCGAGCACCGCCGCCCCCTCCCAGCCGACCAGGTCGAGGACTCTCGTCCACAGGCGCCTTCGGACACCGTCCAGCAGCGGATCCTGGAAGGTGTACCACACGACGGTGATGAGATCAGTCGCCCGCGTGCCGCTACCTGCGTTCCCGATATCCACGACCGCCATCACTGTTCCGTCACGGACCAGGACATTGCTGGGGGTCGCGAGATCGGCATGGACCATGTCAGGGGCCTCACGTGGTGGTGGGACGTCGGAGCACACGAGCCGTAGGCGCTCGACCAAGGCCGATACCACCGAGGAGTACCCCGAGAGCCTGGTCACGGACTGGCGGAGAAGCGACTGCTCCGGCGTCTCGTTGCCATCCAGCCCGGCGACGGCCGATCCCTGACCGGTGGCGACCCTCCAGGCGTACGACCAATGGTCGTAGGGCTCGGAGGCTTGGCCAGCCTGGAGTTCGATGATCTCCATCAACTGCTCAATGAGAGACGGCGTCAGCTCGGGCGCGGGAGCCGCGTCGACAAAGTCCATCAGATGCCACACATGAGTGGCTGTCGCCCCCACTCCGAGCCAGGCCGGAGTGGGATAGCCGCGCATCCGCATGTGCTCGACCACTCGCTGGGCTCGCAATGTCTCGTCCAGGTGGATGGGGTGTGCCCGGGGCACTGCTTTGAGCACTGCATCTGCCCTTCCGGCCAACTGGACGCGCAGGGCACCCCCATTGATGCCTCCGGGTAGACGACTGAGAAGAGTGACCTCTGCCCCGACGACGCTGGCGACGTCGTCCAGGACCTCGGCCGTCAGCTCGTCGGGATGGGGGCCCTGGTTCATGCTTGTGGAGCGTACGCCTGGCTGTGTTGAGGCCGCTGGACACCGAGCTGGTCGAGCCGCGCGGCGACTTCTCAGAGCTCGCGGCCTCTCCGCGCGAGTGCTCAGGGGTCACGTCCGCTCATGCCGCGACTAGCGCGCGGTCATGCCGATGAGCCATGTTCCCCGGAGGACCATGCGTCCTCGAACTCGTTGGGAGACGGCCCAAAGCGACCGATCCTCACGTGCATCCAGTCGGCGGGCCTTGCCCAAGTCCGCTTCACTCGCGGATCTCGGGAGGCCTGCTCGGAGCCTGGCGAAGGACCGGTCGGCGAGCTGGTTTCAGCCGGGTCGGGGTTTGAAGCGTTGATGGCGGATGGGTCTTCGCTGCGGGTCGATGCGGACGGGTGGGATGACCTCGGTGATGCCGTCGGGTGCGAGGGTCAGGTCCCATTCGTCTTGGTGGATGAGGTGGTGGTGGAAGGCGCAGAGCAGGCAGCCGTTGTCGAGGTCGGTCGGGCCGCCTTGGCTCCACGGGATGCGGTGGTGGGCTTCGCACCAGGCGGGGGGTCGTTCACAGCCGGGGAAGACACATCCTTGGTCGCGGGTGGTCAGGGCGAGGCGTTGGTGCCGGTCGAACAGACGCGCGGGTCAGACCGAGGTCGAGGATGCGTGATTCTCCCGAGAGCACGAGCGGCAGGATGCCGGCGTTGCACGCGAGCCGGCGAGTCTCTCCGGCCGAGATCGCACCCCCCGTGTCCAACATCGCTTCCCCGGTCCGGGCGCGGAGCCGTTGCTCGTCGACGGTGACCACGATGGTGGCGTTGGTGGCTCCGTGGTGGGGGTGGGCGTCGACCGGGAGGTGCTCGATCAGCTCGCAGAACGCCCGGCCGAGCCGGTTGCCGTACGGCAGGTCGCGTCCAGGCTCGCCTCAGCCGGGGTCTCGGTGGTGGCGCGTCGGGGGGCGGACAGGGCCTGGAGATGTTTGGTGAGCATCGCGAAGGTCAGGTTGGGTAACGCGAACCGGCCGCGGGCGATCCCGTCGGTCCCGTGCTGGCCGGTGAACGTGGCCGAGGCCAGCGCCCGGCGTTCCTGGTCGGCCAGCTGCTTTTCCAGGGTCTGGTCGGCGGTGTCGGGGTCGACCACCTCCACGACATGGTTCGCCGCGACCTGAAGCTGTGTGTAGGACAGGGTCTGGGCATGGGTCAGCAGGTCGGTCTGGGCGGCCTGGACCTGTGCCGGGTCGATGGTCGCCGACAACCGGTGGAGCGCGGCGGCGATCACGACGCCTTGTTCGGCCCAGACCGCTCCGGCCGCGACGGCCCGGCGGGTGGGTTCGGTGACCGCGGACGGGCTGTGCAGCTGCCGGGCGGTGCTGACCATCCGGGACGCTTCACCGGCCGACATCCGGTGGGTGGCGATCAGGTGCGCCCGGGTCGAGGAGGCACCATGCCGGTGGGCCAGGTGGCGGTCGTCGGCCTCGGCGACCAGCCGGGCCGTCAGCTCATCGGCGGCGGCCCGGATCGCCAGCGCCTGGCCGATCCGCTGGTCGAGTCTGGTGTCGTCCAGCGGCCAGGTGGGGGTGTCGACCAGGTCGGCCAGCTGCTCACCGACCACCGCGAAGCTGCGGGCGAAGGCGTCGCCGATGCCCACGGTCGGTGGCTGCTGCGTGGTGGTCATGGGGCCACCCTAGGACCGGCCACCGACACTTTCCGGACCCTCACGAACCTCCAAACCCGTTATCCACAAGGGAATCCAAGAAAGGTTCACCGCCGAGTTGACGTGCTGATTTCTCCCCAGACCTTGGGTCAGCGGCCGAGGGCCTCGGCTTCGGCACCGATCGTCGTCGAATCACCGTGACCCGTGTGCACGACGGTCTCGTCCGGAAGCGCGAAGAGCTTGTCCCGGATACTGGCTACGAGCGTGTCCTCGTCGGAGAAGCTCCGACCGGTCGCACCCGGGCCCCCGCTGAACAACGTGTCGCCGGTGAACACCACCCCCAGGTCGGGCGAGTGGAGGCAGACTGCACCTGGGGCATGGCCCGGCGTGTGGAGCACGGTCAGCGAGATGTCGCCCACCACGATTCGCTTGCCGTCCTTGAGCGGCCCGTCCGGCTCCAGCCCCGGATGCGTCAGCTCCCACAGGGGCAGGTCGTCAGGGTGCAGCAGGATCGGCGCATCGACGACGTCGGCGAGTGCCGGAGCAACCCGTACGTGGTCGTCGTGCGCGTGCGTGCACACGATCGCCAGCACGCGTCGCCCGTCGACCACACCCAGGATGCCGTCGACGTCGTGCGGAGCGTCGATGACCAGACACTCGTCGTCGTTGCCGATCACCCACACGTTGTTGTCGACGTCGAACGTCTCCCCGTCCAGCGAGAAGGTCCCGCTCGTGACGCCGTGATCGACCCGGACGCCGCTCACAGCTCGACGACGGATCGGAGGACGTCGCCAGCGTGCATCTTCGCGAACGCCGCTTCGACCTCATCGATGCCGATGGTCTCGGTGACGAACGCGTCCAGCGGCAGCCGCCCCTGGAGGTAGAGGTCGATGAGCATCGGGAAGTCCCGGCTTGGCAGGCAGTCGCCGTACCACGACGACTTGAGCGACCCGCCCTTGCCGAAGACGTGCTGCAGCGGAAGCTCCAAGGTCATTTCCGGTGTCGGTACGCCGACCAGCACGACTGTGCCGGCGAGGTCGCGGGCGTAGAACGCCTGTTTGTAGGTCTCTGGTCGACCAACCGCGTCGATCACGACGTCGGCGCCGAAACCATCGGTCAGCTCTTTGATCCGTGCCACGACGTCCTCGTCCGTCGCGTTGACCGTGTGCGTGGCGCCGAGCTCCTGGGCCTTCTCGAGCTTGCGTGGGTCGAGGTCAACGGCGATCACCCGACGCGCACCGGCCAGGTGAGCCCCGGCGATGGCCGCGCCGCCGACGCCTCCACATCCGATCACGGCGACCGTGTCGCCGCGGCCGACGCTCCCGGTGTTGATGGCTGCGCCCAGCCCGGCCATCACGCCGCAGCCGAGCAGGCCGGCGGCCTTGGCCGGTGCGGCCGCGTCGACCTTGGTGCACTGACCGGCGTGGACCAGCGTCTTCTCGGCGAACGCACCGATTCCCAGTGCGGGCGAGAGCTCAGTACCGTCGGCCAGGGTCATCTTCTGGCTCGCGTTGAACGTGTCGAAGCAGTACCACGGTCGGCCACGACTGCAGGCGCGACATTGACCGCAGACCGCCCGCCAGTTGAGGATCACGTAGTCACCCGGAGCGACGTCGCTAACACCGTCACCGACCGCCTCGACGATCCCAGCCGCCTCGTGGCCGAGCAGGTACGGGAAGTCCTCGCCGATGCCGCCTTCGCGGTAGTGCAGGTCCGTGTGGCAGACCCCGCAGGCCGAGACCTTGACGACCGCTTCGCCGGGTCCCGGATCGGGCACGGTGACGTCGACCACCTCGACGGGCTCACCCTTCGCCCTCGCGATCACGCCCTTCACAACCTGCGGCATACCGACTCCTTGTCAGCAACAGACTTCGGGAAGCGATCCGAAGATCGCTTCCCGAAGTTATCAATCGATCAGCCTGCTAGCAGCGGACCCTTGCTAGTCGACGTCTTCGTCGACCCAGTCCAGAGTCTTCGTCACGGCCTTCTTCCAGTTGCGATACGTCTTCTCGCGGGCGGCCTCATCCATCTGCGGCGTCCAGCGCTTGTCCTCGCCCCAGTTGTTGCGGATGTCGTCCTCGGACTCCCAGTACCCGACGGCCAGACCCGCGGCGTACGCCGCGCCCAGTGCCGTCGTCTCGGCCACCTTCGGACGAACGACGTCGACGTTGAGCAGGTCGGCCTGGAACTGCATGAGCGTCTCGTTGACGACCATGCCGCCGTCGACCTTGAGCTCCTTCAGCGGGACACCCGAGTCAGCGTCCATCGCCTCCACCACCTCGCGGGTCTGGAACGCGGTCGCCTCGAGGACGGCCCGCGCGATGTGACCCTTGTTGACGTAACGGGTCAGACCAACCAGAGCACCACGAGCGTCAGAGCGCCAGTGCGGAGCGAACAGGCCCGAGAAGGCCGGGACGAAGTACGCACCACCGTTGTCTTCGACGCCCTTGGCAAGCTCCTCGATCTCGGGGGCGTCCTTGATCAGCCCCAGGTTGTCGCGGACCCACTGGACCAGTGAGCCGGTGACCGCGATCGCACCCTCGAGCGCGTAGACCGCCTCGTTGTCGCCGATCTTGTAGCAGACGGTGGTCAGCAGGCCGTTGTCCGACGAGACCGGCTCGGTGCCGGTGTTGAGGAGCACGAAGTTGCCGGTGCCGTAGGTGTTCTTGGCCATCCCCACCTCGAGGCAGGCCTGACCGAACGTCGCCGCTTGCTGGTCACCCAGGATCCCGGCGACGGGTACGCCGTTGATCACACCCGGTCGGCACTCGCCGTACACCTCCGAGGAAGACCTGATCTCCGGAAGCATGGACATCGGGATCTTCATGTCGGCGGCGATGCCTTCGTCCCACGACAGTGTCGCGAGGTCCATCAGCATGGTGCGGCTGGCGTTCGTCACGTCGGTGACGTGAATCCCGTCGTTCTCCGCGCCACCGGTGAGGTTCCAGAGCACCCACGTGTCCATGTTGCCGAACAGCAGGTCACCCGCCTCGGCCTTCTCGCGGGCACCGTCGACGTTGTCGAGGACCCACCGCACCTTCGGACCCGAGAAGTATGTCGCCAGGGGCAGTCCGACCTTGGCCTTGTACTTCTCCGCGCCCTCGTCGCCGGCGAGCTCGTCGCAGATCTTCTGGGTGCGGGTGTCCTGCCAGACGATCGCGTTGTAGACCGGCTGGCCGTTGGTCTTGTCCCAGACCACGGCCGTCTCACGCTGGTTGGTGATCCCGACGGCCTTGATGTTGCTGGAGTTCAGGTTGGCCTTCGACAAGGCGCCGCCAATCACCTCCCGGGTGTTGTTCCAGACCTCCACCGGGTCGTGCTCGACCCAACCGGCACGCGGAAAGATCTGCTCGTGCTCTTTCTGGTCGACGGAGATCACGCTGCCGGAGTGGTCGAAGATCATGCACCTGGTGCTGGTGGTGCCTTGGTCGATTGAAGCGATGTAGTCAGCCATAGAGAGTCACGCGTCCGATCAGATGAAGTTGACGATGTTGGCGAGGACGCCACCGAGGACGCCACCGATGAGCGGACCGACGACCGGGATCCACGAATAGCCCCAGTCGCTGTCGCCCTTGCCCTTGATCGGCAAGATGGCGTGCGCGATACGCGGTCCGAGGTCACGAGCCGGGTTGATGGCGTAACCGGTGGGACCACCGAGCGACGTACCGATCACGACCACCAGCAGGGCGACCGCCAGCGGGCCGAGCCCGGACGGTGACTTGCCGAACGAGATGATCACGAACACCAGCACGAACGTGCCGATGATCTCGGTGATCAAGTTGTTGGTGGTGTTGCGGATCGCGGGCCCCGTCGAGAAGGTGCCGAGCTTGGCGCCTGGCTCGCTCTCCGGGTCGTCGAAGTGGTCGCGATATGCCAACCAGCAGAGCACGGCACCCAGGAAGGCCCCGACGAACTCGCCGATCAGATAGGCGATCGTGTTGACGAAGCTGACGTCGCTGGCGGGTCCGTAGGCATCGGCCCCTGAAGCGAGCAGACCGAACGTGACCGCCGGGTTGAGGTGCGCGCCGCTCTTGTAGGCGACGTACACGCCCGAGAAGACCGCTAACCCCCACCCGATGTTGATCATCAGGAAGCCGCCATTGAAGCCCTTGTTCTTGGCCAGCACCGCGTTGGCCACCACACCACAACCAAGCAGCGTCAGCATGGCTGTCCCCATGATTTCGCTGAGGATAATGTCTCCGAAACCTACGTCCACAGAATTGCCCTTCCGGACATGAAAGGCCTGGCAGGAGACCCTCCCCGACCTCTGCGCCAATGGTTAGTGTGTATGACACTAGGCGCGTTGTTGCCTAGGGGTCAACGACAGGATTCGCTGCTGTTTCCTCGTCGCGCGATACGCAACGGAGGGATTCACCATGCCGATACCCGCACGTCTCGACACCGACCAGAGGGCAGCGGCCTGGGATCGCCTGGCCACGACGAAGTTCGACGTACTGGTCGTGGGAGGAGGCGTCACGGGTGCCGGAGTGGCCCTGGACGCAGCGACCCGTGGGCTGTCGGTGGCCCTGGTCGAGGCCCGCGACTTCGCCTCCGGCACGTCATCTCGATCCTCGAAGCTCTTCCACGGCGGGCTGCGCTACCTGGAGCAGTTCAACTTCGGGCTGGTCAGGGAAGCGCTGCACGAACGCGAGCTGATGCTCACTCGCATCGCGCCACATCTGGTGAAGCCGGTGTCGTTCCTGTACCCGCTCACCCACCGGATCTGGGAGCGGCCCTACGTGAGCGCGGGGATGACCCTGTACGACTCGATGGGCGGGGCTCGCTCGGTTCCCCGACACAAGCACTTCACCCGCGGTGGCGCGCTGCGCAAGGTACCGGCGCTCAAGAGAGACGCGCTGACAGGCGCCCTGATGTACTACGACGCGCAGGCCGATGACGCCCGGCACACGCTGACCGTTGCGCGGACCGCCGCCACCTACGGCGCGACCATCCTCAACTCCGCCGAGGTCGTTGCCCTCAACCATGCCGGCGAGCGCATCGTCGGTGCCCGGGTGCGTGACGTCGAGACCGACCGTGAGGTCGACGTGAAGGCGTCGGTGGTGGTCAATGCCACCGGCGTGTGGACCGACGACATCCAGACTCTTGCCGGCGGCCGCGGTCGCTTCCACGTGCGCGCGTCCAAGGGCGTGCACATCGTGGTCCCGCGCGACCGGATCAACTCCGAGACCGGGCTGATCCTGCGCACCGAGAAGTCCGTGCTGTTCGTCATCCCGTGGAACACGCACTGGATCGTCGGGACCACAGACACCGACTGGGAGCTGCACAAGGCCCACCCGGCAGCGAGCAAGGCCGACATCGACTACATCCTCGAGCACGTCAACGCCGTCCTCGCGAACCCGCTGACCCATGACGACATCCAGGGCGTCTATGCCGGTTTGCGGCCCTTGCTGCACGGTGAGAGCGAGTCGACGTCGCAGCTGTCTCGGGAGCACGCCGTCGCCCGCCCGCAACCGGGGTTGATCTCGATCGCCGGCGGGAAGTACACCACGTATCGGGTGATGGCAGCCGACGCGATCGACGCGGCCCTCGAGGACGTCGGCGGACCGGTTCCTCCCAGCGTGACCGACATGATCCCGCTGGTCGGCGCCGAGGGCTACCACGCCATGGTGAACCAGGTTGACCGCCTGGCGCGCAAGGTGGACATGCCGGTCTGGCGGATGCAGCGGTTGCTCGACCGCTACGGCTCGATGACCGAGGAGCTGATGGCCATGGCGGCCGACGACCACACGCTGCTCGAACCACTTGAAGGCGCGGAGGAGTACCTGCGGATCGAGATCAAGTACGCAGCGAGCCACGAGGCCGCACTGCACCTCGACGACATCCTGGCCCGACGGACCCGGATCTCGATCGAGACTCCTGACCGGGGGACCACTGCTGCGGCGGCAGCAGCAGCGCTGGTCGCGCCGATTCTCGGCTGGGACGAGGAGCGGATCACCAACGAGGTCGAGGCGTACAGCGCTCGAGTCGAGGCCGAACGCCGGTCGCAGGAGCAGCAGGACGACCTGGCAGCCGACGCCGCGCGGATCGCAGCGCCCGACACCAGGGCGGTGGCGGTCGGCCGCGCCCTGGACTGAGGGACGGACCGCAACGGCGCAGCCGACAGCGGGACGGCTCAACCGGCCACTCGATCAGGAGCCACCAGTCCGATCGCGGCCCTGGCCCGGGTCAGCACGGGCGCTGACGTCGCCTGTGCGCGTTCGGCGCCGGAGCGAAGAGCCGCCACCAGCTCGTCCCGGTCCGCCATCAGGTGGCCGTGCCGTGTTTGGATCGGCTCCAGGGTGCTGACCACCGCCTCGGTGCAGGCGGACTTCAGTGCGCCGTACGACGCGTGGTCCTCGGCGACGGCGTGCGGCTGTCGGCCGGTGATCGCGGCCAGGATGTCGAGCAGGTTGGACACTCCCGGCTTGCTCGCGGGGTCATAGCGGACGTCGTTGTCGGAGTCGGTCACTGCTCGGGCTATCTTGCGCCGGATCACGTCGGGCCGGTCGAGCATCCGGATCACCCCCATCGCCGAGTCCGGCGCCGACTTGCTCATCTTCGCGGTGGGCTCGGCCAGGTCGGCCACGCGAGCGGCCAACGCTGCCTTGGCGAGCCCGGGCACGACGAACGTCCTTCCGTACAGCCGGTTGAACCGCACGGCAAGATCTCGCGCCAGCTCCACGTGCTGGTCCTGGTCTCCACCGACGGGGACGGACTCGGATTCGTAGAGCAGGATGTCGGAGGCCATCAGGCAGGGATAGCTGAACAGGCTGGCGCGAGTCCTCGGCCGCCCACCCTTCTCCTTGAACTGGATCATCCGCCCCAGCTCGCCGACGTACGCCGTGCACTCCAACAGGTAGGCCAGCTCGACGTGCGTGGGCACGTGCGACTGCACGAACACCGTTGATCGCTGCGGCTCGAGGCCCGCGGCGAGGAACAAGGCAGCCGTCTGTCGGGTGAGCTCCTGGAGACGTTGGGGGTCGTGCTCGGTGGTCATCGCGTGCAGGTCAGCGACGAAGAAGAAGCCCTCCGTGGAGTCCTGGCCCGAGACGAAGCGGCGCAGAGCGCCGAGGTAGTTGCCCAACGTGAGCGGACCACTGGGGGTGATGCCGGACAGCACACGCGGGCGGCTGGTGGGAGAGGTGTTCGCGGTCATGGCGATTTCCTGACGGCTCGAAGCCCAGGCGCGGACGCACAGAAGCCGCCCACCTGGGGCGGCTGGATGGAGAAGTGACTCGATCTGGCGGCGCCCTACGAGGGCAGCCACCACGTGCGCAGCGACGTCACGGTCATGCGATCAGGATAGGGCATCGCGGCTCTCCTGTTCGTTTGCAGCAGTGTCCACCTCCGCACTCCCCGGAGTCTTCGCCTCGCGTCGCCGTCGCAAGGACTCGTCGAAGGACACGTCGACACTCTGGAACCCCTTGTGCCCCTGTGCCTGCGCGTAACCGGTGTAGACCGCCCGGTCGGCGTCGGTCAGGTCGACGTTGTCGGTGAACGGTGTCAGGAGGGCACGCGGGTAGAGCCGCTTGGCGTGAACGACGTTCACCTCGATACCGAAGGTCACCGCCAGCGCTCCGACATAGATCCACGCGATCATTCCGAGAACGATCGCGAACGTGCCGCTGGTCGCGTCCGAGTCCTGGATCACGCGCGTGACGTAGGCGGAGCCGACAAGTTGCAGGAGCTGCCACACCACGGCCACGAACAGCCCACCGGGGATGTCCTGCCGCAGTCGATGGTCATGGGCAGCGGCCATCCAGAACAGCGTCGTGAAGATCGACGCATTGAGCGCCACCGTCCCCAGAGTGATCAGCAGCCTGGCACCCGGCTCGACGTCCCCCCCGAGAGCGGAGACGCCCGCCGCCAGGTTGGCGATGAAGGTCGTCGCAAGGATCGCCAGCCCGGCGACCGAGAGCAGCACGACGCTGCGCAGCCGCCCCATGATCGGGTTGGGACGGCGGTTGCGAGGCACGGCCCACGCGATGTTGAGGGCGTTCTGGGTTGCGTTCGCGACTCCCAGCGCGCCGTACAGGGACACCACGGCACCAACGGCCACGGCGATGCCGCTGCCCTTCAACCCGCCAGGCTGTTGCAGGTCCGTCCCGATGACCGGGAAGCGAGCCAGCGTCGAGTCGAGGATCTGCTTCTGCAGGTCGGGGTTGCCCTGGAGGACGAGACCGAGGATGGAGGACCCGAGCAGGAGCAGCGGGAACAGGGACACGAAGGCGTAGTAGGTGATCAGCGCCGCGAGATAGTTGCCCTGGTCGTCACCGAACTTGTAGATGACGCCCAACGGGAAACCGGCCCAGCGGTGGTCGCGTTGGTAGGCGTCAACCCGCTTCCACCACGACACGTCGCGTCATCCTTCCGTTCGCAGCGCGCCGGTTGCGGCTGTCGGACAAGTCAAGCATGAGCGCCGCGCGGCCGGGTACAGCCGCGGCAGTCCCACCAAGCCCGAGGGGGAGCAACCTGTGAAGGACACGATCGTCTTCGACGTCGACGGCACCCTCGTCGACACCAACTACCACCACGCGTTGGCGTGGTTCCGAGCGTTCGGCAGATTCGACGTGGTGACGCCGATCTGGCGTATCCACCGAGCCATCGGTATGGGTGGTGACCGGCTCGTCGCAGCCGTCGCCGGGGACGACGTGGAGCGTCGCCACGGAGACGACCTGCGCCAGGCCTGGACCGAGGAGTACGCGCCGCTGATCTCCGAGGTACGCCCGTTCAGCGGGGCTCGCGACGTGGTAGTCGAGGCTCGTCGCCGCGGCCTCACGGTGGTCCTGGCCAGTTCGGCTCCCGGGGAGCACGTGAACCACTACCTGGACCTTCTGGATGCGCGCGACATCGTGCAGCACTGGACGACGGCAGAAGATGCCGAGCAGAGCAAGCCGGCCCCCGATCTGGTCCAGATCGCCATGCAGCAGGTGCAGGCCGATGACAGCGTCATGATCGGGGACTCGACGTGGGACGTCGAGGCGGCCGAGCGGGCCGGCATCGCCTGCGTCGCCGTGCGCACCGGCGGCTTCTCGGTCAGCGAGCTCGAAGCCGCCGGAGCCAAAGCGGTGTACGAGTCCCTCGACGAGCTACGCGGCGACCTCGACGCCGTCCTGGACTGAGCGACGCCTGGGCGCTCACGGCCTCGGCGTCACCGCGAGACGTTGGGCGATCCCCAGCCGTGCCAGCGGTCGATCTCGATCCAGGCGCTCACCCGGCCGTTGTGGCGGTTGCGGTAGGGCCGTCCGGTGTAGTGCTTGGCGAGCCGGTCGATGTCGGCCAGCCCGTCGTCGTCCTTCATCTCGACCACGCGCCCTTGGATGCTGACGTGGGTGTACCAGTCGCCCTCCTTGAGGGCGGTCAACGAGACGCGGGGGTCCTGACGCAGATAGTCCAGCCGCTTGCGGCCGGCGTCCATGTTGACCAGCACCCGGTCACCGTCCATGAGGTACCAGGTCGCCACCGACACCGGCTGTCCATCGGCGCGGAGCGAGGTGATCACCGCAGGGTTCGGCTGTTGCAACATTTCGAGGACCTCCGGTGGGAGCGGTGCGTTCGGCATGTCTTCTCCTGGAGCGGGGACGTGGTCACCTCCACTGTGCCACTGTGTCCCGAGGGAGAGGCAGGATGCGTGGGCGACGCCCGCAGTTCGAGTGAGGTTGAGGATGCCGGAGATCGACCGGGCCAGGCTGCGCCAGGTGATGGCGCAGGAGCAGGCGACGTACGAACGTCTGCACCCGACCAGCAAGCTGATGTATGACGAGGCGACCCACCTGTTCGGCCGGGTCCCGATGACCTGGATGAACATGTGGTCGGGCGGCTTCCCGGTCTCCTTCGAGCGCGCCCGCGGCAATCGGATCATCGACGTCGACGGGCACGAGTACGTCGATTTCGCACTGGGTGACACCGGTGCGATGGCAGGCCACTCCCCGGAGGCGACCGTGCGGGCGGTTCAGTCCCGGATCTCCGGCTTGGGCGGTATCACCACGATGTTGCCGACCGCGGACGCCGCGTGGGTCGGCACGGAGCTCGCCCGGCGATTCGGGTTGACGCTGTGGTCGTTCACCCTGTCGGCCACCGACGCGAACCGCTGGGCGATCCGGCTTGCGCGCGCCGTCACCGGCCGATCGAAGATCCTCTGCTTCAGCTACAGCTACCACGGCTCCGTGGACGAGACGTTCGCGATCGCCGGACCCGAAGGCACGACCGTTTCCCGCCCGGGCAACGTGGGTCCGCCGGTCCACGTAGAGCAGACGACGCGAGCGGTGCCGTGGAACGACCTCGAGGCACTGGAGACCGCCTTGTCACACGGTGACGTCGCTGTCATCGTCGCCGAGCCGGCCCTGACCAACATCGGCATCGTGCTCCCGGATCCCGGCTTCCACCAGGCGATGCGCGCCCTCGCCTCGACGTACGGAACGCTGCTGCTGATTGACGAGACGCACACGTTCTCGGCCGGCCCCGGCGGCGCCACGGCGGCCTGGGGGCTGCGTCCGGACCTGCTGGTGATCGGCAAGAGCATCGGTGGCGGCATCCCGTCGGGGGCCTATGGCGTGACCGACGACGTGGCCTTGGCGATCGACAACCTGGTCGCCTCCGGTGACGCCGACGTCCAGGACGTCGGGGGCGTCGGAGGCACGTTGGCCGGCAACGCTCTCTCGCTGGCGGCCATGCGGGCGACCTTGTCCGAGGTGCTGACCGAGGAGGCGTTCGAGGGCATGATCGACCGGGCCACGTCGTTCACCGAGGGAGTGCAGTCCGTGATTGACGAATGCGAGGTCCCCTGGTCGGTGACCCAGCTCGGTGCCCGGACGGAGTACCGCTTCACACCGACGCCTCCCCGAGATGGCGAGACCTCCGCGGCAGCCGAGGACGTCGAGCTCGACGCCTACCTGCATCTGGCGCTGCTGAACCGCGGAATCCTGATGACGCCCTTCCACAACATGGCGCTGATGTGCCCGACGACCACCGCAGCCGATGTCGAGCAGCACACGGCCGCCTTCGCCGAGGTGGTCCGGGCCATCCGAGGCTGAGTACTTCCAGCAGGCGTCGTCGCGCACGTGCAGGCAGACGCCGGCCCTGCCTTTGGCAGGACCGGCGTCGTCACAGCGAGAGCTGGCTCAGGAACTCGGCTCAGTAGTAGTTCTTGTCGTCGATCACGCCCTTCTGGGGCACGATCACGCGACGGTTGTCGCCCTTGCCCCAGATGAAGATCTTGCGGTAGCTGTTGTTGTTGGTGGTCTTGGTCTCGTGGATGACACCGAACGGGTTGGCCTCGACCGAGATGAAGTACTTGCCGTTCGGCAGGTTCTTGACGTTGAACGACTGACCCGGCAGACCCTGGAAGTAGGTGTCACCGGAACCGGTGTCCAGCACCTCGCGTACCGCCATCGACGCGTAACCGCCGCAGGAGGTGTGCAGGTCGGTGTTGTACGGGTTCCAGTTCGCCCCGTCGACCGTGTAGTCGACCGCGTCGGTGTTGGCCAGGCAGAACGCCTCCTTGCGGCTGCGTACGACAGCGTGCTTGTCGGCGTCGAGCAACCGGTAGCGGGCGAAGTCCAGGAAGTGCCAGTGCGTGTGGCCGTGGCGCGGGTCCCATTCCATGGTGCCCGCGGCCTCGTGACCGACCTCGTTGCCGTCGACGTCGTAGTAGTACTGGTAGGCGTCCATGATGTCCTCACCCTTGCGACGGAAACCGTCGACGACCAACGGTGAGGGACCGGCGTTCCAGACCGTTGCGGCGAACGACACATAGCCTCTGCGCAGGTTGATCGCGGTGGCCGGAAGGCTCTGCAGGTCCGGCAGCACGGCAGGCGTGGGTGCTGCCTGGTCTGGGCCCGTGGGACGGGCTGACGGCTCACGGGGCACCCGGTCAGAGCCGGTCGCAGCCGTGCTCGCGCCCGTCCTGCTGTTGCGCGTTGCTGTCTTGCATCCGTAGCGCGCGGACCCCGTCTTGCAGACACTGCCGTTGTTCTTGACGACGTCCACCTTGACACTGGCGGTGCTGTCCTCAGGCGCCAGTCCGAACAGGTCCGCGTACGGCGGGTTGATCGTCAGGGTCGCCTTGTAGTTTCCGAGCCCGATCCGCATCGGACGGCCGTAGTCGCCCAGGGCCTGGATCCCGTAGCCGCGGCTGATGCCGTAGACGCCGCCACGGGTGAACGGGCTGTAGGGACAGTAGGACGGGTAGGCCTTCGTCGGCTGGCTGGCATCGGGGTCGATCCGGACAGCGTTGCCCGCGGGGCAGAACCCGTACGTCTTGGTCACCACCGTTGCGCCCGTCTTACGGTCGGTGAAGGTCAGGCTGAAGAACTTGGCCATCTTCTTGAACTCCCTGAACGAGTCCTCAGGCAGCGCCACGTTGCCTCCGGAGCGGATCAGCTCCGCGCTGATCGGGCGGTACCAGGAGGGCCGGTGGGCCTCGATCAGGAAGTCTTCGTCGCCGGCGATCGCGTAGATGCCGATATCGAGCTCGACCCTTTGGCCGTAGCGCTGCAGCGTGACCTTGTCTGTGGCGTTGTCGAGCCGGAGCACCGGCGCTGCAGGCACCAGCGCCTCTCCGGCTCCCGTGGTGGTTTGTGCGGGTGCAACCCCCGCGATCGTCGTCGCGGCCAAGGTGCCGGCGGCGGCGATCAGGATGCTTCGGCGCAAGGCCGTGGGCATGCGTGACATGACGGTGTATCCCCCTCGTTCTCTTGCCGCCCAGCGACGGCAGGTGGACCCTATCCAAACATGGCGCGGGGCCATGCCGACAGGTCCTCCACGGCACGGTCACGCAGTTGTGTCCGCCTTTGTGGCGGTTGTCCCCAGACCGTCAGTCGAACGTCGCCGGATCGAGCTCGTCGACGAGGTCCACCAGATCCGCCACGGAGTCGACGACCCGGGTCGCGCGGTAGGGGAACCGGTCCACCTGGTGCTCTCGGGTCGAACCGGTGAGCACCAAGATCGTGCGCATCCCCGCCTCGAGCCCGGAGATGACGTCGGTGTCCATCCGGTCGCCGATCATCACCGACGTCTCACTGTGCGCCTCGATCTGGTTGAGCGCGCTGCGCATCATCAAGGGGTTCGGCTTGCCGATGAAGTACGGCTCGATCCCGGTCGCCTTCGTGATCAGCGCCGCCACCGATCCCGTGGCGGGTAGCGGGCCCTCGGGCGAGGGTCCGGTGACGTCGGGGTTGGTCGCGATGAACCGGGCTCCAGCATCGATCAGCCGGATCGCCGTCGTGATGGCCTCGAACGAGTAGGTCCGCGTCTCGCCCAGCACGACGTAGTCGGGGTCACGCGTCGTCAACACGTAGCCGATCTCGTGCACCGCCGTGGTCAGGCCGGCCTCTCCGATGACGTACGCCGACCCGGCGCTGCGCTGCTGGTCGAGGAACTGCGCCGTGGCGAGCGCCGATGTCCAGATCGCCGACTCGGGAACGTCGACACCGGACGCCACCAGCCGTGCACGCAGGTCGCGCGGGGTGAAGATCGAGTTGTTGGTCAGCACGAGGAACTTGCGTCCTGAGTCCCGAAGCCGCTGCACGAACTCCGCCGCGCCGGGGATGGCTCGCTCCTCGTGCACAAGTACGCCGTCCATGTCCGTGAGCCAGCTCTCGACCGGCTTGTGGTCCGTCATGCCCCCATGGTCCCAGGCCCCGCCCTCTCCAGGTTCGGGGAGCCTTTCGGTGGCCACGGCCAGGCACATGCTCCCCGAACCTGATGACCGGGTCAGGCGGCCAGGCGGTCAGGCGCCGCCCTCTCCAGGTTCGGGGAGCCTTTCGGTGGCCACGGCCAGGCACATGCTCCCCGAACCTGATGACCGGGTCAGGCGGTCAGGCGGGCTGCAGGGCCGGCGCCTCGGTCGTGGGGACCACGCCGGCGGCGGGCACCGCCAGCCCGCGCCTGCTGCGGAAGAGGACGACGGCCGTCAGGACGCCGAGGACACCGCAGACAACGAACGTCGTCCGCGCTCCGAGGAACTGTCCGGCGACGCCGCCGAGCACCATGGCCAGCACGGAGAACCCGCGAGCGGTGCCGTTCAGAGTCGCGAGCACCCGACCGCGGAGGTGCTCGGGAGGCCGCGTCACGATCATCGTGCTGACCAGGGCGTTGAGGGCTCCGGCCGCGACCCCGGTCACGGCGAACAGAGGCAGCACCAGCCAGATGGTCGGGCTGACGCCGATGACCGCGACGAGGACACCGATCGCGGCAGCGCTGTAGCCCGCCCACGAAACCCGCCCGAGGTCTTCGCTCACCCGGCCGGCCAGCACCGGTCCGACGATCTGGCCGAGCATCATCGCGGCCATGACCAGGCCGTAGAGAGACGCCGAGGCGTGCAGGTCTCCGGTCACCAGGAAGACCTCCACGACGTTGGTTGCCTCGAGCACCACGATGAACAGCCACAGGGCAGGCACGAGCAGGCGCAGCAGCGAGTCGCCGAAGATGGCGGACCGGCCGCTCACGCTCGCATCGACCAGACGGGCTGCTTCGTCACCGAGTCCACGCTCAGTGTCGTAGCGCCGGCCACGTCGCGTGCGAACGACAGCACCCGCCACGACGAGCACGGCGAAGGTCGTGGTGTCCACCAAGAGCGTGGCGTGGTAGCCCAGAGCGGCATACAGCACTCCGCCAACCGCCGCGCCGCCAAGCCCGGCCAGCGACGACAAGGACTGTTGCAGCCCGATGGCCTTGCCGACCTGGCCTTCGCCGACGATCCGCGGGACGAGAGATGCCCACGTGGGCCCCGTCACCGACTGGCCCACCTGGAGGAGCAGGACGAAGCCGACGATCGCCCAAACGTTCGGCCCCCAGACCAATCCGAGCGAGGCCACGACCTGCACAGACCCGGCCGCGACCAGCAGGTGACGGGAGTCGTGCTCGTCGACGAGGCGGCCCGCCACGGACGACAACGCGAACAGCGGCAGGCTGAACGCGACGAACAACAGGGTCATGAGAGCGGGGCGGTCACTCTTGGCGATCTCGAGGGACAGCACCACGAAGGCCACTGAGTCGCCGAAGTAGGAGACCGCCCGCGCGGGCAGCACGACCCGCATGTCGCGGTGCCCCCAGATGCCGCCTGTTGAGGATGATGTGTGAAGGTCTTGCTTCATAGTTGTGAAGGTACTGCTTCACAGTATGGCTGTCAACGGCTATTCTCAGACCATGTCCAGCCGACGGAAGAAGACCATCGTCCTGAAGGACCCGAAGGCGTTGCGTGCCCTTGCTCATCCGGCTCGGCAGCAGCTGATCAGCGAGCTGTTCGCCGGCCGGGTCGTCACGGCGACCGAGGCCGCGGAGCTGGTGGGACTGACGCCTTCGGCCGTCAGCCACCACCTCAGGGCGCTGGAGAAGTGGGGGCTCGCCCGTCGGGCCGACCCGACAGGAGACGGCCGCGAGCGCCCCTGGGAGGGCACGGCGACCGCCCTCAACTTCGAGCCCTCGGCGGCCAGCGGGTCCTACGAAGCGCTCGGCGCTGTCATCTCAACCCAGCTGGCCGCGGTCGGCCGCCATGTCGACGCCTTCATCAGGGCCGGCAAGGACCCGTGGACCAACGCCTACCGTGGCATCTCCACCGCCGAGCTCTGGTTGACGGAGGAGGAGACACGCACGATCACCGCGACCGTCGAAGGCCTCATCGAGACGTACACCAAGGGTCGCTCCCCGCAGCGCTCACCGCGAGGTGCCCGCAAGGCGACGATCACCTGGTCGATGGTCCCGCTCGAGCCACCACCGGATCCGGACTGACGGGGTCGTCGGGGTCGCATCGCCGCTGTCGGTGGCGCTGACGGCCCGTCGGCCAACTCAGCTCCCGCGGAACGCCTGGGTCACGTCGTCGAGCCCGGACTGCGTCAGCCGACCGTGCACGCGCATCCGGGCCAGCCCCCCGTCGGGGTACACGTCGAGACGCACGTGGGTCACCGGCTGTTCGGTCCCCACCAGGAAGCGATGCCTGGTGTCGGGCAGCGTCGGCTGCTGCGCAACGACGTCCCACCACTGCGCCCCGGCCAAGGCGTCGACGCCGTCGTCGATGTCCGCGTGACATGCCTGGAGCCGCATCCAGCCCGGGGCGTTGCCGACGAAGTACGACGTGTCGAGCTCGACGTGCTCGATCAGCCCCTCCCCGGCGAGCACGAAGACGGCGTAATCGTTGCCGTCGTCGCGGCGCCGGGCGTTCTCCCAGCCATGCCCCATGAGCTGGGCACGCCCGGGCAGGATCAGGTTCGCCGGTGAGGAGTAGAACGCGTCCGAGCACCCGACGAGCCGTCCGCCGTTCTCCAGGGCAGCCAGGTCGATCGTGCCGCCGAGAAATCTCGGATCGGGGGTCGGGCGCCCGTGCACCCGGAAGCGCGCCACGCCGCCGTCGGGGTGGATCGAGAGCCGTAGGTGTGTCCAGACGCGCCGATCGGCGACGGCGTAGACGTTGGCCGTGTCACCGAGCGCGGGCGACCGCTCCACGATCGTGGTCCAGTCACGGCCGGGAAGCTCGTCGGGCCGGGGGGTAGCCGTCGACGTGCAGGGCCTCCACGGACACGAACGGCGGGTAGTTCCCGGTGAACCAGGCCGTGTCGACCACGACGCCATGGACGACGCCGGGCACCCCGAGGCGGACCATCGCCCAGTCGTGACCCTCGTCGCGCCGACGTCGAGTCTCCCAGCCGTCGTACACCTTGCCCTTGTGGCCGAACTCGTGCGGAGCGAACACCGAGGGCTCGGGCTTGATCAGGTTCTCGCGCTGCGCGAAGAGCTCGTCGTTCGCCGCGATCACACTGCCCGCGAGCGCTCGTGACGCGAGGTCAGGGAGCTGGGTGAAGGCCGGCAACGGGACAGGGCTCGACGTCTGGGACACGCCCGTCATTGTGCACCTTGTCTGCGTGAGCAGGGCACCGGCCGGCTCGGGGCTGACGGTCGAACCGGTCGCGATCTGTCGTCCACGCAGCCAGGTCTGGCGCACGACGCCCCTCAGCGTGGCGCCCGCGTAGGGCGTGAGCGGGTTCTTGTGGTGCAGCCGCGTCGGATCGACGACAAAGGAGTCGTCGGGGGCGAACACCACCAGGTCGGCGTCCTTCCCGGTCACGATGCCGCCCTTCGAGGAGATCCCCGCGATGTCCGCCGGCTTCTGCGACATCCACCGGGCGACGTCGACGAGGTTGTGACCGCGCGTCCCGGCTGCCGTCCAGATCAACGGCAGACCGAGCTGCACCGACGCGATGCCACCCCAGGCCTCCCCGAAGTCGCCTGTCTCGAGTCGCTTCAGCTCCGGGGTCGACGGCGAGTGGTCGGACACGACGATGTCGATGACGCCGTCACGCAGGCCCTGCCAGAGCCGCGCCTGGTTGGTGTGGTCGCGAATCGGCGGGCAGCACTTGTAGGCCGTCGCGCCGTCCGCCACGGTTTCGGCCTCGAGCGTCAGATAGTGCGGACAGGTCTCGACCGTGACCCGGACTCCGTCCGCCCTCGCCTGCGCAAGCCGGTCGAGTGAGCCGGCATTGGACAGATGCAGCAGGTGCACCCGGGTGCCGTGGTCGGCGGCGAGGTCGAGCACGGTGGCGATCGCGGCGTCCTCGGCCTCCGGGGGTCGCGAGTGCACGAAGTCGGCGTACGACGGACCGGAGCATCCGGGTGCACGATCGATCACCGCGGCGTCCTCGGCGTGCACGATCAGCAACCCACCGAAGCCAGCGACCTCGACCATGGCTGCCTCGAGCTGATCCCGGTCAAGCGGCGGGAACTCGTCGACCCCGCTGTGCAGCGTGAAGCACTTGAAGCCGTAGACGCCCTTGTCGTGCAAGGGTTTCAGCGAGCCGAGGCTGACCGGGACGGCGCCGCCCCAGAAGCCGATGTCCACGTAGCGCTGACCGTCCGTTGCCGCCTGCTTGATCGCCAACGCCTCGACGTCAACCGTTGGCGGTATCGAGTTGAGCGGCATGTCGACGATCGTGGTCACGCCACCGGCGGCCGCCGCCCGGGTCGCCGAGGCGAAACCCTCCCACTCCGTGCGTCCGGGCTCGTTCACGTGCACGTGGGTGTCGACCAGTCCCGGCATCAAGACCTCGTCCGGTGCGAGCACGAGGACGTCGTCGGTCTCGGGGGCTGGCGAGGCTCCCCCGTCGACGTCGGTGATCTCGGCGATCCGGTGGCCGTCCACGACCACGTCGGCCAACCGCTCACCTTCCGGCAGCACGCAGCGGCCTCGGAACCTGATCCGTGCCATGAGTCAGCCGAACCTCCGACTGCCAGTCCCGCGAGCCGGTCCAGCGGCACGTCGCCGAGCTCGCGAGTCGTCGACCGCACCACAGTCGATGCCGCGCAGGACGAACCCGGCCAGTGCCTGGGCCGTGGCCGGTTCGTCGAGGTAGGCCGACGGCGTCGAACCGGACTCCCAGGTAGACGGCCAGGCGCGCCAGCGACCGATCGAGGCCGGACCGGAAGAACAAGTACGTCGTCGCGAAGCGGGTCGGCAGCTGGGCGGGATGCAGGTCCCAGCCCTGGTAGAGGCCGCGCTCCAGGGACCGCCGGACCAGGCCGGCGTGCATCGCCCAGGCTCGGTGCACCTGTGCGGTGTCGCCGACCGGCAGGATGTTGGTGGACCCGTCGGACAGCCGGACGCCCGTCTGGGCGGCGGCCACCGCCATGACGTGCTTGGCGTGCTCGGCGACCGGGTGATCCATCGCCTGGTGGGCCGGGCTGATCCCCAGCGCCGCGGTGTAGTCGTAGGTGCCGAAGTGCAGCCCGCTCACCCGTCCAGCGCCCCGCGTGGACGAGCCGTGCCACCAGGGCCGTGCCGTCGTGGTCGAGGATCGACTGGGGCGTCTCGACCTGGATCTCGAAACGCAGCGATCCGTCACCGAGCCCGTACGCGGTCTCCAGCCGCGCACACGCCTCCACCATCGCCTCGACCTGTTCGATCGACGTGACCTTCGGCAGCGTGACCACCCAGCCCTCCGGCAGCTCGCCGGCCTCCAGCACAGCCCCGAGGGCGAGATCGAGCGTGCGAAGTCCGCGACGGCGGGTGGCCGCCTCCAGCGACTTGAACCGGATGCCGAGGAACGGTGGTGCCTGCCCGGCCGCACTCGCCGTCATCATGGCGCGTGACCGCGCTGACGACATCGTGGTCCTCGGTCTCGTCGTCACGCGCGCCGTAACCGTCCTCGACGTCGATCCGCAGGTCCTCCACCGGCTCGGTGTCGAGCTTCGCGAGCAGCCGCTCCCAGGTGTCCTCGGTGACCAGCGCGTGCTCATCACGCTCGGACAGCCCCGCAGCAGCCGCAAAGGCGCGGGGTGCGGCCGCGTGCTGCTCGATCGCGGCTCGAGCAGCCTTGCCCCAGGTCGGCACCAGGTCCGTCGTGACCTGGTCCGCCGGCACGTAGACCGTGTGGACGGGCTGCCGACGTCCGTCCGTGCCCGGATACAGCCGCGCCACCCGCTCGTCGGCCGGCGCGACGATCGCGTCGAGCGCGGTCAGATCGTCCTCACCCAGGCGTGGCTCGCCGGGTGCAGTCGTCATGCGACGTACTCGTCATAGGCAGGAAGCGTGAGGAAGTCGGCGAAGTCGTCGTCGAGGGCGACCGTCTCGAACAGCGCCCGCGCCTGGTCGAGCGCTTCGATCGTCTCGGGCTGGTCAGCCCAGGCGATGCTCAGCTCGGAGTAGACCTCCTCGACGATCGTGCGCACGTAGTCGGCGCTGATCGTGGTGCCGTCATCGGTCCGGCTTCCGGTGTGGGTCCACTGCCAGAGCTGACTGCGAGAGATCTCGGCGGTGGCGGCGTCCTCCATCAGGTTGTCGAGCGCCGCAGCGCCGGTGCCGAGCAACCACGAGACGATGTACCGCAGCGCCACGGAGACGTTTCCGCGCACGCCCGCGGCGGTGATCGAACCCTCCGTCGAGGAGACGTCGAGAAGGTCGGCCGCACTCACGGTCACGTCGTCGCGCTGCCGATCGAGCTGGTTGGGGCGGTCGCCGAGCACCGCGTCGAACTCCTCACGACAGATGTCGACCAGGCCGGGATGTGCGACCCACGACCCGTCGTAGCCGTCGCCGGCCTCGCGCTTCTTGTCCGCCCGCACCTTCTCGAGTGCGACGGCGTTGACCTCGGCGTCGCGGCGGCTCGGGATGAAGGCTGCCATCCCGCCCATCGCGAACGCGCCGCGCTTGTGGCAGGTCGCCACGAGGAGCTCGGAGTAGGCCCGCATGAACGGCTGCGTCATGCTGACCGCGGACCGGTCGGGAAGCACGAACGTCTCACCTGCGTCGCGGAAGTTCTTGATCACGCTGAACAGGTAGTCCCAGCGGCCGGCGTTGAGCCCGGAGGCATGCTCCTGCAGCTCGAACAGGATCTCGTCCATCTCGAACGCGGCCGTGATCGTCTCGATCAGCACCGTGGCACGCACGCTGCCGAAGGGGATGCCGAGCACGTCCTGCGCATGCGTGAAGACGTCGTTCCACAGCCGCGCCTCCAGATGGCTCTCCATCTTGGGCAGGTAGTAGTACGGGCCAAGACCACGCTGCAGCAGCTCTTCGGCGTTGTGGAAGAAGTGCAGCCCGAAGTCCAGGAGGCAACCGACCATCGGGTTGCCGTCGACGAGCACGTGCTTCTCGGGCAGATGCCATCCACGGGGACGGACGACGGGAACCGCGAGGTCGCCCTCGTTGAGCGCGTACTCCTTTCCGTCGGCGGAGGTGAACGCCAACTGGTGCCGGTGCGCGTCGTAGAGCGACACTTGCCCCTCGATCACGTTGGCCCAGTGCGGGGTGTTGGCGTCCTCGAGGTCGGCGAGCCAGACCTTGGCGCCGGAGTTGAGCGCGTTGATCGCCATCTTGGCGTCCGTGGGTCCGGTGATCTCGACCCGACGGTCTCGCAGCGCGACCGGGGCCGGCGCCACCTGTCCACTCCGCCTCGCGGACATCCTTGGTCTCCTCGAGGAAGTCCAGGGTGCCGGTTTTGCTGATCGTCGTACGCCGCTCGACCCGGGCCTGCATCAGCTCGTCGCGTCGGCCACCGAACGTGCGCTGCAGGTCGGCCACGAACGCCAGTGCCTGCGGCGTGAGGATCTCGTCCTGGCGCGGCTCGTCCTGCGGTGCTCGGACCTCGACTCCACTCAACTCCGTCATGCATTCCATCGTGGTCGGCCTGCGGCTCCCCCGCAACGTCACCCCCTGGGGCCTCGCAGCACTTCAGCCCCGGGAGAGCGAGCCGTCCGGGTCGTTGACCGTGTCGCCGCCGCGAGTCAGGTCGGCGTCAGGCTCGATCGGCATCGCCTCCAGCCGGGTGTCGGCGACGATCGCGTCGACGAGGACCCGCGGCCCACCGACCAGGGTGGAGTCGAAGTCGATCTCGGTCGCCACGCACCAGGCATGATCAGCCGGCCACAAGAGCTGCGGCGTCAGCCGGTCCCGGTTGCCCCCGCGGTCAGCCACGAAGTCCTGCGCTGCTTCGACCGGACCGGCGAACAGGAAGTAGTCGCGATGCGGATGCCGCACCACCGGTCCCTCGGTCACCTCGGCCGGAAGATGCGGCGGCGGCTCAGCCGCGGCGACGATGCCGGAGTCGACGTACGCCTTCACCTTCCGCATGGGTGACCGCCATGGAAGCTTCCGGCGCCACCAGGGTCGTGTCACCAACATCATCGTCGAGGAGCCGCTGACCCAGCCACCGAAGCCGTTCCAGATCGCGTGGTAGCACGCGTCCGCGGTCGAGGTGTGCTCGCGGAGCAGGGAGCACAGGGCGGCGAGTTGACGCGGGTCGAGCTCCCCCTCCTGCGCCTCTCCTCCTGCCCAATCTGGCTCGCCTGTCGATCCCTTGCTGATCGCGTGCCACTGCATCAGCGGGTGCGCGACGCGCCCTGTGCCGCGCGCCACGTCGGCCCAGGTGACGCGGTCGGCCTGGTCCGGTGATACTGCGTGGAAGACCCGTGCGTACGCCGCGAAACCCGTCGGCACGACCGATGTGGCCTCGGTGTAGGCCGGTGTCAGCCGCGGCGCGATCCAGTCCGCGGGCGAGACGTCCGGGCAGTGCGTCAGCCGGTTGAGCCGGAAGGTCATGTGCCGGTGATGTGCTCGGGACGGACCGGCACGCGCGACAGGTCCAGGCCGCAGGCCTGCCGGATCGCGGCCATCACGGCCGGGCCGGAGGAGATCGTCGGAGCCTCCCCGACGCCCCGGACACCGTACGGCGCATGGGGATCGGCGTACTCGAGCACCTCGATCGGCATCGGCGGGGTGTCCAGGATGGTCGGGATCAGGTAGTCGGTGAAGGACGGGTTGCGGATCTTGCCCGCACTGATCTGGATCTCCTCCATGAGAGCCAGGCCCATGCCCTGGGTGCTGCCGCCCTGGATCTGTCCCACGACCGCGTCCGGGTTGATCGCCTTGCCGACGTCCTGCGTGCAGGCGAGCTCGACGACTTTGACCAGACCGAGGTCGACGTCCACGTCGACCACCGCGCGGTGGGCGGCGAAGGCGTACTGCACGTGGGCGAACCCCTGCCCGGTCTCCGGGTCGATCGGCTCGGTCTTGCGGTGTCGCCACTCGACGGTCTCCTCGATCCCGTCGGAGCCGAGCACGTCGGCCAGCGAGGCGGCGACGGAGCCGTCGGCGGTGACCATCCCGGCCTCGAGCCGTAGGCTCCCGACCGGCTTCTCGAGGTACTGGGCGGCCCGTTCGAGCACCTGAGCGCGGACCCGCTGGCACGCGGCCTGGACGGCGCCGCCGGTGACGTAGGTCTGGCGGGACGCCGAGGTGGATCCACCGGAGCCGACCTGAGTGTTCTTCGGATGCACGATGACGGTGTCGACACCGAGCTCCGTCCGACAGATCTGCTGCTCGACGGTGACCAGCCCCTGCCCCACCTCGGCTGCCGCCGTGTGCACCGTGGCGTGCGGGGAGCCGGCCACGATCTCGAGCCGGACCCGGGCGGTGGAGTAGTCGTCGAAGCCTTCGGAGAACGCGACGTTCTTGTACGCCACGGCATAGCCGACACCTCGGCGGACTCCCTCGCCGTGGGTGGTGTTGGAGACGCCACCGGGCAGGTGGCGCAGGTCGGAGGCATCGAGGTCCGGCGGCAGCGGCATGGCGCGCAGCCGCTCGAGGAGCTCGCTCACCGGGGCAGCGCTGTCGATGATCTGGCCGGTCGGGGTGGGGCTGCCCTCCTGCATCGCGTTGCGGATCCGCAGCTCGACCGGATCCATGCCGAGCGCCTCGGCCAGCTTGTCCATCTGGGCCTCGACGGCGAACGCGGTCTGCACCGAGCCGAAGCCACGCATCGCACCGCAGGGAGGGTTGTTCGTGTAGGCCCCGTAACAGTCGACGTGGATGTTCGGGACGACGTACGGACCGAGCCCCATCGTTCCGGCGTTCCCGACGACGGCCGGTGTCGAGGACGCGTACGCGCCACCGTCGAGGTAGATCTGGGCGTTGACGTGGACGAGCTTCCCGTCGCGGGTGGCCCGGTGCTCGTAACGCATGCTGGCCGGGTGCCGGTGGACGTGGCCGAAGAACGACTCCTCGCGGTTGTAGACCATCTTGATCGGCTTGCCGGTGTGCAGGGCCAGCAGACAGCCGTGCACATGCATCGACAGGTCCTCGCGACCCCCGAAGGCTCCGCCCACCCCCGCCAACGACAGACGAACCTGGTCAGGCTGCAGCCCGAGGGCGGCGCAGATCTGGCGCTGGTCGACATGCAGCCACTGGGTCGCGACGTACAGGTCGACACCGCCGAGCCCGTCGGGAACGGCCAGGCCGGACTCGGGGCCCAGGAAGGCCTGGTCCTGCATCCCGACCTCGTAGTCACCCACGACGGTGACGATGTCGTCGCGGTCTGCCCCGGCATCGGGGTCCCCGACCCGGATCTTCAGGTGGCGCACCAGGTTGCCCTGCGGGTGGAGCTGGGCTGCCTCCCGGCTCAGCTCCGTGACCTGTCCGGCTGGGTCGCCGTGCAGGTCCGAGCTGGTGTGCCCGAGGGCCGTGCGCACGTCGGTGACCGGCTCGAGCACGTCGTAGTGGACGACGATCTTCTTCGCGGCCTGCCGCGCGATCTCGGGATGGTCGGCCGCCACCAGCGCGACCGGCTCGCCCTCGTAGCGCACGGTGTCGATGGCCAGCACGGGCTGGTCGGCGATCTCCAACCCGTAGGTCTTGTCACCCGGCACGTCCTCGTGGGTGAGCACCGCGAACACCCCGGCCGTCGCCAGTGCCTCACCGATCTCGATGCCGGTGATCCGGGCGTAGGGGTGCGGGCTGCGCAACGTCACGCCCCAGAGCATGTCGTCCATCCAGAGGTCGCTGCCGTACGCGAACTCGCCGGTCACCTTGAGCGTCGCATCCGGCCGACCAGGGCTCTCGCCGACGCCGCCGATCGTGTTGTCGTGCAGCGCGTCCGGCGCGCCGCTCGGACGTCGCGGGTCGGTCTCGGTGGGGGTCTCTGTGGGGGTCTCCGTGTCGCTCGGCCTGGTCGAGGCCTTCGCGGCGTCGTGGTGGGCGAGCCCGGTCACCGGTTCAGTGCTCATCAGGTCACTCCTGCTCTGTCCAGCAACGCCGCGTTGGCCCGCTGCACCTGGCGCGTCACGCCCTCCTCGTCGACGGTGACGAGCTCGTCGCGGCGTACGACGGCCGAGCCTTGGACCAGCAAGAGCTCCAGCGGCGGCGGCGTGCCGAGGACGAGCGCGGCGACCGGGTCTGCGATGTCCGCGTGGGGCAACGTGTCCAGACGCCACAGCGCGATGTCGGCCAGCTTGCCGGGTTCGAGCGAGCCGATCTGGTCGTCCCAGCCGAGCACCCGCGCACCGCCGATGGTCGCGAGCTCGAGCGAGTCCCGCACGGTCATCGCCGTCGGCCCTCCGATGGCCCGCGCGAACAAGACGGCATGACGAAGTTCCTCGACCAGGGACGCCGCTTCATTGGACGCCGCCCCGTCGACGCCGAGGCCGACCGGGACGCCGGCGTCGACCAGGTCGCGGGTGCGGCAGATGCCGGCCCCGAGACGGGCGTTCGAGGACGGGCAGTGCGCAACGCCGGTGCCGGTGTCCGCAAGCGTCGCGACCCCTGCGTCGTCGAAGTGGATCCCGTGGGCCATCCAGACGTCCGGGCCGAGCCAGCCGAGAGACTCGACGTACTCGCACAGGGGAGCACCCGAAGGTCTCTCGACAGAAGGCGTCCTCATCGGTCGTCTCGGCCAGGTGGGTGTGCAACCGAACACCTTTGTCTCTTGCCAGGTGCGCCGCCTGCTTCAGCAGGTCACCGGTCACGGAGAAGGGCGAGCACGGAGAGACCCCCACCCGCAGCATCGAGTCCGGACCCGCGTCGTGGTGCCGGTCGATCGCCTCGACCGTCGAGCGCAGGATCGTGTCGAGGTCCTCCACGACCTGGTCCGGGGGGAGTCCGCCCTGGCTCTGCCCCAGATCCATCGAGCCACGGGTCGGCAGGAATCGCAGGCCGAGCGTGCGTGCAGCGTCGATCTCGGCAGCGAGCAGGTCGCCGCCGTCTGCCGGGAAGACGTAGTGGTGGTCCATCGAGGTCGTGCAGCCGGTCTTCGCCAGCCAGCCCAGTCCGCCCAGGGCTGCCGCCCGAACCGTCTCCTCGTCGAGGCAGGCCCAGACCGGGTAGAGCGTCGTCAGCCACTCGAAAAGCGTGTGGTCCACGGCGAATCCACGCGTCACCCACTGGTAGAGGTGGTGGTGGGTGTTGACGAACCCCGGCGTGGCCAGACATCCGGCGGCGTCGACGTACGTCGCCCCGGGGAGGTCGGGAGGCGCGGCACCGGCACCAACGGCCCTGATCCGGTGCCCGTCGACCACGACATGGCCGACCTGATGCTCGGTGCGTCCACTGTCCATGGTGACGACGGAACACCTGTCGAGGACGGTGACGGGGGCGGCCGCCGAGGTGGACGATGTCATGGCGCAGGCTCGTTCCGGCGGGCGTCGGCCAGTCGTCCGGCCGCCAGCCGCACGGCATCCAGGATCTTCTCGTAGCCGGTGCAGCGACACAGGTTGCCGGCCAATGCCTCCCTGATCTCGGCGTCGCCGGGTTCGGGGTCGCGCTGCAACAGGTCGTGGGTCTGCACGAGCAGCCCGGGCGTGCAGAAGCCGCACTGGACCGCTCCTGCCTCGATGAACGCCTGTTGCACGGGGTGCAGCTCGTCGTCGCCGGCCAGCCCCTCGACGGTGATGATGTCGCGGCCGTGCGCCTGACCAGCCGCGACCAGGCACGCGCAGACCGACGTACCGTCGAGGTACACGGTGCACGAGCCACATTCGCCTTGCTCACACGCGTTCTTGGAGCCGGGAAGCCCCATCCGTTCCCGCAGCACGTAGAGCAGGCTCTCGCCCTCCCACACGTCGTCGGCCTCGTGCTGCTCACCGTTGACGGTCGCGATGATGCGCATGACGATCAGCCTCTCACCGGGTCGGAATAGCTGGCCCAGGCCCAGGTCAGCGTGCGTCGGGCCATCACCGCAAGCGCGTGCAAGCGGTACGCCGCGGTGCCGCGGACGTCGTCGATCGGCTCCGCTGCCGCTGTGACCCGCTCGCCGAACTCATGGACCAGCGAGTCGGGAAGCGGCCCTCGCGACTCCCACAGCCCTTCGGCATCCAGCGCCTGCGTGACGAACCGCTCCGCGTCAAGGGCCCGCCGCGGCGTCGGAGCTGCCGACCCGATCCCGGTGCGGACCTCCCGCCGATCGGGGTGCAGCGCCAGTCCGAACGCAGACACCGAGATGACCATCGCGTTGCGCGTCCCGATCTTGCTGAACTGCTGCGGCCCGGCCGGCGGCGTGATCAGCACGGCAGTGATCAGCTCGTCGGAGCGTCCCGCGTGCTTCTTGACGCCGGTGTAGAACTCCTCGATCGCCACCCTGCGTACGCCGCTGGCACTCGAGAGCTCCACCTCGGTCTCGGCCGCAAGCAGAGGGGGATGCGCGTCGCCGGCCGGCGAGGCAGCACCCAGGTTGCCACCGACCGTGCCACGGTTGCGGATCTGCGGCGATCCGACGGTTCGAGACGCCATGGCCAGGCCGGGGAGGAGCGCACCGAGCTCCTCGATCACCCGGGTGTACGTGACGCCCGCGCCGAGCCGGACCCGCCCATCTTCCATCGCCCACTCCGAGAGCTCGGGGACCCGCGTCAGGTCCAGCAGTACCGGTGGGCGGTGCCGGTCGAAATTGAGCTCCACCATCACGTCGGTGCCACCGATGATCGGCATGGCGTCGGGGTGCTCGGCCTTGGCTGCCAGCGCTTCGGCGAGGCTCGTCGGGGCTAGGAACTCCATTGCGCCTCCCAGGCCGGTCCGGCGTCCGGGGCGTGCTCGCGCGACACCGCCGCCTGGATCAGTCCGTAGGGGCGGTCGTCGGCGTGGAAGACCTCGCCGGCGTTGTCGAGCCCGAAGCGTTCGAGGTCGTAGGCGAAGTGATGGATGTTCGGCGCGGACAGCCGGACCTCGACGACTTCGGGTTGTCGTTCGAGGACCGCCCGGCCCATGGCATACAGGGTCTGCTGCAGGGCCAGGCTGTGCACGGTCGCGTAGGTGCTCAGCAGCGTCTGGCGAATCGCTTCGTACGACGCCCTCCATCCGACGTCGTGGTGGTCGCCGAAGCGCCAACGCACGGCCAGCGAGGTGGACATCACCCGGTCGTGGGTCTCGGCGAGCGTCGTGAAGTCGTCGGTGAGGAAACCGGCGAACTCCGAGCCGGTGGACTTCAGCACGACCAGGTCCTTGATGCCGGCCAGCACCCAGACCCGCTGCTGCGCGCCGGCGCCCTCGACCGTGACGTCAGCGGTCCGGACCCCCCGGCCGGTCCGCGCGAAGCTGTGGTCGTGACCCTGGCCCTCGACCTCGATCCGCTCCCAGCCGTACTCCTCGATGCTGATCCGGGCGCCGGTGACAGGCGGGACGTCGTCGACGAAGTGCCGCGCGAGCGCCAGAGCGAAGTCCTCGACCTGGTCGACGCCGTGGGACTTCGCGAACGCGAAGACGGTGTTCTTCTGAGTATCCGTCGGCAGCACCTTGGACTGGTCACCGTCGGTGTACGCCGCCGCGAAGTCGCCGCGCAGCGTGGTCGTGACGTTCAGGTCGTGGATGACGTGGCGCGACGTGTCTCGGTCGATCCTGACCAGCCGGTTCTCCGCCTTGCCGTACTGGTGAGCCGACAGCACGATGCCGTCGCTCGGGGCAGCGTTGTCACCGGTCATCAGCTACCTCGGTAGGTGGAGTAGCCGAACGGGCTGAGCAGGAGCGGAACGTGGTAGTGCTCCGCGTCGGTGATCTCGAAGGTGATCGACACCTCGGGATAGAAGGCCGGCGCGCCGATCGCCGCGAAGTACGCGCCGGTGTGGAACCGGAGCCGGTAGGTGCCCGCTTCGAGCCGGTCGGGTCCGAGGTCGCCGACCCGGCCGTCGGCGTCGCTGATCCCGGTCGCCACCGCCGGGGGATCTGCCAGGTCGTGCTCCAGCACGACCGTCACCCCAGGCGCCGGACCGCCCGTCGCGGTGTCGAGGACGTGGGTCGTGACCTGGCTCATTCGTGCACCACCTGTTCGACTCGGAGGACGGCGATGTCGCGCAGGGCGTCGACGGTCTCGCGACGCTCGGTGGCGTCGTCGTTGCCGAGCCGGCGCTCGAGCTCCGCCAGGATCTCCTCCCCGGACCGTCCGGCCGCCCGGACCAGGAACACCCGGTCGAAGCGCTTCTCGTAGGCGAGGTTGCCGTTCCTGAGCCGGTCGGCGAGCTCCGCGTCGTCACCGACCCCGGACTGCTCCTCACGCGAGAAGGACGACTCGTGCTCGTCGCCGCTGCCGCTCTCGGGGCCTTCGCCGATCCGCGGGTGACGCGACACAGCCGCAGCCAGCTCGTCATCGTCGAGGTGCTCGGCGCTGGCCTTGGCCTGCCGGATCAGCGCAGCCAGGTCGGCGTACGGGCGTCCTCCCACGACCTCGTCGACCCATCGGCGTACACCGAGGCAGGGGTCGATCCGTTCACCCGCCTGACCGGCCTCCAGTGAGTTGAACTCCCCGAGCTGCATTGACGTCCTCTCCGGCTGACTGCCCGTGACTGCCGTCACACCCTACCTACCCCCATCCTCCCCCCGTGGTTTGCCATGTTCACAAGCCGGAAGGCTTGTAGACATGGCAAACCTGCCTTGCTCAGAGGGGGTTTGCCTTGGCCGGTATGCGCAACTCAGTCTCGGGGGTGGCTAGCCTGGCCGGGTGCGGATCGTGTCGTTGCTGCCCTCGACCACGGAGATCCTGTTCGCCCTGGGCGCGGGTGACTCCGTCGTCGGGGTGACGTTCGAGTGCGACCATCCACGGGAGGCCAGAAGCCGTCGGATCGTCTCGACCTCGAGCCTCCCTGAGGGCCTGGACCCAGCGGCGATTGACGATCTGGTCGCCGCGCGGATGGCCTCAGGTGAAGATCTCTACCATCTCGACGAGGGCGCTCTCGCGGACCTCGACGCTGATGTCGTCGTCACCCAGGACCTGTGCGCGGTGTGTGCCGTCGACGTCTCCGTTGTCGACGACGCGCTGGCGCACCTGGGCTGCCGCGCCGAGGTGGTGACGATCGACCCGCACACGCTCGAGGAGGTGCTGGGCTCGATCGAGGTGCTGGGAAAGGTCTCCGGGACCGAGCCCGCAGCAGCCGACCTGGTCACCCGACTCCGCGAGCGCCTCGCTCGGGTCGACGCCGCCGTATCGGGCCGCGCCCGCCCGCGTGTCCTGGTGCTGGAGTGGACCGAGCCGCCGTTCGCGCCGGGCCATTGGGTCCCCGAGATGGTCGAACGAGCCGGCGCCGTCTCCGCCCTCGGGGAGACCGGAGCGAAGTCGTTCCGTACGACGTGGGACGCGGTCGCCGAGAGCCGGCCGGACGTGATCGTCTCGGCGCCCTGCGGTTTCGCGCTCCCGGAGTCGACCCGACTGGCCCACGAGCTGCTCGACTCCGAGGTGCTCCCTCCCGGCGTACCGGTGTGGGCGGTTGACGCCAACGCGTCTTTCGCGCGGCCGGGCCCGCGTCTCATCGACGGCGTCGAGGCGTTGGGCGCGATCGTTCACCCCGAGGTCCTCGGTGCGCCCGACGGGCAGCTCGCGACGCGGCTCCGCTGACGCGCGAACGGGCGGCTCAGCACCTCACCCGGGGCCGCCTCAGACCTAGAGGTCGCCAGGGAACAGGTTGGCGTCGGAGGGGCGACCGGTCCGCTTGACCCACTGCCGCCAGAAGCTCGTCAGGTCGACCTCGGTACGGCGCTCGAGCTGGTCGCGCAGACCGTTCATCGACAGGTTGCCACCAGCCTTGTCCCGCTGGATCCCCCGCATGGCGCGGAAGAACTGGGCATCGCCGACCTTGTTGCGCAGCGCGTGAAGGAAGAACTTGCCCTTGACGTAGACGGGAGTGTCGAACTCGTGGTTGGCGCCCATGTCGTAGAGCTTTCCGCTGAACAGCTGGTCGCCGTAGTGGTTGACCTGCCGGCGGTAGCGCTGGTCGAGGTCGACGCCGTTGTGCTCGTCCCACAACCACTCGGAGTACGACGCGAGGCACTCGTTGAGGCAGATGTCCTTCCAGCGCCGGATCGCCACGTTGTCGCCCCACCACTGGTGACCGTTCTCGTGCACGATCGTGCCCAGGCCGACGTGAGTGGAGTAGATCGGCCGGGTGAAGAGCTCCAAGGCGTACGGGATACCGCCGGTCACGAACATGCCGCCGGCTTGAGGTGCGGGGTAGTGGCCCCACCGACGCGACAGCACGCGCAGGATCGCCGGAAGCTTGCTCTCGCGATGCTGCGCCTGCTCGTGGTCAGGGCCGTACGCCGAAATCACCTTGGTGCCGTCCGCGAGCCGCGAGTGCTCGAACGTCAGCTCGTCGATGTAGAGACCGATCAGGTACGTCGCCGTGCGCTCCGCCAACCGCCACCGGTACGTCCGAACCCGCTCACCGTGGCGGATCCCCGCGGTGGTGCGGCCCCGGTCGCCGACCGAGACCAGAGCCAGCGGCGATGGGACGGTTGCCGCGAGGGAGAAGCGCGCCTTGTCCGTGGGGTGGTCGTTGCACGGGAACCACGTGGCGCAGCCGTGCGGCTCCCCGGCGATGAACCCGGCCCCAGGCGCACGTCCGGAGTCGACCCATCCACTGGGCGCGCCGCCGTCGTCGACATTGTGCAGCCGGCCGTGGTAACGCACCCGGGTGTCGAAGGACTGGCCCTGAGCGATCGGTCGAGCCGGCGTGATCACCAGTTCGTGCTGGCCGGTCCGCCGCCACGTTGCCGCCCTGCCGTTGATCGCGATGGCGTCGACGCTGAGCCGGTGCAGGTCGAGGTCGAAAGACGCCAGCCGCTGCTTGGCGATCGCGTGCACCACGGTGGTGGCCACGATCCTCGCCGGCTGCGGGACGTAGTCGAGGACCACGTGGTAGGCGGTCACCTGGTAGCCGGGATTGCCGTCCGCCGGGTAGTACGGGTCGCCGATCCCGCTGGCGGCGCCGGCGTACGCGCGTGTCGACGGTGATGACGCGGCCGCGCTCGTGCTGACCGATCCGGTGACCGTGCCCGCGGTGAGGACGGCGATCGTCGTGACGGCGGCGGCGGTGAGGACGCGACGGCTCATGGGTTCCCCCGGGGTGGCGTTCGGCGACGAGCGGTCGCGTGGCGGCAAGCGGCGTACCCGGCGATCCTCGCACAGTCGCTGGGCGATCGGTCCCGGACGCCATCACGCTGGCGACGATGGGCCGTCGTGGCCGTCCGGCGCTCCACCGCCCGACCTCACAAGGCAAACCCTCAGTGTGCAAGGCGGGTTTGCCTAGATCACAAGCCATCCGAATAGATAACTAGGCAAACCACAAGGGGGAGGGTCAGAGGGGGCCGGGGTAGAGGTTGGGCGGGGAGGGCTTGCCGGTGTGGATCACCCATTCGTCCCAGAAGCTGGTCAGGTCCGTCCCGCTACGGGACTCGAGCTGGTCGCGAAGGCCGTTCATCGACAGGTTGCCGCCGTCGTAGTCGTGCTGGATCCCGCGCAGCGCCGAGAAGAACGCCTCGTCACCGAGCTTGCGCCGCAGTGCGTGCAGGAAGAAGGTGCCCTTGTAGTAGACGCCCGGCCCGTCGAACTCGTGTCCGGGACCCATGTCGTACAAGGGATAGCTCAGCCAGTCACCGCCTCGATCGACCGCCGCGTGGTAGCGCGCGTCCAGGTCGGCCCCGTGCGCCTCGTGCCACAGCCACACCGAGTACGACGCCAGGCATTCGTTGAGGCAGATGTCCTTCCAGCGTCGGATCGAGACGTTGTCGCCCCACCACTGATGCGCGTTCTCGTGCACGATCGTCTCGACGTCAGCACCCTCGGTGTAGATCGGCCGCGTGAACGTCTCGAGCGAGAACGGCACGTCACCGTTGACGAAGATGCCACCTGCCTGCGGCGCGGGATAGGGACCCCACGCATCGGCGAGCACGTCGAGGATCTCTGGCAGCTTCGCCTCGCGTCCGGGGGCGCCCTCGGGGTGCGGACCGTACGCCGACACGACCGGGGTGCCGTCGGCCAGAGTCGACCGCTCGAAGGTCAGCTGGTCGATGTAGATCGTGGTCAGGTAGGTCGCGGTGGGCTCCGCCAGCACCCACCGGAACGTTCGCGCGGCCGTGCCGTCAGCCAGCGTCGCCGAGGTGGTGGCGCCTTGAGCGCCCACGGAGACCACCTTGAACGGCTTCGGCACGGTGGCGGTCAGTCGGAACGTCGCCTTGTCGGTCGGGTGGTCGTTGCACGGGTACCACAGGGTGCACGAGTGCGGCTCGCCGGCGATGAACCCCCCGCCGGGGGTGGCGGCGTCGAACCAGCCGCTCCGCACGCCACCGACCGGATCGACCCCTGGCTTGCCGTGATAGGTCACCCTCGTCCTGAAGTCCGCGCCCGGCGCTATCGGCTTCCGTGGTGTGACCACGAGCTCGTGAGCGTCGGTTCGGGTGAAGGTCGCGACACCGCCATCGACGGTCACGGCCGTGACCTCCAGGCCGAGCAGGTCGAGGTGAAAGGAGCTCAGCCGGTACGCCGAGGCCACCGCTCGGATCACCGTGCGGGCTTTCATCGATGCGTCGTCGGGATCGTAGGTGAGACGGACGTGGTAACCCGAAACGTCGTACCCGAGGTTCCCGTCGTCGGCGTAGTACGCGTCACCGATCCCCTGTCCGGTCGCCGGGCTCGGCTGGAGCTCGGTGGGCCTCGTCGGCCCAGGATCGGACCCACCGCCGGAGCAGCCGACGGCGCACAGCAACACAGCCGAGCAGCAGGCCAACGTCACCGTGCGACGCGAGGACTTCCCGCGTCCGCGACGTCGGCTCGGTGGCGTCATCGACCCGGTCTCGACACCGCAGGCACGAGGTCTGCCGCAGTGAACAGGGCGATCAGGTCCAGCTTCGCGTCCGCGAGGACGGTCGAGTCGTACGGACGTCTGTCGATGACGCAGATCGCCTGCGTCACGATCGCACCCGCGGCGCGGAGGTCGCCGGTCGACAGCACGATCTGCCCGCCCGACGTGACCACGTCCTCGACGACCAGGAGACGTCGTCCCGCGACGTCCGCACCTTCGGCGAGCCGGGCGGTGCCATACGTCTTGGCCTGCTTGCGGACGAACGCCGCCGGGATCCCCGAGGCCGCGGACAGAGCCGTGACGACCGGGATCCCGCCCATCTCGAGCCCCGCCAGCACCTCCGTGCCGTCCGGGATCAGCGGCGTCATCGCCGCGGCAATTCGGGACAGCAGCGCTGGATTCGCCTCGAACTGGTACTTGTCGAAGTACTCCGTGGCCGTCTGGCCCGATCGGAGGACGAATGCTCCGGTGAGATGGGCTACCGAGGTGATCTCAGTGGCGAGGATGGAGCGGTCTGAACCGTCCGAAGATGCCATACCGGGAGCATAGGTTGTCATCGCGGCTGTCTACGGTGGCAAGATGGATTCCATGGGGAGGGCGACGCAGCATCAGGCTGCCGTTGATCGGCTGCGTGCCTCGTACGCTGCGATCCCACCCGGACGGACCGTGCGGTTGGCGAAGAAGACCTCCAACCTGTTCCGTCCCCGGGCCGCTCAGCAGTCGGGGCTCGACGTGTCCGGCCTCGATGGAGTCATCGCGGTGGATGTCGAGCGTCGTACGGCCGACGTCCAGGGCATGTGTACCTACGAAGCCCTCGTCGAGGCCACGCTCCCCCACGGCCTGATGCCGCTGGTGGTCCCGCAGCTCAAGACGATCACCCTCGGGGGGGCGGTGAGCGGGCTCGGGATCGAGGCGTCCTCGTTCCGCAACGGACTGCCCCACGAGTCCGTGCTCGAGATGGACATCCTGGTCGGCGACGGCCGGGTCGTGACCGCGACGGCGGACAACGAACATCGCGACCTCTTCCTGGCGTTCCCGAACTCCTACGGCAGCTTGGGGTACGCCGTCCGGCTGCGGATCGAGCTCGAACCAGTCGATCCCTACGTCGCGCTGAGCCACGTGCGCTTCGACGACCTCGACACCCTCGCCAAGACCGTGGCGAGCATCGTCGAGACCGGTGAGCACGACGGCCACCGGGTCGACTTCCTCGATGGCGTCGTGTTCGAGCCGGACGAGGCCTACCTCTCAGTGGGCCGGTGGGTCCACGCGGTCGCTGAGTCAGGCTTGCTCCGAGCCAGTGACTACACCGGGCAGCAGGTGTACTTCCGTTCCGTACGCGAGCGAACTCGCGACGTGTTGACCGCGTACGACTACCTCTGGCGTTGGGACACCGACTGGTTCTGGTGCTCCCAGGCCTTCGGAGCGCAGCATCCGGTGGCTCGTCGGCTCTGGCCGAGGCGCTGGCGCCGTAGCGACGTCTACCACCGGATCGTCGGGCTGGAGAACCGCTTCTCGGTGATGGCCCGGATCGACCGCCGGCGCGGCAGGCCTCCGCGCGAGCGGGTCGTGCAGGATGTCGAGATCCCGGTCGAGCAGACCGCGGACTTCCTGCGGTGGTTCACCGAGCACGTGCCGATGCGCCCGGTGTGGTTGTGCCCACTGCGGCTGCGTGACCTCGATGGGCCAGGCACGGCTCGGACCTGGCCGCTGTATCCGCTGCGCCCGGGCACGACGTACGTGAACATCGGCTTCTGGGGGATGGTTCCGATCGAGCCCGGACGGATCGACGGGGATGTCAACATGATGATCGAGCAGGCGGTCGCCGACCACGACGGCCACAAGTCCTTGTACTCCGACGCGTACTACGACGAGGAGACCTTCGCACAGATGTACGGCGGTCCGACTTACGCGGCCGTCAAGTCCAGCTACGACCCCGGTCACCGACTGACCGGCCTGTACGAGAAGGCGGTGGGACGACGATGACGATCGCGAACATGGTGTCCAAGCTGACAGCCGATGAGCCACCTCTGCGCTTCGAGGCATACGACGGAAGCGGGTTCGGACCTTCGGACTCCCACGTCACGATGCGCCTGGTCAACGAGCGCGGGCTGCGCTTCCTGGCCACGGCACCGGGCGACCTGGGCATGGCCCGCGCCTACGTCTCCGGGGACCTGGTGCTCGAGGGCGTCCACCCCGGCGACCCCTACGAGGCGCTGCGCCTGATGGGTCGGTGGCGCGGTCGCCGGCCGACCACGGCGGAGGTCGCGCTGATCGTGCGCGAGATGGGCTGGCGTCGGCTGGTCCCTCCAGAGCCGCCGCCCCAGGAGGCGCTGCCGCGGTGGCGTCGGGTGGCCGAGGGGCTGCGCCATTCGCGGGTGCGGGACTCCGAGGCGATCCACCACCACTACGACGTGTCGAACTCGTTCTACGAGAAGGTGCTCGGCCCGTCGATGGCGTACACCTGTGCGGTCTTCCCCACGGCGGAGGCCACCCTGGAGGAGGCGCAAGCGGAGAAGTTCGACCTGGTCTGCCGCAAGCTCGGGCTCGAGCCGGGGATGCGCCTGCTCGATGTCGGCTGCGGCTGGGGTGGCATGGTCCGCCACGCGGTCAAGCACTACGGCGTCACCGCGTTGGGCATCACCTTGAGCGCCGAGCAGGCCAAGTGGGGGCAGCTGGCGATCCAGCACGACGGGCTCGAGGGCGCTGAGATCATGCACGGCGACTACCGGGACGCCCCGGGTCGCGAGTACGACGCGATCAGCTCGATCGGGCTGCTCGAGCATGTCGGAGTCCACAAGTACGGCGAGTACTTCGGGTTCCTGCACGGGCTGCTCCGAGACGGTGGCCGCCTGCTCAACCACTCGATCACCCGACCCCGCAACAACACCCGGGTGACCACGGGCGCCTTCATCGACCGGTACGTCTTCCCCGACGGAGAGCTGACCGGGTCCGGTCGGATCATCACCGAGGCGCAGAACGCCGGGCTCGAGGTGCGCCATGAGGAAAACCTGCGTGAGCACTACGCGCTGACGCTGAAGGCCTGGTGCGCCAACCTGGTGGAGAACTGGGAAGCCTGCGTGGCCGACGTCGGTGAGCCCACAGCCCGGGTCTGGGGTCTCTACATGGCCGGCTCACGGTATGGCTTCGAGTCCAACGAGGTGCAGCTGCATCAGGTGCTGGCCGTCAAGACGGCCGCCTCGGGGGCGGCGTCCTTCCCCCTTCGCCCCGACTGGCTCAGCTGAGAGCGGTCAGGGTGTGCAGGTGGGCTGGAACGCCTTCGTCATCGGCCCGTCGGTGCGAAGTGCGTTGAGCACCATCTGATGGACCACCGGGTCGTTCGGCGTCTGGTCGTGCTCGATCGGATCGGTCGGGCACTTGTCCTGGATGACCACGTTGGTAACCCGTCGGGACGGTCCGTCCAGGGCCTGGCTCGTGTACGGCGTGACGACCTCGTCGTGGGTCGTCGAGATCACGGTGTAGTCAGGGCCGGGCACGGTGTCGCCATCGCGGTTCAGCTTCTTCATGAACGCCGAGCCGGCCTGCTGGTCCACGCACGCCTGGCACACCGGGACCTGGCCCGGGTCGCTGGGCTGCGGTGCTCCGTCGGGCGGCGCCACGATCAGTCCCTGCGTGCCGTGGTTGGACGGCGCGATGCCCACCAGGTCGTCGACCTTGGGCGCGCCGCCGAGGAACCTCAGGTAGTACCGCGGCATCATTCCACCCTGGCTGTGGCCGACCAGGTCCACCTGCGTCGCACCGGTCCGGCGCAGCACCTTGCCGACGAAGGCCTTGAGCTCCACCGCGGAGTCGGCGACCGGTCCCGTCGCGTAGTTGCCGTAGTTGAAGGCGAAGACGCAGTAGCCGCGGTCGGCGAGGTACGGCGACATCGTCGGCCAGTTCTTGGTCATCGACTCGAAGGTCCCGTTGACGAGCACCACAGGCTGCGGATGACGCGCGTTCGGCCTGCAGGCCCAGTCGTTGGATCCGGGGGGCGAGAGCGGGTCGGAGCCGTTCGCCAGCGATCCGACCGGCGTACCGGCGCCGGGTGACGGCGCGGCGTCGGCGGCAGAAAGCGTGCCGGCGAGCAGACCGGCGGCTCCGCCCAGAGCCAGGGTGAGCAGGACACGAGACCTCATCGGTGGTTCCCTCTCCGACGGCCGCGCGTACGGCGGCGTCTGGGAGGTTCAACGAGGCACTGGCCCCTGCGTGACGGTGAGTCGGGTCACGCCGGCCCCGTGCGTGAGCGGTCGGCAGCATCCTGGCTGGTCAGCGGAGCTAGCGTATCCGCGTGACCTCGCTGTTCGCCGAGGTCGAGCTGCGCGAGGCCCGGCTCGACCACCCCGATGCCGTCGCCTTGATCGAGACCGTCCAGCGGTACTACATCTCGGTGTACGGCGGTCCGGACACCACCCCGATCGACCCGCTGGAGATGGCGCGGCCGCAGGGCGCGTTCTTCATCGGCTACCTGGGGCAGGCGGCGGTCCTGATGGGCGGCTGGCGGTTCGCTCAGGAGCCGATCGCCTTGCCGGTTCGTCGGCCGGCGGAGCTCAAGCGGATGTACGTCGATCCGGCCTACCGCAATCGGGGGCTGGCCAAGGGACTGCTGAGCCGGCTGGAGGAGTCGGCCCGGGAATCCGGCGCCGATGCTGTGGTGATCGAGACCGGACTGCCGCAGGTGGCGGCGGTGACCCTCTACCGGGCGTCGGGCTATCACGACATCGCGCGATTCGGTCACTACCAGGAAGCGCCCGAGTCCGTTCACCTCGGCAAGCTGCTCTGACGTGTCAGGTCCCGCTCGCGGCCGAGCCGCTCGACGACACTGACGAGTCAGACCGTGGGCAGCTCCGATGGGTCGACCACGGTGATCCCGAGTGCGCCGGCCATCCCGGCGGTGAACGCGAGCATGTCGATGGGGGACGCGTTGGCCACGATCGCACCCGCCAGGTTGCCGATGCCACGTACGCCGTCCCACGTGCAGTCCACGAACACCGCCTTGCTCGCCTGCACGTGCGAGAAGTCCGCGCCGGTCAGGTCGCAGCGCTCGAAGCGGGCGCCACGCAGGTCGGTCGACCCGAAGTCCGAGCGGTTCAGGCGGCAGTCCTCGAACGTCAACGCCAGGCATGACGCGAACCGGAACGAGCTCAGGTCGGCAACACAGTCGACGAACCCGACGTGGCGCAAGGTCGCCGCCGCCCAGGCCGCGCCGGTCAGCCGACAGCCCCGGAGCACGACCCGGTTGAGCGCCGCCTCGCGCAGCGTGACGTTCGCCAGGTCACAGCGGGTCAGCTCGACGTCGGACAGCGTCAGCTTCTCGATGTCGGAACCGGCGAGTCGGCAGCCCGTCAGTCGGCACCCCTGCACGTCGACCAGCCGGGCTTGCCGTTCACCCAGGTCGGCGTCGACCCAGTCCACGCCTTGCACCAGGGCGTCGTCCACGAGGTCGTGGTCGGGGAGTACGCCGGGTCGCCCGGGCGACGAGAGTCTGGGCACGATCCGGCGTACGGGCTTGGCAGAGCGACGGGACACGCCGCCACGCTACAAGCCGGACGCCTGTCACCGCCCCGCGCTGAGTACGCCCTTCGGCCGACCCTGACGGACCGGGCCAGGCCGTCGTCAGGTCGGCGTCAGAGCAGGGTGGCGAGTGAATAGATCACCAGACCCGCAAGGCCACCGACCAACGTGCCGTTGATGCGGATGAACTGCAGGTCCCGCCCCACGAACAACTCGATCCGGCCGGCCGCTTCTCGACCGTCCCACCGCTCGATCGTGTCCGTGATGACCGTCGCGAGCTCATCGCCGTAGCGACCGACGACGAAGGCGGCGAGGTCCGCGGCGTGCCCGTCAAGCCGTTGCTGCAGGCCCGGGTCCTCGGTCATCTGCACGCCGAGCGCCCGCAACCGTTCGACAGCGCGGGTCCGCAGCGCACTCTCGGGATCGGTCAGCGTCGTCTGCAGCGTCCGGCTCAGCGCCCGCCACAACGACACGGCCGTCTCGGCAACCTGGGGCTGGACCAGCAGCCGGGCCTTCAGCCGTTCGGCGCGTTCGCGGGTGTCGTCGTCGTGCTGCAGGTCGCGGGCCAGCTGGCCCAGGAGGTCGTCGAGGGCGCGACGGGCGTGGTGCTCGGGATCGTTCCGGATCTCGCGGACCCACGCCAGCACCTCGACATGCAGGCGGGCGGCGACCTTCTCGTCCAGCCAGGTCGGAGACCACCACGGCGCCCGCGTCCTGATCGCGTCAGAGAAGGACTGCTCGTTCCCCGACAGCCAGCGGTCCGCCTCGGCCACGACGAGGTCCACCAACCCGTGGTGCGCACCGTCCTCGATCACATCTTCCAGAAGCTGCCCCGCCAACGGAGCCAGCGGTTCCTCGGCCAGGCGCGGGAGCAGCTCCGACCGCACCAGGTAGTCCACGTCGTCGTCACTGACCCTGGCCAACCCGGCGCCGAGCAGGGACGAGGCTTCCGTCACCACCCACTCGCAGTGCTCCGGTTGCGCCAGCCAATGCCCCACGCGCCGGCTCACCTCGGCGTCGCGGACTCGCGTCCGCACCACAGGCTCGCTGAGGAAGTTCTCGGTGACGAAGTCCTGGAGGCTGCGCGCCAACATGTTCTTGCGCGTGGGGATCAGTGCGGTATGCGGGATGGGGAGACCGAGTGGATGGCGGAACAATGCCGTGACGGCGAACCAGTCCGCGATGGCGCCCACCATCGACGCCTCCGCCGTGGCGTGGAGATAGCCCCAGCCACCGCCGCGATGCAGGGTCGCGACGTAGATGACCGCCGCCAGCACGAGCAGCGAGGACGCCACGAGCCGCATCTGGCGGAGACCGCGGCGCCGCTCGACGTCGGCGGTGGTCACCGCCCAGAGCTCGGACACGGTCCGATCCTAGGTAGACCGGACCATCCCGGCCTGGCGGGCCCGACGGCCCTGGTGCCGAGGCTCAGGCGAACGGGTCGTAACGGTCCGCGCCGTACGGCAGTCCCTCGTCCTCGAGGTCCTCCTCGGGAAGCTCCACGCTGAAGCTGGACGTGAGGTTCGCGGTGAAGGCATCCGTGGCTGCGGCGCTGGCGAGGTACTCGGCGTCGGGGTCCTCGGCCTCCTCCTCCTCGAAGAGGTCGTCAGCGTCGTCGGCGTCAGCGTCATCGACGTCATCGGCGTTGTCGGCCTCCGGGTCGACGAACGACTCGACGTCGGCCTCGAGGGACTCGAGTTCGCCGGGTTCGATGCGGTCGCCGTCGTCGGCGACCGTGACCTCGGCGTAGTCCTGCACCTGCGCAGGTACGGCGTCGGGCTCCGGCTCGTCGACAGTCGCCTCGAAGGGGACGTCTTCGCCGCTTGGCTCCCACGTCGCTGCCTCAGCGGGCTCCTCCACCTCAGTGCTGAACTCGTCGGCCACCTCAGTGCTGAACTCGTCGGCCACCTCAGTGCTGAACTGGTCGGCCACCTCAGTGCTGAACTGGTCGGCCACCTCAGTGCTGAACTGGTCGGCCACCTCAGTGCTGAACTGGTCGGCCGCCTCAGTGCTGAACTCGTCCGCGGAGTCGTCGACCTCGACGACGGGTGGGCGATGGGCCCGCGTACCGGTGCTGGAGAAGCCGCTGTCTCGCGCGTCAGGTCCCAGTGCCGTCAGCGGGGGCATCCAGGTCAGCTCGACGAAGGGTCCCAGGTCAGTCGGAGCGGCGAAGCCGAGCCGCTCGACGAAGCGCACGGCGCTGCTGTCCTTCCGCACCTTCACCTTGACCGGAATCCGGGCGGCCCGAGCCTCGTCGAGGATCTCGCCCATCAGCTGGGTGCCGATCCCCTGGCCGCGGTAGCGCGGCAACAGGCTCAGGTCGACCAGGTGCAGGATGTCGTTGCGCATGCACACCAGGAGCCGGCCGACGGGAACGTCGTCCACGCAGATCGTGAGCCGGTCCATCCCGGGGTAGACCCGTGCCCGGTTCCACTCCTCAGTCTGAGCCTGCATGATGACGAAGGTTCGCTGGCTGCCGATGCTCCAGCCCAGGTCGTCCAGCACGTCCTTGGACGTGGATGCGTAGAGCTCCAGCATGAACGCTGAGTCGTCCGTGACCGACGGTCGGGTCGTGAGCTTGCCGAGGGACCCCCGACGTCCTTCGGTTCCCGCTTCGCCGCTCGCAGGCGGCACCGCTGCCAAGGTCATCGAATGACACCTTCCGTCCACCGCGCCCGACCGAAGTGTCGTGAGCGCGCCCTTGCGCCAGGACAGGTGTCGGGTGCGTGGCTCACCTGTTGCGGCACGGAATCATCGTGTCACTTTGTGTAGGCAATGGGAATGAGCAGAACGGAGGATCAACCGAACGACTGAGCAGGTGTGGATGAACGGTTCAATCGTGGCGTAAACGCCTGATCGCACCACCTGCCCCGTCTGTCACGGTCGGGCCAGGCCCCTGCGGCCAGCGCCTTCCCCACGAACCCGCCGAGATCCCGTGCTGGTCGTAGCGGTCGTCTGTGGCTTCAGCCGACGGGCACGCCGAGGTTCTCGACCAGCTCCACCCCCGGGTAGGCCGCCAGGTCGGCTCCGCGCAGCAGCAGCTTCGATCGGCGTACCCCGCTGCCGATGATCGCGACGTCGATGTCGCGCACGGTGGCGTCGACGAGCAGGCGCCACCCGTCAGGGAGACCGATCGGCGTGATCCCGCCGTACTCCATCGCGCTCTGCTCCACCGCGCGGTCCATCGAGAGAAAGGACGCCTTGCGGACGTCGAGCGCGCGCTTGACCAGGTTGTTGACGTCAGCGCGGGTGTTCGCGGTGACGACGCAGGCGGCGATCCGCTCGTCTCCCGCACGCTTGCCGGCGACGACCACGCAGTTGGCGGACGCGGTCAGCGGCAGGTCGTAGGCATCGGTCAGTGCCTGGGTGTCAGCGAGGTCCGGGTCGATCTCGATCACCGACACCTCGCGTCCGCGCTCCCAGGCGGCCAGCGCACGACCAACCGGTTCGGCGAGCAGGTCGACGCGTTCCAAGGCCCGTTCGACGTCGAGTGCCCCGATCCGCGGCAGCGTCATTGGACCTCCAGATGACCCGCGGCCGTGAGATCGCGGTATCGCTCGCCGACCGGGATCTCGACATCGAGGGTGTTGCCTGGTCCGGCCAGCGGACAGGCCCACTGCTCGTCGTAGGCGCAGGACGGCTGGTAGGCGAAGTTGAGGTCAACCACCAAGGCGTCCGCTCGGCCACCCAGGTCGGCCCCTTTGACGGTGTCGATCAGGTAGCGACCGCCTCCGTACGACGTGTATGCGCCATCCCGGAACGGCACGAAAAGGCCGCCACCGTAGGAGTCCAACCACCAGATGTCGAGGGACCCGAGTCCGTCCAGGCCGACTCGTCCGATCCGCCGGAACGGCACCACGCCGTCCGTTCCGGTCTGGTGCTCGCGGATCTCCGGCTCGACGTCGGTGTCGATCGGGACGACGAACCGGAAGGCCGGGTCGTACGCCGCGACGTCAGCGCCGGGGTAGTCACTCCTCGCCTCGGCGGGGACGGGTGAGGCCGGATGGCCGCTCAGCAGCTCGTCGCGCCGCTCGATCCACAGCGCATGCGCGGCAACCGGGTCGTCGGTGTCGCGCACCGCGGCATAGGTGGCGAACGTCCGTCGCCGCCAGTCCCAGACGTCGATGCTCATGCCCGCGACCCTAGCCGTGTTGGATGGGGCGATGACCTACAGCGCCCTGCACCACCTCGAGTGCCCGCGATGCGGGGGCGAGTACGACGCCGAAGTCCTGCAGGGCCTGTGCCCTGCCGAAGGCTCCCCGCTCCTGGCGCGCTACGACTTGTCACGGGTGCGCATCCGACGCGACGACGTGGCGGGTCGCTCACCGGACCTGTGGCGCTACCACGAGCTGCTCCCGGTGAGCGGGCCCGATCACGTCGTCACCTTGGGCGAGGGGATGACACCGCTGCTGCCGGCACCACGGCTGGGTGCTGAGCTGGGGCTGCGTCGGCTGATGATCAAGGACGACGGGCTGCTGCCGACCGGGTCCTTCAAGGCGCGCGGTGCGGCCGTCGGGGTGTCGCGGGCAAAAGAGCTCGGTGTGAAGAGACTGGCGATGCCGACGAACGGGAACGCCGGTGCCGCCTGGTCGGCGTACGCCGCGCGGGCGGGGCTTCAGGCAACGATCGCCATGCCCGTGGACGCGCCCTCGATCACCCGGGCCGAGACGGTCGTCACCGGAGGTGACCTCCGGCTGGTCGACGGCCTGATCTCCGACGCCGGTCGGCTGATCGGTGCGGCGGTGGCGTCGGCCGCGGACGACTGGTTCGAGGTCTCCACACTCAAGGAGCCCTATCGCATCGAGGGCAAGAAGACGATGGGGCTCGAGCTTGCCGAACAGCTCGGCTGGCGGATGCCGGACGTCATCATCTACCCGACCGGCGGCGGAGTCGGGCTGATCGGGATCCACAAGGCGCTCACGGAGCTGCGTGACCTGGGCTGGGTGAGCGGCGACCTCCCGAGACTCGTGTGCGTGCAGGCGGCCGGCTGCGCGCCCATCGTCACCGCCTTCGAAGCCGGCGCGTCCGAGTCGGTCGCTATGGAGGACTCTTCGACGGTCGCGTTCGGCATCAACGTGCCGAAGGCGCTCGGTGACTTCCTGGTCCTCGAAGCGATCCGGGCCACGGGTGGGACCGCCGTCGCCGTGCACGACGCCGACCTGTTGGCGGACCTGGCGGTGACAGCCCGGACCGAAGGGCTCTTCGTCTGCCCCGAGGGGGCGGCCACCGTGACCGCGGCTCGCGAGCTCATGCGTACCGGCTGGCTGGACGCTGACGACGAGGTGGTGCTGCTCAACACCGGTGCCGGCGTGATCTACCCGGACACCGTCGCCGTCAACGCTCCAACCATCGCGAGGGACGGCGTACTCACCCTCTGAAGACGCGGACGGCGTCAACGCACCCCACGGGGCCGGAACTGCACGGAGATCCGCGGTCCTGCCGGTCGAGCGGTCTTGAGGATCGCATGCTCCCACGTCCGCTGACAGGAGCCGCCCATCACGATGAGGTCGCCGTGACCAAGCGCGAAGCCGATCGAGTCACCGCCGCCTCTGGGCCGCAGCATCAGACGCCGAGGACTGCCGAAGGACACGATCGCCACCAGGGTGTCCTCGGTGCGTGACCGTCCGATGGTGTCACCGTGCCAGGCCACAGAGTCGCGTCCGTCGCGGTAGAAGCACAGCCCGGCAGTGGTGAACGGCTCGCCGAGCTCGGGCTGGTAGTGAGCGCTGAGCCTGTGCCGGGCCTCCTCCAGCAGCGGGTCGGGCAGCGCGGCCCCTTCGTCGTAGAAGCTCAGCAGTCGAGGGACGTCCACGACGCGTTCATACATCTGACGTCGCTCCTCGTGCCACGGAACGCACTCGACCAGGCGCTCGAACAGCGCGTCCGACCCGTGCACCCAGGCCGGCAGCAGGTCGACCCAGGCCCCTCGGCTCAGTTGCGTGCGCCGGATGGCGGCCAGCGAGCCCAGGCTGGGAGCGGTCAAGTCGGGGCCGTCGAGCAACGAGCCCTGGAAGTGCGTCGTCATGGGATCACGGTACGCCGATTCGAACACATGTTCTAGTACGTCGAGGGCGCCCTGTGAGTCGGCTCACACGATCCCATCCGAACGGCTTCGCCTGACGAACCCCTCGTGAACCGAACACCAACGTGAGATCGAGAAGGGTATTTCTTCCATGCGACTGAACCGGAACTCCACCACTGTCAAGCGGGCACTCGGGGTGACCGCGGCCGCAGCGCTCGCCCTGTCCCTCGCCGCGTGCTCGAGCGAGAACACCAACAACGGCGGGAGCGACAACCCCAAGCCCGTCGCCGCCGTGCAGAACCTGTCCGGCGTCGACACCGCCGTGACCCTCGACGCGGGCTTCGTCGACGCGCTCACCAGCCTCAAGCTCACCCCGGGCGTGGTCGGCGACGCGACGCTCGCCAACGGTGCCGTCAGCTTCCCGATCACGGGCGGCGACGTGACCTACTACAAGCCCGGCAGCGTCAGCCCGTACGTCCAGGGCCTGATCGAGCACCAGGGCTCCGGTCTGTCGCTCACCGCCGGTTCGACCGAGGTCGACCTGACGAACTTCGAGGTCGACCCGGCCAAGTCGCTCGTCTACGGCGACGTGAGCGTCAACGGCACGTCCGCGGCCAAGCACGCCACCATCTTCAACCTTGACGGCCGCACCTTGAAGCCGCTGCAGACGCAGGGGTCCACTGCGATCCTCGAGGGCACCAAGGTGATGATCTCCGGCGATGCTGCCGGTCTGCTGAACCAGACCTTCAAGACCGACGCGGTCAAGCAGGGACTGCTGGTCGGTATCGCGAAGATCACCATCAGCACCAAGTAGTCAGCCACAGCAGCCGGCCTGGCCGGTCACGAAGGGCACGTCGCCGAGGGTGACGTGCCCTTTCGGCTGCTCGGGGTCACTCGGGTCGAACGGCCGCTGCGAGCGCGGCCGCCACCGCCTTCGCACGCTCCAGCCCGGCCAGGTCGTCGACCGGAACGGGTAACGGGATCGACCAGTTGGGTCGGGTCAGCGTGCCCGGCATGTTGGGTCGGGGCGGCTGTCCGACCGCGTCCTCGAGCGTCGCGGAGAGCAGCACGCAGGGCGTCTCGGCCAGTCGCGCATGCGCAGCCAGGATCACCTCGTCAAGCCCGCCATCGGTGCGCGGGAGACGCTCCAGCAGCACCGCTCGATCGCGCTCCAACGCGGCGCGAGCGGTAGGGACGTGGGCCACCTGGTCCTCCAGGTCAGCACCCGTCCACAGTCCGGTGATCGTCGGAAGGTCGTGCGTCGTGATGGCGCCCATCGCGAGCTCGGGCCAGGTCGCCGGCTCGTCGTCCTCGAACCACAGCAGTCGGTAGGAGAGCATCGCGTGCTCAGCGAGCGCCTCCCGTACTCCTGGCTCGACGGTCCCGAGGTCCTCACCCACCACCAGCGAGCGAGCTCGGTGGCTCTCCAGCGCGACGATGTCGAGCAGGTCCTCGGCCGGGTAGCGAACGTAAGCACCGTCCTTCGGCTCGACGCCTCGAGGAATCCACCACAGCCGGAACAGTCCCATCACATGGTCGATCCGGATCCCGCCGCCGCCCGCCATGGTGGCCCTGATGGCCTCGATGAACGGCACGTAGTCGGCGGCTCGGAGCCTCCACGGGGCCAGCGGCGGTGAGCCCCAGCTCTGCCCTTGCGCGTTGAAGATGTCCGGGGGAGCGCCGACCGTGGCCGCGTCGACCAGGGTGTCCTGCCAGGCCCAGCCGTCCGCTCCTCCGCCGTCGACGCCGATCGGCAGGTCCTGGAGGATCGTCAGGTCCCCGGCAGCGTCGGTGAACTGCTGGTCGAGCCGCCACTGCAGCCAGGCGTGGAAACGCACGCGGTCGTGATTGGTCTGCGCGATCCGGCGCACCTCGGTGGACGCCGGTGTCCGCAGCGGCTCCGGCCAGGTACGCCAGTCCGGTCCGTGCAGCTCAGCGAGCATGCTCCAGGTCGCGAAGGTCTCCAGCGGCTCTCCGCGAGCCGCCCGCCACTCGTCGAAGTCAGGCTGCGGCAGCAGCGCGGCGTACTCCGTCTCCAGCACCGCCAGCTTGGCCTGCCAGACGGTGTCGCGGTCGATCGGGGCGCGCAGGTCGCAGTCAGGGGCATCGAGCTCGACTCCGTCGACCCGGAGGTAGATCGGGTTGCGAAACCGGCGAGTGGCGGGCAGGTACGGGCTGGGCTCCTGAGGGAGGGTGGGGGCCACCGCGTGCAGCGGGTTGACCAGGAGGAAGCCGGCGCCCTGCCCTTCGGCCCACTCCCGGATCGCCTTCAGGTCGCCCAGGTCGCCGATGCCGGCGCTCGCGTGTGACCGTGCTGCGTAGAGCTGAACCGTCCATCCCCAGGCCCGCCATCCCTCAGGCAACCAGCAGCGGCCCGGCGACACGATCAGCCGGCGTCGCCCCTCCTCGCTCGGGCAGCCGACGATGTCGTGGTACCCGAACGGGAAGTCGTCGGGCACCGTCCCCTCGATGCTGCGGCGTACGCCGTCCTCGCACTCGACGGCGAGGGTGCCGAGCCCGAGATCGCGGCCGCGGCGGGTGACGAGCGGCGCCCGGTCCTCGAGGTCGTCGGGAGGAGTGCCCATCGCGGAGCGCAGGGTCTCGACGGTCTCCTGCGGTACCTCCACCACCTCGTCGTGGGCATTGATCCAGAACGCGTGTACCCCCCACGCGTCCGGAAGCAGGCGATCGTCGGCGGCGTCGAAGGGCACGAGCCCATCATGCCCGGTCACGACGACGCGTCAGGGCAGCACCTACCGGTGGAGGGGCACCGCACCTAGCCGCGTCGGCGGCGGAACCACCGTCGTCGTGCTGGGCCGCCGGTGCTGTCCACGTCCGCAGCCTCAGCTCCGGGCGCCGTCGCTGGTCGCGCGGCCCGCTGCAAGCGCCATGACGCCACCACCTCGTCGACGGGCACCGTCTTGATGAAGACCGGCGGGCCACTGGTCGGTCGTCGCCGGGCGTCGACGATGCGGGCGTTCAGGTCGTCCACGACCTCGCGTACGTCGTCCTCTCGCCACAGAGGTTGCACCGTCTTCGGAAGATCCTCGACCTCCTTGCGCAGCGCAAGGCTCGTCGGAAGGACGAACGACAGCTGCTCGCGCGCCATCAGGCCCTTGACCCACCAGTCATCGTCGCGCGGTCCGTCCAGTCCCTTCAGTGGCTTCCCGGCGCCGGGCAGGTTGTCGAACTCGCCGCGCTGCTCGGCCTCGCGGATCTGCCGGTCGACCCAGGACTCGTAACCCATCCACACAAGAATATCTGCGTCCACCGAACGTGCGAGATTGCCACAGATCCAGGACAGGGACGGCGCGGAGCCAGCACCATGGTGCTTCTGAGCGAGCCCGATGATCGGCCGAGGAGGCGACGTGGTCACATCACCACGGGAGACGACGCCCGCAGCGGCCGGCCTCTCCCAGCGCCCCGTGCTGTGGTGGCTCGGCTGGGTGACGAGCGTGGGACTCGGCGGTTTCATCAGCCTGGTGGCCGCGTTGCTCGTCGGGCTCTACGTCCCGTCGGACGAAGGGTCGTGCTCGGGACTGCCCCCTGGAGAGGCCTGGGGAGTCAACGTGGTGCTCAGCGCGGTCCTCGTGGTGATGGCTGTTCCCTGGGTCGTCATGGCCGCCACGTCCGACGCACCCCGCTGGCGGTTCGGTCTCGGCGGGCTGCTCGCGGTCTCGCCCTTGCTCTGCGCGTTGTGGATCGGCATCTTCCTGGGCGGCTTCTCGGTCGACTTCTGCATCCCGTTCTGAGCCGACGACGACCGATCGGAGCCATGCCGCGTCGTCACCCGTCGCGGGAGCGAGACCTCAGCCGGCGTACAGCCATCTCCGCGAGCCAGGCCGCACAGTCCGGCAGGATCGCGTCGTCGAACGCCGCGCGGGGGGAGTGGTTGTCCGGAGCAGACCGGTAGTCCTCGGCCGGGCAGGCACCAACATTGAAGTAGGCACTCGGGACGAGCTCCATCACGAAGGCCATGTCCTCCGAGCCGAGCTCGGGTGTCGGCAGCTCGGTGAACCGGTCGACACCGAAGAGCTCCTGCACCGCCTGCTTCGCGCGGGCGTACTCCGTCTCGTCGTTGACGGTGACGGGGTAGCCGAGGGTGTAGTCGACGTCGACAGTCAGTCCATGAGCGTCGGCGATGCCGTGCACCAGCCGCTCGATGTCGTGCTGAACCTTGGCGCGTGACTCCGGCGACAAGGACCGGACCGTGGCCTCGAACTCCACCTCGTCGGGGATGATGTTCTCCTTCGTGCCACCGGCGATCCGACCGACCGTCACGAGGACGGGGTCGAAAACGTCGAACCCTCGCGTCACCATCGTGTGCAACGCGACGACCATCTCGCAGGCAGCAGGGATGGGGTCCTTGGCACGGTACGGCGTCGAACCGTGTCCGCCCTGACCGAGCACCCGGACCTTGACCTCGTCGGCAGCAGCCCCGGTCGCGCCGGGCTTCGAGGCCCACTGGCCGAACGGCACGTCCGCGGAGTAGACGTGCAGGGCGTACGCCGCGTCGACGCGGCGACCGGCGATGTCGAGCAGCCCTTCGGCGATCATCGGCGCGGCGCCACCTGGGCCCTCCTCGCCTGGCTGAAACATGAACACGACGTCGCCGGGAAGCTGCTCCTTCAGCAGGTGCAGGACGCGGGCCGCCCCCACGAGGCCAGCCATGTGGAGGTCGTGGCCGCACGCGTGCATGACGCCGTCGTGGCGTGACGCGAAGTCGACGTCCACCTCCTCAGCCACCGGCAGCGCGTCCATGTCGCCGCGGAGCAAGACCACCTGGCGCTCTCCGTCGACCGGCTCTGCGGCCCCGCGCAGGACCGCGGTGACCGACGAGAGCCCTGCACCCACGGTGATCTCGAGGTCGAGTCCCTCCAACGCCTCGAGGACCGCCTGTTGCGTCTTCGGCAGGTCGAGACCGATCTCCGGGATCTGATGCAGGTGCCGTCGCAACGTGCTGAGCTCCGTTGCCAGCTCACGGGCGAGTCGCAGCGTGGTCGGCGTACGCGTGTCATCGCCATCGGCCTCGGTCACGCAGGGAGTCTATGGCGATCGGATCACGTGTCGTGGCCGAAGCCTCGGGACCCGAAGGCCCCGCTTCGTGACCCTGTGGCCTCGTCGACGGACAAACTCGTTGCGTTGCGGGTGACCGGATCGGTGACGAGCAGCATTGGGCGGCCACGGGCTTGCGTCGCCGCTGAGAGCCGGAAACGCGACCGGTCTGCCGTCCGCGATGTCGGCCAACCTTGCCTCAAGCCGGAAGTAGGGCTGGTTGGCTCGGCGAGGTGCCTCGACGAAGATCGCCGGCCTCAGATCCATGTCACCAGGGCCGCACGAGATCGTGGCGTTGCTGAAGCCAATCGCTCTGTCGCCTTGGGTGAACGTAAGCGTTCCCGGATATGCCTTGCCCGCTTGGTCATCGCCGCTGCACGCCACCACCGCAACGAGCAGCGCAGCTGCTGCCACGCCGCGAACCATCCCCCTGGCCTCCAGGGCGGACAGGCTAGGGTCCGAGAGGGTCGGGCGTCCTTCGTGACGACGACTGCGGCGTGATCGAGCAGGACCAGCTTCCTCACACCGCCAACGGAGCGAGGTCGCGGTGAGTGCCCGGTTCGAAGAGCTCGACTGGCAGCAGACGCCGATGGGAGCGATCAGCCTGCGGCGCCGACGCGACCCGCTCTCGGGCGCGGACGTGCACGAGGTCAAGCTCGACGACGACTTCCTGATGTCCAGCCTCTTCACCGTGGCCGAGATCGCGGTCGCGCGACTTGCCCTGGACCAGGTAGTGGGCGACGGTCTCGACGTCGCGGTCGGCGGACTCGGTCTTGGCTACACAGCGCAGGCCGTGCTGGACGACTCCCGCGTTTCTTCCCTCGTCGTCGTCGAGGCGATTCCCGAGATCGTGGAGTGGCACGAGCGCGGTCTGATCCCTCTCGGTCCGGAACTGACGGTTGACCCGCGATGCCGCTTCATCCTCGGCGACTTCTTCGCGATGGCTGAGGCCGGCGAGCTCGACCCCACCATCGCGGCGCGGTCGTTCGACGCCATCGTGGTGGACATCGACCACTCTCCGCGCCACGTGCTCCATCCGCGGCACGCGACTTTCTACACCCCGTCAGGGGTCCGCCGGTTGGCTGGCCTGCTGCGTCCGGGCGGGGTCTTCAGCCTGTGGTCCAACGATCCGCCCGACGAGGACTACCTCGACGTCCTCTCCGGCTCGTTCGCGAACGTGAAGGCCGAGGTGGTGAGCTTCCCCAACCCGCTGCAGGGCGGTGAGTCGACCAACACGGTCTACGTCGCCGGCTGACCGCCGTACGACGCCCCGATCACTGCGATGATTTCCGAGGGTGGGCGGAGTCATAGCTGCCGTCAACGTTCGTGTCCGTCACGGTAGGAGAAGCCATGCGCAAGGTCGTGCTCCACACACTGCTCTCGCTCGACGGGGTGGCTGAGGCGCCGGAACTGTTCCTGTTCGACTACGACGAGGTGATGGAGGAGCACCTGGGCAGGTGATCGACCGACAGGACACCGTCCTGCTGGGGCGGCGGATGCACGACGAATGGGCCAAGTTCTGGCCGACGTCGGACGACGAGCCCTTCTCCAGCTTCATCAACAGCGTCCCGAAGTACGTCGCCACGTCGACACCACTCACGGCGGACTGGACCAACGTCACAGCCATCGACGGTGACGTCGTCGAGTTCGTGCGTGCCCTCAAGGCGAAGCCAGGCGGCGACATCGGGGTGCACGGAAGTATCACGCTCGCTCAGTCCCTGCTGGCCGCCGACGTCGTCGATGAGCTCGAGCTGATGGTGGGGCCGGTCCTGGCCGGCCGCGGCCGACGGTTGTTCGCAGGCGACGAGCTGCAGCGGCTCGAGCTCGTGCGCAGCGCCCACTCGCCCTCGGGGTCGGTCCTGCTCAGCTACCGGGTCCGACACACCGAGTAGCCGGAGCGGTCACGCGCGTCGTCGGCGCAGCCATTGCCGCGTCAGTTCCGCTACGCCGACGAGCACCACGAAGATCCCCACCGCCACGACAGCCCAGACCAGTCCCTCCATCCCGGCCAGGTCACACTCTCCGCTGTCGCTGACCTGCCTGGTGCACTGCGTGCTGCGGTAGCGGGCCGACCCGACGGCGAACGCCAGCAGGCCGACCAGCACCGATGCGCACAGGTACGCCAACGTGCGGGCCGCGGGGCTCATCCGCAGCCGATGGGTGCTCGGATCTGAGGAGACCTCCCGCACGACGAACCGTGGTGTGACCAGAAAGAGCCCGACGAACGCCAGCGCGATCACGAACTCGACGAGCTCACCCTCGTCGTTGCCCCAGATGAAGCGGAAGCCGTCGTCGGCGATCTTCACCGCCAACAGGACGAGGGCCAGGACCAGCAGGGAAGTCCCCAGGGCCCGACGCGCGACGCGGTCCCGGACGGCCACGGCGACGCTGCCGACCGCGCTGAACGCGGCCAGCAGACCCAACGGAAGCACCTGCTCGTCACCACAGCATCCGGACACGTTGTCGAACTCGATGAAGCGACCGAGTCCGAGAAGCCCCAGGCTCAGCAGAAGCAGACCGAGTGCGATGACCGTCGCAGACCGGTTGCTACCCTCCCTGTCCACTGTCACGCGCCGCACGACTCGGCAGCCTTCCGAGGGTCAGCCGCGTCACAGTCAGGGGTCCCGCGTGGCGCCATGCCCGTAAAGTACCGTCTTGCGAAGACCGGCGGCGGCAGGACGGCGGGCTTAGCCCTGAGCCATGTCGACGAAGCGCGAGTAGTGGCCCTGGAAGGCCAGCACCAGGTCAGCGATCGGGCCGTTGCGGTGCTTGGCCACGATGATGTCGGCCTCGCCGGGGCGGGTCGACTCCTTCTCGTAGACGTCCTCGCGGTGCAGCAGGATGACCATGTCCGCGTCCTGCTCGATCGAGCCTGACTCGCGCAGGTCGGACAGCAGGGGCCGCTTGGAGGTGCGTTGCTCGGAGCCACGGTTGAGCTGCGAGACCGCGACCACCGGGACGTCGAGCTCCTTGGCCAGCAGCTTGATCTGACGGGAGAACTCCGACACCTCGAGCTGGCGGGACTCGACCTTCTTGCCCGACGTCATCAGCTGGAGGTAGTCGATGATGATGAAGCGCAGGTCGTGGCGTTGCTTGAGCCGGCGGGCCTTGGCCCGGATCTCCATCATCGTCAGGTTGGGCGAGTCGTCGATGAACAGCGGCGCCTCCGACACCTCCCCCATCTTGCGGACCAGCTTGTTCCAGTCGTCGTCGCTCATCTTGCCGTTGCGCATGTGGTTGAGCGGGATCCGCGCCTCGGCGGACAGCAGCCGCATGGTGATCTCGGTGCGGCTCATCTCCAAGGAGAAGATCGCACTGGTCAGACCGTGCTTGATCGAGGCGGACCGCGCCATGTCGAGAGCGATGGTCGACTTCCCGATCGCCGGGCGTGCCGCGACGACGATCATCTGGCCGCCGTGCAGGCCGTTGGTGAGCTCGTCGAGCTCGGCGAAGCCGGTCGGGACACCGGCCATGGCGCCGTCGCGGTTGCCGATCGCCTCGAGCTCGTCGATCGTGAGCTCCATGATGTCCGACAGCGGCGCGTAGTCCTCCGACGTGCGCTTGTCGGTGACGCCGTAGACCTCCGCCTGAGCCCGGTCCACCACGTCGTCGACGAGACCTTCACCGGCGTACCCGAACTGGACGATCTTCGTGCCTGCGTCGATCAGTCTCCTGAGGATGGCCTTCTCGCGGACGATGCCGGCGTAGTAGCCGGCGTTCGCCGCAACGGGCACGCCGGCGACCAAGGTGTGGAGGTACGGCGCGCCACCGACCCGCGCCAGGTCACTGGTCCGCGTCAGCTCGTTGGACACGGTGATGGCGTCCGCGGGCTCTCCCCGGCCGTACAGGTCGAGCACGGCGTCGTAGATCAGCTCATGACCGGGTCGGTAGAAGTCGGTGCCGCGGATCACCTCGACGACGTCGGCGATCGCGTCCTTGCTCAGCAGCATGGCGCCGAGCACCGACTGCTCGGCGTGCTCGTCCTGCGGCGGCATACGCCCCGAAGGTGCGCCGCGGTCGTAGTCGGCGGGGGCTGAACCGTGGATCTCGGCGATGCTCACGCGGTCCCCCTCCTAACCGTTCGACCGACTCCGCCGCGCCCTGCTGGGCGGCGGGTCGCGCTGGTGTCTCAGCACGGGACTGGCTCGGTGAGAGACCTGACCAATGTCTGCAAAGGTAGGAGAACGCACCGACAGTTCCGAGGCGACGCTACGTCTCCGCGGCGATCGGGGATAGCCGGCCGTCAACATGCCCCTGTGGACAGACGGCCAGGTCTGTGGATAACCCGGCACTGGAGTGTGCACAGGTTGGGGATAGAGCCGTGGACAGAGTCCGCGAACGCCGGCTGACCCCCTGCCTGACCTGGGGAAACGTCCGTCCGCACATGTGGAGAAAAGAAAGTTCGAAACGTTTTGAGACGACAACACGCGGGGCCTGATCCCGGCCGAACTAGCAGGTCTGACGACGTCGTGTCCGGGTTTTCCCACAAGATGGTCCCGACACGCCGGGCGACACACCGCATCCGTCGATGAGCATGCTCGAGACGCGTCGGGCCCAGGACCGGGAGATCGCCCGGCTGGCACTTCCGGCCTTTGCCGCGCTGATCTCCGAACCGCTCTTCCTGTTGGCTGATGCGGCCATCGTCGGGCACCTCGGGACAGCGCAGCTGGCTGCCCTCGGCATCGCCGGCGTCGTGGTCCAGACCGCGGTCGGGCTGTTCGTCTTCCTCGCCTATGGGACCACGTCGACCGTCGCACGGTCCGTCGGAGCCGGGGATCGCCGCGGAGCGCTGAGCGTCGGCATCGACGGCGTGTGGCTCGCGGTCGTCATCGGGACGCTCGCCGGCGGGACCACCGCCGTGCTCGCTCCGACGATCGTCGATGCCTTCTCTCCCGCCGGCGATGTGCGGGGGTTCGCGACCACCTACCTGTGGATCGCCGCGTTCGGAATCCCGTCGCTGCTCCTCCTGCTCGCGGCTACCGGGGTGCTGCGCGGCTTGCAGGACACCCGGACACCGCTCTACGTCGCGGTCGCAGCCAACCTGCTGAACATCGGCCTGAACGTCCTGTTCGTCTACGGTTTCGGCTGGGGGATCGCGGGGTCCGCGATCGGGACCCTGGTTGCCCAGACCGCCGCGGCCGCGGTCCTGGTTCTGGTCGTGGTCCGCGCCGCCCGCGTCCACGGCGCCTCCGTGGTCCCGCACCGACCCGGTGTCATCGCGGCCTGGCGGTCAGGCGTACCCCTCATCGTCCGGACCCTGACCCTGCGGCTGGCGTTGCTGCTCGCGACCTACGTGGCGGCGACGATCTCGACGCCGGCGGTGGCCGCGCACCAGGTGGCGTTCACCCTCTGGGTGTTCCTGGCGTTCGCCCTGGACGCGATCGCCATCGCCGGCCAGGCGATCACCGGAAGGCTTCTCGGCGCGCGTGATGCGGCAGCGGCCCGGGCCGCGACGCGCAGGATGATGTGGTGGGGCCTGGTCTGTGGCGTCGGGCTCGGTCTCCTGTTGGCGGTGGCTCGGCCGCTCGTCGTACCGCTGTTCAGCCCGGACCCGGAGGTGCAGCACCTGCTGTCCACGGTCTTGCTCATCGCTGCCTTGCACCAGCCGGTCTCCGGGATCGTCTTCGTGCTCGACGGGGTGCTGATCGGTGCCGGAGACGGGCGCTACCTGGCCTGGGCCGGGGTCATCAACCTGGTCGGTTTCGTGCCGATGGCGCTGGCGGTGACCTGGCTGGGCGGTGGCATCGGGTGGCTGTGGTGGGCCTTCAGCGGGTTCATGGTGATCCGGATGCTCACCCTGTTGTGGCGCGAGCGCGGGGACGCGTGGCTGGTCCTCGGCGCCGCGCCGGCCGCTCGTGATCGTTCAAACCTCTGAGACCGGACGCCGGGCACCCGGTGCATCGCGTCGGTGCTCCGTGCTGAACCTGGTGGATCAGGCTTGATCCACGGCTTGTCGACCCGGCGATCTCCGGCTTGTCGGCCTAGGGTCGGGCGGTATGGCGCCACTGCTGCTGTGCGGGTTCGGGATCGTGTTCCTGCTGCTGCGGATCACCACTCGCGGTGTCGACCTGGTGCCCGACAGTATCGGCCTGGTGTTGTACGCCGTGGGTCTGTGGCGCCTGGCCGCGACCTCACGGATCCTGGTCGCGGCCTCGACGGTGGCCTGTCTGGCCGCGGTCCTGGCCCTGTCCTTCTTCGCACCCGGCTGGCTCGACGGTGCCGCGGAGGACACCCGCGACGTGACGTACGGCGTGGCGGTGGCGGGGGCGCTCGGGCTCGGGTCGTGGGGACTACGCCGCCGGAGCCGGACGTCCGACGACCACGTCGTCTCCCGTCAGCTGGCGGTTCTCACGGTGGCGCAGGTCGTCGCCGCGGCGGCGCTCATCGCCGGCTACTCCGTCAATGCCTCCGATCATGACCGGGCGGTCGCGATCATCGGCTCGGCCGGGCTCCTGACCCTGCTCGCCATGGCCTGGTACGCCGTCCTGCTCATCGCCTGCGCGTCCCGCCGGTGGGCCCAAGCCGACGCGGCCCCAGACGGCGTACGTCGGGACGAGCGGGTCTAGCGGCTGCAGGCTTGGGGTTGGAGTCTCGACCCGGTGCACGACCAGTCTGCCCAAGGCAGTTCCCCTGTTTGCACGGCAGGTTTGCCTAGATTTCTATTCGCCCGGCTTGATATCTAGGCAAACCGAGCGGCGCAGCGGGCAGCAACGGCACCAGGCCGGGCCTCCACGAGGGAGACACCGGCCTGGGGACGTGTGGTGCTGGTTGCTGGGTGGCGGAGTTGCCTGCGACGCCGGTCAGGTCGTCGCCGCGGCGACGACGTTGAGGTTGACCGTGGCGGACACCTCGTCGTGAACCTTGACCGTCACCTCGTGTGCGCCGAGGGTCTTGATCGGGTTGCCGACCTGGATCCGGCGTTTGTCGATGTCGGGACCTCCGGCGCTCTTGACCGCCTCGACGATGTCGGACAGCGTCACCGCGCCGAACAGCCGCCCGGACGATCCGGCCTGTGCCGGCAGGCGTACGGTCAGCGCCTCGAGCTGGGACTTGATCTCGTCAGCGTGGCTCGCGTCACGAACGTCGCGGACCTCCCGGGCCTTCTTGATCGAGTCGATCTGCTTCTCCGCGCCCTTGGTCCAGCGGATGGCTGCGCCGCGAGGCAGCAGGTAGTTACGGCCGTAGCCGTCCTTGACCTCGACCACGTCACCGGGAGCACCGAGGTTGAGGACTTCTTGCGTCAAGATGAGCTTCATCGCGTGGTCCCCTCTCAGCGCGCGGTCGACGTGTAGGGCAGCAGCGCCATCTCGCGAGCGTTCTTGATCGCCATCGCGACATCGCGCTGGTGCTGTGTGCAGTTGCCGGTCACGCGACGGGCACGGATCTTGCCGCGGTCGGAGATGAACTTCCGCAGCAAGGTCGTGTCCTTGTAGTCGACGTAGGTGGTCTTGTCCTTGCAGAAGGCGCAGACCTTCTTCTTGGGCTTGCGGACAACGGGCTTGGCCATTGTGGTGCTCTCCTTTCAAGAGCCCGGCGAGAGCCGGAATGGTCAGATGATGTGGTGCAGGAGGTGGAGTGCGTCAGAACGGGGGCTCGTCGGACGAGCCACCGGCAGGAGCCGCCCAGGGGTCGTTGGTCTGCTGGCCGCCGCTGACCGCCTGGGGGCTGGGCTGGCCCAGGGGTCGTTTCCGCCGCCCTGCTGGGCGCCGCCCTGTCCGCCGCCTCCACCGGAGTACCCGCCGTCGCTGCCGGAGCGGCTGGCGCGGGTGACCTTGGCGGTGGCGCTGCGCAGGCTGGGACCGACCTCGTCGACGTCGATCTCGAAGACCGTGCGCTTCTCGCCCTCGCGGGTCTCGAAGCTGCGGGCCTTGAGCCGACCCTGGACGATCACACGCATGCCGCGCTGGAGCGACTCGGCGACGTTCTCGGCCGCCTGCCGCCAGACCGCGCAGGTCATGAACAGCGTCTCGCCGTCCTTCCACTCGTTGGTCTGCTTGTCGAACGTGCGCGGCGTCGACGCGATGCGGAAGTTGGCGACCGCGGCACCCGAGGGGGTGAAGCGGAGGTCCGGGTCATCGACGAGGTTGCCGATGATGGTGATGGTGGTTTCGCCTGCCATGGGCAGCCTCCCTTAAAGGGTCAGTTGGCCAAACAATCAGTGAATGGCGGGACGGAGGACCTTGGTACGCATCACGGACTCGTTGAGACCGAGCTGGCGGTCGAGTTCCTTGACGGTAGCGGGCTCCGCCGACAAGGTGACGACGGCGTAGATGCCCTCGGTCTTCTTGTTGACTTCGTACGCCAGGCGCCGACGGCCCCACACGTCGACGGACTCGACGCTGCCGCCGTCTTGACGGATGAGGTTGAGGTACTGGTCGAGCGAAGGCTGGACCGTACGCTCCTCGAGATCGGGGTCGAGGATGACCATGAGTTCGTAGTCGCGCATGAGCGATATCCACCTCCTGTGGACTCTGCGGTCACGGTCTCTCCGTGACAGGAGGTACATCGGCGTGCTCCAGCCGTCGAAACGACCAGGGGGCTGATGTGGTGCGACCCGGCGTCTTGCCGGGTCAGCGCAGGTCAGATTATCAGCGGGTCGGCGTACGACGGAAATCGTCGTCCACAGGCTGCCCGAACATCGGCGACGTGGATCAGCATGGCGGCGCCACCGGTCCGGGAGCTCGCGCGGGCCCGTTCCGGCTCAAACCCTTGGGTCTGCAAGGCAGACTCCTAGTGACCACGGCAGGTTTGCCTTGTGAACAAGCCTTCCGGCTTGTTCACATGGCAAACCGCGCGGGGAGGGCAAACCGCGGCGGGGAGGGCAAACCGCGCGGGGAGGGCAGATCGCGGCGGGGGTAGGGGGACTCGGGGGTCGCTGGGCTATTCCGTGGTGATCGCGGCCAGCACGTTGAGCTTGGCCGCACGCCTGGCCGGCAGGACAGCGGCGAACACGCCGACCACGGCCGATGCCACCAGGAAGACCAGCAGGACGAGCCACGGGATCCCGAGCACGTCCAAACCCTGGTCGGCGATCGCCTTCTGTAGCGCGATCCCGAAGACCAGACCCATCCCGATGCCCGAGCACGGCTCCGAGAAGCGCGATCGCCACCGACTCCAGCCGCACCATCTGGCGCAGCTGGAACCGGCTCAGCCCCACGGCCCGCAGCAGCCCGACCTCACGGGTGCGCTCGATGACTGACAGCGCCAACGTGTTGATGATGCCGAGCACGGCGATCACGATCGCCAATCCCAGCAGTGCGTAGACGATGAACAGGAACCGGTTGATGAAGCTCAGCTGCTCGTCGACGAACTCCTGCGGATTCTTCAGGCTGACCGTCGGAAGGTCCACCAGCACCTGGTCGATCGAGGCGCGCACCTGGTCGAGGTTCGCCCCTGGCTCGGTGGTGATGAACAGCAGGGAGTCGGCCGGCTCGAGACCGCCCTTCTCCATCGTGTCGAGGCTGACGATGTACTGCGTCGGCATCGAGTTCGCCACGAACAGTCCGGCGACCGACGTCTTGATCGCCTTGTCGTTCTGGAACCGCAGCGTGGCAGTGTCCCCGACCTTCAGGTTGTTGCTGTCGGCGACGTTGGCGTCGACCAGGATCCCGTCGGTGGGGAACTGCGACCGACCCGACGTCATGCTGACGTTGAGCACCTGGCTGAGCTGGTCGGGGTCGGCGGCGCCGATCCAGCTGCTCTCGCCGTCGACCTTGCCGGGCGCCTGCCGGAACTGCGAGACGGTGTCGACGCCGTCGATCGGCCGGATCTGGTCCGCGATCGCCGGCGAGAACGGGGTCTGGATGGCGTTGCTGACGACGAGTTGGGAGTTGACGGCTGCGGTGATGACCTTGTCGAAGCTCGCCTTCATCGACGCCCCCAGGATGGACATCAAGGCGACGAGGGTGAGCCCGATCATCAAGGCGCTCGCCGTAGCCGCAGTGCGCCGAGGGTTGCGCAGCGAGTTCTCGCTCGCCAGCGTGCCCACGGTTCCGAACAGCCTGCGGTAGACGACGCCGAGGCCGCGAATGATCGGCACGCCGATGACCGGGCTCATCAGCGCCACGCCGATCAGGATGCCGAGCATGCCCAGTCCGACGAGCGACACCCCTGACCCGCCGTCGCCGACGAAGCCGAGCACCATCGCCGTGACACCGAGTGCCGTGAGCGACGATGCCGCCGAACAACCGCTTGCGCAACGCCGACTCCGGCAGCGCGACGTCGTCACGCATCGCGGCCACGGGTGGGATCTTCGAGGCCCGGCGAGCCGGAAGGTAGGCCGCGAACATCGTGACCACAAGCCCCACGATGTAGCAGACGACGATGGTCCGGAGCTTCAGCGGGAAGTCGGCACCGGTCAGGTCAAGACCGAAGGTCGCGAACAGCGCCCGGATGCCCAGGGCCAGCAGGTAGCCCACGCCGAGGCCGATGGTCGAGCCGATCAGACCGACGGTGAACGCCTCCAGCAGGACGGAGCGGCGCACCTGCCGACGAGATGCTCCCATCGCTCGCAGCAGGGCGAGCTCGCGACTGCGCTGGGCGACCAGGATCGAGAAGGTGTTGATGATCAGGAACGTGCTGACGACGACGGCGACGGCCGCGAACACCAGCAGGAAGATGTTGATGAACTTCAGCTGGTCGGCGATGTCGCTCTTGTTCTTGTCGGCGTACGCCGTCGCCTGGCGTCGCGCTGACGCCGGCGGGAAGCACCCGTCGGATCGCCGCTGTCGCCTGCTGCTGCGTCACGCCATCGGGGATGTTCACCGAGACGCTGGTGTAGACGTCCTTGCCGCCGAAGAAGACGTCGTGCATGGTCTGCTCGTCGAACACCGACAAGGTGGCTCCGACCAGGCCGCCCTTCGGACCCGAACTCGACCAGCCCGGTCAGCGTCGCCTTCATCGTCGGCGGGTCGATCGGGGTCACCAAGGTGACCGTGTCGCCGATCTGGTAGCCCGCCTTGTCAGCGGCTGCTTCGTCGAGCGCGACCTCACCGGGACCACTCGGCAGCTCGCCGTCGGCCAGCGAAAGGATCCGGTCGCCTGTCAGTGAACGGGTGTCTGTGTAGTTGAACGCGAAGCCGGGCGGTCCGTTGCCGCCGACGAGCTTGCCGTCCGCGCCGATGATGTAGACGCCTTGCATCTGCGCCACGCCGTTGGCCCGATCGACTTCGGGAAGGGCGTTGATCTTGTCGACCACCGATGCCGGGATCGTCCGGGTGTCCTGCATCGAGTCGAAGTCGTTCGCCCCTTTCGGTGCGACCTCGACGTCGGACGTCGTACCGGACACGATGCCGTTGAACGAACCGCCCAGGGCGTCGGTGAAGATGAAGGAACCGGCAACGAAGGCGACGCCGAGCACGATCGCGAAACCGCTCAGCGCGAGCCTGAGCTTGCGCGCCATCAGGTTGCGCCAGGTGACCTTCCACATGATCAGGCTCCGGCAGCAGTGCCGGCGACTTCGCGCAGGCTCAGCTCACGCATCTTGTCGAGCACGGTCTCGGCGGTGGGCTCTCGGATCTCGTCGACCACGCGACCGTCGGCCAAGAAGACCACCCGGTCGGTGTAGCCGGCGGCCACCGGGTCGTGCGTCACCATCACGATCGTCTGCTGGTAGTCGTCGACGCTGCGGCGCAGGAAGCTCAGCACCTCGGCGCCAGAAGCGGAGTCGAGGTTGCCGGTCGGCTCGTCGGCGAACACGATCTCGGGCCGCGATGCCAGCGCGCGGGCGCAGGCGACCCGCTGCTGCTGCCCCCCGGACAGCTCGTTGGGTCGATGGCTCAGCCGTGGCGCCGAGGCCGACCGTCTCGATCACCTGGTCGAACCAGGCGGTGTCCGGCTCGCGACCGGCGATCGACATCGGCAGCAGGATGTTCTCCCGAGCCGTCAGCGTCGGCACCAGGTTGTAGGCCTGGAAGACGAAGCCGATCTTGTCCCGGCGCAGCCGGGTGAGCAGCTTGTCGTTGAGGGTGGACAGCTCCTGACTGCCCAGGAAGCACCTGGCCCGACGTCACCGTGTCGAGCGCCGCCATGCAGTGCATCAGCGTCGACTTCCCCGATCCGGACGGGCCCATCACCGCGGTGTACTCACCCGCGATGAAGTCGATGCTGACGCCGTCGAGCGCCGCGACCAGGGCGTCGCCCTCGCCATAGATCTTGCGGAGCTCCACCGCGCGAGCGGCCACCGGCCGCGTCGCCGCCTGCGCCCCGCCCGCCCCGGCCTCTCCGCGTCCGCCGTGTCCGTCTTGTCACCGGTCATCGCGTCTGACATGGTCCCCTCCCAGCGTTCAGCCCTGCCGCGCCTGGCCCTTCTCTCGCATCGTCGGAGTCCACGCTAGTCGCAGCAGGCAACCCCTCGCGATCGGGTTTTCCCCTGGGAGACCCCTGACCCGGCTCGGGCCCGAGGCGCCCGTCACGGTCTCGGCAGCACGGCGCCGCGTGCCTGACGACGGCCTCGCTGCGTCGGCGCCCGCGCCTAGAGTGAGTCGTATGAGCCCGTTGCACATCGGTGGACACGTCGACCAGACCGACCCGATCGCCGAGGCGGTCGCACGCAAGGCGACGTTGTCCCAGTTCTTCCTTGGTGACCCGCAGAGCTACAAGGGACCGGTTGTCTCGTACGCCGGTGGGGCCGAAGGTCTGAAGGCGGACGCCGAAGCGGCAGGCATCGACCTGTTCGTCCATGCGCCCTACCCGATCAACGTCGCGTCCACCAACAACCGGATCCGGATCCCCGGGCGCAAGCTGCTGCAGCAGCACATCCACGCGGCCGCCGAGATCGGGGCCAAGGGGGTCATCGTGCACGGCGGCCACGTGCTCAAGGACGACGATCCCGAGGTGGGTTTCGACAACTGGCGCAAGTGCGTCGACGGCCTCGACCTGCCCGTACCGCTGCTGATCGAAAACACCGCCGGGGGCGACAACGCCATGGCTCGCCGGCTGGAGCGGATCGACCGGCTGTGGGAAGCGCTCTCGCGCGCCTCCGGGGGTGACACCGTCGGCTTCTGTCTCGACACCTGTCACGCCCATGCCGGGGGCAACGAGCTCGCCTCCGTCGTCGACAAGGTGCTGTCGATCACGGGGCGGATCGACCTGGTCCACGCCAACGACTCCCGTGACGAGTTCGACTCCGGAGCCGACCGACACGCGAACTTCGGGTCAGGTCGGATCAAGGGCGACGATCTGGCGGCCGTGGTGCGGTCAGCGGGCGCGCCGGTCGTGTGCGAGACACCGGGGGGCAGCGAGGGTCAGGGGGGCGACATCGCCTGGCTCCGTGAGCAGGTCGACTAGCCGGATCGATGCTGGTCGGACCACGCCACCCCGTGACGACGCGGCCCCGATTCCCCGGAAAGGCGACACCGTGTCGCTGTGCGGTGTTACGTTCCGGATTCACGCACCCGACGCTCGCCGGACGAGCTGCACCGAAGGATCTCGCGATGACCCGTCGCCTCCCCACGTCCCTGCGGCTAGGCGTGGCCGGTCTCGCGGTGATCTCGCTCGCGGTCACCGACCTCGGTCCGGCCACGGCTGACGCAGCGCCCACAGGACGCTCCACCGCAGTGCCGACCCGTCTACTCACGGCTGCGCCGCCGCCCCGGCAGGTGCACGCCCCCGTGCCCACGTTGCGATGGTCGCGCTGTTACGTCGGTTCTCCGCTTCAGTGCGCCAACGCGCGAGTGCCCCTGGACTACGACCGACCCAACGGCCCGACCATTCGGCTCCACCTTTCCCGGCTGAAGGCCAAGCCGGCACCGGGTCACCAACCGATCGGCACCCTTTTCGTCAACCCGGGCGGACCCGGTGGTCCGTCCTCAGACGTCCCCGGGATTTTCGGCCGCCTGCTCGGGACCGCCGTGCGCTCACATTTCGACATCGTCGGGGTCGACCCCCGCGGCGTCGGTGCGAGCACTCCGGTCCGCTGCCGGATTCCCGAGCCCGCGCCGGCTTTCCCGCGCCACGCCTTTCCGATGACCAGCAAGCAGATCACCACGACGATCGCCTTCAGCCGCTACATGCGCAGGAGCTGCCGCGAAGGCGGCAACCAGATCCTGGACCACATGACGACCGCGGACACCGCGCGCGACATGGACCTGATCAGGCAGGCGGTGGGCGACGAGAAGCTCACCTACTACGGCATCTCCTACGGCACCTATCTCGGCGCGACCTACGCCAGGTTGTTCCCCGGACGGGTTCGAGCGCTGATCACCGACGGTGTGCTCGACCCTGTGCAGTGGTCCACCGGACGCCACGGCACCGGCACCAGGCTGCCGTTCTCGACCCGGCTGCGCAGCGGGCACGGTGCGGCGGAGGCGCTGCTCTCCGCGTTCGCCGTATGCGACCGGGTGGGCCGTCACCGGTGCCGCTTCGCCGGTGACGCGGCGCGCAAGTGGCGCTCGATGACCAACCGGCTCCGTCAGGGCCCGGTTCGTCTGTCCGACGGGAGCCGACTCCACTACGCCGATCTCGTGAGCGGCGTCCTCGGCGGCCTCTACAGCCGGCAGTACTACCGACCGATCATGCATTCGCTGCAGCAGCTGTGGAACCACTTCCCGAGCCCGACCGCCGTCGCCAAGGATGCGGCGGCGGACGACGTGCTGATCCGGGTGCGTGACCGGCTCGCACAGCGGGTCCGCGACTTGCCCTACGGCTACGGGCCGCGGTTCTTCCCGAGCTTCGAAGGCGTTGCCTGCGCCGACACGGTCAACCCGACCGACCCGCGCGTCTGGGCCCGTGCCGCCGCGGAGTCCGAGCAGAGCCAGCCCTGGTTCGGGCGGCTGTGGACCTGGGCGTCCGCCGCCTGTCCTCGCTGGCCCGGATCGCACGCAGACGCCTACCGCGGTCCCTGGCGGATCCGCACGGCGTACCCGGTGTTGATCGTCGGCAACCGTCATGACCCGGCCACGCCGATCAGCGGCGCACGCGCCCTGCACGGCGTGCTCGGGAACTCCAGGCTGTTCCGGCTCAACGGATGGGGCCATGGTGCCCTCGGAGAGAGCCGCTGCGTCACCCGGATCTTCTCGGGCTACCTGGTGCGGCAGACGCTGCCGGCAGGCGGTACCGTCTGCCAGCCCGACAAGGGGCTGTTCCCGGTCCGACGTTGACCGCCGCAGCCGGATGGTCGGGCTCCCGGTAGCGTTGCCCGGCGTGAACTCGATCGACGTCCGGACCATCAGCGCCGCTGAGCATCTCGGGTTCCTGCGCTCGCAGCGCAGCGCCAGCTTCCTGCAGACGCCGGCGTGGGGTGAGGTCAAGCAGGACTGGAGACGGGAGTCGATCGGCTGGTTCGAGGGACCCGAGCTCGTCGGGGCCGGGCTGGTGCTCTACCGCCAGCTCCCGAAGGTCAAGAAGTACCTGGCCTACCTGCCCGAAGGCCCGGTCATCGACTGGTCGGTCTCCGACCTGACTGCGTGGTTGGACCCGATGACCCGCCACCTTCGTCAGGCCGGCGCGTTCGGTATCCGGATGGGGCCGCCGGTCGTGGTGCGCTCCTGGGCGGCCGACACCGTCAAGAAGGCGATCGCCGACGACACCCACGACCGGCTCGGTGACGTCCCGCCCGACCGTCGTGACGACGTCGGCGGAGCGGTTCAGGCCACCCTGCGCAGGGCCGGCTGGCGCCCACTCGTCGCGGATGGCGGCTTCACCTCTGGACAGCCGCAGTACGTGTTCCAGATCCCGCTCGCGGACCGCACCGAGGACGACGTCCTCAAGGGCATGAACCAGCAGTGGCGGCGCAACATCAAGAAGGCCGACAAGGCCGGGGTCGAGGTGTCACGAGGCAGCGCAGACGACCTGCCCGCGTTCCACACCCTGTATGCCGAGACCGCCCAACGCGATCACTTCACCCCGCGGCCGTTGTCGTACTTCCAGCAGATGTTCAGCGCCATGACGGCCGAGGACGACGACCGGATCCGGCTCTACCTCGCCCGCCACGAGGGTGATCTCGTCGCGGCGACCACGTGGGTCCGCGTCGGCACTCACACCTGGTACTCCTACGGCGCGTCCTCGTCGGCCAAGCGGGACGTCCGGGGTTCGAACGCGGTGCAGTGGCAGATGATCCGCGACGCGCTGTCGGCCGGTGCCGACGTCTACGACCTGCGCGGCATCACCGACACCCTCGACAGCGACGACCCGCACGTGGGTCTCATCCAGTTCAAGGTCGGGACTGGTGGAGAGGCCGTGGAGTACGTCGGCGAGTGGGACCTTCCGCTGAACCGCCTTGTCTACAAGGCGTTTGACCTCTACATGAACAGGCGTTGACTCGCGATGCCGCTCACCCTTCACGTCGACGGCCCGCGCTGGCGTGAACACCTGCGTGCGTTTTCCGCGCGGACGCCGGGGCTGGTCCCGGTGGCGAAGGGCAACGGCTACGGCTTCACGGTCGGCAGGTTGGCCCGCAAGGCCGAGTGGCTGGGGGTCGACACGATCGCCGTCGGCACGTACGCCGAGGTGCCTGAGGTGCGCCAGCGTTTCTCCGGAGACATCCTTGTGCTCGAGCCCTGGCGGCCCTTCCTGCCTGCACTGACCTACGACGAACGACTGGTGCACACGGTCGGCCGCGCCGAGGACCTGGCCGCGCTGGCTCAGGTCGACGGCTCACCGCGGGTGATTCTCGAGGCGCTGACCTCGATGAACCGCCACGGCTTCGCGCTGGACGCACTGGCCACGGTGGCGGCGTCGGCCCGGGGCGTCAGGTTGGAGGGCCACGCAGCGCATCTGCCGCTCGGCGACGGTCACCTGGCCGAGGTCGAGCGGTGTCTCGCCGCGGGACCCGCCGACCGGTGGTTCGTGTCGCACCTGACGACGGCCGAGCTCGACCGGCTTCAGACCCTGCACCCTGACGTGGTGTTCCGCTCGCGGGTCGGGACGTCGCTGTGGCTCGGTGACAAGGACGCGCTGGCGGCCCGCGCGACCGTGCTCGATGCGCGTCCAGTCGGTCGTGGCGACGTCGCCGGTTACCGCAAACGAGCCTTCGCCAAGGCCGGCACCTTGCTGGTGGTCTCCGGCGGTACGGCGCATGGCGTGGCTCTCGAGGCCCCGACGCCGGCCGGGTCGGCACGTCAGCGTGCCGTCGCTTTGGCCCGCGGAGGCCTGGAGGCGACCGGGCGAGCCCTGTCCCCGTTCGTCGTCGACGGCAAGCAGCGCTGGTTCGTCGAGCCGCCTCACATGCAGGTCAGCCTGGTGTTCCTCCCCGCCGGCGCCAGCCCCCCCGCCGTCGGTGACGAGGTCGAGGTGCAGGTCCGGTACACGACGACGCACTTCGACGCAGTCGACATCAGCTGAGCGACGCAAGTCGACATCAGCTCAGCGACGCTCAGTCGACATCAGCTGAGCGACGCACCTCTGTCACGGCGCGTAGATCGGGTCGCGATCGGGGTCCTCGGTGGCGGGCGGCTCGGGTCGAGCGCCGTACACCCTCAGCCGGTCCTCGAGCGGATCCAGCGGCCGCCTGTCGTCGAGGGCCGCCGTCGACTCGGTGGGCTCGCTGTCGATGCCTTCGTCCAGCACGCCGCCGAGCGGGTCGTCCGACAGGCCGTCCATCCGGACCGGATCGTGCCACGGCGAGAGGATGTCGCGGACCACGACGGTCACCAGGTAGAGCTCTCCGGCGATGCGCACGACGATGCCCGTGACATAGGCCCAGTCGGGGTCACCTGGGGTCACGAAGAACTCGGCGATGTGCATCCAGACAGCGAAGAAGTACAGCGCCTCGCAGGTCTGCCAGATGATCAGGTCCCGCCAGCGCGGACGTGCCAGCGCGGCCAGCGGCAGCAACCACAGGACGTACTGCGGTGAGTAGACCTTGTTGACGAGCAGGAACGCGACGGTGACCAGGAAGGCGAGCTGCGGAAGGCGGGGTCGCCGGGGCGCCAGCAGCGCCAGGGCGCCGATGGCGAGGCAACAGGAGCCGAAGAAGATCCAGGTCGCGAGGTTGATCGTGTGTGAGCTCACCTCGTGGCCGTACTCGGCAGCGGCTCCCCAGACCGAGCCGAAGTCCGCGCCGCGAGCCGCGTTGAACTGCCAGAACCACAAGAACTCGTCGGGGGACCAGAAGTAGACCGGGAGGTCGATCGCCAACCAGGCGACGATCGCGGCCGCTCCCGCCTTCGTCCAGTGCTCCATCTTGCCCTCGCGAAGACAGAGCACCAGCAACGGCCCGAGCAGGAACAGCGGGTAGAGCTTGGTGGCCGTGCCGAGACCGATGAAGACACCGGTCAGGATCGGTCTTCGGGTGGACCAGGCCCAGAACGCTCCAGCCACCGTGCCGATCGCCAGGATGTCCCAGTTGATCATCGCTGTCAGGGCCAGCATGGGCGAGGCCGCGATGTACATGGCGTCCCAGGGTCGTCGCCGTTGTGCCACCACCAGCAGCGACAGCGCGAGGAGGAGCACGATGAAGAAACCCACCGCGTTGACGCCCCAGAAGATCGCGGAGTCGTACTCGACATCCTTGTTGTAGTTGACCTCCGAGTGCCTGAGGCCGGTGAGGTCGGGGTCACGACCGACCAGATGCGTGACGACCCCGGCCGCTCCCATCCACACGCCCGTGAGCACCGGGTACTCGATCGAGACCTGGTGCTCGTCGGCCGGCGTCGCCGGCTGTGCACTCTTGGGGAGCTGGTCCAAGGGCGTGAACGGCACGATGCCTTCGGCCAGGCCCCGTCCGGAGTAGAGGTACTGGATGTCGGAGTAGCACATGTGCGAGAACGCCTTGGGCTTGGCGACGTCGGCGTAGTCCGTGACGACGCATGGCGACTTCTGGATGATGCCGAGCCCGAAACACACCGTCGCGACCACCAAGGTGACCCGCACAGCAGTCCACCAGCCCGCGCCTGCAAGGTTGTGCCGACCGACCGGTCCACCGATCCGGGTCGTCGCAGCGCGTGCCATCGGATCGCTGAGCGTCGGCGCGACGACGTCATCGCTGGTCCTGGTGAGGGGGTATGGCACGCAGCCATGGTGCCTCATCGGAGGAGGCGACACCGACGAGACCGCCCGGAATGCCTCGGCGTCGGCCTCCCCGCCGGTTCAGAGGCGGCCGGAAGCTAACCGCCGCCGGCCGGGGTGGTCTGACCACCTCCTGCTGCGGGTGTGGTCGTCGGGCACGGACCCGGGACGCAAGGTGTGCCAGTCGTCGTGGGTGGTGTCGACGTGGTCGGTGGTGTCGACGTGGTCGGAGGTGTCGACGTCGTCGTGGGAGGTGCCGAGGTCGTCGTGGGAGGTGCCGAGGTCGTCGTGGGAGGTGCCGACGTCGTCGTCGGCGGGGTGTACGTCGTGGACGGCGGGATGTACGTCGTGGACGGCGGGGTGTACGTGGGGTTCACGCCGTTCAGCTCCATCGGATCGGGGAAGTCCCGGACCGGCAGCCCGCTCATCGCGCTTTGCATGAAGGCCGTCCAGGTCTGGGTGGGGTAGGTCGCCCCGTAGAAGGGTTCGAGGTACCCCTCGAGCGAGTCGTTGCCGTCGCCACGGGTGTAGGTGATGGCGGTCGCGAGCTGCGGCGTGTAGCCCACGAACCACGACGACGACACGTACTGGTTGTTGGCCGTTCCGAACGTGGCGGTCCCCGTCTTGCCTGCGGCCGGACGTCCGAGCGCCTGCGCGCCGGCGCCGGTCCCGTCCTGGACCACCTGTTCGAGGGCGTACGTGACGTTGCTGGCCACCGCCGGAGTGAAGGCCCGGTCGCCCCGCGCCTTGTGCTCGTAGCGCAGGCCGTTGGCGTCGGAGACCTTCTCGATCACGTACCAGTCGTGGTGCTCGCCGTTGGCAGCGAACGTGCTGTAGCCCTCGGCCATCTCCACGTTGGGGATCGTGGCGCTGCCCAACGCCACACCGAGGTTCGGCTCGAGATCCGGTGAGTCCTTCGGCACGCCGGCCGCGATGGCAGCGTCGACGACCTTCTGCGGTCCGTCCTTCATCGAGGAGGTGAGGTCGGCGAAGGCGGTGTTGACCGACTCCTGGGTGGCGTACAGCAGCGTGATCGCCGAGCCATAGGAGTTGCCCGACGGGTTGGACGCCGACTGACCCTCGTTACGGACCGTCTCGCCGTTGGGATAGGTGTAGGGCGAGTTGCCGTCGAACGTGTCGCGCAGCGTGAAACCGTCCTTGAGTCCGGCTGCGACGGCATACGGTTTCATCGTGGATCCCACCTGGGTCGGTGCCAGGGCGAAGTTGACCTGATCCTTGGGTCCGCCGCCGGTGTAGTCGCGTCCGCCGATCATCGCCTTCAACGCGCCGGTACCGGGCTGCACCGCCGAGAGTGCGACGTGCAGCTGCGGGTGGCCCTCGGGCCGCTGCTCGCTGACCGCCTTGGCCGCCGCAACGGCGTACCGCCAGTCGAGCGTGGTGACGACCTTGAGCCCACCGCCGTTGATCTCCTCGTCGGTGAACCGCAGGTCCTGCAGTTGCTGCTGAACGAGGTTGAGGAGGTAACCGCGTTGGCCGCCGTAGTTGCTGACCTCCGGGATCTCGGGGAACTTCGGGAGATGCTTCTCGAACTTGGCCGCCCGCTCGCCGTCGAGGTTGCCCATCGACACCATGCCGTCGAGCACGTAGCGATATCTCGCGAGCAGCGCCTGCTTGGCGGCCTTGCCTTCAGACGGGTCCAGCGTGCCGGGCGAGTTGAGCACCGACGCGAGGACGGCGCTCTCCGGAACCGTGAGCTCCTGGGCGTCCTTGTCGAAGAACGCCTTCGAGGCCGCCTGCACGCCGTACGCGCCGCGGCCGAAGTAGATCGTGTTGAGGTAACCCTCGAGGATCTCGTCCTTGGTCAGGGTGTTCTGGACCTTGACGGCGAGGAACGCCTCCTTGATCTTGCGCTTCCAGGTCCGCTCCTGCGACAGGTACAAGATCTTCACGTACTGCTGGGTGATCGTGGAAGCGCCCTGGGTGTTGGCGCCGGAGTGCAGGTTGCTCCACGCGGCACGCATGATGCCCTTGGGGTCAACACCTGCGTTGGTCTCGAACGAGCGGTCCTCGGCCGACATCGCCGCGTCCTGGATGGACTTCGGCATCTCCGAGAGCGGGATGCTCTGCCGGTTCTGCAAAGAGAACTGGCCGAGCACGTGGCGGCCGTCGGAGTAGTACACCGTCGTCGTCTGGGCCTGGAAGTCGGTGTTGGGGTTGGGGATGTCGATCATCTTGTAGGTCACGTACACGGCGATGGCGGCGAGGACCAGCCCGGTGAAGCCCACGATCGAGCCCCACTTGAAGGTCTTCTTGCCGATGTGACGCACCTTGGGCCAGCCGGACAGGTCGCGCATCTTGACCTTGCCGTTCTTGCCGCTGCCCACGGGCTTGGCGCTCTTGCTCCCTGCGGTGCTTGCCTTGGCGCCGCCGGCGGCTCCTCCGGTCGTGGACTTGGCGCCGCCGGCGGCTCCTCCGGTCGCTGGCTTGGACGCGGGGCCACTGGCCGCCTTGCGCGCACCGGGACGGGCTGCACGGCGGCCCGGGCCGCTGGTGGGAGGTTGGTTGTCGCTCACAGGAATTCTTCCGGTCTCTGCTCAGGGGTACGTGAGGGCTGGATCAAGAGTGCCACCACCCGTGGGGGGACGCTGGAGTGGTGCGGGCCGGTGCGCCCGCCACCTCAGTCGTCGTCCTCCACCGTGCGTCGGCGGCGAGGTGGTTTGCGGGGCTCGCCGTCACCGACGACGTAGGACTCGACCAGGTGGTTCCAGCCGCAGTGGCGGCACACCTCGAGGACGTAGATGCGGATCTCACCATGCTCGTGGGCCATCGCCTCGATCTCGGCGCGGGACTTGATTCGACCCGAGTACTGGCCGAGCTCATCGCCGAACACGTACGAGAGGTGAGCCATCTCGGGCTTCTTGCAGACCGGGCACGGGGTCGGCGCCGGCTCACCGTGGTGCTTGGCCGCGCGCAGCGTGTAGGGGTCAGCGTCACAGACGTCCTCGACCGCGGCGCCACCGCCGCGAAACAGGGTCGCCAAGGTGGCTCGCCGTTGCAGCGAGTAGTCGATGACCGAGCGCTGGGACCACATGGTGACTTCGAGGGTACGAGAAAGCAGCGCCTCGGTTCCAACTGACGGGCAGGCCGGCCGGGTTCGACGTCGTAGCGAAACGATGTATCATGTCGATACGTGGTTTCGATAGGTGTAACCGAGAGGTCGCCTCAGCGTCGAGCCGCGTGACATCAGCCGACCGAACGCAATCCCGACGACGAAGGAGCAGACGTGGCCAAGCGCGGTGACTCCCTCGAGCTCGCGGTCCTCGGACTGCTGCACGAGGCACCGATGCACGGCTACGAGCTGCGCAAGCGGGTGACCGGTCTGCTCGGTTGGGGACGCGTGCTGTCCTATGGCTCGCTCTACCCCTGCCTGAAGCAGATGCTGCGCGACGGGCTCATCGCCGAGGACACCACGGCCGACGAGCCCGCCGCCGGCGCGACCGCACGGGGTGGACGACGCGGCAAGATCGTCTACAAGCTGACCGCCGACGGCAAGGAGCGCTTCGCCGCGCTCGTGTCCGCCGCCGGCCCGAGCGCCTGGGAGGACGACAACTTCGGCGTCCACTTCGCGTTCTTCGGCTCCACCACGGCCGAGACCCGGATCCGGATCCTTGAAGGTCGGCGCAGCCGGCTCGAGGAACGGCTCGACGGAGTGCGCACGTCGCTGGCGCGCTCGCGCGAGCGGGTCGACGCCTACACCTTGGAGCTGCAACGACATGGGCTCGAGTCGGTCGAACGTGAAGTTCGCTGGCTGACCGAGCTGATCGACTCCGAGCGGCGAGTCGACGTACCACAGCAAACCACCAGCACCAGCACCGACGGAACACCGTCCGGTGTCGACAACCGGGAATGAGGAGAGCCGAATGGCTTCGGTCCGTGTAGCCATCGTGGGCGTCGGCAACTGCGCCACGTCACTGATCCAGGGCGTTCACTACTACCAGGACGCCGATCCGTCAGGGAGCGTTCCCGGGCTGATGCATGTGCAGTTCGGGGAATACCACGTCCGCGACATCGAGTTCGTGGCGGCGTTCGACGTCGACGCCAAGAAGGTCGGCTTCGACCTCGCGGACGCCACCGCGGCCAGCGAGAACAACACCATCAAGATCTGCGACGTGCCGCCGACCGGCGTCATCGTGCAGCGCGGCCACACGCTGGACGGGCTCGGCAAGTACTACCGCGAGACCATCGACGAGAGCGACACCGAGCCCGTCGACATCGTCGAGGTGCTCAAGGAGACGCGGGCCGACGTGCTCGTGTCCTACCTCCCGGTGGGCTCGGAGGATGCGGACAAGTTCTACGCCCAGTGTGCGATCGACGCCGGTGTGGCGTTCGTCAACGCGCTGCCGGTCTTCATCGCGTCCGACCCGGTGTGGGCCAAGAAGTTCGAGGACGCCGGCGTCCCGATCATCGGCGACGACATCAAGTCCCAGGTTGGCGCGACGATCACCCACCGGGTGCTGGCCAAGCTGTTCCAGGACCGTGGCGTGGTGCTGGACCGCACGTTCCAGCTCAACGTCGGTGGCAACATGGACTTCAAGAACATGCTCGAGCGGGACCGTTTGGAGTCCAAGAAGATCTCCAAGACCCAGGCCGTGACGTCCAACATCGATCACGACCTCGGCGCCAAGAACGTCCACATCGGCCCGTCGGACTACGTGCAGTGGCTCGATGACCGCAAGTGGGCCTACGTCCGGCTCGAGGGTCGCGCGTTCGGCAACGTGCCGCTGAACATGGAGTACAAGCTCGAGGTCTGGGACTCGCCGAACTCCGCAGGCATCATCATCGACGCGATCCGCGCGGCGAAGATCGCGAAGGACCGCGGGGTCGGTGGCGCGCTCCTGTCGGCGTCGTCGTACCTGATGAAGTCCCCGCCGGTGCAGCGTCCCGACGACGAAGGTCAGGCCTCCGTCGAGGCGTTCATCCGCGGTGAGGTCGAGCGCTGACGCGTCCGACCACCCGCACTACGCTTCGAGACCCCGACTGTCCCGGCAGTTGGGGTCTCGTGCTGTCTCGACCCTGAGGCGCCGTACTCACCAAGGCAGATGCACTGTTCTCTAGGCGGGTTTGCCTAGAGAACAAGCCAGCGGAATAGATTTCTAGGCAAACCCCGACGGGTCAGGGGGCAGCGGGCAGGTGGGAGACCAGGCCGACGGTGTTGCCCTCGGAGTCGGTGATGAACGCCATCCACTCGTCGTTGCCCGCCGGGCCGAGGGTGTCGTCGTGATGGCTGAAGATGACGTGCGGCTCGGTGACCACCTCGACCCCCCGGCCGCGCAACGACTCGATGCGGGCGTGGACGTCGGGCACCTCGAGGTAGACCAGCGCGGGAGGGGCCGCGACATCGAGAAGCAGGCGTACGCCGTCCAGGTCGAAGAAGACCAGGCCCGGTGGGTCGAACCTCGCTGTGGCCGGCGCTTGGAGCAGCTCGGCGTAGAACTGCTCCGCGCGGTCGAGGTCATCAGCGTGCTGGGCCACCTGGGCGAGTCGCATGCCTCGGCTCCTTTCGTAGCATGCCTATCAGTTGGTAGGGATGCTATACATAGCCGGTGGCGGCTGACAAGAGGCAGGAGCGCAGCGCGGCGCGGGCGCTGCACAGCGGCGCCATCCATCTGCTCCGCGGCCTGCGCGACGTCGACCGACTCTCGGGCCTCACGCCGGCGCGGTTGTCGGCGCTGTCGGTGCTGGTCTTCGGCGGGCCCTGCTCCCTGGGCAGGTTGGCCAGGACCGAAGGTGTCGCCGGGCCGACGATGACGCGGATCGTCGACGGCCTCGAGGCTGCCGGACTGGCCCGACGGACCCCTCATCCCGACAGTGCGAGATCGGTGCTGATCTGCGCGACCGATGACGGGATCGCGCTGATGCACGATGCGGCGGAGCGACGCCTCGACCTGATCGCCGAAGCACTGCAGCTGGTGTCGGACGAACAGCGCGCCCGGATCGTCGGCGCGGCACCCGATCTGCTCGCTCTCGCCGCCACTGTCCGCGAGGCGGCTGACCTGGGCGACGAGCCGGCCGGATGAACGAGCACGACGGCCTGGTGGCCCGCCTCCGGACAGCGGGTTGCGTCTTCGCCGAGCGCGAGGTCGCCCTGATCGCGACTACCTTCGCAACGGTCGCCGAGCGCGAACGCGCGGTCTCGCGTCGCGAGGCCGGCGAGCCGCTGGAGTACGTCGTCGGGACCGCTCGCTTCGGAGAGGTGACCGTCGAGGTGGGATCCCCTGGCTTCATCCCCCGTACGCGGGCCGTCGCCCTGGTCGACGCCCTGGACCAAGTCCTCGATCCCGACACTGCGGTCGGCCCCGCGACCGCGGTCGACCTCGGCTGCGGTGTCGGGGCGATCGCTGCGTGCCTGGTCCGCCGGCACCCGGACTGGGCGGTGCACGCCTGCGACATCGACACGGGAGCACTCGTCTGGGCGCGGCGCAATGCCATGACCTTCGGCTTCACCGTCCACCACGGATCGTGGTTCCACGCCTTGCCGGAACGCCTGCGCGGATCCGTCGACGTCGTGGTCGCCCATCTGCCCTACGTCCCCTCGGCCGAGGTGGAGCGCTTGCCACGGGACTTCAGAGAGAACGAGCCGCGTCGCACGGTCGACGGCGGCGTCGACGGGCTGGATCCGCTGCGCGCGGTGGCTCAGGAGTGCCTCGACTGGTTGATGCCGTCGGGACTTCTGGTCACCCTGGTGCACCGCGACCAGACCTCCGCCGTCGACCACCTGGCCCAGGCTGCGGGGCTTGCGGTCGAGATCGTTCGGAGCCACGAACCGGGCGATGGCGAACAGGAAGACGAGGACTCCGACGTCCTGGTCCTGCGTCCGGCGGAGCGCGCCTCGTGAGGTTCGGCGCGGCCCTTCGTCACCTGCTCCGACGACGCCGCTTCCGTCAGCTCTTCGCGGTCCGTGTGACGAGCCAGGCGTCCGACGGTGTCTTCCAGGTGGCGTTGGCGTCGTTCGTCCTCTTCTCACCCGAGCGGCAGCCCGACGCCGCGTCGATCGCCGGCGCCCTGGCGGCCGTGCTCCTGCCGTTCAGCGTGCTGGGGCCGTTCGCCGGAGTCTTCCTGGACCGGTGGAGCCGACGCCAGGTGTTGCTCGTCGCCAACCTGGTTCGACTGGTTCCGGTGCTCGCGGTGGCGGTGCTCGTGACGACCAACGCGGATGGACCGGCCCTGTTCGCGATGATCCTCATGGCGTTCAGCATCAACCGATTCTTCCTGGCGGGACTCTCAGCAGCGCTCCCGCACGTGGTCGCCCGCGAGGAGCTCGTGCTCGCGAACTCGATCACTCCCACGAGCGGCACCATCGCGTTCATCCTCGGCCTCGGGGCTGCGTCGGTGCTGCACGGGCTGACGCCAGGCAACGCCGACGCCGTCGTGGTGCTGATCGCTGCGGCCGGCTATCTGGCTGCGGCACTGCTGGCACTGCGGCTGCCCCGAGACCTGCTGGGACCGCACTTCGACGCCTCGATGCGCGACGTGAAGCGGCAGCTGCGTCATGTGGCGACCGGCCTGGTCGCCGGCGTGCAGCACCTACGCGAACGCCCACCCGCCGCACAGGCGCTGGCGGTCATCGCAGCCCATCGCTTCTGCTACGGCCTGTCGACGGTCGCCACCATCCTGCTCTACCGCAACTACTTCCATGACCCGGCCGACACCGACGCAGCCCTTGCCGGGCTCTCCATCGCGGTCCTGGTGTCCGGGATCGGGTTCCTGATCGCCGCCGTCCTCACGCCGGTCGCGTCGGCACGGCTCACGCCGCCGCGGTGGATGGTGGTCCTGCTGGCGGCCGCCGCGCTCGTCGAGGTGTTCCCCGGCGGCCTCTACACCGAACCGGCCCTGCTGGTGGCCGCACTCGTCCTCGGCCTCTCCGCCCAGGGCGTGAAGATCTGCGTCGACACGATCGTGCAGACCACCGTCGACGACGCCTTCCGCGGCCGCGTCTTCTCCCTGTACGACGTGCTCTTCAACGTGGTCTTCGTCGCGGCCGCCGCGGTCGGTGTCCTCATCGTGCCGGCCAGTGGCAAGTCGTACGTTGCGCTGGGGCTGATTGCGGCCGGGTATGCAGCAACCGCGCTCGGCTATGCGCGCAGCCGTTCGGTTCAGCACCCCGACCAGATCACGCCTACCGCCCGCGATGACGTCCGTGACTGACGCGATCTCCGGTCAGGTCGAGGAGTGCTCAGCCCACCAGGCGAGCAGCTCCTCGCGCGCCCGGGTCTCTCCGAGCGGGCCTTCGTCCATCCGGCGCTCGAGAAGGAACTGGTAGGCACGGCCCACCGTCGGACCGGGCTCGATCCCCAGCGTGGCCATGATCTGCTGACCGTCCAGGTCCGGCCGCATGGAGGCCAGCTCTTCTTCTTCCTCCAGTCGGGCGATCCGCGCCTCGAGGTCGTCATAGGTGCGTGCCAGCCGCTCGGCCTTGCGGCGGTTGCGGGTGGTGCAGTCCGCCCTGGTCAGGATGTGCAGCCGGTCGAGCAGCGGCCCGGCGTCACGGACGTATCGGCGGACGGCTGAGTCGGTCCACTCACCGCCGCCGTACCCGTGGAAACGCAGGTGCAGCCCGACGAGCTGGGCGACCGCGTCGACCTCGGCACCGGAGAAGCGCAAGGCCTTCATCCGCTTGGCGGTCAGCTTGGCACCGACGACGTCGTGGTGGTGGAACGTCACGGTCCCGTCCTCGCTGAACCGGCGCGTTCGAGGCTTACCGATGTCGTGCAGCAAGGAGGCCAGCCGGGTGACCAGGTCCGGCCCGCCGTCGGGCAGCCGCGACTCCAGCGCGATGGCCTGGTCGAGCACGGTCAGGGTGTGCTCGTAGACGTCCTTGTGGCGGTGGTGCTCGTCGCGCTCGAGCCGAAGGGCGGGCAGCTCCGGCACGACCTGGTCGGCCAGGCCGGTCTCCACCAGCAGAACGAGCCCGAGCCGGGGTTGCTCGGCCAGCACCAGCTTGACCAGCTCGTCGCGGATGCGTTCGGCCGACACGATCGCGATCCGGTCGGCCATCGCCCGCATCGCGATCACGATCTCCGGTGCGACCGAGAAGCCGAGCTGAGCCACGAACCGAGCAGCGCGCATCATGCGCAGCGGGTCGTCGTCGAACGACTCCTCCGGCGTACCCGGGGTGCGCAGCGCGCCTGCTGCCAGGTCACGGAGGCCACCGAAGGGATCGACGAAAGCACCGTCCGGCAGCGACAGCGCCATTGCGTTGACCGTGAAGTCCCGCCGTCGGAGGTCCCCGTCCAGACTGTCGCCGAACGCCACCTCAGGCTTGCGGGACGCCGGTGAGTAGGAGTCGGCGCGGTACGTGGTGATCTCCACCTCGTCGTCGCCGAGCCGTGCTCCGATCGTGCCGAAGTCACGGCCCATGTCCCAGATGGCGTCGGCCCACCCACGCAGGCAGTCCTCGATCTCGTCCGGCCGGGCCGACGTCGTGAAGTCCAGGTCGCGCGACGGCCGCTGCAGCAGCAGGTCGCGGACCGGCCCTCCGACCAACGCCAGGCTGTGTCCGGCCGCGGAGAACCGCTCGGCCAGCGGGATCACCACCGGATGCGCGGCCACCAGTGCCTGCAGGCTCACGGCCTGCAGATCAGACGGTGGACGCTCGTGACCGTTGGAGGCGCCGTGAGCGTCGTGGACAGCGGGTTTCGACACGATGGCTCACTCTATGAGGCCGCGGCCGCCGGGTGGTCATGGCCTAGCCTTGACGCATGCTCCGGGCCGTCCGCGCGCTGCGCCACGCCGTGTCACGGGACACGACTCGGGTCAGCCGGTGACGCCCCTTCTCCCACCCCGTGGACCACGGCGTCGGATCGCCGGCCTCGTCGCACTGGCCGCGACCGCGCTGCTCGTCTCGGCAACGGCGGCCACCGGTGCTGAGCTGACCAGCCGTCCGCTCGCGAGCGGCCCCGAGCAACCGTCCACCAGCGTCGCTCTCGACCCCGTCTCGCCCATGACGACCGTCCCCGCGCCCACACTCCACACGCGCCTTGAGCGCTCGACCGACCTGCAGGCGCTCATCGACTCCGTCTCACCGGCGACGCTCCAGCGACGAGCCGACCTGACGATCAAGGGCACCGTCGACAACGCGGGCGGAAAGACGTTCGAGAACGCCAAGGTCTACCTCGACATCGGCTACGACCCGGCAACCTCCCGGGCGATGCTGGCGGAGTTCTCAGCCAACGAGGCGGGCTTCGGGAACCGGATCGTCGAGATCGGCTACTTCGACGAGATCGGCCAGCTCAAGCCTGGGACGTCGACGGCGTACACCCTGAAGGTGCCGTTCGGAAAGCTCCCGATCAGCCAGCAGCCCGGCATCTACCACGTCGGTGTCACCGTGATCGCGGGTGCGGACGTCCGCGAGCCGGTTGCCCGCGCCGATACCCTCGTCCCGATGCTGCCGGACCCCTCGTCCAGTCAGCCGGCCAAGCGCACCCACGTCGTCACCCTGATTCCGATGGCCGCGACGATCCGGCGTACGCCGTCCGGAGTCTTCCTCGGCGATGATCTCGCCAGCCTGATCGCGTACGGCGGCCAGCTCCGCAACCTGCTGGACTTCGTCGCGGCGGCCCCTCCGCACAGCATGGAGGTGGTGCTCGATCCGGCGTTGCGACAGGCCGTCGCCGACATGGCCGACGGCTACCAGGTGCAGAGCATCACGGAGTTCACCAGCGGTGCGCCCGCCCACCCCGGACAGGGTGAAGCGGAGGCTCAACAATGGCTGGACGATCTCGACGCGGCCCTCCAGCGGCAGGACCTGTTGTTCATGGCGTGGTCCAGCCCCGACACCAGCGCTCTCGGTTCGCACCGGTTGCCCGGGATCGTCAAGGCCGCGGTCCGGGCCAGCCAGCGCTACGCGACCGATCAGCGCATCACGGCGACCGTAGCCAGCTGGCCGTACGCCGGGGCGGTCACCCGCCGCGGCCTGGCCGTGGCCGCGATCGCCGACGCGCCACTCCGGATCGTCTCGCAACGCAGTCTCGTCAACCTGCGGGGACGACCCGACCAGAGCTACCCGCCGACACAGATCCTGGTCCCCACGGCTGCCGGTCAGACCACGGCGCTGGTGACGCGCACCGATGTGGCCGGCGACGTCATCTCCCGCGGCCTGACCGGCGAACAGCTGCTGCACGACATCGTCGCGGAGGCAACCGTCCGCGCTCTTGACGACGGGCCCGTCGCGACGTCGGTGGTCGCGGTGCCGTTCGGCTGGGACCCCGGCAACACGGTGCGCTCGAAGGACCTCAAGCAGGCCTACGGCTCCAGCACCGTGATGCCGACCACGGCGACCGCAGCCGTTCAGGAGACAGCGGTGCCGTACAACGGGCCGATCCGGATGCCCAAGAACGTCGCCGCGCTGTCAGATCCGATCCTGAGCTCCGTTGCCGAGCTGGGCCGAGAAGGCCGGCTCTACACCGAGCTGCTCACCGACCAGGAGCAGGCGCGCACCCGCTTCGACCAGAGCCTCGCGGCCGCAGGGACCTCGCTGTGGCGCAACGACTCCGTCGCTCGCGCCGAGGTCACCGGCCAAGCGGCCACCCAGGCGGCGCGCAAGATCGCGCGGGTCCGTGTGACGGGACCGACCTTCCTGGCGTTGTCGAGCGCGTCCGGGCGTTTCCCGCTGACCGTCACCAACGGGTTGCCCGACCCGGTGACCGTGCAGGTCGTCGTCCGCGCGGACAACCCGGCCGTCCGGGTCGACCCGATCGACGAGATCAAGCTCGACCCCGGCCAACGACGCGACCTGGAGGCGACGGCGCGAACGAACGGATCAGGACTCACGACGGTCCGCATCCAGCTGACCACCACGAGCCGACGGCCGGTCGGCCAGCCCTGGAACTTCGACATCCGGTCGACGCAGATCGGGCTGGCCATCTGGATCGGGATGGGTGTGGTCGTCACGATTCTGTTCGCGGCTGCCGGACGACGGATCTACCAGCGGATTCGCAGTGGTGGTCTGCAGCCTCGTGAGGAGCCGAGCCGATGAGCTGGTGGCAGCCACCGACCCAGCCGCCGAGTCAGCCGTCCAGCCAGCCGCCGGCGACCGAGGACGCTCCTGAGGAGAGCAGCAACGGAATCCTGTCTGCCAGTGGGCTGATGGCGGCAGGCACCCTGATCTCCCGGCTGACCGGGTTCGTCCGGGCCGCCCTGCTGGCTGCCGCCCTCGGGCTGTCGCTGAACGCCGAGGTGTTCAACGTCGCCAACACGATCCCGAACAGCCTCTACATCCTCGTGGCGGGCGGTGTCTTCAACACGGTCCTGGTGCCGCAGCTGGTCCGGGCGATCAAGGACGACGCCGACGGTGGTGACGCCTACGCCAACCGCGTCATCACGCTGGGAGCCGTCGTGCTGGCAGGCGTCACCGCGGTGCTGGTGATCGCCGCTCCGTTGTTGATGAGGCTGGTCGTCGACAGCCGGTACTTCACCGACCCTGCCCTGGCGGCCGAGCGCGAGTCCCTCATCCACTTCGCCCGCTGGTGCCTACCGCAGATCTTCTTCTACGGGATGTTCGTGCTGGTCGGCCAGATCCTGAACGCCCGCCGTCGCTTCGGCCCGATGATGTGGGCGCCGATCGCGAACAACCTGCTGTCCATCGCCGTGATCGTCACCTACCTCGTCGTGTACGCCGGCGATCCGCCGCGCAGCGGGTTCTCGACCAGCCAGGAGGTGCTGCTCGGACTCGGCTCGACCCTGGGCATCGTGCTCCAGACCCTGATCCTCCTCCCGTACCTGCACGCGAGCGGGTTCCGCATCCACCCCCGTTTCGACTTCCGTGGCACCGGACTCGGCCACACCCTGCGGTTGGGCATGTGGACCGTCGGCTTCGTGATCGTCAACCAGCTGGCCTTCTACGTCATGGTGCACCGCGCCACGTCCGGGCCTGCCTCGGTGACGCAGGGAGAGTCCCCCGCCAGTGGCTACACCGTCTACGCCAACGCGTTCTTGTTCACCCAGGTGCCGCACTCGATCGTCACCGTCTCTCTGGCCACGGCGACCATGCCGGTCGTCTCGGCCCTGGCTGCCGACGGCAGGCTCGGCGACGTCGCCCGCGAGATGGCCTCCACCTTGCGACTCGTGCTGGCGGTGATCGTGCCGTTCGCCGTGGCGCTGGTGGCGGTCGGGCCTGCACTGGCGACGGTGATGTTCAGCTGGGGCGCCTCGGCGGGCGACACCGGACCCCTCGGCAACACCCTGATCGCGTTCGCCCCGGGGATGCTGATGTTCAGCGTGCACTACGTCGTGCTGCGCGGCTTCTACTCGTTGGAGGACACCCGTACGCCGTTCTTCATCCAGTGCGTGATCGCCGCCGTCAACATCGTGCTGGCCATCACGCTCACGATGGCGGTCGACCCGGACTACGTCGCGCCCGCCCTGGCGTTGGCCTACGGAGCGTCGTACGCGGTCGGCGCCGGGGTCTCGCTGACGGTGCTCTCACGGCGACTGGGCGGTCTCGCTCGGCGCGACCTGCTCGGATTCGTCGGCCGGGTCTCCGCCGCGGCTGTGCCGGCCGCGCTGCTCGCCGCCGGCGCGCTGGCCGCTCTCGAGGGACTTGGGCTCGAGGTGGGTCTGAAGCGCGACTCACTCGTCCTGCTCGCCGTCGGAGGCGTCGTCGGCGTGGCGACGTACGTGGTGCTGGCGCGCCTGCTTCACATCGACGAGATCGCCCGGGTGACAGCCCTCGTGGCGCGCCGCGGACGCGCACGTCGGGCCTAGGGCGGCCCCCGCTCCGCCCTGGCCCACGCTGGACACGTGCGAATGGGCTGCGGGCCACCGACCGATACCGGGCATGACGACATTCAACGGTCGGAGGATGCACGGTGACCGGGCTGCTGACCGCCTACCATGAAACCGGCAGGAGCAGGACGACGACCATGAGACAGGAGGATCGTGAGAGCACATCTGGTCGAACCGGGCAGTGTGCTCGCGGATCGATACGTCATCGAGGATCTCCTCGCCGAGGAGGGTGATTCCGACTCGTGGCGTGCACGCGACAAGATCCTGGCGCGCTCGGTCGTCCTGCAGATCCTTCCCTCGACCTCTCCGTACGCCGCGGAGCTGGTGGCGGCGGCCAAGCGAGCCTCCAGGGTGGTGGACCCCCGGATCCTCCAGGTCCTGGACGCCGTCGACGACGGCGAGCTCACCTACATCGTCCGCGAGTGGGCGACAGGTCAGTCTCTTGACGTGGTGCTCAGTGAGGGGCCGATGCCTGCCCGCCGGGCGACGTGGATGATGCGCGAGGTCGCCGCGGCGATGTCCAACGCGCACCGGATGGGGCTTCCTCACCGGCGACTCGCACCCGACACGGTCGTGGTCACCAAGTCCAGCGGCATCAAGCTGATCGGGCTCGGCACGTTCGCTGCGCTGCAGCCCGACGAGGCCGACGGTGAAGGTGACAACGAGCCGGAGCTCCAGGATGTCGCCGACCTCGGTCGGCTGCTGTACGCCTGTCTGACCGCGCGTTGGCCGGGCGGTCCCAATGCCGGCCTCCCTGCCGCGCCCACCGAGCACGGGCGGCTGCTGCGCCCACGCCAGGTGCGGGCCGGCGTACCTCGCAACCTCGACGTCGTCTGCGATCGGATCCTCGGAGACCCACCCCGCTACGGCGACCCCATCACCACGGTCGACGAGATCCACGACAGCCTGAACCAGATCTTGTCCGAGGACGGCTTCGCCGGAACGGGTGTCGGTCTGGCGGCGCCCGTCAATCCCGCGTCTCCTGTCACGGCCGAGCCTCCGCCCGGCTCTGCTCCCCCGCGACGACGGCGGCCCGGGCACCGGCGAGCAGCCGACGTATGCCGGGACGGCTCACCATGAGCGCTCGCCGCTTCGTCGGACCCTGATGGCGACGATCGTGGCGGTGCTCGTGCTCGGCGCTGCGCTGCTCGCCTACCTCATCGGTCAGAACGGCGATGCGAGCGGGACCGCGAACGGTGACCCGACCAACTCGACCGGTCCCTCGCGAGCCGCGGTCGACCAGCTTTCCATCGTCGGCGGCCAGAGCTTCGACCCTCCACCCGGCTCGGGGGACGAGAACCCCGAGCAGGTCCCGCTACGCCTTCGACGGCAAGCCGGCGACCGCGTGGCAGACGGTGACGTACTACACACCGCTCGAGGGCCAGAAGTCAGGAGTCGGCCTGATCCTCGACCTCGGGCGGGTCCAGCAGGTGACGCAGGTCGACGTGCGGCAAGGTGCCACGCCGACCGACATCGAGCTGCGCGCGGCACCCGCCAAGTCCGGCACGGCGCCCACCGGCTCGGCCGACGACTACCGGCTCGTCCAGACGCTGACCGACGCCGGCCGGGACGCCACGTTCGAGCCGGACAAGCCGGTACGCACCCGCTACCTGCTGGTCTGGCTGACCAAGCTGCCCCAGGACAGCACCGGTTCCTACAAGGGCTTGATCTCCGAGATCAAGGTCTACGGGTGACTCCACCGCAGGCCAAGGACGTCCCTGACGGACCCGAAGCCAGCACCGGCGAGGAGCCGTTGGACGACCGCGCTCTGCTCGCAGCCCACGTGGCCGGCGACCCCACCGCGTTCTCCGAGCTGGTTCGACGCCATCGCGACCGGCTGTGGGCGGTCGCGCTGCGAACGACGAGTGACCGGGAAGATGCCGCAGATGCGTTGCAGGACGGGTTGATCTCGGCGTTCCGCCGGGCCGAGACGTTTCGTGGGGACGCCCAGGTGACCACGTGGTTGCATCGGATCGTCGTCAATGCCTGCCTGGACCGGATGCGGCGGCGCCGGACTCGACCGACCGAGGCCCTTCCGGAGGACGAGGACCGCGCGGCCGAGCTCGCGATGGACGTCCCGGAGGACCCGGCCGAGGTCAGCGAGCGACGCACGGACGTGCTGGCGGCCCTGGCACAGCTTCCGGACGAACAGCGCGCGGCGCTGGTGCTGGTCGACATGGAGGGGTATTCCGTCGACGACGCGGCCCAGGTGCTCGGCTGTGCTCCCGGCACCATCAAGAGCCGGTGCTCGCGCGGGCGGGCCCGCCTGGTGCCCCTGCTCACCCAGTACCGGCACGCCCCCGTCGACGACGACCGGGGCGAGACCGCGGCCAGGTCACGGAACCATCACGGCGCCGATCGCGTCCAACCCGGTGTCCCCCCCGGGTCATCGGACCCTGGCAGTCATCCGGACCAGGACGACGAGCGAGCTCCTGGTCCCTCGAAGCTCGGAGGCAACCCGCGGTGAACGCCGGCACGCACCCGACGATCGACCAGATCGCCGACCACGAGGCCGGGCTGTTGTCTGCCGACGACGCCCCGTGGATCGTGGAGCATCTGGCCGACTGCGAGGTGTGCAGCGAGACCTCCGAACGGTTGGCGCAGGTCGGTGCCCTGCTCCGGGAGACCGGCGCGTCCACCCAGCCGATTCCGGTCGAGGTCGCGCAGCGCCTGGACGCCGCCTTGGACATCGCCGCTGCCGAGCGAGCCGCCGGCGTACCGTCGCTGTCCGAACGACGAGCCGACCGGGCGGATCCGGCCGGCCACCCAGCAACGCCACGACGACGGGGTCGCTGGGTGATCGGCGCGGCAGCCGCCATCGCGGTCTTCGCGGTCGGTGGTGCCATCGCGACCAACGGCCTACCGGGGAGCTCGACGCAGGATGACACCGCGGCGCGCTCATCGGCTGACCAGCAGCAAGGAGCCGGCAGCGCCGAGTCGGGAGGCGGTGGAGCGAGCGCCCCGAGTTCAGCCCCCTCGGCCAACGACCGGTCCACCGACCCGAATCTCGAGGCTCTCCGCGACAAGTCGCTCCCGAGCCTCGATGCGACAAGCGTTGCGACGTACGCCGCCCGGCTGTCCGCCGGCAGCGCCGCGCGCATCCCCGTACCTGCTGCAGAGTGCGGCATACCCGATCTCACGGCGGGCTCAGGTGCAGGCCCGGTGACCGGGCTGGTCCGCTACGACGGTCACAGCGCCGTGCTCCGGGTCGAGCCCGCCCAGCGTCGACTCACCGTGTACGCCTGTCCTGGCCCGGCTCAGGTGCTCTACCGATCGTCGTACTGAGTGCAGATGCTGGTGGCTGTCCCACCTCAGGAGCAACTCGCGAACCAGCCGTCACGGCTTGGACGGCGGCCGCGCCCGGGGCGGTGTGCCTACTCGCCCGGGAATGTCGAACGCCTAGGATCGGTTGACATCCTCGGGCGTGGAAACAGGCCGCGCGCCACCGACAGAGCAGGCAACGAAAGCAGGGGCAGTGTCGAGCGACGTCCGCAACGTCATCATCATCGGGTCCGGTCCAGCGGGTTACACCGCCGCCATCTATGCCGCCCGGGCCGACCTCAAGCCTCTGGTCTTCGAGGGTTCGGTCACCGCCGGCGGCGCGCTGATGAACACCACCGACGTCGAGAACTTCCCAGGCTTCCCCGACGGGATCATGGGGCCGGCCCTGATGGACGACCTTCGCAAGCAGGCCGAGAAGTTCGGGGCCGAGCTGGTCGCCGACGACATCACCGACGTCGACCTGACCGGCGACGTCAAGACCGTGGTCGACAGCGGCGGCACAGCACACCAGGCCACGACCGTGATCCTTGCCATGGGCTCGGGCTACCGCAAACTCGGCCTCCCCAACGAGGACGCGCTGTCCGGACATGGCGTGAGCTGGTGTGCGACGTGTGACGGCTTCTTCTTCCGCGACCAGCACATCGCCGTCGTGGGTGGTGGGGATTCCGCTGTGGAGGAGGCCACGTTCCTCAGCCGATTCGGTTCGAAGGTCACGATCATCCACCGCCGCGACGAGCTCCGCGCCAGCAAGATCATGGCGGCGCGAGCCCTGTCGAACGACAAGATCGAGTTCGCCTGGAACAGCGCCGTGGACGAGATCCTCGGCGATGGCCAGCTCGAAGGAGTCGTCATCAAGGATGTCCAGACCGGGGAGACCCGCAAGCTGGACGCCACTGGCCTGTTCATCGCGATCGGCCACGACCCGCGCTCTGAGCTGGTCCGCGGCCAGGTGGAGCTCGACGACGAGGGCTATGTGCTCGTCGAGGGCCGCACCACCAAGACCAACCTGGACGGCGTCTTCGCCTGCGGCGATCTCGTCGACCACACCTACCGACAAGCGGTGACCGCCGCCGGCACCGGGTGCGCTGCCGCCCTGGACGCCGAGCGGTTCCTGACCGCGCTGTCGGACGCCTGAGCTACCGTCCCAGACATCCCACCATCCCTATCCAGGAGCCTTGATGAGCAACCTCCCCTCCGTCACCGACAGCGACTTCGCGACCACGGTGCTCCAGTCCGACAAGCCGGTGCTGGTCGACTTCTGGGCCGAGTGGTGTGGGCCCTGCCGTCAGGTCGACCCGATCATCGACGAGATCGCCGGTGAGCACGGAGACAAGATGAGCTTCGTGAAGATGAACGTGGACGAGAACCCCGTCACGCCGGCCAGCTACCGCGTCACCGGGATCCCGGCCCTGAAGGTCTACCAGGGCGGGGAGGTCGTCAAGGAGATCGTCGGCGCCCGCCCGAAGGCCTTCATCCTCAACGAGCTCGCCGAGTACATCGGCGCCTGATCGCCCCGGCCCACGGGGCTAGCGCACAGGCCACGGGCCGGGCGGGTTGATCCGCTGAGCAACGCCGACCGGCCCGTGCTTCTTGTCCGGTCGGATCGCGCCGAGCATCCGTTCGAGCGCCACCTCGACCTCGGCCCGCCAGGTCACGACGCTGCGCAGATCGAGCCGTAGCCGCGGGTAGCGCGGGTGCGGATGCACCGTCTTGAAACCGACCGCGGTCAGGAACTGGGCGGGGATCACGCAGGTGTGCTCATGCCCCTGAGCATCGGCAAAGGCCTCGATCGCCTTGACCCCTCGCCGGGCCATCACGTCCTTGACGACCGACTGGATCAGCACCCGTCCGAGCCCGGAGGCCGCGAACTCCGGGAGGATCCTGGCCGTCATCAACAGCACGGCGTCGTCGCTCACCGTGCTCCCGCCGACGGGACCGGTCATCGCGACGTACTCCGGGGGTGCGTACAGCGCGAACCCCGCCACCTGTCCGTCGACGTACAACATCCGGCCGCACGACCCCCACTCGAGAAGCACGGCGGAGATCCAGTCGTCCTTCAGTCCGGCCTCGGGGAGCCGAGTCCCGGCCTCCCAGAACGCGCAGGAGCGGCAGGGATCGGGCAGGTCCCCGACGTTGTCGAGCGTGATCGAGACCAGCCGGCGTCCCATGTCAGTGCCTCCGCTCCGCTGCCTGGGGAAGTTCGTCCTTCTCGTGCCCTGGGGGGACTGCCTGCTCGACCCCTTCGGCGTAGACGGTCGGCCGACGGCGGTGCAGCAGCGAGGCAACGAAGCCGCCCGCGGCACCCAGACCCAGCCCACCGAGCACCTGAACGACCCGTTTGGCGCTCACCACATGAGCGGTCCTGGTCACGGCTGACCCTCCGGAGATCCGACAACACGTCTCATCAGGCATGGTAGTAGGCGACCCGCAGCGCCGTCTGCGGCGAGAATGGGTGGTCATGGACGAGACGGGCGAGCCTCGCGAGCTGTCGACGCCTGCCCGGCACACCAGGCTCGACGGCTACGTCGACCGGTACGCCCAGCGCACGCAGGCGATGAAGGCGTCGGAGATCCGCGCTCTGTTCGCGGTGGCGAGCCGGCCAGAGGTCGTGTCGCTGGCCGGCGGGATGCCCAACATCTCCGGCCTCCCGCTCGATGCGGTGGCCGATTCGATCGGTGACCTGATCCGGGACGACGGCACCTCGGCGATGCAGTACGGCTCTGGCCAGGGTGACCCGCTGCTACGGGAGCAGATCTGCGACGTGATGGCCCTGGAAGGCATCCGGGCCCACCCCGACGACGTCGTGGTGACGGTCGGGAGCCAGCAGGGCGTCGACCTGGTGACGCGCGTCTTCTGTGACCCGGGGGACGTGGTGCTGTGCGAGGCGCCGAGCTACGTCGGCGCGCTCGGCGTCTTCCGGGCTTTCGAGTGCGACGTCGTGCACGTGGAGATGGACGACGACGGCCTGGTGCCGGAGGCCCTGGAGCAGGCCATCAGGTCGGTGGCCGCGGCAGGCAAACGGGCCAAGTTCTTGTACACGATCCCGACCTACCACAACCCTGCCGGCGTCACCCTGTCGACCAGTCGGCGGGCCGAGGTGCTGGAGATCTGCCGTCGCCACGACCTGCTGGTCCTGGAGGACAACCCGTACGGGCTGCTCGGTTTCGACGCCGATCCGCCACGTGCCCTCAGAGCCGACGACGCCGACCGTGTGGTGTACCTCGGGTCCTTCTCCAAGACCTTCGCACCGGGGTTCCGCGTCGGCTGGGTGGTGGCGCCGCACGCGGTCCGCGAGAAGCTCGTGCTGGCGCAGGAGTCGGCCACGCTGTGTCCTCCCACCTTCAGCCAACGCGCCATCTCGGCCTACCTCACCGGACACGACTGGCGCAGCCAGGTCAAGGACTTCACCGAGATGTACCGCGAGCGACGCGACGCCATGCTCGCCGCGCTCGAGGAACAGCTCGGCGGCGACCGTCTGGAGCAGGCACGCTGGACTGTCCCGGCCGGTGGTTTCTACGTCTGGCTGACCCTTCCGGAGGGCTTGGACTCCAAGGCGATGTTGCCCCGGGCGGTCACGGCGCGCGTGGCCTACGTGCCCGGAACCGCCTTCTATGCCGACGGTTTCGGCAGCAGCTGCCTGCGCCTGAGTTTCTGCTATCCAACGCCAGAGCGGATTCGCGAGGGCGTACGCCGGCTGGCCGCCGTCATCGACACCGAGCTCGACCTGCGCGCAACCTTCGGCACGATCACCCACCACCTGCCCCGGGGCTACGAAGGCCCCCAGTCGGATCTGAGCTGACGTGATGCCCGAGCACAACCAGTCGACACAGGCCCCCCAGCGAACCGATCAGCACGCCGCTTCCGCGGCGAGCGATCCACACCGGGTCGTGATCCTCGCCGGAGGGTTGTCGCACGAGCGCGACGTCTCGCTGAGGTCGGGACGCCGGGTTGCCGAGGCCATGATCGACGTCGGTCTGGACGTCACCGTGCGCGACGTGGACGCCGAGCTGATGGGTTGGTTGCGCACCGAGAAGCCCGACTGCGTGATCCCTCTGCTGCACGGGGAAGCCGGCGAGGACGGCGCGTTGCGCGAGGTCCTCGAGCTGGCCGGGGTGCCGTACGTCGGGTCCACACCCGCGGCTGCCCGGGTGGCCTTCGACAAGCCGATCGCCAAACAGGTCGTGTCGGGAGTGGGGATCCGCACCCCGTCGTCGGTCGCCTTGCCCGCCGACACGTTCCGTGAGGTCGGAGCCGCGGCGGTGATGGACGCGGTGGTCGAGCGCCTAGGACTGCCGCTGTTCGTCAAGCCGGCCAAGGGCGGCTCGGCGCTCGGCTGCAGCCGGGTGGAGACGATGGCGGAGCTTCCCAACGCGATGGTCGCGTGCTTCTCCTACGGGTCGGTGGCTCTGGTCGAGGAGTGCATCAGCGGCGTCGAGGTGACTCTGCCGGTCCTGGAACTCCGGCCAGACGATGAGCCTCGGGCGTTGCCGGCCGTCGAGATCCGGCCAGACGGCGGGGTCTACGACTACACGGCCCGGTACACCGCGGGAGCGACCGAGTTCGTCGTACCGGCGGAGCTGAACCACGAGGCCGCCGCAGAGTGCGAGCGTGTCGCGGTGCTGGCGCATCACAGCCTGGGGCTGCGTGACCTCTCCCGGTCGGACCTGATCGTGGACAACGATGGGGACGTGTGGTTCCTCGAGGTCAATGTCGCGCCGGGCATGACCGAGACCTCACTCGTCCCGTTGTCGGTGCAGGCCGCGGGACTGGACCTCGGACGGGTCTTCGCTGACCTGGCCGGGCGGGCCGTCGCCCGCTGACGACACGTCCAGGCCCCCCACGGCTGCCGCAGCCAGGGTGTCGGGCAGTCCCACCGGTCCAGGTCGCGTGGGTGCGGCTTCGACGCCACCTCGGATGAGATCGGGGGCAGTGGTGGGTCGCCGCCCCAGTGCCAGGACCAGGTAGCCGGCAGAGGCGATCAAGACGACGGCGCTGATCCAATAGATCGTGCGATAGCTCACCAGGCTCACCAGCAGGGCGCCTAGCGCGATCGAGATCGCCTGCGGAGTCCCTATGATCACGTCGGCTGCCGCAGACACCCGGCCCATCAGGTGGTGCGGAGTCCGCCGTTGGAGCAAGGTGGTGAACGCAACGATGAAGACCGGGAGGGTGAATCCCAGCACGACCACCCCCAGGAAGACCAGGCTCAGCATCGGGGTCGCCGCGCACAGCGCAAGTCCGAGGGCGAAACCGGCCAGGCTGACGCTGATTGCGCCCACCTCGCCGATCCGCTTGATGATCTGCGACGACGAGAACCCCCCGGCGACGGCGCCGACTCCCTGCACCGAGACGATCACCCCCACCCAGCTCGCGGGCTTGCCGAACGCATCGACCATCGCGAAGACGGCCGCCTCCATGAAGCCGATGACCAACAGGGCGACGCCGAGGGAGATCATCGTGTGGAGCAACACCCGATCCCGCCGGATATGGCGGACGCCGGCCAGAACCTCGTCGCGGAAGTGCGTGGCGTCTCGGAGCGGCCGGTCTTCCTGGACCCTGAGCGCTCGGATGGCGACAGCTGCGATCACGAAGGTGCTGGCATCGATCACCGCGACTGCGCCGCCGCCGACGAGGGTGAACAGCCCTGCGCCGAGCAGTGGTCCGACCAGCCGAAGTGACTCCTTGCTCGTGGACAGTGAAGCGTTGGCATCGACCAGTAGGGCGTCAGGCAACATCTCTTTGAGTAGGCCGTTGAGCCCGGCGGGGAGCGCGATGAAGGAGATGCCGTACAACACGGTGACGGCATACACGATCCAGACGTCGTCCTGGTCGCGGACCAGGAGCAGAGGGACGACGGCGAGTGCGGAGGCGAGATTGCCCCAGAACAGCACAGAGCGACGCGTGAACCGGTCCACGACCATGCCGATCAGCGGAGCGACGAGGGCAGGAGCCGCCAGGAAGAAGAAGGTGAGTCCTGCCGCACCGTTGCTCCCGGTGAGGTCCTTGACCCAGATGGCCAAGACGATGAGCATCAGCGAGTCGCCCACCATGCTGGCCAGCAACCCCCCGTAGAGGAGCCGAAAGCCAGGCTGGCGAAACGCCGCCCTCACGGCCGGACCTCGGGCAGCGGGCCGTTCGGAACCACCCACGCCATCAGAGCCATCACCCGGGCGTCGGCGGGTCGGTTGGCAGGGTCCTGCCGCTCCTCGGCCTTCGTGAGGAAGAGCTGCCGGAGCTGCTCCCCGATCTCCTGCGCCTCGTCCGCCGTCAGCCACAACCGGGACTGGTACACCTCGGTGGCATCGCGCCAGGGCTGGGACTCGCGCTCGGTGTTGGCCAGCGCAGCCCGCAGCCGCTGGATCTCGCGCTCGATGGTCACGTCGTGCAGCGCGCTCGCCGAAGCCTCGTCCTCCGCGTCCTCACCCCACGACAGCGACTCAGCCACGGCCTTCCACGGGCGCTTGCGGCCATACCCCGAGGTCGCCTGCCGGACGAACCCGTGCTCGGCCAGCTTGCGGAGGTGCCAGGACACGTTGGCCGGCGTCTGCATCAGCTCGGCCGCCGCCTCGCTGGCGGTCATCGCGCCGTTGACGACCAGCAGCTCGAGGAGGTCGAGCCGCACCGGATGGGCGAGCGCTTTCATGTCGTCTGCGGAGGTGACCCGGCGTCGAGTGATCGGCATGCATCGAAGGTAACCTTTCGAAAGATTCTCTTGCAATAGCGGACCCGTCTGTCACGCGATGCCGGGCGAATCGGGTTGGGGGACACGGCCGGTCGGGCATGGGCCACCCGCGGATGGTCGCGACGTGGTGCTGATCGAGGCGGCGGGCGACGTCGGCGGACTGTCGGACTATGTCGACAAAGCGACTGATCGATGAAGCGCCGAAGCGACTAAGCGCCCTCGGGGTCCATCAACGACAGGATCCGCTGCAGGTCGTCCAACGACGCGAACTCCACGGTGATCCGCCCCTTGCTGCGGCCCAGAGTGACCTTGCACCGGGTCTCGAACCGGGACCCGAGCCGGTCGGCGATCTCGGTGAGTCCGGGGGCGGACAGGCGTTGCTTGGGCGCGCGGGTTGCGGACGCGGCGTCGTCACCGACGGCGACCAGCTCCTCCAGCCCGCGGACGGAGATGCCCTCCGAGACCACCCGGGATGCCAATGCGTCCTGCCGCGTCGCATCGTCCACAGCGAGCAGCGCCCGGGCGTGGCCGGCCGACAGCACGCCGGCTGCAACCCGGCGCTGCACTGGGACGGAGAGCTTGAGCAAGCGGAGGGTGTTGGAGATCTGCGGTCGGGACCGGCCGATCCGGGTAGCCAGATCCTCGTGGGTACAGCCGAAGTCGTCGAGCATCTGCTGGTACGCGGCTGCCTCTTCCAGGGGGTTCAGCTGCGCGCGGTGCAGGTTCTCCAGGAGGGCGTCTCGGAGCAGGTCGTCATCCTTGGTCTCCCGGACGATGGCCGGAATCGCGTCCAAGCCCGCCTGCTGCGCCGCCCGCCAGCGACGCTCGCCCATGATCAGCTCGTAGCGGTCATCGCCCAGCGGGCGAACCACGATGGGCTGAAGCAGTCCGACCTCGCGAATCGAGTGGGTCAGCTCCGCCATCGCCTCCTCGTCGAAGACGCTGCGGGGTTGGCGGGGGTTGGGGTCGATCGCCGTCGGTGCCAGCTCGGCAAAATAGGCTCCGGCCACCGACGTCAGGTCGTTCGGCGGCGTCGGCGTGCCGTGCTCGCCGTCGAGAGCGTCCGGGGCGGCGGACGTGGTGGGCCTGCCGGCCTGCGGCTGTGGACCGGTCCGCTCGTTCGGCCCCCGGTCATCAAGCACCGAGGTCTTGCCCGGTCCGGTGGGGATCAGCGAGCCAAGGCCGCGGCCCAGCCCTCGTCGTGGGGTGCTCATCGGTCTGCCTTCTCTGCGGTCGCGGTGGCTGGGTCGGGCGGGGAGGATGCATCGGAGACCTGGAGGGCGAGCTCGCTGGCCGCCTCGAGATACGAGAGGGCCCCAGCCGAGCCGGGGTCGTAGGTCAGCACCGTCTGGCCATAGCTCGGCGCTTCCGAGATGCCGAACCGAGCGGGGGATCGCCGTGCCGAGGACCACCTCGCCGAAGTGTTCACGAACCTCGTCGGCCACTCCGGCCGCGAGCCGGGTCCGGGCGTCGTACATCGTGAGCATGATCGCGCCGACCTTGAGCCGGGGATTGAGGTGCTCCCGAATCTGTTCGATCGTGTGGAGCAACTGGCTGAGTCCCTCCAGGGCGTAGTACTCGCACTGGATGGGGATCAGCATCTCGAGCCCGGCGCTCAGCGCGTTCACCGTCAACAGACCGAGAGACGGTGGGCAGTCGATGAAGACGTAGTCGTAGGTGGCGTCCACCTCGGCACACTCCGCCAGGTGGGCATCCAGAGCCTTCTTCAGCCTGGTCTCCCGAGCGACCAGCGAGACCAGCTCGATCTCCGCGCCTGCGAGGTCGATGGTGGCTGGTACCACGAAGAGCCCTGGGACGTCCGGGCACTCGACGATCACCTCGTCCATCGGCGTCGCCTCGACCAGCACCTGATAGCTCCCCGGGATGCCGGCGCCGTGTTCGACGGACAGGGCTGTCGAGGCGTTGCCTTGCGGGTCCAGGTCGATGACCAACACCTTGAGTCCGTGCTGGGCCAGTGCGGCGGCGACGTTCACGGTGGTCGTGGTCTTGCCCACGCCGCCCTTCTGGTTCGCCACCACCATGACGCGCGGCTGCTCAGGTCGGGGCAACTGCCGGCGCAACGGCCGGCCGGTGGCGACCGCGATGCTGTGCTCGGTCGCCCGGGCCAGCGGGGTCGAACGGTCTCCGCCCAGCGGGTGGTCGCCGTTCCGCTCCGACACCAGGTCAGAAGCTCGCGTCACGGTGCCCAGGGGCGAGCCGGAGGGCAGGGTGGAGTGCGGCGGTGTTTCACGTGAAACATCGGGGCTCGTGTCGGTCGTGGGGTGCATGGGTTCGCCTTCGAGATCGGCAGGAGCAAGGGTGACGTCGCCGGAGCCGGCAGGGTGGGTGGACTCGTCTATCGAGTCGTCGGAGGCGGCTGTCTCGGTATCCGCAGCATGGATCTCCGACGGACTGCTGTCCCGAGGACCCGTGGCCGTGTCGGCGGGCCATCCCAGCCCCGGCGCGGTGCGTGCAGGTGCTGCCGGCCAACCGAGCTGAGGGGTCACGCAAGCAGAATTCACGGGGGGAGATCTCCAAGGTCCGGCACGGTCAGGGCGACTCTATCCTGACGATGCGGGTAGGTTCGCTTCCCGCCACGGCATACTCCTCAACTCGTGCCGAACGCACATCCAGCGTCCTCAGCATCGGCCAGGCGGCGGCGAGCTCCTCCTCCGCAGAGGACCCCTTCATGGCCAGCACGAGTCCACCTGACCGGGTGAGCGGAAGGCACCAGGCCGCCAGCTTGGGTAGCGGCGCCACTGCCCGCGAGGTGACCACGTCGAAGGCCGGAACGAGCTGACCGTCGACGTCCTCGGCCCGCGACCGCAGGACCGTGACGTTGCCCAGGCCGAGCTCGACGACGGCCTCGTCCAGGAACGTGGTGCGCCGCAACAGGGGTTCGATCAGCGTCACCCGGAGGTCTGGCCGGGCGAGGGCCAGCACGATGCCGGGAAGACCGGCGCCGCTGCCGACGTCGGCCACCCGGGCATCGGCAGGGAAGGCGGCGGCCGGCGCGGCGCAGTTGAAGATGTGCCGATCCCACAACCGGGGCGCCTCACGAGGGCCGATCAAGCCGCGAACGACGCCTTCAGAAGCCAACAAGTCGACAAAGCGATAGATCGCTGAATCGTTAAAGAACACCGCCGCGACTCGATCGGGATCGGGCCGCGGCGGTGTTTCACGTGAAACGGTCACGTCGCTGACGTCATCGCGACGGCAGCACCACGACGCACCGGGTGGGCTCGACGCCCTCGGACTCGCTCGCCAGTCCAGCGGCAGCGACCGCGTCGTGCACGACCTTGCGCTCGAACGGCGTCATCGGCGACAGCTTGACGGCCTCGCCAGTCTGCCTGACATCCTCGATCGCTTCCTCGGCGAGCACCTCGAGGTTCTTGCGGAGATCCGCGCGGTAGCCGCCGATGTCCAGCATCAACCGAGAACGCTCCCCCGTCTCACGGTAGACAGCGAGCCGGGTCAGCTCCTGCAGCGCATCCAGCACCTGGCCTTCCTCACCGACCAAGGCGTCGAGGTCGGCCCCGATGATGGAAACGGCCGCGCGGTCCCCCTCGACGTCCATGTCCAGATCGCCGTCCAGATCCGCGATGTCGAGCAGTTCCTCGAGGTAGTCGGCGGCGATGTCACCTTCTGCCTCGAGCCGCTTGACCCGGTCCTGCGGAGCCTCGGGGCCGCCGTCGTCCGGGCCGTGGTCGTCATCGTGAGTATCCGCAGCAGCCGGGGGTCCCTCGGCCTGGTCGGACGTCAGGGTGTCGGAGTCGTGCTCGGGGGTCTCGGAAACTTCGCTCATGAGTTCTCTCTCGATTCGCGGTACGGGGTCAAAGGCCGGGGCGCGCTACTTCTTCTTCTTGCGCTTGCTCCGGGGCTGCTTCTTGGGCTGGGAGCGCTGGACCACCGGCTTGGGTGGCTCTTCGGTGGCAATCACCGTCCCAGCGACCTGTGTGCTCTCGCCGCCGTGATGACGGTGCGCGTCTCGCGCCTTCTTCGCCTCGAACGCCGGCGTCCCCGGTGTCGGGTTGTTCCGGATGACGTAGAACTGCTGACCCATCGTCCACAGGTTCGAGGTCGACCAGTAGAGCAGCACGCCGATGGGGAAGGCGATACCGCCGACCGCGAAGACCACGGGGAGGACGTAGAGCAGGATCTTCTGCTGCTGGGCGTACTGCCCGGTCAGCGCGGACTCGGGCATGTTCTTGCGCATCAGCTGACGCTGCGTGGTGAACGTGGTGATCGTCATCACGATGACCAGCGAGGCGGTCAACAGCCGGGTGCCGGTGCCCTCGGCGGCGGTGAACGAGTCAGAGATCCGAACACCGAAGATCTCACCGTTGGCCAACGTCCGGGCAAGGGTGTCCGTCATGAACCCGACCCCCTCACCGTCCGACGCCTTGTTGAGCGTGCGGAACAGCGAGAGGAAGATCGGCATCTGCAGCAGCAGCGGGAGGCAGGACGCCAACGGGTTGGTCCCGGTGTCCTTGTAGAGCTTCATCGTCTCTTGCGTGAGACGCTCCCGGTCGTGCCCGTACTTCTTCTGCAGCTCCTTGACCTTCGGCTGCAGCAGTTGCAGGTTACGGCTGTTCTTGATCTGCTTCACGAACAACGGGATCAGCGCGGTGCGGATCACCACCGTCAAGCAGACGATCGACAGGGTCCATGACCACCCCTCGCTTGCGCCGAGCGTGTCATGAAAAAGCCCATGGAAGACCCGCAGGACTCCCGAGGTCAGGTAGTACAGCGGCGTCATGATCGCATGGCCGGTGTTCACCAAAAAGTCGATCACGAGTGCTCCTGCATCTCCTCACGCGGGCCTACAGGGCCGACTGCCCTCCAGGTGAAACGGTCGGGCACCGGGTCGTAACCACCGGCAGCCCAGGGGTGGCAGCGACCGATGCGCCGCACCGCGAGCCAACTGCCCTTGAGTGAACCGTGCCGGGTGACGGCATCCAAGGCGTACGCCGAGCAGGACGGGTGGTAACGGCACACCTGTCCGTACAGCGGACTGATCAGCAACCGGTACATCCGCAACAGCCCGATCAGCAGATACGTCATGAGCCGCCGCCTGCCCCGATGGCAGGGTCGAGCTTCGCCAAGCACCGGTCGAGTGCGCGTCCCAGCTCGGCCGACGTCGCGGAAGCCGCCGGCGGATTGGCCCGGACGACGTACAACGAGCCATGCGCCAGACGGGGCAACCGAGCGATCATCTGGTGCCGTAGGCGTCTCTTGACGCGGGTGCGGACCACCGCGGAACCGACCGCCCGGCTCACGATGAAGCCGACCCGAGGGGGTTGGCCGCTCGCGCTGGCGACCAGATGCACGACCAGCTCACGGGAGCCAGCCCGTCGACCCGTTCGCAGGGCGCGACTATAGTCACCGGCTCGCCGGAGCCGATGGACGGCGGGGAGCACGAAGAACTCACCAGGACGTGCGGCGGGAGGACAGAGCGGGCTGCAGAGATGGCCGGCTCAGGCGGCGAGCCGGTTGCGGCCCTTGCGGCGGCGGCTCGCCAGGATGGCCCGGCCGGCGCGGGTCCGCATGCGCAGGCGGAAGCCGTGCGTCTTGCTGCGCTTACGGTTGTTCGGCTGGAACGTGCGCTTGCTCATGGCAGCGGTACTCCCGGTTCGATCATGGTGCTGTCTGGACAGTCAGGTGTCGGCGTAGCAGGCGGAACGGAACACGGTTCGACAACATCGCCCATCCACAGCGATTTGTCGACAAAGCCATTTGTCACTTCGTGTCCTTCGGCGGTCGCCTGTGGACATGCGGCACCTGGCGACGTCGTAGCCGACCAACCAACGGTACGCGCTGAGCCTGACGAGGGTCAAACCGACCGAGGTGGTGCAGCCGGGGGCACCGCGACCGGTCGGACCTACACCGGGCCAGGCCCGAGTGACCAGATCAGGGCACCGGCATAGCACGAACGGAGGATTTCTCACCGACACGCCGCAGGACTTTCGCGACACTCCGTGGTTTCGAAGCCTCAACCTGTGGATGACCGCTTGAAACAGCCGGACGGTTCTTGTTACGTTCCGGCGGCACAGAGTTTCCCCTCGGTTCCCCCGCCAAGGTCGCTGATCGTCGCACCGCACGCCGTCGCCGGTGTTCGTCCCGCTCGATCAGGTCCGTCTGTGGCGCCCCCGGGTTCACTCCGGGCACCAGACATGGTTCCGTGTGCACAGCCTGTGGACAACAATGTGGATGCGCTAGCGTCACGGGCTCTGCAGACGATCGGATCCGCTCCGCCGGACCCCGACCAAAGACCGAGACAGGCTCGATGAACGCCGTGAGGGGATCCCACCGATGACCGAGGTCGCCGACCTTGCCCATGCCTGGACCGCACTGATTGACGACCTTCCCGCTAGCCATCGGGCCTGGTTGTCGGCGTCCCAGCCGGTGACCTTGCACGAGAGCACCGCCATCGTGGCCGTCCCCGACGACTTCACGCGCAGCCAGCTCGAGACCCGGCTGCGCCCTCGGCTGGAGGACGCACTGAGCCAGTACCTCGGCCAGCCGGTCCGGCTCGCCGTCACCGTCGACCCCACCCTGGGAGACGCCGAGTTCGGTCCCACCGATCTCGAGGCCGAGTTCGACGGTCCCGGCTCCGTCCACCCGGTGCTCGCCGAGCAGGCGCCGGCCGTGGCGCAGTCGGTCAGTCAGTCCGCGCAGGCCGCGGCGGCCGACGGTGCGCTCGGGATCGGCCAGGGCGGCTCGCCATCCTCACCCGGCAGTGGTCAACCAGTCGCCGGCAACGTCCGCGACACCCGGCTGAACCCCAAGTACATCTTCGAGACCTTCGTCATCGGCTCGTCGAACCGGTTCGCGCACGCGGCAGCTGTCGCGGTCGCCGAGGCGCCGGGCAAGGCCTACAACCCGCTGCTCATCTACGGCGACTCCGGACTCGGCAAGACTCACCTGCTGCACGCGATCGGACACTACGTACGGAGCCTGTTCACCGGTGCGCGGGTGCGCTACGTCAGCAGCGAGGAGTTCACCAACGACTTCATCAACGCCATTCGCGACGACCGGGCCGCGGGCTTTCAGCGTCGCTACCGCGACGTCGACGTGCTGTTGATCGACGACATCCAGTTCTTGGAGGGGAAGATCCAGACGCAGGAGGAGTTCTTCCACACCTTCAACACCCTGCACAACGCGAACAAGCAGATCGTCATCACGTCAGACCGTCCGCCCAAGCGCCTCGAAGCGCTCGAGGACCGGCTGCGCAACCGGTTCGAGTGGGGCTTGATCACCGACGTTCAACCCCCCGACCTCGAGACGCGGATCGCGATTCTGCGCAAGAAGGCCGCCACCGAGCGTCTGACCGCGCCTCCGGACGTGCTGGAGTTCATCGCCAGCAAGATCCAGACCAACATCCGCGAGCTCGAAGGCGCGCTGATCAGGGTCACCGCCTTCGCCAGCCTCAACCGGCAGCCGGTGGACCTCACCCTGGCCGAGATCGTGCTCAAGGACCTGATCCCCGAAGGCGGGGAGCCCGAGATCACGGCCGCGGTGATCATCGCCCAGACCGCCGCGTACTTCGGTCTCTCGATCGACGACCTGTGCGGGACCAGCCGTAGCCGGGTGCTCGTGACGGCCCGGCAGATCGCGATGTACCTGTGTCGCGAGCTCACCGATCTCTCCTTGCCCAAGATCGGACAGCAGTTCGGCGGCCGCGACCACACCACCGTCATGCACGCCGATCGCAAGATCCGGCAGCTGATGGCCGAGCGCCGCAGCGTCTACAACCAGGTCCGAGAGCTCACCAACCGGATCAAGCAGCAAGCCCGCCAGCAGTGAGGCCGGCCAGGTCGGCGCTGTCCGGCCGATCCGCTGAGCCGATGGGGCCTTGTCGTTTCGTCCGCACACCCTGGGGACAAGCCTGTGGACCAGTGGTGCGTGAGCGGTCGGTGACTGTGGACGCATGTGGACTGCACCGAATCACACCGATGTACCTCCACCGACGTCTCGTTGCACCGGCTGTGTCCTCCACAGGAAGAACACAGCCCCGCACACGCTCCGACCTGGCACTTCAACCGTTGTCCACAGTGTCCACCGGTGCTATGAACCTGATGGAAGAGTTACATGTCTGAAACTGACTCCAAGTCCTCGGGCCTTGCGGGTTGGGGAAAAGTTGTCACCGGTTGGCCCCAACGGTCCCCAAGGACGCAGCGACGTGGCAGGATTCAACCCCACCTTCCGGCCACGCCCGATCGCGCCGGACGGTTCGTCGAAGCAGGAGGCACTGCACCGTGAAGTTCCGCGTCGAACGCGACGTCCTCGCCGAGGCGGTCGCTTGGACTGCTCGTTCGATCCCGAACCGACCAGGCACCCTTCCCCAGCTTTCCGGCATCAAGATCAGCACCGGCCAGCATGGACTGTCCCTCAGCGGGTTCGACTACGAGACCTCCGCCCAGGTGACGATTCCAGCCGATGTCGCCGACGACGGTGACATCTTGGTGTCCGGCCGGCTGCTGGCCGACATCGCCCGGGCACTGCCCGACAAGCCCGTGGACGTGGCCCTCGACGGTGCCAAGCTGGCCGTGACCTGCGGTAGCTCACGGTTCAGCCTGCAGACGATGCCGGTCGAGGACTACCCGGCACTGCCGGAGATGCCCGCCGTGGCGGGCACGGTCGACGCCGACGTCTTCACCGCCGCGGTCAACCAGGCCGTCACCGCCGCCGGCCGCGACGACATGCTGCCCGTGCTGACCGGTGTCAAGCTCGAGATCGATGGCAGCACCCTGTCGCTGCTGGCCACCGACCGCTTTCGCCTGAGCCTGCGCGAGCTGGAGTGGAGCCCTGTCCAGTCCGACCTCAGCGTCAGTGCCTTGGTACCGGCCCGGGTCCTCTCCGACACCGCCAAGTCCCTCTCAGCCGGCTCGCAGCTGACGATCGCGATGTCGACCAACACCGGCGAAGGTCTGATCGGATTCGAGTCCGAGGCGGCCGGTGGCAAGCGGCGCACGACCACCCGACTGATCGAGGGGGCCTTCCCGAACGTCCGCCAGCTCTTCCCGGCCACCTCCGAGATCACCGCGCAGATCGACGTGGCGGCTTTGATCGACGCGGTGAAGCGAGTCTCCCTCGTCGCGGGTCGCAACACCCCGATCCGACTGGGGTTCTCCGACGGGATGGTGACGCTGGAAGCCGGCAACGGCGAGGAGGCGCAGGCGTCGGAGTCCCTCGAGGCCGCGCTCACCGGAGACGACATCTCCATCGGCTTCAACCCGTCGTACCTGCTCGACGGGCTCCAGGTCATCGGTGGATCGCATGTCCACGTGTCGATGACCCAGCCGGCGCGACCCGCCGCGTTCGCGAGCCTGCCGACCGCCGATGCCCAGCCCGACCTCGCCTTCCGCTACTTGCTCATGCCGCTGCGCATGCAAGGCTAGGGATGGCGTGACGTGGCTTCACGGGGCCACCTCGTCTCAGCCTGCCTGACCAGGCCCGCCTGCTGACGTTGCCTGGGTGGGACTGTTCGCCGCCGCCCGTGTCAGGAAAGGACCACCGCATGCACATCGGACTCATCGGACTGGGGAAGATGGGCGGCAACATGCGCGAACGGTTGCGCCGCGATGGACACACGGTCGTGGGCTACGACCGGAACGCCGACGTCAGCGACGTCGGGAGCCTCGACGAGATGGTCGACCAACTGGAGTCACCCAAGGTCGTCTGGGTGATGGTGCCGTCCGGCGACCCGACCCGCGAGACGGTCAAAGCGCTCGGTGAGCTGTTGGGCGAGGGCGACGTGGTCGTCGACGGCGGCAACTCCCGGTGGACCGACGACACCGAACACGCCAGGATCCTGGACGAACAGGGCGTCGGCTTCGTCGATTGCGGCGTCTCCGGCGGGGTGTGGGGGCTCGACAACGGCTACGCCTTGATGTGTGGCGGGGAGGCCGAGCACATCGCCAAGGTTCAACCGGCCTTCGACACCCTCAAGCCCGAAGGCGACTTCGGTTTCGTGCACGCCGGCCCGGTCGGTGCCGGACATTTCTCTAAAATGGTCCACAACGGCATCGAGTACGGCGTGATGCAGGCCTACGCCGAGGGTTACGAGCTGTTGGAGAAGGCCGCGGTGTGCGAGAACGTCACCGAGGTGTTCCGATCGTGGCGTGAGGGCACGGTGATCCGTTCCTGGCTGCTCGACCTGCTGGTCGCTGCGCTGGATGAGGACGAGGGTCTCTCCCAGCTGGCCGGGTACGCCGAGGACTCCGGGGAGGGTCGCTGGACGATCGAGGCGGCGATCGACCACGCGGTCCCGATGCACGCGATCACCGCGGCCCTGTACACCCGTTTCCAGTCGCGTCAGGAGCAGTCGCCCGCGATGAAGGCCGTCGCAGCGATGCGCAACCAGTTCGGTGGGCACGCCGTCCGGTCCGGCGGCGGCCAGAGCCAGACGCCGTCCGGCGACGTCGAGACCGCGTAGCGGCCCGCATGGCCGACCACGCCTGACGAGCCCAGTCACGATGCATCTCTTCCGTCTCGCCCTGGTCGACTTCCGGTCGTATGCCCAGGTCGAGGTGGACATCCCGGAGGGCGTCTCGGCCTTCATCGGACCGAACGGCCAGGGCAAGACGAACCTGGTCGAGGCCGTCGACTACGTCGCCACCCAGTCGTCGCACCGGGTGGCCAGCGACCAGCCCCTGGTGCGGGTGGGCGCCGAGCAGGCGATCGTGCGCGCGGCCGTCCGTCGCGATGACCGGGAGGCGCTGATCGAGCTCGAGATCAATCCCGGCAAGGCGAACCGGGCCCGTCTCAACCGGGGCAGTGTGCCCCGGGCCCGAGACGTGCTGGGCATCGTGCGCACGGTGTTCTTCTCTCCCGACGACCTCGAGCTGGTCAAGGGTGACCCGAGCAGCAGACGCGGCTTCCTCGATGACCTCCTGGTGGCACGACAGCCCCGGTTCGCCGGCGTCCGGGCCGACTACGACCGCGTCCTGCGCCAGCGCAACACCTTGTTGAAGACGGCAGGTGGTCGAGCGACCGGTCGGCGCAACGAAGGCGCTTTGTCGACATTGGAGGTGTGGGACAGCCAGCTGACCCGCGCCGGGGCGGAGCTGCTCGAGGCACGGCTTTCGCTGGTGGACGAACTACGACCGCACGTGGCCCGGCACTACGCGGACGTCGCGATGTCGGTGCCGAAGGCAGACGGCGGCAACGACGCGGGACTGGACTACAAGCCTTCGCTCGAGCTGGAGGCGGGCTGCACGGACCGTGACCAGCTCGCCGATGCGCTGCGCACCGAGGTCGTACGCCGTCGAGGCGAGGAGCTCCAGCGCGGTGTCACGCTGGTCGGTCCGCACCGCGACGACCTGACGTTGTCCTTGGGGCAGCTGCCGGCCAAGGGCTACGCGAGCCACGGCGAGTCGTGGTCGTTCGCCCTGGCACTTCGGTTGGCGGCCTTCGAGCTGTTGCGCGCCGACGGCGACGACCCGGTGCTGATCCTCGACGACGTGTTCGCCGAGCTCGACGACCTGCGTCGGAGTCGGCTCGCTGAGCTGGTGGCCGGAACGGAGCAGGTGCTGGTGACTGCGGCAGTGCCCGATGACGTTCCGGCCAAGCTGGTCGGCCACGTCTTCGACGTCAGGGAAGGGGTGGTCGCGAGTGCCTGACCGGCCTGACCCTGACGATGTCGTCCTTCCGCCCTCGGCCGCTGATCGCGTGCAGCCAGCGGACGCGCCCGGCGAGGATGCGCCGCCGCACGATCCGACCGGACTCGAGACGGCTCGCGCTCTCGCCTCGGGCTTGCGCGGCGCCACGGTCCGCCGGACGACCAAGCGAACTGACGCGCGCACCGCCGGACAGCACCAGTTGTCCGGCGCTCACCCGGACGCCCGGGACCCGGCCCTCATCGGGTCTGCCGTGGAGAAACTGGTCAGCGACGGTGGCTGGGACACCGCCCTTGCAGTGCATGGCGTCTTCGGCCGGTGGGAGCAGATCGTCGGGGACGAGGTGGCCGGGCACTGCACGCCGGAGTCGTTCGCCGACGGGCGGCTGACCGTACGCACCGACTCGACGGCCTGGGCCACCCAGCTACGCCTGCTCGCACCCACGGTGGTCCGCCGTCTCAACGAGGAGCTCGGGCACGGCACCGTGCTGCGGATCGACGTCGCCGGTCCTGCTACGCCGTCCTGGCGGCGCGGCCGGCGAACCGTCCGCGGTGGTCGGGGCCCCCGCGACACGTACGGCTGATCCGACCAGCTGAACCGTCGAACGGTCCGGCGCCAGGAGTGGGCAGCAGCCGATCTGCGGGCCTCACGGCCATGGAGGGACTCATACCCGACCCTGCGAATGGCTGCAACTGCCGTTCCAGGCCCGTGTGGACAATGTTCTGCGTCGATCCACCCAGCCCACGACAGGTGCCAATGCCGTCACTGAGGCGGGAATCGCCTATACTCGAAACGTTCAAGTAAGGCCGCTTCACTGTGCGGACCTGGCCCGCCGAGGGACAGGAGCGGGGCTGACGCCTCGGGATTCGCAGCAGCGGCCTTTGTGCTGAGTTGACGTGGTTCTCGTGCAGGCCCGGCCTGGCTCGACGACCGACTTCGGAGGAACCAAGCGTGACGCAAGGCGACAACGGCAGCGGCGGAATCGATGCCCCGGACCGCAACGACCTCGTCTCCCCGGAAACCGCTGATAGCGAAGCCGCCGTTCCCGCCGGCGTCGATGCCACCACGTACGACGCCTCGGACATCACCTTGCTCGAAGGCCTCGAGGCCGTGCGCAAGCGGCCGGGCATGTACATCGGCTCCACCGGCGAGCGAGGTCTCCACCACCTGGTCACCGAGATCGTCGACAATGCCGTCGACGAGGCGTTGGCGGGCCACTGTGACCTGGTCGACGTGACCTTGCTCGCGGACGGCGGTGTGCGTGTCATCGACAACGGTCGCGGCATCCCGACCGGCATCCACCCGACCGAGGGCGTGCCGGCGGTCACGCTGGTGCTGACGCAGCTGCACGCCGGCGGCAAGTTCGGCGGCGGCGGCTACAAGGTGTCCGGAGGCTTGCACGGGGTCGGCTCGTCGGTCGTCAACGCGCTGAGCAAGAAGCTGATCGTCGACGTCAAGAACGACGGTTACCGCTGGACCCAGTCCTTCACGTTCGGTGTGCCCGACGGACCGCTGGAGCGGCACGAGGCCACCGAGGAGACCGGGACCACGATCACCTGGTGGCCGTCGGACACGATCTTCGAGACGACCGACCACTCCTTCGAGACGATCGCGTCCCGCTTTCGCGAGATGGCGTTCCTCAACAAGGGGTTGGAGATCGTCGTACGCGACGAGCGGCCAGAGCGTGCGGCCGGCATCGCGGATGCGGTCGCGGACCAGACGATCGACGCCTCGGTCGACGGCGGCCCCGACGGCATCCGGTCCGACCACTCAGGCGGTATCGAACGGCGGTTCCTCTACCAGGACGGCCTGGTCGACTACGTCAAGCACCTGAACTCGCCGAAGGACCCGATCCACCGCACGATCATCGCGTTCGAAGCCTCCAACGACGAGATCGGCATGAGCCTCGAAGTCGCGATGCAGTGGAACTCCAGCTTCACCGAGTCGGTCCACACCTTCGCCAACACGATCAACACCCACGAGGGCGGCACCCACGAGGAAGGCTTCCGGGCGTCGTTGACGACGACGGTCAACAACTGGGCCGAGGAGTGGGGGCTGATCAAGAAGAAGGAAGAACGCCTCTCCGGCGACGACGTGCGTGAAGGGTTGACGGCGATCGTGTCCGTCAAGCTGGCTGAGCCCCAGTTCGAAGGACAGACGAAGACCAAGCTCGGCAACACCGAGGCGAAGTCGTTCACCCAGAAGATCCTCAACGACCAGCTTGGCCAGTGGTTCGAGAAGAACCCGGCCGAGGGGCGCGACATCGTCCGCAAGGGCATCGCTGCCGCGACCGCCCGGGTTGCGGCCCGCAAGGCTCGCGACCTGGCCCGCAACCGCAAGGGGCTGCTCGGTGGAGGTGGACTGCCCGGCAAGCTGTCGGACTGCCAGTCGACCAACCCGGCCGAGTGCGAGGTCTTCATCGTCGAGGGTGACTCCGCCGGCGGCTCCGCCCGGGGTGGTCGTGACCCACGGATCCAGGCGATCCTCCCGATCCGCGGCAAGATCCTGAACGTCGAGAAGGCCCGGATCGACCGGGTGCTGGCCAACACCGAGGTCCAGGCGATCATCTCCGCCCTCGGGACCGGCATTCAAGAAGACTTCGACGCGGCCAAGCTGCGCTATCACAAGATCGTGATGATGGCCGACGCTGACGTGGACGGCCACCACATCCAGACGCTGCTGCTGACGTTGCTGTTCCGCTTCATGAAGCCGCTGATCGAAGGCGGCTACGTCTACCTCGCACGACCTCCGCTGTACCGCCTGAAGTGGAACAGCCCGCACCCGCACGAGTTCGTGTACTCCGACCGCGAGCGTGATGTGCTGCTCGAGGCCGGCAAGGCCGAGGGCAAGAAGCTGCCGAAGGACAACTCGATCCAGCGCTACAAGGGACTCGGTGAGATGAACGCCGACGAGCTGTGGGAGACGACCATGGATCCCGACAACCGGGTGCTCTCGCAGGTCACGCTGGACGACGCGGCACAGGCCGACGAGATCTTCTCGATCCTGATGGGTGAGGACGTCGAGCAGCGCCGGTCCTTCATCCAACGCAACGCCAAAGACGTTCGCTTCCTCGACATCTGATGGACGGACCGAGCGATGAAGTCGCGCGGTCCAGCTCAACGCCTTACCACTTGAAGAGGGCCGGGACGTGCTAGATCGCCTTACCAGTAAAGGATTCACGCGGTGACTGACGACGGAACCATCACACCCGACGTTCCCATCGGCGGACGAGTCGAGCCGGTCGAGCTGCAGACAGAGATGCAGCGTTCCTACATCGACTACGCGATGGCGGTCATCGTCGGAAGGGCGCTGCCTGACGTACGCGACGGCCTGAAGCCGGTCCACCGGCGCGTGCTCTACGCGATGTACGACGGCGGCTACCGACCCGACCGCGGCTTCTCCAAGTGCAGCCGGGTCGTCGGGGACGTGATGGGTCAGTACCACCCGCACGGTGACACCGCGATCTACGACACCTTGGTGCGGCTCAGCCAGCCCTGGGTGATGCGCAACCCGCTCGTCTCCGGTCAGGGAAACTTCGGTTCGCCAGGCAATGACCGCGCCGCCGCCATGAGGTACACCGAGTGCAAGATGGCGCCGCTGGCCATGGAGATGGTCCGCGACATCGAGCAGGACACGGTCGACTTCAGACCCAACTACGACGGTCGCAGCCAGGAGCCGGTGCTGCTTCCGGCACGGTTCCCCAACCTGCTCGTCAACGGGTCGGCCGGGATCGCCGTCGGGATGGCCACGAACATCCCGCCGCACAACCTGCGTGAGGTCAACGACGGCGTGCAGTGGGCGCTGGCCCACCCCGAGGCCAGCCGGCAGGAGCTTCAGGATGCGCTGATCGAGCGGATCAAGGGGCCGGACTTCCCGATGGGCGCGCTGATCGTCGGCACCCAGGGCATCGAGCAGGCGTACCGCACCGGCCGCGGCTCGGTGATGATGCGGGCCATCATCGACGTCGAGGAAGACAGCAAGAACCGCACCTGCCTCGTCATCAACCAGCTGCCCTACATGGTCAACCCGGACAACCTCGCGCTGAAGATCGCCGAGCTCGCGGACTCCGGCCGAGTCCAGGGCATCGCCGATGTCCGCGATGACTCGTCGTCGCGCACCGGACAGCGCCTGGTCGTCGTGCTCAAGCGTGATGCCATCGCGCGGGTCGTGCTCAACAACCTCTACAAGCACACCGACCTGCAGCAGAACTTCTCCTGCAACATGCTGGCCCTCGTCGACGACGTGCCTCGCACGCTGTCGATCGACCAGTTCATCGCCCACTGGGTCGCGCACCAGATCGATGTCATCCAGCGGCGCACCCGCTACCGCCTCTCCGAGGCGGAGAAGCAGGCCCACGTCTATCGAGGGCTGGTCAAGGCCCTCGACGCGCTCGACGAGGTCATCGCGCTGATCCGGCGCAGCCAGACCACCGAGGACGCGCGCGACGAGCTGATGGCGTTCCTCGAGATCGACGAGGTCCAGGCGCGCGCGATCCTCGACATGCAGCTACGTCGGCTCGCCGCGATGGAGCGCCAGCGGATCGTCGACGCCCTCGCCGAGCTCGAGGTGACGATCGCCGACCTGGAGGACATCCTCGCCAACGAGCAGCGGCAGCGCGAGATCGTCAGCGAGGAGCTTCAGGCGATCGTCGACAAGTACGGCGACGAGCGCCGCAGCCAGATCATCCCGGCCGACGGCGACCTGTCGATGGAAGACCTGATCCCCGACGAGGACATCGTCATCACGATCACCCGGGGCGGCTACGCCAAGCGCACCAAGGCTGATCTCTACCGACTGCAGAAGCGAGGCGGCAAGGGCGTCCGGGGTGCTGCGCTGAGGGGGGACGATCTGGTCGAGCACTTCTTCGCCTCGACCAACCACCACTGGCTGCTGTTCTTCACCACGGCCGGGCGGGTCTACCGCACCAAGGCCTACCACCTGCCGGAGTCCGCCCGTGACGCCAAGGGTGGTCACGTCGCCGGGCTGCTGTCCTTCCAGCCCGATGAGCAGATCGCCCAGGTGCTGGCGATCCGCGACTACGAGCAGGCGCCGTACCTGGTGCTCGCCACCCGGCACGGCCTGGTCAAGAAGACCCGGCTCACCGACTACAACTCCCCCCGCCAGGCCGGCGTGATCGCGATCAACTTCCGCGACGACGAGGACGAGCTGATCGGCGCCCGTCTGGTCACGGCCGACGACGACCTGCTGCTGGTGTCCAAGAAGGGTCAGTCGGTGCGCTTCCGCGCCGACGACAGCCAGCTCCGTCCGATGGGCCGGGCGACCTCGGGCGTGACCGGGATGAAGTTCCGTGCGGGTGACGAGTTGCTCTCGATGTCCGTGGTGCCCCATTCGCCGGAAGAGGATGCGCCGGTTCGCTACGTTTTCACCGTCACTGATGGTGGCTGGGCCAAACGCACCGTGGTCGAGGACTACCGGGTCCAGGGGCGGGGCGGCCTGGGCATCAAGGCCATGAAGCTTCAGGATTCGCGTGGATCGCTCGTGGGTGCGATGGTGGTGACCGACACCGATGAGGTCATGGCCATCAAGGCCAGCGGGCAGGTGACTCGCTCTGCCGCTGCCGACGTACCGGCCAAGGGCCGTGACACCATGGGAGTCAAGTTCGTCACCGTCGCCGAGGATGACTCGGTGGTGGGGATCGCGCGCAACACCGAACGCGAGGTCGACGAGGAGATCCTCGACGACCCCGACGCCGATGTTGCCGAGACTGACGAGGGGATGGCGGACGACGCGGGTACGCCGGCGGAGGGCGTCGCGGAGGCAATGGTGGCTTCGGCGGACGAGACGCCGGGCGACGTACCCGAGCAGTCAGCAGCACCCGACGATGCAGCACCTGAGAACGGCACACAGGAGGATGGGTCCGCATGAGCAACCCGCGTGACAACGGGCCGCTGGCACCTCGGCGCTCCCTGAGCAAGTCCGGGGCGCCGGCTCCCGCACCCACCGCCAGGCCAGGCGGGCCGAACGGGACAGCCCAGCAGCCCCGCGTACCTCCGACGCCCCGACCCAGCCGGTGATGACGCCACCGTACGGCGGCAACCCGCAGCCGTACTCCGCGGTCGAGGTCGAGCCTGGCCGGTCGTTCCCCGTGCCGCCGACGCCGACCGATCAGGGTGGGCATCGTGGCGCCGAGACCGCGGCGCCGAAGGTCGACAAGCGCAAGGAGCGTGCCGAGCGGCGCGCTGCGGCGAGTCGACCGCGCACCGTGCGCCGCGCCAAGCTCAAGCTGATGCGGGTCGACCCGTGGTCGGTGACGAAGGTGTCGCTGCTGTTGTCGATCGCCTTCGGGATCATGTGCGTGGTCGCGATCTTCCTGATCTTCTCGATCATGGCTGCCGCCGGCCTCTGGGACCACGTCAACGAGACGATCCAGGGCGTCCTCAACCAGGACGCCAAGGACCGCTTCGACATCAACGACTACGTCGGCATGGACCGGGTCATGGGCATCACCATGCTGATCAGCGCGATCAACGTGGTGCTGATCACCGCCCTGGCGACGCTGGGGGCGTTCATCTACAACATGGCCGCCTCCCTGCTCGGCGGCATCGAGGTCACCCTCGCGGAGGACGTCAAGTAGTCGGGCTCCGCCCGGCCAACGGCCGATCTCGCTCCACTGATTCGGTTTGGGAGCAGCCCGTGGGATGGGGTAGCCTTCCTCGTCGTTCCTCCGTCTCCGGACGGTGTCTCCACGGGCCTATAGCTCAGACGGTTAGAGCGCTTCCCTGATAAGGAAGAGGTCAGAGGTTCAAGTCCTCTTAGGCCCACCAGATCGTGATCTCCCACCGTCAGGAGCAAGTCATGCTGAAGAAGATTTTCGCCGTCGTCGTGGTCGGCGCGGTCGCCAAGGTCGTGCTCGACAAGCTGACCGGGAGCGACAAGGACGCGGAGCTGTGGGCCGAGGCAACGGATTCGGTCGAGCCCGGCCGCTGAGCAGTTCGTCAGGCGGCGTACACCGTCTGAGGTCCGGCATACCGGACCGCCCGCGGGGACGTGGCGCAATTGGTAGCGCACCTGCTTTGCAAGCAGGGGGTTGAGGGTTCGAGTCCCTTCGTCTCCACTTCGCCCCGCCGTGTACGACGGGCTTGACCGACCCGTCGACCGGCCCGCGCCCGGGTATCGAGGAAGATGGGGTTGTGCCTGACTGGTGGCGAACAACGCTCAGCCGTGAGCTGACGCGGCTCAGGAAGGACGGCCGTGCCGCGGTGCTGTGGTCGCTTCGGATCACCGTGGCAGCGGTCGCCAGCTACGTCGTGGGGACGCTGTTCTTCCCAGGGACCCAGCCCCTGCTCGCGCCGCTGACCGCGATGCTCGTCGTGCAGGTCACGCCGGTCTCGCTCCTGGCCAGCGGCATCGATCGCGTGGTGGCGGTGGTGGCAGGGGTCTTCGTCGCGGTGGCCTTCGCAGCGGTCCTCCCGCTCGTCTGGTGGAGTCTCGGGCTGCTCATCTTGGTCTCGATCACGATCGGCCAAGCGCTTCGCCTCCGGGCGAACCTGATCGAGGTCGCGATCAGCGGCATGCTCGTGCTCGGTGTGGGCTCACTGGGCGCGGAGTCGGCCGCCTGGCAGCGCATTGCGGAGACGCTGGTGGGCGCTGCCGTCGGCGTCGCGACGAATCTGCTCTTCCCACCCAAGGTCGCCAGCGCGGACGCCGGTCGGGCCATCTACGGACTGGCTGACTCCGTCGGCGAGCTGCTCCGTCGCGCCGCCGACGAGCTGACTCATCAGGGAGACGAGCGGGTCCGCGTCGAACATGCCGCCCAGACCTGGCTGGGCGAGGCTCGTCGCATCACCTACGACATCCCGCCGATCGGTGCAGCCCTCCTCCAAGCCGAACAGGGGCGGCGCCTCAACGTCCGTGCGCTCGGTACGCCCAACGTGGGGCCGGGTCTGCGCCAGGGACTCGAAGCGCTCGAGCACTCGGCGGTCGCGCTCCGCGGGATGTTCCGCGCCCTGGTGGACGCCACGCACGACGCCGCGTGGCTTGAGGACGAGAGCGCAGAGGACGTGCTGCTCGGGCTCGCTCAGACGTTTCGCGACCTGGCCACCGCGGTCGAGACGTTCGGCCTGCTGGTCCAGGACGAAGCCGACCCGACGAGACCTGCGACCCTCTCCAACCCGCAGGACCTCCGCAGCGCACTGGATGGTCTGCACGAGGCACGCGCCCGGCTCGAGAACCTCGTCATGGCCGACACGGACAGCGCCCTGCTCGAACTGCACGCAGCCGTGCTGTCCACCGTCAAACGCCTGCTCCGCGAGATGGACCTCGACGAGCGGCTCCGACGACAGGTCCGGCACCTCCGCCCCACCCGGGCCAGGCTCGTACAACCCGCTGCGTCGACGCCGCGCCAACGCCCGACCGCCCCGCCAACACCGACAGCCGACGCAGAGACTCAGCTGCTGCCGAGGCCACCCGACAACTCCTAGCCCCTGGGAGCCCCGTACCGACCCGGCACTCCACGTACGGGCACGGGCGTCGAACACCGTACGTCGACGGGTGGCCGGGTGGACGGGTGGACGGGTGGCAGACTCCCACTATGCCGATGGTGACGTGGCTCAGACGCCTTGCGCGCTCGCGCTGTGGTATCCGGGCGAGGGTGGCGAGCCTCGGCCTCGGACTCGCACTGGCGGTGGCTGCCTGCACGGGAGGCGGAGACCAACCACAGCCCCTGGTCGATGCGACGGCCACGGTTGGGGGCGTCGACGGCCCGACGGCGTCCGCACCCGCGACGTCCTCGCAGACCGACTCCACGTCCACGGGAACGTCGGCCCTGTTGGACTATCCGCACCTCTTCGCTGCCATGGCGGTGGTGCCGCAGAAGGCGGCGGCGGTCACGTTCACCGACCTCGACCTGGTCAAACAGCGCCTGGGCTACGCCGGCGTCACCAGCGAGTCACCGACCCAGGAGCGCTTCGACTTCTGGGAACGTGCCCGCGCCGACGGCGCTGTGTTCACGGGCACCCGGCTGTACGACGCCTCCTCGGTGATGGCCATTGACTACGGCTGGACCGGAGAGGATGTCGCGTGGGAGGTCGACTTCACCGTCGTCGAAGAAGGTTGTCGTCGATCGATGCTGTGCGACAGGGCGCACGGCTTCGTGCTCGGTCTGCGACCAGAGCTCGACTGGAGCGTCGTCACGGGTTCGCTCGCCGACAACGGGTTTGCCGTGGACGCCAACGACCCCGACACGTTCACGACCGATGACCGGCAGGCGCCGTTCTCCTTCGTGCACCTGATCCCCGAGCTGCACGCCGTCGCGGGCGGCAACCCGCTGGGTGTACAACGCCTGACGGAGGTCGTGGAGGGTGCCCCACCCTTCGGCCCCAGGATCGGGCCGGTCTATGACCGGCTCGGCACGGTCGAGTCACTTCAGGTGTCCACCGGCTGCGTCGACCTGGCTGCGGCGCTGGGACCCGACTCGACGTCTGACGACATCACGGAGTTCTTGCGCGGCAACGTGATCGGCAACCTCGCCCCCGCCCTGTCCACCACCGTCTCGGTCGCCGGCCGGCGTACCGCATCGATCGAGGTCGAGGCAGCGGCCGGCGCGACGGCTGACGACCTCGACGTCCGGCAACGCGCGATGCGGTCGTGGCCAGGGCTACAGACCGGTGTCCCGTTCGCCGATGTCGCCGACGTACGCGGTGCCCTCAACGGGGACTACGAATCCTTCACCCTCGACGTGACGGACATGCCCACGTTCCGGGCGATGGTGCTCACCGATGACGCGCCGTGGGCGCTGTGCCCCTACACGGAGGTGCGGTGACGCGCCCTCGCTCTCCCGTGCTGACCAGCCGCGTCGTCGGGCTGACGGCGGTCGCCCTGGTGCTGGTGGCCGCGATGGTGGTGCTCGGGTTGTGGCAGCTCGGCGTCTACGACGACCACCAGCAGGACGAATGCCCAGGCCAGGCTGGACCGGCCACCGGTGCCGTTGGGCGACGTGCTGGGACCGGATGAGGCTTTTCCGACAGCCGGCGTCTCCCGGCCGGTCACCGTGAGCGGCAGCTACCTGCCCGCTGAGCAGTTCGAGGTGCGCCGAGGTGAGACGCTCGGCGTCGAGCACGCGGTCGTCACCCCGCTCCGCGTCGCCAACGGTTCTGTCCTCCTGGTCGTCCGCGGTCGCGCCGACGGCGCCAACCTGCCGCTGCCTCCGTCGGGTGAGGTCGACGCTGACGGGCGTGTTGGAGCCGTCCGACTCAGCGGGTTCGCCTCTTGATGCGGAGCGCGTTACCGGTGGGCTTCGCATCGCCGCGTTGGTCCAGGACTTCGATCAGGACCTGTACGCGGGCTATGTCGTCCTCACCGAGAGCCGCCCGGCTGACGCCCTCGCAGCGATCACGCCACCGACGCCGGAGTCCTCACGCTGGGCCGGGATCCGCAATCTGCTGTATGCCGTGCAGTGGTGGCTCTTCGCCGGCTTCGTGGCCTTCATGTGGTGGCGCGTCGTGACCGAGCCGCCGGCCGGCGTACCCGAGGATGCCGACGACACCGCTGAGTCCTCGACGAGCACAGTCGGATAGCGTCGCCGTCGTGCGAACAGCCCTGTTGCGTTACCGAGTGATGGCCTATGTCGTCGGCACGTTGCTCATCGTGCTGGTGTGCATCGGCGTGCCGCTGAAGTACCTGACCGACGACGGCACCGACCCGCAGCAGCTGGGCGAGTGGATCACGACGTACCTCGGCATCGCGCATGGCTGGCTGTACATGATCTTCCTGGTGACGGCCGCGTTCCTGGCGCGCAAGGCGAGGTTCCCGCTCGGGTTTGCGGTCCTGGTCCTGGTGCTGGGCACGATCCCGTTCCTCAGCTTCTACGGCGAGCGCAAGGCCACGGGACGGGTCCGCTCGACGTACCCGGAGCTCGTCACGTCGCCGACGCCCTGACGGTGGCGTCGGCCTACCGCGAGACCCATCGGCATACCGAGCAAGGCAAACCCTCACTCTGCAAGGCAGGTTTGCCTAGTGATCTATTCATCGGAATAGAAATCTAGGCAAACCACCCCCGGGACGGGTGGGCAGCGGCGGGAGTGGGGAAAAGTCGACGGGCCGCCCCGCAGGGCGACCCGTCAACGTGACCAGGGTTGGCTGGTGCCGTCCGGTCAGACGCTCTTCTTCTTCAGCGGCTTGTCCGGCGTCGTGGGCGTCGGCGACTCGACCGTCTCCTCAGAGGCCAGCGGCGCGGTCGGCGCCGTGTCGGAGCCGTCCACCGGTCCGGCCGCCGCCGAGGACCGGGTTGCTGCATGAGCCGGGCGCGCGGCCGAGTCGCGGCTCTGCGTCCAGGCCGGGTCGGCGTCCTTGCCGGTCAGCTTGGTGTAGACGAAGGCAGCCAGCCCGCCGAGACCGAGCACGATCAACACGTTGCGCAGCTTGTGGCTCTTCTTCGGCTCGTCGGCGATGCCCAGCTTGACCGCTGCGCGGCGCCCGCGCACCTTTCCCTCGACGACCGCCTGCTGGGCGAGCGGCACCAGGGTGTCCTTGTAGGTGTCCATCGCCTTGTCGCGCGCGTCCTCCACGGTCGGCTTCACCTTCTCGCGCGCGTCTTCGAGGGCAGGGCCAACCGTCGACGCCACGCTCGTGACGATCTGTTCGGTGGCCGAACCGATCTTGTCCAAGGCGGCCTCCGTCGCCGGTTGCACGCTGTTGCGCGCGTCCTTGGCGGCAGCGAGCGCCTTGTCGCGCCTGGTCTTCGTTCGCAGGGCCACAGCCTGGTCCTCCTCGTGGTCAGCCTTGACGGCGAGCGCGCACGGTCGTCGGCGCCTCGCCCCCTACTCTTACCCATCGCGAGAGTTTTCACCACAGCACCCCACCATCCGGTCGGCAGCGCGGCTTGTCCGCCGTGCAAGGATGGGTGAACGATCCGACCACGACCGAAGAAACAGGTGACCCGGTGGCCGACGACCTCTTTGCCACGCTCAAGACGAACCGCGGCGACATCACGCTGCAGCTCTTCCCCAACCATGCCCCGACGACGGTGCAGAACTTCGTCGGGTTGGCCGACGGGACCAAGCAGTGGCGCGACCCCAAGTCGGGTGAGAACAAGTCCGAGCCGTTCTATGACGGTCTGACCTTCCATCGGGTGATCGACGGCTTCATGATCCAGGGTGGCTGCCCGATCGGCACCGGCACCGGAGGCCCGGGTTACCAGTTCAAGGACGAGTTCCACCCGGAGCTGACCTTCTCCAAGCCGTACCTGTTGGCGATGGCCAACGCCGGCCCGGGCACCAACGGATCGCAGTTCTTCATCACCGTGGGCCCGACGCCGCACCTCAACATGCGCCACACGATCTTCGGTGAGGTGGCCGACCAGGCCGGGCGCGACGTTGTCGACGCGATCGCCAAGACATCCACCGACCGCGGCGACCGCCCCTCCGAACCCGTCGTGATCGAGTCCGTCACGATCGAGCAGCGCTGAGACCTCACCGGGACGTCCAGCGATGACTCAACGGAGCGCCCTCGCTTCGACGGCCAGGCGGGGGTGGTGAGGTGACGACCGAGGATCCGACGACGTACGACGCCTCGACCGTCCCGCACTGCTACCGCCATCCGGACCGGGAGACCTACATCTCCTGTCAACGCTGCGGCCGACCGATCTGCCCGGACTGCATGCACCAGGCGTCGGTGGGATTCCAGTGCCCGGAGTGCGTGCGCCAGGCGTCGGCTGAAGCCCGCCAGGTGCGGACGTCGTTCGGTGGTCGCGTCACCGACGGCTCCAACGCAGTGACCGTCGGGCTGATCGCCGCCAACGCGCTGGTGTTCGTCGCGGCCCTGGCCTCGGGCGGGATCGACGGCTCGTTCGTCCGTCGGTTGATCCTGGTCCCCGACGGGTTCCGTTACCTGGATCGCGCCACCGGTCAGGTCATCAGCGTCGACGGCGTGGCGAACGGCTCGTACTGGCAGCTGATCACGTCGACGTTCCTGCACACCGAGCCGCTGCACATCCTGCTGAACATGGTCGGGCTGTGGATCTTCGGCACGTTCCTCGAGCATGCCCTCGGCCGCTCCCGGTTCCTCGCCCTGTACCTGCTGGCCGGCCTGGCTGGGTCGGTGTCCGTCTACTGGCTGTCGCCGATCCACAGCTCGTCGCTGGGGGCGTCCGGGGCGGTGTTCGGTCTGTTCGGCGCCGCGTTGGTCATCTTGCTCAAGCAACGCCGCGATGTGACCCAGCTGCTCCTGCTGCTCGGGCTGAACCTGGTGTTCACCTTTACTGCCTCGAACGTGTCCTGGCAGGCGCACCTGGGTGGGCTGCTGGCCGGCTTCGTGATGGGGGCCGGCTTCGCCTATGCCCCCCGGGCGCAGCGCACGACCCTGCACGCGACCATGCTGGGGGCGATGGCTGTCGTCTTGGTGCTGGCCACCGTGGCACGCAGCGCATCGCTGTCCTGATCGGGCCACTGCCGCGCCGGTTCGGCTCGACAACCGCCTCGGGTCGTTGTCCACACTGGGGATAAGTGCTGTGGAGAACTACATCGGTGTAAGTACGGGGGGTGAGCGTCAGGTGAACAGCACGTGGACGACCTCCGGGGAGGTCACTCCCACTTCGTGGAGAACACGAAGCCCAAGGCGATGAACACCATGCCGACAGCGAGGTTCCAGTTGCCGAGGTCGCGCACGTACTTCAGGTCGGGCGCCAGGTAGTACACGACGATCCAGGCCAGACCGAGCAGCCAACACCCGACCATCACCGGCGCGACCCAACGTCGTCCGCCGATCCGTGCGGGCTTCCGGGTGGTCGGCGGAGGGGTGTACTCGGCCTTCTTGCGGGGTCGTGACTCGGGCACGTCGTCTCCTGGTCGTGGGGGCTGTGCTCGGCAACATCGTAGACGGTGAGAGACCGAGCACGAGATTGGGCGCGGGTCACCGCGGGGTTACCCTTCAACGGTGCCCGCTCCCCGCTCCGATCGCCGTGCCCGCTGGGTGTGGCTGTCCGAGAACCGGCACCGTCATCCGTTCCGGTGGAGACTGGCCGTGCCCGTCGCCTGTGCGTGTGCCGGCCTGCTCGCCACCACCAGCATGATCAATGCTCGAGGCACCGATCTGCGAGGCGGGCGCCACAGCGACCTGACAGGCATCGTCGCGGACCAGAGCCAACGCGTTCAACAGCTCAGGGCCGACGCAGAAGGCGTGCAGAGCGACATCGACGCGCTCACCGAGCAGGTCACCAACCCGCTGCTCGACACGATCAACCGGCGCGTGAACCGCCTCTCCGGCCCGACGGGGATGAAGCCGCTGTCCGGCCCCGGACTCGTGGTGACCTTGAACGACGCTCCGCTGGACCAGGAAGTCCCGGACGGGACCGACCCCAATCTGCTGGTCGTCCACCAGCAGGATCTCCAAGCCGTCATCAACGCGCTGTGGGCAGGAGGTGCGGAAGGAATCTCCCTACAGGACCAGCGCATCATCGCCACCACGGGGATCAAGTGCGTGGGCAACACCGTGCGGTTGCAGGGGGTGCCGTACGCGCCGCCGTACGTCATCAAGGCAGTGGGCAAACCGGCGTCGATGTTCGACGCGTTGAGCACGTCACCGCAGGTGCAGGACTACCGCGGGTACACGTTGCCGCCGTACAACCTGGGGTGGGAGCTCACCGAGGAGCCCGACGTAGAAGTACCCGCCTACACCGAGCCGGTCACGCTCCAGTACGCCACCCAGCTCACCGACTGATCCCCGGCGGCGGGAGCAGCGCCACCGGGTGACTCGGCAGGGCTACGGCGTGGTGGCCGGTGGCGTGGTCGCGGTGGTCGTCGGTGGCGTCGTGGTGGGCGGAGTCGTGGTGGGGGTGGTGGGCGGAGTCGTGGTGGTCGTCGGCTCCGTGGTGGTCGTCTCGGTCGGACCCAAGGACACCTGGATGATCACGTTCGACTTGTAGGGCGCCTTGGTGCCACCCTCCGGGTTCTGACTCACCACAGTGCCCTTGGGCAGGTCGGACGCCACGTCGGAGGGCACAGCGACGAAGCCGGCGCCTTCCAGCGTCTTGGTCGCGGCGTCGACGTCGGTGCCGACCACGGACGGCACGTCGCGGTAGCCCGTGGAGTAGTAGACCTTGACCGACGAGCCTTGCGGCAGCTCCGTGCCCGGGCCAGGGTCTGTGCGCGTCACCTGGTTCTTCCGCTCGTCGCTCTGGTTGTCCTCCACCGGGACCACGTCGAACTTTCGTTCCTCGAGCGCTGCCGTCGCGTCGGTCAGGTTCATGCTGCTCACGTCGGGCACGACCGCCGTCTTCGGTCCTCCTGAATAGGTGATGTCGACCTCAGTACCCTCGTCGACAAGGGAGCCGGGGGTCTCGCTCTGCCGAAGCACCCGCCCCTTCTTCTCCTCGCTGGCGACAGCGTTCTCCTGACCGACCTCGAGGTTGGCGTCCTGGAGCAGCTTCTCGGCTTGGGCCAAGCTCTTGCCCTGGAGGTTGGGAACCTCGGTCTGGGGCGGCCCGGAGCCGCCCTGGTTGAAGAAGTACAAGACCGCCGCGGCAATGGCAGCGAGCACCAGCAGTCCCAGGACGACCCACAGACCGGTACGGCGACGCGGCTCCTCGCGGTCCTCGGTGTGATACGCCTGCGTGACCGACGTGGGCGTCGGGTCCACCGGCGGCGGCGGGAGGAAGTGCTGCGTCTCCTCGCCCGCGGTCACCACCGGGGCGTGCACGGGGCGGCCTTCGAGGGCGCGGGCGATGTCGGCACGCATCTCCGACGCGCTCTGGTAGCGCTGGTCGACCGGCTTGGCCAACGCCTTGAGGGTGATGGCGTCGATCGCTGGGGAGATCTCCGGGTCGATGGAGGACGGGGCCACGGCTTCTTCGCGGACGTGCTGGTAGGCCACCGAGACCGGAGAGTCGCCCACGAAGGGCGGCCGACCGGTGAGCAGCTCGAACAGCAGGCAACCGGTGGAGTAGAGGTCGCTGCGGGCGTCGACCTGCTCCCCGCGCGCTTGCTCGGGCGAGAGGTACTGGGCGGTTCCGACCACGGCGGCGGTCTGCGTCATCGTGGCGGAGGAGTCGGCGATGGCTCGGGCGATGCCGAAGTCCATCACCTTGACATCCCCGGCTGGGGTGAGCATGACGTTGGCAGGCTTGATGTCACGGTGAATGATGCCGGCCCGGTGGCTGTAGTCGAGAGCGTCGAGCACCGAGCTGGTGATCTCCAGCGCGCGCTCGGGGAGGATCTTGCGTCCTTCACGCAGGATGTCGCGCAGGGTCCGACCCTCGACCAGCTCCATCACGATGTAGGGCAGCATCAGACCCGAGCCGTCCTCGGCGTCCTCCTCGCCCGTGTCGTAGACCGCGACGACGGTCGGGTGGTTCAGGGAGGCCGCGGACTGCGCCTCTCGCCGAAACCGTGCCTGGAAGGTGGGATCGCTCGCGAGGTCGACGCGCAGCCGCTTGACCGCGACCGGGCGCCCGAGCCGCAGGTCCTGTCCGCGGCGTACCTCGGCCATGCCTCCGCGGCCGAGCAGCCCAGACAGCTCGTACCGACCGTTACCGATCATGGTCTTGTCCATGTCCACGGTCAGTCCTCCTCCTTGGGGGGCTTGGGTCCGTGCTCGTGATGGTCGGAGTGACCGGGCGGGTTTTCCTCACCGTCGTACACGTCCAGCGTCACCTCTTGGCCCTGCGCAACCTCACCCGTGGGCGAGATATCGGCCACGGTGTCCTTCTCACCGCCGGGCACCTTGTCGCCGTGCTCAGGCTTGAGCCCGGCGGCCTTGAGCTCTTCCTCGACGTCCTTCACCGGGCGTCCGACGTAGGCCTCGGGATCGATGACGAAACCGGTGGGTTCTGTCGTCGTGGGAGGCGGAGACGTGGTGGTCGTGCGTGCTGCCTGCTGAGCGGGCGACCGCTGGGCGGCCGGACCGGCCGCCTGGTCTCCTGTGCTGCCTCCGCGGGTCGCGGCGTACGCGATGCCCAGGATGAGGAGCACCGCCACAGCGGCCGCAGCGACCGGCAGCCACCCGACACGTCGTCGCGGGTGTTGCGGCGCTGCGGTGGTGTGCTGGGCGCTGCCCGACATGGCGGCAGCAGGGGTCGGCATCACCTGGGTGGCGCCGACCGGAGGCGCGGCCATCGCAGCCGTCGCCTGTCCGTCAGGGCTCGCCGCGAACTGGCGCAGGGCGGTCGCCAAGGCGTTGGCGTCAGGTGGTCGATGGGCCGGGTCCTTCGCCATCGTCGAGGCGACGATCGAGCGCAGCGGCGCGGGTACCGAACCGGGAAGCGGCCGCGGGTCGTCGCGCAGGTGCGCCAGCGCGACCGCGATCGGGGTCTCGCCGTTGAACGGCTTGGCCCCGCTGAGCGCTTCATAGAGCACGACACCCAACGAGTACAGGTCACTGGCGGGGGTGGCCTCGCGGCCCTCGGCGACCTCCGGGGCGACGTAGTGCGGCGTGCCCATGATCGTGCCGGTGTCGGTGATCGACGCAGCCCCGCGCGCCCGTGCGATCCCGAAGTCGGTGATCTTGACCTGGCCGTCCCGGGTGACCAGGAAGTTGGCCGGTTTGACGTCACGGTGCACGATGCCGGCCTCGTGCGCGACGGCGAGGCCCTCGGCTGCTTGTGCGACGAGCAGGGCAGCCTGCTCGGGTGCCAACGGACGCGCGATCAGCTCCGAGAGCGGCTTGCCGTCCACGAGCTCCATGACCAGGTACGTCGTGTGACGGCCGGACGCGGAGTCCAGGTCGTCGCCGTAGTCGAAGACGGTCGCGATCCGAGGGTCGTGCAGGGCTGCCGCGTGCCGCGCCTCGAGCGCGAAGCGGGCTCGGAACGACTCGTCGTTCGCGACGTTCTCGCGCAGCAGCTTGATCGCCACGGTGCGCCCCAGCGCTGTGTCGGTGGCGCGCCAGACCTCCCCCATGCCGCCTGCGGCAATCCGCTCCTGCAGCTCGTAGCGGCCCCCTCCGACCGAAGCGGTGCTCATGGGTTGATCACCGCCTCCATCACAGCCTTGGCGATCGGTCCCGCCAGTCCGTTGCCGCTGACCTCGTCACGGCCGATGCCCGTCTGCTCGACCAGCACTGCCACCGCGACCTGCGGGTTGTCGGCCGGAGCGAACGTCACCATCCACGCGTAGGGCGCGCGATCCTCCGAGGAGTTCGCGGTGCCGGTCTTGCCTGCCACCGAGACGCCCGGGATCTGGCTGTTCGTGCCGGTGCCTTGGTCGACCACATCCACCATCATCTGGGTGAGCTGGTCGGCCACCGAGCTCGAGATCGCCTGGTGGAGAACCTCGGGACTCGCCTCGTCGAGGGTCTCCAGGTTGTTGGGGGCCCGGATCTCCCGCACGATGTAGGGCTTCATCACCGCACCGCCGTTGGCGATGCCGGCGCCCACCATCGCCATCTGCAGCGGGGTCGCCCGGTCGTCGTACTGCCCGATCGCGGTGAGGGCGGTCTGCGCCTCGTCGAGGGAGCCGGCCTCCGGATAGACGCTGGTCGCTGAGGGCAGCTCGTCGAGGATGTCGTCGTTGAAACCGTACTTCTCGGCCTGGTCCTGCAAGGTGCTGGCGCCCAGCTTCACGCCGAGGTCGGCGAACGAGACGTTGCACGACACCTCGAGCGCCTGCGTCAGGGTGATCTCGTTGCCGCCGCAGTTCGAGCCGTTCTCGTTCTGGATGGTGTCGCTGGAGCCCGGCAGGTCGAAGACGGAGCCGCCCTTCACCGTGGAGTTGGGCGTGTAACCGTTGCTGAGCGCAGCCGACGCGGTGATGAGCTTGAAGGTGGATCCCGGAGGGTAGGTGAGCTGCGCTCCCCGGTTGAGGCCGCGGTCGTCAGTCGCGGACACCAGAGCGTCGAAGGCGCGTTTGGCGGCCGCCGGGTCATGGGTCGCGATCAGGTTCGGGTTGTACGACGGCTGGGTGACCATCGCCAGGATCGCTCCGGTCTGCGGGTCGAGCGCCACGACGGCGCCCTTGGTCGGGCCGTACTGGGACTGCAGCCCCCGAAGCCCGTCCAGCGCGGCCTGCTGCGCCTTCGGGTCGATCGTGAGCAGGACGCTGCCGCCCTTGGGCTGGTCGTTGCCGACCAGGTCGATCATCCGGTTGACGAACAACCGCTCGTCGCTGCCGGACAGCAAGGCGTTCTCGGAGTTCTCCACGCCGGTGGTGCCGTAGATGCAGGAGAAGTAGCCGGTCAGGTTCGCGTACATCGGTGGATTGACGTAGCGGCGCTGGAACTTCAGGCTGTCGTTGCTCGGGACGCTGCGCGCGATCGCCTCGCCGCCGACCAGGATGGGTCCGCGCTCACGTGAGCACTCCGCGTCGCGGGCCCGCTTGTTCGTCGAAGCGTCGTTGAGGGAGCTGGCCTTGATCACCTGGACGTAGTTGGCGTTGACCAACAGCAGCGCGAACAGCAGCAGACAGCCCACGGCCAGGGTTCGGATCGGCTTGTTCATCGCAGCTTCACCACCTGGGTCTCGTCGTCTGCCGCCGGCATCCGTAGGTCCGGGGGTGGCTGTCGGGCGTGGTCGCTGATCCTCAGCAGCAGGGCCACGATGATCCAGTTGGCGACCAGCGACGAGCCGCCGTACGAAAGGAACGGTGTGGTGAGGCCGGTGAGGGGAATCAGCCGGGTCACGCCGCCGATCACCACGAACACCTGCAACGCCACCGCGACCGAGAGTCCGACGGCCAGCAGCTTGCCGAACGGGTCACGGCACACCAACGACGTGCGGAAGCCGCGTTCGACGATGATGCCGTAGATGACGATGATCGCCATCAGCCCGGTGAGGCCGAGCTCTTCGCCGAGCGACGTCGCGATGAAGTCGGAGTAGGAGAACGGCGTCAGGTAGGGACTGCCCTGTCCCCAACCGCGGCCCAGGATGCCGCCCCAGGCCAGGCCGTACTGGCCCTGCATCAGCTGGCCGGTCTTGTCGGGGTCGAGCCAACCGTCGATCCGGGTCTGCACGTGCCCGAACAGCAGGTAGGCGACGTAGGCCCCGGCCGCGAACAGCAAGACGCCGACAGCCAGCCAGCTCGGACGCTCGGTGGCGACGTAGAGGAGCACCACGAACAGCCCGAAGAACAGCAGGGACGAGCCGAGGTCACGCTGCAGCACCAAGACACCCAGGCTGACCAGCCACATCAGCAGGATCGGGCCGAGGTCGCGACCGCGCGGCAGGTCGATGCCGATGAACCGCCGTCCGGCCAGCGCCAAGGCGTCGCGCTTGACCACTAGGTAGCCGGAGAAGAAGACAGCGAGACAGATCTTGGCGATCTCGCCGGGCTGGAAGGACAGACTGCCCACCCGCACCCAGATCCGGGCGCCGTTGATCGTGGTGCCGATGACGGGGAGCAGCGGCAGGACGAGCAGCGCGATGCCGAGGAAGCCCATCGTGTAGGTGAAGGCCTGCAGCCGCCGGTGGTCACGGATGACGGCGAGAGTCCCGGCGAACCCGAGCACGGAGAGCCCGGCCCAGATCAGCTGCTGCGCCGCAAGGTGGGTGTCGCTGGCCAGGTCGATGCGACGGATCATGGCCAGGCCAATGCCGTTGAGCGCGATCACTGCCGGGAGCAGGACCGGGTCGGCGTACGGCGCGAGAAACCGCACGGCAACGTGACAGCCGACCCCGGCCAGCACCAGGAAGCCGCCGTACTCGACGATGTCGGTCGGTACGGCGCCGTCGCGTCCGAGGCCGACCAGCGCGTAGGACCCGACACCGACGATGAGCGCGAGGATCAGCAGGAAGAGCTCAGCCCCTCGCCGCTTGCGTGGGACGAAGGAGCTCACGATGCGGCCGGGTGCGGTGGCGAAGGAGGCTGCGGTCATCGTGACGTGCCTCCCGTGTTGCTGTCGGTCTTCGTGTTCGTGACCGTGTCGCTGGGGTTGGCCACCGTGTCACTGGAGGCGGCGCTGCCGTCCGGAGTGGCACCTGTGCAGTCACTGGGCGCGCGGGTGGGAGCGCTGGAGCCCGTGTCTGTCGACGAGGTCGACGCAGCAGTGCCCTTGGTCTGCTTGGTGTCCTGGCCGCTTCCCGAGGTCTTGCCACCCGAGCCGCTCTTGCCCGTCGAGACCTTCGTCCCCGAACCGCTGCTCTTGGTCGAGCTCTTCGTGGAGGTCTGGCTGGACGTGGACGAGGTCTGTTGTTCTGAGCATGCGGCGGCGAACGACTTGAGTCGTCCGACGATCGTCCGGGCGTCGCTCAGGTCGTCTGCGCTGAGACCTTCGATCACCTGGCTGCGCTCGAACGACGGAAGCTCGTCGAGGGTCAGGCCTTGCAGCTCGTAGACGTGGTGCAGGTCGACGCCGGGCAGATCCGCCTGGATTCCTTGGTAGATGGCCACCCGGCCGTCCGAGGCGGCGACGTAGTACTGCCGCTGCGTCCACCCGTACACGTAGACGCCGCCCACCACCAGGGCCGCGGTGACGACGGCCGCGAGGATGCCGCGCGTCAGCCAGCGGTAGCGCTTGGGCTCGCGGGGGGCGTAGCGCAGCTCCTCGGGGTCGATGTCATCGGGGAGGAGCATCGCCTCCTCAGGCTCCTCGCGGTGCCCCCAGGCACGCAGCCGTCCGCGGGCCGGTCGGCCTTCGTCGGCGGCTGCACCGACCACGATCGGATCGACCGCCACCGGCTCCTCGTCGACCACGTCGGCGACGACGACGGTGATGTTGTCGTTGCTCATCCCCTCGAGGGCGAGCGTGACCAGCTCGGTGGCGGCACTGTCCGCCGTGCCGATCGACAGGGCTCGTTCGAGGCGGTCGTGCGGAACGAAGCTGGACAGGCCATCGCTGCAGAGCAGGATGCGGTCGCCTGCCTGGACGTCGTACAGCGTCAGGTCCGGGTCGTTGTCGTGCCGGCCGTCGAGGACCTTGAGCAGCAACGATCGGTGCGAGTGGGTCTTGGCCTCCTCCTCGGTGATCCGGCCTTCGTCGATCAGGCTCTGCACCCAGGTGTGGTCGCTGGTCAGGCGCAGCAGCTCTCCGTCGCGCCACAGGTAGCCCCGCGAGTCGCCGAGGTGCGCGACGCCGATCCGGGCCCCGTCGAAGAGCACGGCATCGATCGTGGTGCCCATGCCGTCGACCGAGGAGTCTTCCTCGATCACCTCGGAGAGCCGGTCGTTGGCGCGGTGGACGGCACCGGCGAGCGCCTCGAGCATGTCGTCGGGCGCCGGCCCGTCGAGGCGGCGCATCGTCGCCACCGCCAGCGCCGAGGCAAGGTCACCGGCGGGGGCGCCGCCCATCCCGTCGGCGACCATCAGGAAGTGCGGCCCGGCGAAGCCGGAGTCGTCGTTCTTCTTCCGGCTCCGACCCACGTCGGACACGGCTGCGAAGCGCAGGCTCAGAGTCATCGGCTACTTCTTCAGCTCAGCGATCGTCTTGCCCACCCGGACCTGGACGCCGATCGCGACCATCATCGGGGTGGTGATGCGCTGACTGCCGATGTAGGTGCCGTTGGTGGAGCCGAGGTCCTCGATGTACCAGTCGTCGCCGTGGGGAACGAAGCGGGCATGCCGGGTGGAGACGTAGTCGTCGTCGAGACGGATGGTCGCGTCGGCACCACGGCCGAGCAGGATCGGGGCCCCCTCGAGAGGGACCGAGACACCGGCGTTGGCGCCCTCGCTGATCACGAGCTGGCTCGGCGCGCCGCGCTTCTTCTTCGCCGAGCGCTTGGACGGCTTGGCCTGCTTGGGCGTCGCGGCGGCTCGCTGTGGGTCGACGCGCTCTCCGTACATGTCGGACTTGATGACCGACACCGACGAGAGCACGAACATCCAGAGCAAGGCCAAGAAGCCGACCTTGATCAACGTCAGCGTGAGCTCAGACACGGGTCATCCGTTCCAGGATCGCTGTTGGGGTTGGGCGCCCGAGGGGCCCTGCCTCGGTGGAGGACCGGGCGATCCGGGCGAAGCCGACCCGGGTGATGCGGGCGGCGCGGTCCGAGGCTGGTAGGGCGGGTAGGGCGAGTCTTCTGCGGCGCCCGGCCCCGGTGGCTCGGCCGGCGGTGGTCCCGACGGTCGTCCCGACGGCCGACCCGGGGCCGCGCGATCGTCCTGTACCGGCCCGGTAGGGCCGCCGACGCCGCGGGAGGTGCCCCCGCCACCTCCCGCATGGACGCGTGATCCGGGTGCTACCGATCTGCACGACCGATCCGTCTTGGAGGGCCGACTGCTGGACCCGTTGACCGTTGACCAAGGTGCCGTTGGTGGAGCCGAGGTCGACGACGCTGACGGAGGGGGAGCCGCTGCCTGGCTGGACGCGGAACTCCACATGGCGCCGGCTCACTCCGGGGTCGTCGATCCGCAGGTCGGCATTGGTGCCACGGCCGATGGTCAGGCCCGGTGACTCGAGCGGGTGCTTGGTGCCGTTGATCTCCAGGAACAACGGAGCCCGGGAGATCATCGTGTCGGACATGTTCTGCCCGGCCGGCGGCGTGACGGCGGCAGACGCCTCGCTCCGGACCCGGAAGCGCCCGGTGGTGAGGTCGTCGGATCGTGAGAAGTTCATCGAGACCGGCCCGGCGAACATGTAGTGCTGCTCCTGGGCGTGCTCGTGGAGCATGGCCGCGAGCTCGCGGGACAGCGTGTCGCCGTACGTCGACAGCCGATCGAAGTCGGGGCCGGACAGATCGATCATGAAGTTGTTGGGGGCGAGGCGGCGGTCCCGGCTGAGGATCTGCGCGGAGTTGTCGACCTCGCGCTGCAGGGCGGCGGCGATCTCCATCGGCTGCACAGCGCTGCGGAAGGCGCGCGCGAAGGCTCCGGTGACCAGCTGCTCGAGCCGTTGCTCGAAGCGGTGGAGGGCACCCACGGTGTCGCTCACCTCGCCATCTCGCTCGACTCGTGCGCTCGGACCGGACATCACGAGGCCGCCCGCACCAGGGCGCGCCAAGCCGCTGGGGCCGGGCGCGTACGCAGAACGTCCTCGTTCGGGCTCGATCGTAGCCGGAACGGGGCCCCGACCTCGCCCCCGCACCGTCTGACACGTGGTCGGGGCCACTCCGGCCGCGTGTTAGGCTTTTCGTTCGCCGTGGGTTCATCCCGCGGCGTTGCGCGCGGGTGGCGGAATAGGCAGACGCGCACGGTTCAGGTCCGTGTGCCCGAAAGGGCGTGGGGGTTCAACTCCCCCCTCGCGCACGTGTGACAGGCCCCGGGTTCCAGATCCGGGGCTTCGTGCATTTCTGTGCCAGCTGCGCGGCCGATGGCTTGGAGCGTCTCGCGGTTTCAGTTGTCGCCATTGCTGCGGCGCCGCCTCCTCACGTGCGAAGGCGTGCTTTTCAAGTCACCTAAGTCGCAGCGCTCGCGTCGGCGATCACGTCGGCAACATTTCTCGGGCAAGCGTTGAGTCTCTACGTGCCCAGGTGCGTCCCTGGGGGGTGCACGCCCGTCCTCGTGTGCCGGATCTCCACCCAGCAGTGCCGGCTGATGATCCCGAGCCGCAGCGCGGAGCGGCGCTGGGTGGCCAACTTGGGCTTCCCGTGAACGTCGACCGTTGAGGCGACGAACGAACAGGAGCAATCACATGAGCGCGCGGCTCAGATCACGCATCGTCCCAGCTGCTGAGCTGGCTGCGGCGGGGTTGGTCCTCGTCACTCTCCTCGTCGGCTGCTCTGAACAGCAGCCCGCAGACAGGCAGACCACCGGCCGGCAACCTTCGGGTGAGCAGTCGAAGAGCGCCTCGGGCTCGGCCGTGGAGGATTGCCGGTGGTTCCGCAGCGTTTCAGAGCTGGTAGCGGATCGTGACGAAACTCCTGAGTAGGTCGCCAATAGGTCGGGCCTCGACGAACCGGACCGTGCCCTCGATGTCGTGGTACTTGCCCGACCCGTGGCTGATCGGTGCGGTGATGACCCGCGGAGCCTCCATCGGGACCTCGACCCGGAACTCGATGATGCCGCCCTTGAGCGCGAACGCCCCCCAGTACGTCACTGTGTCCGTGTTGATCTTCGCCGTGACGGAGTCGTAGCCGACCACCCGGTGGCTGGAGCGCGAACGGACCAGGTCGGAGCCGACAACAGCGTTGGAGCCGACCTGGTGCGAGCCGGCCTCCAGGATCACCAGGCGCTTGACGTGCATGGCGTCTTCGCCGGACGGCCCGTTCGTGGACGCCGATGACGGCATGGCGAGTGCTGCCGCGAGGAGGACCAGCATCGGGACGGCGGCCCCTCTGGTCGTGAACTTGCTCATGTCGTTCCTTCCCTGGCGTGGTCACCTGCGAGCACGGCTCCGCTCTCGGTGGCCGACGCTTCCCAGTCCCGGGTTGGTGCGGCATGCCGCTGCGACGGTACGCCCGTTAGTAACCCGCCGCCAGGACCGAGCCGGCAGGGACTGTTCTCGGCGTGAGCGTCGGACCCGGCCGTTGATGGCCTTGTCGGGTCCGGCGAGGACACGCCGGGTGCACTCGCCGCATGACAAGTCCTGACATCAAGTGCAACGTCGGCATCGACCGTTCGGCTGCTGCGAAATGGCCGAGAAGTGGATATTCCACACGACGAACGCGCGGGACGCTGAACGGTGGACCGGGAACAGATCCGGGTCTTCAGTGGGAGGGATCAGACCATGCTGGAAATGTTTCGCAACCTCAGCCCGAAGCGTCGCAACGAAGAGGGCGCTTCAGCCGTTGAGTACGGCTTGCTGGTGGCCCTGATCGCAGCCGTCATCGTGCTCGCGGTCTTCGCCATCGGGAAGCTCGTCCACCAGGGCTTCCAGGACACCTGCAACGGGATCTCGTCCGGTGTGACGGGCTCCGGCGCCGACTGCACCAAGTAGTCCAACAGAGCAGAACCTCCAGGGCCGTCCGCTCCACCACGGAGCCGGGCGGCCCTTCGGCGTCGTTGCCCAACACCTCGGCGTGAGGCGCAACGAAAACCAGTCGCTGAGCTCAGGGGCGTCGGCGTACGGTCAAGGCACAACCGGCGGCACCTCGTCGCCAACATGGACAGGAGCATCGGGATGCGCCAACTGCTCGGACAGATCGCTTTCACTCATCCGAGCAACCCGAAGGCCATCACCCATGCCCACGCTCAACCTCGGGATCGTCGCCCATGTCGACGCCGGTAAGACCACGCTGACCGAACGTCTCCTCTTCGAGACGGGGGTCATCGCGGACGTCGGCCGGGTCGACCACGGCGACACCACCACCGACACCGACGCCCTCGAACGCCAACGTGGCATCACGATTCGCTCCGCCGTCGTCACCTTCACGGTGCCGCGGCCGAACGGTGCCGACGTCAAGGTCAACCTGATCGACACCCCCGGCCACTCCGACTTCGTGGCCGAGGTGGAGCGCGCTGTCTCCGTGCTCGACGGTGCCGTGCTCGTCGTGTCGGCCGTCGAGGGAGTCCAGGCCCAGACGCGCGTCCTGATCCGCATCCTCGAGCGCCTCGGCATCCCCTTCATCGTCTTCGTCAACAAGATCGACCGGGTCGGAGCGGCGTACGAACGCACGATGGACGCCCTGCGGGAGGCACTCACCGGGCAGGCCATCGCCGTGACCGAGCCGATCGCGGTCGGCAGCCGTGCTGCCACGGTGGCGGCCCGGAGCGGACCGTCCTTCGTCGAGGAGGTCATCGAGCGGGTGTCGGAGTACGACGACCGGTTGCTGCGCCAGTATGTCGACGGGCCACGGCCACCGATCCAGCAGCAGGTCCTCGCCTCACTCGCCGAGCAGACCCGCCGAGGACGGGTGCACCCGGTGCTCTTCGGGTCGGCCTTGGCCGGTAGCGGTGTGCACGACGTCCTCGACGCCCTGCCGGTCTACCTGCCGACCGCCGCCGGCGACCCCGTCAGGCCTTTGCACGCCACCGTCTTCAAGATCGAGCGAGGTCCCGCCGGGCACAAGGTCGCCTACGCCCGCTTGCACGCCGGCACGCTGTCGACCCGGCAACACGTGGTGATCCATCACCGGACCACGTCCGGCTCGATCGAGCAGCGCCAGGCGCGGGCGATGAACGTCCGGACGTTCGCGCACGGTGCCGACGCCGTCGACCTGGACGCCGATGCCGGCGACATCGCCACGGTCCTCGGCCTCTGCGACGTGCGCATCGGTGACCAGCTCGGCCGATGGGACCCGGCGCGAAGCGGCCGACACTTCCCGTCACCTGGCTTGGAGTCCGTCGTCCAGGCACGGGGGTCCGATGACCGGGCCGCGCTCTTCCAGGCGCTGCAACAGCTCTCGGAGGAGGACCCGTTGATCGATGCCCGGCTGGACGGGGTCGACCAGGAGGTCACGGTCAGCGTCTACGGCGAGGTGCAGAAGGAGGTGCTCGCATCCCGCCTGGAAAGCGAGTTCGGGGTCCTGGCGGACTTCCTCCCGACGCGGACCGTCCACGTGGAGAGACCGTCCGCGATCGGTGAGGGCTTCGACCGGACCGCCCTCGGCAACGCGTCCGTCGGGCTGCGAGTCGAGCCGGGCCCACCCGGTTCAGGCGTCGGGTACGTGATGGCCGTCGAGCGCGGCTACCTGCTCCCGTCGTTCCACGTCGCGATCGAGGAGACCGTGCCCACGGTGGTGGCCGAGGGCCTGTACGGATGGCGCGTCACCGACTGTCTCGTGACGTTGATCCACGGACGATTCTGCGCGCCGACGCCGTCAGCGGGCGAGTATCGGCGGCTCATCGCGACGGCCTTCCGTGAGGCACTGGAGCGCGCCGGCACGGTCGTGTGCGCACCTGTCAGCCGGTTCGAGCTGGAGGTTCCGTCGGACGCACTGACATCGACGTTGGCCAAGCTCGTCACGATCGGTGCCACCCCCGAGCCCGACCAGGTCGGCACGACCCGGTGCCGCGTCACCGGCACCATGCCGACCGAGCAGGTCGATGCGTTCGAGCAGCGCCTGCCGGGCATGACCTCGGGTCGAGGGGTCTTCTTCTCCGAGCCCGTCGGCTACGAGCCGGTCCACGGCGTACCGCCCTCTCGAACCGATCCTCGCATCACCTCGACCTAGGCTCACGGAACCACAACTGACGGCTCACGGAACCACAACTGACGGTTCAACGAACCACAACTGACGGTTCAACGAACCACAAGTGACGGGTCAACCGACGGAGCGGCGGCTGACCACCAGGGGTGTCGACGGCCGGTGGTACTTGGAGTCGTACTGGGCGCGGTCGGCCTCGGCGAACAGCTCGCTGGGCGTCTGAGTGCTGGTCGCCGTCACCACCGTTGTGGCACGTCCGCACGAGACGCCCGGTCGCGCGCCGAGCCGCCAGGAGCGTCGGGTCAGCCGGTCGGTGATGGTCGCGACAGCGGCCGGGTCGTGGCCCACCACGAGGACGGTGAACTCGTCCCCACCGACGCGGGCGACGAGGCTGCCGGGCAGGTGGTTGAACTCAGCGACCAACGTGCCCGCCACCGATTGGATGAGCTGGTCCCCCGCCTCGTGGCCCAGCGTGTCGTTGACTTCCTTGAGCCGGTTGATGTCGACCTGGACCACGGTCACCCGCCGCGACAGCCCCGGCGCGATGTCGAAGGCCTGAGCAGCTCGCTCGTCGAGCGCGCGCCGGTTCCAGACGCCCGTCAGCGGGTCCTGGTAGGCGAGACGCTCGAGGGACTCCTCGCGCAGCGTCCGCGAGATCGAGCCGGACAGGATCGCGACCAGTGCCTCGATGTAGGCGATGTCGTCGTGATCGAACGGCGGCTCGCCGGCGGCCCGGGTGGCATAGAACTCCCCCCACAACTGTCCGTCCACGATGATCGGCGACCCCAGCGAGGACGCTTTGCCCAGCTCTCGCAGCAGGTGCTTCTCCATCTCCGGCGTCGACGGGTCGTTGAGCGCCGCTGTCCACGTGTGCTGGTCCTCCAGCACGAGGCCGAGATTGGAGAACTCCGTCACCTCGTACGTCTCGTCCTGCGGCCAGCGCTGCTCGGTCGGGCCCAGTTGACCGACGTTGATCAAGGTGCGGACGATCCGGGTGCCCTGCTCCAGTCGGCTCACCGACGCGGTGCTGGCCGCCATCGCCCGTCGGGCCTCCTCCGCGGCGATCTCGAGCAGGTTGAGCAGGGTTTCGGATCTTCCGAGGGCGCGCGCCATCATCGCGAGACTGCGGATCCGCGCAGTGTCTCGTGCAGGCATGTTCGTCACCGTCACTATCTGATTACCCTCTGTGCATCAATGATCTACACAAAGTGATGATCTCTCGACGGTCTTGAGGGAGATTCGGCGGAAAGTGCGCCGAGCCGGACCGTTCGGCCGACCCCGAGGGGGTCCGGACGGAGGTGGTCCCGGCCCCGGACCCGTCGCAGGGCCCGCGGACCCGTCCCGCACGGGCCGAATCCTCCCGCATCGCGGTGGCTTCGCCATCTATGCTGCGAGCAGACCTGGGGAGAGGGGAAAGCCGTGGGCGCCGGCATGTTGCCTCGCACCGTCCGGATCCTGGCGGTCGTCTCGGCTCTGCTGGCTCTGGCAGCGTGCACGGCAGGCTCTGACGGTGCGCCGGGGCCTGACGCGTCCCCGACGACCGCACTCGGCCTCGGTGGACCGGGTGAGTCCACCCCGGGCATGCGCGCCACTGTCGTCCAGCAGCGCGCGGACGTGGGGACCACCCGGATCGGCCTCGAAGTGACGACCGATCGGCGTACGACCGTCCACGTGTCGGGCGTCCAGCTGGTCAGCGACGCCTTCGAAGAGCAACCCGTGACGCCCAAGGACACTGACTTCACACCGGGTCGAACCATCGACCTCACCGTCGACTACGGCACTCCGGTCTGCACGCCCGATGTCTCCGTGGACGACGCGCAGGTCGTTGTCCACTACGTCGCGGACGGCGGCGATCTCACCGCCACCTTGCCGGTCGCCCGGCTGGGGCGAGACCTGCTGTCTCATCTGCACACAGCCGGATGCGCGCGGCAGCGACTCGACCAGGCGGCATCGCTCACCTACGTGACGCCGTTCCACCGCCAGGTGGTCGACGGTGAGCTCAGCCTGGTCGGCGCGCTGCGGCTGCAACGGCCGCCGGACGGTGGGTCGGGTGAGGTCGTGGTGATCGAGTCTGTCTTCGGCAGCGTGTTGTTCGAGTTCGCCGTAGGCGCCGGCCCCGCCGGCCCCTCCGGGCATCGGGTTGGTGTGCTCGGGCGCGATCAACGGGCCACCACCGTTCCGGTCCTGATCCGCGGTACGAACCGGTGCGACCCGCACGAGCGGTCGGCCAGCCAGCAGACCTTCATCTTCACCGCGGATGTCCGGGTCGGCTCGGGGCGGGTCCACCGCGAGATCATCGAGCCGCCGACTCGGCTCCGCGTGCAGGCCATGGCGTTGCTGGACGACGTCTGCGGGTGAACACAACCGGACAAGCCGGTCCCATGTATTGCCAGAGCGCGCAGGACCTCCTACAACCACAAGGGGACCTTTTCGCGTAGGGAGCCATCATGAAGCGACTCGTGGTCTGCTGCGACGGCACCTGGAACGAGCCGGCCAGCGCACACGTCACCAACATCGAGAAGATCGCCCGCACGATCTCGACGGATCCGAAGACGTCCGCCGGCGTGCAGCAGCTGGTGCTCTACGTCGGTGGGGTCGGCATCGGTTACAAGCTCGACCGGCTGCTCGGCGGGGCCTTCGGTTCGGGGTTGTTCAACAACGTCAAGATCGCCTACCGCTTCCTCGCGTTGAACTACGAGGAAGGTGACGAGATCTTCGCCTTCGGGTTCTCCCGCGGCGCCTACACCGCGCGCAGCCTGATCGGCATGGTCGGAATGGTCGGTCTGCTGACCCGGGAGTCACTGATTGCGAACAAGCTGCCCGAGGCGATCGGCCGTTACCAGCGGCGCAAGCCCGCCGCGGGTTGGACGGGTTGCACCAACGACGAGTTCAAGCGCGACTTCTGTCACCCCCAGATCCCGACCAAGTTCCTTGGCGTCTTCGACACCGTCGGTGCGTTGGGAGTTCCCGGCATCCTTCCCAAGGACCACGAGTTCCACGACATCAACCTCGGAAGCCTCCGTCGAGTGCGCCCGGCAGGCCCTGGCCATCGACGAGGACCGGATGGTGTTCGCCCCCTGCCTGTGGGCCGCGCCCGAGAGACCCGAGCGGGTCAAGCAGGTCTGGTTCGAGGGCGCGCACTCCGACGTGGGCGGCGGGTACGCCGAGACCGGGCTGTCCGACACCGCGTTGCTCTGGATGGTCGGCGAGGCCAGCAAGCAAGGCCTGGCCTTCGACAAGCCGTTGCTCGACACCTACCTCGACTCCAAGTCCGACGATGTCCGTCACAGCTCGCTGCGGTGGTTCTACCGGGTCTCGAACCTGCGGGAGCGGATCCGTCCGCGACCCGAGGAGCAGCGGGTGCTCTTCACCGGCAACGCCCGCAACCTCGACGCCCCGGGCATCGGCGTGCGGCTCGCGTCCTCGGCGCTGGCCCATCACTCCGGTGCGGGCTCGGACTACCAGCCGGCCAACCTCGCGGCCTACGTCGGCACCCGGTCCCCCGACGAGCTCGCCTCCGTGACCGAGCCGGTGGTGTTCCTCCCGGAACCGTCCCTGGCCCGGATCGACGAGCAGCTCGCGGAGCTCGGTGTGCACCTCGGCGCGGCTGGTGCCGCCGGCTGACGAGGGATACTGGCGCCGGGTTCTGGCACCATGGCCCGATGCCGCACGACTCCCACTGGCAGCACTGGCACGAGCAGTACGCCGAGCCGGACAGCGCGCTGAACTGTCGGCTGAGCATCGTGCGCAGCCACATCGAGCGATGGCTGGACACGTCAGCTCCGGCCGCCGGGCACCGACGGATCGTCAGTGCGTGCGCGGGGGACGGCCGCGACGTCCTGGGTGTCCTGGAGCAGTATCGTCCCGACGATGTCGAGGCAGTATTGCTGGAGCTCGACCCGGAGCTGGCCACGGCGGCGCGTCGACGCGCGGCGGACTCGGGGCTGGACCGGGTCGACGTACGCCACGTCGACGCGGGCGTGGCGGCCCACTATGCCGGTGCGGTCCCGGCCGACCTGGTGCTGCTGTGCGGGATCTTCGGCAATGTCGACGACGAGGACGTACGCCGGACGGTTCACGCGGTGCCCGAGCTTGCGGCGCCCGGGGCGACGGTGATCTGGACCAGGTCGCGCCGCGCGCCCGACCTGACCCCACAGATCCGTGCCTGGTTCGCCGAGGCGGAGTGCGACGAGGTCACGTTCAACGCGCCGTCAGGTGAGCTCTTCTCGGTGGGCGTTCACAGGTTCACCGGCCAACCGCGAACGCTGGATCGCGACGCCGTGCTGTTCCGGTTCGTCACTGGCACCGAAACCTCAGGGATCAGCGATGGCTCCGGCTAGCCGGCTGCCCGGGAGTCCGGTCCCTGGGTAGACGGGGACTCGGCCGACGGGGGACAGTAGCCTGGAGGGCGCGCCCTGGCGGTCCCGCCACGAGCTGTGGAACATCGCGTCGATGATGCCTGGGAGGGAGTCATGGAGACTGCGGCGGCCGAATTCGCACAGATGGCAGTGGATCTTCGTGATCAGCCGGACGTGGACGAGACCCTGGCGAGCATCGCGTCGTACGCACGGGAGTCGCTGGGCACCGACCATGCCGGCATCCACGTGGTGGAGAACAGGCAGATCCTGACCGCCGCGGCAACCGATCCCGTCATCGAGCACGCCGACAAGCTGCAGACCGAGCTCGGTGAGGGCCCATGCCTGCAGGCGGTCTGGGAACAGAACACGTTCCTCGTGCACGACACGGCGACCGATGAGCGGTGGCCGCGCTTCGGTCCGCTGGCGGCGGAGCTGGGCCTGCACAGCATGCTGAGCGTGCGACTGTTCACCGCCGAGCAGACGCTCGGTGCGCTGAACCTGTACTCCACGGCGGTGCGCGACTTCGGTCGGGACGACGTGGCCATGGCGCACATCTTCGGCCAGCACGCCTCGGTGGCGTTCGCGACGGCGCGTCGCGAAGAGGGCTTGCGCCAGGCCATCGACGCGCGCCACCTGATCGGCCAGGCCCAAGGCATCCTGATGGAGCGGTTCGACCTCACCGCCGACCAGTCGTTCGCCGTACTACGCCGCTACTCACAGGAGAACAACGTCAAGCTGCGCTCGGTCGCCGCCGAGATCATCGAGACCCGTCGGCTCCCTGGTCAGTGAGGCGCCCGCAGCGGCGTCGGCGGTCTCCCTGGGCGGGTGGGTGCGCCTTCGAGGTCACTCGCCCGGTGCGAGCGGTGTGCCAGAAAGTCCTTGAGGGAATGGGGGAGGCGGTGTCGGATCGGGGCACAGATGTTCGTAGCAGGGGTGAGAGGCCGCCCACGAGGGACGCCCAGATCCACAGGAGATGATCCGAGATGAAGTACCTGGTTTCCGTGATCGACGACGGCACCGGCTTGGCCACCCCGACCGAGGAGGCCGACATCAACGCGTTCAACGACCGGCTCCGCGCCGAGGGCCACTGGGTCTTCGCCGGCGGCCTCGGGTCGCCCGACCCGGCCACCGTCATCGACAACCGGGGTGACGCGGGGGTGTTCACCGACGGCCCGTTCGCGGAGTCGAAGGAGTACCTCGCCGGCTTCTGGATCATCGAGGCCGCCGATCTCGACGTGGCGCTCAAGCTCGCCGCCGAGGGGTCGAAGAGCTGCAACAGGAAGGTCGAGGTGCGCCCGTTCCTGTGAACAGGGTCGAGGTCCAGGAGGCGATCACTCGGGCCCACCGCGACGAGTGGGCGCGGGTGGTCGCCGCCCTGACCAGGCGTTTCGGTGACCTCGACATTGCCGAGGAGGCGGCGGCCGAGGCGTTCGCCACCGCCGTCGCACGGTGGCCGGCAGACGGCCTGCCCCCCAACCCCGGCGCCTGGCTCACCACCACCGCCAAGCGCAAGGCCATCGACCGGATCCGGCGCGAGAACAAGCGCGACGACAAGCAGAGGGAGGCTCAGGTTTTGTACGACGATGACCCACCCGAGCCTCTCGGCGCCATCGACGACGAGCGGCTCCGGCTGATCTTCACCTGCTGCCACCCGGCGCTCTCGATGGAGACCCGCGTGGCGCTGACGCTGCGCATGGTTGGCGGACTGACCGTGGCCGAGATCGCACGTGCCTTCTTGGTGCAGGAGACCACCATGGAGCGACGGATCACCCGCGCGAAGGCCAAGATCAAGACGGCTCGCATCCCGTATCGCGTGCCGTCCGCGGAGGATCTCCCGGCTCGCGTCTCCGGCGTACTCGCCGTCCTCTACCTGGTCTTCAACGAGGGCTACCTGGCGAGTGGTCCCGACACCGATCCCGTACGTCACGACCTGACTGCCGAGGCGATCCGGCTCACTCGCATGGTCCGCGACCTCATGCCGCAGGACGGTGAGGTAGCCGGGCTGCTGGCGCTGATGCTCCTCACCGAGGCGCGCCGCACCGCGCGGGTTTCAGCGAGCGGCGAACTGGTCACCCTCGTCGAGCAGGACCGTGGGGCCTGGGACGCGGCGCTGGTCGCCGAGGGTCATCGGCTGGTGCGCGAGCGCCTGGCCGCCGGGGTGGCTCCGGGTCGCTACCAGATCCTCGCCGCGATCAACGCCGTGCACACCTCCGCCCGGGACGTGCGCGACACCGACTGGTCGCAGGTCGTCGCCCTCTACGACCAGCTCGCCCGCCTCGACCCTTCGCCGATCATCGTGCTCAACCGGGCCGTCGCTGTCGCTGAGCTTGATGGCCCGGAGGTGGCACTGGCAGCCGTCGACCGACTTGAAGACGCGTTGGCCGGCTATCACGCCTACCATGCGACCCGTGCCGACCTGCTTCGCCGGCTGGGGTGCAGTCAGCAGTCACGCGCGGCGTACGACAAAGCCATCGAGCTGGCGGGCAACACCGCCGAGACCGCCTATCTGAAACGCCGCCGCGCCCAGGTGGGGTAGTGCCCGTGACCCGGTCAGAGCGTCAAGGACCTGGTCACGTCCGACTGCGACAACAGCCCCACAAGGGTGTCGCCATCCATCACGGGCAAGCCGCGGACCCGGTGCTCGGCCATGACGATCAGCGCCTTCTCCAAAGAGTCACCCACGTCGACGATCGCGTCCGTCTGCCGGACCAGATCGCTGGAGCGGGTGGCCCCCGGGTCGCGACCGGCCGCAACACAGCGGGTCACGATGTCAGCCTGGCTGACGACGCCGAGCAGCCGTCCGTTGTCGCAGACCGGCACCTGGAGCAGACGTTTGTCGCGCATCACCTGAGCGGCGACGACGACGGAGTCGTGCGGTTCGACATGGTAGGCGTCGACCTGCATGATCTCGCGTGCGGTGACCATGTGCTCTCCCCGATCGAGCAGCAGGCGGAACGCCGAGGTCCGGGACGTCTTGACGTCATACCTGTGCCCATCTGGGCGGTGGTCAAACCGCGGGTATGCCGGTCGGCACGCCCGAGTCGCGCGCGTCGATCAGGCGATGGCGGAAACGGACATCCGGTCTCGAGTGCGACGAACTGCTGTCGACGGCGTCCAGTGGGCCGATCTGCTCGCGGAGCTTGCCGAAAATCCGGGTGAGCAGCCGCGACACCTGCATCTGCGTCACGCCGAACTCTTCTGCGATCCGAGCCTGCGTCCACTCGTGGAAGAAGCGCAGGTAGACGATGCGCCGCTCCCGCTCGGTCAGGCTGCGGCACAGCGGACGCAACGCGACAACGGCTTCGGCGTGTGCGAAGCCGGGATCCTCGGTCCCGAGCGAGTCGGCCAGGGGAGCCGACTCGCCCTCACGCGGTGGCCGGTCCAGCGACGTCGGCGCGAAGCAGCCATCGGCTGAGAGCGCCTCGACGACCTCCTTGACGTCGAGCTCGAGCAGCTGCGCGACGGCGGTGGGAGTCGGGACCCGACCGGTGTCTTGCATGAGCTGCGACGACGCGGCCGCGATCTCGGCCTGGAGCTCCTGGATCCGGCGCGGCGGCCGCACCGCCCACGCGTTGTCGCGGAAGAACCGCTTGACCTCGCCGAGGATGGTGGGGACTGCGTACCCCAGGAAGTTGTCGCTCTTGACGGGGTCGAAGCCGCGCGCGGCCTTGACGAGTCCCAGGCATGCCACCTGGACGAGGTCGTCCACGGGCACGCCTCGGTTGCGGTAGCGCATCACGATCGACTCGGCGACCTCGACATTGAGCAGCACGATCTCCTCGTGCAAGCGGTCGAGCTCCTCGCCGGTGGCATCGACGCAGCGCAGCAGAAGCTGCTGGGTGCGCTGGGCGCGCTCCTCGGATGAGGCGACCGCCGCGAGGGCCTCGTCGTGCAGGTGATCGTGGTCCGCGTGGTAGAGCTGTTTGGACAAATCAGAAGAAGAGAAGATGGGAGACACAAAGGTTCCTTTGAAAAGAAACGCAGTGGCAGTTGTCTCAACCACTGCCCTCATGGAACCACGTCGGGGTGGCTCTGACAAGCCCTGATGACCTATGCACCATGACCCAGAGTGACTATGTCTCAATGGCCCCGTCGTGCGGGGAGCGCTCGACGGATCCGGGCCACGCGAGAGTTGTCCGGTTCGGGCGCAGGCCGCGGAGGAACGGCGGTGTCGGCCGCTCGGATGTGCTCCAGCAGCTCGAGGACGGCGTCGATGCCGTCGTCGGGCCCCACCGGTGGCGGGGCGACGACGGGTTCGCGGTGCACCAGTTCCTCCTGCAGGCGCAGGATGGTCCAGGCTGCCGCCTCGGCCACCTCGTCGTCGGTGACATCGGTGGTCAGGCGCGCCCCGGGCTCGTCTCCGGACCGGTCCAGGTCGGCCAGGTCGCCGTCCACGCTGTAGCCGGCGGACTCGAGGCGGGACAGGATCGCGTCCGAACGCTCCGTCAGCCAGGCCAGGGCGTCGTCAGGGAGCCGCAGCGGCGTCGCGGGACGACGGGCCAGGACATTGTTGGCCAGCAGCTGCCGGGTCCACACGTGCCGGCGGGGATCGGTGAAGCGCGGATCGCGCCGCTCATGCACACGACGCAGCAGCTCGAGCTCGACCGGCCCCAACGGCGCGGTTCGCACAGCGAGATCGCTGTCGTAGGCCGAGGGGTCGAGGCCAAGGGCACCGGCGTACCGCGCCCACACCTGGGCCGGGCCGGCCACCGGGTGCTCGCGGTCGGTCGGGCGCGACAGCGGAGGGACGGGCACGATGTGAACGTGCGCAGGGGGCACACTGTCAGCGCGCCAGCGGCTCGCCAGCTCCGCGATGTCGTGCACCCGCCAGAACCGTCGACCGCGTGACCGGTCCTGGTCGCGCAGACCGGTGAGGAAGGCATCCAGGGTGACGCCCAGCCCGCCCTTGACCTGGTCCTGCCACGACGGAACAGCCTGCAGCTGCAGGGCACGCGCAGTGATCAGGAGGTGGACGTCTCCGTCGATCGAGTGTCGGGCGGCGGCAGCCTGGACGTCGGTCGCAGACGCCAGCAGCGGGTGTCCGATCAGGGCGGGGCCCTTCCACCGGTTCGTCTGGCGAGTGATCCTCGACCAGCTGTGCTCGGTGCGGTCGGGGTGACCGAGCTCGTCGGGGCGTGCCGCAGTCCCCTCGGCGGGACTGGTTTCATCGGCGTCGTCCGGGGTGGGACGCTGGCGGTCCGGGGGTCTGGTCAGGGACCGGGCTGCGGCGTAGTGGGCGACCATCCGGCCGGGCAGCAAGAAGCCGTGGTCGCGGAGAGCGTCAGCGTTGTGCCAGAGGACACCATGGAGGTAACCGGTCCCCGAGTTGGGCGTGCCTACGTGCAGATAGGTCCGCTCAGCCATCGTCACCTCGACACTCACTGGGGTGTCCGTCGACTGTACGCGGCGGCGGCGCTGGGTCTTACACCGCCTGAAGAGCGTCCCAGGCCATCGCGGTGAGCAGGGCGCGCATCCGGTCCTCGCGCAGCCGTGCGCTGTGTGGCGTGGAGTTGAGCAGGCCGAAGACGGCGTGCGCAGCCGCCTGACCGACGCGCGCGTCCACGTCAGGACGAACCCGTTGCAGCGTCGCCACCCACAGCCCGACGTACGCACGTTGCAGCGAGCGCACCCGCTCCTTGGCAGCGGCCGGCAGCGATGCCCAGTCACGGTCCTGGACGACGATCAGCGCCTTGTGCTCGAGCGCGAAGTCGACGTGCCACCCGACCAGCGCTTCCAGGGCGGAGCGGGGGTCGCCGGCCTCGGCCACGCGTCGGCGGCCTTCGTCGAGCAGGCGCTCGCTGATGCTCACGAGCATCTGCGCGAGCATCGCGTCCTTGCTCGCGAAGTGGCGGTAGAGCGCGGGGCCGCTGATGCCGCACGCCGCGCCGACATCGTGCACCGAGACGCCGTGGAAGCCGCGGGCCGCGAACAGCTCCGCCGCCTGTGCCAGGATCTGCTCGCGCCGGGACGTCATCAGGCCTTAGTCTAGACCCCGATGTTAATGGTTGTTAACATGTTCCGTTGAGCCGTCAGTTGTGGTTCCTTGAGCCGTCAGTTGTGGTTCCTTGAGCCGTCAGTTGTGGTGGCGTGTGGTCAGGGCGGAGGAGGAGAGCTGATGGCCGACGACCTTCGGGCGCTCGTCGACGAGCTGCGCACGCGGCTGGCTGTCGTGCGCGAAGGCGGCTCCGAGAAGGCGCGCGCCAAGCACACCGCCCGCGGCAAGCTGCTCGTACGCGACCGGGTCGACCGGCTGCTCGACCCCGGATCTCCGTTCCTGGAGCTCTCGCCACTGGCCGCCCACGGGATGTACGACGACGCGGTGCCCGCAGCGGGCGTTGTCACCGGCATCGGGCGGGTGAGCGGACGCGAGTGCGTCGTCGTCGCCAACGACGCCACCGTGAAGGGCGGCACCTACTACCCGATGACGGTGAAGAAGCACCTTCGAGCCCAGGAGGTCGCGGCAGCGAACCGGTTGCCCTGCGTCTATCTGGTCGACTCCGGGGGAGCCTTCCTGCCGATGCAGGACGAGGTCTTCCCGGACCGGGACCACTTCGGCCGGATCTTCTTCAACCAGGCCAACCTGTCGGCGGCCGGGATCCCGCAGATCGCTTCGGTGATGGGCTCCTGCACAGCCGGTGGGGCTTACGTCCCGGCGATGTCCGACGAGTCCGTGATCGTCCAGGGGCAGGGCACGATCTTCCTCGGGGGCCCCCCGCTGGTGAAGGCTGCCACCGGAGAGGTGGTGACCGCCGAGGACCTGGGCGGCGGCGACGTCCACGCCCGGACGTCTGGCGTCGTCGACCACCTCGCGGCCGATGACGCCGAGGCGCTGGCGATCGTGCGCAGCATCGTCGGCACGCTCGAACGGCGTACCGCCTCGTCGCTGACGCAGCACGAACCCGAGGAGCCCGCCGAGGACCCGTCGACGTTGTACGACGTGGTGCCCGCTGACACCCGCACGCCGTACGACGTCCGCGAGGTCATCCGCCGCATCGTCGACGGGTCGCGGCTGCACGAGTTCAAGGCGCTCTACGGCGAGACGCTGGTCTGCGGGTTCGCCCGGATCTGGGGCTACCCGGTCGGGATCGTGGCCAACAACGGCATTCTCTTCAGCGAGTCGTCGCTGAAGGGAGCGCACTTCATCGAGCTGTGCAACCAACGGGGCATCCCCTTGGTCTTCCTCCAGAACATCACCGGCTTCATGGTCGGCCGCCAGTACGAGTCCGGCGGCATCGCCAAGGATGGCGCGAAGCTGGTGACGGCCGTGGCCTGCTCGGTGGTGCCGAAGTTCACCGTCGTGATCGGCGGCTCGTTCGGCGCCGGCAACTACGGGATGTGCGGCCGCGCGTACGACCCCCGGTTCTTGTGGATGTGGCCGAACGCCCGGATCTCGGTCATGGGTGGCGAGCAGGCCGCGTCGGTCCTCGCCACCGTGCGGCGTGACGCCCTCGAGGCCGCCGGCGATGAGTGGTCCGCCGAGGACGAGGCGGAGTTCAAGGCACCGATCCTCGACCAGTACGAGACCCAGGGCTCGCCGTACTACTCGACCGCGCGGCTCTGGGACGACGGCCTGATCGATCCGATGGACACCCGGCGCGTGCTCGGCATGGGCCTGGCCGCCGCAGCGAACGCGCCGGTCCCCGATCCCTCCTACGGCATCTTCCGGATGTGACCCGATGACGCCTCCCTCCCGCCCTGCCCCTCTCTCCGCTGCGGTTTGCCTAGTTATCTATTCCGATGGCTTGTTGTCTAGGCAAACCTGCCTAGGCCACTGGGGGTTTGCCATGCAGACCCCGGACCTCGGCGTACCGAGGAGGAGGTCGGTGTGACCCGCTTCGGCACCGTGCTGGTCGCCAACCGCGGAGAGATCGCCCTCCGGATCATCCGGGCCTGCCGCAAGGCAGGACTCCGCAGCGTTGCCGTGTACTCCGACGCCGACCGGGATGCGATGCACGTACGGGAGGCCGACGTGGCCACCCGGATCGGCCCCGCCTCCGCAACGGAGTCCTACCTGTCGATCCCCGCGATCCTGGCGGCGGCCGAACGGACCGGCGCTGACGCGGTCCACCCCGGCTACGGCTTCTTGTCGGAGCGTTCGGCCTTCGCCCGAGCCGTCACCGACGCCGGACTCGTCTTCATCGGGCCCTCCGCCGACGTGATGGACGCGATGGGGCGCAAGGACAAGGCGCGCGACATCGCTGTCGCGGCTGGGGTCCCGGTCGTCCCGGCCGCAGACTCCAGCGCGGAGGACCTCGACGCGATCGTCGACCAGGTCGGCCTGCCACTGCTCGTCAAGGCCGCTGCGGGTGGCGGCGGCAAGGGCATGCGGATCGTCCGCGACCCGGCCGACCTCGCCGCCGCGCTCGCCGCCGCGCGACGGGAGGCGGCCTCGGCCTTCGGCGACGACACGATGCTGTTCGAACGCTACGTCGAGCACGGCCGGCACATCGAGGTGCAGGTCCTGGCCGACGAGCACGGCAACGTCGTGCACCTGCATGAGCGCGACTGCTCGGTCCAACGCCGTCACCAGAAGGTCCTCGAGGAGGCGCCGGCCAGCGAGATCTCCGACGACGTACGCCGGATCGTCACCACGTCGGCTGTCGCCCTGGCGCGCGAGGTCGGCTACGTCAACGCCGGCACCGTCGAGTTCCTCGTGTCCGGCGGCGACGCGTTCTTCCTCGAGATGAACACCCGGCTCCAGGTGGAGCACCCCGTCACCGAGCTGGTCACCGGGCTCGACCTCGTCGACCTGCAGCTCGCCGTGGCGCAAGGCGAGCTGCTGCCGTTCAGCCAGGAGGACGTCGTCGTGCGTGGCCACGCCATCGAGGCCCGGGTGTACGCCGAGGACCCGTACGCCGGCTTCCTCCCGCAGGCCGGCCTGGCCGAGGTCGTCGCCTGGCCGACGCAGGCGCGGGTCGACGCCGCGCTCGAGGCGGGACAGCGCGTCGGCACGCACTACGACCCGATGCTCGGCAAGATCATCGTCCGCGGTACGACGCGCGAGGTGGCCCGTCGAGCCCTCGTCTCGGCGTTGGACGAGTGCGCAGTGCTCGGCCTGACGACGAACCTCGGCTTCCTGCGCGACTTGGCCGACTCCGACGAATACCGCGATGCGGCCATCGACACAGCCTGGCTCGACTCTCATCCGGACGCGTTCGAGCGGCGTACGCCGACAGCGGCCTGGTGCCTCGCGGCCTGGGCACTCGCCACCAGCGAGGACGCCGACGCCACGCACCCGTTCGGTGTCGGGGACGGATGGCGTTCGGGAGGACCCCACGCCCCGGTGCCGATCGAGCTCACCGATGCGGCGACCTCAGGTGAGGCGGCGACCAAGGTCCTCCGCGTCGATGTCGCCGCCGGTTCGATCACGGGACCGACGGCCTCGGTGGACGTCCGGGCCCTGCCCGCCGGAGTCGTGGCGACGGCTGGGACGTGCTGCTGGACGTGCTGCGAGGACGAGCCCGGTGCTGCGTCTGGAGGTGGATGGTGTCGTGCAGGAAGGTCATGTCCTCGTCGGGGAGCACGACGTCGCGGTGGCCTATCGAGGCCAGACGCACGTGTTCAGCCGTCCGGACGCCTTCGGGCCCGGGAGCGGAACGGCGGCCGGGGACGGTGCCGTGACCGCGCCGATGCCAGGGACGGTGCTCTCCGTGGCGGTGGCCACCGGTGCAGCCGTGGTTGCCGGTGACACCCTGGGGGTGATGGAGGCGATGAAGATGGAGCTCGCGCTCAAGGCGCCGTTCGACGGCGTGGTGTCCGAGGTGGCTGTCGCCGCCGGTGGCCAGGTCGACCTCGGCGCACGGTTGTTCGTCGTCGAACCACACGCGGAGGTCGCCGGGTGAAGCGGACGCCCCAAGTCGTCGCGGACTCTGCCCTGCCCGCGCGCGTCACGATCTACGAGGTCGGGCCGCGGGACGGCTTGCAGAACGAGGCTGCCATCGTCCCGGTCGAGATCAAGGCGGAGTTCATTCGTCGGCTGGTCGCTTCCGGGCTGCAGAACGTCGAGGTCACCAGCTTCGTGCATCCGCGGTGGGTGCCGCAGCTCGCCGACGCCGAGCAGCTCATCGATGCGCTCGACCTGACGTCAGCGCCGCGGATGCCCGTGCTGGTGCCCAACGAGCGCGGTCTGGACCGGGCGCTGGACACAGGTGTCCGCGAGATCGCGATCTTCGGGTCAGCCACCGAGACGTTCGCGCAGCGCAACCTCAACCGGAGCCTCGACGAGCAGTTCACGATGTTCGAGCCCGTGGTGTCGCGCGCCCGCGATGCAGGCCTGCGGGTACGCGGCTACGTCTCGATGTGCTTCGGAGACCCGTGGGAGGGCGACGTACCCGTCGAGCAGGTGGTCGGCGTAGGACGCCGGCTGTTCGACCTCGGCTGCGACGAGCTCTCTCTCGGGGACACCATCGGCGTCGGTACCCCTGGTCACGTCCAGGCGCTGCTCGGTGGTTTCGTCGGGGCGGGACTCGGTCTTGACCACCTGGCCATGCACTTCCACGACACGTACGGCCAGGCGCTGTCCAACGCGCTGACCGCGCTGCGGCTCGGCGTCACCACCTTCGACGCGTCGGCCGGTGGCCTCGGCGGTTGCCCGTATGCCGAGAGCGCCACCGGCAACCTCGCCACCGAAGACCTCGTCTGGCAGCTCACCGGGCTCGGCATCGAGACCGGTGTGGATCTGGAGGCGCTCGTCGCCACGTCGGTCTGGATGGGCGAACAGATCGGCAAATCGCCCGCCTCCCGGGTGGTCGCTGCCCTGGCGTAGCGGCGTCGTGGATGTTGGGGGCTGGTGGGTTCCGGGTCGGGTGGCCCGTCCTGGCGCGAGCTCGTTGCTTTGGCGGTCAGGTCTCGGTTGGCCCCGCCGGCGAGAAGCGGTCAGCCGGCGTACGTCGGAGGCGTGGTCGGGACTCGGGTTCCGGCTCGGGTGGCCTGTCCTGGCGCGAGCGGCGCCCGGCGCCCGGCCCCGACGTGACGTGGTCAACCGGCGTACGCCGGAAGCATGGCCAGCGGGCGGCGTAGTCGGCGGTCCCAACTCCAAGGTCTGCAAGGCAGATCCCCCGTTTGCAAGGCAGGTTTGCCTAGAAATCAAGCCTTCCGGCTTGATTTCTAGGCAAACCCCAAGCGGCTGGCAAACCCCAAGCGGCTGGCAAACCCAAACCCCAAGCGGCTAGGCAAACTCCCTCATGGCGGTCAGAGGGTCAGCGGCGAGGTTTGAGCTGCTTGGCGGCGTACCGCCCGATCTCGTAGGTCGCGAAGCCGTCCGTCACTGCTCCGACGCCGCCGCCGAGCACGGGGGTGCGTCGCGCGATCATCGAGATCGTCTTCTTGCCGGCGACCCGGGCGATCAGCTCTCCGGCCACTTCGGTGGCGACCCGGCGGTCCAGGTCCGGGTCGTGCTGCGGGGCGGTCGCGATCGCCATCGGCGTACTGGGCAGCTTCTTGCGCTTGACCAGCGCCTTCACCCCGTCCTCACCGACCAGGCACGCGAGCACCGCATTGCGCACACGCGGGTCTTCGAGGTCGTAGCCGCGCAGGTGGGCGATCCCGGCGACCAGGTGACACTGCAGCAGGGCGAGCCCGGAGATGTTGGCCGGGATCGTGATCGCCATCGTGACCAGCCCGCCGAGGTTGGTCACGAAGCCCTGGAGCCCGGCCAAGCGGACGTGCGAGTCCACCAGAGCCCGGACCGTCTTGTCGACGTCGCCGTTGTGGGCGGCCAGCTGGTGGTCGGCCGAGGCGGCGGCGCTCCTCAGTGGACCGATGCCGTCGACGGCTCGGTCGAAGGCCTGCCGGACGAAGTTCGCGGCCAGTCCCGGAGCCGCCCGAGTCGCGACCGGTCCGGCCAACCGGGCTGTCAAGCTCTTCTTCGCCATGCGTCGAGCCTAGGCGGTGGCGGCCCGGTCGGCTGACGAGGGACAAATCCCTGGTGTCTGGCGGCCTGGTTTGCTTGAGTGGACCCGAGCAGACGCCTGTTTCCACTTTGTCCGCTCCGCCCGTCAGGAGGTTGCGATGCCGGACTCGTCCAAGCCCACGCCCGAGGAAGACGAGCAGCACAAGAGGTTCCGTGAGGCGTTGGAGCGCAAGAAGGCCGCCGCGCACGACACCCCGGTGCCCCGTGCTCGCAACCAGGGTGTCGGCGAGGCGCACAACGACCATGCCCGCCGCGAGTTCCGCCGCAAGTCCGGCAGCTGACCGGGAGTTGACCCGCAGCTGACGGGCGGACGGTGACCTGCCGAGCCAACAGCATCGTTTCGGGGCAGAATCGGCAAGATGACGGCGTACGGCCAGGTCACCCATGCCCACTGAGCCGCCCTTGACGACCTGGGTCTTCCCCGACGTGACCGAGGCGGAGGACGACATCGTCGCCGTCGGAGCCGACCTCGAACCGGGCACCGTGCTGGCGGCGTACCGGTCGGGCCTCTTCCCGATGCCGATGAGCGAGTTCGACGGTATGTCGTGGTGGTCGCCGGTCCGTCGCGGGGTGCTCCCCATGGACGGTCTCCGGGTGTCACGCTCGCTGCGACAGTCGGCCAAGCGCTTCGACGTCACCGTCGACACGGCGTTCGAGGAGGTCGTGAACCGCTGTGCCGACCCCGAGCGGCCCGGCGGCTGGATCGACGAACGGATCGCTGCGTCGTACGCCACCTTGCACCGGTTGGGTTGGGCGCACTCGATCGAGGTCTGGCGCGACGGGCTGCTCGCGGGAGGTCTGTACGGCGTCGCGATCGGGGGGCTCTTCGCCGGGGAGTCGATGTTCTACGCCGAGCGAGACGCCTCCAAGGTGGCGCTGATGAGCCTGATCGGCCTCCTCGACGACGGCAACCCGCACCGCCTGGTGGACGTGCAGTGGTCGACTCCGCACCTGATGAGCCTGGGTGTGATCGAGGTACGCCGCAAGGACTACCTCGCGATGTTGCGTCGAGGCCCTCGACGTCCCGTTGCCGGAGATGTGGCGGGAGGCTCCGCAGGCGGACGACTGACGCCGCGGGTGGGTCGCAGCGATCAGCTGGCGTTGGCGCGGTCGTCGAACGCCCACTCGGTGAACGACACGGGATCTGCCGGCTCGCTCAGCTCTGGAAAGCTCGTCTGGCCGGTCTCGACCGGTTCATGCGGCTCGACGCGCTCGGCGGGCCGGTCAGCGCGGTGACTCCCGGGCGATGCCACCTGGACCCCCGGCGCATCCCGGACACCCTCGATCAGGGCATCGATGAACTCGTTGACGTCTTCCTTGGCCAGCCGGAACGTGCCTGCACACGTGTCAGCTCGCCACAGCGACAGCACGACCAGGTCGGCCTCGTGGTGCCAGGTCAACCGCATCGCGCGACCGTTGCCGCGGGCGTCAAGGAAGACCTCGCCCTGGTGCCGCGCCACCTCACGCATGGCCTTCACTATGCCCGTCCCCCTGCCCGGCCAGCAAGCAAATCACCGGATTCGTCGCCGGGGACGCGGCAGACTGGGGGCGTGCCTGAACTCCCTGAGGTCCATGCTCTCGCCCACGACCTGGCGGCCCGCCTCGACGGCAGAGCGGTGGCCCGCCTGGACATCGTGGCCTTCTCCGCACTCAAGACGTACGACCCGCCGGTCAGTGCGCTGCAAGGCCTCTTCGTCGGCGGGGTCACCCGACAGGGCAAGTTCCTCGACATCGCCGTCGACGATCTGCATCTGATCGTCCACCTGGCCCGCGGTGGCTGGATCCGGTGGAAGGAGCAGGTTCCGGCAACGCCGCCGCGACCCGGCAAGAGCCCGCTGGCGGCCCGGCTGGTCCTCGACGACGAGTCCGGCCTCGACTTCACCGAGGCTGGCACCAAGAAAGCCCTGTCCATGTACGTCGTCAAGCACCCGGCCGATGTCCCCGGCGTGGCCCGCCTCGGGCCGGACCCGTTGTCGGACGCGTTCACCCCCGAGCGACTGGCCGAGATCCTCCAGTCCGCCGGACGGGCGCAGATCAAGGGCGTCCTGCGGGACCAGTCGATCATCGCCGGCATCGGCAACGCGTACTCCGACGAGATCCTGCACGTCGCGAAGATGTCGCCGTTCAAACCCGCCGCGATGCCGGCCGAGGACCAGCAGCGCTTGTACGCCGCGATCGGCGACACGTTGCGCGAGGCGATCGAACGTTCCGACGGCCTAGCTGCCTCGGAGCTGAAGAAGGAGAAGAAGTCGGGGCTGCGCGTCCACGCCCGCACCGGTCAGCCGTGCCCCGTCTGCGGCGACACCGTCCGCGAGGTGGCCTTCGCTGACTCGTCCTTGCAGTACTGCCCCACCTGCCAGACCGGCGGCAAACCGTTGGCCGACCGGCGCCTGTCCCGCCTGCTCAAGTAGGGGGTCGCGGGGCGGGCGATTCAGTTAGACCCAGGGGACGAGGCGGACTAGGCTCTTGCGATTGTGCGCGCGGACCTGCAGACCTATGGGCAGCTGTTCGTCGCAGGGTTCCGGCGCCAGACGGCGTACCGGCTGGCGATGTTCGCCGGCCTCGCCACCAACGTGGTCTTCGGGTTCATCCGCAGCGCGATCCTGTTCGCCGCGGTGGAGAGCGCCGGCGGTGAGCTGGCAGGCTACTCGGCGGGGACGATCAGCGCGTACGTGTGGCTGAGCCAGGGCCTGCTCGGCGCCATCCAGATGAACGGCGCCGCGGAGATCGGCGACCGGATCCGCACCGGAGACGTGGCGATCGACTTCACCCGCCCGGTCGACGTCCAGACCTGGCACCTGGCCGAGGACCTGGGCCGAGCGGCGTACAGCATGATCCCGCGCGGTGTCCCCAGCGTCGTGGTCGGCGCCCTGACGTTCGGGCTGGTGATGCCCACCACGGCGCTGCCCTACGCGATGGGGCTGGTGAGCATCGTGATCGGGGTGACCATCTCCTTCTACTGCCGCTACGCGGTCAACGTCGTCGGCTTCTGGCTGCTCGACACCCGGGGAGTCCGCGCGCTCTACATGGTGACGAGCACCTTCCTGGCTGGGCTGTACGTGCCCGTCGCGCTCTTCCCCGGCTGGCTGCACAGCCTCGCGTACGCGACGCCCTTCCCCTCCATCCTGCAGTCGCCGGTCGACGTGATCTCCGGGAAGGTCACCGGGCTGGACGCGCTCGCTGTCGTGGGGATGCAGGTCTTCTGGCTGGCGGTGACCTGCCTGGTCGGCCGGGCGTTGACGAGCGCCGGTCGGCAGCGGTTGGTGGTCCAGGGTGGCTGACCATGGCTGAGGTTCTCGAGGCCACCAGGGTCACCCGCCCAGGAGGTTGGTTCGCGCCGTACCGCGCTGTCATCGCCTCGCGCATCCGGGCGCAGCGTGCCTATCCGGCGGGCTTCGCCCTGGACATCGTCGGCTCGCTGCTGGTCGGGCTCACGGAGTTCGGCGAGCTGTTCGTGATCTTCCACAACATCGGGGTGCTGGGCGGCCTGGACTTCCACGCGATGCTGCTGCTGTTCGGGCTCTCGAACCTGTCGTGGTCGATCGCCGACATGGTGGTCGGGCATGTCGACACCTTGCCGACCTACGTCCGGGCCGGGACGCTGGACGCGTTCTTCCTACGACCGCAGCCGGTGCTCGCGCAGCTGTTGACCAGCGAGTTCTCGCTGCGGCGACTGGCCAGGATGACCGTCGGCCTGGTGACCTTGGGCGTCGGCCTGGCGATCAACGACATCGCCTGGGGCCTCGACGTCGTCGCTGTCCTTCTCGTGGCGGTCGTGTTCGGCACGCTGATTTTTGCGGCCTGCTTCGTCGCGGCCGCCTCGGTGCAGTTCTTCTTGATCAACGGGGCCGAGCTCACCAACACGTTCACCTACGGCGGCTCCTACGCCGCATCGCAGCCGGCGGCCATCTTTCCCACCCCGCTGAAGGTGGTCTTCGGCTTCCTGGTGCCGGTGACGTTCACGGCGTACCTGCCGACGTTGTGGGTGCTCGGGCTCCCGGGGCCGGACCTGCTGCCGTCGTGGCTGGCCTGGTTGCTGCCGGTCGCGGCCGCGTGGTCGTGGGCGATGGCGTTGCTGCTGTGGCGATGGGGTTCTCGGCACTACCAAGGGGGTGGCGGATGAGCACCGCGATCATCGAGCTCGAGCAGCTGACCCGCGAGTTCGTCGTACGCCGCAAGGGCGACGGCCGTCGCAGGACGCGGCACACGATCGCCGCGGTCGATGAGATGTCGTGGTCGGTCCAGGCCGGTGAGTCCGTCGGCTACATCGGCGCCAACGGGGCGGGGAAGTCCACCACGATCAAGATGCTCAGCGGCATCCTCGTGCCGACCTCCGGCACGGTTCGCACCTGCGGGCTGGAGCCGGTGGGACAGCGACGCGAGCTGGCCCGCAAGATCGGCGTGGTCTTCGGCCAGCGTTCCCAGCTGTGGTGGGACCTGCCGCTGGCAGAGTCGTTCTCCATCCTGGCCGCCATCCATCAGCTCGATCCCGCACGCGGCAGGGCCCGGACCGATGAGCTGGTTGCTCAGCTCGAGATGGGCGAGACGCTGGAGACGCCGGTGCGGCAGCTGTCACTGGGCCAACGGATGCGCGCGGAGATCGCGGCTGCTCTGCTGCACGAGCCCGCCCTGCTGATCCTGGACGAGCCGACGATCGGGCTCGACGTGCTGTCGAAGGCGCGGCTGCGCGAGTTCCTGATCCACGAACGCGCGACGCACGGCACCACCCTGCTGCTCACCACCCACGACATGGGTGACATCGAGCGGCTCTGCGACCGCGTGCTGGTGGTGGACCACGGCCATCTCGTCTACGACGGCACGCTGCCCGGCCTGGCGGCGACGGTCGGGGCCCAACGGCTGCTGGTGGTCGACCTGGTCGAGCCGACGGCTGACCTCACCGAGGTTCCGCACACGACCCATGTGGGCAGCGAGGCCGACGGCCTGCGGCAGCGGCTGGCCTTCGACGCGGCCCACACCACGGCCGCGGACGTGCTGGCCGCGGTCGCCACCCGCGCCGAGGTGCGCGACCTCTCCATCGAGGAGCCAGACATCGAGGACGTCGTGCGGCGGATCTACCAGACCCAACGCTGAGGTCTATCGAATCCGGCGAGCGACGCTCGCGCGCCGAGGGGGACCGTTTCAGCGCTCCTCCAAGACACCGCTTGCTCCCAGACATCCGAGCCGCATCGACCGGCTCATCGTGGCCGGCCGACCAACGAGGCGTCAGCCTGGGACGGCGCATCGGTGGGGCTTCCCTTGCGACCCCAGCGGGTCTTGCTCCACGGCTTGTACACCGATAGGACCAGCGCAAAGCCCAGCGCAGCAAACGATACGAACGGCGGGAACATCAAGTCCTGACCGGTTCGGCCAAGCAGGTCCCGGATGTGATCGGCGGTGCCGGTGAGACCGTCCGGGATGCTCAACGCGCTAGGCACCAATGCGACGAAGACGAGCGCCGTCAGCACGATCCCGATGGTCAGCTTCACGACAACCCACCACCACTGGACGAGGCCCCACCGCGTGCCCAGGCCGAGCAGCACTCCGGTGATGAGCATGCCGGTGGCGAGTACCGGCACGACCGGTGGGACAACCAGCCGGATCGCCGTGTACGCCGCAGCCACGGTGTTGCCGTCATCGGACAGCCGGCCGGCGAGGACCAGGACCCCGAGCAGGACATCCGCGCCCATCCAGCCCACGCCGCACGCGATGTGCACGGCGAGGACGCCCTTGCGGGCCTGCCGCGACAGCCTGAAGCCTGGGGTCGATGCGGTCCGGGTCACCCCTTCGGTCGTCATGCCGCCGACGATAGGTATGGCGGCCGTGGTTCTCGATCAGGAATGACCCCCATTGCACCCTGAGAGCGGTATCGACCCCAGCGTGGTCGACCTGTCCCCGCACGCCGACCCTCGGGGCGTCGTACCACCGGCGGTGGGTCGCGGCGTCAGTGCCAACGGCGAACGCGTGCCCGGCTCAGGTGGGCGCTGCCGACGTGTTGGCGGCGACGGCCGCCGCGACTCGGATCTCCGGCTCGACAGTCTCGACAGCAAGACCGCCCGAACCCGTGCCCGGCCCCGCCGGGAAGAGCGCCTGCGCCACCTGGATCGTGCTGTCGCACGTCCGGAGCAGAGATTCGGCCACCCCCTCCGGGAGCAGGGAGGACACGATCTCGGACGCATGGATCTCGGGCGTGGCGTACGCGACGCTCGAGGACTCAGCGTAGGGATACATCCGCCTCAGCGCACCGACGAACGCGTGGACGAGGTACGCGTCGTCGAGCATCCCGACAATGCCGAAGGTGGCCTCGGGGAGCAGGTCCTCCTCGTCGAAGACGTAGGCAAGGATCGTCCCGGTGGCGAAGGAGACCGCCCGGCCGCATCGCGGGTTCCGCGACATGTCGAGCGCCGTTGCGAGCGCGTCCGGCACTGAGCGGAGGTACGGTTCGAGCACGGCCGCGAGTGTCTCGACATCCTCCGTCGGCGTGTCCTTCGCGTGACGATGCAGGCCATCCGCGATCGCAGCTGTCGAGACGCATTCGTCGAACCCGACTTTCAGCAGGTCAATCATTGGTACTGCCCGAACATCGCCTGGGCGGCGCCCTTGCCGACCTCAGTCGCAGCCTTGCCCAGGGCGTCGGCGAACGCCGACTTGAGACTGCCAGATGAGGCACCGGGCTGTGCCTGCACAACGGGGGCGTACGTCGCGCCCTGCTGCGGCATCGGACTGATGCCGGGGACGTAGAGGTACTGGCTGTGGAAGTTAGGGCACGTGAAGACGGGAGGGAGCGGGCCGCACATGGGGCACGTCGGGCCCATGTTGGTCAACGAGACCAGCATCGTCGGATGCGGCATGAACGAGCCAGAACAGTTCAGCGCGGCGGTGTAGCCGCAGTAAGCACACCTTGCATAGAGCACGGTGGTCTCCTTTGTGATGGCAGACCAAATTCTACTCCCGGGTCTGGCCGAACGGCTCCAGGTTTCGTCCGATGGACGGGGTGCGGGCGGCGCCTGCCCTTGTAAGGTTTCGAGGACCAACTCGAGTCCGTCGTGACGGCGTCGCCGGACCCGGCTTCGGCGTACTGATCGTGGCTACTTCTTGACCGTGTAGCGCACGTGGGTGGCGTACGGCGAGCTGTAGACCTTGACCACGTCGAGATCCACATCCTGACCGAACCCGTCGAACAGCCGCTTGCCCGCACCGAGGATCACCGGAGCCGTCGAGATCACCAGTTCGTCGACCTTGCCCAGTGCCAAGGCCTGGCGGATGACGTCGGCACCGCCGCCGATGGCGACGTCGCCGTCCCCGGCCGCTTCGGCCGCCCCGGTGAGAGCTGTGTCGAGGTCCCCGACGAACCGGAAGCCACTTGCGGCCGCCGGCTGGTCCTCGGTGCGGTGGGTCAGCACGAACAGAGGCCCGGGAAACGGGTTGGTCCCGCCCCACGCACCGGCCGCGTCGTACATGCCGCGGCCGACAACCCCGGAGGCCAACGTCGAGACGAGGTCGTCGTAGAACTCTTTGTCGGGGCCGTGCATGGCGAAGTCATGGCCACCGTCGTATGTCCACGGGCCACCCATCACCCAGTAGTGCAGACGTTCGCCACCCTGGCCAAGGCCCTGCTCCGGCCCGTCGTCGGGCCCGGTGACATACCCGTCGACCGATGTCGTGATGGATGCGATGACTTTGTTCATGGGCTCCTCCTCCGGGCAGTGTCACAAGTACAGACCCGACACGGGCCTCGGACTCATCGCGTCGCTCGGGAGCGTGCCGCGCTGGTGGTCTTTCGACGCCGTCCTCAGAGCGCTCCACAGGTCGTAGGGCCTGCGCTCAGGATGCGGAGACGCGTGACACCTCAGATGCGATGCCCCTGGTCGCTCTTGCGGCGCCTTGGTGGTCACGGTCGAGCGGCGGGCACGGCTGCCCGGATGACGTCCACCAGTTCGTCCCGCGTCGGACCGGGTGCGTAGGACGGTCGCCAGCCGTTCTGGTAGACCGCCCGGGCCAGTGGCTCTGCCGGCTGCAGCGTCTGGGGCAGCGCGGTCATCGCGAAGTAGCCTCCGGCGTACTGACCGATCCGGGGGTCGGCTTCGACGGCGGCGGCGATGAGGTCGGAGGTGAGAGGGATGCTCAGGTCGAGGTCTTCACCCTGCCAGCGTCTGACCATGCCGCCATCGATCGCGATGTGGTCGGCCACCCACGGTTCGATGGCGTCGTCGCACCAGGCGCCGAACGGTTCGGCCACGGTAGTTGGGTCGGCGCCCTCGTCGAGGAGCGCGACCAGTGCAGTGACCTGAAGGCAGGCCATCGCGATCCCGCGCCCCCGGGTCGGGGTCGTGGTCGCCACCGAGTCGCCCACGGCGACCAGTCCCGGTGTGCCGACTTGTCGCCGGTACACGTTGCGCAGCGCCCCACCGACAAGGACCGACGAGGTGGGCTGCGCACGCTCCGGTTGGGTCCACTCCGCGAGGGCCGGGATGGCTCGGCAGGCCGCCTCGAACGCGTCCTCGAACCGCAGTGCCTTGAGTGCGGCGTCCGCAGTGGGCCGCACCAGCACCACCGAGAAGTGGCCGGCCTCGTGCAGGAAGACCAGGCACTGGTAGCCGTCGAAGTCGGCCGTGTAGGCAATCGGGCTCACCATCGGCCCGGGCTCCGCTCCCGGGTTCAACCGGTAGGTGCGGTCGACGTACGCCAGGCCGCAGTCGCCGTCGAGTTCCGACTCGCTGCTTCGGTCGCTGGATCTGCCCACGCGCCCGGCTCGACCTGAGGCGTCCACGACGAGGTCGGCCTCGATGACGGACCCGTCGACCCGGGCCCCGATGACCTGTCCGCGGTCGACGACGAATCCGTCGACGTGTCCCGAGCGCAAGACGAGGCCGGCCCGGTCCTCTGCCGCATGGCGAAGGGCCCGCTCGAAGGTCGATCGACGCGAGAGCATCCCCACCAGCTGGGGAGATCCGGCGGAGTTCGGCGCCTCCACTGGCTGGGCGCCCAGGCTCCGCCAGCTGTGGAGGGCCTCTGGCCATTCCGCCTGGAGCGCCATGGGCACCTGGGGCCGGAAGCCGTGCGCGTGCTCGAACTGCATGACGCCGCGACGGATCCAGGCGTCGCTCGTCGGGCCGGGGTCCCGGTCCACCGACGTGACCTGGTGGCCGCGCCGGGCGAGGGCGGCGCCGAGCATGAGACCCGTCGGGCCCGATCCCACGATCAGTGTTCTCATGACCGTGTCCCCTCCAGTACACTCGTAATAACTTGATTACATTGAGAGTCACCCCAAACGAAGCGGTTGTCAAGATGCCTCAAACTCGGCGTCCCTATCGTTCGCCCCTCCGGGCAGATCAGGCACGGGTGACTCGACGAGCCGTGGTCAGCGCCGCCCGTGATCTCTTCGTCGAGCTCGGGTGGTCCCGCACGACGATCGACGCCGTGGCCGCTCGTGCCGGCGTCAGCCGCAAGACCGTGTTCACCTCGGTCGGTGGCAAGGCGGCGCTGCTGAGGCTCGCCCTGGACTGGGCGTTGGTGGGTGACGACGAACCGGTTCCGCTGTCGGCACGCCGGGTCATCGCGGACCTTGAACAGCTGACGGATCCCCGCGAGCTTCTCGCCCAGTGGGCACAGTTCGTCGCTGAGCTGGAGGAGCGGGCGGCGCCACTGGCCGCCGTGCTCGTCGTGGCTGCGGACGCCGATCCGGAGGCCGCCGAGGTGCATGCCGTGTCCGAACGCAACCGGCTCCGGGGCGCAGAGTTCATCGTGGGGCGCCTCACGGACGTCGATGGCCTGCGACCGGGACTGACCACCGAGCGCGCCGTGGCCGCAGCCCTGGTGCTCATGGACCCCGCCGTTCATCGCACGCTCGTCCGCGAACACGGCTGGACGCGTGCTGAGTACGCCGACTGGATCGAGCGCGCGGCCGTGGCCGAACTCGTCGAGGGAGGCTGAGTGTCACCCCCGCGGCTATGTCCGGCGGCCGCCCGTCTGCATCGACACCAGGTCGGTGCCCACCGGCAGGTGGCTACGCAGGCGCAGAGCCCCCAGCGCCGCGATGCCACAGGCGACGACCAGTCCGGCGAACAACGTCCCTGCCCTCCCGGCGGCGAGAACGCTCGCGGCAACGGCGGGGCCGACCAGCAAGCCCGTGGTCCAGGCCAGTGTGTAGAGCCCGTTGTAGCGGCCGCGCAGGTGGTCGGGCGCGAGGTCGTTGACCAGCGCAGCCTGGCTCGGCGCCAAGAACGTCTCACCGATGCCGAACACCCCCAGGGCCAAGCAGAAGCCGGCGACCGCAGCCACTCCGTTGAAGTGCCCCGCGAGGAAGGTCACTGACCAGGCTGTGCCCCAGAGCACGCATGCCACGACGATGCCCGTCGTACGCCGGTGGCCCTCCATCAGCCGCAGCACGGGGAGCTGCCCGAGGACGACGACCACCGTGTTGATGGCGAAAGCGATGCTGAGGGCTGCCGCGCTGATGCCGCCATCGCCCGTCGCGAAAACGGGGAACGCTGCCAGCGTCTGGGAGAACCCAGCGGCCACCAGCAACGCGATGAGCACCCAGGTGCGCAGGAACGTGCGGTCCCGGAGCACGACCGCGTACCCAGAGGTCGGCTCGCCCTGACCTCGTCGTCGCACTGTGGCAGGTCGCACCCCAGCGCCAGGCAGCAGCAGCCAGAGGACCGGGATGAACGCGAGAAAGGTCAAGCCATCCAGGACGTACAGGAGCACAAAACTCACCGACGACGTCAGGTCGGCGATGAGGGAGGCGACGATCGCGCCGATACCGTATCCGGCGTTCAGGGTCGCGTTGCGGACCGCGAAGACCGCCGACCGATCCGGCGGCTCCACCACGACGGCGAGCAACGAGTCTTGAGAGGGCACGACGATCGCGGCTCCGAACCCGGCCACCGACACCGCGGCGAAGGCCTGCCACGGCGAGCGCACACCGGCGATGCAGAAAGCGCCTGCCGCAGCCAAAGTGAGGCCGCACGCCAGGGACCGTTTGGATCCCAGCCGGTCGGTCAACCAGCCCCCGAACGGGTTGCCGGCGAAGCCGGCCAGCGCGACCGTAGACACGGCCAGCCCGGAGGTGACGAGATCGATGTCGCGAATCCGGCTCAGGTAGACCAGCAGGAACGGCAGGGTGAGGCCGCTGCCCACGGCCGACAAGGCGTCCCCACCGAGCACGACCCAAGCCTGCCGTGGCAACGGCGGCACGATAGCCGACCATCGCTGCACGGCCGAAGGCTAACGCCTGGACCCAACACCAGGAAGCCCCTCGGCCCAGCGGTCCACCGACTACCCCCGAGGAACGCGAGCACCCCTGTAACCAAGCTGCGCACTCGGCGCGCAACCGGGACGCACCGCGATGATGTTGCGTGAGACGCTGGTGCGATGGTTCCCGACGCTGGCCGCATTGGCGATTGGTTGCACCAGGGCACGAGCGATCCTCAAGAGGTCGCCGAGCGGTACGACGCGTGGGCGAAGGGCTACGACGACGACCTGGGTGCGTGGTCCTACCAAGCTCCGCAGGTGGTGGCGGAGACTGTCGTCACCCGCCATCCCGAGGCGGCCTCGGTCCTCGACGTCGGATGCGGCACCGGACTCGTCGGTGGAGCGCTCCGTGCACGAGGATTCGCGGGACAGATCCTGGGGCTGGACATCTCGCAGGCGTCCATCGAGATCGCTCGGCAGCGCGGAGCGTATGACTCGGTCGAGCACGCGGACCTCCAGCAGCGACTCCCTCTCGACGATGACAGCGTCGACGCAGTGGTCTGTGTGGGGGTGATGACCTACCTGCCTGAGGTCGAGGCGGTCTGGCGAGAGTTCGCGAGATTGGTCCGGCCAGGTGGACTCGTGGTCGCGACGCAGCGCGAGGACCTCTGGCGTACGCGCGGGTGCCAAGCCGTGGTCGACCGACTTCAGAATGAGGACGTCTGGACGCCGCTGGACATCACGGGACCGGCCCCGTATCTGCCGGAGGGTTACGGGGGAACGGCTCAGGTCGACTGCTACTACCTGACCACGCTTGTCAGCTGACCACGGGACACCCGCAGCCTTCCCGCGCCTGCAGTCCGGTCACCCGGTGATTGCGGCCAGCAGGGTCACGGCGGTAACGCCGTCCGAGCTTCCTTGTGCCAGGCCGACTTCCGGATACCGGCACTCGGGCCAGCCGTCCTGGTGGGAACATCCAGATGAGCCGCAGAACTGTCCAGAGCGCATGACCGCGATCGTTGCCCTGCGGGTCTGAGGTCACTTCGGGCGGCCGAGTTCGGCAGGTACGTTCACCTTCCCTGAGCGAGGGCGAGCCGGTCACCTGACGGCCCTGCGTGAGATCGTCATGTCGTGACCACGCAGGCGACTCACCACCTGACACAACACCAGGCACAGCGGATCGCCGTCCAGGCCGCTCTGTTGGCCGACGACCGTCCGGACGACCTGCTCGACGCTGCGCGGCGGCTCACGATGCTCCCCCTCGACCAGACCCGTGCGGTGGCGCCGGCCGCGGAGCTGGTCCTCTTCAGCAGACTCCGGAACGACCACCGGCGCGGCGATCTCGACGACGCGATCGCCTCGCAGCAGGTCGTCGAGGTCGCCGGTCAGTTGCGCTCCATCGACGACGTCGCCCTGTACCGGGCCGAGATGGCCGCCTGGCCGACCCCGGGGCCCTGGAAGGAGTGGCACCACCAGCTGAGCGACTGGATGGAGGCCAATGAAGGGTGTCGCCTGGACGTGCTGGAGCGACTGCGTCAAGAAGGACCGCTGCCGATCGGCTCGCTACCCGACACCTGCGTGCGCCCCTGGCGATCGTCGGGTTGGAACGACGGGAAGAACACCCGCATGCTGGTCGCCCAACTCGTGCAGCGCGGCGAAGTGGCGGTCGCGGGTCGTGAGAACCGTGAACGCATCTACGACCTCGCCGAGCGCGTCTACCCCGACGAACCAGTCCCCCCGCTGGCCGAAGCCGAGGCCGAGCTCGACCGCCGCCGCCTGCGCGCCTTCGGTCTGGCCCGCGCCGGGGCGGTCTACCAGCAGGGGGAACCGGTCGGGGCCGGTGAGGCCGGTGAGCCGGTGGTGGTCGAGGGTGTACGAGGAAGGTGGCGCGTCGATCCCGCCGCGTTGGAGGCGCTCGACCGTCCCGCGCCTGACCGCACCGAGCTGCTCGCCCCCTTCGACGTCCTGCTGCACGATCGCAAACGGATGACCGACCTGCTCCGCTTCGACTACACGCTGGAGATGTACAAGCCCAAGGAGAAGCGCCGCTGGGGCTACTACGCCCTGCCCGTCCTGCACGGTGACCGGCTGATCGGCAAGGTCGACGCAACAGCCGACCACGAGGCGGGCGTACTGCTCGTGCACGCGGTCCACGAAGACGAGCCGTTCGACGACGACCTGCGCTCCACTGTCGAGCTCAAGCTCACGGAGCTGGCGCGGTGGCTCGACCTCACCGTGTCAGAGGCGCCACACGAGACCTGAGGCACGTACGTCCATCGACACCGCACATCGGTCCACATGCGGCGGAAAGACTCCGGTCACAGCCAGCGACGCACCCGCTGCTTGTAGTCGTGGTACGGCGCACCGAAGCGGTCGTGCAGGAATCGCTCCTCGGGGCGGATCGCGCCCCAGAGGACGAGCAGTACCGCGGCCGGGAACAGCACGACCCCCCAGAACGTGGGTGCCAACAAGGCCAGCCCGAGGTAGAGCGCGAGGAGGCCGACGTACAACGGGTTGCGGGAGAGCCGGTAGGGACCCTCCTCGATGAGCGTGTGCGTCGCCTGCCCTGGCAGCAGCCCGGTCTCGTGCCGACCGAACAGCCACAGTGACCAGCCGTTCCACCCGATGAACAACAGCACCAGGGCCCAGCCGAGCGGAACCCGCCACCCGCCGAGGTCCACAGGGTCACCCCAGATCAGCGTGGCCAGCCAGGAGACGAGCAGTGGCCCGCCGATCGCGACCGGCGGCCAGAGCCGGAACGCGACGGTGTCTTGGGAGCCGTGCATCATGCCCTCATTGTCGCGTGCGGTGTGCGCGCCGCGGCTGACGCACTCGCGGCGGTTCGAGGCACCTGGGTCGCGGGACGTCGAGCAGCAGTACCGCAAGCGGGGTCAGGTCACCCGTGCCGCGATGAGGCAGGCGCATTCCTTGGGTGAGGCGGAGCTGCTGTCCACCACAAGGTCGTAGGTGACACCGCGGTGAACCGCTTCCGCCTGCCCAACTGCCATCCCAGCCGGCCGGTCCCCTCGCGCCCGCTCTCGAGCTGCCGCCACCTCTGGGGCGCAATGGACACCGACCCACAGCACCTCCAGCCCCTCGAGGTAGTCGCTGGTCCGCTGTTGCGAAACCGCGCCGTCAAGGAAGACGTCGTCGATGATCACTCCAGCGCCGGCTCGTGCCATCGCGGCGATTCCCCGCGACCACGCGGCCTCCAGCGCACGCCACTGGTCGCCGAAGACGACCTCCCCTTGTGGCCCGTAGGAGACCAACGACGACGGCGCGACGTCGATGAGATCGTCCACGCCCAGCAGGAGCCACGGGCGAGGCAGCAACTCCTGCAGACACCGCCCGATGCTCGTCTTGCCCGAACTCGACCCACCGTTCAGCACGACGACCCCGACAGCCATGCCCGACATTATCTGCCGTGTCGATCGACGATCGGCATTCGGGATCGTCTGAAGCGATGAAGAAGCGCACGCTCGTTGCCGCATCCCCTTCTGGGCGGTTGGACGCGCCTCGGATCCCGCCAGGACAGCACAACGTCAATCCTTCCGCGAGTAATGCGCCACGAGATGATTCAGCAATCGGCGGATCTCCGAGGTCCGCTGCGACAGCACCCAGCCAGCGCGGGGCCCGAAGCGGCGTGTCAGGCTGGAGCCATGAGCCAGCCGATTCCCGAGGTGGACGTCTCCGGTGTTCCCCTCGAGCTTCCGGAGGCGTTGACCGTGCTCGATGTACGCGAGGACGGGGAGTGGCGTCCCGGGCACATCGAGGGGTCGCTGCACATCCCGTTGATGCAGGTACCGGCTCGGACGACCGAGCTGCCGCCGGAGGATCAGGTGTTGGTGGTGTGCAGATCGGGCGCCCGTTCGGCGCAGGCGGCGGCCTACCTCCAGGCCCAAGGCATCGACGCGGTCAACCTCGCTGGTGGACTGGTGGCGTGGGTTCGTGCTGGACGGCCGCTGGCCTGTGACGGACCAGGCGACGCCACGCTGGTCTGAGCGGTGCTGCACTGCTGGCGATCGGCTATCTCACCAGCACCATGCACGGTCGACGCTGGTGGTTGAGAGCGTCGCCGCACCTCAGCGACACGCGCTAGCCCTCCATACGTCAATCTACGGAAATCGCTAGACGGCGCCATACAGTCCTAGCGTGGACCCGATTCGCAACCCGTACGCGCCCGGGGCGGGGCAACGCCCGCCCGAGCTGGCTGGCCGGGACCGCGAGCTGCGGCAGTTCGAGATCACCCTCGAACGGGTGGCGAGCGGTCGTCCGGAGCGTTCGCTGGTGCTCTCCGGGCTCCGCGGAGTCGGCAAGACCGTCCTGCTCAACGCCTTGCGCAGCCTGGCCGTGCAACGCTTCTGGGGGACCGGCAAGCTCGAGGCCCGGCCGGACCAGAGCATCCGGATCCCGATCGCACAGGCGGTGCACGCGGCCGTGCGCGACATCGGCCATCGACACCGTGACCCGGACCGGGTGGACGCCGTCACCGGGGTCGTCAAGGCGTTCGCGCAACGCACGGGCCTCGCCGACCGCAAGGGACACCGTTGGACCCCACCCATGGACGTGCCCGCGACCAAGGGCCGTGCCGACTCCGGCGACCTCGAGCTCGACCTGACCGAGCTGTTCTCCGACGTGGCCGAGCTCGCCCGCGACGTTGGCGTCGGCGTCGCGGTCTTCGTCGACGAGATGCAGGACATCTCCTCGGAGGAGCTGTCAGCGCTGTGCGCCGCATGCCACGAGATCAGCCAGCAAGGCGCCCCGCTGATCATCGTCGGTGCCGGGCTGCCGCACCTGCCGGTGGCCCTCGCCACCTCCAAGTCGTACGCCGAACGGCTCTTCCACTACCGCACCGTCGACCGGCTGCCCCGGGCAGAAGCCGATCGGGCGCTGCTCATCCCGGCGTCGACGGAGGGCGTGGGCTACGACGACGACGCCCTCGACGCGCTCTACCACCTCACCGACGGCTACCCCTACTTCGTCCAGGCCTACGGCAAGGTCGCGTGGGAGTGTGCGCCTGCCTCACCGATCACCGCCACCGACGTCAAGGAGGCCTCCCCGCTGGCCGAGGGCGAGCTCGCGGTCGGGTTCTTCGGGGCACGCTTCGAGCGGGCCACCCCGGCCGAGCGCGACTACATGCGGGCGATGGCCGACCTCGGCGTGGAGACCGACGACGGGCCGGTCTCGACCGCAGACGTCGCCGCCCGGCTGGGCCGCAAGCCGTCGTCGCTCTCGCCGGCACGCGACGGTCTGATCAAGAAGGGCCTGGTGTTCGCCGAGGAGCGCGGCGTGGTCCGTTTCACGGTGCCGCACTTCGGGCAGTTCCTCCGCACACAACGCGACTGACGCGACACCCGCATCGACGAGACCGGGCTCGCGGCGGCCGCGACAAACGAGAGCGCGGCGACGCTGGGCCTGGACTGCTCCTCGTCGGTACGCTCTGCACGTCCGATGCGATCGTGGACTGCCGACGATCTCGAACGAGGGGAAGCCTGTCATGCAATGTCCTCGCTGTGGGCTGCAGAACCAGCCCGGTATCACGGCCTGTGCACGTTGCGGTCTGCCGGTCGCGTCGGCGCCCCCCGGCTCCGCTCCGCAGCAATCCCGCCAGCAGGGCGCACCGCACCAGCCGACACCGCAGCAGGGGGCTCCTCACCAGCCCGCACCGTCGAGCTATCCGGGGCCGACGCCCCCGGCAGGCTCCGAGCAGCATCGCGGTCCGAGCCAGCCGTCAGGGCAGCAGACGCCCGGAAGCCCGCCGCCTGCGTACGGCCAACCTCCCTCGTACGGCCCACCACCGTCGTACGGCCAAGCACCTGGCTACGGACAGTCCCCGGGCTACGGACCCGGCAGCCAGCCGTCACCGACCGCGACCTGGCCGGTGACGACCCAGGGCCAGGACAGCGGCGCCCGCCGCGACACGGGCGGTCTCGGCGCGATCGCCGCTCTGGCCGTCGCAGCACTGCTCGCCCTGGTGTACGCGGTGTGGGCGTTCACGGCACGTCGCGGCATCTTCGCCGACTTCTCCGACGGCAAGACAGTCAGCAGCAGTGACGCCCGGTCCAGTGACAACCTCGACACCGTCCTGCTCGTCGTGGCAGGCCTCCTGGTAGTCGTCGCGCTCGCCTTCTGGGTGACCCGTCTCGTCAACGGTCGAACAGCAGGTGGAGCAGTCGACCTCGGCGGGTTGATCGCCTCCGGTCTGGGCGTGCTGCTCGTCCTGGTCGGGCTGTTCCTGTCCAGCCAGATCTCCGGAGGAGCAGACCAAGCCGCCCAGGGCGACCGCGGGGTCGTAGCGACGCTGTTGACCGGTGGTGGCTTCCTGCTCATCGCGATCGGACTGCTCGTCGGGCTGGTTGCCGTGCGTGGGCCACGCGACTCGCGAACGCCAGGACCGGCCCCGTACGGCCACCCAGCGGGTTGGTGACCCGACCGGCCGCGGACCGACCGGCCGCGACTCGCCGTGAGTGATCCGGTGTAGTCGTTCGCGTGGATGCTGGCCGCGTGTCACGATTGTCGTGTGACGACGGGCAGGGGCCGTGACGGCCTCCGCGGTATACGACTTCGCAAGCGCAAGGCGATTGCGTGGTCCCCGAACACGTCACCGCCTCAGGTCGTGGCCCACCGAGGCTCGAGCGACCTGAAGGCCGAGCACACGCTCGCGGCCTACGTGCAGGCGATCGACGAGGGAGCGGAGGCTCTCGAGTGCGATGTGCGCCTGACTGCCGACGGCCACCTGGTGTGCATGCACGACCGCAGGATCGAGCGCACCAGCAACGGTCAGGGCGCTGTGTCCACGCTTCAGCTGGAGCAGCTGGAGTCGCTGGACTGGTCGAGCTGGAAGCACCCCTGGCAGGACCTCGACGACGAGTTCGACGAAGCGGACCAGCGCGGTGTCGCCGATCGGTCCATCCTCACCTTGGAGCGGCTGCTGGACACCGTCCGCGACTATGACCGCCATGTCGAGGTGGCGATCGAGACCAAGCACCCGACCCGCTTCGCCGGCCTCGTCGAGCGACGCCTCGTGGAGCTGTTGGACCGGTACGGCTGGGCCCGGCCTCGCCGCGGCGTCGCGTCACCGGTCCGGGTGATGAGCTTCTCCTGGATGAGCCTGCGCCGCACCCTGGAGCTGGCGCCCACGTTGCAGACCGTCTACCTGATGGATCGCGTGCCGCTGAGGTTCCGCGACGGTTCGCTGCCACTCGGCGCCAGTGTGGCCGGTCCTTCGATCGAGATCATCCGGTCCCACCCGGAGTACGTCGCCAAGGTGCACCGTGCGGGAAGCCAGGTGCACGTCTGGACTGTGAACCATCCTGAGGACGTCGAGCTGTGCGCCGCCCTCGGTGTCGACGCCATCATCACCGACAAGCCGGCGACCACGCTGCGATTGCTCCAGGAACGTCCGGCCTGACCTATCCGTGGGGTGTCGCTTGCGAACCCGGGCCGCCATGGTCACAGTGGTGGCGTGACATCGAGCGGATGGGTTGCGGGGACCGAGGGCGAGGTCGTCCTCGACTCGTCGACGCCGGAGGGCGCGGGCGGATCGTGGAGTGTGCCGTTCGCCACCTCGGCCGTGCGGGCTGCCCGAGCCCGGATCACCGCCGCGCTGAGCCAGGCGCACGTGGGCGGGACCGTGATCGAGGACGCCCGGCTCGTCGTGAGTGAGCTGCTGGGCAACGCGTTGCGCCATGCCCGACCCCTTCCTGACGGCACCCTGCGGGTCCACCTGGTCGTCGACGATGGGTCTGTCCGGATCGGTGTCGTGGACGGCGGCTCCGCCACGCTGCCGACCTTGCTGCACGCGCCACCGATGTCGATCGGCGGTCGCGGCCTCTCGATCGTCCGGACCCTCACGCACGACTGGGGCGTGCAGGAGAGCCAGGCGGGCAACACGGTCTTCGGCGTGCTTTCTCTGAGCTGACACCCAGCGCGCGCTCGGCGGTGCGCCGGATCCCCCTCTCCCGGCGTACCCGCCCGTGCGACAGACTGAGCGTCGGTACCTCAGGCCTGGCCCCAGGCCGCCGCGCACCGGCCGACCGGAAGGGTTGTCGCATGGGCAAGAAGGCTCGCAACAAGTCAACGCCGCCACCGCGGGCCGACTCGACCGACTCGGGTTCACCCGCCGCGGTCGGACCCCGCCAGCCCTGTCCATGCGGCTCGGGCAAGCGCTACAAGGCCTGCCACGGCGGTGCTGGTGGCGCAGGATGTCTATGTGGTCCGGACGTTCGAAGGGCTCCCGGCCGAATGCGACTGGGTGGCGATGCGCGAGTTCGTCCCCGCGGCCAGGGCGCGGCTCCCCCTGCTCGACGACGCGTTCGACGACGCGGCCAAGTTGCGCGACCGTGTCGGTGGTGACCGTCCTCCCAGGCATCGCCCCAGCCCAGATCCGGCCCGACGGGGAGGTCTGGGTCGCGCTGCAGGTCACGCACCAGTCCGGCGACCCGAGCCGCGACTTCGCCGAGGCGCTGCACCGCGGGCTGGACGGCGAACCCGGTACGACGGTGGTCATGCCGGAGCTGAGCAGGTCCGGGCCGCGGCTCCAGGACGTCGTCGATGCCGACGGGGAATTCGTCGTCGAGGTCCTCGAGGGCTTCGATTTCTGGTTCGACGGCACGGAGGAGGACCAGGCCGGCGTGGCTGCGACGCTGGAGCAACTGAACTCGTCCATCGACCCGACCACCCGCCTGACGTCGGTCGACGCCGCCTACTGGACCTCGGTCGGTGCCAAGGAGCACCTGCGCTGGGTGATGCCGTACGACGAGGAGGCGTTGCTCACTGCGCTCGCTCGGTTGCATGCAGCGGACGCGGACCGACTGGTGGAGGACTCCCGGCTCGTCGGCTCGTTCCGAGCGCACGGGCTGCTGGTGCCGGTGTGGGACCTGGCCGTCGGAACCGGGGCGGATGCCTTGGAGGAACCGGCTGCGGCCTTCGCCGCGCGACTCGGTGATGCGCTTGCCGACAACGCGCCGCTCAGTGGTGCCGAACGCTCGGCTCGCAACGGGCTGGCGAACCGGCAGATCACGATCCGCTGATCGGCGGTCTTGTTGTAGTGAGTGCCGCAACACGCAACAAAACAAGGGCACATGGATAGGAAAACAAACGGTCTAGACCGGACTTGAGATCCACATCACGGATGCGTGTCTTCGGGTTGTGTAGAGGTTCGACACGCTTTATGCTTCAAGTACACCCGGTCGTTGCTGTATCCCCCGTCAGTAACGGCCGGGTTCTCCATGTCCGGATTGCGCAGGCCCGACCTCTACAGTGTGCCCATGCTGCGACGCGACTACGGGGCTCCAGGCGACCTGCGCGCCATGCAGCACCTCGCGCAGCGGCTGTGGCATCCGCACAGCCGTCCCCATGTCGGGGACATCGCGTGGGGCAGGTACTCCGTGCCCGGGTCCGAGGATCGCTCTCGCACGTCGCTGTGGGAGATGGACGGGGTCGTCCACGCCTGGGGGTGGGCGGAGCTCCCGGACTATTTCGAGTTCGTGTGCGACCCAGCCCACCCCGAGCTCGCGGTCGAGGTGGTCAGCTGGTGCGAGAGCGTGCTGTCGGGTACCGACGCTGCCTGCATGGTCATGGAGCAGGATGACGCCCGGATCGCCGCTCTCGAGCAGCACGGCTACGCGCGCCAGCCCGAGGGCCCGTTCTTCGTCAACCACGTGCGGCCGCTCGACGACGTGCCGACGCCGGTCCTCCCACCGGGCTTCGCGATTCGCGACGTCGGGGCATCAGACGTGGCGGCGCGCGCCGAGGTGCACCGCCGGTCGTGGTCGGAGTTCGCCTCGTCGATGACCCCGGCGGCGTACGGGAGGGTGATGAGCGCGTGGCCTTATCGCGGTGACCTCGATCTCGTGGTCGTGTCGCCGGACGGCGAGTTCGTCGCGTCCGCGCTCGGCTGGTTGGACGGGGTCAACTCGGTCGGACTCGTCGAACCGGTCGGCTGCGTGCCGGAGTACCGGCGGCGCGGGCTGTCTGCGGCGGTGAACCTGGCGCTGCTGCAGGCATTTCGCGACGCCGGCGCCACCACGGCCGTTGTGTGTCCGCGAGGTGACGACGCCTACCCGGTGCCTGGACGTCTCTACCGCAGCATCGGATTCGAACCCGCCAGCAGGAGCTACCTCTACACCCGCACGATCACCGGTTGAGCCCAACGCGGCTCCGGTCGTCAGGGTCTCTGCGTCAGCTGACGCAGAGACAGAACGGGTGGCCCGCCGGGTCGAGGAACACCCGGAACGAGGTGCCGGGCTGATGCTCGTGCTTGGTCGCGCCCAGTCCGAGCACAGCTGCCTCGGCGGTGTCGAGGTCGTCGACCATCACGTCGAGATGCATCTGCTGGGGGACGTGCTGGCCCGGCCAGTCCGGCGGCGAGTAGTCCGCGACCGGTTGGAAGCAGATGCACTGGCCTTCCTCCGAGCGGATCTCCGCCCAGTCGGGCTCAGCCTGGACCTTCCAGTCCAGCAGCGCACCGTAGAACGTCGCGAGGGCGCCCGGGTCGGGACAGTCGAGGACAAAGCTTGGGTAGCGCGCGATAGCCATGCGGGCACGCTACCCGCGACCACCGACAGTCTTAGTGGCCACGAGATCCCGCAGCATCTTGCCCGACAACAGTGGTCAGAGCGGGTCGCGGGTGATGGGGCACGACATGCAGCGCGGGCCGCCCCGTCCGGACCCGAGCTCGGAACCGGAGATGGCCACGACATCGATCCCGGACTCACGCAACCGCGCGTTGGTCTCGATGTTGCGTTCGTACGCGACAGCGACTCGCGGTGCGATCGCCAAGGTGTTGTTGCCGTCGTCCCACTGCTCACGCTCGGCGGTGACCGGGTCGAGACCGGTGTCGATCTGCCGCAAGGTATCGATCCCCATCGCCTTGGCAGCGGCCACCAGGAACGGCTCGGCGTCCGCGACGGCCAGCTCGATCAGCGCCTCGTCGTCATGCGGCTCGCAGGCAGGTCACCGCGTGGGCGGACAACGTGTCCGCGACGTTGGGGTACATCACGATCGAGTCGACGTCGACCATCGTGCACACCGTGTCGAGGTGCATCGTCGCGCGCTCCTGCGCGATCGGGACGGCGAGCACGGTGTGGGCGAGCCCGTCGGCGAACGCCCGTCGGGCAAACCGCTCAGCGCCCGCCGGGGTCGTGCGCTCGCCGACACCGACCGCGATCACGCCAGGTCCGAGCAGGAGTACGTCACCGCCCTCGACGTGCTCGGCCTGCCAGCCATGGATGCGGACCGTGCCCGCGAACCGCGGGTGGTACATGTAGATCAGCTCGGTCAGCTGGGTCTCCCGGGAGCGGGCCGGCATGGCCAGGCTCGTCACGGCGACCCGGTCCTTCAGCCAGACCGACGAGTCGCGGGTGAACAGCAGGTTGGGGAGCGGGTCGAGCAGGAAGTCGTCATGGGCGAGCAGGCTGGTGACGAGCCCGAAGCCGCCACGCACCTCGTCGTTGCGGACTCCTGCCGTGATCGCTGCGGCGAGCTCCTGCGCCGACAGCTGCTGAAGCCAGCCCGACAGGTAGGCGCGCAGCGTGTCGCCGAGATGCAGGCTCGCGGTCACCTGGCTGATCGCCTGCTCGCGCGCCTCCGGGTCGTCCAGGGCCTCGACGAGGAGCTGGATCAGGTAGAGGACCTCGACGTCACGGTCGCGCAGCGCCTCGGCGAAGGCGTCGTGCTCCTCCTGCGCCCGGCTGACCCAGGGGATGCCGTCGAAGAGCAGGCTGTCGTTGTTGCGCGGTGTCAACCTGGCCAGCTCCGGTCCGGGGCGGTGCAGCATGACCGTACGGAGGCGACCGACTTCGCTGTCGGCGCCCAGCGTGGTGGGGGGGCTCGTCATGCACCCGAGCCTATCCGCCTCAGGCGGAGGCGAGTTGGTAGACGCCGAGGGCGACGAAGACCAGGCACACGCTCCCGGCGATGTAGTGGAGCAGCGACAACCGCATGTAGCGCAGCAGCACCCGGCCGCCGACGACGGCAAGTCCCGACACCGCCAGCAGCGCCGCCCACGATCCGAAGAACACCGACACCGGTGAGCCGTACTTCGCCACCAGGTTGAGCGTCAGGATCTGGGAGAGGTCACCCCACTCCGCCGCAAACAGCACCAGGAACGAGGTCAGGACCGCATGCCAGCCGACCTGGTCCTGGGCCGCCTTCTTCGCGAACTCGGACTCTTGCTCCTTCTCGTCGGCGTCGGCCTTGGGTGCCTGCCGGAACAGGATGATCGCCCCGACGAGGAACATCGCGGTGCTCAGCCCGTGGACGACCCACTCGGGAAGGAAGGAGACGGCGTGCCCCGCACTGACCGCGACGAGGCACTGCACACCGAACGCGAGCCCGACACCGATCCAGACTGCCAACGGCCGGTACCGGGTCGACAGGACCAGGGCAGCCACGAAGGTCTTGTCCGGCAGCTCCACCGGGAAGATCAGGGCAAAACTGACCAACAGCAGGTGCCAGTCCATAGGGTGCCCAACGGTCGACGACGAGATCGACCGAGAGTCTAGCGACGGCTCAGTGCTGCCAGAACTCCGCAGCCGCGGCGACGGCGTCGGCCATCACGGATTTCATCGGCCGGTCCAGCGACTTCGCCGCCGCGACGACGTCCTCGTACTCCGGCTGGACATTGACCACGCGGCCCTCGGACAGTGCGATCTTCACGGCGATCGAGCGTCCGTCCACCTCGACCTTCTCCATCTGACGGTCCAGCGCGTGCTTGCCGACGTACAGCTCGCGCAGCCCGATCGCGGAGGTCTCCGCGAAGATGACGTTGCGCACGTCTGCCGCAGCAGCCGCCTTGAGGAGCACCGACAGCGTGTAGGCCGGACGGCCCTTCTTCATCAGGATCGGGGTGAGCCAGGCATCGGAGGCGCCGCAGTCCAGCAGTCGTTGCAGAATCTCCGGCCACAGCCGCGGGTCCAGGTCGTCGACGTTGGTCTCGTAGAGCACGGCCTGCGAAAGGCTCGCCACGTGCGGCACGCCGATGAACATCCGGATCACGTTGGCATGGCTGCTGAAGTCCTTGGTACCGCAGCCCGTCCCGATCTGGTCGACGGTCATCATCGGCTGGCTGCCCCAGGTCGTGACCCAGTGGGCGAGCAGGGCAGCGCCGGTAGGCGTGCACAGCTCGGTGGGGGTCGGGCCGGCGTACGTCGGCACACCGCGCAGCAGGTTGACGACGGCCGGCGGCGGGACGCTCATCTCACCGTGGCTGGTCGAGACCGTGCCCGATCCGACGGCCACGGGCGAGCAGTGCAGCTCGGACAGCCCGAGACTGACGAAGCCGGCACAGACACCGACGATGTCGGCGATCGCATCGAGCGCGCCGACCTCGTGGAAGTGCACCTCGTTGACGCTGACGCCGTGGACCGCTGCCTCAGCGGCGCCGAGTCGGCTGAACACCTCGATGGCGTGCCGCTTCACCTCGGGCTGGAGCACGGCGGCAGTGATCAGGCCGATGACGTCGCGCAACCCGCGGCGGGTGTTGGACTCCGATACCTCGACCAAGGCGTGGTTGCCCCACAGCGTGCCGCGCTGCACGCGGACCAGGGAGAGCGTCGTCCGCTCCGGCGCCACCGCCATGATCGAGCGGCGCATGAAGTCCTCATCCGCACCGGCGTCCAGCAAGGCGCCGAGCAGCATGTCGCCCGATGCTCCTGATGATGCGTCGATCCAACCGATCACGGGTGGGTTCCTCTCGGTGCGGCGTTGCGGGCAACGCGGGCGGCGAACACACCAGCACCGAAGCCGTTGTCGATGTTGACGACGGCGACCCCGGGGGCGCAGGAGTTCAGCATCGCAAGCAGCGCGGCCAGTCCGCCGAAAGATGCGCCATATCCAACCGAAGAGGGGATAGCGACCAGGGGTGTTCCGGTTAGTCCTCCGACCACGGACGGCAGCGCGCCCTCCATGCCGGCGACGACGATCAGGCAGTCTGCGGCCTCCAGCTCGTCGCGTACGCCGAGCACCCGGTGCAGCCCGGCCACGCCGACGTCGTTGATGATGATCGGCTCCGAGCCGAAGACCCGCGTGGTCAACGCCGCCTCACGGACCACCGGCGCGTCCGAGGTGCCGGCCGACACGATCACGACGGTGCCTCTCGGGGTCGGCAGGTCGCCGTACGACACCCCACGTGCCACCTCGTCGACCACGGCCGCGGGGATCCCCTCCCGAACAGCCGTGATCGCATCGCTGCTCAGCCTGGTGGCCAGGATGCAGCGGTCAGGGTGCGCGGTGTGCAGCCGGGTGAGGAGGTCCACCACCTGCTCAGGCGTCTTCCCGGCTCCGTAAACGACCTCGGGATCGCCGGTGCGGTGCGCGCGGTCGACGTCGAGACGGGCGTACCCCAGGTCGAGTGAGGGTTCGTGGGGCGGCTGGAGGCCCGGCGCGGAGGCGTCCACATCGGGGGAGTTGGTCATGCCGAGAATCTAGCCTCCCTACAGTGGAGGCATGCCTGGTGTCCCGCCTGCCCGCTACGCCTACCTCGGCCCCGAGGGGACGTTCACGGAGGCGGCCCTGCGTTCCCTCCCGGCCGCCGCCAAGGCGGAGCTGTTGCCCTGTGCCTCGGTGACCGCCGCGCTCGACGCCGTCCGTGCGTCCGAAGCCGACGGTGCGGTGGTGCCGATCGAGAACTCCGTGGAGGGCGGCGTCGCCGCGACCATCGACGAGCTCTCCACCGGGGACCCGCTGATGATCACCCGCGAGATGCACGTCGACGTGCAGTTCGCGCTGCTGGCCAAGCCGGGCACGAAGCCAGAAGACGTCAAGAAGGTCGCCACCCATCCGCACGCCGAGGCCCAGTGTCGGCGCTGGCTGGCCACGCACCTGCCGGATGCGGAGGTCGTGCTCGAGGCCTCGACCGCGCACGCCGCGGCGATGGTGGCTGTGCCGGACTCGCCGTACGACGCGGCGATCTCCGCGCCGATCGCGGCCCAGACCTACCGGCTCGCGACGTTGGCGACGGCCATCGCCGACCGGGCCGGTGCGGTGACGCGCTTCGTGCTGGTGTCACGGCCCGGGACACCTCCGGCGCGGACCGGAGCCGACAAGACGTCGATCGTGGCGTTCATCCACGACAACCACCCCGGGGCCCTGCTCGAGCTGCTCGAGCAGTTCGCGGCCCGTGGGGTCGACCTGACGCGCATCGAGTCGCGGCCCACCGGGTCAGCGTTGGGCAAGTACTGCTTCTCCCTCGACGCCGAGGGGCACGTGGCCGATGCCCGCGTCGGGGAGGCGTTGATGGGGCTGCGACGGACGTGTGCCGACGTCCGCTTCCTCGGTTCCTACCCGCGTGCCGACGGTTCGGTCACCGCGGTCTCGACCGGTACGTCGGACTCCGACTTCTCCGACGCTGCGGCGTGGCTGGCTCGCCTTCGCTCGTAAGCTACCTGCCGACTCGACGGTCGGTCAGCATCCGGTCAGGCCTCGGAGCGGGCGAACCCGATCGCCTCTTCCTCCTCGGGGGAGAGCTGCTGGTTGGCGGACCACGAGGAGATGTTCTTGGCGTAGGTGCGGGAGTCGCTACGACCGTGGATGGACGTGAGCACGACGCCGTCGCCACCGTCGTCGAGCAGCGCCATCGACCATGACAGGTGGCCGCCCATGTCACCGAAAGCGTCGTAGCGGACGACCGCCATGTGGCGCAGCGTCGTCGAGACGTCGCGGCGCAGTCGGTGGATCTCCTGCGACACCTCGTCGGACGACAGAGGGGTGGTCTTGCCGCGCGGGCGGGGCAGCGCCTTGCGCTTGATCGGACGGGGGGCGCCCGAGCGTCGTCCGCCCGAGCGTCGCAACGCCACGATGGCCAGCAACAGTGCCAGCGCAGCCACGGCGAGCGCGGCCAGCACCAGCCAGCTCAGCAACGTCTCTGACAAGGGCATGCCCGAGCCTAAGTCGATCGGCGGTGCGCAGCGGCGAAGCCGCGCGGGCGGGCCCCGTGTCGGCTGGTCGAAACCGACACCGAGGCTCGGTCAGCGGGGCACGCGCACCAGCAGGAGACCGGGCTCGATGTGGGCCCGCAGCTCCGTCCCCGGCCCCACGGTGTCGCCGTCGAGCTGGCGGGGTGCGGGGTGCGCGGTGGTGAGGACGACCGAGCGGCCGGTGAAGCGGTCCAGCCGGTCATCGGTACGCCTGCCCCGGCTGAAGATCCGCAGGGCCAGCGAGACCCATCCGAACAGCCGCCGTGGGGCGACCACCACGATGTCGAGCTGCCCGTCGTCGATCAGCGCGTCGGGCAGCAGTGGGATGCCCGCCTGCAGAAACCCGACGTTGCCGATCACGACGGTCCGGGCACGCCGCCGTACGGGTTCCGCCCCGTCCACGCTGATGTCCACACGGACGGCGGGGTAGCGCAGGTGGCGGGCACCGGCCAGCACGTACGCCGGCCAGCCGATCCTCGCCTTGAGGGCGTCCGGAGCACCGTCCATGATCGCGGCGTCCAGGCCAAGCCCGGCCATCACCAGAAAGCGCGTCCGGTCGAGATGGTCGCCCTCGATCGAGACCACGTCGATGGCTCGGTCCTGACCGCGGAGCACGGTCTCGATCGCCTCGTCCTGGGTCAGCGGGATCGTCAGGTTGCGCGCCAGCAGGTTGCCGGTCCCCGCCGGGATCACCCCGACGGGGATGCCGGTGCCTGCCATCTCGGCGCACACGACGCGGACCGTGCCGTCGCCACCGGCGGCCACCACCATGTCGGCACCCGCGGCGACCGCGGCCCGCGCCATCGAGGCTCCGGCGTCGTCGACGGTCGTCTCGAACCACAGCGGTTCGTCCCACCCGGCCGCCCGGGCTGCCAGCCCGACCTTCGTCCTGAAGGCGTCGGCATCGATGATCTTGATCGGGTTCAGGACGATGGCGAGGGTGCGGAAATGCTCGGGCATGGATGAGAGCGGCCGCTCGGCAGGACGGTCGCGCTCTGCCTCGATGGCGATCATGCCGAAGGCTGCCGAGACCACGAACACCACGAGGGTCCCCAGCAGCCAGCCCGCCACGACGTCGCTCGGGTTGTGCGCTCCCACGAAGATCCGGTCGAGCCCGACGAGGACCGCCAACGCCACCCAGACCGTCACCAGCACCAGCCGGAGGCGGCGTCGGCGTACGCGCTGGACGGTCAGGATGATCAGCAGGCCCGTCGCAGCGGCGATCTCGGTCGCATGGCCGGACGGGAACGACCACCCGCCGATCTGCGCCGGCACGTCCGGACGTGGACGCGTGACGAGGTGCTTGACGACGAACCAGGCCGGAGCGGTGAGCGCCAGAACCGCCACGATCCACACGGCCTTGAGCAGCTCCCGGCGTACGGCCAGGTAGATCGCGATCGCCCCCAGCACGACCCGTCCGGTCCAGGGCTGGCTGGCCACCGCGAGCCAGTTGAAGAACCCACCCCAGGCGTTGCCCTCGACTGCTCCGTGCCAGGAGTTCACGACGTCCCGGTCGAAGGACATCAGCGGACCCCAGCTCACCACGACCAGAAACGTGAGCAGCGCGAACGGCAGGGCCAGCGCCGCCGCGAACAGCGCAGCGCGCCGCTCGGCGTGCGAATCGGTCACAGGGTCTTCTCGGATTCGAAGGGCGGCCTGGTGGGCCGGTGGAAGGGGTCAGCCGCCAAGTATGCCGATGGGCCGTGCTCGGCGCCAAAGCAGCGAAGCGCGCCGGCACCCCGCCACATCACTTCTGGCCGCCTCGGGAAACAAGGTGAGGTCGATCCGGTCGGCTCGATACCCTGAACCTGTGATTGATCTGCGTGTGCTCCGCCAAGACCCCGAGCTCGCCCGCGAGGCACAACGGCGGCGCGGCGCCTCGCCCGATCTGGTCGACGAGATCCTGGCGCGCGACGAGGCCCGGCGGTCCGCCATCGCCGACTTCGAGAGGATGCGCGCCGAGCAGAAGACGATGGGCAAGCAGGTCGCCCAGGCAAGCGGCGACGAGAAGGTCGCGCTGCTCTCACAGACCAAGGAGCTGTCGCAGCGCGTCAAGGCGGCCGAGATGGCGCAGGCCGAGGCGGCCGAGGCTTTCGACACGGCGATGGCACAGATGCCGAACCTCGCCGCGCCCGAGGCGCCGGCTGGGGGCGAGGACGACTACGTCGTGCTGGAGCACGTCGGCGTGCCCCGCGACTTCGAGGCAGAGGGCTTCGAGCCGCTCGATCATGTCGAGCTCGGCAAGCGGCTCGGCGCGATCGACATCGAGCGCGGAGCGAAGGTGTCCGGAGCCCGCTTCTACTACCTGACGGGGGTCGGAGCCGATCTCGAGTTCGCGCTCATCAACATGGCGATGGACCAGGCGCGGGGGGCGGGATTCACCACGATGATCCCGCCGGCGCTGGTCAAGCCGCGGGCGATGGAGGGGACGGGGTTCCTGGGCCAGGCGGCGGCCGATGTCTACCACCTGCCCGAGGAGGACCTCTACCTCGTCGGCACGTCCGAGGTCCCGCTGGCGGCGTACCACTCCGACGAGATCCTCGATGCCGAGACGTTGCCTCGCCGTTACGTCGCCTTCAGCCCCTGCTACCGCAAGGAGGCAGGCTCCTACGGCAAGGACACCCGTGGGATCTTCCGGGTGCACTGGTTCGACAAGGTCGAGATGTTCACCTACACGACGCTCGAGGAGTCCTTCAAGGAGCACGACAGGCTGCTCGGTTGGGAGAAGGAGTGGTTCGACAAGCTCGAGCTTCCGTACCGCGTCATCGACACCGCCGCGGGAGACCTCGGCCTCTCTGCCCAGCGCAAGTTCGACTGCGAGGTCTGGATCCCGACCCAAGGGCGCTACCGCGAGCTGACGTCCACGTCCAACTGCACCGAGTTTCAGGCGCGCCGACTGAACATCCGGGGCAGGTTCCCCGACGGCATCAAGCCGTTGGCCACCCTGAACGGCACGTTGGTGTCCATGGCCCGGACCATCGTGGCGCTGTTGGAGACACACCAGCAGGCGGACGGGTCTGTCCGGGTGCCAGAGGCGCTTTCGCCTTACCTGCAAGGGCGTACGACCCTCGAGCCCATCGCGTGAGTCCGCGAGCTGAGGTGTCGGGGTGACCCCCCGGCTCGTGGCGCTGGACATCGACGGCACGTTGGTCGACTTCGACGGGAGCACCCGGCCGGCTGTCGTCAAGGCCGTGCATGCCGTGATCGACTCGGGAGCGCACGTCGTCCTGTCGACGGGGCGCTCGGTCTTCGGGATCACCCCGGTGATCGAGGAGTTCGGTCTGCCCGATGGGCACGCGGTGGCGAGCAACGGTGCGGTGACGTTCACCTATGCGCCGGCGACGGTGCGCTCGGCCACCACGTTCGACCCGGGGCCAGCGGTCCGTGCCGTGCTCAGCCGGGTCCCGGAGGCCCTGGTGGCGGTCGAGGTGATCGGGCGCGGTTACCGAGCCAACCGGCACTTCCCGGTGGGGGAGATCAACGGCGAGCTCTGGCTGGAGTCGGTTGACGAGCTCATCCGAGAACCCGTCAGCCGGGTGATCATCCGGGATCCGTCCTCGTCGGTCGAGGACTTCGTCGCGCTGGCCGGAGACATGGGCCTGCACGGCACGAACTACTACGTCGGCTACACCGCGTGGCTCGACCTGGCCCCCGAGGGCGTGTCCAAGGCGTCCGCGCTGGCCGACGTGGCCCGCGAGCTCGGTGTCGATCGGTCGGAGGTGCTGGCGATCGGCGACGGGCGCAACGACGTGGAGATGCTGCAGTGGGCCGGTCGCGGCGTAGCCATGGGTCAGGCGCCGAACGCGGTCAAGGAGGTTGCTGACGCGGTGACGGCGACCTGGGAGGACGACGGGGTCGTCGTCGAGCTGGCCCGTTGGTTCGACGGGGTCGCGAGGATCGACAGGGTGTGACGCGAGCGGAGACCGGCTGCTGCCACATCACGGTGGAGATCGGTGGCAACCAACCGCCTGGCAACGGCGTCATACCCAGTGAGCGAGACTCGCGGTCCTCAGGTCGAGTTCCTGGTGTCGCCGCGCGGCGCGGTCACTGGCACAATGAACGCGGACCAGAGGGGTTCTGAGGCCTCGCGTCATGAATGTCCGCGACGTGCGTTTCATCAAGGTCCGTACGCATACATGATGGATGACGGGGGTCATCGGATGGGCGAGCTCGCACCGGGAGCGTCATCGACGGACGTCGGTCGCGCGGTCACGCCGTGCTCGACCGACATTGGGCTGTACCTGCATCCATTGCTCGAGGAGCCGCCGGTGCGGTCCACCGCCCCCAAGCAGACCTGGCAGGAGTACGAGCGGCTGGTCCAGGCTGCTCGCGCGTCCTGCTCGACCTGCCCGTTGCTGGCCGACTGTCTGTACAAGGCGGTGGCCCAGACGGATGTCTCCGGCTACGTGGGGTGTACGACGCCGAAGGAGCGGGTGGCGATCCGCAAGCTGCTCGGTGTCCGCGTCGAGACCGAGGACTTCGACTCGTTCGCTGGGGCCCGGGGTGCCCGGCAGCCGGTCGACCACGAGGACGTGCTGCGGATGCGGGCCCAGCATCCCGACGACTCCCTGGAGGCGATCGCGGCTCGGCTCGGCTGCTCGCTGTCCACCGTGAAGCGACACCTACGCCGGGCACGGCGAGAGGCGGGGACGTCGCAGACCCGGCTGGCGGATTCGCTCCCCACCATGGAGGACGTCTTCGAGGCGTTCGACGACGTGGTCGAGGGCAACCGGGCTCGACGTCGCGTCTGCTGATCTCTGTCTACGAGACGGCCGCGCGTTCACCGTGCCGACCCGGCTCCGTCGGCCCGGCCGCGCCTGCCGGTCCCGCCGGCCTGCCCACGCGAACGCGAGCGGGGAGCCGGAGGTGGGGGCCGGGAGCGAACCGCAGTGTGCAAGGCAAACCCTCACTCCACAAGGCAGGTTTGCCTAGATAACAAGCCTTCGGAATAGATCACTAGGCAAACCGCAAGGGAGGGCATCAGGCTTGGGGCATCACGAAGGTGACGACGGCGTCGGACGTCGGGGCGTCGGACCCGCCCGCGGGCTCGACGGTGATCGCCATCGTGTCGGCCTGGAAGGACGCCGACGGCAGGGTCAGCAGGGACTTCGAGGCATCCGGGGTGAACGTCCCGGCCGGCACCGGGTCCTGGCGCCCCTCGATCGTCCACGCCTCGTAGACCTGGTCGCCGGGCAGGTTGGGCAGCTCGGAAGCAACGAAGATCGCGAGCCCCTTCTGCCGTGACATCACGATCGCGCCGGTGTGGTCCCGGCTCTTCGACACACCCGGGACGGTCCGGACGTCATCGGCGCTCAGCAGCGCGGTGAGCTGGTTGGCCTGCGTCGTCGCCTCGTTGGCGTCCTGGCGGGTCTGGTACCACAGGCCACCGAACGCGATCGCGGCCAGGACGGACGCCGCGGCGAGCAGCGAGCTGCCGCGGGTCACCCACGAGCGGCGCAGAGGCACGACGTTGGAGCCAGGACCGCTGACCGTCGTCGATCCGCCCTGATCCGGGTCGGCCTCGTAGCGGTCCGCCTGCGGGTCACGCGCAGATGGCACCTCGGTGGCCTCACCGGGGGGCCGAGCCGGGGCCGACTCCTGGGGCGTCCTGGCGATCTCGGCCAGCACGCTTGCCCGCAGCGCTGGCGGCGGGTCGGTCGCCACGCTGTCCGACAACGCCGCGGTCACGTCGAGCATCGCGTCCACCTCGCGCCGGCACGCCGGGCAGCCCTCGAGGTGGGCGGCGAAGCTTTCCGACTCCGCGGGTGAGAGTGCGCCGACGGCGTACGCCTGTGCCAGGTCATGGATGTCCTGGGTCATGTCATCGGCTCCTCTCCAAGGTGGTTGCGCAGCTTCTTCATCGCGTCTCTGATCCGGGTCTTCACGGTGCCGAGAGGCACCTCGAGGTACGCCGCGACCTCGCTCTGAGATCGCCCGTCGAAGTAGGCCAGCTCCAAGGCGGTGCGCTGCGCCTCGGGCAACTGGCGAAGGGCGTCTCGCACCCGGCGTCCGTCGTCGCGAGCCACCACCTCGTCGGACACGTCAGGCTCCGGGAGCACGGTCTCGAACTCGTAGTGTCGCTGGTCGCGCGCCGCACTCCGCTCGGCGGAGCGGACCCGGTCGACGGCCTTGCGGTGCGCGATCGTGTTGAGCCAGCCGTTGGCCGACCCACGGCCGGCGTCGAAGCGTGAGGCCTGCCGCCAGGCGTCGACGTACACCTCCTGAGTGACCTCTTCTGCCTGCGCCCGATCCCGGAGCACCCGTAGCACGATGCCGAAGACCGAGCGGGACGTCATGTCGTAGAGCTCCGCGAAGGCCGTGTGGTCCCCGCGCGCCACTCGCGCCATCACCTCGCCCAGGTCACCGTGCTCGCGGTGCTGGGTCGAGGGATGCATGTGGACAACTGTGCCACGGGCGTCGAACGGGTTCGACGCACGGCGTCGACCGTTCGTGGCGAGGGCGAGCGTTGTCATCTCAGCTCCGTCGGCGGGAGGTCGGCCCGATGAGGGGCTGCGGGTAAGGCAGCCCCCCACCGGAGTGGATGTCGATGCGAGGTGTCGAGCGACCGGTCAGCCGAGCGACGGCGGCATCATCACCGTGTCGATCAGGTAGACCGTTGCGTTCGCTGTGGTGACGCCGCCACAGATGATGTTGGCGCCGTTGACCTGCAGGTTGTCGCCGGATCCGGTGACCTTCAGGTCCTCACCCTCGACCGTGGTCTGGGTGCCACCGATCGCGTCGGGAGCGATCTGCCCTTGCACGACGTGGTAGGTCAGGATCTTGCTCAACGTGTCGGCATTGGCCGGCTTGGAGAGCGTCGTGAGCGTGGCCTTGTCGATCTTGGCGAAGGCATCGTCGACCGGCGCGAAGACGGTGAACTCACCACCGTTCAGGGTGTCGACCAGGTTGACCTTCGGGTTGACCTTGCCGGACACCGCGGCGACGAGGGTCGTCAGCAGCGGGTTGTTGCTGGCAGCCACCGCCACCGGGTCCTCGGCCATGCCGGAGACCGATCCGGGACCGTCCGGGACGGCGTCGGCGTACGCCGAGCAGCCGGGCCCGACGAGCTGGGCGGCCATGTCGGGGCTCGGGTCACTGGTCTCCGCGGGGGAGTCAGACGTCTGCTGTGCCTGGGTGGTCGTGCCGGCGTCGCTCGAGGTGTCGTCGCTCGACGAGCATCCGACGGCGCCCATGAGGGCGATCGCGCAGGCCGAGGCGGCAAGCGTCTTGGCGGGAGTGATTCGCATGGTGGTTTCTTCCTTCTCTGGGGCGGGTGCCTCGTCCTGTGTGTGTGGTGCGCCCGTCAGGTGACGGTCACGGCCACGTTGTGCCATCCGGTGGCCCCGTCGGGTCGAGGCGGGACCCGTCGGGAAGTCTGGGTGTTGCCATCCGCATCGGTGGCGCGGACCTCGAGGTTGTGCGAGCCGGCGTCGGCGTCCCACTCGAAGACCCACTGACGCCAGGTGTCGATGCTGTCCTCGTCGGCCAGCCGGGCTGTGGTCCAGTCCCCGTCGTCGACGCGGACCTCGACCTTCGTGATGCCGGTGTGCTGGGCCCACGCGACCCCGGCGACCACGTTCTTGCCGGCGCTGAGCTGCGCGAACGACTTCGGTACGTCGATCCGGCTGAAGGTCTTGATCGGCGCCTGCTCGGAGAAGCCACGGCTGGTCCAGTAGGCGGCGAAGTCCGCGAATCGCGTGATCTCGAGGTCGGTGACCCACTTGGTGGCCGAGACGTACCCGTAGAGGCCGGGAACCACCATCCGGGCAGGGAAGCCATGTGCGAGCGGCAGCGGCTCGCCATTCATCCCGATCGCGATCATGGCGTCCCGGTCGTCGGTCAACGCCTCGAGCGGCGTACCGATGGTCATCCCGTCGACGCTGGTCGACTTGACCGCATCGGCATCGGGGTCGATCCCCAGCTGCTTGAACAGGTCCGACGTCCTCACGCCGAGCCAGGTGGCGTTACCGGCGTAGTGGCCGCCGATCTCGTTGGACACGCACGCCACAGTGATCCGGCGCTCGATCAGGGGCATGTCGAGCAGGTCCTGGAAGGACAGCTCGATCTCCTTGTCGACCAGGCCGTGGATCTTGAGCGACCAGGATCCGGCATCGACCTGCGGCACCGACAGGGCCGTGTCGACGCGGTAGAAGTCCTGGTTGGGAGTCAGGTACGGCGTGAGTCCCTTGACGTCCAGGCGGGCTCCGGTCGTGAGGGTGGGGGCGGCGTCTGCAGCCGACGGGAGCGTGATCGAGTCGCGGGACCTCGCGCCCCGGTTGCCGAAGAGCGCACTGCTCCCGTAGCCGGTCGCGGCGACCGCGCCGCTGACCATGGCGACAGCGAGGAAGGCGCGTCGGTCGAAGCCGGGGGGTGCGGGGTTCTCGGCGCTCGTGACGGCCGGGCTCGCAGGAATCGCGGCCGGCGAGATCGGAGCGGCAGAGGTTGCGTCGTTGGCCTCGGCGGGGCTGGCGTCCCAGCCGCGCGTGAACCACCACAGCAACCCGACGCTGACGATCAACGCCGCCACGGCGGGAAGCACCTTGGCGACGGGCGAGACCAGGGTCGTGCGGTCAGCTGCAGCGGCCACCAGCCCGATGAGGCCGAGCAGGGTGGTGAGTCCGAGTGCGAGCCGGCGGCTGCGCCAGGCCACGATGCCGGTGACGGCAGCGAGGACCGCGATGGCCGTGTAGATGCCGGTCAGCAGGAACGGCTTGTCGTTGGTCTCGAGGGTCCGGACGGCCCAGTCCTTCACGGCGCCGGGTGTCGCGTCGATGACGCGGGACCCGACGGCCGTGATGGGCGTGGGTGAACCCCCAGCAAGGACCGAGACAAGCAGCGACGCACCCACCCCGGCTGCAGCAGAAAGGAGGCCGGCTACAGATCCGAGGGCGGTGCGGGTACGTCGCCTGGGGTTCACGCAGGGGATTCGGAACCGTGGACGAACTGGATGGGTCCGACGTTGATCCCGTGCGACTGCGTTCCCTGACGGCTAGCGCGTGACGGTGCCGGTCTACGTCTCGCGCGCCAACGCCACGGCGGCATCGGCGCTCGCGAACCACTCACCGTCACCCCGGCTCTACCGGACTTCAAGCCCCCCAGCCGGGCCGCGAGCAAGCAAGTAGCGTGTCGCGCACCGGCTCCAGCAAGTCCCCCCAGGCATCGGTCAGGTCATTGGGGCAAGCCAGGCCGCGCGGGTGCCGAGGAGCGGCCCGCGCAAGAGGGACGCACCCAGCTACAGGTACATGCCGTTCGCGGGCGACGACGGGTCGTCGGGACGCTGCTGTCCGGGCATTCCGGGGTGCTGGGGATGCTGGGGATGCGGGGTCGCGCCCGGCGGCAAGGCCTTCCGCATCTGCTCCAGCTGCGCCCGAGCGGCCATCTGCTGGGCGTAGATCGCCGTCTGGATCCCGTGGAACAGTCCTTCGAGCCAGCCGACGAGCTGCGCCTGGGCGATCCGCAACTCGGACTCGCTCGGCGTCTCCTCGGCGAAGGGCAGGCTGAGCCGTTCGAGCTCCTCGACCAGCTCGGGCGCGAGTCCCTGCTCGAGCTCCTTGATGGAAGCCTGGTGGATCTCCCTGAGGCGGTTGCGGCTGGCCACGTCGAGCGGAGCCGACTTCACCTCGTCCAACAGCTGCCGGATCATGCTGCCGATCCGCATCACCTTGTCGGGCTGCTCGACCAGATCGGCGATCGAACGGCTGGATTCGCCGTCATCATCGGAGTCGTCGCCGCCTGCCACCGCCATGCCGTCGGGCCCGACGATCATGACGCGCGGCTCCTCGGTCGGGGTCTCGTTCTCGCTCGTCATGGCGCCCAGCCTACGGGTCGGGCAAGACGCCGCGACCTGTCCGGTCGTGGACCGCGTGCTCAGGTGATCAGCAACACCTTGCCGACGTGGCTGCTGGCCTCGACGATCTCGTGAGCGCGGCGTACCTGGTCCAACGGCACCACCTGGTCGACGATCGGACGGACCGTCCCGTCGGCGATGAGCGGCCAGACGTTCGCCTCGACGCTGGAGACGATTGCCGCCTTGCCTTCCGCCGGGCGGGAGCGCAGTGCCGTGGCGATCACGGCTGCGCGCTTGACCAGCAGCGAGCCGAGGTCGAGCTCGGCCTTGCGCCCTCCCATCAGTCCGATGACGACGAGGCGGCCCTCGGTGGCCAGCAGCTCGACGTTGCGTGCCAGGTACTTCGCCCCCAGGTGGTCGAGGATCACGTCGGCGCCGTGCTCGTCCAAGCGGCGTACCTCCTCGACGAAGTCCTGGTCGTGGTAGTTGATCGCGAGGTCGGCGCCGAGCGCGCGGACCCGTCGCGCCTTGTCCTCGGAGCCGACGGTCGTGGCCACTGTGGCGCCCAGCGCGTGTGCCAGCTGGATCGCCATCGTGCCGATGCCGCCACCACCGCCGTGGACGAGGAGGGTCTCGCCGGGTTGCAGGGCCGCGACCATGAAGACGTTCGACCACACCGTGCACGCCACCTCGGGCAAGGCCGCCGCGTCCACCACGCTGACCCCGGACGGGACCGGCAGCACCTGCCCGGCCGGGACGACGACCTTGTCGGCATAACCCCCGGAGGACAGCAGCGCGCAGACCTGGTCGCCGGTCCGCCAACGCTCGACTCCGTCGCCGATGTCGCCGACCGTGCCGGAGCACTCCAGTCCCAGCACGTCGGAGGCTCCAGGCGGCGGCGGATAGACACCCAGACGTTGCTGGAGGTCGGCCCGGTTGACCGCCGAGGCGACGACGTCGATGACGACCTCGCCGGGGCCAGGCCGGGGATCGGGGAGCTCGCGCACCTCGAGGACCTCCGGCCCGCCCGGCTCACGACACAGCACAGCACGCATGAGGGCCACGCTATCCACCGCCTCGTCACGCGGGTGCGAGGATGCGGCCATGACTGCGTTGGACATGCTGGGCTGGGCCGGTTCGGCGCTGCTGATCTTCTCGCTGCTCCAGGCCCGGGTCCTGCGCTTCCGGGTGCTCAACCTGGTGGCCTGCGTTGTCCTCGTGGTGTTCAACCTGCTCATCGAGGTGTGGCCGATGGTGGCGATGAACGTCGTGCTCTGTGGCATCAACGTCTTCTTCATCCGCCGGCTGGTGAGGCAGCGGCACGACCCGACGGCGTACGAGGTGCTCGAGGTCGGGCGCTCCGACGCGTACCTCCGCCACGTGCTGCGCCAGCACGGCACCGACATCGCGACGTTCTTCCCCGACTTCGACAACGTCCCGGACGGACCCGGCCACACGGCGTACCTCGTCCAGCACGGCGACGAGACGGTCGGTGTGGTGCTGGTACGCGACGCGGGCGACGGTGTCGCGCAGGTCGAGCTCGACTACGTGACGCCGCGGTTCCGGGACTTCTCACCCGGAGAGTTCGTCTACCGGCGCAGCGGGTTGTTCCTCGACCGTGGCTTCCGGCGGGTGGTCACGCCCACCGGCATGGTCGCGCCCTACTACGAGAGCCTCGGGTTCACCCCGGTGAGCACGCCGGACGGGCCGGCCTTCGCCTTGGACCTCGCGCGTCCGGAGCCGGCGTAGCGGCCGGGCAGCGGCTAGGTCTCGTCGTCGGGCGTCGCGAGCTCGGCGGCGATGTCGATGCAGTCGGCGATGTCGTCCTGCGATCCTCCGCGGACGCCGGCGGCGTACCCGACCAGGAAGGTGGTCAGCGGCGCAGCCGGGCGCTCGACGCCGTGTGCCGCGTCGCGGGCGAGGTCGAGGATCGGGTCGATCTCGACCTCGAGGTCGAGCCCGAGCGCATCACACAGCTGCTCGGTCCAGCTCGACAAGCTCATCGTTCCTCCAAAACATGTCGGGTCCGGCGAACGTCTGACCAGGTGTCACAGTCCAGCGTGGTCTCAGGATCGGCCTCGATCTCGACCACCGTCAAGCGCTTTGCGACGTCTCGCATCGCCGCCCCGTTCAGCTGACCCGCCGCATTGAGCGCCTCGCGCAACGCTCCCGTGCGGTACGCCGCGGCGAGGTGCTGGCGCCGACCGTCGCCGTCGACGAACGCGGCGCCGTCGATTCCGGCTTCTGCGCCGTGCACGGCGTCGACCAGTCGAGCCACGGCAGCCTGCTCCACGAAGGGCATGTCGCAGGCCAGGACCACAAGGAGTCCGGGTAGTCCGGCGGTCTCCTCCAGGATGGCCAGACCGGCTGCGACACCGGCCACGGGGCCCCCACCGGCCGGATGCTCTTGCACCTGCAGGACGCCGGCGGGAAGGTCCCGGGGCGGGCCGACGACCACGACCGGTCGTGCCCCAGACACGGCCGTCAGCGTGCGGGCCAGCAGCGTGCTGCCGGCCAGGTCGAGCGACGCCTTGTCGACGCCCCCCAACCGTCGGCCACCCCCACCGGCCAGCACGACCGCGGCAAACCGCCCGTCGCCGCCCTGGTCAGAGGTCATGAGCTGATCCTTGCACTCACGTCCAGCTCGTGGTCGTCCCCGACCTCGTGGTCTTGGGCCACGAAGCGGGATGTGTGCCCGCGCACCGGTCACTGGCACACTGGCGTGATGCGTGCCGCTGCTGTCCAGTTCGCTGCCGCCACCGACGTGGTGGCCAACCTGGAGACCATCGCGCCCCTGGTCCGGGAGGCCGGGCGCCGCGGTGCCGAGCTCGTCGTCCTGCCCGAGGCATCCATGCACGACTTCGGGTCGGCCCATGAACCGCTGGGACCGGTGGCCCAGCCCATCGACGGCCCGTTCGGGACCACGATCGCGGAGCTGGCACGCGAGATCGGCGCGGTCGTGGTGGCCGGCATGTTCGAGCCGAGTGGTGACGCCGCCCGGCCTTTCAACACCGCTGGTGGCTTTCGGCCCGGCCGGGGACCTGCTGGCCAGCTACCGCAAGACCTACCTCTACGACTCGTTCGGCTACCGGGAGTCCGACCGGCTCACCGCTGGGGACGGCGCCCCGGTGACGATCAAGACCGGCGACCTGACGCTGGGTCTGATGACCTGCTACGACCTGCGGTTTCCCGAGTTCGCGCGCCTGCTGGTGGAGGCGGCGCCGACGTTCTCGTGGTGCCGGCCGCCTGGGTCCGTGGACCGATGAAGGAGGACCACTGGGCGACCCTGCTCCGGGCGCGGGCGATCGAGAACACCTGCTATGTGGTCGCCGCAGCCCAGACCGGGTCGACGTACGCGGGGGCGAGCATGGTCGTCGACCCGATGGGAGTCCGTGCCGCCGCGCTGGGCGACGAGGTCGGAATCGCTCTCGCCGACCTCGACCCCAACGCGGTTGAGCGAGGTACGCCGGATCAACCCTTCGCTTGCAAAACCGGCGCTGATTCGTCCACCGCAGGCATGCGATAATCGCAGCGACCCGGTTCCGGCCGGGCCCGGTCCACCTGTGAAGCAGTCTCCGAAACCACCGGGGGAAGCGCGTTGTCCGAGTTCGAGGCAGGCTCTGCCCGCCACGCCGGTGGACGCCGCATCGCCTCCCGTTCCGAGGACGACACCAACCGGACGGCGAGCCACCGATCAGCCCGACGAGGTGCTGCCGGGGGGCGGGCGCCGACGCCGAGTGGCACCGGCCGAGCGAGCCCGCGACGCCGCAGCCGGCAGCTCCCGCCCCGAGGAGTCCGCGCCGTCGTCCTGCTGGTGACCTCGGTCTCCGGGCCGCCGCGCTGCGCGTAGCGCCCCCGTCCCTGTCGACGAGCCGCCGAGTGCCGCAAGTCCTGAGTCGGACCCGGACCGTGACCGCGACACAACGCCGCTGGACGCGCCCGGGGTGCCCAGGGCAGCGGACCCCGCTGGCCGTTCACCAACCGCGACCAGACCGCCTCGGAGTGGGTCGCTCCGCTGATCGGCCCTGAGGTCGACAGGCACCGCAGCTCACCTACAACGAGGCCCGGCGGCTCGCGCGCGGCCCAGCCGGTTGCGGCCAGAGCCGAAGCCACGGCCGCCTCCCCGATGCGCGGCCCGACAACAACCTCCCTGACTACCGCGCCGACCATCTCGCCCGCGACCACTCCGAGCCCGCGTCGCACGCGCTACCCGACGAGGCAACGCCCGAGCCCGCGCCGGTCCTGGCCCCGGCCCGCAACCCCCGACGCCGCTCGGTGAGCCGCTCAGCCTGGCGCCGCCCCAGCCCGAGGCGGAGCCGAGCGCGCCGGACTCCGAGAGGTGCCTACGGCCACGCCGCACCGGGTCGGTCGCGCGGCCTGACCGTGTCCGCGATCCAAGCGCGGCTTCGCGATCGCACTGACCCTGGTGTGGCTCGCCGCGGTCGGCGGTCTCGGCCGGACGGCTGGCAGCAGCGCATGACCTGTGGAGCCAGCCCGACGAGGTGACGCGGGTCGGATCGGTGGTCGCGACCTGGCTGGCGGTCGTGCTGCTGGCCCGACGATCCGGTGGCCGCTACATCCTGATCGGCCTCTTCGCGGGCGTCGTCCTCGGACTGGTGACGGCGTACCCGGAGAACTGGGCACTGGCCGGAGCCGGCGTCACGGCGGCGGCCGTGCACGGCGTGCTCGGCATGACGATGAGCCGCCCGGCGACCGGCCTGCGCACCCTCCGTGAGCTGCTTGTCTCCGCGCTGATCGGCGCCGCCGGAGCGGTGGTCGTGACCGGGTACGACGTCGTGCTCCGGCCCTTCCGGTTCCGGGTCATGGTGCTCACCCTGGTCCTGCTCGGCAGCTTCGCGCTGGCCTGGCGGCTCGGCCAGGGCGCCCGCAGCATCGGCCGTCGCGGGGCGGTGCTGATCGGCGGCGGGGTGCTCGTGCTGGCGCTGTCGATCGCGTACACCCAGGCGATCCGGGCCTGGGGGTCTCCCGGTGTGGTCGCCTCGATGACCGATGTGAAGGACTCTCTCGATGCCAGGCTCGGCGCCGTACCTCGGCCGATCGAGGCGCTGGTCGGTTTCCCCGCCCTGGTCTGGGGCGTCGCGATCCGGAGCACGCGGCGCCAGGGCTGGTGGATGTGCGCGTTCGGAAGCCTGGGCGCGGCTGGTGTGGCGACCTCGCTGATCCAGCCGGCGACGCCGTTCGTCGAGAGCGTCTCCGCCACCGGCTACGGCCTGCTCATCGGTGGCCTGCTCGGGCTGGTCCTCGTCCTGATCGACCGGGTCCTCACCGGCCGGGGGCGTCGCGCTGCGGCGGCCGTCGTCGACGTGCTCGAACGACCCGAGCCTCCCCGCTTCGCCCCGCTGCTCTGACGCGCGAAGAGCCCACCAGCCACCGAAAGCCCTGGGCCTCGGGTTGGCCGGTCACGGGGCCGATGGAATGATGGAGCACCGGCGCCGGACCTGGTGCCGAGGAGGGGTGCCGGAGCGGCCTATCGGAACCGCCTTGAAAGCGGTCGCTGGCAGTGATGTCAGCCGCGGGTTCAAATCCCGCCTCCTCCGCCACGTCAGAGAGCGAGAGATGTCCCGCAGCAGCGACCGCGTCGTGTACCGGTGGGCACGCCAGCAACTGGTCCGACCCCTTGGCGTGCTGGTCGCCGTGCTGGGGGTCCTGTGGCTGCTCTTGACGATCCTGGTGACGGCGCTGGGAGGGTCGGGCCGTAGCTGGTACCTGGGCCTGGCCGCCCTGAGCCTGCTGGCGCTGTCGCTCGGCGCCGCCCGGTTCGCGCGTCCCCCTGCGGTGATCGAGCTGTCCGCGGAGGGGTATCGGCTGCGCAACCTGCGCGGCGGCGGAGCCTTGTCGCGGCGCTGGAAGGACGTCACGTCCGTGACCACCGGCCCCTCCGTGGCAGGGCCGGTCCTGGTGCTCGAGGGGCGCGCCGGTGCGCCGTCCGTCGTACCCCTTGCTCTGCTGGGGGCGGATGCCGGCCAGGTGGAGGAACGGGTGCGGATGCTGCTCGAGGCCGCTCACCGTGACGGGTCGCCCTGATCCGAGGGACGCAGACGGTGCCGATTGGAGTCGCCTGCCGCCGGGCCGGTACTCTGTGGCGGCGCCGGTTCGGGCCTGGAGGTGTCGCATAGTGGCCTAGTGCGCCCGCCTGCTAAGCGGGTTGAGGGTGATCCCCTCTCGCGGGTTCAAATCCCGCCACCTCCGCCATCATCACGTCGCACGACGCCCCGCTCATCCAGAGCGGGGCGTCGGTTACGACGACGCGTCGGCTCGATCAGTTGCCACGAGCCCCGGCCGCGGCACCCTCGTGGGCGAGCGCGGTGTAGTCCCGCACGTCGATGTCGCCGTTGGTCCGGATCATCACCGGCTGCAGCCCGACCGGTCTGCCGTCGCGATAGGTGACGAGCGTGACCTCGGCGTCGCGTCGGATCTTGCTGCCCAGGGCGAAGGCGTACGCGGCCCCTCCGGTCGTGCCGTTGGTGTACGTCGTCCCGACCCTGCCGTTGGACCCCGTGACTTCCGTAGGACCGGCCTGGATGTGCAGGTGTCCAGACAGCACGAGGTCCACACAGCCTCGGTCGAGCGCAGGGGCGCCGAGGTAGCGGTCGTGGACGAGCAGCGTGCTGACCCGCTGTCCGTCTGCGTCAGCCGCACACGTGACGTCGGCGAGCTCGGTGGCCTGCTGGTCGAAGGGCACCGTGGTCGGCCGGATTCCGCTCCCCAGTCCGCTGCTGCGCGGGTCGGGCGCACCGATCAGTCGGATCCCGTCCGCCGCATCGATCGGCTCTCCGGTCAGCATCGTGAAGCCGTGGGCCGCCAGGTAGTCCCCGGCGAACGTCCCGTTGTCGTGGTTGCCTGCCACGCCGTACCGGTCGTAGTCGTCGAAGGCCTTGCTGACGGAGTCGAGACTGAACGCCTCCCACGGCTCGCCGGTGGAGGTGTCGTCACCGGCGTCGAACAGCACGGTCGCGCCGGCGGCGTCGGCGATGGCGCGGCTGACAGGGTCCATGCCCACGTTGTCGTGACGGTCGGACACCAGGATCGCCACCGTCTCCCCGTCCGCCGGCTGGTGCAGCAGGGGAGCCAACCCCTTCGCACGTGCCGTCAGGTCGTCGTAGAACGTCACGCTCTTGTCGTAGGTATCGAACGCGCTCTGGATCAACGTCTTGGTGCCCCGTGTGATCAACCCGCCGCGGACCTGGAGCCGCGCGGCCGGACCAGTCACCGTCGTCTCCGGGATCAGCTCGCTGATCGACTGCCAGTCACCGCTGCTCTCCGCAACGGACCTGGCGGCACGGTGGCCGTCGATCAGCTCAGCGGCCGTCAGCCCGGCCACCGCGGCGACGACAAGGCCGGCGGCCACCGCACGGCGCGGCGTTAGGTCGTGGACCAGCTGGGCTCGTCGCGCGTGACCGACGAGGAGCCACAGCGCAGGCCCGATCAGCCCGACCAACGCGCCCTCGAGGACCGCGTCCTGGGCCATGTCGCGTACGAGGGTGTTGACCTTGTTGACCTCGCCCTCGGGGTGGCTGGCCAGGAGGGCGTAGCGGTCGATCAGGGCGTTGTAGTCGTTCAGGTTGGTGGTGCCGACGTCGATGTCGACGCCGAGTCTTTGGTCGGTGGGGTAGCGGACGTCAGGCAGGAAGGCCCCGAGGTCGAACGTCGCCCAGCCGTTGGACGTGGGCGACACCACGACGTCATGACCCGCGAGCACCGTGCTGCGTGAGTCGTCGAAGAACGAGTGCCAGGCGAACGCGCCGGCGACGACGGTCCAGGCTGCCAGGTAGCCGAGGGCGATGGCCGAAGCGCGCCACCAGCTGTGCGGACGGCGTGCGCGCAGGTAGGACGAAAGCCGTCCTACCCACTCCGAACGCCTGCGCATGCTCATCTGCCAAGCCTACGAACCAGGACCAACGCAGGAGGAAGGTCCAGGAAAACACGCCCATGACCAGAATGTTGACCTGCCCTGTTGTACAGATTGACCGCCGTGGGATGCGCGACGAGGCTCGGGACATCTCAACGACAAGGGGCCCACCATGACTGATACCTCCCGACCCGCCTCCACGCTGCGAACCTTGCTGTTGCTGGGGTCTGCCGCAGCTCTCATGGCTGCGCTGATGCCGCCTCCCATGGCCGGGGCCTCAGAGCAACCTACTTCGGTCCGCGCGGCAGCCCCGAACCGGCTGGCCGCCAGCTTGAACGGCGCCCGTGAGGTTCCGGGTCCCGGCGACCCGAACGGCTTGGGACACGTACGCCTGCGGCTGCGGCCGGCCGGCCACAAGGTCTGTGCGTACGCCACCTGGTCACGTATCGGCACCCCGATCGCCGCCCACGTACACCGCGGCGGTCCCACCGTCAGCGGGCCGGTCGTCATCGACCTGAGCACGGCCGTCACCGGTGGTCGGCACTGCAAGGGCGGCGTCTCGACGACGCTGATCCGACGGCTCAAGCACCACCCGCGCAACTTCTACTTCAACATCCACACGCAGGCCTACCAAGCCGGCGCCATCCGGGGCCAGCTTCACCACTGACGCCCGGTGGATGGCGACCGGGACGGTCGAAGCCCCCTACCACGCAGGTGAGCGCCCCGGCTCGTGAGCTTCGCCTCAGCCGAGCCGCGCCTTCAACCCGTCGAGCTCTGTCCAGAGCACGGTCGGCAGCTTGTCACCGAACTTGTCGAACCACTCGGTGATCTGCGGGATCTCCTCGCGCCACTCCTCAGGCCTGACGGCGAGAGCCGCCTCCAGGTCCTCGCGCGTCATGTCCAGCCCATCGACGTCGAGCGAGTCCGGCGTCGGCACGTGGCCGATCGGTGTCTCGGTCGCCTCGGCGGTGCCTTCGATCCGCTCGACGATCCACTTCAGGACGCGGCTGTTCTCGCCGAACCCCGGCCAGAGGAAGCCGCCCTCTTCGTCGCGGCGGAACCAGTTGACGTAGAAGATCCGCGGCAGCTTGTCGGCGTCGTGCTGCTTGCCGACCGTGATCCAGTGGTTGAAGTAGTCCGCGGCGTTGTAGCCGATGAACGGCAGCATCGCCATCGGGTCGCGGCGTACGACTCCGACCTGCCCGGTCGCGGCCGCCGTCGTCTCCGACGAGAGCGTGGCCCCCATGAACGTGCCGTGCACCCAGTCACGCGCCTCGGTGACCAGCGGGATCGTGGTCTTGCGCCGGCCGCCGAAGAGGATCGCGTCGATCGGCACGCCCTTCGGGTCGTCGTACTCCGGCGCGAGGATCGGGCACTGTTTGATCGGTGTGCAGTAGCGGCTGTTCGGATGGCTGGACAACTCATCGGAGTCCGGCGTCCACGGCTGCTTCTTCCAGGAAGTGGCCTTGTCCGGCGTGCCCTCCATGCCCTCCCACCAGACGTCACCGTCGTCGGTGAGCGCGACGTTGGTGAACATCGAGTTGCCGATGTCGATGGTGCGCATCGCGTTGGGGTTGGTGAGCTCGTTCGTGCCGGGAGCGACGCCGAAGAAGCCGAACTCGGGGTTGACGGCGTAAAGGCGGCCGTCCTCGCCGAACCGCATCCAGGCGATGTCATCGCCCAGGGTCTCGACCTTCCAGCCCTCGATCGTCGGAGCGAGCATCGCCAGGTTGGTCTTGCCACAGGCGCTCGGGAACGCCGCGGCGATGTACTTCACGGTGCCGTGCGGTGACGTCAGCTTGAGGATCAACATGTGCTCGGCCAGCCAGCCCTCGTCGCGGGCCTTGGCCGACGCGATGCGCAGGGCATAGCACTTCTTGCCGAGCAGGGAGTTGCCGCCGTAGCCGGAGCCGTAGCTCCAGATCATCCGCTCCTCAGGGAAGTGGCTGATGAACTTGGTGTCGCTGCAGGGCCACGCGACGTCTGCCTGGCCGGGCTCGAGCGGCATACCGACCGAGTGCAGGCAGGGCACGTAGTCGGCGTCCTCGCCGAGCTCCTCGATCTTGCGAAGTACCTGGGCGCCCATCCGGGACATGATCCGCATCGACGCGACGACGTATCCCGAGTCGGTGATCTCGACGCCGAACATCGGGTGCTCGGCCTCCAGGTGACCCATCACGAACGGGATGACGTACATCGTGCGCCCGCGCATCGAGCCGCGGTACAGCTCGGTCATCGTCGCCTTCATCTCGGTCGGCGCCATCCAGTTGTTCGTGGGGCCGGCGTCGCTCTCCTCGAGCGAGCAGATGTACGTGCGGTCCTCGACCCGGGCCACGTCGGTGGGGTCGGAGGCGGCCCAGAACGAGTTGGGCTTCTTCTCCGGGTCGAGCTGGACCAACGTGCCCTGTGCGACGAGCTCCTCGGTCAGGGTCGTCCACTCCTCGTCGGAGCCGTCGCACCAGTGGACCCGATCGGGCTGCGTCAGCTCCGCAACCTGATCGACCCACGCCTGAAGTCCGGCGTGGGTCGTGGCGGTGGTGCCGCTGGAGTTGTCGGTGGCGCCGGGGGCGCCGGGGGCCGTGCTGGGTTCATCGGTGGAGCTGGGTGTTGCCGTGGTCTCCGCGGTCATGCCTGACATGCTCCCTCTCGCGCATCGCGGTGGGTACGAGCCACCGGCCGCCGGTCTGCCGCGGCGGAATGATGTGGATATGGGCGCCTTCAGCTTCTGGCTGGGGCGGTTCCTGACACCGTACGCCCGCTGGCTCATTGTCCGCCATTCGGACCCCTTGTGAACCCCCTCACAACCTCGCGCGCGCCCCCGATTCGCCCCGCGCGCGCCCCCCAGTTTGCCCCGGGCGCGCCCCCGGTTTGCCTCGCGCCCGCCCCCGGTTTGCCTAGCGCCCGACCCCGGTTTGCCTAGAAATCTATTCCGGTGGCTTGTTCACTAGGCAGACCCGCCTTGCAAACAGAGGACTTGCCTTGCTGACTTGACCTGGCTCCGGCCCGGGCCTCGCCCTGGTTCGGCCAGCCCTGACCTGACCTGACCCCGGCAAGCCCGGCCAGACCGAGGGCAGGCGCGGTTAGCCGGGCGGCACGGCGATGCTCCGGTCGTACGCCGCCAGGTCCATCACGGGCGTGAAGCAGCACGATTTCATCTCCGCCGAAGGCTCACGCTAAACTCACTCCTCGCGCCTTGATCTGGCTGTAGTTCTCGCCCGACCCGGCAGCACAGCATCACCACCTGCGCTCGTAGCTCAACGGATAGAGCATCTGACTACGGATCAGAAGGTTGGGGGTTCGAATCCCTCCGAGCGCGCCAGCACTTGAGCACGCCGACCGACGGCACGGCCACGCCACGCGTCATCCCGCCATCGCGGACAGGTCGGCCGCCCCCGCAACCGTGTTGTGAAACCACTCGACGACCAGTTCGCGCTCTCGTTCGTACGCCGCAGCCCAGTCCTCCTCCGCGCCCGAACCGCCAGCGGCTGTCACCTGGTCGACCAGCATCGCGGCAGACACCCCCGCGGAGTCCATCCCGGCACCGCTCCAGGGGTCCTGGTGGATACCGGCATCACCCACCAACGCCCAGCCGGGTCCGGCGGCCTGTCGCACGTAGTCGTCCTGCGGCCCGGAGCCGAAGATCCGTCCGCGATGCACACCACTGTGGTAGCGCTCCCACAACCCCGTGTGGCGCCGGAGCAGCGCATCGAACCGCTCGGCCGCGGCATGGCGCAGCTGCTCGTACTCCGCGAGGTTGACGCTGATCGCTACGCATGTCAGCCCGGCGTCGCTCGGAAACACGTAGGCGAGCTCGTCGCCCAGCAACGAGAACTCCGGTCCGTCGGGCGCGCCGCCTCGGGGTGCGGGCATGTTCGCGACGTAGCGGTAGTAGAGCGCCCGCTTGCCCGTATGCCGCTCGCGATCGGCCGCCCGGACGTCGCGCGCCACCACCGACCGGCGGCCGTCCGCGCCGACGACCAGTCCGGCGCTGATCACTCGGCCGTCTGCCAGCTCGACCCCGGCGGCGCGGCCGTCCTCGGTCACGACCCTGGTGACGGAGGTCGACGTCAGCACCTCGACTCCCACCTGGCCGGCCCGATCCAACAGCGTGGCATCGAGGACTTCGCGGCGGACCGACAAGCAGTAGCCGGCGGCGCCGGGATCCTGCGGCGGACCCATCGTGAACTCCGCCGCCCCGCCCAGATAGGTGTACTCACAGGTCAGCGGTGGCGGCCCCAGGGCAAGGACGTCGTCGAGCACCCCGGCCGACGCCAGCACGCGCACCAGGCCGTCACCACGGAAGAAGTGTGTCGACAGTGTCGGGCTCGGGAAGCGGGCCCGGTCCACGAGGACCACCCGTGCGCCGGCCTTCGCGAACAGGATCGCCGAAAGGGCGCCCGCGATACGTCCGCCGACCACCAACACGTCGTACGTCGATGCCTGTGTCACCGCACGATCAGCCACGGTTCGCCTCCCGTCGTGAGTGTCCCGGTTCTGCCGACGAACCGCGACCTTTTCGGTGACACCCTCGGCCCCCGAGAGCTGACCGGCCCCGGGCGCTGCGTGCGAGGCGTGACCTCAGCCCATGTCGCCCATCTGTCCCGGCGAGACGGCCGGGTCGAGACCTGAAACCAGGCCGGGGTTGATGCCGACCAGGACCGCCAGTATCAACGCGACCACGCCGGTTCCGCGAGCCAGCGCTGGTCCCCAGCGCCAGGACTTCTCGAGCAGGACCACGGTCGCCAGGGCCAGCATGGCGAGCACGTTCATCAGACCGAAAGCGATCAGCAACCCCATCAGCGCCCAGCAGCACCCCAGGCAGAACATCCCGTGGTGCGCCCCGACTCGCAGATCCCGTGTCCGTCCCCGGTAGTTGGCGAACTTCAGCACGAAGCCCAACGGAGATCGACAATGCGCCAGGCAGCGGTCCTTGAGCGGGGTCAACTGGTAGACCCCGCAGGTCACGAAAAGCGTGACGGCGAACACCCGAGCCACCGACTCGTGACCCGGCACCGTCCGATCCGTCAGCTCGGCGAGGGCGTATGCCGGCACCACCGCGATGAACCACACGGCGAGGTATCCCCCGAGGAATCCGACCAGTCTCCTTCGGCGCTCGTCTCCGAACGTGCGTGTATAGAGCGCCGCGAACGGGGTGATCGACGGGAGCATCATCGCGGCCATCATCACGAACCAGACGCCGGCAAATCCGGCGGGTGAAAGCCCCATGGTCCCCGGCATCGGCCCCATGTCGCGGGCCAGGGCGAGCACGCCGAGCCACGCTGCCGACGCGGCGATGATCAGCATCGACGTGGCGGAGAAGCGCTGAACGCGCGGTGAGCGCGGCAGCGCCGTGGTCATGCCGCCCAAGCGAAAGGCGCCGAGTGGCCGTTGAGCCCGACGTTGGCGAACGAGAGTCCGAAGACGTTGACGCTCGAGCGTGTGGCCTTGGCGACGGTGAGGGTCGAGTTCGCCGGGTGGAACATGCCGGTCAGGTGCTCCACCTCGCCGGTCGGATTGCCGGGCGCCACGAAGTCCTCGATCTCGATGTCGATCAGCTCACCGACCTTGAGCGCATGCCGCCGCCCGTCGTCGACGTAGTCGATCGCTGCCGACTCCATCCCGATCATCTCGCCAATGAGCGGGGCGAGCGCACCCATGGGCCCGCCGACCTGACCGCCAAAGACCGCACCCAGCTTCTCGGCCTGTTCGGCGGAGGCTGCGGCGTCCATGATGACTCCGACGCGCCAGTTGCCGTCAGCCATCACCTGGGGAGTGTCGGCGACGACGATCACCGAGCGGTCACTGACATCGACTCCGTCAACGTCGCCGCTGTCGATATGGAAGGCGAGCACCACTCGGCAACGCTCCTGATCGGCCGGCATGGTGAGGCCCGACGTCGTGCACGGACAGACCATGTCGCAGGAGCAATTCTCGAAATACGTTCCGTTGAGTTCCCAGGCCATGCCGACACCGCCGTTCGTCGAAGTCCCTTTCACAGTGGTATTCCGGACCAGATCAAACGTCAAGGGACAGATCGGCACGAGCGCCCGGCGACCACCGCCGCGGCCGTGGGCTGCTACCTCGGCGCCGTGTCCTGACGGGTCGGGCTGCCTGATGATGACCGGTCAGCCGCCGTGAACGAGGTCCGGAGCGCTGTGCTCGTGCGGGCTGGTGTCCCGCGACCCACCGTTTTGGCCTCGGCTCTGGCGATCGCGATCGTCGCCGGCTCTGCACTCGCGTACCGATCTGCCGATGTCCCGCCGTTCTCGGTGCGCGTCGCCGAACTAGCCCTGGCAGGAGCGGCGGCGTACCTGCTCGATGAGCCTGCCGCCGCCGTCACCGTCACCAGTCCTCGCAACCGTTGGCGACGACGCCTGCCCACCTTGCTGGGAGGTGCTGGGGTGATCGCGTTGGCTTGGATGTGCATCGTGGTCGTACTGGTCCACGGGAGCTCCGATGGAGCCGTGCCGGCGCTCAGCGAAGAACTGGTCGTGCTCTGTCTGGTGGCGCTTGCCGCCTCTGCGGTCATGTGCGAGCGCGGGGACGCTGAGCCAGGTGGTTGGGTCGCGCCGGGGATCCTGCTGCTCGGGCTCGGCATGATGATCGCCGAGGCGGTCCTTCGCGTGTCCCTCTTCGTCCCAACGACTGGTGCCGGAGCGGCTAGCCGGCAGCTGGTCTGGGCCGGGGTCGGGCTGCTCGCCCTCGCCCTGCTCCGGGCGGCCTCGTCCGACCCGGCACGGCGTTAGGGACTGCGGACGAGCGGCCCCGGGATCGACCCGCCACGACCGCACCGCACCTAGTAGCCGAGCAATCGGTGCAGCTGGAGGAACGTCGTACGGAACCCGAGTGCCGGAAGCTCGGCTCGGGACACGCCCTGAAGGTACGCACGCGCCCCGTTCCGTGCGACAGATTTCGTCGGGCAGACTCAAGCACGTGGTGCGCGAAGCGAAGCAGACGGTGACGGACTCGACCGCCAGCGGGTTCACGGGGTTCCCTCCCGAGGCGCTGGACTTCTACGACGACCTCGAGATGGACAACTCCAAGACGTTCTGGACGGCGCACAAGGACGTCTACGAGCGAGCGGTCAAGGCGCCGATGGCGGCGCTCGCCGCAGCCTTGGGCCCGGAGTTCGGTGAGGCCAAGGTCTTCCGCCCCTATCGCGACGTGCGCTTTGCGAAGGACAAGACGCCGTACAAGACCCATCAGGGCGCGTTCGTCCCGTCCGGCCCGTCGACCGGTTGGTACGTCCAGGTGTCCGCCCCCGGTGTCTACGTCGGCGTCGGGTTCTACGAGGCGTCGTCCGAGCGACTCGGCCGGATCCGCGATGCGATCGCCGACGACCGCACCGGCACCGAGCTCGTGAAGATCCTGGCTCGCCTGCGACGCCAGGGCTGGGAGCTCGGGGGAGACACCCTCAAGACGGCGCCGCGTGGGTACGACGTCGACCATCCGCGGATCGAGCTGCTGCGCCACAAGTCGATGACGCTCGGGAAGTCGTACGGCTTCGAGCCGGTGATCCACACGCCCGAGCTCCTGACCCGCGTCCGCAAGGACTGGAGACAGGCCCGGCCCTTCGTCGAGTGGGTCGGCCACTACGCCGGCTGACCCATCCCGCAGACGCCGCCCTATCGGGAGGTTCGGCCCCCGACTTCCGGACCTTCGGCACTGATCTGCACCTTCATCCTCACCTAGCGTCGAAGGCGGAGAGAAGGAGCGTCCACGATGCGCAGACTGGTAGTCCTGGGAGCCGGTACAGCCGGCACGATCATCGTCAACAAGCTGCGCCGCCGGCTCGACGCCAGAGACTGGACAATCTGCGTCGTCGATCGAGATGACCGGCATCTCTACCAGCCAGGGCTGCTGTTCGTGCCTTTCGGCCAGCACACGGCGCAGTCGCTGACTCGCTCACGGCACAGCACGTTGGTCGACGGCGTCGACTTCGTCACCGAGGAGGTCGACCGCATCCGACCCGATGACCACGAGGTGGACCTGGTGTCAGGCCGGTCGCTCGGCTACGACGTGCTGGTCATCGCTACGGGGGCGTCGACCCGCCCCGAGGAGACCCCCGGGATGTTGGGGCCTGAGTGGCGCCGGAGCATCTTCGACTTCTACACGCTCGAAGGAGCTAGCTCGTTGGCGCCGGCGTTGCAGCAGCTGGAGCATGGACGCCTTGCCGTGCATGTTGCTGAGACGCCGATCAAGTGTCCGGTGGCACCCCTGGAGTTCGCGTTCCTCGCCGAGTCCTGGCTACGGCGCCGGGGCGTACGCGACCGGGTCGAGATCTCGTACGTCACTCCGCAGCCGGGGGCCTTCACTCGCCCGATCGCCTCGAAGTTGCTCGGCACGATGCTCGACGAGCGGAAGATCATGGTCGAGACCGACTTCGTCGTCGAACACATCGACAGCGCGGACAAACGGCTGGTGTCCTACGACGAGCGGTCGGTGGACTACGACCTGTTGGTGACCGTGCCGGTCAACATGGGTAGCGACATGATCAAGCGGTCCGGACTCGGCGACGAGCTGAACTACGTGCCCGTGGATCACGGGACCATGCAGTCGCCGACCCATCCTGAGATCTTCGCCGTCGGCGACGCCAACAACCTTCCGTCGTCCAAGGCAGGGTCAGTGGCGCACTTCGCTGCGGAGATCTTCGTCGACAACTTCGTCGAGATCGCCGCTGGGCGCGAGCCGTCAGGACGTTTCGACGGGCATGCGAACTGCTTTGTCGAAACAGGTGATGCGAGAGCGCTGCTCATCGACTTCAACTACGACACCGAGCCGCTGCCGGGCAAGTACCCGCTGCCCTGGCTCGGACCGATGGATCTCCTGAAGGAGAGCCGTGTCAATCACCTCGGCAAGCTGGGATTCCGATGGCTGTACTGGAACGTGCTGCTTCCCGGGCGCCCACTGCCTCTGCCGGCCGCGATGACGATGGCCGGCAAGACCGTCCCGCAGACCTAGGAGTCACCATGCCGTTGACCACCATCGCCCATCACGAGATCCACGTCGACGACGAGGGCTTCATGACCGCCCCCGCTGAGTGGTCCGAGCCTCTCGCCGAGTCGCTGGCTGCTGCGATCGGCATCACCCTCACCGACGAACACCTGCTCGTCATCCGCGAGGCTCGCGCCGACTACGCCGTGGCGGAAGAGGCTCCGACCCTGCGCCGGTTGAGCAGCCTGACCGGCCTCCCCATCAAGCGGCTGTTCGAGCTGTTCCCGAGCAAGCCGGCCAAGAAGGTCGCGTACGTCGCAGGGCTGCCCAAGCCCCGCGGGTGCGTGTGAGAACAGGAGTAGCCATGAACACCATGCGAACCGCCCCGTCCCGACCCGAGACGGTCCCGTCGCCGATCATCCCTTCGTTCGGCGAGCCGGTGACCGGTCGCAAGCTCGCGATCATCGTGTCGAAGGGCAACCTGGACATGGCCTACCCGGGTCTGATCCTCGCCACAGCCGCGCTGGGGGAGGGTGTCGAGACCCACCTGTTCTTCACCTTCTGGGGGTTCGACCTGATCAACAAGAAGACCATGGGCGACCTCAAGTTCACCCCCTTGGGCAACACGGCCACCCACCTGCCGCAGGGACTCGGCGGCATTCCGGGCATGACCGCACTCGCTACTCACCAGATGCGGAGAGCGATCGCGGAGGTCGGGGTCCCTGACGTGCCGTCGATGTTGGAGCAGGTCGTTCAGTCCGGCGGCCACTTGTGGGCGTGTCAGATGTCGGCCGACATGCAGCATCTCGCCCTGGACGACCTCTATGAAGAAGTCGAGGGAATCCTGAGTGCCGCTGACTTCATCGAGAAGAGCGAGGGCGCTCAGCTGCTCTTCATCTGAGCGGGGAACAACGGGCCGCCTGATCCGGTTGTACGGATATCAGATCAGGCGCCCCGCACCGGGGCGCTCCGTACGACGATCAGGAGCTTCGACCCGATGAGCACCACCGAACTGACCTTGGACACGTTCAAGCCCACCATCGAGGCGGACGGAATCGTGCTCGTCGACTTCTGGGCCGAGTGGTGCGGACCGTGCCGTCAGTTCGGTCCGATCTTCGAGGCAGCGTCAGACACGCACTCCGACATCACGTTCACCAAGGTCGACACCGAGGCCGAGCAGGAGCTGGCCGGCGGGCTGGGGATCAGCTCGATCCCGACCCTGATGGCGTTCCGCGACGGCATCCTTCTCTTCGCGCAGCCCGGAGCCCTGCCCGCACCGGCTCTGGAGCAGGTCATCACGGCCGTCCGCGAGGTCGACATGGACGACGTTCGCGCCAAGCTAGCCGAGCAGCAGGCTCAGCAGAACTGACCGATGCGCCGGACTGTCAGCTCTCCGGATCGAACTCCGCCGCCAGCAGCGCCAGGTCGTCGTTGAGCTCCCCGCCCGTGGTCTCTCGCAGCCGCGCGAGGATTCCCTGAAGCCCTGAGCCGAGTCGGCCGACGTGCAAAGGTTTGACGACCTCCAGCAGGTCGGCGTACTCGCCGGTCGGGTCACGAGCCTCGATCAGCCCGTCGGTGTACAGCAGCAGTCTGTCGCCAGGCTCGAGCGAGATCTCGCTCACCTCGGGTCGAGCGCCGAGCCCCAGCGGGGGGCTCGGGTGGCACGCGACTTCGTGGATGTCGCCATGACGCGCCAGTAGCGGTGCAGGGTGGCCGCAGCTCACGATCGAGCACGACCCATCCGGCGAGATCTCCAGCATGAGCGCGGTGACGAAGTCCTCGTCCGACAGGTAGGGGAGCAGCCGCGCCTCGAGCTGGCGGGCCAGCCGCGCCAGGTTGCGGGACTCGACGGCCGCCGTGCGAAAGAAGCCGAGCACCACGGTGGCCAGCCGAACCGCGTCCAGGCCCTTTCCGCGTACGTCGCCGATGAGCAGTCGCAAACCGTCCCGGCTCGGCACCACTTCGTACAGATCGCCCCCGACCAACGCCTCGCGGGCGGCGCTGACGTAGGAGGCGGCCAGACGCACCGGTCCCATCCTGGCCGGTACCGGCGCCAGGATCGCGTGTTGCGCGGTTTCCGCGATGCGGGTGATCCGAGCCAGCTGTCCCGTCTGCAGATCGAACTTGTGAGCGCGTTCAGCGGCCAGCGCCGCGCGCCCGGCCAGCTCGTGCGCCAGACGCAGGTCGTCCTCGTCGTAGCGACGGCCGGACTCGGCGTACAGCAGCGCAATCGCACCGAAGGTCCCTTCGGTGCCGGTCAGCGGCACGACGATCGCACTGGTCAGGCCGAGCAGCCGGGTCAGCCGCAGCTGTTCCTCGCTCTGACTGGCCGCGACCAGCATCTCGTCGGTGATCTCGGGGAGGAACTCCGGCTGTCCGGTCCGGATCACCCGCGCGGTGCCGGTCTCGTCGTCGAGGCTGGGGGGATAGGAGCGCTGCCAGTCCCGGGCGACCGACAGCTTGTCGGGGTCGATGTGGGCCAGCGCGACGTTCTCGAGCCGACCGTCCTGGACCGTCTGCACGCTGCACCAGTCCGCCAGTCGCGGGACCACGAGCTCCGCCAGCTTCGTCAACGTTGCCTGGGCGTCCAGGCTGGATGCGAACGCCGCCGAAGCATCGGAGAGGAACGCCAGCTTGTCTGCGGTCTCGCGCAGCTCATTCAGCGCTCGCGCCCGGTCCAGTGCCTGCGCGCAGGCATCGGTCAGGCTGGACAGGAAGGAGACCTCGTCGGGATCGTCGAGGTCGCGGTACAGAGGAAACGTCAGGGCGATGACGCCGACGCACCGCTCCCCGACGGTCAAGGGCATGCACGCGACCGAGACGTCCGGGACGGCCCGCACCGCCAACGCGGGATACCGGCCGACGATCTCGTCGGCGCCGCGCAGCATGATCGCCTTGTTGTCGCGAGCCGCTTCACTGATCGGGAGATCCGCGTCGAGCGGAACCCGCGACCAGAGCGTGTCACCGTCGGGCGAGCTGCGACGGGAGCGGATGACCTGCAGGTCGTCGTCCTCGCGGACGTACAGCGCTGCGAACCTCGCTCCGAAGGCCTCGGCCGCATGCCCGACCACGATCTCGGCGATGTCCACGTTGGTCGAGACCGAGGTGAGCTCGGAAGTCAGCTGCTGAAGGTGCGACAGCCGGGACGCGAGCGCCTCCGCCTGTGTCTGCGCGGCTGACACGGTGTCCAGCTCACGCAACAACCGCTGCTCGAACGTCTCCTGGATCTCGGGGACACCGCCAGCCGCGGCTTCTCGCAGCTGCTGGATGATCGTCTCGACGTACCAGCGACGGAACGCTCGGTGTTGCGGCGGCGTCTCCAACGTCAGGATCTTCGCGCTGCGTGCGTAGGCATCGGCCTGGTCGAGAGCCCGCAGGTAGGCCTCGGCCGCCGCCACCGCGGACAACGGAAGGGACAGGGTCAGCGTGGTCCGTTGCTCCTGCCTGCTGGCGGCTGCCAACGCCTGCACCTTGATGGCGTGCCGCGGCCCGGCGAAGCGGTGCAGCACGGTCTCGACCATGGACGCCATGTCGGCCGGCATGGCAGCGGTTTCACCTGACGCTGCGCCCGCTGAGGCCAGCGCGAACTCGCGGCCCAGGTTGTCCATGTGTTCCTTGGCCGACAGCAGCAGGTCGGTCGGAACGTCGCCCAGGCTCACGGTGAAGACCTGGTCCGTGACCTGCCCAGGTTGCGGCTCCCACGCCTCGAGGATGGCGTCGACGAGGTGATCCTCCACGACGTCCGTGACCGGCTCTGCAGCCAGGCGCAGGTGCAGGTGCTGCATCGTCTTCGGCGGGCAGAACACACCAGACCACTTTGCCGGTCTCCGTCCTGTCGACACCCACCTCGGCGGCGAGCGCCTCGACCAGCGCGAGGCCGCGCCCGGTCATCGACTGTGGGCTGGCGATCGGCCGCACCGGGCTGACCGTGCTGGCATCCTCGACCTCGATCCGCACGGAGGCCGGGCGGGCCCGCAAGCGGACGACGATGTCGGTCCCCGCGTGCAACAGCGCGTTCGTCACCAGCTCGCTGACCGCGAGCTCGGCATCGGCGACCAGGTGGGAAGGGAGCTCATCTTGAAGCGTGGCCCAGACGAAGTGCCGGGCTTGCGGCACGGTTTCCGCATCGCCTCGCAGCCGGAGTTCGTGGTCCACCCGCCAATTGTGGAGCCCGCGCTACCGGTCTGCCCCCGTTATGACAAGTTCACCCGTCAGTTGTGGTTCGTTGAACCGTCAGTTGTGGTTCCTTCTGAGGTGGTTGTGGTTGCTGCTCGAGCCCTCGGCTTCGCCAGGCCACCAGCAGCGCCCCGACGAGGCCACCGAGTGACCCCAGTGCCTCGTCGCCGAGGGTGTCCTCGTACGCCGTGTCGAGCTCGGTGCCGTGTCGGATGAAGGCATACCACTCACCGAGCTCCCAACCGATGGCCAGAAGAGCTCCCAGCCCGGTGATCGTGAGGACGAGCGCCCATCGGGGGCGCACGCCCCCGCGCACGATGAGCAGACCGAAACCTGCACACAACAGCAGCCAGTTCACGAAATGGTTGGCGTCATCCCACCAGACCACCCGGTCGTAGAGGTCGAGGGTGTTCCCCGTGACGTCCACCAGGAACGGCGCCATGATCAAGGCGAAGGCGGTCCAGGGAGTCGAGTACGTCGAACCACCTCGCCGCCGTACCCCCCACCAGACGACCGGCGTCACGAGCATCATCACCGGATACGCGACCAGTCGTGCGCCGAACGCCTTGCCCTCGAACTGGTCGAGCCCGGGAAAGAAGGTCGCGACGGCCAGCTGCGCCACCGTTGCGACGAAGATCAGGGCGGTGGCTGCCTTGCCGGTCATGGCGGGTCCTCTCGTCGGCCGCCGGGCGTCACCCGGCCGGTCGGATGGACGTCAGGCTGTCACGTGGCCTGACCGCCGAGGCCGAACGTGTCCAGAATCACCGGTGCGGTCGCGCTCGGGGAAGAGCTCGCCCGACACAATGGGGGCCGTGGTCGACAGCAACAAGGACATCAACCTGACGCTCGACCTCGCCTTGCGGGTGGGCGAGCTGTTGCTGTCCTCCGGCGCTGGTGCAGCCGACGTCACCGCAACCATGCTGTCAGTCACCTCGGCCTGCGGGCTGCGCAACTGCGAGGTCGACGTCACGTTCACCGCGCTGACTCTGGGCTACCAGGCCGGGCCGGATGAACCGAGCCAGACGCAGATGCGCGCGGTCCGTCACCGCACCACCGACTACGGCAACCTGACCGAGGTCGACCACCTGGTCCGGGCTCTCGTCGCCGGCACGATCGACCGCGACGAGGCGCGCGCCCAGCTGGTCTCGATCACGTCGTCGGCGCACCGCTACCCACGCTGGGCCGTCACGCTCGGGTGGGGACTGATGGCCGTGGGCGCCAGCCTCTTCGTCGGCGGTGACTGGATCGTCTCGATCATCGCCTTCGTGGTGGCCGTGGTCATCGACAGGATGCAGCGTGAGATGACCCGTCGGCGGTTGCCGGCGTTCTACCAACAGGTGGCCGGGGGGTTGTTCGCGACGCTGGTCGCAGTCGGCCTGGTCGCGGTGCACGTGCCCGTGGATCCGTCCAAGGTCGTGACGGTCGGCATCATCATGCTGCTGGCGGGCATCGCCTTCGTCGGTGCGGTGCAGGACGCGTTGACGTCGTTCTTCGTGACCTCGGGGGCGCGCGGCCTCGAGGCGCTGCTGCTCACCGGGGGCATCACCGCCGGCGTCAGCGGGGGCCTGGCGGTCGCCGACCAGGCCGGTGTCGAGATCGTCCTCAAGCCGTTCACGACCGGGTGGAACGACCTTCCGGCGGCGCTGATCGGCTCGGCGCTGACGGCGGCAGCGTTCGCCTTCGCGTCGTACGCGCCCCCGCGCGCGCTGGCCCCGATCGCGGTCGTGGGGGTGCTCGGGCAGCTCGTCTACCGGTTCATGGTCCTTCAGGGATTCGGCTTCGCGTGGGGTTCGGCCGTCGCAGCCGTCACGATCGGCGTGGTGGCGTACTCCGTGGCCGGTCGTTTCGGCGTGCCGTCTCTGGTGGTCGTGGTCTCGGCGATCACTCCGCTGCTGCCAGGCCTGTCGATCTACCGAGGGCTCTACCTGATGGCCAGCGGGGTCAACGGAGGTCTGCTCAGCCTCGCGACAGCGCTCGCCATCGCGATCGCTCTCGCGTCCGGCGTCATCTTGGGCGAGTACCTCGCCCAACCGCTCAAGCGGGAGGCTCGCCGACTGGAGATCAGGCTGGCCGGTCCGCGGCTGGTCGGTCCCTGGCGGCCGCGCTCCCCGCAGCGAGTACGCCGTGAGAGACGCCCCGCGCCGAAACCGCCGCGACCCGGAAGGACGCACCCCGGCGGCTGAACAAGCGCGCGCATGACGGACACCCTGATCGACACGACCCGTCGACCGCCGTGCCAGGCCTACTTCTTCTTCGCCTCGCGCTGCGCTCGGCGCTTCTCAGCCCGTCGGCGCTTCTCCTCCGCGTCCAGGACTTCGGCTTCCTCGAGCGTGGGAGCTGTCCCGCCGTACGACCGAGGCATCCACCAGGCGCCCTCCTCTGTCTGGGGGTAGGCCTTGATCGTGTCGTCGAGCAGACCCTTCATCCGCTCCCGCAGCTCGCGAGTCTCGGCGACAGCGTTCTTCCCGGTGACGTGGATGGGTTCGCCCACGGTCAGCGCGATCGTCTTGCCGCGTGAGAAGTCCCGGGGGTGGTCCTTGGTGAACATCCGCTGGGTGCCCCACAGCACGAGCGGGATCAGCGGCACGTCGGCGGCAGCCGCGAGGCGGACAGCGCCGGACTTGAAGTCCTTGAGCTCGAAGCTCCGGCTGATCGTGGCCTCAGGGAAGATCCCGACGAGCTCACCCGACTCGAGGTAGTCGATCCCGGTCTGAAACGACTTCGCTCCCTCGGCCCGGTCGACCTCGATGTGGTGCAGCGAGCGCATGAGGGGACCGGTCAGCTTGTGGTCGAACAGTTCGCGTTTGGCCATGAACCGCACCAGTCGTTTGGCCGGCTGGGCCGCGAAGCCGCCGAAGACGAAGTCGAGGTAGCTGATGTGGTTGAGCGCGATCACTGCCCCACCGGACCGCGGAATGTGCTCGCTGCCGGTGATCTGGAAGCTGAAGTCCCCAGATCTTGAACGCCGTCTTCGCCGTGACGATGATCGGCGGGTACGTGATGTCTCGCACCCGGATCACGGTAGCCCCTCGGCGGTGGTCGCGCGCCGGCGCCGCCATCGTGGGATCGTGAGGCAACGCGCTGGTGACAGGGAGGTCGCTGTGTTCGCAGTCCTGGGTGAGGCCCTGCTCGACATGGTGCAGCCGGAGCCCGGGACGACGTACGTCGCCCGACCCGGTGGTGGCCCGTTCAACATCGCAGTCGGTCTGCGCCGGCTGGGTCATCCGACTGCGCTTCTCGCGCGGATGTCGCGGAGCGGACTCGGCGGCATCGTCCGGGAGCACGCCGAACGCAACCAGCTGGACCTCACGGGCTGCGTCGAGACCGACGACCAGACCACGCTGGCGTTCGCATCGCTGGACGAGGGCGGCCGGGCCTCGTACGACTTCTACGTACAAGGGACCGCGGACTGGGGCTGGACTCCGGCCGAGCTGGCCATGATGCCCGCGGGCATGCAGGTCTTCCACACCGGGTCGCTTGTCGACGGCGGTGCCGCCCGGCGCAGACGTGGTGCTGGATCGCGTCGAGCGGCTGCACGGCGAGGGCCACACGCTGCTGAGCTTCGACCCGAACGTCCGGCCGGCGTTGGCCGGGCCACATCGCGACGCCGTACGCCGAGTCGAGCGGTACGTCGCCGCCGCGCACGTCGTCAAGGCCAGCGACGAAGACCTGGCCTGGCTGTATCCGGATACCGCCGCCACGGACGTCGCCCGACAGTGGGCAGCGCACGGACCGGCCGTGATCGTGGTGACCCGAGGGCCGGACGGCTGCCTGGCGGTGCGGCGCAGCGGCTCGATCATCGAGCGGGCCAGCCGGCCGGTCGAGGTCGTCGACACCATCGGGGCGGGCGACGCGTTCGAGTCCGGCTTGCTCTCCGGGCTGGCCGACGCCGGCGGCACCTCGGCCCGGCAGGTCGAAGCCCTGTCGGACGATGCGATGGGCGCGGTTCTCGACCGGGCCGTGCTCGTCTCGGCGATGACCTGCCAGCGGGCGGGGGCGGACCCGCCCACCCGGGCGGAGTACGAGGCACGGGTGGTCACTGCCTGACGCTCGCGCTCAGGATGTGGACCGAAACCTGGTGGACACATCACCTTGTCAGCATGGACGCATGAGCCACCTGCTGCGCATCGCCCTCCCCGACGTGCCGGGGTCGCTGGGCGCTGTCGCGTCGGCCATCGGTGTGGGAGGAGGAAACATCTCTGCCATCGAGATCGTCGAGCAGCGGCTGGACGGCACGGCCGTCGACGACGTCTTCGTCGAGTTCGAGCCCGGCGTGATGCCGGACATGATCGTCTCGGCCGTGCACCGCCTCGACGGTGTCCGGGTCCTCTGGATCTCGCGGTATGCCGCGGCGGGTCACCTGCATCTCGACCTCGAGGCCGTCGAGCTCATCACCCAACAGCCCGCGCGGGCGGCCGAGCGGCTCACCGGGCTGGCGCCCCGGACGTTCCGCAGCGACTGGGCGCTCGTGGCGACCGGACACGAGGGCGTGGTGCAGCGGGTGCATGCCTCGCCCGGGTCACCCCAGCTTCCGGTGGCGGCAGCGGACTGGTTCCCGGCCGAGAAGGCGCTCCGGCCTGAAGTCCACGGCTGGGAAGGTTTCACCGACACGGTGGTCGGACTGGCGCCGTTGGGGTCGCGGGACCGGATCGTGGCCTTCGGCAGGCACGGCGGTCCCGAGATCCTCGACTCCGAGCTTGCCCGGCTGGCTCACCTGGCCGCGCTCACCGCCTTGATCGAGACCTGAGCGTCCGTCCGTCCGCTGATGTCGAGGCTCCAGCAGCGAGCTCGGGCGATCAGCGGGGAGCGTCGTCGAAGACGGTGGTGAGGTCGATCCGCTCGTATGCCGACTCGCACGGCGGGCCCGAGGTGTAGAGGAACTCCCGCTCGTCGAGGTTCATCACGACCGACGCGGCCGAGATCGACTTGAGGTCGTCGGGGTCGGCGTCGTTGACGTGGCGGCACACGGCGTACGGGAAGCCGAGGTGATCCTGGAGCCCGGCGATCAGGTCGTCGACGATCACCTTGCGGTCGGCGGCCGGCGCTTCGAGGACCTGCCGGAGACGCTGGTCGCGGAACAGGGAAGAGCCGCCGATGTCGTAGATCCCGTCGACCACGTCGATGTCGGAGACGAAGTGGTTCGCGTGGGTGAGGACGCCTCCGGTCGGGAGGATGCGACCCACCGCGCCCGGGGCCAGCTCGAGGTCGACCGCGGTTCCCCCTGCCGCGCCGACCAAGAGGTTGATCGAGGCGCTGCGCGGGAGTGCGGTCACCTTGAGCGAAGCGCCCAGACCGTCGGGCTGGTCGAGGACGAACCGGATGAGCACGTGGTACGGCACTCCCCCGGGTGCGCCGTCGCGGTCAGCGTGGATCAGGTTGACGCAGACCCCGACGCCGGCCGAGTTGAGGCCCGTCTTGGCCAGCATCCCGGCCTCGGCCAGGGTGACGATCTCGTGGCCGCGCTCGTCCCGGGTGGCCAGGATGACCGTGTAGGGCTGCTGCGACGGGTGCCAGTCCCAGTTCTGACCGAGCAGAGTGTTGCCGGTGGCGGTGTGCTCGGGGAGCACGGCCGCTGCGGTGCACTCGGTGATCTGCAGGCCGTCGGGCAGCATCAGCTCCGTGCGCGCGTTGAGCGCGTAGATGTCGCCGACCGCGACCCCCGCCCCTTCCGCCACCGCGTCCAGGGTCGCGGCGATGCGTGGTGTGTAGGTACGCGTCGTCTCCGCGAACTGTTCACCGAGCCGGGTCGCCTCGGCGGCGTCCAGCCCTACGGCGTCGAACTTCTGGCGGTAGTCGGCGAGGTTGCCGGCGATCAGGTCAGCCACCTGCTCGCCGTACGAGTGACCGATCTCGGTCGGATCGCCAGAGGCGCGGATCAACGGGTACGTCATGACCCCGACCCTACTGAGTTGGGTGGCGCGGCGGGCGCCAGAACCAGTTCAGCGGCCGGTCCCCGCCGCTTTGCGAGCCGACACGATCGCCGAGTGAACGCCTGCCCCGTGCGAGGCCGTCGCCTCGATCTCGATCGTGTCGAAGCCGCTGGCCTCCAGCAGGTCACGGTACGTGCCGACCTCGAGGGCGCCGGCGATGCAGCCCACCCGTTGCTCGGTGCTCGCGCGTTGTTCGGAGGCGGTGTCGTCGTCGGCCACGACGTCGCTGATCCCGATCCGCCCTCCTGGACGGAGAACCCGTGCGATCTCGCGTACGACACTGGCACGGTCCAACGACAAGTTGATCACGCAGTTGGAGATCACGACGTCGACGCTGCCGTCAGGTAAGGGGATGTCCTCGATCGCGCCGTGCAGGAACTCGACGTTGGTGACGCCGGCCTGCCGAGCGTGCCCGCGAGCCAACCCCACCATGTCGACGCTGGCATCGAGCCCGTACACGTGTCCGGTCGGACCGACCCTCCTGGCGGACAGCAGCACGTCCAGCCCGCCACCGCTGCCGAGGTCCAGGACGGTCTCACCGGGAGACAGCCGTGCGACCACCAGCGGGTTGCCGCAGCCGAGACTCGCCTCGATCGCGCCCGCCGGCAGGCCGACCAGGTCGTCGTAGGCCTGAGCTCCGAAACACCCCGCGTCGAAGCTGTCGTCGTCGCAGTCGGTGATCGTCGCGCCCTGCATCGCCGAGCGCGCCAGACCTGAATAGCGCTCGATGATCTCGCTCTGTGTCGGTTGCGCCATGGTGTCCTCTCGTGAGATCTAGCGGGGGACGGCCGGCACGGGCCTGCCCATGACGACGTCGGCCGCGGATGGGAAGCAGGTGACGCACTCGTCGTTGATCCGGTACAGGCTGGCGGTGCCGCGGTACTCGACCACCACGAACCCCACCTCGGCGAGGATCCGGAGATGGTGGGAGACGGTCGACTGCCCGACGCCGGACGCCGAGACCACCTCCCCGACGGTCATCGCCGCACCGTGACGGGCCAGCAGCGAAACGAGCTGGATCCGGGTGGCGTCCGAGAGCGCCTTGAACCAGCTCGCGTACTCCAGCGCCTGGTCGCGGTTCAGCGGTCGGGTCCGAATATTCATCGATCATCGACGATAGTCGATAAAGGTCGTGAAGGGAACCCCAGTGCCCGCCGACTCGGTAGCCAGGGGCCGTCTCGGCGCCGGCGGCTGAGTAGGGTCGCGGGCCATGGAGGGGCGTGATCCGTACGAGCGGGCCGACCAGGCTGCGGCCGTCTTGCGCGAGCAGGGCTTCGGGCGCCACGACGTGCTGCTCGTGCTCGGCTCGGGGTGGCTCGGAGTCGTCGACGCTTTCGACGCGCCCACCCACGCGGTCGCGATCGCCGACATCCCCGGTTTCATCGCCCCCACGGCCGAGGGGCACGGTCATCAGATCCGGTCGTACGCCGTCAGGGGTCGTCAGGTGTTGACGTTCACCGGAAGGACCCATCTGTACGAAGGCCAGGGCGTCGAGCCGGTCGTACACGCCACTCGTACCGCGGCCGCTCTCGGATGCACCACGGCCATCTTCACCAACGCCAACGGCGCCTTCCACCGAGACTGGCAGCCCGGCACCTGCATGCTGGTCCGCGACCATCTCAACCTGACCGCGCGCTCGCCCCTCGTCGGACCTCGCTTCGTCGACCTCACCGAGACCTATTCGCCACGGTTGCGCGACCTCGCCCGGCGGCACCATCCCGACTTCGTCGAGGGCGTCTACGCGATGCTGCCGGGGCCGCACTACGAAACCGCGGCGGAGGGCAGGCTGTTGACGACCTTCGGAGCCGACGCCGTTGGGATGTCGACCGTTCTGGAAGCGATCGCGGCCCGTGAGCTCGGCCTCGAGGTCCTGGCGCTGTCGATGGTGACCGTGACCGAAGGCCTCGAGGCCGGAGTCGACCCGGGCGAGGTCGTGGCAGTGGCAGCACGTTCAGCGTCCCGGCTAGGTTCTGTGCTGGGACGGATCATCGAAGCAGCGGGAGGCACTCCATGACCACCGACAACCCGGAAGCACCCGCCAGCTATGCCCCGCCTCCAGGCGCGAGCTCGACCTTCGCGATCGAACGCAACGGGATCAACGTCATCGCCGAGAGCGAGCGCAAGGGCCGGCCCCGCGACCTCTTCTGGCCTTGGTGCGCTGCGAACATCTCGGTCTTCGGTGTCTCGTACGGCTCCTTCGTCCTCGGCTTCGGCATCGGCCTGTGGCAGGCCCTGGTCGCCGGCATCCTCGGCGTGGTCCTGTCCTTCCTGCTGGTCGGCCTGGTGTCGCTGATCGGCAAGCGCGGCTCGGCGCCGACGATGGTGCTGTCCCGAGCGGCGTTCGGCGTCCGCGGCAATGCCCTTCCCAGCCTGGTGTCCTACCTGATCCTCGTCGGATACGAGACGGCGCTCGTCGCGCTGTCGACGTTTGCCACCGCGACGGTGTTCGAGCGGCTCGGCTGGAGCTCCGGTGACGGGACCAAGGTGATCGCGTTCGTGGTCGTCGCAGCCATCATCATGATCGGCGGCGTCCTCGGCTTCGAGACCGTGATGCGGATGCAGAAGTGGCTGACCTACCTCACCGTGGTCGTGACGGTCGGCTACATCGCCCTGACGGTCGACGAGATCTCCGGGAGCGCCCTCGACCAGCTGCCCTCCGGTGACAGCAAGGCTGTCCTGGGCGCCTTCGTGGTGGTGTTCTCCGGGTTCGGCATCAGCTGGGTCAACTCCGCAGCCGACTACTCGCGCTACCTGCCACGGTCCGCGTCCAGCCGGGGCATCGTCGGGTGGACGACGATGGGCGGTGCGCTGCCGCTGGTCATCCTCGTGGCGTACGGCGTCCTGCTCGCCGGATCAGACGCCGACCTCTCGGCCGCGCTCGCAGCCGATCCGATCGGAGCGCTGACCCCAGCTCTGCCGGACTGGTTCCTGCTGCCGTTCGCGATCGTCGCTGTCGCCGGTCTGATCTCGGGCGGCCTGCTGGACATCTACTCCTCTGGCCTGACGCTGCTGACGCTCGGGTTGCCCGTGCAACGCTGGGTGGCGGCGGCGCTCGACGGCGTCATCATGATCATCGGGACCATCTACATCGTCTGGTTCGCCGATGACTTCCTGACACCGTTCTTCGCCTTCCTGGTGACGCTGGCGGTGCCGATCGCTGCCTGGTGCGGCATCTACCTGGCCGACCTGGTGCTGCGCCGACGCGACTTCGACACCGCGGACCTGGCAGATCCGCGGGGCCGGTATGGCTCGGTCAACTTCGTCTCGCTCGGGTTGATGCTTCTCGGCATGGCGATCGGCTGGGGGCTGGTCGTCAACGGTCAGACGGGCTTCACCTGGCAGGGCTACCTGCTCGAGCCGCTGGGGCTTGGCCCGAAGCTGGACGGCCCCTGGACCTACGCCAACCTCGGCGTCCTGGTGGCGTTGGTGCTGCCCTTCGTGCTCTACCTCGTCCTGGGCCGCAGCCACGTGCGCCGCCAGGAGGCACTCCCGGCGACGACGACCGCGAGGGTCTGACGTGGAGTCGAGGACCAGCACCGTCGAGCTCTGGGACGGTGACCAGGCCCAGCGGTACACCGATGAGGTCTTCGCCGTCTACGACACCGTCTTCGGCGATCGTCCCGACCAGGACGTCTGGCGCGACGAGCTGTTCGACCGGCATCGGGCGCGCGACGGTTTCCGGCTGGCCTCAGCCCGGGAAGGGCAGCGCCTGGTCGGCTTCGCCTGGGGCTACGTCGGCCAACCCGGTCAGTACTGGTCCGACTGGGTGATCCGCGGGCTTCCTCAGGACGTGACGAGTCAGTGGGTGGGAGGGCACTTCGAGTTCGTCGAGCTGGCCGTGCTGCCCGACTTTCGCCGGCACGGCCTCGGCCGGCGCCTGCACGACGTGCTGCTGGACGGCGTACCCACCGATCGGGCCCTGCTCAGCACGGACAACGCCGACACGCCGGCGGTCCGCCTGTACACCTCGCACGGCTGGCGCAAGCTGGGCGAGCTCTCGCCCGACGTTCAGGTCATGGGGCTCCGGCTCGCGTCGGTCGAACCCGGATAAGGTCGCGGGATGAGTGGATCCGCTGTGTCGGAGATCTTCGACGGCTCGGCCTGGGAGGTCGTCAGCGGGTTCGAGGACCTCACCGACGTCACCTACCACCGGGCCGTCGGCCAGGGAACCGTGCGGATCGCGTTCGACCGTCCTGAGGTGCGCAACGCATTCCGCCCCCACACGGTCGACGAGCTCTACCAGTGCCTCGACCACGCACGCATGACCTCCGACGTCGGCTGCGTGCTGCTGACCGGCAACGGGCCCTCACCGAAGGACGGAGGCTGGGCCTTCTGCTCCGGTGGCGACCAGCGGATCCGCGGCACGACCGGCTACCAGTACGAGCAGGCGGACTCGGGTGACCGTCCGGAGGGCTCGCGGCCGTCGGTGGACCGGGCCCGGCTCGGCCGACTCCACATCCTCGAGTGCCAACGGCTGATCCGCTTCATGCCCAAGGTCGTGATCTGTGTGGTGCCGGGCTGGGCGGCCGGTGGTGGACACTCGTTGCACGTCGTCGCCGACCTGACGATCGCCTCAGCCGAGCACGCCCGCTTCAAGCAGACCGACGCCGACGTCGCGTCGTTCGACGGTGGGTACGGGTCGGCGTACCTGGCGCGTCAGGTGGGGCAGAAGTTCGCCCGGGAGATCTTCTTCCTCGGTGACGAGTACGACGCCGACGCCGCGCAGCGGATGGGGATGGTCAACGCCGTCGTCCCGCACGCCGACCTCGAACGCGTTGCGCTCGAGTGGGCGGCCAAGGTCAACGCCAAGTCACCGACGGCGCAGCGGATGTTGAAGTACGCGTTCAACCTCGTGGACGACGGGATCGTCGGGCAGCAGCTCTTCGCCGGGGAGGCGACCAGGCTCGCCTACGGCACCGACGAGGCCGCGGAGGGCCGCGACGCCTTCCTGGAGAAGCGTGCTCCGGACTGGTCCGATTACCCCTACTACTACTGACTCGGCGCCGCTACTCGTCCGTGACGACATCGACCGAGATCTCCACCGCCGGGACCTGGTGGATCGGTGCTGTGAACGGTCGGGACGCGATAATGGACCCCGGTGACCCGCGTCGGTCGCGCCAATCACACGCCGGCGATCAGCACGATGTCTCTGTCAGTTCTCCTTCGTCGCCGTCGCGAGCGCGTCCAGATCGCGCTCGGCGTAGAGCCGGTGGTGCCATTCCTCGTTGACCACGATGAACAGGCACTGGGTGAGCGGGAAGTCCTCGAGCTGCGGCCACCCCGGCTCGGTACGCGTGACCGTCCCGTCGAGCTGCTCGGGGGTCAGCGCGGCGATCACGGCGCGGACCATGGCCTGGCGTTTGCGGCGTACACCGAGAACCTCCTCCAGCGACGGACGCGCCTCTCGGTCCCAGGGGATGCCCTCCCAGCCGGGTGCCTCGTCCCACGGGAGGTCGAGCGGGTGCCAGGGCACCGGGTCGCCGAGCACCATCCGGCCGACCCAGGCGGCGCTCGCGAAGTTCAGGTGGCGCAGCGTCTCGATGAAGGACCACTCTCCGCGGACCCGCTCGTGCAGCAGCTCGGGCGGGAGCGTCCGCGCCCGGTTCTCGGTCTCGGCCCACAGCCGCTCGAGGATCGACCACGCATCCTGGAACCCCTCGACGGTGGTCGGGTGCATCTTGGCCCGCTCGGGCATCCGGCGGTTGAGCTCGGCCTCGATCAGCGGGCCGATGTCGACGCCGTTGATCGTCACGTCCTCGATCTGGCCCGTGATCTCGACATCGACCAGCTCCAGGCCGATGAAGCGGACGTGGTGGAAGGAGATCGCGCGGAGGTCGGTGTGCTCGACGTGCGCGCCCCGAGGGATTGAGGCGGGGATCAATGCGGGCATGCCTGCCACCCTAGGTGGTTCCGGACCGGACCAGGGCGGTGGTTGGGAGGGGGAAATAGCCCTTCTGGAAGGTCCGGACGCACCGATGGGCTACCAGGCATGACCCGTTCGGGTGGCGTTGGTTTCATTGTCGTACTTTCCGGACGTGCGGTGAAAGTGTGAGCCCTGCACCAGTGACGCGGGAAGGGCTCCGGACCATTGACTCAGCACCACGACGTGGGGCGCGCCGACGCGGACGTCGTCGATCCCAGCTTCGGCTACTTCCGCGACCTGGTCGGCGCCGTGCTGACCGTCCGAGAGCCCGACGGCCGTGAGCTTCCCGGCCTGCGGTGCGCCAAGGTGGACGACAGGGGTGAGCTGGGCGGCTACCACTCCTTCCGCGTCGACTTCGAAGGGCCGGCGGACCAGCCGATCGGACAAGGGACCTTCGTGCTGCGCGCCGAGGAGCAGCCACCTGTCTACGTATTCCTCAGCCCGGTCGGCGCCGACGCCGCCGTGATGCAGTATGAGGCGATCTTCAACCAGGTCGTCCGATGACCACACCAAGCGCACTGGCGACGGCGCTGGATCTGCGCCCGAGCACCGACGAGCACAGGCCGTTCATCGCCGAGCTGGTGCGTCAGGTCAAGGGCACCGAGCTGGCTGCTGGTGGCCTCACCGGTCCGGTCCTCGAGCAGCTGCTCGAGCTCCAGGTCCGTGCGCAGGAACTGCATGCGGCCGCGGCCCACCGGAACCTCGAGAGCCTGATCCTGTACGCCGACGACGAACCGGTCGGACGTCTGCTGCTCGCTGTCGACGCCGACCGGATCCACCTGGTCGACATCGCCGTGCTGGTCGCTTGGCGTGGCCGCGGGATCGGGACCCGCCTGCTCGCCGACCTGCAGGCCCGGGCGGCCAGGGCCGGCATCCCCGTCACCCTGGAGGTCCGCAAGACGAATCCGGCGTTCGATCTCTACCAGCGGCTTGGTTTCACCGATGCCATCGACCGTGACCTCGACTGGCACCTCACCTGGACGCCACCGGTGTCCGGACAAGGAGAGCACGATGACAGCTGACGCCCTTGCCGCTCCGGGCCCGGCTGGGGAGGAGTCACCGGAAATCCTCTCCGCCCGACTGGACCGACGCTCGGTGGTCCAGGCGGCGGCCATGACCGCGGGAGCAGCCACCCTGGGCCTTTCCCCGTGGGCAACCGGCGCCGCTGATGCCGCCCTGGTCCGTCGACTGCGGCGATCGACCTTCGCTCCACTGGTCGGTCGCGGGTTCTCGGTGACCGGGCACGGCGTGAGCCGGAGACTGGTGTTGCGCGAGGTCGCCGACCTGGAGTACGTCCCGAGACTGCCCCGGAGCGAGCGCGCGGCGTACCGCGAGAAGTCGTTCACGCTGCGGTTCAGCCGGCAGCGTGCGTTGCCGGCCGGCACCTACCGGCTGAGCCATCCGAGGCTCGGGACGGCGGAGGTCTTCCTTTCGCCGGTCGGACCCGAGACCGATCGCCTCGTCGAGGCCATCTTCAACCGTTACCAGGGCTGAGAGGTAGCCATGTCAGAGCCATACATCGGCGAGATCAGGCTGTTCGGCGGCAACTTCGCGCCTGCCGGTTGGGCCATGTGCGACGGTCAGCTCCTGGCCATCTCCGACTACGACGCGCTGTTCGCCCTGATCGGAACCACGTACGGAGGCGACGGCCAGACGACCTTCGCTCTTCCTGACCTGCGCGGCCGCGTGCCGGTGCACGCCGGTAGTGCACCCGGCGGCGGCAGCTACGTGATCGGCCAGGCGGCCGGCAGCGAGACCGTGACCTTGACCACGAACCAGCTCCCGGCGCACACCCACACGCCGCTCGCGACGTCCGGGACAGGTACGACGGCGAACCCGACCGGCGCCGTCTTCGCCGCCGTCAGCAACCAGGCGGTCTACGTGGCCGGGTCCCCGGCCGACGTCTCGATGACCAGCAGCAGCCTGACGAGCGCAGGCGGCTCCCAACCGCACGACAACACCATGCCGTCGCTGGCGATCACGTTCATCATCGCGCTGTACGGCATCTTTCCCTCCCAGAACTGAAGGACCGTCATGACTGATCCGTTCGTCGCTGAGATCCGGATGTTCGGTGGCAACTTCGCGCCCACCGGCTGGGCGCTCTGCGCCGGACAGCTGCTGCCGATCGCGCAGAACACCGCGCTGTTCTCGCTGCTCGGGACGATGTACGGCGGCGACGGCAAAGTGACCTTCGGCCTCCCGAACCTGAACGGAAGAGTCGCCGTTCACTCGGGCCAGGGGCCAGGCCTGTCAGCGTGGTTCCAAGGCGAGCAGCGGGGGTCGGAGACGGTGACTTTGCTCCAGAGCGAGCTGCCCGCCCACGCCCACCAGGCTCGTGGCTCGTCGGACGACGACAACTCACTCTCACCCGTGGGTGCGCTGGCCGGTGCTCCGCAGAGCCCCCTGTACCGACCCGACACCGACGGCCAGATGGCGCCACTCCCGTTGGCCGGAGGCTCGCAGCCGCACAACAACATGCAGCCCTATCTCGCGATCACGTACATCATCGCCCTCCAGGGCATCTTCCCGCCGAGAAGCTGAGGAGAGACCACCATGGGGACCCCCTATTACGCTGAACTGCGCATCGTCAGCTTCAACTTCGCCCCCAGAGGCTGGGCGTTCTGCAACGGGCAGCTGTTGCCGATCAACCAGAACCAGGCGCTGTTTTCGCTGCTCGGGACGACGTACGGCGGGAACGGTGTCACGAACTTCGCCCTGCCGAATCTGCAGGGCCGCGTCGCGCTCGGAGGCCTGGGCACTCACCAGCTCGGCGAGCAAGGGGGCGAAGCCAGCCACACGCTGAGCCTGGCCGAGCTGCCCACCCACGCGCACGGGGCATTGCCCGCATCGTCGGTGCGAGCCAGCCTCGACTCGGCGCAGAACGCCGTGTGGGCCAGCGGTCCGTCGATGTACGCGAAGGCCGCACCGAACGGAACGATGAGCCCCGCCGCGGTCACCAACGTAGGCGGCGGCCAGCCGCACAACAACGAGCAGCCCTATCTGACGCTCAACGTTGTCATCGCCCTGCAGGGCATCTTCCCGAGCCGCAACTGAATCCATGGGGGACCGCACCATCATGACCATTCGACGCGCCTTCACCGGCCTCACCGCCGCCGCCCTCTCGACGGCGGGCCTGGCCCTGCTGCCGGGCACACCCGCGCTGGCCGGCCCAGTAGGAGTGAGCGACTTCCGGATCAGCAACCAGACCGTGCCGGGCGGCATCGACGAGTCGTCGATCGCCTACGACGCCGCGCGGGACCGGTTCCTGGTCGTCTGGGAGGGAGTCGAGTCGACCCCTAACGGTGACCGCGCCGAGATCTTCGGCCGACTCGTCAACGCGCGGAACGGCTCGACGATCGGTGGATCCGACCTGAAGCTCGCAGAGATGACGCCGCTCGCGGATGGATCGGTCGACGCGATCAGCCCGTCGGTGGTCTACAACCCGACCGCCGACGAGTACGTCATCGCCTTTGCGGGGGACGACGACACCCGCGACTCCGGGACGATCGTGTCCGACACGTTCGAGATCTATGCCCAGCGGCTGAATGGCGGCGCGACCCCCGTTGGCAGCCCGGTCCGCATCTCGGACATGGGTGTCGACGACACGTCGGGCAGCTACGACGCGCTCGACCCCGACATCGTCTACAACGCCACCGACAACGAGTACTTCGTGGTCTGGAGCGGCGACGACAACACCCCGCCCTTCGTCAACAACGAGCTGGAGATCTACGGACAGCGGCTCAGCAGCACCTTGGCCGAGCTCGGCACCAACGACGTCCACGTCAACGAGACTGGCGCCGATGGGGACGCGACGACGGACGCGCGGCGGCCGGCCGTCACCTGGGCGGCCAGCACCGATCGGTACATGGTGGTCTACGACGGCAACTACACCACCAATGCAGGCGTGCCGTGGACCCGGATCCTGGGCCGGATGGTCGACGCCAACGGCACGCCCCGAGACATCGAGATCGAGCTCGGCGGCGCGCCCTACAACGACACCACGATCGAGCAGTACGCCCCGGACGTCGCTTGGGACTCGGCCAACGACCGGTTCACCGTGGTCTGGGAGGGCGACGCCGCGAACGGGACTCCGGGGTCTGCAAACGACTTCGAGATCTTCGGTGTGGTCCTGCGGGATACCACCAACGTGCCCGGCGGGGGCTTCTCGCAGGTAGGAAGCATGAGCCAGCTCACGCACATGGGCACCGACGGCGCCGGCTACGTCGCCAACGACGCGGCGCTGGTCTACAACCCGCTGTACCGCGAGTACCTGCTGTCGTTCACCGCCGACGACAACACCGGCGGACAGGTCGACAACCACTACGAGACGTACGCCGAGCGGCTCTCGCCGACCCTGGCGACGAGTGGCCTGGCCCGCGTCAGCAGCCGCGGGCCGCTCGGCTCCACGAACACCGAGCCGCAGCCGTCGGCCGTCGGCTACTCCGAGAGGTCGGTCGGGACCTACCTGGTCACCTGGGCCGGTGAGGCACCGGCCCTCGCCGCCGGCGAGTCAGAGGTGTTCGGTCGACTGGTCGGCTCGGCGGTCGACCTGTCGGTGACCAGGACTGCTAGCCCGACCAGCCCCGCGTCCGCCAAGACCGGCTTCTACCCGAGCGACTCGGTCAGCTACACGATCACCTATGGGAACTCGGGAGATCAGCCGGCGTACGACGTGGTTGTCGATGCCCCGCTGCCGACCGGCGTGGTCTACGACTCCTTCAGCTCTCCGTCGTCGCCCGCCCCGGCGCTGGCGTCCACGTCTCCGCTGTCGTTCACGGTCGACCACGTCGACCCCGGCACGAGCGGCACGATCACGGTGCAGGCCCATCCGGTGGGCGGCCTTGACGAAGGCACGGTCCTGAGCAGCACCGCCACCATCGGCTCGACAGCCGTGGTCGACGATGCCAACAGCTCCAACAACAGCGCCGGCACGACGCTCACGATCGACAATCCACCGACGGTGACCGCGCTCAACCGCCTCGGATCCAGCCCCACCAACGCCTCCACCGTGACCTGGCGGATCATCTTCGACCAGTCGATCTCCGGACTCACCGCCAGCAACTTCGGGCTGGTCAGCACCGGGACGGTCAGCGGTGCCTCGATCACAACCGTCGCGGCCGAAGGTCCGGCCAACCAGTGGCTGATCACCGCCGACACCGGGACAGGGGACGGGACGCTTCGCCTGGACCTCGTGAACGGGACAGGCATCAAGGACTCGTCCAACAAGGCCCTGGTGCCGCCTACCCTGCCGGCGTCCTTCCCCGCGGTGACGATCGACAAGACGCGCCCCACGCTGACCCTCACGGCTCCCCCGACCGACCCGACCAACACCGCACCGATTCCGGTCACGGCGACGTTCTCCGAGGCGGTCACCGGCTTCACCGCGGGTGACGTCAACGCCTCCGGGGCCACGGTGTCGAACTTCTCCGGCTCCGGGACGACCTACACCTTCGACCTGACCTCGCCGCAGGAGGGCCCCGTCACCGTCGATGTCGCCGGTGGCTCGGCACAGGATGCCGCGGGCAACGGCAACACGGCTGCGACGCGGCTCACCCGGACCTACGACTCGGTCCGCCCGTCAGTGACGCTCGGCTCGGCTGTGTCCGACCCGACGAACGCCTCGCCGATCGCGGTGACCGTCACCTTCTCCGAAGCGGTAGCCGACTTCGCCCTGGGCGACCTCACCGTCACGAACGGCTCGGCGAGCAACCTGACCGGTTCCGGCACGTCGTACAGCGTGGACATCACGCCTGCCGGGCAGGGGCTGGTCTCGGTCGACGTCGACGCAGGGGTCGCACATGACGCGGCCGGCAACGGCAACACCGCCGCGAGCACCCTGTCGCGCACTTTCGACAGCGTGCGGCCGCTGGTCGACCTCACCACCACGGCGGGCAACCCGACCAACGTCTCCCCGATCCCGGTGACGATCACGTTCTCCAAGCCGGTCAGCGGATTCACCGAAGCCGACCTGGCGGCCTCGAACGGCTCGCTGTCCGGCTTCGCTGGGACCGGTTCGACCTACACGGTGGACCTCGTGCCCGCAGCTGACGGTCCGGTGACGCTGGACCTGCCCGCAGGCGCTGCCTCGGACGATGCTGGCAACACCAACGCGGCCGCGGCCACGCTGCACCGCACCTATGACTCGGTCGGACCGGACGTCACGCTCAGCACCTCGGCCTCCGACCCCACCAAGACTTCGCCGATCCCGGTCACGGTGACCTTCGCCGAGCCAGTCAGCGGCTTCACGGCAAGCGACCTGGTGGTCAGCAACGGCACCGCGTCCAACCTGGGAGGCAGCGGAGCGGTCTACACCGTCCATGTCGCACCGAGCGGTCAGGGCGCCGTGACCGTGGATCTCGCCGCGGATCAGGCGAGTGACGCCGCCGGCAACGGCAACACGGCCGCGTCGCAGCTGTCGGTGGTGTACGACAGCGTGCGCCCGGACGTGACGCTTTCGACGACTGCGGGTGACCCGACGAACGGATCGCCGATCCCGGTGTCGGTGACGTTCACCGAGCCGGTCACCGGCCTGACCGCTGGCGACTTCGTGACGACCAACGGCACGGTCGGCAACCTGGCCGGCTCGGGCTCGGCTTACACGCTCGACCTGACGCCGACCGCCAACGGTGTGGTCACCCTGGACCTGCCTGCGGCTTCGGCTGTCGACGCCGCCGGGAACACGAGCACGGCAGCGGCACAGCTGAGCCGGGCGTACGACAGTGCTCGCCCGAGTGTCGAGCTCACGACGACCGCCCCGGATCCGACGCAATTGGCCGACCTCCCGGTGACGGTGCAGTTCTCCCGTGACGTGACCGGCCTGACGCTGTCAGACTTCGATCCCACCGGCTCGACGGTGTCGGACCTGGCGGAGGTGGACGGCGACACCTACACGCTCACGTGGTCGCCGACGCAGCAGGGGACGGTCTCGCTGGACCTGCCCGCCGGCGCAGCCGAGACGGCAGCGGGCAACACCAACACTGCGGCTGCGCAGCTGACTCGCGTCTACGACAGCATCCGGCCCGACATCACGGTCGAACAGGCCGCGGGTCAGCGTGATCCGACGCGGCAGTCGCCGGTGTTGTTCTCCATCAAGACGTCCGAGCCGGTGACCGGCCTGCGGCGGTCGGACCTGCTGATCGGTGGGTCGGCCGGGGCAGATCGCGCGCACAGCACTCTCGACCAGGTCGGACCTCGCAGGTACGTGGCGTCGATCGGCGGCATGGCTCGGACCGGGAACGTCCGGCTCGGCGTCGTCGGCGACGCCGCTCGCGATGCGGCGGGCAACACCTCGCGCCACTCCACCAGTGTCGACAACACGGTCCGGTGGATCCGCAACGCGGCGCCGACGCTGGTGATCCATCGAGGTGGCTGTCTCGACCCGGGGACGACTGCGTCGATCGCCGTCACCGTGCGCGACGCCGACGGTGACCCGTTGACGGTCACCGGCACCTCGTCGAACCAGCGGTTGCTGCCCGACTCGGCGATCCGCGTCACCCGGACGGCTCCCCGTCTGCTCGTCAAGATCACGCCGAGCGTCGACCGGAGAGGGACCAGCGTCGTGACGTTGACGGTCTCGGACGGCACCACGTCTTCCGCCCAGGTGCTCCAGCTGATCGTGGGCGGAGCCCGAGACGAGCAGCTGCGGGGTACTGCCGGGCGTGACGTGATCCTCGGCCGTGGCGGGGACGACGTCATCAGGGCGCTCGGCGGCAACGACCTCGTCTGCACCGGACCGGGCAACAACACGGTCTTCGGTGGTGGAGGAGCAGACACCGTCCAGGCCGGCACGGGCGACGACAGGATGGTCGGCGGCGGCGGCAACGACGTGCTCCGTGGCGGCGGTGCCGGACACGACGTGTTGGTCGGTGGGGCCGGCAACGACGTCATGAGGGGCGGCCACGGCAACGACCGGCTCACCGGCGGCACCGGCGCCGACCGGTTCGACGGTGGCGAAGGTCGCGACGTGTACGTGGACTTCAACCCCGCCGAAGGAGACCGGCGGGGTCGCTAGCCCGAGCGGTTCTTGCGGCGCCGGGCGAAGGACGCCACCTTCGCCCGGTTGCCGCAGGACGCCATGCTGCACCACCTTCGTCGACCGCTCACATCGGAGAAGAGCCAGCCGCAGTCGTGGCCAGGACATGACTTCACGAGTCCGAGGTCGACGTGGGTGAGCAGGTCACCGACGGCCCAGGCCGTCGAGAGCAGTGGCAGGTCCAGACCGACCGCTCGGGGGATCGACCAGTGAGGTGGTTGCCCGGGTTCGAGGCGAACCACTGAGCCGCTGCGTCGGACGTAGCCGGTGACGACGGCCATCGCGCGCCTGTCCGACGGGTCCAGGACGACGGTGTGAGTGGCGGTCCGCAGCGCACGTGTCTCGGACAACAGCGCGAGCGCACGGCGCCGGTCGCGCGTGGCAGCACGCCGCAACCGGCGTACGTCCTCGGGAGAGATCAGATCGGCATGGTGGGCCCACACCGCGAAGTGGTCGTAGGTCTTGAGCCATTCCTGCCGTGGATCTGGCTCGCCACCCCACCCCGCCCAGGTGTTGCAGAAGTCCAGAGCAGGGTGGCCGCCAATCCTGGCGGGGACCTTCAGACCTTCGAGCTCGACCCAGTACATCGCGACATTGTGCCTTGATTCGTTACCTTGGGATGTGGGTACGGTGCTAACCACTCCAAATGATTCTACCGGTTAGGAGCATCGCACCCATGAAGATCCTCACCACGCTCGCATCCACCGTGGCGCTCAGCTGTGCCGTCGTCGGGCTTGCCCCGGCCACAGCGGATGCCGATCAGACGTCCTCGCCCTGGACGACGTACCGAGAGCCCGACTTCACGATCGCCGCCGGCGCCGGCTGTGCATTCCAGGTCGACGGGCATGTCGTACGGGACCACGAGGCCTACCAGGTCGTGGACAGCTATCCGGACGGCACCGACAAGACCCAGCTGTGGAAGGGCCTGCTGGTCATCGAGTTCACGAACCATGACACCGGCGCCTCCGTCACCAAGAACGTCAACGGTCGCAGCTACATCGACTACACCCCCGACGGAGCCTTCCAGCGGATCACGATCCTGTCCGGCCACTTCACGACCAGTTTCCGCCCCGGCAACAGCGTGGAGCCAGGTGTCTACTACGTCGGCGGCAAGGACACGGCCATGACGGTCAACCCGGATGGGACGAAGACTCTGGTGCTGGGCAAGAACGGGTCTGCGGAGAACCTGTGTCCTGAGCTGGCGGGCTGACCGCGCCCGTGCCCTGCGACGGGGCATCCGTGAGACACCGGCCCCAGGTGGTGTCGCGATCAGACGGTTTGCTCTAGGTTCGGCACGTGCTGGTCGCCATCGTGAAGGAGACGCTCGAGGGGGAGGCGCGGGTCGCCATGGTCCCCGAGCTCGTCTCGAAGCTCAAGGACCTCGGCTACGACGTCTCGATCGAGCCGGGGGCCGGACACCTGGCGCAGTTCAGCGACGAGGAGTACTCCGACGCGGGCGCGCTGCTCGACGACAAGGCGACCGAGTACGCCGACGTCGTCCTCTCGGTGCAGCCGCTGACCAGTCAGCAGGTCCGCAGCCTTCGCCCGGGTGCCGCGACGATCTCCTTCCTGCCGACGCTGCAGTCGCTTCCTGCGGTGGCCGAGCGTCGGGAGCTGGACATCACGTCGTTCGCGATGGAGCTGATCCCGCGCATCTCGCGCGCCCAGTCGATGGACGCCCTGAGCTCGCAGGCGCTGGTCGCGGGCTACCGCTGCGCGATCGTCGCCGCCGGCCGGCTCCGGCGGTTCTTCCCCCTCAACATGACCGCGGCCGGCACGGTGCCACCGGCCGAGGTCGTCGTGCTCGGGGCCGGCGTGGCGGGGCTGCAAGCCATCGCGACGGCCAAACGGCTCGGCGCGGTCGTCAAGGCGTACGACGTCCGCGCGGCTGCCGCGGAGGAGATCCGCTCCATGGGCGCCATCGCCATTGAGCTCGACCTCGACTCGCTCGAGGGCTCCGGCGGCTATGCGCGGGAGATGACGGAGGACCGGGCCGAGCGACAGCGTGAGCTCCTGACGCCGTACATCGCCGCCGCCGATGCGTTGATCACCACGGCCGCTGTGCCCGGACGGGCGGCCCCCAAGCTGGTCACGACCACCATGGTCGAGACGATGAGACCCGGCTCGGTGGTGATCGACCTGGCTGCGGAGTCCGGCGGCAACGTCGAGGGCTCGGTGCCGGGCAGTGTCGTCCAGGTAGGTCATGCGCAGATCTGGGGTGCGTCCAACGTGCCGAGCCAGATGCCCGGTCCGGCGAGCCGGCTCTACGCGCAGAACCTCGTCAACCTGCTGACGCTGATGAGCGGCGACGAGGGCTTCGCGCCCGACTACGACGACGAGGTCGTGGCCGGCTGCTGTGTGACGCACGCCGGCCAGGTCGTGCACGAACCCACCCGAGAGGCACTGGAGAACGCCCTGTGAGCATCCCTGTGACCGTCCAGAGGAGCGTCCGATGAGCCCCGCTGACCTGATCTGGCTGACGATCTTCGTGCTCAGCGTCTTCGTCGGCGTCGAAGTGATCTCGAAGGTGTCGTCGACGCTGCACACCCCCCTGATGTCGGGTGCGAACGCGATCCACGGCATCATCTTGATCGGCGCGATCCTCGTCACGGGGACAAGCGACTCGACGGGTCCGACCCTCGTCGGGCTGGTCGCGATCGTGCTGGCGACGGTCAACATGGTCGGCGGGTTCGTCGTGACCGACCGGATGCTCCAGATGTTCAGCGGGCGCAAGCGGGAGCCCAAGGCATGAGCGGTACGACGCTGGGCCTGTTCTACCTGATCGCGGCAGTCTGCTTCATCCTGGCGCTGAAGGGCTTGTCCTCGCCGCGGACCGCCCGCAACGGCAACCTGCTCGGGGCCGCCGGCGCCCTGCTCGCCACGGTGACCGTGATGACCACGGACGGGCTCGAGCATCGCGTCCTGATCCTCGCGGCGATCGCTGTCGGAACCGTGTTCGGGGTCCTGGGCGCGCAGCGGGTGCAGATGACGCAGATGCCCCAGCTGGTCGCGCTGTTCAACGGTGTCGGTGGCGCCGCGGCGGCCCTGGTCGCCCTGCTCGAGCTGCACGACATCGTCGCGGTGTCGGGCCTCGCGGAGGCTCCGAAGTTCAACCTGGTCGCGACCGCCTTCACCATCTTGATCGGGACGGTCAGCTTCTCGGGCTCGATGGTGACGTTCGCCAAGCTGCAGGAGCTGATGACGACCCGACCCGTCACGTTCGTGGGCCTCCCGGTCCTGTTTGCCGGCTCGCTGCTGGCCGGAGTCAGCCTGTCGGTCGTGCTCGTCGTCGACCCGGCGATGTGGGCTGGCGTGGTGATCGCGCTGGTCGGGTTGCTGCTCGGTGTGTTGTTGGTGCTTCCCGTAGGCGGCGCCGACGTCCCGATCGTCATCTCGCTGCTGAACGCGTTCACCGGCCTGAGCGTCGCCGCCGGCGGGTACGTGCTGGGTAACACCTTGCTGCTGATCGGCGGCACCCTGGTCGGGGCGTCCGGCACGCTGCTGACCCGCATGATGGCCAGCGCGATGGGTCGGTCGCTGGCGAACACCCTCTTCGGTGCCTTGAAGGGCGGGTCGACGCTAGGCGGCGGCGAGGTGTCCGACCGGCCGGTGAAGTCGGCTGGACCCCAGGACGTCGCGATCCTGCTCGGGTACGCGAACCGGGTCATCGTCGTCCCGGGTTACGGTTTGGCGGTGGCGCAGGCACAGCACACCCTGCGCGAGCTCGTCGACGTGCTCGGAGAGCGGGGCATCGCCGTCGACTACGCGATCCACCCGGTCGCTGGCCGGATGCCCGGCCACATGAACGTGCTGCTTGCAGAGGCTCAGGTCCCCTATGAGCAGCTGAAGGAGATGGACGACATCAACTCCGAGTTCAAGCAGACCGACGTCGTGCTGGTCGTCGGAGCCAACGACGTGGTCAACCCGGCGGCCAAGACCACGCCCGGTGCGCCGATCTACGGCATGCCGATCCTGGCGGCCGACGAGGCCAAGCAGGTGATCTTCATGAAGCGGTCGATGCGGCCAGGGTTCGCCGGCATCGAGAACGAGCTGCTCTTCGACCCGAAGACCACTCTGCTCTTCGGCGACGCGAAGGACACCATGAGCAAACTCCTCTCCGCCGTCAAATCCCTCTGACCCCTCGCGGTTTGCCTAGATTTCTATTCCGATGGCTTGTTTTCTAGGCAAGTCCGCCTTGCTCTTGGGGTATCTGCCTTGCAGACATCCGGGCAACGGGGGCTCGAGCCACCGCGATCTACGGCGAAACCGGTCGCAGTCTGGACGGCGTACGCCGGTGGACAGCAGAGTCCTGGCCGCCGCGCATGGCGGCGAGCGGGAGGGCCAGCGCCGCGTACGTCGGTGAGGGTTGTCAGGGCGCAGGAGAGCCTGGTTTCGCTACCCTCATGGCAGGGAGGGAGACGTCCCGACACGACAACACTGGAGGCGTTTCCCATGGAGCACGACCACAAGAAGTACGACGGCCCCGAAGACCCCGACGACACCAAGGCCAAAGCGTGGAGTTACCTGATCGGTGGCCTGGTTGTCCTGGTATTGCTCTACCTGGTGGCGAGCGGCCAGGTGCCGGTGTTCGGCGGCTGAGCCGGGCCAACGCTCTGGGTCGCCGACAAAGGTGCGCAAGGCAAACCCTCACTCTGCACGGCAGATCTGCCTAGACAACAAGCCATCGGAATAGAAATCTAGGCAAACCCACCCGGCGGGAGTTCAGCCGGCGATGCCGTAGAGGCGGTCTCCGGCATCGCCCAGACCGGGGACGATGTAGCCCTTCTCGTTGAGCTTCTCGTCCATCGCCGCGGTGACGACGGTGACCGGGATGTCGAGGCCGGCGAGATCCTTCTCCAGCCGCTCACACCCCTCCGGCGCGGCCAGCAGGCAGATCGCGGTGATGTGGTCCGCACCCCGAGCGACCAGGAAGTTGATCGCCGCCGCCAAGGTCCCGCCGGTCGCGAGCATCGGGTCGAGCACGTAGCACTGGCGGCCGGACAGGTCGTCAGGCAGCCGCTCGGCGTACGTCGACGCCTTGAGGGTGTCCTCGTCGCGGATCATGCCCAGGAAACCGACCTCCGCGGTCGGGAGCAACCGCACCATCCCCTCGAGCATGCCGAGACCCGCGCGCAGGATCGGGACGACCAGCGGTTTGGGCGACGCCAGCTTGACGCCGACCGCATCGGACACCGGCGTCGTGATGCTGACCGTCTCGGTCCGCACCTCGCGTGTCGCCTCGTACGCCAGCAGGGTCACGAGCTCCTCGGCCAACCGCCGGAAGGTGGGGGAGTCCGTCCGCTCGTCGCGCAGCACGGTGAGCTTGTGGGCGACGAGTGGGTGGTCGATCACGTGAGTCTGCATGGGGGCAAACCTAGGGGATCGGCGCGGACGATTCCTAGCGAGGTTGACGTCGCGACCACCGCCGCTGTCACCCGCTGGTCACGGGGAAGTCCCTTCTTGGACAAGTTCGAGGCTCGCCACCGCTGCCCGCGTCTGTCACCATCGAGGCATGAGCGCGATGGACGCAGAATCCGCAGCCGCCATCGACTTCGCCGTAGCCGCATACCGCGAGGACGGCGACTGGACCGTCTCCACGCTCCCACCGCGAGCCGCCACCGAGCTGCCCGTCCTCATCCATGCCCTGGCGCAGCTTCCGTCGGAGGTCGGCACGGTGGGCATGGTCAGTGTCGACGAGGACTTCTTCCTCATCGCGCGGGTCTCCGGCAGCCACGTCCGTCTGGTGCTCTCCGACGTCGGTGCCGCGACCGAGTCTCCGCTGGCCATGTCGGTCGTGGACCGGCTGGACCTGCCACTGCCCGACGATGACGACGATCAGATCCAGCCCGCGGGTGACCTGGGCCTGCTCGCCGACCTGGGACTGAGCGCGATGGAGCTCGCAGCCATGTGCGACGACCTCGACCTCTACCCCGACGAGCTGCTGGCCGACATCGCCAACCGGCTCGGCTTCGGGCACGAGTTCGACGCGCTCCTCGACAACGCGATGGCCTGAGCCGGCCGCTCGTTGCCTGATCGATGAGTACGCCGACTGGTGACGTGACGTCGCGAGGTGGGCGTCACGCGTACGACGACCTGATGCGCCAGGCGATCGAGGTGGCGCGGCAGGCAGCGTCCTCCCGCGACGTGCCGATCGGGGCACTGATCGTCGACTCCGCCGGTCAGGTCGTCTCGACGGGGCACAACCTGCGGGAGGCCGACGCCGACCCCACGGCCCACGCCGAGGTCGTCGCGATCCGGACCGCCTCGGCACAACGAGGAGAGTGGCGGCTCGACGGCTGCACGCTCGTGGTCACGCTGGAGCCCTGCACGATGTGCGCGGGGGCGATCGTCCTCGCGCGGCTGGACCGGGTCGTCTTCGGCGCGTTCGACCCCAAGGCAGGCGCCGTCGGATCGTTGTGGGACGTGGTCCGCGACCGCCGGCTCAACCATCGTCCCGAGGTCGTGTCGGGAGTGCTGGAGGACGAGACCGGCGCGCTCATCCGGGAGTTCTTCGACCGGCATCGGTAGGTGCGACAGCACCCCCTGACCGATTTCTGCCCACGACGCCACCTCCGGTAACCTTGCGCGCGGTGGCGTGTCCGAGCGGCCTAAGGAGCACGCCTCGAAAGCGTGTGTGGGTGCAAGCCCACCGTGGGTTCAAATCCCACCGCCACCGCCAGCCAGCGGCTCCCTACCTGCGGAAACGTGGGTTGGGGGCCGTTCGGCATTGTCGGCGTCCCCACATTTGCACGGTCGCGCGCGCTACTCCGGCGCTACGGCATTCGGTTCGATGTGGTTTCCACACCCCGGCCCCACGGCGGTACGGCAGCGGTCCGAGCACCCCAGATTTGTCTCCTGACCTTCGTGACGCCGCCGCGTGCCGGAGGTAGGGTTGGACTCGAAGTCGAAGGCGCCACCCGCTGGAACGGCAGCGGGCGCGTGGAAGGCCGTACCGGAGACACATCTCACGCGCTTGAGTTCCAGGCGGCGTGACTGATCGGCGGCCAAGCCGCCACCGATCACCAAGGTCACCCGATCCAACGGTTGTTGGGTTCGGTGGCCTTTCGTTTCCGGACTCCTGACCCGGAGACGACGACCCATGCCAAGATTTATCAAGCGTTCGCAGATCGACGAGCACTACGGTTTTAGCGAGCGCCAGGCCAAGCGCGGGATCGTAGAGAAGCGCATCAGCCACGTGCACCCCGGTGGCCCAACCTCGACGTGTTACCTCAAGACCGGGTCGGCTCGGCCAACCGGGTGCGCTCACGCTCGCGGAACTCGCCGAGAGCATGGGTCATGCCTCGACACAAATGACGCTCGACCGCTATGTGGACGTTGAGCCCGACGTGGACAAGCGCAACGCCGGGGCCGGGATGTGGGCAGCCGATGACTCCAACGTGGTCACGCTGCGCCCGGCCTGAGCGATAATTGCCACCCCGCTCTTCGCACCGCGGCCCGAGGGGGTCTCGACAGCGACCGCGTTCCCGCTGTCGGGGCCCTCGCAGCCGAGCAGGCGACGCTGGAGCGCCCGCGTTCGGCCCACCGCGCCTCGGAGCCCTCGACCTACGCGAGCCCAGCGCACGAGAAGGACACCCCAGGTCTGAGGTGCCCTTCTCTCGCCGGGCGGCGAGGCGCGTGAGTGGTCTTACTCCTGGCCCTCGAACTGGTGGTCGACGTTGCCCGGACCGTCAGCGTGGCCGCCGGGACCGTCGCTGGCGGCGCCTGACTCCGGCGCATTCTCGTTAGCCGTCTCGGTCGACGTCTCGGTACCACCGGTGTTGTTCGTCTCCGTGTCCGCGCTGCCGGGCTTGTCGGGTGTCGTCTGGTCGCCCTGCTGCAGGGTGTCGGTGTCAACCGTCGTCACGGACGAGGTGGTGGCCGGCTTGACCTGGGAGGGTGCGGCGGACGCGTTCGTTGCCCCGACGACGGCCCAGCCGCCGAGCAGGACTGCGGCGCTGGCCGCCGCGACCTTGAGCTTGGTCTGCATGATGAACTCCTTCGTTGGTTGGTTGATGAGCCCACACTGACTCACGCAAGTAAGGCCCTGATAAGGCTTGGCAGCGGGGCTCCTCGGGTGCACTTACCCAGCACTCAGGTTGTGTCTGCAGACTGAACGAAGACCGTTCACAGGAAAGGTTTGGCCAGATGAGGCAGATACCGGAGTCGCCGCGATCTCGGCGGGCGCGCACAGGGTTGAGGGCGCGAGACCGATGAAGGTGCTCATGGTTGAGGATGAAGTGGCGATGGCCGATGCTGTTGGCCGTGGGTTGGTGGCTGAAGGTTTCGTCGTCCAGCTGGCGAGAGACGGTGTTGAGGGTCTGTGGATGGCCGAGGAATTCGACTACGACGTCATCGTGCTCGACGTCATGCTGCCCGGCTTGTCGGGCTATGAGGTATGTCGTCGGTTGCGGGCCGGCGGGTCACATGTCCCGGTGTTGATGCTCACGGCCAAGGACGGGGAGCAGGACGAGGCCGACGGACTGGACCTCGGCGCTGATGACTACCTCACCAAACCGTTCTCGTTCGTCGTCCTGCTAGCCCGGTTACGCGCGTTACTACGCAGAGCACCCGCCGAGCGCGCGCCGGTGCTTAGCGTCGGGGATCTACGATTGGACCCCGCGTCCCGGCGATGCAGCCGCGCAGACGTCGAGGTTCACCTCACCGCTCGGGAGTTCGCGCTGGCCGAGTTCCTCGTCCGGCGGAAGGGCCAAGTGCTGAGCAAGTACCAGATCGGCGAGCATGTCTGGGATGCCGAGCTCGACGTGGACTCCAACATCGTGGAGGTCTACATCGGCTACCTGCGCCGCAAGATCGACGAGCCCTTCGGTGTTCGAAGTATCGAGACGGTGCGCGGGGTCGGGTATCGGCTGCGCGAGGACCCGTCAGCGGGCAAGGGCAATGAGACGCACGCGTGACCGGTCGCGGGCGGCGCCGGGGATTCGGCTGACCGCCACGCTGACGGCCTCGCTGATCGTGGCGGGGGCGTTCGCGGTCAGTGGGTTCGCCCTGATCGGTCTGGTGCAGCATTCGTTGGTCAGCAACCTCGATGCGACCGCGACCGCGCGAGCGCAGGACGTCGCGGCGCTCGTGCGCGCGGGGAACTTGCAGCCGGCGGTCGCGAGCACAGGCCAGGAAACCGCGGTCGTACAGGTCGTCAATGCAGCGGGCAAGGTGGTGTCGGCAAGCCCGAACATCACGGGCGAACGTCCCGTCCTGACACAGCCCCCCGCGGGTCGGACCCGAGTGAACCTCACCGTGACGGGGCTACCGATCGGTGAGGAGGCGGAGCAGTACCGGATCGTCGCAGAGCCGGTCACGCTCCGGGACGGACCTGGCTGGATCTACGTCGCTACCTCCCTGCGGCAGGTCGAGGTGGCGGTCAACGGTCTGCGCAACCTGCTGGTCGTGGGGCTTCCGCTCCTTCTCGTGTTGGTGGCGGCAGCGATCTGGAGGGCGGTCGGGCGGGCATTGCGCCCGGTCGAGGAGATCCGACAACGGGCAGCCTTGATCGGCGGTTCCGACTTGCAACAACGGGTGCCTGTGCCGGCAACCCGTGACGAGATCGCTCGCCTCGCGGAGACCATGAATCAGATGCTGGCTCGACTCGAGGACGCGTCACAGCGCCAACGACACTTCGTCGGTGACGCCTCGCACGAGCTGCGCAGCCCGCTGGCGGCGATGCAGGCGCAGATCGATGTCGCGCTGGCGCATCCGAACCTGACGGCGTCGACACAGGTTATGCAGAGCCTGCAGGAGCAGTCGCAACGGATGACCCAGCTCATTGAGGACCTGTTGTTCCTCGCACGCGCCGACGAAGGCCGGCTCACGTCGGAAAGGGGCGTCGTAGACCTCGATGAGCTCGTGCTCGCCGAGATCCGTCGGCTCCGAGCCTGCGGCCGTGCCAACATCGAGGCGGCTACGACGGACGCGGCACGCGTATCGGGCTCTGCTCGTGACCTCGCCCGGTTGTTGCGCAACCTCGGTGACAACGCGCTCTCCCACGCTCGGACGACCGTCTGGATCGGGCTGACCACGACGGACGTCGATGCCACGATCACGGTCTCAGATGACGGCCCCGGCGTTCCGATCGAGGAGCGTGACCGCATCTTCACCAGGTTCGGGCGTGCGGACCACGCTCGGGCCCGCCCTCGCAACGGAACAGGATTCGGGCTTGGCCTTGCCATCGCCCGTCAGATCGTGGAGGCACATGGGGGCGCGATCCGCATCGCCGAGGCGACGACACTCGTGGGAGGCGCAAGCTTTGTCGTCCGGCTGCCTAGGGTGGAGCCATCGGGACCCGCAGGCATCGGCGCGGAACCCGGGTCGACCGTCGCCGGCAGCAAGCATCCGCCAGGGCCTGACTGACCATGAACAGGGCCGACATCGCGCTGGATGCTGATGAAGCTCGGTGCAACGTTCCTCGTCATGGGCGGGGTCCAGCTGGTGGCCGTCGCCCTGGGCGGGCTCACCGGTAATTGGGGTTGGTTCGACCTGGGTGCACTAGGGCCGATCGCGGTAAGCCTCTACCTCGTCTTCATCAAGCCGCCTGAGGGTTACCGCCAGCCCTTGGCCCACGACCCGCAGGGCTGGGTGCCGCAGTCCGACTCGTGACCAAACGAGCGCTTCGCAGGGAGTCCTCGTTGGGCCGCGTACAAGGTCGCCCGCGCTACTCCGGCGCTACGGCATTCCGGTTGCGTGGGGTCGAGCACGTTTCCCCACGTAGGTGGGGTCCGGCTTACGAAGAGAAGTTTACCCGAGCTCCGCGACTGGGGACGGCAGTGGGACCGCCGCGGACCTCGAAACGCTAAGGAGCACGCCTCGAAAGCGTGTGTGGGTGCAAGCCCACCGTGGGTTCAAATCCCACCGCCACCGCCACATCGGCCAAGGCCCGTCACGCCCTGGCTGATAGAAGGACACGAGCAGTTCCGCGGCGTTGGCTCGGACTCCCAGGGGTCGGGGCCAACGCCGCGCCGCTTCCGCCCCCGATGATCGGCATCCCTAAGGTCGAGGCATGGAGATCGTGACCACGTCGGATCGACCCGACCTCGAGGACGAGGCGGCCGCCGGCTTTCGTGAGAGATGGCCCGAGTTCGTCTTCCATGACCCGGTGCCGCCCGTGTACCTCGATCGAGTGCACGAGCATTTCGCCGACTACGACATCTTGGTGCTCGAGGACGGCCGCGTGGTGGCCGGAGGGTGGGGTGTCCCGTTCGACTGGACCGGAGCGGTTGCCGACCTGCCTGACGGGTACGACTCCACGCTGGCGCGCAGCGTCGAGGGGTTCGAGGCGGGGCGTCGACCTACCACCCTCAGCTTCATGGCTGCCGCCGTCGCCCAGCGTCACGACAAGCGGGGCCTGGCGACGGTCGTCCTGAACGAGCTGACCAGCCGGGCTCGCCGAAACGGCCTCGCGCACGTAGTCGCACCGCTTCGCCCCACCTGGAAGCACCGCTATCCCACCGTCACGATGAGCGAGTACGCAACCTGGACGCGTCCGGACGGCCTCTCCGTGGACCCGTGGATACGGACACACCAGAGGATCGGCGCAGCAATCCTGGCGCCCGCACCTCGATCCATGGTGATCGAGGGGACCGTTGCCGCGTGGGAGGAGTGGGCCGGCATGCCCTTCCCGGTCTCAGGTCACTTCGTCGTGCCGGATGCCTTGAACCTCGTGCACATCGACCGTGAGCTGGACAAGGGCGTCTACGTGGAGGAGAACCTGTGGGTCCAGCATTCCTGAGTCAGCGCACGGTGACCCAGACCTGCGTTTGGTGGGTGAGTCCTCCCTGGGCACCAACGATGGTGATCAGGTACGAGCCGCGCTGGGTCGCCGAGGTGATCCGCACGGAGTAGGTGACCGATCCGGGAACCGCGGGGACGGACGTGGCCGACCACGAGGTCAGACTCCGCGGCGGAGCTCCGGAGTCCGACACCTGAACGCCGCCCGTGAACGCCCCGACTGCGCCGACGTCGATGGTGAACTGCGCTGTCTGGTTGCGGGACACCGTCTGTCGGGTCGGCCGCGCGGTGACCGTGAAGTCGGGTGCGACCACGAGGGTCACCGAGGTCGCGTGCTGGACCGTTCCGCTGGTCCCGGTAACGACAATCGGGTAGCTGCCCGGTGGAGCGTCGGCCCGAATGGTGGCGGTGACCGTCGACGAGCCCGGCGGCGTCACCGATCCGGGGTTGACGGTCGTGGTCCCGACCGTCGACGGCAGACCGCTCGCGGTGATCGAGACGGCGGCCACGAAGCCGTTGAGACCGCTCACGCCGATCCCGTACGTCGTTGCACTCCCGCGTTGAACCGTCCGGGTCGTCGGCGAGGCTGACACCGAGAAGTCCGGAGGCGGGGCGGTCACGATGAGACTGGCCGACGTGGCGCGCTCCAGACCCCCACCGCTGGCACGGACGACCAACGGGTAGGTGCCCGATGCCAGTGCACCGCTCACCGTGATGTCCAGGTGCGAGGTCCCGGTTCCGCCGGTCACAGTGGCCGGGCTGAAGGTCCAGGAGGCCTGAGTGCTCGTCAGGCCCGACAGGGAGAGGGTGACGTCATCGGCGAAACCGTGCAGGCCGTCCACGGTCAGGTCGAACCCGGCGTGACCACCGGGGTCGACGCTCACGCTGGACGGAGCCATCGACAGCGCGATGTCCGGAGCCGAGAGCAGCCACTGGTAGGCGGCCGTGATGTCCAGGAAGCCGTAACCGGTGTCGACGTCGGGTCCCGAAGCACCGAGATCGAGCGCCCCCGCCTGCAACGCGCTCTGCTGACGCTCGACCGAGAGCCCGGGCAAGGCGCTGAGCAACAAGGCCGCCGCACCCGCGACGTGGGGAGCGGCCACCGACGTACCCGTGTCGTTGATGTACCCGCCGTACAGGTCAGCGGTGCGGATGGCGGTATCGGGTGCGGCGAGGGCCGGTGACTGGGTCGTCGGGCACGCCGACGGGCCACGGCTGCTGTACGGGTCGAGCTTCAACGTGTTGTCTACACCCGCCACCGCGACGGCCTCGGGCAGGTTCGCCGGGCTGAAGATGGACCCAGCCTGTGGGCCGCTGTTACCGGCCGCGAAGACCGGCAGGATGCCCGCAGCGCGCAACGCCTGGAGGTCCGGTTGGAACGTGGCGTCGCAGCCGCCGGTGGAGGAGGCGCTCCACGAGCTGTTGACGATGCTCGGTGCGTCCGCCGTGCTCGGGTTCTTGTCGGGGTCGAGCAACCACTGGAAGCCTTGATGGATACCGACCGAGGTCGCGACCCCACGGTCGTTGAAGATCTTCACCGCGATCCACTGCGCGTCGGGGGCCATGCCGATCGAGGAGCCACCCGCCGAACCGCCCACGAGGACGCCCGTCGTCTGGGTGCCGTGGCCGTTGACGTCGGTAGGCGTGTTCGGATGCTGACCGTTCGGGTCGTACCAGCTGTTCGAGCCTCCTCGCCATGACGCGGCGAGGTCGGGATGGGTCACGTCCACCCCCGTGTCCATGGTGGCGACGACGAGGTGCTGACCGCGGAAGCCTTGGTTCCACATGTCCGGTGCGTGCGTCAGTGAAATGTTGGGTTCCACTGTGGTTGCGCCCGCACCTGCGGCCATGGAGGGGTTAGGCACGCGGACCGTGGTGTCGGCCTCCACGGCCAGCACGTCGGATCGCCGCGACAGCTGCCGGATCACGTCCGCCGTCGCTGAGACTGCTACCGCATTGTTGATCCACAGGGGCTGAACGGACGTGACCTTGCCGGCCGCGTGCTGCCGATCGAGGTACGCGAGCAGGGACTGCTGGCTCTGCCGGGCATGGTGCCGGAGCCGCCTCTCGACGATCCGGGTCCGCTCTCCGCGTCGAGCCGACGCGATCCCGCTGAGGTCGGCTTGTGTCGTGAGGGACACCACGGCGTCGACCGGCGCTCCGCCCGCGCCCGACATCGCGGCCAGGAGCTTGGGGTCGATCCGAGGGTCACCCGATGCCGGCGAGGTGACCGGCTGAGCAGGAACCGAACGTCCGCTCCCGGCGTCGGTGCCGACGGCCGTCGTCGCCAGCGGTACGACGCCCACGACCAGCGTCAACACCGCGCCGACGACGTAAGCGGACGTGAGCCGGAGGGACGTCATCACAGGGCCTACTGCACCCGAACGTGCTGCACAGCGGCGTCGCCGAGCAAGACGGTGACCAGGCTGCCGCGCTGCAGGTGGTTCCTCGGGTTGATCAGGATGTAGTAGTAGCTCTCGCCGGCATGGAAGGCCCCCTTGTGGGCGTGGTCCATGAACAGCTCGTGCACCACCAGGCCGGACTTCTCGTCGATGAGGGCGGGCGGCGTCTCAGGATTGTGCAGCGTTGCGGCGGCGTTGGGATCAACGACCTGATAGCGAAGGTCGAGCAGGCCGCCACCGCCGGTCGACGCGACGTGGACGAGCTTGACCCCGCTCCGCGCCGCAAGTCCGGCGGCCGACACGGTCGGCCTTCCCCAGACCACCACGGGGTCGGTCTCGGCAGCCGCGACCTGCGCACGGTCCGGGCTCGTCGGCGAGACCCAGACCAGGTACGCCAGAACGGCTGCCGCAACCACGCCGATCCCGGTGGCCAAGCCGGCCCAGCGCAGTCGCCGTACCGTCCACCAGCCCGGCCGCCGGCCGGCCGGTCCGGCAGGGGTCTTGTCGAGGAGTCCGGACGTTGTCATCGTCGTCCTCAGGGCGTGAGGAAGGTCAGCATTCCGCCGCCACTCGAGGGGAGCGGGTCGTTGCCCGTCTGGTCGCCGTTCGTGACGTGCAGCTGCCGGTTGAACAAGGGGAAGCCGTTCGCCGTGGGTGGCGCAAAGCCGGGCATCGTCACGATCGTGTCCGCGCTGGCACCGGCCGGAATCGTCTCAGCGACCACGTCGTTCGGCGCGCTCAGGGGATGCGCCGACCTCGCCACAACGGTTTCGTGGGTCCCGAGCAGCTGCATGGTCGTGTTGTCGTACCCGGCATTCAGGTAGCGCAGCAGCACGCGTTGCCCGGCCGATGCGGTGATGGCGGGGACGTCGGGGTACGACTGGCCGTTGATGAGCCAGTACGTGGCTGTGTAGCCGAGCATGTCGTACGTGTCGGGCGCCGCGTTGAACGCCGGGTCGAGCGCGCTGAGCACCAGCACCTGCTGCACGTCGTAGGCGCTGGCAGCGGAGCCGTATGCCTGACCGGCCGTGGCTGAGCGGACCACGAGCGCACCCGAAAGCCCCATCGCCTCCTGGCGGCCTGCATCGCCGCCGCTCTGGTAGAGGTAGGTGCCGGGGTCGGCCGCGGTGAACGACACCGAGACCGACGAGCCACTGGCCGCGTCGACCGGACCTGGATCGAACCGGACACCCGGGATCTCCATCGACACGGTGTGGCCCGTCGGCAGCTGGTTGGTGACCTGCAAGGTGACAGTGTCACCCTGGTCGACGGCCAGATTCGGTCCGGGCAGGCCGGCGACCGCCGTCGAGCAGTCACCCGGTGTGCTCGGGACTCCGAAGCCCCAGATCGGAACGTTCGCCGCTCCGGGTAGGGACACCGTCCCGGGCTTCGCACACAGCTCGATGGTCACGGAGGCTGCCGAGGCTGCGCCCCCGGTGAGCGTCAGCCCTGCAACGAGCATTGCCAGCCCGAGCGCGAAGCGGGTCTTCGTCATTCGCAGCGACCTCATGGCGGGTCTCCTCATCTGGCCGGTCATGGCGCGTCGTACACGATCTTCAGCAGGTTGCCCCACGTCGCGAACGTCGTCGGGTTCGGTCCGGTGAACCGCTGGGTCGACACGCGGACACGGATCTGACCCTTGTTGGACCCGGTTCCGATGTAGGCGGATGCCGGGTTGGGGATGGTCCAGGTCGACGAGACCTCGGCCGACCCGACCGCCTGCGGTTGGGCAGGAGGCGCCGGAAGTGTCACCCAGCCTGCTGACGTGGCGGACGAGCAGCCGGCGGAGCCTCCGATGGTCCAGTTGCAGATCCTGACGGTCTGCTGCGGCAGGTTCGTGGTGAGCGCCGCGCAGGTCGTCCCGGTGACACCGGTGCAGTTCTTGCCCTTGTAGGCGACCTGGAGGTTCTGGGCGCCCGCCGGTATGCCGGCGAACCCGGCGTACCAGTCCGTGGCCAGGCCGGACACGACGGCACCGTTGGCGTGCGTCGCTGCGGCCGTCCCGAGCTGTCCTCGGGCCACGGTCCAGGTCGTCGTGCCTTGACCAGCAGTCACCTGCATGACCTCGTTGTCGATCCTGATGAAGTACGCCCCACTCGCGGGGAAGCCGGCCGCCGAGGTGACGGTGATGCTGGTCTGGCCGGCCGTGGTGGCGCTCGTTCGCGTCGTGGTCTTCGGCTGGACCTGGTAGTAGGTCGCGTCGTCGGCGGCCAGCGCGGAGTACGTGCCGGTCTTCAACGCGCCGCCGGTGATCGTGGTGCTGGTCGGGTATGACGTGCAACCACCGGGCGGATCGACCCTCAGCAGGGTGCCCATCCCGCCGAAGCCCTGGTCGAAGTTGGTGAACTCGTTCAGCGCGTGGCTGTGCCAGGGGAAGTACCACTCACCGCAGATGTTCTGCGACGTCGTCCCGGTGGGCAGGGTGCCCTTGGTGCCGAGGTACGGACTGCCGCTGTACCAGGTGTTGCCGTCCTTGAAGAAGACGTTGCGGTAGTTGGGTTGGGGCAGCGGATTGGTCGTCGGGTTCCACTGGTCCGTGTCATCCCACCGCAGCAGGAAGTCCTCGGTCTGGCCGGAGCCGATGGTCTCGCCGAAGTGTTCGGTGCGCGGCATCAACCGGCCGTCCTGCGCGATCTGTGTCGTGTGGTTGCCGTGCGGGTGGAAGGGGTGGTTGAGCACCCCGACGTTGATCATCCGGATCAGCGCCGGCCGGGTGTTGGTGGCCGTGTTCGGCTGGATCCGGACGAGCGACCCGTAGGGCTGGTTGGGAAGCAGGCCCGTCCCATTGTCCTGGATGGTGTCGGGGAACTCACGGCCGTTGATGGCGAAGTACCTGTTCCGCAAGGCGTTGAAGTCGTACCGCTGGTGCACCTCGACCGCGTGGTGCAGGTCCGGGTCGATGTCGCTGAGCAGCAGGAGGTACTCACGCGTCGGGTCGAACTGTGTGGAGGAGTCATAAGCCTGGTCAGCGCCGGTCGAGGGGCGCACGACGAGCGCACCGTACAGTCCCATCTCGATCTGCTTCGCGACGTCAGAGCCGCTCTCGTACAGATAGGTGCCCGGCTGTGAGGCTGTGAAGGTGTAGCTCACCGTCCCGCTCGCGGCGGCCGCCTCTCTCGTCAGCGGGCCCGGACTTCCGCCGCTGGCGTTCACGGGGGAGTCCTGTCCCGGGAAGATCATCGAGGTCGGTTCCTCCAGCGTGTTCGCCAGGTTGACCGTGACGGTCTCGCCCTGCGTCACGCACAGGACCGGTCCGGGACTCTGGAAGTGACCGCTGTCCGGGGCATCGGCGTTGGCGTAGCTCCACATGAAGACGCTGTTGCCGTCCGGCGTGTCGACGTAGCCGGTGCGCGCGGTCAGGTTGTACGTGTGCACGCCCCCCGAGGTCGTCCCGGCGGTGCAGACCATGCCCGTGGCCGGCACCGGTGGGGGCACGGCGACGGCCGACGGACCGGCCTGTGCGTCGATGGACAGTAGTCCACTGGATCCGGCCAGGATCACTGCCAGACCCAGCATGCGAGTTCTGCGTGTCATGGTGGTTGCCCTCCCGCCACGTCGGGTTGTCGGCTCAGACATAGGTCTGACTCACAACGGTCTGAGCGGGAAGGGTTCCGATGGGATAGACCCGGACCTCGGTCATCATCCCGCCGGGGCCAGGCGCTCCGAGGTTGGAGAGCCTGCGCCAGTCCCGGTTCTTGAACTGGTAGACGTTGTAGCTCCCGCGCGAGTCCGATCCCGAGGGTCGGCTCGGCTGGTAGGCGGGAGCATCGAACAGCACGTCGCGCGCCTCACCGGGTCCGATGACCAGTGTGTCGGTCAGGTACGAGCCGTCTGTGCTCCCGTTGCGCAGCAGCGAGGCATCCTGGCCGATGACATGCATCGGAATGCCGGGCAACTGCATGGCGTGCTGCTCGTAGCCGAGGTTCGCGAGCCTGAGCAGGCCACGCTCGCCGGCGTTGATCTGCACCAGAGACGAGTTCGGTTGACTCTTGTCCTCGGTGCCCAGGTTGGGGTTCAAGGTCGTCAGCCCGGAGGAGGATGCCGGTGGAGCGTCGTTCGGCAGGATTGTCTGGGGGAAGCAGCGGCCGTTGAGGGTGAACCACTGCGGGTCGTAGTCGGTCGCGATCGACTCCTGGATGTCGCGATCCCCGTCGTGGAAGTTCTTCCACAGCTCGTTGAGCAAGATCGCGTAGTGCCGGTTGTAGCCGGTCGAACCGTCACCGTCGTTGTACGCGAACCTCGTGTACCCACCGATCCCTGTCCCGTCCTGCGCCGGCCGGACGAAGACGATCCCGGTCATCCCCATCTGTACGTGCTCGACGTCCTCGAAGTGGCAGTGGTACATGTACGTGCCCTCGCGGTGCGGCCGGTAGAAGTACGTCAGCTGTTTGCCGATCGGCACGGCGACGGAGACCTCAGGAACACCGTCGTTCAGCGGCGATGGGAGGTCGAACCCGTGCCAGTGGATCGTGTGCGAGTCGGTCAGATCGGGACGCTGCACGAGCCCGAGGTTGGTCAGGAGGATCGTGATGTCGTCGTTCTGCCTGAAGTCCAAGGTCGGCGCGGTGTGCTGGGCATGCCCCTTGTAGGTCGAGATCAGGTTGGCGACGCTCGCACTCGGGCTGACCGGGATGAAACCGAAGATGTAAAGCGGGTCGGTCTCGCGGCCAGGCACGGTGATGTAGCCGTCCGTGGCCGCGAGAGCGAGGGTTGTGGTGGCGGCGGACGCCGGGGCCATGAGTGCGCCGGCCCAGGTAGCGATCGCTCCTCCGGATGCGGCCACCCCGGCACCACCCAGCGCTGCCGCCTTGAGGAACTCTCGTCGTCCGAACCCGTTGCTGCGGTGGTTCATCGCGCCCTCCTCTGATGGGGCAGCCGGTTGCTGGTCGCGCCTCATGGCAGGACCACTGGGACGCCGACAAGCTCGTCCGATCCGAGATCCCACGGAGTGCGCACCCGCAGGGTCCGCAGCATCGGGCGGTACTGACCGTCGATGTCGCCGGTGCCACCGAGGGCACGCGAGCTCACCGGCGCCTGGATACCAGCGGCGTTGCACGGGTTGAGCGCGTTCGCCGGAGCGGGGAAGGCGGTGTTCGAGCAACGGACTCCGCGGTCGACGACCGCCGACAGTGGGGTGAGGTGGTAGTCGCCCGTGAGGCCGACCGGCGGGTCCTGACCCGTGATGGTCACCGCCGCCGTCTGCGGGTCGAGGCGCGACCCGGACACGGCGAGCTCGAGCACGAACGGCAACACGAAGCCGGGGTCGGCGCTGATGTTGCCTTGGCCGCCCGGCAGGGCGTGAAGCACTCCGTTGGGACCGAGCACCTGGTTGTTGGTGTTGTCGGAGTACCTCGGCGTAAAGGTGTCGGCGTTGTTCGTCGTGCCGTGCACCTCGTAGTCGATGAATCCTTGGTTGACCAGGGTGGCGCCAGGTCCGGGCTGGCTCAACGTGAAGGCCTGTGTTGTTCCAGAACACGTTGTTGAACAAGGCCCTGGGGTTGGAGAAGCGCGGCGCGTTGGCGGGCAGCATCGCCTGGAACGCGACGCTGTTGGCCTGCGACGCAAGACCTGCCGAGTGCGGGTTGCCGTCGGAGTCCTCGGACGACCCGGTCGAGACGTTGTTCGACACCGTGTTGTTGATGATCCGGACGTTCCCGGCGTCGTCGAGCGCGACGGCGCCACCAATGTCTGCCGCACCGTTGTCGACGATCGTGTTGCTGCGGAACGAGATCGGTTCCAGCAACGAGTCGAGCACGAACACGCCGCCGCCGTCGTCACCGGAGTAGTTGCTCTGGATCAGGTTACGGTCGACGTCGACAGCACCGGTGCCATCGCCGACGGCACCGCCGCCAGCGACGGGAAGCTCGGACTCGATGGCCAGACCGGCACCGGAGTCCACGGAGTCGTTGTAGTAGATCTGGTTGTCACGGATGACTCCCCCGGGGCTCAGCCCGATGTGCGAGACGCCGGCGCCGTAGTTGACGCTGAAGTTCGAGCACACGATGTTGCTCGTCACCGCGTAGCCGTTCGACCCGTAGAAGATCCCGAGACCACCGGCCTGGGTCAGGCCACCGTTGCCGAGCAAACGGTTGTTGGAAACCCGCACGTTGTAGTTGTGGCTGGCGTGGTCATAGGGCTGACCGATGCCGATTCCACCGGCCACCACGCCGCCGTTGTGCTCCAGCACGTTGTTCGTGAGCTGGGTGTTGTTGACCTGAGCCTGGAGCTGGATGCCGCCGGCACCCTCACCCTGGCCGGTCATGAGTCCGAGACCGTCGACACGGGCTGCGCTGAACACACCGACCGCACCCGACGGCACGTTGTAGGCCGAGGCGCTCTGCGCTGCGAGCGTCACGTCCGCGCCGCGCAGAACCGGGTGCGCCGAGTCCACGTACGGTGCATGGGCGGCGATCGTGGCGTCGTAGGCCGTTGCGTTCTGCTGGAAGAAGCGGCCGTCGATGACCGACCCCTTGACGGAGAACCGCGGGTCTTCGGGATCGCGACTTTGCAGCTCGTGAGCACCCACGATTCCACCGGGACCGATGCCCTGGATCTTCAGCGGCTTCCAGGCCACGACGTTCTCGTTGTAGACACCGGGGCGCAGGACGACCAGGGAGTTGGGTGCTGCCGCGTCGATCGCATTCTGCAGCGCGTGGGCGTTGCCGCCTGCCGCCGGTGGTGGCGGCAAGACGTTGACCACGGGCGGGTTGTAGGTGATGCCGCCACCCGTCCCGAGGGCGTGGACTGTCAGGCCGTTGACGCTGTCGACGCCGCCGTTGACGTTCGCGGTGGTGATCGTCAGCTGCTTCTGGCCGGCCGGGAACGCCAGGCTGAGTGCCGGGACGCGGATCACGATCCGGTCAGCGGCATTGGTGCCCGGGACCCAGGCCTGGATGCCTCCGTTGGCTCGGGTCAGCACGGTGTCGACACCGGTCCGGTCGTCGGTCAGGGTTGCCCGCACACCGGTGACGCCAGTCGCGCTTCCGGTGGTCCCGATGAAGTCACCGAGGATGGTGATGTCGCGCGGGTTCGCGGCGTTGCCACCGTTCGCGGCCACCGCGTTCGGCACGTACGGCGTCGACACCTGCAACAGCTCGGGACGGGCCGGCACGGCCGGGTCCTCGCAGCCGGTCCCGGAGATCGGGTCCAGCGGGAGGTCGAGCTGCGTGGTCAGTCCTGGCCACGCCTCAGCGGGCGTGGTGGCACTGAGCAGGTTCGGGTCGTAGGTGGCGTTGGGGGCCGCCTTCGTGCCCGGGTCGTCGACCTTCACCAGGTACATGCCCGGGCACGGACCCTGCGGGATCGGACAGTTGAAGGTCTCGGTGGAGGGGACCAGCACCTCGAAGCTTCCATCGGCGCTCGTCTGGGTCGTCTTCAGCAGCCGCCAGTTGTTCTCGTCGTACGGCTGGTTGACGTTGGGAACCGTGTCGACGCGGGCGTAGATGCCGATGGGGACACCACCGATCGGACGCGGCTCGCCGTACCACGGCGACATCGGGTTGCGCTCGAAGTAGATGTCGTTGAAGACCTGGCCCACGAGTCGTCCGGGCTCGGGGACGTCACCGACGCGGTCGTCAGCCGGGTTGGTGCCGTTCGGGTCGGTGTTGAAGTTGGTCATCATGTTGAAGTCGGCGTTGGCGTTCTGGCCGTTCTGCAGCACGACGAGTCGCTTGTCGCAGAGGGGAGCATGCGCTCCAGGCCGACCGAAGTAGTTGCTCCGCGTGACCAGGGTCGACTGGTCGATGACGTGGTCGTCGCCAGTGCACGGCGGCGGCGGGATGGCCGGTGCGAAGTGGTTGCCGAGGTCGACGTTGACGTCTTCCTCACGCACGGGCTTGTAGAGGCAGCCCTCACCGCCGCCAGGCACGGAGCCGTGCGGGTTGGAGACGTTCTGGAACCCGTCAGGGTTGGGGAAGTTGCAGGGGCGGGTGTCCGTGGCGTCCTTCGGCATGATGACGTGCGTGATGTACGTGCCGGCCTCGAGGGCTACCGGGTCGGCGTTGCCCTGGCAGGTGTCGCTCGTCAGGTCGTAGCCGCCGGGGCAGTAGTCACTGAAGGCGTAGCCGCCGTCGAAGGCGCCGTCCTTGGTCTGCTCACCCGTGATGGGCACCTCGAGACAGTTCGGCCCGATGGCGGGGTTGAGGTCGCCGCTGATGTCGTTGCCGTTCGCGTCGCGCACAGCGCAGCCGTCCGCGTACACGCTGGGATCGGTCGGAGGCGTCCCACTGGGTTTCGCCCAATGGTCGGTGACGTACTTGTTGACGACGACGTCGTCGGCAGTGTTGGGCACGCCGTCCGGTCCTGGCGTCTCCAGCAGCACTGTCACGTCAGGGATCGCCGGCTCGTAGTCCTCATGGGCCTGCATCCGTGCGTCGAACTCATTGCGGGTCGTGGCGAAGTAGGTGATCCCCACGATCTGGCCCGGAGTGTTGGGGGCGTAGTCCAGCTTGCCCCAGTCGACGGTGGCGCGGTGGCCTTCGGTGAGCAGCTGGTTGGTGAGCAGGGCTCCACCGACGTCGGTAGGAATCGGCGTGACGGTGTCCGGGGCGTACTCGTCGTGCATGGACGCACCGGAGACACCGAACCGGGCAAAGCCTTGCTCGTTGACGATCCAGCGTCCGAGGGGCCCACCCTCGGCGGTCGGGTACTCGTAGTACCCGCCCGGACCGGTGGTCGTCGCTTCCTTGATGGAGCCGTCCCGCCAGCGCTGGTCCATGTCGGTGTTCTGGATGCCCGGCTCGCCCGGGTCGCGGACGCCGTTGGCGTTGAGGTCTTTGTAGACGGTGCCGTCCAACCAGCCGAACCAGCGGGAGACGCCGATCCCTCGCTCACCAGGATGGACAGGATCGTCCTCGTTGACGTCGACGGTCTGACCTGGCCCGACCGTCAGAGGTTGGAACCGCATGATGTAGCTGAGCTGTTCGTCCCAGACCGACAGGTTGTAGCTACCGGGTGGGACTCCCTGGATGTCGAAGTTGCCCTGGCCGTCGCCCTGGCCGACCCAGATGGTCTGGTCGTTCGCGCTGTCGCTCAGTGCCAGCATCGGGTTTTCGACCGGGTCACCGTAGGTGAGGACGTCGAAGGGTGGCCAGCCCTGCCAGTTCCGGGCTTGACCGGTGATCTCGCCCGTGCCGGCGTTGCTGAAGTCGCGCGGCGCGCAGACGAAGCCGAACCAGTACGCGGTCCGGTTGTTCGGAGGCTCCCACAGCTGTTCGCCGGGGGCGCCGGTGCCGTCGCTGCCTTCCTCGACCGAGGCCAGCAGCTGCAGCCCACCGTCGATCGTGGTCGTCTGGTACCACGCACTGTTCGGGTTGTTGTTGCAGGGACCATCCGGCGGGTGCACGTCGATGAAGTACGTCGCCGGTCCGAGATTGTCGAGCTGGACGAACCCGGTGGCATCCGTCCGGCAGTCTCCACCGCACAGTGGGTCGTTGTTGTAATCGACCGTGACCGCGCTGTGGGTCTGCTCCTCGAGCCCGACCCGGAAGCCTTGCAGGCCTGCCTCTTCGGTGTCGGGGGCGCCGTTGGTCCAGGAGTTGTCGTTGAACACGAAGACCCGGATCTTGCCGAGCGGCAGCGGGTGCGCATCGCTCTGCTCGGTCAGGTCGACACGGGCCGTGAGCGTCCCGTTGGCGGCGGCGTCGGCGGGCAGGTCGATGTAGCTGCCCCACATCTTGTGGTCAACGGCGCGCACGGAGATGAGGTAGCGACCAGCCGGCAACGAAACCGTTGGTCGGCTGTCACCGCCTTCACGCACGATCGGGCTGTTGCTCTCGGTGCTCAACGCGTCCGGGTCGGACGGGAGCTTGGTGTTGTCCTCGTTGACGATGAAGTGGAATCTGGACAGCGGGGTCCCCGTGGACAGGTCTCGTGCGTCGACGGTGACCGCGCACCCAGCTGCGGGGCAGCTCGCTGCCGCGCTGGCCTGCTGACCGCCGACCGTGGTCAGGGAAGTCACGAACGACAGCAGGGCGGCCATCAGGCCGATCACCGCCGCCTGAGCGACTGCCACTCGTCGACGAGGCCGACGGGCTGTCGTGTGTCGGTCGAACGAACCTGTCAACGGCCGTCTGCGTGCCAGCATGGGTTAACCCCTCTCACCGCAACGGCGCCTCTCATCAGAGAGCGCCCACGCCGTCAATGAAGCCCTCTCCTCGACGCGCCGAAAGATTTCTGACAGCAGTGTCAGAGCGCTGTCATGTCGCAGTCATCGAGCATCCGGAAAGGCGTACCGAACTACCGGGCATGCGGCTGGCGCGTCCATGACAGACCTTTCATCAGGGCGGACCGACTGTGCGATTGCGCCTACGGTGCAGGTGTCGTCGATGGCGCCCCGTCGTTGTCGCCGTCCAGGTCGGAGGGGGCTTGATGCGGACTTCGGGCACAGCTGAGCACCGGCGAGGACCCCTGCTCTCACGTTTCGTCGGCACCGTCATGACGGTCGTGGCCCTGGTGCTGGTGTCGGCGTCACCCGCGGCTGCGCATGCTGAGCTGGTGCGGTCCGATCCGGCGAGCGGGGCGGTCTTCGACACGTCTCCCGTGATGGCCCAGCTGTGGTTCTCCGAAGACGTCCAACCTGCGATGAGCTCGGTGCGGTTGCTGGACGAATCAGGACGTGACGTGGCGGGCGTGGCCATCGCTGCCGAGGGCGACTCCCCCGATCTGGTCGAGGTGCGCCTTCCCCCGCTCGGTCCGGGAACCTACGGGATCTGGTGGAACGTCACGGCAGAGGATGACGGGCACACGACCCGAGGCGTTGTGGTCTTCGGAGTCGGTGCCGCGCCGTCGGCCGTGTCGCCGGACATCGGGTCGACGGGCAACCTCAGTGAAACCTGGCTGCGCTGGCTGCACCTGATGGCTCTTGTCGGGGCTGTTGGTGGGCTGATCGTCCTCACGGTCGTCGTGTCACGCGTCACTCGTCGCGAAGACGGACCGGCCTACACCCGGCTCGTCGCGACGGTTCGTCGCCGGTTGCTGACCTTGGTGGCCCTGGGTGGCGTGCTCGGCGCCTCTGGCGGGCTCGTCCTACTCGTGCGGCAACGCATGTGGTCGGATCCGGATGCTCCGCCTGGTCGGATCGGCCTGGTCGAGGAGCTCACCCAGACGCGGTGGGGAACGCTGTGGCTCGTCCAGGAGGCGGCATTCCTTCTCCTGGTCCTGGTCGTCGGCCTTCTGGCGCGCGGTGGCTCCGCGCGACAGGCCCGTCGTCAGCATGCCGTGGCCGTTCTCGCTGTGTCGGCGCTTGTCGTCACCGAGGCCGCGTCGAGTCACGCCGCCGGGGTGGCGACCGGACGCGCGGCGGTGATGGCGGCCGACGCCGTGCACGTCCTCGCGGCCTGCGTCTGGCTGGCGGCGCTGGCGGCGGTGGTGGTCATCCTCGTCACACGATCCTCGAGTCCCGTCGTGAACCGCGACCTGCGGCATCGGTGTCGTGGCCCTCTCTCGAGTCTGCTTGCCGGCAGTGTGGCCGCGATCCTGGTCACCGGTCTGTTCGGTGCCGGTCGCGAAGTTCGTGACGTCTCAGACCTCTGGAACACCACCTACGGCCGTTTGCTTGTCCTGAAGGTGGCGCTCTTCGGCGTCATGGCGATGCTCGGGGCGGTCAACTCCGCTCGACTGCACGGTCTGCGCCTGGGCTGGCGGCGACCGCCCGCCGGGGCTCCGCCGGCAAGCCAGCCCACCAAACAGCTCGTCGTCCTCGAGGCAGGAGTGGGCGCCGTGGTCCTGATCGTCGTCGCGATTCTCATCGCGACGGCACCGCCCCGGGACGGTGTCGGCCAGGCTGAGGCGGCCTCGGACGGCCGGTCGTCGGCCACGCGGGGGGATCTGGTCGTCTCGCTCGTTGCGACTCCAGATCGACCGGGGAACAACGGGTTCACCGTCGTTGCCGCCAGCACACGCCGTCCCGCCATCGCCCCGATCCGGCGCGTCGACCTGGTCCTTCAGGGTGACCGTGGGACTCGCGTAGTGGGTCTACGCCCGATCGCGGCGAACACCTACTTCGGCATCGGGGTGTTGTCGCAACAGCCTGCCGACGGGGTGACGGTGGTCGTGCACCGCAGTATCGGCGTCGTGGAGGTGCCGGTGCCCTGGTCGGTGCAGCGGGAACCGACGGCTACCCGGACACGGCTCGCACCGTGGACCGACGGCCTCGCGCTCGGACTTGTCTGCCTGGTGGCTATCGGGTTGGTGATCTTCAACCGACGCCGAGACCGAGGCGACGACTCAAGCCCTGTCGAGCTCCAGGACCGCCCGCTGGACCTGATCGGGGGGAAGAGCGGGGAGCTGTAGCTCGAACATCGCACCCTCAGCTGGTCGGGCGGTGGCTGTGATCTCGCCGCCGTGCGCACGTGCGATGGCTCGAGCCATGGGGAGGCCGAGGCCGCTGCCCATCTCACCGCCCGGCGCGCGTCGATGCCAGAACCGCCGGAAGATGTCCTCGCTGTCTTCGGGAGCTATGCCGGGGCCGGAGTCCTCCACGCGAAGGGCGACTGAGCCATGCGTGACCAGGCCGCTGACGCGAATTCGGTCCCCGCTGTCGGTGAAACGCACGGCGTTCTCCACGAGCGCGTCGACGGCGAGACTGAGCCACTCGGGGTCGGCCTCCACCCACACCTGTTCGGGAGGGTCGACCATCCAGTCTCTGGGTGCGCTGCTGCACCAGTTGTTGCCGACCTCGGAGATGAAGACCGAGAGATCGAGGTGAGTGGGTCGAAGGGCGATGCCCGAGTCGAGTTGGGCCAGGGCGAGCAACCGGTTGGACAGGGCGGACATCCGGCCCAGCTGACGTAGGACAATGGCGACGTCCTCACGAGCCACCGGGTCGGCCATCTGCGGCTCCAGCAGCTCGAGGTGTCCTCGTGCGATGGTGACCGGCGTGCGGATCGCATGGGAGGTGTCGCGGAAGAACTCGCGCTCCCGCTCGATGTTGGCCTGGTGCCGATCCGCAAGGTACTCCGCTTGACGCTGCGCCGTTGCACGCCTGCGCGCATGCCACACCATCGCCACCAGCAGCGCAGGCATCAACCAGATCTCGGTCAGCTCCGAGGCCGACTTGATCCCGCCGGAAAGGTAGTCCGCGTACATGATGGCGCCGGTGCTCAGCGTCACTGCGACGAGGACGAAGGAGGTGGCCAGCAACGGCCAGACGCGGAACCCGTACACGATCGCCAGGGCCAGAAACAGCAAGTGGTACGGCACGGTCTCGTCGGTCTTCCAGCGCAGCATCAGACCCAGCATCGACAGGCAGAACACCACCAGCCCGGCGTCGACGAGCCAACCGTGACGCGGTTTCGCACGGAAGGGGGGGCGGTCGACTTGAGTCGCAGGCTCAGCTGCTCTGGAGCTGATAGCCCACATTGCGCACCGTCTGAATCAGGTCGTGCCTCATCTTCCTGCGCAGCCGAGCCACGTAGACGTCGACCACGTTGGTCGAAGGCTCCGCGTAGCCCCAGACTTCGGTCAACAGCTCCTGGCGAGAGCACACGGCATCGCCCTTGCGCATGAGGAACAGCAGCAGCAGGAACTCCCGCTGCGAAAGATCGATCTCGCGACCATCGAGCTTCAATCGACGAGCATCCTTGTCCAGCTCGAGCTGTCCGACGCGCAGGACCTGCGGTGCCTGGCCTTCGGACGTGTCGCGCAACCGCGAGCGGACCCGTGCGGTGAGCTCTCGAACCGCAAAGGGCTTGGACAGGAAGTCGACGGCGCCGGCCTCCAGGCTGTCGACGCGAGCTCCGACGTCAGCAGTCGCCGACAAGACCATCACCTTCGTCTCTGGTCGCGTCGCAGCAAGGCTCGCCAGAACGGCCCGTCCGTCCAGGCCGGGCATCAGCAGGTCGAGCACCACGAGGTCGGGGTGCTCGACCAGCGCGAGACGGAGCCCCTCGACACCGTCGGTCGCGGTCTGCACGTGGTGACCGTCTGCTTCGAGCGCTCGCTTGACGAAGCGCACCAGATCAGGTTCGTCATCGACGACGAGAATCTTCGCCATGTTCCCCTCCAGGGCATTTCCGCTCGACCCACCGACTCGATGGACTCAGCCCTCTACTCTCATACTCCGAAGTCAAGGCCCCTGACATAGCCCACTTGGTCCATGGACTAGGGATGGAACCGTCACGGTCCAGTCGTTCGTCCGCTGATGATCCGATTCGTGCAGGGTGCAGGGTGCAGGGTGTAGGGGAGGGGTGCAGCTCACGCGATCCGGAGTCGAGGGCGTGACGAGCGGCCGAGCCGGGATCAGCCCGCGAGCAGCGAACGTGCGCGACGGGCAAAGGCCGAGTCCTGCCGGGCCAACTGCCGGCCCAGCGCCGTGGCGGCCGGGTCGGCGCCTTGCGTCGCCTCCGTCCTCCAGAGCTCGGAGCCGGACTCGAGGTGCGTGGCCAAGGCCCTGAGGAAGACCCGGTCGAACCGCGGACCCGTCAGCGTAGGGAGGCGCTCCATGGTCGCGTTCGTGAGTCCTTGTGCGGGTTCCTCGTGAGTGTGCGACGCGGCGTCATGGCCGAACTCTGCCCCTTGGCGGCCCCACTGTCTCAACCAGCGGGCGATGTCTTCGACCTGGTGCTCGCGGGCACCGACGATGTCACGCGACAGGGCGACCACGGCCGGATCGGTAGACGTTTTCGCGGCCACCTGTGCAGCAGACAGCGTCGTACCGAGCTGGCTGCCGGCCTCCAGCACGAACTCGGTATCGGCCTGGTTGAACGTCACTGACGTGTCGGCACTGCTTCGCGTCGCACTCCGGTCAGCCGGGTCACCGGAGCCACCGCTACACCCGGCAAGGACAACGGTGGTCACGAGCAACGCCGTCCTGCCGATCAGCGAGCGCAGAATCCTTCGAAAACTCATCGCGGCACCATCATGCCGAACCGGCGACCAGGGCTCACGCTCAGGCGTGCACTCAGCGTCGACGGTTACTCTGCCGACATGGCTCGCATCGTGCTCGTCGAGGACGACTTCGCGATCCGTAGCTCCCTCACCCGCGATCTCACGGCTGCCGGCCACGTGGTCAGCGCCACGGCGTCGGGTGCCGAGGGCCTGTCGAGTGCGCTGGCCGACAGCCCCGATGTCGTGGTGCTCGACCTTGGCCTCCCCGATCTCGACGGGCGCGACGTGATGACCATGTTGCGTGCGGTCCGCGACGTCCCGGTGATCGTGATCACCGCCCGAGACGATGACGCCAACATGGTCAGGCTCCTGGACGCGGGGGCCGACGACTACGTGGTCAAGCCCTTCCGAGCGGCCCAGCTCGATGCACGGATCCGGGCGGTGCTCCGGCGTACGACGGCAGAGGCTGACCGCGACGACCCGACGATTGTCGTGGGCCGGCTCGCCATCGACCCCGGCAGCCGGGAGGTCAGGCTCGATGATCAGCGCGTGGAGCTGTCGCGCAAGGAGTTCGACCTGATCTGGGCACTCGCGCGACGGGCCGGGCAGGTGGTGTCCAAGCAGGAGCTACTGGCCGACGTCTGGCAACAGCCTTGGGGTGGCGGTGACCGTACGGTCGACGTCCACTTGTCGTGGCTTCGGCGCAAGCTCGGGGAGACGGCCGCCGCACCGCGCTACCTGCACAGTGTTCGTGGGGTCGGCGTGAAGCTCGCACCGCCTGAGGAGTCCTGACGTGCGACGGCGGATCCTGACGCTGGCCGTCGGGCTCACCACGGCGATGATCTTGGCTTTCGCAGTGCCGCTGGCGTTCCTGGTCTTCCGTGACGTCGAGAGCTCCGCCCTGGACCGGGCGCGTTTCCAGGCGCAAGCGGTGGCGTCGTTCATCGCAGGCGGGCCGGGGGAGCCGCACATCTCCCAGCGCCTGTCACGCGAGCGCGACGAGCATGACAGCGCGATCTGGGTGCGTACGCCGACGGCGCGATCCTGGGCCGGCAACCTGCTGGCGTCTCCGTCTCCGAGCTCTCCGATCCTGACGCCGACGGAGACGGGCGACCCGGCGACGTCTCCCTGGGTGGGGTCGACGACCTGAGCAACGGTTCGGTCACGGCGGTGTACACGTCCACTCCCGAGGGTCGATGGACGGTCTACACCTACCTGACGGATGACCAGCTGCATGACGGGCTCGCCCTGCGGTGGTCGATCCTGGCCGGTGTCACCGTGGCGCTGCTCGCGGCGAGTGTGGCGGCAGGGGAGTTCCTCGCGCGACGGTTGGCGCGCCCCCTCGAGGACGCCGCCGCGACCGCGCACCGCCTCGCGACAGGTGACACCCAGGCGCGGGCGAACACCTCGGGTCCGCGCGAGGTGGCCGAGGTCGGCGCCGCGCTCAACGTGCTCGCCGACCGGATCGACGAGGTCATCGCCACCGAGCGCGAGGCTGTGGCCGACCTCTCGCACCGATTGCGAACCCCCCTCACGGCCCTGCGGCTGGACGTCGACGCCCTCCAGGATCCAGCGGAGTCGTCAAGATTGAGCAACCACGTGACCAATCTGGAGCGCTCCCTGACCGCGACGATCAACGCCGCGCGCAGACCCAGCCGGGAGGGTCGTATCCCGGGCTGCGACGCCGCGTCCGTGCTGCGCTCCCGTGTCGACTTCTGGACCCCGCTCGTGGTCGACCAGGGCCGGCGTACCGACCTCGATCTCGCCGAGGGATTGCCGCGCGTGCGGCTTTCGGCGGAGGATCTCGCGGCCGCCGTCGACGCGCTGATCGAGAACGTCATCGCGCACACCGCCGAGGGTGTCGCGTTCGCTGTGTCGGTGCGGCACGACACGACGGAGGGCAAACCGATGGTGGTCGTCTCTGTCACCGACCAAGGCCCCGGTCTGTCTCCGGGAGTCGGTGTACGCGGTCGGAGTGACCGAGGCTCGACCGGCCTCGGTCTCGACATCGCGCGGCGTGCGGCGGAGGCGAGCGGGGGCCATCTCCGCCTGGGTCGTCCGGTGGAGGGCGGCGCTCAGGTCGAGCTGTGCCTGGGCACGCTCCCGCTGACGGCCGACTCTCAGCCTCCACACAGCACGGCTTGACTCAGGTTTGACGTTGCCTTGCGGCACGCCTGAACGCCGCGGCGAGACGCTGGATGCATGGATGACAAGACCCGCACCTCACCAGCTCAGCGCACCTCACTCGTCCGGAGATCGGCGCTGGCGGCCACCGGAGTCGTCGTCGCCGGAGTCGCGGGAACCGGCGCGCTCGCCTACGGCATCCAGGGCTCGGTTCATTCGAGCCCGGGTACGAGCGGCACGACCGGCACAAGCGGCACGACGGGAACGAGCGGGAGCAGCTCCGGCCCGAACGGGCGTGCTCAGGTCCAACAGGGCCAGACCTGGAACAGCCCCGGTGGTCCCGGGCTGAGTGCTCCGGCGCCCGGCAGCCAGGTCTCTGGTGGGAGCCACGGGTCATGAGGTCCCGGCACGAGTCGACCGGGCGACGGGTGTGGAGCCAATGGAGCTGCACGGTGGTCGTCGCGGTCGAGCCGGCGTCGGCCGCGGACGATGCAGCCGAACTGGTCAGCGCCTTGATGGACGACGTCGCGCTCGCCGCGAGCCGCTTCCGGTCCGACTCCGAGCTGGCCCTCGTCAACCAGCGGGCCGGTCGAGCCACCCTGGTCAGCCCGTTGATGAGCGAGCTTGTCGCAGCATCGCTCGACGCCGCGCGCGCGACCGACGGGCTGGTTGATCCCACCGTGGCCCGTCATCTCGAAAGCGTCGGCTACGACGTCGACATCTCTGAGCTCGTCGATCGCCCGAGGTCCAGCGCAGACGACGTCCTTCGGATCCGGCCCCGCCCCGCGCGGCTGCCCGACTGGACCGCCGTGGTCCACGACCCAGCGCTGCGCCTCGTCGTGGTGCCACGAGGGCTTGGGTTGGACCTCGGTGCCATCGCCAAGCCCTGGACGGCCGACCGGGCGGCTCAGCAGATCGCGGACCGCGTCGGCGGCCGGGCGCTGGTCGAGATCGGGGGCGACCTATCCGTCGCAGGAGCCGGGGATGATCCGTTCGTGATCCGAGTCGCCGAACGTGAGGGGGAGGCCGGTGAGCTGATCGCCGTGAGCCGCGGAGGCGTCGCCACGTCGACGACGACAGTGCGCCGCTGGATGCGCGGCGAGGCGACCGCGCACCACCTGATCGATCCGCGCACCGGACGGCCGTGCACCGGTCGTTGGCGGACCGCGACGGTGTGGGCGAGCAGCGCCGCTGCGGCGAACACCGCGAGCACCGCAGCGATCGTGTCGGGCGACGGCGCGCTGTCGTGGCTGTCCCAGCACAACCACGCAGCAAGGCTTGTCGACGAGCACGGTGGGGTCGTGCACACCCCTGGCTGGCCGACACCGCACGCGGTCGCGTCATGACGCTCTGGTACATCGCCCGCGCCGCAGGGCTGGTGGCCCTGGCCCTGCTCACCGTGGCGACGGCGCTCGGCGCCTTCGCGTCGGTGCGCCCGGCCGGGGACGGCGCTCGTGCGCAAGGCTGGAGGTTCGCGCTGCAGTACGTCCACCGCGCTGCAGCGGTCACCGGGATCGGCCTGCTGGTCGTGCATGTGACCACCCTTGTGCTCGACAGCCAGTCCGGTGTCGACCTGAAGGCGGTCGTCGTTCCGTTCACGGCGTCCTACCGCCCGGTCGCGGTCGCGCTCGGGAGTCTGGCTCTGCTCGCCACCGTGGCGACGGCGGCAATCGGGGCCGTGCGGGGCCGGTTGGCCACCTCGGTCCGTGCGGCACGTGCCTGGCGCGCGCTGCATCTCTCGGCGTACGGCGCCTGGGCCCTGGCCATGGCGCACGGATTCACCGCCGGGACCGACAGCACGTACGGACCGGTCCTGCTCGGCTACCTGGGAGCGTTGCTCGTCGTCGGCCTGGCGATCGCCACGCGGCTCCGGTCGCACCAGGTCGCCCAGTCCGGGCGACTCGCCCAAGCCCGCCGTGCCACGGTGCCTCCGGCCGCCACGACGTTCGGGAGATCCTGATGTCCACCACGAGTCCCAGGGTGCCGGTGTGGTCCATCGGTGATCCACGGCTGCTGGCAGGCTCTGCCGATGGCCGTCGGGTCACCTGGTCCGACCATCGGGCACTCCATGGAGACCTGCCCACCGTGTCGCGCCGCGATCTTCAGGACGTGACGGCCACGGCGGCTCTGCTCGGCCGCGGGGGAGCAGGCTTCCCGGTCGCCCGCAAGCTGGCGGCGCTGCCGCGATCGGGGGCGCACGCGGTCGTGGTGAACGGCTCGGAGAGTGAGCCACTCAGCGCCAAGGACCGCACCCTGATGCGAGCTGCTCCGCACCTGGTCCTCGACGGCGCGCTCGCGGTGGCCACGGCGATGGGCGCTCGTCGGGTGGTGGTCACCGTCCACGACCCTGCGGCCGCAGAGTCGCTCGCGGCAGCACTGGGCGAACGGCCTGACGGACGACGGGTCCGACTCGACACCCGTACGACCCGGTTCGTCGCCGGAGAGGCGCGCGCGGTGTTGCGCGGTGCCGGCGGCGGCCCGGCCGTGCCCCATGGCCGTCGCACCTTGCCGTCCGACCGGGGTCTGGCCGGCCGCCCGACGTTCCTGTCCAACGCGGAGACGTTCGCGCAGATCGGCCTGCTCGTCCAGCTCGGACCGCTGGCGTACGCCGAGCGAGGCGTCGCGGCAGAGCCGGGCACCAGCCTGCTCACGCTGGCCGGCGCAGTGCGCCGTCACGGCGTCGTCGAGGTGCCGAACGGCGTACCGCTTCCGCTCGTGCTCGAGGCGGCCGGGGCAGAAGCCGGGTCTGCGGTGCTGCTGGGGGGCTACCACGGGCTGTGGGTCGCTGCCGGAGCAGCACCTGGTCTCTCGCGACCGCAGCTTCAGCGAGCCGGGCTCAGCTTGGGCGCCGGAGTCGTCGCGGCTGTGTCGCCGCACAGCTGTCCGCTCGGGGAGGTGGCGCAGGTGGCGGCCTGGCTGGCCCTGGAGTCGGCAGGCCAGTGCGGCCCCTGTGTCTTCGGCCTGCCCTCGATCGTGAACGACCTGAACCGCCTCCTCTCCGGTGAGGTCAACGGCTACCACGACCTCGAGCGGCACACCGGCCTCGTCACGGGACGCGGCGCCTGTGCCCATCCCGACGGCGTGGCGCGGTTCGTCACCTCGTCCGTGCGGCGGTTCGCGGACGACCTCGACTGCCACCTCGGAGGTAGCGGCTGCGGTCGCCCCGTGCTGGGCCAGCTGACCACGAGACCGATGGTCGCCGCAGCCCCACCGGTGCCACAGAGCTGGGCGTCATGAGCGCCCGTGTGGTCCCAGCGGCGACCGCAACGCGTCTGGAGATCGACTGGACCCGCTGCGACGGACACGGTCTGTGTGCGGCTCTCTTCCCCGAACGCATCGCACTCGACGAGTGGGGCTTCCCGATCATCGACCGGGCGCCCCTGATCGGCGACGAAGTGCCTGCGGCGCGAAGGGTTGTGCTCGCCTGTCCAGCCTTGGCGCTGCGCGTGGAGCGTGGATGACTCATACGTGCGAGGAAACAACTGATATATCCTTTAACGACTGATCGTCAGCCTCATCCAGATAGCCCGAACGGGCTATATCGGATAGTCACAACGGGGGATATCGCTGTGGAAAACTGGGCTCCGGGCCTCGCGTGGCTGCTGGCGGCATCGACCACGATGGGGGCATGAGCCTGGGCCGGATCGTGTCGGGAGGGCAGACCGGGGTCGACCGCGCCGCTCTCGACACCGCCGTCGCGCTGGGCATCCCGTACGGCGGTTGGTGTCCTCACGGCGGCTGGGCCGAGGACCTGCTGCACCCACCGGGCGTCTTGACGGCGTACCCCGAGCTTTGCGAGACGTCGTCTGACGACCCGGCCGAACGGACCGTGTGGAATGTCCGCGACAGCGACGCCACCCTCGTCCTCATCCCTGCGGGTGTGGTGTCCGCGGGCACCATGTTGACGGTGCTCACCGCCCAGCGGCTCGGCCGCCCGCTCCTGGTCGCGGATCCGAAGGACGTGGACGCGATCCGAGCCTGGGTCGCAGAACTGCCCGCCTCGACGGTGCTCAACGTGGCCGGCCCGCGAGAGAGCGAAGCGCCCGGCGTGTACGTCGACGCCCTCCGTTCGCTGGGCGTGATCGCGGCGCCAGGTGCCCCGAGATGACGCGGTGTTCGGCTGGCCGGTCCCCCTAGGGTTAGCGGCGTGGACGTCGACAGCCTGGACCGGATGCTGTTGGCGGGCTCTGCCATCGTGCTCCTCGCGGTGCTGGCCGTCCGGGCATCGGTGCGGGTGGGCCTCCCCAGCCTGTTGATCTACCTGGCCATGGGCATCGTTCTCGGCGACGCCGTCCTGGGGGTCCGGTTCAATGACGCCGCCACGGCCCAGGCTCTGGGGTTCGGAGCCCTGGTGGTGATCTTGACCGAAGGTGGGTTGACCACGAAGTGGGCGGAGGTCCGCCCCTCGCTCGGCCTCGGCGTCGCGCTCGCGACGGTTGGGGTCGGGATCAGCGCGGTGGTGGTGGCGGTCTTCGCCCATGTCGCGCTCGACCTCTCATGGCAGCTGTCCTTCCTGCTCGGCGCAATCACCGCACCGACGGACGCTGCCGCGGTCTTCACCGTGTTGCGACGCGTCCCGCTCAAGCCGTCGCTGCTGGGCGCGCTGGAGGCCGAGTCGGGTTTCAACGACGCCCCCACCGTGCTGCTGGTCGTCGTGCTCAGCCAGAGCCACGGTCCAGAAGGTGGTGCGGTGGGCTTCGTCGCCCTGATCGTCTACGAGCTGATCGGAGGCGCCGCCATCGGCGCCCTGATCGGGCGGGTCGGTGCTGTCGTGCTCAGGCGGGTGGCGCTACCCGCCTCGGGTCTCTATCCGATCACGGTGCTCGCGATCGCCGTGCTGTCGTACTCCGGCTCCGCGGCGCTGCACGCGAGTGGCTTCGCGGCCGTCTACGTGACGGCGCTGATCCTCGGCAACTCCGACCTCCCGCACCGTGCCACGACGCGGTCGTTCGCCGAGGGGTTCGCCTGGCTGGCCCAGATCGGTCTCTTCATCATGCTGGGCCTGCTCGCGTCACCGGAATCGTTCACACTCGGTCAGGTCGTCGGCGGGGTCGTCGTCGGTGGAGTACTCACCCTGCTCGCGCGGCCGCTCAGCGTGGTCGCGACGGCCGCGCCGTTCCGTCTGCCCTGGCGCGAGCAGAGCTTCCTGGCCATGGCTGGGCTACGCGGCGCGGTTCCCATTGTGCTGGCCGCGATCCCTCTTGCGGCTCAGGTGGGACGATCAGCGGAGATCTTCAACCTGGTCTTCGTGCTCGTCGTGGTCCTCACGGTGTTCACAGCCCCGGCGTTGCCGGCCCTGGCGCGCATCCTCGGCGTCACGGTCGAGCGTCCCCGCGACGTCGACGTCGAGGCCGCGCCGCTCGAACGCATCGCTGCGGACCTTCTGCAGGTCCGGATCACCGACCAGAGTCGGCTGCACGGTGTGGAGATCAGGGAGCTTCGGCTGCCGAAGGGCAGCAGCGTCTCGCTGATCGTCCGCGGTGACACCAGCTTCACTCCTGACCTGCAGACCTCACTTCGACGCGGCGATGACCTGCTGGTCGTCACGCAGCGCAAGGACCGCGAGGCCACCGAGCGCAGGCTCCAGTCCGTCAGCCGTGGTGGGCGCCTGGCGGGATGGATCCAGCCACCTCAGCGGTGACCCTGCTCGTCACCGGCTGACAGGCCGATCGGTCGCGGGGGACCGGTGAGTGCGGCGAGAGCAGCCATCAACCCGCAGGCGGTGCCGGCCATGGCGCTGCTCGACGCGACGTACGACGACACCTGGGTCCAGGTGGTGTAGGCATCCAGCCTGCTGAGCACCACGAGGAGCACGATGACCAGGCTGAAGGACAGCAGCAGCAGCGAGACCTGCGTCATGCGTCGGACGGTCTCCCGACCGGGTGGCTGCCTGGATCCGTTGGTCATCCACGGTCGCCTGCGCGTGATGTACACCTGGGCGCCGGTGGCCCAGACGGTGACCACGAAGAACGCGGCGACGGAGTCGCTGGGGCGGTGCCAGCCTGCTGACAGCGTGGCGATCGCGGTGCACGATGCGTAGGCCGCTCCGAGCACGGCGACGAGAGGTCGCAGTCGCGGCGGTGACACGAGCAGCATTCCGACCGCGATGGAGAAGGCCACGGTGCTGTGTCCGCTGGGCAGGCTGTTCAACGTGGCCGGAGTCGTCTCTGTGAGTCCGAAGTCTGGGCGAGTCAGGACGAACCGCTTGAGCACCTGGCTGGTCAGGTTGGATCCGACGACAACCACGACCGCGGCCACGGCCAGGTCCCCCCGGGCACGGAGCAGTGCGACGATCACCAGACTCAGAATCGCGATGACCAGGGCAGCCACGGACACGACGTCGAGCAGCCGCTCGACCAGATCGGTGACCGAGGACCTGCTCTGCGCCGCACCGCGTAGCGAGGCCCCGTCGAGCAGGCGTCCGCGTCGGGTGTGGACCGCGATCAGGTAGGTCGCGATGAACAGGATGCTCGAGGCCACGCCCAGTGCCACCAACCAGCCGACTCTGCGCCACTCCGGTCGGCCGAGGTCGGGAGTGGGACCAGGTAGGCCGCGGCCCGTCATGACCGGTGCCGCCGGCCCCCGACGTCGGAACCGGACCTGCAGATCAGCCGGAGCCCTTGGTCTCGACGCACGTCTCGACCCTGCGGTTGACGCGAACGAAGGCCCGCGCCTCCGGGTCGACGCCTCGGAAGTTGTCACCCACGACGATGTCGACGCCGGGCGCCAACGCCGGCCCGTCGACGTACTTGACGAGGCCGAGGAACTGGTTGCGCACCAACCGGGCCTGCGGTGTTCCGGTGCCGCCCGGGAGCACCACCGTGACGTTGCCCCACGTGGTGATGTCAGAAGGGGCGTTGTCCGCGACACCGCGCTTGAAGCCCTTCGCCACGAGTGAGTCGAGGGTGTCACCGGCGAGGCCGGCGCGGATGCCGGCGTTGTACACGTTGACGGTCACGTCGCCGGAAGGTATCCGCGAGCCCTTCTTGATCGTCGTCTTCTTCGTGCAATCGGTCTTCTTGGCGGTGCCGGGTGCGGCCTTCTTGTCCTCGCCAGGGTTCACGATCGTGTTCCAGCCGTAGTACGCCGCCCCGAGGAGGACGCCGAGCAGCACCACCAGCGTGATGGGCGTTCTCCAGTTCACGGCGTACGACTCCTCTCGGTGCGCATGAGTCTTGCAGACCTCGGGGGCTCAGCCACGGATCACGTGGACGCGCGCATGCAGCACGTGTCGCTGTTGCAGCGCCGCTCGCAGTGCCCGGTGCAGCCCGTCCTCGAGGTAGAGCTCGCCCTGCCACTCCACGACGTGGGCGAAGAGGTCTCCGAAGAACGTCGAGTCCTCGTCCAACAGGGTCGCCAGGTCGAGCGTGTCCTTGGTGGTGACGAGCTGGTCGAGGCGGATCTGGTGCGGTGGCAGCTCGGCCCAGTCGCGCATCCGCAGCCCGTGCTCGGGGTACGGGCGCGCATCGCGAACGCCTTTGAAGATCACGCGGGGAAGTCTAAGGGAGCGCTCCGCTGACCGCCGCCTCAGCACAGCGGTGACCGCTGTCTGACCAGGGAGAACGGCACTAGGGTGAGGCCATCGCGGTGGATTGCTGCAGTTCGCGGCGCCGAGGAGGAGAGCGCATGAGTGAGTCACCCGCCGACGCGCCCGCGCCCGGCTTGTCCGAGCAGGCGGCGGGCGTCGCCGCCGGATACAGCTTCGAGGGCGAGGTGCTGCAGCTCGGCCGCCTCGTCGAGGACGACAGCGTCGTCGAGGTGGACGTGACGATTCCGCTGGCCATGCTCAACCGGCACGGCCTGATCGCCGGGGCGACGGGGACGGGCAAGACCAAGACCCTGCAGCTGCTGACCGAACAGCTCTCGGCGGCCGGGGTGCCGGTCTTCGCGGCCGACATCAAGGGTGACCTGTCGGGGCTGGCGAGCCCTGGTCAGGAGGGAGACAAGCTGTCGGCGAGGGCGGCCTCCTTGGGGCAGAGCTGGCACCCGACAGGCTTCCCTGTGGAGTTCCTCGCACTCGGCGGCCAGGGTCAGGGGGTGCCGGTGCGGGCGACGATGACGTCGTTCGGACCTACCTTGCTCGCGAAGGTGCTCGGCCTCAACAAGACCCAGGAGTCCTCGCTCGAGCTCGTGTTTCACTACGCCGACCAGGCCGGCCTGCCGTTGCTCGACCTCGAGGATCTCCGAGCCGTCGTGGCCTTCCTGGTCAGTGACGAGGGCAAGCCGGAGCTCAAGGCGATGGGAGGACTGTCGAGCGCGACTGCGGGCGTGATCCTGCGCGAGCTGATCGGTTTCGCGGCCCAGGGTGCGGACCAGTTCTTCGGCGAACCGGAGTTCGACACGGCGGACCTGTTACGCCTGACCGAGAGCGGCGAAGGCGTCGTGTCGCTGCTCGAGCTGCCGAACCTCCAGGACCGCCCGGCCGTCTTCTCGACGTTCCTGATGTGGCTGCTGGCCGACCTGTTCCACGATCTGCCCGAGGTCGGTGACATCGAGAAGCCGAAGCTCGTCTTCTTCTTCGACGAGGCGCACCTGCTCTTCGACGACGCGTCCAAGGCGTTCTTGGACGCCATCGAGCAGACCGTTCGGCTGATCCGGTCCAAGGGTGTCGGCGTCTTCTTCGTCACCCAGGCCCCGACCGACGTCCCCGAGTCCGTGCTCGCCCAGCTCGGTTCGCGGGTGCAGCACCAGCTCAGGGCTCACACACCGAACGACGCCAAGGCGTTGCGGGCCACCGTGCGCACCTACCCGGACTCGGCGTACGACCTGGAGGAGGTGCTGACCCAGCTCGGCATCGGCGAGGCGGTGGTCACGGTGATGGACGAGCGTGGTGCACCGACCCCGGTCGCCTGGACGCGGTTGCGCGCGCCGGAGTCGCTGATGGATCCCAGCCCCGCCGAGACGTTCACGTCCGTGATCGGCGGCTCGCCGCTGAATGCGAAGTACGCCGTCGCGGTCGACCGCGAGTCGGCCCACGAGATCTTGGCCCGGCGGCTGGACGAGGCGGCGACCAAGCGCGAAGCCGACGAGGCCAGCGAGCAGGCCAACAAGAAGCAGAAGGCGAAACCCCCCACCCCGACGTCGGGGGGCGACGGCGACCTGATCTCCGACATCGCCGGCAGCAAGCAGTTCAAGGACTTCCTGCGGGACTCCGGGAGGACCCTCGCGAAGGAGATCGCCCGCGGCGTCTTCAAGGTGGGTCGTCGCTAGCCCGTATCCGGGTGCCAGAGCCCGTATGGCTTCGATGCCGAGGAGGCGATCTCGCGGGAGCACGCGATGGCGCGGCGAGACGAGACGTGCGGATCTCGACCTGACCACCGTGCGGGGAGCTCCACCAAAGACTCCGGCCTGGTTCTCACCTGGCCGTGCCCCGTTCGCCGGAGGGCGTACGGGGCACGTGCGCGGCGTCCGTGGGTCCGGGCCGCCATGGCGGAGGATAGGGGATTCGAACCCCTGAGGGCGTTAACCCAACACGCTTTCCAAGCGTGCGCACTAGGCCACTATGCGAATCCTCCGTGGAGGAGGTTATCGCCTGGGGTCTGCTCCGCTGAAATCGTGGGTCGGCCGGTCAGGAGGGTGCGACGTGATTGGCCGATGGCGAGCAGGCTCCCGTAGACTTTCGGGCAGCCCCTCGTGTGGCGGCACCTTGCCCAACTCCCCCAGGGCCGGAAGGCAGCAAGGGTAAGCGAGCTCTGCCGGGTACACGAGGGGTCTCTTCTGCCCTCACCGGCCGGTGGTGCTCAGCCGGCGTTCTGCCACAGACCGATCAGGTTGCCCTCGGTGTCGTTGAAGTACGCCGCCCAGCCCATCTCGCCGACCTGCATCTTGTCGCCGACGGCGGTTCCACCGGCTGCGCTGATCCGCTCCATCGCCGTGTCGATGTCATCCACGCCGATCGTGACCACGGGGGTGGTCATCGTCTCAGTGCGCTGGAACATCCCGCCGTTGATGGCACCCGGGTTGACTGGACCTCGTTCACCGCTCTCGGTGGTCGTCACCATGGTGTACTGCATCTCCGGCATGTGGTTGATCTCCCAGCCGAAGGTGTCTCGGTAGAAGGTGTGGGCCCGCTCCAGGTCGTCGGCGGGAATCTCGAAGTGGATGACGCTGTCGCTCATGCTGTCTCCTCGGATCGACAGGGGTCGAGAGATCGGCTCCTCTTCGTGACTGTATGACGGCCCTCGGACAGAGTCACCCGGCGGCCTCCCGGCCGCGCCGTCCACGGGGTTGTCAGGACCCGTAGGGCGTGTCCTCGTCCGGCAGTAAGGTCGTCTGCGTGGATGCCCCCCTCGCGCTGTACCGCCGTTACCGCCCGGACACGTTCGGCGACGTCATCGGGCAGGACCACGTGACGGCGCCGCTGTCGCATGCCCTGGACAACAACCGGGTGCACCACGCCTACTTGTTCTCAGGGCCGCGGGGCTGTGGCAAGACCACCAGCGCGCGCATCATGGCGCGCGCGCTGAACTGCGAGAAGGGGCCCGTCGCTACCCCGTGCGGGGTCTGCGAGTCCTGTGTCGAGCTTGCCCGGGGCGGGCCTGGCTCGGTCGACGTGATCGAGATCGACGCGGCCAGCCACGGAGGCGTCGACGACGCCCGCGAGCTGCGGGAGCGGGCCTTCTTCGCTCCGATGAAGTCGCGCTACAAGGTCTACATCATCGATGAGGCCCACATGGTCAGCTCGCAGGGCTTCAACGCCCTGCTGAAGCTGGTCGAGGAGCCGCCGTCCCACCTGCGCTTCATCTTCGCCACCACCGAGCCGGACAAGGTGATCGGCACGATCCGGTCGCGCACCCACCACTACCCGTTCCGTCTGGTCCCACCGAAGATCCTCGGCGACTACGTCATCGAGCTGTGCTCACGGGAAGAGGTGGCGATCGAGCAGACCGCAGTCCCCCTGGTGGTGAGGGCGGGGGCCGGTTCGGTGCGAGACAGCCTGTCCGTGCTCGACCAGCTGATCGGCGGCTCGGGTCCGGACGGTGTCACCTACGACCTGGCGACCGCCCTGCTCGGCTACACCCCGGACAGCCTGCTCGACGAGACCGTCGACGCGTTGGCGGCCGACGACGGAGGCACGCTGTTCGGAGTCATCGACAAGGTCGTCGACACCGGACAGGACCCACGCCGCTACGCGGAGGATCTGCTGCAGCGGCTGCGGGACCTGGTCGTCGTCTCCGCCGTCCCCGACGCGGCGAGCCGTGGGTTGATCGAGATGTCGGAGGACCAGGCCGAGCGGCTCGGTGGACAGGCCCAGCGGTTCGGTCGGGCCGAGCTGACCCGGGCCGCCGACATCGTCAGCCAGGGGTTGACCGACATGCGGGGCGCGACCGCGCCGCGCCTGCTGCTCGAGCTGATGTGTGCCCGGATCCTGCTGCCGGGCGCCGACGACAGCATCGAGGGCCTCGGCGCCCGGATCGACCGAGTCGAGCGCCGGATGTCTGTCGTGGGGAGCACGCCGGTGGAGCGTACGCCGGTCGAGGCTGCCGCCTCCGCAGCCCGCACAACCGTCCCGGCCGGTCCCGCGGGAGCCCACCGCGCCCGCCGAGCAGCCCGCACGGGTCGAGCCCTCGGTCGAGCCTTCGGTCGAACCCTCGGTCGAGCCCTCGGTCCGGCCCGAGTCGCCGGCTCCGGAGGACTCGGCTGCTGAGGTTCTTCCAGCCGCAACGCCAGCACCGGAGACCGCTTCTCCCGCCGCCGAGTCACCGCCGTCCGGCCTCAGCCTGGTCGATGTCAGACAGCTGTGGCCGGGCGTTCTCGACCGGGTCAGCAAGATGAAGCGGATGACCTGGATGCTGCTCAGCGGCAGCGCGCAGGTCCGCGACGTCCGCGACGGCATCCTGACCATCGCGTTCACCGAGGGAGCCCGCAAGAACTTCCTCCAGAGCGGTCACGACGAGATCCTGCGGCAGGCCCTGATCGACGAGCTCGGTGTCGCCTGGACGGTCGAGGCGATCATCGACGAGTCGATCGGCAAGGGCGGGCGTGGCGCCTCCCGCGACACCGGGACCTCGCCGGCGCCTCGCCCGGTGCAGCCTCCGTCCGCCGCGGTCTCGCCTGTCGCTGCGCCGTCCTCGCCGCCGGACTGGGCTGCCTCGGCCCCTGCGCCCGGTGGGGCGGCAGGCCCGGACCCGTCCGGCATACCGACGGACGGGCCTTCGTCGACCGGTGACTCGGCGGCTCGCAACCCCGCGGGAGCGGCCGCCAAGCAGGCGATCCGCAAGACCAGGTCAGGCCGAGAGCCCGGCGGTGACCAGGACGACGAGCCGGCTGCTGAGATCCATGACGACGATGACGTCATCGACGACGCCGCAGTCAGCGGACACGAGTTGCTGGCTCGCGAGCTCGGGGCCGAGGTCATCGACGACATCCGACACGACGGCCCCTAGGGCGAGACCTGCGGCAGGCAGACGGCGAGCAACGCGTGGCTCGTGAGACGCTGGGGGCTCCCGATCAAGGAGTCACCCTGATGTTTCCCGAGGGCTCGCCGGACATGAACTCCCTGCTCGAGCAGGCGGCCGCGATGCAACAGCAGCTCATGGCGGCACAGGAGGATCTGGCCAACCGCCGCGTCGACGGCTCGGCCGGCGGCGGTCTGGTGTCGGCGACGGTGACAGGCACCGGCGACCTGGTCGGCCTGACCATAGACCCGGCGGCCTGCGACCCTGAGGACACCGAGACGTTGGCGGACCTGGTGCTCGCCGCGGTCCGGGACGCCGCGTCCAACGCGCAGCAGCAGGCGGCTCAGGAGATGGGCCAGCTCACCGGTGGTTTCGGTGGTGGGCTGCCCGGACTCGGAGACGACAGCTCTGGGTCAGGCGGTGGTCCGGCCGGCCTCCTCGGCTGAGGATTCACAGGCTGGTCTCCGGCTGGAATCGCGTTCGTAACCTACGGTGGCGTAACCTTCGAGGAAGTCCGCAGCACGCCCCCCGGAGGGAGCCCATCCATGACCGTCCAAGAGGTCAGCCAGAACGACCTGCTGCGCGAGCTCGAGCAGGTCGTCGAAGTCGAGCTGAACCGGCACCTGAAGGTGGCCAAGGAGTGGTTCCCGCACGAGTTCATCCCGTGGAGCGAGGGGCGGAACTACGACGGCCTGATGGGTGGCGACCCGTGGTCGCCCGACGACGCCGACATCCCCGACGTGGCTCGCTCGGCGCTGATCGTGAACCTGCTGACGGAGGACAACCTCCCGAGCTATCACCACGAGATCGCGGTGATCTTCGGTCGCGACAACGCCTGGGGTGAGTGGGTGCACCGCTGGACCGCCGAGGAGGGTCGGCACGGCATCGCGATGCGCGACTACATGCTGGTCAAGCGGATGGTCGACCCGGTCGCGCTCGAGCGGTTCCGGATGGAGCACATGTCGCAGGGTTACGAGTCGTCGCACGGGGATGACGCCATGCGCTCGCTGGCGTATGTGTCCTTCCAGGAGCTCGCCACCCGCGTCTCGCACCGCAATACCGGTCGCTTCACGACCGACCCGATGGCCGACAAGCTGTTGGCCCGGATCGCCTCGGACGAGAACCTGCACATGATCTTCTACCGAAACCTGCTGAAGGCGGCGATCGAGATCGCGCCCGACCAGGCGATGGCAGCTATCCGCGACGTCGTGGCGGGGTTCGAGATGCCGGGCGCGAACATCCCGGGGTTCCAGCGCAAGGCCGTGTCGATGGCGGTCGAAGGCATCTACGACCAGCGGCTGCACCACGACGAGGTCGTGATGCCGGTGCTGCGCTTCTGGAACGTCTTCGAGCTCGAGGGCTTGTCCGGCGAAGGTGAGCAGGCCCGCGAGGAGCTGGCAACCTTCATGACCGACCTCGACACGTCGGCGAGCCGCTTCACCGAGAAGCGCGACGCGCTCAAGGCGCGCCTGGCTGCGCGAGGCTGAGCCGGCCGCGCAGGTTAGGCTTTCACTTCGCGGCGACCCGTCGGTCGACGTGTCAGCAGTGGCGGTGGGAGGCACGTGTACGAGGGCATCGTCCAGGACCTGATCGACGAGCTCGGCAGGCTTCCCGGCGTGGGCCCGAAGAGCGCCCAGCGGATTGCGTTCCACCTGCTCAACGCGGACGCGGTCGACGTACGCCGGCTGGCGGGCGTGCTCGTCGAGGTGAAGGACAAGGTCCGCTTCTGCGTCACGTGCGGCAACGTCGCCGAGGAGGAGCAGTGCAAGATCTGCCGTGATCCACGGCGCGACCTGACCGTGCTGTGCGTGGTGGAGGAGTCCAAGGACGTCGTCGCGATCGAGCGGACCAGGGAGTACCGCGGCCGCTACCACGTGCTGGGCGGCGCCATCAGCCCGATCGAGGGGATCGGCCCCGACGAGCTGCGGATCCGCGAGCTGATGACGCGGCTGGCCGACGGCGCCGTCACCGAGGTGATCCTGGCGACCGACCCCAACCTGGAGGGCGAGGCGACCGCGACGTACCTGACCCGGTTGCTGCGTCCGATGGGCCTGAAAGTGACGAGACTTGCCAGCGGACTGCCTGTCGGGGGAGATTTGGAGTACGCAGACGAGGTCACGCTGGGGCGTGCCTTCGAAGGGAGACGCACCGTTGACGACTGAATCCCGTGGCTCAGTGCCGAGTGAGATGGAAGATCTCGCTCAGAGCATCGCCGACCAGATCGAGAGCTTTCTCCTGGCGCTGCGGGAGATTGCGCGTAGCGGGGACCGCGGTACTGCCGTCCCGTTGCTGCTGCTCGAGGTGTCCCAGCTCCTGCTCGCCGGCGGCCGTCTCGGCGTACAGGCCGACTTCGTGCCCAGTGAGCAGTTCGAGCCGGATGCCGGTCCGGACCCCGACCTGGACGTGATGCGCGAGCGGTTGGCGGTGCTTCTGGAGGGGGTGGACGACTTCACGGAGGTCTTCGACCCGTACATCGACCCCCCGGAGCTGATGTCGTCGAGACTGTCCGACGACCTGGCCGACATCGCGGCGAACGTCGCGCACGGCCTGCAGCACTACCGTGCCGGCTCCACGCAGGAGGCGCTGTGGTGGTGGCAGTTCGCCTACGTGTCGAGCTGGGGTGCGGAAGCCTCCGCCTCGCTCCGGGCCCTGCAGTCGGTCATCGCGCACGACCGACTGGACGCCGCGGAGATGGGCGAGGTCGAGGCCTCCCGCGTCGCCGCCGCCGAAGACCTCTAGCCTCCCCTCCGTTGAGCCGTCACTTGTGGTTCCTTCTCCGGCCCTTGTGGTTGTCGGCGTACGCCGGTTGTGTCCCGCCCTCGATGGCCCCGGCAACCACGACCCGCGCTCAAGGAACCACAACTGACGGCTCAAGGAACCACAAGTGACGGTTCAAGGAACCACAAGTGACGGTTGAACGAGTGAGACGCGGGGGAGGCGAAGGGCCAGGCCTCGATAGACTCGCTGACTGCGAACTTTCCTGAGTTGCCGGACGTCGTACCCGATGAGGGTGTGACGGGCCGGGCTGCCTCGGGGGACGGCGCGGCCAGCACACGACAGCAGCAGGGCAGCACAGCAGGACAGCACGACTGACGACACCGACCGAACGACGAGGAGCCGACGCCGTGGGGATCGTGGTGCAGAAGTACGGAGGATCCTCCGTCGCCGACGCCCAGGGCATCAAGCGGGTCGCCCAACGGATCGTGGCCACCCGCAAGGCCGGCCACGACGTATGTGTCGTCGTCTCCGCGATGGGCGACACCACCGACGAGCTGCTCGACCTCGCCGAGCAGGTCTCGCCGCTGCCTCCAGGCCGGGAGCTCGACATGCTGCTGACCGCCGGCGAGCGCATCTCGATGGCGCTTCTCGCGATGGCGATCGCCAACCTCGGGCAGCGCGCGCGTTCGTTCACCGGCAGCCAGGCCGGCGTGATCACCGACTCCTCGCACGGCCGGGCCAAGATCATCGACGTGACGCCGGGACGGATCGAGCAGGCGCTCTCCGCCGGCGACATCGCGATCGTGGCCGGGTTCCAGGGCGTCTCGATGGACACCAAGGACATCACCACGTTGGGGCGCGGCGGGTCCGACACCACGGCGGTCGCCCTGGCCGCTGCGCTCGAGGCCGACGTCTGCGAGATCTACACCGACGTCGACGGCATCTTCACCGCCGACCCGAGGATCGTTCCGCGGGCGCGCCGGATCCCACAGGTGACGTACGAGGAGATGCTCGAGATGTGCGCCTCAGGTGCGAAGATCCTGCATCTGCGCTGTGTCGAGTACGCCCGCCGCCACCACATGCCGATCCACGTCCGCTCATCCTTCTCACAGAAGACGGGTACCTGGGTGAAGAACTCCCTCGAAGACCAGGAGGTCTCCATGGAGCAAGCCATCATCTCCGGTGTCGCACACGACCGGAGCGAGGCCAAGATCACGGTCGTCGGAGTCCCCGACAAGGTCGGTGAGGCGGCCCGCATCTTCGAGGCACTTGCCGAGGCAGCGATCAACATCGACATGATCGTGCAGAACATCTCCGCCGCCTCCACGGCGCGCACCGACATCTCCTTCACCCTCCCCCGCGAGGACGGGCAGGTCGCGATGACCGCTCTGGCGCGGCTGAAGGATGAGGTCGGCTACGAGCAGCTGCTGTACGACGACCGGATCGGCAAGGTCTCGCTCGTCGGCGCCGGGATGCGCAGCCACCCCGGTGTGACCGCCCGGTTCTTCGCTTCGCTGGCCTCGGCCGGGGTCAACATCGAGATGATCTCCACCTCGGAGATCCGGATCTCCGTGATCATCGACGAGGACCAGATCGACACCGCCGTCGCGGCCGCGCATGCAGCGTTCGACCTCGACAGCGACGAGGTCGAGGCAGTCGTCTACGGAGGGACCGGCCGATGAGAGGCGCCGCCAAACCGACCCTGGCCGTCGTGGGAGCCACCGGGGCCGTCGGCACCGTGATGCTCGAGATCCTGTCGCACCGCGAGGACGTGTGGGGCGAGATCAAGCTGCTCGCCTCCGCTCGCTCCGCCGGCCGGGTCCTGCGCTGTCGTGACCAGGACCTCGTGGTCGAGGAGCTCACCGAAGAGTCCTTCGACGACGTGGACGTCGCGATGTTCGACGTGCCCGACGAGGTCTCGGCGCGCTGGGCGCCGATCGCTGCCGCTGCCGGTGCCGTGGCGGTCGACAACTCAGGTGCGTTCCGGATGGACGCCGATGTCCCGCTCGTGGTTCCAGAGGTCAATCCGGCACAGGTACGCAACCGCCCGCGCGGCATCATCGCGAACCCGAACTGCACGACGCTGACGATGATGGACGCGCTGGGCGCGCTGCACGCCGGGTGGGGACTCCGGGAGCTGGTCGTCGCGTCCTACCAAGCTGCCTCAGGTGCCGGCCAGGTCGGTGTCGACCGGCTGTACGACGAGATCGACATCGTGGCGGGCGACCGGACCCTGGGCCAAGTCACCGGCGACGTACGCCGGATCGTGGCCAACAAGCTCGGCGACGACTCGCCGTTCCCCGCCCCGCTGGCCATGAACGTCGTCCCGTTCGCCGGATCGCTGAAGGACGGCGGCTGGTCGAGCGAGGAGCTGAAGGTACGCAACGAGTCGCGCAAGATCCTCGGGATCCCCGACCTCAAGGTGTCCGCCACGTGTGTGCGGGTTCCCGTCGTCACGACGCACTCGTTGGCCGTCCATGCCGTCTTCGAGCGCAAGGTCGACGTCGACGAGGCTCGCCAGGCGCTGGTCGAGGCTCCGAGCGTCGTGGTGATCGACGACCCGGCCAGCGGCGAGTTCCCGACACCGGTGGACGTGGTCGGCTCCGACCCGACGTTCGTCGGGCGGATCCGGCAGGCGCTGGACTTCCCCAACACCCTCGAGCTGTTCGTCTGCGGCGACAACCTCCGCAAGGGCGCCGCCCTGAACACCGCGCAGATCGCGGAGCTCGTCGCGGCCGAGCTGACCGCTGCGGGCTGAGCGCCTCCGCTCCGCTCAGCTGTCCTCGGGGGCGTACCGCGGAAGCCTGGCGGTCTCGTCGTCGGGCGCCGCGCTGTCGTCGGTGCTCGTCGTCTCGCCTGTCTCGGCCGGAGCCACGTCGTCCTCGGCCGCAGCCTCGTCGTCGGTGTAGGTGCTGGGATTGGCGGCCTCCAGGGCACGGGCCAGGTACGCCGACGCCACGAAACAACCGGCCACCAGCACCGGCAGGCCGAACGCCATCCAGGTGTCGAAGACGTAGTCCAGCAGCAGCCCGAGTACGGCCAGCAGGGGCAGCGTGATCCCGAAGAAGGTCGTGACCCCCGGATCGTCCACCTCGAACGCCTTCAGCACGAAGATCCCGAGGGCGAAGCAGATCACGATGATGCCGCCGAGCATCAACAAGCCATAGCCACCGCAGGACGGACGTCCGCGCACGGCGTCACAACTACGCTCGCCACCCCAGACCAGGCCGGTTGCCACCAGTCCGCACAGCAGGCCCGCGAGGCCTGCTGCGACCGCCGTCGGCAGGTGAGGCAGCGTGGGCATCGAGGGGAGGGAGAAGCGCGGTGAAGCGGGGCGAGCGCCTTCGTCGTCGGCCATGGCCACAAAGTGTGCCGTATACGGGGCGCTGGACAGCCACCGACATGGCGACACCCCCGACCTCGGAGGAGGGCGGGGGTGTCGTGCTCACCTGGTCGGGCTGACAGGATTTGAACCTGCGGCCTCGTCGTCCCGAACGACGCGCGCTACCAAACTGCGCCACAGCCCGAGAGCGCAGTCACTCTACCGGAGCGTGATCGCTGCGCTAAATCGCGTCTGGAAACGGATCCTGCCCGGTCAACGTCAGCAGCGTGGCCTCGGGGAAGCAGCAGAAGCGGTACGGCGCGTACGGCGAGGTTCCCAGTCCCGCGGACACGTGCAGCCACGCCCGGCGGCCGTCGCTGTCGTGGTCGTGCAGTCCGCGAGAGCGGCGTGCGTCGATGTCGCAGTTGGTCACCAGCGCCCCGTAGCCGGGCACTCTCAGCTGGCCGCCGTGAGTGTGCCCGGCGAGGATCAGGTCGTAACCATCGCGGGTGAAGGCGTCGAGCACACGGCGGTACGGCGCATGGCTCACGCCGAGCCGCACGTCGGCCGCGGCGTCGGCCGGACCAGCCACGTCCTCCAGCCGGTCGTACCCCAGATGCGGGTCGTCGACGCCCGCGAAGGCCAGTCTCACCCCTCCGACAGTGAGACCGCCGGTGGTGTTCGACAGGTCCAGCCACCCGCCGCGGCTGAGCTCGGCGCGCAGATCGCGCCAGGGCAGCGGAGGCCCGTGGAAGCGCTTCTTGCCACCGTTGGGCAGGAAGTAGCGCAAGCGGGTTCTTCATCACCGGCCCCCAGTAGTCGTTGGACCCGAAGACGAAGACGCCTGGTACGTCCAGCAGCTCGCCGAGCGCGAGCACCAGCGGAGCCACGGAGTCCTCGTGGCTGAGGTTGTCTCCCGTGTTGACGACCAGGTCCGGCTCGAGCGCGGCGAGCCCAGCCAGCCATTCCTGCTTGCGAGCCTGCGTGGGTGTCAGGTGAAGGTCGGACAGATGCAGGACCCGCAACGGCTCGGAGCCGACCGGAAGGCAGGGCACGGTCGCCTCACGCAGCCGGAAGGCCCGCACCTCGTAGCCGGCGCTGTAGGCGAGCGTGCCGGCGCCGACCGCAGCGAGACCCAACGTGGTCTTGGCGAGCGGGTGCATCGGGTCAGGGTTTCACACCGCCTCTAGGCTGACCCACATGGCTGAACTCAAGGACCGGCTGCGCGAGCAGCTGACGGCGTCGATGAAGGCTCGTGACGAGCTGCGTTCGTCGACGCTGCGGATGGTGCTCACCGCGATCACGAATGCCGAGGTGTCAGGCAAGCAGGCCCGCGAGCTGACCGACGACGACGTGATGACAGTCCTGGCGAGTGAGGCCAAGAAGCGACGGGAGGCCTCGACCGCGTTCGACGACGCCGGCCGGGAAGAGCTGGCGGCCAAGGAGCGGGCTGAGGCGGCGATCATCGCCGAGTTCCTCCCCGAGCCGATGACCGAGCAGGAGATCGCGACGCTGGTCACCGCCACCATCGCCGAGCTCGGGGTCGCCGATGACGGCATGCGGGCCATGGGCGGGTGATGGGTGCCATCACTCCCCAGGTCAAGGGCCGCGCAGACGGGGGCGCGGTGTCGGCCGAGGTACGCCGTCAGCTCAGCTGACGCTCGACTGACGTTCGGCTGACGAATCCGCCGGTGGCGAGGCGTCAGTTGCCCGGCTTGCCGGGCTTGTTCGCTCTGTCGGGCCGTTGCCGTTGCCGTTACCCGGCTTGGGAGGGTTGCCGCCGCCAGGACCGCCGGGTGAGCTGTCCGGCGGGTTGGGCGACTGCGAAGGAGGGGGAGGCACGTAGCCGGTCGAGACGTAGATGCTGACGGTCTCGCCCGTCGTGCCTTCGTACGACGGCGACGTGTAGGCCACGGTGCCCTGCGGAGCGCTGGAGTTCACGCTGTAGGACACGATCTGCGGGTTGAACCCGAGCTGGGTCAGCTGCTGGGCTGCCGCCTGAGGGCTCTGCCCGTAGAACGACGGGATCGACACCGTCTGGCCGTCGACGACTGCCGGGGTCAGGTGCTGTGAAGCCCTGGTCGGGCAGCCATCGCTCGATGGCGCGCATGGCCTCGCCCCACATCGGGCCGGCGGTGGTCGAGCCGTGCACCTCGCCGACGTTGACGCCGCCGATCGTCGTGTAGTCGATGTTCATCGGCTTGCCGTTGCGCTGGACGCCGGCGATCATCGCGGCGGTCGACAGCGTCGGCGTGTAACCCACGAACCACACCGACTTCGCCGGGGCCACGGTTCCGGTCTTTCCGGCCGAGGGTTGGTCGAGCGCGATGTCCTGGCCGAAGCCGCCGGGTTCCATGACGCCCTTGAGGATGTCGTTGATCGCGTCGGCGTACGCCGGCTTGAGCACCCGGTTGCACTGTGGTCCCGGTGTGGGGATCACGTCGCCGTTGCGGTCGCGGATCTCGAGGATCGGAGTGGAGTCACAGTGCACCCCGCGGTTCGCGGCGGTTGCGTAGGCCTCGGCCATCTCCAGGGGGCTGACGTTGGCGATCCCGAGCGTGAAGGACGGCACCATCTCGTGGTCGGGGTCGGCGAGCTCGACACCCATCTCCTGAGCGAGCTTGTAGGGCGCGCAGAGCCCCGTCATCTTCTCCAGCTGGACGAAGAACGTGTTGACCGACAGCTGGGTGCCGGAGTACATGTCCATGTTGCCGCTGTCGGTGGAGTTGTGGAACGTGAAGGTTTCCGAGGACTGGTACTCGGCCGTTGCAGGTGCGGTAGTCACCCAGGTAGGTGGGCAGCTGCAGGAGGGGAGTAGATCGTCTTGTTCAGCGGAATGCCCTGCTTGATGGCCTGGGCGAGCACGAACAGCTTGAACGTCGAGCCGGCCTGGAATCCGGGAGCGTCGCCGTACTTGGTGGGCACGGTGAAGTTGAGGAACGTCTGCCCGCGCTGGTGGATGTTGCCCATCGGCCGCGACTGCGCCAACGCCCGGACGTAGCCCGTTCCTGGCTCGACCATCGCGAGGGCGCCGACGGCCCGGTCACGCGGGTAGACGGTGTCTCGGACGGCCTTGTCCGCGGCCCGCTGGAAGCGCAGGTCCACGGTGCTCTGGATGGTGAGGCCGCCACCGTAGATCTTGTGCTTGCGCTCATCGGTGGTCTTGCCCAGGGCCGGATCGTCCAACAGGTACTTGAGCAGGTAAGCGCAGAAGAACGGCGCCCGTGTGCTCACGCAGCCCTTGCTGGTCGACGTCAGATGCAGGTTGAGCTTGGACTTCTTGGCCAGCTTCGCTCGATGTGTCGGGATGATGTGCAGGTCGAGCATCTTCTGGATGACGGTGTTGCGGCGGTTGAGCGCATCCGTGCGGTTGTTCGTCGGGTCGTAGTCGGACGGGTTCTTCACGATGCCGGCCAGCAGGGCTGCCTGGGTCAGGCTGAGCCGCTTCGCGGGTCGTGTCGAAGTAGTGGTGGGCTGCAGCCTCGATGCCGTAGGCGCCGTCGCCGAAGTAGGCGGTGTTGAGGTAGTGCTCCAGGATCTGCGGCTTGGTCAGGTGGTCCTCGACCCAGACGGCGTACCGCAGCTCGTCGAACTTGCGGGCGTAGTCCTTCGCCGATGCCGCCTCGCGCTGTTGCGCGCTGGTGGCGTTCTCCTGAAGCGTCAGCTTGACGAGCTGCTGGGTGATCGACGAACCACCCTGGACGACCTTGTCGCTGGCCTGGTTGATGAACAGGGCGCGCAGCGTGCCCCGGACGTCGAGCGCGCCGTGCTCGTAGAAGCGGGCGTCCTCGATCGCGATCAGGGCGTGCTGGACATTGGGCGAGATCTGGTCCAGCGTGACGTACTTGCGGTTCTCGTCGTAGAACGACGCGAGCTCGCTTCCGTCGGCGGCCAGCACCCGGGTGCGCTCGTTGAGCGGCTTGAAGGTCAGCTTCTTCGGGAAGCTCTTGACTGCCTCCGCGCTGTTCTCGGCGCCCTTGCTGACCAGGCCGACCCAGGGAAGGGCCAAACCCGCCATCAGCGCCCCGGAGAGGACGCTGATGCCGATGATCACGACGATCTGGTGGACCAGACCGCCCTCGTGCCGCGCGGGTGGACGGAGCCGAAACATGGACCCCAGGGTACGTGACACGCCGAGAGAAGTCGCATCGCGCGCGTCGTCGTCGACGGCAAGGCCGCGGTCGGGACGCGTGTACCGCGCCGGAGCCCCAACCGTTGGTCGAATGACCGTTATGACTAGTACGAAATGACCCGAAGGGACTACTAAGGTTGAGCAGTTCGGACCTTCCCCGGGCGACGTCACCCTCCGTAACGTTCGTGGGGCCAGAGTCACCAGGACGTTGCACCAGTCCCGCAAGGCTCTGGGGCTCATTCTTCTCTCGGTAGGGGCTGGACAATATGACATGGAACGAACAGTGGGCAGACGTGGCGTCCTGCAAGGGCGCGCGACCCGACGAACTCTTCGTTCGCGGCGCGGCACAGAATCGCGCCAAGCAGGTGTGCGGGCAGTGCCCCGTGCGTACCGAATGCCTCGCCGAGGCCCTGGACAACAACATCGAGTGGGGCGTCTGGGGAGGCATGACCGAGCGCGAGCGTCGGGCCCTGCTGCGCCGCCGCCCCAACGTCACGTCATGGCGCGGGCTCCTCGAAGCTGCCCGTGAGCAGCACCTTGCCGTCTCGTCCTCCTCGGCGGCGAGCGCCGTCGGCTGAGGCCGGCGCAGACGACGAGCCGGAAGAGACGGCTTCGGAGGGGTAAGCCGTCTCTTCGGTTCGTCGGTTGCTTCTCAGAGGGTCTGCCCCCTTCGCCGGACCGATCAGCCTCGCAGCGCAACCCTGGCTCATCGCCGATCGGCGGGCAGGTCCCTGTCCTTCTTCTGTCCGCCACTGACAAGCCCCGCTGTGAGTGAACCGGCGTCCCGTGTCCGGTGGCCGGCCACCCCTCGTGAGAGGCAACCTGGCACCGATGTCCCTGCCTACCCCCACGCTGCACACCCCTCGCCTGCGGCTGCGCCCCTTCACCAGCGACGACGTGGACGCCCTGTTCGCGCTGCACAGCAACGCCTACGTGCTGCGCTACTGGGACGCGCCACCTTGGAGTGAGCGTGCGCGCGCGGAGCGCTTCATCGCGGCTTGCCGGCAGCTGGCAGAGGAAGGCACCGGAGCGCGGCTGGCCGTGGACCGGGTCTTTGACGACGCGTTCATCGGCTGGTGCAGCCTGACCCGATGGAACCCGAACTACCGCAGCGCGTCGATGGGCTATTGCTTCGACGATGCGGCCTGGGGCCACGGCTACGCGACGGAGGCCGCGCGCGCCCTGCTGCAGTGGGCATTCGACACGCTGGACCTGAATCGCGTCCAGTCCGAGACCGATACGCGCAACGCGGCATCGGCCCGTGTCCTGGAGAAGCTCGGATTCGTTCGCGAAGGGACGTTGCGGGAGGACTGCGTCGTGAACGGCGAGGTCTCGGACTCGTGGGTGTACGGGCTGGTCAGGCGGGAGTGGCGGCCGTCGTCCGAACCGGTTCCCACCTGCTGAGTCCTCCTCGGTCGCGAGGCGGCTCCCAGAACACGCCCAGTCAGGCTGCGAGCAGTCGGCCTACCGTGCGCAGCGATTCCAGGTCGTGGACGTCGGTCGCGAGCGCAGCCACGTTCGTGGTCGACACGGACGGGTGGGCCGCGGCGAAACGGCGTCGCAAGGCCCGTTCCCGGTTGACCCGGCCGGCTCGCTCCGCGTGCAGGCGGAGCAGCGCCGCAGTCACCTTGGACTGCTTCTCCAACCGCTCGGCGCCGGCCCAGGCGGCCTGGGCTGACAGCCCTGACGGCCCAGGCGTCGTGACTCGGTTGAGGACCAGCCCTGCCAGCGGCATCCGCTCCTCCGCGAGCCGCTCGACGAAGAACGACGCCTCACGCAAGGCGTCGGCGTCCGGAGACGCGACGACGAGGAACGCGGTCTGGGGGTCCTTCAGGACTTGGTAGGTCTTGTCCGCTCGGGCCCGGAACCCGCCGAACAAGGTGTCGAGCGCGGCCACGAACGTCTGGACGTCGCGAAGCATCTGACCCCCGAGGATCTTGGCGATGGCGCCGGTGACCATCGACATCCCGGCGGAGAACAAGCGCGCCGGGCCCTTGGCGGGGGCGAGCAGGATCTTGATCAACCGTCCGTCCAGGAAGGACGACAGCCGCTCCGGTGCGTCGAGGAAGTCCAGGGCGGAGCGCGAGGGCGGTGTGTCCACCACGATCAGGTCCCAGCGCCCCGTCCGCAGCGCCTCGGCATGAAGCTGCCCGAGCTTCTCCATCGCCATGTACTCCTGGGTGCCGGCGAACGAGCTCGAGAGGGCCTGGTAGAAGGGGTTGCCGAGGATCTGCTCGGCCTTCTCCGGGGTCGCGTGAGACTCCACCACCTCATCGAACGTCCGCTTCATGTCCAGCATCATCGCGTCCAGGCTTCCGCCGCGTGACGTGTCCACCCCGGCCACCGGCCGGGGGACGTTGTCGAGCTCGGTCAGGCCCATCGACTGGGCGAGGCGGCGCGCGGGATCGATCGTGAGCACGACTGCCTTGCGGCCCTGCTCGGCGGCGCGCAGCGCCAACGATGCCGCGGTCGTCGTCTTGCCAACCCCTCCTGCGCCACAGCAGACGATGATCTTGACGTCCGGGTCACCGATCAAGTGGTCGCTGTCGAGCACGGGGACGTCGGCGAGCCGCCCGGTCATCGGGCCCACGCGCGGCTGGCGGCCACGGCCGGGCTGGTCCTTGGGTCGGGGTCTGCGGCCGGTGGTGGTCTGGCGCGCCATCACACGACCTCCGCCGCGCGCAGGACATCGGCGAACGCGTACAGGTCGCCCAGGTCGATTCCGTCGGGGACGAACGGCAGCGTCGCGATCGGGCGATCGGCGGCGTCGAGTCGTTTGCGCTGGCCGCGTTCGAGCATCACCCGCTCAGCGTGGTCCCGGGCCTCGTCCACCAGGCCCTGCACGACGGCGTCGTCGGCAGCGATGCCGGCCTCCTTGAGCGCGGTCTGGATCTCGTCGCTGTCGAGCTTCCCCGAGGCCGCGGCCTTCAGGTCACGCGCGGTGAGCCCGGTCTCGCGGACCAGGTTGACCAGGAGCGCCCCCACATGGAGGCCCAGGGCGTCGAGCTGCTCGATGCCGTCGAGCGTCTCCTGCACTGGCATCTCCTCCAGCGACGTGACGAGATGGACGCGGGTCTGCTCCGACTTCAGCAGCGTCATGATCGAGGTGGCCTGGTTGCGGATCGGGCCGACCTTCGCGATGCCGGCCACCTCCGTGTTGACGTTCAGGAAGCGCGGGATCCGGCCAGTGGGCGGGGCGTCAAGCACCACGGCGTCGTACGACGGCTGCGCATTCTTGACCCCGCGCATCGAACGGCCCGGCTGGCCCCGCCGGGTCGCTTCGTAGACCTTGCCGGTGAGCAGCACGTCGCGGACTCCCGGTGCCACCGTGGTGGCGAAGTCGATGACGCCGAACCGGTCCAGCGCCTTCCCGGCTCTCCCCAGGCGGTAGAACATGTCCAGGTACTCCAGCAGAGCCGCCTCGGTGTCGATGGCGAGCGCGTAGACCTCGCCGCCGTCCGATCCGACGGCGATCCGGCGTTCTTCGTAGGGCAGCGGCGCCACGTCGAAGAGCGACGCGATGCCTTGCCTGCCCTCGACCTCACAGAGCAGGACCCGGCGGCCGTCCGCGGCCAGGGCGATCGCGAGAGCGCCGGCCACGGTGGTCTTGCCGGTGCCGCCCTTTCCCGTGACCACGTGCAGACGTACGCCGCTGTCCGGGCGCTGAGCAGGAGTCATCCTGCGAGCGTACTGACGCTCGCTGAGTCTGCACGGCTCGAGCCCCAGGTCATCGTGCCGTGAAGGCGAGCGGGACCTCGCCGACCGGACGCAGCGTGATGTTGGGCGTGACCGGGATGTCGGCGCGCAGAGCGGTGACGCGACGCCGGCGCAGGAGCTCGGCGAGCAACGTGACCGCCTCGAGCATCGCGAAGTGCTCACCGACGCACGACCTCGGCCCACCGCCGAACGGGAAGTAGGCGTAGCGCGGGCGGTCCTGCTTGCCCAGGAACCGGCCGGGGTCGAACTCGCTCGGCGTTCGGCCAGAACTCGGGGTGGCGATGAGTGGTCCAGGGCGAGACCAGGACGATCTGGTCCTCCGGCAGCCGGTAACCACCGAGCTCGACCGGGGCGGCGGTCGAGCGTTCGGTGACGTGCGCGCTCGGGAACAGCCGCATGCCCTCGAGCAGGGCCGCTCGGGTCAGGGTGAGGCGTCGGATCTGGTCCGGGGACGCCACGCCGCCGTCGCCGAGCACCTGGCGGAGCTCGTCGGCCACCTGGTCCTGGATCGCCTGATGTCGAGCGAGCAGGTGGAGGGTGAACGTGAGCGCCCCGGCGGTCGTCTCGTGCCCGGCCATCAGGAAGATCAGCGCCTGGTCGCGGATCTCCGTCTCGCTGATCGGCGCACCGGTCTCGGGGTCACGCGCCTCTCGCAGTCGCGTCACCAGGTCGTCGCGGTCGGCGTCGTACGCCGGACTGCGCTGGGCCGGGAGAGCGGCTCAGGATGTCGTCGATGACGGCGTACTGGCGCGCATGGAGCGCGCGGGCGTACCGGTTGCCGGGTCCCGGGTCGGGAGATCGGGATCTGGAGCGGGCGGAAGATCCGGCGCCGCGTGACGCGCGAGACCTCGGGCACCAGCGAGTCCAGCACGCCGACCATGTCCTCCACGTCGTCGCCGAACAGCGCCCGACCGACCACGCGCAGGGTGTACTCCATCATCAGCAGGTGACCGTCCACGACCCGCCCGTCGGTCGGCGCCGCTGTCGTCATGCGGGCTGCCTCGGCCGCCATCAGGGCGGTGTAGCCGTCGACCCGGCGCGGAGTGAAGAGAGGTTGCACCAGCCGACGCTGCCGCTTCCACTCCTCGCCTTCGGTGGTCAGCAGCCCGTCACCGAACATCTCGGCCATCACCCGGAACGCGATGGTGTCCTTTGTGAACGTGCGCTCCGTCTGCGCCAGCACGGTGTGGACGTCGTCGGGGTGGTGGGCGACCACGATGGTGATCCGGAGCGGGGTGCCGCGCAGGCCGATCGGATAGGCGACCAGGTCGCCGTACTGGTGCATGCCGGTGGTGAGATGCCCGAGCAGGTCGCGTCGGAAGTGCCGGGCGTTGCCGAGCACGAACCCACCGGCCGGCCCGGGGATGTCGCCGACTGTGCCCGAGGCGCGCGGCTGACTCGGTGCGAGTGCGGTCACATACCGAGAGTACGCCGAACGCCATCGAGGTGACAACGCCTCGCTCGCGGCTTTCAGGAGTCCGTCCTGACACGACCGCCCGGCGGAGCGGAGGGCGTCCGACTCCTCACCGACCGGGCATCGGCATGCAGTAAGTTGCGATGACCGAGGCTCCGACTTGGCTGGAGCGCGCGGAGAAGGGGAGTGGACGTGGACAAGGTCGTCGCCAGCGCTGCCGAAGCAGTCGCCGACATCCGGAGCGGTTCGTCGCTGGCCGTCGGGGGTTTCGGCCTCTGCGGCATCCCCAGCGTGTTGATCCAGGCCCTGCTCGACGCCGGCGTGACCGAGCTCGAAGCGGTCTCGAACAACTGCGGCGTCGACGACTGGGGGCTCGGCCTGCTGCTGCGCGAGAAGCGGATCAGCCGGATGGTTTCCTCCTACGTGGGCGAGAACAAGGAGTTCGAGCGCCAGTACCTCCACGGCGAGCTCGAGGTCGAGCTCACCCCGCAGGGCACGCTGGCCGAGCGGTTGCGTGCCGGCGGCTCCGGCATCCCGGCGTTCTACACGGTCACGGGGGTCGGCACCCAGGTCGCCGACGGCGGTCTTCCGTGGCGCTACGACGACGCGGGCAATGTCGTGACGGCCAGCCCGGCCAAGGAGACGCGGTCGTTCGACACCGCCGAAGGTCCGAAGGACTTCGTGCTCGAGCAGGCGATCATCACCGACTTCGGGCTGGTCCGGGCCTGGCGCGGTGACCGGCACGGCAACCTGGTGTTCCGAGACTCCGCCCGCAACTTCAACCCGCTGTGCGCGATGGCCGGACGTGTCACGATCGCCGAGGTCGAGGAGCTGGTCGAGCCCGGTGAGCTCACGCCGAACGACGTCCACGTGCCGGGGGTGTACGTCCAGCGCGTCCTCCCGCTGACGTCGGAACAGGCCAAGGACAAGCGGATCGAGAAGCGCACGGTGCGCGTACGGGAGGGTCAGGCCTGATGGCGTGGACACGTGAGCAGATGGCCGCGCGAGCCGCGAGCGAGCTGGAGGACGGGGCCTACGTCAATCTCGGCATCGGCCTTCCCACCCTGGTGCCCAACTATGTGCCGGACGACGTGGAGATCGTGCTCCAGTCGGAGAACGGCATCCTCGGCGTCGGGGCCTACCCGTACGACGGCGACGAGGACCCCGACCTGATCAACGCCGGCAAGGAGACTGTCACCCTGCGGCCGGGAGCGGCGTTCTTCGACTCCGCCACCTCGTTCGGGATGATCCGCGGCGGCAAGATCGACGCGGCGATCCTCGGGGCGATGCAGGTGTCGGTGAAGGGAGACATCGCCAACTGGATGATCCCCGGGAAGATGGTCAAGGGGATGGGCGGAGCCATGGATCTCGTGCACGGGGCGAAGCGCGTGATCGTGCTGATGGAGCACGTGGCGCGCGACGGATCGTACAAGATCGTCAACGACTGCACGCTTCCCTACACCGGCCTGGGCGTGGTTCAGCGGATCATCACCGACCTGTGTGTGCTCGACGTCACCGATGACGGTCTGAAGCTGGTCGAGCTCGCCCCCGACGTGACCGAGGACGAGGTCCGGGCGAAGACCGAGCCTGCGATCGCCTGACGCCGGCTCACCCCTCGCACGACAGTCGGCGCGTTCGTGTAACACCGTCCACTCTCGTGGCGTCTACTGAGTACGCCGGGAGAGAGGGGAACCGATGGGCGCGCTGCTCCGGCGGGACGACGAGGTCCACGCGGCCTTCAGCGAGTTCGCCACCGTGCTCACGCCGAGGCTGTTCCGGACAGCCCTCCTCATGTGCGGTGACTGGCACCTGGCCGAGGACCTCGTCCAGACCACGCTCGGCAAGCTCTTCGTGTCCTGGCGGAAGGTGGAGCGGGCCGACTCACCCGAGGCGTACGCACGCGGCACCCTGACCAAGACGTTCTTGTCGCACAAGCGGGTCCGTCGCAACAGCGAGCTGCCGAGCGTCGACGTCGGGCTCGACCGAGCCGCACCGGAGTCCGCCGACCGGATGGAGCTCTTCGAGGCCCTGCGCACCCTGCCGGTCCTGGACCGGGCGGTCGTGGTGCTCCGGTACTGGAACGACCGGACAGTGGCCGAGACCGCCGCCGAGGTCGGCCTCACCGAGGCGGCAGTCCGGACCCGCGCGTCGCGTGCTCTGTCGCGGCTCCGCACTGAGCTCTCCGGATCGGCGACCACGACATCATGACCAGACAGCAGCCTCTCCCGGGAGGGAACGAGCCGATGGAACTCGACGAGACGATGCTTCGTCAGCGCTTCGACACGGCGGTGGCCGACGTCCTGCCGGACACCGTGGCGCTGGTCGGTGCGGGTCAGCAGGCCGGCACGGCGCTGCGCCGCCGTCGCCGCTGGCAGGCCGGTGGCGGGGTGTTGGCGGTGCTGGCAATTGTCGGAGCCGGTGCCGTCGTGAATGGCGCCGGGATCTTCGAGGACCGGACCGCGCAGCCGACGGACACGTCACCGACCACCAGCGAGCAGCTGGTCGACGCCACGCCCCGAGGCCTGGCGGCTGCGGTGATCGATCTGGTCGGCCTCGGCACCCCGACCGACGTGGGTGGCGAGCGGCACGCCTCTGATGGCGCTTCGGACACCAGCCTTCAGGTCGGGGCGGCGTACGCGGTCGGCGGACAGAAGCTGTCGATCGAGGCCATCGCGACCAGCCCGGTCACCCAGTGGCAGTCGGCTTCGTGCGGGAAGACGCAAGACAGCCGCGGGCAGACGACTGTGTGGTGCGATGACAGCCCGTTGCCGGACGGCACTGCGGCCCTGCGTCTGCTGATGAGCCAGCAGGGCACTTCGTCGACCGAGCAGGGCGGCGACGTGTCCTACGTCGCGGTCGTCGCGGTCAAGCGGGATCACGAGCTGGTCGCTGTGGTCGAGACGATCCCTCCTGGCGACGCATCGCAGGTCTACGACGAGACCAACCTGCCGGTGTCGTTCGACAAGCTCACCGCGCTGGCGACAGATCCGAGGATCGGCTTCTCGACGACCGAGGGGTACAACGCGGCCGGACAGCAGCTCGCGGACTTCAAGCCGAGCCTGGTGACCTCGTCGTCGGGGTCAGGAAGCTCAAGCGCCTCAGTGGAGGCTCAACCCCCGGCACCCGCGCAAAGCCAGGGCACAGGTTCGGCGCGGCCGGCGCGGACACCGCCGGTGCCGCCCTCGACGCGCTGAGCCGGACGGCGTCCGTCAGCGAAAGTGCGGCAGGACGTGCTGGTTGAACGCCGTGCTCAGCGGGTCGATCAAGGCGAAGTGGTCCACGTGGTCGAGCTCGAGGTAGCTCACCTGGCCGGTCCCGGCCAGTTTCGCCGCGACGGCGCGACTGGCCTCCACCGGCACGGAGGTGTCCTCGGTGCCGTGAACGATCACGACCGGAGGGCGATCGGTGTGATCGGTCAGCAGGTGCATCGGGTCGGCTGCCGCGTAGATGTCCGGGAGGTCGTCGGGGACTCCACCCAGGAACTCGGGGACCGCCCCGTTGCCCATGCCGGTCCGAGCCGCGGCGGTCAGGTCCGCCACCGGCGCCAGCGCGACGATCCTGTCGACCCGCGCCGGGCCGGCCCGGAGCCCTCCCCACAACGCGAGATGTCCGCCGGCGGAGTGTCCGGTCAGGGTGTAGGGACTGGCGGTGTCGACCAGTGCCGGTGCGACCGCCTCGACCAGCCCGGCGACCTGGTCGAGCGCGGCCGTGATGTCGTCGCTGGTCAAGGCCCAGGCACTCGGTCCCCGGCGGTACTCCGGAGTTGCGACGGCGAACCCGCGGTGGACGAGTGCATGGGCCAACGGGCGAAGGTGGGTGCGGTCCCACTCGTCGTGCCAGAAGCCGCCGTGCACCGCGACCACCAGCGGGTGCGGACCGATCTGACGTCCCGTGGCGGTGGCTCGATGCGGGAGGAAGAGGTCGATCAGTCCGCAGGGATGGTCGGCGTACCGCACGACCGCGTCCGGCGGCTCCGCCTCGCGCGTCAGCACGTCCATCGGGTCCACCTCCCCGACCCTAGCCACCCGCCTCCCCGTCGTGGTTTGCCTAGTGATCTATTCCGATGAATAGATCACTAGGCAAACTTGCCTTGCTTGCGGTGTATCTGCCTTGCTGAGTTGGTCGTTGCAACCGTCGGGGCCTGGTACGCCGGTGCAACCCATCCCGGCGTACGACGGCCGACTCCTGCGGCCGACCGCCCACCGTTAGAGTCGCGGCATGACCAAGTGGGAATACATCACGGTGCCCGTCCTCGTGCACGCGACGAAGCAGATCCTCGACAACATGGGCGAGGACGGTTGGGAGCTGGTGCAGGTGATCCCCGGCCTCAACCCGGAGAGCCTGGTGGCGTACTTCAAGCGACCCAAGGAGTCCTGATGCCGACTCCCGAAGAGCGGTTGGCCGATCTCGGCCTCGCAATCCCCGACGTGGCCAAGCCGGTGGCGGCGTACGTCCCCGGTGTCCGCACCGGCAACCACCTCTACATCTCCGGCCAGCTGCCTTGGCGGGACGGTGAGCTGATCGCCACCGGCAAGCTCGGCGGAGAGGGCGGCGACGGCGTCAGCGTCGAGCAGGCGACCGAGTGCGCGCAGCAGTGCGCGCTTGAACGCGCATCGCCGTGGTCAAGTCCCTCGTCGGCGACCTCTCGGCGGTCGTCCGGGTCGTCAAGCTGGTCGGCTTCGTGGCCAGCACGCCGGACTTCACCGGGCAACCCGGGGTGATCAATGGCGCGAGCGAGCTGGTGGGGCAGGTCTTCGGCGACGCCGGGGAGCACGCTCGATCGGCGGTCGGGGTGGCGGCCCTCCCGCTCGACACCCCTGTCGAGGTCGAGATGATCGTCGAGGTCGCCTGAGTCCGGTGGACCCGACGCGACGACTGCCACCTGGGTTGGTCGAGCATGCGCGGGCCTTCCTGGTCGGCGACCGTACGCCGGTCGAGCCCAGGGGCGCATCGACGGTCGTGTTGCTGCGCGACGCCGCAGGCGGTCCGGAGGTCTACCTGCTGCGCCGGCATCTCGGCATGGCCTTCGCGGCGGGGATGTACGCCTTTCCTGGTGGGACGGTCGACCCGCGTGACGCCGACGCCATGGTGGCCTGGGCCGGACCGTCCGCGGCCGACTGGGGCAAAGTCCTCCGGTGCGATGAGCGCGAGGCGCGGGCGTTGGTGTGCGCGGCGGTGCGCGAGACGTTCGAGGAGTCCGGCGTCCTGCTGGCCGGCGCCTCACCCGACGCGGTCGTGGCGGACACGACGGCCGAGGACTGGGAAAGCAGACCGCGCGGCCCTGGTCGACCGCAGCCTCGGGTTCGCGGATCTACTCGACCGCCGCGGCCTGGTGCTCCGCACCGACCTGCTGGCGCCCTGGGCGCACTGGATCACCCCGGAGTTCGAGCCGCGTCGCTATGACACCCGCTTCTTCCTCGCCGCGATGCCGGAGGGGCAACGCACTCGTGACGTCTCCGGCGAGGCTGACAAGGTGGCCTGGATGCCGCCGGCGCAAGCCGTGACCGGGGTCGACACGGGCGAGATGGCGATGCTGCCTCCGACGTACGTCACGGTCAAGGAGGTCGCGGCGTACGGCAGTGCGGCCGAGGCGCTGGGCGCGGCAGCCCACCGCACCATCACCACGGTCACGCCGGGCGTCGAGATCGTCGGGGACGAAGGGTTCCTCACCGTCGACCCGAACGTTCTGCCGTGACCACGCAGGGGTGGACCGGCGGCACGTTCGGGCACGCCGAGTGCCTGCTGGCCGACAACGCCTCTCCGATGACGCTGGACGGCACGAACACCTGGATCCTGCGCGCCGACCGGGTCGGCCGCTCGATCGTCGTCGACCCCGGGCCGCTCGACGAGCGTCATCTCCGTGCGGTCGCCGATGCCGCGGGTGCCGTGTCGGTGGTCCTGCTCACGCACGGCCACCTCGATCACAGCGAGGGGGCGCGAGCACTCGCGGAACGGGTCGGGTGCGGGGTGCGGGCCCTCGACCCGACGTTCGTGTACGGCGAGCGAGGGCCTGCACGACGGTGATGTCGTCGAGGTCGACGGGCTGGAGATCCGCGTGGTCGGTACACCAGGCCACACGAGTGACTCGCTGAGCTTCGTGGTGCCGGCCGACGACGCCGTGCTGACCGGCGACACGGTGCTCGGACGGGGGACGACGGTCGTGGCCCATCCGGACGGAGCGCTCGGCGCGTACCTCGGCTCGTTACGTCGGCTGCGCGATCTCGCCGTCGAGCAGGGCCTGCAGACGGTGCTGCCTGGACACGGCCCGGTGCTGGGAGACGCTCTGGCCGTCCTCGACCACTACCTCGCGCATCGCGCCGAACGCCTCGAGCAGGTCCGCGACGCCGTACGCACGCTGACCGTCGGGGGATCCGATGCCGCCACGAGCGCAGACACCCCGGACGTGGATCCGATGGACGTGGTCCGCCTGGTGTACGCCGACGTCGACAAGCGACTGTGGCCCGCTGCCGAGCTGAGTGTCCGTGCCCAGCTCGACTACCTAAGAACCGACCGGCCCTGACGCAGCCCCGGCCCACCCGACCGAGCCGCGTCACATCGAGACGTCATGCAGCCGTTCCGCCAGCTCGGCTCGCGTGTTGATGCCGAACTTCGTGTAGACGTTGCGCAGGTGGTACTCCACCGTCTTGGGACTCAGGAGTTCCAGACGATCCGGCGGATGGACGAGATCCTCGTCAACAACTTCATGGTGTTCGCCGACCTGGTCGAGGACGAGCACTATGACCTGGTGATCGGCGACGAGGCGTGGGAGATCGACTACTTCCTGCACGAGAATCCCGGGCTGAAGCGGTCGGCGTACGCGTGGTTCACCGACTTCGTGGGATGGCTGCCGATGGCGGATGGTGGCGAGCACGAGCAGGCGCTGACGGCCGACTACAACGCCGAGATGATCGAGCATCGCGCCCGGTTCCGCCGGTTGCGAGACCGGTCGATCTTCGTCGGAAACCCTGACGACATCGTCGATGAGACCTTCGGCCCCGGGCTGCCCGCGATCCGCGACTGGACGACGCAGAACTTCGACTTCTCCGGCTACGTGACCGGCTTCGACCCGGCCTTGCTGGGTGCGCGTGAGGAGTTGCGTGAGCGGCTCGGCTACCACAGCGACCAACGCGTCTGTCTCGTGACGGTGGGCGGGTCGGGCGTCGGAGGTGCATTGCTGCGTCGCGTCCTGGACGCCATCCCGCTGACCCGTCGCCTGGTGCCGGACTTGCACTTCGTCGTGGTCACCGGGCCGCGGATCGACCCGCGGTCGCTTCCTCGGCAGCGCGGGCTGACCGTCCACGGCTACCTTCCCGACCTCGTCTCGCACCTGGCGGCGTGTGACGTCGCCATCGTCCAAGGTGGCCTGACGACCTGCATGGAGCTGACCGCGAGCCGCCGGCCGTTCATCTACGTGCCGTTGCAGCACCACTTCGAGCAGAACTTCCACGTGCGTCGCCGCCTCGACCAGTACCGCGCGGGGACCTGCCTGCCTTATCCAGAGGCGTCGAATCCTGATGTGCTGGCACCGGCGATCGCCGCTGAGCTGGCCCGTACCGTCGACTACCGGCCGGTTGAGACCGATGGTGCCGCACGGGCAGCGGCCCTGCTGGCCGAGCTGCTCTGAGGCGGGCTGTGCTGACTGCGGCCCGCCAGACCTCTCGCCAGCTGCTCAGACGGCGTACGACGAACCGGGCAGCAGGTCGATGACCTCGCAGCCGGCCGGGCCGAAGCGCTGGACGTGCATGAGGTAGGTGGCGCGGCCGTCATCGCTGAGCAGCCCGGTGTGGATGGGCACGACCATGCGTGGCGAGACCGCGTGCAGGAAGGCCAGGGTCTCGCTCATCCGGCACCAGGGGGCGTTCAGAGGGAGGCCGAGGACGTCGACACCGGCTAGGCGTCTCGTCGTAGGAGTCGCCGGGATGGAAGAACGTGCTGCCGTCGGCGTGAGGAGGATAGCCGACGTTGCCGATCGGCGGGACCTGATCGTGGTTGGAGGCGTGCTGGCCGCCGACCACGTGGATCGCGACGTCGCCGACCTGGTCGTCGTCCCCCGGCTGCATCGCCGTCGCGCTTGGCGCTGAGGTCGCTGTCTGCTGCCGTCTCCGGCTCGGCCAAGAAGCGTGCTCCCGGGCTCGCCGCCAGCAGGGCGGGAAGGCGTTCGAGGTCGAGGTGGTCCGGGTGCTGGTGGGTCACGAGGACGGCGTCGAGCCCAGCCAACTCCGTCGACGCCGTTGGAGAAGACGCCGGGGTCGAGCACGAGTCGGGTGTGTTCGGTCTCGAGCAAGAGGCAGGCATGGCCGAGGTGGGTGATCTGCATGGCTCCGACGTTAGCCGGGTGTCCGCCCGGCGTACGTGGGTCAGCAAGGCAGATGCCCCCTCAGAGCACGGCAGGTTTGCCTAGTTAACAAGCCTTCGGAATAGATCTCTACCGAGGCAAACACCGAGGCACGGGCAAGGAGGTCAGCGGGCGCGGCGCTTGAGGCGCTCGACGTCCATCAGCACCACCGAACGGGCCTCCAGGCGCAGCCAGCCGCGCGAGGCGAAGTCGGCCAGCGCCTTGTTGACTGTCTCGCGGGAGGCGCCGACGAGCTGGGCGAGCTCCTCCTGGGTGAGGTCGTGGTGCACGTGGACGCCGTCGTCGGCGACCCGACCGAACCGCGAGGACAGGTCGAGCAGTGCCTTGGCCACGCGGCCGGGAACGTCGGAGAACACCAGGTCGGCTGCGACGTCATTGGCCTTGCGCAGCCGTCCGGCCAGCTGGAGCAGCAGCCCGCGAGCCACCTCGGGACGGCCGTTGAGCCAGCGCCCGAGCTCGTCGTGGCTCAGGCTCTGCATCGTGCAGTCGGTCACCGCCGTGACCGTCGCCGAGCGCGGGCCGGGGTCGAACAGTGACAGCTCACCGAACATCTGACCGGGGCCGAGGATCGCCAGCAGGTTCTCCCGGCCATCGGCGGAGGTCCGGCCCAGCTTGACCTTGCCGTCGGTGACGACGTACAGCCGGTCACCCTCGTCGCCCTCGTGGAACAAGACGTCGCCACGACGCACCTTGGTCTCGGTCATCGAGGCACTCAGCGCCTCTGCTGCCTCGTCGTCGAGCCCGCCGAACAGCGGTGCCTGCCGCAGCATCTCGGTGTTCACGTCATCCTCCTCGCCGCCCGCCGTGCGGCGGTGTTCTGCGTCACAGTGTGGCCTATGCGCCCAGGTGATGCTACGGCCAGGGCCGTCGGCGCCACACCGTAGGCTGAGAGCATGTCCGCCGGAGCCTCTGCGACCGCTGCCGCGCGCCCGGAGGGACGTACGGCGCTGGTGCGCCGGGCTCGACGCATCAACCGGATTCTCGCCGAGACCTATCCCGACGCCCGGTGCGAGCTGGACTTCACGAGCCCGTGGGAACTGTTGATCGCCACCGTCTTGTCGGCGCAGACCACGGACAAGCGCGTCAACGCGGTCACCCCTGCCCTGTTCGACCGCTACCCCGGCCCCGCGGAGCTGGCCGCCGCCAACCCCGAGGACATCGAGCAGATCATCGCCTCCACCGGGTTCTTCCGCGCGAAGACAGCGTCGATCATGAAGCTGGCCGCGGCTCTGCTGGAGTCCTACGACGGCCAGGTGCCGGGCCGGCTCGACGACCTCGTGACGCTCCCCGGCGTCGGCCGCAAGACCGCGAACGTGGTGCTGGGCAACGCCTTCGACGTCCCCGGCATCACCGTCGACACGCACTTCGCCCGGCTCGTACGCCGGTTCGGGTGGACCGACGAGACCGATCCCGTCAAGGTCGAGCACGAGGTCGGGGCGCTCTTCCCGAAGCGCGACTGGACCATGCTCAGCCACCACCTGATCTGGCACGGACGGCGCCGCTGCCACGCGCGCAGTCCCGCGTGCGGAGCGTGCCCGCTGGCCAGGCTCTGCCCGGCGTACGGCGAGGGGCCCACCGACCCGGTGAAGGCGGCGAAGCTCGTGCGAACCGAGGGCCGCGCGTGATCCGGCGACGCCGGCGGCAGGCGCTGACGGCGTTCGTGGCTGTCGGCCTCCTGGCCGGCACGGCGTGCTCGACCGGCACACCCGAGGCGGCGCCGTACACCTACGACCCCGACCGCGCCGCCGTCGACGTGGACACCGCGGCACTGCGCCAGCAGAAGGAGGCAGCCCGCATCCCCGACTGTCCCCGGTCGTCGACCCCTGGGACAGCGACGGCACCCGACAAGGGTCTGCCACGCATCACGCTGCCGTGCCTGGGTGGGGGACGTGAGGTCGACCTCGCCGGGCTCACCGGCCGACCCACTGTGCTCAACTTCTGGGCGCAGACCTGCGGGCCCTGCCGTCAGGAGTCGCCGTTGTTCCAGTTGCTGCACGAGACCGGGGCTGTCCGGGTCGTCGGCATCGACTTCTACGACCCGCTGCCGTCCCGGGCGATCTCGTTCGCGGCCGAGCTCGGGCTCACCTACCCGCAGCTGGCCGACCCCGAGGCTGCTACCCGCGGGCCGTTGCGGGTCTCCGGCCTTCCCGTCACGATGTTCGTCGACGCAGACGGCCGGGTCCAGCATGTGGAGTACGGTGCCGTGCAGTCTGCCGACGACCTCGCCACACTGGTGGCGACCTATCTCGGCATCGACGTGGAACTGGGGTGAACTGCCCGTGACGGCCTCAGCACCGGCCGACGTGCCCGAATGGCTGCAGCCTGTCGTGGATGCGGCTGGGCAGATCCGAGGCAGCCAGCTATCGCCGGTTTCTTCCTCCGGCCGATGCCCACCCCCGCCTAGCCTCCGTGCTGCATCTTGTTCGGGGACGCTTCCGGCGAGCCCGACGTGCTTCTGCTGGAGCGCGCCCATGACATGCGCTCGCACGCCGGCCAGGTGGCCTTTCCCGGCGGTGCCCAGGACCCGGAGGACTCCGACGCCGTGGCGGCGGCGTTGCGCGAAGCCGAGGAGGAGACCGGGCTCGATCCCGTCCGGTGTCGACGTGATCGGCGTACTCCCGACCCTGTGGCTGCCCCCGAGCAACTTCGCTGTGACTCCTGTCGTCGGTTGGTGGCGCACCCCGTCGCAGGTGAGCGTGGTCGATCCTGCCGAGACCGCGTCCGTGCACACTGTCCCGGTGGCCGAGCTCCTGGATCCCGCGCACCGCGTCACCGTTCGCCACCCGTCAGGCTTTCTGGGCCCGGCCTTTCTGGTCCGTGACCTCGTGGTCTGGGGCTTCACCGCAGGCCTGCTGTCTCGGCTGTTCGAGATCGTCGGCTGGGAGAGGCCGTGGGACGACCAGCACGTCCTCGACCTGCCCGCCGACCTGGTAGCCAGCTCGATGCGCGACCTCGACCGTGCCGTCGAGTCGGGCACGTTTCCTTCGGGCGCTGTGCCGACCAAGCCCGGAGGAGCCCGCCGGTGAACGCTCTCGACTGGATCTTGTTGCTGTTCGTCGTGCTCTACGCCCTGTCGGGCTACCAACAGGGCTTCATCGTCGGCTCAGCGTCGACGTTCGGGCTGCTCGCGGGGGGCTTCATCGGCGTCCAGGTGACGCCACTCCTCCTCGACGGCTTCGACCCCGGGCTGTCGGTCTCGCTGGCCGCCCTGCTGCTGGTGCTGGCCTGTGCCTTCGTCGGGCAGGCCACCGGGGCGTACGCCGGTGGGCAGTTGCGGGGGCGGGTGACCTGGCAGCCCGTCCGGGTCCTCGACGCAGTCGGTGGCGCTGCGCTCAGCGTCGCGGCCATGCTCGTGATCGCCTGGGTGCTCGGCGTGGCGGCCAGCGGTGCCGACCTGAGGGGACTCAACAAGGAGGTCCGCACCTCATCGGTCCTCTCCACGGTCGACAAGGTGCTCCCCGGCGGCTCCGACCGCGTGCTGTCGGCGTTCAACTCGCTGGTGGACTCCTCGTTGTTCCCGCGCTATCTGGAGCCCTTCGCGCCTGAGCGCATCCGGGAGGTGCCGGCGCCGACGAGTGGAGTCATCAGCCGCGCGGCAGTGGAGCGCGACCGGGCGAGCGTGGTCAAGATCCTCGGTGCAGCGAACTCCTGCGGGCGGTCCCTCGAGGGGAGCGGCTTCGTCTACGAGACCGGTCGGGTGATGACCAACGCGCACGTCGTTGCCGGTGTCGACAAGCCACGCATCCAGATGGGCGAGACCGAGTACGACGGACGGGTGGTCTACTACGACCCCGACGTCGACGTGGCCGTGATCGCGGTTCCCGACCTGCCCGCCAGGTCGCTGGACTTCGCCGCCACGCCCGCGGAGTCGACCGACCAGGCCGCGGTCCTGGGTTACCCCGAGAACGGCCCTTACGACGCCCAGCCTGCGCGGATTCGTGACAAGCAGACGCTGCGTAGCCCGAACATCTACGGAGACGGCACGGTCTTCCGCGAGACCTACTCGATCCGGGCGCTGGTGCGGCAGGGCAACTCAGGAGGTCCGCTGGTCGACACCAGCGGGGACGTGCTCGGCGTGATCTTCGCGGCCTCGGTCACCGACGGGGACACCGGCTACGCGCTGACGGCTGACCAGGTCTCCGACGCCGCCTCGACCGGAGCATCGGCCACGTCGCGGGTCGACACCGGCGACTGCGCCTCCTGACCGGTCGCCGTGCGCCTCCGGCGCTCCAAGGTTTGGGGAAGGTCGGGCGGGTCGGGGGCTGGGCGGGTCTCCCCGAACGTCGAGGCGTCAGCGGCTGGTGGTTGGCCGGTCGGGGTGTGGGGAAGGTATGGCGGGTGGGGGGCTGGGCGGGTTTCCCCGAACGTCGAGGCGTCAGCGGCTGGTGGTTGGCCGGTCGGGGTGTGGGGAAGGTATGGAGGGTCGGGGGCTTGGCGAGTCTCCCCGAACGTCGAGGCGTCAGCGGCTGGTGGTTGGCCTGTCGTGGTGTGGGGAAGGTATGGAGGGTCGGGGGCTTGGCGGGCTCCCCGAACGTCGAGGCGTCAGCGGCTGGTGGTTGCCTGTCGGGGTTGGGGAAGGTAGGGGGGCGGGGGCTGGGCGGGTCTCCCCGAACGTCGAGGCGTCAGCGGCTGGTGGTTGGCCGGTCGGGGTGTGGGGAAGGTATGGCGGGTGGGGGGCTGGGCGGGTTTCCCCGAACGTCGAGGCGTCAGCGGCCGACCGATGGCCGGGGGATCAGCGTGGCGGCGCCACCTGGGCGAGCCAGCCGAGCAGCACAGCGGTGAAGACGTCGGGCGCCTCTTCATGGGGGAAGTGTCCGGCCTGCTCGACAGCGACGACGTCATGCGTCTCTCCGGTCGCCACGTGACGCGCTGACCGGTGGACGGCAGTCAGGCTGGTGGCCGGATCGTCAGCCCCGACGATCTGGAGCACCGGCAGGGCCACCGCCGGTCGCATCAATCGCGTAAACGCGCGGCCGTCCGAGCGCCACCGAGACCGGACCAGCCAGCGGTGGTACTCCAGGGCGCAGTGTGGCGAAGGCCAATCGGCCAACGCCTCGGTGTAGCGCGTGACCTCCTCGGCCGAAGGAAACGCCGATTGCGGCGACGACCAGCGCTCGAGGTGGCGCGAGACGTACGCCGTCCTGGAGATGCGGCGCTCGGGCAGCCAGGGCAGCTGCATCGCAGCCAGATGCGCCAGCGGGCCTCGCCTCGCGAGCCGCAGGGGGGTGCGCAACAGCTCAGTCGGGTGCGGTGCCGCCACGGTGACGAGCCCATCCACGCAGGATGCGTGACCGGCGGCGGTGGCCCAACCGACGTACCCGCCCCACCCCTGTCCGACCACGACACCGGACGAGAATCCCAGGGTCTGGATCAGCGCGGCCACGTCCGCGGCGAGGGTCATCGGGTCATAGCCGCGCGGGGGCTTGTCGCTGCTGCCGTACCCGCGCAGGTCCATCGCCACGGCTCGGTAACCAGCAGCGGCGAGGAGGGGCAGCTGATGGCGCCACGCCCACCAGAACTCCGGGAAGCCGTGCAGCAGCAGCACCAAGGGACCGGTGCCGATCTCGGCCACGTGGAAACGCGTGCCGTTCGCGGCGACGTCGCGGTGGGACCACGGGCCTTCCACGCGCGTCATCCCGGTGTGCTCGTCATCCCGGTGTGCTCGTCATTCCGGCCTGCTCGTCATTCCGGCTGGGCTCGTCGTCCCGGTGCGCTCGACGGTCGGCTCGGAGTCGTCAGCCGCGCTTGAGGACCTGCTTGTTGCTCTTCATCGCAGCGATCGTCTGCTCCGGCGCCTTGACCTGCTTGACCTTCTTGACGCCGACGAAGGCCAGCAGCCCCGCGATGAGCGCGTAGACACCGAAGACGATCAGGAAGGACGTGCCCAGCCCGAAGTACAGCCAGTGCAGGAACAGCGCGAACGCGATCGAGATCATGATGACCGCGAGGACGAGGAGGAAAGCGGCAACGGCGAACAGCGCGATCGCCATCCCGCCGGCCCGGACGCTGAACTTGAGCTCCGTCTTGGCCAGCTCGATCTCACCACGGATCAGCGCCGAGAGATCACGACTGGTGTCGGCGACCAGCTTGCCGATGGTCGGGTCCTCGTCGACGCCGGTGCCCTGCGGTGTCGTCATCTGCTGTCCTCTCGTCCTGCTAAGGCGGCTGCTGTGCGGTGCGGCCCGTCTTGCCCGGGTTGCCGATAACCGAAACCCTACGGTGTCATGCCAAGGCGCGACACCGTAGCCGACCGTCGAGCTAACCGGTGTAGTACCGCATCCAGATGTAGCCCCAGGCGATGACAATCGTGACCGTCGTGACCACCAAGCCGTACTTCGTGAAGTGCCAGAACGAGATGGGGTGACCGTTGCGCGCGGCGATCCCGATGATCACGACGTTGGCACTGGCCCCGACCGCGGTGGCGTTGCCACCCAGGTCAGCTCCTGCGGCCAGCGCCCACCACAGCGCTTGAGCCTCCGGGGTCCCTCCGCCGCTGGAGACCAGCCCCTGCACCAGGGGAGCCATGGTGGCGACGTACGGGATGTTGTCGATGACTCCCGACAGCACCGCGGAACCGCCGAGCAGGACAGTCGCGGCGAGCCCGTATCGGTCACCGACCGCGTCAGTCACGGCCTCACCGACCTGCTCCACGACACCCACCTCGACGAGCGCTCCGACCATGATGAAGAGGCCCATGAAGAAGACCAGAGTCGGCCACTCGACCTCCTCGAGATACTCCGACGGCCCGAGCTTGCTGATGGCGACGAGCACGCCGGCGCCCAACAAGGCGACGAGCGATGGCTCGACGTGCAGGAACGAGTGGGCGACGAACCCTGCCATGACTCCGGTGAGAACGACCAAGGACCTGATCAGCAGCGGCAGGTCGCGGATGACCTCACGCTCGTCCAGCTCCATCACGTCGGCGGTGCGCTCGGGGTCGTAGACGAACGCCGACCGGAACATGACGCGGCACATGGCGATGAACACCAGCATCAGGATCAACGACAACGGCGCCAGGTTGATGATGAAGTCGTTGAAGCTGAGGCTGGCCCGGCTCGCGATGATGATGTTGGGCGGGTCCCCGACCAACGTCGCCATGCCGCCGATGTTGGACGCCATCGCCTCGGCGAGGAGAAACGGTACGGGCGGGAGCGCCATCCGCTCACACACCAGGAACGTCACGGGGGCGATCAGCAAGACCGTGGTGACGTTGTCGAGCAATGCGGATGCCACGGCGGTGATGCTGACCAGCATGACCATCAGTGCGAAGGGTCTGCCGCGGACGCGCTTCGCGGACCAGATCGCCAGGAAGTCGAAGACACCGGTCTGGCGCAGCACGCTGACGATGATCATCATGCCGAGCAGCAGGAAGATGACGTTCCAGTCGACCCCGGTCTCTTCACTGAAGAAGGCGACCTTGGCGTCCACGACACCGAGCACGACCATCAGCGCTGCACCGCCGAGCGCCGCCGCGACCCGGTGGATGCGCTCGGTGGCGATCAGAATGTAGGCGCCGACGAAGACGACGACGACAGCGGCGGTCATGCGGGCAGCAGGCGCGTCAGCAGCGTGCTCACGGTGATGGCGCCCAGCAGCCGGTTTTCGTCGACGACGGCGACGAGCGGGCTGTGCACGTGAGCCATCACCGCGGCCATCTCGATCGTGGTGGCGTCGGCCTCCACGACGGGCAGCTCGTAGACGTCAGCCGACTTGGGCAGCAGGTCACGTACCGTACGCCCACCTGAGCTTGCTGCACAGCTCGTCCGAGGCCTTCTCGCCGTAGGCCCGAGCCAGTGCCGGATCGCTTTGCACATAGCTCGGAATCAGGAACCGCAGCACCTGAGAGCCGGGGAGCACGGTGTACGGGTCACCCTTTTCACCGAGCACGATCAACCCAGGCAGCCGGCTTCCCGCCATGGCTCGTGCAGCGTCAAGGGCATCGTCGTCGAGTGAGACGGTCGGATACTCCTCTGCCAGGTCACGTGCGCGCATGCCGACTCCTTCGCTGAGGGTCTGTACTGCCGGTGCTGGTCATCGTGGCTCCTGTTTCGTGTCGGGATCGCTGCTCGAGACGTGCTGCTCGGAGTCGGTCCACCGCGCGGTAGCTCCTTCGTGGGGTTCGAGAACCTCGGTCCGGGCCTCGAGGGCCTCTTCCTCACAGATGCGTCGGTAAACGCGGTTGCGCATCCTCAGAATCACGCCGGCCACCAGTGCCGCAGACACCGATCCTGCCAGCACCGCCACCTTGCCGTGCTCGTAGGTCGAGCTGCCCTCGCTGAAGGCGAGCTCGGTGATCAGCAGCGAGACCGTGAAGCCGACACCGCTCAGCGCCGAGACGCCGAGGACATCGACCCAGGACAGGTTTTCGTCGAGGTCGGCATGCGTATAGCTGTGCACGAGGAAGGTGGCGACGAAGACGCCGAGTGCCTTGCCGACGACCAGTCCGACGATGATGCCGATCGCCACGCGATCCGTCAGCGCTGACCCCAGCCCGTTGAAGCCGCCGACGCCGACGCCGGCCGCGAAGAACGCGAAGACGGGTACGGCGAACGCCGTCGAGACGGGCCGCCAGGCGTGCTCGAAGCGCTCGGCGAGCCCGGCCCGGTCGTCGGACTTGCCCGGCATCGACCGGGCTGCCACGGGAACCGTGAAGGCGAGCAGGACACCGGCCACGGTCGCGTGGACGCCGGACTCGTGCACCAGCACCCAGGTGACCACGGCGAGAGGGATCAGCAGCCACCAGGTCCGTTGATGGCGCTGCACCAGGAAACCGAAGAGGGCCAGGGGGACCAGGGCCAGCAGGAGGCTGCCCACGGAGAGGTCCGTCGTGTAGAAGAAGGCGATGATCGTGATTGCGATCAGGTCGTCGACAACGGCCAGAGTGAGGAGGAAGGTCCTGAGCCCCGCGGGCAGGTGGCTGCCGATGATGGCGAGCACGGCGAGCGCGAAGGCGATGTCGGTGGCGGTCGGGATCGCCCAGCCCTTGCCCGCACCGCTGCCCCAGGTGATCGCCAGATAGAAGACGGCAGGAGCGATCACCCCGCCGACGGCTGCTGCAATCGGCACGGCCGCCCGGCGTGGGTCCCGCAGGTCTCCCGCGATGAACTCCCGCTTGAGCTCCAGTCCGGCCACGAAGAAGAAGATCGCCAGCAGGCCGTCGGCCGCCCAGGTGGACAGGCTGAGATCGAGATGCAGGGTCTGGGGCCCGACGACGTACGACACCAGGGACTCGTAAGCCGAGGACCAGGGTGAGTTGGCCCAGGTGAGGGCGAGCACGGTCGCGATCAGGAGGAGGGCTCCGCCGAGCGTCTCGGTGCGCAGGATCTGGGTGATGCGCCTGATCTCGGTCCAGGAACCGTGGCTGAGGACTCTCGGGAACGGCGAAGGGCGAATCGAGCCGTCCGACCCTTTGGCCCCAGGTGGCGGCGTTGGTGTCGCGGGTGTCATGCGCCTCCTCGTCCGTCGGCATGAGGGCGCCATCCGACGCCGCCGACCAGACTTCCCGGCACTCCCTGATGCGCGCCCAGCCTACTGGCCCGACCCTCCTCGGTCCTCCTCAGCCTTGCCAGGCGCCGCGTCGCACGGTCATTGTCAGGATCTCTTGACGCGTGATCGGTTGTCAGGGATGCTTGACAGATGGACGAGATGGGGACCGACGAAGTTCGGGTCGAGACAACGTTGACCATCGACGGCGATTGGCGATCTGATCCGCTCAAGCTCGTCGCCGGAATCCGAGAGGGCAGCCGAAACCTGGACCGGTGGCAACGCAAGGCCGTCAAGGCCGCGAGAAAGCAGGGCCTGAGCTGGGACGTGATCGGGTCAGCACTCGGCGTGAGTCGCCAGGCTGCCTGGGAGCGATTCTCGACGGATTGAACGCCGTCTGCTGACCGGCGCCGTCGCGGTGACCGCACCTGCTTGGTGGGCTGGTCGACGCCCGGACGGGTCGCGCCTCAGTCCTCGTCGGCCTTGCCGGCCGCCAGGTTGTCCTTGATCAGGTCCATCACGGTCGAATCGGCCAACGTGGTGACGTCACCGGTCTCGCGGTTCTCGGCGACGTCCTTGAGCAACCGGCGCATGATCTTGCCCGACCGCGTCTTCGGCAGCTCGGGCACCACCATGATCGACTTCGGCTTGGCGATCGCGCCGATCTCTTTCGCGACGTGGTTGCGCAGCTCGGCGACCACGTCGTCGCCGCCGTCGCCAGCGCTCTCGCGCAAGATCACGAAGGCCACGACTGCCTGACCGGTGGTCGCGTCGTTGGCGCCCACGACAGCGGCTTCAGCGACCTTCGGGTGCGACACCAGCGCAGACTCGATCTCGGTCGTGGAGAGTCGGTGACCGGACACGTTCATCACGTCGTCGACCCGGCCGAGCAGCCAGATGTCGCCGTCCTCGTCGAGCTTGGCGCCGTCGCCGGCGAAGTACACGCCGGGAAAACGTGACCAGTAGGTCTCCTTGAACCGCTCGTCGTCACCCCAGAGCGTGCGCAGCATCGACGGCCACGGCTCGGTGAGCACGAGGTAGCCACCGGACCCGGGGGTGACCGCGTTGCCGGCGTCGTCGACCACCAACGCCTCCACGCCGGGAATCGTCTTCATCGCCGACCCCGGCTTGCCCGCCGTCACTCCCGGCAGCGGGCTGATCATGATCATCCCCGTCTCGGTCTGCCACCAGGTGTCCACCACCGGTGTCCGGTCGCCGCCGATCTCCTTGCGGTACCAGATGTAGGCCTCGGGGTTGATCGGCTCACCGACCGACCCGATGACCCGCAGTGAGCTCATGTCGTACTTCTGCGGGATCTCCGCACCCCACTTCATGAAGGTCCGGATCGCGGTGGGCGCGCAGTACAGGATCGTGGCCTTGTGCTCGGCGATGATCTCCCACCACCGACCCTTGTGCGGCGTGTCGGGCGTGCCTTCGTACATCAGTGACGTCGCGCCGTTCGCGAGCGGTCCGTAGACGATGTAGGAGTGCCCGGTGACCCAGCCGATGTCGGCCGCGCACCAGTAGATGTCGGTGTCGGCCTTCAGGTCGAAGATCGCCCAGTGGGTGTACGACGTGCCGACGAGGTAGCCGCCGGTCGTGTGGAGGATTCCTTTGGGCTTGCCGGTCGTGCCTGAGGTGTACATGACGTAGAGCGGGTGCTCGGCGTCGAAGCCTTCGGGCTCGTGCTCGGTGGACTGCTTGTCGACGACGTCGTGCCACCACACGTCGCGGCTCTCGGCCATCTCGGTGTCCTGACCGGTCCGGCGTACGACCAGCACGTGGCGCACGTCGGGGCATTCACGCACTGCCTCGTCGACGGCCGGCTTGAGCGCCGAGGGGGCGCCACGCCGGTAACCACCGTCAGCGGTGATCACCACCCGGGCGTCGCAGTCCTGGATCCGGCCCTTGAGCGCGTCGGCTGAGAACCCGCCGAAGACGACCGTGTGCGGTGCGCCAATCCGCGCGCACGCCAGCATGGCGATAACGGTCTCGGGGATCATCGGCATGTAGATGGCGACCCGGTCGCCGGTCTGCACGCCCAGCTCGATCAACGCGTTGGCCGTCTTGCAGACCTCGTCCTTGAGCTCGGCATACGTGAGGTCGCGGGTGTCGCCCTCGGGCTCGCCGATCCAGTGGTAGGCGACCTTGTCCCCGTTGCCTGCCTCGACGTGGCGGTCGACACAGTTGTACGCCGCGTTGAGCTTGCCACCGACGAACCACTTGGCGAACGGGGGATTGCTCCAGTCCAGCACCTCGTCGAACGGCTGCGCCCAGGTGATCCGCTCGGCCTGCTTGGCCCAGAAACCGAGCCGGTCCTCTGCGGCCTGGGCATAGTCGTCAGCGGTGACGTTGGCGTGCGAGGCGAGCTCGGCCGGTGGCTCGAAGCGCCGCTCCTCGTGCATCAGGTTCGACAGGGTGGCATTCGAGGGACCGTTGCCCTCGGCGGCCTGCGTGGTCTCGTGCGCGTCAGTTGGGGTCACATGATCACCTCAGCACGTCGGCGGTTGGCTGACAACCGGGGGTTCGGCAAGGCTGGGGCGGCGCACGGTCAGTGGATGACCGCCTTCTCCGAGCCAGCCCCGGTGAGGGCGCGCACCTCGAGCTCGTTGAAGCGCTCCTCGGCAAGCGTCTCGCGCGACGTGATCGTGCCCAGGTAGCCGAAGAGGAACCCGATGGGGATCGAGATGATGCCGGGGTTCTCCAACGGGAACCAGTGGAAGTCGGTGCCCAGGCCGAACAGGGACGCGCTCTCTCCCGTGACCGGGTTGACCTTGCCGGACACCACGGGCGAGAAGAACACCAGGCCGACCGAGGAGACCAGGCCGGCGTAGATGCTCCAGACCGCTCCACGGGTGTTGAACCGCCGCCAGAACAGGTTGTAGATCAACGACGGAAGGTTGGCCGAAGCTGCCACCGCGAAAGCCAGCGCCACCAGGAAGGCGATGTTCAGCTTCTGTGAGGGGATGGCCAGCATGATCGCGATGAAGCCGATGCCGAAGGCCGCGCCCCGGGCCACGGTGAGCTCCTGCTTCTCGGTCGCCGTGCCCTTCTTCATCACGTTGGCATAGATGTCGTGGGCCACCGACGACGCCGAGGTCAAGGTCAGTCCCGCGACCACGGCGAGGATCGTCGCGAAGGCGACGGCTGCGATCAGAGCCAGCAGCACCGCGCCGCCGAGCGAGCCGGCACCGCCGCCGATCTCCTCCGCCAGCAGCGGCGAAGCGAGGTTTCCCGTGCTTGTGGCGACGGCGCTGTCCGGTCCGGTGTCGAGCAGGGCCGCCGCTCCGAAGCCGAGCACCAGCGTCATCAGGTAGAAGAAGCCGATCAAGCCAATGGCCCAGAGCACTGACTTCCGCGCCGTCTTGGCCGTCGGGACGGTGTAGAAGCGAATCAGGATGTGCGGCAATCCGGCCGTCCCGAGCACCAGCGCGAGACCGAGGGAGACGAAGTCGATCTTGCTGGTGGTGGTCAGGCCGTACCGCAGACCCGGATCGAGGAAGTTCGCCTTGCCGGTCTTCTCGACCGCGCCACCGAGCATCTCGGAGAGGTTGAAGTGGAAGTGGAGCAGGACCAGGAAGGTGATCAGGATCGTGCCCGTCATCAGCAGCACGGCCTTGACGATCTGGACCCAGGTGGTGCCCTTCATGCCTCCGACCGTCACGTAGAAGATCATCAGCAGTCCCACGCCGACGATCACCCAGTTCTTCGCGCCCTCGTCGGTCACGCCGAGCAGCAGCGTGACCAGGGCGCCGGCACCGACCATCTGCGCCAGCAGGTAGAAGATCGACACCACGACGGTGGAGGTCGCGGCCGCGGTCCGGACCGGCGTCTGCTTCATCCGGTACGCGAGCTGGTCGGCCATCGTGTAGCGGCCGGAGTTGCGAAGCAGCTCGGCCACGAGAAGCAGCGCCACCAACCAGGCCACCAGGAATCCGATGGAGTAGAGGAAGCCGTCGTACCCGTACAGGGCGATGGCTCCGGAGATTCCCAGGAAGGACGCGGCGGACATGTAGTCTCCGGCGACCGCGAGACCGTTCTGGGCGCCGGTGAACGAGCGGCCTCCCGCGTAGTAGTCGGTGGTGCCGCGGGTCTGGCGGCTGGCCCAGAACGTGATGCCGACCGTCACGATGACGACGGCGATGAACAAGGACGCCGTGAGCCCCTGGTGGTCGGAGCCGGCAGCGGCGACGTAGGTGGCGGTGGCGCTCATCGGTCGACCTCCATCCCTGCCGTCTCACGGACGAACCTGGCCTCGAGGCGCTCGGCGAGGGGATCGAGCTCCTTGTCGGCGTGCCGGGCGTACAGCCACGCGATCAGAAAGGTGGACAGGAACTGCAGCAGACCGAAGGCCAGTGCGACGTTGATGTTGCCGACGAGGTCGGTGGACATGAAGCCGACGGCCCAGTTGCTGCAGACCACGTAGAGCAGGTACCAGGTCAGGAACGTGATGGTCCAGGGGATCGCGAAGCCCCGATAGCGCTTGCGGAGGTCTTGGAACTCCGGGCTGGCGTGCAGCTCTTCGTAGACGGCGCGCTGGGACGCTCCTGTGTCGCCGTGGTGAGTCCTCGGCTCTGTCATGACTTCGCCCTTCGGGTGCGTGATGGGGGTCACTTTTGGGACCGAACGCTAGAACGACTGGGCCCGGTCCGCAACCGGTGGGCGGTGGCCGACGGGCGGGTTCGGGGGCTGTGGTGAGCGTGATTCAGGCGTCGTACGCGGTAGGCACGGTCCAGCCTTCGCTCGTGCGCCGGATCTGCTCCACGTGGACCACCGCTGCAACCGCGAGCGGACCGTAGATGTGCGGGAACGGCGCGTCCGAGCCGGGGACGTCGTCGAGCTGCCAGGGCGAGGTCAGCCCCTCTGTCTCGATGACCAGCAGCAGGAGGTCGTGGTCGACGTCGGTGTACACGAGGTCGAGGACCCCTCGCACCTGGTGCGGTTGGCTGCAGTGGATGAAGCCGACCTCGTCGAGGCTCTGGCCACGAGTCGACTGCGTGTAGCTTCCGACCGCGACGGCGTCCGCCCAGTCAGCCGGTTCGGCGATGTGGAGGATCCGCACCACCTCACTGTGTCAGGTGCAGGTACGTCGTTGCCCGCCCGGCCTGCATCATGGGGCGATGGAGATCCTGAGCCGTTTGTTCGAGGAGCTGGACGGCCGGACGGCGTACCTGCTCTGGCAGCTGCGCGCCGAGGTCTTCGTGGTGGAGCAGGCGTGTGCCTACGGCGACCTCGACGGCCGGGACCTCGAGCCCGAGACGCGCCACGTCTTCGCCCAGGCCGGCGACCGGCCGGTGGCTTACCTCCGGATCCTGGAGGAGCCGGACGGGACGGCCCGCATCGGTCGGGTCTGCGTGGCCGCCGACCACCGCGCGGCGGGCCTGGCTGCGAGGCTGATGCAGGTTGCGCTCTCCGACATCGGTGCGCGCGAATCGGTGCTCGAGGCCCAGTCGCACCTGGAGCGCTGGTATGCCCGACTCGGCTACGTCGTCACCGGTCCGGAGTACCTGGACGACGGGATCCCGCACGTGCCGATGCGGCGCCCGGCAGGTCGCGGGCAGGTGAGCAAGGCAGACCCTCACTGAGCACGGCAGGTCGCGGGCAGGTGAGCAAGGCAGACCCTCACTGAGCACGGCAGGTTTGCCATGATCACAAGCCACCCGAATAGAAATCTAGGCAAACCGGAGCGGGAGGGCTGGAGGACGGCCGCTAGTGGAAGTCGACGAGCAGCCCGTCGTCGAGGTCGTCCTCGTCGGTGGGGTCCGGGCCGGCGGACCCCGGCGGCTCCGGAAGGCCGCTGACCCGAGAGCGGTAGCAGTAGGTGCTCCACGGCAGCAGCATCCCGTCGGGTCCCCGGCCGTAGGAGTCGTAGATGGCTCCGACCTCGTCGACGAGGGCGCGCTGCTCGGCCTCGGACTTGGTCGCGAACATCGACTGCGAGGCGCAGAAGCCGATCAGTCCCTCACGGTCGAGCTTCTGCCAGTGCCGGATGATGCGCTGCTCGCTGGGCGCGAACAGGTCGGAGTCCGCGATCGGATCCTTGCCGACGTCGGAGTCGCTGAGTCCGATCAGGCTGAACACCTTCCCGACCCAGGGCACCTTCTGGTCCCCGACGTTCCAGGCCAGCGCGAGCACGCCGCCGGGGCGCAGCACCCGGGCGATCTCGGGCAGTGCGTGGTCGAGGTCGAACCAGTGGAACGACTGGCCGGCCACGACTGCGTCCACCGAGCTGCTCGGCAGCGCGATGTGCTCGGCGCTGCCGACCGACCGGTGCGCCTGCGGGGCGGAGCGCCGGAGCTCGGTGAGCATGTCAACCGACGGGTCGGTCGCCACGACGTCGTGATCGAGCGCGATCAGGGCCTGCGTGAGCTTGCCGGTGCCGGCACCGAGCTCGAGGATGCGTCCGGGGCTGGTGCCGACGAGCCACTCGACACCTTCGGTCGGGTAGCCCGGCCGGTGCGCAGCATAGGCCTCGGCGACGGAGCCGAAGCTTGCGGCGCGGAGGGCCTTCTCGTCGGCGTCCATGTCTGCTGAGGTTAGCCGAACAGCCGGGCTGCACAGCATCCATCGGCCCTGCCCGCGGCAGATGGCTGTTCACGCTCACGGCCTAGGCTCGGCGGGTGCTGACCGTCGCGGAGGTGGAGTCATGGTGCGCCCTGGAAGGGGTGCCGTCGGCCCTGGTGGCGGCCCGCGACGCCATCGATGCCCGGCTTCGCGACCGCGGTCTGCGGCGGACGACGCCTGAGCTGACGGCGGAGTCCCTGCTTCGCGGAGCCGCCGCCAGCGCGGAGCTCGAGGGGAGTGGGTCCGCACTCGATGACCTGCGCAGCGGGGCCGGTGACCGGTTGGGCGTCGCGGCGGTTCGTACGAACGCCGAGCTGCTGGCCCTGCTTCCCGTGGTCGCGCGTTCACCACTGCAGGCGATGGCGCGACTGCACACGCTGGCGGCGGCCGGGCTGGTCTCGAACGACGCTCTGGGGCGGCCGCGCGCGGCGAGCGGCGTCGTCGCCGGCGTGCATGCCCTGTCCGCCTTCCTGCTGGCCACGACCTCGGCGCCGGCGATCGCCGTGGCTGGAGTGGCGCACGCCGAAGTGATGGCGATGGCGCCGTTCGAGGCGGCGAACGGGCTGGTGGCACGAGCGCTCGAACGATTGATCCTGGTGTCCCGCGGCGTCGACCCGACGTCGGTGGTGGTGCCTGAGGTCGGTCATCTCGCCTTGTCAGCGTCGTACCGGTCAGCGCTGGCCGGCTACGCCGCAGGTGACCCCGCAGGACGGCGCGCCTGGTTGGTGCATGTCGCGGAGGCGGTGACCCGCGGAGTCGAGGCAAGTCCGCTGCTGTGATCGCCGGGATCGTCCAGAACGTCACACGAGCCTCGCGACGACACGCCGGTAAGCCTTCCGCTCGCGGCCGGAACGGCGTACAAAGGAACCACAACTCAAGACCCGCACATGAGCCCGGTACCCACGCGGTGACCCACCCTTCTTTGAGGGCAGTCGATTTCGGGATCCTCCCGGGGCGACGTTCGAGGACATGCACGCCTGGTAGCCGAAAGCTCATGTGTCAGCGGCGGCGTCTTCTTCCGAGGACGCCGTCCGCATGTGCACCCACTCCCCCGGCCAAAGTTTGCCTAGTCTTCTATTCGGGTGGCTTGTGTTCTCGGCAGATCTCCCTTGCAAACAAGGGTTTTGCCTTGCGGCGTCGGTCCCCACGGACCGGCCTTCGGCGACCCGAGCGTTCAGGTCCGCCGCGACCGTCTCGCAGACAGGACCACTGCGCCGGCCGCAGCAACGCCAGCCCCGATCGCCACCGCGGCCAAGGTGCCTTTGCGGGTCTCGAACGGCACACGTTTGCGCAGCTCGACCGGCCGGACGAAGTCCAGCACGTCCCAGCCTCGCTCGCCCGCGATCTTGCGGAGCGCCTTGTCGGGGTTGACGGCGTAGGGGTGTCCGACCAGGTCCAGCATCGGTACGTCGGTGGAGGAGTCGGAGTAGGCGAACGAGGCGGTCAGGTCGTAGCCCTCGGCCTCGGCCAACTCCGTGATCGCGGCCGCCTTGTTGCCCGCGTAGGCGTAGAACTCGATCTCACCGGTGTACCGCCCGTCCTCCTGCACCATCTTCGTCGCGATCACCCGGTCGGCACCGAGCATCTCCCCGATCGGCTCGACGACCTCAGCGCCAGACGTCGACACGATCACCACGTCGTGGCCCTGGAAGTGGTGCTGCTCGATCAGGCTGACGGCCTCGTCGTAGACGAGCGGGTCGACGATGTGGTGGAGGGTCTCAGCGACGATGTCCTTCACGGTCTGGACGTGCCAGCCGGCCGCCTGCGCGGACAGATAGGCCCGCATCCGCTCCATCTGGTCGTGGTCGGCGCCACCGACGAGATAGACGAACTGGGCGTACCCGCTGCGAAGCACCGACCTTCGGTTGATCAACCCGCCCTGATAGAACGGCCGGCTGAACGCGAACGTGCTGGACTTCGCGATGATCGTCTTGTCCAGATCGAAGAAGGCGGCCGGACGGCCGGTGATCGGGGACATCGACGGCCTACCTCCCGGTTCGTGAGGTCTCGCTTGGCGAGGTCGCAGCAGGGTGGAAATGCACGTCACCAGGCCGAGAATTCGCGCCTCGGATTCGAGCATACGGCTCTGACGTGGCGGTTTGCATGAGGCCGTGGAACGAGGAGTAAGGTGTCGGGAGAGCCAGCGGCACCCCCCCTCGTCGCTGGACCGCGCGGGTCGATTCCATCCCCCCCGGAATCGCGACCCGCCTTGCGGCCCCCGGTACCCCCCCACCGGGGGCCGCCCTTTTTCGTTTTGCGGCTGGCTTCGGGTCACTCCCGCGTACGACCCAGGCCACCTGACCGGCTCGATATCCCCAAGCTGTGCGCGATCTCGGCAGCTGTCCACAGTCGCCGGGGACGCCGGTGATCTCCGTCGTGAGGCAGCGCAGCATGGCGCCATGAATGTGCCCACGCCGTTGGCCCCTGAGGCTCCGCTGCTGATCACCGCAGACCCCGGGTTGCGCGACCAGGTGCTGCTGCTGTGCGCGGCTGCGGGAGTGGCCGCCGACGTGGTCGACCCGGTCAACCCGGCTGCGGACCTTCGGAGTCGCTGGCGGACGTCCTCGGGCGTGATCCTGGGGCCTGATGTCGCCGGGGCGCGCGTGGCCGACATCCCCCTACCACGCCGTGACGACGTCGTGATCGTCAGCGACCGCGAGAGTCCGGCGATCTGGCGGGACGCCGTGACGGCCGGCGCGGAACGGGTCATCGTGCTGCCGGCCGGGCAGGACGACCTGGTGAGCTGGCTCGCCGACACGGTCGAAGGCGTCGGCCGGGCGTGCGTGATCGGTGTCGTCGGGACGCGAGGAGGCGTCGGCGCGTCGACGCTCTCGGGGGCTCTGGCACTGTGCGCAGCTCGCGGCGCCAGGGCGTGCCTGATCGATCTCGACCCGCTGTCCGGGGGGCTCGAGCTGGTGATGGGGAGCGAGCAGGTCGAGGGGCTGCGCTGGTCCGACGTCGCTGTGACCGAGGGCCGTGTCGGCGCCGCAGCCCTCCGGGCCGCCCTGCCATGCCACCGGGACGTGACGCTGCTGTCGTGGTCGCGGGGTGCCACCGCCCCGATCTCGACCTCGATCGTGAGGTCGATGGTCACCGCCATCACCCGCGCGTTCGATGTGGTCGTCGTCGACCTGCCACGAAGCTTCGAACCCGCCGCGCGGGAGACGTTGGCCGCCGTCGACCACGTCCTGGTGATCGCGACGGACGACGTGCGCTCGGTCGCTGCCGCGTCCGCGTTGCTGCCGACCGTCGCCGCGTACACGACGGAGGTCTCGGCGGTCGTGCGCACCACGCCGGTACGAGCAGCTCACCCGGACTCGGTGGCTTCCGCGATGGGGCTCCCCCTGGCCGGGACCGTGCCGACCCGGCGGTCGGTCAGCCGCAGCATCGACGAGGGGCTGGGACCCCCTCGCCGAGGTGCGATGATGCGCCGCTGTCAGGAGATCCTCGCCACCGTTCGCAGGCCGGAGGCGGCGTGACGGCCGTCGAACCGGCCAGCCTCGAGCGGGTACGGGCCAGGCTGGCCGAAGCCGGTGCCGCCGGGTCGCCCCGGGATGTTGCAGAGGCCCTTCGCGCTGACGGTCGTCTGACGAGCGATGCGGCGGTACTCGAGGTGTTTCACGCGTTGCGCCGTGAGAGCCGTGGCGCAGGGCCGCTCGACCCACTCCTCACGCTGGACGGCGTGACGGACGTGCTGGTCAACGGCCCGAACGAGGTCTACGTCGACACCGGCGGGGGCCTCGAACTGACCGAGATCCGGTTTCCTGATGACGACGCCGTCCGGCGGCTCGCGCAGCGGCTGGCCGCCTCGGCCGGTCGCCGGCTCGATGCCGGCTGTCCGTACGTCGACGTGCGGATGGAGGACGGGACCCGCTTCCACGCGGTGCTCGCGCCACTGTCTCGGCCCGGGACGTGTCTGTCCCTTCGCGTACCCGCCCGGAGGATGTTGACCCTGGAGGAGCTGGTGCAGACCGGCACCGTCCATCCCGCGGCCGCCGCACTCCTGCGCGACCTGATCGAGGCTCGCCTGTCGTTCGTTGTGACCGGCGGCACGGGCAGCGGCAAGACGACCCTGCTCAACGCCTTGTTGTCACTGGTCGCAGCACACGAACGCATCGTCATCGTCGAGGACGCGGGGGAGTTGCGTCCCCGTCACCCGCACGTGGTCAACCTCGAGTCCCGGCAGGCCAATGTCGAAGGCGCCGGGGAGGTGTCGCTGCGCACTCTCGTACGGCAGTCACTGCGGATGCGCCCGGATCGACTGGTCGTGGGAGAGGTCCGTGGCGCCGAGGTCGTCGAGCTGATGGCCGCCATGAACACCGGTCATGACGGCGGATGCAGCACCGTCCACGCAAACTCCCCGGCAGACGTGCCGGCGCGGTTCGAAGCGCTCGGGGTAGCCGCTGGGCTGACCCGGTCGGCCGTACACGCGCAGCTGTCAGCGGCCGTGGACGTGGTGCTCCATCTGCGCCGAGATCAGCAGGGACGGCGTCGGCTCACCGAGCTCGCGGTGGTGACACGGGAGGCCGATGGACTCGTGGCTGTGCCGACCGCGGTCCGGTTCGGCACCGAGGTGGGGCCTCAGCTCGGCGCCGGAGCGGAGCTCTGGGACGCGCTGCTCGCCGGACGACGCCGGTGAGCCCGACCATCCTGGCAGCGGTGTCCGCCGCCGCCGCGTGGTGGGTGCAAGGCAGGCGCTCGCCACCACGTGGTCCCTCGACTTCTCAACTCGGTCTGTCGTCGGTCGTGCTGGGAGTCATGGGGGCCGTGGTGGCCGTCGGGCTCGGCTTCGGGCCGCGAACGGGATTGTTGGCCGTGGGAGCGGGAGTCGTCGGCGTGGTCGTGCGACGACTCGTGGCTCGTGCTCGTCGACGACGGATCCGGAGACGCCGCCAAGCAGCCGTGATCGAGCTCTGTGACGCGCTCGCAGCAGAGCTGCACGCCGGACTGCCGACCCAGCACGCAATCGACTCCGCGTGTCGTGATGACCAGGCCTGGTCGGTGATCGCCACGACGGCACGCCTCGGCGGCGACGTTGCCGCAGCGCTGAGGTCCAGCGCCGAGCAGCCAGGTGCACGGGGGCTGTTGGCCGTGTCCGCGGCCTGGGACGTCTCGGCCCGCTCGGGAGCCAGCCTGGCAGGAGTCCTGGATCGGGTGGCCGCGGCGCTGCGGGACGAACACGAGGCCAGTGCCGAAGTCGCTGCATCGTTGGCGCCCGCCCGTGCGACGGCCAAGATGCTCGCAACGCTTCCACTGTTCGGATTGGCGCTCGGTACGTCGATGGGCGCCCGACCGATTGGCTTCCTGCTGGGGAGCAGCCTCGGGCTCGGCTGTCTCGGGCTGGGCGCGGCGCTGGCGCTCACCGGGGTGTACTGGGTCGAACACCTCGCCGATGCGGCCGAGGTCTGAGGTGGGTGCCGCCCTGGCAGTCGGAACCGCCGTGCTTGCCGCCTGGCTGGTCGGATCGGCGTCGTCGACTGATCTGCGTCGACTCGAGGTCGATACAGCACCGAGCCAGGGTGTGGCGGCTGAAGGGCAGGTGTCCTTCGTCGAGGACGGCCCCCGCCGGCTCTGGCTCTGTCTGGTCGCAACGGGCGTCCTGGGAGGCGCCCTCGCGGGGTCTTTCGGCCTGCTCGTGGGTGCCGTCGTCGGTGTGATGGTCAGCCATGCGGTGGGTCGACTCGAGGCCCCGAGCGTGGTCCACGAGCGCGATGCAGTGGTTCGCGACCTGCCGTTGGCCATCGATTTGCTGGCCGCGTGCAGCGAGATCGGACTCCCTGTCGAGACGGCACTCCCACAGGTCGCTCGGGCCGTGGGTGGACCGCTGCGACGCAGGTTCGAGACGCTCCGGTCGCGGCTGGCACTCGGGGCGTCGCCCGTCGACGAGTGGCAGCAGATCGCCGCCGACCCCCAGCTGCGAAGACTCGGCTTGGCCATGGTGCGCACCTACCGGTCCGGTGCTCCTGTTGCGGAGACGTTGCGGCGGGTGGCCGGTGACGCACGAAGGGAGCGTCGTGCCCGTGCTCAGGAGGCGGCGCGATCGGTAGCCGTGAGAGCGGCCGCGCCGCTGGCAGCCTGCTTCCTGCCGGCATTCATGCTGATCGGAGTCGTCCCCACCATCGTGGGTGGGTTCTCCCGCGTGGTCGGCTGAGGCGTTGTCCCCAGACCGCAGACGAGTGGGCGAGCTTCAACAGATGAGCGTCGTCGCTGCCGCCGGAGTCCGGTCCCGGCTTGTCTGGTGCGGCACCTACCCACCCGTCGCCGAGGCGGCGACGAACCCGAAGGGACTCCACATGAACCGCACCCGCTCCAACGCCAACCCGACCCGGCGGATCAGCGGTCCTGATCCGCACCTGCGTGACGAGGTCGGCATGAACACTGCGGAGTACGCCGTGGGAACGGTCGGGGCCTGTGGCTTCGCCGGACTCCTCTATCAGCTGCTGACGTCCGAGTTCGGCCGCAACCTGTTGCAGGGGTTGTTCGACAAGGTCCTCACCCTGCTGCCGTTCTGATCGCGCGCGGCCGGCCGGGGCCACTACCGGCCGGCCGCGACGGAAGGAGTCCAGATGTCCGTGACCGGTGTGGCACGGCGCCGCGTGCGGGCCGAATGCGGCAGCGTGACGGCGGAGGCTGCGATCGTCCTGCCGATCATGGCGGTCTTTGCCCTGGCGCTGGTGTGGCTGATCTCGCTCGGGATCGCCGAGGTCCGCGCCGTCGACGCGGCCCGTGATGCCGCACGGGAGATCGCGCGGGGTGGTGATGCCGAGCAGGCGACAGCCGCGGCGCACCGCACGGCGCCAGCGTCTGCAACAGTCCGGGTCGACCGGCAGGGGGGCCTGGTGACGGTCCTGGTCGTGGTGCCGAGCCAGCCGCCTGGCTGGCTACTGCCGACCGCGCCGCGGTTCGACCTGCGCGCCTCTGCCACGGTCAGCGTGGAGGGGGAATCGGGGCCGTGAGCATCCGCGGAGAGGCCGGGTCTGCGACGGTGTGGGCGGTGGGCTGGATGGGGGTCTGCCTCGGGGTGACCTGGCTCGTGGTCACGCTGGCCGTGGCGGTGGCGCGGCAGCACCAGGTCGACGGCGCGGCCGACCTGGTCTCACTGTCCGCCGCCGCCGAGCGCCAGCGTGGTGGTGAGCCCTGTGCGCTCGCGACCAGGGTGGCCCTCGCCAACAAGGTCAGCTTGGCCGGCTGCTCGGTCGAGGGCACCGACGTGGTCGTGCAGGTCACCGACACCCTCCAGCTCCCGCTCGGGCTGACCGTCTCCGTGACCAGCAGCGCACGCGCCGGGCCTGGAGACACGGGTCCTCAGGTCGGCTGACGCACGCATCCCGCGTGCCGCCTCAGGGGCTGCTAGCGCTCGCGAGGTGTCGAGTCGAAGTGGTCGTCGGCGCCGGGGCGACTGGACTCGTCGACGTGGTTGCCGGTCGTCGTGCCGGAGTCGGCGGTCGAGCCCGTTGGCTCGGCGGATGTACCCGTTGGCTCGGCGGTCGTACGCGCGCGTCGCGCGGCTTCCTCGTTGCGTGCCGCCCGGTCGCGCAGCTCCTTCATCTCCTGGCGACGCTGGCGGGACCGGTGCATGCCCTTGCGAAGCAGCCAGAACCCGACCACAGCGACCAGCAGGGTCCCGGCGCCGGCCAGGAACATGCCGGCTCCGTCGGTGTTGAACGTGAGCGACCCGAGCTTGAACGAGACGGGATCTCCGCCGCGAGCGATCGCGATCACGGCGATGGCCGCGACGGCGAGGAGGACCAAGAGTCCGAGGACGATCATGCGTGCGACTCCTCTCGAGCCCGTGGGCTCGTCCATCCCCCGATGGCTGACCCGCTCACCGTAGCGAGGTCAGCCGTGGTCCGCGAGAAGGGTGTCGAGGAGCAGGATCGCCCCCCGCTTGTCCAACGGGTTGTTTCCGTTGCCGCACTTGGGTGACTGAACGCACGAAGGACACCCGTCGTCGCAGCCGCAGGCCGCGATGGCCTCCCGGGTGGCGGTGAGCCAGTCCGCGGCCGTGTCGAAGCCGCGCTCGGCGAATCCGGCCCCGCCGGGGTGACCGTCGTAGACGAAGACCGTCAGCAGTCCGGTGTCCTCGTGCAGCGCCGTTGAGACACCGCCGATGTCCCAGCGGTCACAGGTGGCAAACAGGGGGAGCAGGCCGATCGCGGCGTGCTCGGCCGCGTGTGCTGCCCCCGGAACGTCTTTCGCGTCCACGCCACTGGTCGCGATCTGCTCCGGCGTGAGCGTCCACCACACCGCCTTGGTCTGAAGGTGCCGGGCCGGCAGATCCAGTGGCTCCTCACCGAGCACCTCTCCGGTCGCCGACCGCTTCTTCACGTAGGACACGATCTGGGACGACACCTCGACCGACCCGAACGTGAGGGTCGCCTCGCCCCAGGACGCCGACACATGGGTGCCGCGGATCGCGATGTCCGTGAGGTCGCGAGCATGCGTGGAGTAGTCCAGGTCAGCGGCCTCGACGACTGCAACGCCTTCGTCGTGGTCGAAGGACGAGACCAGGTAGGTCTGACCGAAGTGGACGTACACCGCGCCGGTGTGCACGGTGGCGTGGGCTGACGACGCGTCGACGGTGCCGACCAGACGACCGGTCGACCCCTCGACGATCCGCACCGGGTTACCGCCCGAGGACCGGATGTCGGCCAGGTCGCAAGCCCGGTCGCGACGAGTCCAGAACCACCCCCGTGACCGGCGCCGCAGGTAGCCGGCCTCGACCAAAGACGCCACGACCGCCTCGATGTCGCCGCTGAACGCCGCGAAGTCCTCGTCGGTCAACGGGATCTCCTGCGCCGCCGCGCACAGGTGCGGTGCGACGACGTAGGGGTTGCCGGGGTCGAAGACATTCGCCTCGACGGGCGCTCCGAGCAAGGCCTCCGGATGCGTGACCAGATACGTGTCCAGTGGGTCGTCGCGGGCGACCAGCACCCCCAGTCCGCCCTGTCCTTCGCGCCCGGACCTGCCGATCTGCTGCCACATCGACGCGCGGGTGCCGGGAAAGCCCGCCATCACGACCGCGTCCAGCCCGTCGATGTCGATGCCGAGCTCGAGCGCGTTGGTCGCCGCCACAGCCAGCAGGTCGCCCTCTTTCAGCCGCTGCTCGAGCTCGCGCCGGTCCTCGGGCAGGTAGCCGCCGCGGTACGGCGCGACCCGTCTGGCCAGGTCGGGATCGACGTCGTGCAACCGGGCCTGAGCCTGCAGGGCCACCGTCTCCGCACCGCGGCGACTTCGGACGAACGCCAGCGTGCGGACGCCGTCGGCCACCAGGTCGGCGACCAGGTCGGCGGCTTCGAAGGAGGCTGACCGACGTACCGGAGCGCCGTGTTCACCCCGGGCGGCGGTGAGCGGTGGCTCCCACAGCGCCACCGCCGTCTGCCCCCGCGGCGACCCGTCCACGTCGATCGCCTCGACATGCTCCCCGGTCAGTCGACGCGCCGTGACGCCCGGGTCTGCCGCCGTGGCCGAGGCCAGCACGAACGTGGGAGAGGCGCCGTAGTGGGCAGCGACCCGGCGCAGTCGCCGCAGGATCTGCGCGACGTGGGCGCCGAACACCCCGCGGTAGTGATGGCACTCGTCAATCACGACATATCGCAGCGACCCCCAGAACAACGCCCAGCGGGCATGTGACGGCAGCATCGTCCGGTGCAGCATGTCGGGGTTGGTGAGCACGTAGTTGGCGTGGTTGCGGGCCCAGTCGCGCTCCTCACGGGTCGAGTCGCCGTCGTACGTCGTGGGCCGCACACCGGGAACGTCCAGCCCTTTCACCGAGCCGAGCTGGTCCTGCGCAAGCGCCTTCGTCGGCGACACGTAGACCACCGTGTCGCCCCGCGCCCCTGGCCGATCGACGCTGCGGGAGATCGTCGACAGCGTCGGGAGCAGGTAGGCCAGCGACTTGCCTGACGCGGTCCCGGTCGCGACGACGACGTGCTGCCCGGACCACGCCAGCTCGGCTGCATCCGCCTGGTGGCTCCACAGCGAGGCGACGCCGCGGGCGGTCAGGGCGTCCACCAGCTGAGGTGAGGCCCACGACGGCCAGGGACCCAGTCGGGCCGCCACGGAGGGTCGGAGCTCGAGATGGGTGAGCCGGTCACGGCGGGACTCGCCCGCAGCCAAGCGCAGGGCGACCGCCTCCGGGTCGAACGCTCGCCTGGACCTCGTCACGATGGCTCATCCTCGCATCGGGCACCCACGCCCTCGCAGGCATGGTTGAATGGGCGCATCGAAGGCCGCGGGCGCTTCGCCGTCCCGGCCGCTGCAAGGGAGGCCTGCGTGGACCTGTCGTTGGACAACAGGACTAAAGGTGAGCGCATGGTGGTCGATGTCGGGGGCGAGATCGACGTCTACACCGCACCCAAGCTGCGTGAGCGGCTGGTGGAGCTGATCAACTCCGGCCACTACCACCTGATCGTCAACCTCGAAGGTGTCGACTTCCTCGACTCGACCGGACTCGGCGTCCTGGTCGGAGCACTGAAACGGGTCCGAGCTCACGAGGGCTCCCTGTTGCTGGTCTGCACCCAGGAGCGCCTGCTCAAGATCTTCCGGATCACCGGTCTGGCCAAGGTCTTCCCGATCTACGACTCGGTGGAGGCAGCCTCCCAGGCGTAACGCCTGCCGCGCTCGCGCGCGCCACACCGGGCCGGCGGACCGGCCCGGTTCCCCGCGGACCCCACCCGGGGATTTCGGTTCGGCTGTCCTGTCGCTAGACTCCGGCGGACTTGTCTGGTGTGAGCGGGGTCACCGCTTCGCGTCGACGGGTTCTGATCCCCCGTACATCGACGTGCACCACACCCGTGTGCACGGAATGAACTGGGCCTGCGGGCTCAATGGAGGTAACGGATGTCTCGGCTCACCCTCGCCGACAGCGGCGTGGAGGTGTCCCTCTCCGGCGGCAACATCACTTTCGTGGTCATCGTGGCTGCCATCGCCCTCGTGGCGCTGGCCCTGGCCTACGTGTTCCGGCAAGAAGTGCTCGCCGCCCCTGAGGGCACCGACAACATGAAGGCCATCGGGCTCGCCGTCGAGGAGGGCGCTCAGGCGTACCTGACGCGGCAGTTCAAGACCCTGGCCGTCTTCGCTGCCATCGCGTTCGCGCTGCTCTTCGTGCTTCCTGGTGACGCCGGGATCCGGATCGGACGCTCAGGCTTCTTCCTGGTCGGCGCGGCCTTCTCGGCTGCGATCGGGTACCTGGGGATGTCGCTGGCGGTGAAGTCGAACGTCCGGGTGGCCGCTGCGGCGCAGACCGTGGGGCGCGACCCCGCCATGCGGGTGGCGTTCCGCACCGGCGGTTTCGTCGGCATGATGACGGTTGGTCTGGGTCTTCTCGGTGCCTCGCTGGTCGTGCTGATCTACAAGAGCGACGCACCCTCTGTGCTCGAGGGCTTCGGCTTCGGCGCCGCCCTGCTGGCGATGTTCATGCGTGTCGGTGGTGGCATCTTCACCAAGGCCGCGGACGTCGGAGCCGACCTGGTCGGCAAGGTCGAGCAGAACATCCCGGAGGACGACCCGCGCAACGCCGCGACGATCGCCGACAACGTGGGCGACAACGTCGGGGACTGCGCCGGTATGGCCGCTGACCTCTTCGAGTCGTATGCCGTCACCCTGGTCGCGGCTCTGATCCTCGGCAAGGCGGCCTTCGGTGCCGAGGGCCTGGTCTTCCCGCTGATCGTTCCCGCCATCGGTGCGCTGACCGCGATCATGGGCGTCTACCTGTGCAAGCCCCGCCCGAACGAGGGTGGTCTGACCACGATCAACCGGGCCTTCTACATCTCCGCTGCCGTGTCGGCGGTGCTCTGCACGATCGCTGCGTTCCTCTACCTGCCGGGGTCGTTCGACGAGCTCGACCGCGGGACCAGCAGCAACGGGCAGCTCGAGCGGATCCTGGCATCGATCTCCGAGGCGCCCACGGGTGACCCACGCGTGATCGCCGCTGTCGCCGTGGTCATCGGCATCGTGCTTGCGGCGCTGATCCTGGCGCTCACCGGCTACTTCACCGGCACGGAGTACCGCCCGGTCAAGGACGTCGGCAAGACCGCGCTCACCGGACCGGCCACCGTGATCTTGTCCGGCCTCTCCGTGGGCTTCGAGTCTGCCGTCTACACCGCGTTGGTCATCGCGGCCGCTGTCTACGGAGCCTTCCTCCTCGGCGGAGGCGTCATCGTGATCTCGCTGTTCGCCGTGGCCCTCGCCGGCTGTGGCCTGCTCACGACCGTCGGCGTCATCGTTGCGATGGACACGTTCGGCCCGGTCTCCGACAACGCGCAGGGCATCGCTGAGATGTCCGGCGACGTCGACGAGCGGGGCGCGGCGATCCTCACCGAGCTCGACGCGGTCGGCAACACGACCAAGGCCATCACCAAGGGCATCGCGATCGCGACGGCGGTCCTTGCGGCCACCGCGCTGTTCGGATCGTTCACCGACGCTGTGACGCAGGCCGCGGTGGACGCCGGCGCCTTCACCAACGACCTCAGCTTCACCGACGGGCTGCCGCTGCTGGGTGTGCTGAACGTGGCGAACCCGGCGAACCTGGTCGGCCTGCTCATCGGGGCCTCCGTGGTGTTCCTGTTCTCCGGGCTGGCCATCAATGCCGTCGGCCGTGCGGCCGGAGCCGTGGTGTTCGAGGTCCGCCGTCAGTTCCGCGAGATCCCCGGGATCATGGAGGGCACCGGTCGGCCGGAGTACGGCAAGGTGGTCGACATCTGCACGCGTGACTCGCTGCGTGAGCTCGCGACGCCAGGCCTGTTGGCCATCCTGGCCCCGATCGCGGTCGGCTTCGGTCTCGGCGCCGCGCCGCTCGGTGCCTACCTGGCCGGTGCGATCGGGACCGGCACGTTGATGGCGGTGTTCCTGGCCAACTCAGGCGGTGCCTGGGACAACTCCAAGAAGCTGGTCGAGGACGGCCACCACGGAGGCAAGGGGTCGCCGGCTCATGAGGCCACGATCATCGGCGACACCGTGGGTGACCCGTTCAAGGACACCGCAGGCCCGGCGATCAACCCGCTGCTCAAGGTGATGAACCTGGTGTCGCTGCTGATTGCGCCCTCGGTCATCGCGCTGTCGGTCGGCACGGACCAGAACGACACGTTGCGCATCGTGATCGCGGTCGCGGCCGCGCTCGGCATCGCGACGGCGGTCTACATCTCGAAGCGTCGGCCGATCGCGATCGGTGACGCCGACACAGAGGCCGCGCAGACGCCGAGCACCAGCAACGTCTGACACCTCAGGTACGCCGGGCAAGGCCCTCCGACCCTCGGGTCGGAGGGCCTTCTCCATCCGCCGCGCAGCCGTGCCGACCGGCTGCGCGCGCGGGCCTCTAGGATCAGGTAGTTCGGCCTACCTCCGCTCGAGAAGGAGCGTCCCCTGTCCCGCACGGTCTTCCTGCACGTCGGTGTCGCCAAGACAGGCACGACGTACCTCCAGCGGCTGTTGTTCGCGAACCGGTCGCTGCTGAGGTCCAACGGCGTGCTCTACCCCGGCGACCGCCCGGCCGCGCACTTCCTGGCGTCGATGGATCTGCGCGGCTCCGGATTCGGTGGTCACGAGTACCCGGGCACGCACGGGATGTGGGAGCGGCTCACCCGTGAGGCGAACAGCTTCTCCGGCAACACCGTGATCTCGCACGAGACGCTCGCCCGATGCCGGCGTCGGGTGATCCAGCGGGCGGTGGACGGCTTCACCACCGACGACGTCCGGGTCGTGCTGACGACCCGCGACCTGGGGCGACAGATCCCGGCGGTGTGGCAGGAGAACGTCAAGAACCGGAACGCCCAGACGTACTCCGACTTCCTCGGCGAGGTGCTGCACGGGGCTCCGGGACACAGCGGCGCTGACGGCAAGCGATCTGCACGGGGCTTCTGGCGTCCGCAGAACCTTCCCGATCTGGTCCGCCGCTGGGCCCGAGTCGTCGGCATCGACAACGTCGTCGTCGTCACCGTCCCCCCACCAGGCGCGGCTCGCAACGAGCTGTGGAACCGGTTCGCCGACGCGGTCGAGCTGCCTGACCTGCCGTACCAGTTCGACCTCGACAGCGACAACGTCTCGCTCGGGGCGACGGAGGCGGAGCTGCTGCGTCGGATGGCGGCGTTCGTGCCGGACGACGTCGACTGGCCGCGTTGGGAGACGCGGGTCAAGCGGCGCTTCGCCGAGCGGATCCTGGCGCCGCAGGGCGGCAACGCCCGTATCGTCGTGCCGGAGTCGGCACGGCCGGTGATCGAGGCGGTGTCGGAGCGGATGATCATGAAGATCGGACGTCAGGGGGTCCGGGTGGTCGGAGACCTCGACGACCTACGGCCGAGGTTTGAGGAACCGCAAGGGCCGCAACCCGACGACGTCACCGACGAGGATCTGCTCCAGTCGGCCTTGACCGTGCTCGGCCCGATGGCGAGCGCCCCGCCCGAGAGGTCGCGCGCCCCGAAGTTGCGGCGTCAAGGGCTGGTCGACCGGTTGCGTGACAGGGTGCGCCGTCATGGTTGATCGGGTCTACATCCACATCGGGGCACCCAAGACCGGGACGACCTACCTGCAGCAGGCGCTCGGACTCAACCGTGCGCGGATGAGGGACGCCGGGGTGCTCTACCCGGCGGGAGCCGCCGACGCCCACCACGTGGCGGTGTGGGACCTGCGCGAGATGTGGGAGGAGCGGGAGAACTCCCCGAAGATCCGTGGTGCCTGGCAGCGCACGGTGGACAAGGTGCTGGCCTGGGACGGCCCGACCGCGCTGTTGTCCAGCGAGCTGTTCGTGTACGCCGACCAGCGACAGGCCGCCAGGGCGCTGGGCTCGTTCGGCGAGGCGGAGGTGCACGTGATCTACACTGCACGTGACCTGGTCCGGCAGGTTCCGGCCGTGTGGCAGGAGCGGTTGAAGAACCAGCGCACGATGCCGTACGAGCAGTTCGTCTCGGACGTGATCGGGCCGTCGAAGACGGGGATGGCCAAGGGCTTCTGGAGCGCGCAGGACACCCCGGCGGCGTTGCAGCGCTGGTCCAAGGGGTTGCCGTCGGAGCACCTCCACGTCGTGACGACGCCGCCCTCCGGATCGGCCCCTGACCTGCTGTGGAACCGCTTCATGTCCGTGATCGGCCTGGACGGTCCGACCTACCAGGTCGACGTCCCGGCGGTGAACACGTCGATGGGCATCGTCGAGGCCGAGGTGCTGCGCCGGCTCAACAAGCGGCACGCTCAGGACATCGGTCCGGTGACCTACCGCAAGGTCTTCCGCAACGGCTTGTTCGACGTCCTCTCCGACGTCGTGCCGGACAAGGTCAAGATCGTGCTGAGGCCGGACGAGCACAATGCGTTGGTCGAGCGAGGACAGGTCGTCGCCGACGGGATCCGGTCGGCCGGCTACGACGTCGTGGGTGAGCTCGACGAGCTCGTGCCGCCGCAGATCCCGGCGGACGCGCCCTCGGCCTCGGCTCGCCGACCTGACGACGTCACCCAGGCCGAGGTGGTCGACACGCTGCTCGACGTGGTCAACGCGTTGCTCGTGCAACGCGCCGACAAGACGCGCCGATCGAGGTCGTGATGGCTCGACCGTCCCGGTGTCAGCGGCGAAGCAGTCCGACCCGGCGCAGCACCTTGCCCACCCGGCCGCGCACGTTCCAGTAGAGCTCGACTCGTCGCTCTCGAAGCGTCGGACGCGGCGGCGCGATCCCGTCGGCGACATCCTGCCGCTCCACGAGCTGGCGACGTTGCCGCCCGGCGAGCTGGAGCAGTCCTGTCGCCGCGCGGATGGCGGCAGGCCCGAGGTCGGCCTCGGTGAGCGCGGTGGGTGACACGTAACCCGCGTGGTCCTCAGGCCGCGGCATCAGCTCGGCGAGATCACCCACGACAGGATAGCCGGCGGTCTGCAGCTCCTCGATGAGCCGGCGAGACCGCTCCATCACCCAGTCCATCCGACCGGTCGGCAGCATCAGCTTGGGCGGCTGGCCGCCGAGGATGTGCTCGGCGAGCTGGATCCGAACCAGCGGGTCGTAGTTCTCCGGCGGCATACCCTGGACGGAGGCGTTCATCCGGCGTACGAGCTCGGTCTCGGCCACCCCCATCGAGGGGTTGGCACGCTCGGTGACGGAGTCGTAGGGGGAGGGGTCGAGACCGGTCGCCTCGCAGAACCGCCGCCACAACGTGTCCTTCGGAGCGCCGGGCTGGGGGAGGGTCACCACGTGGATGTTCTCCGGAGGCACGCGAACGGCCCATCGACGCAGCACGTACGCCGCGTCGTGCATCCCCCAGAACAGCTCGCCGAACGGCTTGGGTGCGTCCAGGCCGAACTCGATGAGGTCGTCGACGAACTTCTCCAGGGTCACCTCGTGCTTGTGCTTGATGTGCTCCTGCCAGTCAGACACGAGCTGTCGAGCGAAGTCGCGGGCGGAGAAGATCACGTGCACGTCGGCGGGTTCGACGCTCGCGATGCCGTCGGCGATCCGGTCTGCTGTCGCGCCGCCGAGCAGCTCGTTGGAGATGATCACCGTGTGGCCGTCCCACGCCACCGTTCGGTCGGACACAGTCTTCCACTCGCCCTTGAACGCACTGGCGCGTTGCGTCCCCCAACCGACCCCGCGGAAGTCCTGCATCGAGCGGAACGACTGGCCGTGGTCGTCGTAGGGGTAGAGCACCCCGGCCTCGGCGAGGGCCTGCTTGTTCTGCAGCAGAACGTGCTGGAGATAGGTGGTCCCCGTCTTCGGGGCGCCGACGTGGAAGAAGACCCGCTTGCGAGCGGACGTGCTCCTGCCCGGGTGCGTGGTCATCCCGTCCCTCGTCCCTGGAAACGGCCGAGCAGCGACCGTGCCCTGCCCCGGACGCTCTCGGCCGAGCCGGTCGCCACGAGCTCGCTGGCCAGCACGGCCACGGCGGCGTCGGCGACCTTGGTCGGCTTGACGATGGCACGACCGAAGGAACCTCGCTCCGGGCGCAGGTCGTCGAGGTCTCCGACCACTCGGTAGCCGGCGTCGTGCAGTCCCTCGATGATCTCCTCCGACCGCGCCACCACGTCGTCGCGCAACCGGACCGGGACCTTGACCTTGCGGACCGCCTCCCCGGTGTTGGCGAGGTCGTTGAAGCGTCGTTTGACGGTGCGCTCGTACTCCGGCCACGTCATCGCAGACGGCACGACCTTGTTGAGCCGGCGCAGCACCTCGCACTGGGCGGCACTCAGCGACGCGTTGCTGCGCGCGACGTCGAGGTCGAGCCCCGACCCGTCGACGTCGAGCGCCTGACAGAACCGCTCCCACAAGGTCCCACCGGGCATCGTGGCTCCGGCCGGGGGCAGCGTCACGACCGTGATGCGGTCGCTGGGCACGTGCTGCGCCCAGCGGTCCAGCACCGCGACCGGGTGCTGCGCTCGCCAGAAACCGCTGTCGACGGCGGCTCCCGGACGCAGCGCACGGTCCAGGAAGCGCCGGAAGCTGCGCGTCTGACGGTTCTTCAGACTCTCCTGCCACACGGCTGGGAGCTGCCTGGCCAGGTCGCGAACGGCGTACACGACGTGGACGTGGGCGGGGGCCAGGCTCGAGACCGCCTCGGCGATCTGGTCGGGTTGCGCGCCGGCGAGGACTTCGTGCGAGATCACCGCCTTGCCGGCCGTCTGGACCGCCCGCGCCGCCAGCCGCGCCCAGGACCCTGGCACGTCGGGGTTGTCAAAGCCGCCGAACGCGATGCCGCGCAGGTCCAACGCGGCATGGAAGTGCTCCTGTGGGCCACCCGGCAGCGTCAGACCGCGGGTCTCGAGGCGTCGCTGGTTGAGCCAGAGCACGTCCTGGAGGTACGTCGTCCCCGTCTTCGGTGGGCCGACGTGGAGATAGACGGCAGGGGGGTGTCCGGACACGGCCTCATCCAACCATCCGCTCCGGGTTTCTCGACAGGCTCCACCGACCATGCAGCCTGGATTGGCTCGCGCGTGGGGCCGGACGCTACGGTGAACGCACCGCCACCTTCCCCCACGAGGACGAGATTGTGACCGAGACCGCAGCCCAAACCGCTCCCACCACGACCGCCGTGCCCAGGCCGGCGGCCGAGCCCGGGTGGCGGGTTGTGCAGCGCACGATCATCCGGGGCGACCAGGACCTCGACATCCGTCCGCTGTACATCAACGGGCTCTCGAGCTTCGGAGGCGCTGCCAGCACGGCTCGACAGTCGGGCGCTGACGACGAGGCCGACGTCGAACGCCAGGTCCGCGGCAAGGGCGCCGCAACCAACCAGTACGAGGACACCGTCGGCGAGTCCGTGGAGGCGGTCGGCGGGTTCGGAGCCGTCACGGACGAGGGCGCGACCGCGAAGTCCGAGCATCGGCTCACGTTCGGCACGTACTTCAACGCGTTTCCGGCCAGCTACTGGCGTCGCTGGACCGAGATCCGTACCGTCCGCCTGACGGCGACCGTCTCCGGTTCCGGCTCCCTGCTCGTCTACCGCTCGACGGCCAAGGGCCACGTCCAGCGCGCCGACTCCGTCACGGTCGAGCACGTCGACGGCGACACGCTGGTCGTCGACCTGCCGCTCCAGAACTTCATCGACGGCGGGTGGTACTGGTTCGACATCGAGGCCGGCGAGGAGGAGTTCACCCTCCATCAGGCCCACTGGAGCGTCGAGACCGACCGCACCGCCTCGGGCACTGTCTCCATCGGCATCACGACGTTCAACCGCCCTGACTTCTGCGTCGACCAGCTGGTCAAGCTGTCGGAGCAACCGGCCGTGCTCGACATCCTCGACGAGGTCATCGTGGTCGACCAGGGCAACCAGAAGGTCCGCGACCATGCGCTCTACGAGCAGGCGGCCGCGGCGCTCGGTCCGAAGCTGCGCCTGATCGAGCAGGGCAACCTCGGCGGATCGGGGGGCTTCTCGAGGTCGATGGACGAGGCGACCGTCAAGGGCGCCGCCGACTACGTCCTCCTGCTCGACGACGACGTGGTCTGTGAGCCCGAGGGCATCCTGCGGGCGGTCACGTTCGCCGATCTCACCAAGCAGCCGATGCTGGTGGGCGGCCAGATGTTCAGCCTGTACGACCGCACCGTGATGCACGCGTACGGCGAGACGGTCGCCAAGTGGCGCTGGTTCTGGGGTCCTGCCCCCAAGACCAAGCACGGCCACAACTTCGCTCAGCGTTCGCTTCGCTCGACGAAGTGGCTGCATCGCCGCGTCGACGTCGACTACAACGGCTGGTGGATGTGCCTGATCCCCACGCAGGTGATCCGCGAGATCGGGTTGTCGCTGCCGATGTTCATCAAGTGGGACGACGCCGAGTTCGGTCTGCGCGCAGCCCAGGAGGGGTTCAAGACCGCCACCCTTCCCGGCGTCGCGGTCTGGCACGTGCCGTGGCACGAGAAGGACGACACGATCGACTGGCAGGCGTACTTCCACCGCCGCAACCGGATCATCGCAGCACTGCTCCACTCACCGTACGACCGCGGCGGGCGGCTGGTCCGGGAAAGCTTCGAGACCCAGGTCAAGCACGTGCTGTCGATGCAGTACGCCCCGGCCGAGATGGGCCTGATGGCGATCGAGGACATCCTCGAGGGCCCGCAGCGGATGCACCGAGACCTGCGGATGCGCCTCGGTGAGCTCAACGCGATGCGCAAGCAGTACGACGACTCGATCGCCAAGCCGGACCTCGACCAGTTCCCTGCTCCCCGGCGCAAGAAGCCGCCACGCAAGGGCAAGGCGCCCAGCACGCCGGTCGGTCTCGTCGCCCGCGCCAAGACGATGGCGCTCAGCGGCATCCGCCAGGCCTTGCCGGTGCGTGACCTGTCGAAGGCACACCCGGAGGCCAACATCCCGCACGTCGACCTCAAGTGGTGGCTGCTGGCCCAGTTCGACTCGGCGCTCGTCTCGTCCGCCGACGGCACCAGCGCGGCCTGGTACAAGCGAAACCCGAAGATGGCCCGTGACCTGATGTCCCGCTCGGTCGCCCTGCACGCCAGGCTCGCCCGCGAGTGGCCGCACCTGTCGCAGACCTACAAGGACGCGCTCCCCGAGCTGTCGTCGCCGAAGACCTGGGCGCAGACGTTCGAGGAGTCCTTGGACGGCAAGCCCTGACCGTCTTGGCGACACCACTGCTGTCCGCGGCGGACGTGGCGGCGCTCCGTCAGGCGCTGGTCGGCGCGGGGTTCACGGTCGAGAACGTCGCCGAGCTGGTCGGGCCGATGGCCCACCAGGCGCTGGCGCGCAACGAGACCACCCCCGGGCTGCGACACACCACCGACGGATCGGCGTTGTCGCTGCTCACCCGGCTGTGGCCGCTGCAGGCCGAGGTAGACGAGGCAGCTCTCGAGCGGGTGCTTCCGGGGCTGGTGGCTCCCATGGCAGGCGCCGGGTTGCTCGAGAGTTCGGGCGGCCAGGTACGTGCCCTGGTCGACGTACGTCCCTACGCCGAGGATGACCGCGACTGGTGGGTCGTCTCCGACCTGACGCCCGGCCTCGACGGTGCCGAGCGCCGGATGCGGGCCGACCACGTGCTGGGGGTCTCGTCGGCCTCGACGAGCCTGGCCCAGATGACCATCCGCGAGCCGGTCGGCACGCGCCCTCGACCTCGGCACCGGGTCGGGCGTCCAGGCCCTGCACCTGACCCGACATGCCCTCGAGGTGGTCGCGACCGACATCAGCAGTCGGTGCCTGGCGCTGGCCGATCTGACCGTACGACTGAACGAGGTCGACGTCGACCTGCGTCTGGGCGACCTCTTCGATCCGGTGGCTGACGACCGTTTCGACCTGGTCGTCAGCAACCCGCCGTTCGTCATCTCGCCGGGGACCGGCGAGCAGCTGGTCTATCGCGACTCCGGTCTGCCCGGAGACGAGATCGTGCGGCAGGTCGTGGTGGGCGGCGCCGGTCTGCTCGCCGACGGCGGTTGGTGCCAGGTGCTCGCCAACTGGGCGCACCACAAGGACCAGCCGTGGACCGAGCGGATCGCCGGCTGGATCGCCGAAGCCGGCTGTGACGGCTGGGCGGTGCAACGCGGCCTGATGGACCCGCCGCGCTACGTCGAGATGTGGCTGAACGACGCCGGCCTGCACGGGGGACCGGACTACTTCGCACAGTACGACGCCTGGTTGTCGTGGTTCGAGCAGGAGCAGATCGAGGCGGTCGGCTTCGGCTGGCTCGCGCTGCACAAGTCCAGCACGCACAACCCGGTCGTACGAGTCGAGCAGTGGCCCTATGACGTCGAGCAGCCGATGGGCCCGTTCATCGCCGACTGGGGGCGGGAGGTCGCCGCGGCCGCGGCGTACGACGCTGAGGGAAGCTGGCTGGAGCAGCGGCTGGTGCGAGCCGACGATGTGCTCGAGGAGCGCACCGGCCTTCCCGGAGCCGAGGATCCCCAGCAGATCGTGGTGCGGCAGCAGCGCGGGATGCGCAGGGCCCGGCAGATGACCACGGTCGAGGCGGCGTTCTACGGTGCCTGCGACGGTGAGCTGTCCGTCGGCCAGATCGCCGACGCCCTCGTGGTGCTGCTCGAGACGGACCCCACCGAGATCCGCGACGAGGTGGCGAAGGCGGCCCGAGACCTCCTGGTGACCGGATTCTTCACCGTTGCGGAGCCTGCCTGACCGGCAGTTCGGACGTGCCAGGTGACCGCAGTCGTTGACGGGCGCGTTACCGTTCTTCGCGGCGCTGTGTCAGGCTCGGCACGCCGGACGGACCGACGAACCTCGTCAGCAAGAGAAGCAGGAGCACCTCACCCGTGGCAGATGACGGACACAAACTGGTCATCGTGGAGTCGCCGGCCAAGGCGCGCACGATCTCCGGTTTCCTCGGGCGTGGATACGTCGTGGAGTCGTCGATCGGCCACATCCGCGACCTTCCCAACAACGCATCCGAGGTGCCGGCCAAGTACAAGGGGGAGTCCTGGGGGCGGCTCGGGGTCAACGTCGACGACGGCTTCACACCGGTCTACGTGGTGCCGAAGGACAAGAAGTCGCAGATCACCAAGCTCAAGTCCCTCCTGAAGGATGCCGACGAGCTCTACCTCGCCACCGATGAGGACCGCGAGGGTGAGGCGATCGCCTGGCACCTGTTCGACGAGCTGAACCCCAAGGTGCCGGTCCGCCGGATGGTGTTCCACGAGATCACGGCCGAGGCGATCGCAGCCGCCGTCGCGAGCCCCCGCGAGATCGACAACGACCTGGTCGAGGCGCAGGAGGCCCGTCGCATCCTGGACCGCCTGTACGGCTACGAAGTGTCACCCGTGCTGTGGAAGAAGGTGATGAGCGGGCTGTCGGCCGGCCGCGTCCAGTCCGTCGCCACCCGGCTGGTCGTTGATCGCGAGCGAGAGCGGATGGCGTTCCGCGCCGCCGCCTACTGGGATCTCGAGGCGACGTTCGACGCCGGTGAGGGCAAGTCGCCGCAGACTTTCCCGGCGAAGCTGACCGGGGTCGACGGTCGAAGGGTCGCTCAAGGCCGCGACTTCTCGTCGGTGGGCGAGCTCAGGGGCGGCGGTGAGGTGGTCCACCTCGACGAAGCCGTGGCTGGCGCCCTGGCGGCGGCGCTGCGCGAGCAGACGTTCGTCGTCCGCTCGGTCGAGGCCAAGCCCTATCGCCGTTCGCCGGCGGCTCCGTTCCGCACGACCACGCTGCAGCAGGAGGCATCGCGCAAGCTGGGCTACGGCGCTGCCCGCACGATGCAGATCGCGCAGCGACTCTACGAGAACGGCTTCATCACCTATATGCGGACCGACTCGATCACCTTGTCGGGCACCGCGGTCAACGCGGCCCGCTCGCAGGTGACCGAGCTCTACGGTCGCGAGTACCTGCCCGACGCCCCACGCACCTACCAGAGCAAGGTGAAGAACGCCCAGGAAGCCCACGAGGCCATCCGCCCAGCCGGTGAACACTTCCGGACGCCGGCCCAGACCGGTCTGCACGGCGACGAGTTCCGGCTCTACGAGCTCATCTGGATGCGGACCGTCGCTTCCCAGATGCGCGATGCCGAAGGGCGGTCTGTGTCGGTGCGGATCGCGGCCACGGCTACCAGTGGGGAGGCGTGCGAGTTCTCCGCGAGCGGGCGCGTCATCACGTTCCACGGTTTCATGAAGGCTTACGTCGAGGGGCGCGACGACCCAGACGCCGAGCGCGAGGACCGAGAGACGCGCCTGCCCGACCTGACCGAGGGTGACGCGTTGACCGTGGCCGATCTCGGGTCAGCAGGGCACGAGACCAGGCCCCCGGCCCGCTACACCGAGGCCACCTTGGTGCGTGAGCTCGAGGAGCGCGAGATCGGACGCCCGTCCACATACGCGTCGATCATCGGCACGATCCTCAACCGGGGCTACGTCTACAAGAAGGGCACGGCGCTGGTGCCTGCGTGGTTGGCCTTCTCGGTCGTCCGGCTGCTGGAGCGGCACTTCGCACGGCTCGTCGACTACAACTTCACCGCCGGCATGGAAGACATCCTCGACGAGGTCGCGGCCGGGCGGCGTGACTCCACCACCGAGCTGGCCGAGTTCTACTTCGGGTCCGGCGAGCAGCAGGGCCTGAAGACCACTGTGAGCGAGCTCGGCGACATCGATGCGCGAGAGCTGTCGACGTTCGAGATCGGCGAGGGCATCGCGCTTCGGGTCGGGCGTTACGGCCCGTACGTCGAGGACGCTGAGCAGAACCGCGCCAACGTGCCCGAGGACCTGCCTCCCGACGAGCTGACGCTGGACAAGGCGAAGGAGCTGCTCGCCAACCCGTCCGGCGTCGAGCACGAGCTGGGAACCGACCCCGAGACCGGCCGGACGATCGTGGCGAAGAACGGCCGGTTCGGTCCCTACGTGACCGAGCTGCTGGAGGAGGACGCGCCGAAATCGGCCAAGCCGCGTACCGGATCGCTCTTCAAGTCGATGTCCCTCGACACCATCAGCCTGGAGCAGGCGTTGACCTTGCTGTCGCTGCCGCGCGTGGTGGGGGTGGATCCGGAGTCCGGCGAGGAGATCACTGCGCAGAACGGCCGTTACGGTCCCTACCTGAAGAAGGGCACGGACTCCCGCTCGATCGACACCGAGGAGCAGCTCCTCACGATCACGCTCGAACAGGCGCAGGCGATCTACGCCCAGCCCAAGCAACGCGGCCGACGTGCGGCGGCGGCTCCGTTGAAGGAGCTCGGCGCGGACCCGGTCACCGGGACTCCGGTCGTGGTCAAGGACGGCCGCTTCGGTCCGTACGTCACCGACGGGGAAACCAACGCGACGCTGCGCAAGGACGACTCGGTCGAGGCCGTCACGCTCGAGCGCGCCGCCGAGCTGTTGGCCGAGAAGCGCGCCAAGGGCCCTGCTCCGAAGAAGCGCGCAGCGAAAAAGACGGCCAAGAAGAGTGCGGCGAAGAAGAAGCCGACCAAGAAAACCGCTGCCAAGAAGGCCGCCGCCAAGAAGTAGCGGTCCCGCCGACGGGGAATCTGGCCCCGAGCAGCCGCGACGTTGTCCGGCGAGTGTCGGATGACGTACGCGGTTTCGGGTGGTGGGGTGTCGTTGTCCGGCGAGTGTCGGAAGACGTACGTGGCGCGGGCTAGAGCCGCGACGTTGTCCGGCGAGTGTCGGATGACGTACGCGGTCTCGGGTCGGTGGCGGTGGCGGTGGCGTGTGTCCGGCGAGTGTCGGATGACGTACGCGGTTTCGGGTGGTGGGGTGTCGTTGTCCGGCGAGTGTCGGATGACGTACGCGGTCTGCGGGCTGGTGGCGGTGACGTTGTCCGGCGAGTGTCGGAAGACGTACGCTGGCGCGGGCTGGTAGCGGTGACGTTGTCCGGCGAGTGTCGGAAGACGTACGCGGTCTGCGGGTGGTGGGGTGTCGTTGTCCGGCGAGTGTCGGATGACGTACGTGGCGCGGGCTGGTGGCGGTGGCGTTGTGCCGGCGAGTGTCGGAAGACGTACGCCGCTTGCGGGGCATCGTCAGCCAGTCCTCCGACCCGATTTCGGATCGGGCCAACCCGACAGCAGGTACGGGCGCATCGGCGTGAGGCATCTACGCTTGGGTGGTGTCGAATGTCCGGGGCCACCCGAGCGGAAGCGTCTTGTCCATCAGGTCCTTCCGTCGGCTCTGGATCGGGCTCGGGCTCTCCAGCCTGGGAGACTGGCTCGGGCTTCTGGCACTGACCGCGATGGCCAGCTCGCTGGCCGACCCCGGCTACGCCCAGCAGAACTTCGCGATCGCCGGGGTGCTGTTCCTCCGCGTCCTGCCGGCGGTCGTGCTGGGCCCACTCGCTGGATACATCGCCGACCGGCTCGACCGGCGGTGGACGCTCATCGTCGGCGACATCTTGCGCGGCCTGGTCTTCGTGACCATCCCGATCATCCACACCCTGACCTGGGTGTTCATCGCGACGGTGATCATCGAGGCGATCAGCCTGGTCTGGCTGCCGGCCAAGGACGCGACGATCCCCAACCTGGTGCCACGCGACAAGCTCGAGGCTGCCAACCGGATCTCGATCGCGACGACGTACGGCTCGGCGCTCCCGGCCGCTGCGATCTTCGTGCTGCTGTCGCTGTCGACCAAGGGCCTGAACTCCGCTCTTGGCTGGCTCGACGCCCCGGTGACCTTGAGCCTCGGATTCAACGCGGCGTCGTTCATCGTGTCCGGTCTCGTCATCGCAACGCTGCACGACATCCCGCGCGGGCCAGCCATCGCCCGCGAGGACAGACAGGGCATGTTCGCGGTCATCCACGAAGGATGGTCGTACGTCGCTCGGACGCCGCTCGTCCGGGGTCTCGTGATCGGGATCACCGGCGCCTTCGCCGCGGGCGGCGTGGTCATCGGGCTCGCCCGGGTCTACGTCGCGGACCTCGGTGGTGGCGACCCCGGCTACGGGCTGCTGTTCGCTGCGGTCTTCACCGGCCTGGCGCTGGGCATGTGGCGTGGGACGCGGTTGCTCACGGCGATGTCGCGCAAGCGGCTGTTCGGGTTCGCGCTGGTGTCCGCCGGCGTCCTGCTCGCAGCCATCGCCCTGGTCGCCAACCTCGCAGTCGTCACCGTGCTCACCGTCGCGCTGGGTTTCTTCTCCGGCTCGGCGTGGATCACCGGCTACACCTTGCTCGGGCTCGAGGTCGCCGACGCCGTCCGCGGCCGGACGTTCGCCTTCGTCCAGACCCTGATCAGGCTGGTGCTGGCCCTCGTCCTGGCCGCGGCGCCACTCGTCGCCGGACTGATCGGCACCCACCGCTGGGTGATCAACGACGACGCCGTGCTCGACTACAACGGCGCGGCCATCACGATGTTCGCCTCCTCCCTGGTCATGATCGCTGTCGGTGTGCTGTCCTACCGTCAGATGAACGACCGTCCGGGTACCACGATCCGCAGCGAGCTGAAGAGGTCCTTGATGGGTGAGGGTGGCACCTACGCCGACCACGGAGTCTTCGTCGCGCTCGAGGGTGGTGAGGGCGCAGGCAAGTCCACGCAGGCGCGCCTGCTGTCCGAGTGGCTCGAGGCCCAGGGCTACGACGTCCTCCTCACCCACGAGCCGGGCGACTCGGCGGTCGGGCAGCAGTTGCGGCAGATCCTGCTCTCTCCGGAGACGGGGGCGCTCGACCACCGCGCGGAGGCGCTGCTGTACGCCGCCGACAAGGCCGAGCACGTCGAGAAGCTGATCCGCCCCGCACTGGCTCAGGGCAGGGTCGTGATCACCGACCGGTACGTCGACTCCACGCTGGCCTACCAAGGCGCCGGCCGCGACCTGCTGCCTCTCGAAGTCGAGCGGCTCGCCCGCTGGGCGACCGCTGACCTGCGTCCCCACCTGACCGTGCTGCTCGACGTCGACCCCGAACACGGACTCGGCCGGTTCGACTCACCCGACCGGATCGAGGCAGAGTCCCTCGGTTTCCACCAGCGGGTGCGCGACTCGTTCCTCGATCTGGCCAGCGCGGATCCGGAGCACTATGTCGTGGTCGACGCTCGGCTGTCTCGCGAGGAGATCGCCGCTGTCGTGCGTGACCGCCTCGCTCCGGTGCTCCCGCTCGCCGACCGCCGCCCCGGGGTCGACGCGTGAGTGTCTGGGACGACCTGGTCGGGCAGCGTGACATCGTCGCGCAGCTTCAACACACCGTCGCCGGGTCCGCTCGCGCGCTGGCCGGCGAGACAGGCACCGGGATGACCCACGCCTGGCTGTTCACCGGTCCACCCGGCTCCGGGCGCTCCACGGCAGCGCGGGCCTTCGCCGCTGCCCTCCAGTGCGAGCGCGGTGGATGCGGTGAGTGCCTGGCCTGCCGCACCGCCCTTGCCGGCTCGCACGCCGACGTCACGCTCATCGCCACCGAAGAGAGCCAGCTCAAGGTCGGGGCGATCCGCGAGTACGTCCGGCTGGCGGCGCTGGCCCCGGCAGGTCGGCGGTGGCAGGTGATGATCGTCGAGGACGCCGACCGGCTCAACGACCGAGCCGCCGACGCGTTGCTCAAGAGCATCGAGGAGCCACCGGCCCGGACGATCTGGATGCTGTGCGCTCCGACGGTCGAGGACGTCGTCGCGACGATCAGGTCCAGGTGTCGCGCGCTCGTGCTGCGTACGCCGTCGACGTCCGAGGTGGCCGGCCATCTGCAACGACGCGACTCGACCCCGGCTGCTGTCGCGAGCTACGCCGCCCGCGTCTCCCAGGGCCACATCGGCCGGGCCCGGGCGCTCGCCCGGGACGAGGCCGTGCGCAACCGACGCCGCGAGGTGCTGGCCATCCCGACCCAGCTCAGCGACCTCGGGTCCTGCATGACCTCGGCGTCCAACCTGATCGAGGCCGCGTCCGAAGAGGCCAAGCCGCGCAGCGACGCCCTCGACAGCCGCGAGCTGGCCGACCTCGACCTGGCGTACGGCGCCGGCACGCGCGGGGCGAAGGCGACCGGCCACGCGGCTGCGAAGAAGGAGCTCGAGGCGCGGCAGAAGCAGCGGGCCAAACGGATGGTCAAGGACGCCGTCGACCGATCGCTCATCGATCTGGCGTCGTTCTACCGCGATGTGCTGTGCCTGCAGATCGGCGCCGACACCGAGCTCGTCAACGAAGAACTGCGGCGTGAGGTGGCTACGATGGCGCGTGGCACGACCGGTGAGGTCTCCACGCAACGCCTCACCGCAATCTTCCAGACGCGCGAGCTGCTCGAGGGCGAGACAGCTCCGCTGCTGGCGTTGGAGTCGTTGATGATCAGTCTGAGGGGTGGAGCATGACCAGCGCCGACGGGACCGCCGTACCCGCAGGACCCCGCTCCTGGCCAGGGCTATCCGCCACCACCTGGCCAGGGCTACCCCCCACCTCCACCTGGGTCCACCCGCCGTCGTACCCGCCCGGCTCTGGGCCAGCCGGCCCCCCACCGCCGGGCCAGGGCTTCCCACCTTCAGGCGGCTACCCCCCTCCAGGACAGGGCGGTTACGGCTATCCCGGCTACCCCGGTGGCTACGACGAGTCGCAGGGGCCAGCCGGCTACAGCGGCCTGGCGATCGCCTCGTTCGTCACCGGCTTGATCCTGCCGCTGGTCGGCATCCTGGTTGCCGTCCCGCTCGGTATCGTCGCGCTGGTCAAGATCAGCGGGACCCGTACGAAGGGCCGCTGGATGGCGATCGCCGGCATCGTGCTCTCCGTGCTCTGGTGGGTCGGCGTCATCACGGTCGGCGTGATCCTCGCCACCCAGCAGGCCGAGCGCGACTCCTCCGGCGCCATCTCCAAGGAAGGCCGGATCGACTTCGGCGACATCCGGGCCAGAACGACTGCGTCACGATCCCGAACCTCGCGGACAACGCCGAGGTCGACACCTTCGACCTCAAGGGTGTGCCCTGCGACGAGGCGCACAACGCCGAGACGGTCGCCGTTCTCCCGATCTCCGGCTCGAGCCTATCCCGGCCAGGCAGCGCTCGACAGCCAAGCCAGCCAGCAGTGCGTCTCCGCCGTCGGGGCAGGTGCCGGGCGTCAGCACCGACTACCGGCCCTACGTCTTGTTGCCCAACAAGGACATCTGGGACGGCACCGACGGGCATCGCGTGCTGTGCTTCGTCGTCGACAGCAACTTCGGCGACCTGACAGGTTCGCTGCAGAACTGACGCAACAACGGGCCAGCGGCGCGTATCCACAGACTCACGCCGAAACATCAGGTGTCCACGAGCGGACCGCTGTTGCGCCGTCGCGTGCCGTGAACGCCACGTAGGGTAGCCGCGTGAACTCGCGCACCGCTCTGCGTCGCCGCGTCTACGCCGTCGTCCCCGCTCCTCGCGTGTCGACGATCGTGCTGGCCGGCTGTGGCGGCGCCTCCGACATCGCTGGACGGCTCCGCGGACACCCCCGATCGGCCTCGCCGACCACATCGACCAAGGCCCGCACCGTGACCGGCGGCACCCCACCGTGACGACGCCAGGCGACGTCTCCGCGTTGCCCGAGGGCTTCGGTGATGGCCCGCCGGCACGGGCTGAGCCGCTTCACGCAGCAGCGAGTCGACTGGACCGCCTGCGAGGGCGGGGAGTGCGCCGACATCTGGGTGCCGCTCGACTACGACGACCCGGACGGCCTCGCGATCACGCTGAAGGCCAAGCGTCAGGTCGCCACCGACGCCGGCAAGCGACGCGGCTCGTTGCTGATCAACCCCGGAGGACCCGGCGAGTCCGGTATCCAGTACCTCGGCTTCATCAGCCTTCCTGCCGAGCGTCCGGGCGATGTACGACGTCGTGGGCTTCGACCCGAGGGGCGTCGGGCAGAGCACGCCGATCGACTGTCTGAGTGACGCCGCACTGGATGCCTACATCGCTTCCGACCCGACGCCTGACAACAGCGCCGAGATCGCCCAGCTGCGCGAGCGACTTCGCGACGTACGCGCAGGGTTGCCTGGATCGTTCAGGCCCGCTCATCCAGCACGTCTCGACCGTCGAGGTCGCGCGCGACATGGATGTGATGCGCCAGCTCGTCGGCGACAAGAAGCTCAACTTCTTCGGTGCCTCCTACGGCACCTACATCGGCGCCACCTACGCCGGGCTGTTCCCGGGCAAGGTCGGCCGGATGGTGCTCGACGGCGCGGTCGACCCGCTGGCCGACCAGCACCAGGCGCGCATTCGACCAGACCGTGGGCTTCGAGAAGGCGCTTGACGGCTACCTGCGAGTACTGCGTCGACAAGGGCAACTGTCCGCTCGGCGACTCCGTGCAGCAGGGCGCAAGCCCGGTTCATCCAGTTCTTTCAGGACCTCGACGCGCAGCCGCTCCCGACGCTCGAGCGGCCGCGAGGTCACCGAGGGCATCGCCTTCCTGGGTGTCGTCGTCACGCTCTACAGCAAGGACTCCTGGGACTACCTCTCCCAGGCCATGCAGCAGGCGCTGGCAGGCCAGGGAGACACGTTGGCCGCTTTGTCGGACTTCTACACCAAGCGCAAACCTGACGGGAGCTATGCCGAGAACTCCTCGGAGGCCAACGTCCCGGTCAACTGTCTTGACCACCCGCAGGACGTTTCGGTCGACGAGATCCTGGCCAACCGCGACGAGTTCGTCGACGGGCCCCGGTGTTCGGCCGGGTCGGCATGTGGTTCGACTACGCCTGCTCCAACTGGCCGGTGACCTCGACCGAGAAGCAGCCGGACTTCACGGCCAAGGGCGCAGCCCCGATCCTGGTCGTCGGCACCACGCGAGATCCGGCCACCCCCTACCAGCAGGCGGTCAAGCTGGCCGACGAGCTCGACTCCGGCGTACTGCTGAGTCGCGACGGCGACGGCCACACGGCGTACGGCACGGGCAACAGCTGCATCGACGACGCCATCAACCACTACCTGCTCACCGGCGACGCCGCCGGAGGACGGGACGACCTGCTGACGGCTTTCGGGGCGACGCACAATGGACTGCATGAGCAACGCCGAGGCAGACCGCGAGCTGGTGCTCCCGCCGGACGACCGTGATCACGAAGGGACGGTCGAACGGTTGGAGCCGCGCCACGTCCTGCTCGGACCCCGGACCGAGGTCAGGCGCGTGCTGCCCAACAAGCAGCGCCGGATGATCGGCGCGTGGTGCTTCGTCGACCACTACGGCCCCGAGGACATCACCGGCCGGGAGGGGATGAGGGTGCCTCCGCACCCGCACACCGGGCTGCAGACGGTGAGCTGGCTGCTCGACGGCGAGATCCACCATCGCGACACCCTCGGCAGCGACGCGCTGGTGGTGCCCGGCCAGCTCAACCTGATGACCTCGGGGCCGGGGATCGCGCACTCCGAGGAGTCGCCTCCAGGCCACTCCACGATCATGCACGGCGTCCAGCTCTGGGTCGCACTGCCGGAGCCGGCCAGGCGCGAGGCGGCCCGGGCCTTCACCCAGTACGCCGACCTGCCGCGCATCGAACGCGACGGTCTCGTCGCTACCGTCTTCGTGGGGACGTTGGACGGCGCGCGGTCACCCGCCACGACCTTCTCCCCGCTCGTCGGCGCCGAGCTGGTCGTCCGAAGCGATGTCCGGGTGCCCTTACGCCGGGACTTCGAGTACGGCGTACTCGCGATCGACGAAGGTCTTGTGGTCGAGGGGCAGCGGATCGGTGTCAGTGAGATCGGCTACGTCGGGGCGGGCCGCGATGCGCTCGCCCTCGACACGTCCGGTGGGCCGGCGCGCGGTCTGCTCCTCGGCGGCGCACCGTTCACGGAGGAACTCGTGATGTGGTGGAACTTCATCGGTCGCAGCCACGAGGAAATCGTCGAGTTCCGGCGACTCTGGAACGACGAGGACGAACAGTTCGGGCGCGTCGTCGGCTACGACGGTGATCGCTTGCTCGCGCCCCCCATGCCCACCACCCGGCTGAAGTCCCGTCCTCGAGCTCGATGAGGTCCGGCTGCCGGCCCGCCCTGGCGGGGGAGCCGGCGTCCGTCAAGGGGTTGGGGGCTCCTCCTGCTGGGCGGCCTTCTCGCGATCCAGCTGGGCCTCGTCGACGACAATCGGGCGCACCTTGGCCCAGACGACGAAGAACGCACCGACGACCAGGATCCCGATTCCGGCCCACAGGTTGGCGTTGACACCGTCGGCGTGCGCGAGCTGTTCGTCACTGGCGTCGAACACACCCAGGAAGAGCAGCACGACGCCATAGATGAGGAGGAGCAGGCCGATCACGTTGCGGATGTCGAACCAGCCCGCCTGGTGACGAGCCCCTTGACCGTCCGAGCCTGTCGCGGTCGAGCCGTGCGATGTGTCAGACATGGCGATGCTCCTCTCAGCGGAAGATGATGTTCAAGACGATGACCATGACGAGGGAGACTCCGGCCAGCTTGGTCGGCGACATCCACCAGTGTGCGACGGCGGATGCTCCTTCGGTGAAGTCGGACTTCGGCGTCAGCGAGTAGACCAGCCCTCGCAGCTCGGACTCAGGTTTCGGCCGGGTCATCCCGGTGACGATGACGCTGACGATGATGTCGACCACGAACGCTGCTCCTGCCGCTACGAAGCTCGCGCCCTGGCCGCTCAGTCCCAGGACGCCGACGCTGAGCCCGCCGAGCGCGTCCTGGCTCAGGATCGCGACGATGATCGCGGCGGTGGTGCCGGACACCAGCCCGACCCACCCTGCCGTCGCGGTCATCCGCTTCCAGAACATACCGAGGATGAACGTTGCGAACAGCGGTGCGTTGAAGAAGCCGAACAGCGTCTGCAGGTAGTCCATCAGGTTGCTGTAGCTCGACGCCAGTGCGGCTGTCCCGATGGCGATCACGGTCGCCACCAGGGTCATGATCCGGCCGACCCGGGTGTAGTACTCGTCGGGCCGGTCCTTGCGGACGTAGTCCTGCCAGATGTCATAGCTGAACACGGTGTTGAACGCGGAGATGTTGGCCGCCATACCGGCCATGAATGCCGCCAGCAGGCCGGCGATTGCGACCCCGAGGAGACCGTTGGGGAGCAGGTCCCGCATCAACAGGAGCAGTGCGTCGTTGTAGTCGATGCCGCCCCCGCCCTTGCCGCCGGCCTTCTTGTAGTCGGCGAGCTCGCTCACGGCCACCGCGGCGATCATGCCCGGAATGATGACGATGAACGGGACGAACATCTTCGGGAACGAGCCGATGATCGGAGCGCGCTGCGCGGCGCTCATGTCCTTGGAGGCCATCGCCCGCTGCACCTCAACGAAGTTCGTGGTCCAGTAGCCGAACGACAGGACGAAGCCCAGGCCGAGCACGATGCCCACCACCGACAGGAACGACGAGCTGAAGCCGGTCAGGTCCGTGCCGGGCCAGGATGCGAGCTGTCCATCGGTTCCGGCCGACGTCATCTTGTCGGTCAGCCCGTTCCAGCCACCGACCTTGTGCAGGCCGAGCAGCGTGAGCGGGAGCAGGGCCGCCACGATGATGAAGAACTGGAGCACCTCGTTGTAGATCGCCGCGCTCAGACCGCCGAGCGTGATGTAGGAGAGGACGACCGCGGCGGCCACGATCGTCGAGATCCAGATCGGCCAACCGAGCAGGCTGTTGATGATCGTGGCGAGCAGGTACAAGTTCACCCCCGCGATCAACACCTGGGCGACCGCGAAGCTGATCGCGTTGACCAGATGGGCCGTCGGCCCGAAGCGGCGCAGCATGAACTCGGGCACGCTACGTACCTTGGAGCCGTAGTAGAACGGCATCATCACGATCCCGAGGAACAGCATGGCTGGGATGGCGCCGACCCAGTAGTAGTGCATCGTCGGCATCCCGATCTCGGCCCCGTTGGCCGACATCCCCATGATCTCGACCGCACCGAGGTTGGCGGAGATGAACGCCAGGCCTGTCACCCACGCCGGCAGCGAACGACCGGACAAGAAGAAGTCGAGACTCGACGAGATCTGGGTACGGGCCATCAGGCCGATGCCGAGGACGAACACGAAGTACAGACCGACGAGTGCGTAGTCGACGGCGCTCGCATCGAGGCGAAGCGACGTGTCGCGCAGCAGTGAGCATGACGACTCCTCCGTGACGGGATGTGCCCACGTGGGTGTGAGCCCACCGGCGGACGTTACCGACGTTCATCGCATTCCGCAGACCAGAGGAGCGCGCGGATCTGATTTGGGTCGCTGTGACGGGGCTTGGTAACCTCTTCCGTCGGCCCGGCGCGAGCGGGGTTGCGCCGCCTTAGCTCAGTCGGTAGAGCGTCTCACTCGTAATGAGAAGGTCGTCGGTTCGATTCCGACAGGCGGCTCTCGGAGGGATGCACCGCTACCGTACGGATCGTCCTGGCCCAGTCGGGCCATGGTGCGGGTCTGCGTACGCGCCTATTCTTGAAGTGCAATGAGCCCGGCACCTGCTTCGGGGAAATTGACGCCCCCTCTTCAGCGTCTCAGGTGGGTCGGTCATGGAAACTTTGTCGGGGAACACGTTCACCCTCGATCCCGTGCTGCTGGCGGAGATCGAGCTCTTGACTGATCTGATCGTCGCCGTGCAGCTGGCACCCACGCCGCTGTGCCAGTGCGACATCGACGTGGCGCTCGGGCTCACTCCTGAGCCGGCCGCCGCAGCAGATCATCGGCCTGCCCGGATCCCTCCTCCCCGCTCTGGGCTACGCGGCACGCGCACGGCGTGACCCACGCCGCTCTCACCGCCGGCGCGAGACCGGCTGCCGGCAAGCGTGGCTCGTCTCCACGCCTGGACGGTAGCTCTTTCGGCGGCCAGGTAATGCCGGCGTCCCGCGACGACATGAGGTGACGTCTGGACCACTCTCCCGACACAGGCAAACCTGCCGCGAGGCGGGGACGCAAAGCCAGGGGCCTCACGTCAGGCCGCCCAGTTACCGAAAGAGAACCCATGAGAACCTCACTCACCCCCACGCAGAAGGCGGTCAAGCTGGCCTTCGGAGTCTGTGTCATCTTCGGCTACGGCGCCAGCATGGGCGCGCCCGCGCATGCTGCCGCCCCGAGTGGCTCCCTCGCGGAGATGGCTACCAGCTCGCTGTCCAGGGCTCACGACACCGACCGCGACGGTATGCCCAACCGGTGGGAGATCAGGCACCACACCAACCCTCGCATCGCCAATGCGAAGTCTGACCCCGACCACGACGGCCTCCGCAACATCGCGGAGTACCGCCACGGCACGCTGCCGCACGACGAGGACACCGACGGCGACGGCGACGACGACGGTGACGAGGTCGAGGACGGTCTGCCTTCCACCGACCCCACCGACGAGGACACCGACGGTGACGGCATCGAGGACGGTGACGAGGACGCCGACCACGACGGCGTGGACAACGAAGACGAAGACGACGCCGACGAGAACTGCATCTCCGACGACAACGACGCCGACGGCGACCACGTCGACGACGAGGACGAGAACGACTTCGGTACGAAGGTCCACAAGGCCGACTCCGACGGCGACGGCGTCTCCGACGGCGACGAGGACTCCGACGGCGACCAGGTCGACAACGAGGACGAGGACGACGACGGCGACGACGCCTGCAGCAACGATCAGGGTGAGGACGACGACGACCAGGGTCAGGACGACGAGCAGGGGAACGACTGACGTCTGACTCGACCCGCACAGCAGGCCGTGCCCCCGCGCTCTCGAGCCCGGGGGCACGACCGTATCTGCGTGGTCCAGCACGCCTGCCGTCCCGGGGAGCGTCGTCACGGAGCGCAACCGCGCGACAGCAATTCCGACATTTCGCTGATGCCCCCAACGTGGGAGACTCCGAACAAGGACAGCGTTGCTCCCTTGGAGGTAGTCATGCTGATGGCCATGGTGATGCTGTTCGGGGCGGGATACATCTGGCGACTCGTCCCCGATCACGCGACGGGAAGTGTGCTCGTCATCAACCGCGCAATGGCGCTGATCTACCTGTTCTGCGGAGAACTCGCTCTGATCGCCTGGATGCGGTAGTCCGCATCGCCCGGGCCAGTCCGCTCGGCCCGTCGCTTTGCCTGCCCCGGTTTCGTCGGGGCAGCGCCACGTCCGGGCCAAACGACAGCAGGCTGATGCGCGTCCACCGAACGGACGATGCCGAGCGACCGAACCGTCGCTCTGACGCCTCCGACCGGTCCATTTCGGTGCCTGGAGACCGATATCGCCGTCACGCACGGGTCTGTGCCACGTCTCCTCGACACATTCCCGCGGTGGGAATGAACCGCCCTGCAGTTCGGCGGCGACAGACCGGAGGAACGTCGATGACAGTCATCGAGGAACGGGTCGAGACCCGACCAGGCGTGCGCACCAGTGTGGCCGCCTGGAGTGAACAGCTGGGTCGGCCTTCACCGGAGTCTCACCGCTCGCGCCGCCTGGCGCACCTCGGTGGCCTCGCCGCCGTGACCGCCCTGGCCGCGTACGTCACCTGGCGCAGTCTCTGGACCCTGCCGAGCGGACTGGCCGGGATCGCGGCCGTGCTGCTGGTGGCGTTCGAGGCCCTACCGCTGTTGCGCCTGACGTACTCGACGGTCCACCTGTGGCGGATCGGGACGACGCCGCCACCGGACACCGAGGCGCCTGCAGGCCTTCGGGTCGCGGTGCTGATTCCGACGTACGACGAGCCGGTGGAGGTCATCGCGCCGACGATCGCGGCCGCGTGCGCACTCGAGCCCGCCCACGAGACCTGGGTGCTGGATGACGGCGATCGGTCGTGGCTCGCTGAGCTGTGTTCGTCGCTGGGCGCGCGCTATGTCAGTCGGAACATGCACGACCACGACAAGGCCGGCAACCTGAACTTCGCCCTGGCGCAGCTGTGCGCCGAAGACGTCGCGGGCATCGGTGGCGCTGACGTGGTCGCTGTCCTGGACTGTGACCACGTGCCGCTGGCCTCCTTCCTGACGTCCACGCTCGGCTGGTTCGCCGACGAGCAAGTCGCGGTCGTGCAGGCGCCGCAGGTGTTCTACAACTCCGGTGCCTTCGACGACGACGGCATGACCGGCGAGCAGGGTGTGCTCTACAACGTGAAGCTGCCAGCGCAACAGCACGCTGGAGCCGACGTGCGCTGGTGCGGCTCCACCGCCCTGCTCCGCGTGGATGCCGTGTCAGGCATCGGGGGCTTCTCGACCGGCACGGTGCGCGAGGACCTGGACACCACCATCAGCCTGCTCTCCTCCGGGTGGCGGACGGTGTACCACCACCAGACCGTTGCCCTCGGGTTGTCACCGCTGACCCCGTCGGCCTATCTGGTGCAGCAACGTCGTCGGGCGCTCGGCGCTCTCCAGGTGCTGACCCGCACCCGGCTCTGGCGGCGCCGCAGCGTGCCAGGCCTGTCACGGGTCAACCGCTGGACCCTCCTGATGGCTGCTGTGGAGGGGCTGGCGGGACTCGCCACCGTCGTGGCGTTCGCGGTTCCTGTCGTCGTGGTCTTGAGCGGTGCGGTCACCTCGACCGCTCATCCGCTGGTCATCATCGCTGCCTTCGTCGCGATGTGGGTGGTGCGCCTGTGGGGGGACCGGCTGCTGCTGCGTCGGCAGATCCAGTGGAAGACCTCGCTCGCCCTCAGCATCCTTCGGATCCCGGTCGGACTCGCCTGTCTGCGCTGGTTGGCGCGGGGAGGGCAGGTCGCGTTCGACGTCACGCCGAAAGCTGGCTCGCACACCCGGGTCCGGGGTCGCATTCCCACCAGCATCCTGGTCGCGACGGGAGTCCTGGCTGCGGTCTTGTCGTACTCGCTCGCTGGGCTGGCCGACCTTGTCCCGTGGCGGGCCGACCCCTCCTCGACCGTGGCCGCCGACGTGTGGATCGCGGCCGGCCTCGGGGTGCTCGTGCTCGGGAGCCAGCGCATCAAGTCAGCCCACTACGCCACGTCCAGGCGCAACGCGCACCGTGTCTCGGTGCCGACACCGGTCACCGTGTCCGGCGTACCGGCGAACCTGGTCGACATCTCGGTGGGTGGCGCCGCCTTGACGTTCGCGTCCGGCACTGCGCCGGACGCGGAGATCGTGGAACTCGAGCTGCCCATGGCCGAGCCCATCCGGATGGTCATGACCCGACTGCCTCAGCGTGCCGACGATGTCGAGTTCGTCTCGCTGCGGTACCTGGGCTCTGACTGGCGGACGCTCAAGGTCATGGCGCTGTGGATGTTCCACACGCCGTACGACGCCGTGCCTTCTCTGCCCGCGGGGACGCCCGTCGTGGCAGCACGCTAGCGGCAGGACTCCCAACCTGCTTCAAGGCACGGACACCGCCGTCGTACCTGGAACGGGCGCCTCGCTCTTGCGAGGCGCCCGTTTCGTTGCTCGTGGAGTGGCAGCGGTCAGAAGTTGATCATGTGGCCCTCGACGCCGTGGACGGCCTCCTTGAGGGCCTCGCTCAACGTCGGGTGGGCGTGGATGTTGCGGGAGACCTCTGCCGCTGTCAGGTCCCATTGCTGCGCGAGGGTCAGCTCCGGCAGCAGCTCGGTCACGTCCGGCCCGATCAGGTGAGCGCCGAGGAACTCCCCGTGCTCGGCGTCAGCGACGATCTTGACGAACCCGCCCGGGTCGCCGAGTCCGTGGGCCTTGCCGTTGGCGGTGAACGGAAACTTCGAGACCTTGACCTCGTGGCCACGCTCCTTCGCCTGGGCCTCGGTGTAGCCGAAGCTGGCGATCTGCGGCTGGCAGTACGTCGCCTTCGGGACCATGGCGTAGTCGATCGGCATCGTCTCCGCTCCGGCGATGGTCTCGGCCGCGACGATGCCCATCGCCTCGGCGTTGTGCGCCAGCATCAGCTTGGCGGTGACGTCACCGATCGCGAAGATGCTGGGGACATTGGTGCGCATGTAGTCGTCGATCTCGACAGCGCCGCGGTCGGTGAGCTGCACTCCGGCCTTGTCCAGACCGTAGCCCTCGACGCGAGGCGCGAAGCCGATCGCCTGCATCACCTTGTCGGCCTCGAGCGTCTGCTGCTCCTCGCCCTTGGTGACCGTCACCTTGACCTGCTCCCCGGAGTCGTCGATCGCGTCGACGCGGGTCGAGGTCAAGACCTTGACTCCGAGCTTCTTGTAGCGCTTGGCCAGCTCCGCCGAGACCTCTTCGTCCTCCAGGGGGACCAGTCGGTCGAGGTACTCCACGATGGTCACGTCCACGCCGTAGTTGGCCAGGACGTACGCGAACTCCACCCCGATCGCTCCGGCGCCGGCGATGATGATCGATCCCGGCAGCTCCTCGGTCATGATCTGCTCTTCGTAGGTCACGACGCGTTCGCTCAGGCTGGTGCCCGGCAGCAGCCGCGTGGTCGCCCCGGTGGCCAGGATGCAGTGCTCGAACGTGACCGTCTCGTCGTCGCCACCCTCGCGTGCGACCTGGAGGGTCGTGGCGTCGCTGAAGGTCGCGTGCCCCTCGAGCTCGGTGATGTCGTTCTTCTTCATCAGGTAGTGCACGCCCTTGACGCGCCCGTCGGCGACCTTGCGGCTGCGTTGGTAGGCCGCCCCGAAGTCGAACGTCACGTCTCCGGAGATCCCGAACGTCTTGGCCTCGGCGTTGAAGATGTGCGCCAGCTCGGCGTTCCGGAGCAGGGCTTTGGACGGGATGCACCCGACGTTGAGGCAGACACCGCCCCAGTACTTCTCCTCGATGATGGCGGTCTTCTTGCCCAGCTGGGCGGCGCGGATGGCGGCGACGTACCCGCCGGGACCCGCGCCCAGCACGACGACGTCGAAGTGAGAGCTCATGGCTCCAGCCTATGGGTCCGCGGCAGTTCCGTCCCAGCGGCCTGACCGGCGTACGACGGTCGGCCCAGGTCCCGTGAACGACGCTTGGCCGGAGGGTCTGCAAGGCAGAACCACTGTGTGCAAGGCGGGTTTGCCTAGATCACAAGCCTTTTGAATAGATCACTAGGCAAACCACCAGGGTCAGGAGTCTTGGCGCTCGGCGACGGCTTCAGAGCGGTAGACCTTGATCGAGTAGACCAGGATTCCCCAGGCGATCAGGCCCGAGAGGATGATGGTCGAGCCGGTCGCCCAGCCACCGAGTCCGTAGGGGATCTTCGGACCGAAGATCCAGAACTCCGGAATGTCGGGGTCGGTCCACCACCAGGCGCCGAACGCGATGATCGCGCTGGCCGACGTCGCCGCGAGGAGAATCCGCGGGTACGTCGCGACGCTGTCCTTCGCACCCTCGATCGCCCGCTTCTTCACCGGCTCGAGCCGTTTCTCGGCCCACTCGTACTCCTGCGAGAGCACCACGAGGCCGGACATCAAGATGAGCAGGCCGGGGCCCGGCAGGGGCATCAAGATGATGCCGCCGATCACCAGCACCCAGCCGATGATCGTGACCCAGGTCTTCCTCGCCACGCGGTCCCTCCCTGGCTGGCACGGACGAGCCGTGCGGTTGGTGGAGCGAGCCTACGTCACCGGCCACGACCTCCGGAGCGATCCCCGCCGCAGAGTTTCGGTCCCGCATCGATCGGTGCAAGATGAGGGCAAGCCAAGCCAGCCAGTGGACAACACCGAGGAGCGCGTCATGACGCGATACGTGTACGACTTTCACGAAGGCAGCGCGAGCCAGAAGGATCTGCTGGGTGGCAAAGGTGCGAACCTCGCCGAGATGACGAATCTGGGACTCCCCGTCCCGCCCGGATTCACGATCACGACCGACGCCTGCAGGGCGTATCTCGAGCAGGGCGAACAGCCCGCCGAGCTCGCCGCGGAGGTCGACGAGCACCTTGCGCGGCTCGAGGAGACGATGGGACGCACCCTGGGCCAGGCCGACGACCCGCTGCTGGTCTCGGTCCGGTCAGGCGCCAAGTTCTCGATGCCGGGGATGATGGAGACCGTGCTCAACATCGGGCTCAACGACGAGTCGGTGCGCGGCCTGGCAAAGATCTCCGGCAGCGAACGCTTCGCCTGGGACTCCTATCGCCGCCTGCTGGCGATGTTCGGGGCGACCGTTCTCGACATCGAGAGGTCGGCCTTCGACGAGGACCTCGACGCGCTGAAGGAGCGGCGGGAGGTCGAGACCGACCTCGAGCTGAACTCCGAGGACTTCGAAGAGCTGGTCGCGCGCTACAAGGTGATCATCAAGAAGCACACCGGGGAGGACTTCCCGCAGAATCCCCGTGATCAGCTCGACCAGGCGGTGCTGGCGGTCTTCTCGTCGTGGAACACCGACCGGGCCAAGGTCTACCGGCGTCAGGAGAAGATCCCCGACGACCTGGGCACCGCGGTCAACATCTGCTCGATGGTCTTCGGCAACCTCGGCGACGACTCGGGGACCGGCGTCTGCTTCACCCGCGACCCGGCATCGGGTCACCAGGGCGTCTACGGCGACTACCTGCCCAACGCCCAGGGCGAGGACGTCGTCGCGGGGATCCGCAACACCCTTCCGCTGACGGCGCTCGGTGAGACGGACAAGAAGTCGTACGACGAGCTGCTGGACATCATGGCCACGCTCGAGCGGCACTACACCGACATGTGCGACATCGAGTTCACCGTGGAGCGCGGCAAGCTCTGGATGTTGCAGACCAGAGTCGGCAAGCGCACGGCTGCGGCGGCGTTCCGGGTCGCCATCGCAGTTCGTGGACGAAGGGCTGATCGACATGGACGAGGCGCTGCGCCGCGTCACCGGCGACCAGCTGGCCAACCTGATGTTCCCGCAGTTCGACAAGAGCGGTGAGCTGAACCAGATCGCCAAGGGCATGGCGGCGAGCCCGGGCGCCGCGGTCGGCAAGGCCGCCTTCGACTCCGCCACGGCCGTCGCGTGGGCGTCCAAGGGCGACGACGTCATCCTGGTACGCCGGGAGACCAACCCCGACGACCTCCGCGGGATGATCGCCGCGCGGGGCGTGCTGACCAGCCGCGGGGGCAAGACGTCACATGCGGCGGTCGTGGCCCGCGGGCATGGGCCGTACCTGCGTCGTGGGAGTCGAGGCTTTGCGGGTCGACCCGCGGCAACGTCAGGTCACCACGCCCGACGGACACAAGTTCTCCGAGGGTGACGTGATCTCGATCGACGGCTCGACCGGTGAGGTCTTCGCCGGCGCGGTGCCCGTCGCCGAGAGCGTCGTGGTCGGAGGCTCTGCTCGCCGAGCACGGCGACAGCGGGCAGTCGCCGGAAGGACAGTGAGGATGCCGAGCTCGTCGCAGCGGTCACTGCCGTGATGGAGCATGCCGACCAGACCCGGCGGATGGGCGTGCGGGCCAATGCCGACAATCCCGAGGACGCGCAGCGAGCCCGCGACTTCGGCGCCGAGGGGATCGGCCTGTGCCGGACCGAGCACATGTTCCTCGGGTTCGCGTCGCCGGATCGTCGAGCGGGTCATCTTGTCACGTACGGACGAGCAACGTGAGAAGGCGCTGGAGGAGCTGCTGCCGCTGCAGCGTGATGACTTCCTCGGCATCTTCGAGGCGATGGATGGGCTTCCGGTTGTCGTTCGCCTGCTTGATCCGCCCCTGCACGAGTTCCTGCCCGACCTGACGGAGCTCTCGGTCAAGGTGGCCGTCGCCGAGGCGCTCGGCGAGCCCGACGAGAAGGCTTCTGAGCTGCTCAAGGAGGTCCAGCGACACCATGAGCAGAACCCGATGCTCGGGATGCGCGGGGTCCGTCTCGGCCTGGTCGTCCCGGGACTGTTCCTCCTGCAGGTCCGGGCGATCGCTGAGGCCGCGGCGCAGCTGCTGAAGGCCGGTAAGCACCCGCACCCGGAGATCATGGTGCCGTTGGTGGCCGACGTCCGGGAGCTGGCGATCATCCGCGCGCAGGCGGAGCAGACGATCGCCGAGGTGGGCCAGGAGGTCGGCCTGGACCTGTCCTTCGCCATCGGCACGATGATCGAGCTGCCGCGTGCGGCGATGACCGCGCACGAGATCGCGAACGAGGCGGAGTTCTTCTCCTTCGGCACCAACGACATGACGCAGACGACCTGGGGCTTCTCCCGCGACGACGTCGAGTCGGAGTTCTTCCCGCACTACATCGACGAAGGGCATCTTCCACGTCAGTCCCTTCGAGACGCTCGACGTCGACGGCGTCGGCAGGATCGTCTCGGTCGCCGCCTGGGAGGGCAAGGAGACCCGGCCCGACCTCGTGCTGGGCGTCTGCGGTGAGCACGGAGGAGACCCCGCCTCGATCCACTTCTTCGAGAAGATCCTGCTCGACTACGTCTCGTGTTCCCCGTTCCGCGTGCCGGTGGCGCGGCTGGAGTCGGCACGCGCCACCTTGGAGTCGAGCGAGACGACCACCAGCTGACCAAAGGGTGGGCTTTCCTGGACACTCAGCCGAATCCGGTGATACAACGTAGGAGGTAGTCCAGCGATGGACTGAAGCCGATGGATCGCTCACCCGGTTCGACCCATCGGTTTGGGGCCAGATGTGTTGGGGGAGGGGAAGGCGTATCAGCGCCTACGCATGCCTTCTCCTATGCGATTAACCAAGTTAGAGGTTGAGCATGGGGCGGGAATCCGGGAGAAGTATTGGTGCGTCCGAGGGGGACCGCGCCGTGCTGGTGGGGTTGTGTCACGACATCCGGCAGAGTGTGGCGGCCGGACTTCTTCTGTCGTCGGCGAGCAACGATGTCGGCTCTGACGAGCTGGCATCCAAGCGCATGCAGATGATCCATACCCAGTTCCGCAGCATCGACATGCTGCTGGCCGCTGAGTTGGGTGAGGACGAGCCGCGCTGGTGGTTGTTGGACCTCGACGAGATCGTCCAGGACCTTGCCGAGGTGGTCACGGTCACCCACGGTGTGCGTGTCCTCCGCGTCGCGGACACGGATGTGGGCACTCAGATGTACGGCGATCCGGTGCTCGTACGACGTGTTCTCGCCAACGTGATGGACAATGCCGCGCGGGCCGCCGGTGACCAGGGTCAGGTGATCGTCAGGATCAGCCACGACGGTGACGACGTGGTCGTCGAGATCGAGGACGACGGCGCCGGCTTCGGATCGATTCCCCCCGGACTCGGGCGCGGGCTGACGATCGTGGCAGACGCACTGCGGGCCCAGCGGGGACATCTCGAGGTCAGCTCCGAGCGCGGGGCCGGCACGCTCGTCCGACTTCGGCTTCCTTCAGGAGTGGAGGGGATCGACGGATGACCGTCGTGCTCTGCGATGACCACGCCATGTTCCTCGAAGCGCTGCAGTGGGCTCTCGAGGCCAGGGGACAGAAGGTGCTCGCCACCGTGGACGACCCGGCCGAGGTGCTCGCGGTCGTCCAACGCGAGCGCCCCGAGGTTTGTGTGCTGGACGTGTCGTTCCGGACCTCGTCCGGCTTGGAGGCGGCAGCCATGCTCCGCGAGGCGGTTCCGGACATTCCGATCATGCTGTTGACCGGGAGTGGGGAGGGCGACGTCTGGGCTGCTCTCGACTCAGGACTGGTCGATGGTGTGGTCAACAAGACCTGCCCGATCGAGGTCATCGACGCAGCCATTGCACGCGTTGCCGCAGGAGAGTCCGTGGTCGAAGGACTTCGACGGACGGTGCCGCGACGACAAAGCGCCCCCATGGATCTGCTGACGCAGCGTGAGCGCGAGGTACTCGACATGATCGTCGACGGGCTGGACACAGGAGGCATGGCCGGCTCTCTCGGGGTGTCGGAAAACACTGTCAGGACCCACGTCCAGGGCGTTCTCGGCAAGCTGGGAGTCCATCGACGGACGAAGGCCGTGCAGATTGCCCTCGCCCATCGTGACCTGACCTCGGGCACTGACCCCAAGCATTACGCCTCGGCCTAGCCCGTGGCCGCCAACGCCACCGCGACGAGGCCTCCGGCGCGACTGCTCATCGTCGATGACCACCGCGCCTTCGCCGAGGCGCTCGCAGCGTTGCTGACCGCTCACGAAGCCGTGCAGTCCGTCGATGTGGCGTTCACCCTCGACATGGCGCGGGCGGTGCTCAGGCAGTCGGAGCACGATGTCGTTCTCCTGGACCTGCATCTGGACCAGGAGAACGGATTGGATCTCCTCACCGACACCCCCGCCGGCATACCCCGCCCACCTGCGCTGATCGTGTCCGGGGTGAAGGACATCGATCAGATCGTGCACAGCCTGGATGCCGGTGCCCTGGGATGGGTCGCCAAGGACAGCCCGATCGCGACGCTCGTCGCCGCCGTCGACAAGGTCCGACTGGGCCGCGGCTACCTTCCTGAAGACGTCTTGCTTCCCGTGCTGCGACGGCTCATCGACGACAAGGCAACCGCCGAGGAACCGACGTTCGTCGATGACCTCTCGGAGCGCGAGCTGCAGGTGCTGCGTTGCCTGGTGGCCGGGATGACCCGGCGCGAGATCGCTGCGCATCTGTTCCTGTCTCCGAACACCATCAGGACCCACGTGCAGAACATCCTCCGACGTGCCGAGGTTCACTCGACGTTGGCGTTGGTTGCGCTGGCCCGGGACGCGGGCGTCACGCCGGCTGAGCCAGACTCCGGGTCCAAGTTCATGGGCGAGGGGGACCACCAGGGTCATCCTGGCTGGTCTGAATGACGTAGCCGAACTCGTACCGGCGAAGGGGTCGCAACTCCTCCGTTCTCCTTAGATTCAAGGAGAACCAGCCCAGAGGGGGGCGACATGCTGCAAGAACGCGTTGGCAGGCACGTGGCTGCCCCGGTCCGCACGGACGTGGCCTTCGCCGACTGCTTCATCACGCCGCAGGCGATCGCCGAGGCCTCTCGTGTGATGTCATCCGGATGGGTGACGACCGGCCGCCAGGTTGCGGCCTTCGAGCAGGAGTTCGCTGACCTGGTCGGGGCAGCCCATGCCGTCGCCGTCTCGTCGTGCACCGCCGCCCTGGAGCTCGCCTTGAGCTCCCTGCAGCTTCCGAAGGGATCCCGGGTCCTGGTGCCCAGCGTGACATTCTGCGGCGCCGTCCACGCCGTCGCCCACGCCGGACTGCAACCGGTCCTCATCGACGTCGACCCGGAGACGGGGATGCCGACGCCGCAGCTCACCGCCAAGGCTGCCGCAGGTTGTGGAGGGGCGCAGGCCCTCATGGTCGTGCACCTGGCCGGCGCACCCTGTGACGTGGTGGCCCTGGCTGACGCCGCCGGGCTCCCGCTGACCCACGTGGTGGAGGACGCAGCACACGCGTTGGGGACACGCTTGCGCGGCAGGCACGTCGGCTCGATCTCCGGCGCCACCTGCTTCAGCTTCTACGCCACCAAGAACCTGCCCATCGGCGAGGGCGGAATGGTGGTCACCGACAGCCACGAGCGTGCGGACTGGCTTCGCAGAGCACGCCTGCACGGCATGTCGGCCGACGCCTGGCGCCGCTACCTGCCCGGAGGATCGTGGCAGTACGACGTGTCGGTCCGCGGGCTCAAGGCGAACATGACCGACATCCAGGCCGCCATGGGTCGGGCGCAGCTGTCCTCCTTTCCTCAGTGGCAGGTTCAGCGGCGGCTGCTCGCCGCGCACTACGACGACCGCCTGTCCGGCTGCCCGCTCCTGGGACTCCCGCGACCTCTGCAGCACGACGATGACCAGCACGCCTGGCACCTGTACACGGTGAAGGTGCGACCGCAGGCGCCGGTGCAGCGCGACGACGTCATCACCCGGCTCGCGGAGCGAGGGATCGGTACGTCCGTGCATTTCATTCCGATCCACCAGTTGAGCTACTTCCAGGACGTCGTGGAGATCCCTGCGGGTGGGCTCCACGGAGCAGAAGCGATCTTCCCCCAGCTGCTGTCGCTGCCGTTGTACCCGCGCCTGACGCATGCGCAGGTCGATCAGGTGTGCGACGCGCTGCTGGAGATTCTCGAGTCCCCGGAGTCACGAAGGGCAAAGCCATGACAGAGAAGACCGTCACGATCCCCCGACAACGTCACGAACGGCAGCGCGCCGTGATCGTGGGCGCCGGCTCAGCCGGTGCCGCGTTGGCCAACGACCTCGCTCGGGTGACGTCCTTCGGTCTGGAACCGATCGGATTCGTGGACGACGACGTGATGAAGCAGCACGAGTACGTGTCGGGGCTTCCCGTCGTCGGAACGTTGGACGAGTTGTCGGAGGTGATCGAGCTGTGCCGGGCGGACGTCGTGCTGATCGCGATCCCCTCGATGTCGTCGCAGGAGGTACGCAAGATCGCTATCCGGGCGGCCGCCTGCGGCGTGAGCGTCCGGCACCTGCCCCCCTTTCTGGCCGCCCTCACCCGAGAGATCGCCGGCAGCGACCTCCGAGCCCTCCACATCGGTGCCCTGATCGGACGCCACGAGATGCACGTGGCGAGCCGCAGCGTGGCGTCGGTCCTCGCAGGGAAGCGGGTGTTGGTGACGGGAGCAGGAGGGTCGATCGGAAGCGAGCTGTGCCGTCAGATCCATGGCTTCCAGCCCGAGTCGTTGGTCATGGTCGACCACGACGAGTCCAACCTGCACCGGCTGCAGCTCGACCTGTGGGGTGAGGCAATGCTCGACACGGCGTCGATCGTGGTCGCCGACATTCGCGACACCGAACGCCTCCACCAGATCTTCCGCGACCATCGTCCTGAGATCGTCTTCCATGCAGCGGCTCTGAAACACCTGCCCGTGCTCGAGTGGCATCCCTGTGAGGGCGTCAAGTCCAACGTCGCGGGTACCGAAAACCTGGTCCGGGCGGCGATCGAGCACGACGTCGAGAAGTTCGTGCTCATCTCCACCGACAAGGCGGCCAACCCGTCGTCGGTGCTCGGCGCCACGAAGCGACTGGCCGAGATGGTCCTCACCAGCTATCAGTCGTCAGCGACCAGCCTGTGCGCGGTCAGGTTCGGAAATGTGCTGGGAAGCCGCGGGTCGTTGCTGCACGTGCTTCGTGAACAGCTCGCAGCAGGTGCCGCCGTCACGGTCACCCACCCCGACGTCACGCGCTTCTTCATGACCATCGAGGAGGCCGTCGGTCTCGTTCTGGAGGCCGCCCGGATGAGTGATGGCCAAGGGACCTACATCCTCGACATGGGGGACCCCGTCAAGATCGTGGATCTGGTTCGCAACTTCGCCGACCTGCTGAACGTCGACAACGTCGACTTCCGCTTCACCGGGCTGCGGGCCGGCGAGAAGCTCGAGGAAGAGCTCTGGGGCGACGGTGAGCAGCGGTTGGACACCGAACATCCACGGATCTCGAAGACTGTCCCCGCAGCGACGTGCCCTGGTTTCCGGTCCCGGCTCCACGACTTGTACGACGCAGCCCAGCACAACCGCCCGGACGAGGTGGTGGAGCACCTGCGCCTCCTGGTCCCGGAGTACCGCCCAACCGCTCGCCTCGAGCCTGCTCTCGCAGCCCTGGCGCCCTACCCCGACGACTACTGATGACGACGAATCGGATGGATCACTCATGACCAATCACGCATCGCTCGGGGCCCAAACCGTCCGCGTCCTCGACGGCACACCGGAGCCCCCCCTGGTGTTCGATGACTCTACGCTCCTGCCGGCTGATCCCCGGGTGCTGGCGGCGTTGAGAAGTCGCGTCGAGGGCGCGGACCTGGCCGCCGCGCCCGGTGGTTCTGCCTGACTTTCACCACAAGTCGAAGATGGAGCTGCCATCGAGCGTGGCGGTCGCGACGCGCGGCACCATCCGCCCGACGTTGACCGGCTCCTCGGTCAACTGCGGCATGGCGCTGATCTCTGTCGACTGCGAGCCGCCCGAGCCGGCAGCGGTCGACACCTTCATGCGGGCGGTGCGAGAGCACTACCCGTACCCGACGCGGGGTCGACGTGACCTCACGGTCAAGGAGGTGTTCCGGGCTGCGGATGAGGGGGCAGACTTCGCCGCAGATCGGTTTGACGCGCCACAGGAGGACCTTGAGCGGATCGAGGAGTCCGGGCGCATCGACCTCGAGCAGTACGGCGGCGTCGCGAGACTGAAGGCCGAGTTTCCCCTGCTGGCCGCGTGGCTGGCGGGATTCCGCTTCGGGACGGTCGGCCCGTCCAACCACTTCGTGGAGCTGCAGCGGGTGGAGGAGGTCCTCGACGAGCCGACCGCGCGAGCTTTGGGCGTGCGACGCGGGCAGCTGACCATCCAGTACCACGGTGGCGGTGGCGTCTTCACCGGCGAGATCGGTCGGATGTTCGGCCGTCGCAAGGACTATCCACGGCAGATCAAGGCGGTCAACTCGGTCCTCAAGCCGTGGTTCCACCTCCGGACGGCCCGATCACTGGCCGAGCTGCGTACGCGCCTTGGTCTGTACTTCACCGACGGCTGCCCGCCTGTGGACCTGAAGAGCGACGAGGGGCAACGGCTGATGCTCGCCAACGCCGCCGCGATGAACTACGGGTTCGCCTTCCGGGTCGCCACGTACGCAACGCTTCGTCGGCTGGCCCAGGAAACGTTCGGTGGTGCTGTCGGGCGCCTCGTCGTCGACTCACCTCACAACAGCGTCTACGAAGAGCAGGTCGGTTCCGAGACCGCCGTCGTGCACCGCCACAACGCCTGCCGCGCCTACCCGCGAGACCGGATGCGGGAGGGCACCACGTTCGCCGAGACGGGCCAGGCTGTCCTCCTCCCCGGGACGCATCGCACGTCGTCATACCTCGGCGTCGCCGGGGACCAGGCCGCCGCGAGTCTGCACTCGGCGTGCCACGGGGCAGGGTCCGTGGTCTCCGACCTGGTGCGGCGCGGCGTGTCCGGTCCGGACCCCGGACGGCACCAGACCCAGCGATACCGCTACGACGACGGCGCGCCCACGCTGGCGGACCACTACGACGACCAAGGTGTGAATGCCGCCCTGTCCGTCCTGGCTCGCAACGGCCTGGTGCGCCCAGTCGCTCGGATGCGCCCGATCGCAGTCCTGCACTAAGCGCCCGATTCAAGGAGCCTTGATGACCGTTCATCCCGCCCGACGCACCGGCCGAGTCGGCCTGTCTGCATCCCTCTTCGCCCTCGGCGCCGTCGTGGCGTTGCCGGCCCTGCCCGCGTCCGCGGTCGGCTCGACGTGGTACGTCGACAACCAGTCCGCCGTGTGCACGGACACGGGGGCAGGGACCCAGGCCACGCCGTTCTGCACGATCAGCGCGGGCGCGAAGAAGGCCGTCAACGCCGGTGACACCGTGCTGGTCTCACCTGGCACCTACCGCGAGCAGGTCACCGTCGCCGGGTCCGGCACTGCCTCCGACCCGGTGCGGATCTCCGGCACGGCCCCGGGCGTCATCCTGCTCGGGACGAATGCGCTCAACGACGCGGCGGGGTGGACCTCGACGGGCACGACGGCGTGGAGCCGTCCGTATGCCCCGCCCTCCAACCCGCGGCAGGTGTTGCTGGATGACCAACGGCTGACCGCAGCCGGATCCGCGACCACCACCACGAACGGGAGCTACTTCTTCGACGCCACGGCAAAGGTGCTGTACGTCGACATCGGCGGAGCCAATCCCGCGGTCGGGCACACGGTCGAAGCGGGTGCCCAGTCGTACGGTGTCAACGTCGCCTCGCGGCACGACGTCGTCGTCAGCGGCTTCGAGGCTCGCGGACAGAACTTCGCCGGCTTCCGCGTCTTCTCCTCGACCGCCGTCACGGTGCAGGACGTGACGTCGGTGAAGTCAGCGAGCAACGGTGTGCTGGTCGACGGCTCGCTCGCCGGCGTGGTGATCCGTCGCGCAGACGTGAGCAAGGCTTTGTCGACCGGCATCCGGGTGGCCGCCTCGACCGGGACCGTGGTCTCCGGCTCGACCAGCCACGACAACGGTCTGCACGGCATCGGGTTGTCCACGTCGCCCTCGACGTCGATCGTGGGCAACACCGTGTTCGGCAACGTGTCGCTCAACCCCAACGCGACGGCGGTGGGCATCGACGTGAACACCAGCAGTCCGGACGCCCTCATCCGCGGCAACATCGCGCACGACAACGAAGACTCCGGTGTGCAGGTCTACTCGAGCTCGGCACGAGCCTTGGTCGTGCGCAACGTCAGCTACCGCAACGGCGACCACGGATTCGACACCCTCAACGCCGTCAACGCCCGGTACATCGGCAACACCGCCTACAAGAACCGCCGCGACGGTATCTCCGTCGAGGGCACCTCGACAGGTGCCACCTTGGCCAACAACATCCTGGTCGACAACGGTCTGGCGACCAATGAGTACGACCTGTACGTCGATCCGGGATCGGTCAGTGGTTTCACCGCTGACCACGACCTCGCGTACAACACCACTCCGCAGCCGGAGGTCAGGGTCGGTTCAGTGGTGTATGCGACCTTGCCTGAGTTCGCCGCCGCCACCGGACAGGAGTCTCACGGCCTCTCCAAGGCTCCAGGGTTCGTCGACGTCGACGCCAACGACTTCCGGCTGGTTCCCGGCTCGCCTGCCGTTGACGCGGCGGACGCAACGGTGACCGGATTCGACCCTGTCGACCTGCTCGGAAACTCTCCGGTCGACGACCCGAACATCGCCGACCGCGGCGTGGGATCGCCGACCTACGCCGACCTGGGTGCGTACGAGCAGCCGGCACCTGCGGGAAGCCAGGACTACCCGCCGATCGCAGCCCTCATCGTCAATCCGCCGACCATCGCGGCTCCCCCCGGCAGGGTCGTCACTGCTGACGCCAGCGGTTCGAGTGACTCTGACAGCACGGGAATCGTCTCCTACACGTTCGACTTCGGCGACGGAACCGTCGTGGGGCCACAGTCGGCGGCGACGGCGACGCACGTCTTCGACACAGTCGGGACCTATGACATCAGCGTCCGGGTGTCCGACGGAGGAGCCTCGGCCACCGCGACCGGTCAAGAGGTCGTCACCGCTCGGCCGCTGGTGACCTATCGGGTCGAGCAGACCTCGGCGGCGTGCAGTGACTCCGGTCCCGGAACCGTCGCGACGCCCTTCTGCAGCATCAGTGCGGCTGCCAAGGTGGCGCTGGCCGGCGACACGGTCCTGGTCGGCCAGGGCGCCTACCGGGAGCAGGTGCGCCTCACGGCCGGTGGGACGCCCGCGGCGCCGGTGACCTACCGAGCCACGTCGTCCAACACGGTCGTGCTCGGTTCGAAGGACGTGTCGGACGGGGCCGGCTGGACGGCGACGACCAGCTCGGCGTGGCGCCACTCCTACTCGCCCGTGTCGACGCCGACACAGGTCTTCCTGGACGGCAAGCGGCTGGCGCAGGCGCCGAGCGCGACCGCCACCACGGCGGGAAGCTGGTACTACGACGCGGCTGGATCGATGCTGTACGTCGACATCGGTGGCGCCAACCCGGCGTCGGGCCACACGGTCGCCGCAGGATCGCTCAACTTCGGCTTCCTCGTGAGGCAGGTCGACAACGTCGTGATCGACGGCTTCTCCGTGCGCCAGCAGAACTTGACGCCGGTCTATCTGGACAGGGTCGATCGCACGACCATCAGCAACCTGACCGTGTCGCAGGGCGGGAGTCACGGTCTGACCGTCGACAGCTCGACTCGGGTGTCCGTCGACCATCTGATGACCCAGGACAACGCCTCGACCGGCGCGCGCTTCTTCGACAGTGCCGACAGCAGCCTGAGCGCGTCCGTCTCGCACGACAACGGCTTCCACGGAGTCTCCTTGCAGAGCAGCCGCCGGGTCGTCGTGAGCGATGTGGACTCGTACGCGAACGTGCGCCCCGGCAGCCGGGTGGCGACCGGCATCGACGTCAGCCAGGGGTCCGTCGACTGTGTCGTCGAACGCAGCACCACGCACGGGAACGACGACTCCGGCATCGAGGCCTACACCGGATCGACCGGCACCGTGATCCGTCGCAACCTGTCCTACGACAACGGCGACCACGGGATCGACAATTCGTCAGCGGCCGGATCCGTCGTGTTGTCCAACACCGTGGTCGGCAACCAGACGGCGGGGATCAACCTCGAGGGTGGCTCCAGCGGAGCGCTGCTCCGGGACAACATCGCGATGAACAACGCCGTCGGTAGCACCCGCACGATCGGTGAGATCCGGATCGACGAGTCGTCAGAGCCCGGCATCAGCCTGGACCGGGATCTGGTGTTCCAGTCCTCAGGAGGCACCCTGTTCGAGTGGTCGTCGCAGCCCTACACGACGCTCGCCGGCTTCCAGGCCGTCTCCGGACAGGAGCCGGCCGGGCTTGCACAGGCTCCTCAGTTCGCTGACCTGGCTGGGCGTGACCTCCGGCTGACAGGGGGTTCGCCGGCCATCGACGCCGCCGACGCCCGTCCGGCCGGATGGATCGCCGCGGACCGCAACGGCGCATCCCCGGTCGACCATCCGGGCGTGCCCGACACAGGCTCCGGTGCGCCTCCCTACGCAGACCTCGGTGCCCTGGAGTTCTCCGGGCCCGTGGCCAGGATGACTCTGTCCGCGAGCAGCGGTCTGGCGCCTCAGCAGATCGACGTCGACGCACGTGCCTCGGCGCCGCTCGGCGCCCCGCTCACGTCGTTCCGGGTCGACTGCGGAAACGGTACGTCGGCCACCGGTGCTCAGTCTCAGTGCACCTACCCGGCCGGCGGCACCTTCGCGATCACCGTGTCGGTGACGGACAGCAGTGGTCAACAGGACTCGGTGAGCCGGTCCGTGACGATCACAGGTGACTCGCCGCCGGTCGCGCGGCTCTCGGCGTCGCCGACCCAGGGCTGGGCACCCCAGGCTGTGACGTTGGACGCCTCGGCGTCGACCGACACCGACAAGACCCCGATCGCGGGGTTCGCGTTCGACTGCGGCAACGGCCAGACCCGGGGGTCGCAGGCCTCGGCGACGTTCAGCTGTTCCTACACCGCGGCGGGGACGTACTCAGCCTCGACCACGGTGCGTGACACGGCAGGTCTCACCGCCACGGCGACTGTGAGCGTGAGCATCCAGGCCGACCAGCCACCAACCGCCCGGATCACCGCGAGTCCGTCCCAGGCGTACGTGCCTCAGGTGGTCACGTTGAGCGCCTCCGGCTCGACGGACACGGACAACACGCCGATCGCGGGCTACGCGTTCGACTGTGGCAACGGTCAGTCGCGTGGTTCCGAGGCTTCGCCGACGTTCAGCTGTTCGTACACCGCGGCGGGGACGTACTCGGCCTCGACCACCGTGCGCGACACCGCCGGTCTTACCCGGACCGTGAGCACCACCGTCCGGATCCTGGCTGACGTGCCGCCGAACGCGGTGATCGACCTGTCGAGCACGCGGATCAAGAGGTATCAGTCGGTCACCGTGAGCGGTGAACGCTCCACCAGCGTGGACAACTCACCGATCGCGACGTACCGGTTCGACTGCGGTAACGGTCTGGCGACAGGCGAGCGGACGTCTCCGACGTTCACCTGTCAGTACGTCGACACCGGGAACTACACCGTCCGCATCTGGGTGAAAGACACGGTCGGACTCGTCGACACCGCATCGGACAAGCTGCAGGTCCGCAGGTAGGGATGACGCACAACTGACCCATTCGACGTAGGCGGCGTCACCCCCTTGGCCGATTTCGTGGCCGGTATCGCCACATACGGTCGACACAAGGGGAGCGCAAGAGGGGCACACATGACAATCGACGAGGTCTTCGCACGCATCGTGCGAGGTCACCTGCTGCTGTTGCTGGTCTGCATGCTGATTCCCGTGGGGATCATGGTGTACAGCACCTCGGGGACCATTCCGCAATGGAACGCTTCGGTGCGGATCCAGGTCGATCCAGCGCCTCCGATGTCGTCCACCGAGGCTGAGGGAGTCAGCTCGCGCGTGCTCGCTCTGGCCACGACGCCAAGTCTGGTCTCCGAGGCACTGACCACGGCCGGCGTCGATGACGACCCACGCGAGGTCGCCGAGAACAGGGTCACCGCGCAACGGCTCGGAGAGTCGTCGGTGGTCGAGCTGACGGTGCGCGAGCAGAACCCCAAGACGGCCGCGGCCATCGTCTCCGCCCTCGCCTCCCGCGTCACGACCTTCATGAACGAGGGCGACCGTCAACGCTTCACTCAAGCACTCACCGAGCTCGACCGGCAGATCACCGCCGCAGCCGCACTGCGGACGAGGCTCGCCGTCCGGCTGGACAACGCACCCGTCGCCAAGCAGGACCGACTGAACAGCGAGCTGACAACAGTCGAGACCACGTTGGACAACCTCTACCAGCAGCGAGCCACGTTGTCCGTCTCTGACGCGACCCGTACCCGGGCTGTCGTGGTGGACGCCGACCAGCCCGACGTGGCCAAGGTGGCCTCGACCCTGGTGCCGCGGACCGCGCTGGCCCTGGTGCTCGGTCTTGTGGTCGGCCTGATGCTGGCCGCCGCCGTCGAGACTCTTCGGCCTGCGGTTCCGAATGCCCGGTCGTTGAGCCACCTGCTCGACGTGCCACTGCTCGGGTCCACGGCCGCCGGGGAGCGTCACCTCCATGCCGTCGTGTCGCGCGCCGCCCGCCGCCACGGCTGCGACACGGTCATCCTGCTCGGGGCCGGGCACCAGACCGACGCGGTGGTCCCGCGTCTGGTGCACAGGCTGCGGGCGTACACCCGCGTCGACCTGGAGCGATACGCAAGCGACTCGCCGGACGCCATGGTCGCGCAGAACGGATCGTCGGCACGAAAGGCGGCCGCGCAATGGGGCGTCGACGAGCGCCGGGACGTCGGGCTCGAGCCGCGGCACGTCCGCTCGAACGGCGACAGAAGATCGACAGCAACCCGGCGTCTCCACCCTGCCGGACCCGGCGTCGCTCGTGGGGTCGGTGCGGTTCACCTCGCTGTCGGGGCTGCAGGAATCAGACGAGCCCTCGGCCGGCGTCGTTCTGGTGTCGCCGCGACGTCTGGTCCGCGAGTCGCTGGACACCGCCCAGGACACCATCACGGCCGGCCGCTGGCCGCTGCTGGGGATCGTGGAGTACCACCACGGGGCGCGCTCGCAGCTGCGAAGGTTCCTCCTGCGTACGGCGCCGCTGAAGGAGCCGACGCCATGACCGAACGGCCTGAACTGGCCGTGCAGTCCGAGCCGGCCGACCACAGAAGCTTCGCCGATGTCGTCACGGCCGGTCGACTCGTCCGGCTCCGCGGATTCCCCGACCCGATCCGTCGAGGGCTGCTCCGCTCGGCCGGCGACCGCGGTGCGTCAGGGGAGCGCCACGGCTCGACGCCCGACGTCACTGTGACGTTCCAGGGTGATCGACGGCCCTTCGACGTGTCGGGATGGGAGCCGGTGACGCGTGGCGCCTGGTCTGACTCGGGGTCGGCAGTCGTGATTCGCGACCTGGGCAGATCAGGTTTCGACCACCACATTCGCTGCGCCGGCCAGCAGGTGGACATCGCGGTGCGGTGGACCCCCAGCCTCTTCGAGCGGGCAGCCGCGGGGTGCTGCGGGCTCGCTTCGAGGCCCTGAGATCCCAGCTGCTGCTGCACTACCCGGCCCTGTGGTCCGGGTGTCTTGCGGGGCAAGCGCCGCTGCACGTGTCCGTCCTCCGGGTCGACGACCGGGTGCTCATGCTCGCCGGGCCAGGTGGGGTGGGCAAGTCGACCCTGGTAGCTCGCGAGCTCGATCGCGGTGCCGTGGCGACGTGCGACAACCTGGCGCTCTGCGACGGCGTCATGGCGGCTGGGCTGGCGGAGCCGCTCAGGCTGGATGTCGGTTCGAAGCGGGCCGGCCGGTCGAAGAGCTCGCCCGCTGATGCACTCGCCACGTCCGCGTCGGGCCGCAAGACCACCCACGACCGTCGGGAGGTGAGCTGGGGCAACCGGTCCTACGCTCTCCTGCAGCCAGACGTCGTGATCGTCGTTCGCCGCGGAGCCCCTGAACCGGGTCTGCGCTCAGATCAGCCCCGAGCAGGCGCAGCGGGCCCTGGTCGCCGGGACGTTCGCTGCCGGGGAGCTTCGCCGTTTCTGGCCCCTGGTGTCCGTCCTCGGTCTGGCCACCGGACGTGGCCCGGTGGTGCCGGCGGTGGAGTCCACGGCAGCGGAGTTCACCCGACGGCTGCCGAGCTACGAGCTCTCGCTCGGTGACAAGTCCGGTCCCGGGCTGACCCGGTTGCTGGCCGGTCTCGACGACCTGCCCGTGGATGCGGGGTCGCGGTCATGACCACGACAGGGCGGGTCGAGGTGGCCCAGATCGTGACTCGGTTCATGGCGGGAGCAGGGGGCGTTGCACTGCGCGGTGCTGCCGCGTTGGACCCTGAACGCTTCCACGTCACGATCGTCACCGGCGAGGGCGGGCGACTGCTGGACGAGGCGTCGGCAGCCGGGATGGAGATCGTCCTCGTGCCGGCCCTGGTGTCGCCCATCTCGCCTCGCTCGGACCGCGCCGCACTCAACCGGCTCACCCAGGTGTGCAGCGAACGGCGTTTCGATGTCGTGCACACGCACAGTGCCAAGGCCGGGGTGTTGGGCCGGCTGGCCGCACATCGCAGCGGGGTCGGTCGGGTCGTGCACACGTACCACGGCTTCCCCTTCCACCAGTTCCAGTCCGCGATGCGCCGCTCGGCGTACGTCGCGATCGAGCGCCGGATGGCAACGATCACGGATGAGGTCCTGGCGATCGGGGCCGGCGTGGCAACAGAGGCCCTGCGCCGCGGTCTCGCTCGGCCCGAACACCTGCGCACCATCACGCCGGTGGTGGACACCCACGTCGTCCCGGTCAACGCCCGGACCCGGCGCGCTGCGCGTGACCGTCTCGGCCTGCCACCAGACTCACCCGTCGTCGGGACGGTCGGCCGGCTGGACTTCCAGAAGGCGCCAGAGGACTTCGTGGCGGCGATCGGTCAGCTCGCCGACCCCACCGCGCTCGGGGTTTGGATCGGCGACGGTCCGGACCGCTCCGCGGCCGAGCGCCGCTGTCGAGACCTCGGGCTCGTCGACCGCGTCCGGTTCGTCGGGGAGCGCAACGACGTGGCCGAGCTGCTGCCGGCTTTCGACGTGTTCGCGATGACGAGCCGTTACGAAGGGCTGCCGTGTGCGGTCGTGGAAGCCATGCGCTGCGGGCTTCCCGTGATAGCCACTGCCGTCAACTCCGTGCCAGACCTGGTGGTGCCAGGAGAAACCGGGCTCCTGGTACCACCTGGCCGGCCGGAGTTGACGGCAGTTGCCCTGGCCTACCTGCTGGAGAACCCGGACGCGGCGGCCCGGATGGCCGACAACGGTCACCGGGCAACCGTCACCGGATACGAACCACATGAGCTGGGTGCTGTGCTCACCCAGGTGTACGGGGGTACGCGATGGATTCCGCAGCTGGCCGCGGCGGTCTGACATGAGCATCGTCAGGGTTTCGCGCAGCACGGCGTTGACGGTTCCCGAACGAGCGAGCTGGCGCTGTCTGTGTCCGCCCGGGGCGCCGTTCATCACCGCGGACGAGGGCTGGCGCTCGGTGCGAAAGCTCCCCTCGGGAAGTGACGTCGTGCTGATCGACGAGCGGATCGGGAGCCGCGGGCGCCTACGTCGGTTGGCGGCCGATGCCGACGTGGAGATCCTGCGCGAGCTCATCGTGCTTCCGAACATCACCGCACCGATCGTGGTCATCGACGACTCGGCCGAGGCTGTGAGCCACTTCTGGAACAACGTGGCGACCGTCCCCCCAGGCGTGACATGGGCGGCGTTGCCGGCCCGCCTCGCCGTACAGATGGCGACCAAGGCGCCCTGGTCCTGGACAGGGCTGGCGCCGGGGCGCGTCATGGTCGGGAGGCGGGCATGAGCACGCCCTTTTCGTCCACTGTCGTCCGTACGCTGTGGCGACCACGCGACGTCGAGCAGCTGCTCTCGGACGAGCGCACCCGGGGCGTGCTGATCAGCGCGTCGAAGGACCCCGATGCCAAGGTGACCTTCGTCGTGACGCCGAGTGCCGGCAAGGGTCCGCTTGCGGTGAAGATCCCGATGACCGACCAAGCAGCCGTGAGCGTCAACCGCGAGGGCCGGCTCCTGGTCGAGCTCCGCCGCCTTCGGCTCGGCGCGATCGAGACCACCATCCCCCGCTACGTGGAGACGCAGCAGATCGAGGGTCGACACGTGTTGGTGGCCACCGCGCTGCCGGGCGCACCGATGAGCGTGGCGTACCACCAGTGGCCGCACACCTCTCGGGCCGGAGCCGTCGGCCGCGACTTCGAGCGTGCGTTGGGCTGGCTCAGCGAGTTCCAGGAAGCCTCGACGTGCGGAGAGGGGACGTTCACCTGGCCCACCGAGATCACGAGCTCGCTGGCTGAGCGCTGGCACGGGCACCCAGCCCTTGAACCCGCCCTCGAGCGAGTACGTCCGGCGGCGGCCCGGCTCGGTCAGCTCAACGTGGTCCGGACCGCCGTACACGGTGACTTCTGGTTCGGCAACATCCTTGTCGACCGTGACCGCGTGAGCGGCGTCGTCGACTGGGAGCACGGAGCTGTGGCCGGGCAGCCCCTCGCCGACGTGGTGCGATTCCTGCTCAGCTACTCGCTCTACCTGGACCGTCATACGCGGCCAGGCCATCGGGTCTTCGGACACCCCGGACTCAAGCGCTCCGGCTTCGGTTGCGGAGTCACGTACGGACTGCTCGGCCGTGGCTGGTATCCGCAGCTGCTTCGGACCCAGCTGACCCGGCACCTGCGACGGCTCGCGCTCCCTGTGACCCGGTGGTACGACGTCGCGCTGATCGGCCTGGCGGAGGTGGCGGTCACCGCTGGAGACGAGACGTTCGGCGTGGATCACCTCGAGCTGCTCGGTTCGCTGCCGTTGTATCCGCAGCCTCCGGGGACATGAGCGTTCTCCTCACCCGCCCGTCGCCGGTGTTCGAGCGCAAGGTGGCGCGGCGGTCCGACTGGGTCGCTCGGTTCGTCGGCATGGGCGTGGCGTTCCTGCCCTTCCTCGTACCGGCGGGGCCGGGCAACACCGGGCTGCCGGACCTGGCGATTGCCGCAGCCATCGTGCTGGCGGCCATGTGGGTCTCCCGGGAGCACATCCCGTTGCATCTGCCCTACGCCCTCGGGGCCGGTCTGCTCGTGACCGGAGGTGCCCTGGGCGCCTGGTTGGCGCTGGCACCGGCATCGGTCGTCTTCGTGCTCGTGCAGGACGTCTTCCTGCTCGTCTGGGCGGCCGTGATCGCGTTGGGGTGGCGGGACACCCGGATCATCTCCGCTGGGCTGCACTCGTGGTGCGTCACCGCCTGCATCTACTCCGTCGTGATGGCGCTGGCGTACATCGCGGGCATCAACGTCATCGCCGGTGTCAGCCCGTTGGACGGCGTCCGTGCGGCGTACACCTTCCCCGACCCGAACCTGGCCGGGAACTACCTGGTCGTCTCGTTCTTCATGGTGCGGGCATGCCGGTGGCCACAACACCCGGTGGTGCGCTTCGTCGGATGCTTCTTCATCCTGCTGGCCGCCGTCTTCACCGGATCCAACGGTGCGCTGATCACGCTGGTGGTCGGCTTGTCCGCCGCCGTCATCCTCAAGTACCTCTCGCGGGGAGAGGCTGTGGCCGCTGCGCTGATGTTCGGCGTGCTCGCGACGGGCATGACGCTGGCCCTGGGCTTCGTGCTCCCGCGCGTCGACGTCGCGTCGGTGCAACAGCGCGCGGCCGAGAGCATCCCGCTGCTTCGCGACTCCGTCGGTCGTTCCGGGCACTCCGGCGAGCAGCGCGCCACGATCGCTCGGGAGGGCGTCCGGCTGTGGCTGCGCGGCGACGCGACCGGCTACGGTCCCTCCCGTACGAAGGCGACCTTGCACGAGATCCAGGCGCCCTACGTCAAAGAGGCGCACAACGACTATCTGGCAACGCTGCTCGAGCGCGGGGTCGTGGGATCGGTCGGCCTGATCATGCTGATCGGAGCCATCGCCGTCCGGTGTGGGCGGCTGTCCCGCAGCGGTCTGTCTCCGCCTGTCTCCACCCTCGTGCCCTGTCCGTGGTTCCTGATCTCGATCGGCTTGGTGATGGCCACCGCCGGGCTGTTCTACGAGGTGCTCCACTTCCGGCACCTGTGGACCTGGCTGGGACTGCTCGCCGCACTCGAGCTCTCCCAAAGACACCAGGAGCGGGAGGCACGGTCATGAGCGGTCCGGTGACCGAGCCGCCGCTGTCGCGGCGCCAGGGTCTGCTGCGTAGCGACATGGCGCGATCCGTGTCGAGCAACGTCGTGGCGCGGCTGCTGGCCGTGCTCGGGCTGACCGTGTCCACGATCGTGGTGGCGCGGACTGGCGGGGCGAGCGCCGTTGGTGCGTACGCACTGCTGCGCGTCATCCCCGGACTGGTGGGCGTGCTTGCAGTCGCCGGTCTGCCGGGAGCGCTCGCGTACTTCTTGTCCGCGGCGCGTCGTGACCGGACGGCGCTGTGGCCCACGATCGTGACCATCCTGGTGGCGGGCTCGGTCCTCGGGTCTGCCGGCTGGCTAGCCCTCACGCCGGTGATGGCCACGGCGTTCTTCCCCGACGACTCGACGATGATCGTCGCGGCAGCCGGACTGACCGTGGCGACCCAGCTGTTCCTCACCGTCGGCAAGACGTCGCTCCAGGGTCTCGAGGACCGCCGCGGCGGGGACTTCGTGATCGCGGCTGAGGAGATTGCGTTCCTCCCGTTCTTCGTCGGCGCCCTCGCACTCGGACTGGACGGAACCGCCGCCGTCCTCGTCGGCCTCGCCCTCGCCGACGTCGTGGTGGGAATCGACGCCTGGCGCCGGGTCGCTCGCGGGATGGGCTGGCAGCGTTACGGTGCGATGTCGGCAGGTCGGGGCTGGATCGGCCGACCCGACCTGCGACTGGGACGGGAGATCTGTTCGTACGGCTTGCGTGGCCAGGTCGGTGGAGTCGTCCTGCTGCTCAACTTGAGGCTCGACTTCGCGATCCTGGGCGCGATCGCCGGGCCTGCCGTGCTCGGCACGTACGCCATCGCCTCCAAGTACGCCGAGCTGCTCAAGCTTCCTGGGGTGGCGCTCACCTGGGTGACCTATCCGCGGCTGGCGCGCGCCGGGGAGGCCGAGACATCCCGGAGCGCCCGTCGCTTGCTGGTGCCGGCGCTGCTGGCGGTGGCCCTGGCGGGGATCCCACTCTTCGTCCTGGCCGGACCCGTCCTCGTCCTGTTGTACGGCAACGAGTTCGACGCAGCCGTGAGGCCGGCCCACATCCTCGTCGCCGGTCTCGTCCTGGCCGGAGCGTCCGGTGTCGCGAGCGGCTATCTGTACGGGCGAGGTCGCCCGGGGCTCAACTCCGGCGCGCTCAGTGTCGGGCTGGCCATCACCGTCGTCCTCGACCTGCTGCTCATCCCGCGGCACGGTGCCGTGGGTGCCGCGATCGCTTCGACCGCGGCGTACCTGGTCACCGATGTCATCTTGATCGCGATGCTCATCAAGTTGAGCGGTCGTCGCCTGAGCGGGCAGAGCAACCCTCGTCGCGTCGTCGAGGCAGTGCCGTGACGACGCCGTCACCGCACCCTCTTCGTCGTGGGCTTGCTGGTGCTCGGCGTCGTGATGTGGTCGTTCCTCGAAGGGCCGCTCTCGGCCGCCACGGACGCGAACACACCAGGCACGACGAGCAGCCGACCGGCCCTCACTTCAACCCCAGGTCCGGGAAGCTCAACGCCCGTGACGACGCCGACCACGTCGGTCACGACCTCAGCTGCGACGACCGACCCGTACCAGAGGCTGGCCCACATGCTGACGGAGCGCGGCGTCCGGGTGTGGTTCGAGATCGACCTGGTCGCTGCTTGGCTGGCCGGACAGGACGCCTTCGACACCGCCATCGACCGGATGGCGACCCTCGGCCGGGTTCCCGGCGTGGCCGGGTTCAAGATCGCTGACGAGCTCGGCTACAACGACGGCATCACGTCGCAGGCGCAGGCCGACGAGTTTCTCAGGACCGTCGACAAGGCGGTCGCAGGAGCTGCACCGGACGCCAAGCTGCTCGTGGATCTCATCGTCCCGCAGCTCGGCTGCCTGCAGTGGCGTGACTCCGCGGCCTCGCAGAGCTGTGCGAACGCCGTGGCGGAGAAGCACCCCGCGACGACGACGGCTGCCGTCCGCGACTACCTCCGTTCCGGGACCATCGACGTGGTCGACGTCAGCACAGGGCTTCTCGCCCCAGCGACGTACGAGGCCTGGGGGCTGGACCGCGACCTTGCCCAGGAAGAGGCGTGGTCCTACATCGAGGACACCGACCTGGCCGGCGCGGCCACGCTCCAAGCACGCAAGGCGATGGCGCAGCCGGGCGGCTATGCAGGGTCCGCCCACCAGGCCAGCGCGGACGTGCGCACGTACGTCTCCATCCCGGTGTCCCACCAGGCCGTCGCCGTGGACATCTGGACCTGGCGCCAGCCCTACCAGGGGAGCACGGTCAGCCTGCTGGAGAACGACAACGCGACGAACCCGCTGTGGGAGGCACTCCGCGCCGAGCGGGACGGAGGCACGTCGCTGTTCACCCACATGACTCCGAGCACGCTCGACGGCCGGTGGTCGGTCGCCTGTGACCGGGTCGCCCAAGTCTTCGACAACGTCTTCGTCGCCGCTGGCAGCGGCTGATCAGGAGGTCATCATGGGTCTCACCACTGCCCACCCCTCCGGCCGCGGCCGGCTGACCCCCCAGCGGCGGCGCACCCGCCCCGCCACTGGGATGGTGCCGGGTCCGCGCAAGGAGGCGTGTGAGCAGCTGCTGCTGTCGCCGGAGATGTTGCGGATCAGCCGGGTCCGCCGGTGCCTGGACATCGTGGTCGCCTCGCTCGGCCTGGTCCTCGCCACGCCGGTCATGGCCATCGTCGCCGTGGCCTGCTTGTCAGTGGGGGCAGGCCGGTCCTGTACCGACAGCAGCGGCTCGGGGAGGGCGGGCGCCCGTTCGCGTTGATCAAGTTCCGCAGCATGACCGCTTCGGCCGCGGGTCCCGCCGTGACCGCGACCAACGACGTGCGGATCACACGGGTCGGCAAGGTGCTGCGGCGGACCTCCCTGGACGAGCTCCCCCAGCTGTGGCACGTCCTGGTCGGGCAGATGACGCTGGTCGGCCCGCGCCCGGAGAGCGCCGAGCTCGCCGCGCGCTACCCGCAGTCGTGCCGGCTGGTCCTGCAAGCTCGTCCGGGGCTGACCGGACCGGCCCAGCTGGCCTACCGCGAGCGCTCCGCCGTACCACCGCCAGGTTGGGACGTCGAGGACTGGTACTGCGACGTGATGGTGCCGCTGCGCTGCTCGGCGGATCTGGACTACCTGACACGTCCCTCACTGCTACGGACCCTGTCGTACCGGGTCCAGACGGCACTGTTCGTGGCGGGAATCCGCGACGGCCAGCGCACGGTTCCGGCGATCCATCCGCCGAACCGCGGAACAGCCTGACGCCGAGGCGGCGGCAGCCCGGGTCAGACGGAGGCGCCGACGACCTCGTGCTCCGCGACGGGGAGCGGGTCGCAGCGGGCGTTCAGGCACTCGCCGGTGGTGAGGTCGAAGTCGAAGTTGTGGCCGAGGCAGCGCAGCACACCGTCCTTGACGACAGCGGTCTCGGACAGGTCCTCTCCGGCGTGCGGACAGTAGCGCGCCACCCGGTGGCTGCCGGTGTCGCTGTACACGGTCACCATCTCGGTGACGTCACGGTTCACCTCGAAGTCCTCGATCGCTCGCAGGGCAGCCAGATCTGCGTGCTTCAGAAGGCCAACCAGGTAGTCGTTGTAGTGGTCGGGCTCACGCCTGGCTGAGAACCGCAGCGAGAGCAGGAGCTCCTCCCACCGGGTCCGTCCGCTGACGACTCCGTCCAGCCAGCGACCGTCCAGCCGAAGCCGGTAGTTGGGATCGGGGCACCGACCGTCCAGGTCGACATCGACCCGGTCGGGCCCGATGCGGACATCCCAGGTGCCGCCGGCGGGACCGGTCACCTCGAGCCGCAAGGTGATGCCGATCCGGGCCAGGAAGTACGACGACATCGTGCCGAGCGAGCTCATGTGCACGGCGAAGCGTTCGCCGAGGTCGCTCCCTGGCCCCATCTCAGGATGGCTCGCCCACACCTCGCGCACCTCCGGAGCCCGCCGGTCGACGTACTCCTCGAGGTAGCGACGTCGCCCCTCGACGGAGCGGTCGGCACGGAAGTCGTCCCACCGCGCTTCGGTGCGGATGCTGTCGACGTCCAGGTCGTAGCGTTCCCCCGGCAGCAGGTAGCCCGAGCGCTGCTGCGGCAGTCGCTCCCGAAGCCAGTCCAAGGCTGCTGCCTGGTCGGGAAAGATGCCCGATGAGGGATCCATGTCGTTGTGGTGGAACAGCGTGGGGTCCAAGAAGCACGGCGGTCCGGCGTACGGCATCACCATCGCTGGAGCGACCGAACGCACCAGCCTCGTCACTGCCTTGAACTTCCCGATCCTCTTCTCGTCGCAGATCTTGGCCAGCTGGTCGGCCGGGTACTCGTAGCAGACCGGATGCCAGGACGCGCCAGACATCTGGACGGCCATCAGGTCGATCGGGCGACCGACTTCCTCGATGGCACGACGCACCTGGGCGAGCGAGATCCGCGCATCGTTGGCGTGCAGGATCGCGCGACCCTGCACATGGAACAGGACCGCAGCGTCATGGCTCATCGGGCAACGCTCGGGGATCACGGTGAGCCAGGCGTCGTTCGGTCCCACTCCACCCCCGCGAGTCAGCGGAAATCGTTGCCAGGCGTCCAGCACGGTGACGTTCCGGATGCCCGCCTGGCGGAGACGGCGCTGCAGGATCGTCGACGGATACCGCGGTACGACGACCCGCACCGTGGGCCGGAGCCGGGCCAGCAGCCCCAGATCCAGGTGGTCCAGGTGCTCGTGAGAGACCACCACGGTCTCCGCGTCGAGGTAGCTGCCGGTGGTCAGGTGGGCGTTGTCCGGAAACGGAAACCAGGAGCCGAGAAACGCGCCACCCGGACTGATCCAGGGGTCGGCGAGCACCCGCACCTCCGGAGCATCGATTCGCAAACCGGCATGCCCGAGCGCTGTGACGCGTAGCCCCTCCATGCACACCGATCGTGGCAGTCAGCCGGTTGTCCGAAATCGTGCAAGAGGACCACATCCGCTACGCCGAGCAGATGAGGCGGCGTCAGCGACGAACGAAGGACGTGATGCCGCGCCGCAGGCCGTGCGCGTACACGTGTGAACGGTAGCGAGGAGACGTCATGTGACGGGCATCGAGCCGGTTGCGCATGTTGCCCAGCTCCACCATCACGATCGGGACGTCACTCCAGTTGAGGGTCCCCAGGTCGGTGCGCACGTCGTAGCCGTCTCCGCCGTAGGCGCTGGACACCCGGGCCCCGGAGGCGACCAGGCCACGCTTCACCCGGGCGGCCAGGCGCTGCGACGGCTTGAGGATGTCGCCGGTCCAGCCTCGACGCAGGCCCGGACGGATCACGAAGAAGCCGTGGACGGCCGACGCGGCCCCGTCGCCGTGCACCGAGACGACGGCGTCGGCGTTCACCCGGTTGCCGGCGCGACCGCGCACGTCGATGCAGGGACCCCAGTCGTCCAGCGAGTTGGTGTGCCGGGTCAGGTACACGGTGGCGCCGTGGGTCTCGAGCTGCCGCTTCAGGACACGGCTGACGCGCCAGGCGAAGGTGGCTTCCGGAAATCCACCGTTGGTGGCGGTTCCGGTCGTGTTGCAGGCCTTTCGGAAGCCGCCGGCGTTGACCAGTCGGTTGACCTGGGTGGGGTGACGCGCGTTTCCGAGCTGATGGCCAGGATCGATCACGATGACCTTGCCGTGCAGGGGTCGCGCAGCTCGGTGCAGGGACGTGCCCGAACCGTCGCCGGTCACGGTGCGCTGCTGCTCCGGAGAGCTGATCGCCAGGTCGGCGGTGCCCAGGCTGGGGCTGACGACGCCGACCTGGACGCCGGCGGTCAGCGCGCACATCATCACACCGGCGCCGATCGCGGCGATCCAGCCGTGTGCTCTCCTCATCGCCCCAGCCTAGGCGTGCCACGGCGTCGACCGCTGGGCATCCGCGCCGGATGCCCGGTTTGGTGGTGTCCAGTTCGGAGAGACAACGTCAGGAGGTGGACACTGTGTACATAGGCATCCCTGCTCCCGCTGATCGACCATGGCGGGACCGAAGTCCTGTTTGGATCGATCGAGGAGTGCAACGCGTGAAGCGCATCGGACACGTCATCGCAGGTACGTCGGCCGGGACCTTCGCACGGGTGGCCCCGGTCTTCGACCCGGCCAGCGGTGAGCAGACGGCCGAGGTGGCTCTTGCCTCCGCAGGCGAGGTCGACCAGGCCGTGGCCGCAGCGAAGGACGCCTGGCTTGACTGGCGGCACAGCAGCCTGGCCACCCGCACCCGGATCTTGTTCGCCTTTCGTCAGCTGGTGGACCAGCACAAGGACGCGCTCGCCGCCGCCATCACCTCCGAGCACGGCAAGGTCCTCAGCGACGCGGCCGGCGAGGTCGCGCGGGGACTGGACTGTGTCGAGTTCGCCTGTGGCATCCCGCAGCTGCATCAAGGGAGGCCACTCCCATCAGGTCTCCACGGGGGTTGACGTCCACGAGGTCAAGCAGCCGCTGGGTGTCGTGGCAGGAATCACGCCCTTCAACTTCCCGGTCATGGTCCCCCTGTGGATGATCCCGAACGCGCTCGCGTGCGGCAACGCGTTCGTGCTCAAGCCGAGCGAGAAGGATCCGTCGGCCTCGCTCCTGATCGCTGACCTGCTCCGCCGCGCCGGCCTGCCCGACGGGGTCTTCAACGTCGTGCACGGCGATGCGGAGGCCGTCAATGCGATTCTCGACCACCCTGACGTCGAGGCCGTCAGCTTCGTCGGTTCGACACCGATCGCTCGGCACGTCTACGAGCGCGGCACCGCTTCCGGCAAGCGGGTCCAGGCCCTCGGGGGCGCCAAGAACCACATGGTCGTGCTGCCCGACGCCGACATCGACATGGCCGCCGACGCAGCGGTCTCCGCCGCGTACGGCTCGGCAGGCGAACGCTGCATGGCCGTTTCTGTGGTCGTCGCAGTCGGCGACGTTGGCGACCGGCTGGTCGATGCGGTGAGCGCCCGGATCGGCAAGCTTCGGATCGGCCCGGGCACGGATCCCGACTCGGAGATGGGTCCGTTGGTCACTCGGGAGCACCGGGACAAGGTGGCGTCGTACGTCGGCACCGCCGCAGACGAGGGTGCCACCGTGGTGGTCGACGGCCGCGAGCAGGACTTCGACGTCGATGGGTTCTTCCTGGGCGTCAGCCTCGTCGATCACGTGACCTCTTCGATGCAGGTCTACCGCGACGAGATCTTCGGCCCCGTGCTGTCCGTGGTGCGGACCGCGACAGCGGCGGAGGCGATCGACCTCGTCAACGCCAACCCGTATGGCAACGGCACCGCGATCTTCACCCGCGATGGTGGTGCCGCGCGGCAGTTCGAGAAGGACGTCAACGTCGGCATGGTCGGCGTCAACGTCCCGATCCCGGTGCCGGTGGCGGCGTACTCGTTCGGAGGCTGGAAGGACAGTCTGTTCGGGGACTCGCACATGTACGGGCCCGAGGGCGTGCACTTCTACACGCGCACCAAGGTGGTGACGAGCCGCTGGCCCGACCCGGCGACGAGCCAGATCAACCTCGGCTTCCCCACCCACGACTGACCACCGCGCCACGTCATCGGCGGCGCAGCTACTTGCGGTCTGGCTTGACGGCTGGAAGCTGGCCGCGCTCGGCGGTCACCCAACAGTCGGCGGAACGCTCGCCGGTGGACCAGGCGTCGGGATTCTCGGGGTAGTACGCCGCAACCCGGTGGCCGTCGCCGAGCTGGCTCGATGCCGCGGCGGTGGCGTTGCAAGCCCGGGTCGCACGCCGTGACACGTCACCGGGAAACTTCTCGTCCGGCGTTCCGATGGCCGGCGCGACGAAAAGCTCCTGCGAGGTGTGCGGTTCGTCGCAGGACACGTACGTCTGGTCGGTCGCTGGGTCGTACTTCTCGTCCAGGCAGGCCTGAAGCTTGACCGCGACTCCGCGGCGGAGCACCCCCTCGAGGGATCCGGTCAGGACCTGGTAGCCGGCCTGCGCTCGTGTGGAGTTCCGGAGCACCACGTCGCACCGGAACCAGGACTCGTCCTCGGGGACCCACAGCTGGACATCGAGGCGGGTGTTGAAATCCTGGCCGAGGAACTTGGCCTGAGCCTCGCGACACGGCGCCAGGGCTGCCGCCGACTCGGGCGGAGGCTGGTCGCTGACGTAGACGGTCTGTGCCACATGGTTCGCAGCGCAGTCGACGGCCTGGGTGGAGCCCTTGGCGAAGCAGTCGCCGACCTCGACCTTCGGTGCTGTGGTCGCGGTGTCGGAGTCTGAGCCTGAGCAGGCCGACAGCGTCGACGCCAGGACCGCGGTCAGCGTCGTGACGGCCAGGACCGCTGACCGCGGGCGCCGCGGGGCGCCGACGGCGGTCCGGGCGGTCTCGGAACTCTTGGCGCGTCGACGACTCGAGGGTCGGTGCACGCTGAGAGGGCCTTCCGTGCTGGATGGTTTGGCGGTTCGGACGCTGCGGTTCCGCTTCATCCTAAGGTCCATGGGAGGACAGCCAGGGCGAGGGCCAGACCGAGCACGCCGGTATCGGCCACCGTCCACGGAGCCGGTTCCGCCCAGGTCCGCCGGGTTGCCGTCGCGAAGCCGCGGGCGTCCATCGCGACCGTGGTCAAGGACACCTGGCGCAGCGAGACGACCAGCAAGGCGAAGGCGCTGCCTGCTGCCGCTCGCACCCGGCGCACCGGGCCACCGTCGGTTCCGAGTCCTCGCGCCCGACGAGCGCGTTGGATGGTCCGCCACGTCTCCATCGTCTGGTCCAGCCGCTCCAGGGCCACGGTGGCCGCGACGACGACCCGCGGGGGGAGGCGGAGCCGTTGTGCCAGGTGGTCACCTAGTCGGCTGGGATCGATCGTCGGCGACAGCAGGGCAGCAGGCAGCACGATGAAGAGGATGCGCAGTCCGGCGCCGACCGCCTCGTCGAGATCGCGACCACCGTACAACCAGGTGGAGACCACGATGGAGCTCGACGCGAAGGCACCGAAGGCGAGGCGGCCGAGACTGGCCCGAAGGTCCGTCGAGAGCCACCCGAGCGCCAGCAACGCTGCGCCCAGACAGATCAGCCCCTGCCGAGCCTCGTCGATCGCGAAGGCGCCGGCGACGGGAAGCAGACAGGCTGCCAGCCGGGCAAGCGGCCCGACGTGTCCGGTCACGACAGCTCCCGGACAGCCGTGGACAGGACCTGCGACCGATCGCCCAGGCGGGCCACGACTCCGCGGTCGTGCGTCGCCACCCCGATCGCGCTGCCGGCGTCGCGAGCCGCCGCGAGGGTGGTCAGCACGGTCGTCCAGGTCAGGCGGTCCTGTCCCACAGTCGGTTCGTCGAAGGTCGCGACCGCGGGGCCGTGAGCCAGAGCCGCGGCCACCATCAGCCGCCGTTGCTCGCCGCCGGAGAGGTGGTGCGGGTTCGCGTCGGCCAACGTGTCGAGACCGAACACGGCGAGCAGTCCGTCGCAGCGTCGCTGGAGCCAGGCCTGGTCACGGCCGATCGCCTGACCTGTCGCGGCGATCTCGTCCCGAACGCGTGAGGTGACCATGCCCGCCTCGGGAACCTGGGGGGCCCAGGACACCCGCGACGCGAGCTCGCGGGACGACCACTGCCACGGCTCGGTCCTGCCGCGAGCCACCAGGGCGCTCGCGGCGACCACTCGCCCCCGGGTCGGTCGAAGCAGCCCTGCGAGCACGGTCAGCAGCGTGGACTTCCCAGCGCCGCTGGGCCCGGTCACCGTCAGCGCGGATCCCCCCGACAGTGTCGCGTCGACGCGGGCCAAGGCGGTGACAGAGGTGCGCCGTCGTCCGGACCCCCGGTGCGTGAGCCGGACCTCCACGTCATGGGCGGCCAGGGCGGGTCCGCTGGACGGCCGGAGCGGCTCCACCAGGGCGGGGTCGATCGCCGGCGCCTCCGGGGATTCGACTCCGGGAACCCAGACTCCGGCGCGAGCCAGCGCAGCCCCCTGTTCGGCGAGCACGGTCCGGGGAAGTCCGTCGGCCAGAACCTCGCCCGACGCCGCCAGCACGACCAGCCGGTCCACCTCGTCGAGCCAGGGCTCGATCCGGTGCTCGACGACGACGAGCGTGCACCGGCGACGTTCGACCTCGCTGAGGAGCGCCTCCCGGACGAGCGCTGCGGTGGGTTCGTCCAGCATGGACGTAGGCTCGTCCAGGAGCAGGACCCGAGCGCCGAGCGCGAGCCCGCCGGCGAGGGCCAGGCGTTGCACCTCCCCCCCGGACAGCGCATGCGTCAGGCGGGATGCGTCGTACGGAAAGGCTGTCTCGCGCAGCATCTGCTCGACGATCCGCCAGATCTCGGCGCGAGGGGCCCGCACGTTCTCGAGGCCGAACGCGACGTCTCGTCCCACGGTTGCCGCGACGACGGCTGCTGTGGGGTCCTGCAACAGCATCGCCACCTGACCGGGGGCGTTGCCGGGAGGATCGCCATCAACCGTCACCGAACCCGACAGGTCGCCGTCGCCGGCCGCGTGCAGCAGACCGGCGATGGAGCGCAGCAACGTGGACTTACCGGCGCCGCTCGGCCCGGCCACGAGCACCCGCTCTCCCGCCTCGATGCTCAGGTCGAGACCCGCGAGCACCGGGGTACGCCGACGGAGCGGTCGCCAGGTGAGGCCTCGCAGCTCGACCCGGGCGCCACCGTTCACGACGTGACCACGCGGAACCGGGTCAGACGGAGTGATCGTCTGCTGCCTCGCGTCCTGCGGGGAGCGCGTCGATCGCACCGCTCGCGGCGAGCGCCCGGGTCAACGCCCACCCGCCCAGCCCCGCGACGAGCGCTCCCGAGAGCATGAAGAAGCCTGCGTAACCGAGCTTGAAGTGCGCGGTCGTGCCCTGCCAGTAGGCGTGCCACTCGTAGAGGAACTCGAACCCTGCGGCGAGGACGCCGGCCAGCATCGCCACCGGCCAGGTGAAGCGACGGAACACGAAGATCGCCAGCGCCACTTCGACGCCCAGGCCCTGGAGGCTGCCCGAGATCAGGGTGGCCCAGCCCCACTCGTTGCCGAGCAGCGCCTCGACGGCGGCCGCCAGCATCTCGGCGAACAGCGCGGCCCCTGGTCGGCGGACGACCAGACCGCCGACGACGCCGGCGAGCAGCCAAGGCCCTCCGAGCAGCCCGATACTGGCACCGAGGACTCCGGACAGAGGGGAGGACAGGGCGGTGTAGGCGGCGCTCCAGCCCCAGTAGGCAACGCCGAACACCGTGCCGACCATGGCCGCCGACATCAGGTCGATGCTGCGCCAGCGGGCGGCCGGTGCTGCCGCGGCCCTGCCGTCGGTGTCCGGGTGCTGGGGTGGACGGTGCGTGGTGTTGCTCATCGAAGTTGCCTCCCGGTAGGGAGGGGAAGCAGTCGTCCTGCTCGAGTCTCGACTCCCTTCGCCGGTGCTAGCCGGATCAGGTTCGAGGGTCTGCGGATCTGCCGCACTCTCAGCGCCGCGTGGTGTGGGCGCTCCCCTGTCGTACTCGTCACCTTACCCGCTGCGGCCCCGGAGGAGTAAGCCTCAGCACCGAGCATGGGGTTTACGATGGGGGAACGCTGGTCTCCTACGAGCAGGGACCGCGGTTGGGCAGTTTGGGAGATTCATTTCGAAGGATGGGGTCAGGTTCCATGACGCGTCGGGCCTACGGCTTCGCGGTCGGGCTGGCGATGGCGGTCGGGATCTTGGCCTGGGTCGGCTCCTACCGCCTCGACCTGCCCCTTCGCGACCCCGACGGGCTCGCAGGCCCCGCGTACATCCGACTCCCGCTCATCGTCGTCTTGTTCTTCCTCAGCGACGTGGTGCCGCGTGTGCTGATCAAGAACCGCGGGTTCAAGAACTTCGTCCCGTCCTTCCAGGCCTACACGAAACAGCGCTGGACCCGTAGCCGGATCGCGCTGGTCGGCGTGGGGTTGTCCAGCTTCTACGTGGTCTACGTCTCCTACCGCAACATCAAGGGCTTCCTGCCTTTCGTCCGCACGGACACCCTCTACGACAGCGTGCTGCACAAGCTCGACATCGCGTTGATGTTCGGTCATGACCCTGCCGTGGTGATGCACCACCTGTTGGGGACCGGCATCGCAGCGCACGTCCTGTCGTACGTCTACATCATGTTCTTGACCTTCGTGCCGGTCAGTCTGGGTGCCGCCCTGGTCTGGTCGAAGAACGTCGCCACTGGTTTCTGGTACGTCACTGCGCTGTGCGTGAACTGGGTCCTGGGGGCCCTGAGCTATTACTGGCTGCCCTCCCTCGGCCCGTTCTACAAGAACGGTGCGTTCAACGAGCTGCCCGACACCGGTGTGACGTCCCTGCAGCAGGCGTTGGCCGCCGGTCGTCAACGGGTTCTCGAAGACCCACACTCGACCAGCTCGATCCAGAGCGTGGCCGCGTTCGCCTCCTTGCACGTGTCGATCATCTTCACCGCTGCGCTGATCTGCCACTACGTCATCGCGTCCCGCTGGGTGCGATGGACGATGTGGATCTACTTCGTGCTCACCACGCTCTCGACGGTGTACTTCGGCTGGCACTACCTGCTCGACGACGTCGCCGGCCTGGCGATCGGGTGGTTCGCGGTGTGGATCGGTGCCAAGACCACCGGCCATCCGATGCGCGTGCAACGACATCAGGTCGCGGAGGGCGACGGCGTCATCGGTGTCTTCCCACCCGAGAGCGGCAAGCCGCGGACGGGAACCGAAGAGTCGGGCACCTCCACCGAGGACGTCGGTCAGTCTGACGGATCGGGCGATGCGACGACCGCCGAGGAAAAGGACAGCACCCCCGCATGAGCGTGACCACCGACAGCGCCGTTCCCGACGGCGCGCCCGCGTCGCTCGTCCGCCTCGATGTTGTCCACGGGGTCGCCACGATCACCTTGGACTCCCCGGCCAACCGCAACGCTCTGTCGCGCCAACTCGTCGCGGAGCTGACCGACCATCTCGAGACGGCCGACGTGGCGGCCGACGTCCGGGTGATCGTGCTGACGCACACCGGTGGCGCGTTCTGCGCCGGCGCGGATCTCACCGAGGCGGTCGAGATCGGGATGGAGCAGGGGACCAGGTCGCTGCTCCACCTGCTTCACCAGATCGCAGCCCTGTCCACGCCGGTGGTCGCGGTGGTGCGTGGACACTGCCGGGCCGGTGGCGTCGGACTGGTGGGCGCCTGTGACCTGGTGGTGGCAGGTCAGGCGGCGACGTTCGCGTTCACCGAGTCCCTGCTGGGCCTGGCGCCCGCGATCATCTCGCTGACCACGCGCAGTCGGCTGCGGGATCGCGACGCAGCGCAGAAGTACCTGACCGGACAGGTGTTCGGTGCCGATGAGGCGGCGCGGTGCGGACTGGTCACGAGCGCCGTGCCCGACGAGGACCTCGATGCTGCCCTGGCGGAGACGATCACCGCGTTGCGGGCTGCCTCTCCGCAAGGTCTGCGGGAGACCAAGGCCCTGCTGAACCGCCCGATGCTGGCGCAGATCGCAGCGGAGGGGGACGACTTGGTGGCCCTGTCGGCGCGGCTGTTCGCCTCCGACGAGGCCCGGGAGGGGATGACGGCGTTCAGGGAGCGGCGCAAACCACGCTGGGACACCTGACCGACCCCCGTTGGCGCACGACACCCTCTCCTGGTTGGCTGAGAAGGCTCAACGTCGTTCCTGGAGGCCTGCGATGACGACCCGTGACAAACCTTGGAAGCCCGGTACCCCTTGCTGGGTCGACCTGATCGTGCCCGACGTGGACCAAGCGGTCGCCTTCTACAGCGACCTGTTCGGTTGGGACTGTCAGGAGAGCCCGCCCGAGGCCGCGGGCTATCGGATGTGCCTGGTCGACGGTCGTCCCGCCGCAGGGATCGGCCCAGGCCCCCGGGACCGCGAGATCCCCAGCGTCTGGTCGACGTACCTGGCCACCTCGGACGCCGATGCGACCGCCCGGGCGGTCATGGAGCACGGCGGAAGCCTGATGATGGAGCCGTTCGACGTCCTCGATGCCGGTCGGATGGCGGTCGCCTTCGATCCCTCCGGATCGGCGTTCGGCTTGTGGGAGGCACGCAGCCATCTCGGTGCGACCATCGTGAACGTGCCGGGCACGTTGACCTGGAACGAGTGCATGACCCGGGACTACGCCGGTGCGAAGGACTTCTACGGTGCCGTCTTCGGGCACACGTTCGACGAGATCGGCGATGACTCCTTTCACTACGCGACGATCTCTGTCGACGACACCGTGGTCGGGGGGATCGGCGAGCTGAGTGCCGAGATGCCACCCGAGCTGCCGTCGCACTGGATGACCTACTTCGCCTCCGATGACGTCGAGGCGACCGTCGAAGCCGCGACGGCGGGTCGTGCTGTGTTGCGGACCGGGCCGATGGACACCCCGTTCGGCCGGATGGCGGTGCTCGAGGGCCCCCAGGGCGAGGTCTTCTCCGTGATCAAGGGCAGCTCCGACGACCTGGCCGACAGCGACGACCAGTAGGGCCGAGCGAGAGCTCTCGAGACCGGGTCGTTCGTGGTGACGACGGTGGTCGACCAGCACGGGTTCCGCCGCTGAGGCTGCTGCCGTCGATGTCGCCGTCAGCCGTTCGGCCGATGTTCGGCCATTTCCTCGGCGACTGGGTGCACCTGCGTGCCACGCTCGCAAGTGAGAGAGCAGAGACTCGTAGCAAATCCCCCCATAACTGGACACTGTAAAATTACAACCGTGTAGTTCGTCAAGACGACACGCCGTGTTACCAAAGGTTTTTCTGTGAAAAGTGTTCCGCATGGGGCGGAAGGTGACTACGGTCCTGCTTGGTAGAGAGGGCCCGGCCGCCGGGGAAGGGCGGCCGGTCTCTTCCGTTCAGACGAAGGGGAACCCGTGTCGACCCGAGTTCGCACTCAGCTCGTGGCGTTGAGCGTCACGGCGATCGTGGCGATCACGGCGAGCCCCCCGGCGCAGGCCGGACCCGACGGCGACGGCCCGGTCATCCCGAGCAAGCAAGCGGTGATCGACGCCCAGCAGAGAGTCGTGGAAACGGAGCGCTCGGTCGCGTCCATCCAGGCCGACCTGGCTGCGGCCACCGCGCAGCTCGAGTCCCTGGGCCATGCCGCCGAGCAGGCGTCGGAGAAGTACAACGGCGCCCTGATGTACTGGCACGACTCCCGAGCCGCTGCGATCACAGCGCGCAAGCGGGCCGAGAAGGCAGCCGCCAACGCCGAGACGGCTCGGTCGCAGCTGGCCACCTACGTCGTCAACCAGGAGACCAACGGGACGCAGCTGACGACCTTCAGCACAGCCCTGACTGCCGGCGGCCCGCATGACCTGATGGTCGGCATTGCGAACCACGACGCCTCCTCACAGGCCTACGACGCCCAGTACCAGGCCTGGCACGCCAGCGACCAGCTGGCCAAGGTCTACCGGGACAAGGCTCGGACCGCCCTGGCGGAGGCCGCGAAGGCCAAGGCTGACGCCCTCCAGGCACGCGAGGACGCGAAGACGGCGGTCCAGATCCAACAGAGCGCGGTCGTGGCGATCGGCGCCCAGCGCGCCTCCCTCATCTCCGAGCTGGCTCAGGTCCAGAACATCTCGGTTGCGCTGGCCACCCAGCGTCAACAGGGCCTCGAGCAGCGTCGGCAGGAGAGGATCGCCGAGCAGCGCCGTCTCGAACAGCTTGCCGCCCTCCGTGCGCAGCGTCGCCAGGAACTGCGTGACCAAGCCCGGATCCGTGAGCTGCGTCAGGCTCAGCAGCTGCAGGAGATGCGCCGGGCGCAGCACCTGCGAGAGATGCGTCGGGAGCGTCAGCAACGACGTCATCCCACGCCTTCGCATCCCGCACCGCCCCCGCCGCCTCCCCCGCCGCCTCCCCCGCCGCCGCCGCCCCCGCCTCCGCCGACCGACCCGACTCCGCCTCCGCCGAACGCCACGGCTGCCCAGCGCGCGATCAACTTCGCCTACGACCAGCTCGGTGAGGAATACGTCTGGGGCGCTGCCGGTCCCGACGCATGGGACTGCTCAGGTCTCACGATGGGTTCGTGGGCCGCCGCCGGCGTCTCGCTACCGCACTACTCGGTCGCGCAGTACGCCGCGACGACTCCCATCTCGGTGGGCCAGCTGCGCCCGGGAGACCTGGTGTTCTGGGCGGACAGGGCGAACGACCCGAGCACGATCTTCCACGTCGGCCTCTACATCGGTAACAACAACATGATCCATGCACCGCGCACGGGCGTGCCGGTGAAGGTGGAGAACATCTGGTACTGGGAGACCCCGGACTTCTTCGGCCGGCCGCACTGACCGTGTGAGCGGTCGCACAGCGCTCAGCTGTCCCGATGTGTCCCGGCTCGCAGCCTGAACGCGCGCCGGATGGCACCCTTGGTCCATGACCGTCGAGCCGCGTGAGCTCCCCGTCCCCGACCCGCTGCTCCTCACCGAGTACCTCGAGGCGCCGTACGCCGACGTGGCTGCCGGTGTCCGTTCGGAGCTGGCCAAGCACGCCGAGATCCTCGACCACGAGATCGAAGAGCCGCGCGAGGCCTTCCGTCAACGGGTGCTGGACACCTTGCTACTGATGACCGAGAGCAAGCAGACCGGGATCGGGTTCCCGACCGAGTACGGCGGCGGAGGGAACATCGGCGCTTCCATCGCGGCGTTCCAGACGCTCGCGTACTCCGACCTGTCGCTGCTGGTCAAGGCCGGTGTGCAGTTCGGCTTGTTCGGCGGCGCCATCCTCCACCTGGGGTCCGAGCGCCATCACAAGCAGCATCTTGCCGACATCATCGCCGGGCGGACGCTGGGCTGCTTCGCGATGACCGAGACCGGTCACGGGTCCAACGTGCAGGCGCTCGAGACCACAGCGACCTACGATCCCGAGACCGACGAGTTCGTGATCACCACGCCCACCGAGTCAGCTCGCAAGGACTACATCGGCAACGCCGCCCGGGACGGTCATCTCGCGGTCGTCTTCGCCCAGCTCGTCGTGGCGGGGACGACTCACGGCGTGCACGCCCTGATCGTGCCGATCCGCGACAAGGACGGCACGGTCCGGCCAGGAGTCACGATCGAGGACGATGGGGCGAAGCTGGGCCTGAAGGGCGTCGACAACGGGCGGCTGTCGTTCGACGGTGTACGGGTAGCCCGCGAGGCGCTGCTCGACCGGTACGCCGATGTCGACGAGTCCGGCACCTACATCAGCCCGATCGAGAACGCCGGCCGCCGCTTCTTCACCATGCTGGGCACCCTGGTCCAGGGCCGGGTCAGTGTGGGCGGGGCCGGACTCAACGCCAGCAAGGTCGCCCTCACCATCGCGGTTCGCTACGCCACCCGGCGTCGCCAGTTCGGGCCGCCAGGGTCGCGGGACGAGGCGCCGTTGATGTCCTACCGCACCCACCAGCGCAGGCTGCTTCCGTTGCTGGCAAGGGCGTATGCCCTCTCCGCCTCGCAGCAGGACGTGCTCATGTTGTTGCACGACAGCTTCAGCTCAGCCGACGCACCCGAGCCCGGCAACGAGGACCGTCGGGTGCTGGAGTCCCGTGCCGCCGGACAGAAGGCCCTGGCGACCTGGCACGCCACCGAGACGATCCAGGTGTGCCGGGAAGCGTGCGGCGGCGCCGGTTACCTGGCTGAGAACCGGTTTGCGGCGCTGAAGGCAGACACCGACGTCTTCACCACGTTCGAGGGTGACAACACGGTGCTGATGCAGTTGGTCGCGAAGGGCCTGTTGACGGAGTTCCGCCAGGGCTTCAACGACCTCGATCCGATGGGGCTGGTGCGGTTCGTCGCCACTCAGGCGGTGGGAAGCGTCGTGGAGAAGACCGCACTGCGCCAGCTCGTCGAGCGCTTCCGCGACGCCGTACCGAACAAGGACGACGATGCGGGTCTGCTCGACCACGACTACTACCGCGGCATGTTTCGCTGGCGTGAGGAGCACATCAGGGCGGGGCTGGCCCGCCGGCTCAAGCGCGGCATCGACGAGGGGCGCGACCCGTTCGAAGTCTTCGCCGGCTGCCAGGACCACGTCGTGGCGATGGCCCGTGCCCATGTCGAGCGGTTGGTCCTCGAGGCTTTCGTGGCGAGCCTCGAGCGCGCCGACGCGTCCGTTCGCCCGGCGCTCGAGAGGCTCTGCGACCTGCATGCGCTGGCCACGATCGAGGCCGACCGCGCCTGGTTCCTCGAGCACGGCCGACTCTCGACGGCGCGTTCGAAGGCGATCACCACGATGGTGGGGCGACTGTGCGAGGAGCTCGCGCCGATCGCCGAGGCGCTGACGGACGGCTTCGCGATTCCCGAGGAGCTGATTCGCGCGCCGATCGCGCGCCGCTCCTGACTCGCCGCACACTCCCGCGAATTGCGGGAGAGTCCAGCCCGGCACGCCGATCTCGACCAGTACCTTTCCGCAACTCGCGGGAAGGGGGAGGGTCAGTGACCGCCGCGGCCGCTGGAGTGCGGCAGCGCCTGGCCCGGCGTCGCACCCGGTGGCGTGAAGACCGTGCTGACATGTCCGTGTGCTGCGATGTGACGCTCTTGTGAGGCGATGATCTCCGCCTCCGCCTCGGTGCGCCCGGCCCAGGTGGCGCCCTCGACGGACTTGCCGGGCTCGAGGTCCTTGTAGACCTCGAAGAAGTGCTGGATCTCCAGCCGGTCGAACTCCGGCATGTGGTAGATGTCGCGCAAGTGGTCCTGGCGGGGGTCGTTCGCCGGCACGCACAGCACCTTGTCGTCTCCGCCCTTCTCATCGGTCATCCGGAACATGCCGATGGCGCGGGCCAGGATCAGACAGCCGGGAAAGGTCGGCTCCGGAAGCAGGACCAGGGCGTCGAGCGGATCGCCGTCCTGACCGAGCGTGTCGTCGATGAAGCCGTAGTCGGCCGGGTACTGCGTCGCGGTGAACAGGGTGCGGTCCAGCCGGATGCGGCCGGACTCGTGGTCGACCTCGTACTTGTTGCGCTGACCCTTGGGGATCTCGATGGTGACGTCGAACTGCACGCTGGCTTCCTTATGACGGGGTGTTCACGCTGGTGGGATCACGGACTAGTGTCCCCTACTGACTCGGCTTTTGACACATCCGGAAGGGGGCGGGCGTGCTCGGTCGTGACCAGCGTCACCTGACGCTGCGCTCCCTGCGCCCTCGCCGGGACGACGCGGGCAGCGCGATGCACAAGCTCGCCGTCCTCGTCGTCGTCCTCCTCCTGGCAGCGGGGGTCGCCGCGCAGCAGGGCTGGATCCCAGACCTCAGCCAGCAGCCCCAGGCGGAGACGCCGCCCGACCAGGTCGAGCCCCCACCGTCCGGGCCGGGTCTCGTGCTCGACCAGCCCGCGGCCGTCCCCCTCGTCCTCGATCCGGCGAGCACTCAGGGCCGGGTACGTCGATCCGCGGTCGCGTCGGCGCTGGGCGACGCGGTGAAGGACAAGGCCTTCGGCAAGCACCTCGGGCTCGTGGTCGCCCGGTTGGGATCGGGGGCTCCGGCGTACCGGAGCGGCGCCGCCGAGGTCACGCCCGCGTCCACGCTCAAGCTGCTCACGAGCGCTGCGGCGCTCCACGTGATGGGACCCGATCACCGGTTCAGCACGCGTGTGGTTTCCGGTTCGACGAAGCGCTCGATCGTGCTGGTCGGCGGCGGTGACCCGCTGCTCACCGGGACGACGCCGACACGGGCCGAGTCGGCGTCCACGTATCCCGAGCGGGCCTCCCTTCAAGGGCTCGCTCGGCAGACGGCGAGAGTGCTGAAAGGTCGAGGAGTCCGAGCCGTCCGGCTGTCGTACGACGTCTCGCTGTACTCCGGGCCGGACGTCAGCCCGAGATGGGAACCGACGTACGTCGGCGACGACGTGGTGAGCCCCATCGTGCCCTTGTGGACCGACGAGGGACGAGAGGTCGACGGCTACGCGACGCGGTCAGCGGACCCGGCGGCTGTAGCGGCCGGCAGGTTTGCGACGTTCCTCAACCGGTCGGGAGTGCGCGTGACGGGCGACCTGGTCGAGGCGACCGCCCGCGCGCGGGCCCGCGACGTCGCCGCGGTGCAGTCGGCGCCGCTCGCCCAGATCGTCCAGCACGTGCTCGAGCTCAGCGACAACGAGGGCGCCGAGACGCTGCTGCGCCAGACCGCGCTGGCCCAGGGGAGGCCGGGCTCCTTCGGCGCCGGAGTCAGGGCCGTGAAGCACGAGCTGAGAGACCTCGGCGTCGACACCGGTCGACTGACGCTGTACGACGGAAGCGGCCTGTCGCGTCAGGACAAGCTGCCGGTGGACGTGTCTGACCGACGTGCTGCAGCTTGCCGCAGGCACGGACCACCCGGAGCTGCGGTCGGTGGTCTCGACGCTCCCGGTCGCGGGCTTCACCGGAAGCCTCGCCTACCGGTTCGTGGACGATGCGCCCGCCGGTCTGGGGCTGGTGCGCGCCAAGACCGGCACGCTGACGGAGGCCGGGGTGCACGGCTTGGCCGGCATCGTCGTGACGAGGCGAGGGACGCCCTTGGTGTTTGCGGCCGTCGCGGACCAGGTGCCGTTGCGCAAGACGTTGGACGCCCGGGCCCAGCTGGACAAGCTCGCCGCCCGGCTCACCACCTGCGCCTGCTGACCTCCCGTCCGCCCGCGGTTTGCCTAGTTATCTATTCAGGTGGCTTGTAGTCATGGCAAACCTCCCTTGCAGACGGGGGGTTTGCCTTGCAGACCCGGGCGGTAAGTCCTCGTCAGGCGGCGACCCGGCTCGGCTCACCCCGTACGGTGGGGCCATGGCAGACGACGTACACGCGGCTGATTCCGACGGCCAGGACTACGCACACGGCGACATGGTCGACTGGGACCTGGCCGTGACGACCGCCAAGCGGTTGATGAAGCCCGGCCCCGAGGTCAGCCGCGACGAGGCCCGTCAGGTGGTCGACGAGCTGCGCGAGCTGGCCGCCCTGTCCGAGGGCCACGTGCGTTCGTTCACCGACCTGTACGCCGAGTCCGCGACCGCGCCGGTGCTCGTGGTCGACCGTGGCGGCTGGGTCCAGGCGAATGCCGACGGCTTCAAGCAGGTGCTGCGCCCGCTGATCACGAAGATGCGGCAGAAGCGCGGTGAGCCCGGAGTCGTCTCGACGGCGATCGGGTCGCGGGTCACCGGACTCGAGGCCGGTGGCCTGCTCGCCTACCTGTCCAACAAGGTGCTCGGTCAGTTCGACCCCTTCTACACCGGGCCGAGCGGTCCGAATGGGGGCACCCACGGCGGTCGACTGCTCCTGGTGGCACCCAACGTCGTGCACGTGGAGCGCGAGCTCGGCGTCGATCCGCACGACTTCCGGCTATGGGTGTGCCTGCACGAGGAGACGCACCGGGTGCAGTTCACCGCGGTGCCGTGGCTTCGCGAGCACCTGCTGTCTGAGATGGAGGGTCTCCTGCAGAGCACCGAGCTCGACCCCGGCAAGCTCGCAGCGATGATGCGCGACGGGATCGAGAGCGTGGGCAAGCTCGTCAAGGGTGACGAAGACATCTCCTTGCTCGACGTGCTGCAGACCCCGCAACAGAAGGCCACGCTCGAGCGGCTCACCGCTGTGATGTCGCTGCTGGAGGGTCATGCGGACGTCGTGATGGACGGAGTCGGCCCAGGAGTCGTCCCGAGTGTCGACAAGATCCGGGAGAAGTTCACCCAGCGTCGGGCCGGCGCCGGCCCGCTGGACCAGATGATCCGGCGGCTGCTGGGATTCGACGCCAAGCTGCGGCAGTACCGCGACGGGGCGCATTTCGTCCGCGGCGTCATCGACAAGGTGGGCATGGCAGGTTTCAACGCCGTCTGGGCGGAGGCCGGCAACCTCCCGACCCGGGACGAGATCGGCGATCCGGCGCTGTGGGTCACCCGAGTCCACGGCTGACCGGCCGGCCGGACGCCTCGGTTGCTGCCGTACGCCGTGCGGTGCGAACCGCTCTGTCCGATCTGGAGCCGGGATCACGCGTCCTGGTGGCCTGCTCAGGCGGAGCCGACTCGACCGCACTGGCCGACGCCGCCGTCTTCGAGAGTGAGCGGGCCGGCTGGCTCGTCGGTGCCGTCGTGGTCGACCACGGTCTCCAACCGGACTCGGCTGCGATCGCCGGACGCGCTGCGGCCCAGTGCTCCGCGATGGGCTGCGCCCCTGTCCACGTGGTTCAGGCCGACGTAGGCACCGCTGGTGGGCCTGAGTCGGCCGCGCGACAGGCGCGGTATGCCGCCCTGGACCGGGTGGCCGATGACGAGGGCGCAACCACCGTGCTGCTCGGGCACACCCTCGACGACCAGGCCGAGACCGTCCTGCTGGGGCTGTCCCGGGGCAGCGGCACCAGGTCGCTGTCGGGGATGGCCCCGGTGACCGGCCGCTTCCGCCGGCCGCTGCTCGGCGTACGGCGTGACCAGACCCGCGCCGCGTGTGCGGGTCGCGGGCTGACGGTGTGGGACGACCCGCACAACGACGACCCGGCGTACGCCCGCGTGCGGGTCCGGCACCAGGCCCTGCCGGCGCTCGAGGCCGCGCTGGGACCGGGGGTCGTCGAGGCCCTGGCGCGCACGGCGACCGGCGCCCGCGCCGACGCCGACGCCCTCGACGCGCTGGCCGAAGCCGCGCACGAGCAGGCGTCGAGCGACGAAGGCTGCCTCGAGGTGGCCGGCCTCGCGTCACTGCTGGGCGCCGTACGACGCCGCGTCCTGCGCGCTGCCGCCGTGCGTGCGGGCTGCCCTCCGGGTGACCTGTTCGCCGTGCACGTCGACGAACTGGAGCGACTCGTGCTCGACTGGCACGGGCAGGGTCCGATCCACCTGCCCGGAGGCGTCGCAGCCACCCGGTCGCAGGGCGCCCTCTGCTTGGCCGCGATGACTGTGGGACGCTAACCAAATGGATGTCAGCCATGTCGAGAAGGACCTGACGCGGACCCTCATCACCGAGGAGGAGATCCAGCAACGGCTGCACGAGCTCGCCCGGCAGATCGAGGACGACTATGCCGGGGCGGAGCTGCTGCTCGTCGGCGTCCTCAAGGGTGCGTGCATGGTGATGGCCGACCTTGCCCGCGCCCTCGACCGGCACGTCGCGATGGACTGGATGGCGGTGTCGTCGTACGGCTCGGGGACGACGAGCTCAGGTGTCGTGCGCATCCTGAAAGACCTTGATACCGACATCTCGGGCAAGCACGTGTTGATCGCGGAGGACATCATCGACACCGGCCTGACGCTGTCGTGGCTCGTGGCCAACCTGGAGTCGCGCGGTCCTGAATCGGTCAACATCTGCGCCTTGCTGCGCAAGCCGGACGCGCTGCAGATGGCCGTGGACGTCAAGTACGTGGGCTTCGACATCCCGAACGAGTTCGTGGTCGGCTACGGCCTCGACTACGCGGAGAAATACCGCAACCTACGCTCCGTGGCAACCCTGGCCCCCCACGTCTACTCCTGACGGCGGGCGTCGAACGCGCCTCGAGATGCCGGGCGCTGACGTCGCACGGCCTGTCGCGGCATGGAGAAGATTTGCGATGGTCGTGTACGCCGATTTGGTCCGTAGGTGACAATGGATGACCTGAGACGTGTCGAACGACTGCGAGGAGGCACGGAGCCCCGGCTCCGGTAACAAGCGTGAAGCGTTGGTTCCGTGGACCCTGGCTCTGGGTCGTGCTCTTCGCCATCGTCATCCTGATCGTGGTCGACATGGTCTCCAAGAGTGACGGTGCGGAACAGGTCGACACCTCGACGATGATCGCCACCATCGAGAAGGGTGGGGTCAAGGACGTCACCTTGGTCGATGGTGACCAGCGCATCGAGGCGACCCTCGACAGCGGCAAGAAGATCACCTCGCAGTGGATCGCTGCTCAGGGTCCGACCCTGGCCAAGACGGTGCAGAAGGCCGTCGATGACGGCAAGATCGCGGACTCCTACAACGCCGAGGTGCCACGCCCCAGTCTGCTGTGGAGCTTCCTCGGCACGATCTTCCCGATCCTGCTCATCGTGCTGTTCTTCCTGTTCATGATGAACAGCCTGCAAGGCGGCGGTGGCCGCGTCATGCAGTTCGCCAAGTCCAAGGCGAAGGTCGTCAGCAAGGACACGCCCAAGACCACCTTCGCCGACGTTGCCGGGGTCGACGAGGCGATCGAGGAGCTCCACGAGATCAAGGAGTTCCTCCAGCAGCCGGCCAAGTTCCAGGCCGTCGGCGCCAAGATCCCCAAGGGTGTGCTGCTCTACGGCCCCCCTGGTACCGGCAAGACGCTGCTGGCGCGCGCCGTTGCCGGTGAGGCGAACGTGCCGTTCTACTCGATCTCGGGATCGGACTTCGTCGAGATGTTCGTCGGTGTGGGTGCCTCTCGGGTCCGCGACCTGTTCGAGCAGGCCAAGGAGAACGCGCCGGCGATCGTGTTCATCGACGAGATCGACGCGGTCGGCCGGCACCGAGGTGCGGGGATGGGCGGCGGACACGACGAGCGCGAGCAGACGCTCAACCAGCTGTTGGTGGAGATGGACGGCTTCGACGTCCGCGGCGGAGTCATCCTGATCGCGGCCACCAACCGGCCCGACGTGCTCGACCCAGCGTTGCTGCGCCCGGGTCGCTTCGACCGGATGGTGGGGGTCGCCGCCCCGAACATGGACGGCCGCCACAAGATCCTCAAGGTGCACTCGCGCGGCAAGCCGATCGCCAGCGGCGTCGATCTGATGGCCGTTGCCCGGCGTACCCCTGGGTTCACCGGCGCGGACCTCGCCAACGTCCTCAACGAAGCGGCGCTGCTCACCGCCCGCAAGGACATGAAGCTGATCGACGAGGTGATGCTCGATGAGGCGATCGACCGCGTCAGCATGGGTCCGCAGCGCCACTCGCACCTGATGAGCGAGCAGGAGAAGCTGATGACCGCCTACCACGAGGGCGGCCACGCGCTCGTGGCTGCAGCCCTGCCCGGTACGGACCCGGTCACCAAGATCACGATCCTCCCTCGTGGTCGAGCGCTGGGCTACACCCAGGTGCTGCCGGAGAACGACAAGTCGTCGATCTCGCGCAACGAGCTGCTCAACCAGCTCGCCTACGCCCTCGGCGGGCTGGCTGCCGAGCAGCTGATCTTCCACGACCCGACGACGGGGTCCTCCAACGACATCGAGAAGGCCACCAAGGTGGCTCGTGCGATGGTCACCAGCTACGGCATGAGCGAGCGGCTCGGTGCCGTCAAGCTGGGCGAGGAGAACGCCGAGCCCTTCCTGGGTCGGGACTTCGGTCACACCCGCAACTACTCCGAGGAGATCGCGGCGATCATCGACGAGGAGGTCAACAAGCTCCTCACCAACGCGCACCAGGAGGCCTTCGACATCCTGGTGCAGAACCGCGGGGTGCTCGACCGCCTGGTCACCGAGCTGCTGGAGAAGGAGACGATCGACCGCAAGGGTCTGTCCGACGTCTTCGCCGACATCACCATGCGTCCCGAGCGACCCGCGTGGACCGGGTCGGACACCCGGATCCCGTCGACCCAGCCGCCGGTCGAGGTGCCCGCCAGCTCCAACGGCGCCCGTCCGCCCGAGCCCGCACCGGAGATCACCGTCGGTCCCGGCACGGAGTCAGCCGGTCCAGGGTTCGGAGAAGGTCCGCCCACCACACCTCCTGGCGCACCACCGTCCGGACCTCCCCTGGGGCCGTCCATGGGCTCGCAGGACTAGACGTGCTCAGGGACTCCTGATGAGTGCCGGGGCCGTCGGCCCGGTCAGCGTTCCATCGGACTGGGAGGGTGGCGCGTTCGACCATGCCCGGGCAGAAGCGGCCGTCCGAGAGCTGCTGATCGCCATCGGTGAGGATCCCGACCGCGAGGGTCTCCGCGACACCCCGCGTCGGGTCGCGCGCGCGTACGCCGAGATGTTCGGGGGTCTGCGGATGCGCGCGGAGGACGTGCTCACCACGACGTTCGACATCGGCCACGACGAGCTCGTGCTGGTCAAGGACATCGAGGTCTGGTCGACCTGCGAGCACCACCTCGTCCCGTTCAACGGTTCGGCCCACGTCGGCTACATCCCCAGCAAGGAGGGTCGGATCACCGGCCTGTCGAAGCTGGCTCGGTTGGTCGATGTGTTCGCGCGACGACCTCAGGTGCAAGAGCGGCTGACCACCCAGGTGGCCGACGCCGTGATGCAGCTCCTCAAGCCACGCGGCGTGATCGCGGTGTTCGAGTGCGAGCACCTGTGCATGACGATGCGCGGGGTACGCAAGCCCGGTTCGAAGACCGTGACGAGCGTGGTGCGTGGCCAGCTGCGAGATCCAGCCACCCGCGCCGAGGCCATGAGCCTGATCCTCAGGTAGCGCCCCGGTGCCGGCGATCCCGTGGTGCGGCTCGGTCTGGCGGCCTCACCGCCGGGCTGAGTCCATCGGCTAGCCTGCCGGGACCATGACCTACTCCGCCCCGCCCCGCTTCGTCGCCGGACTTCCACGTCCCGCGCGGACGCTGGTGATGGGCGTCGTCAACGTCACCCCCGACTCGTTCTCCGACGGCGGGATGTGGCTGGAGCCGAAGGACGCGATCACGCACGGGTGCGAGCTGTTGTCGGACGGGGCCGATCTGCTCGACGTCGGAGGCGAGTCGACCCGTCCGGGGGCGGAGCGTCCCAGCGTCCAGGAGGAGCTGTCGCGGGTGCTGCCCGTGGTCAGGGCACTGGTGACCGAGGGCGCCGTGGTCAGCATCGACACGATGCGCCCCGAGGTGGCCCGACAGGCGGTCGACGCGGGGGCGCGTGTCGTCAACGATGTCTCCGGCGGACTCGCGGACTCCGACATGCTGCCCACGGTGGCCGCGCTCGGGGTGCCCTTCGTCTGCATGCACTGGAGGGGCCACGCGCAGACCATGCAGACCCGGGCGGACTACGACGACGTGGTGACCGACGTGATCGGCGAGCTCCGGCTGCGCGTGAAGGCCGCGGAGGAGGCCGGCATCGGACCTGAGCTGCTGGCGATCGACCCCGGGCTGGGCTTCGCCAAGACCGGTGAGCACAACTGGACGCTGCTTCGGAGGCTCCACGAGCTGCACCAGCTCGGTTGCCCAGTGCTGGTCGGATCGAGCCGGAAGGCCTTTCTCGGTGCGCTTCTGGTCGACGAGCGCGACCAGCCCCGTCCGGCGATCGACCGTGACGACGCGTCGGCCGCGTTGTCCGCGCTGGCCGCACTGGCGGGTGCCTGGTGCGTGCGGGTGCACGACGTACGCCGGTCCCTGGACGCGGTCAAGGTCGCGGCGCGATGGGCGCAGGAGACCCGGTCAGACGCGGAGGTGAACAGGTGAGTACGGACGAGTCGCGGGTCGACGAGGTGCTCGCCGTGCATGCTGCCTTCTACGCCGCTTTCGAGCGCTCGGACTTCGACGCCATGGAGGCGGTGTGGGCCGACGACGAGGGCGTCATCTGCGTTCACCCCGGCGCCGAGCCCATCCGTGGCCGAGGTGCGGTGATGCGTTCGTGGCTGGCCCTGATGGCCGGAGCGCCGTACATCCAGTTCTTCCTCACCGACGTCCAGGCCAGCGTGGTGGGGGACCTGGCGTCGGTCACCTGCACCGAGAACGTCCTGTCCGCGGGCGCCGACACACCGGTGGGTGTCTTCGCGGGGGGAAGTGCTGCCGCGACCAATGTGTTGAGATACACATCGCAGGGCTGGCGGTTGTGGATCCATCACGCATCACCGGTACTGTCGAGCACTGACGCGAGACAGGAAGAGGCACCGTGACAGGAGCGCCATCAGCATCGACGGCGTCGGCAGCCACGGCGACGACGTCGCTCGCCGTGGCGGTGAGCCAGGACGACCGGCTGGCCCTGCGAGGCCTGCGGGGTATCGGTCACCACGGAGTCTTCGAGGATGAGCGCCGGCAGGGCCAGGAGTTCGTGGTCGACGTGGAGCTCGGTCTCGACACGCGTCGGGCGGCTGCAACGGACGACCTGACCGCGACCGTGCACTACGGAGAGCTGGCCGAACGTCTGCACGCCTGCTTGACCAGCGACCCTGTCGAGCTGATCGAAACCCTGGCGCAGCGGCTGGCGGACATCTGCCTGGCCGAGCAGCCCGTGTCCTGGGTCGCGGTCACCGTCCACAAGCCGCACGCACCGATCACCGTCCCGTTCGACGACGTGACCCTGACTATTCACCGGAGCCGAGATGACTGAGACGCCGAACCCGCACATCATCGACCCCGACACCCTGACCGGGGAGATGCGCCCGATCCGACCCGCCGTGATCGGGCTCGGCAGCAACGTCGGCGACCGGCTTGCGAACCTGCAGGGCGCGATCGACGCCCTCGCCGACACCCCGGACGTTCACGTGGTCACGGTCTCCTCCGTCTACGAGACCGAGCCGGTCGATGCCCCCGAGGGATCGCCAGACTTCCTCAACGCCGTGATGCTGGCCGACACCACGCTCTCGGTCACCACGCTGCTCGAGCGGGCGCAGGCCGTCGAGGCGGCCTTCGGGCGCGAGCGGGCCGAGGCCAACGCTCCGCGCACGCTCGACGTCGATCTGATCATCGTCGGAGACCGGATCTCCGAAACCGACGAGCTCGTGCTCCCCCATCCGAAGGCACACGAACGGGCCTTCGTGCTCGTGCCGTGGCACGAGATCGACGAACAGGCCCAGATCCCGCCCACCCAGCAGCATCCGGGGGGCAAGATCAGCGACCTGCTGGCGGCGCTCGACACCTCTGGCGTCGTACGTCGCGACGACCTCCAGCTCGAGTCCTGAGCCGGCCGCTCCCGTCCGTGTCGCCCCGGCCACCCTCCCTGCGTCCCGACCAGGACCCAGATCGGGATCCTGATCGCCCCCCTCGTCGCGACCGTGACGAGCCACGAGGCACGATCGGTCCGACGCCGTACCGGCTCCTGGTCCTGACCCTGATCGTCGGCGGGGTCCTGGGATACGCCCTTGCCGTGCTCTCCGAGGAGGTCAGTGCCACCTCGTCCGCCCCCCGGGTGCCCTGGACCTCGGTCGTCGCCCTGGCGGCGGTGGCGGTCGCCAACACCGTGCTGGCCTGGTGGACCCATCGCACGGTGCATCGCGAGCGCAAGCGGATGGACCCGGGCCTCGCGGTCACCTTCTTGTTGTTCGCCAAGGCGAGCTCCGTGGTCGGGGCGTTCGTCGCCGGCGGGTATGCCGGATTCGCCCTGCACTTCGTCGGCCAGCTGGAAGTGGATCTTCCACGCGAAAGGGTCATTCGCTCCATCGTTGCTGCTGTGACTGGTGTGGCCATTGTTATTTCTGGGTTGTTGCTTGAGCGCGCCTGCCGCATACCCGAGCCCCCGGACGCCTAGCATTCCTGGCATGTCTGCACGTCGTCGTCTCCAGCGCAGTGTCAGGGTCAGCGTGGCCGCAGGGCTGCTCGCGCTCGCCGCCGCCGCCGTCGTGGCAGCCGTCCTCACCTCGACGTGGGTCAGCGCTGCTGCGATCTTCTCTGTGCTCGCCGGCGCGACGTCGTCGCGCATCATCCACACCGAGGTCATCCAGACCCGTCGCGCGGCAGCGATCGAGCGCGTCCAGCTCTCTCGGGATTTCGGGCTTGCCATGGCCAAGTCTCACGAGGAGCACACCTCGTTCACCTCGACGATGACGTCGCGGCTGGCCGCTCGCGACCAGACGATCGTCGAGCTCAACGGGACGATCCGGCTGGCCGAGAGGCGCGCGGACGAAGCCGAGCTCCGCGTGAAGCACGAGGCCAAGCGGGCCAACGACGCCCAGGAGCGCCTCGCAGCTCTGCTCGATGAGGTGCTCACCGCTCAGGCGGAGGCGCTGGCCGGCGTGGGGATCCCCGAAGCCGCCGACCTACCGACCGTCGTCGATCTGCTGGCGTGGGAGAACAGCGCCGGCGACGCACTCCTGGAAGACGTGCGCCGCCAGGCCTGAAGCTTCTGCGGGCGGCAACCCTCAGTAGAGGGGGCCGGTGGTGGAGACGTTGACGTCGGCGAGGTCGATGCCGTCGTGATCGGCCCCGACCGAGCGCCGCAGGGCCTCGTGCAGGGTGTTCGGAGTGAGGACGCCGAGAAAGGCGTCACCTTCCAGTACCGCGACCCAACCGGCGTCCCACTGCAGCATGGTGGCGAGCGCGTCCTTGAGTGAGGCGTCCTTGTCGACCCAGGCGTCCATCCGGTCGGCACGTTCAGCGACCGTGCCGGCGCCCTCGCAGTCGTCCGCGCCGATCCAGCCACGCAGGTTGTCGTGCTGGTCGAGCACGACCGCCCAGTGGGCATCCTCGGCGTCCATCGACAGGTGAGCCTCCGACAACGTGTCGGTGTCGTGCACCACCGGTGGTCGCACCAGGTCGACCTGCTCGATCGGGGTCACTGCGAGCCGTCGAAGTCCGCGGTCAGCGCCGACGAACTCCGCCACGAACTCGTCGGCGGGCTCGCCGAGCACGCGAGCCGGGGTGTCGAACTGCGCCAGCCGGCCACCTGGCTCGAAGACGGCGACCCGGTCCCCCAGCCGAACCGCTTCTTCGATGTCATGGGTGACCAGGACGACCGTCTTGGCGAGGGTGGCCTGGATGTCGAGGAACTGGTCCTGCAGGCGACCCCGGACGATCGGGTCGACGGCGCCGAACGGCTCGTCCATCAGCAGCACGTCGGGATCGGCGGCCAGGGCGCGCGCCACCCCCACGCGCTGACGCTGACCTCCGGACAGCTGGTGCGGGTAGCGGTCGGCGAAGGTCGCTACGTCCAGCCCCATCGTCTCGAGCAGTTCGTCGACACGCGCGTTGGTCCGCTTCCTGTCCCAGCGCAGCAGCTTCGGAAGCGTTGCGACGTTGGCCCGGATGGTCTGGTGAGGGAACAGTCCGATCTGCTGGATGACGTAGCCGATCCGCCGCCGTAGCTCGACCGGGTTGATGTCGGTGACGTCCTGGCCGTCGAGCTCGATCCTGCCGGTCGTCGGCTCGATCAGCCGGTTGATCATCTTCAGCGTCGTGGACTTGCCGCAGCCGGAGGGCCCGACGAGCGTCACGAGCTCGCCGCGGGGGACGTCGAGGTCCAGTTCCTGGACCGCCACCGTGCCGCCGGGGTAGGTCTTGCCCACACCCTGCAGCCGAATCATCAGATCTTCGGTAGCGTCCATGGCGTGACTCTACTGGCACCGATCGTCGGGCACCTGGCGAGCGGAACCCACACCTCCCCGGTCTCTGCGGTGCCGCAGTGCTACATCGACAACGACTGGATCTGCGGCTACTACTGGAAGGACTACCGCAGCGACCTGGTCGACGCCACGACCCAGCATGTCTGGATCACGGTGGTCTCGGTCCTGGTCGGGCTGGCCGCGGCGATGCCACTCGCCCTGCTGGCCCGACGCTTCGGTCGGCTGGAGTCACTGGTCGTCGGTGGCACCACGATCATCTACACGATCCCGTCCCTGGCCTTGTTCTCCCTGTTCCTCCCCTGGACGGGCCTGACCGCCACCACGGTGATCATCGGACTGGCGCTGTACTCCCTGACGATCTTGGTGCGCAACGTACTGGCGGGCCTGCGGTCGGTGCCTGACGAGGTCCGCGAATCGGCGCAGGGCCTCGGCTACGGCCCGGTCAGGCTGCTGTTCAAGGTCGAGCTCCCGCTGGCGCTGCCGGTGATCATGGCCGGTCTGCGTGTCGCCACGGTCTCGACCGTCGCCCTCGCCACGATCGGCTCGATCGTGTCGTACGGCGGACTGGGGAACCTGCTGCTGCTTGCTGTCGGCAACCAGTTCAAGGCCCAGATCTTCGCGGCCAGCCTGCTCTGCGTCGCCCTGGCCGTGCTGCTGGACCTGGTGCTGGTGGTCGTCCAACGCGTGCTCACCCCGTGGACCCGAGTCGGACAGCAGGCCTGACATGTTCCTTGACGCGCTGTCCTACCTGACTGACGCAAGCCGCTGGTCGGGGTCCAACGGGATCGGCACCTTCTTCATCCAGCAGATGCTGCTGACCGTGACCAGCCTGCTGGTCGCAGTCCTGGTCGGGCTGCCGGTGGCGTTGTACCTCGGACACCTCGGGCGTGGCGGCTTCATCGCGGTCAACGTCTCCAACGTCGGACGGGCCGTGCCGGTCTTCGCAGTCCTGCTGGTTCTGTCGATCGGCCCCGTCGGCGCGAAGGAGTTCGGGCCGTACGGTCGCGCCGGACTCGCCACGTTGATCGCCCTGGTGCTGTTCGCGCTGCCGCCGATCATCACCAACGCATACGTCGGTGTCCGCGAGGTCGACCGCGACGTCGTGGAGGCATCGCGGGGGATGGGGATGAGCGGTCGTGACATCTTCACCGAGATCGAGCTCCCGCTGGCGATGCCGGTCATCATGACCGGCATCCGCCTCGCCCTCGTCCAGGTGTGGGCCACCGCCACGATCGCAGCCCTGGTGGCGGGGCCAGGTCTGGGCCGCATCATCACCCGGGGCTTCGCCAACCACCGCACCGCAGAAGTCGTCGCCGGAGCCATCCTGGTGGCTGTCGGAGCCCTGGTTCTGGAAGGCATCGCCGTGCTCGCCGAACGTGGGCTGGACCCCATGAGGCGGGCTCGCCGCCAGCCATCGTGATCCTTTCGTAAGGGCCTACTGGTTGCGAGTGTCGGTGCGGGGTGGTTCGGTGGGGACACGGGTGCCAGCGAGGGGGTGCCCATCGGACACGCGCGAGCCGGGCTCGCGGGACACAGAAGGTGGTTCTCCCATGCGGATTCCCCGCGTCATCGGACTCGCGCTGGCCACAGTCGCCCTTACGGCGGCAGCAGGCTGCGGCGGTAGCGACAACACACTCGAGGATCAGGGCGGCAGCAGCGGCGGCGGTGGCGACAAGGGCAGCGTCACGGTCGGCGGTCAGGACTTCACCGAGAGCCAGATCATGGCCTCGATCTACGAGAAGCTGCTGGAGAACGCCGGATACTCCGTGACGACCAAGCTCGTCACCACCCGCGACGTCTACCTCCCTGAGCTGAGCAAGGGGACGGTGGACATCGTCCCGGACTACCTGGCCGGTATCACCGACTACTTGAACACCGACAAGAACGGCCCCGACGCGGAGCTGGTCTCCAGCAATGACGCGGACGCGACGCTGGCGGCGCTGAAGCCGCTCGCCGAGGCCAAGGGCATCTCGATCCTGCCACCGTCCCAGGCCACGGACCAGAACGCCTTCATCGTGTCCAAGGACTTCGCTGACCAGAACAACCTGACCACGCTGTCCGACCTGGCGGCGCTGGGCAAGCCCATCAAGCTGGCGGCTCCCCCGGACTGCGAGGGCCGCGCGGACTGTGAGGGCGGCCTCACCAACACGTACGGACTGAACATCAGCGAGATCGTCCCGCTCGACTTCGCCAGCTCGCAGATGAAGGACGCGGTCCTGAAGGGCGAGGTCGACCTCGGCGAGACCGGCACCACCGACGGCACGCTCGAGGACCTTGGTCTGGTGCTGCTCGAGGACGACAAGGGCATCCAGCCGGCGCAGAACCTCACCCCGGCGGTCAACACCGAATTCCTCAAGGCGAACCCCGACATCGAGGGCATCTTCAACCAGCTGTCGGAGGCGCTCACCACCGAGGACCTGGCCGCGATGAACGTCAAGGTCGACCTCGAGCGTCAGAAGCCCGGAGACGTGGCTGAGCAGTTCCTCAAGGACAAGGGCCTCATCTAGGACGAGGAAGCGGCGGCGGCCTCGCGGTCGAGCAGCTCCAGGAACCCGTCCTTGGGGGGCGGGGCCGGTGCTGCGGCGTCGATCGTGGACATCGCGATGCCCTCGGCCTCATCGAGCAGCGCCGTGTAGTCGCGGCGCAGTGCGTCGAGCGTGGCGGCCCGAGCGGGCGTGTCCTCGGCTTCGTCGATCAACGGCACCAGCTGGTCCCACGTCTCCTCGGCCAGGTCACGGATCACGCCGCTGACGCCGAGCTCGGTCCAGCCACCGTGCTTGCCTCTCAGGGACGGCTCGATCACCCCGCTGACGCGGCGTACGTCGTCCGCGGTGGCGTTCGTGATGGCGGCCAGGTCGAGCTTCTCGCCCACCGGCCGGATGACACGGGCCCAGTCATCGAGCAGGTCGTCGTAGGAGATGAACACGCGCTCGGAGCCTCGGGTTGCTCGCTCGGTGAAAAGCATCATGTTGACCCAGGCAGCCGTGCGGTTGGTGTTGCCGGCTGGTCCCGGGTAGCGCTGGGACTTGCTGCTGACCACCTGGGTGGGGTGCCGGAGCATCGTGGCGAAGCTGGGTCGGGCGCCGACCCGGAGACCCGCGGCCCGCCACATCCCGAGGAACCAGGACAGCCGCGGGTCCTTGATCACGATCTCGTCGTGATGCTCGAAGTGCTTGTTCAGCCAGGCGAACAAGAGCTGGCGGGGACGCGGCCCCATCGAGATCCGGGTCGTCTGCAGCCAGGCCTCCGGCCGTGCGTCGGAGACTTCGATGAGTTCGCGCTTGAGCAGCCGGTTGTTGAAGGTCACCGCCCAGGCGGACTCGGCGAAACCTTGCGGGTTGCTGTCGTCGGTCGTGACCTCTGGCTGCGGAACGTGGATCCCGAACTCGCGCACCATCGTGGTCAGCAGGCTGGTGCCGCTCCTCCCGGACCCGGCGACGAGAAGCAGTCTCCGGCGACTGGAGTCGGGCAGCTTCTCGGTGGCCTCGGTGGCCCGCTCCTCGGGGCGGCTCGCTCTGGTCGGCGTCGCGGCACCATCGATCTCCGACGGGCTCGGGTCGCCGACCGCCTTGGCGTCGGACGTATCCAGGACCCCAAGGCCGTTGTCCGCGTCTGCCCCTGGAGCAGCCTCGACGTCGATCGGCAGGTCGCCGACGCGGACGCGCAGCGACGGAGCACCCGCGAATACCGGTCGATGAGTCTGCGGAAGCCACTGCTCCGTGACGTAGTCGATGATGTTGATGCCGTCCGGGGCCTCGATCCGCTCGATGTTGCCCAGCTCACGCCACCGACCCTCGGCCAGTCCGTGGAACACCTCCCACTCGCGTCGCTTACGCCCGGTGCGAGCGCTCTCGGCGAACGAGTCCGGCGCCGTCCAGTGAGCGAACTCGTCGGAGTCGAGGTACTTCAGCTCCACGCACAACCCCTCGGGCAACCGCATCCGGGTGATGTTCTCCGGGTGCAGCCGAAGTTCCCACTCGAACGCCTTGACGTGGCCGTAGCCGGCCGCCATGGGAAACACGTACGGCTCGATGTTGGCCGTCCCGCGGTCCAGGTAGGCGACCGAGTCGCTCTCGACGAACAGGGGGTGCCGCGGCATGGTCACCAGGACATCCCCGCTGAGTTGCCAGCCGAGGTCACGCAGGATCGCGATGCCCTCGGGCGTCAGCACCATGTCGCCGTCCCACTTCATGGAGTACTGCGTCTCCACCTGTGCGAACGACCAGTTGTAGAAGTACGCGAGGCTGTGCACCGACCGCTCGGGCGTCCACAGGTGCTCGAGACCGCACCGACTGACGTCGAACGGGTACTCCAGCACCGTGAGCCGGTCGGACATGTCCAGCTGCTCGGCTGTCTGGCGCGCCACCTCTGCCGTGCCGTCTGTGGACTGGTTGTCGATGACCACGACGCGCTCGGTAGCGGTGAGCACGCCGGGGAGCACGCGAGGCATCGAGCGGGCTTCGTTCTTCACCCGGATCACCGTCGTCAGGCCGGGAGCAAGTGGCTCGCCGCGATGCCACGGCCAGTGGACGTCGTAGTCCGTATGGCCCTCGAGGTTGTGCATCACGGGGGAGGTGTCGGGTGAGGTCATCGGGTTCCTCGCAGCCGGGTCAGGCCGGCCCGAGCCTTGGCGCGGACACCGGGCGGGATCTTGGCCCGCACGGAGTGCGGGACCAGCCAGGCAACTTTGTCGAACCGGCGCGGTTGCCGAGCCGGCGGTGGCGGCGGTTGGTTGCGTTTGCGTCGGCGGGCGGCGATGACCGACGACATCGCCAGCAGCTCGGCGCCCTGGTAGAGCTCTTCATAGGCTGCGCGCAGGTCGTCGAGTCGCTTGTGCACGAGCTCGGTGTCGTTCTCGAGCGTCACGAGACCTGCCCAGCTGTTCCCAGGTCTCCTCGGCCAGCTCGCGCAATCCCGGCCGGGACCTCGATGCCGTCCCAGCCGGTCGTGACCCGACGCAGGCCGGGATCGACGAACTGGTGCACGCGCCGGATGTTGTCCGTGGTGGCGTTCTCGATGCCTGCCAGCCCGAGCTGTTGCCCGGCTCGGTAGAGCACGGTCGTCCAGTCGTCCAGGAGATCGTGGTAGCGGACGAACGAGCGAGCGGTGTCGCGCGTCATGTACTCGGTGTGCAGCATCATGTTGATCCAGGCGGCAGTGCGGTTGCTGTCGGCCATCCGGCCGCCGTAGTACGTCGACTTGCTGGCGACCACTTCGGCGGGCGGACGGAGCATCGTCACCGTGCAGGCACGAGCGTCAGCCCGCTCAGCGGCGCTGATCCAGGTCGGCAGGAACCAGGAGACCCGCGGGTCCTTGACCACGAGCTCGGTGCTCTTGGCCTGCAGCGCATCGTGGAACTGGGACGTCGAGCCAGCGGTCCACGTGCCCGCGGACCGCGTCGGTCACCGTCTGCTCGACGATCTCCCAGGCGGCCGGCCGAGCGTCGGAGGCGTGCACCCGGGCGCGGCTGAGCAGGGCGTTGTGCAGGTCGACGACCCACTGTGGCTCACCGAAACCGAGGGGGTTGGTGGTGTCGGCAACGACCTCCGGCTGGGGAACGTAGAGCCCGAGCTGTCGGAGGACACCTGCCATGGTGCTGGTGCCGCTGCGCCCCGAGCCTGCCACGAAGACCATCGACCTGGTCGTCGCCGGGGCGGCTTCGTTCGACGTCGCGGCCTGCTCGTCGTGAGGCATGGTCCGTATCGTACGGGCAACGTCGGAACTCGACTTGTCGCGGCCCGTCACGTGGCGACGGACTGCGCCGATGAGTTGATCCAGGACTCCAGCCGCGCGTTCTCGGCCTTGAGCTCCTGCAGACGTTCCTTGTCGCGGGCCCCGCGCTTGGCCTGCTTGTGCAGGTCCTCGATTCGCTCGTGGCAGTGGCACAGCGCGGCCACGCTGTTCATCAGACCGCCCGCAGCGGCCGTCCAAGGCTCGAGAGGAGGCAACCCGCCCGGATTCAACGGCTGATACCCGAACTGGGAGAAGTCCTCACGGTAGTAGGCGTTGACGATCTCGGCGGTCTCCTCGTCGTACAGCCCGGGGTCGTAGCGCAGCAGACTCTTGTTCTCGTCGGCGCCGGCGACGGAGTCCCAGGACGGTCCCACGTGTTGGCGGAGCACCGCCAGCGTCGCGCCCATCGTCTCCAGCCTGCCGACGTGATTGAGCGGGGGAGCCGAGGCAAGCACGTCGCTCTGCGGCGCCCAGTGCGCGTCGTACGGCGAGGCCGAAGAGCCGAGAGCGCGGACGAAGGCGCGGAAGTCGTCGACCACGTCCTGCGGTTTCTCCGGCAGGCGGGGGAACCAGTCCTGTTCGCCGAAACGACTGTGGAAGCCCGGCTCGCGCAGCAACAGCTTGGACTGCCACGCCGACCAGAGCCGGGTCGATGGGTCGCGCAGGGTGGTGAAGCGCAACCAGTCGTCGTCGGACGCGATCGCCTCACGCTCTTCGGTGGAGAGCTCGCACCAGCGGTAGCGCTGCGGCCATGCAGACATGGTGTGGATCGTCATCGCCCGCGACACGGCGCCCAGCGGCGAGCGCTGGAAGCGCCGTTCACTCAGGCCCGCGAGCCGCGCCAGCATCCAGAGCAGCGACGTGCAGCCGGACTTGAGGTTGGGAACGTAGACGATGCGCCGACCAGGCATCACGATCGTCCGCAGCTCGACGTGCCCGGGACCGACCGCGGATGCCTCGTGCTCGTCGTCGAGTTCCTCGGCCTCAGGCTCGTCGAACTCGTCGACCTGAAGATCTTGGGGGTCGTTCTCCCTCATCCTGCCTACTGTAGTTGCTAAGGATGAGCGGTCTGCGGGCCTCCTGAGCTCATCATCAGGCGGCGATGAGGTAGGGGGTGGCGTCGTGACGAGTTCTGCGGCCGTTGTCGCTGGGTCGGCTGGACCCTCGGCGCAGGCCGCAGCTGACCAGTCGGGGAGCGGTCAGGCATTGGCATCGCCGCCACCTCCCACCCCACTTCTCGTCCGCGCGAGCGATGCGCTCATCGACGCCGCGATCATCGCCCTCGCGACCTGGACGCTCGTCTACCACGTCTGCCTGGTCCTGCGTCTCGGCGTCGGCTGGGCCGTGCCCCTGGAAGGCGGCCTGCTGGCCCTGGGCGGTGTCTTGTTCGTCCGGTATCGCCGCTCCGCAGCAGGTGTGTCGACCGGCACGGCCGCGCAGGCCGACGTAGCCGCCGCGCCTCTGGATCAGCCCGAACGCGGCGGTCTTTTTGCCCGATGGCCCGCACGCGTCGCGTTTGTCTGCGCGTCAGCGCTGGCGCTGTTCACGGCTGCAGCGGCGGCCGTCGAGGCACCCTGGCTTGTGGTCACGATCGGCTGGATCGCGGCCGCCGTGGCCGGGACGTCGTACGCCGTCCTTGCGGTCGCTCCCCACTGGGTCGACCTTCGATCGTCGCGGTGGGAAGGCTGGTTGGCGCTGCTCGCCGCGACGGCGGTGGCGGCTTTGTCGCTGTCGATCCTGCGGTCCAACCCGGACGACATCTACTACGTCAACCTGTCTCAGTTCGTCGCCGAGACCGGCACGTTTCCGCTGCGGGACTCGATCTTCGCCAACCTCGTGTACCCCATGTCGAGCTGGCCCCCGATGGCGTCCTATGACGCGCTGTCCGGCACGGTCGCTCATCTGGCGGGAGTCAGGGCAGCACCCATCGTCTACATCGTGGCACCCGCCATCGCGGGTTTCTTGTCGGTACTCGCGCTGTGGCGGCTGCTGCGCACCTGGCGCGTCACGGTGGTGTCGGCGGCGCTCACGAGTGGTTTGGTCTTCCTGCTGCTGGACGGCCTCGCCAAGCACGGTCCCGGCAACCTCTTCGTCAGCCGGCTCTACCAGGCCAAGTTCGTCTACCTGTGCGTCATGGTCCCGGTGCTGCTGGTGTACGCGCTCACCTACGTCGAGCGGCCGACCCGGAGCCGGCTGCTGTGGCTGTTCGCGGGGGGTGTCGCGGCAGTCGGAGTGACGACGTCGGCGATGTTCCTGACCCCTGTGATCGCCGCGGCCGGTGCGGCTCCATTACTTCGACGGGCCCCGAAACAGGCCCTGCTGGCGTTCTCGGCCATGGCGGCGTACCCCCTGGCGGCGGGCGCGGTCACCAAGGCGGTGGGAGGTCGCTCGGCCGACAGCTTCGATCATGGGCTCGCGCGCTTCGACCCGGCGGTGTTCACCCAGTCGATCTTCCACCACGGCGGTCTCGCCTTCGTCGCCGTCGTCGCGGTCCTGCTCGGCCCCTTGCTCGTCCCTCATCCTGCCGGGCGAATGACGACGGGGCTGCTGGCTCTGGTGGTAGGCGTCACGTACATCCCGGGGGTCACCGAATTGTCGTTCGACGTGATCGGACTCGGCCCGACGTTGTGGAGGATGTCGTGGCTGCTGACGATGGCCGCCCTGGTTGGCGTGGCCGTGACTCGCCTGACCCAGTTGGTGTCCCCGCGGCTGAACGCGGTGGGACCTGCGTTCCTGGCCGTCCTGCTGCTGGTCGTGAGCGACCCGATCTGGGCGGGAAGCACCCACGCGACGTGGTCGGCACCGTTCCATCTCCAGCGAGATCCCGAGACGATCGTGATGGCCGATCGGGTGATCGACGGTGCCGAAGCCGGCGACCTGGTGCTGGCCCCGGAGAACCTGGCGATCACGATCACCGTGCTGACGACCACGATCCATTCGGTGGTGCCACGGGGCTACTTCATGGAGTACTTGAAGGATGAGCCGGGGTTTCACTACGAGTCCAGGCTCGCCCTGGCCTCCTTCGCCAACGGGGGAACCTGGCAGCCCCGCGAGGTGCTGCGCGGACTGCAGCGCGTCGGGGTCGACCTGGTCTGCCTGCGGCCGGCGCAGCCGGACCGGCTCCGGATGCTGACGACGGCGGGCTACCGGTCGGCGTACTCGTCGGCCGAGTATCGCTGCCTGAGCCCCCGTTAACCGAAGATCTTCCTGAGAGACGGTGCCTTGCCCCGCCTCCTGGCTACGTCGTGGACCGTCAACGACTATATGCTCCGGGTGACGCGAGCATCCGCGGCTACTGCCTGAGAAAGGCCCGACTCTTCATGCGCATTCTTGTCCTTGGTGGCGATGGCTACCTCGGTTGGCCCACCGCCATGTACCTGTCCGCCCGCGGACACGACGTGGGCGTCCTCGACAACGGGGTACGGCGGATGTACGACCACGAGCTCGGCTCGGGCAGCCTGGTGCCGATCGAGAGCCTCCACACGCGGGTGCGTGCCTGGAAGGAGACGACCGGGTCGACGATCGACCTCTTCCATGGTGACCTGTGCGACGCCGACTTCACGTACGAAGCGATCAGGCGGTTCGAGCCCGACGCCATCGTGCACTTCGCCGAGCAGCGGTCAGCGCCGTACTCCATGATCGACCGCAAGCACGCGACCTACACCCAGACCAACAACGTCGTCGGCACGCTCAACGTGATGTTCGCGATCGGCGAGCTCAACCGCGACATCCACCTGGTCAAGCTCGGCACGATGGGTGAGTACGGCACGCCCAACATCGACATCGAGGAGGGCTGGCTGGAGGTCACGCACAAAGGGCGGACCGATCGCGTGCTGTTCCCCAAACGGCCCGGCAGCTTCTACCACCTGTCGAAGGTGCACGACAGCCACAACCTCGAGTTCGGCTGCCGCATCTGGGGGCTGCGCGTCACCGACCTCAACCAAGGCGTCGTCTACGGCCAGCACACCGACGAGGCCGCTCTCGACCCTCGGCTGGCGACCCGCTTCGACTACGACGGCGTCTTCGGGACGGTCCTCAACCGGTTCGCGATCCAGGCCGTTCTCGGCTTGCCGCTGACCGTCTACGGCGGCGGCAGCCAGACGCGAGCAGTGATCGACATCCGCGACACGGTCGAGTGCATCCGCCTGGCGTGCGAGTCCCCGGCAGACGCGGGGGAGTTCCGGGTCTTCAACCAGGCGACCGAGAGCTTCTCGCTGCTGGAGATGGCCAAGATCGTGGCCAACAGCTATCCCGGCCAGGTCGACGTCGAACACCTCGACAACCCGCGGGTGGAGCTGGAGAACCACCACTACCAGTTCACCCACACGGCTCTGGAGTCGCTCGGCCTGCAGCCGCACCTCCTCTCGGACACCTTGCTCACCTCGATGTTCGGGATCATCGAGCAGCACAAGGAGCTCGTGGACCAGGAGGCCCTCAGGCCCACGGTCAAGTGGCGAGACACCAGCAGCCCGTTGCGTAACGGCTCGTGAGCGAGAGCCCGCAGACGGGCGGTGAAGCCGGCTCTCGACGCGTCCTGGTCACTGGCGGGTCAGGCTTCATCGGTCGACACGTCGTCGACGCACTGCAGACGGCTGGGTATGCCGTGACCGTGGCGGACCGCAAGCCGTTCCCCGACCCGGACGTCCCGGTCGTGCTCGGCGACCTCTGCGAGCCTGACGTGCGGGATCGGGCGGTGGTCGACGGCTGTGTCGCGATTGTTCACCTGGCTGCCGAGACGTCGGTGCTGGGCTCGATCGAACGACCCGAGCTGGTCCACCGCACGAACGTCGAGATGACCGCAGGTCTTCTCGAGCTGGCGCGGCGGCGCGGGGTGACGGCCTTCGTGCTGGCCTCGACCAATGCGGTCGTGGGACCGGTCGACGCGACGATCCACGAGGGGTTGGTGCTGAACCCGCTGACTCCGTACGGCGCCAGCAAGGCGGCAGCGGAGATGTTGTTGTCGGGCTACTCCGGGGCTTACGGCCTGCGCACACCGGCTCTTCGGCTGACGAACGTCTACGGCTCGGGGATGCAGGACAAGGACAGCTTGATCCCGCGCCTGATGCGAGCCGCCCTGGACGACACCGGGGTCGAGATCTACGGCACCGGACAGCAACGTCGTGACCTGGTCCATGTGAGCGATGTCGCCCGGATGTTCGTGTCGGCGGTGAGTGACTGGCCGAGCGGTCCGGTCATCGTCGGAGGAGGGACGTCGTACACCGTGCTCGACCTTGTCGAGACCGCTCGCGAGGTCACCGGCTGCCCGATTCCCGCGGCACAGGTTCCGGCCAAGCCCGGTGAGATGCCAGCGGTGGTCGTCGACCTGGCGCGGGCGCGAGAGCGTGGGTACGAGCCGACCGTCTCGTTGCGCGAAGGGATCCAGGACGCGTGGGCGGACTTCGCACCGAGCCTTCGAGCCTAGCCAGCGGTTCCGCCGTCATCGAACGTTCCCGGGCTGCCTGGTGGCGCGGCCACGGACTCTTCCTGATCCTGCTTGCCCTCGGCGCCGTGCTGCGTGCCGCGACCGCGCTGGCCTTCGGATCGCCGGTGGTGGTCCCAGCCACGGGGGTGTTCCGTGACGCGACGTCGGGCCAGGTCGCGGCGGATGCCAACCTGGGATACACCTGGCTGGCGCTCAGTCCGCTGGCGCGGCTGACCGAGGCCCTGCAACCGGTCGTCCTGGTGCAACACCTGCTCGGACTCGCGCTCGCCGTGGCGCTCTACGCCCTCCTGACGCGGTGGGGGGTGTGGCGATGGCTGGCGGCTGTTGCAACGCTCCCGCTGCTGCTCGGCCCTTCGATGCTGATGGCAGAGCAACTGGTCCTGCCGGACTCGGGGGTCGTGGTGGCCACGGCGCTGGCGACCGTGTCGCTGCTCTGGCGCAGGCATGCCGCGCCGTCGAGGTTCCTGATCGCGGGACTCCTGATCGGCGTCACCGGGACGCTGGCGCCGGTCGGGGCCGCCCTGCTGGTGACGACCATCGCGGCCGCGCTGCTCCTCGGCGCCACGGGTCGTTCCCGGGTGTTCGGTGCACTGGCCGTACTGGTCGGCTGCTGCGTGGTCTTTGGTGGTTACGTCGTCTGGCAGCAGAACCAGACCACGTACGACGCGTCGGACCTGGCGGCCACCGGAGGGCTGACCGGATGGTCATCGGTGCCGCTCGCCCAGGCGTCCGACCTGCTCACCGACCGGGCTGTCGACCGAGCGTCGTATGACCTCGCCGACTATCGGGACAGCCCTGCCACAGCGCCTCCGATCGATGCCCTCGCGAGCTATGCCGACCTCGTCGGCGGCCCAGTGTGGCCACTGCTCCCGGCACCGTTGCTCGGTCTGGCCGCAGCCCTCGGAGTCGGCCGCGCCCGGCACTCGCGGATGCGCACGGCGTGTGCCCTCACGAGCCTGCTCCCCGTCGCGGTGATCGTCGCGGAGCTCGCGGCGGGTGATGAGGGGTGGCACACCGTGCTGCCGGCCATCGCACTGTGGCCGGCCGCTGGAGCGTTGGGCGTGACTGCTCTGCTGCGAGGCAGACGGGGAGCGGATGCGGTTCACGAGCAGGTCGATGATGTCGACCTGGCAGCTCAACAGGAGTTCCGAGAGCGCTGCGGTGCTCCGCAGCTGGCTCCGGTAGCCGTGGTCATCGCGGCGTACAACGAGGGCTCGGGGTTGCCGCGAGTGCTCGATGCCATCCCAGACAACGTCTGCGACATCAGGACCGACGTGATCGTCGTGGATGACGGAAGCAACGACGACACCGTCGAGGTCGCACTGGCGCACGCCGGCGTCCATCTCGTGCGCTGCCCGGCCAACCGCGGTCAAGGCGCTGCTCTCCGACTCGGCTACCGCATGGCGCGAGACCATGGCGCGGAGTTCATCCTCACCACGGATGGCGACGGGCAGTACGACACCGCCGACTTCCCGAGCGTGCTCGAACCGATCCTTCAGGATCGAGCCGACTTCGTCACCGGATCGCGGCGCCTCGGCCACCAACACACCTTCGATCGTTTCCGTCGGCTCGGTGTCCACGTCTTTGCGTGGATCATCAGCGCGATGGTCGGACAGCGGCTGACCGACACGTCCTTCGGGCTGCGCGCGATGCGCGCCGAGGCCACTGCCGCCGTCACCCTCAACCAACCGCAGTACCAGTCGTCGGAGCTGTTGCTCGGCATGTTCTCGCACGGCTACCGGGTGCTCGAGGTGCCGGGCACGATGCATCAGCGGACTGCCGGTTCCACGAAGAAGGGCCGTAACCTCGTCTACGGCAGCCGCTACGCTCGAGTTGTGTTCGGAACGTGGTGGCGTGAGGGCTGCCCGTGGCCGGCGACCGAACGGGCCGCAGCGCTGCGCAACCGGCAGGGGTAGCCGATGGCGCCTACGGGCGGGGCGCGCAGCTCCGGGAGCGATCCGGCTCTGGTGGGGAGCCCGACCGCTCTCGCGCAGGCGACGCCCCAGGACGGACCGGCGCGTCCCGTGCCCTTCTCCGGCCTGGCCGCCATGGTCGAGCGCGCTCTCGACGTGACTGTGATCGGGCTGGCGATCTGGACCGTCGTCTACCACGTCTGCCTGGTGGTGGATGCAGACGTCTGGGTGTCCCTGCTCCTGATGCTGGTCAGCACCGCCGGTTGGATCGCCGCGTCGCGGCGTCGGGGCCGCACCCAGCAAGGCGGCGAGCTCGAGACCGCGCCGCAAGGGCCGCTCGGCGACGTCTGGCCGAGCATGCGACGCCCTCTGGTGCTGCCGACGAGCCTCGCCGCAACAGCGGCCGCTCTCGCCTTCGCGACCCAGCTGCCGTGGCCGGTGGTGGTCGGTACGTGGCTGCTGGCCGCCCTGCTCGGAGTCGCTGCCGCCTGGCGAGCGCTCGGTCGAGACGGTCGGGTCGGGCCGCCGGAGCGCGATGACCTGACGGGCACTGCCGGCCTCTCCGTGCTGGTCGCGCTGGGCTGGGGACTGGTCCTCGGAGCAATCTCGGTCACGATGCTGCGCTCCAACCCCGACGACGTCTACTACGTGAACCTGTCCCAGTGGATCGCCGAGCACGGCAGCTTTCCGCTGCGCGACACGATCTACGGCGACCTCGTCTACCCGATGACGAGCTGGCCGCCTGTCGCGTCCTACGACGCCCTGGTGGGAAGCATTGCCCACGTGCTTCACGTCAGGGCTGCCACCGTGGCGTACGACATGGTCCCGCCGGTTGCCGCCGTGCTCGCGGTCTTGGCCATGTGGTCGCTGCTTCGGCAGTGGCGCGTCCCTGCAATCAGCCTGGCGCTGACGGCCACGATGGTCTTCTTGCTGTTCGACGGTGGTGCCCCGTATTCGCCTGGGAACCTCCTGGTCGGCCGCCTCTGGCAGGGCAAGATCCTCTTCCTCGCACTGGCGGTCCCGATCCTGCTGACCTATGCCAGTCGGTACGTGGTCCGGCCGTCCCGGTCGACCCTGACGCCGCTGGCCCTGGTGGGCGTCGCCTCTGTCGGGTTGACGACCTCGGCGATGTTCCTCACCCCCCTGTTGGCCGCGGCGTCGATGGCGCCGTTGGTCCGCACCCGTCGCCACGACGCGGTGCTGGGGTTCGGTGCGTTGTCGGCGTACCCCCTCGGAGCGGCTGCAGTGACAACGGCGCTGCACGGGCACTCGGCCGACAGCTTCGAGCGCAAGACCTACCGCTTCGACCCGTCCTGGTTCGGACCTGAGGTCTTTCACCATGGGCCGGTGGCGTTCCTGGCGGTCGTGGTGGTTCTCGTCGCAGCGGTGCTGCTCCCGGGGGCGGCAGCACGACTGACCACGGCGGTCCTGGCCGTGATGGTGGGCGTCTCGCTGGTGCCGGGCGTGACCCGGGTGACGTTCGACCTGACGGGCCTCGGCCCGACGTTGTGGCGGTTGACGTGGCTGACGCCGACCGCGTTGCTGGTGGGCGTGCTCGTCGCGCGCGTTGTCACTGCGGCGCCGTCCAACAGACAGCGGCTGGTCGCAGCCGGGGCCGTGCTGGCGACGATGGCCCTGTTGCTGCGGCCGGTCTGGTCAGACGGTGACACGTCGTGGCACCTGCCGTTCCACAGTCAGCGACCGACCGACTCGGTCGAGACGGCCGACCGTCTGATCAAGCTTCTCGACCCGGGAGACACGGTGCTGGCATCGCAGAGCCTGTCGATCACCGTGGCGGTCTTCACCACCCAGCTCACCGCCGTTTCCCCGCGGGACTACTTCCTGGACTACCTCCGTGACGAGCCGGGCTTCCACGCGAACGCGCGGGTGCGGCTGGAGCGCTTCGTCGAGGACGACTCTCCACCGTGGTCAGCGCGGCAGGTGGCGCGGGACCTCGACCTGCTCTCGGTCGACGCTGTCTGCCTGGACATCACGGACGGTTCTGGCGCTCCCCGCAGCGCTGGGTGGATGAGCGACCGCCTGGCGCTGCTCAGGTCCCAGGGGTTCTCGTCTAACGTGCGGTCAGACAACTATGTGTGCGTATGGCGATGACGAGTTGACGGGACCGATGGACGTAGCGACGACCACCTCGACCAGAGCTCCTGGCCTGGCCGACCCGGACCGGCGTCCGTCGAGCCTGGCCCGGTGGCTGCTGCACGATCACCGGCCGTTCATGGTTCTGCTCGGTCTCGGCGTTGCCGTGCGCCTGCTCGCGATCGGGGGCTTCCCACCGGGGTTCATCTTCAGTGACGGCCCGGCGTACCTGGCCTTCGTCGACCACCTCACGGTCTCCCCGGACCGCCCGGTCGGCTACGGCGCCTACGTTCATGTGCTCGCCTGGTTGACGCGCGGCGTCTGGCTGATCACCCTCACTCAGCATCTGATGGGGCTGGCGGTGGCGGCCGTCCTCTACGCCCTGATGCGGCGCTACCGGGTGGGCCCGACGCTCGCCGCTGTGGCCGTGGCACCTGTCCTGCTCGACTCCATGCAGCTTGTGGTCGAGCACTCGGTGATGAGCGACCCGCTGTTCGAGCTGCTGCTCGTCGGCGGGATCGCGATCTTGGCGTGGAAGCGGACGCCGACCGTGCCGCTTGCTGCGATCGCCGGGCTCGTGCTCGGCCTGAGCGTTCTGGTCCGGGTGGTCGCCGAGCCCGTCGTCCTGGCGGCATTGGTGTTCTGCCTGCTGGCCGGTGGCGGGTGGTCGCGACGGCTGGCTTCCGGCGCCGCGCTCGTCGCCTGCTTCGTCGCGCCACTCGCCGTTTACGCAAGCTGGTACCACCACGAGCGAGGGAGCTATGCCCTTACCGAGATCAGTGGTCGAGCGCTCTACATGCGGACCACCACGTTCGTCGATTGCGGGAAGCTCGACCTGCCCACGTATGAGGAGACCCTGTGCCCTCGGCAGCCGCTGGGCGAGAGGGAGGATCCCACGTCGTACGTGTGGCACGACCCCTTCGCGCTCCATGCGGTGGTCCCGCCGCCCGGGATGACGGCCGACGAGGTTGCGCATGACTTCGCGATGCGGGCCATCCGGGCTCAGCCGCTGGACTACGCACGAGTCGCGGCGCGCGACTTCGTCTTGAACTTCTCACCCACCCGGCGCGACCACTACGAGTACAACACCGCCTACAAGTGGCAGTTCGGCAGCTACGTCGACTACCGGCCGACGAACTGGACCCGGCCGGCGTTCGAGGACCACGGCGGGACTCAGCTGCGGAGCTACCGACCGTGGGTGCTGATCTTGACGGGCTACGAGCGCCTGGTCTATCTGTGGGGGCCGCTGCTGTTGGTCTGCCTGGTCGTGGCGGTCGGGGGGGTGCTGCGGCGCGGGGACGGCCGCACCGCGGGAGCACGCAACCTGGCGCTGCTGCTGGTGTTGGTCGGCGCGGGGCTGATGGCCGTGCCCGACCTGACCGCTGAGTTCGTGTGGCGGTATCAGCTTCCGGCGGTGGTCCTGCTGCCGGTGGCGGCTGCCTTGTCGTGGACGCGTCTGACGGCGACTCAGGACGCGGGCACGTGAGCGACGCCCAGCACGGACTGGCCGAACGGTGGCGTCACCCGACGCTCCACGAAGCGGGTCGTGGGAACAACGACCTTGTCGTAGACGCGGAGCAGGCCAGGCTTGGGTGAGCCGACCCCGCCACGCTTCACCGCGAGCCACCAGGCCATGCCACCGAGGAGGTTCACCGGCCTGACCGCGCCAGGGCGCAGCCCCGCACCGACGATGGCCGCGCGCAGCGTGGTCGGTGTGTAGCGGCGTACGTGTCCGACGCGGCGGTCGAAGTCGCCGTAGAGCTGCTGGTAGCCGGGAACCCACAAGACGATGCGTCCCCCCGGCTCCACGATGCCGGCCAGCGATCGCAAGGCGTCGCTGTCAGCCTCGATGTGCTCGAGCACGTTGATCGCGACCACGGTGGAGACCGACGGTTGGACGTCGTACGGGCCGTGGGCGAGGTCGAGCTGACGCGCCTCGACCTCGGGCCGGTCGGAGAATCGCTGGGCCATCAGCCGTACAGCTTCGGGGTCGACGTCGGTGACGACGTGTCGCCTCAAGCCGGTGAACTGGCTGGCGAACTCGCCGAGCCCCGCGCCGACCTCCAGCACGGTCGGGCCGCAGTGCTCGGAGATCAGCTCGTACTGGTAGGCGCGGTAGTTGGCCTGGTTGGCGCCGGAGGAGTCCTCCAGGTCACGCCCGGTGGCCAGCTGGAAAGCTCCGCTGCCCTCGTCTGCTGTCATGGCCGCGTCCTCATCCTGGATCGGGGTGTGCTCGTCCGTCGGCTCTGCTGCGTCCGCTGTGTGGTGGCCCACCCGGGCGAACAGCCGGTCGAGCAGGAAGAACCGCAGCAGGAACATCACGCCGTACACGGCCAAGAAGGTGGCGGAGACCAGCGCGACCTTCACCGGGTGGCCGAGGCTGCTGCCGGCCAGCCAACGGTCCACCTGGTTGGTCGCGACGACGGCCGTGACCAAGGTGACCAGGATGATCGCGACGTACGGCAGGACCTCGTCGACGAACCGCGGCCGGCCCCGCAGCCGCCAGGTCCAGCTGCGGTTGAGCCAGTAGTTCGGAAGGGCTCCGGCCAACCAGCCGATCACGGTCGCCCACGTCGTCGTGGCGCCTACGGCTCCGTACATGATCACGAACGCGGTCTCGCTACAGATCGCGGCGACGACCGACCCGGTGGCGTAGCGCAGCACCTTGCCACCCCAGCGGTGCCACAGCTCCCCGGTCCGGGCACGAAGAGCTGGCGACGTTGGCATGCTGTCGATCCTAGGTGCTGGCTCGAAGGGTGATGAAGGCGCGGCGGATCGCTACTTGTCGATGTCACCGACCACGAAGAACATCGAACCCAGGATCGCGACCATGTCGGCCACGACGCAGCCCGGCAGCATCGTCGGCAGCACCGAGATGTTGTTGAAGGACGCCGAGCGCAGCTTGAGCCTCCACGGGGTCTTCTCACCACGGGAGACGAGGTAGTAGCCGTTGACGCCCAGGGGGTTCTCGGTCCACGCGTAGGTATGGCCTTCGGGGGCTTTCAGGATCTTCGGCAGACGGACGTTGATCGGCCCCTGCGACATGGCCTCGATCCGGTCCAGGCAGGCGTCGGCGAGGTCGAGGGAGATCTTCGCCTGGTCGATCAGCATCCCGAACCGGGAGTAGCAGTCGCCCCCGTTGCGGGTGGGGATGCGGAGCACACCGGCAGCGGTGAGCTCGTCGTAGGCCAGGTACGGGTCGTCGCGGCGCAGGTCGGTGTCGACGCCGGAGGCCCGAGCGATCGGACCGCTGACGCCGTACTGCGCGATGATCTCCGGTGACAGCACCCCGACACCGACGGTGCGAGCCTTGAAGATCTCGTTGCCGAAGATCAGCTCCTCGATCTGCGGCAGCCTCGACCGGACCGCGTGGACTGCGGCCCGCACCCGGCCGAGCCAGCCGGCCGGCAGGTCCTCCTTGAGGCCGCCGACCCGGTTGAACATGTAGTGCATCCGGCCGCCGGAGATCTCCTCCATCACCTCTTGGATCGTCTCGCGCTCCCGGAAGGCGTAGAAGATCGGCGTGATCGCCCCGACCTCGAGCGGATAGGAGCCCAGGAACATCAGATGGTTGAGCACGCGGTTCAGCTCGGCCAGCAGCATCCGGGACCAGGTCGCTCGTTCGGGCACCTCCATGCCCAGCATCCGCTCGACAGCGAGGACGACGCCGAGCTCGGAGGAGAACGCCGAGAGCCAGTCGTGGCGGTTGGCCAGCACGATGATCTGCCGGTAGTCCCGTACCTCGAAGAGCTTCTCGACACCACGGTGCATGTAGCCGACGATGGGTTCGCAGGCGACGATCCGTTCGCCGTCGAGGGTGATTCGGAGCCGGAGCACGCCATGCGTCGCGGGATGCTGTGGTCCGATGTTGAGGACCATGTCCTCGGTGGCCAGCTCGCTCCCTGGCCCGGTGCCCCCGCGCTCGTACGTGAAACCCTCGGCTCCCGCGCCGACACCGACGATCCGCTGTTCCGTCACGTCTGTCATCGTCGCATGCTGGCCGGTGCACGTGAGCGAAGCTCCGCACACCGGCCATCTGCACAGCGCCCGGTCAACCCCGCCAGGGGAGGTGGTACTCGACGAGAACCGGATGGGGAGGGAAGGCCGTCTGGCTGAGCACGCCGGTCGTGTGCCACCCGAGCCTTTCGTAGAAGCGCCGAGCCCTGAGGTTGTCCTCGAAGACGCGCAGTCGCAGATCCGTCGTCCCGGTCGGAAGCGTCGCTGCCACCTGCTCGAGCACGGCATCGTGTAGACGCTGCGCCAAGCCCGTGCCCCACGTGTGCAGGGCCGTGCCGAAGTGGAGCAGCTCGCAACCTCGGGTAGCGGCGAAGCCGTTGAGCACCCCCTCGTCGGTGCTCACGTAGGCGTTGACGTCGGGGTCGGCGATCTCGGCCAGCCACCGGCGCCTCACGGCCGCTCGGGGGAACGGATACCTGTCCTGCGGGAAGATGTGGGACAGTCCGGCGACGGCGCCGCGTTCCTGGACCTCCATCAGAGCGTCGACGTCGGCAACCGTGAGCGCTCGTACCATCACGATGCGAGCCTGGCTTCACGGGTCACGCGGCGCAAGCGAATTCGCAGGGCGCCCAACCGGCCGGCCCGGCTCAGTCGATCTCGCGTACGACCCGAGCCGGGTTGCCGACGGCGATCACCCGGGCCGGCAGGTCCTTGGTGACGACGGCGCCGGCCCCGACCACGGTGTCGTCGCCGATGGTCACCCCTGGGCAGACGATGGCTCCACCGCCGACCCAGACGTTGCGGCCCAGGGTGATCGGCTTCGCGGTCTCCCACTTGCCTTCACGGCGTTGAGGGTCGACGGGGTGGATCGGGGTGAGGAACGAGACATTCGGCCCGACCTGGCAGTGGTCCCCGATGGTGATGGCGGCGACGTCAGCGAGCTGGCACCCGTAGTTGAGGAAGACCCCGGTCCCGATCCGGACGTGTGAGCCGTAGTCGACGTACACCGGGCTGCGCACCTCGACGTCGTCGCCGATGACGCCCATCAGTTCGAGCAGCAGCGCGCGGCGGGTGATCGGGTCGGCGACCGTCGTGGCGTTGTAGCGCTCCATCAAGGCCTGCCGCTCGCGCTGCAGGTCGAGCACGCTTGCGTCGGTGATGTACCAGTCGCCGTCGGCCATCTTGTCGAGGTTGTCGCCCACCCGATCGACCCTACCGAGGCCCGAGCGCAGCCCATGCGGCCCGGTCGCGGCTAAGGTGCTGGGCGTGAATGACCGGGATCTTTGGTTCGCCACCACCTGGTCCTTCGTGGCTGCCGCGCTCCCTGACCCTCCCGGCCCGTGTCGTGGAGATCGGCTGCGGATCCGAGGGTGGTCTCGTGCCGAGGATGGTTCAGCACGGGTACGACGCCTCGGGGGTGGACCCAGAGGCACCCGAGGGACGTGACTACGACCGGGTCGAGTTCGAGCAGTACGACGTCGGTCAGCCGGTCGACGCCATCGTTGCGTGCACGTCGCTCCACCACGTCCATGACCTCTCCGAGGTGCTGGCCAAGGTGGCGAGGTCCTTGACTTCGCGCGGGTTGCTCGTCGTCGTCGAATGGGACTGGACGCGGTGGGACGAAAGCACCGCCAGGTGGTGCTTCGCGCGGCTGCCCGCTCTGTCACCGGAGGTCGAGCATCCGTGGCCGCACACGCTGCGGGACCGTTGGGCTGCGTCCGGCCAGTCGTGGGAGTCCTACCTGACTGCCTGGGCACAGGAGGAAGGCCTGCACACCGGTGACGCGCTGGTGCAGGAGCTCGACGTGCACTTCGCGTGCGAGTCGCTGACCCGGACGCCGTACTTCTTCGCCGATCTCGCCGACACCACAGACGCGGACGAGCAGGCGGCGATCGACTCCGGTGAGGTGCAGGCGACCGGACTGCGTTACGTGGGTCGCCCCCGTCCGCTGGGCTCTTGAGGTGTGGGGAGGTTTTCGCGGGTCCGCGGGTTGTGAAGTCTCCCCGAACCTCGAGCGTCAGCCGTGCTCGCGCAACACCCAGAGAAGGTCGCCGAGCCCCGGAGACGCCACCAGCTCTCCGGCCTCCGACGCGATCGACAACGCGTGCACGTATCCGATCGGATCACTGTCGGCCAACGTGATGTCCGGACGTGTGGTGACGAGCCCGAGGTCTCGAAGCATGTCGCGTTGCCGGTCCGTCGAAGCGCCCACGGACGCCGCGACCGAATCGATGGCGACATGGCTGGTCAGGTCGCAGGTGCCGTCGACCCGTAGCGGAACCTCGCGTCCGCCGCGGTAGGAACGCATGGTGCTGACCACCGGGCGATAGTCCCGTAGGTGTCCGTAGTCGACGGCGATGCTCACTCCAGTCGACACCCGTCCGCACGCGCGTTCCCAGAACTCGTCGCGGGCCAGACCCACCTCGATTCGGTCGCACTCGTCCAGCGACGGCCACCACTGCCGCGCCCACGTCATCAAAGACTCGTCGGCGGCCTCTCCCAGACGCTCCTGCCCGCTCGAGCGCTCGACCTCGACAACCCGCCAGGTGTTGCCGGCGGGATCGCGCCCGATGACGTCACACGGCACGTTGTCCAAGAGCTCGTTGGCGAGCAGCAGGCCGTCGACGTCGTCGGGGAGATCGCTGACCCACCCGATCTCGGCCGGAAGGTCGGCGGGGCGGGGCCGCAGCTCGACGCCGGTCAGCCGCAGATCGGGGGCGATCTCCCGCAGCTGCCGGAGCAGCTCCCCGGACCCTGCTCCGAGATCGGTGACGCCGGTGAGACCACGACGGCGTACGAGCTGCAGGACAGCCCGGGAGAACAACGGTGAGGCGTGCACCGACGTCCTGAAGTGGTCGCGCGGCTGGGCCGAGCGGTAGAAGCCGTCCGGCCCGTACAGCGCGAGCTGCCAGGCCGAGCGCCAGGGCAGCCAGTCACCCCGGCTCAGCTGGTCGTCGGCCCCCGTGGACATCGGTCCGGTCAGACCTGGTTCCAGGCGGACAGGTCGCGCCCCATCCAGGCGGCCAGCCGGTCGTTGAAGGGGCGGAAGTGCTCCACCAGCCGGACGCCGGTCGCGTGGTCCATCGGCGGATAGGTGTTGGTGTTCGCGCGATACTCCGTCTCGCCGTCGCCGTCGTCGCCCCGCTCCGCCTCGATCCGGTCGATGATCGCTCCGGCCCGCCCGGGCGACACCCCGATGAAGCCCAGCACTCCTTCGAGCGCGGCCTGCCGGTCCTCGATCAGATCATCGAGAGTGAGCGCATAGATGCGTTCACGCGGATAGCCCGCCTCGAGCGCGTTGATCTGCTCGATGTAGCGGCCCCGGTCGAGGTAGGAGTGCCGGATCAGCTCCCTGCGCTCGCCGGTGGCCAGCCGTTCTGCCTCCTGCTCGACCGCCTCCTCGAAGGTCTCGAGATCCTCGAAGCCGTACTTCCGGGAGTGCCAGAAGTGGGAGTAGGCGCGCTCGACCGGATGACGCATGATGACGACGATCTTGGCGTCCGGGAGGACGTCCATCATGCGCTCCCTCGCGACCGGGTAGTGCATGTACGTCGGGGTGGCCTCGCCGATCACGCTCTGGCCCGGGCGGGGCTTGAAGAGACCGGCGTACCAGTCGATGCCTCGCTGGTAGTACCAGTCGAAGTAGTGCGTCTCCTTCTTCTCGAACACGTGCGCCTCGGGATGCAGGGCGATCAGCTTCGACAGCGTGGAGGTTCCGCTCTTCTGCGCCCCGGCGATGACGAACGTGGGGAGCGGCATGTCAGCTCGGTTCGGACGCGAACGAGTATCCGAAGGCGTCGATGTCGTCCGCGTAGTGCTTGGCGATGGCCTGCTGAGTGGTGGGGGTGTAGAACTCGCGCCAGTCCCCGTGCGCGGTGGTGTTGCGGCGCGGCACCTCCTCGAGGGGCGCGAGGCCGAGCTTCTGGCGCACCATCGAGACGTCCTGGTCGAACGTCTCGACCCGACCGATGAAGTCCGCACGACGCTTCCCGGCGGTCAGGTAGCTGATCTGCGGCTTGCGCAGACGCGGGAATTTCTCGAGACCGTCCATGATGAACGTCTCGAAGTCCGGGTACTGCGACGCCTCTCTGAACCACTTGTCATGGTTCAGACCCTTGATGGCCCATTTCTTGCCGGCCTTGGCGTTGACCGTGAAGTGCTCGATCATGGACCACCACGAGACCAGCCTGGCCCAAGGGTTTCTGACGAAACCGAAGATCCAGTACGACGTGAGATCCGGCTCGACGTCGAGGATCTTGCGAAGTGGGGCATGCCGGTACACGCCCTCGACCGAACGGATGTCGGGCACCTCTTCGTCGAGGATGGCGTCGATGGTCGACCCGCCGGTCTTCTGGACGTGGATGAAAAGCACCTTGTGCTGGTCTGAGACGCGCATCCGGTCTTTCGAGACCCTTCTATGGTCTGTTCAGGGTGGCCCACGGAGCGAGTCCCGGGCGTGCGCACCCTAACATTCGCCATCAGCGCCGTCGAGCCGTCGAGCCCGCCCTAGGCGTCCCCAACCCCCTAGGCTTGCGCTGTGCCAGGCCGCCTGTTCCGACGCCGACGCGGGAGCAGCCGGCTGAGTGTGGTCGTGCCGGTCTACAACGTCGAGGACTACCTCGCCGAGTGCCTCGACAGCCTGCTGGCACAGACCATCGGCGACCTCCAGGTCGTGCTCGTCGACGATGGCTCCACGGACAGGTCGGGCGACATCGCAGCGCGGTACGCCGAGCGATGCCGCGACTGGACCCTGGTGCGCACCGAGAACCGTGGACTGGGTGCGGCCCGCAACCTCGGGGTGCAGCATGCGTCCGGGGAGTACCTCGCCTTCGTCGACTCAGACGACCTCGTACCACCCGACGCATACGCACTGATGGTGTCGACGTTGGATGCCAGCGGGTCGGACTTCGTCGTGGGATCGGTGCAGCAGCTCGTCGGTGGGGAGCTGGTCGAGCCCGAGTTCCTGCGTGCCGGTGTGTCCGAGCGCCGGATCGGGGTGCGCGCCGAAGAGGTCCCGGCGATCACCCGGAACGTCTTCGCCTGGAACAAGGTGTTCCGGCGCAGCTTCTTCGACAGTGCCGAGCTCGCGTTCCCCGAGGGCGTCCGGTACGAGGACCAGCCTGCGGTCATGCGCGCCTATCTGTTGGCGGAGCGGTTCGACATCCTGCGCCGGCCCGTCTACACCTGGCGAGTGCGGGAGTCCGGTACGTCGATCACGCAGGGTCGGGCCCGGCTGCCCGACCTCGAGGACCGGCTCACGACCAAGCAGCTGACCTCAGCCGTCGTACGTGCGCACGCCCACCCGACCGTCCTGGACTTCTGGGGGCGGCTCGGCGTGGTCGGCGACCTATCGGCCTACTTCGAACAGGTGCCGTATGTGGACGAGAACTACTGGCGACGCCTGGTGGACGGGCTGCGCGAGGTTCTGGACGGTTTCCCTCCGATCGAGGAGTCGGAGCTGAGGCTCCCACAGCGCCTCGTGGGGTGGTTGGTCGTGCACGACCGTCGGGCCGAAGCCGAGCAGGTGCTCTCGTGGATCAAGGCCAACCCGGGTCCGCTGCGTCTCCAGGTCGATCACGACCACGTCATCGCTCCGGAGCTTCCCGTCGCGTGCGATCCAGGCTCGGGACTGCCGGAGGCGGTACGCCGCCTCGGGCCGCACGAGCTGGCGTTCGACGCCCGGCTCGTTGACATCCACTGGGACGGGACGACGCTCGTGGTCACCGGCTGGGCGCTGATCCGTGGAGCGCCCACTGCGGGCGTGCCGACATCGATCCGCGCCTGGCTGCGGCCAACCCGGTCCGCGGCAGCGCCCGACACGGAGCGGAACGGCGTCGAGATCCCGGGCGTGGTCGACAGGTTCAGTGCCCCGGACGCGACCCGGTGGATCGACCGGGGTGATCAGAACTACGACGACAGCGGGTTCACCGCACGCTTCGACCTGCGCGGTTGGCTGGAGCTGCCCGCTGACCAGCGGGAGCAGCTGGCCGTGGCGCTGGCGGTCGAGGTGGCCGCGCTTCGAGACCGGGGCCCCCTGAGGAGCCTGGTCGCCGGGCTGGACAGGGATCACCTGCCCGCCGGACCGAACGCCGCACTGGTGTGGCGGCCCGGCACAGGCCTCGTCGTTGCCCCGAGCTGAATCGGCTACGGTGTCTGGACGCACACGGCGTACGGCAAGGGGCTGCTCGAGCACATGGCACAGACGACGTCCGGGATCCGCTCGATCCTCTCCCATCCCAAGGTCTACGCGACGTTCCAGCAGATCGTCGGCTCCCCACGCGTGCGCCGCGAGCTGATCGACACCTACGTGAAGCCACAACCTGGCCTGCGGGTCCTCGACGTCGGCTGCGGACCCGGCGTGTTGGTGGACTACCTGCCGGGTGTGGACTACACCGGCACGGACCTCAGCGCTGCCTACATCGAGGCCGCTCAGCGTCGATACGGCGACCGGGGCCGCTTCTTCGTCGGTCGGGTGGACGACCTCGATCCCGAGGAGCTCGGCAAGTTCGACGTCATCATCGCGAAGTCGCTCCTGCATCACATCGACGAGGACGAGGCCCTTCACCTGTTCGACGTCGCGGCAGCCACCCTCGTGGACGGCGGTCGGTTCGTCACCCTCGATGCCGCGTACACGCCGGACATGTCGCGGGCCTCCCGCTTCGTGGTCAGCCGGGACCGTGGGCAGAGCATCCTCTCGCCGCAGGGCTACGAGCGGTTGGCCCGAAACCGGTTCGCAACGGTCGACGTCGCCGTGCATCACGACCTGTTGAGAGTCCCCTACACCCACATCTTCATGAGCTCGTCCGATCCGTTGAACATCGGTGCAGATCCCGGCGCAGCCACGGGTATGTGAGGTAACCCACGCGCTCGCGGCGTATCGACGCCGGCGCCCGCACGGCTATCGTTGAGGTGTACCCCGTTCGAGGGTACGACTCGCGCGAACGTCCGGTACCCGCCAGGGACTGGAACCGAAAGGCGATCATGACTGCTGTTTCAGAGGTAGCGGCCCGTACCCGTCGGCTGTCCGTCGGCGTGATCGGCGCAGGCCGCGTCGGCGCGGTCCTCACCGCCGCTCTCCACCAGGCCGGGCACCCGATCGCCGCCGTCGCCGGTGAGTCCGACGCGTCCCGCACCCGCATCGAGACGCTGTTGCCAGGGGCCCACATCGACAAGCCGACGGCGGTCGCCAAGTCGGCCGACCTGCTGCTGTTGACGGTCCCCGACGACGCCCTCGACAACGTCGTCAAGATGCTGGTCGCTTCCGGCGCCATCCGGGCCGGCCAGTACGTCGTGCACACGAGTGGCCGACACGGGATGGACGTCCTGCGACCGCTGCAGGCCGTCGGTGCCCACGGCATCGCCATGCACCCCGCCATGACCTTCACCGGGACCGATCTCGACCTCGAGCGGCTGGTCGGCTGCGTGTACGGCGTCACCGCCCGGACCGACGAGCGGCCGGTCGCCGAGGCGCTCGTGCGTGAGCTCGGCGGGCGCACCGTCTGGATCGACGAGTCGCACCGCGCCCTTTACCACGCTGCTCTCGCCCATGGCGCCAACCACCTGGTCACGTTGGTGTCTCAGGCCATGGATGTGCTGCGGGCCGCCGGCTCGACCGATCCCGCCGGCACCCTGCGCCCGCTGCTCGGGGCGGCCTTGGACAACGCGCTGGACTACGGCGACGCCGCGCTGACCGGTCCGATCGTCCGCGGCGACGTCGAGACGGTGCGTTCGCACCTGCGCAGCATCGCGGATGCCGGTCAGCCGCGGTCGACCATGGAGTCCTATGTCGCCATGGCCCGCGCCACCGCCGACCATGCGGTGGCGGACGGCCGGCTCGAACCGCGCAGAGCCGCAGCCCTGGTCGAGGTGCTCGACGAGGCACTCACCGACGTCGTCAGCTGACGTCAGGCATGGCGATCAACAGACCTTCGCTGGCGCGCACGCGGGCGGAGCTGGTTGAGCTGGCCGACGGTCGTGGCGTCGGCACGGTGGCGCTCGTTCCGACCATGGGTGCCCTGCATCGCGGCCACAGCGCCTTGATGGACCAGGCGCGCACCCGTGCGGACCGGCTGGTTGTCTCGATCTTCGTCAACCCGCTCCAGTTCGGTCCGGGCGAGGACCTCGATCGCTACCCGAGGACGTTCGAGGACGACCTCTTGCTGTGCGCCGAGCATGGCGTGGACGTCGTGTTCGCGCCATCGGTCGACGACGTCTATCCCGGGGGTGAGCCTCAGGTGAGCGTGGACCCGGGACCACTCGGCGGAGTCCTCGAAGGCGCCGTCCGGCCCGGCCATTTCCGTGGGGTGCTCACGGTGGTCATGAAGCTCTTCGGCCTGGTGCGCCCCGATATCGCGGTCTTCGGAGACAAGGACTACCAACAGCTGGTGCTGATCCGCCGGATGGTCGCTGACCTGTGCCTGCCGGTCGAGGTCGTCGGGGCCGAGACGGTGCGCGAGGACGACGGTCTGGCACTGAGCTCGCGGAACCGCTACCTGTCCCCGACGGAGAGGGCGGCGGCCTCGGCTGCTGTCGCGTGCGCTCGCCGCAGGACGTGCAGCGGGCGCTCAGGGTCCGGACGGCGTACTCCACGCGGCCAGCGCGGTGCTCGACGCCGAACCAGGGGTGGACCTCGACTACCTGACGCTCACCGGTCCCTTGCTCGAGCCGGCACCGCACAGCGGCGAGGCGCGATTGCTCGTCGCCGGACGAGTCGGCACCACCCGGCTGATCGACAACGTGCCTGTCGAGCTGGGCTGATGGGACAGCGCGGCGATGTCGGAAACGGCACCGGCTCAACGGATCCACTTCATCCTCGAGAGACGCGGAGACAGTCATGCTGCGCACGCTGATGAAGTCGAAGATCCACCGAGCCACGGTGACCGAGGCGAACCTCAACTACGTCGGGTCGGTGACGGTCGACGTTGATCTGCTCGAGGCGGCCGACCTGCTACCGGGCGAGCTCGTGCACATCGTCGACGTCACGAACGGCGCGCAGGCTCGAGACCTACACGATCGCAGGGCAGCAGGGCAGCGGTGTGATCGGCATCAACGGCGCGGCCGCCCACCTCGTGCATCCTGGCGACGTCGTCATCCTGATCGCCTACGGGCAGTTCGAGGATGCGGAGGCGCGAGGTTTTGAGCCGTCGGTGGTCTTCGTCGACGCCGGGAACCGGATCGTCGACATCGGCGTTCGCGCCGCCTCACTGCCGGAGAGCGCCGCTGCCGCCGGCCTGTCGGTCCCGTCCCGTGCGCGCTGACCGCGTCCCTACCGGCGACAATGGCGAGGTGATGTCTGAACGCAGGGGCACGATCGGGCAGCTGACCGAGCCAGCTGATGGCCACCTGTTGCTGCCGCAGAAGCTGGCCGCGGGGGAGCCCGGCTGGCAGACCGAGGTCGACGTCGTAGTGATCGGCTCGGGGATCGCCGGCCTGACGACGGCGCTACGAGCACGTGAGCTCGGCCGCGTCCTCGTCGTGACCAAGGACGTCCTGTCCGCCGGCTCGACCAGGTGGGCGATGGGCGGTGTGGCCGCCGCCATCGGACCCGGTGACACCCCGCTGGAGCATCTCCACGACACCCTCACTGCAGGTGCCGGGCTGTGCGACGAGGACGCCGTCCGTGCCCTTGTCACCGAAGGACCGGCGGCCTTGCGGGAGCTCGATGGGGCTGGGTGCCACCTTCGACACGACCGCGCTCGGCGACCTGGAGCTGACCAGGGAGGGTGGGCACCGTCGTGACCGGATCGTCCACGCCGGCGGCGATGCGACCGGTGCTGAGATCCAGCGCGCCCTGGTCGCTGCGGTCGCCCGCGCCGACGAGATCACGTTGCTCGAGCACACCATCGCCCTCGACCTGATCCCGGCCGAACGCGGCGTGGCAGGGGTCACCGTGCACGTGCTCGGGGAGGGCGAGCGTGACGGCATCGGGGCCGTGCTGTGCCGAGCGGTCGTGCTCGCCAGTGGTGGCCTCGGTCAGGTCTACTCCTGCAGCACGAACCCGGCAGTCTCCACCGGCGACGGGGTGGCTCTGGCGCTGCGGGCCGGCGCACGCGTGCGCGACATGGAGTTCGTGCAGTTCCACCCGACCGTGCTGTGGCTGGGTCCGGACTCCCGCGGGCAACAGCCCCTGGTGTCGGAGGCGGTACGTGGCGAGGGCGCCTTCCTGGTGGACGACGACGGAGTGCGGTTCATGCAGGGCGAGCACGAGCTCGCCGACCTTGCCCCGCGGGATGTGGTGGCCAAGGCCATCATGCGGCGGATGCGCGAGCAGGCGCGTCCGCACATGTGGCTCGACGGCCGCGAGCTCGGCGAGCAGCGCTGGCACGAACGTTTCCCGACCGTGCTCGCCGCTTGCCGGGCCGAGGGCATCGACCCCGTGACGGCGCTGATCCCGGTCGCGCCGGCGTGCCACTACGCCTCGGGCGGGGTGGCGACTGACCTGGACGGTCGGACGTCCGTGCCCGGGCTGTACGCCTGCGGTGAGGTTGCCTGCTCCGGCGTTCACGGCGCCAACCGGCTGGCCTCCAACTCCTTGCTCGAGGGCCTCGTCTTCGGTCGTCGCATCGCGGCGGACATGCGCAGGTACCTGGCCGCGGCGCGGCCTCCTGTCGTGGACACTCGCCGAGCTGGTCTCGTCTCTCCGGCCGTCGTCCCGTACCTGCGCCACGAGATGACGCAGCATGCCGGCGTGCTGCGCAGCGCCGCCGGTCTCGGGTCGGCCACGCAGGCGCTGGCCGCGATGGCGTCGTCGACCTCGGACGGACCGGGCCCGGAAGGCTGGGAGGCCACCAACCTGGTGACCGTGGCGGCCTCCATCGTCGCCGCGGCGAGCGTACGAGAGGAGACCCGGGGCAGTCACTGGCGCGAGGACTTCGCCGACACGGACCCGGCCTGGGCGCTGCATCTTGACCTGACCGCGCAGGCGGACGGGGACTCGTACACCCTCGGCCTGGTCGCGGCCACCGACGACGTCTCACGCCTCGACCGTGGCTACCTCAACGACCTCGCGCGAGCAGCGGTCGAAGAGGATCTGGCCGGCGGCGTCGACGTGACGAGCGTCGCGACCATCGCCGCCGAAGCGCGCTCGGTCGGTGACTTCGTCGCCCGCACCGACGGTGTGGTCGCCGGTCTCGACGCAGCAGAGGCCGTGATGCGAGCGGTGACCGGTCCCGACCTTGTCGTCGAGCGGCACTCCATCGACGGTGACCGGGTGCGCGCCGGGGAGACGGTGATGAGCGTCGCGGGACCGACCCGGGCCCTGTTGACCGGCGAGCGCTCGGCGCTCAACCTGTTGTGTCATCTGTCCGGCATCGCGACGACCACCCGAGCCTGGGTGGACGCGATCGCCGGCACCGGCGCCAGGATCCGCGACACCCGGAAGACCACGCCGCTGATGCGGCCGTTGGAGAAGTACGCCGTCCGTTGCGGCGGTGGTGTCAACCACCGGATGTCGCTGGCCGACGAGGCGCTGATCAAGGACAACCACGTGGTCGCGGCCGGCAGCGTGAGTGAGGCCTTCCGCCGGGTCCGCAAGGACTTCCCCGACGTACCGGTCCAGGTCGAGGTCGACACTCTCGACCAGCTGGTCGAGGCGGTCGAGGCCGGCGCCGACTCCGTGCTGCTCGACAACATGGACACCGAGCAGCTCCGTCAGGCGGTGCGGCTGGTGGCCGGTCGGTCGCGGTTGGAGGCCAGTGGCGGGCTCACGCTCGATCGTGCCCGGGAGGTGGCGGAGACCGGCGTGGACTACCTGGCGGTGGGGGCCTTGACCCACTCGGTCTCGGCGCTCGACGTCGCCCTCGACCTTCGACCGGAGGCCCCACGATGAGCGTGTTGTGCATCAGCGTCCGTAACGAGCGGACGACTTTCGGGCTGTTCGACGGGTCGGATCTGGTCGAGGACTGGAAGGTGTCAACGGATGTTCGGCGCACCGCCGACGAGTGGGGCCTCCTCGTCAGAGGGCTGACCGGGCAGCGCGAGACCCTGCCCGACGTCAGTGGCCTGTGCATCTCCTCAACCGTGCCCGTCGTCCTGCACGAGCTCCGCGCCATGACGCGTGCGTACTTCCCCGAGGCGCACGCGGTCGTCGTCGGCACTGGCGTGAAGACCGGCCTGCCGGTGCAGATGGACAACCCGCGGGAGGTCGGCACCGACCGGGTGGCCAACGCGGTTGCCGCGGCCGAGCGGTGGGGCGGTCCGGTCATCGTCGTGGACCTGGGTACGGCCATCGCCTTCGAAGTGGTCAACGAGTCCGGGCACTACGTCGGTGGCGTGATCGCTCCCGGGGTGGACGTCTCGCTCGCTGCCCTGCGCCAACGCGGCGCGCAGCTGCGCCAGGTCGAGATCGAGCGGCCGCGCGCCGTGATCGCCAAGAACACGATCGAAGCGCTCCAGTCCGGTGCCGTCCATGGGTTCGCGGGGCTGGTCGACGGTGTCGTCGCAAGGATCGTCGACGAGCTCGGTGGAGGGCCGGTGCACGTGGTGGCGACGGGCGACCTCGACAGTGCGGTGGTGGAGGCGTGCACGTCGATCACGGACGAGGAGCCGCTGCTCACTCTGCATGGACTGCGGCTGATCTTCGATCGCAACAGATAGCCCTGGTTGCGGGCCTGCGACGCGGCAAGAGGCGTGACCGGAATGCCGTAGCCTGTGCGCCATGACCGAGTCCGGTGACCACGACCCAGGTGCGCAGGGAGACGACCTCCCCGAGCAGATGCGGGTGCGCTGGGAGAAGCGGGCCAGGCTGATTGCGCAAGGCATCGACCCGTACCCCGTGGCGGTCCCGCGCAGCCACGAGCTCCGGGACGTGGTCGCGGCATACGATGTCGCTGAGCTCGGTCCGGACCACCAGACCGGCGACCATGTGGCCGTGACCGGCCGCGTGATCTTCCTGCGCAACACCGGCAAGCTGTGCTTCGCGCGGCTGCGGGCCGGCGACGGCACCGAGCTCCAGGCGATGTTCTCGTTGGCCGACATCGGTGAGGACTCCTTGGCCGACTTCAAGGCGCTGGTCGACCTCGGTGACCTGATCGCGGTCCAGGGCGAGGTGGTGACCAGCCGCCGGGGCGAGCTGTCGGTCAAAGGCGTGACCTGGCAGATGGCTGCCAAGGCTCTGCGTCCGTTGCCGAACGATCACCGCCCGCTGTCAGACGAGGGTCGCGTGCGCCTGCGGTACGTCGACATGATCATCCGACCGGAGGCTCGTGAGGTCGTCCGCGGCAAGGCGGCGGTGCTGCGGTCACTGCGAGAGACCCTGGATGCGCAGGGGTACGTCGAGGTCGAGACCCCGGTGCTCCAGCTGACCAACGGCGGGGCCAGTGCGCGCCCGTTTCACACCCATCTGAACGCGTTCGACCAGGACATGGTGCTGAGGATCGCCCTCGAGCTCGATCTGAAGAAGGCCATGGTCGGCGGCGTGGACCGGGTCTACGAGATCGGCCGGACCTTCCGCAACGAAGGCATCGACTCCACGCACGCGACCGAGTTCTCGATGCTGGAGGCCTACCAGGCGTACGGCGACTACGACACCATCGCCCAGCTCAACCAGGACCTCGTCGTCAACGCGGCGCGCGCGGTCGGCCGAACGGTGATCTCGGCGCGCGACGGTTCGGAGATCGACCTCGAGGGTGAGTGGCGGCACGCCTCGATCCTCGACCTGGTCTCCGAGGCGGTGAGCGAGGAAGTCACCCTCGAAACTCCCGCCGAGGTGTTACGCGGGTATGCAGACAAGCACGAGGTGGCGCTGCAGCCGCATTGGAACTCCGGGGATATCTTGATCGAGCTGTATGAACAGCTCGTCGAGGATTCTCTGCTTCAGCCGACCTTTGTTCGCGATTATCCCGAAGCGGCCAAACCATTGGCGAAGCGACACCGCAGCATTTCCGGGCTCGGCGAGGCCTATGACCTCGTTGTCAACGGTGTCGAGCTCGTCACTGCCTTTTCAGAGCTGAACGACCCGGTCGTCCAGCGTGAGCGGCTCGTGGCGCAGTCGCTGTTGGCGGCCCAAGGTAACGAGGACGCGATGGAGCTCGACGAGAACTTCCTGCGTGCGCTGGAGTTCGGAATGCCGCCCGCAGGCGGCATGGGGATGGGAATCGACCGGCTCGTCATGTTGCTGTGGGGCGTCGGAATTCGTGAGTCGATTCTTTTTCCGCTGCTTCGCCCCGAGTAACACGTCACCATTCTTGGCTCTTTCTGCATCCCGCTCGCGGCTGTCGCATGAGGGCTGTTAGCGTGTGTGCCACAAAAGCATTCGCTCGAGCGAGGAGTATTTCGTGGCCCAGCGCGTTCATGTCATTCTCGAAGATGACCTCGACGGCAGCGGTGCCGACGAGACCGTGATGTTCGGTCTCGATGGGGCCAGCTACGAGATCGATCTCTCGGCCAAGAACGCCGCCAAGCTGCGCGATGCACTGGCGAAGTACGTCGGCGCCGGTCGGCGTACGACCGCGCGTGGTCGCAAGCAGGCCCCGCGGGGACGGGCGAGCGGCTCCGACGCGTCCGCGATCCGTGAGTGGGCCCGGACCAACGGCTACGAGGTCTCCGACCGGGGCCGTGTCCCGGCCGACGTCAGGGCCGCCTACGAAGCAGCACACTGACGGACGGTCCCGAGCGGGGCAGTCGCCGGGACCGGCTCAACGGGCCACCGACCAGGCGGCTCAACAGACCACCTGAGCTGCGAAGGTGTTCGCCCCCGGCGTAACCGCGCGGGAACACCGGCCAGAGCCGATTGGTTGAACCCGGTGTCTGCCCCTGTCGCCGCAGCCTTGCCCGTGTGCTGACCGACTCCTGAGGCAACCGGTTCAGGCGTACGACAGTTGGGTCTGCGACTAGCATGGTCGGCAACGCACTACCGAGGAGCGATCAGTCACATGTTCGAACGGTTCACCGACCGCGCGCGCCGCGTCGTCGTCCTGGCTCAGGAAGAGGCCAGGATGCTCAGCCACAACTACATCGGGACCGAGCACATCCTCCTCGGGCTCATCCACGAGGGTGAGGGCGTCGCCGCGAAAGCGCTCGAGAGCCTCAACATCTCTCTGGAGGCTGTGCGCGCGCAGGTAGAGGAGATCATCGGCCAGGGCCAGCAGGCTCCAAGCGGTCACATCCCGTTCACCCCGCGGGCCAAGAAGGTGCTCGAGCTCAGCCTGCGCGAGGCACTCCAGCTCGGCCACAACTACATCGGGACCGAGCACATCCTCCTCGGCCTGATCCGTGAGGGCGAAGGAGTCGCAGCCCAGGTGCTGGTCAAGCTCGGCGCCGACCTCAACCGGGTGCGCCAGCAGGTCATCCAGCTGCTCAGCGGATACCAGGGCAAGGAGACCGCAACAGCGGGCGCGCCCACCGAGGGCGCCCCTTCGTCGTCGCTGGTCCTCGACCAGTTCGGTCAGAACCTCACGCAGGCCGCCCGCGAGGGCAAGCTCGATCCCGTCATCGGGCGCGACAAGGAAATCGAGCGGGTCATGCAGATCCTCTCCCGCCGGACCAAGAACAACCCCGTCCTGATCGGTGAGCCGGGCGTCGGCAAGACGACCATCGTGGCCGGCCTGGCGCAGAACATCGTCAAGGGTGATGTGCCCGAGACGCTGAAGGACAAGCAGATCTACACCCTCGACCTCGGCGCTTTGGTCGCCGGCTCCCGCTACCGCGGTGACTTCGAGGAACGTCTGAAGAAGGTGCTGAAGGAGATCCGCACCCGCGGTGACATCGTGCTGTTCATCGACGAGATCCACACGCTGGTGGGCGCGGGCGCGGCCGAAGGCGCCATCGACGCGGCCAGCATCCTCAAGCCGATGCTGGCGCGCGGTGAGCTGCAGACGATCGGCGCAACGACGCTCGACGAGTACCGCAAGCACCTGGAGAAGGACGCCGCGCTCGAGCGCCGGTTCCAGCCGATCCAGGTCGCCGAGCCGACCATCGCGCACACCATCGAGATGCTCAAGGGCCTGCGCGACCGTTACGAGGCGCACCACCGGGTCACGATCACCGACGAGGCGCTGGTCTCGGCAGCCACGCTGGCCGACCGCTACATCAGTGACCGCTTCCTGCCCGGACAAGGCGATCGACCTGATCGACGAGGCCGGTTCCCGGCTGCGGATCCGTCGGATGACGGCGCCGCCGGACCTGCGCGAGTTCGACGAGAAGATCGCCGAGGTGCGCCGCAAGAAGGAGGGCGCGATCGACGCGCAGGACTTCGAGCTCGCCGCGTCGCTGCGTGATGAGGAGAAGAAGCTCATCATCGCCAAGACCGAGCGCGAGAAGCAGTGGAAGGCCGGCGACATGGACGTCGTCGCCGAGGTCGACGAGGAGCTGATCGCGGAGGTGCTCGCCACCGCGACCGGCATCCCGATCGTCAAGCTCAGCGAGGCCGAGTCCACCCGCCTGCTCAAGATGGAGGACGAGCTGCACAAGCGCGTCATCGGTCAGGACGAGGCGATCAAGGCGCTGTCCCGGGCGATCCGGCGTACTCGTGCGGGTCTGAAGGACCCGAAGCGACCGGGTGGGTCGTTCATCTTCGCCGGCCCGTCCGGCGTCGGAAAGACCTGGCTGTCCAAGACGCTGGCGGAGTTCTTGTTCGGCGACGAGGACGCGCTGATCCAGCTCGACATGAGCGAGTTCTCCGAGAAGCACACGGTCTCGCGGCTGTTCGGATCGCCTCCCGGCTACGTCGGCTACGAAGAGGGTGGCCAGCTGACGGAGAAGGTCCGTCGCAAGCCGTTCTCGGTCGTGTTGTTCGACGAGGTCGAGAAGGCGCACCCGGACATCTTCAACTCGCTGCTGCAGATCCTCGAGGAAGGTCGGCTGACCGACTCGCAGGGCACGGGTCATCGACTTCAAGAACACCGTCATCATCATGACGACCAACCTCGGCACCCGTGACATCGCCAAGGGCGTCAACCTCGGCTTCGCGCAGTCCAGCGACCAGCAGGGGTCGTACGACCGGATGAAGGCCAAGGTCTCCGACGAGCTGAAGCAGCACTTCCGTCCGGAGTTCCTCAACCGCGTCGACGAGATCATCGTGTTCCCGCCGCTGACGCAGGACGAGATCATCCACATGGTCGACTACATGATCGACGCCGTCGAGATCCGGATGAAGGACCGCGACATGGCGCTGGAGCTGACGACCGCGGCCAAGGAGCTGCTCGCCACCCGCGGCTTCGATCCGGTGCTCGGTGCTCGGCCGCTGCGACGTACGGTGCAGCGCGACCTCGAGGACGTCCTGGCCGAGAAGATGCTCTACGGCGAGGTCGGTCCCGGGCCAGATCGTCCTGGTGGACGTCGAGGGCGAGGGCACCGAGCAGCACTTCACCTTCCACGGAACCCCCAAGTCCGAGCTGCCGGACTCGCCTCCGATCGAGGAGACGCTCCCGCCCAGCCCGTGACACATCAGGCGTCGAAGACCCTCGCTCCCTGACAGGGCGGGGGTCTTCTCGCGTCCACGGTCAGGGCAGCGCGAGCATGCCGTCCGGGCGTTCGACGACCAGTCCGTCGTCCAGCAGGGAGGCCAGGGCGCGTGTCGCGTTGGACGTGCGTCGTCCCAGATGGCGCGGACGGCGCCGGGTCGACCGGGTCGTCGCTGTCCCGAAGCAACGACAGGATCCGCCCGCGGACCTGGCGGTCGGTTCCGGCGTACGTCTGGCCCTTCCGGGCGGGGCCGTCGTGGGCGGGGAAGCCCGCCTCCTGCCACGCGCACTGGTCGGCCACCGGGCAGGCGTGCAGCGCGGCGAGCGAGCCTGGCAGACCAGCGCACCGAGCTCCATCACGGCCACGCTCCACGTCGCGGCTGTCTCGGCATCGTCGGGTAGCACCGCGTCGCCGAGACGTCGTTCGGCCGCCGTCAGGGCCGTGGGCGGGAACTGCGCGCCGCCGAACAGCCGGGCGTGCACCCGCCGCACGTTGGTGTCGAGGACCGCGGCGCGCTGCCGGTGCGCGAAGGCGAGGATCGCGTTGGCCGTGTAGTCGCCGACACCGGGCAGGGCGCGCAGGCCCGCGTACGTCGTGGGCAGCTCGCCGTCGTGCTCAGCGTCGATGGCGGTGGCCGCGGCGTGCAGCCGCAGGGCGCGACGCGGGTAGCCCAGCCGCCCCCACATCCGCACCGCCTCGCCGGGGGCCTCGGCGGCCAGGGCCGCAGGGGTCGGCCACCGCCTCATCCAGGCGTCGTACGCCGGGAGGACGCGCACCACCGGAGTCTGCTGGAGCATGACCTCACTGACGAGGACTGCCCACGCGCCGGCCTCGGGTTGCGCGCCACGGCAGGTCTCGGCGATGGTCGGCGTACCACGTCAGGACCCGGGTGTGCACGCGTGTGAGGTCGTCGTCAGCCATCTCACCCACCTCTCCTCGACCTGTCGGCGCGCTGCCACGGATCGCCGAACCGCCACGTTAACGTGGTCACATGAGCACCGTGATGCGGCCGACGGGGCCGCTTCCGCGGAAGGTGTACTGGGTCCGACGAGTGCTGCTCCTGCTGGTGATCGGCGTTGGTGACCGTGCTGGCGTGGTGGGCCGTGAGTGGGTCCGGTCGTGCCGATGAGGGCACGGTCGGCAACGCCGGCGCCACGACCTCCGCACCAGCCACGACGAACGGTGCTGCTTCGACGCCCTCGACCGCCCAGCGCTCCGCGACGCCGCGAACCGGGCAGCAGGGCTCGCGCAGCCCAGCCGAGCAGCGTCCGCGCAAACCCCGAGTTCCCGCGACGTCGACACCGACGGCCCTGCCACTGGCGAAGCCGACCGGTGCCTGCCGGCCGGCATCGGTGGGGATGACGATCGATGTGGGCGACTCCGCGCCCGGTGCACCGAACACGGCCACCCTGCTGCTGACGAGCACCGACTCGCCGGCGTGCACGCTGTCGATCACCCCGGAGACGATGGTCGTGCGGATCACGTCCGGTCCCGACGTCGTCTGGTCCAGCGACGACTGTCCGGACGCCTTACGAGCCCAGCGGGTCGTCGCGCGTGAGGACCCGCCGGCGTCGTACCGGTTCCGGTGGAGTGGCCAGCGGTCGTCAGAGAACTGCCAGCCCGTCGGCTCTGTGCCGGAGCCGGGTGGCTACTGGGTCGAGGCGGCTCTGGTCGGCGGCGATCCCCACAAGGCGTACTTCGACGTCAAGGCGCCGAAGAGCTGATGGCCGTGGTCGATCGGGCCGACCGTGGCGACGACCGACCCGCTCCGGGGCCGCGCGTCGGGGTGAGCAAGGCAAACCCTCACTCTGCAAGGCAGGTTTGCCTAGAACACAAGCCACCCGAATAGATATCTAGGCAAACCGCGGGCCGGGGGGCTAGACGTAGCGCTCGAGGATGGAGGACTCGGCCAGCCGGGACAGGCCCTCCCGAACCGAGCGGGCGCGGCTGTCTCCGACACCGTCGACGGTCTGGAGGTCGTCGATGCTGGCGGCCAGGAGCTTCTGCAGCGTGCCGAAGTGTTCGACCAGCCGCTCGACGACGGCGCCGGGCAGACGTGGGACCTTGGCCAGCAGCCGGAAGCCGCGAGGGCTGACCGCGCTGTCGAGGCTCTCGGCACCGCCGAGGCCCAGCGCGCGAGCCACCGTGCCGATGTCGAGCAGTTCCGTGGACGACAGGGCGTCGACGTCGGCGAGCACCGCGTCCGCACGGCGGGTACGCCGGCCGCTGGCGAGGTAGTCGCGGATCACCAGCTCGCGCTCGTGGTCGACGCCGGCGACCAGCTCGTCGAGCTGCAGCGCGAGCAGCCGGCCGTCGGTGCCCAGCTCGAGCACGTAGTCCTCGATCTCCTTCGCGATCCGGAGCACCATCTCCAGTCGTTGGGCGACCGAGGCGACGTCGCGGACGGTGACCAGATCCTCGATCTCGAGCGCCGACAAGGTGCCCGACACCTCGTCCAGGCGCATCTTGTAGCGCTCCAAGGTGGCCAGCGCCTGGTTGGCCTTGGACAGGATCGAGCCGGTGTCCTCGAGGACGTAGCGCGTCTCGCCGACGTACAAGGCGATGATGTGCATCGACTGTGACACCGAGATGACCGGGAAACCGGTCTGCCGCGCCACCCGGTCGGCCGTACGGTGACGGGTCCCGGTCTCTTGGGTCTGCACCGACGAGTCCGGCATCAGGTGGACACCTGCTCGGATGATCTTCGTGGCCTCGCGGTCGCAGACGATCGCGCCGTCCATCTTGGCCAGCTCGCGCAGCGCAGTCGCGGTGAACTCGATCTCGATGTCGAAGCCTCCGGTGGACAGCGAGTCGACCGTGCGATCGTTGCCGAGCACGACGAGGGCACCCGTGCGACCTCGCAGGACGCGTTCCAGACCTTCGCGCAGCTCTGTGCCCGGTGCCACGGCGGCAAGTGTTGCCCGCAGCCGCGCCTCCGGTGATTGCCTGTCCCCGCTGGCCACTGGTTCCCCTCGTGTACGCCGATGAGTGCGGACTCAGTGTAGAGGGAGCGCGGCGGACTCAGACGATGTGCAGGTCTGCATGGGCATGCGGGTCGCCGTGCTGCGGCGGACGGTGAGCGATCCCCAGCACCGTCAAAGCACGATGCAGGTCCGCGCACTCGATCAGCGTCATGCCATCGATCTTCGGCAGCCGCGCGGTCGGTGCGTGCTGGTGGCTCGGGATGACTGCGTAGGCGAAGCCGAGACGCGCTGCCTCGGCCAGCCGCTGGCCGATGTCGGGGACCGGGCGGAGCTCACCGGCGAGCCCGACCTCCCCGATCGCGACCGTGCCGTCCCTGACCGGGACGTTGGCGGCCGCGCTGGCCACGGCGACCGTCACGGCCAGGTCCGTCGACGGCCCCCGCAAGGACGCGCCGCCGACGGTCGCGGCGTAGACGTCGCAGGCCTGCACGGCAACGCCGACCCGGCGCTGCAGCACGGCCAGCAGCATCGCCAGCCGCTGCGAGTCGATCCCGCTGACGGCTCGCCGAGGGCTGGACATCGGGCTCGGTGTCACGAGGGCCTGGACCTCGGCGAGGAGGGGTCGACGACCCTCCAGGGTCACCGTGACGCAGGTGCCCGGCATCGGCTCGCTGTGCCGCGACAGGAACAGTCCGGTCGGGTCACTGACCTCGACGATGCCGCCGTCGGACAGGTCGAAGCAGCCGATCTCGTCCACCGGGCCGAAGCGGTTCTTGACCGCACGCAGCAGGCGCAGCCGGGTGTTGCGGTCGCCCTCGAACGACAAGACGACGTCGACGATGTGCTCGAGGGCGCGCGGTCCCGGCGATCGAGCCGTCCTTCGTGACATGACCGACCAGCAGCGTCGGGAGATGGCGTTCCTTGGCGAGCCGCACCAACGCTGCGGTGACCGCCCGCACCTGGGTGACTCCGCCCGCGACCCCGTCGATGTCAGCGCTGGCGATGGTCTGGATCGAGTCGATCACCAGCAGGTCGGGCTGCACCTGATCGATGTGCCCGAGAACCGCGGACAGATCGACCTCCGCGGCGAGGAAGAGGCGAGTCCTCGAGCGCTCCGGTGCGCTCGGCGCGAAGCCGCACCTGCGAGGCCGACTCCTCACCGGAGACGTACAAGGTGCGCTGGCCGCGGCGGGCCGCCTGGGCTGTCACCTCGAGCAGCAGCGTCGACTTCCCGACGCCGGGCTCGCCGGCCAGCAGCAGGACTGCCCCCGGCACGATGCCACCGCCGAGCACCCGGTCGAGCTCACCGACCCCGCTGGGGCGGGCGGCGGCCGCCTCGGCCTTGACCTGCGAGATCGGGAGCGCCGGCGCAGTGACCGGTCCGGCGCTGACCCGGGTGATCTGCGGGGCACCGAGCTCCTCGACGGTGCCCCAGGCCTGGCACTCCCCGCAGCGGCCGACCCACTTCATCGACGTCCAGCCGCACTCGCCGCAGCGGTAGGTCGCCGTCGGCTTCTTTGCTGGAGTCTTCGCCATGACCAGGACGCTAGGTGCTCCTACCGACAACGCGGCGGATGACCCGCCGCGGACGGTCGAGCGGTTCCCGGATCTGCGGGCCACGGACCGGCTCCGGTCGACCTCGTCGGGCTGGCTCAGCGGGACGGCAGGATTCAGCGGATCTCCCGGTGGCGGATGGCGATGGCGTAGTCGACGTCGGTGCCCTCGTGCTCGGCGATCACCCGGTCGGCGACCCGTCGGTGAGAACTCGATCCGGACCACCTGCTCGAAGGCTGCTCGCGAAGCGAACGCCCAGCGCATCGTCCGCCGTTGCGTGGTCCAGCCGCGCTGTCCGAAGAAGCGGTCGACGGCGTCGGTGTCGTAGGTGGGGTGGTCCCAGCCGAACCAACGCCCGAACGTGCTCGTCCGGGCATCGTTGTCGATGAGGAAGGCGGCGCCACCGCGCCGCAGCACCCGGTCGATCTCGGCAAGCCCGGGCTCGCATCCAGGTCCGAAGAAGTAGGCCCACCGGGCGTGCACGACGTCGACGCTGGCCCCTGGCAGGGGGAGGGACTGGGCGGTCGCGTGCAGCACCTCCACGTTGGTCAGCTGCTTGGTCCGTCGAACGGCACCGTCCATCAGCGCGGGGTGCGGCTCGACGCCGATCACCCGGGACGCGGTCTCGGCGAAGCGCGGCAGATGAAATCCGGTGCCGCAACCGATGTCGAGCACCACGCTGTCGGCGTACGGACGGATCGAGTCGATCGTCGAGGCGATGACCCCGTCGGGGTCGGTGGCCAGGTTCTGGACCTCGTAAGCCGCCGGGTGGTTCCAGATGTTCGGGCTGGGAATCGCGCCGCGACAGACACCCGGGATGCTCACCGGACGGTCAGATCCGGACCAGGCCGTTCGGGGTCTCGAACGTCGCGGCCACGATGCCAGGAGTGCCGTTCGGGGCAACCCAGTCGACCTCGAACGCGCCGATCCGGTGCTCGTAGGGCGTGTCCAGCCAGGAAGCGACACGGTGCGGATCTCCGGCGATCTCGATGCGCCGCAGGGCGACCTTGCCGGATGCGCCCGTAGACGGGTGGTCCGCGAGCGGGCTCTCCCACTGCACGAAGAACGGCAGCTGTGGGTCTGCCTGCAGACCTTTCACGCCGACCTGCTTCCAGCGCAGCTCGACTCCGTCGGGACGATGCCGGTTTCCGGGCACCGAGTCGCGCTCCAGGCGCTTCTCGATCGGGGAGAGGTCATCGACCGCGACGACCCACCCGAGCCAACCGCCACCGGCCTCGGACCGCGCTCGCACAGCCTGGCCGAAGGGCGCCTTGTCCGAGGCAGGATGGTCGAGTACCTCGACGACTTCGAGGTACTGGCCGTCGGTCAGTGGCAACACCCGGTTGCGGGTACCGAACCGAGGATGGACGCCCCCGTCGACAAACGTCTCGCCGAGCTGCTCGGCCAACCGCTCCGTGGTGCCGGCGAGCCCGTCGGGGCCGACAGCGAAAGAGAGATGGTCGAGTTGCATGCCGATCATTCTCACCTTCGACGATCGACGTCGGAGCACCGGGGTCGACGAAAACGGTTACCCGCGAGTCGCATTGCGCGCCGTCCGAGCCACTCTGGACGACGCCGCTCGCGTGGCTGCGGTGGCCGGGTGCAGGGTCAGCTGCGAGCGCCGCCGTTCGAAATCCCTGCAGTGCTCGACGAGGACGTCGTAGGCCGGTTGGCCCATCAGCTCGACCAGCTCGCGACCGTTGGAGACGTAGACCGGATCGGTGCCGACGTGCGCTTCGGTGTTGGAGGAGCAGTACCAGTCGAGGTCGTGGCCGCCCTCGCCCCAGCCCCGTCGGTCGTACTCGGTGATCGTGACCTCGGTGTACGACGTCTTGTCTCCCCGCTCGACCTCACGAAAGAGTCGACGGATCGGCAGCTGCCAGCAGACGTTCGGCTTGGTCTCGACCGGGTGGTGGTCATTGCGCAGGGCCCACGCGTGCAGCGCGCAGCCCATGCCGGCGGCGAAGCCCGGCCGGTTCAGGAAGATGCAGCCGCCCTCGTGGACGGCTGTCTTGCGCTCTCCGTCCTCGTCGACCTCGATCCAGTTGTCCTTGCCGTGCCCGACGTCGTAGAACTGCCAGTCCTCGGCGGTCAGCCGCTTCACGAACCGCCGGGTGCGCTTCTCGTCCGCCTTGTCGGAGAAGTGCGCTCCCAGCGTGCAGCAGCCGTCATCGGGTCGGTCGGCGTAGATCCCCTGACAACCGGCGCCGAAGATGCACGACCACCGCGACGTCAGCCAGGTCAGGTCGACCTTGAAACGCTGCGTGGCGTCGCCCGGGTCGTCGAACTCGACGAAGGCGCGGGGAAAGTCGGTGGCGAGCTCAGGCACGGGCCCAGCCTAGGCGTGTCGTCGGGACGGCCCCGCAACGGTGCGCCGAGCGTTAGCCTCGTCGTATGAGGGAAGCCGTCCTGGACGTGGGTTCGAACACCGCCCATCTGCTCGTGGTGGATGCGCATCGCGGGGCGCCGCCGCTTCCCGCCTCCTCGACCAAGCAGGCCCTGCGGCTGGCCGAGCACCTGACGGCGGACGGCGGGCTCTCTGACGAAGGCGTCTCCTCACTCGTCTCGTTCATCAAGATCGCGCTCGAGGAGGCCGAGGACCAGGGCTGTGAGTCGGTCATGGCCTTCGCGACGTCGGCGATCCGCGAGGCGACGAACACCGACGACGTTCTCTGCGAGGGTGTTGAACGAGACCGGCGTGGAGCTGGTCGTGCTGACCGGCGAGGACGAGGCCAGGCTGACCTTCCTCGCCGTCCGCCGCTGGTTCGGCTGGTCGTCGGGCCGGCTGGCGGTCTTCGACATCGGCGGCGGATCACTGGAGATCGCGGCCGGCGACGACGAGCGGCCGAACGTCACCCAGTCCCTGGAGCTCGGCGCCGGACGGCTGACCCGCAACTGGCTGCCGGACGACGTGGCCGACCCCGACCAGGTCAAAGCGCTGCGCAAGCACATCCGTGCGCAGATCGCGAGAGACGCCGGGACGCTGCTGCGGGCGGGAGTCGGCAACCACACGGTCGCCACGTCCAAGACGTTCCGCTCACTGGCCCGGGTCTGCGGGGCGGCGCCGAGCGAGGATGGTCCGTTCGTACGCCGGATGCTCGACCGTGAAGACCTCGACAAGTGGCTGCCCAAGATCACTGCGATGAGCAGCGCCGAGCGCGCCGACCTCCCGGGGGTTTCTGCGGCCCGGGCGCACCAGCTGCTCGCCGGCGGGCTGGTCGCCGAGGCGGTGATGGACCTCTTCTCGATCGAGTCGCTGGAGATCTGCCCGTGGGCGCTGCGCGAAGGCGTCATCTTGGAGAAGCTGGACGCGCTCTGAGCGGGGTCGGCCAGGCGGTGCAGGCGTCCCCACCGAACGGCCGGAGTCTGCCGACGTCCAGCGCACTGCCCGCCGCGCCCGCGTCCACCGACCGTAGGCTGGCCTGGTGAGTGACGACGCCAGCGGACGGGATCGGCGGCCGGTGAGCCCCGTACAGGTGCCGGCGGCACGGGTGGCGTTGTCCTCGGCGTCGGTCTACCCGGAATCGACGGCCAGCGCGTTCGAGCTCGCCGGACGGTTGGGGTACGACGCCGTCGAGGTCATGGTGGGAATCGATCCGGTCAGCCAGGACGTCGACGCGCTCAAGCACCTGAGTGACTATCACCAGATCCCGGTCTGTGCGATTCACGCTCCGTGTCTGCTGATCACCCAACGGGTGTGGGGGACTGAGCCCTGGGGCAAGCTGAAGCGGTCGGCGGCCATGGCCGATGCGCTGGGGGCCGACACCGTCGTCGTGCATCCACCGTTTCGCTGGCAACGCGAGTACGCGAAGGGCTTCGTCGAAGGGATCGCCCAGCTCGAGGCTGACACCGGCATCGCCTTCGCGGTCGAGAACATGTATCCGTGGCGGGCCTCCAAGCGCGAGCTCCAGGCCTACGCACCGGGCTGGAACCCGGTCGACCAGGACTACGCCAATGTCACCATCGACCTCTCCCACAGCTCGACGGCCGGAAACGATGCGCTCCAGATGGTTCACGAGCTCGGACCCCGGCTGCGCCACCTCCACCTCGCCGATGGCAGCGGCTCGGCCAAGGACGAACACCTGATCCCCGGCCAGGGAACCCAGCCCTGCGCGGAATTGCTCGAGCTGCTCGCCTCGAGGGGCTACGACGGCAGCGTCGTCGTCGAGATCAACACCCGCAAGGCGTCGACCCGGGCCGCCCGGCAGGCCGACCTTGCCGAGTCGCTGGCGTTCGCCCGGCTGCATTTCGCGGCCTCGGACCCGCGGTACGTCGCGACGGCCGGGCAGGCCGGACCTGGCTCGCGGCTAGCCGGCACCAGGCGGCGTACTTGACGCCCTTCTGCGTCTGCTGATGTATTCATCACATGCCGAATTTGTCGCCGGCGATCGAGATCACTGACCTGAGAGTCGAACGCGGCGGGCGGTCCGTCATTCCTCGCCTGACGGCGTCGGTGGCCTCCGGTCAGGTCACGGGTCTGCTGGGTCCGTCCGGCTGTGGCAAGACGACGTTGATGCGGGCGCTGGTCGGCGTCCAGGTCGTGAAGTCCGGAACCGTGACGGTGATGGGCGTGCCGGCCGGCAGCCCTGAGCTGCGACGCCGGGTCGGCTACGTGACGCAGGCGCCCAGCATCTACGCCGACCTGACCGTGCGGGAGAACCTGGTCTTCTTCGCGTCGGTGCTGGGGGTCTCGCGAGATGGCATCGACGCTGCGATCGCCACGGTGGGGCTCGACGACGCCGCCGACGACCTGGTCGCCGAGCTCTCCGGAGGTCAGAGCTCCCGCGTCTCGCTTGCGGTCGCCCTACTGGGCAGGCCGGACGTGCTGGTGCTCGACGAGCCCACCGTCGGACTCGATCCAGTGCTGCGGCGCCAGCTGTGGGGGACGTTCGCCTCCCTCGCCGCGCAGGGAGCCGCGATCGTGGTCTCCAGCCACGTGATGGACGAGGCAGAACGCTGCGACCGGCTGTTGCTCATGCGCGAAGGCCGGCTGATCGCCGATGACACCGTCCCCAACCTGCTCGAGGCGACGGGTTCGGAGGACGTCGAAACGGCGTTCCTCGCCCTGGTGGAGAGGGGCGACACGTGAGCCCCCGGATCACCTTGGCCGTAGCCGCTCGGGTGCTGAAGCAACTGCGCAGGGACCACCGGACGATTGCCCTGCTCATGGTGGTGCCGCTGGTGCTGCTGACTTTGCTGTGGTGGATGTTCGACCGCAACGACGTGGTGTTCAACCGGGTCGGGCCGCCGCTGCTGGCGATGTTCCCGTTCATCGTGATGTTCCTCGTGACGTCGGTGACCACGCTGCGCGAGCGCACGTCCGGCACCCTGGAACGGCTGTTGTCGATGCCGATGGGCAAGCTGGACCTGCTGCTCGGCTACGCCTTGGCCTTCGGGCTGGTCGCGCTGGTGCAGGCGTTGCTCGCGGTGTCGTTGACCGTGGGTCTGCTGGGGCTGGACGTGGCTGGCCCGGTGTGGGCGCTGGCTCTTGTCGCGGTGCTGGACGCCGTGCTCGGCACCACCCTGGGGTTGTTCGTGTCGGCGTTCGCCGAGACCGAGTTCCAGGCCGTGCAGTTCATGCCGGCCGTCGTCATCCCGCAGATCCTGCTGTGCGGTCTGTTCGTGGAGCGTGCGGCCTTGCCCGGCGTGCTCCACGGGGTTTCCGACGTGCTTCCGTTGTCGTACGCCGTCGACGCCATGCAGCGGCTGCAGCGGGCGTCGGACCTGACCAGTGAGTTCGGCGTCGACCTGGTGGTGATCGCCGCCTTCATCATCGCCTCGGTCGCTCTCGGGGCCGCCACCTTGAGGCGCCGTACCGCCTGAGCTCACCGAGTGCGCCCTGGGCGGCCCGGGGGGCGGGTGGTTCGGTGCGGCGTGGGTGGGGGGCGTTGTCCGGCGAGTGTCGGCAGAGGTACGTCGGGCGCGGCGTGGGTGGGGTGCGTTGTCCGGCGAGTGTCGGCAGAGGTACGTCGGGCGCGGCGTGGGTGGGGTGCGTTGTCCGGCGAGTGTCGGCAGAGGTACGTCGGGTGCGGGTGGGTGGGGTGCGTTGTCCGGCGAGTGTCGGCAGAGGTACGTCGGGCGCGGCGTGGGTGGGTGCGTTGTCCGGCGAGTGTCGGCAGAGGTACGTCGGGTGCGGGTGGGTGGGTGCGTTGTCCGGCGAGTGTCGGCAGAGGTACGTCGGGCGCGGCTGGGTGGGTGCGTTGTCCGGCGAGTGTCGGCAGACGTACGTCGGGCCTGGGCGGCCGGGGGCGTGGTTCGGTGCGGCGTGGGTGGGTGCGTTGTCCGGCGAGTGTCGGCAGAGGTACGTCGGTGCGGGTGGGTGGGTGCGTTGTCCGGCGAGTGTCGGCAGAGGTACGTCGGGCGCGGCTGGGGGGGTGCGTTGTCCGGCGAGTGTCGGCAGAGGTACGTCGGGCGCGGCGTGGGTGGGGTGCGTTGTCCGGCGAGTGTCGGCAGACGTACGCGGCACGCGGCCAGGCGGGCCGGGTCAGGCCTCGTCGATGTCGACGATCAGGTCGCCTTCGGTCACCACGTCTCCTTCGGAGACTCCCACCTCGATGATCCGGCCGCCGATCTCGGTGGTCACCGGGATCTCCATCTTCATGGACTCCAGCAGCACCAGCGTGTCGCCCGGGACCACGGTGTCACCCGCCTTGACGGAGACCTTCAGCACGTTCGCGACGAGCTCGGCGTTCACGTGGTGGCTCATGTCGAGACAGCCTAGTGCGGCTCTTCGTGTTCGAGCGGCGTACCCTGTCGAGCGCGCCCCCGGGCGGGGTCTGCAGGAGAGGAGGCAGCGCGTTGTTGCGTCGTTCGCTGCTGAGGTTGTCGCGCAGCGACAACCTCAAGCACCTGGTGAGTGCGATGCCCGTGTCCAGCGGCATCGTGTCGCGGTTCGTGGCCGGGGAGTCCGTCGACGAGGCCGTGGACGCGACCCAACGGCTGGTCGACCACGGGCTCGACGTCACGCTGGACTACCTGGGCGAGGACACCCTCGACCTGGCGCAGGCTCGGGCGACGGTGGACGCCTACGTGGAGCTGCTGAAGCACCTGGCCGAGGCGGGTCTGACCAAGGGTGCGGAGGTCTCCGTCAAGCTGTCGGCCGTCGGCCAGGCGCTGCCCGGCGACGGCGAGCGGATCGCGTTGGACAACGCCAGAGCCATCTGCCAGGCGGCCAGCAACGCCGGTACGACGGTCACCCTCGACATGGAGGACCACACCACGACCGACTCCACGCTCGGCATCCTTCACGAGCTGCGCCAGGACTTCCCGGCCACCGGTGCCGTCGTGCAGGCCTACCTGCACCGCACGGAGGCAGACTGCCGCGACCTGGCGTACTCCGGATCGCGGGTCCGACTCTGCAAGGGCGCTTACAAGGAACCGGAGTCCGTCGCCTTCCAGGGCAAGCATGACGTCAACCTCTCCTACGTCCGCTGTCTCAGGGCGCTGATGGCCGGTGAGGGCTACCCGATGGTCGCGTCTCACGATCCGCGGCTGATCGAGATCGCCGGCGCGCTCGCCGCCCGCAACGAGCGGGCCCAGGGCAGCTACGAGTACCAGATGCTCTACGGCATTCGTCCCGACGAGCAGACCCGGCTGGCCGGGAACGGCGAGAAGGTCCGGGTCTACGTGCCGTACGGCGACCAGTGGTACGGCTATCTGATGAGACGCCTCGCCGAGAGGCCGTCCAACCTGGCATTCTTCGCACGGTCACTGGCTACCAAAGGCTGAGCTCGGGAGACCGGCGCAGCAGAGGGGAGGACGCACATGACGGTAGCGATCCTCGGTGCCGGAGTGATGGGCGAGACCGTGGTCTCCGGGCTCGTCCGCGCCGGCCGCAACCCCGGCGACCTGTTGATGTCCGAGCGACGACCGGGTCGGGCCGCAGAGCTGCGTGAACGCTACGGCGTCGACGTGGTCTCCAACACCGAAGCGGCCACGAAGGCCGACACCTTGATGCTCGTGGTCAAGCCTCAGGACATGCCTGACCTCCTCGACGAGATCGCCCCGGTGGTCCGGCCCGGCCAGCTCGTCATCTCGCTGGCGGCCGGTATCACGACCGCGTCCATCGAGGCACGGCTGCCCGAGGGCGTGCCCGTGGTCCGGGTGATGCCCAACACGCCCGCCCTCGTTGACGAGGGGATGGCGGCGATCTCGCGTGGATCACACTGCGACGAGGCGCACCTGGCCGAGGCGGAGGAGCTCCTCTCGGCGACCGGCAAGGTGATCCGCGTGCCCGAGAAGCAGCAGGACGCGGTGACCGCGATCTCCGGGTCGGGTCCGGCCTACCTGTTCTTCGTCGTCGAGGCCATGATCGAGGCCGGCGTGCACCTGGGTCTGCCCCGCTCGACCGCGACCGAGCTGGTCATCCAGACGATGGTGGGCTCGGCGAAGCTGCTCCGGGAGACCGGCGAGCATCCCACCGTGCTGCGCGAACGCGTCACCTCTCCAGGAGGGACCACGGCGGCAGCGGTCCGCAAGCTGGAGGACCACAAAGTGCGGGCGGCCTTCATGACCGCACTGGAGAGCGCGCGTGACCGGTCGCGCTCCTTGGCCCGGGGTGACGACGAGTAGCCACCGCTCGCCGAAGGCTGTGCGCAGGCCGCAACCTGCCCGCTCGTCTAGAGTCACACCATGGCCGGACCCGCGTGTCTCGTCTTCGACGACGAGCTGACGGCGTACGACTTCGGCCCTTCGCACCCGATGGCGCCGGTACGGGTCGACCTGACGATCCGACTGGCCCGGGCCCTCGGGGTGCTGGACCGGCTCGAGGTGGTCCCCGCCCCGACGGCGACAGACGAGGAGCTGCGGCTGGTCCACTCGGCCGACTACGTGGCCGCGGTGAAGAAGGTCAGTGCCGACCCGTACGAGCACGATCTTCGGTATGGCCTCGGCACCGATGACAACCCCACGTTCGCCCGGATGCACGAGGCCTCGTCGCACATCGTCGGGGCCACCCTGGAAGCCACCCGACGGGTCTGGAACGGCCAAGCGCTGCACGCGGCCAACATCACCGGCGGCCTGCACCACGCGATGGCCGACACCGCGAGTGGCTTCTGCATCTACAACGACCCCGCCATCGCCATCGCCTGGCTGCTCGAGGCGGGCGCGGAGCGGATCGCGTACGTCGACATCGACGTTCACCACGGCGACGGCGTGCAGGCGGCGTTCTACGACGATCCCAGGGTTCTCACGATCAGCCTGCACGAGAGTCCTCGCACGCTTTTCCCGGGCACCGGTGAGGCGTCGGAGAGCGGCGGGCCTGGTGCCGAGGGCATGTCGGTCAACGTCGGTATGCCGCCGGGGACCGGCGATGGCGGCTGGCTCCGGGCGTTCCACGCGGTCGTCCCGCCGCTGCTGAGGGCGTTCCGACCGACCGTGCTCGTCACCCAGCACGGCTGCGACTCGCACATGGACGACCCGCTGGCCCACCTGATGCTCAGTGTGGACGGCCAGCGGGCGGCCCACCTGGCCTTGCACGACCTGGCACACGAGGTGTGCGCAGGTCGCTGGGTCGTCACCGGCGGAGGTGGCTACGCCGTGGTCGAGGTCGTCCCCCGGACGTGGACGCACCTGCTGGCGGTCCTGGCGGGCGCGCCGATCGACCCACAGACCCCGACGCCGGAGGACTGGTTGGCCTACGTCGCCGAGCTGACCGGCGCCCGAGGGCCGCGCACGATGAGTGACGGACGCAGTCCGGCGTACGAAAGCTGGGACTCCGGCTACAGCCCGGACTCGTGGCTGGACCGCTGCGTGCAGCAGACGCGAAAGGCTGTGTTCCCGGCTCACGGCATCCCGCTCGACTACTGAGGGGCCGACGCCGAGCGCCGCCTGGCCGCACCTCGCTGAGGCCCGTGGTCTCGCGTGCGACGCTCCTGACGGGCTGCGCCGATCGACCCAGCGACACCGACGTCGGGCTACCGGCTGAGCGATGGAGGGGGATGTCGCAAGCGACACGCCGGTAAGGCGCTCCCTTTCGTTGACGATTGGGCACCGATTTTGGCACTTCGCTTTCCCAGCAGCCTCATTTGCCACTACTCTCACGTCAAACGCATGAGCGATGTGTGTCTTCGGTGGGGAAGCCGAAGAGCGCTCGTGCCGGAAGTTGGTGCGTCATGGCCTCACCCACGACCGGAGAGGGCATCTCCGAGGTCAAGTTCCTGACCGTGGCAGAAGTTGCCGCGGCTATGCGCGTGTCGAAGATGACGGTGTACCGGCTGGTTCACGCCGGTGACCTTCCGGCAGTTCGGGTGGGACGTTCTTTCCGCGTCCCCGAAGACGCAGTCAACGAGTACCTGCGGAAGTCCTACTTCCAGGCAGGCTGAGTTCGAGCCGGGCTCGACCTGGCCGACCACACGCCAGCACGATCCAGCACAGCACTGAGGCGGATCCTCCGGGATCCGCCTCAGTGCTGTGCTCGACCATCGGTGTTGACCCGGCAGCACGCGCGTGAGCGCCCCTGGAGGTCCAGGGGCGCTCAGGCGGTGCGGTACGCGGGTGCTCCGCTAGGGGATCGGTACGGGGAGGGCTCAGCGGTGACCGAAGTCGATGCAGCCGATCCAGTTGCCCTTGGAGTCGCGGCGGGCGGCGATGCCAGACAGGCCGTACGAGCGGGACAACATGATCCGGCGGTGCTCAGGCGAGTTCAGCCACATCCGGACCATCCGAACCGGGCGGACGGGTCCGAGGGCCAGGATCTCGCCGGCTCCGGTGAGCTTGCAGCGCTGCATGTACGGCCCGAGGTCTTGGTGGCGGAACTGGTTGTTGCGAGCCAGGTAGTTCGTCCACCGCTCGGCGTAGCCGTCGTGGCAGGGGCGCACCGCGATCGGCCGGATGCCCCGGGCGTGCCGGGCTCGGTTCACCCAGATCTGCAGCCGGGTCTCGTAGACGCTCTGGCGATATTGTGCGACAGCGGCGCCGGAGGTCATCAGGCCAGCCGACGCGCCGGTGACCGACGTCGACAGGGCGGTCGCCGCTGTGCCGGTGCTCACAGGGGTCGGGGCGGCGTCGGCGGAGCCCTGCAACGGCAGGACGACCGCCATGGCGGTCACCATCGCCACGGCGGTGCTGCCGAGGATCCGCTTGGCCCGCGGCGCGGTACGTGCACGAGGCGCCGCGCGATGACGAGGTGTCACCGGTGCCTCACCGTCGATAACGTTTAGATTCATGTTCATCTCCCTCCCCAGGGATATAAGCGGTCCGCAACCCGCGTCGGACCGCCTCCGAGTGTGGGGGGGAGTTGCAGAGCGTGCAAGTCGTATCACCAACCGTAGTGGAATTGTGCGAAGAGTGCCCGAGTTTGATGGCAAAATATTTTCAAATTCGTGTCATCCGATTGGGTGAGCGTGGCTCATCTCAATGCCCTAGTCGCGAGCAACGGGGCTGTTGCATAAATATGCAAACGATGGCCGCCGTCAGGAGCAGCGGTCTGGAACAGGTAGGCTGCTGCGGTCGCGGTAACCCCGCGGCACACCCGATCTTCGGAGCCCCGGTAGGGCCCGACCCAGCACAGCAACGCCCGAAAGGTAGACCGTGGGCTCAGTTATCAAGAAGCGCCGCAAGCGGATGGCGAAGAAGAAGCACCGCAAGCTGCTCAAGAAGACGCGTATCCAGCGTCGCCGTCAGGGCAAGTAAGGCCCTTCGGTCATGGCCCCCGCCTCGGGCCGCGTCGTCCTGGTCACCGGAGTCTGCCGGGATCTCGGCGGCCGCTTCGCGCGTCGGATCTCGTCCGACCCTGCCGTGGACCGTGTCATCGGCGTCGACGTCGTGCCCCCGCGTCAGGATCTCGGCGACGTGCGCTTCGTACGCGCCGACATCCGCAACCCGGTCATCGCCAAGGTGATCGCGGCTGAGGAGGTCGACACCGTCGTCCACCTCAGCGTCATCGCCACACCCGGCGGGGCCGGCGGCCGGACGTCGATGAAGGAGATCAACGTCATCGGCACGATGCAGCTGCTTGCGGCGTGCCAGAAGGCCCCCGGCGTACGGCGCCTGGTCGTGAAGTCGTCCGCCCAGGTCTACGGCTCCTCGGCGAAGGATCCGGCGATGTTCAGGGAGGACATGGCTCCTCGGCGCATGCCACGCTCCGGTTTCGGCAAGGACTCGGTCGAGGTCGAGGGCTATGTCCGAGGCTTCGCCCGTCGGCGTCCCGACGTCGGCGTGACGATGTTGCGCTGCGCGAACCTGATCGGGCCTCGGATCGAGACGACGCTGACCAGGTACTTCTCGCTCCCGGTGGTCCCGACCGTCCTCGGATTCGACCCACGGCTTCAGTTCTGCCATGAGGAAGATGCGCTGGCGGCGCTGCACCACGCAACCCTGGCCGACGTCGACGGGACTTTCAACATCGGTGGGGACGGCGTGCTGATGCTGTCGCAGGCAGTACGACGTCTGGGACGTCCGAGCATTGCGGTGCCCCCGCTCGCCCTTGGCCCGATCGGCGCACTCTTCCCGCAGGTGAGGTACGCCGAGCTGTCGTCTGAGCAGGCCGCCTTCCTGGCGCACGGGCGCGGGATCGACACCACGCGGATGCGCACCCAGTTCGGCTTCGAGCCGGCATACACGACGGCAGCGGCGTTCGACGAGTTCGCGGCCCGGCTCCGGCCGGGAGCCCTCAACCCCCAGCGGCTGGCCGAGGTGGAGCGCCAGGTCACCGGCCTCGTGGAACGACTCGGCACGATGGTGCAGCGTGGCTGACGCGGAGGTCATCCCGATCGGCGGCCGGGGACGACCCGGCCGAGGTTCCCGCACGTCGCCCAGCGCCGCGGCTCGAGCACTTGCACCGTCGGCGCGCCCGGCCCGTACCACCGCCGCGGACAAGCCCCCGCAACCAGAGCAGACTGCCCCGGATACGACGGAGCCGGCCGCGAAGCGTCGGCCGGCTGCCAGGCGTGCGCCGCGGGCCGCGAGCACTCCGGGTCGCGTCGGCCCGGTCGGGACCGCGCCGCCGACGGACTTCTCCGCCGACGACATTGCCGACGCCGTCGCCGATGCGGCCCGTGAGGTCTTCGGCGACGAGGGGTGGCAACGGCAGCTCGCTGAGGTCTTGGCCTTCATCCGCCGACGGGTCACCGGCGACTACGAGGTCGACGAGTTCGGCTTCGACGTCGAGGTCACTGAGACGTTCTTGCTGTCGGCGCTGCGGCCGCTGGCGGAGAAGTGGTTCCGCGTCGAGGTGCTCGGCATCGACAACATCCCCACAGAAGGGGGTGCCCTTGTGGTGTCGAACCACTCAGGGACGGTGCCGATGGACGGCCTGATGACCGGCCTGGTCATCCACGACCACGCGCACCGGTTTCTCCGGATGCTCGGGGCGGATCTCGTCTTCGGCATGCCCTTCGTCGGTGAGCTTGCCCGCAAGGGCGGCGCCACGTTGGCGAGCAACGAGGACGCCGAACGGATGCTGTCCCGAGGAGATCTGGTGGGGGTCTGGCCGGAGGGGTTCAAGGGCATCGGCAAACCGTTCTCCGAGCGCTACAAGCTCCAGCGGTTCGGCCGGGGCGGGTTCGTGTCGGCCGCCTTGCGGACCGGCGTCCCGATCGTTCCCTGCTCGGTCGTCGGCGCCGAAGAGATCTACCCCCTGGTCGGCAACATCCCGTCCCTGGCTCGGTTGCTGGGGGTCCCGTACATCCCGATCACGCCGTTGTTCCCGTGGCTGGGCCCGCTGGGCATGGTCCCGTTGCCGTCGAAGTGGTTGATCGAGTTCGGGGAGCCGATCCGGACGGACTCCTACGGTGACGGTGCCGCGGACGATCCCATGCTCGTCTTCAACGTGACCGACCAGGTGCGTGAGACCATCCAGCAGACGTTGTACTCGCTGCTGATTCGCCGCCGCAGCATCTTCTCCTGACACGCGTGACGCGCCGGCCGGCTGCCGACGTCAGGGCAGGTCAAGGCCGTTCGTGACGCTGTCCACGACGCTCGGGACCGACCCGAGCGGTCCGTTGGGCAGCGTCGGCAGCGATGCCGTGGGGACGGACGGCACGGTGGGCACCGTCGCGCCGACAGTCACCGCCGGACCGCCTGGAACCGAGACGGTGCCCCCAGCCGACTGGGTCGGCTGGGAGGTGGCCGTGGCGGTCGGTCCGCCGGCGGAAGGCTCGAGCGCGGATGGGATCCCGGGCAGGCCAGGAAGATCGACACTGGGCCCCGCTCCGGTTTGTCCGCCAGGCGGCGCCGTGGTGGAGGACGTCTTCGCCGCTCCGGTCTGCCGATCATCGCCCGTCCGGGCGTCGATGCTCTGGGTGGGCGCGACAGCCGCGGGGTCCGACGAGGTCCCGGTGGTCGTCGACTGGCTCAGCTCGATCAGCGCGCTCGACAGTGTCAGCGTGGGGAGGCTGCTGCAGCCCGGGCACAGTTGGGTGGCAGCCCGGTCAAGCTCCTGAAGGAGGGTCGCTGCATCCGAGAGCGCCTCACTGGCCGACGCCGGGATGGACACCGCCAGTGCATCCAGACGCTGCACCGACTCGTTGGTGAAGACCCTCAGCTCGGTGATGCTGGCGCCGTCGTTGTCGTCGCGATAGGACGTCATCAGCGCGCCCGCACCGTCGCCCGCCTGAGTCGCGAAGTCGTTGAGCGCCTGTTGCACCAGGGCCGGCGTGGCCGGGTCGTCGCCGTGGGCCACGGTCAGGTCGGTGACCTCGTCGAGACGAGTGGAGGCTTGGTCGAGGTAGTCACTGCCCTTGGCGTGCTGCGAACCGGCGAAGACGACCTGCACGTGCTCGAGACCACGCTTGACCGGGTAGAGCGTCTCGCCCGGGAGGGCGGACTGGCTGGCCGCTGCCACGCCGACGGTCCCTCCCAGCACGATGCAGGCGGTGACGGCTGCGGTCGCCGTACGCCGTCGGGGACTCGCGGGGAAGCTGACGATCGCGCTGTCGCGCCTGCGGACGCCGACGGGTCCGCTCGCACCGGCGCTCAGGGCACTCGGTGCCTCGTCCATCAGCCTGGTCCGCAGGTCGGAGGAGAAGTCAGGGCGAAGTGACGGCGCCTCGAGGTCGCGCAGCTGGGACACCAGCTCGACGAAGGCGCGGTGCTCGTCGAGCTCCGCCACGTCCGCGGCGCGGCCGTCGACCGCTGCTGCGAACTCGTCCGCACGCGCACGTGCGGTGACCCAGCGCCTCATGGATGGTGCCTGCCTGCCGTCTCAGATCCCCGTGGTGGGTGCGTCGAGAGCGGTGTGCTCGCTCTCACCGAGGAGAACGACGCAGCCGCCGTGGAGGTTACGGGCCCAATCGGACCATATTGGTCTAGTGCATGTGGGCTATCCGCGTGCCCGGCAAACACGGATAACGGGGTACTCATCGCACGCCCTCCGGCATCAGCTTGGCCAGGTTGCGCACGGCCCGGAGCTGGAGCTGCTTGATGGCTCCCTCGGTCCGACCGAGCACCTTCGCGGTCTCGGCGATCGAGTTCTCGTTGAGGAAGCGCATGACCAGACAGGTCTGCTGCTCCTCGGGCAGCTGCCCGAGCGCCTCGAGCAGGATCTCGTTGGTCAGTGCGGCGAGCACCTCGTCCTCGGGGCCGCTGGTGGTGTCGTCGTGGCCGTTGAAGTCCTCGACGGTCGTCTCCAGGCGGGTGCGGCCGGACTTGTAGTGATCGACCACCAGGTTGCGGGCGATCGTCATCAGCCAGGCGCCGAAGTCCTTGCCCTGCCACTGGAACTGGGTCACCGACCGCAGGGCGCGGAAGAACGTGTCACTGGTCAGGTCCTCGGCGAGGGCTGGTGAGCTGACCCGGTAGAAGATGAAGCGGTAGACGGCCTGGCAGTAGTGGTCGTAGAGCTGGCCGAAGGCTTCGGCGTCACCGTCTCTGGCGAGATCGACCAAGGCCGCTATGCGCAGACCCTCGTCGTCGGCCTCAGGGGGATACCTGTCCGCAGGGGGACTGCCTGGAGAGGTCGCGGCGGTGGACAGCAAGGCTCCGGCCAGGCCGGGGCTGGAGGCCCCTTCGACCAGAACGCTGGGGGCGAGCAGGGCGTCGACGACGGCACACCGCAGGACGTCGAGTCCTGCTGCGACGGCGGGCACGACGCGGGACATGCGAAAACTCCCTCTCCGGCCGATAACGACCGTTCCCTCAGATCAGGTGATCGTACGCCTACCCCATGCCCATTTGTAACCTGCCAGTAACAGGAATCACAGCAAGCAGTCCCTCGGGCTGTGCGCCGCGGCGTCGCCTGTCAGCGGATCTTGCGGCGCAGCGCGACACCCGCGGCAACGCTGCCGGTGGCGGCACCCGCGCAGGCTGCGGCGAACAAGCCGAGTCGGGCAGCCTTGCGGCCGGTCCGGTAGTCACGAACCCGCCAGCCCTGCCGACGGGCGTGGTCACGCAGCTTGCCGTCCGGGTTGATCGCACAGGGGTCGCCGACCAGGGTCAGCATCGGGAGGTCGTTGTACGAGTCGGAGTACGCCGAACATTGGGCCAGGTCCAGTCCCTCCCGCTCGGCGAGCGCAGCGACGGCGTCCGCCTTGGCGGGGCCGTGGAGCAGTCCGCCGACCAGACGGCCGGTGTAGACGCCGTCGACATGCTCCGCCACCGTGCCCAGCGCACCGGTCAGCCCCAGTCGATGAGCGATGATCCGCGCGATCTCGATCGGTGCGGCCGTCACGAGCCAGACCCGCTGACCCTGGTCGAGGTGCAGCTGTGCCAGTGCCCGGGTGCCCGGCCAGATCCGGTGGGCCATCGCTTCGTCGAAGATCTCCTCGCCGAGCGACTCCAGCTCCTCCACGTGGTGACCCGCGATGAAGGACAGGGCAGACGCGCGGGCGTTCGCGACCGCCTCCGGGTGCTCGATGCCGACGACCCGGAAATAGGCCTGGTCCCAGGCGGCGCGGGCGATGTCCTTGCTCGTGAAGAACTTGCGTCGGTGCAGCCCTCGTGCGAGGTGGAAGATCGATGCACCCTGCATCACGGTGTTGTCGACGTCGAAGAAGGCCGCCGATGTCGGGTCCTGGGGCGTGGCCAGCGAAGCCTCGACCTCGGCACTCGACGCGGCAGCCTCGCCGGCCATCACCGACCGAGCGCGCAGTCGCGCCGACGCCGGCGACCGTTCGGGCGCGTTCACGCGGCCAGCCTACGTCTTCTCGGCCTCCACGAACCGGGTGCGCGAGTACGACGTGGCATGGGGTTGTTCGGGAGGATCCTCGGGTCGATCCGGGGGTCCACGGGCGGCGCGAAGCCGGCTGGTCGGTGTGCCAGACTCGATGCGGTGAAGGTCAGAATCGCTGCGACCAATGTTGCGGAGCTGCTCGGGCTCGCGGCTGGGCGTACCCCCGACAAGGTGGCGCTGGTCGAGGCCGCCGGAGAGGGTCCCTCGGACGCGTCGCACCGGTGCACCTGGCGCGAGCTCGACGACCAGGTCTCGGCTCTGGCGCGCGGCCTGAACCGGCTCGGTCTCGTGGGCGGGCAGCGGGTGGCGATCGACCTGACGAACTCGGTCGCGTTCGTCGCGGCCTACCTGGCCGTCCTGAGGGCGGGCATGGTCGCGGTCCCGCTCAATCCGAGCTCGACGCCGGGCGAGGTCGGTCGCATGCTCAAGGACTCGGGATCCCGGCTGTGCTTCGCGGACTCCGCGACAGTCGCCGCCGTCCGCGAGGGCGTTGCCGAGGCAGGCGTCTCGACCAGGCTGGCCGTGGCGGGGACGGCGACCCAGGAAGGCGAGACGGCCTACGACGACCTGGGCGTCGGTGGCCCGGCGGTGATCACCCCGCGTGACGCCGAGTCGCTCGCCGTCCTGCTCTACACGTCGGGGACCAGCGGCCGACCGCGCGGGGCGATGCTCAGCCATCGAGCGCTGCTCTCCAACATCGACCAGGCGTCGCAGACGCGTCCTGCTCCCATCGAGCCTGATGATCTGGTGCTCGGCGTGCTGCCGCTGTTCCACGTCTACGGCCTGAACGCGGTCCTCGGACAGGTGCTCCTGCACGGGGCGACGCTGGTGCTCGGTCCTCGCTTCGAGCCGACGGACACGCTCGCGCTGATCGAGGCCGAGCAGGTCACGGTCGTGCCGGTGGCGCCTCCGGTGATCGGGGCCTGGCTGAAGCTCGACGACGACGGAGCTGCGGACCAAGCTGGGGACGGTGCGACTGCTGCTCTCGGGCGCGGCGCCGCTGGCCGAGGAGATCGTTCGCGCACTTCGAGCAGACGACCGGCATCGACGTCGAGCAGGGCTACGGCCTGACCGAAGCAGCACCGATCGTCACGTCCACGATCGGCACGCCGACCCACAAGCCTGGATCTGCCGGGCGTGCCGCACCGGGCGTCGAGCTCAAGGTCGTCGACGAAGTCGGCCGCGCGGTGCACGCCGACGACCCGGGCGAGATCTGGATCCGAGGGGCCAACGTCTTCAGCGGCTACTGGCCCGACGGAGACGGCGGACCCGGCGAGGACGGCTGGCTGGCGACCGGGGACATCGGTTTCCTCGACTCCGACGGTGACCTCTTCATGGTTGACCGTCTCAAGGAGCTCGTCATCGTCTCCGGCTTCAACGTGTACCCGTCGGAGATCGAGGACGTCGTCGCCGAGGTCGACGGGGTCGAGGAGTGCGCCGTGATCGGCGTACCCGACGAGCGAACCGGGGAGGCCGTTGTGGCCTACGTCGTCCCTCGCGCGGGACACGATGCGCAGCAGCTCGCCGACGCCGTCCGGGCGCACTGTGAGCGGCGCGTGGCGCGGTTCAAGGTGCCGGCCCGGGTCGAGGTCGTCGCCGAACTCCCGCACTCCGCCACCGGCAAGGTAGCGAAGGGTCGGCTGCGAGCGGGACAGGCACGTCAGGCCATGGGGTTGGCGTGAGCGCACGGATCCGGTTGCTGTCCAAGCCGGGCTGTCACCTCTGCGATGACGCGCGCGTGGTTGTCGAGGCCGTCTGCGCGGAGCTCGGGGAGTCCTACGACGAGGTCGACATCTCCTCGGACCCGGAACTGACGGCGACGTACGCCGAGCAGATCCCGGTCACCTTCGTCGACGGGCGGCAGCACGACTTCTGGCGGGTGGACGCGGACCGGCTGCGAACCGCGCTGACCCGCTGACCTGGGCAGAGACCCGCAGACCAGCAGCGGGATGCTGCAGGGAGATCGGCGCGGAGGTGGCGTGGATCACGTGGGCTCGAGGGCTCGTCGCCGCAGGGCCGCGAGGCGACCCCGGAGGCAATTTGTTCTCGCGTTCACAAACTCCTAGAGTGGCGGCGTTGACGTCGTGACGATGCGGTGAAGCTGCGCCGCGAGTCACGGCCCTGAAACGAAGCACTAGGTGGCGTCGAGCCCTAGGAGCAGGGTGACAAAGGTATGACCTCGGCACGGAGCCGCAAGAGCGGCCGAGCCCGCGACGAGCGTGCTGAACGGGGAATCCCGGAGGCGACGGTCGCCCGACTCCCCATCTACCTGCGTGCGCTCACGGCGTTGTCCGATCGCGACGTGGCCACGGCCAGCAGCGAGGACCTCGCCAGCGCGGCTGGGGTCAACTCCGCCAAGCTGCGCAAGGACCTGTCCTACCTCGGCACCTACGGCACCCGCGGAGTCGGCTACGACGTCAACTACCTGCGCTACCAGATCGCCCGGGAGATCGGTCTCACACAGGACTGGTCGGTGGTCATCGTCGGGATCGGAAACCTCGGTCATGCGCTGGCCAACTACTCCGGCTTCGCCTCCCGCGGCTTCCAGATCGCGGCGCTCCTCGACAGTGACCCCTCGCGGGTGGGGGAGCAGGTGGGTGACGTGCAGATCTCCTCGCTCGACGACCTCGACAGCATCGTGCGTACGGGGAACGTGTCGATCGGAGTGATCACCACACCCGCGGGCGCTGCCCAGGACGTCTGCGACCGACTCGTGGAGGCCGGGGTCAGCAGCATCCTCAACTTCGCGCCCACCGTGCTCTCGGTGCCGGAGCATGTCGACGTTCGCAAGGTCGACCTGTCGATCGAGCTGCAGATCCTCGCCTACCACGAGCAGCGCAAGTCCCACGGCGTCAGGCCCGGCTCCGCCGCGCCGCTGGCGCCCTCGATGGCCTCCGCACTCGACGAGCTCTCGGCGGGGGCGCTGTGAGCATCCTGATCGTGGGCGCCTCGCACCGGTCCGCACCGGTCGAGCTGCTGGAGCAGCTGGCAGTCGACGCCGGCGGAGCGGCGAAGCTGCGTGCAGCGGCGTTGCACAGCGACCACGTGAGCGAGGCCCTGGTCCTCGCGACCTGCAACCGGGTCGAGATCTATGCCGAGGTCGATCGTTTCCACGGCAGCGTCGAGGACCTGACTGCCCTGCTCGTCGACCGCACCGATGCCACGGTCGAGCAGGTCGCGCCCTCGCTCTACGTGCACTACGACGAGGCCGCTGTCGACCATCTGTTCTCCGTCGCGGCCGGGCTGCAGTCGATGGTGATCGGTGAGGGGCAGATCCTCGGCCAGGTCCGCGACGCGCTCCGGATGGGTCAGGCGGACGAGAGCGTGGGGCCTTCCCTGAACACGCTGTTCCAGCAAGGTCTGCGGGTCGGCAAGCGCGCGCACTCGGAGACCGCCATCGACCGGGCGGGACAGTCCTTGGTCTCGGTCGCGCTCGACGAGGCGACGACGGCCATCGGCCCCCTCGAGGGCGCCCGGGTCTGCGTGATCGGGGCCGGCTCGATCGCGGCGCTGGCCACGACGTCCGTACGCCGCGCAGGCGCGAGCGACATCGTGATCTGCTCCCGGACGTTGTCGAAAGCCCAGCGGCTGGCTGATGCGGTGCACGGCCGGGCCTACGACATGTCCGAGCTCCCGACCGCCTTGGCCGAGGCTGACCTGATCATCTCCTGCACCGGTGCCACCGGGGTGATCGTGCCGGACGAGATGCTGAGCGCGGCCATGACCGCACGTACGAGCGCGGCGCCGCTAGCCGTGATCGACCTTGCCCTTCCGCATGACGTCGCGCCAACTGTCTCGGTGATCCCCGGTGTCACCTTGATCGGTCTGAAGTCGCTCGCGGACAGCGTCCACCACGGCGCTCGTGAAGACGTGGACGCCGTGAAGGCGATCGTTCTCGAGGAGGTGGCCGCGTTCGCGGCCGCGCGGGACGCGGCGCGGGTGGCGCCGACCGTGGTCGCGCTGCGCACGATGGCGACCGGTGTCGTGGCGGCGGAGCTCGACCGCCTCTGGGCGCGGCTCGACGACCTCTCGCCGGAGCAACGGTCGGAGATCGAGCAGACGCTGCGCCGAGTCGCCGACAAGCTGCTCCACGAACCGACGGTGCGGATCAAGCAGTTCGCCGGCAGGATGCCCGATGCCTCGTACGCCGAGGCACTCGCCGAGCTGTTCGCGCTCGACCCCGCAGCCGTGGAGGCCGTCACCCGGGCAGGTGAGAAGGAATGACCACCCTCCGGATCGGCACTCGCTCCAGCACGCTCGCCCGAGCGCAGAGCACCCTGGTCGGTCGCGCCCTGGCCACGGCGCTCGGGGTGGACTACGAGTTGGTCGATGTCATCAGCGCCGGCGACTCCTCGGACCGACCGCTCACCGAGATCGGCGGCCAAGGTGTCTTCGTGAGCGCAGTTCGCGATGCCGTGGCGGCCGGGCACGTGGACGTCGTGGTGCACTCGCTCAAGGACCTCCCGACGGTCGGCGACGACCGGGTCCTCCTCGCCGCTGTGCCGGTGCGCGGCGACGTGCGCGACGCCCTGGTCGCTCGAGACGGGCTCACGCTCGGTGAGCTGCCCCCGGGTTCGCGGGTCGGTACCGGGTCGCCGCGACGGGCGGCACAGCTGCACGCGCTCGGTCTCGGTTTGGACGTGGTGCCGATTCGTGGGAACGTCGACACTCGGCTGGGCACGGTGCAGTCCGGAGAGCTCGACGGTGTCGTGCTCGCCCGGGCCGGGCTCAGCCGGCTCGGACGCGAGGACGAGATCACCGAGACGATCGACCCGATCCAGATGCTTCCAGCCCCAGGGCAGGGTGCGCTTGCGGTCGAGGTGGCGGTCGGATCACGTGATCTGGCCAGCAGCATCACCGAGTCGCTCGACGACGCTGGGTCCCGAGCTGCTGTAACTGCCGAACGAGAGCTCCTCCGGGTGCTCGAAGCCGGCTGCAGCTCACCGATCGGCGCACTTGCTGAGCTGGCCGAAGGCGACGACGGTCTCGAGATCTGGTTACGCGGTGTCGTAGCCGCTCCGGACGGAAGTCACCTGGTCCGCTTGTCAGTTGCGGGCGATGCGGGGGACCCGGCCGGGGTGGGTCGCCGGTTGGCCGAGGAACTACTTGCCGAAGGAGCAGCGAGCTTGATGCAGGAGCGTGCGTCGTGAGCCGGACCACAGGCCGGACGACAGGCAAAGCCCCTCAGGGCAAGTCGACCGTGACACGCAACCGCACCGAGAGCAGGACCAGCAGGACCAGCAGGAGCACCGCGAGCGGCCGAACGGCCACGAGCGGTGAACAAGACAAGAAACGGACCACGAGCAGCAAGACGGTGAACCCAACGATGCCGAAGACCACCGCCGCGAAGTCGTCGAGCCGTACCGCCACGGCCCGCGTCGACCAGCCCATCACTGCGCCCCGCCCCGTCGGGGCCGTCGCCTTCATCGGAACCGGCCCGGGCGACCCCGGACTGTTGACGGTCCGCGCGATCGAGCTCATCAAGACCGCCGACGTGATCATCACCGAGGCTCCCGACCACGCCGCCCTCGTGGCCGAGATCCTGGGCGACCGCTTCGACGAGGTCACTCTCGTCGACGGCGGGTACGGCGAGGACGGACAACCCTTGACGCACGCCTCCCGGGGCAAGCTCGTCGTCAAGCATGCCAAGGGTGAGGGCAGCGTGGTGCGGCTGATCTCCGGCGACCCGTGGATGTACGCCACCGGCGCCGAGGAGGCCGCCGCCTGCGCCAAGGCGCGGGTCACGTTCGAGATCGTGCCCGGCGTCAGCGCCGTCACGGCGGTGCCGGCGTACGCCGGGGTCCCGCTGACCACGCGGACCTCGCGTGAGGTGACCGTCCTCAACGTCGCCGACAACAAGATCGACTGGTCGGCGTACGCCGGAAGCCAGACCCTGGTGCTGCTCGCCGCCGCGAAGTCGATGGGCGATGTCGCCAAGGCGCTCGTCGCCGCGGGACGCGACGAGGAGACGCCGGTCGCGGTCACCTCGATCGGGACGACCACCGAGCAGCGCACGGTCGTGTCGACGCTGGCCGACATCGGGACCGACCTCCGATCGGCCCGGCTGCGCGAACCGGCCGTCACCGTAGTCGGAGGCGTGGTCGCGATGCGCGAGGTGCTCTCGTGGTTCGAGACGAAGCCGTTGTTCGGATGGCGGATCCTGGTCCCGCGCACCAAGGAACAGGCCGGCTCGCTGTCCAGGAAGCTGCGCAGCTACGGCGGTGTGCCCGAGGAGGTCCCGACGATCTCCGTCGAGCCGCCGCGCAACCCGCTGCAGATGGACAAGGCCGTCCGCGGGCTGGTCGAGGGCCGTTACGAGTGGGTCGTTTTCACCTCGGTCAACGCCGTGAAGGCGGTCCGGGAGAAGTTCGACGAGTACGGCCTCGACGCCCGCGCCTTCAGCGGGCTGAAGGTGGCTGCGGTCGGTGACAAGACGGCCGAGTCCGTCGCAGCCTGGGGCATTCGGTCCGACCTGGTGCCGTCAGGCGAGCAGTCGGCGAAGGGGCTGCTCGAGGACTGGCCGCCCTACGACGACGTGCTCGACCCGATCAACCGGGTCTTCCTCCCGCGCGCCGACATCGCCACGGAGACCTTGGTGGCAGGCCTGCACGAGCTGGGCTGGGAGGTCGACGACGTGACGGCGTACCGCACCGTCCGCGCGGCTCCGCCGCCCGCGCCGACCCGCGATGCGATCAAGTCCGGCAAGTTCGACGCCGTGGTGTTCACGTCCTCCTCGACCGTGCGCAACCTGGTGGGGATCGCGGGCAAGCCGCACGCCTCGACAGTGATCGCTGCCATCGGCCCGGCCACGGCCAAGACGTGCGAGGAGCACGGTCTGCGGGTCGACGTGTTGGCGGCCAAGCCATCGGTCGACGTGCTGGCCGACGCGCTCGCCGACTTCGGTGCGAGCCGGAGGCTGGAGCTGATCGAGGCGGGCGAGCCGGTGACGAAGCCGTCGCAACGGCGGACCCCCAACCGCCGTCGGGCGACCTGAGCCAGGACGTGAGCGGCTTCCCGGCCTCACGGCCGCGACGTCTCCGCACCAGCCCGGCCATGCGCCGACTGGTCGCGGAGACGAACCTGCGGCCGAGCCAGCTCGTGCTGCCGATGTTCGTTGCCGAGGGGTTGGCCGAGCCGCGCCCGATCAGCAGCATGCCGGGAGTCGTCCAGCACACGCGTGCCTCGCTGCGCAAGGCGGCGGTCGAGGCAGTCGAGGCCGGGGTCGGCGGTCTGATGCTGTTCGGCGTACCCACCGCCAAGGACGCTCGGGGCTCCGGCGGTCTCGATCCCGAGGGGATCTTGAACCTGGCCATCGCCGACGTGGTGGCCGAGGTGGGCGACGCGACGGTGGTGATGAGCGACCTGTGTCTGGACGAGTTCACCGACCACGGGCACTGCGGTGTGCTCGACGCAGCCGGCCACGTGGACAACGACGCCACCTTGGAGCAGTACGCCGCGATGGCGGTCGCGCAGGCCGAGGCCGGGGTCCACGTCGTGGGGCCCAGCGGGATGATGGACGGTCAGGTGGCGGTGATCCGTGAGGCGCTCGACTCCGCCGGCCACCTGGACACCGCCATCCTCGCCTACTCCGCGAAGTACGCCTCGGCGTTCTACGGTCCGTTCCGCGAAGCGGTGGCATCCTCCCTGGTGGGCGACCGGCGCACCTATCAGCAGGACTACCGCAACGCCCGCGAGGCTGTGCGTGAGGTGACCCTGGACCTCGCGGAGGGCGCGGACCTGGTGATGGTCAAGCCGGCGCTCGCCTATCTCGACGTGCTCAACGAGGTGGCTGCCATCTCCGACGTACCGGTGGCGGCGTACAACGTGTCCGGCGAGTACGCCATGGTCGAGGCGGCGGCCGCCGCTGGTCACCTGGACCGGGAGGCGACGGCGCTGGAGATGCTCAGCGCCATCCACCGCGCCGGCGCCGACGTCATCCTCACCTACTGGGCCGCCGAAGCCGCCGCCTCCTGGCTCCCCTGACCCTCCCGGTTTGCCTAGATATCTATTCAGGTGGCTTGTTCTCTAGGCAAACTTGCCTAGCAAACCAGCGACTTGCCTTGCTCACCTCTCCGGCCAGCAGATGAGCCGGTACGCCGGTGAGCCCGGCCACGCGGCGACACCGGTCCGCCCACGCGCTGTCGAAAGGTCGGGGGTGAGCGCGGCTCAGATCGGCCGGACCAGGAAGCGGCACGTGTCAGCGAAGTCCTGGGCCGAACCGCCCTCGGTGACGACGGTGTAGCGATCGACGTACGTCAGTCCGCCCTCGAAACCGAGTCGCATGTAGAGGCGGTGCGCCGCCGGGTTGTCGAGGCCGACGCCGACCCCGATCCTCGTGCAGCCACGGTCGCGGGCCAACTCGCACGCGACGCCGATCAGCTGCCTTCCGATCCCCTGGCCGCGAAGGTCCTCCGTCACGTCGAGCCCGTTGATCTCGGGGACCGCTGGGTACGCCGCCTGGACCTCAGCGGCGTTGCATCCCCGCCACAGGATCTCGCCCCGGCCCACGCAACGACCGCCTTGCCAGGCCAACAGCAGCGTCGTGCTGCCCTCCAGGCTTCGGGTCAACCGGATCTGGTTCCAACCGCCCGGTGCCGGGAGGTCGCGACCCAAGGCCTCCAGATCGTCGGCCGCAGCCGGACGCACCACAACCGGATCAGTCATGCGTCCGAGACTGCCAGCACGGCGGGCGATCGGCGTGACCGGCTGTCGCGACGTCGCTGGTCAGCCGCCAGTTCCTGGCACGGAGGGGGCCGTGACCGTGGGGACCGAAGGAATCAGGTTCGACAGACCCAGGTTCGTCAGGACCGCGGCGAGCGTGCCACCCGAGAGCTTGGACGCGGCCTGCTCGGGGGTGAGCCCGGTGAGGACGTTGGTGCAACCGGTGATCATCGCCGACGTGCTGCCAGCAAAACCGCTGAGCTTGTCGACGCACTTGGCCTTGGCCTGCTGAGCCGTCAGCACGACCTTCTCGACGGTCGGCGCGGGGTCGGGTGCAGGCGGGACCGTCGGCGTGCTCGTGGTCGGGTTGGGCGTCGACGGGTTGCTCGGCCCGGGGTTGGGGTTGTTCGGGGCCGGCTGGTTCGGGGCCGGGTTGTTGCTCCCCGGGTTGCCCGGCGCGGGGCCGGTGTTCGGGGCTCGGGTGCCTGGGGCGTGCGGCTTGCGGGTGCCGAGGTGTTGCGGGTTGCTCCCGTGGTGGCGGGGGTGGTCCGCTGCCGCTGGTTTGGCGGGGATGAAGGTGCTCACCGGTAGACCGTCGGCCACCTCGGAGTAGTTGCCGTCCAGGTAGGCGTTCATGATCGACAGGACCAGAGCGACGTACTGCTCGGAGTGGTTGTAGCTGAAGACAGCGGACTTCTGTCCCTCGGTGGTGCCGAGGTCCTGCGACCCGGCACAGAGGTAGACGGCAGTAGCGAGCGCGGCGTCGTCGATGTCCTGCGGGTTCTTCTGGCCGTCGCCGTCTGCATCGACCCCGACGATGTCCCACGTGCTGGGGATGAACTGCATCGGGCCGACAGCACGGTCGTAGACGGGGTCATGGTCGTAGCCGCCACCGTCGGTGTCGGAGATCAGCGCGGTGTCGTGCGAGCCGTTCAGCGGGAGACCGAAGATGCCCGGCGTGGCGACGCCTTCGGCACTCAGCACGTTGCCGCCGTAGCGACCGTGGTCGGACTCGACCCGGCCGATCGCGGCAACCAGGGCCCACGTGATGTGGCAGCTCGGGTCCGCCTTGTCCATCACGGTCTCGGCGCGCTGGTAGGCCGCCATGGCTGCGGTCGGGATGCCGTTGGCCGACACCGAGGAGGGGTTGCTCGGGCTGTCGAGCGCGGGCTGGTTGCCGTTGGAGCTGATCTCCGGGAATGTCGTGTCGGAGGGATGCGTGTAGCTCGCGGGCTGGTCGAAGGACGTCGTGGGGACAGCGGGAACGCCGGGATCCTTGACCGCCGAGTCAGCGGTGGCGGTCGTAGGCGACCCCAGGCTGGCGGTCCAGGCTCCGGCCAGCAGCGCCAACGGGATCAGGGCGGTGGCCTTCTGCCAGCGTGCGATCTTCGGTCTGTTCGTGCGGCCTGACGCCATGGTGGTTCCTCCGCCTGTTCCCTCCGCGTCGCCCACGCGTGGCGACGTCCCTGTACCTGGGTAACGAGGTGTCAGCGGACAGGTTACGGCGACGTGACCTGCACCGCAGCCCGAGGGACGGCAATCCGGACACACCGGGTCAGGTCAGACCTTCCGCCGGAGCCGGGCGAGGCCGGTTCGTCCAGCTGGACGAGCCTCGGTGACAATGGGTCGGTGACGTCTCCCGCCAACATCGCGCAGTCCGCCGCGCTCTTCGCGCGGGCGATGGAGGTCACGCCGGGCGGGGTCAACAGTCCGGTCCGGGCCTTCCGAGCGGTCGGGGGTACGCCGCGGTTCATGGTTGGCGGACAAGGCCCGTACCTCTACGACGCGGACGGGACGGAGTACGTCGACCTGATCTGCTCCTGGGGACCGCTCATCCTCGGTCACGCACATCCCGCCGTGGTCGACGCGGTGTCCGCCGCGGTCGCGCGTGGGACGTCCTTCGGGACACCCTCCCTACCGGAGGTCGAGCTCGCCGAGGAGATCGTCGCGCGCACACCGGTCGACCAGGTGCGTCTGGTCTCGTCGGGCACCGAGGCGACGATGTCGGCGATCCGGCTGGCCCGCGGCTTCACCGGCCGCGACCTCGTCGTGAAGTTCGCCGGTTGCTACCACGGCCACGTCGACTCCCTGCTGGCCTCCGCGGGGTCGGGGCTGGCGACCTTCGGCATCCCCGGCACCCCCGGTGTGCCCGCCGCTGCGACCGCGGCCACCGTGGTGCTCCCCTACAACGACCTGTCCGCGGTCGAGAAGACGTTCGCCGAGCACGGCGACCAGATCGCCTGCGTGATCACCGAAGCCGCTGCAGGCAACATGGGGGCGGTCGCGCCCGACGAGGGATTCAACGCCGGATTGTCCGCGCTCTGCCGCGAGTACGGCGCACTGTTCGTGAGCGACGAGGTGATGACGGGCTTCCGCGCCAGCCGTGCCGGCTACTGGGGGATCGACGGCGCCGTAGAGGGCTGGATCCCGGACCTGATGACGTTCGGGAAGGTGATGGGAGGCGGGTTTCCGGCCGCCGCCTTCGGTGGTCGGGCGGACGTGATGGCCGAGCTGTCACCGGTCGGTCCGGTCTACCAGGCCGGCACGTTGTCGGGGAACCCGATCGCCACCACGGCCGGCCTCACCACCCTGCGTCACGCCACCGACGAGGTCTACGACAGGCTTGACGCCAACGCCGCGACGATCAGCCGACTGGTCGGTGAGGCGCTGACCACCGCGGGTGTGCCGCACGTCATGCAGGCCGCCGGAAACCTTTTCTGCGCGTTCTTCGTCGATCCTTCTGAGGTGCCGGTCGTGCGGAACTTCGACGATGCGAGTCGCCAAGCTCAGTACCGCTTCCGCGCTTTCTTCCACGCCATGCTGGACCGGGGCGTCTACCTGCCGCCCAGTGCTTTCGAGGCGTGGTTCGTCAGCGCGTCGCATGACGACCGGGCGATCGACAAGATCGCCACTGCCCTTCCCGCCGCAGCAGCCGCCGCAGCGGCGGCGACACCCGACCCCGAAGAGGCCCGATGAGCTCCGCCGTCACGACGACCGTCCACCTGCTCCGCCACGGGGAGGTCGACAACCCTGAGGGCGTCCTCTACGGACGGATGCCCGGCTACCACCTCAGCGCGCTGGGGCAGCAGATGGCTGAGCGGGTGGCCAAGACCCTCGCGGGCCGCGACATCACGTATCTCGTCGCGTCCCCGCTCGAGCGGGCGCAGGAGACCGCCAAGCCGTCGGCGGAGGTGCTCGGCCTCGACATCGTGACCGACGAGCGGGTGATCGAGTCCGTCAACGTCTTCGAGGGCAAGAAGTTCGGCCCCGGCGATGGAGCACTGCGGCGTCCCTCGACCTGGCGCCACCTGTACAACCCGTTTCGGCCGTCCTGGGGCGAGCCCTACAAGGATGTGGTGGTCCGGATGCTCGCGGCCATGCACGACGCCCGGGAGGCCGCCGCAGGGCACGAGGCACTGATCGTGTCGCACCAGCTCCCGGTGTGGATCGTCCGCTCGTACATCGAGGGCCGTCGGCTTGCCCACGACCCTCGCAAGCGGGAGTGCAGCCTGGCCAGCCTGTCGTCGTTCACCTACACCGATGACAGGGTGACCACGGTGGCGTACTCCGAGCCGGCCGCTGACCTGGTGCCGGTCAAGGCCGACAAGAAGTTCACCGCGGGCGCCTGACGGATGGCCGTGTGTCGTTCACCTGTCGCGCCTGCTGCCGGACGTGCAGCCTGGGTGGCCGTGGCGACCGCCCTGGCGCTGGCGGCGAGCGGATGCACCACGTCGGGAGACGACCGCACAGGCAACAACGGCTACGTCAGCGGCGACGGCACGATCACCGTGATCGACCCAGCCGACCGCGAGCCCGCCCCGACCCTCGCCGGACGCAAGCTGGGCGGTGGGACGCTTGACACCGCCGACTACGCCGGCCAGACCGTGGTGATCAACGTCTGGGGCGCGTGGTGTGGTGAGTGCCGTGGCGAGGCCGCTGACCTGGTCGACGCGTCGAAGCAGCTGGCGGCGTCGGAGGTGGCGTTCGTCGGGCTGGACACGAGGGACCGCGACTCCCTCGCACTGTCCTACGTACGCCGGTACCAGGTTCCCTACCCCAGCCTGGTCGACCAGGACAGCAAGCTGCTGCTGGAGTTCTATGACGTCGTCTCGCCTCGAGCGATCCCGTCCACCCTGGTCATCGACGCGGACGGCAAGCTCGCGGCGGTCATCAACGGCCCGACCACGACAGCGACCCTGGTCGACCTGGTCGAGGACGTTCGACAGAGCATCAGCTGAGCCGTGGCGATGCTCGACCTCGTGACCCAAGCGACCGTGTCGCTTCCCCACCTCCCGGATGGCCCCGCTCTGGCGGCCGCTAACGGCCTGCCGCCGATCTCGATCGGCACGTGGTTCCGTGACACGGCACTGGACGGCCCGGTCCTGCTCGCGACGCCGGTCGCGCTCGTCGCCGGCCTGGTGTCGTTCTTCTCGCCGTGCGTGCTGCCGCTGCTGCCGGGCTACCTGTCCTACATGACCGGGCTGTCCGGCGCCGACATCGTCGCGAACGGCAGTACCGGTGTCCGCGGCAGGATGGTGACCGGCACGGTGCTGTTCATCCTCGGCTTCTCGTTCGTGTTCGTCGCCGTGGGTGGTGCGTTCGGTCAGCTCGGGGCCAGCCTGATCGAGCATCAGGTCGTGCTGACGAAGGTCCTCGGCGTGCTGACGATCCTGTTGGGCCTGGTCTTCGCCGGTGTCGTCCCCTGGCTGCAACGCGATGTCCGGATCCATACGGTGCCGGCGGTCGGGCTCGGGGCTGCGCCACTGCTGGGCGTGCTGTTCGGGCTGGGTTGGACTCCCTGCATCGGCCCGACCCTGGGAGCCGTCCTGTCGCTGTCCGGTCTGGGCGGGAGTCCGACACGGGGAGCCTTCCTGGCGTTCGTGTACTGCCTCGGGCTCGGCATCCCGTTCGTGGTCGCCGCAGTGTCGTTCCGCAAGATGATGAGCGCCGTCGGGTGGGTGCGGCGGCACCAACTGGCGGTCATGCGCTTCGGCGGAGGCATGCTCGTCGTGGTCGGGCTGCTGATGGTCTCAGGGCTCTGGGACGCGATGATCGTGCACGTGAAGAACTGGGTCGGGGACTATGTCACCGTCGTCTGACCTCAAGACCCGGCCCTCACCCTCGCCGGCTCCCGCGCTCCGGCCGCTGGAGTTCCTGCGTTGGATCTGGCGCCAGCTCACGTCGATGCGGACCGCGCTGATCCTGCTGTTCCTGCTGGCGATCGCGGCGATCCCGGGGTCGCTGATCCCGCAGACGCGGGTGGACCCGTCGGCAGTGTTCGCGTTCAAGGACCGGCATCCGAAGCTGACCCCGCTGTTCGAGCGGATCGGGATGTTCGAGGTCTACAGCTCGGTCTGGTTCAGCGCCATCTACCTGCTCCTCATGCTTTCGCTCATCGGCTGCATCATCCCGCGCCTCCGCGTCTACGTGAAAGCGTTCGGCTCCCGGCCCCCGCCGGCGCCACGCAACCTGTCTCGTCTGTCGGCGTACGACACCTGGACGTCCGACGAGACCCCCAGCGAGGTCGCCGGCCGGGCGCGTGACCTGCTGACCCGGCAGCGCCGGCGGGTCGACGTGCACGAGTCCGACGACGCCGTGGTGGTGAACGCAGAGAAGGGATATCTGCGCGAGGCCGGCAACCTGCTCTTCCACGTCGCCGTGCTGGTCGTCCTGATCGGGGTCGCCTTCACCGGTCTCTACGGTTTCAAGGGCACGGCCGCGGTGATCAGCGGCGACGGTTTCTCCAACACCCTGATCCAGTACGACGACTTCACGCCGGGAGCCCGGTTCGACCCGTCGGGGCTGGCGCCCTTCTCCTTCACCGTCGACGACTTCAACGTCAGGTGGAAGCGTGAGGGCGACGGGGCCGGCACCCCGCTGACCTTCGACGCCGACCTGTCCGTGACGGATCGACCGCGGCGACTCGCCGTATGCGTACGACCTGCGCGTCAACCACCCGCTGGTCGTGGACGGCACATCCGTGTTCCTGATCGGGCACGGCTACGCCCCGCGCGTGACGGTCAAGGACGGTGACGGCAAGGTCGCCTTCTCCGGACCGGTGATCTTCCTGCCCCAGGACAGCTCGTTCGTCTCCTACGGCGTCATCAAGGCCCCGGACGCCGCGCCCGAGCAGCTCGGATTCGAGGGCTACTTCTTTCCTAGCGCTTCGCTGTGCGACGGAGCACCCTGCTCGACGTTTCCCGACGCGGACAACCCGGTCCTGTCACTGATCGCCTACCACGGGAACCTCGGGATCGACGACGGTGCCGCGCAGTCGGTGTACGTGCTCGACAAGGACAAGCTCTCGATGTTCACGACGCCGGGTGGCAAGCCGCGGGCGCTGCTGCTGCCCGTCGGCAAGCAGGTCAGCCTCGGGAACGGCAAGGGCAGCATCTCGTTCGACGGCTACGACCGCTTCGTGAAGCTCTCGATCACCCGCCAGCCCGGCAAGATCGTTCCGCTCCTCGGAGTGCTGGCCGCGATCGCCGGGCTGCTCGGCTCACTGTTCGTCCGACCGCGGCGAACCTGGGTTCGGGCCAGGACCGTGGACGGGCGTACCGTGGTCGAGGTCGCCGCGCTCGACCGGGTGTCGGGCGGTGACGCGGCCGCCCACGTCGACGACGTGGCAGTGGTGCTACGCACCCAGGCGCCAGGCGCAGGGGACGACCAGAAGGACGGGCGGCAGTGACCGAGACCCTCGCTCATGTGAGCAACAACGCGATGTACTCCGCCACCATCGTGTACGCGCTGGCGATGCTGGCCCACGTCGTGGAATGGGCCTTGGCCCGCGAGCTGCCGGGAGCGGCTGTCCCGGCCGAGCGGCGTCCGGCCCTGATCCCGGCGGGGTCCACACGCGACGCCGCCGCGCCGCCCCCCGACGCTTCGGACGTGGCCGTCGAGGGAGCCGAGGATGCCGTCGAGCGCAGCGATCGCTACGGCCGGATCGGGCTGTCCCTCACGGTGCTCGGCCTGCTGATCCATCTGGTCGGAGTCGTGACGCGTGGTCTGGCTGCCGAGCGCGTGCCGTGGGGCAGCATGTACGAGTTCGCCATCACCGGGTCGCTGGCCGTCTCCGCGGCCTACGTCCTCCTGGTCCGCCGCTACTCGATCCGCTGGCTCGGGTTGTTGGTGACCGGGTTCCTGGTCACCGTGCTCGGTCTGGCCGTGATCGTGCTCTACCGACCGGTCGGGCCGCTCGTGCCGGCGCTGCACTCGTACTGGCTGATGATTCACGTGTCGGCTGCTGCGATCGCCGGCGGAGCCTTCACGATCGGTGCGCTCGCGTCGGTCCTCTACCTGCTCCGCAACCGGCTCGAGGTCAAGGCTGCCGCTCACCCCGAGCTTCCCCGGCGTGGCTTCTTGTGGCGCACCCCGCCGGCGACGACGATCGACCGGCTGGCCTACCGGGTGCACGCCTTCGCCTTCCCGCTGTGGACCTTCGCCGTGCTCGCGGGTGCGATCTGGGCGGAGTACGCCTGGGGACGGTTCTGGGGATGGGACCCCAAGGAGGTCTGGGCGTTCATCACCTGGGTTGCCTACGCGGCGTACTTGCACGCCCGGGCCACCGCGGGCTGGCAGGGACGCGCTGCTGCGTATGTCGCCTTGCTCGGGTTCGCGACGTTCATCTTCAACTTCGTCGGGATCAACATGTTCGGGTCCGGGCTGCACGCGTACTCCGGGATGTAGCGACGCGGGCGTCCCGACCTCGGGGGCTTGTCAGGCAGGGCTGTGCGGATCCTCGGGCGGGTTGCGGGGGTGCAGCGAGCGGAGGAAGTCCGGGTCGTCGTCGGGCGCGACGATGCGGGGCCGCGGCTTCGGCCGCGGCGAAGCCTGCACAGCGGTGGTGCCGTTGGGGCGGCCCAGCACGAGCCAGCTCACGGCACCGACGATCGGGATGAACACCAGCAGCGCCCAGATCCAACGGGGCAGCTGCCGGACCTGAGAGGGATCGGACAGCGCGATTTCGACCCAGCTGTAGATGGCCAGCACGATCATCAGCACATAGGGAAGGAACCTCATGGGGCGCTGACTCCTCTCGTTCCCCCCAGCCTAGACGGGCCACCAAGACGCGGCGGGAGAACCGCGATCACGGGCGGTCACGGGACCTGTGGGCGACGTCGTAGGGTCGGGTCATGACTGGCACGGACGGCCTGGTGACCCTGGACGAGATCGAGAAGGCGGCCGCCAGAATTGCCGGGAGGGTCCGACGGACACCACTGGTACCCGCCTCGTGGGGGCGCGCTGAGTCGCCGCTCTACCTCAAGGCCGAGTCGTTGCAGCTCAGCGGTGCCTTCAAGGCGCGCGGCGCGACGAACGCCATCCTGAGCCTGACCGACGAGGAGCGCAGCCGGGGAGTGGTCACGCACTCGTCCGGCAACCACGCCCAGGCCGTTGCCCGGGCCGCGAGGGATGCTGGCGTCACCGCGACCATCGTGATGCCTCATCAGGCGGCCGCGGTCAAGCGCGAGGCCACTCGGGCGCTCGGCGCTGAGGTGGTGCTCGTCGACAGCTCCGAACGCGAGGCGGAGGCCAGCCGGATCCAGGCCCGGACCGGTGCTGTCTTCATCTCTCCGTTCGACGACGCGCGGGTCATCGCCGGTCAGGGGACCGTCGGTCTGGAGATCGCCGACGACCTGCCCGACGTCGGGACCGTGCTGGTCCCCGTCAGCGGTGGCGGACTGATCAGCGGCATTGCCGTGGCGGTCAAGAGTCGATGCCCGGACGTGCGCGTGGTCGGCGTGGAGCCCGAGCTCGCCGGTGACCTGGCGGAGGGCTTCGCCCGTCGCGAGCGTGTCACCTGGGGAAGCGACCTGACCGGACGAACGATCGCCGACGGCCTCCGCGTGACCGCCGTGGGGAAGCTCAACTGGAAGCACGTCGTCGAGCTCGTGGATGACGTCGTCACGGTGACCGAGGCTCAGATCGAGGACGCGGTGCGGCGCATCACGTGGCAGTCCAAGCTGGTGACCGAGCCCAGCGGCGCAGTGGCGGCTGCCGGCTACCTCGCGCACCCTGGGGTGTGCGGCCAGGGTCCAGCTGTTGCGGTCGTGTCGGGTGGCAACGTCGAACCCGCGGTGCTGTCCGCCATCCTGGCCGGTTGACCCCGCGCGTGCCTCGTTAGGCTGGGCAGGTCCCGTCGAACGCCGCCGAAAGTGCTGGTCAGTGAAGATCTTCGCCCTGTACACGTTGGCTCGACTGGGGCTGTTCGGGGTCGTTTACGGGGTGATCTGGCTGGTCTTCGGGCGCTGGATCGACTGGAACGCGCTCAGCGCGCTGTACACCGCCATCATCGCGATGGTGGTGTCCTCGGTGATCGCTCTGGTCAGCCTGAAGGGGCTGCGTGCGGAGCTGGCGGCCCAGGTCGCGCAGCGAGCCAGCCGGGCCAAGCAGGCGTACGACGCCCAGCGCTCCGCCGAGGACGACGACTGACCCGGTTGGCTCAGCCGGCCAGCAGGTAGCCGGCGAGGAGTCCCGCGGCGTACCCCAGCTCGGTCAGGCCGGTGTCACGCAGCACCGCGACGAGCGCTGGACCGGTCACACCCCTGAGCACGACGGCGCAGGCGCGACCAGCGAGCGGGAGCGCCGCCAGGCCGAGTAGCAGCCAGGGTGTTTCGCTCACGGCGAGGGCCACGGCCACACCGAGGGAACCGGCGATGAGAGCAACGTAGAGACGTCGTGACCAGACGTCTCCGACGAGGACGGCCAGCGTTCGTTTACCGGCCGCCAGGTCCGTGGGGATGTCGCGCAGGTTGTTCGCCACCAAGATGGCGCACGCCAAAGCGCCAACGCCGCAGCCTGCCAGCACCGCATCGGTGCGCACGTCCCCGGTCTGAACGAACGCTGTGCCCACGACCGCCACGAGCCCGAAGAAGACGAAGACGAAGATCTCGCCCAGCCCGAGATAGCCGTAGGGGTGAGACCCACCCGTGTAGAACCACGCCGCGGCAATCGCCGCAGCCCCGACCATGAGCAACCACCAGCTCGTCGTCGCCGCCAGCATCAGCCCCGCAAGTGCGGCGACAGCGAACGCCCCGAACGCGGCTGCCTTCACGTGGCCGGGTCGAGCCAGCCCGGAGCCGACCAGGCGCACAGGTCCGACGCGGCCCTGGTCAGTGCCGCGGATGCCGTCGGAGTAGTCGTTGGCGTAGTTGACGCCGATCTGCAGCGCCAGCGCCACGACGAGGGCGAGGCCGGCCTTCCACCACACGAAGGCCTCGGCGTACGCCGCGGACCCGGTGCCGACCAGGACCGGAGAGATCGCGGCCGGCAAGGTGCGCGGCCGGGCGCCCTCGATCCACTGGGCGGCTGGCGTGCGCTCGGGCGAGCTCGTCGGATCCGTCATGGCGGCCACAGTCTGCCACCGGCCTCGAGAGCCAACGCGACATCCCCGGCTGCTCCGGCACAGCTGCGTGGTGCACGCGGGGGCGACGGCGTGCTGCGGCCCGGCCGTAGGCTGTCCGGCGTGACTGCCCGACCGTCCACGGCCTCGTTGCGCCCGTTGACGGGTGGGCCGCGCGAGGTCGAGCGTCTGGTGCGCGCGTGGCTCGACGAAACCGACCCGGCCCCCTTGACGGTGCGGACCTCCGGCTCCACCTCCGGTCCGAAGGACGTCCTGCTGTCGGCGAAGGCCGTTCGCTCCTCAGCCCTGGCGACCCTGGCCCGGCTGGGTGGACCCGGTCAGTGGACCCTGGCGCTCCCCGCGCACTACGTCGCGGGCCTCCAGGTCATCACCCGGTCGCTGCTGGGACACACATCACCCGTCGTCCTCGGAGAGCACCACGACCTGGCGGATGCCACGGCAGCCCTGACCGCAGAGCGCCGCTACGTCGCGTTGGTCCCCACTCAGCTGTACCGCCTGCTGGGCAGCGATCGGGAGGTGCTGGCGTCGTACGACCGCGTGCTCCTGGGTGGCGCAGCCGCTCCGCCTCGGCTGTTGGAACGTGCCAGGGACGCGGGCATTTGTGTCGTGACGACCTACGGCATGAGCGAGACCTGTGGTGGCTGTGTCTACGACGGGGTGCCGCTCGACGGCGTCGCGGTTGCGTTGTCCACGGCTGGTGAGATCCGGATCGCTGGCCCGGTGTTGTTCGATGGGTACGCCGACCAGCCCGAGCGGACTCGCCAGGTCCTGAGGAAAGGTTGGTTCCATACCTCCGACATCGGACGTCTCGACGACGACGGTCGACTCTCGGTGGTCGGACGACGTGACGACGTGGTGATCAGCGGTGGCGTCAACGTCTCGCTCTCCGCTGTGGAGGACCGGCTGCTCGCCATGCCCGGTGTGGAGCACGCCGCGGTCACCGCGCGACCCGATGCGGAATGGGGGACCGAGGTGGTGGTGGTCGCCGAGCGCGCCCCGCACCTCCCGGATCTCGACGCCATCCGCGACTTCGTCGCCGCTGAGCACCCGCGCGCCTGGGCGCCTCGCCGGCTGGTCGTGGTCGAAGCGCTGCCGATGCTCGAGACGGGCAAGGTCGACCGCCGTCGGCTCGCCGCCCTCGCTGGCGATCCGGAGGCATCGTGAGCGGACAGACGTCGTCAGGTCGCGACGTGGCGGTGTTCTCGCTGCCGATGAGCCTGCGGTTCCGCGGCATCGACCGTCGCGAGGGCATGCTGATCCACGGCGCGGCCGGCGTCGGGGAGTTCAGCCCGTTCTGGGACTACGACGACGAGGAGGCCGCCAGCTGGCTGGAGGCGGCCCTCGAAGCAGCCGATGAGCCGTTCCCGCCGGCAGTCCGGAGCCGCGTGCCGGTCAACTGCACCATCCCTGCGGTGGATCCCACGCGAGCACAGGCGATCGTCGCGGGCTCCCATGGGTGCCGCACGGCGAAGGTGAAGGTGGCCGAGCCGGGTCAGCGGCTGGACGACGACGTGCAGCGGGTGGCAGCGGTGCGCGATGCGCTCGGCCCCGAAGGACGGGTCAGGATCGATGCCAACGGTGCCTGGACCGTTGCGGAAGCGGTGCGCTCCATCCAGGTGCTCGCGGCGTTCGACCTGGAGTACGTCGAGCAGCCGGTCGCGACCGTGGAGGATCTCGCCGCGGTCCGGCGACGAGTCGAGGTTCCGATCGCTGCGGATGAGTCCATCCGGCGGGCCGCTGACCCACAACGGGTCAAGGACCTCGAGGCTGCTGACATCGCCGTCCTGAAGGTGCAACCGCTCGGCGGCGTCCGCGCCTGTCTGCGCCTGGCCGAACAGATCGGGCTCCCGGTGGTCGTCTCGTCCGCCCTGGAGTCCTCGGTGGGGATCGCTGCCGGCGTCGCCCTGGCAGCGGCGCTGCCGGAGCTTCCCTACGCGTGTGGGCTGGCCACCACGTCGATGTTCACCGCCGACGTCGTCAGCGATTCGCTCAGGCCGGTGGAAGGGATGCTCGACGTACGGCGGGTCGCCCCCGACGGTGCGGCGCTCGCCGCTGTTCGTGCCGACGACGACACGACGCAGCGATGGACCCGCAGGCTCGCCGTTTGTGCAGCCCTGCGCGATGATCGTCGATCGTGAACCCCTCCGCCGAGATGGCCGTCGCCGTGCTCAGGGCGCTGCGGCGTGGCGGCGTGACTGACGTCGTCCTCGCTCCGGGCTCGCGCTCGGCTGCTCTGGCTGTTGCGCTGCACGACGCCGACGAGGCCGGTCTGTTCAGGCTCCATGTCCGGGTCGACGAACGCAGCGCCGGGTTTCTTGCTCTCGGCCTCACCAAGGGCCAGCACCGCCCGGTGGCGGTCGTGACGACCTCGGGCTCGGCGGTGGCCAACCTGCACCCGGCCGTCCTCGAGGCGTCGCACGCGGGTGAGCCGCTGATCGTCCTCTCGGCGGACCGGCCGGAAGCCCTGCGCGGCACCGGAGCCAACCAGACGACCGTGCAGCCCGGGATCTTCGGCCCGCGCGTTCCGTGCGTCGACGTGGCGGCGCGGGCGCCGGAGCAGGCGTCCGAAGCGATCCAGGGCGCTGTGCACCGGGGCGGTCCCACCCACGTCAACCTGCAGTTCGACGAGCCGCTGCTCCCGGACATCCCTCGACTCGGCGCCAGTGTCGCCGAAGAGTCGTCGCCGGAAGCACCGGACGGCTTGCGCTGGCAGCGCGGCCACAGCCACGGTGAAACCCTGCCGCTGGGTCCCAGGACTGTGGTGATCGCCGGCGACGACGCCGGTCCGCCTGCCCGGTTCCTCGCTCAGAACGGCAACTGGCCGCTACTGGCCGAACCCACGTCCGGGGCCCGCACCGGGACACACGCACTGCGCACGCCCCGGCTGTTGCTGTCCGGCGAGCTCGGCCGACAGATCGAGCGGGTGATCGTGACCGGCCACCCGACGCTGTCGCGGCCGGTCACCTCGCTGCTCTCGCGGTCGGACCTGGACGTCGTGTCGGTGCGAGGTCGCAGCGGCGTGTGCACCGATCCGGGCCGGGTGGCGCGACACGTCGACGCGATGCCGGAGCCGGCGGGAGCCGACGATGCTGACTGGGTGAACGCCTGGCGGGCGGCCGACAGCGAGCTGTCGGCTGCCGTCGACGAGGTCGCGACGACGCCGGAAGGAATGCCGCTGCAAGTCGCCGCGGCGGTCGCGGAGGCCGTGAGTCCGTATGCGCTGCTGGTCGTCGGATCGTCTCAGCCGGTCCGCGACCTGGACGTGATGACCAGGCCGTACCCCGAAGGTGAGCACCGCCTGGTGCTCGGCAACCGCGGCCTGGCGGGCATCGACGGCACGGTGTCCACGGCAGTCGGCGCCGCCTTGGGCCGGCGGTCGTCGCGGGCCCTGGCCTACCTCGGCGACCTGACCTTCCTGCACGACGCGAACGGGCTGCTCATCGGCCCGGACGAACCCCGCCCCGACCTGACGCTGGTGGTCGCCAACGACGACGGCGGCGCGATCTTCGCCACGCTGGAGCAGGGCGGCCCGGCGTACGCGGGCGCGTTCGAGCGGGTCTTCGGGACACCGCACGGCGTCGATCTCGGCGAGCTGTGTGCCGCCACGGCGACAGCGTACGAACGGGTCACCGACCTGGCTCGCCTCAGGACCGCGCTCGCCGAGGAGGTCACCGGGATCAGGGTGATCGAGGTACCGCTGTCGCGAGCCGGGCGCCGCCCGCTCGACGCGGCCCTGCGATCCCTGGTGAGCTGACGCCGAAGCACTCCGCAAGAACGATCAAGAGTCGAGCGAGGGGGAAGGTCACAGTGAGGACATGAGCACGCCCGCGGACACGTTCGTGACGTTCGTGGACACGCTGGCGTCCAGCCTGGACGACCACGATGCCCGGGGCGAGCAGCTCGCTGCGCGCGCCTACCTCTCGCGGTTCCACTTCGACCGGGTCGTCACGGCGGCAGCCGGTGAGACCCCCGCGAGGTTTCGGCGTCGCGTGCTGCTCGAACGGTCGGCGTACCGGCTGCTCACCAGCGGGTGGGGTGTCCTGGACATCGCGATCGAGGCCGGCTACGGGAGCAACGAGGCGTTCACCAGGGCCTTCCAGCGGGCCTACGGTGTCGGACCTGCTGCCTGGCGCAGACAACCACACCGCCGCATCCAGATCGACGCTCCGAGCGGCGTGCATTTCCATCCCCCCGGCGGTCTTCGGCTGCCGGCCCGAACAGAGGTGACTTCCATGGACCTGCTCGTCTCGATGGTCGAGCATCATGTGTGGCTGGTGAGTGAGATCGTGGACCGCTGCCGTCGCCTGGACGACGCGGCGCTCGACCAGTCGATCGAGGTGTCGGTCGACGACGGCGACGACGTGGCGTGCCTGAGGTCCCTGTTGTCCCGCCTGATCGGCCAGATGGACATGTGGAACTGTGCACTCGCCAACCAGGAGTACGACTGGGACGTCGAGACCAACGAACCGGTCGCCGACATGCGGTCCCGCCTGGATCGGGTCGGCCCGGCATACCTCGGACACATCCGCGACGTCTGCGCGCAAGGCCGGCTCGACGAGACGTTCGTCGACGCGGTGTGCGACCCCCCTGAGGTCTTCACGTATGGGGGGATGATCGCGCACGTGCTGACCTTCGCGGCGTACCGGCGGACTCTGGCCGTGCAAGCGCTCGACGCCGCGGGCATCAGTGACCTCGGGTTCGGTGACCCGATGCGCTGGGTCGCGGGGTCGTCGCACCCGTGATCACGACGGTCCGTAAGGGTGTTGTGACCGGCGGTTTCGCGGCCTGCGCCGAACCTGCTGGCGTGTGCCATGATCGGGGTCGCCCGAGCGGTACGGGCCGGCCGACGGCATGCCGACGTCGTCGCCGCCAGCAGGTCGGAGGAGGTCGCGGTGCGTGCACGCCAGCTGCTGGCTGCCCTGCTCGCAGTGGGCACGCTGACCAGCTGCGCCTCCGCGGCCGAGATCGCCTCGACCGACGGACCGAAGCCGACCCAGCAGCAGCCCGACCGCACCCGACAGTCGCCGGGCACGCCGACGAGCCTCCGAGACCCCGCGTACGTCCAGCCCAGGGACCTCCTCGCCTCCGACCACGTCGCGCACCACGCAGCCGCCCGGGCAGCGCCGACTGCCGAACGTGGTCGGCGCCATCCCGGCCTTCCTCACGCCGTCGCGCAACATCGGCTGCGCGATCGCGGCCTCGCAGGTGCGCTGCGACATCGGTCAGCACGTCTACCGTGAGCCGAAGAAGCCCAGCGACTGCCAGGGTGACTACGGACAGAGCATCGCGATCACGACGACGGGCATCGCCGCCTTCATCTGCGTCACCGACACCGTGATCGCCCCCCGGGCTCCGGTGCTGTCCTACGGGTCATCGACCGTCGTCGGCGACTTCGGCTGCACCAGCCGTCAGTCCGGAATCCGCTGCTATTACCTGAAGTCCAAGCACGGCTTTTGGCTCTCCCAGGAACAACCCGCCCTCTTCTAGCTCCCCGCTGCGGTTTGCCTAGTTTTCTATTCCGATGGCTTGTTATCTAGGCAAACCTGCCTTGCAGACAGGCCATTTGCCTAGCAGAGTGTCGTGCCTCCGGCTCGGGTCTCTGACGAGGGGGAGCCTGAGAACCCGGTGAGAGTTGTCACGATCACCCCCTCTCGGCTTGAGTCGTACGACGTCCTTCGACAGCGTGGAGGGGTCAGGTACGCCATCGACCCGAGAGAGCAGTGATGCTGACCCTCACCGAGAACGCCACCGACGTGGTCAAGACGATCACCCAGCAGACGACCGAGACGGATACCGCAGGTCTCCGCATCAGCCAGCAGGAGTCCGACCCGAACGCGCTCGGTCTCACTCCGGTCGAGTCGCCACAACCGGGCGACCAGGTGCTCGAGGCCGACGGGGCGCGTGTCTACCTTGACGCGACCGCCGCGATCGCCCTCGACAACGAGGTCCTCGACGCACAGGTCGACGAGGCCGGAACCGTGCAGTTCGGGATCAGCAACCAGCCCTGACGCCGCAGCGCCTCAGCTCCACACCTGACGACCCTCGCCCACGACGGGCGGGGGTCGTCGGCGCTGCCGCCCCGCTGCTCGTTCGGCCGCCTCGGGCGCCTCGACCGCCTCGACCGCCTCAGCCGGCTCGCCTAGTCCTCTAGGCAAACCCTCAGTTCGCACGGCAGGTTTGCCTAGAGAACAAGCCATCGGAATAGAAAACTAGGCAAACCTCAGCCCGCCACACAGCCAGAGCTCAGCGCGCGACGAGGTGGATCGGCGGGGTCAGGACGACAGCGCGTCGCGCACGGGGACGAACTTCGCCGCCGCCTCAGCCAGCTCGGCCTCGGGCTGGGAGTCCGCGACGATGCCGCACCCGGCGAACAGCCGGACCCGGTTGCCGGCGTACTCCGCCGAGCGCAACGCGATGCCCCACTCGCCGTCGCCGGAGGCGTCCATCCAGCCCACCGGCCCGGCGTAGCGGCCACGGTCCATGCCCTCGAGCTCGCCGATCAGCGCGACCGCCTCGGGGGTCGGCGTGCCGCCCACGGCGGCGCTCGGGTGCAACGCCGCCGCCAGGCCCAGCGATGACGTCTGGTCGTCCAGCACGCCGGTGACGTCGGTCGCCAGGTGCATCACGTTGGGCAGGTGAAGCACGAACGGGCTCTCCGGCACGTTCATGCTCTGGCAGTGCGGCGCCAACGCTTCCGCGACCGACCGCACCGCGAACTCGTGCTCCTCGAGGTCCTTCGACGACCGCGCCAGGGTGGCGGCGAGCGCGAGGTCGTGCGCGTCGTCACCGGTACGCCGGATGGTGCCGGCCAGCACCCGGCTGGTCACGAGTCCGCGTTCGCGGCGGACCAGCATCTCCGGCGTCGCACCGAACAAGCCGTCGACGTGGAACGTCCAGCACGCCGGGTAACCCTCGGCGAGGCGCCCCAGCGGAGCCCGCACGTCCAGCGGTGCGTCCAGCTCGGCGATCAGGTCGCGTGCCAGCACCACCTTGTCCAGGTCACCGGCGCGGATCCGGTCGACGGCCTCGGCGACCACGAGCTCCCAGCTCGCGCCGCTCATCGCGCCGTCGCTGAAGACCACCTGGCCGGGCCGCGTGACGGGCTCGGCCCCGCCCAGCGAAGGAGCCGGCCCGAGGGAGCCTCGAGCGATCGTCGTCACCCAGCAGACCGGGCCGCGTCGACCGACCACGACCTCGGGCACCACCAGGCTCGAGCGTCCAGGCTGGTCGGCGTACGCGAAAGATCCGAAGGCCAGCAAGCCGCTGCCGGGCGTACCCGCCTCGTCGCGGATCACGCTGCGCTCGGAGACCGCGCGCCACCACTTCCCAGTGGCCTCGAAGCGCTGCGGCCCCGACGAGTCGAAGCGGGCGACCTCGCCCCAGGCCACCAGGCCGTCGCCGCGATGCACCCATGCCAGTGGCGCCGTGCGGGGCAACAGGTCGATCAACGGGCCGGGGTCGTCGACGACGACCGTACGCGCGACCAGTGGGCCATGTTCGGTGCTGGGCTGCGGACCGAAGGCGTCAGCCGGATCCGTCGCACGTGTCGTCACAGTCGTCCAGCGTAGGCCCTGGACCGAAACCTGCAGTTGCGAGGCCGGGCGACAACCACAAGGGCCAGAGAAGGAACCACAAGGGCCAGAGAAGGAACCACAACTGACGGTTCAACGAGCGACGGGTGACGGGTCAGGCGGGAAACGCGACCCCGGCATGGAAGGCTAGGCGCCGTGACCCGAGCCAGCCTGGAGAGCCTGACCCGAGCCAGCCTGGACCAGCCGTGAGCCGGGCCAGCCTGGACAAGCAGCCGCGCGAGGTCGCGGCGATGTTCGACCAGGTCGCCGCCCGCTACGACGTGACCAACGACGTGCTGTCCCTGGGTCAGGACCGTCGCTGGCGCCGGGCCGTGCTGGCCGCAGTGGACCCGAAACCAGGTCATCGGGTGCTCGACCTGGCCGCCGGCACCGGGACGAGCAGCGTGCCGTTCGTGTTCGAGGGCGCGACGGTCGTGCCGTGCGACTTCTCCGTCGGGATGCTGGAGGTCGGCAAGCGCGCGCGACCACGCCTGCCGTTCGTCGCGGGCGACGCGACGAGGCTGCCGTTCGCCGATGCGACGTTCGACGCGGTGACGATCTCGTTCGGTCTCCGCAACGTGCACGACTACCCGCAGGGGCTGGCCGAGATGCGACGCGTCACCAAGCCTGGCGGGCGGCTCGTCGTCTGCGAGTTCAGCCAGCCGACCAACGACCAGTTCCGCACGGTGTACTCCGAGTACCTGATGAAGGCGCTGCCCGCCGTCGCCCGCCGGGTCTCGTCGAACCCGGACTCGTACATTTATCTGGCCGAGTCGATCCAGGCGTGGCCGGACCAGCAGCGGCTGGCCACGCAGATCGCGGACTCCGGTTGGCGATCGGTCGAGTGGCGCAACCTCACCGGCGGCATCGTCGCGCTGCACCGCGCCACCCGCTAGCCGATCTCAAACCCAGGCACAATGGCGCCATGAGCATCGGCCCTCACGTCTCCGAGTTCCTGAACCAGCACAACGTCGGCTCGCTCGCGACCATCAAGCGCGACGGTCGCCCACAGCTGTCCAACGTCAACTACACGTACGACGCCACGTCGAGTGTCCTGCGCATGTCCTTGACCGACGACCGGGCCAAGGTCAAGAACCTGCGTCGCGACTCGCGCGCCTCGATGCTCGTCCAGAGCGCGGATGCCTGGACCTATGTGGTGGTCGAGGGCGACATGACACTCACCGAGCCGGCGGCGTCACCCGATGACGAGGTCTGCGACGAGCTCGTCGAGGTGTTCCGGTCGATCGCGGGCAAGGAGCATCCCGACTGGGACGAGTACCGTGCGGCGATGGTCACGGACAAGCGGCTCGTCGGGCGCCTCGAGGTCACGCACGCCTACGGACTCCCGGCCCGCTAGATGACCCGGTCCCAGACGGCCAAGGTGTGGCACACCCTGACCGTGCTCAACTGCGGCATCGCCCTGGTGATCCAGCTCGTGCTGGTGATCCGCGGCCACACCGTCCTGGTCGAACCAGACGGTTCGTCCGCAGCCGCCCCGGAGCGGGTGCTGCGCTTCTTCAGCTACTTCACCGTGCAGAGCAACGTCCTCGCGACGGTCACGGCCGCCCTGCTGGTGACCAAGCCTGACCGTGCGGGTCGCGCCTGGGACGTCGTGCGGTTCGCTGCCGTGCTCGGGATGGCCACGACCTTCGTCGTGTACGTGGTCGCCCTTGCCCCGATCCTCGACCTCCACGGGATCGCCTGGATAACCGACGTGATGTTCCACTACACCGGCCCGGCCCTGGTGCTCGGCGGCTGGCTGATCTTCGGGCCTCGCCGGCGTCTGGACCGACGTGTCGTCGTCGCAGTGATCTGCTGGCCGGTCATCTACTTCGGCTACACCCAGCTCCTCGGCGCGCTCACCGGCTGGTACCCCTACCCGTTCCTGGACGCCGGCGAGCACAGCTCTGCGCGGGTGCTGGTCAACGCCGCCGTGGTGACCGCGCTGGTGCTCGGCCTGGCGGCAGCATGCCTCGCCCTCGACCGTCGGCTCGACCGGCCTACGACGGGGACGAGCAGGCCCGAGGAGCGATCGGTCCGGTAGCGCACGAGTTCGGGTGGTGGAGCGGTGGTGCGCCCTCACGGGTCAGGTCCTAGACTGAGGATGCCCCGCTCGTGAACGCATTCACTTGTTCACCCGCGACCAGCCAGGTTCGCTTGCCCGGCCGCTCACCGCCACCGCCCAGCGAAGGAACACCAGCCATGACCAGCACGGGACTGCCCGCCACGGCGGAGCGGCAGGCCGACGTCATCATCGTCGGGGCCGGGCCCGGCGGCTCCACCGCAGCCAGCTACCTGGCCCAGGCCGGGGTCGATGTGCTGTTGCTCGAGAAGACCTCCTTCCCGCGCGAGAAGGTCTGCGGCGACGGGCTCACCCCGCGGGCCGTGCGGCAGCTGGTGTCCCTCGGGATCGACCTCGACCAGCCCGGCTGGATCCGCAACCAGGGGCTCCGGATCATCGGCGGTGGCCACCGCCTCGAGCTGCCCTGGCCCGACCTCACCGACTACCCGAACTACGGGCTGGTCCGCACCCGGCTCGACTTCGACGAGATCCTGGCCCGGCACGCTCAGAAGGCCGGCGCCCGGCTGCACGAGCAGACCGCGGTGACCGGACCGATCCTGGACGACGCCGGTCGCATCGTCGGGGTCACCGCGAAGCCGGTGGACGAGCGAGGCCGCAAGACCGGCGACGAGATCGCCTTTCGCGCCCCCGTCGTCATCGCCGCGGACGGCAACTCCACCCGGCTCAGCCTGGCGATGGGTCTGCAGAAGCGCGACAACCGCCCGATGGGTGTCGCGGTCCGCACCTACTACACCAGCCCGCGTCACGATGACGACTGGCTCGAGTCCTGGCTGGAGCTCTGGGACGGCAAGCCCGGCGCGAGCAAGCTGTTGCCGGGCTACGGCTGGATCTTCGGCGTGGGGGACGGCACGGTCAACGTCGGTCTCGGCATTCTCAACACGTCGTCGGCATTCCAGAACGTCGACTACAAGGACCTCCTGAAGCGTTGGCTCGACCACACCCCGGAGGAGTGGGGCTTCCGCGACCCCAACATGGTCGGTCCGATACGCGGAGCGGCTCTTCCGATGGGTTTCAACCGCAAGCCCCACTACGCCAACGGCATGCTGCTCGTCGGTGACGCCGGGGGCATGGTCAACCCGTTCAACGGTGAGGGCATCGCGTACGCCATGGAGTCGGGGGAGATGGCCGCCGAGGTCATCACCCAGGCATTGAGCCGTACGACGCCCGCGGGGCACGAGCGCGCACTTCAGGGGTATGTGAAAGCCCTCGACCAGCGCTACGGCGGCTACTACACCGTCGGCCGCGTCTTCGTGAAGGCGATCGGCAACCCGCACGTGATGAACTATCTGACCAAGCACGGACTGCACCGGCCGGCTCTGATGAAGATCGCGCTCAAGCTGCTGGCCAACCTCACCGACGCACGTGGCGGCGACGTCACGGACCGCCTCGTCAACGGGCTGTCCCGGGTCGCCCCGACCGCATGAACGGGCCGGGGACGGGCGGTCCTAGGATGACCAGACGTCTGCACGACCAGAACGGCACCGTCGACACCGCTGCTGAGTACACCCCTGACAACGAGGACGGGAAGGAGACGGCATGAAGGAGTACGTGCCGATCCTCGGTCTGATGCTCCTGGCCGCGGCGTTCGCGGTCGGGTCCGTCGCCGTGAGCTCCCTGATCGGGCCCAAGCGCTACAACCGCGCCAAGCTCGACTCCTACGAGTGCGGCATCCAGCCCACGCCGCAGCCCGTCGGCGGCGGCAAGTTCCCGGTGAAGTACTACATCACCGCGATGCTGTTCATCGTCTTCGACATCGAGATCATCTTCTTGTTCCCGTGGGCTGTGTACTTCGACAGCATGAAGCTCTTCGGCCTGATCGAGATGGTCCTGTTCATCGGCACCGTGTTCATCGCCTACGCCTATGTCTGGCGTCGCGGCGGACTCGAGTGGGACTAGGGGAGGTCTGATCAGATGGGTATCGAGGAGAAGCTGCCGTCCGGGGTCTTGCTCAGCACCGTGGAGGGGCTGGCCGGATACTTCCGGAAGGCCTCGCTGTGGCCGGCGACGTTCGGTCTGGCGTGCTGCGCGATCGAGATGATGACCTCGGGTGGTCCGCGCTATGACATGGCGCGGTTCGGCATGGAGGTGTTCCGCGCCTCACCTCGTCAGGCCGACCTGATGATCGTCGCGGGTCGGGTGAGCCAGAAGATGGCCCCCGTGCTGCGCCAGATCTACGACCAGATGCCCAACCCGAAGTACGTCCTCGCCATGGGCGTGTGCGCCAGCAGCGGGGGGATGTTCAACAACTACGCGATCGTGCAGGGCGTCGACCACGTCGTCCCGGTCGACATGTACCTGCCGGGTTGCCCACCACGTCCGGAGATGCTGATCGACGCGATCCTGAAGCTGCACGAGGACATCAAGGCATCCAAGCTCGGTGCGCACCGACTCGCGGAGGTCGAGACCAACGAGCAGGCCGCTCTCACGGCTGCGCCGACGTCGGAGATGCGAGGCCTGCTGCGATGACTGACGACAAGCCGTCCGGTCCTCCGCCAGAGGGCCAGCCCGCGGGAGTTCCCGAGAAGCCGGTGGGTGAGCGCTCCCTGGAGGACAAGCCCGTCGAGGAGCGCTCGATCCAGGACAAGTCGCTGCACGGCGATGACTTGATCGTGAGCGACGACCCCGGCCCGCTGCCCCAGCAGGACCTCGACGTCATCGACGTACGCCGGGGCATGTTCGGCGCCGGTGACTCCGGCGACACGTCGGGGTACGCCGGCCTGGTCCGCACGGTTGCCATCCCGGGCGCGACCCAGCGTCCCTACGGCGGCTGGTTCGACGGCGTCGCCGACCGGCTCGAGCAGGCGCTGGAACCCAACGGTGCTCTGGACGCGCTGACGAAGGTCGTCGTGCACCGCGGTGAGATCACGTTCCACGTCGCGCGCGAGAAGCTGGTCTCGGTGATGCAGACGCTGCGCGACGACCCCGAGCTGCGCTTCGAGTTCTGCAGTGGTGTCAGCGGAGTGCACTACCCCCACGACGAGGGCGCGGAGCTGCACGCGGTCTACCACCTGCAGTCCATGACGCACAACCGCCGGATCAGGGTCGAGGTCACCTGCCCCGACAGCAACCCGCACATCCCGTCCGTCGTTGCGGTCTACCCCACCAACGACTGGCACGAGCGCGAGACCTACGACTTCTTCGGCATCGTCTTCGACGGCCATCCGGCGCTCACCCGGATCCAGATGCCGGACGACTGGCCCGGACACCCGCAACGCAAGGACTATCCGCTGGGCGGCATCCCGGTGGAGTACAAGGGCGCGACGATTCCGCCGCCAGACCGCCGGAGGTCTTACAGCTGATGACCGAGACAGCCAACAGCCAGACCCGCGCGGGTGACCCCTACGCCAGCGAGCAGTCGACGACATCGGGCAAGGTCTTCACCGTCACCGGTCAGGACTGGGACTCCGTCGTGGCCGGGATCGACCTCGAGGCCGAAGAGCGCGTCGTCGTCAACATGGGTCCCCAGCACCCGTCCACACACGGCGTGCTCCGGCTGATCCTGGAGCTCGACGGCGAGACCGTGACGGAGTGCCGCTGCGGAATCGGCTACCTGCACACCGGCATCGAGAAGAACATGGAGTACCGCAACTGGGTGCAGGGGGTGACGTTCTGCACCCGGATGGACTACCTGTCTCCGTTCTACAACGAGATGGCCTACTGCATGGGCGTGGAGCGACTGCTCGACATCGAGCACGACATCCCGGAGAAGGCCCAGGTCATGCGCGTGCTCCTGATGGAGCTCAACCGCATCTCCTCCCACCTCGTCGCGATCGCGACCGGCGGCATGGAGATCGGGGCACTCACCGTGATGACCATCGGATTCCGCGAGCGCGAGCTGGTGCTGGACCTGTTCGAGCTGATCACCGGGCTGCGGATGAACCACGCCTTCATCCGGCCCGGCGGAGTCGCTCAGGACATGCCTCCGGGTGCGCTGGAGAAGATCGACGAGTTCATCGGCGTGATGCGCAAGCGGCTTCCCGAGTATGCGGCGCTGTGCAACGCCAACCCGATCTTCAAGGCCCGGCTCGTCGACGTCGGCTACCTCGACCTGGAGGGCTGCCTTGCGCTCGGGGCGTCCGGACCCGTGCTCAGAGCCACCGGGTACGACTGGGACTTGCGCAAGAAGCAGCCGTACTCCGGTTACGAGGACTACGACTTCGAGGTTTGCACGTGGGACACGGCAGACTCCTACGGCCGGTTCAGGATCCGGGTCGACGAGATGTGGGAGTCGCTGCGGATCGTCGAGCAGGCCGCTGCCCGGCTGCAGGGCCTGGAGGGCTCGCCGACCATGATCGGGGACAAGAAGATCGCCTGGCCCAGCCAGCTGGCCGTCGGCTCGGACGGCATGGGCAACTCCCTCGACCACATCCGCCACATCATGGGCGAGTCCATGGAGGCGTTGATCCACCACTTCAAGCTGGTCACCGAAGGGTTCCGCGTCCCGACCGGACAGGCGTACGCCGCGGTCGAGTCGCCGCGCGGCGAGCTGGGCTGTCACGTCGTCTCCGACGGCGGCACCCGGCCCTACCGCGCCCACTTCCGCGACCCGTCCTTCGTCAACCTGCAGAGCGCGCCGGCGATGAGCGAGGGCGGCCAGGTGGCCGACGTCATCGTGGCCGTCGCAAGCATCGATCCCGTGATGGGTGGAGTCGACCGATGACCCTTCGCTTCGATGCTGCTCAGGACGGCGTTGCGCCCGAGCCAGGGCCTGACCCGTACGAGCAGCAGACCCTGGACGAGCTCCGCGAGATCGCGGCTCGGTACCCACAACCTCGGTCGGCGCTGCTGCCGATGCTGCACCTGGTGCAGAGTGTCGACGGCTGCGTGACGCCCCGCGGGATCGAGACCTGTGCGGAGATCCTCGACATCAGTGCTGCAGACGTCTCCGGTGTCGCGACGTTCTACACGATGTACAAGCGTCGTCCCGTCGGGGACTACCACGTCGGTGTCTGCACCAACACCCTGTGTGCGGTGATGGGTGGCGACCTGATCTTCGAGCGGCTCAAGAGCCATCTCGACGTCGGCAACGACGAGACGACCCGACCCACGGAGGACGGTGAAGCGAGCATCACGCTCGAGCACGTCGAGTGCAACGCCGCTTGCGACTACGCACCGGTGATGACGGTCAACTGGGAGTTCTTCGACAACCAGACGCCAGAGACCGCGATCCGGCTGGTCGACGACCTGCGTGCGGGCAAGCCGGTCAGCGCCACCCGCGGAGCCAGGATCGGCCCGTGGCGTGAGGCGGAGCGAGTGCTCGCCGGCTTCCCCGACGACCTCGCTGACGAAGGCCCCGTGGCCGGTCCCGCCTCGCTGGTCGGGCTCGAGCTGGCGCGGGAGCGCGGCTGGACAGCCCCGTCGTCCGGCTCGACGTCTGGGTCGGGGCGGAGTGCCTCCGCGGAGGCTTCGGACCAGGCCGTCCGCGACGAGCCCGACGTGGCAGTCGAGGCGTCTCCGGCCGAGACCCGGCACGAGGACGCTCCCGAGGGCACCGGGCAGGACGCCCCGATGCAGGACAGCCAGACGAACCAACCCACCAAGGACGAGAGCTGATGGTCGACACCCTGACCCCGGTCCTGTCGGACAACTGGGACGCCGACCGGGCGTGGACCCTGGCGTCGTACGAGCGCTCCGGCGGCTACGCCGCGCTCAAGTCCGCGCTCGGCCAGAAGCAGGACGACGTGATCGAGATGGTCAAGGAGTCCGGTCTCCGAGGGCGCGGTGGCGCCGGGTTCCCGACCGGCATGAAGTGGGGGTTCATCCCGCAAGGTGACGGGAAGCCGCACTACCTGGTCGTCAACGCCGACGAGTCCGAGCCGGGCACGTGCAAGGACGTCCCCTTGATGATGGCCAGCCCGCACACCCTGGTCGAAGGCGTCATCATCAGCTCCTACGCGATCCGGGCCAACCACGCGTTCATCTACGTCCGAGGTGAGGTGCTGCACGTCGTACGCAGGCTGCAGCGGGCTGTCCAAGAGGCTTATCTGGCCGGCCATCTCGGCGCCGACATCCATGGCTCCGGCTACGACCTCGAGCTGATCGTCCATGCCGGTGCGGGCGCCTACATCTGCGGTGAGGAGACGGCCCTGCTCGACTCCCTCGAGGGTCGTCGGGGACAACCCCGGCTGCGTCCGCCCTTCCCGGCGGTCGCCGGCCTCTATGCCTGCCCGACGGTCATCAACAACGTCGAGTCCATCGCGTCGGTGCCGAGCATCGTCGCCAATGGTGCTGAGTGGTTCAGCAGCATGGGGACCGAGAAGTCCAAGGGCTACGGACTGTTCTCGCTCTCCGGGCACGTCACCAAGCCCGGCCAGTACGAAGCGCCGCTCGGCATCACGCTGCGCGAGCTGCTCGACCTCGCCGGGGGCGTCCGCGAGGGCCACACGCTGAAGTTCTGGACACCAGGCGGCTCGTCGACGCCGATCCTCACCGACGAGCATCTTGACGTGCCGCTGGACTTCGAGGCGATCGGCGAGGCCGGTTCGATGCTGGGCACCCGTGCCCTGCAGATCTTCGACGACACCACCTGCGTCGTGCGGGCCGTGCTGCGGTGGACCGAGTTCTACAAGCACGAGTCCTGCGGCAAGTGCACGCCCTGCCGGGAGGGCACCTGGTGGCTGGTGCAGACGCTGCAGCGCCTGGAGAACGGCCAGGGCAGCGAGGCCGACCTCGAGACCTTGGTCGACCTGTGCGACAACATCCTGGGCCGCTCGTTCTGCGCACTCGGCGACGGCGCCACGTCGCCGATCACGTCGTCGATCCAGTACTTCCGGGACGAGTACCTGCGCCACCTGGAGCACGGAGGCTGCCCGTTCGACCCCGCGGAGGCCACGTTGTTCGCGCAGAAGAGCTCGACCGCGACCGCTGGAGCGACCGCATGACGACAACGACCGAAGCGACGACCTCGGACCGGGCACCAGTGAAGACCGTCACGCTGACCATCGACGACGTCGAGGTCACGGTGCCCGAAGGCACCCTGGTGATCCGCGCCGCTGAGCAGATCGGTGTCCAGATCCCTCGGTTCTGCGACCACCCTCTGCTCGAGCCGGTCGGCGCGTGCCGGCAGTGTCTGGTCGACGTGCCCGATGCCGGCAACGGCCGGCCCATTCCCAAGCCGCAGGCCTCCTGCACGCTCGCAGTGGCCCCTGGCATGGTGGTCCGTACGCAGCACTCCAGCCCAGTCGCCGACAAGGCGCAGCAGGGCAACATGGAGTTCCTGCTGATCAACCATCCGCTCGACTGTCCGGTCTGCGACAAGGGCGGGGAGTGCCCGCTGCAGAACCAGGCGATGTCCAACGGAGCGGGCGAGTCGCGCTTCACCGAGACCAAGCGGACCTTCACCAAGCCGATCAACATCTCCGCCCAAGTGCTGCTGGACCGCGAGCGCTGCGTGCTGTGCGCCCGCTGCACGCGGTTCAGCGAGCAGATTGCCGGGGACCCGTTCATCGCCCTGGTCGAGCGGGGTGCGCTCCAGCAGGTCGGCATCTACGAGAAGGAGCCCTTCGAGTCCTACTTCTCGGGCAACACGATCCAGATCTGCCCGGTCGGTGCGCTCACCTCAGCGGCGTACCGTTTCCGGTCGCGGCCGTTCGACCTCATCTCGACGCCCACGATCTGCGAGCACTGCGCGTCCGGCTGCGCCCTGCGGACCGACCACCGCCGCGGCAAGGTCACCCGTCGGCTCGCTGGCTTGGACCCGGATGTCAACGAGGAGTGGAACTGCGACAAGGGTCGCTTCGCCTTCACCTCGACCCGACAAGCCGACCGCCTCACCCGCCCGATGGTCCGTGACGAAGGTCCGGACGGGCAACGCGGGGAGCTGCGTCCCGCCTCGTGGCCTGAGGCCTTCGCCGTCGCGGCACGAGGCCTGAAGGCCGCGCAGAGCGCCGTCGGCGTCCTGGCCGGTGGCCGGCTGGCCAGCGAGGACGCCTACGCGTACGGCAAGTTCGCGCGCGCCGTCCTCGGGACCAACGACCTCGACTTCCGTGTCCGGCCGCATTCGCAGGAGGAGGCGTCGTTCCTCTCGGCCTACGTGGCCACCCGCCCCAGCCCGTCCTACGCCGACCTGGAGCACGCAAGCGCCGTCGTCCTGGTCGGGTTCGAGCCCGAGGAGGAGTCCCCGATCGTCTTCCTCAGGCTGCGCAAGGGTGTCCGCGACCATGGCACCCGCGTGTACGCCGTCGCCTCACACACCTCGCGCGGCCTGGAGAAGCTGCACGGCAGCCTGGTCAAAGCCACCCCTGGCGCCGAGGCGTCCGTGGTCGACGGACTGGCCGAGGACGCCGACATCGCCCTTGACGGCGGTGGCGTGATCCTCGTCGGCGAGCGGGCGGCGACCTCTCCAGGTCTGCTCAGCGCGGTCGCGTCGTTGGCGTCGTCCACGGGGGCGAAGCTGGGCTGGGTCCCTCGCCGGGCAGGCGAGCGCGGTGCTCTGGAGACCGGTCTCCTGCCCAACCTCCTGCCGGGCGGTCGTCCGTTGTCCGACGCCCAGGCGCGGGTGGACCTGGCTGCAGCGTGGGGCGTCGACGTGGTCTCCTCGACAGCAGGACGCGACACCGCCGGCATCCTGCACGCGGCCGCCGAGGGTGACATCAAGGCTCTGGTCATGGGGGCTGTGGACATCGATGACCTTCCTGACCGGGCCCTGGCGGTCACCGCGCTGGAGGCCGCCGACTTCGTCGTCAGCTTGGAGGTGCGCGAGTCGGAGGTCACCCGTCGGGCAGACGTCGTGCTACCGGTGGGAGCCGTGTCGGAGCGCAGCGGCACGTTCGTCAACTGGGAGGGACGGTTGCGCCCGTTCGCCCAGGTGCTGGAGAGCTCGGCCCTCACCGACGTCCGGGTGCTGGCCGGCATCGCCGAGGAGCTCGGCTCGGGCCTGGGCTTCCGCAGTGTCGAGCAGGCCTGGTCGGAGATGGCCGAGGTCGGCCCGTGGGATGGTGATTGGACCACGTTCGAGCCGGTCCCCGCCGCGGCGGCCGCGGCGCCTGGCAAGGGCGAGTTCGTGTTGTCCACGTGGCGCACCCTGATCGACTCCAGCCGCGCGGTGGACGGGGAGCCGTATCTGCAGGCCACCGGCAAGACCGCCGTCGCGGTCGTCTCCACGGCTGCGCTTGATCGACTCGGCGTCCGCACGGGAGACGTCGTCACCGTGTCCACCGACCGCGGGTCGGTCGAGCTTCCGGTGACGACTGGCGACCTGGCCGATGACGTGATCTGGGTCCCGACCAGCTCGAACGGCGTGTACGTGCACCAGGCTCTGGGCAGCGGTGCCGGGTCGGTCGTTCGCGTCGAGGGAGGGAGCAAGTGATGGCGCCGACCGTGCCGCTCGCGGCAGACGACCTCAGCGCGTTCGGCCATGACCCGTGGTGGGTCATCGTCATCAAGGTCGTGCTGGCCTTTGTGATCCTGCTGCTCATGACCTTGTTCATCATCTGGCTCGAGCGCCGCGTCGTCGCCAGGATGCAGCACCGGATCGGTCCGAACGTGCACGGTCCTTTCGGGCTGCTGCAGAGCCTCGCCGACGGCGTGAAGCTGATGCTCAAGGAGGACATCGTCCCGAAGGCCGTCGACAAGGTGGTCTTCGTGCTGGCGCCGCTGCTCGCCGCGATCCCGGCGTTCCTGGCCGTCGCCGTCATCCCCTTCGGACCGGTCGCGTCGATCCCGTTCAGTGACGTCCGCACGCCGTTGCAGCTGACGGACCTGCCCGTGGGCGTGCTCTACATCCTGGCGATCGCGTCCGTAGGCGTCTACGGCATCGTCCTCGCCGGATGGTCGTCGGGCTCGACGTACTCGTTGCTGGGAGCGCTGCGCTCGTCCGCCCAGGTGATCTCGTACGAAGTGGCGATGGGGCTCTCGCTCGTCGCTGTGTTCCTGTACGCCGGATCGATGTCCACCTCAGGCATCGTCGAGGCGCAGACCGACCTGTGGTTCGGCATCATCTTGTTGCCGTCGTTCCTCATCTACATGATCTCCATGGTGGGGGAGACCAACCGGGCTCCCTTCGACCTCCCGGAGGCCGAGGGCGAGCTCGTCGGCGGATTTCACACCGAGTACTCCTCGATCAAGTTCGCATTCTTCTTCCTGGCCGAGTACATCAACATGGTCACCGTCTCGATGCTCGCGACCACGATGTTCCTCGGTGGCTGGCGGGCCCCCTGGCCGCTGTCGCTGTGGGAGGGCGCCAACCAGGGCTACTGGCCGGTGTTGTGGTTCCTCGGCAAGGTGTTCATCTTCGTCTTCGTCTTCATCTGGTTGAGAGGCACGCTGCCGCGACTGCGTTACGACCAGTTCATGCGGTTCGGCTGGAAGGTGCTGATCCCGGTCTCGTTGTTCTGGATCATCGCCGTCGGCACCATCCGGGCGATCAGCCTGGAAGGCCAGATCGACCGCACCTACCTGTTCGCCGCGGCCGCGGTCGCGGTCGTGATCTTCGTCGCGCTCGGCTTCGTCCCGGAGTCAGAGGACGAGACCGAGGCCGACGCCCTTGCCGACGAGCCCACCGGTGGCTACCCGGTCCCGCCCATGCCGACCAAGGAGACTCTCCGTGGCTGACCGTTCCCACACGCCTGGCCCGAGCTCGGGCAAGCCGGGCATCAAGGAGCAGATCTGGGACCCGATCGCGGGGTTCGGGGTCACCTTCCGCACGATGTTCAAGAAGGTCGTCACGGAGCAGTACCCGTTCGAGAAGAAGCCGACGGCTCCGCGGTTCCACGGCCGGCACCAGCTCAACCGGTGGCCCGACGGGTTGGAGAAGTGCATCGGTTGTGAGCTGTGCGCGTGGGCCTGTCCGGCCGACGCGATCTACGTCGAGGGCGCCGACAACGAGGACGTCGACGGCCAGCGCTTCTCTCCGGGCGAGCGCTACGGCCGCGTGTACCAGATCAACTACCTGCGCTGCATCCTCTGCGGACTGTGCATCGAGGCCTGCCCGACGCGCGCGTTGACGATGACCAACGAGTACGAGCTTGCCGACAACAACCGGGCCGACCTGATCTACGAGAAGCACGATCTGCTCGCGCCGCTGCTGCCAGGGATGGAGGAGCCGCCGCACGCGATGCGCCTGGGCGACGAAGGCGCCTACTACCGTGGAGCCGGCACCTCGTCGACCCGTTCGCCCGGCGAGGGTGAGGTGCCGTCGTGATCACGTTCTGGATCCTCGCCCCGATCATGGTGGCCTGCGCGCTCGGCATGGTGGTCGTTCGCAAGGCCGTGCACTCTGCGCTGCTGCTGGCTGTCGTGATGATCTCCCTGGCGGTGCTGTACGCGGTCCAGGACGCGCCCTTCCTGTTCGCGGTGCAGATCATCGTCTACACCGGCGCGGTGCTGATGCTCTTCCTCTTCGTGTTGATGCTCGTCGGCGTCGACTCCGCGGACTCCCTGGTCGAGACGTTGCGCGGCCAGCGGGTGGCTGCGGTCCTGGTCGCGGTCGTGTTCGCGATCCTGATCATCGCCGGTATCACCCAGACCACCATCGGGGCCGTCGTCGGACTCGACTCCGCCAACACCGACGGCAACGTGCCGGGTGTGGCGCAGCTGCTGTTCAGCAAGTACGTCTTCGCGTTCGAGGTGACCAGCGCCCTGCTCATCACGGCGGCTCTCGGCGCCATGGTGCTCGCCCATCGCGAACGGCTCACCCCGAAGCCGACCCAGCGCGAGGTCGTTCGGCAGCGGATGGTCGACTACGCCGAACGTGGGATTCACCCCGGGCCGCTGCCGTCGCCGGGTTCCTTCGCGCGGCACAACTCGGTGGACACGCCGGCGCTGTTGCCCGACGGCACTCCGTCCGAGCTCTCCATCTCGCGGGTCATGCGGGCGCGCGGCACGGTGCGGGACGTCTCGGGTGACCGGGCGGTCGAGGCCGAGATCGAGTCCGGCGCCAAGCAGATCGAACGCACCCACATGGGTGGTGCGCCTGGTCAGCCGGACGAGCACCGTCCCGAAGGAGGGGACCGATGAGCCCTACCCCCTTCCTGGTGCTGTCGGCCCTGCTGTTCTCGATCGGGGCGATGGGCGTGCTCGTCCGCCGCAACGCGATCGTCGTGTTCATGTGCGTGGAGCTGATGCTGAACGCATCCAACCTCGCGCTCGTCACCTTCGCCCGTCAGTCGGGCAACCTCGACGGGCAGATCGCCGCCTTCTTCGTGATGGTGGTGGCTGCGGCCGAGGTCGTGGTCGGCCTCGCGATCATCATGACCATCTTCCGGACGCGACGCTCGGCTTCGGTCGACGACGCCAGCCTGCTCAAGTACTAGGGATGGCCTGCTCAGATGAGTGATCTCCTGTTCCTGATCATCGCGATCCCGTTGGCGAGCTCGGCGGTCCTGCTCGTGGGTGGCAAGTTCACCGACGCCTGGGGCCACCTGCTCGGAGTGCTCGCGCCGATTGCGTCGTTCGTGCTCGGCCTGGTGGCCTTCTTCGAGCTCAATGGCGGATCCGAGGAGTCGCTGCACCAGCATCTGTTCACCTGGATCCAGGCAGGCTCCTTCAACGTCGAGTTCGATCTGCTCTTCGACCCGCTGTCGGCCCTGTTCGTGCTGCTGATCACCGGCGTGGGCGGCCTGATCCACGTCTACTCGGTCGGCTACATGGCGCACGACGACCGCCGCCGCCGCTTCTTCGCCTACCTGAACCTGTTCGTGGCGGCGATGCTGCTGCTGGTCCTGGCGTCGGACTACTTGGCGCTGTTCCTCGGCTGGGAGGGCGTCGGTCTGGCGTCGTACCTGCTCATCGGCTTCTGGCAGCACAAGGACTCCGCAGCGGTCGCCGCCAAGAAGGCCTTCGTCGTCAACCGCGTCGGCGACCTCGGCATGGCCCTGGCCATCATGTTGATGTTCGCGACGTTCGGCACCACGACGTTCGAGGGCGTCTCGGACGGCATGGGCAAGGTGTCTGCGGGCACCGCGACCGCCCTCGGTCTGCTGCTCCTGCTGGCCGCCTGCGGAAAGTCCGCCCAGGTGCCGTTGCAGAGCTGGCTGCTCGACGCCATGGAAGGTCCGACACCGGTCTCGGCGCTGATCCACGCGGCGACCATGGTGACCGCCGGGGTCTATCTGGTGACGCGCTCCAACTTCGTGTACGCCGAGTCCGACACCGCGCAGACGGCGGTCATCGTCGTCGGCCTGGTGACGCTGCTCTGGGGTGCTGTCATCGGATGCGCCAAGGACGACATCAAGAAGGCGCTGGCCGGTTCGACGATGAGCCAGATCGGCTACATGATGCTCGCCGCCGGCATCGGCCCGGCCGGTTATGCCTTTGCGATCTTCCATCTGCTCACCCACGGCTTCTTCAAGGCCAACATGTTCCTTGGTGCCGGCTCGGTGATGCACGCGATGGACGACGACGTCGACATGCGGCGCTACGGCGCGCTGCGCGCTGCGCTGCCGATCACGTTCGTGACGTTCGCGTGCGGCTACCTGGCCATCATCGGCTTCCCGGGGTTCGCCGGCTTCTGGTCCAAGGACAAGATCATCGAGGCGGCCTTCGGACAGAACCTGATCGTCGGCATCGGCGCACTGATCGGCGCCGGCATCACAGCGTTCTACATGACGCGCATGATGATCATGACGTTCGTCAGCGAGAAGCGCTGGGCCAAGGGCGCGCACCCGCACGAGTCTCCCTTGGTGATGACCGATCCCGTTGATGGTGCTGGCCGGTCTCTCGGTGTTCGGCGGTGTCCTGCTCCTCAACGGCTGGATCGTCGACTGGCTCGAGCCGGTGGTCGGCCCTGAGGAGCACGAGGACCTGCCGATCCCGGCGTTGGCGATCTCGCTGCTCGTGCTCGCGCTGGTCGTCGTGGGAGTCGCCGTCGCCTGGATGATCTACGGGCGGCAGCGGATCGACGCCGTCGCGCCGTACCGCGTCTCGCCGGCTCACCAAGGCCGCCCGCGCCGACCTGTACGGCGACGCGTTCAACGAGGCGGTGTTCATGCGGCCGGGCCAGTACCTCACCCGGTCGATGGTCTACGTCGACAACCGCGGCGTCGACGGCGCCGTCAACGGGCTCGCCGCGCTGGTCGGCGGCACCTCCGGCCGGATCCGCCGCTGGCAGTCCGGCTTCGTCCGCTCCTACGCCCTGTCGATGCTCGCCGGCTCGGCGCTGATCGTGCTGGCCCTGCTGGCGGTGAAGCTGTCATGACCGGAAGTGAGATGTATGTGCCCTGGCTGACCATCCTGGCGGCGCTGCCGCTGGTCGGCGCCGTCGCCGTGCTGCTGCTGCCCCGGCTGGACCCGGACCACTCGGCCCTGCCCAAGCAGGTCGCGCTCGGGTTCTCGCTGGCCGCGTTCGCGGTCTCGGTCGGTCATCGCCGTCCAGTTCGACGCCGGAGACGGCGTTCCAGTTCGTCGAGAAGCACGACTGGATCGCGGCGTTCGGCGCGCACTACGCGGTCGGCCTCGACGGACTCGGGCTGGTGCTGGTGCTGCTCACCACGATCCTGACGCCGGTCGTCATCCTGGCGTCGTGGCGCGACGCCGACGGCGGCCGCTGGAGCGTCAACTCCTTCTTCGCCTGGATGCTGGCGCTCGAGGGCCTGGCCGTCGGGGTTTTCGCCGCCACCGACGTCTTCTTGTTCTACGTGTTGTTCGAGGCGACGCTGATCCCGATCTACTTCCTGATCGGTGGCTTCGGTGGGGCCCGCCGCTCGTACGCCGCGGTGAAGTTCCTGCTGTTCAGCCTGTTCGGCGGACTGCTGATGCTGGCGTCGGTGGTCGGGCTCTACGTCGTGTCGTCGGGGTCCGAGAGCGGCCCGTCCTACCTGCTCGAGGACCTGATGAAGGCCGACATCAGCACCAACACCGGCCGCTGGCTGTTCCTCGGCTTCTTCATCGCGTTCGCGGTCAAGGCGCCGATGTGGCCGGTGCACACCTGGCTGCCGGAGGCCGCCAGCGAGGGGACCCCCGGCACCTCGGTGCTGCTGGTGAGCATCCTCGACAAGATCGGCACGTTCGGGATGATGCGCTTCTGCCTGGGAATCTTCCCCGAGGCGTCGCGCTGGGCAACCCCGGTCGTCATCGTGCTCGCGGTGTTCTCGGTGCTCTACGGCGCGCTGCTCGCCATCGGCCAGAACGACATCCGCCGGCTGATCGCCTACACGTCGATCTCGCACTTCGGCTTCATCGTGCTCGGAATCTTCGCGCTGACCGAGCCAGTCGCAGGCCGGTTCGATCCTCTACATGTTCAACCACGGCCTCTCGACCGCGGCGCTTTTCCTGGTGACCGGCTTCCTCGTCAGCAGGCGTGGGTCGAAGATGATCACCGACTACGGCGGAGTCGAGAAGGTCGCCCCGGTGCTGGCGGGCATCTTCCTGGTCGCGGGGCTCTCGAGCCTGTCGCTGCCGGGACTCTCGCCGTTCGTCAGCGAGTTCCTGGTACTGGCCGGGACGTTCACGAAGTCCGTCACAGCGGCGGTGATCGCCACCCTCGGCATCGTGCTGGCTGCGCTCTACATCCTGCTGATGTACCAACGCACGATGACCGGGCCGGTGCGCGAGTCCACCAAGCACATCACCGACCTGCGCCCCCGCGAGATCGCGGCGCTGGCCCCGCTGCTCCTGCTGATCGTCGTGCTCGGCTTCTACCCCAAGCCCGCTCTCGACGTCCTCAACCCGACCGTTGACTCGATCCTGGAGCACGTCGGTGTCGAGGATCCCGCTCCGACCGTGGCCACCGAGGAAGGGGGCTCGCGATGACGCACCTGAGCCATGGCAACACCGTGCTTGCCGACCCGACGTTCAACGCGCCCCACCTCGCCTACGGCAAGCTGTACCCGCTGCTCATCGTGTTCGGTGTGGCGCTGGCAGGCGTCCTCGTGGAGGCCTTCGCTCCCCGACAGCGGCGTTACCTCATCCAGACGGTGCTCGCCCTCGGCGGCCTGCTCGCTGCGTTCATCGGGGTCATCCTGGTGGCGAGCAACCTCGCCGACCACGACGGCTCGCGCGGTTCGATCGAGGCAATGGGCGCGATCTCGGTCGACGGTCCGTCGTTGTTCATCTGGGGAACGCTGCTGATCTTCTCGATCATCAGCGTCATGCTGTTCGCCGAGCGACACCTCGAAGGCGGAGTCACGGCGTTCGCCGGCCAGGCTGCGGCGCTGCCCGGCACCGAGGCCGAGCGTGAGGCCTCGGCCAGCGGCATCGAGCACACCGAGGTCTTCCCGCTGGTGATGTTCGCCATCGGCGGGATGATGCTGTTCCCCTCGGCGAACGACCTGCTGACGATGTTCGTCGCGCTGGAAGTCTTCTCGCTTCCGCTCTACCTGCTGTGCGGGCTGGCTCGTCGGCGTCGGCTGATCAGCCAGGAAGCGGCGATGAAGTACTTCCTTCTCGGAGCCTTCTCGTCGGCGTTCTTCCTCTACGGGATCGCGCTGCTCTACGGCTTCGCGGGCAGCTTCACCTTCGCCGACATCGACAAGGCCGTTTCGTACCAGTCCGGGACGAGTGGCCTGCTGCTCGTCGGGATGGGCATGGTCGCCGTCGGGCTCCTGTTCAAGGTCAGCGCTGCACCGTTCCACGCGTGGACTCCCGACGTCTACCAAGGCGCGCCGACCGCGGTCACGGCGTTCATGGCGGCCTGCACCAAGCTCGCCGCCTTCGGCGCGCTGCTGCGCATCTTCTACGTCTCGCTGGGCGGTGCCCGCTGGGACTGGCAGCCGATGATGTGGATCATCGCGGCTCTCACGATGGCGGTCGGCTCGATCATCGCGATCACCCAGACCGACGTGAAGCGGATGCTGGCGTACTCGTCGGTGGCGCACGCCGGGTTCCTGATCACCGGCTTCGTCGGGGCGCACCAGGGCATCTCCGTGGCCGGCAAGGAGATCACCAGCCTGCAGGCCGTGTTGTTCTACCTGGTCGCGTACGGCTTCACCACGATCGGCGCCTTCGCCGTCGTGACGGTGGTCCGGGACGCGGGCGGCGAGGCGACACACCTGTCGCGCTGGGCCGGACTCGGCAAGGAGGCGCCGGTGGTCGCCGGGGTGTTCGCCTTCTTCCTGTTGGCCTTTGCCGGAATCCCGCTGACCAGCGGCTTCACGGGCAAGTGGGCGGTGTTCACCTCTGCCTGGTCCGGAGGCGCGTGGCCCCTGGTGATCGTTGCGGTGCTGATGAGCGTGGTCGCGGCGTTCTTCTACGTGCGCGTGATCGTGGTGATGTTCTTCTCCGATCCTGTCGGCGACGGCCCGACGGTGGCGGTACCGAGCATCCTCACCACGGCGGCCATCACGATCGGCGCGGCGATGACGCTGTTGCTCGGCGTCGTACCGCAGCCGGTACTCGACCTGGCCAGGCAGGCCGGCGAGTTCATCCGCTAGGGGAGTACGAGAGACTGTGGTCATGTCGACGTCGGCGAGTCCCGAGGGCAGCTCGGCCTGGGGTGTCTCGATGGTCGACCCTGACCTCGAGGGCAGGGTGCGTTCGCGGCTCCTCGACATCGAGAAGGAGCTGGCTCGCGCCGTCGCCTCCGACGTCGACTTCGTCAACGAGGCCGCCCGCCATCTCCTCGATGCCGGCGGCAAGCGGTTCCGGCCCCTGTTGGTCGTGTTGGCTGCGGAGTTCGGCGACCCTTCCTTGTCGGACGTCGTCCCCGCAGCGCTCGTGGTCGAGCTGACCCACCTGGCGACGCTGTACCACGACGACGTGATGGACGAGGCGGACCTGCGGCGCGGCGCCCAGAGCGCGAACGCCCGGTGGGACAACTCGGTCGCGATCCTGACCGGGGACTTCCTGTTCGCGCGGGCGTCCGACATCGTCGCCGACCTCGGGCCGGCCGCGGTGAAGATCCAGTCCCAGACCTTCGCCCGCCTCGTGCAGGGCCAGATCCGCGAGACGGTCGGGCCGCGTGACGGTGACGACCCGCTTCGTCACTACCTCTCGGTGGTGGCGGACAAGACCGGGTCGCTGATCGCGACGTCCGCACGGTTCGGCGCACGCGTCGCCGGAGCCGATGCGGAGGTCGAACAGCTGCTGACGGAGTTCGGTGAACAGATCGGCACGGCATTCCAGCTCTCCGACGACATCATCGACGTGGCGTCGGAGAGCGATGATCTCGGCAAGGCTCCCGGCACCGACCTGCGTGAGGGAGTCCCGACCCTGCCGACGCTGATGGCGAGGCAGTCGGCAGCGGAGGCAGACGCGCGGCTGCTGCAGCTGCTGTCCGGTCCGATCGGCGACGAGCGGCTGCACGCCGAGGCGTTGACCTTGCTGCGCAGCAACCCGGCGATGGACGAAGCCAGGTTCGAGGTGCGCCGACGGGCCGAGGCCGCCCGGGCCCTGCTCGAGCAGCTCCCGGACATCCCGGCGCGAGGGGCCCTGGTCGGCCTCTGCGACCTCGTCACCACCCGCTCCTCCTGACCTCGCCGTTGCGGTTTGCCTAGATATCTATTCCGATGGCTTGATCTCTAGGCAGATCTGCCTTGTAAACAGGGGGTTTGCCTTCGGTTAAGGCCGACCACTCCGACCTCCGACTACCGAACCCCCGACCCGAGCCGGTACGCCGATCAGGCGCTGCTTCGAATGAACGCCAGCTCGTCGCCCACTCGTGACGGTGGCTCTTGAGCGAGCGGTGAACCCAGTTCACGCAAGGGCCAGCCGTCCAGCCGTCCAGCCGTCCAGCCGCCCAGCCGCCCAGCGGTCACCCCCTGGCTGTCACACGACGCCCCGGTCGTGCCGGGAATTCTCAGGCCCGCTCCGTAGCATGGGCGCGTGGCGACGGTCGGAGTCTGCGAGGACGACGCCGCCATTCGTCGGCTGGTGGGGGAGGCGCTGCGATCCGCCGACCACGAGGTGAAGCTCGCCAGGAACGGCCGCGAGGCGGTCGAGCTCTTCACCGCCGACGCCGCCATCGACGTGGTCATCCTCGACATCGGGCTGCCGGACTCGGACGGTCGCGACGTCTGCCACGCCCTGAGGGCGGCGGGCCAGCACGCTCCGGTGCTCTTCCTGACTGCTCTGGACGCCGTGCACGAGCGGTTGTCGGGTTTTCATGCCGGCGGTGACGACTACGTGACCAAGCCCTTCGCTGTCTCGGAACTGCTCGTCCGGGTGGAGGCCCTGCTCAAGCGGATCAGGCCGACGCCGTCGACCCCGGTCGGCCTGCAGCTCGACCCCGAACGCTTCGCGCTGCGCTGCGAGTCCGGCGACGTCGCGCTGACGCCGACGGAGTTCCGTCTGATGGCGTCCCTGTTGGCACGCAAGGACGACGTCGTACGCCGCCGCACCCTCGTCGCGGCTGGGTGGCCCGACGGCGCGATCGTCCACGACAACACCCTCGACTCCTACGTCCGCCGGCTGCGGAGCAAGCTTCAGCAGGTCCAGGCCCCGGCAGCGATCGAGACGGTACGCGGCGTGGGCTACGTCCTGCGATGAGACGCCCGTCTCTGAAGCAGCGGGTCGTCATCGGGACCGCCCTGGCGACCTCACTGGGCATGATCGCCCTGACGATCCTCGTGCAGGTCGTGCTGGCCTTCATCGTCGACCACGACATCGACGGCGTCCTCGCTGACCGGGCAGACGCGATCCGTTCGACCCTCGTGGACGATTCCGGTTCCCTGAAGGCGCGCGAGACGCCCACGCCCAGCTTGGACGAGTTCAGCTGGATCTACGACCGTCGGGGCGTGCTGGTCGAGGGCAGTACGGTCACGGCTCCGCTGGACGCCGAGCTCCGGCGGCTCCGATCCGTCTCGCGAACGACGACGCTCGACACCGGGGACTACCGCCTGCGGGCGGTGCCGGTCCAGACGTCTGACAACCGAGCCCACGGCGTCGTCGTGGTCGCGGAGCCGCTGGCACCGTACGAGCGCACCGAGCGAAACGCCCTGTTGGCCAGCGTCCTCCTCGGCGTCCTCGTGGTGGCCGGCGTGACCGGTCTGGTCGCCTGGGCGGTACGCCGAGCACTGCATCCGGTCGCACTGATGTCAGCACGTGCCGACGAGTGGAGCGAGCACGACCTGTCGCGGCGGTTCGACCTCGGCGCGGGCGGTGACGAGATCACGCAGCTCGGCCACACGCTCGACAGCTTGCTCGAGCGGGTGTCCCGGGTGATCCGGGCCGAGCAGCGACTGTCCTCCGAACTGGCTCACGAGCTTCGGACCCCGCTGACGGCCGTGCTGGGGGAGGCCGAGCTCGCGCTGGCACGCGACGGCCTCGACGATGCGGCCCGGTCGAGTCTCGAACGTGTCGTCCGTTCATCCACGGAGATGGGAGCGACGATCGCGACACTGATGGCGATGAGTCGCAATCCGACTCGGCTCGACGACTCGGTGTCACTCCAGACCGCCGTCGAGGGGGCGTTGGCCAGCGTGTCCGCTCACGACGCCCTACGCAACCTGAGGGTGAACCTTCCGGAGGAGTCCGCCGAGGTCCTGCTGGCGGTTCCGGAGTCGGTGGCGGTCCGCATCCTGTCACCCATCCTGGACAACGCCTTGCGCTATCACCGCGATGAGGTCCGCGTGACCGGTCGGCTCGACACGCACCTGGCGGGCATCCTGATCGCCGACGACGGCCCGGGCCTCGGTTCGGTCACGCCAGAGGAGGCGTTCTCAGCCGGTGAGAGACACCCCGAAAGCCCAGGGGCCGGCCTCGGTCTGGCCTTGTCGCGACGCCTCGCCCACGCCGTCGGAGGCGAGGTCAGCTACGTGGACGTCGACGCTGGGGCCACCTTCCTGGTCGAGCTCCCGCTCGCCTGACTCTCGGCTGAGCGACTCGTCCAGCCCGCCGCACCTACCGCATCGAGCACATGGCCGCCCACGGCTGGCGCTGTCCTGGCGCGACAGCAGGGCTGGCTGGCCGCCGTCCCACGGACGACCGTGGTCGCGTTGTCTCGTGATGAAAAGGTCGCAGCGATCAGGGTCGGCCTGGAGGTTCCCATCTGGCTCGTCACCAGAGGGCCACGATCAGACGTCCTCGTGGACTCTCGTGACGCGCTCGGACGAGCGATGGGGCTGCGCTGACGGCACTGGCCGCGGCTGATCACCCAGGCAGTCGGCGTCGAGCACCACGCCCGCCTCCACGGCCGCACCATGGACTGGTTCGGTGCGGGCGCGGCGTCGAGACGACAGGATCGACTCGACGGTGAAGATCACCAGGGCGAGCCACACCATCGCGAAACCGGCCCAGCGTACGGGGGGCATCGGCTCACCGAAGACCACGACCCCGAGCAGGAACTGCAGGGTAGGAGCGATGTACTGCAGCAGGCCGAGGCTGGTGAGGGAGATGCGGTTCGCGGCACCGGCGAAGCAGAGCAGCGGAGCCGCCGTGACCAGGCCAGTGGTCGCCAGCAGCAACACGTGATCGACGCCGTGCGACCAGGCCGAGGCCTGGCCGACGACGGTCAGCCAGATGACGTAGGCGAGGGCGAGCGGTCCGAGCACGAGACCTTCGTAGGTCAGGCCTTCGATCGGACCGACCCGAGCCTGCTTCTTGAGCAAGCCATAGGTGCCGAAGCTGAACGCGAGGACGAGCGAGATCCACGGCGGGCGCCCGAGCTCGAGGGTCAGCACGAGCACAGCCGTGAACGCGATCGCCAGGGCAGTCCACTGCCAGCGTCGCAAGCGCTCGCCCAGGATCACGACACCCATCAAGACCGTGACGAGCGGGTTGATGTAGTACCCGAGCGACGTCTCGACGACGTGGCCGTTGTTGACGCCCCAGATATAGGTGAACCAGTTCATCCCGATGGTGACGCCGGCGCCGATCATCGCGAACCTCACCCGGCGATCTGCCCACATCACGCCGAGGGCGGCGGTGCGACGGGTGAGCGTCAGCAGGATCGCGGTGACCAGGAGGGACCAGAGGATCCGGTGCGCCAGGATCTCGGTGGCCTGCGCCGGCTCCAGCAACGGCCAGTAGAGCGGGAAGAGTCCCCAGAGCCCGAACGCGGCGGCTCCCAACGCCAGACCGCGCCGCTCCTCGCGTACGTCGTCGGTCTGGTCCACGACGACGACTGTAGCCCAACGTCAGGAGCGTTCAGGGCCTTGACTCCTGGCGCGAGACAGCCGCCCCGACGTCAGTCGAACGGTGAGTTCTGGGCGTTCAGCACCCGATCCAGCCACGCCCCGACCGGCCGGTCGGCGGCGCGGTTCACCCAGGCGTAGTACGTCGTCCGTGAGGCGTTGCCGGAGCGGTGCCGCTGCGGCCAGGCGCGCAGCACCGCGGCGAACTTCGCCGGGCCGATCCGATGTCGGAGGTGCCACAGCACCAACGCCCCGCAGTAGTACACGCAGGCTTGGCCGAACTCCCGGCGGTGAGGCGCCCCGGGAGGTCCGTCGGAGTTCCGCCAGGTCTGGTCGTTGGGAGCGTAGAAGCCGTTCATCAGCGACCGCATCCTCGGGCCTCCGTGTTGCGACTCCCACAGGTTCTGGATGTACATCGCGAAGCTCTCGTTGAGCCACAGGTCCTTCCAGTTGGTCGGCGTCACGGTGTCGCCGTACCACTGGTGCGCGAGCTCGTGGAGGACGACGCCGCGGATGTCTGAGCGGTCGAACGTGCCCGACCCCATCGTCACGAGCGTCTGGGTCTCCATCGCCGACTGCGACGCGACGACGACCGCGCCGGCGCGGTCGAAGGGGTAGCGGCCGAGCCTGGACTCCAGCCAACGCAACATCTGCGGCATCCGCCGCAAGATGGTGAGCCATCGGTCAGGAGACCCTTCGGGCAGCCAGTAGGTGATCGGCAGAGCGTGCGGGCCGGTGTCGGAGTAGCGGCGGTAGTCGCCGATGGCGATCGTCGTCAGGTAGCTGGCGGCGGGGGAGCCGAGGTGCCAGCGGGTGATGGTGCGCCCGGACACGGTGCGTCGGCTCTGCAGGCGACCGTTGGCGATCCCGACCCAGCGTCCCGGGACGTCGATCCGGAAGTCGTAGAAGGCCTTGTCGGACGGCTGGTCGTTGACCGGGTACCAGGTGTAGGCGCCGAACGGCTCCTGCATGGCCCAGACCGTCCCATTCGGCCGGATCGTCCAGCCCAGCCGCTCGAAGTCGCTGCGGGTGGTCGGCGCGTGCACCGGCTGCGGCGTACCTCGGTAGCGCACCACGAGACGATGCCGAGAGCCCGCCGCAAGCCCGGATCGGTGCACCCGCAACAGCTCGCCCGGGTGGCCGTACGACGCTCGACGGCCGTCCAGGAGGACGCGTTGCACGCGCAGCGGGTCGCCGAGGTCCAGCTGGATGACGTCGGTCGGCCGGGTCACGCGGAGCACGATCCGGGCCGTGCCACTCAGCACCCGGGGACCGGGCGCCCACCGCAGGTCGAGGTCGTAGTGCAGGGTGTCGACCCGCGGGTCGCCGTGCCGCGGGTAGTACGGGTCCTCCACGGGATGCGAGACCGCTGCGGCGTACGACGTTCGGGCGGGAGCGTCGAAGCCCCTGACACGGGCCGCCGGAGCTGCGGCCGTGCTGACCGTCAGGGCCAGGGCGGTGAGGCCGACGACCCCGCTGACGCGATACATGAGCGACCCCCGATGAGCCTGCGAACGTGTGATGGGCTGCGCGCGGAGCGTAACAGCGCACCAGATCATCGTGGGTGCAAGTTGCGAGTCCGGGGCGATCCTGCCTACGGTGAACCGGCCCGGTCTCGGGTCCGTCGTCCCTCTCGGATGTGTGAGGTACCCACTCCATGCTGCGAACACCGCATGTCTCGTCCACCCGTGCCTTGCCCCGGGCCGTCATCGTCGCGGTGACCGGTGCGGCGTTGCTGGTCGTCCCCGGACTCGACCCGGTGGCGGTCGGCCAGGACGTGACGCGACAGTCCGCCGGGTCGGCGGGACCCGTGCAGTCCGCCGCCCAGCGGGCGACGACCAGCATCCGCTTCCTCGACTTCGACCACACCCGGGGGTGGCGGCAGTACGCCTACGTGCGCGGACAGGTCACGGCCTCCCGCGGCGGCAGCCGCGGAGCGTTGAAGAGCGTGCGGGTCAAGCTCTACCGCAAGCTCGACAGCCAGCAGACGTTCCACTACCTGGCGACCCGGAGCACCGGCACCCGGCCGTATCCGCGCTTCCAGTTCCGCACCAGGGCGATCGGCAACGCCGTCTACAAGGTCGTCTTCGGTGGCAACGCCAGCTACCAGCGCTCCGCAGGAACCTCCCGCGTCCTGGTACACCGGGCCATGCGCGCAGACCTCGAGAACCGTACGGGCAGGTTCCACGGGTCGGTACGGCCCAAGTGGAACCACCGTGCCGTCTTTCTGGAGAAGCGTGGCTGCGCCTCCTGCTCGTGGCGCAGGGTGCGCTCGACCAGGACCGGCGCTCACGGCCTGTACAACTTCACCGTGACGGCGCCGCGCTCCGGTCGATGGTGGTGGCGCGCCAGCACCCCGGCCACCGGCCGCTTCATCTGGTCCTACAGCGGTGTGTTCACGACCCAGCTCAGCTAGGCGCTGACCGTCCAGGTGTCGGTGCCGGCGATCAGCGCAGCAAGGTCGCCCTCACCGTTGGTCTGCCGGGCAGCCGCGATCTGCTCGCGGACCTGGTCGTCGTACGTGGGCCGCTCGACCTGCCGGAAGATGCCGATCGGCACGTGCTGCATGCTCCGGTCGTCGAGCCGGGAGATCTCGAAGGCCTGCGCAGGGTTGTCCGCGTGCGCGTCGTGCACCCAGGAGCGGTCGCCGACCGTGACCGGCTCGCCGTGAACGAGTCGTACGAGGCGGGCCTCGGCCTGCTCCTTGTCCTTGAGCATCTCGAACGCCCCGTCGTTGAAGATCGGGCAGTTCTGGTAGATCTCCACCAGCGCTGTCCCCCGGTGCGCTGCCGCGGCCTGGAGCACCTCCGTCAGGTGGGCGCGGTCGTTGTCGAGCGTCCGGGCGACGAACGTCGCCTCAGCGCCGAGGGCCAGCGAGATCGGGTTGAACGGGGTGTCGACCGAACCCATCGGCGTGGACTTGGTGACCTTGCCGGGTTCGGACGTCGGGGAGTACTGGCCCTTGGTGAGCCCATAGATCCGGTTGTTGAACAGCAGGATCGTCAGGTTGACGTTGCGCCGCATGGCATGGATCAGGTGGTTGCCACCGATCGACAGCGCGTCGCCGTCACCCGTCACGACCCAGACAGACAGGTCGGAGCGTGACGTAGCGAGGCCGGTGGCGATGGCCGGCGCGCGACCGTGGATCGAGTGCATGCCGTACGTGTCGAGGTAGTACGGGAACCGTCGACGAACAACCGATCCCGGAGACGAACACGATGTTCTCGCGCTTGAGACCCGAGGGAAGGGAGGAACCCCTGGACAGCGGCCAGGATGACGTAGTCGCCACATCCAGGGCACCAGCGCACCTCCTGGTCGGAGGTGAAGTCCTTGCGGTTCATCGGCGACGTCGGCGGTCGGTACGCCGCGCAGACCCGGAAGGGGCAGGTCCGTGGTCATGAGTCCCCTCCCGTGGAGTCCGTGGCGGAGTCGATCGCGGTCGCGAAGACCGCCTCGAGCTCGGTGGCGGTGAAGGGCAGTCCCCGCACCTGGTTGTAGGCAACGACGTCGACCAGGAACTTCGCGCGAAGCAGCATCGCCAGCTGCCCGAGGTTCATCTCGGGAACGACCACTCGGTCGTAGCGGCGCAGCACCTCGCCCAGGTTGTGGGGGAAGGGGTTGAGGTGGCGGAGGTGGGCCTGTGCGATGTCCAGGCCCTGCTTGCGCAGCCGCCTGCAGGCGGCGCCGATCGGTCCGTACGTCGAGCCCCAGCCCAGGACCAGGACGCGGGCCTGGCCGTCAGGGTCGTCGACCTCCAGCGGGCCGATCGTGTCGGCGACCCGGTCGACCTTGGCCTGCCGGGTGCGGACCATCAGGTCGTGGTTGGTCGGGTCGTAGCTGATGTTGCCGTGACCGTCGGCCTTCTCCAGACCGCCGATCCGGTGCTCCAGGCCGGGCGTGCCGGGGATCGCCCACGGCCGGGCGAGTGTCTCGGGATCGCGTTGGTAGGGCCAGAACTCGCGATCGCCGGACTCGGTCTCGTGGTTGGGCTCGGTCGCGAACGCGGGGTCGATGCACCGGCAGCGTCGTCCAGGTCGGGCAGCCGCCAGGGCTCGGAGCCGTTGGCGAGATACCCGTCGGAGAGCAGCATCACTGGCGTCCGGTACGTCACGGCGATCCGTGCCGCCTCCAGCGCGGCGTCGAAGCAGTCGCCCGGGGACTGCGGAGCCACGATCGGCAGTGGCGCCTCGCCACCGCGTCCGTACATGGCCTGCAGCAGGTCCGACTGCTCGGTCTTGGTCGGCAGCCCGGTGGAGGGACCACCGCGCTGCACGTCGACGATCACCAGCGGCAGCTCCAGCGATACGGCCAGGCCGATGGTCTCGCCCTTGAGGGCGATGCCCGGTCCCGACGTCGTGGTGACGCCGAGTGAGCCGCCGAACGACGCTCCGAGCGCGGCGCCGATGCCGGCGATCTCGTCCTCGCCCTGGAAGGTCACCACGCCGAACCGCTTGTGCTTGCTGAGCTCGTGCAGGATGTCGGAGGCCGGAGTGATCGGGTAGGCGCCGAGGAACAGCGGCAGCCCGGAGCGCACCGAGGCCGCGACCAGCCCGTAGCTCAACGCCAGGTTGCCGGAGATGTTGCGGTAGGTGCCGGTGACGCATCGGCGCCGGCTTGATCTCGTAGGAGACGGCGAACGTCTCGGTGGTCTCACCGAAGTTCCACCCGGCCTTGAAGGCGGCGATGTTGGCGTCCCGGATGTCGGGCTTGCTCGGCGAACGCGCTTGTCAGGAAGGACTGCGGTCGACTCGACCGGTCGGCCGTACAGCCAGGACAGCAGCCCGAGGGAGAACATGTTCTTGGCGCGCGCAGCGTCCTTGCGCGACAGGCCGAACGCCTTGACCGACTCGACCGTCAGCGCCGTGAGGTCCACGGCATGGACGGTGTAGTTGTCCAGCGCGCCGTTCTCGAGCGGGTTCTCGGTGTAGCCGGCCCGGGTGAGGTTGCGGCTGGTGAAGTCGTGGGTGTCGACGATCACGGTCGCGCCGGCGGGCAGGTCCTTCAGGTTGGCCCGCAGCGCAGCCGGGTTCATCGCCACCAGCACGTCGGGCGCGTCGCCGGGCGTGAGGATGTCATGGTCGGCGAAGTGCACCTGGAAGGACGAGACCCCCGGCAGGGTCCCCGCCGGCGCACGGATCTCCGCCGGGAAGTTCGGCAGGGTCGACAAGTCGTTGCCGAAGGCGGCCGTCTCCTGGGTGAAGCGGTCGCCGGTGAGCTGCATGCCGTCACCGGAGTCGCCGGCGAATCGGATGATCACTCGGTCGAGCTGCTTGACCTGTTTGGCCACTGCATCCTCAATTCCGAACGGTTTCCAGCGGGTTTTGCTGATGTTCTTACGGTGCTTTCGAGCATACGCCGCTGAGTTTGCTGAGACTGCCGGAGTCCACAAGTCCCACGAGATCCGGCGAGCCCGGACGAACCGGGTGGCTCGGACGGTGCACGCCCTCGGCTGCCGGGGCCTTAGGATCACGGCTCATGAGCACGTACCCGCTGCAGCAGCCGCCCGGTCACCCCGGCGACGATCAGTTCTTCCTCCACAGCATGGGCCAAGAGGTCGGGCCCTACGGCTGGCACGACCTGCGGATGATGGCCGCCGGACAGCACCTGCGCGCCGACACGCCGGTGCGGCGGGCCAGCGGCGGCGGGTGGTTCCAGGCCAAGGACGTGCCGGGCGTCTTCTCCGACAAGGACTGGCTGGTCGCGATCTTGTTGTCGGCTTTCCTGGGGTCCCTCGGGGTCGACCGCTTCTACCTCGGCTACATCGGCCTCGGCGTCGCCAAGCTGCTCACCTGCGGAGGCCTGGGCATCTGGGCCATCATCGACATCATCTTGATCGCCATGCGCAAGGTCCCGGACTCCGATGGTCGCCCGCTCCGCTGACCCGCGCCTCGGCTTCTCGGCGACGGGCGGCCCGTCGGTCGGTCTGGTCGCCGGGCTGGCCGCTTCGGGGATCGCCACTGCAGCCCTGCTGAGCCCTGCCCGCGTGGACCAGGGACCGGTGCTGTGCCCGTTCCGCCGACTCACCGGCCTGCCCTGTCCCGGCTGTGGCCTGACCCGGTCCTGGGTCGACCTGATGCACGGCCACGTCGTCGACGCGATGGCGGTCCACCCCTTCGGGGCCGTCACCCTGGCCCTTGCCGGCGTCCTCGTCGTGGCCGTGGGTACCGCCGTCGTACGGCGCACACCGCTGCCGACGTACGCCGAGGTGTTCGCCCGGTCCCGCGGCCGTCGACGACTGCTCGCCGCGATCGTGGTGGCGTGGCTCGCCTTCGCCGCCGGCCGGCTCGTGGCCGTCGTGGCCGCCTGATCCGCAGACACGCGGCAAATCGGGCATACCGGGATTCCTCGCGCGGGTCCCACCACTGGTGGGACCATGTGGTCATCTGGCGTATCTCCGGTGGGCGAGATCGCTCCTGGGGGCCGTCAGACCGTGCAGGTCGAGCATCACCAGTCGGCACAGACAAGGGAGAAACCATGTCCGATTCCGCCCCACCTCCTCCGCCGCCGTCGGAGCCAGGCCCCACGGGTCCCACGGGAGCGACCGGTCCAAGCGGTCCACCTCCCGGCCAGCCTCCTGGTCAGCCCTACGGTCAACCGCCGACGTCCCACGGCGCCTCGAACATGTCGGGCGACCAGATGAAGGCGGCCTTCCAGAGCGCGCACAAGTTCGACCTCGGCCAGATCGGCCTCGGTCTGCTGATCTTCATCGCATCGCTGATGCCGTTCTACACCTACTCGTTCAAGGCAGGCGGCTTCTCCACGAGCGCCTCGGTCAACGCCTGGCACGGGTTCTTCGGCTGGTTCGGCGTGCTGCTCGCGCTCGGTGCCGCAGGTGTCCTGGTGGCCGCCCTGATGGTGCGGGTGGCGATCCCCTCGATGCGGATGGTCGTCCTCGGACTGTTCGCCGCCGCCGCGATCTGCCTGATCCTGGCGTTGTTCGTGATGCCCGGTGGCAACATCAGTGCCCCCGGTTACGACGACGGCCACGGCTTCGGTTACTGGCTGGCCCTGTTGTGCTCGCTGGGCGCCGCCGCCTTGGCGTTCATGCGCAAGGACGCCACCGACTGACGACCCGCCCTTCCGCGAACTGCGGGAAAGTCCGGGTCGACCCGCCGTGCGGCCCGGGCACTTTCCCGCTGTTCGCGGGGACGGGGGCGGTGCCCAGGTCGGATACTGTGGCCGCATGAGCGCGGGCTATCGCGACTACCTGGTGACGTACGTCCCGGTCCTCGCCATCATCGTCGCCGGGATCGGGCTGGTCGCGGCGATGTTGGTCGGCAACCGAATGCTGCGCCCGACCCGGCCTACGCCACAGAAGCTGCTCACGTACGAGTGCGGCGTCGATCCCGTCGGGTCCGGCTGGGCCCAGATGCACGTGCGCTACTACGTCTTCGCCTACCTCTACGTCGTCTTCGCCGTCGACGCCGTCTTCCTCTTCCCGTGGGCCACGGTCTACGCGCCGCTCGGCTGGGTCACCGTCGGCGAGATGGGGGTCTTCGTCGGCATCCTCGCTGTCGGGCTCGGATATGCCTGGCGGAAGGGAGTGTTGACGTGGACGTGACGGGAGCCCAGCCGCTGACCCCCAGCTTGACGCGGGTCGACCTGCCGATGCCGCGCGTCGGGGCGCTCCAGAAGCTCGCCCCCCAGCCCGCCCGCTACATCCTGAACTGGGGTCGCCGTTACTCGCTCTGGGTCTTCAACTTCGGCCTGGCCTGCTGCGCCATCGAGTTCATCGCCACGTCGATGGCCCGTCACGACTTCATCCGTCTCGGCGTGATCCCGTTCGCGCCCGGGCCGCGGCAGGCCGACCTGATGGTCGTGTCCGGCACCGTGACGGACAAGATGGCTCCGGCCGTCCAGCGACTCTACGAGCAGATGCCCGACCCCAAGTACGTCATCTCCTTCGGCTCCTGCGCCAACTCCGGTGGTCCCTACTGGGACTCCTACTGCGTGACCAAGGGGGTCGACCAGATCATCCCGGTCGACGTCTACGTCCCGGGCTGCCCACCGCGGCCCGAGGCGCTGCTGCAGGGAATCGTGAAGCTCCAGGACAAGATCGCCGGCGAGTCGCTGGCCGAGCGGTATGCCGCCCCGGTCGAGAAGCGCTCTCTCGTCTCGCGGTTGACCCGGCCGATGCTCCGCCAGCCGGAGTCCGGATGAGTGACGAGACCTGGGAGCAGCGGCTGAGCGGCGCCCTCGGTGTCGAGGCCGAGGAGGGTTTCGGCCCGCCGACCGTCGATGTCCCCGCCGACACCTGGGTCGAGGCCGCCCGGACTGCGCGGGACGCCTTGCAGTGCGGCTTCTTCGACTTCCTGACCGGCGTCGACGAGCTCGACGAAGGCTTCGGCGTCGTCATGCATCTCGCCGCCCCCGGCGTGGGCCGCGTGGACTCCGTCCTGCTCCGCACGAGGGTTCCCCGTGAGTCCCCCGCCGTCCCGTGCGTCTGCTCGGTGTACGCCGGCGCAGGCTGGCACGAGCGCGAGACGCACGAGATGTTCGGCATCGAGTTCACCGGGCACGACGGTCTCGACCCGCTGCTGCTCCCCGACGGCTTCGAGGGTCACCCGTTGCGCAAGGACTTCGTGCTCGCGTCGCGGGTCGCCAAGCCGTGGCCAGGCGCCAAGGAGCCCGGGGAGTCCGATCACGACGCCGCGCCCGGCCGTCGGCGCACCCGCCCACCCGGCGTACCCGATCCCGAGGAATGGGGTCCCGCCGCAGCGCCACCGTCCAAAGGCTGACCCGCAAACTGCCCATGGCCACGCCGGAGTCTCGGTGAGGGAGGGCCGGTGTGCCAGGATCAGACCGTGGTCGACTGGTGGGATCTCACGCTGCGACTGGTGGTCGTGCTGGTCGCGTTCCTGGTCCTGCCGCTGCTCGTGGGTCAGACCGAGCACAAGGCGATGGCTCACATGCAGGCCAGGGTCGGTCCGATGTACGCCGGCGGCTTCCACGGTTGGGCCCAGCTCGTCGCGGACGGCGTGAAGTTCGTCCAGAAGGAGGACGTGATCCCGGCCGCCGCGGATCGCACGGTGTTCCGGCTGGCTCCGGCCGTCGCCCTGATCCCTTATCTCGTCGTGCTCGTGGCCATCCCCGTCGCCCCGGATGCAGCCGGCGCGGTGATCGACCCGAGCCTGTTCTTCGTGCTCGCGGTGATGAGCGTCGGCGTGCTCGGCTCCCTCATGGCCGGATGGTCGAGCGCCAACAAGTTCTCCCTGCTCGGCGGCCTGCGCGTGGCGGCCCAGCTGATGTCCTACGAGCTGCCGTTCGTCCTCGCGGCGGCCTCTGCGGCGATGGCCGCCGGCTCGGTGTCGTTGACCGTGATCGCCGATAGCTGGACGCCGTGGTGGCTGCTGTGGCAGCTGCCGGGGCTGTTCGTGTTCTTCGTGGCCGGACTGGCCGAGCTCCAGCGCCCACCGTTCGACATGCCGGTCGCCGACGCGGAGATCATCTTCGGCCCCTACACGGAGTACACCGGAATCCGCTTCGCGGTGTTCCTGCTGGCTGAGTACGCCGGCATCGTCGTCCTCGCGGCGCTGACCACCGTGCTCTTCCTCGGCGGTTGGCAAGGGCCCTGGGCCGACACGCTCGGCTGGCTCTGGACCTTGCTCAAGGTCGGTGCGTTGTCGTTCCTGGTGATCTGGGCGCGGGTAGCGTACCCCCGGATGCGTGAGGACCAGCTGCAGCGCCTGGCCTGGACATTCCTGGTGCCGCTGGCACTCTTCCAGCTCGTCCTGACGACCGTGGGAGTGGTGGCGTGATGAGGGTGTTCGGTACGGGCCTGCTGACCGGGCTGAAGGTCACCTGGCGCAACCTCACGACGCGGTCGGTGACTGCGCACTATCCCGACGAGCTGCCGGTCCTGCCGCCACGGTCTCGGGGTGTCATCGCGCTGATCGAGGAGAACTGCACCAGCTGCATGCTCTGTGCGCGTGAGTGCCCGTCCTGGTGCATCTACATCGACTCGCACAAGGAGGCCGTCCCACCGGCCACCGAAGGTGGTCGCGAACGCAGTCGCAACATGCTCGACCGGTTCGCGATCGACTTCTCCTTGTGCATGTACTGCGGGATCTGCATCGAGGTGTGCCCGTTCGACGCGTTGGCCTGGTCACCGGCGTTCGAGTACGCCGAGTACGACATCCGTGACCTCACGCACGAGAAGGACCGCCTCGAGGAGTGGATGTGGACCGTCCCGCCGCCCCCGGCGCTCGACGCCGCGGCTCCCGACCCGAAGGAGATCGCCAGCGCCGACAAGGCGGCGGCGCGCGCGGAGTCCCGTCCGGATCGACGCGGGGGCGAGGCGACAGGATGACGTTCGTCGAATGGATCTTCGTGTTCCTCGGCGTGCTGGCCGTCGGTTCGGCCCTGCTCGTCGCGCTGAGCTCGAACCTCGTGCACTGCGCGCTCTGGCTCGTCGTCACGCTCGGAGCCCTCGCCGGCTGTTACTTGCTGCTTGCCGCTGAGTTCGTCGCCTGGGTGCAGGTGTTGATCTACATGGGCGCGGTCGTCGTGCTGCTCCTGTTCGCCCTGATGCTGACGCGGGCGCCTGTCGGGTTCGTGCCGGACCTCAACGGCACCAACCGGTTCGTCGCCGCTGTGTCGGCCCTCGCAACCAGCGCGATGCTGATCGTCACGTTCGCGGCCGGTTTCGGAGAGACCCGGATCGACATACGAGACGGCGACATCGCCAGCACCCGGGCCGTCGGCGGCAGCATCTTCGGCTCCTGGGTGCTGGCCTTCGAGATCGTGTCGGTGATCTTGCTCGCTGCCCTGATCGGAGCCATCGTGCTCTCGCGACGCCGCGCCTCCGAGGGCACTGCCTGATGCCGCTGCTCTTCCCGCTCGTGGTGTCCTCGCTGCTGTTCGGCATCGGGGTGTACGTCGTGCTCGCCAGACGGCACGCCGTCCTGGTCCTGATGGGCGTCGAGCTGATGCTGAACGCGGTCAACCTCAACCTGGTGGCGTTCGACGCCTGGTGGCACGACGTGCTCGACGCCGGTCAGGTGCTGGCGCTGTTCGTGATCACGATCGCCGCCGCGGAGATCGGTCTGGGCCTGGCCATCGTGCTGCTGGTCTTCCGCACCCACCAGCACGTCGACATCGATCGACTTCGTGAGCTTGCTGACCGGGACGCGAGGTCGCTCGACGTTCCCGCGCGCGACGGGAGCCCGCTGCCGTGACGCTGGTTGCCCTGGTCGTGCTCACGCTGGCTGCCGTCACCGCGGTGGGAGTCGGTCACCGTGACGACCGCGTAGCACCGGTGGCCGGGGTCGCCGGAACGGCCCTGGCCTGGGTCTGCGCCCTCACCGTCGGTGTGGCGCATTGGGGTTCGTCCGCAGCGCCGAGCGTGATGGGGTCGGGCCGGATCGAGACCGGCGGCCTGCCGATCACGGTCACGTTGCGCCTCGACCAGCTGAGCGCGTCGATGGTTGTCCTGGCGACCACGGTCGCGCTGGCTGTCCAGGTTTACTCCGTGGCCTACCTGCGCGGAGACCCCCGTTACCCGTCCTACTCCGCGGTGGTCAGCATCTTCACCGCGGCGATGGTGCTGGTCGTCACGGCGGACGACCTGTTCGTGCTCCTCGTCGGCTGGGAGGTGATGGGCGTCTGCTCGTACATCCTCATCAGTCACCACTGGGAGCTCGAGGCGGCGCGGTCCGGTGCGGTCAAGGCCTTCCTCATGACCCGGCTCGGTGACATCGGCCTGTTGTTCGGGTTCTTCGTGATCGGCGACGCCGCCGGGACCTACCGGATCAGCGGGGTGGTCGAAGCCGCGACGTCCGGCGGCATCTCGACACACCAGGCGACCGTCGGCTCCTTGCTCATGCTCTGCGGTGTCGTCGGCAAGTCCGCACAGTTCCCGTTGCACTCCTGGCTTCCCGACGCCATGCCTGGCCCGACTCCGATCAGCGCGCTGATCCACGCCGCGACGATGGTGGCAGCCGGGGTCTTCCTGGTCGCTCGGCTTCTCCCGGTCTTCGCGTTGTCCGAGGTGGCCATGACGACGCTGGCCGTGATCGCCTGCGTCACCATGCTCGGCTCCGCCCTCTTCGCGTGGGCTGCCGACGACCTGAAGCGGGTGCTGGCCTGGTCGACGGTCAGCCAGCTGTCCTACATGTTCGCCGCGCTGACGCTCGGCGGCTACGGGGCGGGCCTGCTTCACCTGCTGTCCCACGGCGCGTTCAAGGCATTGCTGTTCCTCGCTGCGGGATCGGTGATCCACGCGGTAGGCACCCAGCGGCTCGACGGTATGGGGGGACTGCGAAGCTCGATGCCGATCACGTTCATCACGATGACGATCGGCTACGCCGCGCTCGCAGGGGTGCCACCGTTCGTCGGCTTCTTCTCCAAGGACGACGTCCTCGGCGTTGCTTCCGAACAAGCGTTCCACGGGGCTCACGGCCGAGGCTGGCTGGTCCTCGTAGTCGGCCTGGTGGTCGCCGGCATCACTGCGGCGTACTCCACCCGGGCCTGGCTCATGACGTTCTTCGGACCGCGGCGGGGCGGGCAGACCGCGGTGCCCCCGCACGAGTCGGGATGGCTGATGACCGGACCCCTGGTCGCTCTCGCCGGGGTCTCGACGCTGGGCGGCATCTTCGTGGTGTGGCCAGGCTTCCTCGGCGTGAGCGGCGGGGACTGGCACCCGGTGGTCATTCTGATCAGCCTCTGCGCGGTCACGTTCGGTGCTCTGCTCACCGCCTCGGAGTGGGATCGCCTCCGCTGGACCGACCCGTCGGCCTCGTTGCGCCGGTTCCGTCCGGTGCTCGCCCGGGAGGCGTCCTACGACGCCCTGGTCGACCGGCTCGTGGTGCGTCCGGCCCGTTGGCTCGCCAACGTGACCCGGCTGAACGAGATCGAGGTCGTCGACCGCTATGCGGCAGCGGGGGACACCGGCAGCCAGTGGGGCTCTCGCTTCATCAGGTGGTCTCACAACGGCAACGCCCAGCGCTACCTGACTGCGGTGGTGCTCGGCGCGGTCGGCGTGGCGGTGCTGGTCGGAGTTCTCGGCACCGGGGGACCGTCCTGATGGGTGGTCTGGAGCTGCTGATCGGGCTCCCGCTCCTCGGTGCGGGAGCTGTGCTGGTGCTGGGCAGCCGCGAGCAGGTGGCCGCGTGGGTAGGCGTCGCCGTCGGCACGGTGACCCTGGTCGGGTCCGTGGTCCCCTGGATCGGGACGATCCGCGCCGATGGTGAGTACGTGGGTCGCAGCGATGCGAGCTGGATCAGCGCCCTCGACGTCCGATGGGCGCTTGGGCTCGATTCCTTGTCCGCCCCACTGGTTGTGCTGACGGCGCTCTTGTCGTGGTGCTGCCTGGTCGCCCTGGTGCGCCGAGCCCCCGCGTGCGGCTTCCGGCCGGGCCTGGTCGCCCTCGTCCTGGTGATCGAGGCTGCCAGCATCGGGACCTTCGCAGCCCTCGACCTGATCGTCTTCTTCGTGTTCTTCGAGCTGGTCCTGATCCCGATGTGGTTCGTCATCGCGGACTGGGGCGACGAGAACGACCCGGTGGGGCGGCGCCGGGCCGCCACCCGCTTCCTGGTCGTCACCGTGATCGGCTCGGCGCTGATGCTGATCGGCTTCGTGATCCTGCACATCGAGACCGGCACGTTCGACCTGGTGGCGCTCCGCTCTCTGGCTCCGCGGATCGACCATGCCACGCAGGTGGTCATCGCCGTCTTCTTCCTGTTCGGCTTCGGGGCGAAGGTCCCTATGTGGCCGCTGCACTTCTGGCTCCCGGACGCGCACAGCAAAGCGCCGACGGTGGGCTCGGTGCTGCTGGCGGGGGTGCTCCTGAAGCTTGGCACCTACGGACTTCTCCGCTTCTGGTACGACGTCGTCCCGGCCGGTGCCACGACCGTGGCGCCGTATCTCGGCGCACTCGGCGTGGTCGGCATCGTGTACGGCGCCCTGGCCTGCCTGGCACAGACGGACCTGAAACGGCTGATCGCGTACTCCAGCGTCGGGCACATGGGGTTCGTGCTGCTGGCGGTGTCGACCATGACGGGACAGGGACTGGCCGCCGCCAACTTCGCCAACGTCGCGCACGGCGTGATCACCGGCCTGCTGTTCTTCGTGGTGGGAGCAGTCAAGGACCGCGTCGGGAGCACTGATCTGGAGGCGATCGGTCGCGCCCTCTACGTCCGCGCTCCTCACCTGGCTGCCGTCTTCGCCTTCGCGGCCGTGGCGAGCCTGGGGCTGCCCGGCCTCGCCGGGTTCTGGGGCGAGATGCTGGCGATGCTGGCGGCCTACCACCCGGCTGCCGACCTGTCGCGGTCGACCTATCTCGTCTTCATGGCCGTGGCAGGTGTCGGCGCAGTGCTGACCACCGCCTACTTCGTCGTGGCGATCCGTCGGGTGTGCCAAGGCGTGAGCGAGAGTGACGCGGTGCCCGACGTCGAAGGCGACGAGTGGGTGGCGTGGTCCCCCTTGCTGGCCAGCGTCGTCGTCCTCGGTCTCTTCCCTGTCGTGATGCTCTGGTCCGCGTCACCGACGCTGCTGGCGGGTGCACGATGACGCTTCCGACGACGCAGTCGATCGACTGGGTGGCGGTCACGCCACCCTTGGCACTGGTGGTCGCAGCGCTGACCGCGCTTCTCGTGGACGCGTTCGCGCCGCGGATCCGCGCTGCGGCGGGAGTCGTCAGCCTGGCTGGGATCGCGGCCGCCGTGGCGTCGACGCTCTCGATGCGGGACGCGCCACGCTCGTCCTTCTGCTTCGCCGGGTCGTCCGAGCTCCCGACGAGCTGTTCCTGGCTGGTCGACGACGTGACCGTCGCCTGGTGGCTCATCATGCTGGTCGCCACCGCGCTCGTCGTCCTGTTGACCTGGCCCGCCACCACCACGGGGGAGCTGGCGAGCGGTGAGCTGCACTTCCTGCTGCTCGCTTCGGCCACCGGAGCGCTCGCGGTCGCGGCGGCGGGGGACCTGGTGACGTTGCTGGTCTCGATGGAGGCGGTCTCCCTCCCTGCCTTCGCGCTGGTCGCACTGCGCCGGGCGGACCGACGTGGAGCAGAAGCCGCTCTGAAGTTCTTCGTGGCCTCGGTCGTCGCGACCGCGTTCAGCCTGCTCGGCATCTCGCTGGTCTATGGAGCGACCGGATCAGTGGTGGCCGGTCCGGTGGCGTCGGCGACCGCGAGCGGGAGTGCTGTCGCCCCCGTCGTCGGGGTCGGAATGGTGCTGACGGTCGTGGCGCTGGCGTTCAAGGTGGCGGCCGTCCCGTTCCAGGTCTGGGTGCCGGACACCTACGTCGGCGCGCCGGTTCCCGTCGCCGGCTACCTGTCGGTCGTGAGCAAGGCAGCAGGGCTGGCGGGGCTGACGATCGTGCTCGTCCGCTTCATGTCGGCGTACGTCGAGAGCTGGTCCATCGTCGTCGCGGTCGCGGCGGCGCTGACCATGACGGTCGGCAACCTTGGCGCACTGCGGCAACAGCACGTGGTCCGACTGTTGGCCTGGTCATCGGTGGCTCAGGCCGGATACCTGCTCGTGCCGCTGGCGGCCGGGGGGTCCAGTGAGGATGTCAACGCGATCCTCGTCTACGCGCTGATGTACGCGCTGGTCAACCTGGGGGCCTTCGCTGCCGCGGTGGCCGTGGCGTCGTGGGGTGGTTCGACGGTCGAGGACTGCGCCGGGCTCGCTCGCTCGCACCCGTGGATCGGTGGGTCGCTGGCGTTCGCCCTGCTGTGCCTCGCCGGACTTCCGCCCGGTGTCGTCGGCCTGATCGCCAAGGTCGCGATCTTCCAGAGTGCCGTCGACGGTTCCGGCGTCGACACGAGATGGCTGGCGGTCGTCATGGCCGTCAACGTGGCCATCGGCCTGGTCTACTACCTGCGCTTCGTGGCGACGCTGCTGCGCCCGGTCCCTGAGGGCAGTGGAGCCGAGGAACTGGCTGCTGAGGACGATGCCGGGGACAGCGGTGGCTGGGCCGGCCTGGACCGGGCGGTGCCGTGGTCGACGGAGTTCGTCGTGGGCGTGACGCTCGCGGCCGCCGTGGTGCTGTCGGTGTTCCCCGGCCTGCTCTTCGCTGCCGTGTCGTCCTGACCGTCAGCCCAGTCGGGTGTCCTGCTCGGTGGTCGGTACTGCCGCCGTGTCGAGCCTCTCGATGGGGAGGACGCAATGCACCACGGTCCCCTCGCTGGTGCTCATCATCGACACCTGGTCGCTCAGCGCCCGCACCAGGAACAGTCCACGTCCGTGCTCGCTCTCGGTCACGGGAAGGTTGCCGCCGAGGTCGTCGAGATGGGTGTCACCGCGTCCGTCGTCGGACACCTCGAGGGTCAGCTGCCGTCCCGTGAGGGCGGCGCTGAGGACCACGCTCGAGCGGGCGGCGATCACCGCGTTGGCCATCAGCTCGGCAGCGACGAGCACGGCGTCCTCGGCGCGAGCCCGGTGCCCCGACAGCCAGGACTCGAGTCCCTGGCGGGCCTGCCGGATCGCCGTCTCGCTCCCCGGCTCGACGTCCCAGCTCATCCGCTGAGGACCGACCTTGGTGCGGGTTCGCCTCAGGACGAGCGCGAGGCTGTCGTCGCGTCGGTAGGCGCCTTCCAGGGACCGTTTGACGAGCTCATCAGCGAACTCCGCGGCGGGCAGGTGAGCGATGTCGCTGGCGTGCTGGATCAAGGAGTCCATGCCGTCGATGACGTTCTTGCGCGCCTCGATCAGACCGTCGGTGTAGAGCACGAGCGAGTCGTTGGGCTTCAGCGTCGTGGTGACGACGTTGTCACTGCCGACCCCGGGCCAGCCGATGGCCCCGCCGGTGGCGGTCAGCTGGGTCACCTCGCCGTCGGCGCTGACGACAAGTGCCGGCGGATGACCGCCGGAGACGACTCTGAGCTCGCCGGTGTCGGGGCGGTAGCGCGCGATCACCACCGTCGCGACGATGTCGGTGCCCTGCGCAGCCAACAAGGTGTCGGCCCGCAGCACCATGTGCTCCAGCGGCGTACCGTCGACTGCTGAGAACCGCAGAGCGTGGACGACCTGCAGCGCGTGCTTGGTGGCCTCGACACCGTGGCCGAGCAGGTCGACGACGGCGACGTGCAGCTCGCCGTTCGGGAGTCGGTGCCAGTCGAACAGGTCACCACCGGTGGGGGATGCCGCGTCGGACGCGACATACGCGACGGCGATGTCGCCACCTTCGATCGGTGGAGGTTCGGGGGCCACAGCGCGCTGGAGGTGCTCGACGACCAGGCGCTGGGCGGCCTCTGCCTCGACGAGCTGGGAGAACTGCTCGCGCAGCTCCTCGTACTGCTCGGCGGGGGTGATGTCGCGAGCCACCACCACATGGGTCTGGGTCAGCATCTCGACGTCGTTGGCGGTGCTGACCGAGCACGACAACCGCCGGTGGGACCCGTCTGGCCGGGTGATGAGCACCTCGCCGGGCAGCGTCAGGACGCTGGCCCAGGTGGTGAGGTCGAGCGGGAGGTCGTTGGCCGAGCGCGCGTTCAACCGGGCGAGTGCCTGGACGCTCCCGAGGACCTCGGAGGCGGGTAGGCCGGTGATCTTCTCGCAGCCGGCGTTCCAGGAGAGGATCGTCCCGTCGTCGGTGAACGTGAAGATGCCGTCGGATGTCGTGCCGACGATCTGGTCGAGCTTGCGGCGCTCCTCGACGACGCTCTCGAAGAGTCGACCGCGCGCGATCGTGTGCGCAGTCTCACGCGCCAGCGTCTCCAGCACCGCAAGGTCCGCCTCGGTGTCACCCTCGAGCCCGGTGCGGTTGAACACCGCGAGCGCCCCGAGGCGCCGGTGCTCGTCCACCAGCGGCGCACACATCGCATCGCGCCAGCCGACCGCGCGCAGCAGGTCGCCCACGATGTGGGGATCCTGCGAGGTGAAGCTGATGGGACTTCCCTGGTCGGCCAGCAGTGCGGGAAGAGTCATGCTGTCGGCGGGTTCGCTCCGCACGGGCAGTCCGTTGCCGTCGTACTGATGGACCTCGAGCTGGCCGACCTCCGTGATCAGCACCAGCTCGGCACCGCCGGCCTCGAAGCACGCGGTGACGTCGACGAGGAAGTCGGCGATGGCATCTCGCGGGTGCAGCGGTGCCGCCAGGGTTTGTGCCGCTCTGCGCAGCCCGTCGACGCGGAACCGGTCAGCCCGCGCGGCGGCGTAGCCGCGGTAGGCCAGGTGCAGGATCACCAGCGGCACCGGGAACAGCACCGAGGCCGCCGGGTTGCTGGCGAAGGCGAGCAGGAACAGCAAGCCGATCAGGGTGTTGACGCTCCAGCCGACCAGCCAGCCTGGCACCAGGACGGGACGAAGGTCTCGCAGCACTGACGACACCGGCTGGTTCCCGGAGATCGCCAGCACGAGCGTGAAGGCGATGTTGTTGATCAGGCTGACGCAGGTCAGGGCTGCCACGACCTGCGCCAGCGACGACAGCGTCGTGGCGCTGTCGTCGCGTAGTACCGAGAGCACGAGGCTGCCCACCCCGGCGGCGAGCGACCACTGCATGACGTTGAAGGCGCCCTTGACCCACGTCGTCCGCCGGAGCAGTGAGGTCACGATCTGGGCGAGGGCGACCGTCGCCACGACGACGGGAGTACTGAACGTGAAGATGAGAGGGGCCAGGACAGCCTCGAACAGCGTGAGGGAGTCGACATCCTCCCCCCTGCGGAAGCGCACGCGCAGGTGGCCCGCGGTGACCAGCGCCAGGCCGATCAGTGGCAGGGCAAACCAGGGTCGAGGGGGGAGTGGGTAGAGGTCGAGCAGGTCGTAAGCCGTGACCGTCCCGAGCGTCGCTACGAGCAGCGCGGCGACGTACGCAAGAAGTCGTTGGTCGACTCGCGAGGCGCGAGCCGTGCCTCGACTACTCCCAGTCGTTGCCACGGACTGAGGTCGCTTCGGGTGCGAACTCCCAGTCGTTGCCACGAACGGAGGTCCCCGCGGGCGCGAACTCCCAGTCGTTGCCGCCACCGGCGAGGACGGTCGACGACGGCCGGAGCTCCCAGTCGTTGCCGCGGATGGCCTGCGAGCCGGCGCTGGCGCCCGACCAAACCAGCATCGCAGCGAAGACGGTCGCGACGATGGCGATCAGGCGCTTCTTCATGAGACCCTCCCGTGGTCTTGATCCCGGGAACGCTTACGCCCGGTCACCTCAGTGTTGCACAGATCGAGGTCTTCGTCCCTCGCTTCTGCGAGCGATGGCGTCGTCCTTTCGGCCGTCAGCCGTTCGGACGATGAGGGGTCGGAATCGGGGCTTCGCGAAGCATCAACGGTAGTTGGTGAACTGCAGCGCGAAGTCGTAGTCCTGGCCCTTGACCAGGGAGATCACGGTCTGGAGGTCGTCGCGCTTCTTGCTCGTGACCCGCAGCTCCTCGCCCTGGACCTGCACCTTGACGCCCTTGGGCCCCTCGTCGCGGATCAGCTTGGAGACCTTCTTGGCCTGCTCCTGCGAGATGCCCTCCTTGAGGTCGATGTCGATCTTGACCTCTTTGCCGGACGTGCGCGGTTCGCCGATCTCGAGGATCTTCAGCGACAGGTGCCGCTTGATCAGCTTTTCCTTGAAGACGTCGACGACGGCCAGCGCCCGCTCCTCGGCATTCGCCGTCACCGCGACCGAGGAGTCGCCGTGCCAGGCGATGCCGGCTCCGGTGTTCTTGAAGTCGAACCGCTGAGAGATCTCCTTGGCGGCCTGGTTGAGTGCGTTGTCGACCTCTTGGTGGTCGATCTTGCTCACGATGTCGAACGAGGAGTCACCGGCCATGGGTCCGCCTTTCTCGTCGTCGGGTCGAGGGAGGGCGCTTTGCGTGCCCCCCCTGGGCTATGGGTATTCTTGCTGCTCGCTGCGTGGCCTCGCTGTCAAGGCCCGCGCGGTGTCGAGGCAGGTTGCCCGAGTGGCCAAAGGGAGCAGACTGTAAATCTGCCGGCTCAGCCTACGTAGGTTCGAACCCTACACCTGCCACCACCGACCCACGCCGCCCAGTTCCTCGGACTGGGCGGCGTGGTCTAGCGGCCTCCTCCGGCGTTCATCTGGTCCCGCCAGGCCACCAGTTCGCGCAGCGGACCGAGGTCGAAGTCGGGGCCGCCGGCGCTGACGGTGAACAGGCGCGTGCCGACGTCGTACAGGCTCTGCGCGGACTTCTCCAGCGCTGCGTTGTCGACCTTGGCCGAGCGTTCGATCTCACCGGGGTCGCGTCCGGCCCGGGTGCACCAGTCGTCCAGCACCTGGTGCTTGTGCGCGATCGTCTCCGCATCGCCGAAGCCGTGCCAGATGTCGGCGTGGTTCGCCGTATGGCGGAGCGTCTTGCGCTCGCCGCCACCACCGACCAACACCGGGATCTGACGGGTCGGGGGCGGGTTGATCGCCGACCACCTCCGTCTGATCCTCGGAAGAGCCTCTCCCAGGGCGTCGAGGCGACCACCAGCGGTCCCGAACTCGTAGTCGTAGGTGTCGTAGTCCTTCTGGCACCAGCCGGAGCCGATGCCGAGGATCAGGCGGCCGCCGCTGATGTGGTCGACCGTGCGCGCCATGTCAGCGAGCAGGTCCGGGTTGCGGTAGCTGTTGCAGGTGACCAAAGCGCCGATCTCGACGCGCTCGGTCGCCTCGGCCCAGGCGCCGAGCATGGTCCAGCACTCGAAGTGCTTGCCGTCCGGGTCGCCGTACAGGGGGAAGAAGTGGTCCCAGTTGAAGACCACGTCGACGCCGATCTCCTCCGCCTCGGCAGCCGCCGCGCGGATGTCGGCGTACTCCGCATGCTGAGGTTGGAGCTGGATGCCTACGCGGGCCGGTCGGGCGGCGTACGGGCGGGTGGGCGTCGGCTCGACGGTCATGCTTCGAGCCTAGGTGGGGCCTTTCGCGACCGCTCGTGCGACGGTGCGGATCACGCGGGCGAGGGCCGCGGGCTCGGCCGCTCAGAACCGATTAACGCTCAGGCGGCGCGTCTGTGTATTCTCATACGTCGCTTGCCCCAATAGCTCAGTCGGTAGAGCGTCTCCATGGTAAGGAGAAGGTCTACGGTTCGATTCCGTATTGGGGCTCTGGAGTCGGAGCCTCACCCGGTCGACAGCGCGGTGTCCCGCACATCGGCACGATCCGCCTGGGTGAGTGCACCGGTTTCGGGCGGCGGGGTAGCTCAGGTGGTCAGAGCACACGGCTCATAATCGTGGTGTCGCGGGTTCAAGTCCCGCCCCCGCTACCAAGCACCGAAGCACCACCCGGCACGACCCGCACCACCCAGCAACATCCGCACCACCCAGCAACACACAGAGACTTTCGAGACGAGGCAATCCCGTGGCCAGCAAGAGCGCAGACATCCGCCCGAAGATCACGATGGCGTGCACCGAGTGCAAGGAGCGCAACTACATCACCCGGAAGAACCGGCGCAACGACCCGGACCGGATGGAGCTGAAGAAGTACTGCCCGCGCTGCCGCACGCACACCGCACACCGCGAGACGCGCTGATCACCGTCTGATTCCGCGAGACCCGCATCTGCTCGGCAGGTGCGGGTCTTGTCGTTGGTAGCGTCACCTCATGCCTCCGGAGCCCCTCGACCCAAGCCTGAACGGGCGTACGTTCGAGCCCACCCCGCCGTATGCCGTGAGCCGGGAGAAGATCGCCGAGTTCACCGCCGCGATCGGTTCGCCTGCTCTCGATGGCGGCGACACCGCGCCGTTGACGTTTCCGATCGTCGTGGCGTTTGGCGCGATGACCCAGCTGATGACGGACCCGAGCGTCGGGATCGCGCTGCAGAACGTCGTCCACGGCGACCAGCGGTTCGAGTACACCCGCCCGGTCCGCGCAGGCGATGTGCTCACCGGCACGCTGACGATCTCCTCGCTCCGCGCAGCCGCTGGAATGGACATGATCGGCACCCGGACCGAGATCTCGACGGTCGAAGGTGAAGCGGTCGCGACCGCCTTCGCGACGTTGGTCCACCGCTCACCGGCTGTCGACGAGGACGGTGCCGTATGACGTGGGAGGTGGGACACACCTTCGAGCCGGCGTCGTACGACGTGCGCCGCGCAGACCTGGTCCGCTACGCCGGTGCTTCCGGCGACTTCAACCCGATCCACTGGAGCGACCGGGTCGCCACGTCGGTCGGTCTGCCCGGTGTGATCGCCCACGGCATGTACACCCTCGCCCTGGCCGGAAACGCGATCGTCGCGTGGGTGGACGGTCCCGCGGCCGTGCTCAGCCTCGGAGCTCGTTTCACCAAGCCGGTGATCGTGCCTGACGACGACACCGGCACCACCGTGACCGTCGAAGGCGTCGTCAAGTCGGTGGAGGACGGCGTGGCCACGATCGACCTCACCGTGACCAACGCCGACCAGAAGGTGCTCGGGATGAGCAAGGCCACGGTGCGCTGTTGAGCGCACAGACCCGGACGGACGAACGGCTGGCGGACTGGACGACGTTGCGGCTCGGTGGTCCAGCCAGCCGATTCGTCGAGGTCACCAGCCGAGGTGAGCTGTATGACGTGGTGGCGTCTTGTGACGAGTCCGGCGAGCCCGTTCTGGTGCTGGGCGGCGGCAGCAACGTGGTGGTCGCGGACGAGGGCTTCGCCGGCACGGTCGTGCGCGTCGGCACCGCTGGTGTCGACATCGGCGGTGACGCCTGTGGCGGCGTGGAGGTGGTCGTCGAGGCGGGTGAGAACTGGGACGACCTGGTGGCGACAGCGGTGTCCTCGGAGTGGATCGGGTTCGAGGCGCTGTCTGGCATCCCCGGAACGGTCGGCGGTACTCCGATCCAGAATGTCGGCGCGTACGGCCAGGAGATCGCCGAGACCGTCGCCCAGGTTCACGTCTACGACCGGCTCGAACGACGTACCAGGACGATGTTCAACGCAGACTGTGCGTTCGCCTACCGGAGCAGCGTGTTCAAGCAGCATCCCGGCCGCTACGTCGTCGGGGCCGTCACGTTCCAGCTGCGTCCGGGCGACCTCGGGGCACCGGTCGAGTACGCCGAGCTGGCCCGCTCGCTGGGGGTCGAGGTCGGAGAGCGTGTGGCCTCGGCTCGCGTCCGTGACGCCGTGCTGGCGCTGCGGCGTGGGAAGGGCATGGTCTTGGACCCGGCCGACCACGACACCTGGAGTGCCGGCTCGTTCTTCACCAATCCTTTCGTGGCTGCCGACGAGGTGCCGGACGGGGCTCCGGCGTACCCGCAGCCCGACGGGTCGGTGAAGACCAGCGCGGCCTGGCTGGTCGAGCACGCCGGCTTCGCCAAGGGCTACGGCACAGCGGTGGCGAGCTTGTCGACCAAGCACACGTTGGCGCTGACCAACCGTGGTGACGCGCGGACGGCTGACCTGTTGGCCCTGGCGGCCGAGGTGCGCGACGGCGTGCGGTCGCGGTTCGGCATCGAGCTGCACCCCGAGCCCGTCCTCGTCGGCTGCGCCCTCTGAGCTGATCCCTGGCGGCCGCCTTCTGTCGGGTGGCGGCTCCGGATGGTAGCTCCGGGTGGTGGTTGCGGGTGGCTTGGCCGGGTCGTCTTCCGACACTGGTCGGCATTGGCGGGTTCGGGTGGCTTGGCCGGGTCGTCTTCCGACACTGGTCGGCAGACGGCGGTTTCGGGTGGCTTGGCCGGGTCGTCTTCCGACACTGGTCGGCATGACGGCGGTTTCGCGGGGCGGTTTCCGGCCGGGTCGTCTTCCGACACTGGTCGGCTGACGGTGGCGCCGGGCGGTGTCAGCCGGGTCGTCTTCCGACACTGGTCGGCTGACGGTGTCGCGGGGCGGTTTCCGCCGGGTCGTCTTCCGACACTGGTCGGCAGACGGTGGTCGCGCGGGCGGCTGTCACGCCGGGTCGTCTTCCGACACTGGTCGGCATACGGTGGTTCGGGGTGGCCTTGGGCGGGTCGTCTTCCGACACTGGTCGGCATACGGCGGGTTCGGGTGGCTTGGCCGGGTCGTCTTCCGACACTGGTCGGCATACGGCGGTTTCGGGTGGCTTGGGCGGGTCGTCTTCCGACACTGGTCGGCTGACGGTGTCGCGGGGCGGCCTCCGCGCTCGGTGCTCGGCGCCGCGTCGTGCTGACCGCCGCCCTTCGCCGGGGTGGCCCAGCGCGGCGGATCAGCGCGGCGGACCAGCTCAGCGGATCAGCCTGTCGGCTCAGCCCGGCCGGTAGGCGTCGGCGGCAGCCTGGACGCGCTCGACGTAGGAAGCCCACCACTCCTCGTCGCCGGCGTCGTCGTGGTCGCGGCCGCCGCGGCCGTCGATCAGCTCTCGGATGATGTCGGCGTGCCCCGCGTGCTGGGCGGTTTCGGCAACCACCCGCACGAGCAGATGCCCGAACGTCGTGTCGCGTCGCGCGGGCTTCCACCACGACACCTGCGCAGCGGCGTTCAGATCCAGCTCGGCGATCGACTCGTCGGAGTGCCGCCAGGCCGTGCGGTAGAGCCCCACGATCTCCTCGCGTGACTGCTCTGCGGTCGCCCACATGTCGGCGCCGTCCCAGATCGAGCCGTCGTCGACCCAGGAGAGGCTCACGGGCGACGGCCGCCCCACCGAGTCACCGAGATAGGCGAGCTCCACTCCGGCGACGTGTTTGACGAGCCCGAGCAGGTTGGTGCCGCTCGGCGTCACCGGCCGGCGTACGTCGTAGTCGCTCAACCCGTCCAGCGCCCGCAGCAGGTTCTCCCGTACCTCCTGCAGGTAGTGGTGCAGGTCGGCGGCAGGTCCGGCTGACACGTCGTGGTCCCTCATGCAAGGAGACGCCATCGACCGCCGGTCACAGCTGTCACGGCAGCATCCTTTCCTCGTCGGCGGACTTGGCTCGCCTCCACCAGAGGACCAAGGCCCACAACAACAAGACGACGGCGAGCGCCAACAGCGCGATCACGAAGGGCACCCAGCCCTCCCGCACGTCACGACAGATCTGACTGGTACGCCGACCCGGTCCGAGGACAGATCCGCAGTTGCGGCCGTCATCTGCGTGGGTGGGGATGAATCCGACGACGAGACAGGCGACGAACAGGAACACTCCGCTCAGGGCGATCCACTTCAGACGGGGCATGGAGTCGCTGTCCTCCTGGTCTCGGCCCTCGCCGCGGGGGCTTCGGTGGGACTCGAAGAGGGGGCGCAAGCCGGTCCCTTCGCCTCACCGTAACCCGGAACCGCTTGGCGCGGTACGGGTCCGGCCGCTGCAGCGACCGGGAGATCAGGTCGACGGAGGTGGCGTCGCGAGCCAGACATCGACGTCAGCCAGCAGCTGCCGGCGTACGTCGTCGGGTGCCGCGGACGCCCGGATCGACATTCGGGCCAGCTCGGCGAGCCCGGCGTCGTCGAAGCCCTGCTGGTCCCGGGCCGCCTCGTACTGAGCCAGCAGGCGGGTGCCGAACAGCAGAGGGTCATCGGCTCCGAGCGCGATAGGAACACCGGCGTCGAAGAGCTTGCGTAGCGGCACCGCGTCGAGGTCGGGATAGACACCCAGCGCGACGTTGGAGGTCGGGCAGACCTCGCAGGTGATGCCCGCATCCGCGAGGTGGGCAACCAGCTGCGGGTCCTCGATCGACCGCACGCCGTGACCGACACGCCGCGCTCCCAGGCCGTCCAGGCAGGACCAGACACTCTCCGGGCCGCACAGCTCCCCTGCGTGCGGAGCCGCGATCAGCCCGGCCCGCCCTGCGATCTCGAAAGCCTTGGCGAACGACAGCGCCTCGCCCCGCCGCTCGTCGTTGGAGAGGCCGAAGCCGACGACACCCCGGCCGGCGTACTGGGCCGCAAGGCGGGCCAGGGTGCGTGCGTCCAGGGGGTGGCGGGTCCGGTTGGCGGCGATCACCACCGCGACATGCACCCCTGTCGAGGTCGAGGCGTCCCGCGCGGCATCGAGGACCAGATCGGTGAACGCGGTGATCCCGCCGAACCCGGCGGCGTATCCGCTCGGGTCCACCTGGATCTCCAGCCAACGGGACCCCTCACGCGCATCGTCCTCGGCCGCCTCATGCACGAGCCGACGTACACCGGCCTCGTCCTTCAGCACCGATCGAGCGATGTCGTACAGCCGCTGGAAGCGGAACCAGCCCTTTTCGTCCGCCGTCGAGAGGTGCGGTGGCCAGTCCTCCGTCAACGCCTCCGGCAGCCGGAGCCCTTGCTGCGCGGCGAGCTCGAGCACGGTGCCGTGGCGCATCGAGCCGGTGAAGTGCAGGTGAAGGTGGGCCTTCGGCAGCGACGCCAGGGACCGTCGGCTCTCTCCTCGGCCCTCGCCGGCCTTCCCGGTCATCACGCTCGCGACCGGATCAGGCGAGCAGCTTCTGGATGCGCCCGACCCCTTCGACAAGGTCGTCGTCGCCCAACGCGTATGACAGCCGGAGATAGCCCGGGCTTCCGAAGGCTTCTCCGGGTACGACCGCGACCTCGACTTCGTCGAGAATGATCTCGGCCAGCTGGATCGACGACTCGGCGGTCCGGCCGCTGATGTCGCGGCCGAGCGCCTCCTTGACCGAGGGGTACGCGTAGAAGGCACCCTTGGGCTCGGGGCAGACGAATCCCCGCACGTCGTTGAGCATGGCCACCATGGTCTGGCGCCGACGGTCGAAGGCCTCGCGCATCCTCTCCACGGCGGACAGGTCGCCGGTGACCGCGGCGATCGCAGCCCGCTGCGAGACGTTGGAGACGTTGGAGGTGGCGTGCGACTGGAGGTTGGTGGCGGCCTTCACGACGTCGGTCGGCCCCAACATCCATCCCACGCGCCACCCCGTCATCGCATACGTCTTGGCGACCCCGTTGAGCACCACGCAGGTGTCAGCGAGGTCCGGCACCTCGACCGCAATCGAGGAGAACTCGGCTCCGGCGTACGTCAGGTGCTCGTAGATCTCGTCCGTCACGACCCAGATGCCGTGCTCGAGCGCCCACGTGCCGATCGCCACCACCTGCTCGCGGGAGTACACCGAGCCGGTGGGGTTGGACGGTGAGCAGAACAGCAACACCTTGGTTCGATCGGTGCGCGCCGCCTCGAGCTGTTCGACCGTCACCAGGTAGTCCTGTGTCTCATCGGCCAGCACCGGGACCGTCGTGCCCCCGGCCAGTGCGATCGCCTCGGGATAGGTCGTCCAGTACGGCGCCGGCAGGATCACCTCGTCGCCGGGGTCGAGAAGGGTCGCGAACGCCTCGTAGACAGCCTGCTTGCCTCCGTTGGTGACCAACACCTGACTCGGGGTGACCTGATATCCCGAGTCACGGACCGTCTTGGCGCAGATCGCTTCCTTGAGCTCCGGCAACCCGCCCGCCGGCGTGTAGCGGTGGTTGCGAGGGTCGCGAGCCGCCTCGACGGCCGCTTCGACGATGTAGTCGGGGGTCGCGAAGTCGGGCTCGCCGGCGCCGAAGCCGATCACCGGCCGTCCGGCCGCCTTCAGGGCCTTGGCCTTGGCGTCGACAGCCAACGTGGCAGACTCGGCGATGCTGCCGATCCGCTGGGAGACCCGGCGTCGCGGAGGGGTGGTGGACAGGCCGTCAGCGGCAGTGGACACGCTCATGAGGCCATCCTCGCACCCCCGGTCCGGGCGTCGGCGCCCGTGGGTGTCTTGTCGAGTTCGACTGAGGCGGGGGCCACCCCGTACACTCGACTCCTTGGTGGCAGATGCACCTCTTGTTCGTGTGCCCGTGACCCAGTCCAACCGGGTCAGTCCGGGCGAGGCGCACCCCAAGGCGTCGTTCCCACGGACTGGTCTGTCACGCGAAGGGCAGTGGCTCAATTGGCAGAGCACCGGTCTCCAAAACCGGCGGTTGGGGGTTCGAGTCCCTCCTGCCCTGCGACATAGGCATCACCCAGCAGGACCCAACGACATGCACAGGCAGCCCGCGACACAGCGACAGGTCAGGAAGGCAGAACCGTGACGGAGATCCGCTCCACGAGCTCATCGGGTGAGCGTCGACCCAGCGGCAGCGGCCGGATCAGTCCCGCCCTCTTCTTCCGGCAGGTGATCGCTGAGCTGCGCAAGGTCATCTGGCCGACCCGCGACGCGCTGGTCACCTACTTCGCCGTGGTGCTCGTCTTCGTGATCTTCATGATCGCCATCGTGTCGGTGCTGGACTTCGTGTTCAACAAGGCCGCCTTCTCGATCTTCGGCTGAGCCACCGGCGTAGGAGCCGAGCAGAACCCATGAACCCAGACAGTGAACCAACAGTGACGGAGCCATCTGTGTCGAACGAGCAAGCCATCTCGGCAGTCGAGGTGGACGAGGACGTGTCGACGTCGAGCGCCGAGGTCGAGAGCGACGCACAGCCGTCGCTCGACCAGGCCGACGACGGGTCGAGCGCGTCCGAGGACGTCGCGACCGCAAGCCCGGAGTCACAGGTCCCCGACGAGTCGACCGACGATGCTGAGCCGGTGTCCGCGGGCGAGGAGCAGCCAGGCGTCGACGCAGCGGCAACGACCGACGACGCTGAGGCCGACGACGTTGAGGCCGACGACGTTGAGGCCGCCGACGCTGAGGCCGCCGACGCTGACGACATCGACGCGCCCGCTGTCGATCCGCTCGAGGAGTTCCGCCAGGCGCTGCGCTCCAAGCCAGGTGACTGGTTCGTGATCCACACCTACTCAGGCATGGAGAAGCGGGTCAAGACCAACCTCGAGAACCGGATCACCTCGCTGAACATGGAGGACTTCATCTATGAGGTCCACGTGCCCCAAGAGGACGTCTGGGAGGTCAAGAACGGCCAGCGTCGTCAGATCAGCCGCACCGTGCTGCCCGGCTACGTGCTGGTCCGGATGGATCTCACCGACGAGTCCTGGTCAGCGGTTCGGCACACGCCCGTCGGTGACCGGCTTCGTCGGTCACAGCCACCAGCCAGTGCCGCTGAGCCTGGCGGAGGTCGAGGCGATGCTGGCCCCGGCTGTCGTCGAGGAGGCCGAGGCCGCCGCGTCGCCGACCCAGACCAAGCAGAAGAAGGTGGAGTTCACCGACTTCTACGCCGGCGACTCCGTGATGGTCGTGGACGGCCCGTTCGCGACGCTGCACGCCACGATCACCGAGATCAACATCGACGCCCAGCGTGTGAAGGCGCTGGTGGAGATCTTCGGACGAGAGACCCCCGTCGAACTGAGCTTCACGCAGATTCAGAAGGTCTGAGGCGGGCTCCGCTCCGACACAGGCTTTCTGAATGGGCCGCAGCCAGCTTGCTGGCGAGGCCAGCCACCCGAGAAGATCCGCATCACCCGAAAGAATCAAGGAACCCTGAGAATGCCTCCCAAGAAGAAGATCGCCGCGCTCGTCAAGGTGCAGCTGCAGGCCGGCGCGGCAACTCCTGCTCCTCCGGTCGGTACCGCACTCGGTCCGCACGGTGTGAACATCATGGAGTTCTGCAAGGCCTACAACGCCGCGACCGAAGCGATGCGTGGCAACGTGATCCCGGTCGAGATCACCATCTACGAAGACCGCACGTTCACGTTCATCACCAAGACGCCGCCGGCCGCTGAGCTCATCAAGAAGGCCGCCGGCCTGCAGAAGGGCTCGTCGACGCCGCACACCGACAAGGTCGGCAGGATCAACCGTGAGCAGGTACGCGAGATCGCGACGACCAAGATGCCCGACCTGAACGCCAACGACGTCGACGCCGCGATGAAGATCGTGGAGGGCACGGCTCGTTCGATGGGCATCACCGTCGACCGCTGATGGACGGACCTGGCGACGGAGTCGCCGGCTCCGGTTCGACAAGCCACCCAAGAATCGGCGAGACCAGCTAACACATCACCGCAACACACCCAGCAGAACGTGGCAGGGCCGCGCTGGCCCGACAGACCACACCTGGTGACATCCGAGAAAGGAACCAGTCATGCAGCGCAGCAAGGCCTACAAGACCGCCGCTGAAGGAATCGACAAGGACACGCTGTACGCGCCCGTCGAGGCCGTGAAGCTTGCCAAGTCCAGTGGCAAGACCAAGTTCGACAGCACCGTCGACGTCGCGATGCGGCTCGGCGTGGACCCCCGCAAGGCCGATCAGATGGTCCGCGGCACGGTCAACCTCCCGCACGGCACCGGCAAGACGGCCAGGGTTCTCGTCTTCGCCAACGCCGACAAGGCCGAGGAGGCCCGTAACGCCGGTGCCGATGTCGTCGGTGGCGACGAGCTGATCGACAAGGTCAACGGTGGCTGGCTGGACTTCGACGCCGTCGTCGCCACGCCCGACATGATGGGCAAGGTCGGCCGTCTGGGCCGTGTCCTCGGCCCGCGTGGCCTGATGCCCAACCCGAAGACCGGCACGGTGACGCCAGACGTCGCCAAGGCCGTGTCCGACATCAAGGGCGGCAAGATCGAGTTCCGTGTCGACCGGCATGCGAACCTGCACTTCATCATCGGCAAGGCGTCGTTCTCCACCGAGCAGCTCGTCGAGAACTACGCGGCCGCCCTCGACGAGGTGCTGCGACTCAAGCCGGCCAGCTCCAAGGGCCGCTACCTGCGCAAGGTCACCTTCTCGACCACGATGGGCCCCGGTATCCCGGTCGACCCGAACCGGACGCGCAACCTCGCCTCAGCGGATGCCGCCGCCGAGGCCTGACAGCTGAGCTCATCACGAACGCCCGGCCTCCTGGCCGGGCGTTCGTCGTCCCCGGCCAGCCCTTTGGGCTCGGCTCGTACGCTGGACAACCTGGACCACCACGTACCGGCCCGGCCACCACCCGGAGGGGACATCGAATGATCACGCGACGGATCGCGTCAGCAGCCCTGGCCGTCATCGTGCTCGGCGCCTTGGCGGCCTGCAGCGACAGCTCTGCGGGGCAGTCGGACGCGACGACCGCGTCCAGGGACACGGCCTCGGGCGCCACCCTGACGAAGGACAACGTCGCCGAGGAGATCCGGGTCGCGCAGGCGGCCGCCGGGTCCGCCCACGTCGAGGCGACGGTCGAGTCCCAGGGCCAGTCGATGACCTTGTCCGGCGACGTCGCCCATCTCGACACCCCGCAGACACCAGCGTTCGACTTCTCAGCGGACGTCGGGAGCGAGAAGCTCCGGCTGCGCGTGGTCGACCAAGTGCTCTACGTCGCCGGCGGGGCGCTGTCCGGCCCCGGCGGCAAGCCGTGGATGAAGATCGACGTCTCCGACCCGACGAACCCGATCAGCCAGATCTTTCAGGCCGCCAACCCGGGCAACTTCGCGGCCTACCTCGATGGCGTGACGTCGTTCGAGGACAAGGGCGAAGAGACCGTCGACGGAGTCTCCGCCCACCACTACGTGGTCACCGTCGACACCGCGGAGATGTTGAGAACAACCCGGTGTTCAAGGGGCAGGACACGTCGAGCCTGGGGCTGCCGAAGTCAGTCACCAGCGACCTCTTCGTCGACGACGCCAACCTGCCGATCGAGATCAAGGTCGACCTGGCCGCTGCCGGAGCGTTCGAGGCTCACTTCTCCGACTACGGCGAGGATGTCGTGATCAAGGCCCCTCCGGCCGACGAGGTCGGTGAGTTCAGACTCGGCGGGTGACGGAGGTCGCCAATTTGGTCACCGGGCCTCGTACCCCGTACGCTGATTCCACCGAAGACCGTCGGTCACCGACTCACCTGCAACACCGAGTCGGTCGAAGGCCCCGCACAGCGGGCGGCCCGCGCAGGTGAACTGGAACGAACTCAGTTGTCGAGAGTTTCGCCCCGTGCGCCTGCATGGGGCGTTTTTTGTTGCTGTGGGTGCCGGGAACGACCGGTCTTCGTGACCTGACGTGTTCCCCTAAGGAGGACCCATGGCGCGGCCGGACAAGGCAGCAGCCGTCGCAGAGCTGGTGGACGAGTTCCGCAGCTCAGGTGGTGCTGTGCTGACCGAGTACCGCGGACTCACCGTGAAGCAGCTGCAGGAATTGCGGCGCGCCCTCGGTGAGAACGCCAGCTACGCCGTGGTGAAGAACACGCTGACGAAGATCGCTGCCGAGGAAGCCGGTGTCGAGGGCTTCCACGACCTGCTCCAAGGACCGTCCGCGATCGCCTTCATCAAGGGCGACGCGGTCGAGGCAGCGAAGAGTCTGCGTGACTTCGCCAAGGCCAACTCACCTCTCGTCATCAAGGGGGGCGTGCTGGACGGCAAGCCGCTCACCCCCGCCGAGATCGCCAAGATCGCCGACCTCGAGTCGCGCGAGGTTCTCCTCGCCAAGCTCGCGGGCGCGCTCACGGCGTCACTGCAGAACGCCGTCTTCCTGCTCAACGCCCCGCTGTCCCAGGCCGCCCGCCTTGCTGGCGCCCTGCAGGCGAAGGCCGAGCAGGACCCGTCGATCCTCGGAGGCGGTGCCGGCGAGCCGGCCCCTTCGGAGGACACCGCTGTCGAAGCCGAGGTCGCTGCCCCTGAGGGTGCAGTGAGCGAGGAAGCGGCGCCGGCCGAGGCCGTCACCGACGAGCCTGCTGAGCAGTCAGCAGACTCCGACGAGACAGCAGCGGAGACCACCGAGGGCTGACGCTCCCGGACCGACCACCACCCGATCGCGGCCGCGTGCTCACTGCACCGGACCAGCACATCCAGCAACAGGGAAGGAACGCCACCATGGCGAAGCTCACCACCGACGAGCTCCTCGACGCGTTCAAGGAGATGACCCTCCTCGAGCTCAGCGAGTTCGTGAAGCAGTTCGAAGACACCTTCGGCGTCACCGCAGCCGCCCCGGTCGCGGTCGCCGCAGCCGGCGCCCCCGCTGCCGGCGGCACGGCGGAGGCCGCCGAGGAGCAGGACGAGTTCGATGTCGTCCTCGAGTCGGCCGGCGACAAGAAGATCCAGGTCATCAAGGAGGTGCGCTCGCTCACCAGCCTCGGTCTCAAGGAGGCCAAGGACTTGGTCGAGGGTGCTCCCAAGCCGATCTTGGAAAAGGTCACGAAGGAAGCAGCGGACAAGGCCAAGGAGGCCCTCGAGGCCGCCGGCGCCTCCGTCAGCCTCAAGTGACGTGACGCGGCGTGCCCTGCGGGGCAGCGCCGCCACCACGCACGATCGCTCAGGGCGGTCACCGACAACGGTGACCGCCCTGAGCGTTTCTCCGCTCGGGCCAGGCCGTCGTCGGTGCTCCGGCGACAGACCGGCATACCTCCCATCCTTCCCATCAAGGCAGTCTTCGGGCAGACTGTGCGGGACTGATGCCACAGGCACGCACTCGCACCGGGGGTCGACGAGGTTGCACCGGTGCTGCGTCGCGGTGCGGCCAGGCGAACTCCCGCGTAACCTCAGGCTGCGCAGGTCGTTTGACTCATGAGGCGTGCTAGGGAGGGCTTCAGTGGGAGTCGAGATCAAAGTCGACGGACTGACCAAGTCCTTCGGCAAGCAGCTCATCTGGGGCGATGTGAGCCTCACCGTCCCCGCCGGTGAGATCTGCGTGATGCTGGGTCCCTCAGGGACCGGCAAGTCTGTCTTCCTCAAGGTGCTGATCGGACTGCTCAAGCCCGACCGCGGCCACGTCCACATCGAAGGCGTCGACATCGCTACCTGCAGCGAACGCGACCTCTACGAGGTCCGCAAGCTCTTCGGGGTGCTGTTCCAGGACGGCGCGATGTTCGGCTCCATGCATCTGTACGACAACGTCGCCTTCCCGCTGCGCGAACACACCAAGAAGTCTGAGTCGGAGATCCGTCAGATCGTGATGGAGAAGATGGAGCTCGTCGGGCTGGTCGGTGCGGAGTACAAGCTGCCCGGTGAGATCTCCGGCGGGATGCGTAAGCGCGCCGGACTGGCACGAGCCTTGGTGCTGGACCCGGAGATCGTTCTCTTCGACGAGCCCGACTCCGGTCTCGATCCCGTGCGCACCTCGTTCCTCAACCAGCTCATCGTGGACCTCAACGCCCAGATCGAGGCCACCATGTTGATCGTCACGCACGACATCAACACCGCGCGCACGGTGCCTGACAACATCGGCCTCCTCTACCACAAGCACCTCGCCATGTTCGGCCCCCGCGAGATGCTGCTCTCCAGCGAGGAGCCGGTCGTCCGGCAGTTCCTCAACGCCCAACGGATCGGCCCGATCGGCATGTCGGAGGAAAAGGACGCCGACGACCTTGCCGCCGAGGAGGGACAGGAGCTTCCTCCGCTGCCGCCGATCCCGCTGCAGCTCGAACCTTCCGACGGCCAACCCCGCTCCACCCAGCGTGAGCCAGGAGCGTGGTGCCGCGACAACGGCGTCTCCCCGCCGCCAGGGTCGTTCGAGCCGCAGATGGTGATGACTCCGTGAGCAGTACGACCATGGGTCGTGCCACTGCGCCGCTGCGCGCAAGTGGCACGCTCTTTGCGTTCGGCCTCGACGTGATGCGCGGGGTCTTTCGTCGTCCCTTCCAGCTGCGCGAGTTCCTGCAGCAGGCGTGGTTCGTGGCGTCGGTCACCATCGTCCCCGCGGCCCTGGTCGCGATCCCGTTCGGCGCCGTCATCGCGTTGCAGGTCGGGGGCCTGATCAAGCAGTTCGGCGCGCAGTCCTTCACCGGATCGGCTGCTGTGCTGGCCGTGGTGCGCGAGGCCGGTCCCGATCGCCACCTCGCTGCTCATCGCCGGAGCCGGCGGATCAGCCATCTGCGCCGACCTCGGCGCCCGCAAGATCCGCGAAGAGCTCGACGCCATGATGGTGCTCGGCATCGACCCGATCCAGCGACTCGTCGTGCCCCGGGTGCTGGCGTGCATGCTTGTCTCGGTGTTCCTCAACGGACTCGTCAGCGTCGTGGGTGTGATCGGCGGGTACTTCTTCAACGTCATCCTGCAAGGCGGCACACCAGGGGCCTATCTGGCGTCGTTCACGGCGCTGGCTCAGTTACCCGACCTCTGGCAGGGCATGGTCAAGGCGCTGGTCTTCGGGCTGATCGCCGCCATCGTCGCCTGCTACAAGGGGATGAACGCCGGCGGAGGGCCCAAAGGAGTGGGTGACGCGGTCAACGAGTCCGTCGTCATCACGTTCATCCTCCTGTTCATCGCCAACTTCGTGATGAGCGCCGTCTACTTCCAGCTGGTCCCACCGAAGGGCGGCTGAGGATGGCCTCCATCAAGTCGGTCTACCAGCGACCCCTGTCAGCCCTCGACAACCTGGGCAGCGAGCTCGCCTTCTACCTGCGTGCCCTGGCCTGGACGCCGCGCGTCATCGGCCGCTACAAGAAGGAGATCTGGCGGCTGCTCGCCGAGGTCACACTGGGCTCCGGCGCCCTGGCCGTCATCGGCGGCACGGTCGGTGTCATCACGGCCCTGGCGTTCTTCACCGGCACGGAGGTCGGCCTCCAGGGCTATGCCGCTCTCAACCAGATCGGCACGGCGTTGTTCTCGGGCTTCGTCTCGGCGTACTTCAACACCAGGGAGATCTCCCCTCTGGTCGCGGGGATCGCGCTCGCAGCGACCGTGGGATGTGGTTTCACCGCCCAGCTCGGCGCCATGCGGATCAGCGAGGAGGTCGACGCCCTCGAGGTCATGGCGATCCCGTCCCTTCCGTTCCTCGTGACCACCCGGATCATCGCCGGCCTGATCGCGGTCATCCCGCTCTACATCGTCGGACTGCTCTCGTCGTACTTCGCGACCCGATTGGTGGTGACCACCTTCTACGGGCAGAGTCCGGGCACCTATGACCACTACTTCAACCTCTTCTTGCCGCCGGGCGACGTGTTGTGGTCCTTCGGCAAGGTGCTGATCTTCGCCGTGGTCGTGATCTTGATCCACTGCTACCACGGCTACCACGCCTCCGGCGGTCCGGCCGGCGTCGGCGTTGCCGTCGGGCGTGCCGTGCGGACCTCGATCGTCGCGATCAACGTCATCGACCTGTTCCTCTCCATGGCGATCTGGGGCACGACCACGACGGTGAGGTTGGCGGGTTAGTGTGCGTCTGTCCCTGTCGAGATACCCCTCGCTGCTCCGACTCCGGGTCCTCGGTGTCGCGTTCGTGGGGCTCCTGGTGTCGGGGGGCTTCATGACGTACGCGGTGTTCAACAAGACGTTCGTGGACGTGGTTCATGTGGATGTGACGACGCCGCGGGCGGGTTTGCAGTTGCCGACGCATGCGGATGTGAAGGTGCGTGGGGTGATTGTGGGGGAGGTGCGGTCGATCGAGTCGGTGGGTGATGGGGCTCGGTTGGATGTGGCGTTGTCTCCTGGTGAGGTGGGGTCGATCCCGTCGAACGTGACGGCGCGGATTCTGCCGAAGACGTTGTTCGGTGAGAAGTATGTGGAGCTGGACATTCCTGCGGATGCGTCGCCGAGGCCGATTGCTGCGGGGGACGTGATTCGTGAGACGTCGGTGTCGATCGAGGTGGAGCAGGTTCTCAACGACTCCTATCCGTTGTTGACGGCGGTGGAGCCGGCGAAGCTGTCGTACACGTTGAATGCGTTGTCGACGGCGTTGGAGGGTCGTGGGGAGCGGCTGGGGGACAACCTGGTGCGGTTGGACTCGTATCTGAAGCAGCTCAATCCGTTGGTGCCGTCGATGGTTCGGGATCTGCGGTTGTTGGCGAAGGTGTCGGATCTGTATCGGGACGTGTTGCCGGATGTGGCGGCGACGTTGGACAACCAGGTGGTCACGGGTAACACGGTGGTGGATCAGCAGGAGCAGCTGGCGGCGTTGTTCGATGACGTGGCGGGGTTCTCTGACACCACGAGGGACTTCTTGCAGGCCAATGGGGACAACATCATCCGGCTTGGCCAGGTCTCCCTGCCGACGTTGGATGCGTTGGCGGACTACGCGCCGGAGTATCCGTGCCTGGCCGAGGGGATGGCCAACTGGATCCCGCACATGAGCGAGGCCTACCGCAACTACACCCTGCACATCACCCTCGAGACGATCAAGAAGCAGCCGACCGGCTACACCCCGGCCGACGACCCGAGGTACGGCGCGAACAACGGACCGCACTGCGAGACCCTCCCCAACCCGCCGTACTCCCAGGCGAACCCCGGCCCGCAACCCCCGCCCAGGACCGTGGACGACGGTGTCGAGACCGGTCACGGCAAGTACCGGACCGCGCCGAGCTACGACCTGACCTCCGGCTACTCCGGCACGCTCGCCGAGCAACGTCTGGTCAACGCGCTGGCGGGGCCGGTGATGCGGACCGACCCCGACCAGGTCCCTGACATCGCCACGTTGCTGCTGGGACCCATCTCACGAGGAACGGAGGTGAGCCTGCGATGAAGCTCCTCGACGCCAAGACCGCGTCCGACGCCGTGAAGCTGACGATCTTCATGGTCGTCACGTCGCTGGCGACCGGACTACTCGTCATCACCATCGGCAACATCACATTCGGCGACTCGACGCCCTACAAGGCTGTCTTCAGCGACGCCACCGGGCTCAACACCGGGGATGACGTACGGATCTCCGGGGTGCGGGTCGGGACCGTGAAGAGCATCGACATCTACGACCGCAACTACGCACTGGTCAGCTTCGACGTGGACTCCGACTCCGAGCTCAACCAGGCCACCAACGCCACCATCCGCTATCGCAACCTCGTCGGTCAGCGCTACATCGCTTTGACCCAGGGCTCCGGGTCCGACGAGGTCTTGAGCGGCGGCGACACGATCCCGCTCGAACGCACCGCCCCGGCACTCGACCTGACCGTGCTCTTCAACGGGTTCAAGCCGCTGTTCGCGGCCTTGTCGCCCGCCGACATCAACAAGCTGTCTTACGAGATCATCCAGGTGTTCCAGGGTGAGGGCGGCACGGTCGAGAGCCTGCTGCAATCCACGGCGTCGGTGACCAACGCTCTCGCCGACCGGGACCAGATCGTCGGCGAGCTGATCAACAACCTGAACGACGTCCTGGTGATCCTCGGCGACCGCGACAAGGAGCTGTCCAGCCTGATCGTGCAGCTCCAGCAGTTCGTCTCGGGCCTCAAGGACGACCGCAAGGCGATCCTCGGTTCTCTCAACGACATCTCGACGCTGTCGGTCCAGACGGCCGACCTGGTCGACCAGGCCCGAGAGCCGTTGACGCGCGACATCGGGCAGCTGCGCCGGCTGGCGCAGAACCTTGACAGGAACCGTCCCGAGCTCGACAAGGCGCTGCAGATCCTGCCGCTCAAGCTTCAGAAGATCGGACGCACCGCCAGCTACGGCTCATGGTTCAACTTCTACGTGTGCAACTTCCGCGGCAAGATCACCTTGCCGAACGTCGCCAATCGACAGATCACCATTCCGATCGACTACAACACCGGGACGGCGAGGTGTGATCTGGGATGAAGCCTTTCCGTGAGCGAAACCCTGTGACGATCGGCGCCGCCGGTCTGGTTGCGATCGCCTTGTTCATGCTGGCCGCCTTCCGTGCCGAGCAGCTTCCGCTGATCGGCGGTGGTGACGTCTACTACGCACAGTTCAGCGAGGCCGGCGGCCTGAAGGTCAACGACGAGGTCAGGATCGCAGGGGTCCGCGTCGGGCAGGTCGAGGACATCACCCTCGACGACGGCCATGTCCTGGTGCGCTTCAGGATCGACAAGGGCACGGACTTCGGCACCGAGACCGGCGCCTCGATCAGGGTGAAGACGTTGCTCGGCGCGATGTTCCTCGCCCTCGAACCCGCCGGGACCGGTCAGCTCGACCCGGACTCGGAGATCCCGCTCGCCCGGACAGCTTCGCCGTACGACGTGGTCGAGGCGTTCAGCGGTCTGGCCCAGACCGAGCAGCGGATCAAGACAGGTCAGCTCGCGCAGTCGCTCAACACCCTCGCGGACACGTTCCGCGACACCCCCGACGAGGTGCAGTCGAGCCTGCGTGGGCTCTCGCGGCTCAGCCGGAACGTCGCGGCGCGCGACCAGCAGCTCAACACCTTGCTGACCAATGCGGCCAAGGTGTCCAAGGTGCTCGCCGATCGCAACGCCAACCTCAAGCAGCTGTTCAAGGACGGCGACGTCCTGCTCCAGGCGGTGTACGCCCGGCGTCAGGCGATCCATGACCTGCTCGTCTCGACCGTGCGGCTGTCCAAGCAGCTCACCGGGCTCGTCGAGGACACCCGCGCCGATCTGAAACCGGCGTTGAACCACCTCGACAACGTGGTTGACCTGCTGAACGCCCGACAGGACCAGCTCGACGACAGCCTGCGCCTGATGGCTCCCTTCTACCGGGTCTTCGCCAACACCCTCGGAAGCGGTCCGTGGTTCGACACGTTCGTGCAGAACCTTCCTCCGGTGCCTGCCCTGGCGAACGCGGGAGGCAACTGACATGGCTGCCAAGTCTCCCGTCATCGACCGGTTGGTCGCCGTCCCGAAGGTGATCGTGGCGGTTCTCCTGCTCGCGGTCCTCGCCGCGTTGCTGGTCACGATGCGGCCGGCGCCTGCCACCAACGAGCTGACGGCGTACTTCCCCCGCACCGTAGCGCTGTACCCCGGGTCGGAGGTCCGCATCCTCGGCGTACGCGTCGGGGAGGTCGACTCGATCGAACCGCAGGGCGACCGGGTCAAGGTGACCATGACGTACGAACGTCGTTACGAGGTGCCGGCCGACGCCAAGGCCGTCATCATCTCTCCGGCCATCGTGGGTGACCGCTTCGTGCAGCTCACGCCGGTCTACAGCGGAGGCGCGACGCTGGAGAACCACGCGGTCCTCGACCTGGACCGGACGGCGACACCGGTCGAGCTGGACACGATCTACCAGAGCCTGGACGACCTCAGCGTCGCGCTGGGGCCAACCGGCGCGAACAAGGACGGCGCGCTCGACAACCTGATCGGGGTCTCGGCGGACAACCTCAAGGGCCACGGCGCCCAGATGCACCAGACGATCGAAGATCTCGGCAAGTTCACGGGGACCCTCGCCGACAACCGGGAAGAGCTGTTCGCCACGGTCACCCAGCTCAACCGGTTCGTGGGGATGCTGGCCCGCAACGACTCGTCGATCCGCTCGTTCAACAAGCGGCTCGCCAACGTGGCCGGGCTGCTAGCCGACGAGCGCAAGGATCTGGCGCTTGCGCTCGACAACCTCGGCACCGCACTGACCGTGGTCTCCCAGTTCGTCGAGGACAACAAGGGCGCTCTGAAGGAGAACATCGACGGCCTGGCCAAGGTCACCCGGATCCTGGTCAACCAGCGCGATGCCCTGAAGGAGACGCTGGACGTGGCACCGCTGGCGCTGAACAACCTGTTCTTGGCCTACAACCCCAATTCGGGGACGCTGGACCAGCGAAGCAACATCGGGGAGAACGTCAACCAGCTCACCAACGACCCAGCCCTGGTGCTGTGCGCCATCGTCGAGCAGGGTGGCAACCCCGGTCACGCGTGCAACGCCATCAAGCGGGTGCTCGACGCGCTTCCGAGCCAGGGCCTGAACCGGGGCAAGCCGTTCGCCTACGACCAGATCGGACCGGTCGAGGTGGAGAAGGTCGACACCAGCCTGGCCGGCCTGTTGGAGGTGAAGGGGTCGTGAACCGCTGCCTGCGCACCGTCGCCCTTGCGGTCGCACTGATGTTCTCCGTCAGTGCCTGTGACTTCTCCGTCTACAGCTTGCCACTGCCGGGTGGTGCCGACGTCGGCAACAACTCCTACGCCGTGGACGTCCAGTTCCGCGACGTCCTCGACCTGGTCCCACAGTCCGCGGTCAAGGTCAACGAGGTGACGGTCGGCAAGGTGGAGGACGTCAGCCTCGACGGCTACACCGCGGTCGTGACCGTTCGCCTCAACGGCGACGTCCAGCTGCCCGCCAACACCTATGCCACGATTCGGCAGACCAGCCTGCTGGGTGAGAAGTTCGTCGATCTGGCGCCACCGACGAGCGAGGCGTCGACGGGAGAGCTCCGGGACGGCGACACGATTCCGCTGTCGCGCAGTGGTCGAAACCCGGAGGTCGAGGAGGTGCTCGGCGCGCTGTCGCTGCTGCTGAACGGCGGGGGAGTCGCCCAGCTGCGGACCATCGCGCGGGAGCTCAACAAGGCGCTCGACGGCCGGGAGCCACAGGTTCGCAGCGTCCTCACGCAGCTCGACACGTTCATGGGACAGCTCGACCAGAACAAGCAGGACATCATCGCTGCGATCCGCTCGGTCAACAAGCTGGCCATCGCGCTGAAGAAGCAGAAGACGACGATCGTCAACACCCTCGACCAGCTGCCCCAGGCGTTGAAGGTGCTCAACCAGCAGCGCGCGGGTCTGGTCAAGATGCTCAGGGGTCTCGACCGGCTGAGCCCCGTGGCCGTCCGAGTGATTCGCGCCAGCAAGCAGGACACGCTGGCCAACCTCCGAGCACTCGATCCGATCCTGACCCAGCTCGCCAACGCCGGTGACGCGCTCCCCAAGGCGCTCGAGGTGATGCTGACCTACCCGTTCGTGGATGCCACCATCGGCAACACCCCGACCGAGGCGCGCAACCTCCACATGGGCGACTACACCAACCTCGCCGCTCAGCTGGACATCAACCTGAACGGTCTCGGCGGTCCGCCGTCGGTGCCGGATCCGTGTCAGGAGGCGCCGCAGCTTCCGATCTGCCAGTCGCCCACCCTGCCCACCCTGCCGACATTGCCCACCCTGCCCACGTTGACCACCCCGACGGTCACCAACCTCACCACGGTGCTCGACCCGGTCGTCAGGTGCTTGAAGAACCCGACGCTGCCACGATGCTCCAAGCCGATCACGAGGTTCTGCAAGAAGAACCCGCTCAGCGCGAAGTGCAAGAAGCTCGTCCAGAAGTTCTGCCAGAACTTCCCTGACTCCAAGCGGTGCAAGGACCTGGCAACTCTGCTCTGCAGCCTGCTGCCGACCGGGTGCGGCGGCGGAGGCGGTTCGACGACAGGTGGTGGTGGCACGACGCCGGTCGACCCCTGCACGTTGCTGCCCACCTGCCGTGCCGCGCCCGACTACGCGCGGGAGAGGTTTGCCCGTCGCGGACTCGACCAGGACCTCGCACTGTTGTTGTTGCAGGGGGTGAGCAGACAATGATCTCGCGTACCACCAAGATCCAGCTCGTGGTCTTCGCCCTCATCACGCTGCTGGGCATCTCCTACGTCGGGGCTAAGTACGCCCAGCTGGACCGGTTGTTCGCCGACGAGACCTACACGGTCTCAGCCGACCTGCCCGAGTCCGGCGGCATCTTCGTGGGCGCCGAGGTCACCTACCGGGGCGTCTCCGTGGGGCGGGTGGAGGACCTGCGGCTCAACGACGGTGGCGTGTACGCCGACCTCGGGATCGAGAACGGCCAGGACACGATTCCCTCCGACGTGGTCGCCGTGGTTGCCAACCGCTCCGCGATCGGGGAGCAGTACGTCGATCTCCAACCGCAGACCGAGGACGGGCCCTACCTCAGGGAAGGCTCACAGATCGCCCGCCAGGACACCACGACGCCCCTGTCGGCGACCCGGCTGCTCGTCGACCTCGACGACTTCATCCGAAGCGTCGACAAGGCGGACCTCCGAACGGTGGTCAACGAGCTCGGCACCGCCTTCGAGGGAACTGGGCCCGACCTGGCGACGATCATCGACACGAGCAACGCATTCATCGAGACCGCGTACGCCAACCTCGGTGTGACGAAGGCGCTGATCAGCAACAGCCGGGTGGCGCTCCAGACCCAGCTGGACAGCGCGTCATCGATCCGGTCGTTCTCGCACGACCTGCGGCTCTTCAGCACCACCTTGGTCAAGAGCGACCAGGACCTGCGCACCGTCATCGACAAGGGCAGCCTGGCCGCGCGCGACGTCCGGGCGCTGATCGAGGACAACCAGGACGCGTTGGCGGAGCTGATCAACAACCTGATCACGACCAACGAGATCTCGTCTGCGCGGGTGGCGGGAATCCGACAGATCCTCGTGCTGTACCCCTATGTCGTCGAGGGCGGCTACACCGTCGTCGCGAAGGACCCGACGACCGGGCTGTACGACGCACACTTCGGCCTCGTCCTCACGCACGACCCCGTGGTGTGCCACCGCGGCTACAACACCAGGCAGCGCGACCCCAACGACACCTCCGAGGTGCCGATGAACGAGGACGCCCGGTGCACTGAGCCGCAGGCCCAGAGCAATGCGCGTGGCGCCCAGAACGCTCCGGCGTACAACCGGACCCCCGTCGTGGCCCAGTACGATCCTCAGACGGGGAAGCTGGTGGCCGCCTCGTCCGCTCCTAGGGACAACGTCCATGAGGTCGGTGGCCAGCAGCAACTACTCGGAAAGGACTCGTGGAAGTGGCTCCTGCTGGGCCCACTGGCCACGACGACATCACGGTGACCGAAGACCGATCGAGCGACGAAGACACCAGCCGCGTCGACGACCCGCTGGCCCGGGCGCGCACCCGCCTCTCCGACCGTGCGCGGCTGGTCGTGGCCGTCATGCTGTCGTGCGCCCTCGTGGTGGCGATCGTCGTCGGGATCTTGGTGAGCATTCAGTACGCCGACAGCCGCAACGCCACGACGGCCGGCGGGAGCAGGGTCGACGCGTCGCTGTCCGACGAGCTGAAGGAGCGCGGCCGCGTACAGACGGCCGCCGCCACCTTCGTGGCGAACGTGAACACCTATGACTCCAACAACATCGAGGCCTTCCGCCAGCGACTCGACGGTCTGCTCACGCCGAGCTTCGCCCAGTCGAACAAGGTGTTCGTGAAGAGCATCGTCAAGACGATGAAGACGACGAAGCTGAAGTCCGACGGAGAGGTCCTCCGGACCGCGGTCGCCCAGATCGACGATCAGTCGGCCACCGCACTCGTCATCGCCGACGCCCACGCGACCTCTGTCTTCGGCGAACGGGTGCGGCACTTCCGCTGGAAGGTCAGCCTGGTCCGTGACCCGGACAACGCCGATCGATGGCTGGTCGACGACTTCGAGGCGGTGGCGTGATGAGCGAACCCTCCTCGAGCCCGCGTCGCAAGATCGCCGGAGAGAGTCGTCGGCGACGACCTGCCGAAGCCACCGTCACCACCTCACCAGCAGGCGGCCAGTCCAGCCCACGACTCTCCCCGGATCGACGTGAGCCACCTCCTGAGGGCGGACCGCTCGCCGTGCGGAAGCCGACGGCGTCTCCCCGGAGCGGTGACGAGGCGGCCGCTCGACCGGAGGTGGCTTCGTCGTTCGGCCGCATACCGAACTGGCTGCTGGTAGGACTGGGCGTGGTCCTGCTGGCCGCCGTGGTGTTCGACGTGGTCGTCGGCATTCGGTCCCAGACCGCCGAGCAGCAGCGCACGACCTCGTCGGCGGCCATCACGTCAGCCATCCGACAGGCCCCGGTCCAGGCGGAGACCGCGGCCGTGCGCGCCCTGGCGTTCGACTACAAGACGCTCCAGGACGACGCCGATGAGGCGAAGAGCTACATGACGCCCACGTACGCCAAGACGTTCCAGCAGACGGTGGATGATCTGCTGACGGCACCGGCCAACCAACGCAAGGCGCACGTCGAGGCCGACGTCAAGGCCTCCGGCGTGGTCTCGGCCACCGCCTCGACGGTTGACGTGATGCTGTTCGTGGATCAGACCAGCCAGACCACTTTGCAGAGCCAGCCTCAGACCTACCTGAACCGGGTGGTGTTCACCATGGTGAAGTCAGGTGACCGGTGGCTGGTCGACGAGATCACCGCGCTCTAGGTCCGTGGCTCCCGCGGCTCGCAGCAGCCGACAACTCGATGCTGCTCGCTGCTGAGCCTTGACAGGGCCGATGCCCGGCGCGTATGCCGGTGGGGACGTGCCGTTCCTCGGGGGATCGAACGCCTGAGGAGGCTGTCATGTCCAATGATCCCGCGAAGAGCGATCCGCGGCCGGCGTTCGGTGGGGTGGCGGCTACTGCGTCCGACGCCGTCGACGGCGCCCGGTCTGGATTGTCTCGACGGTCGTTCCTCAGTGGGGTCGGAGCCGTAGGAGCTGCCGGCCTCGGTGGTCCGTGGCTACTGACCGGTGGTGCGGCCGGCTCGCGTCGTCGCAGCAAGACCCCGATCGAGCACATCGTGGTCTCCTGCCAGGAGAACCGCTCGTTCGACCACTACTTCGGCTATGCACCCTTCGCGGGATCATTCGGTGTCCCGGCGGGCTACACCCAACCTGACGGGGCCGGCGGCACCGTCGCGCCGTACCGCTTCACCAGCCTGTCCACGCCGGACATCGGCCACGAGTGGTCGGACGCACACGCCCAGTGGGACAACGGACGGATGGACGGCTTCTACACCCGCGACGGCATCGACTGCATGGGCTACTACACCGCGCAGGAGCTGCCGTACTACTACAGCCTGTTCCAGACCTCCACGCTGTGCGTGAACTACTTCTGCTCCCTGCTCGGACCGACCTGGCCGAACCGCTTCTACCTGGCGGCGGGTACGTCCGGGGGGATCACCACGAACGGGATCTGGGGGTACGGGGTCTTCGACCACCCGATGATCCTGGACCTGCTCGACGCCGCCGGGATCACCTGGAAGGTCTACAACATCGGGTGGGACAGCGTTCCCTACGGCAACAGCGACAACGTCTTCGTGTTCTGGAAGCGCTACGCCCACGACCAACGGACCCGAGGCAGCCGTGGAAGCTACCTGAACGACCTGCGTCGAGGTCGGCTGCCACAGGTGTCGTTCGTGATCCCGAGCTACGCACGAGGCTGGGACGAGCACCCCCCGGCGGACGTCTCCGTCGGGATGGACATCCAGCAACAGCTGATCACGGCTCTTCAGGACTCCTCGGCCTGGGACAGCTCGGCCTACCTGTTGACCTACGACGAGCACGGCGGGTACTTCGACCATGTGCCGCCGCCGCAGGTCGACGCCTTCGGCCTGGGCATCCGGGTCCCCACCTGGGTGGTCTCGCCCTGGGCCAGGCCCGGGCACCTGGAGGCGACCACCTACGAGCACGCGTCGGTGTTGAAGTTCATCGAGCGGGTCTTCGGGCTGCCGACCCTGGCGTCGGTCAACCATCGCTTCGACCGGTCGACGCCGGGGGGAGCGAACTACGAGGCCGCGGAGGGCGCCGCCAGCGGGCCGCCGGCTCCCCCCAGGGACGGCCTGGACTCGATCGGTGACCTGATGGAGTGCTTCTCCTTCTGAGCCAGGATGGGGGGACCGATCCGCGAGGCGGCCACGGGCAAAACCGAGGATAACCCCCTAAACCGGGTGTCCGAACGTCCCTATTCTGGCGTGGTTGCTTGACTCCGCCGGTCCCGCGCGGCATGCTCGGCCACAGTTCCGATCGCGGACTGCGGCGATGACGGACCAGAGCGCGACACCCACGCGCAGGTTCTGTCGAGGCTCGGTTCGACAGCAGTCGGCCCTTGGGGTAAACTGCTTCTTTGCGCTGCCTTCTCACTCCTCAGACCCCGCTCGGGGCTTCATTCGCATGGGGTGATCCGGGTGCGCATATCGGGATGAGTCCGCGAGCCTTCGGAAGGACCACTCTTGGCCGCCTCGCGCAACGCCAGCAAGACATCTAGCCGCACCACCACCGTGCCGAACCAGGCAAGCCAGCCGATCACAGGCATCGACACCGGACGTGTGTCCTTCGCCAAGGTCGCCGAACCGCTCGCGGTTCCCGATCTGTTGGCCCTCCAGGCCAACAGCTTCGACTGGCTCGTCGGTAACGAGCCCTGGCAGAACCGGATCGAGCAGGCCCGGTCAGAAGGACGTGAAGACGTCTCGACCAGGTCCGGTCTGGAGGAGATCTTCGAGGAGATCTCTCCGATCGAGGATTTCTCGGGGACGATGAGCCTGTCCTTCCGGGACCACCGCTTCGAGCCTCCGAAGAACACCGTCGAGGAGTGCAAGGAGCGCGACTTCACCTACGCCGCCCCCTTGTTCGTCACCGCCGAGTTCATGAACAACGAGACCGGCGAGATCAAGAGCCAGACGGTCTTCATGGGTGACTTCCCCCTGATGACCGACAAGGGCACCTTCATCGTCAACGGCACGGAGCGTGTCGTGGTCTCCCAGCTCGTCCGCTCCCCGGGCGTCTACTTCGAGCGCTCCATCGACAAGACGTCCGACAAGGACATCTTCACCTCGAAGATGATCCCGTCGCGCGGCGCGTGGCTGGAGTTCGAGGTCGACAAGCGGGACATGGTGGGCGTCCGCCTCGACCGTAAGCGCAAGCAGAACGTCACCGTCCTGCTCAAGGCCCTGCAGGCCATCGCCGAGAAGACCGGCGAGGAGTACGACTACGAAGCGACGATGACCGAGCTGCGGCAGTACGAGTCGATCGTGCTCACCGAGGAGAAGGACCACACGTCCGGACCCGACGACGCGCTGCTCGACATCTACCGCAAGCTGCGCCCGGGCGAACCGCCGACCCGCGAGGCCGCGCTGACGCTGTTGGAGAACTACTACTTCAACCCCAAGCGCTACGACCTCGCGAAGGTCGGCCGCTACAAGATCAACAAGAAGCTCGGCCAGGACCAGGCGTTCGACAAGCAGACCCTGACCATCTCCGACGTCGTCGCTGCGATCCGCTACATCGTGGTGCTGCACGACGGCCAGGAAGAGGTCGGCTCACCCCGTGGCCCGGTCGTCGTCGAGGCTGACGACATCGACCACTTCGGCAACCGTCGCCTGCGCACGGTCGGCGAGCTGATCCAGAACCAGCTCCGCACCGGTCTCGCCCGGATGGAGCGCGTGGTTCGTGAACGGATGACCACCCAGGACGTCGAGGCGATCACCCCGCAGACGCTGATCAACATCCGACCCGTCGTGGCCGCGCTGAAGGAGTTCTTCGGGACCTCTCAGCTCAGCCAGTTCATGGACCAGATCAACCCGCTGGCCGGGTTGACGCACAAGCGCCGCCTCTCGGCTCTGGGCCCTGGTGGTCTGTCCCGTGAGCGGGCCGGCTTCGAAGTCCGTGACGTCCACGTCTCGCACTACGGTCGGATGTGCCCCATCGAGACACCCGAAGGCCCGAACATCGGCCTGATCGGCTCACTCGCGACGTTCGGACGCGTGAACTCGTTCGGTTTCGTCGAGACGCCGTACCGCAAGGTGATCGACGGAGTCGTGACCACCCAGATCGACTACTTGAGCGCCGACGAGGAAGACCGCGTCGTCATCGCCCAGGCCAACGCCGGCCTGGACGAGGACAACCACTTCACCGAGGAGCGGGTGCTGGTTCGCACGCGCGGTGGTGAGACGGTCGACATCCCGCGCGACAACGTGGACTACATGGACGTGTCGCCACGCCAGATGGTCTCGGTGGCAACGGCGCTGATCCCGTTCCTCGAGCACGACGACGCCAACCGTGCGCTGATGGGCTCGAACATGCAGCGCCAGGCCGTCCCGCTCATCCGGGCGGAGGCGCCTCTGGTCGGCACCGGGATGGAGTACCGCGCCGCGGTCGACGCCGGAGACGTGGTCGTCGCCAAGGCTGCCGGTGTGGTCACCGAGGTCTCGGCTGACTACATCGAAATCATGGAGGACGACGGACACTACGAGACCTACCGGCTCGCCAAGTTCCGCCGCTCCAACCAGGGCACCTGCGTCAACCAGCGGCCCACGGTGTCCCAGGGGGACCGCGTCGAGGCCGGCTGGCCGATCGCGGACGGCCCGAGCACCGACACAGCGGAAATGGCTCTCGGGCGCAACCTGCTCGTGGCCTACATGCCCTGGGAAGGTCACAACTACGAGGACGCCATCATCCTCAGCCAGCGGCTGGTCCAGGAGGACGTCCTCACCTCGATCCACATCGAGGAGCACGAGGTCGACGCCCGCGACACCAAGCTGGGTCCGGAGGAGATCACCCGGGACATCCCGAACGTCTCCGACGAGATGCTGGCCGACCTCGACGAGCGCGGCATCATCCGCATCGGTGCCGAGGTCGTCCCGGGCGACATCCTGGTCGGCAAGGTCACGCCCAAGGGTGAGACCGAGCTGACCCCGGAGGAGCGGTTGCTCCGCGCGATCTTCGGTGAGAAGGCGCGCGAGGTCCGTGACACCTCGCTCAAGGTCAAGCACGGCGAGAGCGGGATCGTCATCGGTGTCCGCGTCTTCGACCGTGAGGACGACGACGAGCTGCCCCCGGGCGTCAACCAGCTGATCCGGGTGTACGTCGCCCAGAAGCGCAAGATCTCCGACGGCGACAAGCTCGCCGGACGCCACGGCAACAAGGGCGTCATCTCGAAGATCCTGCCGGCCGAGGACATGCCGTTCCTGGAGGACGGGACGCCGGTCGACATCATCCTCAACCCGCTCGGTGTACCCGGCCGGATGAACATCGGCCAGGTCCTGGAGACCCACCTCGGGTGGGTCGCCAAGAACGGCTGGCAGGTCGAGGGCGACGACGCCGAGTGGAAGAAGCGCCTGGTCGAGATCGGCATGGGCGAGGCTCCGGGCAACACCAACGTCGCGACGCCGGTGTTCGACGGTGCCAAGGAGGACGAGATCTCCGGGCTGCTGGCCTCGACCCGCCCGAACCGGGACGGCGAGCGGCTGGTCAAGGGCGACGGGAAGGCCAAGCTGTTCGACGGTCGCACCGGCGAGCCCTTCCCGGCTCCGGTCTCGGTCGGCTACACCTACATCATCAAGCTCAACCACCTGGTCGACGACAAGATCCACGCGCGATCGACCGGTCCGTACTCGATGATCACGCAGCAGCCACTGGGTGGTAAGGCGCAGTTCGGTGGTCAGCGTTTCGGCGAGATGGAGGTTTGGGCGCTGGAGGCGTACGGCGCCGCCTACGCCCTGCAGGAGCTCCTGACGATCAAGTCCGACGACGTGCTCGGTCGCGTGAAGGTCTACGAGGCCATCGTCAAGGGCGAGAACATCCCCGAGCCCGGCATCCCCGAGTCGTTCAAGGTCCTCGTGAAGGAGATGCAGTCGCTGTGTCTCAACGTCGAGGTGCTCTCGAGCGATGGCGTGGCCATGGACATGCGGGACACCGATGAGGACGTCTTCCGGGCGGCCGAGGAGCTGGGGATCGACCTGGCCCGCCGGCCCAACGAAGGCATCAGCTCGGTCGAGGAGGTGTGATGGGCGCTCGCCAAGCGAGTGCTCGTCGCACCGACGAGATGGCCGAGCGAGCTTGCTCGTGAGGCTGGCCACGTCGGTCCGAAGCACGAACCAAGGCCGTCACGGTCCAACCGCCGCCACGGTCTAACGAAAGAGCAGCACCCACAGCAACATCAGACGAAGGAACAGCCTTGCTGGACGTCAACTTCTTCGACGAGCTTCGCATCGGTCTGGCCACCGCCGACGACATCCGCCAGTGGAGTCACGGCGAGGTGAAGAAGCCCGAGACGATCAACTACCGCACGCTCAAGCCTGAGCGGGACGGACTCTTCTGCGAGAAGATCTTCGGCCCCACCCGGGACTGGGAGTGCTACTGCGGCAAGTACAAGCGGGTCCGCTTCAAGGGCATCATCTGCGAGCGCTGCGGCGTCGAGGTGACGCGCTCCAAGGTGCGCCGCGAGCGGATGGGCCACATCGAGCTGGCCGCTCCCGTGACCCACATCTGGTACTTCAAGGGTGTCCCGAGCCGTTTGGGCTACCTGCTCGACCTCGCACCGAAGGACCTGGAGAAGGTCATCTACTTCGCGGCGTACATGATCACCGCGGTCGACGACGATGCCCGCCACAAGGACCTTCCGTCGCTCGAGGCGAAGATCGACGTCGAGCGCAAGCAGCTCGAGCAGCGACGCGACTCCGACATCGAGGCGCGGATGACGAAGCTCGAGGAGGACCTCGGTGCCCTCGAGGCCGAAGGCGCCAAGGCTGACGCCAAGCGCAAGGTCAAGGAAGGTGCCGAGCGCGAGGTCAAGCAGATGCGCGACCGTTCGCAGCGCGAGCTGGACCGCATCGAGGAAGTCTGGAACTCGTTCCGCACGCTGAAGGTCCAGGACCTGATGGGTGACGAAATCCTCTACCGCGAGATGAAGTTCCGCTTCGGCAAGTACTTCGAAGGCGCGATGGGTGCGGAGGCGATCCAGAAGCGGCTCCAGACCTTCGACCTGGTAGCCGAGGCGGAGTCGCTCCGCGAGACCATCCGGACCGGCAAGGGCCAGCGCAAGACCCGTGCGCTCAAGCGGCTCAAGGTGGTCTCGGCGTTCCTGACGACCACCAACAGCCCCGAGGGCATGGTGCTCGACTGCGTCCCGGTCATTCCGCCGGACCTGCGCCCGATGGTGCAGCTCGACGGTGGCCGGTTCGCGACGTCGGACCTCAACGATCTCTACCGTCGCGTCATCAACCGCAACAACCGGTTGAAGCGACTGCTCGACCTCGGTGCACCCGAGATCATCGTCAACAACGAGAAGCGGATGCTCCAGGAGGCCGTCGACTCGCTGTTCGACAACGGCCGTCGTGGTCGCCCGGTCACCGGCCCGGGCAACCGGCCGCTGAAGTCGCTGTCCGACATGCTCAAGGGCAAGCAGGGCCGCTTCCGCCAGAACCTGCTGGGCAAGCGCGTCGACTACTCCGGCCGTTCGGTCATCGTGGTCGGCCCCCAGCTCAAGCTGCACCAGTGCGGTCTGCCCAAGCAGATGGCGCTCGAGCTGTTCAAGCCCTTCGTGATGAAGCGGCTGGTCGACCTCAACCACGCCCAGAACATCAAGAGCGCGAAGCGGATGGTGGAGCGCAGTCGGCCCGTGGTGTGGGATGTCCTCGAAGAGGTCATCACGGAGCACCCGGTCCTGCTCAACCGCGCACCTACGCTGCACCGACTCGGCATCCAGGCCTTCGAGCCCCAGCTGATCGAGGGCAAGGCCATCCAGATCCACCCGCTCGTCTGCTCGGCGTTCAACGCCGACTTCGACGGTGACCAGATGGCGGTGCACCTGCCGCTGTCGGCCGAGGCCCAGGCCGAGGCACGGATCCTGATGCTGTCGACGAACAACATCCTGAAGCCGGCTGACGGTCGCCCCGTCACCATGCCGACGCAGGACATGATCATCGGGATCTACTTCCTGACCCTCGACCGCGACGGTCACGAGGGAGAGGGCCGGGCGTTCAGCACGGTCGCCGAGGCGATCATGGCGTTCGACCGCAAGGAGATCGCGCTGCAGAGCAAGATCAAGCTGCGCTTCCCCGAGATCACACCGCCGGTCGGCTACGAGACGCCTGAGGGCTGGGAGCCGGGTCAGTCGTTGACCCTGGAGACCACGCTCGGCCGCGCCATCTTCAACGAGGCGCTGCCGGCCAACTACGCCTACGTCAACGGTGAGGTCGGCAAGAAGCAGCTCGGCACGATCGTCAACGACCTGGCCGAGCGCTACACCAAGGTCGAGGTCGCCACAGCGCTGGACGCCCTGAAGGACACCGGTTTCTACTGGGCCACCCGGTCCGGGGTGACCATCTCCATCGAGGACGTCGTCACGCCGGACGACAAGCCGCAGATCATGGTCAAGTACGAAGACCAGGCCGCCAAGGTCCAGGGTCAGTACGAGCGTGGCCTGATCACCGACGACGAGCGCCGCCAGGAGCTCATCGAGATCTGGAACACCGCCACCATCGAGGTCGCCAAGGCGATGGAGAAGGCGTTCGAGAAGACCAACCCGATCTACATGATCGTCAACTCCGGGGCGCGTGGAAACATGACGCAGGTCCGTCAGATCGCGGGTATGCGCGGACTGGTGGCCAACCCGAAGGGCGAGATCATCCCGCGCCCGATCAAGGCGAACTTCCGCGAGGGTCTGTCGGTGCTGGAGTACTTCATCTCCACTCACGGTGCTCGTAAGGGGTTGGCCGACACCGCGCTCCGCACGGCTGACTCCGGTTACCTCACACGTCGCCTCGTCGACGTGTCGCAGGACGTGATCATCCGCGAGGACGACTGCGGCACCGAGCGTGGCCTGTCCAAGATCATCGGCGTGAAGCTCGACGACGGCAGGGTCACCAAGGACGAGTTCGTCGAGACCTCGGCGTACGCCCGCAACCTGGCGGTCGACGTCGAGCACCCGGAGACCGGCGACGTGCTGGCCAAGGGTGGCGACGACATCGGTGACGTGTTGATCAACAAGCTGGTCGCGGCCGGGATCCACGAGGTGAAGGTCCGCTCGGTGCTCACCTGTGACGCCAAGACAGGCACCTGCGCCAAGTGCTACGGCCGTTCGTTGGCCACCGGCAAGCTGGTCGACATCGGCGAGGCCGTGGGCATCATCGCGGCCCAGTCGATCGGTGAGCCCGGCACGCAGCTCACGATGCGTACCTTCCACACCGGTGGCGTGGCCTCGGCCGACGACATCACCGAAGGTCTGCCGCGTGTGGTCGAGCTGTTCGAGGCACGCCAGCCCAAGGGCAAGGCTCCGATCTCGGAGTCGGCAGGTCGCGTCCGGATCGAGGACACCGACAAGACCCGGAAGATCGTGGTCGTCCCGGACGACGGCTCCGAGGAGCAGGCCCACCCGGTCAGCAAGCGCACCCGCCTGCTCGTCGAGGACGGCTCCCACGTCGAGGTCGGTGAGCAGATGACGGTCGGCAAGGCTGACCCGCAGGACGTCCTGCGGGTGCTCGGACCACGGAAGACCCAGGAGCACCTGGTCGACCAGGTCCAGGAGGTCTACCGCCGGCAGGCCGTGGCGATCCACGACAAGCACATCGAGATCATCATCCGGCAGATGCTGCGCCGGATCACGGTCATCGAGAGCGGCGACTCCGACCTGCTCCCCGGAGAGCTCGTCGAGCGGATCCGCTTCGAGACCGAGAACCGTCGCGTCGTCGCGGAGGGTGGCACGCCTGCCTCCGGCCGTCCGGTGCTGATGGGCATCACCAAGGCGTCGTTGGCCACCGAGTCGTGGCTGTCGGCGGCGTCGTTCCAGGAGACCACCCGTGTCCTCACCGACGCGGCGATCCACGGCAAGTCCGACTCGCTGCTCGGCCTGAAGGAGAACGTCATCCTGGGCAAGCTGATCCCAGCCGGTACCGGCCTGGAGCGTTACCGCAACATCCGGGTCGAGCCAACCGCCGAGGCGCGGGCTCAGGCGTACACCATCGACTACGACACCTACGACTACGACTTCGGTCAGTCGACGAGTCAGTCGGTGGCGCTGGACGACTTCGACTTCGGTTCCTACCAGAACTGACGTCGGACAGCGCCGCGCGAGGGCGGGCAGGGACTCAGGTCCCTGCCCGCCCTCCTGCTACGTCTGCTCCCCGGTCCGTCCGGGTGGCGCGTACGTGCGAGGATGCCGAGGTGACCGAGCCTGACGACGCCGTCCCGCCGCGGGTTCGACGCTTCCGCGCCCTCGCGGACGAGGCGACGCGGTGGCTGCCTGGTGCACCTCGTGACACCCCGCGCACGGTGCTCGGCGACGTCCTCGCCGAGGTCGAAGAGCTCGAGGACCCCGACGAGTGGGACCGCTACGGCGACCGTGGCCCGGTGGCGGTGGTCGAGACCCAGGTTGCCGAGCTGCTCGGCAAGCCGGCGGCCGTGTTCTTCCCGAGCGGGACGATGGCGCAGCAGTCGATGTTGCGCGTGTGGTGTGACCGTGCTGGGTCTCGCCGGGTGGCGATCCCCGAGCTCTCGCACCTGCTCAAGCACGAGCTGGACGGGCCGCGGCTGCTTCACGAGTTCGCCTTCGAGCGACTCAGCGAGGGTGCCCAGCTGCCGACGGTCGAAAACCTGGCGGAGATCCCGGGTCGGTTGGGTGCAGCGCTGCTCGAGCTCCCGCTGAGGGACGCCGGCTACCTGTTGCCGACCTGGGACGAGCTGGTGGCTTTCTCCGAGGCTTGTCGCGATCGGAACGTGCCGCTGCACGTCGACGGGGCGCGGCTTGTGGGAGTCGACGCCGGGACTCGGACACAGCCTGGCCGAGTGTGCGGCGTTGGCCGACAGCGTCTACGTGTCGTTCTACAAGGGTCTGGGCGCCATGGCCGGCGCCGCCGTCGTCGGTCCGGAGGACGAGCTCGCGGAGGTACGACGCTGGCGCAAGCGGATGGGCGGCACGTTGATCGGCATGACGGCGTACGCACTCGGCGCCCTCCGCGGGCTGCGGACCGAGCTGCCGAGGATGGCCGAGTACCACCAGCGAGCGGTTGCTCTGGCCGCAGCATTGACCGCGCGCGGTGTCCGGGTCTTCCCGGCGGAGCCGCCTGCCACCGCGTTCCGGATCTTCGCGCCGGCTGCCGCCGACGTCGTCTCCGACCGGCTGCTGACGCTGATGGAGGAGGAGAAGGCACTCCTCAGCTGGCTGTGGACCGACACGGAGGTGCCGGGCTGGTCGTTCGTGGAGTTCCCCGTCGGCCCGGCGACGATGGAGTGGGACGTCGACGACGCAGCAGAGCTGATGGCGCGGGTCGTCCTCGGTGAGGACTGACTTCGGTACGCCGGCGTACGGTGCGGCAGCGCACGACGCTGCGCTCGCTGGTGCAGCGAAGAAGCGCCGATCGCTCACCGCGCCACACGCGAGTTGAGCGACGAATTGCCCGAGTTGAGCCCGCCGACGCACTAGGGTCACCGCCATGAACACAACGGCCACCCGGGACCGCCTCTTCTCTTCGCTCAATCCGCTGGTCATGGACGGCACGCTCACGCCGGGCCAGGCCGATGCGGTGTATCGCGCCGTCGGCAACGACCAGTCGGCTGCCCGGCCCGACCAAGGGACGCAGGGGTGGGACCGGCCCCGATTGGTGGCCGCCGTCACGGTGCTGGCGGCAGGTCTGCTCGCGACGGCGTACGTCACCGCGGCTGTCGTCGACGAGGGGAAGGGCCTCGGCTGGAAGTCCACGGTGCTGCTGCTCGCTGTGATAGCCGTGGTCTCGACCGCCGCCGCTGCCTGGTTCACCCTGCTGAAGCGGCAAGCGTGGTCTTCCTGGTTGTCTGGGGTGCTGGGCGCGCTGGCCCTGGCGGCGCTGTCCTTCGCGCTGCTGATCTTGTGGGATCCCGACGCTCTGGTCTACGTGGCGGGGCTGCTGATGCTCAGCGGCGGCGCTGCCGGTTTTTGGTTCCTGAGGGGGCAGCTCTTCGCGGTCGTGGCCGTCGTCGGTGGCGTTCTGGTGCTCGGGCAGATCTTCAGCGACACCCTGAGCAGCAGCGCCGACGAAGGTGACGCGCTGACGATCGGCATCGCGTTCCTGTTCTACGGGCTGGTCGTCACGGCGGCCGGCTGGTTGCTCCCCTGTCGGCGGCTGCTCGGTGTGATCGGCCTCGGGATCGGCGGCGTCGCGATGTTCACGGTGATGGTCGTCAACGCGGCCGCGGTGGCCTTCGCCATGGCGTTCTCGGACCCGCAGTTCTCGGGGCCCGACGTGGGAGGTCCCTCCGTAGGGAGTATTCGGTCCGACATCCGGGTGGCGCTGATCCTCGGGCTCGTGGTCGTGGTCCTGGCTGCCCTGGCCCATGCCTACGACGGCTATGTCGGCTTCGCGATCCTGGCCTTCATCGGTGCCGCTGTGCTGCCTGTCACGGCGATCTTCGCGCTGAACAGCGAGCACCCGCTGCGTTGGGGGGCTGCCTACGCGGTGATCGCCAGCCTGGGCCTGGCGGCGATCGTCTGGCTCCAGTTCCAGCGGCGTACACCACCGGCCCAGCACGGGTACGCCGGCAGCCCGATGCCGCCGGGCCAGACCCACGACGGGCGCTCCGACACCGTCGCGTGGTAGCCGGTGGGCGCTGAGCAGCCCGTACGCCGGCAGCGAGTGTCGGCGCGCGCCCTGCTGCGACGTGGCGCCACCGAGGATGAGCAGGTGCTGCTCGCCCGGGTCTCCTCGACGGGCTTTCGGGCCGCGGGAATTTGGACGCTGCCCGGTGGTGGGGTCGATCATGGCGAGCACCCGGAGGAATCGCTGCGCCGGGAGGTCTACGAGGAGACCGGCCTGGAGATCGCGGTGCGTCGGCTGCTGGGGGTGGTGTCCCGGCACTTCACCGGGCCTGCCCCGTCAGGGGAGATGGAGGACTTCCACGGCCTGCACCTGGTCTACGACTCAACGGTGACCTCGGAGTCGGACGAGCCGCACGTCGTCGAGGTCGGGGGTACCACGGACGCAGTGGCCTGGGTCCCGGTGTCCGAGATCGGGGCGGGGACGCTGCGGGTCGCGGGCGTCGTGACCGAGGCGCTGGGCTGGGTGGTCCCTGACGGCGAGGGTGCCCTTGAGTGAGGGGTTCATGGCTTGTAATCTTGATTACATGATTACAGATGCGCGTGAACCCTCGGCGATCGAGGCCTGGTTCCTCGGACGGCTTCCTGAGGCATGGACCACCTCGCCTCCGGCCATCACGACCGATCGGGAGGAGATCACGGTGCGGGTCACGATCGCTCCCGCCGACCTGCCGGCCGCGGCGTCCGACGCCGACCAGCACGAGGCTGCCGCCGGCCGCGTGGCCGGCTGGCGCGAGGACACCAGGAGCCAACGCATCGCGATCGCCCGGGAGGCTGAGGCGCGGTTCGGACGCAAGGTCTCCTGGGGCGTCGACGTCGACGGCGACCCGTCGGCCGCGGCCCTCTTCACGCATCTCGCCGTCCCGGTCATGACGCGGCTGCGCCAGCCCCAGCGGCTCGTGCTCGACACGCTCGTCGACGCGGGAGTCGCCCGTTCCCGCGCCGACGCTCTCGCCTGGTGCGTGCGCCTGGTCGGTCAGCACAGCGAGGACTGGTTGGCCGAGCTGCGCTCGGCGATGGAAGGCGTCCAGGAAGTCCGCGACCGCGGCCCCGCCTGATCGTTCAACCGTCACTTGTGGTTCCTTGAGCCGTCACTTGTGGTTCCTTGAGCCGTCACTTGTGGTTCCTTGCCGGGGGGCTGCGGTTGTCCGAGTCGTTGGCGCAGACGTCGTACGCCGTTGGCACCGCCCGGACCTGGCAACCACAAGGGCCTGGGAAGGAACCACAAGTGACGGCTCAACGGAGGGGGTCGGAGGTGCTGCGGCAGGGCGTAGCGATGGACAGGTCCGCAGGTCAGGGCGGTGTTTCGAGGCACCCTCAGTCGTTTTGACCCTGCTCGGCCGTGCCGGTAGTCTTGAACACTGTGCCTGGGCCATCCAGGCCCTTACGTGTGCCGCTGCAGCCCACCGGGACGACTCCGCTCCACCAGTCGCTTCGACGGACCTCCGCGCCACGGACAATCTGCGCGTGACCACGATCGCCTCGGCGATGCGACCAGAGCCTGGGCGACACGCCCGATCTCGGGGGTCGCCGGGCAGAGGCCACAGAGCAGAACCCCCAGGAACGAACCGACAGGAAAGAGAACGACGCGGTGCCCACCATCCAACAGCTGGTCCGTAAGGGCCGCCAGGACAAGGTGTCGAAGACGAAGACGCCGGCCCTGAAGGGATCTCCTCAGCGGCGCGGCGTGTGCACGCGTGTTTACACGACCACGCCGAAGAAGCCGAACTCCGCCCTCCGCAAGGTCGCCCGTGTGCGCCTCACCAGCGGGATCGAGGTCACGGCGTACATCCCCGGCGTCGGCCACAACCTGCAGGAGCACTCGATCGTGCTCGTGCGTGGTGGTCGTGTGAAGGACCTGCCCGGTGTTCGCTACAAGATCATCCGCGGTTCCCTCGACACCCAGGGTGTCAAGAACCGCAAGCAGGCTCGCAGCCGCTACGGCGCGAAGAAGGAGAAGAGCTAATGCCCCGTAAGGGCCCAGCCCCCAAGCGCCCGATCGAGAACGACCCGGTCTACGGCAGCCAGCTGGTCACCCAGCTGATCAACAAGGTGCTCGTCGACGGCAAGAAGCAGGTGGCCGAGAAGATCGTGCACACCGCCCTCGAGGGCTGCCGCGAGAAGACCGGCACCGACCCGGTCGTCACGCTCAAGCGTGCGATGGACAACGTCAAGCCCACCCTCGAGGTGCGCAGCCGCCGCGTCGGTGGAGCGACGTACCAGGTCCCGGTCGAGGTCCGCCCGACCCGTTCGGTGACCCTCGCCCTGCGCTGGCTCGTGCAGTACTCCCAGGCACGTCGCGAGAAGACGATGTCGGAGCGCTTGATGAACGAGCTGCTCGACGCGTCCAACGGCCTCGGTGCGGCGGTCAAGCGCCGCGAGGACACCCACAAGATGGCCGAGTCCAACAAGGCCTTCGCGCACTACCGCTGGTGATACCGCGGTGCGCGGCGTCGAGAAGGCATTCGTCATGAACCCGACGCCGTACGCCGATCCGTATCTCCATCCGCCCATATACCGTTAGGGAAGCGCCCAACGTGGCTACCGACATCACCACCGACCTCGGCAGAGTCCGCAACATCGGCATCATGGCTCACATCGATGCCGGAAAGACCACGACCACCGAGCGGATCCTCTTCTACACCGGCATCAACTACAAGATCGGTGAGGTCCACGAGGGCGCAGCCACGATGGACTGGATGGAGCAGGAGCAGGAGCGCGGTATCACCATCACCTCCGCCGCCACGACCTGCTCGTGGAAAGACCACACCATCAACATCATCGACACCCCCGGGCACGTCGACTTCACGGTCGAGGTGGAGCGTTCGCTTCGCGTCCTCGACGGTGCCGTCGCCGTTTTCGACGGGGTGGCCGGAGTCGAGCCCCAGTCCGAAACAGTCTGGCGTCAGGCCGACCGCTACCGCGTGCCACGGATGTGCTTCGTCAACAAGCTTGACCGCACCGGCGCGGAGTTCCACCGCTGCGTGGAGATGATCGAGTCGCGCCTGGGCGCAGTCCCGCTGGTCCTGCAGATCCCGATCGGTACCGAGGCCGACTTCATCGGTGTCGTGGACCTGGTCCAGATGAAGGCCCTCACCTGGCGCGGTGAGACCGCCAAGGGCGAGGACTACGAGATCGAGGACATCCCGGCGAGCCACACCGACGCCGCGCGCGAGTGGCGCGACCGCCTCTTCGAGACGATCGCCGAGGCCGACGACGAGATGATGGAGCTCTACCTCGAGGGCGAGGAGCCGTCGATGGAGGCGCTGCAGAGCGCGATCCGCCGGGCCACGATCGCCAACAAGCTGACGCCGGTGCTCACCGGTACGGCGTTCAAGAACAAGGGCGTTCAGCCGCTTCTCGACGCCGTGGTGGCCTACCTGCCGTCGCCGCTGGACATCCCCGCGATCGAGGGTCACGACGTCAAGGACGAGGAGCTCTCGGTCCAGCGTCAGCCCAGCGAGAGCGAGCCGTTCTCGGCCCTGGCCTTCAAGATCATGGCCGACCCGCACCTCGGCAAGCTGACCTACCTGCGCGTCTACTCCGGCCGCCTCGACACCGGTACCAACGTCCTCAACCCCACCAAGGGCAAGAAGGAGCGGATCGGCAAGATCTACCGGATGCACGCCAACAAGCGTGAGGAGATCGCCTCGATCGGTGCCGGTCACATCGTGGCCGTGATGGGTCTGAAGGACACCACCACCGGTGAGACTCTCTGCGACCAGGCCAACCCGGTCGTGCTCGAGTCGATGACGTTCCCGGCCCCGGTCATCTCGGTGGCCATCGAGCCCAAGTCCAAGGGTGACCAGGAGAAGCTCGGTACGGCGATCCAGCGCCTCTCCGAAGAGGACCCGACCTTCCAGGTGCGCTCTGACGAAGAGACCGGCCAGACGATCATCGCCGGAATGGGCGAGCTGCACCTCGAAGTGCTGGTCGACCGGATGCGTCGCGAATTCCGTGTCGAGGCCAACGTCGGCAAGCCGCAGGTGGCGTACCGCGAGACGATCCGCAAGGCCGTGCAGAAGGTCGACTACGTCCACAAGAAGCAGACCGGTGGTTCGGGTCAGTTCGCCAAGGTCATCATCGACATGGAGCCGACCGGCGGCGACGGCGACGGTGGCTACGAGTTCGTCAACGCCGTGACCGGCGGTCGCATCCCGCGCGAGTACATCCCCCCGGTCGACGAGGGCATCCAGGAGGCCATGGAGTTCGGCGTGCTCGCCGGCTACCCGATGGTCGACATCAAGGTCACCCTCCAAGACGGCGCCTACCACGACGTCGACTCCTCCGAAATGGCCTTCAAGATGGCCGGCCGGATGGTCTTCAAGGAAGCGGCCCGTCGCGCCAGCCCTGTGCTGCTGGAGCCGATGATGGCCGTCGAGGTCACCACGCCCGAGGACTACATGGGCGACGTGATCGGTGACCTGAACTCTCGCCGTGGACACATCCAGGCGATGGAGGAAGGTCTGGGTGGAGCCAAGCTCATCAAGGCGCTGGTTCCGCTCTCTGAGATGTTTGGATACGTTGGTGACCTGCGGTCCCGCACCCAAGGTCGCGCTTCGTACTCCATGCAGTTCGACTCGTACGCCGAGGTTCCCAAGAGCGTCGCCGACGAGATCATCCAGAAGGTCCGCGGCGAGTGACCCAGTAGGGTCCTCACCCGGCGTACACGTAACGAGTCAAGTTCCAACCTAGGAGGAAGTCCAAGTGGCGAAGGCCAAATTCGAGCGGACCAAACCGCACGTGAACATCGGCACCATCGGCCACATCGACCACGGGAAGACCACTCTGACCGCGGCGATCTCGAAGGTGCTGCATGACAAGTACCCCGACCTGAACCCCCAGTTCGCCTTTGACGACATCGACAAGGCGCCTGAGGAGAAGCAGCGCGGTATCACGATCTCGATCGCCCACATCGAGTATCAGACCGAGTCGCGTCACTACGCGCACGTCGACTGCCCCGGTCACGCTGACTACATCAAGAACATGATCACCGGCGCCGCGCAGATGGACGGTGCGATCCTGGTGGTCGCGGCCACCGACGGCCCGATGCCCCAGACGCGCGAGCACGTGCTGCTCGCCCGTCAGGTCGGCGTTCCCGCGATCGTGGTCGCGCTCAACAAGTGCGACATGGTCGAGGACGAGGAGCTCATCGAGCTCGTCGAGCTCGAGGTTCGCGAGCTGCTCTCCGAGTACGAGTTCCCTGGCGACGACACCCCTGTGGTGCGCGTGGCAGCCTTCCCGGCGCTGAACGGCGACGAGAAGTGGGGCGAGTCGGTGCTGGAGCTGATGACGGCCGTGGACGAGTTCATCCCGCAGCCCGAGCGCGACACCGAGAAGCCGTTCCTGATGCCCGTCGAGGACGTCTTCACGATCACCGGCCGAGGCACGGTCATCACCGGCCGCATCGAGCGCGGTGTCGTGAAGATCAACGAGACCGTCGACATCATCGGTATCCGTGAGGAGAAGCAGAGCACGACCGTCACCGGCATCGAGATGTTCCGCAAGCTGCTCGACACCGGTGAGGCCGGCGAGAACGTCGGGCTGCTCCTGCGCGGTACCAAGCGCGAGGACGTGGAGCGCGGCATGGTCGTCATCAAGCCGGGCTCGACGACGCCGCACACCAACTTCGAGGCCAACGTCTACATCCTCTCCAAGGAGGAGGGCGGCCGTCACACGCCGTTCTTCAACAACTACCGTCCTCAGTTCTACTTCCGTACGACGGACGTGACGGGCGTTGTGACGCTCCCCGAGGGCACCGAGATGGTCATGCCCGGTGACAACACCGAGATGTCCGTCGAGCTGATCCAGCCGATCGCCATGGAAGACGGTCTGCGGTTCGCCATCCGCGAGGGTGGCCGCACCGTCGGCGCCGGTCGCGTCACCAAGATCGTCAAGTAAGGCGCAGCCGCCTCACTGACATCGCACGCGGGCCCCGAACTCCTCACGAGTTCGGGGCCAGCGGCGTTTTCACGCCAGTGGTGAGACGTGCCCCTCGCTGGGGTGCTTGAATCCAGCCATGGCGCGCACATCGAGCTCGAAGGGCCGTCGCAGCGACCGCCCGAACGAGTCCGAGGCAGAGCGGCTGGACCGCAACTACGGCGAGCTGCTCCAGGAGATGCGGGTGCTCCAGGCCGGCGTCCAGATCCTCTTCGCGTTCCTGCTGACCCTGGCCTTCCAGACCAGCTTCGAGAAGGTGGACGACTTCCAGCTGGTCGCCTACCTGGTCACCTTGATCGCAGCCACGCTGGCCGCTGCCAGCATCATCGGACCGGTTCCGTTCCACCGTCTGGTGTTCCGACGTGGCATGAAGGCCGACTTGATCAAGGTCGCCACTCGTTATGTCGCGGCCGGTCTGGTGGCGCTGTTCGTCGCGATGGTGGGTGCCGTCCTGCTCGTGCTCGACGTCTTGGTCAACCGGGTGTTGGCGCTGTCGGTGACGGCGGTGCTCAGCACGGTCTTCGTGGTGCTGTGGCTGGTCATCCCGTTGGTGGCGCGCGGCGAAGAGCCGAACGACGAGCAGGACGCTCCCGAGTGAGCGGCCGAGGCGCTCGACCCCCCGGGTCTAGCACCGGCAGCTGGCGTCATGATGGGCCGGTGACCGAACCCGACGACCTGCTGGGCGTGGAGCTGCTGGGCGTGATCGCCCGCATCAATCGGTGGGCGACTCGGCAGGCGGACCTGGAGATCCCGCCGGCTCAGGGGCGTCTGCTGGCCCAGATTGACGAGCTCGGAACCTCCCGGATCGGTGACCTGGCCCGGGCCGACCACTGCAGCCAGCCCACGATGACCGCCCAGGTGCATCGGCTCGAGGAGCGGGGGTGGGTGAGCCGGAGGACGGACCCGGCCGACGCTCGAGCCGTCCTCATCTCCTTGAGCGACGAGGGTCGTGCCCTCCTGGCCGCCGTACGCCGACAGCGCGCCATGGTCCTGGGCCCGTATGTCGCCGGGCTGGACGCGCCGGGCCGGGCACGGCTGGCCGATGCTGTCTCGACGCTGGCCGAGATCCTGGAAGCCGCAGCCCCGACCAGTCACGATGGGTCTACGAACTCCGAATCGCTCCCGGAGCCGCCCACGTGAGGCAGCAACCGATCGTTCGGCGCTGAGGACCTCAGCTGGCCGCGTTGGCCCTGGGACAACGACGTCTGCTCGATTTGGCAGCCGTGGGGGAGGTCTGGCAGACTATCGGGGTTGCTCAGGCGGGATCGCCGGGGTTGAGATCGACGCACCACACAGTCGCTCGAATCGTGTTCTGCACGGTGTGGAGCTGCTGATTTGGTCTCGCCGCACCGGAGACACCGCTCAAGGCTGGTCGTTCTGTGGTTTTGCTCCAGGACCCGGCCCTACAACTCCCCGTACGACGACTGATCGAGATCTGTGGCGTGCTGCGTGCAAACTGCGCGACACGCCCGACCTCGGGGGTCGGAGAACGGGGGCCAGTCGCCCTCCTGGGCGATCGGACCAGACCCTGATGTACGAGTAGAAGGACGAAGCGAGAGCATGGCGGGACAAAAGATCCGCATCCGGCTCAAGGCCTACGACCACGAGGTCATCGACTCATCGGCGCGCAAGATCGTCGACACGGTGACGCGTACTGGTGCGAAGGTCGCGGGCCCGGTGCCGCTTCCTACCGAAAAGAACGTGTTCTGCGTGATCCGCTCGCCGCACAAGTACAAGGACAGCCGCGAGCACTTCGAGATGCGCACGCACAAGCGGCTCATCGACATCATTGACCCGACGCCCAAGACGGTCGACTCGCTCATGCGACTCGAGCTGCCGGCCGGCGTCGACATCGAGATCAAGCTCTGAGGGGTAGGACACCTATGAGCCCCCACGAAACCAGTACCCGGCGGACCGTCCGTGGTCTGCTGGGCAAGAAGCTCGGCATGACCCAGCTCTGGGACGAGAACAACCGGATCGTTCCGATCACCGTGATCGAGGCCGCGACCAACGTCGTGACCCAGGTCCGCGCCTCCGACTCCGACGGCTACACCGCCGTCCAGCTCGGGTTCGGCGAGGTCAAGTCGTCGAAGGTGACCAAGCCCCAGGCCGGTCACTTCGCGAAGGCTGGTGTGACGCCGCGCCGCTACGTGTCGGAGATCCGCACGGCCGACGCCGCCGACTACAGCCTCGGTCAGGAGCTCGGTGCCGACGTCTTCGCCGCAGGCGAGAAGGTCGACGTCACCGGCACCAGCAAGGGCAAGGGCTTCGCCGGTGTGATGAAGCGACACGGCTTCCACGGCGTCGGCGCCTCGCACGGTGCGCACCGCAACCACCGCAAGCCCGGCTCGATCGGTGGCTGCGCCACCCCGGGCCGCGTCTTCAAGGGATTGCGGATGGCCGGCCGGATGGGTGCAGACACGGTCACGACCCAGAACCTCACGGTGCACGCAGTGGACGTCGAGAAGGGCCTCATCCTCATCAAGGGTGCGGTTCCCGGGCCCCGCGGCACCGTCGTTGTCGTCCGCAGCGCGGCCAAGGCGAAGGGAGAGCAGGCATGAGCACGATCGACATCCTCGACGCCAAGGGCAGCAAGTCCGGCAGCGTCGACCTGCCCGCCGAGATCTTCGACGTCCAGGTCAACATCCCGTTGATCCACCAGGTCGTCGTCGCGCAGCTGGCCGCCGCCCGTCAGGGCACGGCCGACACCAAGAGCCGCGGCGAGGTCGCCGGTGGTGGGCGCAAGCCGTACCGCCAGAAGGGCACCGGCCGCGCCCGTCAGGGCTCGATCCGGGCGCCACAGTTCGCCGGCGGTGGCGTGGTGCACGGCCCCACGCCGCGTGACTACCACCAGCGCACGCCCAAGAAGATGAAGGCTGCCGCCCTGCGCGGTGCACTGTCTGACCGGGCCCGCGAGGGTCGCGTCCACGTCGTCGAGGGCGTCGTCGACGGCGACCGTCCGTCGACGAAGACCGCGATCGACGTGCTGGCCAAGCTCACCACGCGCCCGCGCACCCTCGTGGTGCTCGAGCGCGGCGACGACGTCGCATGGCTGAGTCTGCGCAACGTCGACACGATCCACGTGCTGAGCGTGGACCAGCTCAACACCTATGACGTGTTGCTCAGCGACGACGTGGTCTTCACGAAGGGTGCCTACGACGTGTTCGTGGCCGGCCCAGCGACCGGCAAGTCTGTCAAGGCCGTCGCGACCTCGTCCGAGGCTGCGACCTTGGAGGCTCCGCGCCGACCGAGAAGCCTGCGAAGGCGGAGAAGCCTGCGAAGGCGGAGAAGCCTGCGAAGGCGGAGAAGCCTGCGAAGGCGGACGAAGCCCGTCAAGGCCGAGAAGCCTGCCAAGGCAGAGGTCGAGGCCGCTGCGGCAGATGCTCCGTACGGCGCCGGCTCGGCGTCCCCGCTCGAGAGCGGCGACGCTCCTGAGGGCTACCTGATCAAGGGCAACGCCGACTCGATGAAGTTCCACCAGCCGGACGGCCGGTGGTACGAGCAGACCGACCCGACCGTGTGGTTCGACTCCGTCGAGTCCGCCGAGAAGGCCGGCTTCGTCGAGGCCGGCTCGAAGGCGTCGATCGAGGCGAACGATGAGACCGGGGAGGCCGAGGACGCATGACGAACCTCTACAAGGACCACCGCGACGTGCTGCTCTCCCCAGTGGTGAGCGAGAAGTCCTACGCGTTGCTGGACCAGAACAAGTACACGTTCCTGGTGCGCAAGGACTCCAACAAGACCGAGATCAAGATCGCGGTCGAGAAGGTGTTCAACGTGCAGGTCACGAGCGTCAACACCATCAACCGTCCAGGCAAGCGCAAGCGCACTCGCAGCGGATGGGGCTCGCGTCCCGACACCAAGCGGGCGATCGTCAGCCTCGCCGAGGGCCAGCGCATCGACATCTTCGGAGGTCCGGTCTCCTGACCGGGCTCGAATACGAGGACTGAGAACTCATGGGTATCCGTAAGTACAAGCCGACCACGCCGGGCCGTCGCGGCTCCAGCGTCGCCGACTTCGTCGAGATCACGCGCTCGACTCCGGAGAAGACCCTGGTCGTGCCGCTGCCCAAGAAGGGTGGCCGCAACAACCAGGGCCGGATCACGACGCGTCACCAAGGTGGCGGCCACAAGCGCGCCTATCGGATCATCGACTTCCGTCGCTACGACAAGGACGGTGTGCCGGCCAAGGTCGCTCACATCGAGTACGACCCCAACCGCACGGCCCGGATCGCACTGCTGCACTACGCGGACGGCGAGAAGCGCTACATCATCGCGCCGACCGGGCTCCGTCAGGGCATGCAGGTCGAGAACGGACCGCGGGCCGACATCAAGCCCGGCAACAACCTGCCGCTGCGCAACATCCCGGTCGGCACCACGGTGCACGCCATCGAGCTGCGTCCCGGAGGCGGTGCCAAGATCGGCCGCTCCGCCGGAGTCGCCGTGCAGCTGGTTGCCCGTGAGGGCAGCCGCGCGCAGCTGCGCATGCCCTCAGGTGAGATGCGGTACGTCGACGTGCGCTGTCGGGCCACGGTCGGCTCGGTGGGGAACGCCGAGCAGTCCAACATCAACTGGGGCAAGGCCGGCCGGATGCGCTGGAAGGGCAAGCGCCCGACGGTTCGCGGAGTCGCCATGAACCCGATCGACCACCCGCACGGTGGTGGTGAAGGCAAGACCTCCGGTGGACGCCACCCGGTGTCCCCGTGGGGTGTTCCCGAGGGCCGTACGCGCAAGCGCAAGGCCTCCGACAAGCTGATCGTCCGTCGCCGCAAGACCGGCAAGCGCTGAGAAGGGCCTGACACATGCCACGCAGCCTGAAGAAGGGCCCGTTCGTCGACGACCACCTGCAGAAGAAGGTGGACGTGCAGAACGACAAGGGCACCAAGAACGTGATCAAGACCTGGTCGCGCCGTTCGATGATCGTGCCGGACATGATCGGCCACACGATCGCCGTCCACGACGGTCGCAAGCACGTACCCGGTGTTCGTGACCGACGCCATGGTGGGTCACAAGCTGGGCGAGTTCGCCCCGACCCGAACCTTCCGTGGACACGAGAAGGACGACCGCAAGAGCCGCCGCCGCTGATGCGGTGCACGCTGTGACTGCCGAGATGCCGGAAAGAAGTAATTGACATGAGCGTTACTGAGCGCAGGCGCGTGAGCGCCCGCCGCGAGACCCTGCTGGGTGACCAGCCGGGTGCCTTCGCCGTCGCGCGCTTCGTCCGCGTGACGCCGATGAAGGCCCGGCGCGTCGTCGAGATGGTGCGTGGGGCAAACGTGGACGAGGCTCTGGCCATCCTCCGCTTCGCGCCCCAGGCAGCGGCGGCCGACGTCTACAAGGTGCTCGAGAGCGCCGTCGCCAACGCCACCGACGGGGAGGGTCTCGAGCGCGGCACCCTCGTGGTGTCCAAGGCGCACGTCGACGAGGGGCCGACGCTGAAGCGTTTCCGTCCTCGGGCCCAGGGCCGCGCCACCCGCATCCTCAAGCGCACCAGCCACATCACGCTGGTCGTGCAGCCAGCCGCTGGCTCTGACTCGACAACCGCAGGAGGCTCCCGCTAATGGGCCAGAAAGTCAACCCGCACGGCTTCCGCCTCGGCATCTCCACGGACCACAAGTCCCGCTGGTACGCCGACAAGCTGTACAAGTCCTACGTCGGCGAGGACGTCGCGATCCGCAAGCTCCTCACCAAGGGCATGGACCGCGCCGGAATCAGCCGCGTCGAGATCGAGCGCACCCGTGACCGCGTCTCGGTGACGATCTACACCGCCCGTCCGGGCATCGTCATCGGTCGCCGAGGCGCCGAGGCCGACCGGATCCGTGAGAACCTCGAGAAGCTCACCGGCAAGCAGGTGAAGCTCAACATCCGCGAGGTGCTCAACCCCGAGATCGACGCCCAGCTGGTCGCACAAGGTGTCGCCGAGCAGCTGTCCAGCCGCGTGGCGTACCGCCGCGCGATGCGCAAGGCCATCCAGACCGCCATGCGGTCCGGCGCCAAGGGCATCAAGATCCAGTGCTCGGGTCGCCTCGGTGGCGCTGAGATGTCTCGCTCGGACTTCTACCGCGAGGGCCGCGTCCCGCTGCACACCCTGCGTGCGGACGTCGACTACGGCTTCTACGAGGCCAAGACGACCTTCGGCCGGATCGGCGTGAAGGTGTGGATCTTCAAGGGTGAGGTCGCCGGCACCCGCGCCGAGCGCGAGGCCCAGGCCGCAGCGCTGGCGCAGGCAGGCAACCGCAACCGGCCCACGCGCGGCCGCCGACCAGGCAGCGACCGCCCCGAGCGTGGTGACCGTCGCCCCGACGCCGCCACCGCCGAAGCACCGGCCGCGTCCACGCCGGCCACGCCGTCCACGGAGGCCCCCGCGGCCGCCGCTCCGGCCGAGACGACCACCGGACAGGAGGGCTGACGCATGCTGATCCCCCGCAGGGTGAAGCACCGCAAGCAGCACCACCCCAAGCGCACCGGCGCTGCCAAGGGTGGCGACCAAGCTGGCTTTCGGTGACTTCGGTATCCAGGCGGTCGAGGGACATTACGTCACCAACCGCCAGATCGAGTCCGCGCGTATCGCGATGACCCGTCACATCAAGCGTGGTGGAAAGGTGTGGATCAACATCTACCCCGACCGCCCGCTGACCAAGAAGCCCGCCGAGACCCGCATGGGTTCCGGTAAGGGCTCGCCGGAGTGGTGGATCGCCAACGTGAAGCCTGGCCGCGTGATGTTCGAGCTCTCCGGCGTACCGGAGTCGATCGCTCGCGAGGCCATGCGCCGAGCGCAGCACAAGCTTGCCGATGAAGACGAAGTTCGTGAGCCGGGACGGTGAGTTCTGATGGCGACAACCGCAGCAGCCGAGCTGCGTCACCTCGACACCGACTCTCTCGAGGAGAAGTTGCGCGAGTTCAAGGAAGAGCTGTTCAACCTGCGCTTCCAGGCCGCCACCGGCCAGCTCGAGTCGCACGGGCGGCTGCGCCACGTGCGCCGCGACATCGCGCGGATCTACACGATCATGCGCGAGCGCGAGCTCGGCATCAGCGATGCCAGGAGACGACAGCAATGACGACGACAGCAACAGCGAAGGTGCCGCATGAGTGACGTGACCACCCAGGAGCGCAACAGGCGCAAGGTCCGCGAGGGCCTCGTGCTCAGCGACAAGATGGACAAGACCGTGGTCGTGTCCGTCGAGGACCGCGTCAAGCACGCCTTGTACGGCAAGGTGCTGCGGCGTACCAGCAAGCTGAAGGCGCACGACGAGACCAACCAGTGCGGCATCGGTGACCGGGTCCTGATCATGGAGACCCGCCCGCTGTCCGCGACGAAGAGATGGCGCGTCGTCGAAGTCCTCGAGAAGGCCAAGTAACCCGTTCCATCAGGCTCAGTCCGCTGAGAACCGATGCGACATAGGAGAAGAGACAGATGATCCAGCAGGAGTCGCGACTGAAGGTCGCCGACAACACCGGAGCCAAGCAGATCTTGTGCATCCGGGTGCTCGGCGGTTCCGGTCGGCGCTACGCCGGCATCGGCGACGTCATCGTGGCCACGGTGAAGGATGCGATCCCGGGCGGCAACGTCAAGAAGGGCGACGTCGTCAAGGCCGTGATCGTGCGCACCGTGAAGGAGCGCCGCCGCGCCGACGGCTCCTACATCCGTTTCGACGAGAACGCCGCGGTGATTCTCCGTCAGGACGGTGAGCCGCGCGGCACGCGCATCTTCGGCCCGGTGGGCCGTGAGCTGCGCGACAAGAAGTTCATGAAGATCATCTCGCTCGCGCCGGAGGTGCTGTGAACATGGCGAACAAGACAAGCAGCCTGACCATCAAGAAGGGCGACGTCGTCCGGGTCATCGCTGGCAAGGACAAGGGCGCCGAGGGCAAGGTCATTGCCGTCGAGGCCGAGCGCAACCGCGTGATCGTTGAGGGCGTCAACCGCGTGAAGCGGCACACCCGGGTGGTCAACCAGGGCGGCCGTGGCGGCACGAGCGGCGGCATCATCACCCAGGAGGCAGCGATCCATGCCTCCAACGTGATGCTGATGACCGAGGTCGACGGCAAGAAGGTCCCCACCCGTGTCGGCGCCAAGCGCGTCGAGGTCGAGAAGACCCGCGGCGACGGGACGACGTACACCACGCACCGCAGCGTGCGGGTCGCCGCCAAGAATGGCGAGGAGATCTGATGAGCACCACCACTCCTGAGGCGCGCGAGGCGCCCCGGTTCAAGACGCGTTACCGCAGTGAGATCCTGCCCGCGCTCAAGGACGAGTTCGGCTACGCCAACGTCATGCAGGTTCCCGGCCTGACGAAGATCGTCGTCAACATGGGCGTCGGCGAGGCGGCTCGCGACTCCAAGCTGATCGAGGGCGCGGTGCGTGACCTGACGACGATCACCGGCCAGAAGCCGCAGGTCACGAAGGCCCGCAAGTCGATCGCGCAGTTCAAGCTGCGCGAGGGGATGCCGATCGGGGCCCACGTGACCCTGCGTGGCGACCGGATGTGGGAGTTCCTCGACCGGTTGCTCACGCTGGCGCTGCCGCGAATCCGTGACTTCCGTGGCCTGTCTCCGAAGCAGTTCGACGGCAAGGGCAACTACACCTTCGGGCTGACCGAGCAGGTCATGTTCCACGAGATCGACCAGGACAAGATCGACCGTCAGCGCGGCATGGACATCACGGTCGTCACGACCGCGACGAACGACGAGGAAGGCCGGGCGCTGTTGAAGCACCTCGGCTTCCCCTTCAAGGAGAACTGAGATGGCGAAGACATCGTTGGTCGTCAAGGCCGCCCGCAAGCCGAAGTTCAAGGTTCGCGGCTACACCCGTTGCCAGCGCTGCGGACGACCCAAGTCGGTCTACCGCAAGTTCGGCCTGTGCCGTGTGTGCTTGCGCGAGATGGCGCACCGCGGCGAGCTTCCCGGCGTCACGAAGAGCAGCTGGTAGCCGCCACGCTTCGCGCGACCCCCGATTCTGAGGGCTCCGCCCCAGACCCCGATTTCATGGTTGAGGTCCCCTACCGGACCAAGACCGCCGAAGAACACGAGACAGAAACGCTGAAGGTCGGGAGACCGAAACCACAGCGAGAAAGAGGCCCCCGGCCATGACGATGACAGACCCGATCGCAGACATGCTCACGCGTCTGCGCAACGCCAACCAGGCGTACCACGACACGGTCAGCATGCCGTACAGCAAGCTGAAGTCCGGAGTTGCCGAGATCCTCCAGCAGGAGGGCTACATCGGCTCCTGGAAGGTCGACGAGCCGGCAGACGGCGGCAGCGTCGTCGGCAAGACGCTCGTGATCGACCTCAAGTACGGCCCGAACCGCGAGCGCTCGATCGCTGGCGTACGCCGGATCAGCAAGCCTGGGCTGCGCGTCTACGCCAAGTCGACCGGCCTTCCCAAGGTGCTCGGCGGCCTCGGTGTCGCGATCATCTCGACGTCGACCGGTTTGCTGACCGACCGTCAGGCCAAGCAGAAGGGCGTAGGTGGGGAAGTCCTCGCCTACGTCTGGTAACCCACGGAATCAGGAGGAGGAACACTTATGTCGCGTATCGGCAAGCTCCCCATCACGGTTCCGTCCGGGGTCGATGTTGCGCTCGACGGCCAGACGGTCACCGTCAAGGGTCCCAAGGGCACGCTGTCCCACACGGTCCGTGAGCCCATCGTCGTGGACAGGGCTGACGACGGATCCCTCGAGGTCAAGCGCCCGAACGACGAGCGCGAAAGCCGCTCGCTGCACGGTCTGTCCCGCACCTTGATCGCGAACATGGTCACCGGTGTCACCGACGGCTACGAGAAGAAGCTCGAGATCGTCGGCGTCGGCTACCGCGTCGTCTCCAAGGGACCGACCCAGCTGGAGTTCGCGCTCGGCTTCAGCCACTCGATCACCGTGAATGCCCCTGACGGTGTCGCGTTCGTTGTCGAGAGCCCCACGAAGTTCGCGGTGCAGGGGATCGACAAGCAGGTCGTCGGCGAGGTCGCGGCCAAGATTCGCAAGCTCCGCAAGCCCGAGCCGTACAAGGGCAAGGGCATCCGTTACGCCGGCGAACAGATCCGCCGCAAGGTCGGAAAGGCTGGTAAGTGATGGCTATCGCACTCAAGGCACGCAAGCACACGGCGGCCAAGACCGCGTCGCGTCAGCGCCGCCAGGTCCGTGGTCGCAAGAAGATCCACGGTTCCTCCGAGCGTCCTCGCCTGATCGTGACCCGGTCCAGCCGCCATCTGTTCGTCCAGGTCGTCGACGACCTGGAGGGCAAGACGGTCGCGTCGGCCAGCACGATGGAGGCCGACCTGCGCTCCCTGGACGGCGACAAGACGGCCAAGGCGAAGAAGGTCGGCGAGCTCGTCGCCGAGCGCGCCAAGGCCGCCGGTGTCGAGTCGGTCGTCTTCGACCGGGCCGGCAACAAGTACCACGGGCGCATCGCGGCCCTGGCCGACGGCGCCCGCGAGGGCGGCCTGGCCTTCTAGGCCCCGACCAACGACTGACAGACGTAAGAGAGAGAAGGTAGTTCGAATGAGCGGACCCCAGCGCCGCAGTGGCGGTGCCGGATCCGACCGTCGAGGTCGCGACGACCGTCGCGGCTCGGCATCGGAGAAGACCGCCTACATCGAGCGCGTCGTGGCGACGAACCGTGTCGCCAAGGTCGTGAAGGGTGGTCGACGCTTCAGCTTCACCGCCCTGGTCGTCGTCGGAGACGGTGACGGCAATGTCGGTGTGGGCTACGGCAAGGCCAAGGAGTTCCCGGCCGCGATCGCCAAGGGCGTCGAAGAGGCCAAGAAGTCGATGTTCAAGGTGCCCCGCAGCCAAGGCACGATCCCGCACCCGGTCCAGGGTGAGAAGTCTGCCGGTGTCGTGATGCTGCGTCCGGCCGCTCCCGGTACCGGTGTGATCGCCGGTGGACCGGTGCGCGCCGTGCTGGAGTGTGCGGGCATCCATGACGTGCTGAGCAAGTCGCTCGGCTCGTCCAACGCGCTCAACATCGTCGGCGCGACGGTGGCTGCCCTGCGCATGCTCAAGACCCCCGAGGACATCGCGGCCCAGCGCGGTCTCACCGTCGAGCAGGTCGCCCCGGCGGCGCTGCTCAAGGCGCGTGCGGAGGTGAGCGAGTGATGGGTCGGATCAAGGTCCGTCAGGTCAGGTCCGGCATCGGCCGGAAGAAGAACCAGCGCGAGACGCTCCGCACCCTCGGGTTGAAGCGCATCGGCGACGTCGTCGTCAAGGAAGACCGGCCCGAGATCCGCGGGATGCTGGCCACGGTTCCGCATCTCATCGACGTCGAGGAGGTCGACTGACATGACGCTGAAACTTCATCACCTGCGTCCGGCACCGGGTGCCAAGACCGCCAAGACCCGGGTGGGTCGCGGTGAGGGCAGCAAGGGCAAGACCGCCGGCCGCGGCACCAAGGGCACGAAGGCCCGCTACCAGGTCCCGGCGCGCTTCGAGGGCGGGCAGATGCCGCTGCACATGCGGCTGCCCAAGCTCAAGGGCTTCAAGAACCCGTTCCGCGTCGAGTTCCAGGTCGTCAACCTGGACAAGCTGAACGACCTGTTCCCCGACGGCGGCGAGGTCACTCCGGCTACGCTCGTCCAGAAGGGCGCCGTGCGCGACAACGCGCCGGTCAAGGTTCTCGGCGGCGGCGAGATCAGCGTGGCGGTGCAGGTCAGCGCGCACGCCTTCTCCGCCTCGGCCCGGGACAAGATCGCTGCAGCCGGTGGAACCACGACCGAGCTCTAAGCCGGATGCCCTCGGACTGTTATTGTCCGGGGGCATACGTCTAGGGTTTGACACAAGCCCTCGGGCATACGACACGAATGATTCTCCCGTGCGGGGGATTGCTGGGAGGACTTGGTGCTAAGCGCCTTCGTCAACGCATTCCGGACGCCGGACCTGCGGCGCAAGCTGCTGTTCGTGCTGCTCATCGTCGTGCTGTTCCGGCTGGGCTCGTCCATCCCGTGTCCTGGGGTCGACTACGTCAAGGTCCAGGAGGGCCTCAACGGCATCGACAACGCCGGGATCTACGGGTCTGATCAACCTGTTCTCCGGCGGTGCGCTGCTCAAGCTCAGCATCTTCGCGCTGGGGATCATGCCCTACATCACCGCGAGCATCATCCTGCAGCTGCTGACCGTGGTGATCCCGCGGCTGGAGACCCTCAAGAAGGAGGGCCAGGCCGGCACCGCCAAGATCACCCAGTACACCCGCTACCTGACGCTCGGTCTGGCGATCCTGCAGTCCACCGGCATCGTCGCGCTGGCCCGGAGCGGCCAGATCTTCCAAGGCACGACCGTGCAGGGGTCGTTGCTGGTCGACGACAAGCTGACCACCAGCCTGATCATGGTGATCACGATGACCGCCGGAACCGCGATGATCATGTGGTTCGGTGAGCTGATCACCGACCGTGGCATCGGCAACGGCATGTCGATCCTGATCTTCACCTCGATCATCTCCTCCTTCCCCACCGCCCTGTGGGGCATCAAGAAGGAGCACGGCTGGGACGTGTTCGCCATCGTCGTGATGATCGGCCTGATCATCGTGGCGGCCGTGATCTTCATCGAGCAGGCGCAGCGCCGGATCCCGGTGCAGTACGCCCGCCGCATGGTCGGTCGGCGGATGTTCGGTGGCTGGTCGACGTACATCCCGCTGAAGGTCAACCAGGCGGGCGTCATCCCGGTCATCTTCGCCAGCAGCCTGCTCTACCTCCCGGCGCTGGCCTCGCAGTTCAACCAGACGTCCCCGTGGTCGTCGTGGGTGCAGGGCCACTTCGTCCGCGGCGACCACCCCTACTACATGCTCACGTACTTCCTGATGATCGTGTTCTTCACGTACTTCTACGTGGCGATCACGTTCAACCCCGAGGAAGTCGCGGACAACATGAAGAAGTACGGCGGCTTCGTTCCCGGCATCCGGGCCGGCAAGCCGACCGAGGACTACCTGGCCTACGTGCTGTCCCGGATCACCTTCCCCGGCTCGATGTACCTCGGCCTGGTCGCGCTCGTGCCGCTGATCGCCTTCGTGGTGGTCAACGCCAACCAGAACTTCCCCTTCGGCGGAACCTCGCTGCTGATCATGGTCGGGGTCGGCCTGGACACGGTGAAGCAGATCGAGAGCCAGCTCCAGCAGCGGCACTACGAAGGATTCCTTCGCTGATGCGCCTGGTCTTGGTGGGTGCGCCGGGGGCCGGAAAGGGGACGCAGGCGAAGTTCGTCGCGAAGCACTACGACATTCCTGCCATCTCGACCGGTGACATCTTCCGAGCGAACATCGCTGCCAAGACCGAGCTCGGCCGGGAGGCCAAGCGCTTCATGGACGCCGGCGACCTCGTCCCCGACGAGGTCACGATCGGGATCGTCCGCGACCGGCTCAGCCAGGACGACACCCAGAACGGCTTCCTGCTCGACGGCTTCCCGCGCACGCTCGCGCAGGCCGAGGCGTTGCGCGACATGCTCGACGACCTGGGTACCCCGCTGGACGTGGTGCTGGAGCTCCAGATCGACGACGACGAGGTCGTACGCCGGCTGTCCGGGCGTCGTACCTGTCGCCAGTGTGGCCACGTCTGGCACCTCGAGTTCGAACCGCCGGAGAAGGAAGGCATCTGCGACATCGACGGCGGTGAGCTCTTCCAGCGCGACGACGACCAGCCCGAGACGATTCGCCGGCGGCTCGAGGTCTACACCGAGCAGACCGAACCCTTGGTCGGGTTCTACGAGACCGCCGGGCTGCTGCGCTCCATCACCGCCCAGGGTGCGGTCGACGAGATCACCGAGCGGGCCATCGCCGCGCTCGAGGCGGCCGTCGACGCCCGCGCCGACGCCTGATGTTCCGCGAACGCGGGGTCGAGATCAAGACTCCCGAACAGATCGCTCTCATGCGGGAGGCAGGTCTCGTCGTCGGCGAGGCGCTCGAGATCATGCGCGAGGCCGTCGCTCCCGGGGTCACGACCAAGGGCCTCGACACGCTGGCCGAGGAGCACATCCGTTCGCGCGGTGCGACGCCGAACTTCCTGAACTACCACGGCTTCCCCGCGACGATCTGCGCCTCTGTCAACGACGAGGTCGTGCACGGGATCCCCGGCGACCGGGTCCTCCGGGAGGGCGACGTGGTGTCGCTCGACTGCGGTGCCATCGTCGAGGGCTGGCACGGCGACGCCGCGATCACGGTGCCCGTCGGTGACGTCGGACGAGCTCGTCGAGCTGATGCGGGTGTGCGAAGAAGGCATGTGGCGTGGGTTCGCGGCGGCCCGGCTCGGCGGTCGGGTCACCGACATCTCGCACGCGATCGAGAGCTATGTCCGCAGCCAGGGTGACTACGGCGTTGATAAGGACTACGTCGGCCACGGCCTCGGCTCGGCCATGCCCCTGCCGCCGAGCGTCCCGAACTACGGCCGGCCGGGCAAGGGTCCGAAGCTGGTCCGCGGGCTCGCGCTCGCGGTGGAGCCGATGATCACCCTGGGACCGATCGAGACCCGGACCCTCGAGGACGAGTGGACTGTGGTGACCGCCGACGGCAGCTGGTCGGCCCACTTCGAGCACTCGTTCACCCTGACGCCCGACGGGGCGCTGATCCTCACCGGGATCGATGGCGGAAAGGCCAACTTGGCCGAGCTCGGCGTCCCCTGCGCCGCTTGAGGACGGATCCTGGCGACGGAGCGGCCCGGATCCAGCTCAACAAGCCCCCCGCGCCGGGTCCGAAGGCTACGCGGTGACGGCCGCGACGGAGTCTGCCCAGATCGCCAGAGCCTCGTCCGCATGCCCGGCCTCCACGACGAGGGCAGGGATGAACCGGACGACCTGTCCCCACGCACCACAGGTCAACAACAGCAGTCCCCGGCGAGCCGCCTCCTGTTGTGCTGCGGTGGCCGTCGCGCCGTCGGGGCTGCCGTCGGCATCTCGAAACTCGTTGCCGAGCATCAACCCGAGCCCGCGCACGTCGGTGATGCCGGCGTGGTCGGCGGCGACCTTCTCGAGCCCAGACCGGAGATAGGCACCTTGCTGTGCGGCGTTCTCGACCAGGTTCTCTTCTTGGACCACATCCAGCGTGGCGAGCGCCGCCGCACAGGCCACGGCGTTGGCGCCGTAGGTTCCACCCTGTGACCCGGGCCAGGCCTTGGCCATCAGCGCGGAGGATGCCGCGATTCCAGAAAGCGGAAAGCCAGATGCCAGGCCCTTGGCCGTGATCAGGATGTCGGGGCGGATGTCGAAGTGGTCGCCGCCCCAGAAGCGCCCCGTGCGTCCCCACCCCGTCTGGACCTCGTCGATGACGAGCAGGATCCCGTTGGCGTCGGCCCGCTCGCGCAAGCCGGCGAAGAACGGGTGTTGCCGGGCACGTAGCCACCCTCCCCGAGTACTGGCTCGACGATGAACGCTGCCGTGTCGGCTGGCGCGCTGACGGTCTGGAGCACGTAGTCGAGCTGGCTGAGCGCGAAGTCGGTGGCCTCGTCGACCGACCACCCATAGTGCGTGGGATCGGGAAGGGCGCGAGATGCACGCCACTCATCAGCGGGCTGAATCCCGCCCGGAACTTGGTCCCCGACGTGGTCAGCGAGGCGGCCGCGACCGTCCGGCCGTGGAAGCCGCCGTGAAAGGCAATCACGTTCGGGCGACCGGTGGCCTGTCGGCTCAAGCGCAGCGCCGCCTTGACCGCCTCGGACCCGGAGTTCGCGAAGAACATCCGATCCAACCCTGGTGGGAGGACCTCGCCGAGGCGTTCGACGAGATCCAGCAGAGGTCGATGCATGACGGTGGTGTACTGCGCATGGATCAACGTGCGGACCTGTGCGCAGGCAGCCTGCACCACGCGGGGGTGGCAGTGCCCCGTGCTGGTGACCCCGATCCCCGCTGTGAAGTCCAGGTACCTGCGGTTCTCCTCGTCGTAGAGGTAGACACCCTCACCTCGGGCGGCGACGACACCAGTCGCCTGCTTGAGCTGTTGGGACAGTTCAGCCACGGAAACCCCTCTGGTAGATTGTTGACAATCACTCTACAACGGCCTGACGGGCGCGCGGAACCCCGTCTCGCCACGAGCAGGAGGCGACCGATGACGAGTTCTGGCGCGGCAGCAGCTAGGCAGGACTATCAGGACAGGGTCCTGTCGGACGTCCCCAAGCGCCTGTTCATCGACGGGGCGTGGGTGGCTGCCGACGACGATGCGACGTTCGACGTCCATGACCCGTCGACCGGGGCCGTGTTGTGTCAGGTCGCGGACGCCTCGCCTGCCGATGGCGTACGAGCACTCGATGCCGCCGTCACCGCACAGCCCGCCTTCGCCGCTCTCGCCCCACGCGCCCGCGCCGACATCCTGCAGCGCGCGTTCGAGCTCCTGCATGAGCGCAAGGACCAGCTCGCCCTCCTGATGACGCTCGAGATGGGCAAGCCGGTAGCCGAGGCCGCGGGCGAGATCGCGTATGCCGCAGAGTTCTTCCGGCACTTCGCGGGCGAGGCGGTCCGGATCGACGGCGGCTACCAGACCGCGCCGGCCGGAGGCGCCCGGTTCCTGGTGGCAAGGCAGCCGGTAGGTCCTTGTCTGCTTGTCACCCCGTGGAACTTTCCGATGGCGATGGGGACCCGCAAGCTGGGGCCGGCGATCGCGGCGGGTTGCACCAGCGTCATCAAACCCGCTCACCAGACGCCGCTTTCGATGTTGGCGCTCGTTGACATCCTGCGTGAGGCAGGTCTTCCCGACGGTGCCGTCAACGTGATCACGACCACGGACGCGGGGGGTGTGATGGAACCTTTGATCCGGTCGGGTCGGGCCCGCAAGCTCTCGTTCACCGGCTCGACCAAGATCGGGAAGCTGTTGCTCGAGCAGTGCGCGGAGAAGGTGTTGCGGACGTCGATGGAGCTCGGCGGCAACGCACCATTCCTCGTCTTTGACGACGCCGATCTCGGCGAGGCGGTCGACGGAGCGATCGCGGCCAAGATGCGCAACATGGGGGAGGCCTGCACGGCCGCCAACCGCATCCTTGTGCACGAGTCGGTGATCGATGAGTTCGGTGCACGGCTCGCCAAGAAGATGGCGTCGATGCCCGTCGGACGCGGCACCGAAGATGGCGTCAAGGTTGGCCCCTTGATCGACGAGGCCGCTCAGCGCAAGGTCACCGAGCTGGTGGCCGACGCCGTCGCGCGTGGTGCTGAGGTGCTCACCGGCGGTGAGACGCCGATCGGCGACGGATACTTCTACCCCCCGACGGTGCTGACCGGCGTACCGCGCGAGGCCAGGATGGCCAGCGAGGAGATCTTCGGCCCGGTGGCACCGCTGACGCCGTTCTCGACTGACGCCGAGGCCATCGACGCGGCCAACGACACGGAGTACGGGCTGGTCTCCTACGTCTTCACCAACGACTTGCGACGCGCGTTGCGCATCGCTGAGGCATTGGAGACGGGCATGGTCGGGCTCAACCAGGGCGTCGTGTCCAACCCCGCCGCTCCGTTCGGCGGGGTCAAGCAGTCCGGGCTCGGTCGCGAGGGCGGATCGAGCGGCATCGACGAGTTCCTGGAGACCAAGTACGTCGGCATCGCCCTCTGAGCGCAGCGGCCGGCCGAAGCCGACGGCTACCGTGACGCGCCGTCGGAGGACGTGCCGTCCTGCTCGGTCAGTGCTCGGCCGTGCGCGGCCTTGGTGAGCCGGACGACTGCGTCCTCCATGTGGTCCAGCAGAAGCCGGTCGGTGAGCGCAGCATCTTCAGCGACGAAGGCGTCGGCGATCGCCCCATGCTCCACAACGCGCTCGTCGAGGTACCGGTAGGTCTCCTCCAGAGCGTGGATGCACATCTGGGTCTCGGTCAGAAGCGTCTGGTGGATGCGGGTCAACCGCGGACTACGCGCCAGGGAGACAAGCCGTTGGTGGAAGGCGATGTCGGCCTCACTCACGGCACTGGCATCTCCGCTGTGTGCCGCCTCGCGCATCACATCGATGATCTCGTGCAGGCTCTCACCGGCCGTCACTGCGTCCGCACCGGCCAGGATCTTGGCCGCTGCTGCCCTCTCGACGACACCGCGGGCCAGATACATGTCCCTGACGTTCTCCGGCGTCATCTCGATGACGAAGACGCCGCGGTTGCGGACCGAGACGAGCAGCCCCTCCTGGGTGAGTCGTTGAAGGCCCTCGCGGAGGGGTCCGCGACTCACGCCTAGCTGGCGAGCGAGCTCGGCCTCGCCGAGCTGCATCCCTGCGCGCAGCTCGCCGTGGCTGATGGCCTGGCGAAGCTTGTCGGCGATGATGCTGGGCGTTGACTCCCGCACGAGGGGTTCGATGTAGCGACGCGCCGGCATCAGCGCCCTCCCCTCGCCCTCGCCACCGCAGATGTGCCGAACAGCGTACCGAGGCCCGGGAGCGTAGGCGGCGCCGCGACCAGGGACAGCCCCTCCCAGATGGTCACCTGGTTGGCGGTGAGCACCGGCATCTGAGCGGCGGATTCCAGCTCATTGATCCAGGCCAACGAATGCATCGCCGTGTCAGGGACCAAAAGCGCTTCCGCGCCCGTGGTGTCGACGGACTCGACCATCGCCAGCACCTCGGCGAGCCCCAGCTCACCGACCTCCCGAGCCGTCACGATGTCATGGCTGCCCATCGTGGTCACCTCGATGCCACCGGCGCGGAGGAAGTCCACGAAGTGTCGGGCGACATCCTCCGGGTACGACGCCGCGACGGCGACCCGGCGCAGGTCCAGACTTCGAGCAGCGTTGACGAAGGCGATCGACGTCGACGACGCCGGCCGCCTCACGTGCTGGGCCAGCTCGTCGGCCTGGCGGCGGGCGCCGTCCCACCCGAAGACGAAGCTGCCGGACGTACATGCCCACATCACCGCGTCCGGACCGTGGGCGAGCAGGGCGTCTGCTCCGTCGCCAGCCGGTCCGTGCGGCCGAGGTCCAGGAGCGCGTCGACGCGGTGGGCGTCTTCGCCGACGGAGGTGTGAACGAGCGGAAGCCGGATCGTCTCGCCGAGTCGCTCCTCGAGCGCCGGGAAGTCGTCCTCGGCCCCGTAACCCGGGTAGAGCAACCCGATCGTCGGTGTCACCATCAGAGCGGCCTCCTGAGTAGATTGTTGACAATACTACATACGCTCGCTAGGTTCGGCGCCATACGAAACGGTGTGGCGCAGGACGGGGCCAGACCTGTGACCTCAACCCCCAGGTTTTGCCGAGGATCGGAGAAGGATGAGCGAGATCTCCCGTAGGACATTGCTTCGTGGCCTCGGAGCCGCTGCAGTAGGTGTCCCTGTCGTCAGCTTCCTCAACGCATGCAGCAAGACCGACGCCGGTGGCGGTGCCAGCAGCGCCAAGAGCGTTCTGGATCGTGGCCGCGACCAAGGCTTCCTGCGGGTGGCCGTGTTCAGCGAGCCGCCGTACACCAAGCTTGAGACCGACGGCACCGTGACCGGTGCCGAGCCTGACGTGCTCCGGGCTGTCTGCAAGTCGCTGGGCATTGATGACATCAAGGGCGTCAAGGTCGCTTATGAGTCGATGATCCCGAGCCTGCAGGCGGGCCGGGTTGACGTGATCGCAGCAGGTCTGTTCATGAAACAGTCTCGCTGCGCGGAAGTGATCTACAGCGAGCCGGTGATCGTGTCGACCGAGTCTTTCGGCGTGCCCTCGGGCAACCCCGACAACATCCTCACCGTGCAAGATGTCCTCGACGATCCCAAGCTCAAGATCGCCGTGCTCCCCGGTGGCTTCGAGCAGGGCATCCTCAACAGTGCAGGCGTGCCCAAGGGACAGCAAGTCATCGTCAATGACAACGTGAGCGGCGTGGAATCGGTCAAGACCAACCGTGCGGACGCCTTCTTCCTGCCAACGCTTTCGCTGAAGGACCTCGAGCAGACCGCCGGAGGCTTTGAGGTGACCGACGTCGTCTCCGACGCGCCCAAGACGGGTTCGGGAGCTGCGTGGCAGAAGGGGCAGCAGTCCGCCGTGGACGAGTACAACGAGGCACTGGCCACGTTCAAGAAGTCATCGGGTTTCGACGACATCATGAACAAGTGGGGCTTCGACGCCGAAGCAGCACGCAACGCGACGGCCAAGGAGCTCTGCCAGGTCGAGGGCTGAGCTCGAAACCGGACCGGACCTCGTCATGTCGAACATTTTCGACTACCGCAGCCTGATCCTCGAGGGACTCCAGCTGACGATGCTGGTCACGATCCTCGGGCTGCTGCTGACGGTGGTGGTCGCTTTCACGGCGGGTCTGGCGCGGCTCTCGAAGCACTGGTTCTTGCGAGCCCCGGCGTATGTGTTCGTTGAGGTGTTTCGCGGTACCTCGATGATCGTCCAGCTGTTTTGGTTCTACTACGCTTTGCCGCAGCTCGGTTTCGAGCTGACGCCGCTCTTCGCCGGCGTACTCGTCCTTGGGCTCAACGAGGGCGCGTACGCCGCCGAGGTCGTACGCGGCACGATCGCGTCGCGGCCCGCGGGTCAGACAGAAGCGTGCGTAGCGCTGGGCATTGGTCCTGCACGTCGTATGTGGCGCGTCCTCCTCCCTCAGTCGATCCCAGCGATGCTGCCGTCGTTCGGAAACGTGTTCGTCGACCTGCTCAAGGCCACGTCGCTCGTCTCGTTCATCACGATCAACGAGCTGACGTTCCAGGCGCTGGACATCCGCAACAACACCGCCGACACGCGCGGGCCGTTCCTGACGATCCTGGTTCTCTACTTCATCCTCGCGATGTTGATCGCTGGCCTGACCCGCTGGCTCGAGAAGCGCTTTGCCGCCGACCGCACACCTCGCTCGGTGCCGGCTCAGCAAGTTGCCGCGAGTAGCTGGGGGGACGAAGTCCGATGATCTGGAGCAACGCGTACGCCTTGGACATCCTGCCGCGGTTGTTGGAGGGCCTGTGGGTCACGATCGAGGTGACCATGGCCGGCATGGCCATCGCCTTGGTGGTAGGGCTGTTCGTGGCGGTGGTCCGCTACCTGAAGATCCCGGTCGTGTCGGCTCTGTTCACCTTCTACGTGCTGTTCGTCCGGGGGACGCCGCTGCTGGTCCAGGCCTACGCCGCCTTCTTCATCCTGCCGTCGTACGGGATCACCTGGTCGGCTTTCACGACAGGTGTCGTGGTGATCGGGCTGAACTACAGCGCCTACACCGCCGAGGTCTACCGGTCGGGAATCGAGGGACTCCCCACCGGGCAGTGGGAGGCAGCATGCGCTCTCAGTCTTCCAGCGCGACGGACGTGGACCAAGATCGTGCTGCCGCAGGCTGTCAAGACCATCATCCCGGTTCTCGGGAACTACTGGATCCAGATGTTCAAGGACTCTGCGATCCTGGCTGCGATCACGGTGTCGGAACTCATGCAGACGGCGAAGACAATCGGGTCCAGCGACTTTCGTTACCTCGAGCCCTTCACGATCGCCGGCATCCTCTACCTCGTGGTGAGCTACACCGCGTCCCTGTTCGTCAAGTCGATGGAGCGTCGTTATGCCCCCACTCACTGAGGACCACCCGACAACGGGCTCCAGCAACCGCGAGGACAAAGAGATGATCGCGTTTGCCGACGTCAGCAAGAGTTGGGGCGACAACCATGTGCTGCGGTCCCTCAACTTTCACGTCGCCCAGGGGGAGAAGGTCTCGATCATCGGACCTTCGGGATCGGGCAAGACGACCATTTTGCGGATCCTGATGACGCTTGAGACACCGGACGACGGTCTTGTCTCGATCGAGGGCGAGACGCTGTGGGACGCCCGCGGCAAGGCCAAGCCGAAGGAGACCGAGCAGATGCGGCAGACGCGCCGCAAGGTGGGAATGGTGTTCCAGTCGTTCAACCTGTTCCCCCACATGACGGCGGTCGAAAACGTCATGGAGGCACCGGTGCAGGTGCTCGGGATGTCGAAGGAGGAGGCGCGCGAGCGCGCCCTCGGCCTGATGGAGCAGGTCGGGCTCAGCCAACACCTCGACCACAAGCCACCCAAGCTCTCCGGGGGGCAGCAGCAGCGGGTGGCGATCGCCCGCGCACTGGCCATGCGGCCGAAGATCTTGCTGTTCGACGAGCCCACCTCGGCCCTCGATCCCGAGCTGATCGGGGAGGTGCTTGCCGTCATCCGGGACCTGGCGCTGAGCACCGACATGACGATGCTCATGGTCACGCACGAGATGCGGTTTGCTGAGGAGATCTCCGACCGGGTGGTGATGTTCGACTCCGGGCAGGCCGTCGAGCAGGGACCGCCTCACAAGATCTTCAAAGACCCGGACCACGACAGGACGAAGAAGTTCCTGCGCGCCGTGCTCGACCGTTGACGACGGCCGAGGTCGACCTGTCCAGCCTCGCCAAACAGCTGCGCGGAGCAATGCGGGGAACTGTCTCAGACGACGCGGCCGCGAAGGCGCTCTACACCCTCGACGCCTCGAACTACCGGGTCGTCCCCGACCTGGTCGTCGTCCCCCGTGACGCCGAGGACCTGGTCGCTGCGGTCACCCTGACGGCCGCGGTAGGTGCACCGGTGACCCTCAGGGCCGGGGGTACGTCGATGGCGGGCAACGACCTCGGTGGCGTCGTCATCGACGTTTCGCGTCATCTCACGTCGATCCTCGACCTCGATCCGGTGGCCCGTACGGCAGTCGTCGAGCCGGGCGTGGTCCTGACCGACCTGCTGGCCGCGGCTGGCCGCCACGGTCTCACGTTCGGGGCTGACCCGTCCTCGGCCAGCCGCGCCACGTTGGGTGGGATGATCGCCAACAACGCCTGCGGGGCCCACTCGGTTGCCTGGGGGACGACCGCGGACAACGTCCGAAGCCTCGACGTCCTGCTGGCCGACGGCACTGCGATGACCATGGACGTCCCGTCGCCGGGGGAGCGCCCCGACGACCGTCGCCGCAGGCTGGAGACCCAGCCGGGTCGAGCCGGCGAGCTGGCGCGCGCCCTTCTGGCGCTGGCTGACGAGGAGGCGCTTCTCATCGGTCGCCAGTTCGGCAGGTTCTCCCGCCAGATCTCCGGTTACGCGCTGCAGCACCTGCTCCCCGAGCGCGGGCACGACCTGGCGCGGCTGCTCTGCGGAAGCGAAGGCACGCTCGCCACGACCCTGCGCGCCACCGTCGCACTCACCCCCCTGCCGTCCGCCAAAGCGCTGCTCGTGCTGGGTTTTCCGGACGCGGTGACAGCTGCCGACAGCGTGCCCCTGATGCTGCCGCACGAACCACTCACCATCGAGTCGATCAACGCGACCCTGGTCGACCGTCTGCCTGAACAGCTGCGACGCGAGGCACGGCAGGCGGGCCTGCCCGAGGGCCAGACGTGGCTGCTGGTCGAGGTCGGTGCGGAGACGCTCGAGGCGGTCCGGCAGCGGGTAGCCGACCTCGCGCACGACCTGGCCGACTCAGGCGCGATAGCCAGCTCCTCCGTCGTCGTGGATCCACGCGCGCAGGCGGTGCTGTGGCGTTGTCGACGGGATGCCGCTGGATTGGCCACGCGCCGGCTTGACGGCGCGGAAGCCTGGGGAGGTTGGGAGGACGCGGCCGTACCCCCGGCGAAGCTCGGCGCCTACCTGTCCGGGCTCGACGAGCTGCTGGCCCGCTACCAGCTGTCCGGGGCGTCGTACGGACACTTCGGAGAAGGCTGCATGCACATGCGGATGGACTTCGACCTGCTCAGCACCCGGGGCGTCGCGGCGTACCGCTCCTTTGTCGAGGACGCGTGCGACCTGGTGGTCTCGCTGGGCGGGTCCGCATCCGGGGAGCATGGAGACGGCCGGGCCCGGTCGGGGTTGCTGGAACGGATGTACGGCGCCGAGGCGGTCGCGTTGTTCGGCCGCGTGAAACGGGCCTTCGACTCATCGGGCGTGATGAACCCGCACGTGATCGTCGACCCGGCTGACTTCGACACGTCGCTGCGCCACACCGGCGCTGCCCCGGGGCGCGAGCTGCACACCGTCTTCTCGTACCGGGAGGACGCCGACAGCTTCACCCAGGCGCAAAGGCGGTGCGTCGGCATCGGGAAGTGCCGCCAGAGCGCCGGTGGGGTGATGTGTCCCAGCTACCAGGTGACGCGGGAGGAACGGCATTCGACCCGTGGCCGTGCCCACTTGCTTTGGGAGATGCTGGAGGGTGACGTCGTCACCAACGGCTGGCGATCAGAGGAGGTACGAGATGCCCTCGACCTGTGTCTGTCGTGCAAGGGTTGTTTGTCGGACTGTCCGGTCAACGTGGACATGGCGACGTACAAGGCTGAGTTCACCCACCAGCACTACCGTCGCAGACCGTGGGCGCGGCCCCGGTCGCACTGGTCGATGGGGTGGCTGCCGTTATGGGCCTGGATGGCGTCGAAAACGCCACGGCTGGCCAACCGGATCGCCGGCTCGCGCGTCGACATTGTGCTGAAACGAATCGGTGGGATCGCCGTGGAGCGTGCCCTGCCCGCGATCGCGGAGCAGTCGCTCACGGCCTGGTTCGAACGTAGACGTGTCGACGCGCGTGGTCATGGCGCTGATCATGGTCAGGTGGTGTTGTGGCCGGACACGTTTACCAACCACCTGTCACCTGAGGTCGGTCGCAGTGCGGTCGCGGTGCTGGAGGCGGCCGGTTTCGAGGTCGTGGTTCCCACCGAGCCGGCGTGTTGCGGCTTGACGTGGGTGTCGACCGGCCAGCTCGAACGGGCGACCAAGGTGCTGCGTGGAGCGCTCGATGTGCTCACGCCGTACGTCGCGCGAGGCATCCCCGTCGTCGTTCTCGAGCCCAGCTGCACGGCGATGTTCAGGCACGACGGGCCCGCTCTGCTCGGTGACGATCCACGAGCCGAGGCGCTGGCGGCGCAGACGTTCACGCTGGCCGAGCTACTGTCCCGCTTCGCGCCCGAGTGGACGCCTCCCCAGGTTGACCGGTCGGCGCTTGTCCAGGTGCACTGCCATCAACATGCGGTGATGGGCTTCGCTCCGGACATGGCTCTCATGCAGGCGGCCGGGCTCCGCGCGACGGTTCCGGACTCGGGCTGCTGCGGGCTGGCCGGCAACTTCGGCTTCGAGGCGGATCACTACGAGGTGTCGCAGGCGGTCGGGGAGCGGGTGCTGCTCCCGGCGGTTCGCGAGGCCGACGAGAGCACCGAGGTGGTCGCTGACGGCTTCAGCTGTCGCACCCAGATCGAGCAAGGGACCGGCCGCCGGGCCAAGCATCTGGCCGAGGTCCTCGCCGAGGCTCTGGACGCCAACAACGTGTCCGCGAGCTGACCAATCCCGCGATGTCGGCGAGGAGTAATGACCGAGCAGACGAAGGATGAGCAGGGTGTACGCGCGTGCCGCGACGAGCAGCTCGTCGACGCCGACCGACTCGTCTGCCCGGTGGGCCTGGTTGGCCACCGACCAGGCCCAAGAACGACGACGGGCACGCCGGCCTCCCGGGCGACGAAACCGCCGTCGCATGCCGCCGTCCAGCCGCCGAGCGGGAAGCCCGGGCCCCCCGAGCCGCCTGAAGCGCGGTGTCGACGAGTGCGCACAAAGGGGTCGTCGTCGGCGGTCTCGAAGCCGGGCATGTCCATCGGCATCGTCCACCTCCACGCTGGAGACCCCGTCGATCGAGCTCCAGCCCGGATCGACCCGTCGGCGGACGGCATCCAGAACCTCCCGGTCCGGACTCGGCCGGAAGCAGTCGGCGGTCGGCCATCACCCGGCACTCGGCGGCCACGATGGACGTGCCGTTCCGCCCAGCGACCTGCCCGACACTCCACGTCGGCGGGCCCGACCAGGGGGTGGGCGTCGGTGGCGAGCTCGCGGTGCCAGCGTCGAGGTCGGTGATGACGCCGCAGCGCCGTACACCGCGTTGGCTCCGGCCGCGGGGTTGCCGGAGTGGGCCCTCTACCCGTGCGGTGATCTCGACGTTCGCGTCGCCGCGCGCTCCGATGACGGTCTGGAGGTCCGTGGGCTCGGCGACGACGCATCCAGCGAACCGGGAACGTTCCCCCTCCAGGTAGTGCCGGATGCCGAGGCCGAGGTCTTCCTCGTCGACTGTCGCGGCAAGCTTGACCGGACCTGACAGCTGCGCATCCGAGCGGCGCACCACAGACATCGCGGCCAGGCAGGCGGCCAACCCGCCGAGCATGTCGGCCGATGCCCGCCCGTAGATGCGTCCGTCACGCAGCACTCCGCCGCGCGGGTTCTCCGTCCAGCCGTCGCCGACCGGCACCACGTCGGTGTGGCCAAGCAGGAGAACCCTGGCTCCGTCCCCTCCCGGAAGTACGGCAGCGAGGTTGGGCCGACCGGCTCGAACGTCGGTCATCTCCACGGCGAGCCCCTCGGCTGTGCACGCGGCCGCCATCAGCTCGGCCTTGGCGGCCTCGTCGCCTGGCGGGTTCTCTCCCGGCGCACGGACAAGCTGCTGCGTCAGGGCCACGATCGACTCGATGTCGAGCAGCGCCAGGACCTCGTCCTCGGCGTCGGTGATCCCGTTAGACACCCGTAGCTCCGTCGCCGCTGAGCCGGTCGACCGCCCGACGCAACCGGGCGACACCCTCGCGAGTCCGATCTGGCGCTGTCGAGGCGAAGCAGAGCCGCAACGCGTCATGGAAATGGCCGGCCGGGGAGAACGCGCCCGGAATGAACGCCACGCCTTCGGCAAGAGCGACCTCGAACAGTGCCTGCGTGTCGACATCGTTGTGCAGGGTCACCCACAAGAAGAAGCCACCGTGTGGGTCGGTCCAGGTGGCGATGTCGCCGAAGTGCTGGTCGAGCGCCTGCTGCATCGCCTGCTTCCGTTTCCGGTACTCCGAACGCTGGGTGATCAGGTGGTCGGTGAGGTGGTCGCCCTCGAGGAAGCCCGCGACCAGTCGCTGTCCCGGCAGGTTGGTGCACGTGTCCATCGCCTGCTTGGCGTTGATCAGCAGCGGCTGCAGCTCCGGTGCCGTGTCCACCCAGCCGACGCGCAGGCCCGGCGCCAGGATCTTGGAGAAGGTGCGGACCGAGAAGACCAGCGGGTCACCTGCTCCGAGCTCTCGCAGGGTCGGCAGAGGCTCACCCTCGAAGCGCAGCAGCCGTAGGGGTCGTCGTCGATCACTACCGCACCCCAGCTCGCGCGAGGTCCAGCAGCGCCAGCCTCCTGGACAAGGACAGCGTGGCGCCGGACGGGTTCTGAAACGTGGGGATCGTGTAGATGATCTTGGGAAGCCGCCCCTCGCGCTCCACGAGAGCAGCAAGCTGTTCCACGACCAGACCGTCGGCGTCCACGGGGGCCTCGAGCAGCTCGGCACCGTAGGAGAGGGCGGTCGCACTTCCGTTCGTGTACGTCGGGGACTCGACGACCACCAGATCGCCGGGGTCGACGAAGATCTTGCACGCGAGGTCGAGGCCCTGCATCCCGCCCGACGTGATCGTCAGGCGGTCTGCCGTCGTGGCGTCGCTCGTGCCGTCGAGCATCTGCAGCAGGGCTTGGCGCAACGGCGGGTCACCTTCTGTGGCGGCGTAGTCGAACGCGTCGGTCGAGGTGGGGCCGAGGTAGCGCTCGCCGATGTGGGCCAGGGTGGCGGCAGGGATGGCTTCGGCCGCAGGGCTTCCCATGGCGAACCGCACGATGTCGTGCTTCTGCGCGGCGAGCAGCGAGGTGCTGGAGTCGATGACGGATCCCACCAGGCTGCCGGTGCGGGCTGCCAGCGGCAAGGCCGCGACGTTGGCTGTACGAGACATGATCAGGTCCTCACGGTGAGCTCATGGGGCAGGTGGGCCAGAGGGCTGGCGCCGGATTCGGTGACGACGACGGGCTCGGAGAGCTCATATCCCCACCCGTCCATCCACATGCCCCAAGATGATGTGGAACGCCATCCCTGGGACGAGCACGGTCTCCTCCTTGGGTCGTAGGCTGACGGTGCGCTCGCCCCAGTCGGGCGGGTAGCCGATCCCGATCGAGTAACCGATCCGGGACTCCTTGGTCAGCCCTTCGCGTGCGATCACTTCGTTGAAGGCTGCGTGCACATCGTGGCCAGTGGCCCCCGGAACGAACGCGGCCTGGGCGAGCCGACATTCCCTTCGGTTGACGATTTAGCTGCTGTCCCTGCCAGCCGCGTGGGCGGCGCACCCCAGCATGATCGTGCGGGCGAGCGGTGCGTGATAGCGCTCGAAGGCACCCGGCCAGCTCCACCGTGGTCGCCTCGCCGCTGACGAACGGCGCGTCGCTCCAGGTCAGGTGGGGCGTGCCGGCGGCGTGGCCAGTCGGGAGCATCGGCACGATCGCGGTGTAGTCACCACCGTCGCCTCGGGTGTGCCGGTCGCCTGGGCGGCCACGATCTCGGCGGCGACGTCGCACTGGCGACGTCCAACGGCAACCGCCTCGAGCGCCACGCGCATGGCGTGCTCCGCAATGCTGCCGGCCACCCGTAGGCGTTCGACCTCGTAGTCGCTCTTCACCAGCCGAACCCAGTTGACGAGTTCGTGGCTGTCGACCACGGAGGTCTTCGGTAGTGCTGCGTGCAGCGCGAGGTAGGAACGAGAGCGGAGAAGAAGTGAGCGTCGGCCTCCACCGCCACCTGACTGGCCCGGGTTCGTCGGCGAACAGGCCGAGTGTGCGTGCGCGATCCGCGATCCAGTCGAAGGGGTGCTCATCGGGGTGGTGCACCAGGTCGCTCGGGGTATCCGTGCACTCGGTCGGGGTCGAGCCACCGAGATGGCAGCTGCCCCGGCCGCGTCCATCGCCCGGCCAAAGAACTGCAGGTCCCCCCTCGGCCGGCACGATCACGCATTGGGGAACGTAGAACGACCAGGCGTCGTACCCGCAGAGGTAGTAGATGTTGGCGGGATCGCTGACGACGAGGGCCGACAGCGACGCGTCGGCCATGCTGGCCTGGACGCGCGCCAGCCGCGTCGCGAACTCCGGCTCAGGTGCCAGCATTGGAGGATCCCTTCGTTGTGGGTGCGGGGTTGTGGAGCTCGGCCGCGACAAGGCGTTGTCCTGGGCCGTGAGCCGCCCGCCCCACCGCCTCCAGGACGGCCCACATCGAGGCCTGGTTGGCGGTGACCACCGGTTTGCCGAGCTCGGCCTCCAGGTCAGCGATCAGGTCGTACGTCGGCAGGTTGGTGCACGAGACGACGACGGCCTCAGCGTCCGGATGGTCAGCGTCTCGCACCAGCTGGGCGGTGACGTCGTAGGGAACGGTCCAGATGTCGTGCAGCAGCCCGAGGTGTTTCGTCGCGACGACGTCGACGGTGCCTTCGGACAGGAAGCCGGCGAGCCGGGCCGTGATAGCGGCGTCGTAGGGCGTCGCCACTCCTACCGCACTGACCCCGAGGCGCACGAGGGCAGCCAGCAAGGCCCCGCTCGTCGTCACTGCACGAGCGGCACCTGCGTTGGTCATCGCCTCGACCAGCGCGCGCTCGCCGGCGCGGCCGCGGACGAAACTGCCCGACGTGCAGGCATACAACGTGGCCGCCGGTTGCACCGGGGAGAGCGTCTGCACGGCCTGCGCCACCAGATCTGCATCACCCATCTGCTGCACGGTTTCCATCGTGATCGCGGTCGGGGTGGAGCGCAGCCGAGTCAGGTGGAGATCGACATCGTCTGGTGCCCACCGCCACAGCTCGCGGTCCAGAGCCATGTCGCAGGGCACGACCACGCCAACACCGGTCCGCTTGCCGAGCGGTGGCGCGGGCAGCGTCGGGCGGGCACCCTGGGGAGAGTGCAACGGGCGTGTGGTCATCGGGTCATCGTGCCTCAGTCGTGGATTGTTGACAATCCTAACATTCGATTTCTAAGGTCAGTGGGTGTCCAACTCCTTTGAACGCCTGCCCGGCCGCGAGGCCGCCCGCGCCGACGACCGCCCGGCGCTCGTCGTGCTGACCAGCGCAGCGGAGCCGGCCCCGGACCTGCCTGCGGCGCTGCTGGAGCGGCTGGAGCTACGGGTTACCGACGCGGCCGGACTGACCGAGGCGCTCGAAGGCGCCGAGCTGCTCCTGCTCTGGGACTTCTTCTCGGCGGCGCTGAGTGACGCCTGGAAAAATGCCGACGCGCTGACGCTGGGTTCACGTGGCCGCGGCCGGGGTCGACACGCTGCTCTTCCCGGGGCTGGTCACCTCCGACGTCGTGGTCACCAATGCGAAAGGGGTCTTCGACCGGCCGATTGCGGAGTTCGTGCTGGCCTGCGTGCTGGCCCACGCCAAGGACCTGCGCACCAGCTGGGACCTTCAGCGCGACCGCGTATGGCGGCACCGGGAGACGCGCTCGCTGCTCGGGAGCCGCGCGCTCGTGGTCGGCACCGGTTCGATCGGGCGGGAGATCGCACGGCTGTTGCGCGCGACCGGTGTGCACGTCGTAGGCGCCGCGCGCACCGCACGCGACGACGACCCGGACTTCGACGTAGTCGTGGCGAGTGCTGACCTGTCCGAGCACGTCGGTGACGTCGACCACCTGGTGGTCGCGGCTCCGTTGACGCCGGTGACACGGGGCCTCGTCGGTGCCGAGGTGCTGGCTGCGCTCCCCTCGAGCGCGCACCTGATCAACATCGGTCGCGGTCCGATCCTCGACGAGGACGCGGTTGTCAGTGCACTCGAGGACGGTCGGCTTGGCGGCCGCCTCTCTCGACGTCTTCAACACCGAGCCGCTACCTGAGGACCATCCGCTGTGGTCAGCACCGAGGTGCATCCATCTCGGCCCATATGTCGGGTGACGTGGTCGGGTGGCGTGACACGCTCGTCCAACAGTTCGTCGACAACGCCGAGCGCTGGCTGGCGGGCCAACCGCTGCGCAACGTCGTCGACAAGGAACTGGGGTTCAGCGCACCGATACAGCCGGATGGATCGAAGGAGCCCGCGTGACGGAGCTGTCCTTGCTGACCGTGACCCAGCTCACGCAGTGCTATGCCGACGGCTCCGTGTCGCCGGTCGAGGCCACCGAGGCCGCCCTTGACGCGATCGCAGCGTACGACCCTGACGTCCATGCCTTCGTGCTGGTCGACCCCGAGGGCGCCAGGCGCGCCGCCGTGTCGTCGGAGCGCCGTTGGCAAGAGGGTCAGCAGCTCGGGCCGTGGGACGGCATCCCCACCAGCGTCAAGGACATCTTGCTCAGCAAGGGCTGGCCGACCCTGCGTGGCAGCACGCTGATCGACGAGGCCGGGCCGTGGTCCGAGGATGCCCCGTCGGTGGCCCGGCTCCGCGAGGCTGGGGTCACCTTCCTCGGCAAGACCACGACGCCGGAGTTCGCCTGGAAGGGGGTTACGGACTCGATCCGCCACGGCCACACAGGGAACCCTTGGGGCGCCGACCTCACCTGCGGCGGCTCCAGCGGTGGCTCGGCGACCGCAGTCGGGCTCGGCATGGGAGCCTGGTCGGTCGGTACGGACGGAGGTGGCTCGGTCCGGATCCCGGCGGCCTTCACCGGGACAGTCGCGCTCAAGCCGACCTACGGGCTGATGCCCATGTATCCGCCGAGCCCGTTCGGAACGCTGTCGCACGGCGGCCCGATGACTCGCACGGTCGCCGACGCTGCTGTGATGCTCGACGTCCTCACCGGCTTCGACGCACGAGACTGGTCGGCGATGCCGACACCGTCGGGGACATTTGCCGTGGACACGGTCGATCGTGAGCCGAGGCTTGACGGAATGAAGATCGCGTTTTCGCCCACGCTCGGATACGTCAACAACGATCCCGAGATCGAGCGGGCCGTTCGTGCGGCGGCCGTGGTGCTGGCGGAGGCGGGAGCCGTCGTCGACGAGGTCGACCCCGGCTTCGCGGATCCGTTGGACGCGTTCGAGGTCCTGTGGTTCACCGGGGCGGGAAAGGTCCTGGCGGCGTACGGTCCCCACGCGATTGACCAGGTCGACCCCGGACTGCGTGATGGTGTGATGGAGTTCAGCGGTGCCACAGCGGGTGACTATCTGGACGCCACGGCCGTCCGGATGGAGCTCGGCATGACGATGAGTCGCCTGCACGAGACGTACGACGTCCTGGTCACGCCGACGATGCCTATGGCGGCCTTCCCCGTAGGACAGGCCGCTCCCGATGGCTGGCCCAACCAGCGCTGGACGACCTGGACGCCGTACACCTTCCCCTTCAACATGACCCAACAACCGGCGTTGAGCTTGCCCTGTGGCTTCACCGACGCGGGGCTACCTATCGGCCTCCAGGTTGTGGGGCCGCGGCATGGCGACGCGACCGTGCTCCGGGTGGGGCACGCTTACGAGCGGAGGACGCCGTGGCACCAGGCGACTCCGCTTCTCATCGCTCGCGCCAGTGCTCCAACGTCGAGCTGAACAGTCCCGACGCTCACCTAGCCTCTCGGAGGAACAGATGCCCGATCGCTTCATCACCGTGACCCTGGAGAGCCGTCAGGTCAGTTGCCGCGCTCGACTGCTCGACGACGCGGCGCCGCGCACCGCCGGGGCGGTGTGGCAGTCCTTGCCGCAGTCCGCCCAGGTTTTCCACGGGAAGTACGCCCGTAACGAGATTTACACGCTGGTGCCCGGGATGGGCGCAGATCCAGGTAAGGAAAACATCACCATCACTCCGATCCCCGGGGACCTGTGCTGGTTCTCCTTCGACTCCGACGACCTGGGGAATCCCGCGTATGGCTACGAGCAGTCGCTGGAACAGACTCGGCTGTCCCAGATCGTCGACCTCGGCCCTGTTCTACGGACGCAACAACTTGCTGATCAACGGCGACCAGGGCTGGGTCCCGGGCAACGTGTTCGGGGACCGTGGTCGAGGGTCTGGCTGAGATGGCCGCGGCGTGTCAGGACGTCTGGATGGGGGGCGCCCGCGGAGAGACCCTGGCGTTCGCGCGGGACGGGGCGGGTTGAGCCCCGGCGTATTGCTGCAGCTCCGGACTTTCCGGAACGTACCGAACAGCCGAGGTGGAGCGGCGGCGTAGGCTCGGGACATGGCCGACCACAGGACGATCCGGCATCACATCAGCGACCTGGTCGACGAGGAGCGAGCGCTCCGCAAGGCGTTGTCGCGGCACGAGATCGACGCCGATGACGAGCATGCCCGGCTGCGAGCCGTCGAGTCCGAGCTCGACCAGTGCTGGGACCTGCTGCGCCAGCGCGACGCCCGCCGGGAGTTCGGCCAGGATCCCGATGCCGCCCAGGTGCGAGGCTCCGACGTGGTGGAGGGCTACCAGGGCTAGCCACGCTCCCGAACGACCGCCGATTTCCTGAAACGGGCTGGTCTCCCGTAAACTTGGGGGTCGGCCCAGAAGTGGGTCCGTTTGCGTGCGCCCGCGGCTGCCCCGTCAGGGGAGGGCGTATCACCGGGCTGCGCCGAGCGTCGGCCCACAGGCACCACCAAGCACTCGGGACATCCGAGTGAATCACACACTGCTACAGATTGCGGAGGACATGCCGAAGAAGGAAGGGGTCATCGAGATCGAGGGCACCGTCGTCGAAGCTCTGCCGAACGCCATGTTCAGGGTCGAGCTCAACAACGGGCACAAGGTTCTCGCCCACATCAGCGGCAAGATGCGCCAGCACTACATCCGGATCCTCCCCGAGGACCGGGTCGTCGTGGAGCTGTCGCCCTATGACCTCACTCGAGGTCGGATCGTCTACCGATACAAGTAGCAGTCCCGCACCACCGTTCGCCCACAGCATTGCCCACCAGCCGTCCACCCGCGCGTCACCTGCTCCTGGAGCTTCAGTGCCGCGCACACAACGGAGAGCTCGATGAAGGTCAACCCGAGCGTCAAGAAGATCTGCGACAAGTGCAAAGTGATCCGCCGCAACGGCCGGGTCATGGTGATCTGCGACAACCCCCGACACAAGCAACGTCAGGGCTAGTCACCGACCACCGCGTCACGTCCTCGCACGACGCACCAGCAACAACCGCAGCGCGACCGCTCGTCGCCGGATCTGTTCGGAGTATTCCGAGAAGGCCCGGAGACGTTGCCCCCGGATCGAAGGCCGGGGCCCTGCCATTCCGGCGGTTCTCAAGAACCAAGGAGAGGCGGGCAGGGATGCGGCGCGCCAGACACCTTCGACTGACTGAAAGGTTCACCGCCTGATGGCACGCCTCGTCGGTGTCGACCTCCCGCGCGACAAGCGCATCGAGGTCGCACTTACCTACATTTTCGGAATCGGCAAGACTCGGGCACTCGCTGCGCTCGACGCCACCGGGGTCAGCCCCGACATGCGCGTCCACCAGCTGGGTGACGAGGAGCTCGTCAAGCTTCGTGACTACATCGAGGCGAACTTCCAGGTCGAGGGTGACCTCCGCCGCGAAGTGACCGCCGACATCCGCCGCAAGGTCGAGATCGGGAGCTACCAGGGCCGCAGGCACCGTCAAGGCCTGCCCGTCCGTGGTCAGCGCACCAAGACCAACGCGCGTACCCGCAAGGGTCCCAAGCGCACCGTTGCCGGCAAGAAGAAGGCGAGCAAGTGACCGCAGGCTCGTTCGCCGAGCCGTACGTCGCTTCCTGCCTCCCACGACTGACCAGCTACCTCGAATCCAGGAGTTACTGACTTATGCCTCCCAAGGGCCGCCAAGCCGGCGCCAAGAAGGTGCGCCGCAAGGAGAAGAAGAACGTCGCTGCGGGCCACGCCCACATCAAGAGCACGTTCAACAACACCATCATCACGATCACCGACCCCAACGGCGCGGTGATCTCATGGGCCTCTGCCGGCACGGTCGGCTTCAAGGGCTCCCGCAAGTCCACCCCCTTCGCTGCTCAGATGGCCGCCGAGGCCGCGGGACGTCGGGCGATGGAGCACGGCATGAAGAAGATCGACGTCTTCGTCAAGGGCCCGGGTTCGGGCCGCGAGACGGCGATCCGCTCCCTGGGCGCGGTCGGCCTCGAGGTCGGCACCATCCAGGACGTCACGCCGAGCCCCCACAACGGCTGCCGCCCTCCCAAGCGGCCGCGCGTCTGACCCCCCGAGCAAGAGAAGGAGACTGATCAACCATGGCCCGCTACACCGGACCCATGACGAAGAAGTCCCGCCGCCTGGGGGTTGACCTCATCGGTGGAGACGCCGCGTACGAGCGCCGTCCCTACCCGCCCGGCCAGCACGGCCGCGGTCGGGTCAAGGAATCGGAGTACCGCAACCAGCTGATGGAGAAGCAGAAGGCCCGCTACACCTACGGCGTGCTCGAGAAGCAGTTCGCGAACTACTACAAGGAAGCCAGCCGTCGTCCCGGCAAGACCGGTGACAACCTGCTGCAGATGCTCGAAGGCCGCCTCGACAATGTGGTCTACCGCGCCGGCTTCGCCCGGACCCGTCGCCACGCCCGACAGCTGGTCAACCACGGCCACTTCCAGGTCAACGGCCGCAAGGTCAACATCCCCTCGTACCAGGTGGCAGCCCACGACGTCATCGACGTCCGGGACAAGTCGGTTGAGATGACGCCGTTCATCGTCGCCCGCGAGACCCACGGCGAACGCCTCGTGCCGGCCTGGCTCGAGGTCATCACCGAGCAAGATGCGCGTGCTCGTGCACCAGCTTCCTGTGCGCCAGCAGATCGACGTGCCGGTGCAGGAACAGTTCATCGTCGAGTACTACTCCAAGAAGTAATGCCGTCGCGGTTTCGCCGGAAGGCTGCCCGGGGCTTCGCCCCCGAACCCCGTTTCATGGTGGGGCCAGAGATACCCCGTCGTGACCAAGCAACATCTCGATATCCGCGCCATCAAATAGTGGGTGGCGTAGGAAGGAAGAACTACTGTGCTCATCGCCCAGCGCCCGTCCCTGTCCGAAGAGGTCGTCAACGACCACCGCGCGAGGTTCTCGATCGAGCCTCTCGAGCCTGGTTTCGGCTACACCCTCGGCAACTCCCTGCGGCGTACGCTGCTGTCGTCCATTCCGGGCGCAGCGGTCACGTCGATTCGCGTCGACGGCGTCCTGCACGAGTTCTCGACGATCGCGGGCGTCCGGGAGGACGTCACCGAGGTCATCTTGAACCTCAAGCAGCTCGTCGTCTCCTCCGAGCACGACGAGCCCGTCACCATGTACCTGCGCAAGCAGGGTCCGGGTGAAGTCACCGCCGCCGACATCGCGCCCCCGGCCGGCGTCGAGGTGCACAACCCCGAGCTCGTCCTGGCCAACCTCAACGACAAGGGCAAGCTCGACATGGAGCTTGTCGTCGAGCGTGGTCGAGGCTATGTCTCGGCCGTGCAGAACAAGGCCGGCGACACCGAGATCGGCCGGATGCCGGTCGACTCGATCTACTCGCCCGTCCTGAAGGTCACCTACAAGGTCGAGGCGACGCGTGTCGAGCAGCGCACCGACTTCGACCGGCTGATCATCGACGTCGAGACCAAGCCGTCGATGAAGCCGCGCGACGCTCTCGCCTCTGCAGGCAAGACCCTCGTCGAGCTGTTCGGGCTGGCCCGTGAGCTCAACGTCGAGGCCGAGGGCATCGACATCGGTCCGTCGCCGGTCGACGAGCAGCTCGCCGCCGACCTGGCGCTCCCCGTCGAGGACCTGGCCCTGACCGTGCGGTCGTACAACTGCCTCAAGCGCGAGGGCATCCACACCGTGGGTGAGCTCCTCTCGCGCAGCGAGCAGGACCTGCTCGACATCCGGAACTTCGGTTCCAAGTCGATCGACGAGGTCAAGGCCAAGCTGGCCGAGATGGGCCTTTCCCTCAAGGACAGCGCTCCTGGTTTCGACCCGAGCTCGGTCATCGACTCCTACGAAGACGATGACGACACCACCTTCGCCGAGGACGAGCAATACTGATCGGCGGTGGCTGGAGGCCTCTGACGGGTCGCTCTGCGCCTTCGCTTCGCTCTTTGACGGCGCTGCGAGTCGCCTCGTCTGAGACCTCCTCCTCAGCAACATCTGCACGACCCTCGGCTGAGGTGGCGCGGACGCGTCCGCGGCATCGATGACCGAGGTCCAACTCAACCAGTCGCGCTTTCCCGGTACCTAGTACGGCCCGGATCGAAAGAGGAGAAACAACATGCCGAAGCCCAAGAAGGGCCCCCGTCTCGGCGGCAGCCCGTCGCACCAGAAGGCGATCCTGGCCAACCTGGCCACCAGCCTGTTCGAGCACGGGGCGATCACCACCACCGAGGCCAAGGCCCGCGTGCTGCGGCCGTACGCCGAGAAGCTGATCACCAAGGCCAAGCGCGGTGACCTGCACAACCGTCGCCAGGTGATGTCGCTGATCCGCGACAAGTCCGTCGTGCACGCGTTGTTCACAGAGATCGGACCGCGCTTCGTCGAGCGACCCGGTGGCTACACCAGGATCACCAAGCTCGGACCCCGCAAGGGTGACAACGCCCCGATGGCCGTGATCGAGCTCGTCGAGGCCGAGTTCACCCCCAAGGTGCGGTCGACCAAGAAGGCGGAGTCGGCGAAGCCGACGGCTGCTCCTGCCGAGCCCGAGGTCGAGGAGACCACGAGCGCGAGCGAGACCGAGCAGGCAGAGACCGAGCAGGTCGAGGCCCAGGAGGCGGTTGCCGAGCAGGAGCCCGAGGGCGAGACCCCGACGCCTCCCGACGCGGCTGAGCCCACGGACGCAGCTGAGTCCACAGAAGCTGAGTCCACAGAAGCTGAGTCCACGGAGGACGAGTCCACGGAGGACGAGTCCAAGTAGGCCGCTGACCGATGCACGACGCCCGCCGCCCTCTCGGGGGAGGCGGGCTTCGTCATGTCCACGCCCCGTCCTTCCGGGGAGGAGGAGGGGCGCTACGGCCCGGAGACCTCGGCCAGCGGGACCGCCGGGTCACCGAGGCGGTCGACGTCGACCGGCCGCCGCGACACGGATCAGCGCCTTGATGTCGTCGACCACGTCCCAGACGTTGACGTTCATGCCGGCCAGCACCCGGTCGTCGCCGTCCAGCCAGAACGCGATGAACTCCCGCCCCCTGACGTCGCCGCGGGTCACCACCTGGGCATAGCTGCCCGGGCGGCGCGTGACCGACGTACTCCATGCCGAGGTCGTACTGGTCGGTGAAGAAGTACGGCAGCTCGTCGTACGCCGCGTCCTGGCCGAGCATCGCGCGCGCGGCGACGGCGGGCTGGTTGAGCGCGTTGGCCCAGTGCTCGACCCGGACGCGGCTGCCCGAGCAACGGGTGCTCCTCGTTGGCGATGTCGCCGACCGCGCAGATGTCGGGGTCGCTGGTCCGCAGCGACGCGTCGACCAGCACGCCGTTGTCGACCTGCGAGCCCGGCCGCCTCGGCGAGCCCGAGATTGGGCGCGGCGCCGATGCCCACCAAGACGGCGTCGGCGTCGACGTGGCGTGCCGTCGGCGAGCCGCACGCCGGTCGCATGGCCGTCGGTCGCGGTGATCTCGGTCGACGCTCGCGCCGAGCTGGAAGTCGACGCCGTGCTCGCGGTGGAGGTCGAGGAAGACCTGCGCGAGCTCCGGTCCGAGCACCGCGAGCAGCGGCAGGTCCGCCCTCTCGATGACGGTGACCTCCACGCCCGCGTCTGCGGGCGTTCGCTGCGATCTCCATCCCGATCCAGCCGCCGCCGATCACCACCAGCTGTGCCGCTCGCCGAACGCGCTCGCGACAGCGTCGGAGTCCTCCACGCGGCGCAGCGTAGGCACGCCGTGGCGATCCGGCGCCGGGCAGCGGCAGCGTGCGCGGCGCGCGAGCCGGTCGCCAGCACCAGCTGGTCGTAGGCGATCCGTGCGGCCGTCGACGAGCTCGACCTCCTGGGCGCGCGGGTCGACGGCGGTGACCGCGGTCCCGAGGCGAGGTCGACCTTGTGCTCGACGTACCAGTCCTCGTCGTGCACGTCCATCGACGTCTCGCTCGTCCTTGCCGGCGAGGTAGCCCTTCGACAGCGGCGGCCGCTCGTAGGGGAGGTGGTGCTCGTCGCCGATCAGCGTGATGCTGCCGTCGAAGCCCTCCGCGCGGAGGGCCTCCGCGGTCTTGGCGCCGGCAAGCCCTGCGCCGACGATGACGATACGTGCGCTGCTGCTCATCGCTGATTTCCTTCCTGACGACGTACGGCGGACGCGTTGTCGATCAGGGGGCTCACGTCATCACGCCGGTGAGCGCGAGGAACTCCTGACGGCACCGCTGGTCGCTTCTCAGCAAGCCTTGCAGAGACGAGGTGACCGTGCTGCATCCGGTCGCCTGCACCCCACGGAGGGTCATGCAGGTGTGCTCGGCCTCGATCACCACGCCGACTCCCGGGGCCTGAGCTGTCCCTGCAGCCACTGCGTGACCTGGGTGGTGAGCCGCTCCTGTACCTGCGGTCGGCAGGCGAAGTGCTCCACGACTCGAGCGAGTTTGCTGAGCCCCAGCAGGCGTGGGCCGGGGAGGTAGCCGACGTGAGCCACGCCCACGAACGGCAGCAGGTGGTGCTCGCAGACCGATCGAACCGGGATCTTGCGGGCGATGACCAGCTCGTCGTAGTGCTCGTCATTGGGGAACGTCGTGAGCTCGAACGGCCTTGGCGCGAAGAGCTCGGCGTAGGCCTCCGCCATCCTGCGGGGCGTCCCGCGCATCGACTCCGAGCCCGTGCGGACTCCCAGCGCGTGGAGGAAGTGCCGGGCGGCGTCCTCGGCGGCATCGAGGTCGGCTCCCGACGCTTGGCTGACGAGGTGCGGCCGCCAGGGGGGTCTGCTCTGGGTGCCGGTGTGCACATTGGTGTCGAGCCCATCGACGCCGCCCGCCTCCGCTACCGGATCGCTCGTCACGGAGCCTCCCTCACTGGTTGTATTTCACTAATAAACGTTAGACTTATTGTTGGTGCGGCGTCAATGAGCAAATTTCGACCCACGATGATGGGAGGATTGTGGTGGTTGTTTCCCTTCGGAGGAGGTCACGTGGCGCAGCTGCCGGGTCCAGGCCGGCCGCAACCGGACGGCTCGGCAGCGGTGGACGCTGTCGGTGCCGTAGCGGCGCTCGACGACCCCGTCCGACGCCGGATCTACGCCGCGATCAGACGCGAAGGCCGTGCGCTGACCCGCGAGGAGGTCGCCCGGCGGCCGATCTCCCGCAAGCTGGCGGCGTTCCATCTCGAGAAGCTGGTGCACGCAGGGTTGCTGCGTTCTGACCTCGCAGCGGAGTCACCGCGAAAGGTCGGCCGGACTCCCAAGGTCTACGCCCCGATCCAGACGGCCGTACACGTGAGCGTCCCGGCCCGGGCGTACGGCGACCTTGCCTCGATCCTCCTCGATGCGGCGGTCAGTGAGCCCGGCTGCGACTCCCCCCAGGAGGCGAGGGACCAGGCTGCGGCGCGGGCCGGGCGGACCCTCGGGACAGAGGTTGACCGAACCGGCCTTCGCGGTCGTCTGGGAGTCGAGCGGGCGCTTCGCCTGGCGGAAGTGGCACTGGCCGAGCGTGGCTACGAGCCGTATCGGCCGGGCTCCGGGAGCATCCGGCTGCGGAACTGCCCGTTCCACCCGTTCGCGGACCAGGCGCCCGAACTGGTCTGCGGAGTCAACGTCTGCTTCCTCGGCGGATTTCTCGAGGGCCTGGGAGCCGACGCGGTCGAGGCCGTCCTGGCGCCGAAGGACCGGCGAGTGCTGCGTGGAGGTCCGGGCGCGGAACCCGCTGACCACGGCACAATGACGCCGTGACCTCGACCGTCCCGATCCGAGCCCCCGTACGGCGTCGGTGCGGCTCCGGCTGGATCTCGCGTACGAGGGGACCGACTTCTCCGGCTGGGCCACCAGCCCGGGCAGCGCACCGTCCAGGGCCGTTGGAGACGGCGGTTCGCCGACGATCTGCCGGCTCCCGAAGGTCACTTGACGGTCGCGGGACGCACCGACGCGGGGGTTCACGCGCGCGGGCAGGTCGCCCACGTCGACCTCCCCGCCGCCGTCGCAGCGTTCCGACCGGCTGGGCCGCCGACTGGCCCGGCTGTTGCCTGACGACGTCGGGTGCGGCGGGTTCGGTCGCGCCGGCCGGGTTCGACGCGCGGTTCTCGGCGATCTGGCGTCGCTACGCCTACCGGGTCTGCGACGAGCGCCTCCGGGCTGACCCGCTGCTGCGGGGCCATGTGCTGTTGTGGCCGCGCCGGCTGGACGAGGCGATGTCATGAACGCGGCCGCCGCGGGGCTCCTCGGCGAGCACGACTTCGCGGCGTACTGCAAAACGACGTGAGGGGGCGCACCAGATCCGCGCGTTGCAGCGACTGGTCGAGGGCCCGCGACGGCGACCTCCTGACCGGCCGGGTCGTGGCCGACGCGTTCTGCCACAACATGGTCAGATCGCTGGTCGGTGCACTGGTCGCCGTCGGGGAGGGTCGACAGCCGGTCGGCTGGCCGGCCGAGGTGCTGCAGCGTGGCGTCCGTGATCCGGGGTCGGGGTGGTCGAGCCGACCGGGCTGACGCTGGAGGAGGTGGGCTACCCCGTCGGACGACGAGCTGGCCGACCGTGCCGTGCAGGCACGTCGGCTACGCCGGCCGGCGGACCCGAAGCCGCCGCCGTCGCTGATCTCCCGACGTTCGCCCACAGGGTGCGCGTCAGCCGCGGTAGGTCGATCGAAGGAGAAGCGTGAGCGACCACTACTTCTCCGCCGACCCGGACTCGATCGGAGGCGGCAGCCGGTCAGGTGAAGGTCTGGGGGCGTGAGCTGCGCTTGGACTCGGCGTCCGGCGTCTTCGCTGCCGGCCGGTCGACATCGGGACCAGCGTGCTGTTTCGCGAGGTGCCAGGCGCCCACGCGAGCGGCAGGTATCTCGACCTCGGTTGCGGGTACGGCGTGATCGCGTGCGCTCTCGCCACTGCGTTCCCGAGGCGCATGTGTGGGCGGTCGACGTCAACGAGCGCGCCCTCCGCCTGTCAGGGACAACGCCACGGCCCTCGCGCTGCCGACCGGGTGAGCCCGGTGACCCCGGACGGCGTACCGGCCGCCGATCGAAGCTGGACGAGATCTGGTCCAACCCGCCGATCCGGATCGGAAAGCAGGCCCTGCACGACCTGCTCCTCACCTGGCTTCCGCGGCTGACCGCCGACGGGCGCGCAGTGCTGGTCGTCGGCAAGAACCTCGGCGCCGACCCGTTGCAGCGCTGGATCGTCGAGCAGGGCTTTCCCTGTGAGCGGTTCGCGTCGGCCAAAGGCTTTCGGGTGCTGGAGGTGCGCCGGAGGACCTGACCGAGCTCGTTCCGTGCGAGTGTCGGGGACGCGTACGTCAGCCGCCGCGGGTACCCCTGGAACCCCAGTACGATCGCGCCGATCATCCGACGGAAGGAAGACGCCGCGGATCAGCTCGTCCACGCCCGGCGATCTGGGCGCCGCTTGCCGTTCCAGCGCGCAGCTCCTGGTCTGGCTCGTCCCAGAAGATGGCCAGGCCGCGCGACGCCAGCCAGACCAGGATGGCGGCGTTCGGCGGGTCCAGACCGCGACCTCGCCGTATTCGGGGTTGCGAACGAAGCGGGACACGGCACTGCGGAGGTCGACATCACCGTAAGCATCGCCGACCCGAGCACCGATGTCAGATCCGCCGCCTCGACGAACCTAGGCAGGTGAGGTGTCGGCGCCGGCGTAGCGGGTAGGACGGCGAGGCGGCGAGCAGCCCGACCCCGATCCCAGCCACGACCATCGTCGCGTAGAAGGCCGCTTCGGAGGATGGCCGACGACGTACGACGACAAACGCCACGACCGCGACGGTGACCGCGGCGGCCAGCCCCACCCACGACCACCACACGGGCGAGCCGGCAGGCCCGAGCACCACGAGCAGTCCGGCGAACATAGCGGCCGCGGCCCTAGAGCCCGCGGATCGGGCGGTGCCGAGCACATGGGGGAGCCCGCGGACGCCGGTGGCGAGGTCCTCGGCCAGGTCCGGCAGCACGTTGCCCAGATGGCTGACACCCCCACCAGAGCCCCGGCGCCGAGCGCCCACCAGCCCGGCCACACGGATCGGGAAGTGCCAGCGTCGCGACGGCCGGCACGACACCGAAGCCGGGGACGAAGGGCAGCCACGACCACACCGTCGACTCGCAGCGACCTTGTAGATCCAGCCCGACGCGACCAGCACGAGCTGGGCGCCTCCGGCCCGCCATCCGAGCGCCAACGACGCCGGGATGGTCACCAGCAGACCGCCGACGGCGGCCACGGCAACGAGGCGCGGGGAGACCGACCCGCGGCTACCGGCTTGTCCTCACGACCGACCGCACGTCCCGGCGGGCGTCGATCGCGTCGTTGGACCAGCCGATCGACAGCTGCCCGGACAGCACGGCGACCCCGACCAGCAGGCAGGTCCCGACGTGGTTGCCGGCACCGGCCGCGAGGGCGACCGTCATCACAGACGGCTACTGTCGGCACCGGGTGCGAGGGACAGCGCGAGGGCCTTGATCACGGACGCCATCCTCCCAGCACAGACGGCATTCGCCGTGCGCGCGGGCAGGCGTGACGTGTCCTGACCTCCTCGAACGTGGGTGAGATGCGGATCGTGACACACTTGTCAGGGCACGTGCCGCCGTGTCGACGACAGGTGCGCCCGGGGACGACTGGAGCTGGTATGGCTGTGCAGCCAGGACCGGTGGCGCGCCTGCGTCCGGCGCTGAAGGCCAGGCGCAGCGCGTGACGGCGGTCGTCGTGCTGGCCCTGACCCTCACCCTTGGGTGTCGCGTTGGCACGGCCTCGACTATCCCGCGCAGCTCTACCGCGTCGGCCTGGTGAGACGCCGGGACTCGGCGTCTGGGACGCGAACTGGTACGGCGGTCACTACACCCCGGCGTACGGCGTTGTCGTCCCGTGGCTGGCCTCGGTGGTCGGTCTCTCTGCGATCGCGATCACGTCGACGCTGGGCTCGGTCGTGATCTTCGAGCGGCTGCTCGTCAACGCCAGGCTGCCGCACGTGGTGACCGGGACGGCAGCCTTCGCGCTCCTGATGCTCGTCAACATGTACGAAGGCAGGCTGCCGTTCGCCTGCAGCGTGCTGTTCGGCTTGCTGACCGTTGCCTTGGCGCGTCGGGAGCGATGGTGGTGGGCGGCAGGGACGACGTTGCTGACGACCCTGGCGAGCCCGGTGGCCGGAGCCTTCCTGGCTCTGACGTTCGCGGCCTGGGCGCTCTCGCTGCCCCGACAAAACTGGCACGACCTCGTCAGGTCTCCACAGATGCGGCTGGCCGGCGGGTCGGCTTCACGATCATCGCGACGATCAGCCTGATCTTCCACGAAGGCGGAATGTTCTTCCCCTACAACATCGGTGACATGGTGATCGCCGTGGGCACGGGGGCCCTCGTCTGGTGGGTGCTGTTGCCCGGCTCCTATCTCGCCGATCCGCTGGGCTTTCGGCCTCGCCGGCCTGCTGGCGCTGCCGCTGCTGCTGCTGCCAACCCGTGGGTGGCAACCTGTCACGGCTTGCGGTGGTCGGCGCGCCCTGCTCTTTGCGCTGCCACGTCGCAGGAACGCCCTCCACGTCGTGGTCTGCCTCGTCCTGCTGGGGTGGCAGGCTGCGCCGCTTCTCCGGCTGCCCGAGGCGGCCGAGGTCCCTTCGGCGAAGGCGGCGTACTTCGAGCCGCTCATCTCTGAGCTGAAGGGCCGCCACGAGGGCCCGGTCCGGCTCGAGATCCCGCTCACCGAGAGCCATTGGGAAGCGGCCTATGTGGCGCGGGAGTTTCCCTTGGCCCGGGGCTGGGAGCGCCAGCTCGACCTGCGCTCAACGGCATCCTCTACGAGCCCACGATGAGCTCGACCCAGTACCAGAACTTGCTGGACGACAACGGCGTGAGCTATGTCGCGGTGCCCGGCGTGACCTTGGAGAGCGAGGCACTGCACGAGGTCGAGGTCATCAGACAGGCCCCGTACCTGCGGCTGGTCTGGACCACCCTGACTGGGAGCTCTACCAGGTGTGGGGCACGCCGAGCCTGATCACCGGTCCCGCGCGGATGGTCAAGATGACAGCCGGGTTGGTGCGGCTGGACGTCACGGGCACCGACCCGGTCGATGAGGATGCGCTACACCTCGCACTCACCGTCGTCCATGGGCGGGCTGTCTGAGCCAGAGCGACAGCGGCTGGACCACTCTCGAGCCGCTCCGACCGGCCGCTTCACCCTGCGGACCACGTTGATCCCGAGCCGACCGGAGTACTGCAGCAACTGACGCCCGAGCGCCGCGGGCCCTGCCGGGTCAGACTGGATCGAAGCCGTTCCGACGAAAGGACCCTGATGGTGAGCCCACCGAAGTCGATGTCGTCGTCATCGGGCTCGGCCCCGGCGGGGAGTCGGTCGCCAGCCAGCTCGCCGGCGGCGGCCTCGAGGTGGTCGGCGTCGACCAGCGCCTCGTCGGTGGCGAGTGCCCGTACTACGGCTGCGTCCCGAGCAAGATGATGATCCGCGGCGCCGACCTGATCGCCGAGGGACGCCGCATCCCGAGATGGCCGGAGACGTCCACGGTCGAGCCCGACTGGACCCCGGTCGCCGCCCGCATCCGCGACGAGGCGACCGACGACTGGGACGACCAGATCGCGGTCGACCGGCTCGTCGACGCCGGCGTCCGCTTCGTGCGCGGCACGGGCCGGCTCGCGGGAGAGCGCACCGTGGTGGTCGGCGACGAGACGTTCGTAGCGCGCAAGGGCGTCGTCCTCAACACCGGAACCGAGCCGGCGGTGCCACCGATCGACGGGCTCGCCGACACGCCGTACTGGACGAACCGCGACGCCGTCCGCGTCACCGAGCTGCCCGGCTCGCTGATCGTGATCGGCGGCGGCGCGATCGGGCTCGAGCTGACCCAGGTCTTCTCGCGGTTCGGGGTCGCAGTCGACCGTCGTCGAGGTCGCGCCGCGCATCCTGCGCGCCGGAGGAGCCGGAGTCGAGCAAGCTGCTCGGCGAGGTCTTCGGGCGCGAGGGCATCCAGGTGCTCGCCGACGTGACGATCTGGTCGGTGTCGTACGCCGACGGGCAGCTTCACGGTCGACGTCGACGGCCAGCAGCTGCACGCGGACAAGCTGCTGGTCGCCGCCGGACGCCGCCACAACCTCTCCGACATCGGGCTCGACACGGTCGGCCTCGACCCGTCGGCGAGGGTGCTCGAGACCGATGAGCGCGATGCAGGTGCCGAGCGTCGAGGGTCTCTGGGCGATCGGCGACATCACCGGCAAGGGCGCGTTCACGCACATGTCGATGTACCAGGCGGCGGTCGCGGTCCGCGCCATCCTCGGTCAGGACGGGCCGCCGGCGCCGACTACCGAGCGGTGCCGCAGGGTGACGTTCACCGACCCCGAGGTCGGCAGCGTCGGCATGACCGAGCAGCAGGCCGGCGACGCCGGGCTCAACGTGCGGACCGGTCGTCGACCTCACCGCGTCGACGCGCGGCTGGATCCACAAGGCCGGCAACGACGGCTCTGATCAAGCTCGTCGAGGACGCCGACCGGGGCGTCCTGGTCGGCGCCACCGCCATGGGGCCCAGCGGCGGCGAGGTGCTCTCGGCGCTGGTCGTCGCGGTTCACGCCGAGGTCCCGACGAGCTCGCTGCGCTCGATGATCTACGCCTACCCGACGTTCCACCGCGCGATCGAGGCCGCCCTGAAGGACCTCGCCTCCTGACCAGACAGGACTGACCGTTTCGGCCAGGTCCAGCCGGGCATTCGGTCGTCCCGAGGTGTTCGGTGAAAGCAGGTGCGCGCCCCCGGTCCGGCGGGGGACGATGGGCTCGCGTGGCCGGTCGGCCCCGGAGCAGGAGAGGGAGCGCACCGTGGGCCACGTGGATGTCGCGGGTGTCCGGTACGAGCTGCCCGACGGCCGGGTGCTGCTCGACGACGTGTCGTTCCGCGTCGGCGAGGGCGCCAAGGTCGCCCTGGTCGGGGCCAACGGCGCCGGCAAGACGACGCTGCTGCGGATCGTCACCGGCGACCTCGTCCCGCACGCCGGCGCCGTCACCCGCAGCGGCGGGCTCGGCGTGATGCGGCAGATGGTCACCCAGGGCACCGACGGGACAGACCGTCCACGACCTGCTGCTGTCGGTGGCGCCGCCGCGGGTGCGCGCAGGCGGCCGCCAGGTCGACGCGGCCGAGCTCGCCATGATGGAGAGCGACGACGAGAAGACCCAGATGGCGTACGCCGCAGCGCTGGCCGAGTGGGCCGACGCCGGCGGCTACGACATCGAGGTGCTCTGGGACGTCTGCTGCGACGCCGCGCTCGGGATCTCCTACGACAAGGCCAAGTACCGCGAGCTCACGACGCTGTCCGGCGGCGAGCAGAAGCGGCTCGTGCTCGAGGCGCTGCTGCGCGGGCCCGACCAGGTGCTGCTGCTCGACGAGCCCGACAACTTCCTCGACGTCCCGGGCAAGCTCTGGCTCGAGGAGCGGATGCGCGAGTCGCCGAAGACCATCCTGTTCGTCAGCCACGACCGCGAGCTGATGAACAACACCGCCACCCGGGTCGTCACGGTCGAGCTCGGCGCGGCGGGCAACACGGTCTGGGTCCACCCGGGCGGCTTCGCGACGTACCACGAGGCACGACGCGACCGCTTCGCCAGGCTCGAGGAGCTGCGCCGGCGTTGGGACGAGGAGCACGCCAAGCTCAAGGCGCTGGTGCTGCGCTACAAGATCAAGGCGGAGTACAACGACGGCATGGCGTCGCAGTACAAGGCCGCGCAGACCCGGCTGCGCAAGTTCGAGGAGGCCGGTCCGCCGCAGGCCATCCCGCGCGAGCAGAACGTGAAGATGCGGCTCAAGGGCGGCCGCACCGGCAAGCGCGCCGTCATCTGCGAGGACCTCGAGCTGACCGGCCTGATGAAGCCGTTCGACCTCGAGGTCTGGTACGGCGAACGGGTGGCCGTCCTCGGCTCCAACGGTTCGGGCAAGTCGCACTTCCTGCGGCTGCTCGCCGCCGGCGGCAGCGACCCTGACGTCGAGCACCGACCGGTCGGGGAGGTGCCGATCAAGCCGGTCGAGCACACCGGCCGGGCGCGGCTCGGGGCTCGGGTGCGGCCGGGCTGGTTCGTGCAGACGCACGAGCACCCGGAGCTGATCGGGCGCACGCTGCTGGAGATCCTGCACCGTGGCGACCACCACCGCGCCGGCATGCCGCGAGAGCAGGCCGCGCGGGCGCTCGACCGCTACGAGCTGGCGCACGCCTCGGAGCAGAAGTTCGAGTCGCTGTCCGGCGGCCAGCAGGCGCGCCTGCAGATCCTGCTGCTCGAGCTGTCCGGGGCGACCTTGCTGCTGCTCGACGAGCCGACCGACAACCTCGACGTCGAGTCGGCCGAGGCGCTGGAGGAGGGTCTGGAGAGCTTCGAGGGCACCGTCATCGCGGTCACCCACGACCGATGGTTCGCGCGTGGCTTCGACCGGTTCCTCGTCTTCGGCGCCGACGGGTCGGTCTACGAGTCCGACCAGCCCGTCTGGGACGAAGGCCGCGTCCAACGGCTCCGCTAGCCCGACGCAGGCGCGTCCTGCGTCAGCCGAACCACCGACCTCGGCCCCGCCTCAGAGCAGGCCACGCGTCTCGAGCTCAGTGCGTAGCTGTGCCGGGTCGGTATAGAGCGACGGCGTCCATCCCGGCCGCGGCAGCAGCCCGGACGTTCTCAGGCCGGTCGTCGACGAAGACGCAGTCGCTGAGCTCTCGCCCGATGCGTTCACGGAGTACGCCGAAGATCGCCGGATCTGGCTTGGCCGCACCGACCTCCCCGGACACCACGATCTGGGCGAACCGCCCCAGGAACTCGAAACGCCGCCGGGCATGCTCGAAGAGCTCCGCAGGCCAGTTGGTCAGGGCGAACAGCTCGACCCCCCTCGTCTCGAGCTCGGCCAGCAGAGCCACGCTGCCGTCGATCTGGCCGAGCAACGAGTGCTCGAAGTGCTCTCGGTACGCGACCACGTGGGGATGCCAGTGCGGGAAGTCTCGCGCGACCTCGGCCTCCGCCTCGGCGCAGGAGACACCGCTGTCCAGCTGATGGTTCCAGGCAAAGAAGTCGAGGTCCTCCGCCGCCAGGAAGTCAGCGGCCGACGTCTCGCCGACCCCGGCTGCGATCGCCGGCAAGGGATCCCAGTCGACCAGCACGTTGCCGAGATCGAAGACGACGGCCTGCGGGCGCCCGTTCACAGAGGGGTGACGGCGAACGAGCTGAAGCGAGCGTGTGAGTCGACCACGCGGACTCCGGCCGAGCCGCGCGTGTAGTGATCGTCGTGAGCGTCGATCGTCGCGCCCGCACACGAGACCTCGATGTGGTCGCCCTGCGCTGTGACGGTCAGCGTCTGCGGCCGATCGGCTCTCACCTGCAACCGCGTCGTGGCCAGGGTCTTCCACGAGCGTCCGTCCGACCTGCCGAGCAGAAGGTCGCGGGTGTCGAGAGCCAGACAGGCGTAATAGCCTCGCTGCGCGTCGATCCCGACGGCAGGACCGGTGACGCGGAACAACACGCCAACCGACCGCTGCGCATCCACGAGGCTGAACGTCGCCTGGACCCGGACGTCGGTGAAGTCGCCGTCGCGCAGGACGACCTTCTCGGCACTGCGGAAGTCGTTGACCGGTGCTGCGGGGATGCATCCGAGGTCGAGCCCCGCCTCCGAGACAGCGTAGAACTGGTGGTGTCCGTAGTAGTCGAAGTCGCTCAGCCCGTCGTCGGCGAACGTCCAGGTCCCACCTGCGCTTCGCGGAGTGCCCGGGGAACCAGCCGGGACCGCGACCGGTGCGCCGCGATCGAGCGGCCGCCCGAAGTCGGGACGACCGTCGGGGCTCCACTTCATCGGTTGGACATGGATGGTGCGCCGCCACCCGTCGGCCGGGTCGATCTTGGAATGGAAGACGTGCCACCACGCGTCCCCGACCGAGACGAAGCAGCCGTGGCCAACGCCGTACGTCGCCTCGGTGCTGTCGAACACCGGCTCAGACGAGCGGGTCCACGCGGACGGCTCGAGCGGGTCCGCGCCGGTGAGCTCCAGCAGGCCGAGCTTGTAGGTGTCGAGCCACGAGGCGGCGCAGGAGTAGACGATGAAGGTCCGGCCTTCTCGTGCAAGGACGCGGGGACCTTCGAGGAGTCCCCGGGTCGAGGAGGTCTCGTCAACGCGTTCCCAGTCGAAGGCGCCCGCCTCGGCGAGCCGGACCCGACCGGTCTTGATCTCCGTGGGGGAGACCAGCTCCGCGGCGTACAGGTGCTGCAGGTCGGTGTCGAGGTCTGGCCACCCGGACCAGATGCCGAAGCGACGACCGCCGTGCTCGAGCACCGTGAAGTCGATCGACCAGAGGTTGTCCCCGCCCGGTTCGTCGCCGGTGAACAACGGCCCGTGCAGCGTGTACGGGCCAAGCGCGTCGTCGGTGTCCGCCACCAGCACGAACGTGCGGTGATTGCGGTTCTGGCCGTCGGAGGCCGCGAAATAGATGTGCCACCGGCCGTCGAGCTCGATCAGCTCCGGAGCCCAGACCTCCTTGCTGCATGGCCCATCCGGGTCCGCCATCCACACGACGTGCTTGGTGCCCATCGACGTCAACCGGTCCGAGACCCAGACCGAGACCCCGACGTTGCCCTCGGCCTGGCACCACAGGAAGCGCTCCCCGTCGCGTACGACGCTGGGGTCCGCTCCCTCACCGACGGGGTTGACGAACTGCCCCCGCGGCAGGTCACCGGCGGACAGGTCGCGTTCGTCCGCCGGGGTCGATCGCGTGGTCGGCGTCGTCTGGGTGCGAGCGTTGCTACCGAGGGACTCGAAGGTCTTGCGGGCCAAGGAACCGGCGCGTTTCGTCCATGCGTGCATCGCGCGATTCTTGCAGACCCGTGCTGGGCTGACGACGCCGCCGTGACACCAAGCCAATTCCGCGAATAGCGGGAAAATGCAGCCTTCGTACGGTGTGCCGACCTGCCCCTTTCCGGCACCTACGGGGGACGGGGAGGCGTCAGCTCCAGCGGTCGGAGGCCGCCACGAAATCGAGCTTGCGCTGGCCGGTGTAGATCTGCTTGGGCCGGGCGATCTTCTGGTCGGAGTCCTCCGTCATCTCCAGCCACTGCGCGAGCCAGCCGGATGTACGCGGGATGGCGAAGAGCACGGTGAACATCTCCGGCGGGAAGCTGAGCGCCTCGTAGATCAGGCCGGAGTAGAAGTCGACGTTGGGATAGAGCTTGCGCGAGACGAAGTAGTCGTCCTCGAGCGCGATCTTCTCCAGCTCCACAGCGATCTTGAGAAGCGGGTTGACCCCGGTGACCTCGAAGACGTCATCGCAGGCCTTCTTGATGATCGTCGCCCGCGGGTCATAGTTCTTGTACACGCGGTGGCCGAAGCCCATCAGGCGCTCCTTGCCGCTCTTGACCCCCTCGATGAACTCGGGGACCTTGTCGACAGACCCGATCCGGCGCAGCATCTTCAGCACCGCCTCGTTCGCACCGCCGTGCAGCGGGCCGAACAGCGCGGCGATGCCGGCGGAGACGGCGGAGTACGGGTCGACCTGCGACGAGCCGACCGCGCGGACGGCGTTGGTGGAGCAGTTCTGCTCGTGGTCGGCGTGCAGGATGAACAGCACCTCGAGAGCCTTGATGAGCCGCTCGTCGGCCTCGAACGTCTGCTCGCTCATCTTGAAGAGCATGGCCAGGAAGTTGGCGGCGTACCCGAGGTCGTTGTCCGGATAGACGTAGGGCTTGCCCTGCGCGTGACGGAACGCCCAGGCGCCCAGCGTCGGCATCTTGGCGATCAGCCGGACGACCTGCATCTGCCGGATGTTGGCGTCGGAGATGTTGCGCGACTCGGGGTAGAACGTCGACAGCGCGCCGACGGAGGCGAGCAGCATGCCCATCGGGTGGGCGTCGTAGCGGAAGCCCTCCATGAAGCTCTTGACGTTCTCGTGCACGAAGGTGTGGAAGGTGATCTGGTGCTCCCACGCCTCGAACTGCTGCTTGGTCGGCAGCTCGCCGTGGATCAGCAGGTAGGCCACCTCGAGGTAGCTGGACTTCTCGGCCAGCTGCTCGATCGGGTAGCCGCGGTACTCGAGGATGCCCTTGTCGCCGTCGATGTAGGTCACCGAGGACCGGCAGGACGCGGTGTTGACGAAGCCGGGGTCGTAGACCGCGATGCCGGGCTCGTCCTCGTTCAGCCTGATCTTCGCCAGGTCTGCGGCGCGCACGGTGCCATCCAGGATCGGGACGTCGTACTCCGTCCCGGTGCGGTTGTCGCGAACGGTCAGCGAAGCACCTGCCGCGCCGGCGTCGTGAGAGGCTGCAGACACGTCGGCTCTCCTTGCGTCTCGGGGCCAGGGATGGTGGCCGGACGCCCACGGAGAAGGATGGCGAGGGACGTGGTGGGCCCCCCTACAGCCTTCGTCGGGCGTCGTGTCCCGGCACGTGGGTTCACGTGCGTCGTGAGTCCAACCTAAGCCCCTGGCCCGGTTTTGGAAAACACGCTCCGTGCGTCCGTCCTGCGGTCGCTCGGTGTGCGCTCGCTCCTGACCGCAGACGGGCGATCGGGCCGTTTTGACCCTGCGGGGTCAGCCCCGGTATTCTGGGCGGTCGTTGTGCTTGCCGGGCAGGCGCTGGTTCGTCTGAGCTGCTCGGAATCCCGAATCGGGTCCTGTCCGCCTCGTAACGGGGCTCGACCCGGACCAACGACGCTAGCCATATCCGAAGAGAACGAAGGTCAACGACCGTGCGCACGTACAGCCCGAAGCCCGGCGACGTCACGCGTGAGTGGCATGTCATCGACGCCACCGACGTGGTCCTCGGACGGCTTGCCGTCCAGACCGCGACGCTGCTGCGTGGCAAGCACAAGACGATGTACGCCCCGCATGTCGACACCGGCGACTTCGTCATCATCGTCAACGCCGACAAGGTCTCGCTCTCGGGCAACAAGCGCGAGACCAAGCTGGCGTACCGCCACTCCGGTTACCCAGGTGGCTTGACGGCCACCGCGTACGGCGACCTGCTCGACAAGGATCCCCGCAAGGCGATCGAGAAGGCTGTCTGGGGCATGCTCCCGAAGAACCGCCTCGGTCGTCAGATGCTCAAGAAGCTCAAGGTGTACGGCGGCCCCGACCACCCGCACACCGCGCAGAAGCCGACGTCGTTCGACATCGTCCAGATCGCCCAGTGAAGCGCCCCAAGACCTGCCCCAACCTGCACTGTCGGGCCGAAGTAAGGAACACCTGTGGCTGAGACCACCACCGAAACCGTTGAGACCGGCGACGAGCTCGAAGCTCCGAGTGAGTACACCACCGAGAGCGCGCCGTCGTCGGACGCTCCCGCCCGGTCCGTCAACATCGCCGCAGCCGGTGCCACCGGCCGTCGCAAGGAGGCCGTCGCCAGGGTTCGCATCGTTCCCGGCACCGGCACCTGGACCGTCAACGGTCGTCCGCTCGACCAGTACTTCCCGAACAAGCTGCACCAGCAGCTCGTCAACGAGCCCTTTGTCCTGACCCAGCTCGTGGGTCAGTACGACGTGATCGCACGGATTCACGGTGGCGGACTGACTGGCCAAGCCGGTGCGTTGCGGCTCGGCGTCTCCCGGGCGCTCAACGAGACCGACGTCGAGGCCAACCGCCCTTCGCTGAAGAAGGCCGGCATGCTCACGCGTGACGCACGGATCAAGGAGCGGAAGAAGGCCGGGCTCAAGAAGGCCCGCAAGGCTCCGCAGTACAGCAAGCGCTGATCCCTGCGGTCTCGGCACACCCGTGTCCCGACTCTTCGGTACCGACGGCGTCCGTGGTGTCGCCAACCGCGACCTCACGGCCGAGCTGACTCTCGACCTCTCGGTCGCGGCCGCTCATGTCCTCGGCAAGGCCGGTGTGCCCACCGCACACCGGCCTTTCGCCGTGGTGGGACGAGACCCGCGGGCCAGCGGGGAGTTCCTCGAAGCCGCTGTCGTGGGGGGTCTGGCCTCGGCGGGCATCGACGTACGCCGCCTGGGAGTGCTGCCGACCCCCGGCGTCGCCTGCCTCACCGGGCAGACCGGCGCCGACTTCGGCGTGATGATCTCCGCGTCCCACAACCCGATGCCCGACAACGGGATCAAGTTCTTCGCTCGGGGTGGCCTCAAGCTCGACGACGAGGTCGAGGACCGGATCGAGCGTGAGATCGGCAAGGCGTGGACCCGACCGACCGGACCCGACGTCGGCCGAGTGACAGACGACCTGGATGCCGTCGACCGCTACGTTGCGCTGTTGGTCGCGACGGTGTCGTCATCGCTGTCCGGCCTGCGGATCGTCGTCGACTGCGCGAATGGTGCTGCGTCCGTCACGGCGCCGCGGGTGTTCGCCCAGCTCGGCGCTGAGGTGCTGGCGATCCACGACCAGCCCGACGGGCTCAACATCAACGATGGCTGCGGGTCGACTCACCTCGACTCGCTGCGGGCTGCGGTCCTCGAACATGGTGCGCACGCGGGATTCGCCCTCGACGGAGACGCGGATCGCTGCCTGGCCGTCGACGCGGCTGGCGAGATCGTGGACGGGGACCAGCTGTTGGCCATCCTGGCGCTGGCCATGCGTGACGCCGGGGCGCTGGTCGGGAACACCGTCGTGGCGACCGTGATGAGCAACCTGGGTTTCTTGCTGGCGATGCGCGAATCGGGTGTCGAGGTGATCACGGCGGCCGTCGGCGACCGCTACGTGCTGGAAGCGATGAGGTCAGGCGGCTACGTGCTCGGCGGAGAACAGTCCGGGCACGTCATCATGAGCGATCACGCCACCACCGGCGACGGTGTCCTGGCGGCGCTGCACGTGGCCGAGCGGATGGCGTCCACGGGATCGACGTTGACCGAGCTTGCCGCGGTGATGCACCGGCTTCCCCAGACGATGGTCAACGTGCCGAACGTCGACAAGTCCAAGGCGCACTCCGACGCGACGCTGCAGTCCGCCGTACGCGAGGCCGAGGCCGAGCTCGGAGACACCGGTCGAGTGCTGCTGCGTCCCTCCGGAACCGAGCCGCTGGTCCGCGTCATGGTGGAGGCCGAGTCAGCTGCTCAGGCTGACGCGCTGGCCCACCGGCTGGCTGACGTCGTCAAGGCAACGCTGTCCCTGTGACTGCGCCGAGAGGCGGGACGGCTCGACCGCCCCGCCTCTCGTCAGACTTTCCCGTCAGGGAGCGACCACGGTGATGGCAGCAGCCGGCGGGGAGTACGTCATCGCCCCCGCGAACTGAGCTGTCGTGAGGATGGCCGTTCCCACAGGGGCCTTGGGTGCCACGCGCGTGGTCAGCGACACCGAACGGGTAGCGCCGACCGGCACGGTGCCGACCCGCCACCGCAACGCTCGCGTCGTCGGGTCCCAGCTCGACGGCCCGCTGGCCTTCACGAAGCGCAGCGCGGTCGGAAGCGAGCTCACCCTGATGTCGGCATACTGCGAGGGCTTCGGACCGAGGTTGGTGTAGGTGAGCGTGTAGGTCACCCGCTCCCCGGCGGCCGCGGTCGGCTTGCCGTGCATCGTCATCGCGACGACCGGATCACCGGGGGCGCGCGACACGGCGTCGAAACCGAAGACCTCGAGCTCAGCCGCACGCACCGACTCATCGCGCGTCGACGCCTGCTTGCAGTCGGTCGCGTTCAGCGGATCGTTGTCCTGCTCGCCGGCATACCCTGCCTGACCGGTGCACTGGTTCTCCAACGCCACCAGGCGCACATGCGTCGCCGCGGTGTCTGGGACGTCGAACCGCTTCATCAGCAGGTTCGGGGCCAGCGGGCGGGGGCGCTTGCCGTTGAACGCGTTGTGCGGGCTGGTGTAGATCCGCTGGTACGGCGACGCGGCGTCCGACGACGGCAGGGTCGAGGAGCAGTCGTTCGACGCGGACTCGTTGCACACCTCGATCGCGAACTGCCGCAGCGCAGTGAACCGGCTTCCCGACTCGTCGTCCGGCTGGTTCGGGTTTTCGTCCTGTGCCGGGTCTGCCGGCCGGAGCATGGCGCTGACCCGCACCTCGCGGATCACCTGCTGGCCGCCACCGAGGTTGACGTTGACGAACGGGTGCGCACCCGGCGTGTCGACCGAGACGCCGGCCTCGCTCAAGCCCGCCCAGTTGCTGGCCTCCGTGTCGTCGATCAGCTTGCTGGCGTTCAGGCTCGCGCTGGAGCCGTCGACGAACGCGCCGTTGGACGCTGATGCGACGTTCTTGGACAGGTGGATCTCCCTCACGTGCGTCTCGCCGGCGACGATCTTGGCTCGGAAGCGGAACAGTCCGTAGCCGTCGGCCTGGAGGACGAAGTCGTACGTGCCGGGGACGAGCCTGACCGTCGCGGGGCGGGTCGTCGCTGGGTCGCTGTCGGCGATCGGGGTCACCCGTGCCTCGTAGCGTCCGGCGTACAGGGTCCCGACGACGGGCTGCCTGCCGCCGTTGCCAAGGTCGAGAGGCTCGATCTTCAGGGCCCCCTCAGGGCCGAGCGGCGAGGTGTAGTCGGACCGTGGCTGGTCGTCGTCGGTCGACGTGGTGGAAGCGTTCTTGCCCATGCCTGTCGAGGCAAACCCGTCCCAGATCTCAGGCAGGTCGCGGCCGTTGAAACGCATCTGGTCAGCGGCCAGGAAGGCGTCCCGTGCGTCCAACATGCTGGTTGCACCCTGCTGGAGCAGGAACGAGTCGAACATCAGCTGGATCCAGCGGCGTCCTCCCGGGCACTGGCCGGGCGGCAACGGGGGTGCCGGCGGCTGCTGGTCGGTGTCGCCGTCGCTGCAGCGCAGTTGCAGCGCCTGGTCACCCTCGGGGTACTGCGCGTTGTACTTCGCGACCAGCTGCTGCCGCACGGCGAACATCGAGGCGCTCCACACCTCGCCGTCGGCGTGCACCTCGGGGCCGGTGACGTCGTAGCCGAGGTCGCCGTACTGCAAGGGGTTCCGGTCGAGCGCGTAGTTGCGGATCCCGGTGACCTTGTTGCCGGTCACGTACGGACCCTCGACCCACGGGCTGTCGGCGCCGGTGTCGTAGCCGTGCTCGAAGAGGTACTCCAGGGCAACCTGGTCGCTCCAGGACTCGCCCATCGAGCCCGCCTGGAACCCGGACAGGTTGCCGTCCGGTCCACCGACCATCCGGTTGGAGATCGCATGCGTGTACTCGTGACCGTAGACCGGAGCGTCGAAGTCGCCATCCACGCAAGGTGAGTAGAAGGCGCCGGCGATCGGCTGGAACAGGTACTGGTTGGTGATCCCGGGGATCCCGTCCTGCAGGGTGATCTGGTTGGCGTTGTCGCGGCCGAGGTAGCTCGGTGCGCCGCCGTCGATCGCTCCCGCCTGCACGTTGCCGACCTCGGGGTCACCTTCTCGGCCGTTCGGGAACGGGCCCGGTGCGGTCAGTCCGAAGTTGCTGTCCTGCATGTTGTAGTTGGCCTCGGTGAACCCGAGGAAGTACGAGAAGTCGTGCATCCGGTTGTGCCCGGCGAACAGGTTCGTCACCGAGGCGAGGATGTCGTTGCCACCTGGCGTCAGGGTCGAGGGGTCGCAACGGCTGTTGTTCCAGGCGTCGCTGAAGCCCTGGTCAGGGTTGTCCAGCCCGTACTCCCGGTTGGGGCTGATCGGCATCTGGTGCCCGCCACCTGGTGTCAACGGGCTCAGCCAGGCCTCGCCGGTGACGGCAGCGTTGCCCGACGTCGTGTTGGTCGGCGTCCCCGTGCGGACGTCGTAGTCCCAGGGTGCCCTGGCCGCCAGGTTGTTGAGTGCGGTGGGAGGCACCGAGCAGACACCGCGCGGCGAGGGCTTGGTCCAGCAGCCGACCGCGCGGTTGTCCGTGGTCCCGTCACCGAAGTCCAGCGTCGGGTTGGCGAGGAAGAACTTCCACTTGGGGTTGGCCTGCTCCGGCGGCTGCGGGGCCTCGGACTCGCTGGCGACGAACACGCCGCCGTAGTTTCCGGGCTCGGTGTACGGGACCGTGGGCCGGTCGTACGGGCAGACCCGCACGGTGTAGGTGCCCGAGTCGCCAGCGGGCACGGGGTAGGTGACAGCCTCAGGGCTGGTGCCGGTGTCGGAGCTGGCCACCAGGGCGCCGTTGTAGATCAGCTTGAGCACGATGTCGTTGGTTGCCACCGCAGCAGACGCGCTCACCAGGATCGTCTTGGTCGCAGCGTCCACGTCGAACGTGTGGTCCTCGCCGCAGTCGGTGGCGGTCATGCTTCCGGAGAACTGCTGTTGGTACTCGCTGGCGGCCAGGCCGGTGAGACCCGTGCCGAGGTCACCGACCTCGTTGTCCACCTGGTTGTGTCGCACCAGGACGTCGCCGTTCACGGCATCCACGAAGGACGTGTACGCCGTGGCGGCACCGTTGCGAAGATCGACGACGTTGGTCTCGTACACCGGTCGGACCGATCCGTCGGCGAGCGCGAGGGCGCGGAGCCGCACGTGCTGCACTCCATCGAAGCCGGAGACGCGCAGCTCGGTCCAACCGCTCTTGGCGTTGACGCCTCGTGCATCGATGTCGGCGGCCACGGGCAGGTCGCTGAGGCCGACGTCAGCAGCGGCCGTCAACCAGGCGGTGGTCGGTGAGAGGACGGCTGTGGCGGGCGCAGCGGAGGTACGTGCCAACGAGGACGAGGCGTAGGCGACGCGCCCCCGAGGCGCGATACCGACGGTCACCATTCCGTCGACAGCAGAGACCAGCCGGCCGAACTGCTGGCGGAGCAGGACCACCCGTGCCCGGCTGCTGGACAGCGCGGCGTCGCTGACCAGCCGAAGGTCCTCGACCTGGGCCTTGCTCAGGCCGAACATCGTGCGATGCCGGGTCACGTACGCCCGGGCCACGGCCACCGGAGCGGCATCACTGGGTCCGCTGAGGTAACCACGGTCGGATCGGATCGATGCCGGTGTCCCGTAGCGGTTCCACCGCACCGTCGCTCCTGCGGGAACCGCCGCACGCTGAGCTGAGGTCGGGGCCACGCTGCCGCGCAGGTCGACATCTCCTTGCCCGGTCGACTGCTGGCTGAAGGGCCCTGGGCCGAGCTCGTCGATTGCGCCCGACAGGGCGCTTGCTTCGATCCCTGAGATCCCCCCCGCCGACCCTGCGGCACCGGTGGCACCGGCCTGGGCGACGGGAGCGGTCAGCGCTGCGACGAGGCCGGTGATGGCGATGAGGACAGCGGCGCCGAGGGACCGGCGGCGGGCGAGGGGCTTGCGAGACATGGCGTCACACCTTCGGGGTCAAGCGACGCGGGCGCGTCGGGTGATACCGCCTCTAACGCACCAAACCACCCTTCGTTACGCCCCAAGGTGCGCCGTGCTCCCGAGCGTCACACGTCTCGCAGGGGGGTGTCTGGCTGAGAGGTCGGGTTCTGGACTGCGCCGACAGCTCCTGCCGGTCCGACTGGGATGACACTGTTGGGGCATGACTGAGCGGAAGCCATCGAGTGGTCAGCCGGTGACCGTGGTACGTGATCACGGCCTGCAGGCGGCGGGTCTGCGCTGGGGCGGCGTTGTCGCCTACGACTGGGGTTTCGAGGCGCAGGGCGGCGAGCACGTCCAACGCAGCTTTGTGCTGCTCGATGACGGTGTGCAGATCAACCAGCCGGTGCTGTTTCCCCAGCAGCAGCAGGGCTGGTGGTACTGCGACCTGGTGAGTGTGGTCGACGACGGTGACATCGTGAGTGTTGACGACATGTGGATCGATGTCGTCGTCGGGCCTCCCGACCAGCCGTATCGAGTCCTCGACCTCGACGACTACGCGAAAGCCCTGGCGGATGGGCGGCTGACCCTGGTGGACGCCGTGGAGGGGTTGACGCGCGCACAGCGGTTTCTCGACCGGAGCTAACCGTCGACACGACGTCACTCGCAGCTGGCCGGACTTCCCGCCCGCGCTGGTCGAGGACCTGCTGACAGCGGATCTCCCTCAGGAGTGGGTGTTGCTCGACAGCTGAATGCGCTCGTGGCGGCCGGTTCCCGAGGACCGGCTTGACCGTGTCACACCCACACTCAGCGACACCGGGCTGAGGTCGGTCAGCTGGTCGACCTCGGCCGGCGTACGTGCACCCACACCAGCCGCTGTACGAGGAGCGTCAAGGTCCCAGCCAGGATCAGGCCTGCCAGGTTGATCCCGAGCTGGATCAGCGAGCTGCCGGCGTCGGACCAGGTCCCGGTGGCGATCGACAGCGACAAGGTGCCGATCGCGGGCACCGTCGTGACCGAGATGAAGACGCCGACCAGCGTGGACGACTTGGACGTGGTCAGCGAGACGATCCCGGCCACACCGGCCAGCAGCGCGATCACGAACGACCAGATGTCGGGCTGGACGATGAAGTCGGTGTGGCTGCCGTTGGTGACCTGGTCGACGCTGAAGCCTCCGGCGGCGTACACCGCAGCCCAGATCGTCGAGGCAACCGTGGCGGCCACGACGAAGCCACTGGCGAGCGTGACCAGCGCCCGCGGGAGCATCGAAGGCCGTGGGCGGGCGAAGGCGAAGCAGATGGCCGCGACGGGCGCGAACTCCGGTCCCACGACCATGGCACCGACGATGAGGATCGGCTCGTCGAGCAGGCGACCCACGCTGGCGATCATCGTGGCCAGCGTCAGGAAGACCATGAACGCCCACGACAGCCTGGTGTCGCCGCGGGTCCGGTCCTCGATCAGGTCCCAGACAACGCCGTCGATGGGGGAGCCGGGTGCTGCCCTCTCCGCCTCCTGGGCGGCATCGCTGAGCACGGTGTCGGACTCGCTGATCGCGATCGCGCCCTTGCGATGCAGGTCGAGGTCGCGTAGCCCGGCGATGACGCGCTGCGCGTTCTCGCGTGCCACGTCGGCCATCACCAGAGAGCCCTTGGGCTTGACGTAGGCGTCCATCACGACCAGCACGTTCACGACCGTCGGGTCATCGCACAGCAGAGCGTCGACGTCCTCGGTGAGGTCATGGGGGACGCGCAGGCGCAGGTGCAGCACTCGCCCATCATGGACCACGCAGCCGGACGCGACGCGAAACTCGTTGGTGCAGGTCGGCGGTGTCCCTAGGATCTGGCCATGGAGATCCGGCCCATCAACGTCCACGACGACCGCGAGGTGGAGCAGTGGTGGTCGGTCTCCAAGGCAGCAGACGCGTTCGGTCGCGAGGACTGGACGACGTTCTGGTCGCTACGGTTCACGAAGGTGGCGTTCCGGGCCGACAACAACGCCACGAAGCAGGTCCCACTTGCCGCCTTCGAGGGAAACCGCCTGGTCGGGAGCGAGCGGCTGCACTACCCGCTGCTCGACAACACGCACCTGGGGTACGTCGAGCCGCACGTGCTTCCGGATCATCGCCGTCGTGGGATCGGGACCGCCCTGCTCGAGACTTCGTTGGGGCGGCTGCGCGACCTCGGAAGGACCAGCGCAGTCTGCGAGATCAACCTTCCGCTCACCGCCGACGCCGAGGCGCCGGGTCTGCACTTCGCGCGCAAGCACGGCTTCGAGCTCGGAATCCTCGACGTACACCGCGTGCTTCCCCTGCCCGTGGGTCCTGCCGAGCTCACCGCTCTGGAGGCGGCCACGCAAGGTCACCACGAGGACTTCGAGCTCGTGACGTGGGAGGACATCGTGCCGGACGCCTACCTGGAGGGCTACTGCGACCTGCAACGTGCGTTCAACAGCCAGGCCCCGTCCGGTGAGCTCGACCTCGAGGACGAGGTCTGGGACGAGGCGCGAGTGCGCAACGCTGAGGAACGTTTCCGCAAGCAGGGCCGCCGGGAGAGCGTGACCGTCGCGATCGACAAGCGGGGTGACGTGGTGGGGCTGACCGAGCTGATGACGACGTTGGAGACCCAGGAGTTCGCGTGGCAGGGCGGCACGCTGGTGCTGGAGTCGGCTCGCGGCCATCGGCTCGGGATGGCGATGAAGCTGGCGAACCTCCGGAACTTCCAGCAGATGATGCCGACCTGTCGCGCCGTCCACTCGTGGAACGCCGAGGAGAACGGCCCGATGGTGGCCATCAACGACGCACTCGGTTTCCGCCCGGTCGAGCGACTTGCCGAGATGCAGTTGCGGCTCTGACGCTGCCGCGTCACGTCGTAGTACCACTGGACAATGGTGGGCTGCCCTCCGCTGCATCGATGCTCGTCACATCAGGCGGATCGACGCCACGGCAAGCAGGACAGGGGATCGACGATGAAGACGACATGGGAGAGCACGACCTCCCGGCGGTGGCTGCCGGTGGCCTCGCTGATCACGGTGACGCTGGCACTCACGGCCTCGACCGTGACCTCGGCGGCTGCCGGCGGGGGCGACGTGGTGCGGCGCGGGAACTGCACCGGCTCGGCCGACTGGAAGCTGAAGGCCAAGCCCGACAACGGCCGGATCGAGGTCGAGGGCGAGGTCGACAGCAACCGCAACCGTCAGACGTGGAAGTGGCGCATCGTGCACAATGGCGGTGTCTCTGCGCGCGGCACGGCCAGGACCCACGCACCCAGCGGCTCCTTCAGCGTCACACGTCGCGTCGTCAACGCGGCCGGTGCGGACACGATCAGGTGGCGGGCCCGCAACCCCGCCAGCGGCCAGGTGTGTCGCGGTTCGCTCCGGTTCTGAGGCGGTCCCGACGGCATACTGGGGAACCCGTCAGCGCAAGGAACGGACGGCCCCCGATGCCCGTTGGACCCTCCTCAGGTCGGCCGTTACCGCACCCCGGTACGCCCGCGTCCGCGGGCGGTGCCGGCGGCCCGCGCAGCCGGGAGAGAGTGCGGCGACTCGTCTCCAACCCCGTGGTGCAGTTCCTGGCCGCGGGGCTGGTGGCGTTGCTCGTGCTGCTCATCGCATCCGGTTGGCTGAGCAAGCGTGCCGCCACTGACGAGGCCATCACCGACGCACGTTCGACGACAGAGCTGCTCGGGCGCTCCGTGGTCGAGACCGCCCTGACCGACGATGTGGTCAGCGGCCGGGCGGCGGCCATCGACCGCTTCGACCGCAAGATGCTCGAACGGGTGGTGGTCGGGGACGTCCTTCGGGTCAAGATCTGGGACCGGGACGGCACGATCATCTACTCCGACCAGCCGCAGCTGATCGGTGAGCGGTTCGAGCTCGACGCGGATGAGGTGGCCATCATCGACCGCGGAGGCAGCGCGGCAGAAGTCTCGGACCTGCGCAAGCCGGAGAACCGTTACGAGAAGCGCTTCGGCAGGCTCCTCGAGGTCTATACCCGGGTCTGGGCACCAGGTGGTGAGGCATTGATGTTCGAGGCGTACTTCTCCTACGACGACGTCTCGCGCCGCAGTGCCGAGGTGCTCAACGCCTTCCGTCCGATCACGGTGTCAGGACTGCTGATCTTTCTTGCGCTGACCGCGCCGCTCGTCTACGTCCTGGCACGCCGACTCGACACGACCGCGGCCAGCAGGGAGCGCCTGCTGGTCGCAGCGATCGAGTCATCGGACCGCGAGCGTCGGCGAATCGCACGGGACCTGCACGACGGCGTCGTCCAGCAGCTGGCCGGCACGTCGTTCGCCCTCTCGGCTGCGGCCCGCGAGTCCCCGGGCAGCCCTCGCTCGTCGGCCCAGCTCGAGGAGCTGGCCGGCGGCGTACGCCACAGCTTGCGAGCTCTGCGGTCGCTGCTGGTCGAGATCTATCCTCCCGAGCTGCAGGCCGAGGGCCTGGCCGCGGCGTTCGACGACCTGGTTGCACCGTGCATCGCGGCCGGCATCGAGGTGGACGTCCAGGTGGCAGCGCACGACGACGTCCCGCCGGAGGTGGTTGCCCTGGTCTGGCGCGTCGGCCAGGAAGCGGTGCGCAACGCGCAGCGGCACGGGCAGCCGGACCGGATCGCCGTCATCGTGACCCGACCGCGAGGTGGGATCAGGCTCGAGGTGGTCGACGACGGCGTCGGGTTCGACCCGGTGGATGCAGCGCCCGCAGGTCACCTCGGGCTGCGAGCCCTGCGTGACCTGGTCCGGGACGCCGGGGGATCCTTGGAGGTCGAGTCAACGCCCAGGGTCCGGGACCCGTGTCGTTCTGGAGGTGGAGCCGTCGTGATCACCGTGGTGCTGGCCGATGACCACGCGCTCGTCCGTCGCGGACTCGAGCAGCTTCTCGGGGCAGACCCAGGCATCGAGGTGGTCGGCACAGCCTCCAACGGTTTCGAGGCGGTGGGGATCGTCTCCGCGCGTCGGCCCGACGTCGTCTTGATGGACCTGCAGATGCCTGAGCTCGACGGGGTGGAGGCGACGCGTCAGGATCGTTCGCGACAGCTCGGAGGAGCACCAGGTGCAGGTCGTGGTTCTCACCTCGTTCTCCGACACCGAGCGGATCGTGGCCGCGCTAGACGCAGGGGCCGTGGGCTACCTGCTCAAGGACACCGAGCCCGAGGCTCTGCTGGAGGGCGTCCGCGCCGCCGCCCGGGGCGAGTCGCCGCTGCATCCGCGCGCCGCGCGGCAGCTGCTGACCGCACGCACGAAGCAGGCGCCGGCCAGCACCGTCGACCTCACCCGGCGGGAGACCGAGGTGCTGGGCCTGGTGCGTCAGGGGCTGGCCAACAAGCAGATCGCTCGTCGGCTCGGGATCAGCGAACGCACCGTCAAGGCGCACCTGACGTCGACGTTCCAGAGGATCGGTGTCACCGACCGTACGCAGGCCGCGCTCTGGGCGGAGCGGAACGGCATCGACTGAGCTGTCCAGGGATTGCTCCGCTAGCTTGCCGTCTCCGTCGTGGTCACGGAGTCGTAGACGGCTGGCGGTGGTGGATGATCGGTCGACTTGCCCGGCACCTTGCCCAGGATCTGCTGGGCATGGCGATCGATGAGTCCGGTCAGCAGCTGTTGTGCGTAACCGAAGACCAGCGCGTACGCCAGGATCTGGACCTGGGAGTCCAGCTCGCTGAGGCCGGGGACGAAGTCGCCGCGAATGGCGACCAGGGCACCGATGGCCGTCATCGCTCCGAACGGCACCTTGAGCATGGCCAGCGCGGCCGGTACGTCGTACGGGGTCGAGGTTCCCATCAGGCCGCGGATCGATACCGCTGCCGAGAGCGTTCCGCCCAGCAGGCCGAGCAAGCCCACCACGATGACATCACTTCCGACAGGTACGCCGTTGGAACCGTCCGTCGGGCAATAGGAATCACCGGCAGCGGTGTTCTCGAAGCAGAGCGGGACCCACGAGGGGTTCGCCGCGACCACGGCACAGAAGATGATCACGAACACTGAGATGAGCGCTGTCGACACGACGATGGTGTTGCGGAAGCTGCGCAACCGGGAGTGCTCTCGGTCTGCCGCGGCGTAGCCGATCTCGATGAGCTTGCGCAGCGCGTCCCGCTTGGCGTCGCCGGGGGGCAGCCTGGGCACCCGGTGCGCGGCGGCCCGACGCGGGTCGCTGGTCGACAGGCCGGCGTCGACGCGCGCGATCGCTTCGGGCAGCTCGGACTCCACCTCGGCGTCGCTGTAGAGCACCGCGATCAACGACTCGGCGGCATGCAGGTTCTGATAAGACGCCTCGATCAGGGTGCCGCGCCACCAGATGGCCCACCGGGAGGGGATCGGACTGGTCCGGTTCGCCGCCTTGAGGGCCTTGTCGGCCAGGTCCTCCACCCCTGTCGCCAGAGCCTCGCGAGCAGGGTCAGGCTTGCTCGCGCGGGCTCGGATGGTGTTCAGCCGAGCCTGGAGCAGCGACGCGCTCACCGCGACGTTCTGGACCCAGACGCGGCGTGGCTCGTTGGTGGAACGTTTGTCGAACAGCAGCATGCGCCCCCCTCCCCTCACGTTTCGTGAATGAGCGGTTACTTCGGGTGTACGCCTCACCAGGGCGGGCGTCAATCACCAGGAACGGGTGCATTCACCTGGGAACGGGTGCATTCACCTGGGGGACGGCTGCATGCACCCGGGGATGGCGTCAGTCGAGCGTGCGCACGTACTCGCCGCCGTAGGCCACGGGTCGAAAGCCCATCGCGTCGTTGACGGCGATCATCGGGTGGTTCGACTCGGCGTTCCACGTGTGCACGAGGGTGCGCTCCGGGTGCAGTGCGATGACGCGACGAAGGTTCTCGATCTTCGTGACGAGGCCGAGTCGGTGGCCGCGGTGGTCTTGGCGTACGAGCGTGTCGAAGTTGAAGATCAGCTGCGGGTCGCTCTGCGGCACCGAGAGCACGTTGTGCGCCACCGGCACGCCGTCGGCTGCTCGAGCGCCACGGTGGTGTAGGTGGTGCGCCCGCGAGCCACCGAGACCGCCGCCCGTTCGACCAGGATCTCGGGGGTGACGCGACCCTCCTCGAAGTCGACGTCACCTGAGGGGCGTCGGTGAAGATGTGGTTGAGGAGGACGCAGTAGTCCTCCCGAAGCTCCTCGGGCGGGAGGCCGACGAAGGTGGCGGTCGTGTAGTCGCTGTGGTGCGGGAGCCGCCTCGGCGAGCCAGCCGGTCGAGGAGCGCCTCGTCGGGCGGCAGGTCGAGCACTCGGTGCACGTTGGCCTGGGAGAGCGAAAAGCCTCGGCGGGTCATGAAGCGGCGGTGCGGGTGCGCGTCATCGGCGTCGAACGGGTAGTCCACCTCCGCGAGCAGCGTCGTCCGGTCGTCCTCCCGGGCCCGCGTCATCACGACGTCGAGCATCTGGGAGCCGTGGCCATGGTTGCGTGCCGTCGGCAGGACGGCGACACTGATGAACGCCTTGTCGAGGTTGTCCACCTCGAACAGCTCGATCAGGCCGGTGGCGACGGCGCGCCCATCGACCACCCCCAGGTACCCCTCGATGCGCTGCGACGAGTCCTGGTTGCGAAAGTCCTCCCGCCAGTCTGCTGAGTGAGAGTGGTGTCGGGTAAGGATTCTCGTAGCTGTCGCTTTCCTTGCGGATGGTTGAGTAGGCCGCCAGCGCGGCGGAGTCGTCGGGGTCGACGCGGTGGATGGTGAGCATCGATCAACCTGCTGCGAGCACGCGCTGGAACTCGGCGAGGAGCTCGACCGGCTTGAACCCCATCGTCTCGTTGATCGAGACCATCGGTGCGTTTGTCTCGGCGTTGGTCGTCACGATCCGTTTGTGGTCGGGATAGGCCTGCTGCATGGCCCGCAGGTTCGTCGCCTTGACGGCCATCCCGAGCCGGTGACCGCGGTGGTCGCGGCGGACCAACGTGCCCCACTGGGAGACGTTCTCCGGATCGTCCGTGCCGACGGCCAGCGTGGAGTGCGCCACGACGTCGCCGTCCGGCGCGATCGCCACGGTCTCGAAGATGGTACGACCCATCTCCTTCAGCTTTGCCCGACGATCCTTGAACCCGTCCGGGGTCATCGCCTCAGCCTCGAACTCGAGCTCCCCGGTCGGCGCGTCGAGCGCGAGCTGGTTGTGGTTGTGCACCAGCGAGGGGATCAGCTCGTCGGGGACGTCGTCGACGAACGTCTGGATCCGGTAGTCGGCGTGGTGTGGTGCCGCGTCGTCGACCCATCCCTGCAGGATCGAGCTGTCGATCGGCAGCTCGAGGACTCGGCGTACCTCGACGTTGGCGAGGGCGAAGCCACGATTCTCCGCGAACCGTCGGTAGGGGTGGTCCTCGCGGCGCTCGAACGGAAGGTTCGCCTCTGCCAGGAGCCGGATCCGCCCGGCGTTCCGGGCGGTCTCGACGAGGTGCTCGACCAGTGCGCTCCCGATGCCACGCCCACGACGCTCCGGCTCCACGTTGACCTCGAGGAACGCAAAGCTGGTGTTGTCGAGCAGCGGCCGGACCATCATGGAACTGCCGATCATCTCCTCGTCGGCGCCTTCCCCCTCGAAGGCGCCGAAGAAGCGCCAGTCCTCGGCCTCCTCCGGGCGGCGGAACATCACGGTCGCCTCGTGCTCAGACCAGAACGGCATGGACTCGCGCCCGTACTGCTGAGCCGCACGCAGGATCGCGTAGGTGCGCGCCATGATCGCGTCGTCGTGGACGTCGACCTCTCGTATCTTCACGTTCTGAGGCTAGGGGTCACCGTGGTGCGACAACCACTGGTTTTCGGCTGGCCTGGCACCCGCTGGGCCAGGCGCCGACCGGCGTACCCGGTGAGCCGTGGAGGTGAGCCGTCCCTGCAGGTGAGCACCGTGCCTGAGGGAGCCGTGGAGGTGAGCCGTGGAGGTGAGCAAGGCAAGTGCTCTGTCTGCACGGCAGGTTTGCCTAGATAACAAGCCTTCGGAATAGATATCTAGGCAAACCCCAGGGGAGGGCTAGAGCTTGCGGAGGCGGACGTAGCGGACGGAGTGGTCGGCGTCCTTGCGGAGCACCAGCGTGGCCCGGCCACGGGTGGGCTTGATGTTGCTGTCGAGGTTGGGCCCGTTGATGGAGTCCCAGATGTCCTGGGCCTGCGCCACCGCCTCGTCCTCGCTGAGGTGGGCGTAGCGCTGGAAGTACGACGCGGGGTCGCGGAACGCGGTCTCGCGCAGCCGCAGGAATCGCTCGGTGTACCAACGCCTGATGTCCGGCGTCGCGGCGTCGACGTACACCGTGAAGTCGAAGAAGTCCCGCACCGACAGGCCCACGCGGCCGTCCGCCCTGGCCCGGGCGGGCTGCAGGACGTTCAGCCCCTCGATCAAGACGATGTCCGGGCGCTGCAGCGTGAGCCGGCGGCCCGGGATCACGTCGTACTCCAGGTGCGAGTAGACCGGCGCGCTGACCTCGTCGCGACCGGACTTGATGTCGATCACGAACCTCAGCAGGGACCTGCGGTCGTACGACTCCGGGAACCCCTTGCGGTTCAGCAGGCCGCGGCGCTCGAGCTCGGCGTTGGGGTAGAGAAAGCCGTCGGTCGTGACCAGCGCGACGTTCGGGTGTTCGGGCCAGTGCGCCAGCAGTTCACGCAGCAGCCGTGCGGTCGTGGACTTGCCCACAGCGACGGAGCCGGCCACGCCGATCACGAACGGCGTGCGCTCCGGCTGCCGCTCGCCCAGGAACTCCTCGGTGGCGCGGTGCAAGGCTCCGACATGCCGGACGTACAGGCTCAGCAGTCGGGAGATCGGTAGGTAGACGTCTGACACCTCATCGAGGTCGAGCTCGTCCCCCAGGCCGCGCAACCGCTCGACCTCCTCGGCCGAGAGCGGCAGCGGCATCGCGTCCGCGAGGGCCGCCCACGCCGCCCGGTCCAGCTCGACGTAGGGCGAGGCGGTGTCGCCGTTCTCGGAGGACGCCATATCGGCCATTGTGGCGTGGCAGCGCGCTGTGCGCGCGACCAGGGCGCGGCGTGCTCCGTTGGACGGGGAGCAGGCCGGGACCAGGCCATGACGTCGGTAGGCTGACGGCCATGTGCGGGATCGTGGGCTACGTCGGTGACCAGTCGGCCCTCGACGTCGTGGTGGACGGACTGCGGCGTCTCGAGTACCGCGGTTACGACTCCGCGGGGGTGGCGCTGATCGCCGACGGCGGCATCAGGGCCTGGAAGCGGGCCGGCAAGCTCGCCAACCTGGACAAGGCGCTGGCCGACGACCAGTCCTCCCGCGGCGACCACGGGGATCGGCCACACCCGCTGGGCCACCCACGGCGCGCCCAACGACCGCAACGCGCATCCCCACCTCGGCAACGACGTCCCTGGTTGCGGTGGTGCACAACGGCATCATCGAGAACTTCGCCACTCTCCGAGCCGAGCTCGAGGCGGCCGGGCACGAGCTGCGTCTCCGACACCGACACCGAGGTCGCCGCCCACCTCCTCGAGCGCGAGGTGGCCCGGGGCGCGGACCTGACCAGCGCGATGCAGAGCGTGTGCCGCCGGCTCGAAGGCGCGTTCACGCTGGTCGCCACCAGCGCCGCCCAGCCCGACACCGTCGTCGCCGCACGCCGCAACTCGCCGCTGGTGGTCGGCCTCGGCCAGGGCGAGAACTTCCTGGCCTCCGACGTGGCGGCCTTCATCGAGCACACCCGCGAGGCGATGGAGCTGGCGCAGGACCAGGTCGTGACGATCACTCCCGACGGTGTCCGGGTGACCGACTTCCATGGCAACCCGAGCCGAAGGCACCCGCTTCCACGTCGACTGGGACATCTCGGCGGCGGAGAAGGCGGGCTACGACTACTTCATGCTCAAGGAGATCGCCGAGCAGCCGCAGGCCATCGCCGACACCCTGCTCGGCCGGTTGACGGGCGACGGTCGGCTGCAGCTGGACGAGATGCGGCTGTCCGACGACGAGCTGCGGGCCATCGACAAGATCATCGTCGTCGCGTGCGGCACGGCCTTCCACGCCGGCCTGGTGGCGAAGTACGCGATCGAGCACTGGACCCGGATCCCGTGCGAGGTCGAGCTCGCGTCGGAGTTCCGCTACCGCGACCCGATCATCGACCGCGACACGATGGTCATCGCGATCAGCCAGAGCGGCGAGACCATGGACACCCTGATGGCGCTGCGGCACGCGCGCGAGCAACGCGCCAAGGTGCTCGCGATCTCCAACACCAACGGCGCCACGATCCCTCGGGAGTCCGACGCCGTGCTCTACACCCACGCCGGTCCTGAGATCGCGGTCGCGTCGACCAAGGCGTTCCTCACCCAGATCGTCGCCTGTCACCTGATCGCGCTGTACCTCGCGCAGGTGCGCGGCACGAAGTACGGCGACGAGATCGCCGCGGTGGTGCACCAGCTCGAGCAGATGCCCGAGGCGGTGGAGCGCGTGCTCGAGCACGGTCGAGCCCGTACGGGCGCTGGCGCGTGAGCTCGGTGGGGTGCCAGTCGGTGCTGTTCCTCGGGCGGCACGTCGGCTACCCGGTGGCGCTTGAGGGCGCGCTGAAGCTCAAGGAGCTGGCCTACATGCACGCGGAGGGTTTTGCCGCCGGCGAGCTCAAGCACGGACCGATCGCGCTGATCGAGGAGGGCATGCCGGTCTTCGTCGTCGTACCGCCCCAGGGCCGCGGGCTGCTGCACGACAAGGTGGTCAGCAACATCCAGGAGATCCGTGCCCGGGGCGCTCGCACGATCGTGCTGGCCGAGGAGGGCGACGAGGCGGTGCGACCGTACGCCGACGACCTGATCACCCTGCCGGCCGTGCCGACGCTGCTGCAGCCGCTGGTCGCGACGGTGCCGCTGCAGGTCTTCTCGTGCGAGATGGCCACCGTCAGGGGGCACGATGTCGACCAGCCGCGCAACCTCGCCAAGTCCGTCACCGTCGAGTAGGCGGTGGGCCGTGCCGGAGCAATCGAGAGCGGGACGTGGATGATCGTCGGGGTGGGCATCGACGTGGTCGACGTGGCGCGCTTCGGCGAGACGCTGGACCGCACCCCGGCCATGCGCGAACGGCTCTTCACCGCCATCGAGCTGACGCGCCCGCTGGCGTCGCTGGCGGCGCGCTTCGCCGCCAAGGAAGCGCTGGCCAAGGCGCTCGGGGCGCCGGCGGGACTGCACTGGATCGATGCCGAGGTGCAGACCGACGAGACCGGCCGGCCGTCCTGGTGATGTCGGGCTCCGTGGCCCGGCGAGCCGCCGAGCTCGAGATCGCGCGGGTGCACGTGTCGCTTGTCCCACGACGCCGGCATTGCCAGCGCCGTCATCGTGCTGGAGGACTGACGGTGCCGCAGCCAACCCCCGCGAACTGCGCGAAAGTGCAGCGCGACACGCTCGTAGTCACCTGCACTCTGCCGCGATTCGCGGTCTGATCTCCCTATGCGTTACGCCCACACGGTCGAGCAGGTCAGAGCCGCCGAAGAGGCCCTGATGGCCACTCTTCCGGACGGCGCTCTGATGCAACGGGCCGCGACCGGACTGGCCACGTCCTGCGTCCGGCTGCTGGGCGACCGCGGCGTGTTCGGGTCGCGGGTGCTCGTGGTGGCCGGCGGCGGCAACAACGGCGGCGACGCGTTGTACGCCGGTGCGCTGCTGGCGCGTCGAGGCGTCCAGGTGCACGCCCGACTGGTGGGGGAGTCTGCGCACGAAGCCGGCCTGTCCGCCTTGCGGGCCGCGGGTGGACGCGTCGTCACCGAGACGTCGGCGGGCTACGACCTGGTGCTCGACGGTGTGGTCGGGATCGGTGGTCGGCCGGGACTGGCCGAGGACGTCGTCGAGATCTTCACCGGCCTCGACGCCCCCGTCGTTGCGGTCGATGTCCCGTCCGGGGTCGACGTGGACACCGGGCAGGTGGACGGGGCTCACGTCGAGGCGGCCGTGACGGTGACGTTCGGCACTCTCAAGGTCGCGCACCTGGTCGAGCCTGCCGCTCATGCGTGCGGCGTTGTGGAGCTCGTCGACATCGGACTCGGGGAACACCTGGAGCCACCGGTGATCGAGGTCCTCCAGACCGCCGACGTACGCAGCCTGCTGCCGCGACCCGGCCCCTTCTCCCACAAGTACACGCGTGGGGTGCTCGGCGCCGTCGCCGGGTCCGCTCAGTACACCGGGGCCGGCGTCCTGGTGGTCTCCGCCGCGCTTGCGACCGGGCTGGTCGGGATGGTGCGCTACGAGGGCGCCAGCGACGACCTGATCCGGGCCGCTCACCCGGAGGTCGTGATCGGACCGGGCCAGGTCCAGGCCTGGGTGGTGGGTTCGGGCATCGGGCGGGGGCTCGCCTCGCAGGTCTCGTCGGTGCTGGCCGAACGGCTGCCGACGGTGGTGGACGCCGATGCGCTCCGACACCTCCCTGCCCGGTGTGAAGCACCGACCGTGCTCACCCCCCATGCCGGCGAGCTCGCGAACATGCTGGACGTGTCGCGCACCCAGGTCGAGTCCGAGATGCTCTCGTGCGCCCAGGAGGCCGCAGAGCGGTGGAACGCCGTGGTGCTCTGCAAGGGCGCGCACTCCCTCATCGTCGCTCCGGACGGTCGGGTCAGGGTCAATGTCGCCGGCGTCCCGTGGCTGGCCACGGCCGGGGCCGGGGACGTGCTGTCGGGGGTGATCGGCGCCTTGCTGGCGGCCGGGCTCGAGCCGATCGACGCCGCCTCGGTCGGTGCCTGGCTGCACGGTTCGGCGGCGGCGCTGGCCTCCGACGGTGGGCCGGTCGTGGCCAGCGACGTGATCGCTGCGCTGCGCGAGACGATCCGGCGTACCCTCACCCGCTGACCCGTGCTGCCCCAGCGTCCCTTGGCGGTTTGCCTAGAGATCTATTCCGAAGGCTTGCTTTCTAGGCAAACCTGCCTTGCACACCAGCAACCTGCCTTGCAGACTCCAGACCCGTCCAGCCGAGCGCCGAGCGCAGTCCGCTCGTCCACGCCGTCCGGCCGCAGAGCGTTCGCAGCCGGCCGAAGCGACGGCTGACACAATGGGCCCGCTATGACTGCTGCCGCGGACGCACCGACCTCGCGCGTGGACAGCCCGGCACGCGCCGAGGCCGTGGTCGACCTCGACGCGATCAGCGCGAACGTCGCGGCGCTTCGAGACCATGTGGGTGGACGTGAGCTGATCGCCGTGGTCAAGGCCGACGGCTACGGTCACGGCATCGTGGAGTCGGGTCGTGCCGCGCGGGCCGGTGGCGCCGGATGGCTCGGCGTCGCCCTGCTGAGCGAGGCGCTCCAGCTGCGAGCCGCCGGGGACACCGGACCGATCCTGTCCTGGCTGACGGTTCCCGGTGAGAGGTACGACGAAGCCGTGCGGGCCGGCGTGGAGCTGACCGCCTACTCGGTTGGCGAACTGCGTGACATCGGGCTGGCGGCCCGGCAGGCCGGTGCGCCGGCGGCCGTGCAGCTCAAACTCGACTCCGGACTCGGCCGGGGCGGAGCCCACCCCGACGACTGGGAGGCCCTCGTGCAAGCGGCTGTGGCGCTGCGCGATGAGGGCGTGATCGACGTGACCGGGGTGTGGTCCCACCTGGCCTGCTCCGACGAGCCCGGCCATCCGTCCATCGCACTCCAGACGGAGGCGTTCGAGGCCGGACTCGGGTATGCCGTCGATGCCAAGCTCGAGCCCGCCCACGTCCACCTGGCCAACTCCGGAGGCGTGCTCGCCAGTCCCTCGACCTGGTTCACGACGGTTCGGCCGGGAATCGCCGTCTACGGCATCTCACCCTTCGCCGACGGTTCGTCTCCCGTGCCGCTGAAGGCCGCGATGACGATGCAGGCGCAGGTCGCGCTGGTCAAGGACGTGCACAGCGGGCAGGGCGTGTCCTACGGCCACACGTACGTCACCGGCTCCGAGACCCGACTCGCGCTCGTGCCCGTCGGGTACGCAGACGGCGTGCCGAGACACGCCTCCGGCCGGGCGGAGGTCTGGCTCAGCGGACGTCGGTTCCGGATCGCCGGACGGGTCTGCATGGACCAGTTCGTGCTGGACCTGGGCGATGCTCCAGCGGCTGCCGGCGATCAGGTCGTGCTGTTCGGCGAGAGCCGCGACGGCGTGCCCACCGCGCACGAGTGGGCCGTCGCCTGCGAGACCATCGGCTACGAAATCGTGACCAGGATCGGCCCCCGCGTGCCACGCAGGTACGTCGGTGAGCTCGCTGCGGGGTCGGTCCGGTGACCGCGACCGGTGGCGATCACGACGAGGGGTCCGACAGCCGTAGCGTCGTGAGGCGGTACGCCGGACTTGCCGGAGCCACCATCGGCGTGCTCGCGGCTGGTGCTGCGGCCGGCATCTTCGCCGAGCGCAAGCTGGTCGCCCGACGTCGGGCAGCCGCGGCGCAGCCGTTCGGCTCGGTGCGGGGCGAGCGCCGTACGGTCACCGCAGATGACGGCCTCGAGCTGTACGCCGAGGTCGATCCGGCGGAGGGCGGCGACCATGAGGGGGTCACCGTGGTCTTCGTGCACGGCTACGCCCTCAACCTGGACTGCTGGCACTTCCAACGACTCGCGTTGCGCGGTGAGCATCGGCTGGTCTTCTACGACCAACGCTCGCACGGTCGATCGGCACGGTCACGCTCGCAGCACTGCACGATCGACCAGCTCGGGCGCGACCTCGGATCGGTGATCGACCAGCTCGCAGATGAGCGACCGGTGGTGCTGGTCGGGCACTCGATGGGCGGCATGACCATCATGGCGCTGGCCGAGCAGCACCCCGAGTGGTTCGGCATCAAGGTGGTGGGCGTGGCGCTGATCTCGACCAGCGCGGGGGGTCTGAAGGCATCGACCCTGGGCCTTCCGGGCCTGCCCGGCCGGTTGCTGCACCGGTTGTCACCCGCGGTGATGGCCACGATGGCTCGTGCTCCTCAGCTCATCGAGCACGGCCGCCGGGTCGGCTCGGACATCGGGTTCGTGTTGACGAGGCGCCTGGCCTTCGGGACGCCGGTTCCGCAGGAGTACGTCGACTTCACCGACGAGATGCTCGCGGCGACCCCCGTGGACGTGGTCGCCGACTTCTTCCCCGGTTTCGACACGCACGACAAGTACGACTCCCTCAAGCCGATCGGGTCCGTACCGACCACGGTCATCGCGGGCGGCCGGGACCAGATCACACCGGTGGCCCACGGGCGGCGGATCGCGGAACGGCTGCCTGCGGCCGAGTTCCTGGAGCTGCCCGAAGCCGGCCACATGGTCCTGCTGGAGTTCCACGACGAGGTCAGCAAGTCGCTGCAGCGGCTCATCGAACATGCCCTCGCGGCCGATGAGTGACCTGAACGTCGTCGAGGCCGGTCCCGACGACGCCGCCGTGGTTCGCGACGTGATTCGCGCCGCCTTCGGGCCACGGCCCCATCTGGAACCGCCGAGTACAGCGCTCGCCGAGACCACGGAATCGGTCGCGGCCGCGCTCGCGAGGCACGGCGGCCTGCTGTGCCGGGTGGACGGGGTACCGGCCGGGGCGCTGCTCTTCGACGTGGACGGGGCGGCGCTGGCGCTGCGTCGGGTCAGCGTCGTCCCCCACTTCCAGGCGCGGGGTGTCGCCTCTGCGCTCGTGGGGGTGGCCGAGGAGGTGGCAGGGACGCGCGGGTACGACGACGTGACGCTGCGGGCACGGGGTGAGCTGCCGGCCACGTTGGTCTTCTGGATGCGCCGGGGCTACCGGGAGCTGAGCCGTTCGGGTCCACAGGTCGTGTACGGGAAGGCACTGCCAGCGGAGATCGCGCTCCCGACCGCCGAGACCACGCGATCCTTCGGTGTCCGGCTGGCACAGATCTGCGGCGGTGGCGACGTCGTGATCCTGACCGGCGAGCTGGGCGCCGGCAAGACCACGCTCACGCAGGGGATCGGCGAGGGTCTCGGCGTACGCGGTGAGGTGACGTCGCCGACGTTCGTGATCTCCCGCGTCCATCCCTCCATCAGCGGCGGGCCGGCCCTGGTGCACGTCGACGCCTATCGGCTCGGCGATGGGGCCGAGCTCGACGACCTCGACCTGGACGCCTTCGTCGAGGAGGCCGTGACGGTGATCGAGTGGGGGGAGGGACTCGCGGAGGAGCTGTCCGACGACCGGCTCAAGGTCCACGTCGCGCGCAGTCATGGCATCGACGCCGCATCGCCGGAGCAGGAGGCGAGGACGGTCACGGTCACCCCGGTCGGGGCGCGCTGGTTCGGATCCGGCGTCCGCTCGAAGCTGCTGGAGCGATAAGCCTCGTCGGTGTGGGTGGTTGAGGCGGTCCCCGCGGCTTCGCCGCTGGGGACCGTCGCGTGGTGTCGTGGGTGCGGGTGGTGGGTTGAGCCGGTCCCCGCGGCTTCGCCGCTGGGGACCGTCGCGTGGTGTCGTGGGTGCGGGTGGTGGGTTGAGCCGGTCCCCGCGGCTTCGCCGCTGGGGACCGTCGCGTGGTGTCGTGGGTGCGGGTGGTGGGTTGAGCCGGTCCCCGCGGCTTCGCCGCTGGGGACCGTCCATCTAGGCTGACCGGACCATGTTGCTTGCGTTCGACACTGCCACGCATGCCGTCACGGTGGCGCTGCACACCGGGACGCCGGACGGCGAGGTCGTCGCGGAGTCCACGGTGGTCGACGCGCTGCGCCACGGCGAGCTGCTCGCCCCAGGCATCAGGGAGGTCCTGGCCGCGGCCGGTGCCTCACCGCGCGACCTCACCCGGCTCGTGGTCGGAGTCGGCCCTGGCCCGTTCACCGGGCTTCGCGTCGGCCTGGTCACCGCGCGCACGATGGCAGCGGTTCTCGACATCCCTGTGGACGGGGTGTGCACCCTCGACATCGTGGCCTCCGCGGTGGCCTCCGGGTCCGTCGGGCCGGACGGGTTCCGTGTGGCGACCGATGCCCGCCGCAAGGAGGTCTACTGGGCGGCGTACGACGGCACCGGTGCTCGGACCACGGCGCCAGCCGTCGACCGCCCGGACGCGGTCTCCTTCGGAGGGCCGGTGGCCGGCCGAGGTGCCCGGCTCTATCCAGAGGCGTTCCCCCATCCGATCGACCCCGAAAATCCTGCTGCCGCGGACCTGGCCCGGGCCGTCATCGCCGAATCAGTCGAGCTGTTGGCACCAGAGCCGCTGTACCTGCGGCGCCCCGATGCGGTGGAGCCCGGTGTTCGGAAGCGCGTGCGATGACCGTGATCCGTCCTGCCACCGCCGACGACCTCGAGGCAGTCGTCGTCCTCGAGCTCGAGGTCTTCGGACCGGCGGCCTGGTCGCCGCGGTCGGTCGAGGAGGAGTTCGAGGCGCTCGGAGAGACCCGTCGGATCTGGCTCGCCGAGCGCGTGAACGAAGCGGGGGTCACCGTGCCGGTCGGCTACGCGGTCGGGCGCTACGTCGACGACGTGGCCGACCTGCAGCGGGTCGCCGTACTGCGCAGCCAACGCGGCCAGGGTGTCGGAGGCCGGCTGGTGGATCAGGTCGTCGAGGCGGCTCGCGACAGCTCGTGCGCCCGCGTCCTTCTCGAGGTTGCCGCTGACAACGCGGCCGCCCTGGCCGTCTACGAGCACCACGGTTTCACCGAGATCGACCGCCGCCCGCGCTACTACCCCGGTGACGTCGACGCGGTGATCCTGCAACGGACCGTGGACCAGCAAGGTGAAACGCCGGCGCAGGGAGGCAGTCGTGCCTGATCGGCCCCTGGTGCTGGGGATCGAGACGTCCTGCGACGAGACCGGCGTTGGGCTGGTCCGGGGCAACGAGCTGCTGGCCGACGCGGTCGCGTCCAGCGTCGACGAGCACGCCCGGTTCGGCGGTGTCGTCCCGGAGGTCGCAAGCCGGGCGCACCTGGAGGCGATGGTCCCGACGATCGAGCGCGCCTGCCGGGAGGCCCGGCTCACCCTGTCCGACGTCGACGCGGTCGCCGTCACGTCAGGCCCGGGGCTGGCCGGCGCGCTGCTGGTCGGCGTCGCAGCCGCGAAGGCGCTCGCTCTCACCCTCGACAAGCCGTTGTACGGCGTCAACCACCTGTCGGCGCACGTCGCCGTCGACCAGCTCGAGCACGGACCGCTTCCCGAGCCTTGTGTGGCTCTGCTGGTGAGCGGCGGCCACTCCAGCCTGCTGCTGGTGGAGGACGTCACGATCGGCGTCGAACCTCTGGGCGCGACCATGGACGATGCTGCAGGAGAGGCGTTCGACAAGATCGCCCGGCTGCTCGGACTGCCCTTTCCGGGCGGCCCGCACATCGATCGGGTCGCCCGCGAAGGCGGAGAGGTCACCATCGACTTCCCGCGCGGCCTCACCAGCGGTCGGGACCTCGAACGCCACCGGTTCGATTTCTCGTTCTCCGGCCTCAAGACCGCTGTGGCGCGCTGGGTCGAGGCCCGGGAGGCTTCCGGCGAACCCGTTCCGGTTGCAGACGTCGCCGCATCCTTCCAGGAGGCGGTCTGTGACGTGCTGACCCGCAAGGCCGTCGACGCCTGCGTGTCCGTCCGGCGCGGAGCACCTGGTCATCGGAGGGGGCGTGGCCGCCAACTCGCGGATCCGGGCCCTGGCCGTCGAGCGCGCCGCGAAGCACGGTGTCGCGGTGCGCGTGCCGCGGCCGGGCCTGTGCACGGACAACGGTGCGATGGTGGCCGCGCTGGGCGCGGAGCTGGTTCGTCGTGGCCGGACCGCTTCGGCGTACGACATCCCGGCCGACTCGTCCATGCCGATCACCACCGTCGTTGCCTAGCACCCCTCTCGGTCGTCGAGGCTCAGCCGCGCGGCTCGACGAGCAGCGCCACCGACGAGCGAGGAGTTCGGCTGAGGATCAGGGTGCCTGGCGTCGATCCGGTGAGTGCGAGCCTGGACCGCAGACCTTCCGGGGTGACGGTGATGCCACGCTTCTTGATCGTCAGCGCTCCGATGTCGCGGGCTCGGAGCGCGGCTCGGAGCTGCTTCTCCTTGAACGGGAGCACGTCGACCACTTCGTAGGCACGCGCGAGCGGGGTCGGCACGAGCCGGTCTGACGCTACGTACGCCAGGTGCTCGTCGAGCAGCCAACCTGACACGATCGCGCAGACGGCGGTGACCAGGTGGGCTCGGACCACAGCGTCGTCGGGCTCGTAGACGAAGCGTCCTGGCGGGGCAGCCGTCGGCTCGGTGGCCGCGTCCTGGTCGCTGATCGTCGCCTCCGGAGCACCGTCGCGGAGCACGGTGGCCCGGCGCCGCACTCGATCGGGTCCGACGGACCACAGCGCGGCCTCCTTCAATCGGCCGCCGAGGCTGACCCACTCTGCCTCGACTCCCGCAGGGACCAGCTCGTGCGGGATCCCTGGCGCCACCTTCACGACGGCCGGACCGGTGAGGACGTCCTCGACGAAGGACCAGGGTGGTTCGTAGGCCGCGGGGTCGAACGTCCGTCCGGCCGCCCCGCGACGTGCCGGATCGACGAACGTCACGTCGTACGACGACCGGACGGTCGACCGGGCGTCGGCGACCACGACCTCGCCCGGACATCCGCGCACGCCCAGGTTGGCCCGGGCGACCGCCGCGGTCAGCTGATCCATCTCCACACCGGTCGCGCGGAGGTCCTGGCCGGCAAAAGCAAGCAGATCTGACCCGATCCCGCAGCCGAGGTCGACCACGGAGCCCTGGACGTCGTGCAGGGCGTGCCGCAGCCGGACGGCACGGTGGGCTGCCACGATCGGATGGGTCGCCTGTTCGAGGCCATCGGGAGTGAAGTACATGGTCGCGGCGTCCTCGCCGAACTTCGCCCGGCCCCGACGGCGCAGCCCTGTCAGGGTGATCGCGGCGGCGACGTGCGAGCTCTCGAAGTTCTTGCGCAGCGACGAGGCGACGGCGAGCGCGTTGGAGCCGTCGTAGATCGCCTCCGCCGACCTGAGGAGCTCGCGCCCATCCGGGGAGAGCAGGAAACCGAAGGCGGCAGAGTCCACGCGTGCATCGTGGCACGGGGACTCGGGCCGCCCGGTTCCCCGGCCTGAGCCCAGGCGTGGAGAGGGCATTGGCACTCACCCAGAGCGAGTGCTAGATTCGGCGTTGGCACTCTCCACACGAGTGTGCCAGCGAGAAGCTCACGGCACCGCGACGACGTGGACGACTCGTAGCAACTGCATATCCATCAGCCACCCATCAGCTATCTATCAGATACTGCCTCTCAGTTCTGACGTGAAAGGTGAGGTCCAGCACGTGTCTGTCAGCATCAAGCCGCTCGAAGACCGCATTCTCGTCCGCACGCTCGAAGCCGAGCAGACCACGGCCTCCGGCCTGGTCATCCCCGACACCGCCAAGGAGAAGCCCCAGGAGGGCGAGGTCCTGGCTGTTGGTCCGGGTCGTGTCGACGACAGCGGCAACCGCGTCCCGCTCGACATCTCGGTCGGCGACAAGGTCATCTACAGCAAGTACGGCGGAACCGAGGTCAAGTACTCGGGCGAGGAGCTTCTCATCCTCTCCGCGCGCGATGTCCTCGCCGTCATCGAGAAGTAACCACTGCTTCATCGACGTGAGCGCCCCGGCGGTCCGAACCGGGCCCCGGGGCGTTGGCGTCGGGTCGCCGAGACCCCCCAGACCCTGATTCATCCGTCCATCGTGAGAAGGACCGTTCATGCCCAAGATTCTTGAATTCGACGAGAACGCCCGTCGCGCGCTCGAGCGCGGCGTCGACGCTCTCGCCAACACCGTCAAGGTGACGCTCGGCCCCAAGGGCCGCTACGTCGTCCTGGACAAGAAGTGGGGCGCCCCGACCATCACCAACGACGGTGTCACCGTCGCCCGTGAGGTCGAGCTCGACGACCCGTTCGAGAACCTCGGCGCCCAGCTCGCCAAGGAAGTCGCCACCAAGACCAACGACGTCGCCGGCGACGGCACGACGACCGCGACCGTGATCGCCCAGGCGCTCGTCCACGAGGGCCTGCGAGCTGTCGCTGCCGGTGCCAACCCGATGAGCCTCAAGCGCGGGATCGACAAGGCCGTCGAGGCGGTCAACATCGAGCTCGGCAAGGCTGCCCGCGACGTCGACTCGACCGAGGACATGGCGCACGTCGCGACCATCTCCGCCCGTGACTCCCACATCGGCGACCTGATCGCCCAGGCCTTCGACAAGGTCGGCAAGGACGGCGTCATCACCGTCGAGGAGTCCAACACCCTCGGCACCGAGCTGGAGTTCACCGAGGGGATGCAGTTCGACAAGGGCTACATCTCGCCGTACTTCGTCACCGACGCCGAGCGGATGGAAGCCGTCCTCGACGATCCCTACATCCTGGTCAACCAGGGCAAGATCTCCGCGATCAGCGACCTGCTGCCGTTGCTGGAGAAGGTCATCCAGGCCGGCAAGCCGCTGTTCATCATCGCCGAGGACCTCGACGGTGAGGCGCTCTCGACGCTGGTGGTCAACAAGATCCGCGGCACGTTCACCGCGGCCGCGGTGAAGGCGCCCGCCTTCGGCGACCGCCGCAAGGCCATGCTCCAGGACATCGCGACCCTCACCGGCGCTCAGGTCGTCACCCCTGACGTCGGGCTCAAGCTCGACCAGGTCGGGCTCGAGGTGCTCGGCACGGCACGACGCGTCGTCATCACCAAGGACAACACCACGATCGTCGACGGCAACGGCGACGCCAGCGAGGTCCAGGGCCGGGTCAAGCAGATCAAGGCCGAGATCGAGAACACCGACTCCGACTGGGACCGGGAGAAGCTCCAGGAGCGGCTCGCGAAGCTGGCCGGCGGGGTCTGCGTCGTCAAGGTCGGTGCTGCGACCGAGGTCGAGCTCAAGGAGAAGAAGCACCGGATCGAGGACGCTGTCTCCGCGACTCGCGCCGCGATCGAAGAGGGCATCGTCGCGGGTGGCGGATCAGCCCTCGTGCATGCGTCCGCTGCGCTGTCGGACGGCCTCGGCCTGACCGGCGACGAGGCGGTCGGCGTGCGGATCGTTCGGCTCGCTGTCGACGAGCCGCTGCGTTGGATCGCCGAGAACGGCGGAGACCAGGGCTACGTCGTCGTCGCGAAGGTTCGCGAGGCCGGTGTCGGGCAGGGCTTCAACGCCGCAACCGGTGAGTACGGTGACCTGGTCGCCCAGGGCGTCCTCGACCCCGTGAAGGTGACGAAGTCTGCGTTGACCAACGCAGCCTCGATCGCCGCCATGCTGCTGACGACCGAGACGCTGGTCGTGGACAAGCCTGCGGAGCCCGAGCCGGAGGCCGGTGGCCACGGCCACGGGCACGGCCACTGAGGCCAGCCTGATCTGACCATCGAGGGCCCGGCGGCTTACTGCTGCCGGGCCCTCGTTCGGTCAGCCCGGCGTGCCCTTATGAGCACCTAGCTGCGGAATACGTGGTTTCGCGATCGCGACATTGCGGAATCCGTTGTCATGGCGCCGAGGGGTGGGGGATCGGGTGCGGCTCATGCCACGCTTGGCCCCGTGAAGAGTCCGGGGGGCGAGCCGCGGCGGACGACCGGACCCGGCACCGGATCCGCGCTCGACCTCACAGGGCTGGCGCAAGCCGCCCAGGATGGCGGACCCGCTGAGATCGAAGCCCTCCTCATTCGAGTTCGGCCGATCGCCCACCGCTACTGTCGCGCCCGGCTCTTCAGCTATCCGGGGGGACAGCAGCTCGCCGACGATGTAGCCCAGGACATCTGCATCGCCGTGCTCCGGGCTCTGTCGAGCTACCGTGACCGTGGTCGGCCGTTCGAGGCGTTCGTCCACGCGGTGGCGGCCCGCAAGGTGGCCGATGCCCAGCGCGCCTTCTCCCGCAACCCGCAGCCGATCGATGACCTCCCGGACTCCGTGGATGCGGCGCCCACCCCTGAGGAGCACGCCGTCACCCAAAGCGACGCGCGGTACGCCAGCGAACTGCTCGAGCTGCTGCCCAAGAACCTCCGTGAAGTCATGCTGCTCAGGGTCGCCGCGGGGCTGTCCGCCGAGGAGACCGGCGCTGCGCTGGGGATGAGCGCCGGCGCTGTACGGGTGGCGCAGCACCGGGCCCTGGCCAAGCTACGCAAGCTCGCCGATACGACCGACGAGGTGGCGCATGACCAAGCCTGAGCCGTCGCTGCTGGAGCTTCGGGAGACCGATGCTCTGCTCGACCAGCTGGCCGAACGGCGTACGCCGACCGGGCCGGCGGCTGACGACCCCGCGATCATCCTCCTGGCGCAGCTTGCCGACGCGGTCGACGCCGTGGCACTGCCAGCGCTGTCGGGACAACGCCGTGCCGCCCCGGGGGGTGTGCGGCAGGGCTCGAGGCGGTCGCGCCGACTCGGCGCCGCGCTGGCGGTCGGCTTGACGTTCTCGTCCTCGGGGATCGCGGCCGCCGCCACAGGAGATCCGCTGCTCCCGGTCAAGGTGGTCGTCAAACAGCTCTATGACTTCCGCAAGGAGCCGGCTCCGGATTCGCACTGGATGCTCGGCGCGCACCATCGCAACGCCGACCATGTGCATCGTGTCCTGAGCCCCCCGATGCAGGCTCGTCGGTGGATGCAGGTCAGCCAGGTTGAGGCCTCCGCGCCAGCGAAGCACACAGCGGCGCCGCCTGCTGCCCTCTCCACGGACGGGATGCACCTGCATGCCGGGGCGATGCAGCCACCCTTGATTGCTGCCCCGGGTGAACCGTCGGGCGACCAGGCACCGCCGACCCGCGACGAGAATCGGAGCCCGGCTGGGGGGCAGCCCTCCCAGGGGAACGATCCAGTCGAGGAGGGTTCGGGTGCACCGAGCGGCAGCGACGACTCCGGTAGCCCTTCCGGCACGGGCTCGACGGATACTGCGGGACAACACAGCGGGGGGATCCACACCTCGGCCGAACCCCCTAGGCCAACGAAGCCGCCCAAGCCCACGAAGCCGCCCAAGCCCGAGCCGCCCAAGCCCGATCCGCCCAAGCCCACCGACACGCCCAAGCCGGCGCATCCCGCGCATCCGGCCACTGGGCTGGTGGCCCACGGGTCACCCAGCGAGCGCTGAACGTCACGACGCCCGAGCGGTGCACCCGCCCCGTAACCGAGCAGCGACCGGCTCTCTCAGCCCAGCGGCAGAAGGGCTCGGTCAGGCCCTGACGACGCGCTGCCGGCGGAGCACGGCAATCCCCAGAGCGATCAGCACCACCCCTACGCCGGTGAGCGCCAGCGCCTCGGCGGGCGTTAACGGTCCTCCGGTGTCGGGAAGTTCCGCGGTCGGGCTTGCGGGGTTCAGCTCCTGCGCCACTGGCGCCGCGTCGGTGTCCGGCACTGGCTGTGGCGCGGGGCTGTGGGAGTTGCGCAGCGTGGGGTCAGGAGCCGAACCGTCTGGCTGATGCGGGGCCTTGGCGCGGATCACGTGCACGGTCACCTGTGCGGTCGTGACACCGGCTGGCGTCGTGACCCGCACCTGGAACGTCTCGGTCCCTGCGAACCCGTCGTCGGGTAGGTAGGTGAAGTCCGAACCGTGCATGGCCACCGTTGCGTGAGCCGGCAACGACTGCATCTGGTATTGGCCGCCATCGGCATGGCTGCAGGACAGCGCGAGATGGAGTTTCTCGCCGTGACTGGTTGCGGTCAGGTCCGCGCAGTGCGGTGGCGGTGTGAAGATCGGGGCTGCCAGCACATCGATGGAAGTGGAGGCCTCGTCGCTCAAGGCTCCGTCGGAGACGGCGTAGCCGACGACCACCGCTCCCGTGCCGGTCATCCGAAGAGTGAGGCTGTCACCGTTGTCGGTGACCAGCTCAGCCGGACCGGTGACGGACCAGGACTGCGCAAGGCTGTCACCGTCAGGGTCCCAGCCGTCACCGTCGACGACCACGGTGTCACCCACGTGCGCCTGCGGATCCGCGCTGATGATCGCCTGCGGTGCGTGGTTGACGGGGTACACCGTGATGGCGAGGGTCGCCGTGGCACAGGCGTTGGACGGGTCGCAGACGGTCCAGTCCAGGGAGTCGTCGCCGTGGTACCCGGGTTCGGGGGTATAGACGAGATCCCCCATCGTCGCAGAAATGGTCAGCCAGCCGTGGGTGGGTGACACGGTCACGGAGTATTCGAGCTGGTCAGCATCGACGTCCGACGCGAGATCGGACACGGTGACGTGGACCGGCTGGTCCTCCAAGGTCGAGACCGTGGAGTCGTCAGCGGTCGGGGGGTCGTTGACGGGGGTGACGTTGATGGTGACGATGCCGGTGTCGCAGGCGGTGGGGCTGGTGCAGACGGTGTAGCTGATGGTCTCGGTGCCGAAGAAGTCGTCGTCGGGGGTGTAGGTGAGGGTGCCGTCGGGGTTGCTGACGACCTCGCCGTGGGTGACGGGTCCGGTGGTGGTGGTGGCGTCGGTGGGTCCGCTGTGGGTGGGCAGGTCGATGGTGGTGGGTCCGGAGTCCTCGGCGATGGCGAGGGTGAAGTCGTCGGCGTGCGGGTTTTCTGCGACGTGCACGGTGGTGGTGTAGGTGTCGCAGTCGTTGTTGGGGTCGCAGACCTTGAAGGTGAAGGTGTCGTCGCCGTGGAAGGTGCCGACCCGGGTGTAGGTGAACGTGCCGTCGGGGTGCAGGTCCAAGGTGCCGTGGGTGACGTCGGTGTGGACGGTGTAGGTGAGGGGGTCGTTCTCGGGGTCGGTGGCCTGGGCCTGTCCGGTGACGGTGGTGTCGCCGGAGGCCACGGTGACGGTGTCGGGTCCGGTGGCGGTCGGGGGGTCGTTGACGGGGGTGACGTTGATGGTGACGATGCCGGTGTCGCAGACGGTGGGGCTGGTGCAGACGGTGTAGCTGATGGTCTCGGTGCCGAAGAAGTCGTCGTCGGGGGTGTAGGTGAGGGTGCCGTCGGGGTTGCTGACGACCTCGCCGTGGGTGACGGGTCCGGTGGTGGTGGTGGCGTCGGTGGGTCCGCTGTGGGTGGGCAGGTCGATGGTGGTGGGTCCGGAGTCCTCGGCGATGGCGAGGGTGAAGTCGTCGGCGTGCGGGTTTTCTGCGACGTGCACGGTGGTGGTGTAGGTGTCGCAGTCGTTGTTGGGGTCGCAGACCTTGAAGGTGAAGGTGTCGTCGCCGTGGAAGGTGCCGACCCGGGTGTAGGTGAACGTGCCGTCGGGGTGCAGGTCCAAGGTGCCGTGGGTGACGTCGGTGTGGACGGTGTAGGTGAGGGGGTCGTTCTCGGGGTCGGTGGCCTGGGCCTGTCCGGTGACGGTGGTGTCGCCGGAGGCCACGGTGACGGTGTCGGGTCCGGTGGCGGTCGGGGGGTCGTTGACGGGGGTGACGTTGATGGTGACGATGCCGGTGTCGCAGGCGGTGGGGCTGGTGCAGACGGTGTAGCTGATGGTCTCGGTGCCGAAGAAGTCGTCGTCGGGGGTGTAGGTGAGGGTGCCGTCGGGGTTGCTGACGACCTCGCCGTGGGTGACGGGTCCGGTGGTGGTGGTGGCGTCGGTGGGTCCGCTGTGGGTGGGCAGGTCGATGGTGGTGGGTCCGGAGTCCTCGGCGATGGCGAGGGTGAAGTCGTCGGCGTGCGGGTTTTCTGCGACGTGCACGGTGGTGGTGTAGGTGTCGCAGTCGTTGTTGGGGTCGCAGACCTTGAAGGTGAAGGTGTCGTCGCCGTGGAAGGTGCCGACCCGGGTGTAGGTGAACGTGCCGTCGGGGTGCAGGTCCAAGGTGCCGTGGGTGACGTCGGTGTGGACGGTGTAGGTGAGGGGGTCGTTCTCGGGGTCGGTGGCCTGGGCCTGTCCGGTGACGGTGGTGTCGCCGGAGGCCACGGTGACGGTGTCGGGTCCGGTGGCGGTCGGGGGGTCGTTGACGGGGGTGACGGTGAGGCTCACGTTGGCCGTGGAGCAGGCGTCGGACGGGTCGCACGCCTGGTAGGTGAAGGCGTCGAGACCGCTGTAGTCGCCAGCCGGCACGTAGCGCACGCTTCCGTCACTGTTGATGGTCACCACCCCGTGCGAGGGCTGTGTGACGGAGCCGACGTGGAGCACGTCGTTGTTGGCGTCGGAGTCGTTGGCCAGCACGTTGAGGTTGAGAGCACCGTCCTCGGCGAGCGTGAACTGATCCGGGTTTGCCGTGGGCGCGTAGTTGGGGGCACCCACGGGTCCGACGCTGACATCCGGAGCACTGCTCGTTCGGGTTGCGTTGTTCGGCGCATCCGTTCCCGACATCGCGATGGCGGTGAGCAGGTCGGCGTTCGATCCCACCATCCCCGTCGTGGGAGTGAGGTCGAGGGTCAACGTCTTGTTCTGGGTCTCGAACGCGGCCAGGGTTCCGACCGTCCAGGTGACCAGACCCGACGGACTGACGGTCACGTTCGACGGGAGGGGTGCGGCTGACACGTAGGTCACGGCGGAAGGCAGCTGCGCGGTGACCTGCGTCGACGTCAGCTGTGCCCCGCCCGGGTTGGCCGCCGTCAGCTCGACGGAGTACCGGGTCGTCGATCCGGCTCGCGGCGGTTGCGCACCGGACACGTAGGACGCAGTGCGCGTGACGGCCGCGCCAGCCGGCGTGAACGAGACGGTCGAGAGACCGGAGAAGTCGACAGAGCTGGCGGTCCCGAGCATGAAGTCCTTGTTGATCACCGCAAGGTTGGCCGCCTGCGAGGATCCGTAGTAGAGCTTCACCGGGGTCGTCGCCGTGACGGTTCCGCCCGATGCGGCGGTGATGAAGCTCAGCGGCACCTGGTAGTCGAGGAAGTACTGGCCGGTCCCGTCACCAGCCGCGACGACCCGCATGCCGGCGGACGACTGGCCACCACTGTTGTCGAACGGCCACTCGTACACCTTGGTGACGGTGCTTCCCACGGCGTTGGTGACGTACACGTAGTCGGCGGACGGCGACTTGCCATCGACCCCTACGACCGCCCGGACCGCCCCGTTGGCGTAGATCTGGGTGAGGAAGGCGCTGCCGAACAAGCCTCCCTTGGCGGCGTCGTACGGATTTGTGCCGAGCCGGATCCGGAAGAACGCGTTGGTCCCGTCGCTTGCCAGTTGCACGGACTCGCGAGGACCGGCGCAGCCGGAGCAGGCACCGCTCGCGATGTCGGTGTAGGCCGGGTTCTCGTCGTCGTTGACGTCGCTGATGATGGCACCGGTCGAGAGCGTGTAGGCGTTCCAGGCCGCCGGCCAGGCGGTTGCCGATGCGCCGCCGTAGGAGGTTCCGGCCGCCGCGAAGGTCCCGTTCAGGGCCACCGCCGCTACCAGGGCAAGGGCGGCGATCAGCCGGATCGGGCGCGAGGCGCGACGAGGGGACGCGAGTGTGGGCATCCGTTGAAGGTAGGGCGACGGGACGGTCCCATGAGTGGGACTGTGGTCACCGCAACCGAACGACCGAGGGCGGGCGAGCCGATCATCGGCTCGAACCTGCCGAAGCGACGACGTGTCGCTGCATGCGCTCATCGGAGTGTAATCACACCTTCACTCAAAGTGATGCACGTTTCGGAGCCGGGCACCACCCGGCCACCCGCTGGGCGTCCGTACGATGGGTCCATGGAGCCCACGTCGGCCGGCCTGCCGGACAAGTTCGCCACCCTCGGATTGACCTTCGACGACGTCTTGCTGCTGCCGGGCGAGACCGACGTGATCCCCAGCGAGGTCGACACCTCGTCACGGCTTACCCGCGAGATCGAGCTGCGCATCCCGCTCGTGTCCAGCGCAATGGACACCGTCACCGAGTCTCGAATGGCGATCGCGATGGCCCGACAGGGCGGGCTGGGGGTCCTGCACCGCAACCTGTCGATCGAGGACCAGGCCTACCAGGTGGACCTGGTCAAGCGGACCCAGACCGGGATGATCTCCAACCCGGTCACGATCCATCCCAAGGCGACTCTCGAGGAGCTCGACGAGACGTGCGGCCAGTACCGAGTCTCCGGCCTCCCGGTCGTGGACGAGGACAATGTCTTGCTGGGCATCATCACCAACCGCGACCTGCGGTTCGTGCCGGTCGGCGAGTGGGCCACCCGGCTGGTCGGCGACGTGATGACGCCGATGCCGCTGATCACCGGTCACGAAGGGATCCAGCGCGAGGAGGCGACCCGGCTGCTGCGCCAGCACAAGCGCGAGCGGCTGCCCATCGTCGACGACGCCGGACGACTCGTCGGACTGATCACGGTCAAGGACTTCGTGAAGTCCGAGCAGTTCCCGCTCGCCTCCAACGACGCTGACGGACGGCTGCTGGTCGGCGCCGCCATCGGGTACTTCGGAGACGCGTGGGACCGGGCCACGACGCTGGTGGAGGCCGGCGTCGACGTGCTCGTCCCCGACGTCGCCAACGGCCACGCGCGACTCATGCTCGACATGGTGAGACGACTCAAGAGTGACCCGGCCACCCGGCACGTGCAGGTGATCGGCGGCAACGTCGCCACCCGGGCTGGTGCCCAGGCACTGGTCGACGCCGGTGTCGACGCGGTCAAGGTCGGAGTCGGGCCGGGCTCGATCTGCACGACGCGGATCGTGGCCGGTGTCGGCGTACCTCAGGTCTCAGCGATCTACGAGGCGTCACTGGCGTGTCGTCCGGCCGGCGTACCGGTCGTGGGCGATGGGGGGCTGCAGTACTCCGGCGACATCGCCAAGGCGCTGGTGGCGGGCGCAGACACCGTGATGATCGGTTCGCTCCTCGCCGGCTGCGAGGAGAGCCCGGGCGAGCTGGTGTTCGTCAACGGCAAGCAGTTCAAGAGCTACCGGGGGATGGGTTCGCTGGGCGCGATGGCCTCGCGCGGCAAGAAGTCGTTCTCCAAGGACCGCTACTTCCAGGCCGACGTGTCCAGCGACGACAAGATCGTGCCGGAGGGGATCGAGGGCCAGGTGGCGTTCCGCGGGCCGCTGGCGGCCGTCGCGCACCAGCTGATCGGCGGGCTCCACCAGTCGATGTTCTACGTCGGTGCGCAGACCATCCCCGAGCTTCAGGAGCGCGGACAGTTCACCCGGATCACCTCGGCAGGTCTCAAGGAGAGCCACCCGCACGACATCACGATGACCGTCGAAGCACCGAACTACAGCTGACCCCACGACCGGACACCTGAGGCTGACCGAATCGGGGCGTCGGGGCAGCGAATTCGGTCGGTCCCAGGTGTCCGGTGGCGGGGCCGGCACGGCGGATACGATCGAGCGGTGACTGACATCGAGATCGGCCGCGCGAAACGAGCCCGCCGCGCCTACGCGTTCGACGACATCGCGATCGTGCCCAGCAGGCGGACCCGCGACCCGGAAGAGGTGTCCGTCGCCTGGCAGATCGATGCCTACCGTTTCGACATCCCGGTCCTGGCCGCACCGATGGACTCGGTGATGTCACCGGACACCGCGATCGCCTTCGGCCAGGCCGGGGGACTCGGTGTGCTCGACCTCGAGGGCTTGTGGACGCGGTACGACGACCCGCAGCCGTTGCTGGCGGAGGTGGCTGCGCTGCGCGGTCACCAAGCCACCCGGCGGCTGCAGGAGATCTACACCGAGTCGATCAAGCCCGAGCTGATGGTCGAACGGGTCAAGCAGATGCGCGACTCGGGCATCACCGTGGCCGGGGCCCTCTCGCCGCAGCGCACCAAGGAGCATGCGCAGTCGGTGATCGATGCCGGCCTCGACCTGTTCGTCATCCGCGGGACGACGGTCTCGGCAGAGCACGTATCCGGCCAGGCCGAGCCGTTGAACCTCAAGCAGTTCATCTACGAGCTCGACGTCCCGGTCATCGTCGGAGGGTGCGCGACCTACCAGGCCGCGCTCCACCTGATGCGGACCGGAGCGGCCGGTGTCCTGGTCGGCTTCGGCGGCGGAGCGGCGCACACGACGCGCACCGTGCTGGGGGTGGCGGTGCCCATGGCGACGGCGGTGGCCGACGTTGCCGCCGCCCGGCGTGACTACCTCGATGAGTCGGGTGGACGCTACGTCCATGTCATCGCCGACGGCTCGATCGGCAAGTCTGGCGACATCTCGAAGGCGATCGCGTGCGGCGCCGACGCTGTCATGGTCGGCTCGCCGCTGGCGCGTGCAAAGGAGGCGCCAGGGCGCGGCTACCACTGGGGCGCGGAGGCGTGGCACGCCACACTTCCCCGCGGCGAGCGGGTCGAGATCGGCACGGTCGGCACGCTTGACCAGATACTGCACGGTCCCTCCCTCGTCTCCGACGGGACGATGAACCTGGTGGGAGCGTTGAAGCGCTCGATGGCGACCACCGGCTACACCGAGCTCAAGGAGTTCCAGCGCGTCGAGGTGGTCGTGCAGTGAGCTGGACGGTCGGATCGAACCGGCTGGCCGGATGCTCGTCATGACGCTGAACCCGCTCCGGGTCGCGGCCGTCCAGGCGGAGTCCCGGGCCGGCGACGTGGACCACAACGTCGCAACCGTGGTCCGGTGGGTGGAGAAGGCGTCGTCGGAGGGGGCGGCGGTCGTCGTCCTTCCCGAGCTCTTCCTGCCTGGCTACGACATGGGGACCCTGGCCGCGGCCCCGGAACGTTGCGACGTCACGCTCGACGACAGCAGGCTCGACCCGATCGCCGGGGCCGCTCGAGCCGGGAGGGTGGCCGTGCTCGTCAGTGCCTCCGTTCGCCAACCCGACGGCAGCAGGTCCCTTGCCGTGCTGGTCTTCGGGTCGACTGGTGCCAGGCACGTGGCGTACGTGAAGCAGCACCTGTGGGAGGACGAACGCGCAGTCTTCACACCAGGCACGCAGGGCGCGTCGGTGGTCCTTGGTGGCTGGGACGTCGGCCTCGGGATCTGTTACGACGGTTGCTTCCCCGAGCATGCGCGAGCGGCTGCTGACGCCGGCGCGCTGGCCTACTTCTGCCCATCGGCGTACGTCGTCGGGAGTGAACATCGCCGCGACCTCTACTACGCCGCGCGGGCGATCGACAACGGGGTCTACGTCGTGTTTGCCGGGTTGGTGGGGCGCTGCGGTGACGGCGACTTCAGCGGCGGCACAGCGGTCTTCGACCCGCAAGGCCGCGTCGTGGATCGGGTCGAGGAGGGCGAGGGCATGGTCGTGGCCGACCTCGACCCGAGGACGATCGACGAGGCTCGCGGCATCAACCCGTACGAGCGCGACCGGGTGGACGACAACGCCGAGCGGCTGGTTCTTACGTTGGAGTGACGGGATCCGCCAGTCGATGGTGTAACGCCTCGCGGGAACGGGAGACTGCTGGGCATGACCGAATACGACTTCAGCAACCTCCGGGCTCTGTTCATCAACTGCACGCTCAAGCGGTCCCCCGAGAAGAGTCACACCCAGGGCCTCGTCGACATCAGCGCCGCCATCATGCGCAAGCACGGCGTCGAGGTCGAGGAGCTGCGTGCGATCGACCACGACATTGCCACCGGGGTGTACGTCGACATGACCGAGCACGGCTGGGAGACCGACGTCTGGCCGAGCATCCACGAGAAGGTGATGGCCTCACACATCCTGGTCATCGCAGGTCCGATCTGGCTCGGCGACAACTCCAGTGTCACGAAGCGGGTCATCGAGCGGCTCTACGCCAGCTCCGGTGACGTGAACGACCAGGGCCAGTGGGACTACTACGGCCGGGTCGGCGGAGCGTTGATCACCGGGAACGAAGACGGCATCAAGCATTGCGCGATGGACATCCTCTACTCGCTTCAGCACATCGGCTACACGATCCCGCCGCAGGCCGACGCCGGGTGGATCGGCGAGGCCGGGCCGGGACCGTCGTACCTCGATCCCGGTTCAGGCGGCCCGGAAAACGAGTTCACCAACCGCAACACCACGTTCATGACGTGGAACCTGATGCACGTCGCGAACCTGCTGCAGCAGGCCGGCGGCATCCCTGCGTACGGCAACCAGCGCACCGCCTGGGACGCCGGCGCCCGCTTCGACTTCGAAAACCCCGAGTACCGCTGACCCCGGTCGGTTTGCCTAGTGATCAAGCCGGATGGCTTGTTCTCTAGGCAGATCTGCCTTGCAAAGTGAGCATCTGCCTTGCAGGTGGTCGAGGGGCGATCGGACCGCATTGAACTCCTCCAAACGCGAAGCTTGGCGCACCGCCGGGTAGGTTGCGGTCGTGACCACACAGACCGAGCCGGTGACGAGTCGGACGTACGCCGAACAGCTCGATCGCGAAGACCCGCTAGCGGCGTACCGCGACGAGTTCGTGATCCCCGACGACGCGGTCATCTATCTGGACGGCAACTCGCTGGGCCGGCTGCCGAAGGCGACCCAACGGCGCGTCAAGCAGGTCTTGGACGACGACTGGGGCGCGCACCTGATCCGGTCCTGGGAAGACCGCTGGATGCACCTGCCCAGCCAGATCGGGGACCTGATCGGTACCGGCCTGCTCGGCGCCGACCCGGGGGAGGTGATCGTCGGTGACTCGACGACGGTCTCGTTGTTCAAGGCGATGTCGGCATTGCTGGACGCCCAGCCCGACCGACGCGCGGTGGTGATCGAGCGGGACAACTTCCCGACCGACCGCTACCTGATCGAGTCGCTGGCCCGCGGGAGAGACCTCGAGGTGCGCTGGGTCGACGAAGCCGGACCGGACGGCATCAGGGTCGACGACGTGCGGCCGTTGCTCGACGAAGACGTGGCGTTCGTCGTCCTCTGCCAGGTCGACTACCGCTCTGCCGCGATCATCGACATGGCCGGCATCACGGCCGCCGCGCATGCCGTCGGAGCGCTCACGCTGTGGGACCTGTGCCACTCCGTGGGCTCGATCTCCGTCGACCTGCACCGCGACGGCGTCGACGTAGCTGTCGGCTGCACGTACAAGTACCTCAACGGTGGCCCCGGGGCACCCTCGTTCACCTATGTCCGGTCCGACCTGCAACCGCGACTGTCCCAGCCGATCTGGGGCTGGTGGGGGCGCGCGGAGATGTTCGACATGGCCCAGGGTTACCAGCCGGAGGCCGACCTCAGGTCCTGGCTGTCCGGGACGCCCAGCATGCTGTCGCTCGCCGCCGTCGAGCCGAGCGTGCAGATGATCGTCGACGCCGGCATCGACGCGATCCGGGCCAAGTCCATGCTGCTGACGGCATTGGCCGTGGAGCTGTACGACGCCTGGCTGGCCCCGTTGGGCGTCTTGCTCGCCAGCCCTCGTGAGGCCCACCGGCGCGGGTCGCACCTGACCGTTACGCACCCGAATGCTAAGAATCTGACCGCCGCGCTGCTCCGGACCGGGGTACTCCCGGATTTTCGTCGTCCCGACGGAATCCGTCTCGGAATGGCGCCGTTGACGACGAGATTCGTTGATGTCCACGATGGGTTTGCCAGAATCCGGAGTCTACTCGCGCGGTGACGACGGAATTCTCCTGTGATCTTGCATGGCCCGACTCTTGACGCAACAAAGCCGATGAGGCAGGTTTCCCCTCGGCTCTCGTCGTGACCCACGTCACCGTTTCGCACCGCACCCCGTCGTACCCGGTCCCGCCTGAGCCTCCCCGTGGCGCCGACCGCATCGTCGGTGCCGTTGACCTGGAGGTAGTACGTGAAGCGTCTTGCCACGATCGGAGTGATCGCCGCAGTTACCACTGCTGGTCTCTCCGCCGCACCATCGCAGGCGACCACCCAAGCGCCCGCACAGACCGTTGCTCAGAGGTCCACCACCAAAGCCGACCCGCATTTCACCCCGGCCGAGCGCGCCTCGGTCCTGCGTGAGGCACGGTCCGACGCCCGAAGCACGGCGCACGCCCTGCGGCTCCCCACCACCGAGTCGCTGCACCCGACCGACGCGATCGCGGACACCAACGGCACCATGAACATCCGGTACGACCGGACCTACCGCGGCCTGCGCGTCGTCGGTGGCGACCTGATCGTCCACCAGGCACCGTCGGGCAGCGTCCGGACCGTCGACTACGCGTCGTCCGCGAACGTCGCCCTGCGCAGTGTCCAGCCGCGGCACCCAGGCGCCCAGTGGAGCCTCGCTCGTCGTCTTCGCGGCCAACCACAAGCCGGTGCTGGCCTGGGAGTCCAAGACCACTGGCGTCGACAAGGACGGCGGGCCGATCTCGCGGTTGACCTACACCAACGCCGACACCGGCCAGCGGATCGCCGCGTGGAGCACGATCGCCGAGGCCGACGGCACCGGCAACTCGCTGTACTCCGGCTCAGTGCCGTTGAAGACGGTGCTGTCCGGCTCGACCTACCAGCTCACCGACACCACCCGCGGCTCGAGCAGCATCTATGACGCCAACAACTCCACCAGCACGTCCCGCGGCACGCTGTTCACCGATGCCGACAACGTCTGGGGCAACGGCACCACGTCGTCGCGGCAGAGCGCGGCGGTCGACGCGGCGTACGGCGCTGCGAACACCTGGGACTTCTACAAGAACACCTTCGGTCGTAACGGCATCCGCAACGACGGGGTCGCCGCCTACAGCCGGGTGCACTACGGCACCAACTACGAGAACGCCTTCTGGGACGACTCCTGCTTCTGCATGACGTACGGCGACGGCGGCACGTCGTTCAGCGCACTCGTGTCGCTCGACGTCGCAGGCCACGAGATGAGCCACGGCGTCACCTCCAACACCGCCGGCCTCAACTACTCCGGAGAGAGCGGTGGCCTCAACGAGGCAACCTCGGACATCTTCGGCACGATGGTCGAGTTCACCGCCAACAACGCCAATGACCCCGGTGACTACTACATCGGTGAGGAGATCGCCAAGGACGGCACCTACCTGCGTCGGATGGACAACCCGTCCCTCGACGGTGGCTCTGCCAACTGCTGGTCCTCGGGCGTCGGCAACCTTGACGTGCACTACTCGTCCGGTGTCGGCAACCACTTCTTCTACCTGCTGGCCGAGGGTTCGGGCGCCAAGACCATCGGCGGCCGCTCGCACAACAGCCCGACGTGCAACGGCTCCACGGTCACCGGCATCGGCCGCGACGCAGCCTCGAGGATCTGGTACCGCGCGTTGACGACCTACATGACGTCGACCACGAACTACACCGGTGCACGCGACGCCGCGATCAAGGCGGCTGTGGACCTGTACGGGACGAACTCGACCCAGTGCAACGCCGTGGTCAGCGCGATGAACGCGGTGTCGGTCCCGGCCGGATCCTCGACGTGTGGTGGCACCCCGCCTCCGCCCTCGGGCAACCTGCTGCTCAACCCCGGCTTCGAGTCCGGCAACGTCAACTGGACCGCGAGCAGCGGCGTCATCGGTACCGGCGGGACCCCGCGCACGGGTTCGTACAACGCCTGGCTCGACGGCTACGGCACGACGCACACCGACACGCTCTCCCAGACCGTGACGGTCCCGTCGGGCAAGACAGCGGCGACGCTGGCGTTCTACCTGTACATCACGACGTCCGAGAGCGGCAGCACGGCGTACGACAAGCTGACGGTGCAGGCCACCACCGGTGGCGTCACCACGACGCTGGCCACGTACTCCAACGCCAACGCAGGCACCGGGTACGTCGCACGTTCGCTCAGCCTGAACAGCTACATCGGCAAGACCGTCACGATCAAGTTCACCGGCACCGAGGACGCCTCGTTGGCCACGAACTTCCGCATCGACGACACCTCGGTGACCACGTCCTGACCACCGAGTCGTAACACGCATCAACCGCACCCACGAGCGGGGGCGTCATCCGATCCATGGGTGGCGCCCCTTCGCTTCGCTCAGGACAGGCCAACAAGAACGGGTGGCTTGGTGAGCCGGTCTGCGCGGCTTCGCCGCTGCAGACCGTCCATGACTCGGGAGTGCGGGTGGCTTGGTGAGCCGGTCTGCGCGGCTTCGCCGCTGCAGACCGTCCATGACTCGGGAGTGCGGGTGGCTTGGTGAGCCGGTCTGCGCGGCTTCGCCGCTGCAGACCGTCCATCAGTGCTTCTTGGTGCTCGGAATGATCTCGGTGGTGGAGGTGCGGTCGTGCTTGGCCTTCTTGTCGGCTCGCTTTTCCTTCAGCGTCTTGCCGGACTTCTTCGACATCGACTTGCGGGGGGACTTGTCGCTCATGGCGGCTTCTCTTTCGTAGGAAGCCCTGACGGCTCCGTACTCGTGACAGTACGCCAACCAGGGTGGAGAACCGTAGGTTACCGAGGGGTAGCCAGCGGGAAGTCCGGTCGCATACTCTCGGTATATGAGCTCGCTGCCCGGCCCAGACCTCGACGCCCCGGCTGACCCGGAGCACGATCCGAGGGCGACGTACGCGGTCGATCCCGGCCTGGTCCGCCGGTTGTCGAGCCGGGTGCGCGCGACCGCCGGTCCTAGCGACACGACCTACGCGCCGTTCACCGGCCAGCCGATCGCCTCGATCCCCCGCTCGACTCCGGACGACGTCGCTGCGGCTGTCGATGCGGCCCGCCGCGCCCAACGTGCCTGGTCGCGGGTCCCGCTCGAGCTCCGGCAGCAGATCCTGCTCCGGCTGCACGACCTCGTCCTGGATCGCCAGGACGAGATCCTCGACCTGATCCAGTGGGAGTCCGGCAAGGCCCGCAAGCACGCGTTCGACGAGGTCGCCCACGTCGCGATGACCGCGCGCTACTACGCGCGCACGGGAGGCCGGCACCTCGGCACCCAGCGGCGGCTCGGCCTCTACCCGGCCCTCACCCGGATCGACGTCAACCAGGTGCCGAAGGGTGTCATCGGCATCATCTCGCCGTGGAACTACCCGTTCACGATGGCGATCTCCGATGGGCTTGCCGGCCCTGCTCGCCGGCAACGCCGTGGTGCACAAGCCCGACTCCCAGACCCCGTTGAGCGCCCTGCTCGGGATCGATCTGATCGACCGAGGCGGGCGTGCCGCCAGACGTCTGGCAGGTCGTGTACGGCGAGGGATCGGTGATCGGGACCGCGATCGTCGATCACGCCGACTACGTCTGCTTCACCGGCTCGACCAAGACCGGCCGCGCCGTGGCGTCGCGGGCTGCCGAACGCCTGATCGGGGCATCCCTCGAGCTCGGCGGCAAGAACCCGATGCTCGTGCTGCGAGACGCCGACCTGGACCGTGCGGCCGAAGGCGCCGTGCGGGCGCTGCTTCGCCTCGGCCGGCCAGCTCTGCGTGTCGATGGAGCGGCTGTACGTCGCCGACCACGTCTACGACCGCTTCATGGAGCGGTTCGTACGCCGCGCGCAGGCGATGCGACTGTCGACCGGCTTCGACTACTCCGGCGACATGGGCTCGCTCATCTCCCGGCGCCAGCTCGACACCGTCACCGCCCACGTCAGCGACGCCGTGGCGAAGGGGGCCACCGTCGTCACCGGCGGTCGACCCCGTCCCGACGTCGGGCCGCTGTTCTACGAGCCCACGGTGCTCACCGGGGTGTCCCCAGGCATGACCTGTTTCTCCGACGAGACGTTCGGTCCCGTGGTCTCCGTCTACCGGTTCCACGACGAGCAGGACGCCGTCGACCGCGCCAACGACGGCAGCTACGGGCTGAACGCCAGCATCTACACCCGGGACGCTGCCCGTGGACGGCGGCTGGCCCGCCAGATCCGCTGCGGAACCGTGAACATCAACGAGGCCTTCGCTGCGTCGTTCGGCTCCATCGACTCCCCGATGGGCGGCATGCGCGAGTCCGGGCTCGGCCGCCGTCAGGGCCCCGAGGGCATCCTGCGCTACACCGAGGCCCAGGCCGTCGCGACCCAGCGACTGCTGCCGTTCCGCCCCGTCCTGGGCATGTCGGAGGAGCGCTTCGCGAAGACGCTCACGACGGCGCTGCGGGTGCTGAAGAGGTTGCGACGTCCGTGACGCTACGACTACGACGTCCTCGTCATCGGGTCGGGCTTCGGCGGCTCGGTGGCAGCGCTGCGGTTGACCGAGAAGGGTTACGCCGTCGGCGTCCTCGAGGCGGGTGCCCGCTTCGACGAGTCGACGTACCCGAGCACGTCGTGGGATCTTCGACGCTTCCTGTTCGCCCCCGAGGTGGGCTGTTACGGCATCCAGCGGATCAACGTGCTCAACGACTGCGTGATCTTGTCCGGCGCCGGTGTCGGTGGCGGTTCGCTGGTCTACGCCAACACGCTCTACGAGCCCCTCGAGGCGTTCTACCGGGACCCCTCGTGGAGCCACATCACCGACTGGCGCGCCGAGCTCGCGCCGTACTACGACCAGGCCAAGCGGATGCTGGGCGTCGTCACCAACCCGACGATGACTCCCAGCGACGAGGTGATGAAGCAGGTGGCCGACGAGATGGGGGCGGGGGAGACGTTCCGGCGTACGCCGGTCGGGGTGCTGTTCGGGCGCCCCGGGGCAGCTGCCGGCCAGCGGGTCGCCGACCCGTACTTCGGCGGCGCCGGGCCGGAGCGGAAGACCTGCATCGAGTGCGGTGAGTGCATGACCGGGTGCCGCCACCATGCCAAGAACACGTTGACGAAGAACTACCTGTACCTGGCGGAGCAGGCAGGTGCGCGGGTCCACCCGCTCACCACCGTCACCGAGGTCCGTCCGCTCCCCGGTGGCGGCTACACCGTCGCTACCCGGCCGACGACCGCGAGGTCACGCCGTGCACGGTCGACGGGCCGGAGCTTCACCGCTGAGCAGGTGATCTTCGCGGCATCGGCGCTCGGCACCCAGCGGCTCCTGCATCGCATGCGCGACGGTGCGGTCCTTCCAGGGGTGTCGGCGCGGTTGGGTCACCTGACCCGCACGAACTCCGAGTCGATCCTCGGCGCGGTCGCCAGGCAGGGTGACGCGGACTACAGCCGCGGCGTGGCGATCACGTCGTCCTTCCACCCTGATGAGCACACCCACATCGAGCCGGTCCGCTACGGCAAGGGGAGCAACGCGATGAGCCTGCTCCAGACCGTCCTGACCGACGGCGACCCTGACGTCATCCGTTGGCGGGTGTGGCTCAGGCAGCTCTGGAGGGAGAAGCGCTCCGTGCGGGACCTCTACGACTTCAAACACTGGTCCGAACGCACCGTGATTGCGCTGGTGATGCAGACGATCGACAACTCGATCACGACGTACACCACGCGCTCGCGCCTCACCGGCCGCAGGCGACTCACCTCCCGTCAGGGCCACGGAAACCCCAACCCGACCTGGATCCCCGTCGCCAACGACGCCGTACGCCGGATGGCCCGGATCGTGAAGGGCACTCCCGGCGGGTCGATCGGCGAGCCTTTCGGCCGTCCTCTCACCGCGCACTTCATCGGCGGTTGCACGATCGGTGACTCGGCTGACACCGGCGTGGTCGACGCCTATCAACGCGTCTACGGTCACCCCGGCCTGCATGTGATGGACGGCTCCGCGATCTCCGCCAATCTTGGCGTCAACCCTTCTCTGACCATCACGGCGCAGACCGAGCGGGCTGTCGGCCTGTGGCCGAACAAGGGAGAGGCCGACCACCGTCCGCCGCTCGGAGCGGCCTACCGACGGCTCAGCCCGGTCGCGCCCAAGAACCCGGTCGTCCCCGATCATGCCCCGGGCGCACTGCACCTCCCCATCGTCGACATCACCTGACCTGCCGGGCAGGCAGCGATCCGCTGGATCCTGTCTGCAGGCAGGGATGAGGGCCTGGTCAGACGTGCCCGGACAAGGCTCAGGGCCCGGTCGGGAGGGAGGGATGACCGGGCCCTGAGTCAGCCGGTGTCATGCACCGGAGCGAGGGCCTACACGCAGAAGCAAGCCCTCGACGTACACGCTGACAACGACGACGGATCACGACGGTTACGGCGTGAATCCGAAAAATTTTCTCGAGGCCGGTGGCGCGGATGTCGGGGCGGCGTTTCGGCTCACTAGACTGGCGGCTCAGCCGGCGACGACCGGTACCGCAGCGAGCGAGAGGTGCGCCGCCAGTGACCGTCGACCACGAGTCCGCGCACGCCGCCGCAGGCACGGCTGACCTCGGTGGGCGCGCGGCGGCCGTCGACCCGCAGCACGACCATGACCTGGTCCTCGTTGTCGACTTCGGGGCGCAGTACGCCCAGCTCATCGCACGCCGGGTGCGCGAGGCGCGGGTCTACTCCGAGATCGTGCCGCACACGATGCCGGCCGAGGAGATCCTGGCGCGACGTCCGAAGGCGATCGTGCTGTCCGGCGGGCCGCAGTCCGTCTACGCCCCCGGTGCCCCCCAGCTCGACGAGGGCATCTTCGGCAGCGATGTGCCGGTGTTCGGGATCTGCTACGGCTTCCAGGCCATGGCCGTCGCGCTCGGCGGTGACGTGCGGCGTACCGGCGTCTCGGAGTTCGGCCGCACTCGCGTGGAGATCGTCGACCCGGGCACCCTGCTGACCGGCATCGAGACCGATCACCGGGTCTGGATGAGCCACGGCGATGCTGTCGCTGCCGCGCCTGACGGGTTCACGGTGCTGGCCTCGACCGAGGCGACGCCGGTAGCCGCCTTCGAGTCGGTCGAGCGTGGGTACGCCGGTGTCCAGTGGCACCCGGAGGTGCTGCACACCGAACACGGCCAGCGCGTCCTCGAGCACTTCCTCGTCGAGATCGCGCAGTGCCGTCAGACCTGGACGATGGTCAACGTCGTCGAGGAGCAGGTGGCACGGATCCGCGAGCAGGTCGGCTCGCGGCAGGCGATCTGCGGCTTGTCCGGAGGTGTCGACTCCGCGGTCGCCGCAGCCCTCGTCCAGCGGGCGATCGGTGACCAGCTGACCTGCGTCTTCGTCGACCACGGGCTGCTGCGCAAGGGCGAGGCCGAGCAGGTCGAGCGCGACTATGTCGCGGCGACCGGGGTGGCGCTGCGCGTCGTCGAGGCCTCCGAGACGTTCCTCGGGGCCCTGGACGGGATCCGCGACCCCGAGGAGAAGCGCAAGATCATCGGCCGGGAGTTCATCCGCGCTTTCGAGGGCGCCGAGCGCGACATCGTGGCGGCCGCCGGCGACTCCGGTGAGCCCGTCCAGTTCCTCGTGCAGGGACGTTGTACCCAGACGTGGTCGAGTCCGGGGGTGGCGAGGGAGCGGCCAACATCAAGTCGCACCACAATGTCGGCGGTCTTCCCGACGACCTCCAGTTCGAGCTCGTCGAGCCGCTTCGGACCCTCTTCAAGGACGAGGTACGCCGGGTCGGCGTCGAGCTGGGCCTTCCCGCCGAGATCGTCTGGCGCCACCCGTTCCCCGGGCCCGGCCTGGCGATCCGGATCGTCGGTGAGGTGACCGCCTCCCGGCTCGAGACGCTCCGCGAGGCGGACGCGATCGCCCGTGAGGAGCTGACCCGCGCGGGACTGGACCGGGACATCTGGCAGTTCCCGGTGGTGCTGCTGGCGGACGTGCGCTCGGTCGGCGTGCAGGGTGACGGCCGCACCTACGGCCACCCGATCGTGCTGCGGCCGGTCACCTCCGAGGACGCGATGACGGCAGACTGGGCACGCCTTCCCTACGACGTGATCGAGCGGATCTCGACCCGGATCACCAACGAGGTGCGCGAGGTCAACCGGGTCACCATCGACGTCACCAGCAAGCCCCCCGGCACGATCGAGTGGGAGTGAGCCCGACGTCCTGAGCTCAGCGGCTGGCCTGTCGGAGGCCAGAACACGAGCTCACGCGGACGAGAGCTTGGCCGCTCGAGGGTGGTCGCGGAGGATCAGCAGCGCTACCACGGCGAGCCACACCGAGCCGTACACCAGGCTGGTCAGCACATCGCTCAGGTGGTGCGCGCCCTGGTAGAGGCGGGCGACCAGCACCAGCAGCGGGAAGATCGCGAGCGGTGTCACCCACCACCGGAGGGCGCGGACGTAGAGCCAGGCAAGCACGACGATCGAGCCGTAGAGCGCCACCGACGTACCGACATGGCCGGAGGGGAAGCTGTGGGTCGGGACGAGTCCCGGGTCGAGGATCTTGACCGGCGGACGGTCCCGCGGGTCGAACGTGGTGCCGAGATAGTAGAAGCCGCCGATCCCGCCGGTGACCAGGACGACGAACAAGCCGGGCAGCCAGGAACGCTTCCAGATCGACACCGCGATCGCCACGATCGGCGCCACGACCAGCTCGACGATCGTCTCCCCGAGCAGCGTCCCGATGTCGGCGAGGCTACTCAGCGATGAGGTCCGCTGGTCGGCGAACCAGCGCGCGATGTCGTTGTCGGTGTGCCCCACCGATCCTTCGAGGGGATGTGTCAGCAGCCAGCCGACGCCGACCACCGCCGCGGCTATCAGGGCCCAGGCCCCGACCACCCACGCGACGGTGCGTCGCCAGGGCTGGTCGGACTCGGGACCGTGGTGGGTCGTGGTGGGGTTCAGGTCGACGGACACGTCGGCGAGTCTGTCGAAGCTCGGCGCGGTTCGCATCTCGGGCCACCCGAGGACCGGTCATCGCGACGGACGACCTCGGTCCCGAGGTTTGTCGTCCTTGTGGGGCCGTGCAGCTTTTGCCCGGATCCGGGCCGCGAGTGCGTGGGCGCTGAGCGGTGGCTTGTGGGACAGCCGTCTGCTCGGCCAGGCACTCACCGGTCCGACCACCGTCAGCAGAGCCGGCATGAGCAGCAGTCGTACGACGAACACGTCGAGCAGGATGCCCACCACCATGCAGAACGCGAGCTGTCGGAACGGTACGAGCGGGACGATCGCGAGCAGGCCGAAGCTGGCCGCCAGAGCCAGCCCGGCGGCAGCGATGGCGCGGGTCGTCCCGGGCATCGCCACGGAGATGGCGTCGGCCAGCGAACGGTTCCGCGCCGCCTCCCAGACCGAGCCCACACTGAAGATGTTGTAGTCCGAACCGAATGCCAGCAGGAGCACGGCAGCCGCGAAGGGGACGTAGAACGTCAGACCCTGGCCGGGAGCCAGATGGTTGAACAGCAGCGTCGTCAGGCCCAGGGACGCGGAGACGGACAGGATCGAGGCAGCGAGCAGGTACAGGCCCGCGACGACCGCTCTCAAGAAGATGATGAGCATGATCAGGTTCGCGACCATCGCAGCCACACCGATCCGGACGATGTCGCTTTGTGTCTGCTCGACGATGAACGACGCGGTCGCCGTGTCACCGGCCAGTCCGGCCCGGGTCGCCTGTAACCCGCTGCTGGACACCAGGGCAGGGAGCCGCTGCTGAAGCTGGTCGACATGGTCGATCGCGTCCGCCCCGAGCGGGTCGTCCTTGAGCACCACCAGGTATCTCGCGGCGGTCTGGTTTCGTGCCAGCAACAGACCGATCTCCTGCGGTAGCGGTTGGTCGCCAGGGCCGAGCACACCGGCGACGCCGGGCTGCTCCTTGAGCAGGTCACCGAAGGCGGCGAGCTGTTCGCGATGGGTCGTGATCTGTGGTCCTTCGACGAGGACGACCGTGGGGGACAAGATCCCCGGCGCGAAGCCCTCCTGGGCCGCCGCTGCCGCAGCCCGGACCGAGTTCGCGCCCGGCAGCGCCTGGACGAACGAGACCCCGAGGGTGAGCCGGAAGATCGGGAGCGCCGCCAGCGTCAGGCCCTGCGAGGCACCCCACCACGATCCAGGCCGCGGCCCTTCGTCTGCCCGAGATCCATGCGCTGGGCGCGGCACGGCCGGTCTGGTCAGCACGGGCCGCGTCGATCGCCTCGCGCGACCGGGGCCGCGTCGGCCAGAAGACCCGGCGTCCCAGGACAGCGAGGGTGGCCGGCACCAAAGTGACGGCGACGATGAGTCCGACCAGGACGGTGAAGACCAGAGCGGGTCCGAGCGCCCGGAAGAACGTCGAGTCGGCCGCGAAGAGCGCCGCGGTCCCGGCCGCCACCGCGAGCCCGGCGACGGTCACGATGTGCCCGAACCTGGCGGTGGCAGCACGCACAGCGTCGTGGCCACCCCGGCCCGAGGCGAGCTCGTCACGAAGCCCGGAGAAGAAGAACACGACGTAGTCGGTCACGACGCCGAGCAGCATGGCCACGATCACCGGCACCAGCTCACCCGGCGTCGACAGGTCGAACACCTCGGAGAGCTGGCCGGACAGCCGGATGGTCTGGACGTATGCCACGCCGGTGATCGCTAGGGCGACGATGGGAGCCACCAGTGAGCGGAACGCCAGGGCAGTGACCGACAGCACCGCGAGCAAGGTGACGATCTCCACGGTCGGCAGGGTGTCCTTGATGATCTGCCCCTGCGCCGTTCGAGCAGGAACGGAGCCAGTGACCCCGACGACGTGGTCTCGGTCGTCGAAGAACCGATCGGCATACTTCCGGGCTGCCTTGGTCTGCCGGTTGAACGAGACGCGGGGATCGAAGAAGAGGTAGGTGAGCGACGTCGTGTTGCGCTCGTTGGAAGAGGGGAAGAGGGAGAACTCGTTCGTGAGCGGGAGGGCGCCGAGGATGGGGTCGACGTTGTCGTACTTCTTCTCGTTGAGCGCGAAAGCGTGGGTGACCGTCCGCGCCTGGGCGTAGACGGAGAGCCCGGCTCCATCGCGCTGGACGAGCACGGTGCGGGCCAGGAGCGGGAAGCCGAAGATGCTGACCGAACGAAGCTCGTTGTTTACCGCCGGGGTCTGGGCGTTCAGCAGACCTTTCAGTCCGTCACCGCCACCACCCTCCGACAGGCTGGGCAGGAAGGCGATCGCGCCGACCGTCGCCAGCGTCCAGAACCCGATCACCCACCACCGCAGCGCGACCATCGCGTCGGCGTAGGCCGTGACGAGCCGATGCCCCGGTCCGCCGGCGGCGGTGGTGAAGGCTCGTCCGTGACCATGGTCTAGCGCGCGGTCCGAGCTCAGGCCGAGTCGGCTCAGCTCGGCATCCGCCAGCGCCGTCGGACGGTCTGACAGCGCGAGCAGCGGGTCGTCCGCGATCGATCGCAGTTCGATGAACGACATGTTGGCGATCGCACGTGCTGCGAGGAACCGGTCCAGGGACGGATCGTCCGGGTGCTCGGCCAGCGCGCGTTGCACGTCCTTGACCTCGCGCCGCCTCGCCAGCCGCAGGGGTAGGTAGAAGCCGACCACGGGGGTGGTCGGCATGATCGCGATGGAGAACCCCAGCAGCAGCGAGAGCTGGTGCAGCTGGCCCTTGACATCCTGACCACGAGTGGAGATGTCGACCGAGCTGGCCACCACCTCGTCCCCCAGCTCACCGGCCCGGTCTCCCACCACCGGGAGCTTGCCGATGTCGACCAGCGCAGAGCCGGCGGTGTGCAAGGCGTCGCCCGAGGTGGTGATCGTGTCACCGAGCTCCGCGAGCTGCCAAAGCGTCACGGCCGAGAAGCCGCCGATCGTCAGCCAGACCACGACCCAGAAGACGACGAACGCGTCCAACAGCCGAATCGTGAGTTCATCCGACCGGAGGATCGCGTTTCGCACACCCCGTCTCTACCGGATGCGTGCACCCGACACAACAGGAGAACCCGGATAGGCTGGGTGGGACAGCCCATCCCGAGGGGGAACATGCCAAGCCTCCCGACACCGTCGACCGGCGTCCTGCTCAGAATTCTTCCTGCGACGACCTTTGTCTTCGGACTGCTCATCGGAGGACTGTTCATCGGGCTGGGTTCGTTCGGGCAGGATTCGCAGTCCCGGCCGGGAGTCGGTGGCGATGGTGCGAGCGGGGCGGCGAGTCAGACCCCGACGACCGGAGGGACGGCCATCGTGATCCCGGAAGCGTGCTCGGGTGCAGCGACCGCGGTGAACCAGGCTCTCGAGCTCCTGCGGACCGGTGCGGGGGCGGTCCGCGACTTCCAGCCCAAGATCCTCGTCCAGGTGCTCGACGACCTCGAAGTCCTCGACCCGAAGCTGAGGAAGCTTGCAGACCAGTGCTCGGCCGTGGACGTGAACCCGCTACGGCCACCACTGACGCACCCACCACCAGTACGAGCCGGTGACGTCTGACCCATCGTCGTGAGGACCGCCGGTCATCGGCGTCTCACGCGCCGTCGATCGCCTCGGTCTCGGAGACTCCGAGCGGGATCTGTTCATCGATGTCGTAGTCGGTGATGATGCCGTCGGCATTGCGGCGCGGCCGGCCCATGGTCACCTGGTCGACCATCCACTCTGGACCCTGGTAGTGGCCGAGTCTTTCGACGAAGCGCTCCAGGTCGAAGACGCTCGTCTGCGGCGTCACCCGGGCCACCCGCATCCGCAACCGGAACGAGCGACGGTCCAGAAGGAAGCCGAAGGGGCGAACCCAGACCGGAATGGCCGAGGCGAGCTGCTTCATCTCCTCGCCGTCGCCCTCCCAGCCGACCCACACCGAGTCGTCGCCGTCCTCGGGAAGCGGAGCTGACCTGGGCGAGCCGCATCTCCATCGGCGCGAAACTTGCCGATCTCCCTCTTCAGCAGGGTCTCCAGCTCCATCGCGTCGCGAAGCGCGACGTTGCCGAACGTGGCGACGGGAAGCATCCACAGAGCCGGTGGCACCCAGTCGATCTGTGACTCGGAGAGACCCAGGCTGTCCAAGGCCCGCGTCAGGTGCTCCAGGGCGAAGTCGGGCGGCTGGATGACCGCGTTGATGCGCATGGGCGGCATTGTTCCATCCCCGGTTGCCCAGAGGGTCATGCGCGCCGGAACGACACAGGAACTCTGCGTGAGAACGGTCGGTTTGGGCAGCCTTGACCGGCCAATCGACCAGTTTCGACATGCTGGTACGGCATGCTGGACCGGTCCACGAGGTGTCAGGAGGGGCGATGCAGAGGTGGTCCGTGCTCTCGGTGTCGCTGCTGTGCGGGCTCGCCACGGCGGCGGCAGTCTCGCCCGGACAGTCGCGCCTGGGACCCCGAAGGAGCAGCCCCTGCGCATGCCGAGCGTCGCGCAGGTATCACGCACGCCGCACGTTGCGGGCTGCCCGGTCTTCCCCTCGAACAACGTCTGGAACACCACGATCACGCACCTGCCGCGGGATCCTCGCAGCCGGCAGTGGATCTCCCACATGTCACCCAGGACTCGCCTGCACCCCGACTTCGGGCCCAGCTACGGCGGGCAACCAGCGCCCTACGGCATTCCGATCACGGTCGTCGGCAGCGGCCACCGTCGGGTGCCGGTGCGGTTCACCTACGGCTCTGAGTCGGATCGGATCCGCTACCCCTTGGGGCGCGACACCCGGATCGAGGGAGGGCAGATGCGTAGCGGTGATCGGCACGCCGTGATCGTCGACAAGGGGCGCTGTCGGCTGTACGAGACGTTCGCGACCCATCGCAACGGTGGGCACTGGTACGCCGGTTCGGGGGCGGTCTGGAACCTCGGCACCAACGAGCTGCGCCCCAACGGTTGGACGTCGGCGGACGCCGCCGGTCTGCCGATCCTGCCGGGGCTGCTTCGCTATCGCGAGGTCGAGGTCGCGCACCGCGTCACCCACGCGATCCGGTTCACCACCGACGTGACCGACCGGAGACACATCTGGCCGGCCCGGCACGACGCCGGCTCGGTGAGCAACCGGCGCTACCCGCCGATGGGCGCGCGCTTCCGCCTCCGGCCAGGCTTCGACATCAGCCACTACCGCCGGGACACCCAGGCGGTGCTGCGGGCGATGAAGCAGTACGGCCTGATCCTCGCTGACAACGGTTCGCCCGTGGTACTTCCAGGGCTCGGCCGACCGCCGGTGGCCGTCGCGGCTGCTCGACCAGCTCAAGCGGGTTCCCGCACACGCCTTCTACGCGGTCGACACCAGCACGATGAAGATCAGGATCGGGTCCGGCGCAGCTCACCAGCCCTAGGGGCGACGAAACACCAGCGCGTAGTCGCCCGAGATGTCCTTTGGCTGGGTGTCCCAGGCGAGGTAGCACTCCTGCACGAGTTCCAGGTGTCGGCTGACGGCTCGGGCCACGTCCCACGCCAGTGTCGTGAGGACCTGTTCGTGCAGGACGTTGGCCACGTTGATCACGGCGTGACCACCGGGTCTGAGCAGCCGAGCCGCCTGGGCGAAGACGTCCTCGAGCTCGTCCAGGTAGGTCTCGTAGTCGCCGGACCGGACGGCGTAGCCCTCCAACGGGTTCTCCGGGTGGTCGTTGCGGGTCCGGTAGGGCGGTGAGGTCAGCACCAGCGCGACCTGACCGTCCACGAGGTCGACCAGGCGACGCGCGTCCCCACAGATGACGGAGTCGGGGTTGCCGAGTCGGCGTCTCATCCGGTCCGCCCGCGCCTCCAGCAGCTCGACTCCCACGGCTCGGCGGTCCAGCCGTTCGGCGACCGCCAACGTCGTACCGAATCCCGCAAACGGATCGAGCACGAGGTCACCCGGGTCGCTGAACTCCTCGATGACGGTGGCCGCAAAGGACTCCGTGAAGTGGACCGGCTCCTCATCGGCCGGTGGCCGCTGCGCCTCGAGCTCGGCACAGGTCTGTAACAAGAAGCGCTGCACGCCGCCCATTGTCCAGCAGACAAGGGGCGATCACCCGTTGGGATCGACCACCAGGGGGCGCTTGAGATCGGTGGCGTGCCACAGGAAGTCGATCTGTTGCTGCTTGCGCATGATGCAGTGCTCGAGGAGATGCTCCAGGGCCTCACTGCGTGGCTGCTGCCCGGAGTGCGGGATGACGGCGTGCAGCGCCGCCACGGCCTCGGCCTCGTGGCGCAGGAGCGCCTTGAGAGAGCGCTGGGTGTCGGCGTCGAGGGTGATGTCGGGCACCTGCATCGACGGTTTGCCGCCGAGCGCCGAGAGCTTCTCGATCAGCTGGTACGTGTCCTCCAGCTCCGCCAGCACGAACCTGCGGAGGCTCTGCTTGATCGCGGTGGCCTCGATCCCGCGCAGGCAGCCCGCCAGCAGCGACATGGTCAGGAGGGACTCGGCCTGCATGTCGATCGCGTGTCCCAGTGTCTCGTGGACCTTCTGGACTTCCATGTCGTCGCCCATCGAGCGACCCCTCTCCACGTCGGCCTGTGTACGTCGGCACAGAGTCAACCGCAGGTCAGAGCCGACCGCACGTCGGGGCCGTCCAGGAGCAGTCAGGATCAGGCCGGTGAGGACTCGGGCTCGTGCTCGCCGTGCCACGACTGCCACAGCGCGGCGTAGGAGCCGTCGGCCTCGAGGAGCTCGTCGTGCGAGCCGATCTCGGAGATCCGACCGTCCTCCACGACCGCGACGCGGTCGGCATCGTGGGCGGTGAACAGCCGGTGCGCGATGGCGATGACCGTACGGCCATGCACGACGGCGGCCAGCGACCGCTCGAGATGCCGGGCCGCCCGCGGGTCGATCAAGGACGTCGCCTCGTCGAGCACGAGGGTGTGCGGGTCGGCCAGCACGAGCCGCGCGAGTGCCACCTGCTGGGCCTGGGAGGGCGAGAGCGCCAGCCCGCCCGATCCCACACGCGTGTCGAGCCCGTCGGGCAGCGCCTGGGCCCATTCCAACGCGTCCACCGCACGGAGCGCGGCCACCACGCGATCGTTGGAGGTGTCGGCGTCGAGGTCGTCGACGGCGAGTGCCAGGTTGTCGCGGAGCGTCCCCACGAAGACGTGGTGCTCCTGGGTCACCAGCGCGACCTCGCCCCGCAGCGCATCGAGTGGGAGCTCGGTCATGCCGACGTCGCCGATCGTGACCGAGCCGGTCCGCGGCGGGTGGATCCCGGCCAGGAGACGTCCGAGTGTGGACTTGCCCGCCCCCGAGGGACCCACCATCGCGATGCGTTCGCCCCGGGTGACCTGAAGGTCGACTCCGTGCAAGACATCACGGTCCTCGGCGTAGGCGAACCGGACGTCCTCAGCGGCGATGTCCTGATGTTGTGGCACCCGTCCGGACACCGTGCGGTCATCGGGCACCGAAGCCACACCGAGGAGGCGGGCGAGCGACGCGCCGCCGACCTGGAGCTCGTCCATCCACGAGAGCAGGCGGTCGACCGGATCGATCAGCGCCTGCACGTAGAGCGTGGCCGCGGTGACGTCGCCCAGACTGGCATGACCCCGGCTGTGCAGGTAGCCGCCGAACAACAGCGTCAGCACCGTCGGCAGCAGGTAACCGACCTCTGCGGAAGGAAACCACACCGTCCGCAGGAACAGTGTGTAGCGCTCCGCCGCATAGGACTCGGCGATGTCGGCGTCGATCCGTGCCAGCTGCCGCTGCTCCAGCTGAAGCGCCTCGACCGTGCGCGCTCCCTCGGTGGTCTCCGCGAGGCTGGCGTTGATCGCGGCGTACGACGCAGACTCGCGCAGGTAACCGGCCTTCGCCCGACGCAGGTACCACCTGGTCGCGACGAACAGCAGCGGTACGCCGAGCACGAGCGGGACCAGCACCCAGGTGCCCACCAGGATGCAGGCGCCGATCGTGAAGATCGTCGTGACGAAGGCGATGATCATCTCGGGCAGCGCAAAGCGCACCGACCAGCCGAGGGCCTCGACGTCGCGCGACGTCCGAGTCAGCAGGTCGCCGGTGCCGGCCTTCTCGACCGTGCCGATGGGCAGCGCGAGCGACTGCTCGACGAAGTTCTCACGGAGCTCGGCGAGCACCTCCTCCCCGAGCGCGAACGAGCGGTAGCGGGCGTAGCGCGTGAGGACGGTCTGCGCGAGCAGGAAAGCGGCCAGGACCGCGATCGTCTTGTCGACCGTGGAGACCGTGGTGCCCGTCGACACGCCCTGGACCAGGTCGCCGATCAAGCGGGGTGCGGCCAGGCCCGCGATCGCGGCGAGCACGTGCAGGGTCACCGCGACACCGAGGGCTCGCGGGTGTTCACGAGCCATCCGGACGGCGTACCGGCGCACGGCCGGGCCGTCCGCGACCGGAAGCAGCTGCTTCATTCGTCCTCCCCTCTCGCGACGATGCGTCGGTACCTCGGGTCGTCCATCAGGTCACGGTGTCGGCCGGTGGCCACCACGGATCCTTCGATCAGCAGTGCCACCTCGTCGGCCTGGTCGAGCAGCAGCGGGCTCGCGGTCGTCACGACGGTCGTCCGACCCCTCCGATGGGCGCGCAGGCGGTCGGCGATCCGTGCCTCGGTGTGTGCGTCGACCGCGGAGGTGGGCTCGACCAGGACCAGGATGTCCGGATCGGCCACGAGCGCACGCGTCAGCACCAGGCGCTGTCGCTGGCCGCCGGAGAACGATCGCCCACGCTCCTCGACATCGGCGTCCAGTCCCTGATCGAGAGCCTCGATGACGTCATCGGCCGACGCCGTCGCGATGGCCTGGAGCAGGTCGTCCTCGGTGGCGGTTCCGCGCACGTCGAGCTCGTCGCGCAACCTCCCGCTGAACAACGTCGCGGTGCTGTCGCTGACCATGATCGCCCGTCGTACGAAGTCACGCTCGAGCTCCGAGAGCGAGACGCCGTCGAGCAGCGCCGGGCCATCGGCGAAGCGGCCCAGCCGGTCGGCGATCGCAGCGGAGTCCTCCGGGACCTCGGCGACCACCGCGGTCAGCTGACCCGGCTGCACACGCAGCCCGGAACGCACGTCGACCAGCTCGGCGTACGTCGAGACGATCTTCGGTGCGGCAACGTCCTGGGCTTCTGGCTCCACCGCGATGACCCGGCAGATCCGACGGCCTGCGACGAGTCCACGGATCAGCTTGTTGACCACCTCGGTGCCGGTCCGCAGCGGGATCATCAAGAAGGCCGAGTAGCCGTAGAACGCGACAAGCTCTCCCGGCGTGATCTTTCCCTCCACGGCGAAGCGGGCACCGAGCCACACCACGAGGACGACGAAGAGACCTGGGAGGAAGATCTGCAAGGCGTCGAGCATCGACTGGAGCTTGGCAACCTCCACGCCGGCTCGGCGTACCCGCTGGGACTCTTCGGCGTACCGACGATGGAAGACCTCCTCGCCGCCGATCCCGCGCAGCACCCGCAGGCCGCCCACGATGTCCGACGCGAGCGTGTTGAGATCGCCCATCATCTCCCGCTGAGACATGTTGCGACGCTGGAGCGGCTTGAGGATCGGACCGAGCACCAGCAGCAGACCCGGAACGCCGATCAGCACGATCAGGCCGAGCGTCACCGAGGAGTTCAGCAGGATCACAGCGACCACGAAGAACGAGACCACGGCGCCGGCCGCGCGCCCCATCACCTCGATGGAGTTGCCGACGTGCGCCAGGTCGGACGAGCCGATCGAGACCACCTCACCGGTCGACACGCGGCGGGGGAGGGTGGCGCCGAGCCGGACTGCATGCCGCGAGACCACCTGGACCGTCCGGTAGGCGGCGATCAGCCAGTTCTGCACCGCGAACCGGTGGCGGAAGATGCCGGCCGCGGCCTGCAGGAGGCCCACGCCCAGCAGCACCAGGGCCCACATCCACAGCCGGCGCGGGTCGTCCACCCGAACGCCCTCGTCGATGGCCCGCCCGATGATCGCCGGCATCACCGACTGCGCCACCATCCAGATGATCCCGAAGACGACACCGCCGGTCACGGTCGCCTTCTGACCCCGGGCCACCCACCACAGGTAGCGACCGGGGGAGCGGACGTCCGGAACTCCGGGATCGGCGAGAGGAAGTTGGCGCATGACGTGCCAACGGTACGGAGGCGTACCGATGGCACGCCAACCAATTACCCGAGCGGGCTGAGGGGCTCCGCCAATTTCCCCGTGGTTTGCCGTCCTGAGGATGCCGGGCTTGCGCCCAAGGGCTAACGTGACCGACATGCGCACCTTCGTACCCTTCTCTCGTCCGCTGGCGCGTCGCGCGCTCGTCTCGGCTGTGGCCGTGACCTGTGCGGTGGCACTCGCCCCCACCACGCCTGCGGCCGATGCCGTCGACACCGCGAAGCACTCCGCCCACGCCAAACCGGCCAAGCCGGTCCATCCGCTGGTCGCGAAGCCGATCGTGATCGGCCACCGCGGGGCGCCCGGCTACCGCCCCGAGCACACCGAGGGCTCCTACCGGCTCGCGAGCGAGCTCGGTGCCGACTTCGTCGAGTGCGACATCGTCTCCACCAAGGACCATCAGCTCGTGTGCCGTCACGAGAACGAGATCGGTGGGACGACGAACGTCGCGGACCACCCGGAGTTCGCGGACCGCAAGACGACCAAGGTCATCGACGGCAAGTCGATCACCGGCTGGTTCACCGAGGACTTCACCCTGGCCGAGCTCAAGACGTTGCGGGCCAAGGAGCGCCTCCCTCAGGTACGCCCGGCCAACACGGCGTACGACGGGGTCTACGAGGTCCCGACGTTCGACGAGTACCTCGACCTGGTGCTGGCTGAGAGCAAGGAGCTGGGCCGGCCGATCGGCGTCTACCCCGAGACGAAGCACCCGACCTACTTCGACTCGATCGGCCTGTCCCTGGAGGAGCCGATGCTGGCGTCGTTGAAGCGGCACGGGCTGGCGAAGGCGAACTCCCGGGTGTTCCTCCAGTCGTTCGAGACCGGGAATCTCAAGGAGCTCAACCAGAAGACCGACCTGCCGCTGATCCAGCTGCTCGACGCGTCCGGAGCTCCCTACGACCTGGTCAAGGCCGGCGACCCGAGGACCTACCGTGATCTCGCCTCCAAGGCCGGGCTGAAGGCGATCTCGCGGTACGCCGACGGGGTCGGCCCCAACAAGGACCTGGTCATCCCGCGAGACAGCAACGGATACCTCACCCAGCCGACCGACCTGGTCAGGAACGCCCACCGCGACAAGCTGCTCGTCCACATCTTCACGATGCGGAACGAGAACCAGTTCCTGCCTGCTGACTACCGGATCGGGACCGACCCGAACGCCCACGGCGACGCGATTGCCGAGGACAAGCGTTTCCTGGACGCCGGCGTGGACGGCTTCTTCACCGACTTCGCCGACACCGGGGTCGCCGCGCGCAACCAGTGGCTGGCCGAGCAGAACTAGTCAGCGGTCGGATACTGCGGCGGACCAGGCCGAGCGTCAGGTCGCAGCGCCGCGGCGAGACCGAGCGCGCCCGCGGCGATCAGGATGATCGGACCGCCGAGCCACGCCTGGTTCGCGTCGATGGTGTCGGTCAGGGTCAGGATCCACACAGCGGTGAAGCCGGCGAAGATGGTGCCGGCCACCAGTGAGATGACGTCAGTTGCATGCCGAGGGAACACGGTTGTCTCCTTGCCAGATCTGAGTGCTGAGGTCTTGTGACCTGGTGTCGCCGCGTTGGGCGATCGCCAGGTCAGGGCAGTCGGCGCGGAAGATCTCGATCTCGCCGTACGTCAGGTCGACGTCGATGACCACCTGGGGGCGACCGTCTCCACGAGCGGAGATGACTGATTTCTGCGAGCCGTTTCCGGTGTCCTCGATGACGGCGGTGCCGGTGATGTCGCCCCCCTTGACCTGGGACCGCACCTCCGCGTCGAGACTGGTGGGCACGATGACCTGGACCTGTCCGACGTGGCTGTCGATGACGATCGTGCGACCGTCCAACGCGTCGAGGTCGCGGACCTCCTCGAGATGCAGCACGATCCGTCCGGCACCGAGCTCGTAGACGTCCTTGACCGCGGACGCCGTGGTCGGCGTGTAGATCCGTTCGCCGTACGGGCCGGGGCCGATCACCGTGATCGCTGCGGTGAGCAGGGCGCTGAGGACGCCGATCGGGATCAGCAGCTTCGCGCGGCCGAACCAGGTGCCGAGCAGCAGGGCGGCCGCGGTCAGGCCGAGCACCGTGCCGGGGTAGACCGAGGGATGGATGTCGGCACCGGCCTCGTCGGCGAACCAGATTCCACCCAAGGTCACTGCCATGACCGCCAGCGTGATCGGGGTGAGCCGGGACTTGGGCCGCGGCGGGCGTGGCGGCGGGACCGGACGGTAGACGTCCGTCCCGGGTGGTGCAGGGGCCATCGGGCCTCCGGTGTCGGCGGGACGCTGCCACCACGCCCGAAGCTCGCGGTCCCGTTCATCAGGTGTGACTCTCGGAATCGCGGCCGTCGTGGCGTTCCCGGGGTCTGCCGGGTCCTGGGCCTCGCCGTGCTCACCCGTCTCGTCGGCGCCCGCGACGAACGCTGAACCAGCGGTGGGCGGGTGGTGAGCGCTGCGTCGGCTCACGACGGTGAACAGCACCAGGGCCACCAAGCTGACGGTGATCACGGCGAACGGACGTGGCGTGACGAAGCCGATCGCGCCGAGCAGCGTGACGGCGCCGCTGATTGCGGCCAGGACCAGTCCGACGGCCATCGTCCGCTCCGGGTCGCGGCGCAGCGCCCGGGAGGCGATCGAGTCGTACTCGTCCTCGCGGGGGATGGTCAGCCAGGCGAGCAGGTACAGCACGATGCCGGAGCCACCGAACACGGTGAGCGCGCCGAAGACGACCCGGATCAGCAGCGGGTCGATGTCGAGGTGCCGGCTCAGGCCTTCGCTGACGCCGGCCAGCATCCGGCCGTGCCGGGCCCGTCGAAGCCGGGACAGATCGCGGATCTGCTCCGACGTGACCCGTGGGCCGGAGGAAGAGGGGGCAGCGGGGTGGGGCTGGGTCGGTGGCGTCGCGGTGTTCATGGCATCAACTCTGGGCGATCCGGTTCGCCGGGGCATCGGGGATGACCCCCAACCTGGCCCTCGTACCCTGACCCGGGGCCAGGGCAGGATCAGGGCTCACGCCCATGGTGTGAGGGTCTGCGTGCGACCATCATGGATGTCATGAGCAACCCCGCCCACCCGACGGTCCTCGAGCCGCGGCGCGTCTACCGCGACACCGAGGACCGGTTCCTGGCGGGCGTGGCCTCCGGTGTGGCGCAGCACCTGGGTGTCCAGACCATGCTGGTCCGGGTCGCGTTTTTGGTGATGGTGCTGTGGAGTGGGTTCGGTGTCGTGCTGTATGCCGCCCTCTGGGCGCTGCTGCCGATGGCCGACCCGACGGTCGTCGACGAGGCACAGGCACCAGGTCTGGCGTCAGCCAGTCGGCGAGGTTTCCGGTCCAGGCGATCGATACGTCGGCGCGACGTCGGTCTGGCCGCGTCGATCGGTGCGATAGCACTCGGCGGCATCGTCTTGCTGCACAACCTGGGGCTGTGGGTCAGCCCTCGACTCTTCTGGCCGCTTCTGGTGGCGGCGACCGGGCTTGCCCTGCTGTGGAGGCAGGCTGACGAGCAGGAGCGCCGCGAATGGTTGAGCACGTCCACCGGCTGGAGGTCGTGGGCCAGGGTGGCGCTCGGCGTCGGGCTGCTGCTCGCGGCGATCGGCCTCGGGCTGTTCCAGGCCGGAGTCTCCGGACGTCTCGGAGTGACCGACGTCCTGGTCGCGGTGATGCTCGCGATGCTCGGCGCCGGACTCGTCCTCGGGCCTTGGGCGCTGCGCCTGAACCGTGACTTGCGGCGCGAACGGACCGAGCGGATCCGCAGCCAGGAACGTGCCGATGTCGCCGCCCACCTGCACGACTCCGTGCTCCAGACGCTGGCGTTGATCCAGCGGCAGGCAAGTGACCCGGCGATCGTCAGCCAGCTGGCTCGTACCCAGGAGCGAGAGCTGCGCACCTGGTTGTTCGAGGAGCCCACCGACCCCGAGGCCACCGTCAAGGCGGCGTTGCAGCAAGCCATCGGGGAGGTCGAGCTGGCGCACCACGTCCCGATCGAGCTGGTGGCCGTCGGCGACGGCCCGATCCGACCTGCGACCTCGGCGGTGGTCGCCGCTGCCCGAGAGGCGATGGTCAACGCTGCCCGGCACTCCGGCGCCTCACGGATCGACGTGTATGTCGAGGCCACCGAGCGCGAGCTCGAGGTCTTCGTGCGAGACCGCGGGAGGGGCTTCGACCTCGACGGCGTACCGGAGGACCGTCTCGGCGTACGCCGTTCGATCCTGGACCGTGTGCAACGCCATGGCGGGACCGCCGAGCTGACCAGCACTCCCACCGGCACAGAGGTCCGCCTGGTGATGCCCGTGACCCCCGTTGCCCCATCCTCAGGAGGCTGACCGTGCCATCTCCCGACACCACCTCGCTCAGCACGGCGCCGTCGTCGCTCCGTGTCGTCCTGGTCGACGACCACGCGATGTTCAGGACTGGCGTGCGAGCCGAGCTCGGCCACTCCGTCGACATCGTCGCCGAGGCCGCTGACGTCGATGAGGCGGTCGTCACGATCGACCAGCACGTGCCGGACGTCGTGCTGCTCGACGTCCACCTCCCCGGTGGTGGTGGGACTGAGGTGCTGCGGCGCACCGCGACCCGCCATCCCACGGTGCGGTTCCTTGCGCTCAGCGTGTCCGACGCGGCCGAGGACGTGATCGCGGTGATCCGTGGCGGGGCGCGCGGCTACGTCACCAAGAACATCACCGGTCCAGAGCTGGTCGCGGCGATTCGCCGGGTCAATGATGGGGACGCGGTGTTCTCCCCGCGGTTGGCCGGCTTCGTGCTCGACGCTTTCGCCGGTCAGATCGACGTGGCCGACGTCGACGAGGACCTCGACCGGCTGACCGAGCGCGAGCGTGAGGTGATGCGGCTGATCGCCCGCGGCTATGCCTACAAGGAGGTGGCGTCGGCGCTGTTCATCTCGATCAAGACCGTCGAGACGCACGTGTCGAGTGTGCTGCGCAAGCTGCAGCTGTCCTCGCGTCACGAGCTCACCCGCTGGGCCAACGAGCGACGGTTGCTGTGAACCGCCGGGCTCGCTAGTTTCGCCGACGTGAGCGACCCCGCGCCCGAGTCGAAGATCGAGATCATCGACGTCGCTGAAGAGTCGCGCTTCGAGCTGCACGTCGACGGCGTACGGGTCGGGTTCCTCGACTACTCCGTCCGCGGTGACACCTTCACGGCGCTGCACACCGAGGTCGGCCCCGAGCACGGCGGGCAGGGTCTCGGTGAGCGGCTGGTCTCCCACGTGCTCGACATCGTGCGCGACACCGGCATGGCGTTGCGTCCGCTGTGCCCGTTCGTGAAACGCTTCCTGCAGAAGCACCCCGAGTACGACGACCTGGTGGACACGCAGAAGGGCTCTGGCTGATGGACTTCATCCGCGACGCGCTGGTCTTCATCCACCTGCTCGGAATGGCCAGCCTGCTCGGTGGGGCTCTGGTGCAGGTGCGCGACGCGGACCACGTGGTGAACTCCGCGATGCTGCACGGCGCCTTGACCCAGGTGGTCAGCGGGCTGCTCCTCGTCGGCGTCATCGAGGGCCAGGACGACCCGATCGACCACACCAAGGTCGGGGTCAAGCTCGCGGTGGGGCTCGTCGTGGCTGTGCTGTGCTGGATCAACCGGCGCAAGGACGTGGTCCCGTCCGGGCTCTTCATGGGGATCTTGCTGTTGACCGTCGGCAACGTCGCGGTCGCCGTCTTCTGGTGATCGTCGGTCGCTAGCCCCGGGTCGCGGGGCATCACCTGATCGCGCAGGGTGGCGAGCATGTCGTCCCAGTACTCGAAGATCGTGCCGCCATGGCCCTTGCCGGCCCGGATGACGAGTGTCGAGCCGGGGATGCGCTCGGCGAGCCAACGGCCGTGCGAGGGCGCGACCATCCGGTCCTGGTCGCCGTACCAGAGCCAGCTGGGCACAGCGAGTCGTGAGGGGTCGATGTCCCAGTCGCCTCCCCAGGAGACATTGTCGCGGGCATACCCGTCATAGCTCTGCAGCGCGTCTCGGAGATCCGCAGCCCAGAGTTTCTTGGCAGTCCCGTCGAGCCAGGCCAGGTCAGCCTCGGGCGCGTCTGCGAAGAACGCCTCGACCATGGCCTCGTCGGGTAGTGCGAGCACGCGGCCGAAGGCAACGCTGCCCTGTTCGCGGAAGCCGTCCAGCGCTCCCGAGACGTCCCCTGCGTCGGCACGGGCCAGCAGCGGAAGGTCGGGGTCCTCGCTGTCCGGCGGCTCGATCAGCCGCCACGGACCGACCCCCGCGGCCAGCCCGACGGCTCGAACCCTCATCGGGTCGGCCAGTCCCGTTGCCAGGGCGTAGGGACCGCCACCCGACGCTCCCAGGACAGCGAACGCATCGATGTCCAGAGCCTCGGCCACGCGAAGCGTGTCCAGGCCTACCGAGGCCAGACCAGGTGGGGTGTCGGTCGAGCGCCCGTAGCCCGGACGATTGACGGAGACCAGCCGCACCCCCTGCCGGCGCGCGGCCTCCTCGCCGAATACCGCCTGCAACCGGCCCGAGGGGGTTCCGGGGTGAAACACGATCGGTACGCCGTCCGGGTGGCCGCCTTCCCAGACCGCGAGCTCCCGATCCCCGCCGAGGGCCAGCAGACGAGTCGGTGTGTCGTGCGTCATGCCGTCGAACATAGAGCCTCAGCATGCTCGGCGCCGCCGCTGCGTCGAGGTGGACGTCCCGTGGCGGCGGTGTGCTCAGGCCAGGTCAGAGCTTCTCGACCGGGGAGTAGCGCAGCAGCAGCCGCTTGACCCCGCTCGAGCCGAAGTCGATGGACGCGACCGCCTTGTCAGCGACCCCCTCGACGGTGACCACCGTGCCCATCCCGAAGGAGTCGTGCACGACCCGGTCGCCGGGCTCCAGCGAAGGAACAGGTCGCGTGCCCGCCGTCGGCTTGGGCGGTGGCGTGTTGGCTGAGCGGCGGCGCATGGTGGCTTGCGAGGCCGGGATGTAGCCACCCTGGTCGGCGTACCGGCTGGAGGCCGAGGACGAGCCCCAAGCGGTCTGAGCGGCTTCGGTGCGCTTCCAGTCGATCAGGGTCGCGGGCAGCTCCTCCAGGAAGCGTGACGCCGGGTTGTGCTGTGGCGCGCCCCAGGCGGATCGGACCACGGCGCGGGAGACGTAGAGGCGCTGCTGGGCACGGGTCAGGCCGACGTAGGCCAGCCGACGCTCCTCCTCCAGCTCAGGCTGGTCACCGAGCGAGCGCGAGTGCGGGAAGATCCCGTCCTCGAGACCGGTCAGGAAGACGACCGGGAACTCCAGCCCCTTGGCCGTGTGCAGCGTCATCAAGGTGACGACGCCTCCGGACTCGTCCTCGTCGGGGATCTGGTCGGAGTCCGCGACCAGCGCGACACGTTCGAGGAAGTCGCCCAGCGTGGCCTCCTCGATCTCGTCGGCGAACTCCCGCGCGACCGCGACCAGCTCACCGAGGTTTTCGACCCGCGTCTCGTCCTGGGGGTCGTCGGACTCCTCGAGCTCGGCCAGGTAGCCGGACTTCGTCAGCACGGCCTCGAGCACCTCGTCCGGACGCGCCCCCGACTCGACGAGCCCCTGCAGCTCCTCGATCATCGCCACGAAGGCCTCGATGTTCTTCAGCGACCGCGTCGCGATCGCCGGCGCGTCCTCCGCCTTGCGCAGCGCCTCCCAGAACGACGTGCCCGTGCGCTGCGAGAGCACCTCGACGCACGCCTCGGCGCGTTCGCCGATGCCCCGCTTCGGAGTGTTGAGGATGCGCCTCAGCGAGACGGTGTCATCAGGGTTGACCAGCATCCGTAGGTAAGCCAAGGCGTCACGGACCTCGCGGCGTTCGTAGAAGCGGACGCCGCCGACCACCTTGTACGGCAGCCCGACCCGGATGAACACTTCCTCGAAGACCCGGCTCTGCGCGTTGGTCCGGTAGAAGACCGCCACCTCGCCGGGCCGCGCGAGCCGTTCATCGGTAAGACGGTCGATCTCCTCCGCGACGAACTGTGCCTCGTCGTGCTCGTTGTCGGCCACGTAGCCGACGATCTGCTCGCCGTCACCGGCGTCGGACCACAGGTTCTTGGCCTTGCGGCCCTGGTTGCGGGCGATGACGGCGTTGGCCGCCGACAAGATGGTCTGGGTGGAGCGATAGTTCTGCTCGAGCATGATCGTCTCGGCGTCGGGGAAGTCCTCCTCGAACGCCAAGATGTTGCGGATGTTGGCCCCGCGGAACGCATAGATGGACTGGTCGGCGTCTCCGACCACCATCAGCTCGGCGGGCTCGACGGCCGGCGCGTCCGGGTCCTCACCGGTCATTCCCCCCGAGTCCGCGCCGACGAGGTCGCCGTCGACCGTACGCCGGGTGGGTCCGGCCCCACACAGCTCACGCACCAGGACGTACTGCGCGTGGTTGGTGTCCTGGTACTCGTCGACCAAGACGTGGCGGAACCGCCGCCGGTAGGTCTCACGGACCTCGGGGAAGGCCTGGAACAGGTGGACCGTGGTCATGATCAGGTCGTCGAAGTCCAAGGCGTTCGCGGCCCGGAGCCTGGCCTGGTAGGTCGCATAGCACTCGGCGAAGGTCCGCTCGAGGTGGTTGTTGGCCTTGGCCGCGGCCGCTTCGGGGTCGAGCAGCTCGTTCTTGCAGTTGCTGACCCAGTTGAGCACGGCCCGCGGCGCGTAGCGCTTCTGGTCGAGGTCGAGGTCGCGACAGACCAGGCCCATCAGCCGACGGGCGTCGGCGTCGTCGTAGATGGAGAAGTTCGAGCCGTAGCCGATCCGGCTGACCTCGCGTCGCAGGATGCGCACGCAGGAGGAGTGGAACGTCGAGACCCACATGATCTTGGCCCGACCGCCCACGAGCTCCTCAACCCGTTCGCGCATCTCTGCGGCGGCCTTGTTGGTGAACGTGATGGCCAGGATCGATCCTGGATGCGCCTTGCGCTGGGAGAGCAGCCAGGCAATGCGGCGGGTCAGGACGCGGGTCTTGCCGGACCCGGCGCCGGCCACCACGAGCAGCGCGGAGCCTTCTCGGGTGACTGCTTCCCGCTGGGACGGGTTGAGTCCGTCGAGCAGGTCCTCGGCCGTCGGCTGGCGTCGGCGCGGATCGGCCCTCGCCGTCGAGCGGGTCGGCTCCGTCACCGGTGTCGGAGTGACGCGGAGGGTCGACCAGTGGCGGGAGCGGGATGAGCGCAGACATGTTGACTCTCATCCTACGGAGTGGACCGGACATTCCCGGGCTCGCCGGACGGCAGCACCAGGTCGGCGGCTCGGCGGCCGAGGGGCTCGACCGGGGTACGGCGCGTCAGCTCAACGAGATGCCGTGCTCGAGGAAGTACGGCAGCGGGTCGACGCCGTTGTCGAGGTCGGAGGCCAGCCGGTACTCGAAGTGCAGGTGATAGCCGTAGGCGTTGCCGGTGTCGCCAACGCGTCCGATCTCCTGGCCCTTCAGCACGCTCTGGCCGACGGTGACCTCGATCGCGGACAGGTGGTTGTACCAGACCTGGTCGCCGTTATCGAACTGCAGGCGGACCTGGTTGCCGTAGGGGCCGTCCCACCCGGTCTGGACGACCGTGGCGTTGCCGACCGCGACAGCCGGAGTGCCGTACGCCGTCGCGAAGTCGATGCCGGTGTGGTAGCCGGACGACCAGTAGCCGCCCGCCTCGCCGAACCAGACGGAGATGTGGAAGCCGCTGGTCGGGAGCACCCACTGGTCGCTGGACAGCTCCTTGGCGTAGTCCTGGGCGTCGTTGGCGGCGTTGCGCAAGACGGTGACCCGAGCCTGTGCCTGGCGCTCGGCCTTGGTGGTCAGCGACGGACCGTTGCTGACGCTCGGTCGAGCGCCGGACCGGCTGACCTGGGTCGCGTCCCGGCCTTCGAGGGAAGCGGCGGAGAGGTTGGCGACGTAGCTGCCGCGGCTGTGTGAGGCGGTGGGAGTGGTGTCACCGGAGGAGATCGCCTGCCCCGCGCTGGCGGCTCCGATCGCTGCCACCAGCAGTGCCCCGCCACCGATCATCGACGACAGCGAGAGGCCGGCCGGGCGGAGCGTCGGAAGCGACCGCTTGGCCGCTGCCCGGCGACCCTGCCGGCGTGCGCCCGCGCGGGTCGAGGTCGGCGAAGGCGTGGCGCCAGACGTCGTACGCGAGGAGCCGCGTGAGGGGGTCACGGAAGTCCGAGCGGCACGGTGCTTGTCAGCACGATGCGAAGACACGCGTCGGGTCCTTCCGGCAGGGGTACGAAGGTCAGTCGGGGACGGGCCCAAGGGGGCACGAAGATCCGAGGGTAACGGAATGACAACGGGTTATGAAACCCACACCCCGTTCAACGGTGGGAATCCCCCGGGGTTAGCCCGAGGTCCCGACGAAAACCGTCCGTTCGGTCACCGATTGCGTAGTCCAGGTGACCCATGGTCACCATCCGTGTGGCCGATGGTCACGCGGAGGAGCGGCGTTGTCCGTGTTCTGTCCCGATGGGCGAATTGGCCGTCGGGTGGAGGCCGCGCGTGGACAACGCCAGGGTGGTGCACGTCTCATGCACGATCCGGCCGCTGATCGGCAACGAGAGGTGCCCGACGCCACGTACCAAGACGTTGTGGACCGTCAGGTCCGGATGCTCGAGCCGGGCGTTACGTGCCGGAACGATCAGCTGGTCGATGTCGCTGTAGAACGCCAGCACGCGCGTCGTACACGTGGCCGGCTCCGCCAGCTCGGCGAGCACATCGCTGCCGGGTCGCAGCTGCCGCACCAGTCGGTTGGGGAGCAGCCGGGCCGCCAGCGTGCCCTGGTGGGGCGTCCCCAAGGTGACGAGGGTCGAGACCCTGGCATCTCCGCCGAGCCGCTGGACGTAGTACCGCGCGATCAGGCCACCGAGCGAGTGACCGATCACGTGGATGCGGTCACAGCCGGTCTCCTCGACCAGGTCCTCGATGTAGCTGCCGAAGCGCTCGGCCGTCGCGCGCAGGTCGTTGGTGTGTGGGCCGTACGAGAAGGAGCGGATGCACGCGAAGCCGCGCCGACGCAAGCCCCGTCGCATCATCGTGAAGATCGTCCGGTTGTCGACGATCCCGTGGATGAGCACGATCGGGGTCGACGCCGCCTGGACGTCGGCTCCGATCAGCTGACGTTGCGCCAGGGGCAGGTCGCCGAAGCGGAACCGGTTCGGGTCGGGGTCGTCACCGCGGTCGCGCAGCAGGCCGAGCGGGTAGATCGCCGCGTGGGCGCTCACCCAGCCGATCTCCACGGCAAGGCCGGACAGCGTCGACAGCGCCGCGACGGCTCGACCCGCAGTCCTCAGCACCGCTGACTCACCGTTCCTTCCGGCCAGCCGACTCCTGCACGCGAGGCGGTGATGGCTGCTGTCACACGTCCCGTGGGAAGGCACAGTACCGATCCGAGCCCTCGTCGGCACCTCAAGGCGGCCCGACCCACGCTGTGTCGGGAGCGGCACATTGGTTAGTCTGCAGGCGTTGCAGCTGCGCCGTCCGGCGCTCCCACGAGAGGTGCGTGAACAACTGATGGCCCCGATTCGCGTGGTGGTTGCCAAGCCGGGCCTCGACGGCCACGACCGCGGAGCCAAGGTCATCGCGCGGGCGCTGCGTGACGCGGGCATGGAGGTCATCTACACCGGTCTGCACCAGTCGCCGCAGCAGATCGTCGAGACCGCCATTCAGGAAGACGCCGACATCATCGGCCTCTCGGTGCTGTCCGGCGCGCACATGACCCTCTTCCAGAAGGTGATCGCGCTGCTCGACGAGCGTGACGCCAAGGACATCGTGGTGTTCGGAGGCGGGATCATCCCCGAGGACGACATTCCGCTGCTCGAACAGGCCGGTGTCGCCAAGATCTTCACGCCCGGTACCAAGACGCAGGAAGTCGTCGACTGGGTCGAGGCCGCAGTTCGTTGAGCCGTCACTTGTGGTTCCTTCTCCGGCCCTTGTGGTTGTCGGTCAACAACCACAAGGGGCTGACAAGGAACCACAAGTGACGGTTGAACGGGGCAGGGCTAGTCCGCTCCTGGGCTGACGAGCGACTCGCGGACCTTGGCGATCGCGAAGCCCCAGGCCTGGTCCAGGCTCGGCTTCGGGGGTACGGCGACCTCCTCGGCGTTCGTCTCGACGTCCAGCAACACCGGTCCACGGGTGGACAGCGCCTCCTGGACCGCGGAGTCGACCTCGTCGGGATCGGTCACCTTGATGCCGTGCAGGCCCATGGCCGTCGCCACGGCGGCCAGATCGGGGTTCTGCAGCACCGTGCCGAACTCCGGAAGACTCCCCTGCTCCTGCTCGAGCTTCACCATCCCGAGTCGGCCGTTGTCGAACACCACGAACGTCACCGGCAGGTCGTGGCTGACCGCCGTGATCAGGTCACCCATCAGCATCGTGAGACCGCCGTCACCGCAGAAGGCGATCACCTGGCGGTTCCGGTCGAGCGCCTGCGCGCCCAGCGCCTGGGGCATCGCGTTCGCCATCGAGCCCAGGTTGTAGCTGCCCAGCAGCCGTCGACTGCCGCGCATCGTCACGAACCGCGAGAGCCAGACCGTCGACATCCCGGTGTCGCTGGTGAAGATGGCGTCATCGGCGGCGTGCCGGTCCACGCTCGCGGCCAGCACCTCCGGACGGATTCGGTCCTCGGTGTTGTCGAGCTTGCGACGAAAGAACCCCACCGGCTTCTCGTCGTAGTCAGGATCGACGAGCTTGCGCTGGCGCTCGACCCAGCTCTGGTACGACGATCGCGTGCTCTCGAGATGATCGGAGTCGTGCTCGGCGGTCAGCAGTGGCAGCAGAGCCTGCACCGTAGGAATGGCGTGGCCCACGAGCCCGACATCGACCGCCGTACGCCGTCCGATGTGCTCGGCCTTGGCATCGATCTGGATCACCTTCGTGCCACCGGGGTAGAACTCCCGGTAGGGAAAGTCCGTACCGATCATCACCAACACGTCGCAGTCGTCGAACGCCTTCGCCGCCGCCGGGTTGCCGATCAGACCGTTCTGGCCGACCTGGAAGGGGTTGTCGCGCTCCAGGCCCTCCTTCGCCTTCAGGGTCAGCACCATCGGCGCTTGGCATGTCTCCGCGAGGGCCAACACCTGCTCGCGTGCTTCTCGGGCTCCGATGCCCACGAGCAGGGACACCCGGTCGGCCTCGTTGATCAAACCGGCGGCCTCGGCGAGATCGTCCGGAGCCGGGGCTGTTGGACGACGCGATGCGACGAAGCGCGGCAGCGGTGTGTGTTTGCCGACGTCGAGACCGCCGACGTCGCCGGGCAGCGTCAGCACGGCCACACCCTGCTGTTGCAGAGCGGCGTTGACGGCCTGCTCGAGCAGCTGCGGCATCTGGCTCGCGCTGGTGACCGTCCGGGCGAAGACCGAGACATCGGCGAACAGCAGATCGTTGTCGACCTCCTGGAAGTAGTCGCTCCCCATCTCCGCGAGTGGGACCTGGCCACAGATCGCCAGGACCGGCGCGTGGGACTTCTTCGCGTCGTACAGCCCGTTGAGCAGGTGGACCGAACCAGGCCCGACCGTGCCCATGCAGACTCCGAGGCCACCCGTCAGCTGCGCCTGCGCCCCCGCTGCGAACGCGCCGACCTCCTCGTGCCTGACCCCGATCCACTCCAGCCGCTCCTCGCGCCGGATCGCGTCGGTCACCGGGTTGAGGGCGTCTCCGACGACCCCCCAGACGTTCCGGACGCCGTGCTCGGCGAGGGCGGTGACGATCAGTTCGGCCACAGTGGTCACAGCTGGTCCTCCTCGATGGTGGTCGGTCGGGCAGTTCCCGAACGGACGTGCTTCAAGCGTCGTGCCGGATCAGAACTGGTCCGGGTCGGCCGCTTCCCAGTCGTCGGCCCAGCTCTGCGGGGCGCCGTGCAGCAGTTCGTCCGGCTCGAGCCACTCGAAGAGCTGGGCGTACGACGCCGTCGTGGTGTGGTCGATCCGCCGACGAAGGTGGTGTGGCGTCAGACCGTCGGGCCCGTGCAGCCCCATCGAGGCGATGATCTGGCTTGCCTGACGTACCGTCGCGTCCTGGTAGCGGCGTACGCGATGGCTCTTGTCGCCGACGTCCAGAGCCCGCGCCCGTTTGGGGTCCTGCGTCGCGACGCCGACCGGACACGTGTTCGTATGACACCGCTGTGCCTGGATGCACCCGGCCGCCATCATCATCGCGCGGGCGGCGTTGGTGTAGTCGGCGCCCTGGATGATCCGCTTGACGATGTCGTTGCCGGCGGCGACCTTTCCGCTCGCGCCGACGCTGATGCGGTCGCGCAGGCCGGTCCCGACCAGCGCGTTGTGCACCGCCATCAGGCCTTCGGTGAGCGGGGTTCCGATGTGATCCTCGTACTCCAGCGGGGCCGCGCCCGTTCCGCCCTCGGCGCCGTCGACCACGATGAAGTCCGGCGTGACCCCCTCCTCGCGCATCGCCTTGCAGATCGCCAGCACGTCACGTCGTGCCCCCACGCACAGCTTGAAGCCGGTCGGCTTGCCCCCGGCCAGCTCGCGCATCCGCGCGATGAACGCCACGAGTTCGCGTGGCGTGGAGAAGGCGGTGTGGTACGACGGGCTGACGCACTTCTCGCCCTGCGGAACGCCTCGCGCGTCGGCGATCTCCTTGGTCACCTTCGCACCTGGGAGGACCCCTCCGATCCCCGGTTTGGCGCCCTGGCTGAGCTTGAGCGACACACACTTGACGTGGGGGTGCGCGACCTTGTCAGCGAACATGTGGGCGTCGAACCGGCCGTCCTCGGTGCGGCACCCGAAGTAGCCGCTGCCGATCTCCCAGACCAGGTCACCGCCGTTGCGCAGGTGGTAATCGGTGAGGCCACCCTCGCCGGTGTCGTGCGCGAAGCCGCCCATCGCGGCGCCCGAGTTGAGTGCGAGAAGTGCGTTGGCGGACAAGGCGCCGAAGCTCATCGCCGACACGTTGAGCAGGGCCATGCTGTAAGGCTGGGTGCAGTCCGGGCCCCCGACCAGAACACGCGGCGGGTCATCGGGAGGGTCGACCGGCTTCGTCGAGTGGACCAGGTACTCGTAGCCGATCTCGTTGACGTCTCGCTCCGTGCCGAACGCCTGCTCGCCATGGATGCCCTTGGCGCGTTCGTAGATGACGGTGCGGATGTCCCGGTCGTAGGGCCGGCCGTCGTAGTTGCGCTCGATGAAGTACTGCTGAAGCTCCGGCCGGAGGTCCTCGAGGAGGAACCGCATGTGGCCGAGCACCGGGTAGTTGCGCAGGATCGAGTGCTTCTTCTGAACCAGGTCGTAGACTCCGACCGCCACGAGGAACGCGATGAGCGCCAGCAGCACCCACCAGCCCGTGGACCCGATGACAGCGGCAAGTGTGACCAGCGCCCCGGCCACGACGAGCGCCCCGACGATGTAGAACCTGAGCACGTGGCCTTTCTACCGCGCAGGTGGTCCTCCTGCTACGCGCTCTCAGCCTCGTATCAGCCTCGTTGAGCCGTCAGTTGTGGTTCCTTCTGCGGCGCTTGTGGTTGTCGTGCAACAACCACAAGGGGCTGAGAAGGAACCACAAGTGACGGTTGAACGGGCTAGCGGAGGTGGATGCGGCCGGTGGCGAGCGGCAGGCGAAGCACGCTGGGGTGGGTGGGGGAGGTCTTCACGGTCACCGGCTCGGTGACGGCGTTGTTGGCGTACGCCGTGTCGCTGGCGGCGATCACGACCCGGATCCGGTGGCCGGCCTTGACTCGCTGCACCACGCCAGGCAGCTCGACCTGCACCGGCTTGGTCACGTCCGTCACCCGGACCGGGGAGATCAACCGGTTGTGCAGCGTCACCGTGCCGTCCGGGGCGACGTCGTAGATCTTCGCGAACAGGATCAGATGCGTACCCGGATCGGCGGACTGGCTGGCGGCGGCGACCGGAGCGTCCAGGTGCAAGGTCAAGGACGGTGTGCCGACGATGTTCGCCGGCTCGTCCAGCGGCCGCGTGGTGAACGCGGCGTACGTGCCATCGGCGTCGCTGGGCGGGTTGTTCACCGTGACTCCCTCGAGCGCCGACGTCTCGCTGTAGCTCGTCGCCGCGCCGGGCGAGTTCGTGTACGACGCGCTTCCGGCGGTGACGCCACCCGCCCGCTTCACGAGCTGGTCGCTGCCGGAGAAGAACAGCGGCTGGTTGCGTCGAGCGCCGGTGTAGTGGTCGTGACAGGCATACGCCTTGGCGATGGCGTGTCCGGCCCTCGCGGGCGTCGTGTCGTAGTGCACCCAGTCCCGGAAGTAGCAGAACCGCGGACCGACCGGAGCGGCCCGGTGACCTCGCACGTAGTGGTTCATCCAGTGCAGGAAACGCCGGCCGAGCAGCGTGTCACGGATCGACGACGCGTTCAGGTCGATCTCGCCCGGCGCTGGGTGTCCACCTTCGGAGTGACCCCACGACTGCCAGATCATCCGGGTCGGCGTGCCGTGGCTGCGCAGCATCCGGTAGGTCGCGACCGCTTCCTGGAGGTTGAACAGGGTGTCCTTCTGACCCTGCACCAGCAGGGTGGGGACGTCGATGTCCTTCGCATAGGACGACACCGAGGCCCGGCGTGCGAAGCCCCGCGTGGTCGCGTTCGGGTAACCCTCGGCGTCGAGCTGCGCCTTGGCCTGGCAGGCGCGGTCGTCGAAGTTCGGGCACCCGGCGTTGCGGCTGGGGTCCACCGATGCGCCGGACGCACCGTCGCTGATCCCGACCGCGAAGAAGAAGCTCGTCCACTGCTTCTTGTGCACGCCGGGGGTCCGATAGCTGACGTGACGGCCGATGCTGGTGTTGTTCGGCGCCAGCGAGTAGCTGAGGTCGTTCCAGGTGATGATCGGGATCAGCGCATCGACGCGCGGGTCCTGCTTGGCCACGGCGTACTGGATCTGACCGCCGTACGAGCCGCCGACCATGCCGACGCGCGGGTCGCCCGGCCTCTCGTGGGCCACGAAGCGGACCCGGAAGCCCTTGCCCGTTTTCTCGTCGAAAGCCCTCTTGGAGCCGTTGAGCACGCTCACCAGCTGCTTGCCGGCCTTGCCGTCGTACGCCGGGTTGTCCAGGTAGATCTTGCAGCTGGAGCCACCGAAGCCGAGCCCGGAGTAGCTCAGCACGACGTAGCCCTCCTGCGCGAACCCCTTGCCGATCCCGCGCTGGTTGGAGTCGTCCTTGGCACCACCGAAGCCGTTGGTGGTCAGGATCGCCGGCGCCCGGTGTCGGCGGTCGACGCCGCGAGGCCGGTAGAGGTCAGCCGCGATCGTGCACGAGGTGTCGCGGTGGGGGCCGACCTTGACCGGGATCGTGATGGCCCGCTTGGTGAACGTCCGGCTTCCCGCCGCCTGCCGGCTGGGAGCCGAGACTGCGGCGCTAGCGGCCGACGGTGACCTCTCCGGCGCGCCCTGGGCCGCTGCGGCATCGACCCCGGCGGCATCGACCGGTGTGACCAGCGTGACCGCGAGCAGGCCGGCCAGGCCCGCAACGAGCAGCGAGGTGCGACGAGGGCTGGCCGGGTTGGTGAAGCGCACGGTTCCTCCGGTGACTGGGTCGGCGCCGCCTCGGGCGGCTGGCACGTCTGTGTTCAACGAGCCAGTTTGCGCCGGGTTAGCGCATCCCGCTCGTCTCAGCCGGCTGCGTGCTCGCTCACGAAGGCACGGACGAGCCGCGCGACCTCGTCGGCCCGGGTGTGTGGCGCCCAGTGACCGGCGTCGAGCTCGACCCGGGTGAGGCGGCTCACGAAACGGTGCAGGTCGCGGTAGAACACCGGTGTCACGTACGCGTCGCGGAGCGGCACGATCAGCTGTACCGGCAGGTCGGTGAAGGGCCCGCCGGGAGTCCGCGGCCGGTTCGTCAAGATGTTCGCCCGGTAGAGGTTGACGCCTCGCGCAGCGTCCTCGGGCAGGCTCGGAGCAAAGTGGTAGGTGCCGCGCTGTCGTGTCCGGACCAGACGCCGGTTGATCCGGCGCAGCACGAGCTCGGGAAGCAGCGGAACTTGGAAGGCCAGGACGTACCAGGACCTCCGCAGCTGTCCGAGGGCCTCACGCCTGCGGGTCCACCCGCCGCGCCAGGCCGCTCGCGCCCAGGCGCTGACGTGGTCCAGGCACGGGCCGCTGATCGAGGTGTACGACGCGATCCGACCGGCCAGCGCGGGCTCGGAGCCGGCCCGGATGACGGCGTCCCAGGCCTGGATCGAACCCCAGTCATGGCCGACCAGGTGGACGGGTCGGTCGGGCGACACGGCGTCGAGGACGGCGATCAGGTCGGCGCGCAGGTGCGTGAGCTGATAGCCCGCACGGGAGGTGGGGACCCCCGACGCACCCGCGCCGCGGACGTCGTACGTGACGCAGTGGTGCGTCTCGACCAGCCTGCGGACCACGCGGTCCCAGACGACGTGGGTGTCGGGGTAGCCGTGGACGAACACGGTCGTCGGACCGTTGCGCGGTCCTTCCCACACCGCGATCGGAAGGTTCCCTGAGTCCACAGTGCGCGAGGTCATCATGGCGGTGGACGGGTCGGTCATGCTGGCGCGCTCCTGATCCGGTGAGGCGTGACCCCGAGTCTGCCGAACGGGTCCATGCTGGCTAGGCTCCCATGGAGATTCCACCTGCGGCGCAGGACCGCGTCGGGGACGGACATGCACGTACCCGCGCGTCAACCGCGCCACTATCTGGGAGCACACCCGTGGACCTGATGGAGTACCAGGCGAAGCAGCTCTTCGCGAAGCACGACGTGCCGGTGTCGATGGGCACCGTGGTCGAGAACGCCGAGGATGCCCGCGCAGCCGCCGAGGCGCTCGGGGGCAAGGTCGTGGTCAAGGCGCAGGTCAAGGTCGGTGGCCGCGGCAAGGCGGGCGGCGTCAAGCTGGCGGAGAACCCCGACGACGCGGTCGCCAAGGCCGGCGAGATCCTCGGCATGGACATCAAGGGGCATACGGTGCACCGTGTGTTGGTCGCGCCGACCGCTGACATCGCCGAGGAGTACTACTTCTCCTACCTCGTCGATCGAACGGCCCGCCAGTACCTCTGCATCGCCAGCACCGAGGGTGGTGTCGAGATCGAGGTCACCGCGCATGAGAACCCCGACGCGATCGCCAGGGTGGGCATCGACCCGCTGGTCGGCGTGGACGACGCGAAGGCCCGCGAGATCGTCGCCGCCACCGGCTTCGATGCCGGGGTCGCCGACGAGGCGGTCGAGGTGGCCAAGCTGCTGTGGAAGGTGTTCGTCGAGGAGGACGCCTCGCTCGTCGAGGTCAACCCGCTCGTCAAGCTCGCCGACGGCCATCTCGACGCCCTCGACGGCAAGGTCACCCTCGATGACAACGCAGACTTCCGGCACAGCGACCACGCTGCGTTCGAGGACAAGGCGGCCGCTGACCCGCTCGAGGCCCAGGCGAAGGAGAAGGGCCTCAACTACGTCAAGCTCGACGGTTCGGTCGGCATCATCGGCAACGGCGCGGGGCTCGTCATGTCGACGCTCGATGTCGTGGCGTATGCCGGGGAGCAGCACGGCGGAGTGAAGCCGGCGAACTTCCTGGACATCGGCGGCGGTGCGTCGGCAGAGGTGATGGCCGACGGGCTGCACATCATCCTCGGAGACCCCCAGGTCAAGAGTGTGTTCGTGAACGTCTTCGGCGGAATCACGTCCTGCGACGCTGTCGCCAACGGCATCGTCGCGGCGCTGGACCTGCTCGGTGACGAGGCCAACAAGCCGCTCGTCGTCCGCCTCGACGGCAACAACGTCGAAGAAGGCCGGCGCATCCTCGAGGATGCCGGCCACCCTCTGGTGACGATGGTCGACACGATGGACGGCGCGGCCGACCGCGCCGCTGAACTGGCAGCGAGGTAAGGCGACCATGGCGATCTTCTTGACCGAATCCAGCAAGGTCATCGTGCAGGGCATGACGGGTTCCGAGGGCTCGAAGCACACCCAACGGATGCTCGACTCGGGGACGAACGTGGTCGGCGGCGTGACGCCCGGCAAGGGCGGCCAGAGCGTCGAGTTCGGCGGCGCGACCGTCGCGGTCTACGGCTCTGTTGCCGAGGCGGTCGAGGCCACCGGGGCCGACGTCAGCGTCGTCTTCGTCCCGCCGAAGTTCACCAAGGGCGCTGTGGTCGAGTCCGTCGACGCCGGCATCCCGCTGATCGTGGTGATCACGGAGGGCGTGCCCGTGAAGGACACCGCGGAGTTCTTCGCCTACGCGCAGTCCCAGGGCGGCTCCCGGATCATCGGGCCGAACTGTCCCGGTCTGATCAGCCCCGGCAAGTCCAACGCGGGCATCATCCCGGCCGACATCACCAAGGCGGGCCGGATCGGTCTCGTGTCGAAGTCGGGCACGCTGACCTACCAGATGATGTACGAGCTGAGGGACTTCGGATTCTCCTCGGCGGTCGGCATCGGCGGTGACCCGATCATCGGGACGACCCACATCGACGCTCTCCAGGCCTTCGAGGACGACCCGGAGACCGACGCGATCGTGATGATCGGTGAGATCGGTGGCGACGCGGAGGAACGCGCTGCGGACTACATCAAGGAGCACATCAGCAAGCCCGTGGTCGGGTACGTCGCCGGCTTCACGGCTCCGGAGGGCAAGACGATGGGGCACGCCGGTGCGATCGTGTCCGGTTCGTCCGGGACGGCCGAGGCCAAGAAGGAAGCGCTCGAAGCCGCCGGGGTCAAGGTCGGAAAGACACCGTCGGCCACCGCGCAGCTGATGCGGGACCTGCTGGCCTGATCCGCGGCTGCCGACGGTCGGCTAGTTCTGGGTGGCGCGCAGAGCCGCGCGACGGACCACGGCGTCGTACTCGTCGAGGGTGAGGTCGTAGCGCGGCGTAGGTGTGAACGTGACCTGCCCCACCGTGGTCCCGACGCGGAACAGCCCCACCTTGAACGTCAGGTCACGTGACCGCGACGCTTCCAGCTTGATCGTCCAGACCTTGGCCACACCCTGCTCCAGCGGGAACGTCTGCGCCGACGTGACCGAGAGCGAGAGCTGCCGGTCGTGGCAGCGCCGCACGTTCACCGTCACCTGACGGAGGAACTCGTTGGCGGCGTCGACGCTGGCGAAGACTCCGCGGGTCTCGGTCATGCCGAAGATCGTCGCCAGCGTGCGGTCGCTGGGCACCACGAAGCTGCGCGCTTCGATCCGCTTGGCCCGGGCACCCACGAAGTCGGCTGCGTCGCAGCCCGTCGACGCCGGGTTGTTGCGGACCGCGCTCGGGGAGGTGGCCACCCACGGCTCGGTCAACCCGTCGAAGACGGGAAGGTCCAGGGCGGTCAGGAAGCCCTGGGCTCGGTCGATCTTCGGAGGCACCTGACCGACGATGAGGAAGGGCCTTCGCGAACAACCGCCCATGCTCTGCGGGCAGACCGACTGCACCGAGGAGGCCATCAGCCGGACGAGCTCCTTGGGGGAGGCGGCCCGGGCGTTCGGGGTGTCGACCACCCAGACGATCGTCGCCAGGCCGGTCTGGCTGATGCCGATGAGCTGGTCGTGCACTCCACGTTCGTCGACGTACTTCAACGAGATGAGGGAGGACACGTCACCGACTCCGCGTACGGCGCTGTAGCCCTTGATCTGGTGGTTGTTGGCCTTGCAGGCCGAGAAGTCCCGGACCAGGCGCTCGTAGGTGCGGTCAGCGGCCTGGATCGAGCGTGGAGACCTCCATCGACTCGGTGGCGATGGTCGGATGTTGGCCCGCTCCGGACCGGAAGGTCCGCACGTAGAAGTGCGCGGCCCGCTTGTCGCGCGGGACTGCCTGCAGGCACTCGTCGTACGGCGCCGACGTGCCGAAGTCGGTCGATGTCCCCTCCAGCCGCCAGGGGTTCTTGTAGGTCAGGCGTTCGACGGCGGTGAGCGGGGCGAGCACGGAGTCGTCGATCTGCTCGGCCGGGCCAGGTGTTGTGCCGGGCTCCTCGGTCCGGCTCGGGGCGGAGCCGCCGTCGTCGGGTCCTTGGGCCGAGACCCGCTCGGGCTGTGCCGCAGTGAGCGCGCCCGCTCCGATGACGAGAGCGAGCGAGCACAGCGCGGCGAGGCCCATGTGGTTGCGCCGACGCCGGTTCCCCTCGCGGCGGAGCCGGGAGGCTCGGTCGACCGGCTCGTCCAGCAGGTCGCTGCGCAGCGCGTTCAGCCCGGACCGGATGCCCTCCGGCGTACCGTCGAGGCCGTGTTCGGCGAGCACCAGCGCGGAGTTCGCCAGTGATCGGTGGGCGGCGTCGTCGGTCACCCCTGCCTCGCGACCGGCTCGGGGAAGATCCAGTCCGACCAGGTGGAACAGCACCAGCAGCTTGCGGTCCAGCGGGGACAGCGACTGCAGGGCGGCCAGCAGCGGCCGGTGCTCGTCGGCGGTGCGGAGGGCACGGACGTACCAGGGCTTGCGGGCCCGGTTCAGGCTGCGTCCCGACGCACGGAACGCCTTCTCGCGTACCCAGGCTTCCTTGTCGGGGTCGTCGGCGAGCTTGCGCCAGTGATGTCCGGCGGAGACGAACGCGTCGGCGAGGGCGCGTTGCGCGACCTCTCCGTCGCCGCAGTAGGCATAGACCTGGTGGAGCAAGCGGGCGCGCGAGTCGCGGTAGAACGCGCTGTACGCGTCGGCTCGCGACATGAAACGGCTCCTCGGCAGGATGGGCGGGCTCGCGGCGGCGAGGTCGGATCGGACAGGCGCCCGTCAGCCCGCGCGGTCGGAGGCGGTGCTCGACCGACCTGTCGACGGTAGACGATCTGAGGCGTCGATTTCCAACTGACCGCGCCTCGATCACCCCCAGCCACTGCGCATACGTCCGGTTCGCGGCGTGTCCGGCACGGGTGTCCGAGTCGTGTCAGCGACGATGAGGACGATGACCGAGCTGATGACGCGGCCGATCCTGCGGGTCAAGGCCACCACCGAGCCGCCGCGGCGGCCGATGGCCCTGTCGGCGCTGGTCGCCGGGCTGGCGGCCGCGGTGACCGGCCTGGTCGTGAGCGTGGCTCTGGCGGTAGGGGCGTGGTTCGCAGGTGAGACCGGCTCGTTCGGCGGAGCCGTCCGAGTGGGCGTGTACGGCTGGTTGGTCAGCCATGGCAGCGGGGTTGACGTCGGTGGGGTCTCGATCACCGCGATCCCGTTGGGCCTGCTCGCCTGTTGGGCCTACCTCGTGTACCGAGCCGGGCGCTGGAGTGGCGCTACGTCGGCCGTACGCCACGGCGGGGACGTGCTGACCGGGGTCGTGCTGCTCGCGGCTGGGTACGCAGGAGCGGGTCTGGCGGCGCTGGCCGTGGCCCGCATCGGCTCCGCCGACGTGCACGCGGTCCGTGCCGGCATCGCGCTCGTCGTCGTAGCCGTGTCGTTCGGCGGTCTCGGGGTCGTTCGCGGCTCGGACTCGGTCGAACCGGTCCTGGCGCTGTTGCCGCCCGCCGTGCGGGCCAGTCTGCGTGGGGCCGTGGCGGGCCTAGCGACGATGGTGGCTGCCTCGGCGCTCGTCCTGGTCGCGTCCCTGCTCGTGCACTTCTCGGCGGCGGTGACGCTGCAGGAAGGCTTGACGTCGGGTGCGGTAGGCGGCGTCGCTCTGGCACTGATCGGCGTGGCCGCGGTGCCGAACGCCGTCCTCTGCGCGGGCGCGTTCGTCGCCGGCCCGGGTTTCGTCGTCGGCACGGGCACTATCGTCGCGCCCGGAGACGTCTCGCTCGGGAAGGTCCCCGGGCTCCCGATGTTCGCAGCACTGCCAACGGCCGACACCCAGGCCTGGTGGCTGCCGGTGCTGATCCTGGTCCCGGTCCTGGCCGGAGCGGTGGCCGGAGTGGTTGCCATCAAGCACGACCCGGTGTTCGGCATCGACCAGGCTGCGCTCAGAGGGGCGATCAGTGGCGCCGTGGGCGGTACGGCCTTCGGTGCATCGACCTGGCTGGCAACCGGAGCGGTCGGCCCCGGGCGGATGCAGGACGTGGGGCCGCTGGTCGTGCCGACCACGGTGGTGTGCGCTCTGGCCTTCCTGGTCGGGGGCGCTGTCGCGGCTGGGGCGAGCCGGTGGTGGCAGTCGTCGCGGCAGCGCGGCTGACGGAGCCGGTCCCGCGCCGCCGGCGACCCCCCGGCGCCGTGGGGTGCTGCAGAATGGCGGAATGCCCCTGTCCGAACGGCTCGGTCGCCTCCAGCGTGTCTCGCGACTCGGGTCGGGCGGCTTCGCGACGGTCTGGCTGTACCGCGACGACGCGCTGCACTCGCTCGTCGCGGTCAAGGCTCTCGCCGAGAACTGGGCGCAACGGGCCGACGTCAGCGAGCGGTTCCTCGAAGAGGCGAGGATGCTCCGACGAGCTGACTCCGACCATGTTGTCCGGGTCTATGACATCGGTGAGGACGAGGACCGTCCGTACTTCGTGATGTCGTACGCCGACCAAGGCACGGTCGGGGACCTGGTGGCCGAGGCCCCGCGACCCCCGAGGAGGTCGCCGACATCGTGTGGCAGGCAGCCCAGGGCTTGGCCGTGCTCCACCGGATGGGCATCGTGCACCGCGACGTGAAACCGCACAACCTGCTGCTCCAAACCGGCTCGTCCGGTGAGACTCGCCTGGTCGTGGCCGACCTGGGCGTCGCGAAGGCGCTGGCGTTCGCCAGTGGGCTGACGCTGGTGGTCGGCACGCCCGAGTACATGGCCCCGGAGCAGATCGACCCGGCCGGAGGAGTCGACGCCCGAGCCGACATCCACGCACTGGCGGCCGTCGCGTACCAGCTGCTGACCGGGAAGCCGGTGCGGACCGGTGGGCTCGAGGCCGTGATGAACCCGTCGGCGCCCGCGCCCGTGAGCATGTTCGTGCCGAACATCTCTCGCGAGCTGGACCAGGTGGTGGCCCGGGCGCTGTCGGTCGACCGGACGCGTCGGCACTCCGACGTGCTCGCCTTCGCGTCGGAGTTCGGACAGGCGACCTACTCTCGGCCGGCTCCCGTACGGCCGGGAGCGGCCGACGAGGAGGTCCCCGCGACCGAGCTGGGAATGCCCGTGCCCGGGATCCTGGACACGTCGAGCCCGACGGCGATCGACCTTCCCGCGTCGCCGCCGGCGTACCCGCCGACGGGGGTCGACGGACCGACGACCACTCCACCGGCCACCGCACCAGCGCAGAGACCACACCGACGTAGGTCAGTCCTCGCGGCCGTCCTGGTGGTCGCGCTGCTGGCAGCAGGCGGGTTGTGGTGGTCGACCCGGGGCGGGTCCGACGGCACGGCCGGCACCGGGCCACGGACCACCGGAACGCCGTCATCGACGGGATCACCAGGCAGGTTGGCGCTCGACCTGCCGCCGCCGTGGGCCGAGACCGAGCGACAGGGCTCGACGGTGACCTATCGCGAACCGGACCGCGACCTGCTCGCCCGAGTTTCGGCGACCCCGTCGGACCAGGACGTCCAGACCGTCGCTCAGCAAGAGCTCGACCGGGTCAGCGCCGCCGCCGGGTACGTCCTGATCGCCTCCCGCACGCTGCCGCAGGCGATGCACCCGGGCTGGGACAGCGGCTGGCTGATCGAGTACGGCTACGTGATCGACGGGCAGCGGCGGGTGCAGCGTGCCTGGTACGTGGGAACGGGCGGCGGCACCAGCGGCTTCGTCGCGGTAGCCGCACCGCGTGGGCGGCTGGGCGAGGTCGTCGGGCTGCTGCCCACAGCGTTGCAAGCGCTGCCGAGCTGACGCCACACGTCAGGGCGACCTCCGCCCGCGCCGTGAAGTCGCTATCGTTTGCGGCGTCCGCGACGGTGAGCCGGCCTGCACGTCACAGGCTCGGCCGCGTCGTCCCTGTAGAGCCTCACGTCGAGGAGCCTTCGGCCGGTGCCCGCTCGAGTCGTCGTCCTGGTCTCCGGGACGGGAACGAACCTCCAGGCCCTGCTCGCCGCTTGCGCGGACCCGGCGTACGGCGCTGAGGTGGTGGCGGTGGGTGCGGATCGCTCAGGGACCCCAGCGGTCCGACGAGCCCAGGACGTCGGTGTCCCGACGTTCGAGCTCGCCGTCTCCGACTTCGACTCACGTGTGGAGTGGGATGCCGCCCTGACGCAGCGGGTCGCGGCGTACGCCCCGGACCTGGTGGTCTCCGCCGGTTTCCTCAAGCTCGTCGGGAAGGCCTTCCTGGCCGAGTTCGGTGGTCGTTTCGTCAACACGCACAACGCCCTGCTCCCGTCGTTCCCTGGCATCCACGGGCCACGAGATGCCCTCGACTACGGCGTGAAGATCACCGGCGCGACGTTGTTCGTGGTCGACGAGGGAGTCGACACCGGCGCCATCGTCGCCCAGGTCGCCGTGCCGGTGGAGGACGACGACGACGAGGACCGGCTCACCGAACGCATCAAGACCGCTGAACGCGCCATGCTGGTCGACCAGATCGGCCGGATGGCGCGCGAGGGCTTCACCATCGACGGCAGGAAGGTCACGATCCCATGACCGCGCACACCACCTCCAACGCTTCGGCCGATGACGGACGGCGGCCGATCAGACGCGCCCTGGTCTCGGTCTATGACAAGGCTCGCCTCGACGAGCTTGCTGAGGCGCTCTCTGCGGCCGGCGTCGCGATCGTGTCGACGGGTTCGACTGCAGCACGGATCGCGGACACAGGCGCGGAGGTGACGAAGGTCGAGGAGCTGACCGGCTTTCCCGAGTGCCTGGACGGACGGGTCAAGACCCTGCACCCCAAGGTGCACGCCGGCATCCTGGCGGACCTGCGCCTCGACTCGCATCGTGAGCAGCTCGCCGAGCTCGACATCGAGCCCTTCGACCTCGTGGTCTCGAACCTCTACCCGTTCAGCGAGACCGTACGGTCGGGGGCGTCACCTGACGAGTGTGTGGAGCAGATCGACATCGGCGGCCCGTCGATGGTGCGGGCCGCTGCGAAGAACCACCCGAGCGTGGCCATCGTGACCTCGCCGGACCAGTACGACGACGTGCTGGCCGCACTGGACGACGGTGGTTTCACGCTGGCGCAGCGGCAGCGGTTGGCGGCTGCCGCCTTCGCACACACAGCGGCCTACGACGTCGCGGTGGCTGACTGGTTCGCCGGTGAGCTGACGGCCGAGGACGAGCAGGTCTGGCCGACGTTCGTGGGTCGGGCCTACGAGCGCGTGGGCGTGCTGCGCTACGGCGAGAACTCTCACCAGCGGGCGGCGCTCTACGTTGACCCGTCCGCCGAGCCCGGGCTGGCTCAGGCGCAGCAGCTGCACGGCAAGGAGATGAGTTACAACAACTACGTCGACGCCCAGGCGGCGTACCGCGCGGCGTACGACTTCGATGCTCCCGCGGTCGCGATCATCAAGCACGCCAACCCCTGTGGGATCGCGGTCGGGTCCGACGTCGCAGACGCGCACGCCAAGGCGCACGCCTGTGATCCGGTGTCGGCGTTCGGCGGGGTCATCGCGACCAACCGACCGGTCACGGCAGCGATGGCGGCGCAGATCGCGGACGTGTTCACCGAGGTCGTCGTCGCGCCGTCGTACGACGAGGACGCGCTCGACGTCCTCACGCAGAAGAAGAACGTGCGGCTGTTGGTGGCCGGTCCCGCGCCCGTCGTCGCCGTGGAGACCCGCGAGATCAGCGGGGGAGTCCTGCTGCAGGAGCCGGACCGGTTCCAGTCCGCCGGTGACGACCCGGCCACCTGGACGCTCGTCACCGGCACGCCGCTCGACGAGACCGGGCTGGCAGAGCTGGCTTTCACCTGGCGGGCCTGCCGGTCGGTGAAGTCCAACGCGATCGTGCTCGCCGCTGACAGTGCCACGGTCGGCGTCGGGATGGGACAGGTCAACCGCGTCGACTCAGCCCGACTGGCGGTGGCGCGGGCCGGTGACCGCGCGGCGGGGTCGATGGCTGCGTCAGACGCGTTCTTCCCGTTCCCCGACGGCCTCGAGGTGCTGCTCGAGGCCGGGGTGCGTGCCGTCGTACAGCCAGGTGGGTCGATGCGCGACGACGTCGTCATCGAGGCGGCCAAGGCGGCCGGCGCGACGATGTACTTCACCGGCACCCGGCACTTCGCCCACTGAGCCTCACGGGACCGAGCCGTCTACCAAGGTGCGACAGTGACGCCGCCCCACTCCACCAACCCAATCTCGGGCCTGGTCCTCGCCTCGCCGCACTCGTGGCACAATCGGCGCGTGACTGCGCAGATCCTGGACGGCAAGGCGACGGCCGGCGCCATCAGGGCCGACCTCAAGCAACGCGTCGAACGGCTGACCGAGCACGGGGTGACTCCCGGCCTCGGCACCGTGTTGATCGGTGAGGACCCCGGGAGCATGTCGTACGTCGCCGGCAAGCACCGAGACTGCGAGCAGGTGGGGATCGCCTCGATCCGAGAGCACCACCCCGGCGACATCAGCCAGGCGTTCCTCGAGGAGCGGATCGCGGCTCTCAACGAAGATCCAGCCTGCACCGGCTTCATCGTCCAGCTGCCGCTGCCTCGCCACCTCGATGCTCAGCGCGCGCTCGAGCTGGTCGATCCCGACAAGGACGCCGACGGGCTGCACCCGATGAACCTCGGGCGACTGGTCCTGATGGCACCCGCCCCGCTCCCGTGCACCCCGCGCGGGATCGTCGAGCTGCTGACGGCGTACGACGTGAAGCTTCCCGGTGCGCAGGTGTGCGTCATCGGACGCGGCGTCACCGTTGGACGGCCTCTCGGGCTGCTCCTCACCCGGAGGTCCGAGAACGCCACGGTCACCTTGTGCCACACCGGGACTCGAGAGCTTGCCGAGCACACCAGACGCGCCGACGTCGTGGTCGCTGCCGCCGGTGTGGCCGGGCTCGTCACCGGCGACATGATCAAGCCGGGGGCCGTCGTCTTGGACGTCGGGACCTCCCGTACCGACGACGGACTGGTCGGGGACGCGGCGCCGGACGTGCTCGACGTGGCGGGTTATCTCGCGCCGATGCCCGGCGGTGTCGGGCCGATGACCAGGGCGATGCTGCTCACGAACGTGGTCGAGGCGGCTGAGCGCTCCACCGGCCTGGCGTGACGCGCCGTCGGTGAACTGGCTCAAGACGCCGTCGACGACGGGCGGCATCATCTACCTGATGGTGCTCGCCGGAGTGCTCGTCGGGCTGGGGCTGGTCGGTGCCGCCGCGTGGCGGGCCGGCATCGCCACGATGGGGGTGTCCTTCGGGCTGGCTGCGGTGGCCCGGGGCGTGTTGCCGGACGAGCGGGCCGGCATGCTGCGGATCCGACGCCGACTCGTCGACGTGGCCGCGATGGCGCTGTGCAGCACCGGGATGCTGGTCCTGGCGGCCGTCATCCCGCGCGGCTCCTGATTCGCTCTCGCGCCGGCACCGACGAAACCGTGGACGAACCCTGGTCGGACCGCGCATCGGGGACTACTGTGAGGCGCAGTTTGGTGCGTATAAAGAAATGGGTTGATCAATGCGCAACAAATCCGCGTCTGTGGCGGCGGTCCAGGGGGCGCTGAAGGCCGCCCGCTACGAGGTCCTGCCGACCGCGAAGATCGAAGCCGCCGTGGTCGAGCACATCCCGCGCGACGTCACCGTCACGGTGACCGCCAGCCCCACCAAGGGGATGGACGCCACGCTGGGGCTGACCGAGCGGTTGATCGGCCATGGCTACCAGGTGGTCCCGCATCTGGCAGCCCGGATGATCAGTGGTCGCAGCGAGCTGACCGAGATCGTGGACCGGCTCCAGGCGCTGGGGGTGACCAACGTCTTCTGTCCGGCCGGCGACGCCGACCCGCCGGCGGGGGAGTACACCGGTGCGCTGGCCATGCTCGAGCACCTCAGCGCCATGGGTCGACCTTTCCGCGACGTGGGCATCACGGGATACCCCGAGAGCCATCCGGCCATCGAGGACGACATCACGATCCAGTCCATGTGGGACAAGCGGGCCCATGCGACGTACGTCGTGAGCAACCTCTGCTTCGACGCGGAGAGCATCGCCACCTGGCTCAAGCGGATGCGCAAGCGCGGCATCGACCTGCCGGTGCTGATCGGCCTCCCCGGTCCGGTCGAGCGCACCAAGCTGCTCACGATGGCGACGAAGATCGGGGTGGGGCAGTCGGTGCGGTTCCTCAAGTCCCACGCCTCGGCGTTCGCCCGGATCGCCGCACCTGGTGGCTTCAGCCCCGAGCGCTTCCTGGAGAAGGCGGCGCCGTCGCTGGCCGACCCGACGTTGCAGGTGGCGGGTCTGCACCTGTTCACGTTCAACCAGGTCGCCGAGACCGAGGCCTGGCGCCAGGAGCTGCTCGCCCGCTAGGCGGGCCGGGACTGCTCGCCTCCAGCCACGCGAGCCGCTCGAGTCGGTGTGGGTCGATCGCGCCGTCAGCGCGTAAGACGGCGGAGCCACGAAATAAGGCTTTCGCCAGATGGCGCAGGTCTGTCTTACGAGGAGGTTCGAGGTGTCGAGCAACACCAACCATCTCGAACAGAGGACAGATCATGAACACCCAGAACACCCACCACACCACCCGTCAGATCGGCTCCGCTCGCACCGCCTTCGGATTCGGCGTGGCGGCGGCAGCGATCGTCATGGCGGCCGCCGCGTCACCGGCGTCGGCCAGCCATCCCAACGAAGGCCCGGCTGCCGTTCGGTCCACGGTCCACGGATCAGTCACGACTCCGTGCTTCATGGCACGGACGGCCGACCGCTGGCCTGGCTACGAGGGGTCCCCTCCTCGGTGCACCCACGCCTTCGGCGCGCACGCCAGCTTCGGTGCGGAGGCTGGCTTCGGCCGGGAAGATCGCTGGTTCACGTCGAGTCACTCGAACCGCGATCACTGGCGGAGCTGCTTCTTCAAGACCCGGTCGTTCCACGCCTGGGAGCAGGTGCAGGTCGGCACGCCGCGCTGCGACATCCGCTAGTCCTCGATCGGACTCTCCGTCCGCCACACGAGCCCGATGAGCCCATCCCCACCAGGGGCGGGCTCATCCGGCGTCCGCGAGGAGTCGTTCGAGCTCACGCTCGAGGCCGGCCGTACCGACGTCGACCCTTGTCAGCGGGAGACCGATCGCGTCCGCCGCTTGTTCCGCCAGCGCTTGAGTCTCCTCGTCGGGCTCCTGGGCGAGCCAGACGACGCGCGTGTAGTGACCGAAGTAGGTGTCGCGCAGCTCCGGATAGCGGTCGAGGCCGAGCTCGGCCAGAACCGTCCGCGCGAACGATCGGGCCAAGAAGTCGGTCAGCACGTAGGTGCCGGGCTGTTCGTCGAAGAACGACTGGAGTCGTTCGGGACCCGCGTAGACGTCGTAGCAGTGCAAGCCCGGGAGCCGTCTCAGCTCCAGCCGCTCGCACACCTCGTCGAGCGCTCCGTACGTACCGCAGTCGGCGTACCCGATCGCCACCGTCGGGTACGTGGCGGCCAGCTCGACGGCGAGACGCTCGACCTCAGATGCGATGAGCTCCGGACGGTTGTGGAGCAGCGGAGGCAGCGGATGCACGTCGACCGGCCACCCTCGACGGTCCACGATCTGCTTGCAGGGCTGGGCGATCGCGCCACAGGCGATCACGGCTACTGTGCCGTGGCGCCCACCGGCGTACGTGGCGACCCTGCTTCCGAGGCCTGGCACCGGCACGACGGCGCGCTCAGCCGGGGAAGGCAAGCTGGTCGACGAACTTGTCGTTGAAGTCTGGCCGGTCCGAGAGCTCGACATACCGCACCTCCTCGAGCAGCGCATGCGCGCCGTTGCGCTCCTGCATGCTCAGCAGCACCATCTTGGCTCCTTCGCCTGCGACGTTGCCCGCGCTGACGATGCGCAGCACCGGCAGCTTCGGGACCAGGCCGATCCTGACCGCACTTGCAGGGGAGAGGTACGAGCCGAACGAGCCGGCCAGCAGCACCTGCTGTACGTCGGAGGCGTCGACGCCGAGCTCCTCGAGCATCAACGACCAGCCCGTCGAGATCGCCGCCTTGGCGAACTGCAGCTCGCGGACGTCGCGCTGGCTCAGGTAGACCGAGTCAGCCAGCTCGTGCTTGCCGTCGTCGTGCCAGGCCAGGGCGAAGACGCGTTCGCCGTTGATCTCGCCGAGCCGGTCGACCAGGTTCGGAACGAGCTGCGCCGCGGCCTCGTTGGTGATGAGGCGACCCGAGGAGTCGAGCAGTCCCACCCGGACCAGTTCCGCCACGGCATCGACCAGACCTGAACCGCACAACCCCTGCGCGGCGACGTCGCCGATCACCTGACACGTCACCGTGCCGGCGGGATCGACGTGGACGACCTCGATCGCCCCTTCTGCGGCCCGCATGCCGCACCGGATCGCGCCACCCTCGAAGGCCGGACCGGCGGGGGCGGCGGTCGAGACGATCCGCTCGCCGTCGCCGAGAACGATCTCGCAGTTGGTGCCGACGTCGATGAACAGTCGCAGCCGTTTGTCCCGGTCCATGCCCGACGCCAGCATTCCCGCGACGATGTCCCCACCGACGTACGCGCCCAGGGCCGGCATCACCACCGCCCTCGCTCGTGGATGCACCTGGACGCCGAGGTCGCTCGCGAGCAGCTCCGGCAAGGTGGCGCTGGACATGACGAACGGGGCGACGCCGAGAGGTTCGGGGTCGATGCCGAGAGCCAACGCCGTCATCGTGGCGTTGCCGGCCACGGCGATCTCGTAGATCTCCGCCGGGTCGATCCCGGCCTCGCCGCAGACATCCCGGGTGAGCTCGTCGAGAGTCGCGTGGGCGAGGTCGCGCAGCCGATCGGCCGCTTCCGGGTCCATCATCGTCGCGCTGATCCGCGTGATCACGTCCGCTCCGAACGGCTGCTGCTTGTTCAACATGGAGGCCACCGCGGCGGGAGTACCGGTGGACGTGTCGAGCAGCGTCGCGACGACCGTCGTGGTGCCGAGGTCGAAGGCGATCGCAAACCGACGCTCGGTCGTGTCCCCAGGCTCGACATCGATCAGCACGTCGTCCACAACAACGGCTGTCAGCTTGAAATCCGATTGCCGGGCCACCGTAGGGAGCCGGCGAAGCGCATGGACGTCGACCCGCAGCTCCAGGTCGTCGATCGCCGCCAGCAGGCGTGCCAGGTCGGGCTGCTGGTCGGCCAGGGTCGGTTCGGTCAGCTCGACGTAGCGCTTCTGGATCGCCGGCCGGAGGATCACCTGACGACCCACGCCGACCGTCGCTGCCTTGGGCCGGGTCATCAGCGGCGGCACCTCGACGGTCAGGTCCGTGGTGGCCTGCGCCAGGCAGGCGAGCCGCCATCCCCCCTCGAGCTGGTCAGGTGTGAACGAACGGACGTCGAGCCGAGAGACGGGCACGGTCCCGTTGACGATCTGCACCTTGCACTTCTTGCACGTGCCGTGACCCCCGCAGGTGGAGTCGATCGCAATGCCGTTCCAGCTCGCTGCGTCGAAGACGCTGACTCCGGGGGGAACGCGCACCTCACGATCCGACGGTGTGAAGTGGAGACGAACGCGACCGGTGCCGTCGTGCTCGGCGGGCTCGCCCGAGGTCTCGGCCGGTCGGACGATCAGCCCCTCGCGATGCAGCCCTTCCGGGTCGATAGCGCGCTCGCCGCCCAGGCCCGCCGTCATCAGCTGGCGGCCTCCTCCGCCGACTGGGCAGCGGCCTTCTCGGCGGCCTGCCGGGCCCGGTGGGCCGCGATCCAGCTGCCGCCCCACTCGTCGTGGCCCAGGAGCAGGTCGGCGGCTTTGACGGCCTCGACGATCTGCGGCGTCCGGGTGTCCATGATCGCGCTCGTGAGGCCGACGGTCATGGCCATCGGCAGGAAGGTCGCGCCGATGGTGTGTCGACCCGGCATCCCGAACGACACGTTGGAGGCACCGAGCGTCATGTTGACGCCGAACTCGTCGCGGATCCGGTGGATGGTCTCGTAGGCGACGTTCACGATGTTCGGGTCGGCGCCGATCGGCATCGCGAGCGGGTCGATGACGATGTCCTCGATGGCGAGGCCATAGGTGTCGACCGCTGTGTCGAGGATCTTCTTGGTCAGCACGAGTCGCTTGTCGGCCTCCATCGGGATCTCGTCGTGGTCGTTGGGCAAGGCGATGACCGCGGCGCCGTAGTGCTTGACCATCGGCAGGATCTCCGCCATCCGCTCGTCCTCGGCCGTGATCGAGTTGACCAGCGGTCGACCCTCGTAGACCGACAGCCCGGCTTCGATGGCCTCGACCACGGAGGAGTCGATGCAGATCGGCAGGTCAGTGAGGCTCTGCACGAGCTTGATCGCCTTCTTCAACAGCTCAGGCTCGTCGGTGAGCGGCACGCCCATGTTGATGTCGAGGACGGTGGCGCCGCCGGCGACCTGGGCAGCCACGTCCCGCTCGATCGCCGAGAGATCACCCGCGCGCAGCTGCTCTTGGAAGATGCGCCGGCCGGTGGGGTTGATGCGTTCGCCGATCAGGCAGAAGGGCTGGTCGTGACCGATCACGATCTCTTTGCTGGCAGAGCTCAAGCGAGTGTGCATGGGGTTCCTTGGCGAGGCGGAGGCGTAGCAGGTTGGTGTCGATGGACGGGTCAGGCGGAGACCTTGGCGCGCTGCTGCTTGACCAGGTCCTTGGCCTTCTTGACGGTCTGTGAGGCATCGGCGGCGTACGCGTCCGCCCCGACGGCGTCGGCGTACTCCTGGGTGACCGGCGCCCCGCCGACCATCACGAGGACCTTGTCGCGGATGCCGGCCTTCTCGAGCGCGTTGATGTTCGCCTTGAACATCGGCATCGTCGTGGTGAGGAACGCCGAGAAGCCGACGATCTCGGGCTTGTGCTCGTTGATGGCCTCGACGAACTTCTCCGGCGGCACCTGCACACCGAGATCGATCACGTGGAAACCGGCGCCTTCGAGCATGATGTTGACGAGGTTCTTGCCGATGTCGTGGACGTCGCCCTTGACCGTGCCCATCACGAAGGTGCCGACGGTCTCGGCGCCGGTCTCGGCGAGCAGTGGACGCAGCACGTCGAGGGCTCCGCTCATGGCGCGACCGGCGATCAGCATCTCCGGCACGAAGAAGTCACCGCGCTCGAACCGCGCACCGACCTCCTCCAGGGACGGGATCAGCGCGTCGAAGAGCATGGACTCAGGAGTCATGCCCTGCTCGAGCCCTTGACGAGTGAGCTCGAGGACGGCGGGCGCGTTGCCCACCAGCGTCTCGTCGTACAGCGCTTGCAGAATCTCTTCGGGCGTCATGCGGCGCCCTCCTTTCCCTTCATGGAGGTCGGTGCGTGGGTGGGTCGTGTGCCGGTGGGTGAGCTGAGGCCGAGAGCGTCGGACAGTTGGTCGGCGTGCCGGATGAGCAGGTGGCCGAGCTGCGGGAGCCGGTGGTTGATGCGGTCGCTGGGACCCGAGATCCCCAGGGCCGCGATCACCTCGTCGCCGCGTCCGAGGACGGGTGCGGCGACGGCGTCGAGCCCGATCTCGAGCTCGCCGAGGGCCACGGCGTACCCCTCGACGCGGATTCTGTCGAGGTGGAGTGCCAGCGCCGCCGGGTCGGTGATGGTGTGGTCGGTACGTCGTTCGAGCACGTCGGTCGGCAGGTCGATCGCGCCGGCCGCGTAGAAGACCTTGCCCAGCGCGGAGCAGTGTGGCGGGACGTCGACGTCGACCCAGTTGACGGTGCCGAGCAGGAAGGTCGAGTCGATCTGGGCCACCTGGACGACGGTGTTGTTGCGCGGCACGGCCAGGTTGACCGTCTCGCCCGTGGCGTCGTTGAGCTGCTGCATCGTCGGCTGCGGCGAGGGTGACCAGCTCGTCCAAGGGCTCGTGCCGGCTGGCGTAGAGAGCGAAGAGCGCGCCTGGCGCGTAGCCGCCCTCGTCGTCGCGATGGACCAGCCGATGGCGCTCGAGCGCCTGGAGCAGCCGGGAGGCGGTGGACTTCGCCAGGCCGGTGTCCGGAGACCAGCTCCCCGAAGGCCGGTTTCTCGTCCGCGAGCACGACCAGGCTGAGCAGCTCGGCTGCTCGATCGATGGCCTGGGTGCCGGTGCTCATGCACGATCCTCTCGGGTGAGTCCGGTGGGGGCTTCCGCATCGTGAGGTGATGCACCACAATGAAACCACAATGTGGAACCCGAGTTCCACATCATGACGCTACGATTTCGGTGGGTTGTCGATCGAGGAGGCCGCATGTTCCGCAACACGATGCCGCGCTACGAGGTGCTCTCGGCCGAGGCGATGGCCACACTGGATGCCGGCTGGCGGCGGATCGTGACAGAGATCGGCGTCGAGTTCATGTCCGAGCGGGCGCTCGAGCTGTTCCGCAAGGCGGGTCAGCGCGTCGAGGAGAACACGGTCTTCCTCGATCCCGACTTCGTGCTCGAGCAGGTGGCGAAGGCGCCCAAGGAGTTCGACGTTGCCGCACGCAACCCGGCCAACTCGATCCACATCGGTGGCGACTCGATGGCTTTCGGCGCGGTCTACGGGCCGCCTTTCCTGCGTGAAGGTGAGGTGCGCCGGGACGCGACGATGGAGGACTTCCGCAACTTCGCCAAGCTCTCCCAGTCGTATGCCGTGATGGACTCGGCCGGCGGCGTGGTCTGCGAGCCGAACGACACGCCACTCGACTCTCGGCACCTCGACATGACCTACGCCCTGCAGTCCCTGACCGACAAGGTCTACATGGGCAACGTCGTGTCGGGTGTCAACGCGATCGACACGATCGCCATGGGCTCGATCCTCTTCGGTGGCCGCGACGTCATCGAGAAGACGCCGGTGTCCATCTCCTTGATCAACTGCAACTCGCCGCTGCGTTGGGACGACCGGATGCTCGACGCACAGTTCGAGTACTGCGCCGCCGGTCAGCCCGTCGTACTGACGCCGTTCCTGTTGATGGGGGCCATGTCGCCGGTGACGATCCCCGCCGCGCTGGTTCAGCAGATGGCCGAGGCCCTGTCGGGGATCGCGTTGGCCCAGCTGATCCGGCCCGGCTGCCCGGTCATCTTCGGGTCGTTCCTGTCGAACATCGACATGCAGTCGGGCTCGCCGTGCTTCGGTACCCCGGAGTCGGCGATCGGGCTGTTCTGCACCGGCCAGATCGCGCGGCACTTCGGCCTGCCGTTCCGGTCGGGTGGTGGGATGACGTCCAGCCAGGTCCCGGACGCGCAGGCGGGTTACGAGGCGATGATGACCCTGCTGCCGACGTTCCTGGCCGGCGTCAACTGGGTGATGCACTCCGCCGGCTGGCTCGAGGGCGGCCTGGTGGCGGGGTACGAGAAGTTCATCATCGACGTCCAGCTGCTCGAGATGCTCCAGGTGGAGTTCACCCCGCTGGAGATCGACGAGGCGTCGTTGGCCTTCGACGCGCACCAGGAGGTCGGTCACGGCGGCCACTTCCTGGGCGCGATGCACACGATGGAGCGGTTCCGGACCTGCTTCTACCGGCCGTTCCTGTCCTCGTCGGACAACTACGAGAAGTGGATGCGCACCGGGGGCCTGGACACGGCGGCCCGGGCCACCAAGATCTACCAGGACAAGCTCGAGGCGTATCAGGCTCCGCCCCTCGACGACGCCATCCGCGCCGAGCTCGAGGAGTACGTCACCCGCCGTCGCACCGAGCTCGGCGACTAGCCCCCTCGTTGAGCCGTCAGTTGTGGTTCCTTGAGCCGTCAGTTGTGGTTCCTTCTCCGGGCCGTGTGGTTGCCGATCACGCCGAGGTACGCCGTCCCGGCCGAAGCCGGACCGTGACCCGTCGGGACTCGATCGCGCGGCGCAGCTGCTCGGTCCAGACGGCAATCCGCTCGGGGGTGAAGTCGTCCTTGGTCACCACGATCACGATCCAGCCGCGACGTCTGAGCCAGTCACGGCGACGCTCGTCGGCCTCCCGGCTCGAAGCCGAGTCGTGGAACTCCTCACCGTCGTACTCGATGCAGATCTTCAGTCCTGGGTAGGCGAGGTCCAGGCGGAACAGCTCCCGCCCGTCACGCCGGACGATCCACTGCAGCTCCGGCAGGGGCAGGTTCGAGTCGACGATCTCCAGGCGGGTCCACGACTCGCCCGGCGACTCCGCCCTGCCGTCGGCGAGAGGGACCAACCCACGCAGCTGCCGGACGCCGCGGCGTCGGAAGTAGCGCGGCACGTCGCGCAGCAACTCCTCACGAGACAGGTCAAACGTGCGCAGGAAGGCGTCGAGGGCGGCCAGAGCGTCACGACGGGGCAGGGCGCAGCCGAGGTCGAGGGCAGTACGACGCGGAGTCGTCACGCGCACACCGTGGATCGTCATGACATCGGTCTGATCGAGCGCGCGCTGCCCCGGGTAGGTGCGAGCTTGTCGGGTGCGCGCATGCCCGGCAAAGACGAAGGTGTCCAGTGGCGGCGGAAGGTCCCGCTCCGCGTGCCGCATCACGTCAACGCCGTGCAGCCAGGCGGCCGTGCGATCGCACAACACCGTCGCCGGTGACACGACCAGCGAGGCCGCCCTGGCCCGCGTCGGCAGGCTGTCCGGCACGTTCGCGGCGACGTAGACCCCGCGAAGCAGCCGGCGTACGGCGCCCTGCGCGACGAGTAGACGCAACCGCTGTCGGGTCAGACCGAGTGTCTGGGCCATCCGTAACGTAAAGGGCTGATCGGGCAGGAGCAAGGGTGTCGTGGGGTGCATGCCAGAACAGTGCCGGGAAGTCGTCCGACGCCGCGGCGTTCATCCACAGGCCGCCCGGGGACGGCCAGAATCGGGCAACCACAAGGCCCGGAGAAGGAACCACAACTGACGGTTCAACGGAGCAAGGGGTGACGGTTGTCGCTGTTGATGCACTACGGTTCCGTCATGAGCAACAACCTGCGGGATCTTCCGGGTGGCTCGTCCTCGGTACCAGCGTCGGGTGGAGCCAGCCTGCGACATCGTCCAACGGGGTGGGGCCGGGTGTCGCCAGCACGGTGCAGTCCGTCGACCGCGCCGTCTCGATCCTGGAGATCCTCGCGCGCACCGGAGAAGCCGGCGTCACCGACATCGCCCGCGAGCTCGGCGTCCACAAGTCCACGGCGTTCCGGCTGGTCGCTGCGCTCGAGCGGCGCGACCTGGTCGAGCAGATCGCCGGCCGCGGGAAGTACCGCCTCGGCACCGGCATCCTTCGCCTCGCAGGCGCCACCACCTCCCGGCTGGACCTGGTGCAGGAAAGTCGCGGCGTCGCGCGCCAGCTCGCGCAGCGCACCGGGGAGACCGTCAACGTCGCCGTGCTGTCCGACGGCGCGGCGCTCTACATGGACCAGGTCGCCGGATCCTCCGCGCTCCAGCCGCACAACTGGGTCGGCCAGCGGATCCCCCTGCACGCCACCTCCAACGGCAAGGTCCTGCTCAGCGCCCTCGAGCCGGCCGGAGGTACGCCGCCAGGTCCCGGCCCTGCGCTCCTACACCGGCCACACGATCACCAGGTTCGACGACCTGGTGAGCGAGCTCGACGAGGTACGCCGACGCGGCTACGCCATCGCGATCGACGAGCTCGAGATCGGCCTCACCGCCGTGGCCGCGCCGATCCGCAACTCGCACGGCGAGCCGGTCGCGTCGATGAGCATCTCCGGCCCCACCTTCCGCCTCGACGCACGCCGGGTCCCCCAGATGGCCGAGGCGGTCGTCGCCGCCGCCGACGAGGTGTCGGCGCGGTTGGGCTGGAGAGGGTGACCCCCACGGTGTACGGACCGATGGTGCGGAGAATGAAATGGTTTCGGTGACATGTTCTCGATGCTCCCGGCCACGACTCCGACCTGGGCCGTAACAACGGGTCCGTTCGGCTTGACGGCCCCGCCCGACAACGGTTTAGTTTGTTGCGTAGAACAGTACGTGTTGCGCCATCTGAAACAGCCCGATGCCCGCTAGGACGCACCCACCGATGATCTCGTCCGGAGGCGATGTGCCCGATCTTTTCATCGAGGGGGAATGGCGCTCGGCGCGGGGTGGTCGTGAGCGCGACATCCACTGCCCGGCCGACGGGACCCACGTGGTCACGGTCGACGAGGCCGGCCCCGAGGACACCCTCGATGCGATCGCGGCGGCCCGTCGCGCGTTCGACGAGGGCCCCTGGCCGGGCACTCCGGTGCAGGAACGCAGTGCCCTGCTCCACAAGGTTGCCGACCTGCTGGTCGCCAACAAGGCCGAGGTGGCCCGGGCGGAGTCCCTCGACACCGGTAAGCGCCTGGTCGAGTCGGAGTACGACGTCGACGACATCGTCGGCGTGTTCCGGCACTACGCCAACATCGCGGCCGAGGACGCCGGCCGCGTCGTCGACACCGGTCAGGCAACATCCGCAGCCGGATCGTGCACGAGCCGGTCGGGGTCTGCGCGCTCATCACGCCGTGGAACTATCCCCTGCTCCAGACCAGCTGGAAGGTCGCGCCCTGCCTGGCCGCAGGCAACACCTTCATCCTCAAGCCGAGTGAGCTGACCCCGTCCACGGCGATGCTGCTGATGCGGTACCTCACCGAAGCGGGGCTCCCGGCCGGAGTGGGCAATCTGGTGCTGGGCGCAGGTCCCGACGCGGGCGCGCCCCTGTCCACCCACCCTGACGTCGACCTGGTCTCGTTCACCGGCGGCCTGCAGACCGGCCGGATGCTGATGGCCAACGCCGCGCCCACGGTCAAGAAGGTCGCTCTGGAGCTCGGTGGCAAGAACCCGAACATCGTCTTCGCCGACGCCGACCGTGAGGTGGCGCTCGACTTCGCGTTGACGGCGGTCTTCCTGCACTCCGGGCAGGTCTGCTCGGCGGGCGCGCGGCTGATCGTCGAGCAGAGCATCAAGGCGGACTTCGTCGAGGAACTGGTCTCGCGGGCCCGTCAGATCCGCCTTGGCGGACCCTTCGACGACAAGGCCGAGACAGGCGCACTGATCAGCGCGGCTCACCGCGAGAAGGTGGAGGCGTACGTCGACCGGGCGCGCGAGCAGGGAGCGACCGTGCGATGCGGCGGAGCCCGTCCGGACGACCCGAGCCTGGCCGACGGGCTACTTCTACCTGCCGACGATCCTCGACGACTGCACGAGCGAGATGGACGCTGTCCAGGACGAGTCGTTCGGCCCGGTCCTGACGGTCGAGTCCTTCACCGACGAGGACGACGCCGTACGGCTGGCCAACGACAGCATCTACGGACTCGCGGGCGCGGTGTGGACCGACAACGCCGGCAAGGCCGAGCGCGTCGCGGCGCGGCTGCGGATGGGCACGGTCTGGATCAACGACTACCACCCGTACGTCCCGCAGGCCGAGTGGGGCGGCTACAAGCAGTCCGGCTTCGGCCGCGAGCTCGGTGCGACCGGGATCGAGGAGTACCGCGAGACCAAGCATGTGTGGCACAACGTCCAGCCCCGAGGTGCAGCACTGGTTCGGTGACGCATGAGCCGGCGCCGGGCCAGCGACCAGGTGCTCTGGGACTTCATCATCGTCGGTGGTGGCTCGGCCGGCTCCGCGCTGGCCAACCGCCTCAGCGAGGACCCGGCCAACTCGGTGCTGGTCCTCGAGGCCGGGCGCAACGACTACAAGATCGACCCGTTCATCCATATGCCGGCAGCGCTGCCGATCCCGATCGGCAACCGGCTCTACGACTGGAAGTACGAGTCCGAGCCCGAGCCCTTCATGCACAACCGCCGGATCTTCCATGCCAGAGGGAAGATCCTCGGCGGCTCCAGCAGCATCAACGGGATGATCTTCCAGCGCGGCAACCCGCTGGACTACCAACGCTGGGCGGCTGACCCCGGCATGGAGAGCTGGGACTACCTGCACTGCCTTCCGTACTTCAAGAAGATGGAGACGTGCCTGGCCGGCGCGGACCCCTGGCGTGGCGGCGACGGACCGCTGGTGCTCGAGCGTGGACCAGCGACCAACCCTCTCTTCGCGGCGTTCTTCGAGGCGGCCCAACAGGCCGGTTACCCGCTCACCGACGACGTCAACGGCTACCGCCAAGAAGGCTTCGCCCGCTTCGACCGCAACGTCCACCGCGGTAGCCGGCTGTCCGCGGCACGGGCCTATCTGCACCCGGTGATGAAGCGGCCCAACCTCACCGTCGAGACGCTGGCCTTCACGACCGGGATCGTCTTCGATGGCACCAGGGCCGTCGGGGTGGACTATCTGCGCGGCGGCCGCCTCCGGCGCCAGGCCCGGGGGGCCGAGATCATCCTCTGCGGCGGCGCCATCAACTCCCCTCAGCTCCTCCAGCTGTCGGGCGTCGGGAACGCCGAGGAGCTGCGGGCCCTTGGCATCGACGTCGTCAACGACCTGCCCGGGGTAGGCGAGAACCTCCAGGACCACCTCGAGGTCTACATCCAGTACGCCTCCAAGCAGCCGGTCTCGATCGCCCCTGGCCTCCGCTGGCGCAACCGCCCGAAGATCGCCTTCGACTGGCTGTTCTTCGGCAAGGGTCTCGGGGCCACCAACCACTTCGAGGGCGGCGGCTTCGCCCGTAGCAACGACGAGGTGGACTATCCCAACCTGATGTTCCACTTCCTGCCGGTCGCCATCCGGTACGACGGCTCCTCGCCGACCAAGGGGCACGGCTATCAGGTCCACATCGGTCCGATGTACGCCGACACCCGCGGCACGGTCAAGATCACGTCGACCGACCCCAAGAAGCACCCGGCCCTGCGGTTCAACTACCTGTCCACACCGACGGACCGCAAGGAGTGGGTGGAGGCCGTCCGAGTGGCCCGCGACATCCTGAACCAGGCCGCCTTCGCGCCGTACAACGATGGGGAGCTCTCACCTGGCCCCGGCGTGGAGACCGACGAGCAGATCCTGGACTGGGTCGCCGCGGACGCCGAGACGGCCCTGCACCCGAGCTGCACCACCAAGATGGGCACCGACGCGTTGTCCGTGGTCGACCCCACCTCGATGCGGGTGCACGGGGTCGAGGGACTGCGCGTGGTCGACGCGTCGGTCATGCCGTACGTCACCAACGGCAACATCTACGCACCTGTGATGATGGTGGCGGAGAAGGCCGCCGACCTGATCCTTGGCAAGACGCCGCTTCCGGCAGCGACTGTGCCGTACTACCGCTACCGCGACGGTATGCCGTTGACCCCGCCTGACATCAGCGCCAACGCAACCGCCGATGACGCCGCACCGCGTCCCCCCTCGATTCCCGAGCAATCCAGTGCCCGAGCAACCAGCGAAAGCGAAACGTCGCCATGACCCAGGCTCCCACCGCTCCCGACCGTCCCGCCAAAGCAGGCCGGGAGACGTCGGCAGGCTCCGCACTGTCGGTCAAGCAGCTCTGGAAGGTGTTCGGCCCCAAGGCTGACAAGATCATCGGCACGCCCGACGCCGACCTTCCGCGTCCTGAGCTCCAGAAGAAGACCGGGTGCGTGGCCGCAGTCAAGGACGTCTCGTTCGACGTCGCGCCGGGCGAGGTGTTCGTCGTGATGGGCTTGTCCGGTTCCGGGAAGTCCACGTTGGTGCGCTGCCTGACCCGACTGATCGAGCCGACGGCAGGCACCGTCACGATCGGCGAGACCGACGTCACGAACGCCTCGGAGGGCGAGCTGCGCGACCTGCGCCGCCGGCACGTCTCGATGGTCTTCCAGCACTTCGGGTTGCTCCCGCACCGGCAGGTGATCGACAACGTCGCGTACGGTCTCGAGGTCCGTGGCGTAGGCAAGGCGGAGCGACGCAAGAAGGCCGGCGAGGTCGTCGACCTGGTCGGGTTGACCGGCAACGAACGCTCCTACCCCGACCAGCTGTCCGGCGGGATGCAGCAGCGTGTCGGCCTGGCCCGCGCGCTGGCCGGGGACCCGTCGATGCTGCTGTTCGACGAGCCCTTCTCGGCGCTCGACCCGCTGATCCGGCGTGACATGCAGAACGAAGTGATCCGGCTTCAGGAGGACCTGCAGAAGACCATGGTCTTCATCACTCACGACCTGGCCGAGGCGCTCAAGCTCGGCGACCGGATCCTGATCATGCGCGATGGCGAGATCGTTCAGATCGGCACGCCGGCCGAGGTCGTCGCCAACCCGGCCGACGACTACGTCCGCGATTTCGTCAGTGACGTGCCGCGTTCGCACGTCCTGACCCTTCGCTACGTGATGCGTGAGCCGCGCCCGAACGACTCGAAAGACGGGCCAGTGATGTCTCCCGACACCGTCGTCCGCCAGGCTGCCCGTGCCGCCCTGGCCTCGGAGCACGTGGTCCAGGTCGTCGAGAACGGCAAGCTTGTCGGCATCGTCGACGACGACGCGATCCTGCGGGTCGTGGTCGCCGAGGAGAGCCTGGCGTGAGCAGCACCGTAGCGAGGACGAAGTCCGGGACGGTCGACACGGGTTTCGTCGACGCCCTTCGTAGCCGCGGCAGGCTCGTCGCCTTCCTCGCGATCATCGTGCTGTGGGTGGTCGCCTGGAGCATCACCCGCGGCAATGACATCCTCTACCTGCCGGGTCGCTCCGTGACTGGGCTGCACGACTGGTTCACCGAGCTGAAGAGCGACCTCATCCGAAACCGGGACAGCAACGTCCTGATGCTGGTCACTGGATGGCTCAGCGACCGGTTCAACAGCGGTGTCGGATGGCTCCAGGACCTGATCGCGCAGCCGGCGTTCCCGCGGCCGGTGCCGCAGATCGGCTGGCTCGGCTTCCTGGGCATCGCCAGCTGGGCAACGCTGGCCGTGGCCGGTTGGCGGATGGCCGTCGCGACCGCCGTGGGTCTGCTGGCCTGTGGGTACCTGGGCTACTGGCCCGAGACCATGGACACGCTCATCATCATCTTCTTCGCGGTCGCGATCTCGTTGCTGATCGGGCTTCCGTTGGCCGTGTGGATCGGCAACAGCAAGGTCGGGACCACGATCGTCACGCCGGTGCTCGACGTGCTGCAGACCTTTCCGACCTTCGTGTATCTGGCACCGCTCGCCCTCTTCTTCGCACTGGGGCCGGCGGTGGCGATCGCAGCAACGGTGCTCTATGCCCTGCCGCCGGCTGTGCGAATCGCCGCACACGGGATCCGACAGGTCTCCCCGACCACACTCGAGGCGACCGCGTCGCTGGGGCAGAACCGGCGTCAACGGCTGGTCAAGGTGCAGCTGCCGATGGCGAAGCGAACGATCATCGTCGGGATCAACCAGACGATCATGGCGGCCCTCTCCATGGTGGTCATCGCGGCGCTCGTCGACGGACCCGGGCTCGGGCAGCCCGTCGTCCAGGGAATCGTGGCCAACCAGGTGGGTCCGGCCTTCGTCGCGGGTGTGTGCATCGTGATCATCGCCGTGCTGCTCGACCGAACCACCACAGTGGCGAGCGTCCGTGCCGAGAACGCCGCCCGCGGTGGCGGCGGTGATGTCAGGATGCGCAGGATCGTCCTCGGCGTGGCGGGCCTGGTCACGCTGGTGCTCGTCTACCTGTCGCGCACCTACATCTCGCTGGCTGAGTTCCCCGAGTCGTCCCTCGGGTCGACGATCGCTCGCAGGGTGCAGGCCGTCGCGGACTGGGTGACCGAGAACCTTTCGCGCCAGACGACGTGGCTCAGTGACGGCGTGACGACCTGGTTCATCAATCCGCTCCAGGATCTGGTCGCCAACTCACCGTGGTACGTCACAGGACTGGCTCTGCTCGCGATCTCGTACGTGCTCGGCGGCGTGATGGCCTCGCTCTCGACGACGGTCTGCCTCTTCGGCATCTACCTCACTGACCTGTGGTACGACACGATGGTGACGCTGGCAGGCGTCCTCGTCGCCACCATTTTCGTGATGCTGCTGGCGGTGGTCATGGGGGTCTGGATGGCGCGCAGCAAGGTCGCGGAGCGGATCATCAGACCGATCCTCGACGCCGCTCAGGTGATGCCGCCGTTCGTCTACCTGATCCCGGTGCTGGGGCTGTTCGGTCCAGGTCGCTTCACCGGCATCGTGGCAGCGATCGTCTTCGCGGCCCCGATCGCGATCAAGCTGGTCGCGGACGGTGTCAAGGGAGTCTCGCCGACGACGGTCGAGGCGGCGACGGCCTCCGGCTCGAGCACCTGGCAGATCATCACCAAGGTGCAGATTCCCATGGCGCGCACGTCGTTGGTCCTGGCCGCCAACCAGGGGCTCCTCTTCGTGCTGTCCATGGTCGTCATCGGTGGTCTGGTCGGCGGGGGCGCCTTGGGCTACGACGTCGTGCTCGGGTTCGGGCAGTCGCAGCTGTTCGGCAAGGGAATGGCTGGCGGTCTGGCGATCGTGTTGCTCGGGGTGATGATCGACCGCGTCATGAAGCGTGCCGCGTCACAAGACAACACCAATTTCACCAGCCTCTGGGATTCGCTGCGCAAGCATCCGAGGATGAGCACATGACGGGGAAGAAGCGGTGCCCGCTGCATGGGGACCGCCTCAGGACACACAAGCAAGGTCCGCACAGGGAAGAGAGAGGCAACGGATGAGGCAACGTCACAAGAGAGCCACCACGATGCTGGGGGTGGTCGCGAGTGCCGCGCTCGTCCTCAGCGCGTGTGGGGGCGGGTCTGTCGGCGAGAAGACCAAGGAGAACCAAAGCAACGCGGCAGCAGGTGGGGACTGCGGCACCTTCAACATGGCGGTCAACCCCTGGGTGGGTTACGAGGCGGATGCCTACGTCGTGGGATATGTCGCCGACACCAAGCTCGGCTGTCAAACCGACTACAAGAACCTCAAGGAAGAGGTCTCCTGGCAGGGCTTCGGCACCGGCGACGTGGACGTCGTGATCGAGGACTGGGGCCACCCCGACCTCGAGAAGCAGTACGTCAAGGACAAGGGTGGCGACGGAAGCGCTGAGCTGTTCGGCCCGACCGGAAACGTCGGCATCATCGGCTGGTACGTGCCGCCGTGGCTCGCCAAGGAGCACCCGGACATCACCGACTGGCAGAACCTGAACAAGTACGCCTCGCAGTTCGCGACTCCCGAGTCCGGCGGCAAGGGACAGTTCCTCGGAGCCGACCCGTCGTACGTCCAGTTCGACGAGTCGATCGTGTCCAACCTGGATCTCAACTTCAAGGTGGTGTTCTCCGGAAGTGAGGCTGCCTCGATCGCGGCGTTCAAGAAGGCCGAGCAGAACAAGGAATGGCTGATCGGCTACTTCTACGAGCCGCAGTGGTTCATGTCGGAGGTCCCCTTGGTGAAGGTCGACCTTCCGAAGTACACGCCGGGGTGTCAGGACAACGAGGCGAAGGTGGCCTGTGACTACCCCGAGACCACGCTGCAGAAGGTCGCCTCGACCGACTTCGTCAACTCGGGCAGCCCTGCGGTCGACCTGGTCAAGAACTTCGAGTGGACCAACGACGACCAGAACCTGGTCGCCAAGTACATCGCGGACGACGGCATGAAGCCCGAGGACGCAGCGAAGAAGTGGGTCGAGGAGAACCCCGACAAGGTCGACGCCTGGCTCGCCAAGTAGTCAGCACGTAGACCCTCCGCACGACGATGACGCCGAGTGCCCGCGACCGACTGGTCGCGGGCACTCGCGGTTCGGCGGGGCTCGCCGACCCACGGCTGCGTCAGGGACCGGTCCAGCCGGTCGAGCTCAGCAAGGCAGACCCCCTGTCCGCAAGGCAGGTTTGCCTAGATTTCTATTCACCCGAATAGAAATCTAGGCAAACCGGGGCGGGCAGGATCGGCAAGACCGTGGGCGGGGTGGGGTCAGCCGGTACGCCGACGGAGCTCCTCGTTGATGGCTGGCACGATCTCGTGCAGGTCACCGATCACGGCGTAGTGCGCCTTGGTGACCATCGGCGCGTCCTCGTCGGTGTTGATCGCCAGGATCGTCTTCGCGCTCGAGCAACCGGCCCAGTGCTGGATCGCCCCGCTGATGCCGCAGGCGATGTAGAGGTCGGGTGAGATCCGGCTGCCGGTCTGGCCGACCTGTTCGTGGTGCGGACGCCAGCCCAGGCTGGTCACCACCCGCGACACCCCCAGGGCGCCTCCCAGCAGGTCGGTGAGCTCCAACAGGTCACCGAAGCCGTTCGCACTTCCGGCGCCACGTCCGGCGCCGACCACGACCCGAGCTCCGGCCAGCGCCGCGGTGTCGTCGGCCTCGGTCTGCTCGACCCGCACCACCCGGCCGACCAGGTCGGACTCCAGCAGCTCGGGAGCGAACTCTCGGACCTCCGGCTGCGTCGGCGTGTCAGCCGCGACCGGCTCCACCGCGTGGCCCGCGACCGTGATGACGGCTGGGGTCGCGTCCAGCCGCATCAGCTCCAGGACCGAGCCGCCCATCACCTGTCTCGACACCACGAGCGGGTCCGCATCGGCCACCGCGACGACCTGTGCTGCCATGGTCGTGTCGAGCCGGGTGGCGACGTGGGCCATGATCTCACTGCCCCGCGGCGTACCGGCCGCCAGCACCGCGGCCGCCGACGATGCGGCGGCGGCCCCGGCGACGGCACTGGCCCAGGCGGCCGCGGAGTACGCCGAGAGGTCGTCGTGCTGCGCGTGATGGACCACGAGGACGCCCTGGTCGCCGAGCTGGGCGAGGGCGGTGGCCCGAACTCCGGCGTCCAACGCCCCGACAAGCACCGCATGCACACCCTCCGCGCCCGTCCGCTCCGCGAGACCTCGGGCGAACGTCAGCGTCTCCAGCGAGGTCTCGGTGGCTTCGTGTGAGTCGGTCTCGACCAGGACCAGGACCGGAGCGCTCACTTCGCCACCACCCCGAGTCGGTCGAGCAGGTCGACCACGGCACCAGCCGCCTCCGGACCTGTGCCCAGGATCTCGACCACGCTGGGCTGCGCAGGTGGGAGCTCCAACCTGACTCGACCGTTCCCGACGGGTTGCACCGGGGACGGGACGGCGTCGATCGGTGTGCGCTTGGCCTTCATGCGTCCCGGGATGGACGGATAGCGCGGCTCGATCCCGCCCTCCTGCACGGCGATCACGGCCGGCAACGGCAGCTCGAAGACCTCTGTGCCCTCGGGACCCTTGCCCTTGGCGACCGCGCGTCCGTCGGGAGTGACCTCGATGGTGGCGATGCCGGTCAGCACCGGGCGCCCGAGGGCGTAGGCCAGCCGCACACCCACCTGGAAGTCGCCGGTGTCCGCGGCGTCGTTGCCGACCAGGATCAGGTCGTACGCCGAGCCGGCGGACTCTCGCGACCGCACCACTTCCGCGATCGCCGTGGCGACGTCGGCCGGTCCGTACGCCGCACCGTCGGCCTCGATGTGGATGGCTGCCGTGCAGCCGACCGCCAGCGCGTCCCGAATCTGTTCGACCGAGTCCTCGTCTCCCAGGGACAGCACCGTGGCCTCGCCGTCGGTGGCCTTGGCGACGGAGATCGCGAGCTCGACGGCGCACTCGTCGTGCGCGCTCAAGGTGTAGCCGACGTGGCGGGCATCGACGCCCTGGGCGTCGTCGGTCAGCAGGATCTCGCCGGACGTCTCCGGGACCCGCTTGATGCAGACCAGTACGTTCGTCATGTCGTGCCGCCTATCCCTTGATCCGCTCGTTGTCCGGGTCGAACACCGGCGTTGCATCCGCGGACACCACGGTGACCGGATACCGCTCTTCCATGTAGGACACCAACAGCTCGTTTCCCACGCTGGCCTGGTCCGGCGGGAGGTACGCCATCAGCAGGTGCTGCCCGAGCGAGGGTGCCGATCCGGCGGTCGTGACGTACGGCCGGTGTCCGTGCTCGTCGGCGAGCACGCGGCCGTCGGACCCAAGGATCGGCTCGCCCCCGAGCATGTAGCGCTTGATCCCAGACCGTGAGGTGTGGTCCTCCACGGCAAGGGTGCACAGCACTGTCTTCGGCTCCTCGGCCCGTTGCTTGAGGTACGCCTCGCGACCGACGAAGTCCGCGCTCTTGACCTTGGGCCGCTGCATGCCGGCCTCGATGATCGTGCGTTCGGAGTCCAGCTCGAAACCGAAGGCGCGGTAGCTCTTCTCGATCCGCCCGGTGGTGCCGTAGACCCCGATGCCGACCGGCACGGCGCCATGCGGCTCGCCGGCCTCGTGCAGCATCCGCCACAGTCGCGCGCCCTGCTCGATCGGGACGTGCAGCTCCCAGCCGAGCTCACCGACGTAGGAGATCCGGGAGGCGAGGACCGACATCGAGTCGGTCTCGATGTCTCGGCAGGTGCCGAAGCCGAAGCCCTCGTGGCTGACGTCATCGCGGGTCAGCGAGCCGAGGATGTCGCGGGCGCGTGGACCCCACAAGCCCGATCGTCGTGTACGCCGAGGTGAGGTCCACCACCGACGCAGTCCCGTCCTTCGGCATCCGGTCGGCGAACCACTTGCGGTCGACCATGCCATGCGCGCCGCCCGTCACCACGCGGAAGCGGTCGTGCGCCAGCCGCATGACCGTGAGGTCGGACCGGAACCCGCCGCGACCATCGAGGACCGGGGTGTAGATGACCCGGCCGATCGCGACGTTGGACTGCGCCACCACGATCGACTGCACGGCATCGAGCGCGCCGGGACCCACGACGTCGAAGATCGCGAACGCCGACAGGTCGATGATGCCGGCGCGGTCGCGCATCGCGAGGTGCTCGGCGTTGATGATCGGCGACCACCAGCGCGAGTCCCACTCGTGCTCGCGCGGCATCACCTTGTCGCCGTACTCCTCGAGCAAGCCCTCGTTGGAGGCGTACCAGAACGGCCGCTCCCAGCCGGCCGCCTCGAAGAAGACGGCTCCGCGAGCCTGCTGGTCGGCGTACATCGGCGCGAGCCGCTGGCCACGGTCGCTTTCGTACTGCTCGCCGGGGTGGACGATGCCGTAGGTCTTGTTGAACGCCTCGCTGGTGCGGGCCCGGATATGGGCCCGGGTCTGCTGGTGCGGGTAGAAGCGGGCGATGTCGGAGTGCGAGAGGTCGATCTCGGGCAGCCCGTCGGTCATCCACTCCGCGACCGCACGGCCGACGCCGGGACCTTCCTTGATCCAGACGGCGGCGGCCGACCACAGGCCCTTCACCTCCGGTGTCTCACCGAGGACCGGTGCGCCGTCGGGGGTCAGCGAGAGCAGGCCGTTGATGGCGTACCGGATCTCCGCGCCCTCGGCGCCCAGCAGGTCCGGCATCAGCTCGAAGGCCTGCTCGAGCTGCGGGTCGAAGTCGTCCTGGGTGAACGGCATCTCGGTCGGCGACAGCTTGGCCTGCTCGATCGATGGGATGTCCGCGGGATCGTGCAGGATCGGTCGGTGCGCGTACGACCCGACCTCCATGTCAGCGCCGTGCTGGCGCTCGTAGCAGAACGTGTCCATGTCCCGGACGATCGGGAACGAGATCTCCCCCTCCTTGTCGGCCAGCACCGGCACCGGGCCGACGCTGATCATCTGGTGCACCGCCGGTGTCAGCGGGATGTGCGCGCCCGCCATCGCCGCGATCTTGGGGCTCCACACCCCGCACGCGATGACGACCGTCTCGGCCTCGATGTCGCCGCCGGTGGTCCGGACCCGGCGGATCCGGCCCTCCTCGACGTCGAGACCGGTCACCTCCACGGTCGGGAGCACGGTGAGCGCGCCCAGCTCGAGCGCGCGCTCGCGCATGATCGTTCCGGCACGCAGTGAGTCGACCACCCCGACCGACGGGGTCCAGAAGGCGCCGATGATCTGCGAGGGGTCCAGGAACGGGACCCGCTCGACCACCTGCTCGGGGGTGACGAGCTCGGACTCGATGCCCCAGATCCGGGCCGAGGTCATCCGCCGCCGCAGCTCCTCCATCCGCTCCTCGGAACGGGCGACCTCGAAGCCGCCGGACTCGGTGAAGACGCCCATCTCCTTGTACTGCTTCACCGAGTCCAGGGTCAGATCGGTGATCTCGCGGGAGTGATCGACAGGGAAGATGAAGTTCGACGCATGCCCGGTCGACCCGCCGGGGTTGGGCAGCGGGCCCTTGTCGATCTGGACGATGTCGCTCCAGCCGAGCCGGGCGAGGTGGTAGACGAGGCTGTTGCCGACGATGCCGGCTCCGATGACGACGGCGCGGGCGCTACCGGGGACTGTGGCCATAAGAAGGGTCTCTCGGGTGACAGGGCGGACGGTGGATCGCGGGGGCGTCCAGCGGTGCCTAGTGTTGCGTCACTCGCAACATGGCAGCGCTATCCGGAACATCCCGCTCTATCGTCACGGGTTCGCGGAGGGCTGTCAAGCCTCCGCCGACACGCCGTCGTGCATACCCGGTATGGACAACGGGATACTGCGTATGCATACTCTGTATCTATGTCCATCAAACACGGCCTGCTGGCCCTGCTGGAGCGGGGCCCGATGTACGGCTACCAGCTCCGAGCCGAGTTCGAGTCGTCCACCGGCGCGACCTGGCCGCTCAACGTCGGACAGGTCTACACGACCTTGACGCGTCTCGAGCGCGACGGCCTGGTTCACCCGGTCGGCGACCCCGACGCGGACGGGCGACAGGTCTATTCGCTCACCGACGCGGGGCGGGTCGAGGTCACCACGTGGTTCGCAACGCCGGTGACGGTCAAGGAGCGGCCCCGCGACGAGCTCGCGATCAAGCTGGCGATGGCGGTCACCACCCCGGGAGTCGACGTGACCCAGGTCGTGCAGACCCAGCGCAGCGCCACCCTGCGCACACTTCAGGAGCTGACCCGGCTGAAGACGCACGCCGACGAGGTCACCGATGCGGCCTGGCTGCTCGTGCTCGAGTCGATGATCTTCTCCGCCGAGGCCGAGGTCCGGTGGCTCGACCACTGCGAGACCAAGGTGGCCCGGCTCGCCGAGCGGCGCGCCCAGCAGCTCGAGACCACGCCCACGGTCGCATCGGCCGCCGGTGACGACGCGACCAACAGCCCAGGGGGAGTACGACGATGAAAGACCACCAGCCACTGATCGACACTCCGGCGACAGCAGGCGAGGCCGTGCTCGCCCTCGACGACGTGTCCCGCGTCCACGGCAGCGGACCCACGGCAGTGACCGCCCTTGCGCCGGGTCAGCCTGACGGTCTGCGCCGGCGAGCTGGTCGCTGTGATGGGTCCCTCGGGCTCGGGCAAGTCGACGCTGCTCCATCTGGCGGGTGGCCTCGATGTCGCCACCAGCGGGCAGGTCCGCGTCGAGGGTGTCGACCTGGCGTCGCAGTCGAAGTCGGACCTGGCGAGGCTGCGCCGACGGCACGTCGGCTACGTGTTCCAGGACCTCAACCTGATCCCGTCGCTGACGGCAGTCGAGAACGTCTCGCTGCCGCGCGAGCTCGACGGCGTGCGCGTGCGCCCGGCCCGCGCAGAAGCGCTCGCGGCGCTGGAGGAGGTCGGGCTGAGCGAGCTGGCCGACCGCTTCCCCGACGAGCTGTCCGGGGGTCAGCAGCAGCGGGTCGCGATCGCGCGCGCGCTGATCGGTCCCGCGCCGACTGATGCTCGCCGACGAGCCCACGGGAGCGCTCGACACGGAGTCCGGGGAGACCGTGCTGCGCCTGCTGCGCAGTCGCTGCGAGGCCGGTGCCGCGGGGGTCCTGGTGACGCACGAGGCCCGGCACGCCGCCTGGGCGGACCGCGTCGTGTTCCTGCGCGACGGCGCCATGGTCGATGACACCGGCCAGGCCGCCGCCCGCCGAAGCACTCCTCGGCGCGAGCCGATGAGCCGCTGGCGCCCGGCGCTGCGGATCGCCCGTCGTACGGTCCGCAGAAACCTCGGCCGTTCTCTGCTGATCGCGGTGCTGGTCGGCCTCCCGGTCGCTGGAGCGACGTTCGTCGACGTGCTGGTCAGGAGCTTCAGCAACCCCGAACGCTCCACCTACCAGCAGATCGGTTCGGCGGACGCCCAGGTGACGATCACGGGCAGGTCCAGGCTCGATCGGTACATGCCGATGCCGAACGGGGGCGACTTCGTCGCTCCGGGGGCAACGAACCGGCCGGCGAAGGACGTCGACCTTGCCAGCGAGCTGCCGGCTGGGTCGACCTGGACTGAGATCCCCCGCTACTACCAGGTCCGGCTCGACCTCGGTGGGGGGCGGATCATCCGTCCGCAGCTCGTGGTGGCCGACCTGTCCTCGCCGCTCACCGCGCAGGAGGCCCGGCTCGCGCAGGGCAGGGTGCCGAGCTCGGCGGACGAAGTGGTGGTCAGCGAGGCGCTGGCGAAGCGCCTCGGCCTTCTCGACAGCGGCGGACGACCTCGTCGCCGGGGCCTCGATCACCGTGGTCGACGGAGCGACTGCCGCCGTCACTGGCACGGTCACCGTTCCCTTCTGCCTCGATTGCGAAAACGTGGTGGCACCACCGGCATCCCCGATCGCAGCGAGCGCGGGGGGCCAGACCTACTACTACGCAACCAACTCCAGGTACAGCTACCTGGTTGACCTCCCGAACGGAGTGGATGCCGACAGCCTGTGGCCGGCGCTGGCTCGGAAGGGGATCGCGCTGGTGCCTCGCGACGCCTACCTGCACCCGGAGAAGTACACCGGCATCAGCAACGGTGGGCTGCCGTCGGTCACGGCAGCCAGCGTGCGAGCCGCCGCCTTCGCCCTGCTGGTCACCGGGCTCGGTCTGCTCGAGGTCGTGTTGCTGGCGGGTACGGCGTTCGCCGTCGGTGCGCGTCGCCAGGTCCACGACCTCGGTGTCATCGCGGCCAGTGGAGCGACCGCACGTCAGATCCGCCGCATCGTCCTCGCCCAGGGGCTGGTCCTCGGTGTCCTCGGGTCCGCGCTGGGAATCGTCTTCGGCGCTGTCGTGGCCCGCGGTGGGCGCGCCTTCTGGGAGCAGCTGGACAACGGCGTCGTGTACGCGTGGAAGTTCGGTCCGTGGGAGATCTTGGTGGCGGCCGTCGTCGGTGCCGTGTCCGGTCTGCTCGCCGCAGTCGTGCCGGCGATCGGTGCCGGACGGATGACCGCCGTCGACGCACTGTCGGGACGTTTCCGGGTCAGCGCGTCGACCAAGCGGCGTACCCCGGTGCTGGCCGGACTGCTCGTCGTCACCGGGGTGGGGCTCGGGCTGCTGGGTGATCGCATGATGTCCGACGAGTTCGCGAGGTACGTCCGTCTGCTGGCTCACGCGGACCAGACCGGGAACTACGTCGTGCCGCCGTCACCCACGTTGCCGGTGGCCCTGGTCCTGACCGGTGCGGTGCTCGTGGTGATCGGGGTCGTGATCCTCGCGCCGGTGCTGATCACGGCGATCGGACGGATGGCGGCCAAGCTTCCGCTGTCGGGTCGACTGGCGTTCCGGGACGCAGCCCGCCACCGGCATCGGACCGGACCGGCGACCAGCGCGATCGCTGTCGCGGTGGCCGGTTCCGTCGTCTTCGCCTTCGTGCTCGCGGGGCGGGCCAAGGCGGACGAGCTGAGCTATGTGGCCTTCCTGCCCCCGAACGTGATGTCGGTGACGGGGTCGGACTGGCCGGGGGATGAGAGCCAGCTCGCCGCTGCATCCGACGAGGCGGCGGCTTTGCTCCCTGGTGGGAAGGTGGTGCGTTCGCCCCATGTCACCGTGAGCGACAGCTCCAAGCGCCGCGACCTGCAGGAGATCTACGTCTCGGCGCCGCGCAAGCGATGTCGTAACGGCTGTCTGAGCCAGGCCCTGGGAGTCGCAGATCCCGCAACCATGACTCTGGCACTCGGACGTGCCCCCACCGATGACGAGCTCGCCCAGCTCGCGGCCGGCAAGGTCCTGGTCGTGTCCTCGGAGCTGATGAACAAGCAGGGGCAGACGCGGGTCCAGCTCCGCGACGGAGACACGAACCTGCCCGCGGTCAGTGGCCACCAGCCACACGTGTACAGCTCGCTGCCCGGCGCGTTCATCAGCGCTGCCACAGCAAGGGAGCGCGGCTGGGGCACGTTCGCGCCCGTCTTCCTCGTCACGTACGACGGCTCTGCCAGCGCTGACCAGATCGACGACGCGATCACCGCAGCTGAGCAACACGATGCCTTCGGGTCGATCGACACCGGGCCGTCGGACCCGAGCCGGATCCTGTTGGTCATCGCCGGTATCGCTGCGGCCTTCGTGACGCTGGTCGGCGTCGCGATCTCCGTGGCCCTGTCCGCCGCGGAGGGGAAGGCGGACCTGGCCACGTTGGCAGCCGTGGGGGCACCGCCGCGTCGACGGCGGTCCCTCGCGGCGGCACAGGCCTTCCTGGTCGGGGGGTTGGGATGCGGGATCGGGCTGCTGCTCGGGGTCTTCGTGTCCTACACGGTGCGGTCCACGATCGGGGCGCCCACCTTTGTCGTCCCCTGGGACAACCTGCTCGTCGTGGGGCTCGTCGTCCCGCTCGTGGCGGTGCTGATCGCCGCGGTGTTCACGCCCAGTCGGCTGCCGCTGACGGTTCGTCGGTCCTGGTAAGCGCGGCGGAGGGGGAGACATGGTCACGGGGGAGATGCGGCGTCGCCAGCAAAGGCTGCTGCGGCGGCGGGTTCGCGAAGCAGTCGCCCTGCGACGGGTCGCGGCGAAGGCCCTGCCCGTGGCGCCGGAAACGGGGGTGCCGGCGCCACGGGAGGAGTACGCTCGCGACGTCGCCACCGGTTGACGGTGCCCTTCGGGCTGGTGGCTGCCTTCTCGTTCGAGGTGATGCTCGTGAGGCCGAAGTTCATGGGCGCGACGTCGTCGATGGTGCTCACCGTCGTACTGGCCGCCGCAGGGGTTCCTGCCGGCGCTGTCGGTGTCCAGGACATCGGCCCGCACGGGTTCGTCCAGTTCGGCGACGCGGTGTACTTCGTCGACTACGACGGTGACCAGGCAGGTCAGCACGGCATGGAGCTGTGGAGGACGGATGGCAGCGTCGACGGAACCGTCCTCGTCAAGGACATCGTTGCCGATCCGGCCGGGGGCGGGCCGTATCCGCTTGGAGTAGCGGGCGGAACGCTGTACCTGCAGGTGCTCCAGCCGAGCGGCCCGGAGCTGTGGAAGTCCGACGGGACGACCGACGGCACCGTGTTCGTGACCGAGCTCGACAGCAGCAACATCATGCCGCTGGGCGCTGTCGGAACAGACTTCCTCTTTGCCTCCCAGGCTGATCCGACGAGTGATGCCGTGCTCTGGAGGACCGACGGCAGCGCGGGCGGAACTGCGTCCGTTGAGCCCGTTGGTGGCCACATCCTGTCGACCGCCGTGATGGGCGGCTCGGTCTACTTCGTCGCCGAGGACGCGACTCATGGGTTCGAGCTGTGGAAGAGCGACGGGACCGCGCCAGGCACCAAGCGGTTGACGGACCTCAACCCAGGCTCCGGCGATGGCGTTCCGACCCCGGCTCTGAAGGCTTGGTCGGGCACGCTGTACTTCACCGGGGACGACGGAACCCACGGTGCCGAGCTGTGGAGCAGCGACGGCACGGCCGGCGGCACGCACCTGGTCAAGGACATCCGACCGGGCTCCGGGAACTCCTACCCTGACGGCTTCACACCGATCGGCTCGTCGATGGTGATGGTGGCCAACGACGGCGTGCACGGCCAGGAGCTGTGGAAGACCAACGGCACCGGCGCCGGCACCAAGCTCGTCAAGGACCTGACGCCGGGCAATCGGCTCTCCAGCCAGATCGACCACCTCACCAAGCTCGGCAAGAAGGCCGTCTTCACCGGGCGCCGGGGGCTCTACCGCACCAACGGGACCGGCCACGGAACCCGTGCCGTGTGGCCGGAGAAGGCGGGAGGTCCCTGCTGCATGAGTGGTTTGACGTTCGTTCCAGGAGAGGGCGTGCTCTTCGCCGGAGCCGGCCCAGCGCCCTTCCCCGGTGTGGAGCTGTGGAGGACGAACGGGTGGCGCAACGGCACCGAGCAGGTCGAGGACATCAACCCCGGCACCGCCTCATCCAAGCCGTCCGAGATCCACGCGCTCCCGAATGGCGGTGCGGTGTTCGACGCCGATGACGGCGTCCATGGGATCGAGCTGTGGGGCGTGACGCAGGGCGTGTCCGGCGCTCACCTGGTCAAGGACATCACACCCTGAGCGAGCGCCGTCAGAGCAGCCCGAGCGAGGTGACCGCTTCCCGCTCCTCGCCGAGCTCCGCGATGCTGGCGTCGATCCGGCTGCGCGAGAAGTCGTCGATGTCGAGGCCCTGGACGATCTCCCAGCCGCCGTCACGGGTGGTCACCGGGAACGACGAGACCAAGCCCTCGGGTACGCCGTAGGACCCGTCGGAACGGACCGCCATCGACGTCCAGTCGCCGTCCGGCGTGCCCCGCAACCAGTCGCGGGCGCAGTCCACGGTCGCACTGGCCGCACTCGCCGCGCTCGAGGCACCACGAGCCTCGATGATCGCCGCCCCGCGCTTCTGCACCGTCGGGATGAAGTCGTGCTCCAGCCAGTCCTGGTCGTTGACGGTCTCGGCGGCGTTCTTGCCGTTGACCTCGGCGTGGAAGAGGTCGGGGTACTGCGTCGCGGAGTGGTTGCCCCAGATCGTCATCCTGGCCAGGTCGTTGACGCTGACTCCGGCCTTGGCGGCGAGCTGGGCGAGGGCGCGGTTGTGGTCGAGCCGGGTCAACGCGGCGAATCGCTCGTCTGGGATGTCGGGGGCGTTGCTCATCGCGATCAGGGCGTTGGTGTTGGCCGGGTTGCCGGTGACCAGCACGCGTACGTCGTCGGCGGCATGGTCGTTGAGCGCCTGACCTTGCGGCTTGAAGATGCCGCCGTTGGCCTCCAACAGGTCACCGCGCTCCATGCCTGGACCGCGCGGGCGGGCCCCGACGAGCAGGGCCAGGTTGACGCCCTCGAAGACCTGGTTGGGGTCATCGCCGGTCTGCACGCCCGCCAGGGTCGGGAACGCGCAGTCGTCGAGCTCCATCACCACGCCCTCGAGCGCCTTCAAGGCCGGGGTGATCTCCAGCAGCCGCAGCTCGACCGGGGTGTCAGGCCCGAGCAGCGACCCGCTGGCGATCCGGAAGAGAAGGCTGTAGCCGATCTGGCCGGCTGCGCCGGTGACGGCCACTTTGACGGGCGTGGTGCTCACGACTGCTCCTGGTGATCGACGGGGGTTGGCCCCGACGCTAGCAGCGTGCGGCAGCCGAAACCTCGCCAGGTGGGCCGTGCGTCATCAGCCTGCGCGGCGTACGAACAGCGCGAGCTTGGCCTGCCTGACCAAGGTGCCGTCCGACACCTGGAGTCGGACCACGCGCTTGCCCACCCTGCCGAACGTCCTGGTCACCGACCGGCTGGTCGCGTCGTCGGCTCGGCCGTCGTTGTCGAGGTCCCAGGCGTAGCTGAGCTTGTTGCCGTCGGGATCGCTCGATGCACTCGCCCTCAGCGTCACCGTGAAGGGCTTGGGCCCGCTGTTCCTGCTTGTGCTGATCTTGGCGACCGGAGGACGGTTGGCGGTCGCGGTGGACTTGACGACGATGGAGCTTGTCGTGTCGTTGATCGCCGGCATGTCGCTGAAACCCGGCGCGAACGTCTGGCAACCGGTCACGTTGTCACCGTCGCACAGCTTGACCTGCCATCCCGCGGCCACGTCGATCGCACTGATCTGGTTGTCGCCGATGTAGCCAAGGCTGCCGCGACTCGCCTTCCAGACGCCGGGCGACAGCTCTTGACCGCGTCCCAGTGGCTGGAAGCTGTTCTCGTAGACGATCGCGGGGGGCGAGGTGGTGCGTGCCGGGCTGCCCGCCACCGGGCCGGCCGGAGGCGATGACAGCTTGACGATCGGCGCCTTCGCCGGGGTCCCGTCGTTGTTGACGATCTCCAGCAGGTAGTAGCCAGGCGGTGCCTCGGCGGCATTGAGCGGTGCCTGCACCCGCAACCGGTTGCCGAAGGTCCGGAAGGACAGCGGCAGATAACGCTGGCCCTGGTCCTGGCCGTGGGTCGGGGCGCCGAGCTTGATCAGCCCGACCTTGGCGATCGCGGACGCGTCAGGCGTCGTCACGTCGAACGGTGCGTGGATCGTCACGCGCTTCGGGGCAACGTCGATCCTCGGACGGGCCGCCGGCTTGCCGTCGGGACCGAACAGGTACGGCGGGCTGAAGATCTGCACGTTGCGCTCCAGGTAGCCCGCGTCGCGGCACGAACCGCAGATACCGCCGCCTCCGGTCATCACCCGGCCGTCCGGCAGGAGGAGGGCAGTGGAGTGGTACTCCCGGGCGCGTTTCGCGCTGGCCAGCGTCGTCCAGGTGTCGGTGTTCGGGTCCCAGCGCTCGGCGGCGTACACCGCTTCGCTGGTATCGAGCATGTTCGGAGGATCACCGGGAGCGGGGTTGGGCCGCGGGACCACGACGAGGGAGCCGTCACCGGTCTTTTGGATTCCGCCGGTCGCGAGCAGCGACCCGTCGGCCAGGATCGTCAGGTTCGCCTGCCGGCGCCGGAAGCTCATCGGTGCGGCCGGTGAGGTCACGATGTCGCCGGAGCGGGTGTCGATCACCTGCGCCGTGTTGGTCGGACGCTGCACACCACCGACGTCCTCAGATCCGCCGCCGGTGACCAGAGTGCGACCAGGCAGGTAGTTGGCGTAGCTGCCGTAGCTGCGGTCCATCGCGTCGCGGTCCCGGATCTCGTCCATCGCGCCGCCGTCACCGCTGCTTTTCCACCACCTGAGCTCGCGGATCTGCTGGCCCGAACCCGAATGCAGGACCAGGCCGTCAGGTCCGCTCTGCAGGAACGGGTAGAGCCGTCCGGATGGAGCTGTGATGCCGCGCCGCTGGCCAATCTGGCCGTTGGTCTTGCGGATCTCCGCCACGCCGGGCGAAGTGGCCTCACCGCCCACGATCAGTGCCTCACCGTCCATCAGCGCGGCCACCGACGGGTACCACCGCGCCCGATTCATGTCCGGCCCCTGCTTCCACGACATGGTCCGCCAGTCGAAGATGTGGGTCAGCTTGGTGCCGTTGAGGTGGTTGTCCAGGTTGCCGCCCGCCACGAACACCCGACCGTTCGGCAGCTGCACGAAGCCGGCGCAGAAGATGTTGGAACCCAGCACGTTGAGCTGCGTCTGCTCCCCGGTGACCGGGTCGTAGACCCCCGCGCGGGTGAAGTCCTGCTCTGGGGTAGTCCTCGGTCGCCTTGTCGCCGACGGAGTCCCACATCAAGACCTTGCCGTTGGGCAGCAGGGCGACCATCACGGGGACGACAGGGGTCGGCCTGACGCCGCTCCAGCGGCCGGTCACGTTCGGAGCCTTGGCGAGTGCACTGGTCGCGACGCGTTGCGCCGGTCCGGTGGTGGGCCGCAACCCTGCCTTCGGGTCGGCCTCGCGCTCGAGCTTCTCGACCGAAACGCCGACCAGGTCGGCTTCCGCGTGCTCTCGCCCATGGTCGGCACCGGACGGATCCGACGGGTCCGCCTGGTCGCGCGTGAAGTCCGGTGGTGTGACCGACGGGGACGGTGAGGTCGGTGTGTCAGGTCCGGCCTGGGCGGACGGAACTGACATGAAGGACGCGACCACGAGAGGAGGGACCGCCAACAGCCCCGCGATCCGTGCCGCACGACCGCGCCTGCCCTGCATGCGTACCCCCGGCGATTGCCCCACCCGAGTCCCCGACGGACTCATGAATCGCCAGGGTAACCCGCGATTTCGGACGGTTCTCACTGATCGGCCCGTCGGGACCACGACACGCGGACCGAGTCCACTATGCGTGACTGAATTCTTACGCAGCGCAGCCGCCCTAGCCCTTGACGCTCCCGGCGTTCGACCCGGCGACGAACCGCTTCTGGAAGATGAAGAAGACGACCGCCACCGGGACCGTCGAGACCAGCGCCACGGCCAGCTTGAGGGGGAACTGCTGGCCGCCGCCGAGCGCGCCGCTGAACAACCCCGCCATTCCGGTCGGGCTTGGCCATCGGCAGCACGACCGACCAGGACGAGGGCTCCGGGTCGGCGCAGCTGCGCTGGAGATCGACGTCGATGCGGCTGGCCGGGTCACCGTCAGGAGGGATCAGGACGAGCAGGCGGGTGCGACCGGGGTCGTGCCGAGGATCCGTGCGCGTGAGATATCTTGACGTCAAGCAATCTTCGAAGGAGCCCGGAGCGCATGGCCAAGATCAAGGTGACCAACCCCGTCGTCGAGCTCGACGGCGACGAGATGACGCGGATCATCTGGCAGTTCATCAAGGATCGTCTGATCCACCCGTACCTCGACGTCGAGCTCCTCTACTACGACTTGGGGATCGAGAGCCGCGATGCCACGGACGACCAGATCACGGTCGACGCGGCCAACGCGATCAAGGAGCACGGCGTCGGAGTCAAGTGCGCGACGATCACCCCCGACGAGGCCCGCGTCGAGGAGTTCGGGCTCAAGAAGATGTGGGTCTCACCGAACGGCACGATCCGCAACATCCTCGGTGGCGTGGTCTTCCGGGAGCCGATCATCATCAGCAACATCCCGCGACTCGTCCCGGGCTGGACCAAGCCGATCATCATCGGTCGTCACGCCCACGGCGACCAGTACAAGGCCACCAACTTCAAGGTCGACGGACCGGGTGAGCTGACCATCACGTTCCGTCCTTCAGACGGCGGGGAGCCGATCCAGCACGTCGTCGCCAACTATCCCGAGGGAGGCGGCGTCGCGATGGGCATGTACAACTTCAACAAGTCCATCGAGGACTTTGCTCGCGCATCCTTCTCGTACGGCCTGCAGCGGGAGTACCCCGTCTACATGTCCACGAAGAACACCATCCTCAAGGCGTACGACGGTGCGTTCAAGGACATCTTCGCCGACGTCTTCGAGAAGGAGTTCAAGGCCGACTTCGACGCCAAGGGCCTCACCTACGAGCACCGGCTGATCGACGACATGGTGGCTGCCGCGATGAAGTGGGAAGGCGGCTACGTCTGGGCCTGCAAGAACTACGACGGCGACGTGCAGTCCGACACCGTGGCGCAGGGCTTCGGCTCGCTGGGCCTGATGACGTCGGTGCTGATGACGCCGGACGGCCAGACGGTCGAGGCCGAGGCCGCGCACGGGACCGTCACGCGGCACTTCCGTCAGCACCAGCAGGGCAAGCCGACCTCGACGAACCCGATCGCCTCGATCTTCGCCTGGACCGGCGGGCTCAAGCACCGGGGCAAGCTCGACAACACGCCTGAGGTCACCGACTTCGCGCTGACCCTGGAGCGGGTCTGCGTCGAGACGGTCGAGGAGGGCAAGATGACCAAGGACCTTGCGCTGCTGGTCGGACCGGACCAGTCGTGGTTGAGCACCGAGGAGTTCCTCGCAGCCCTCGACGACAACCTCCAGAAGGCGATGGCGGGATAACCGGAAGGCGCGACCGTCTTCCGGCACTCGCCGGCGTACGTCGCCAGGTTGAGTGGGGGGCGTGACCGTCTTCCGACACTCGTCGGCATACGTCGCCAGGTTGAGTGGGGGGCGTGGCCGTCTTCCGACACTCGTCGGCAGGTGGCGTCGGTCTGGGCTGAGCTGGTGACCGTCTTCCGACACTCGTCGGCATACGTCGCCAGGTTGAGTGGGGGGCGTGACCGTCTTCCGACACTCGCCGGCCTACGTCGCCAGGTTGAGTGGGGGGCGTGGCCGTCTTCCGACACTCGTCGGCATACGTCGCCAGGTTGAGTGGGGGCGTGGCCGTCTTCCGACACTCGTCGGCATACGTCGGTAGGCGGAGTCGGCCCGGGCTGAGCTGGTGGCCGTCTTCCGACACTCGCCGGCATACGTCGCCAGGTTGAGTGGGCGGCGTGACCGTCTTCCGACACTCGTCGGCATACGTCGCCAGGTTGAGTGGGGGGCGTGACCGTCTTCCGACACTCGTCGGCATACGTCGCTAGGTGGAGTCGGCGGGCTGAGCTGGTGGCCGTCTTCCGACACTCGTCGGCAGGTGGCGTCGGTCTGGGCTGAGCTGGTGACCGTCTTCCGACACTCGCCGGCATACGTCGCCAGGTTGAGTGGGGGGCGTGACCGTCTTCCGACACTCGCCGGCATACGTCGCCAGGTTGAGTGGGAGGCGTGACCGTCTTCCGACACTCGCCGGCATACGTCACCAGGGTGAGTCGGCCCGGGCTGAGCTGGTGACCGTCTTCCGACACTCGTCGGCATACGTCGCCAGGTTGAGTGGGGGGCGTGGCCGTCTTCCGACACTCGTCGGCATACGTCGCGAGGCCGAGCGGAGTCGGCCCGGGCTGAGCTGGTGAAGACCACCTTCGGTACGGACTACTCTCGTGCTGTGAAGTTCCTCGGTGACGCCCCACCGCCGTACGACCTGACGTACTCCGACGTGTTCATGGTTCCGTCCCGGTCGTCGGTCACCTCCCGGATGGACGTCGACCTGACGACGCCGGACCAGGTCGGCACGACGATCCCGTTGGTGGTGGCCAACATGACCGCGATCGCCGGACGTCGGATGGCTGAGACGATGGCCCGACGGGGCGGCATCGCTGTCTTGCCGCAGGACATCCCGATCGAGATCGCCGGCGCCGCGATCCGCTGGGTCAAAGACCGGCACACCGTCGTCGAGACGCCGATCCAGGTCTCCCCGGACGCCGTGGTGGCGGAGGTGCTGTCGCTGCTCGGCAAGCGGGCGCACGGGGCAGCGGTCGTGGTCGACGCCGGTCGCCCGGTCGGCATCGTGACCGAGCGCGACTGCCAGGAGGTCGACCGGTTCACCAGCGTGTCCGACGTGATGACCACCGACATGCTCACCCTGGGCCGCGACGTGGACATCAAGGCGGCGTACGACGTGCTCGCCAACCACCATCTCGACGTCGCGCCGGTGCTCGACGGCGACCAGATCGTCGGCGTCCTCACCCGCAAAGGCATCTTGCGCTCCACGATCTACACACCGGCCGTCGACGCCGACGGTCGGCTGATGATCGGCGCCGCCGTCGGTATCAACGGTGACGTCGAGGCGAGGGCTGCGGCGCTGCTGGATCACGGCATCGACGTGCTCGTCGTCGACACCGCACACGGCCACCAGGACAAGATGCTGGACGTGCTGCCGACCATCTCGGCGGCACGAGACCGGCACCAGGAGCGGACCGGTCGCCGGATCTCACTCGCGGCCGGCAACGTCGTGTCGGCGTCCGGCGCTCACGAGCTGGTCAAGGCAGGAGCCGACATCGTCAAGGTCGGGGTCGGACCTGGCGCGATGTGCACGACCCGGATGATGACCGGCGTCGGGCGGCCGCAGTTCTCCGCCGTGCTGGAGTGCGCGGCAGCGGCGGCCGACTCGGGCGCGACGGTGTGGGCCGACGGTGGCGTGAAGTATCCGCGGGACGTGGCGCTGGCACTCGCCGCGGGAGCCGCCAGCGTGATGATCGGGTCCTGGTTCGCCGGCACCTACGAGAGCGCCGGAGACCTGGCACATGATGCAGACGGCCGGCCTTACAAGATCAGCTTCGGCATGGCGTCGGCGCGAGCAGTCCGACTGCGCACCCGGGAGCAGTCACCGTTCGACCGGGCCCGGTCGGCCTTGTTCGAGGAGGGGATCTCCTCGTCGCGGATGTACCTCGACCCGTCCAGACCGGGAGTCGAGGATCTGATCGACACGATCGTGGCCGGCGTACGCAGCTCCTTCACGTACGCCGGAGCCTCGTCGATCCCGGAGTTCCACGAGCGCGCCGTGATCGGGATCCAGAGCGCGGCCGGCTACGAGGAGGGGCGTCCTCGCCCGACGTCCTGGTAGTTCTCGGTCGTCACCCCGCCCGGTGAGCCCCGGCCGACGGCAGGGCCGCGAACGTCGTGGGCGGGCTCCAGCCACGCTTGTCGTAGGCCGCTTCGACCTCGCGTGTCACGGCGTCCACGTCGGCGTCCCTGACCAACGCGATCGCGCAGCCGCCGAAGCCACCACCGGTCATCCGCGCGCCCAACGCTCCCGCGGACAGCGCCGCGTCGACGGTGACGTCGAGCTCGTCGCAGGAGACCTCGAAGTCGTCGCGCAACGAGTGGTGGGATGCCGTGAGGTAGCTACCGATGTCCTGTGGCCGTCCGGCATCGAGGATCCGTACGACGTCGACGACGCGAGCGATCTCCGTGACCACGTGGTGGGTGCGCGCGCGAAGTAGGGGGTCGTCGAGGCGGTGTACGTGCTCGAGCGTGGCGTCGCGCAGCGAGGAAAGACCCAGCAGGTCGCGCGCCTGCTCACACTGGCGACGTCGCTCGGCGTACGCGCCGCTGGAGTGCTCGTGCTCAGCGTGCGTGTCGACCACCAGCACCTGCAGCCCTGCTGCGGCCGAGTCGAAGCGCACCGGACGGGTGCTGAGGTCGCGGCAGTCGAGCAGGACCGCGTGTCCCACCTGGCCGAAGACCGCAGCCAGCTGGTCCATCGGGCCGCTCGGTACGCCGACGAAGTCGTTCTCCGCCCGGTGGGCCAAGGATGCAAGCTCGTGCGAGGTGAGGTGGACGCCGACCTCGTCCGCCAGCGCTCCCGCCACCGCGCACTCCAGGGCCGCTGACGACGAGAGGCCTGCGCCGACGGGTACATCGCTCGTCACCTCGATCTCCAGGGCGGGCAGGTCTTCTCGCAGCTGGCGAACCGCCCAGACGATCGCGGCGACGTAGCGGGCCCAGCCCGTGACGTCGTCCGGCTCGCAGCTGACCGGGAAGCGCTCGGTGCGCCCAGACGATCGCACCACCACGTCCGCCCCACCGCGTTGCGTGACCGTCGCCTGGGTCGCCAGCGGCAGCGCGAACGGCAGGCACAAGCCGTCGTTGTAGTCGACGTGCTCTCCGATCAGGTTGACCCGTCCCGGTGCTCGCCACGTCGTCGCCATCGGCGCAGCATAGCGACGTTCCCGCCGCAGGCGGGCGGCGTGAACCCGGCCAGGAATGTCCAGATTCAGGCATGGCCGACGCGCGGGAAGCCCTGACCTGGGAGATGTTCGGCGAGGCGACCCGTCCGGACTGCGGTCCCGCCTGGCCTGAGAAGGTGGAGTGGTGGCGCTGGTACGACCACCGCGATGAGTTCGGCGGCTCCGCGCGGTCGAAACCCAGGACAACTCGACCAACATGTCAGGAGCATCCCATGGCAGTGATCAGCGCCAGCATCTTCACGGCACTCGACGGCGTCGTCGATCCAGGCGTCGGCAACTGGCACTTCCCCTACTTCAACGAGGAGATGGGTGAGGTCGTAGGCCGGACGCACGAGGCCGACGTGATGCTTTTCGGCCGCGTGACGTACGACAGCTTCGCTGCAGCCTGGCCCGAGCGGGAGGCTGCCGGAGGCGATGACGCGATGTTCGCCAAAGGGCTGGGCGACATGCGCAAGATCGTGGCGTCCCGTTCCGCGCTGGACCTCACGTGGCGTAACTCGGAGCAATTGAGCGGCGACCTCCGCGAGGCTGTTGCGGAGCTGAAGAACGACCCGGCAGTCCGGCGCGTGGCCCTGAGCGGGTCCATCTCCGTGGTGCGACAACTGCTCGACGCCGGTCTGCTCGACGAGCTCCACCTGTTCGTCCATCCGGCGACCGCCGGGTCGGGTCTGAAGCTGTTCGAGGAGGACGGACCTGCTCGACACCTCACCCTGATCTCGGCGCAGCCGTTCAGCACGGGCGTCGTGTACCTCGTCTACCGCCCGAACCCCAACCCGCCGACCGGCGCGTCCAGCGAGGCCGACTGACCAGGCACGGCCGGTCAGCGGCGCGCACGGCCCGCTTGAACCATCAGTGACGCACGCTCGACCGCAGGCTGAGGCGTTGCGAGCGACGGCACGTGCCCTGGTGCTACAACCCCGGGATCTTGAGAAGCGCGAACTGACCGCCCTCTCGCTTGTACGTGAAGTCGGGCTGGTTGTCGTGGTTGTTGTCGTCGCCAGGCGCCTTGTCGACCCACAAGGTGTGCGCCTGGACGTTGATGAGGAACGCGCCAGGCCCGAACGCCGACGAGGCGTCGACCACGCCCGTCGACTCCCAGGCGCCCAGGTTGCCGGCCGCCCGGCCGTCGACGTCGGTGTCGCCTCCGTCGGCCGACTGGTCGACCTTGGCGATGACGTCCGGCGTACCGGAGAACGGCACGAACCACAGGCGGGCGGTCGTGGCGTTCGGATCCGTCGAATCGACCGGGAACTGCTGGCTCGATCCCGGGTCCTCGGCGATCAGCAAGCCGGTCGGCGTCGACTCGACGTTGTCGGGCTGATGGATCTCGTCCAGCGTCTTGACCGGGTTGTCATCGCCCTCCACCAGCACCTTCAGGGACGTCACCTTCGTCGGGTCGCTCTTGTCGAGCTCCATCCGCCAGATCCGGCCGTTGGTCGAGCGGAACGGCGTGTCCAGCGACTGAGAGGCAGCGCGTCCCCGGCCCGAGTCGGCCAGGTAGACGACGTTGTGCATGCCGGGGCGCTTGTCGTAGGCGAGATCCTCGATGCGCACGAACTGGAAGACGTTGTTGATGTCGCTCCAGTACTCCAGCACCCACTGGGGGCCGTCGATACCGGTCAGGTCGGGCAGCCGCAGGTCCGTCTGCCAGCTGCGGTCGTTGGGCGGTAGGGGGAAGCCGACGTCCTCAGCCTTGATCGTCGTGCCGTCGGCGTTCATCCCGGTCGCGATGTTCCTGGGCACCTTGATGAAGTGTCCCGTGACGTCGGTTCCCGAGCCGGGGAGGACGTCGTAGTAGTTCTTGACACCGGGGGTGTCGGACACGAACGCCCAGAGGTCGCCTTTGTCCCTCATCACCGAGGCGGAGTTCTTCGCAATGTAGGAGTAGACCTGCGACTGGGCGGGCACTGCACCAGGAGGGAACACCCCCGTGAGGGGTCCGCTGGTGAACGTGTCGTCGCCCGAGAGGATCACCGGCTTCCCGTAGCCCGGCACCGGTACGGCGTTCTCGTGGTTGTGGCGGCCCATGCCGTAGATCGGGAGGTGCCTGCCACTCGTCACGTCCAACGCCACGACGACGCCTGCCTCTTGTTCGTCCGGGCTTCCCGGGACCGGTGGCCAGGAGGCTTCCTTGCGGTAGACGTAGTCCGGCGTCTCCTCGTTGGTGAACAGGATCGGACGGCGGAAGCCCTCGCGCCAGGTGGCGAGGTAGTTGGAGCAGAAACGCTGGTAGCCCTCCGCACTGTCGATGGCCATCTCCCCGCTCAGAGTGTCGCCGGACCGGTTGAGCACCAGGTGGCTCACCTGAGCGTTGTCGAAGTCGTTCTCGCCGTTCGCGGCCGTGGGCGTGGCGGTGACGTACGGGAAGGGGACCTTGCTCGTCTCGTGGTTGACGTACACGTCAACCGAGCCCCGGCGCCCGGGCAGGAGGGAGATCCCGTCGGGCACGGCCTCGAAGCGGTACCCCTTCAGCTCGTCACCCACCGTCAGCAGCGGCGTCACTTCGACGCCCGGCCGGACCGCTGTCAGCATCGCGGCTTGCGAGGTGCGGAAGCCGGTTCCGTCGTGATGGTGCTCATCGTGTGCGGTCGCGGTCGTGACCCCGCTGATCGCTAGTGCCGCCGTCGCCGCCGCTGAAACAAGAGCTCTGGACCGTCCCATGGCGCTACCTCTTCCGCCCCCGCCGTTCCTTGTTGTCTAGCAGAGCCAGCCAGATCGGTCCAGGGTCGGCGTCCCCGATCCCGCCGCACCTGCGCGGCGACGCGGTGCCCGATTGCAAAGCCCCGGCGACCCGAATCCGGACACACCGGTGAGAGCCGTCAGAAACCTGGACCGACGGCTCTCACAGCTTTGGCCTTCGGGGGGAACTCCCGCTTGAGCAGGTCGAAGCGGACCAGGTCGACGATCGTGCCGTCGTACAGGTCGTAGCAACGCCGGTCCCGGCCGGTCTGGGTGAAGCCGCAGCTCAACGCGACGGCCTGCGAGACGTCGTTGCCGACGCCGGCGTTCAACGAGATCCGACCCAGCCCGAGGCCGCCGTCGTCCTCGTCGGCGAAGGCGTGACTCAGCACGAGAAGCAGCGCCGCCTTCAGCAGACCTCGGCCTCGTGAGCCCGGGTGCGTGCGATAGCCGATTTCGGCCGACTGGTAGTCCAAGCCGTTCATCCCGAACAGCGTGACCGTGCCGACGTAGGAGTCGGCATCGACGTCAGCCACGACCCACTCCACAGCATCGCCCGTCGAAGATCCGACCGATCGTCTGGCCAGGTGTCGGCGGAAGTGGTCGGCGTCGCGGGGAAAGGGAAAGGTTCCCAGCCACCTCAGCGTCTCGGGGTCGTTGGTGGTCTCCAGGTAGCGCCGCTCGTCCCGCAGGCCCAGCTCGCGGAGCCGCACTCGGTCGTTCTCTATCGTGACGGGGTCGAGCCACCGCGTCTTCGGTTCGCGGGTGTCGGTGGAGAGCAGGGTCGCCCGCCAGCCGTCACGTACGGTCTTGCGTTGCACGATCGTCCCACGGGTCGAACCCTCGAAGGTGAAGCCGGCCTTCCAGGCAACTCGCCGCGAGGCGACGTTCCCCTCGTATGCCTCCCACAGAATCGTGCGTACTCCCTGCTCCTTGAAGGCCCAGTCCGCTATCAGGGTGACCGCGCGGGTGAGCACGCCGTGCCCGCGAGCCGCCGGATGTGCGCCGTACCCGATCTCGGCGATGCCGTTGCCCCGGTCGTGCAGGTCGATCGAGCCGCTGAACCCCTTCGGACCAACACCCCACCGCGATTCGATCGCGAAGCTCCAGGTGCGGCCGTCCTCCCAGGCCTGACGCCGGCTCTCGACGAAGCGCCGAGCGTCGTCGCGCATGTAGGGGACCGGAAGGCTGCTGAACTGTTGACTGAGCGGATCGTTGCACTGGGCGTGGATGCCGTCGAGATCCTCGTTGACGTGGGCCCGCAGTGTCACCACCGTGTCGGTCAGCACGGGCACGTCGTCAGGGAAGCGCACCTCGGTCCCTCCACTCGTCGCGCAACAGGTCGAACAGCGCACAATCGGTCCAGCTGCCGTCACGCAAGCGCTCGGAGCGACGCTCAGTCCCGGTCCGCACGAAGCCGTTCCTCAGCGCCACCCGCTGCGACCCGACGTTGCCCTCGGCAGCCTTGATGAACAACCTTTGCAGGTCCGGGCCCCCACTGTCTGCCGGCGCGAAGGCGTGGCGCACCAGCAGCGCGACCGCTTCGGTCGTTGCACCACGCCCTCGAGTGTCCGGGTGCGCCCAGTAGCCGATCTCACCAGACGCGCGCAGCATCCGGGGCAGGCCGACCACGCCGATGAGTCGGTCGGTCTCCCTGTCGGCGACGGCCCACTGGATGTACTCGCCGCCCGCGGCCGCCTCCGCGCCCTTCTCGATGTACGACGTCGCGTCCTGCCGGGTGAACGGCGAGGGCAGGAAGGACAGCCAGTGCGCGGTCGACTCGTCGTTGCACGCCTCGACGATCCGGTCCGCGTCGGAGATCCGCTGCGGACGCAGGACGACGTTCTGACCGGTCAGAACCGGGACGTCGTACCAGGTATGAGTCGGTCGCCGAGGGTCGTCACGGTGCAGCGTGGCGGTCCACGCGTGGAGATGCTCGCCACGGTGGTCGAGCCACCTGGCCAGGGTCCCACCGAAGGTGAAGCCGGTCTTCCACGCCACCCGACGGGAGCCGAGGTTGCCGCGGTTGGCCAGCCACAAGACCGTCTCCAGATCGAGCTCCGAGAATCCCCAGTCGAGCAGCAGGTTGACGGCCGTGGTCATCACGCCACGGCCGCGCACGGCGGGATGTGCGCCGAAGGCGACCTCGGCGCGTCGCGCCCCCTCGTTCCGCAGCGACAGCGAGCCGCTGAAACGACGCTCGCCACCGGGGTGCGGCGCCTCGATGGCGAAGATCCACTCGCGCTCGCTCTCCCACATCTGCGGGATCGCCTCGGTCACGAACTGCCTGGCCATGTCTGCTGTGTAGGCGTAAGGGACAGTCGTCCACCGAACCGACTCCGGGTCGATGCACTGCTCGACGATCGCGTCCACGTCGTCGAGGCGGTGAGCCCGCAACGTCACGTCGCCGTTGGTCAGGGTTGGCACGTCGTCGGGGAATCGCATGCGCCAACCCTGCCCGGCGTCGGGGTGGCGCTCAACCGGAATAGCCGTTGTTGCTCCAGGGGGCTCGGTCAGGGCTGAGCTTGCCCCAGTCTCTGCGGGCTGAACCCCTGCGACCGCCCGGTCCCGTACGCTAGTGGGTCTGATGGAGGACTCCTGTAGTACCGAGTGCCGCCGCGGCCGCCACAGACCCCTGGACGGGGCTGAGGTATAGCCGTGAGCGGCACGTTCCGTGACATCGTCCTGGTGCTGGTCTTCATCCTGGTCGGCAGCTTCTTCGTGGTCGCCGAGATGGCTCTGGTCTCGCTGCGCGACAGCCAGGCGAAGGCGCTCGAGAGCCGGGGGCGCCGCGGCGAGATCGTCGCCAAGCTCAACGGCGACCCCAACCGCTTCCTGGCCGCAGTCCAGGTCGGCGTGACGCTGTCCGGCTTCATGTCCGCGGCCTTCGGCGGAGCCACTCTCGCCGGCCGGCTGGCCCCGAAGCTCGAGCAGCTCAACGTGTCACCCTCCGTCTCGGAGACCACGGCGCTCGTGCTGATCACGCTGGCCATCTCCTACGTCTCGCTCGTCATCGGTGAGCTCGCCCCCAAGCGACTCGCGCTGCAGCGAGCGGAGTCGATCTCGCTGATGGTCGCGCCGACGGTCGACCGGATCGCCAAGCTCGCCAGACCGGTCATCCGGCTGCTGTCCGCCTCCACCAACGTCGTCGTGCGCCTCGTCGGCGGCGACCCCTCGGCGCAGCGTGAGCAGATCACCGATGCGGAGATCCGGGACCTGGTGTCTGGCTCCGAGACGCTCGGTGCCGAGGAGCGGCAGATCGTCGAGGAGGTCTTCGAAGCCGGAGACCGGCAGATCCGCGAGGTGATGGTGCCGCGTACCGAGGTCGACTTCATCCCGGCGTCGACCCCCGCCTACAAGGCTGCGCAGTTCGCTCTCGAACGCCCGCACTCGCGCTATCCGGTCATCGGCGACTCCTCCGACGACGTGATCGGGTTCGTGCACGTGCGCGACCTGCTCAACCCTGACCTGTCCGGACGCACGGTCCGGGTCCGCGAGATCGCCCGCGACGTGCTCCTGCTGCCGGCGACCCGCCAGATCCTGTCGGCGCTGTCCGACATGCGTCGCGAGGGCGCCCATGTCGCCATCGTGGCCGACGAGTACGGCGGGACGGCGGGCATCATCACGCTCGAGGACCTGGTCGAGGAGCTGATCGGCGACATCAGGGACGAGTACGACGTCGACGAGCCCGAGACGACCCGCCTCAAGGGCGGCGAGCTCGAGGTGGACGGGCTGCTCAACCTCGACGACTTCGAGGACGAGACCGGTCTCACCTTGCCGGACGGCCCCTACGAGACCGTAGCGGGCTACATCGTGCAGCAGCTCGGCCACGTCCCGACCGTGGGAGAGACGGCGACGTTCGACGGTCACACGCTGACGGTCGTCGAGCTCGACGGCCGCCGCATCGCGCGCGTCATGGTCAAGATCACCGGATCCTCCGCGCCGCCCGCCGAGGCGCACTGACAGCCCCGGCGACGGGCTGACGACCGGCAAGCCCGGAGCGAGTCCCGGGCCGGCCGACGGGCCGCCCTGCGGTCGACTGGGGCAGATTGACACAATGGCGGCCATGTCGATCCCCGCCGGTCCCACCGCGTCCGCACGACCGCGGGTGCTGTCCGGGATCCAGCCCACCGCGGACTCGTTCCACCTCGGCAACTACCTCGGTGCGTTGCGTCAGTGGGTGGCGCTGCAGTTCGACCACGACGCGTTCTACTGCGTCGTCGACCTCCACGCGATCACCGTCGAGCACGATCCGGCGCTGCTTCGAGAGCGCACCCTGGTATCGGCGGCGCAGCTGATGGCGATGGGCCTCGACCCCGAGCAGTGCACGTTGTTCGTGCAGTCGCACGTGCCGGAGCACACCCAGCTGGCCTGGGTGCTCGGCTGTCTCACCGGGTTCGGCGAGGCCTCGCGGATGACCCAGTTCAAGGACAAGTCGGCCAAGGGTGGAGCGTCCAGCGTCGGCCTGTTCACCTACCCCGTGCTGCAGGCCGCCGACATCCTGCTCTACCAGGCCAACCGGGTGCCGGTCGGTGAGGACCAGCGCCAGCACCTCGAGCTCACCCGCGATCTCGCGAACCGTTTCAACCACCGCTTCGGCGAGACCTTCGTGATGCCCGGAGCCGCACATCATCAAGGGGACCGCCAAGATCACCGACCTGCAGGAACCGACCGCCAAGATGAGCAAGTCGGCGTCCTCAGCAGCCGGGATCGTCGAGCTGTTGGACGAGCCCAAGAAGTCGGCCAAGAAGATCCGCTCGGCGGTCACCGACTCAGGGCGCGAGGTGTACTTCGACGAGGAGAACAAGCCGGGCATCTCGAACCTGCTCACGATCTATGCCACCTTGACCGGTCGGACCGTCGAGGACATCTGCGCGACGTACGAGGGCCGAGGCTACGGCGATCTCAAGAAGGATCTCGGGCAGATCGTCGAGGACTTCGTGACGCCGTTCCGCACGCGGACCCTCGAGCTTCTCGACGACCGCGCCGAGCTCGACGCCGTGCTCCGTAACGGCGCCGAGCGGGCCCGATCGGTCGCGGCGGAGACGCTGGCCACGGCGTACGACCGCATCGGCTTCGTCCCCGCCCGCTGACCAGGCCCCACGCACCGTTCCCACCAGCGATAAGGTCCACGGGTGTCCACGATCGGTGTCGCCGTCGCGATCCCGGAGCCGTGGGCCGACTGCCTCCAGCAGCAGCGCGCGTTGTTCGGGGACCCGCAGGCCACGGCGATCCCCACGCACATCACCCTCGTCCCGCCGACCGAGGTCGGTGACGACCTGGACGGTGTCGCGGCCCACCTCACGTCGGTCGCGACAGCGGCAGCAACCCTTTCGGCTGCGGCTGCGGGGGACGGGCACGTTTCGTCCTGTCTCGCCGGTCGTGTTCATCGCCGTCTCCGAAGGGATCTCCGCGTGCGAGCTGCTCGCCGCTGCGGCTCGCTCCGGGCCGCTCGAACAGGAGCTGACGTTCCCGTACCACCCGCACGTCACGGTCGCGCACCACCTCGACGAGTCCGCCCTCGACCGTGCCTACGAGTCGCTGGCTGATTCGACTGCGCCTTCGACGTGATCGACTTCCACCTCTACTCCCACGATGACGACGGGGTGTGGCGTCCGTCGCGGACCTTCGTGCTTGGTGGGTGAGACCGACCCGGCGTACCGAGGAGATGAGCCGCGAGAGTGTGGCGCAGCCAGGGAACGGGTAGGAAGGACGTATGGCCGACGACCAGCAAAGCCGCGCCGACGAAGCCAAGGAACGTTTCGCCAAGCTGCGCCGCCGCTATCCGTTCCTCGATCACCTGCTGCGGATGAACGCGCACTACAGCAAGGTCGAGGGCAGCCAGTTCGCGGGCGCGGTGACCTACTTCGGCTTCCTGTCGTTCTTCCCGATCCTGGCGCTTGCGTTCGCCGTCGTCGGCTACGTCAGCGTGGCGTACCCCGACGCCCGTGACTCGCTGCGGACCGCGATCGAGCAGGTGTTCCCGGGCATCGTGAGCTCGTCGGGGAAGTCGGGCACGATCAGTCTCAACGACATCGAGAACGCCAAGGCCGCCGCCGGGATCATCGGTTTCCTCGGCGTGCTGTACTCCGGTCTGGGTTGGCTCTCCGGCTTGCGCAACGCGTTGGAGGACGCCTTCCAGGTCCCGCGCGCTCGCCAGCCGAGCTTCCTGATCGGCAAGGCCACCGACCTGGTCACCCTGGCCGCCATCGGTGCTGTGATGATCGTGTCGGTCGGGATCAGCGGCGTGGTCAAGGGTCTCGCGGACACGATCCTGTCGGCGGTCTCGCTCGACGACGTCGCGATCGGGACCCCGTTGATCTGGGCGGTCGGTCATCCTGCTGGGCCTGGCGGCGAGCACGATCCTGTTCTGGGTCATGTACAAGCTGCTGGCCAAGCCCGACCTGCCCTCTCGGCCGCTGTGGCAGGGGGCGCTGTTCGGTGCGGTCGCGTTCGAGCTGCTGAAGCTGCTGGTCGTGAACGTCATCGGGGGAGTCGGGGGAAGCGCCTTCGCCCCGCTGGCCATCGCGATCACGCTGGTCGTCTGGATCAACTACTGCTCGCGGCTCGTGCTGTACGGCGCCTCCTGGGCGCATGACGTCGCGGCTGTCCGAGGATGCGCTCGCCCGCCGGAGCACGGCCTCCGAGGCGGCGGTGGCTGCGGCGCACCTGGCCCCCGCCAACGCTCGAATCCCGATCTCGGAGAGCGAGCGAGGGACCGTCGAGCCGCTTCGACCCCGGTAGCGCGATCGTCGGGGCAGCGGCCGGGGCGGTCGCGGCGATCGTGCTCGCGCGGCGGGAATGAGGCCTCGATCTGCTGCTCCCGTCTGCCACGGCCGGTGACAGACTGAGCGGGTGAAGTTCACCCGCACCCACGCGTGGCTGCTGCTCTCCATCGCCGCCTGGAACGTGATCACCTATGCCGTCTTCATCAAGAACCTCGCCGGCACCGAAGGCCGTGCCACCGGCTTCTACGTCGCGCACACGATCCTGATCGTCGTCAACCTGCTGATCGCCGTCGTGCTGGCCGGACTCGGTCACCGGATCTGGCGTGCCACTCGCGGCCCGGCGTCGTGATCGTCGACCTTCCCACCCGCGCCGACATCGAGGCGGCGGAGTTCCGGATCGGCGCGGCCATCCGGCGTACCCCCGTCCTCGCCTCGACCTGCGCGAGCACGGCATCGAGGCCGTCGTCCGGCTCAAGCTCGAGCTCACCCAGCACACCGGCTCCTTCAAGACGCGTGGCGCGCTCAACTCCGTGCTCTCGCTGCCGGCTCACGTCACCGGAGTCTGTGCGGCGTCGGGTGGCAACCACGCCGCTGCCGTCGCCTGGGCGGCTCGCCGGGCCGGTCTGCAGTGCCGACTGTTCGTGCCGGCGAACGCGACGCCGGCCAAGCTCGACCGGATCCGCGCCTACGGCGCCGGGTGCACCCCGTGGAGGGCTACGTGAAGGACGCGATCGAGGCGTGCACGGCGTACGCCGCTCGAGCACGACCTTCCGCTGCTGCATCCGTACGACACGTTCGAGACGGTCAGCGGGGCCGGCACGTGTGGGCTCGAGATCGAGGACCAGGTCCCCGAGGCCGGCCTGACGCTGGTGAGCTGCGGTGGCGGTGGCTTGTACTCCGGGCTGGCGATCGCCCTGGAGGGTCACGCCCGAGTTCAGCCGGTCGAGCCGGAGGCGTGCCCGGACCTGGCCGAGGCGCTCGCGGCGGGCCGTCCTGTCCCGGTCGATGTGGGTGGCGCTGCTGCGGACTCGCTGGGAGCGCCGTACATCGGCGACATCGCCTACGCGGTCGCCGTCGAAGCTCGCGGTGTCAGCCCGTCCTGGTCGACGAGTCGGCGATCGCGTCGGCGCGGCTGTTGCTGTGGGACGCGGTCCGGATCCTGGCCGAGCCCGGTGCCTGTGCGGCCCTGGCCGCGCTGCTCACCGGCCAGGTCGTCGGTGCCACCGGACGAGACCGTGGTCGTCGTGATCTCCGGCGGAAACAACGAGACCCTCCCCCTCCGTTGACCCGTCACTTGTGGTTCCTTCTCAGGGCCTTGTGGTTCCCCCGGCAACCACAACTGACGGCTCAAGGAACCACAACTGACGGCTCAAGGAACCACAAGTGACGGTTGAACGGAGGAGGGGTGGGGATTCTCACGGTGCGCCTGACGGGCAAGTCGCCGTAGCCTGTGGCGCATGAGCAGTGACACCGAGTCCGGCCTCCCGTTCGAACCCGTCTACGGGCCGGACTCGTTGAAGGGTTGGGACCCGGACCAGAAGCTCGGCGAGCCCGGGTCTTTCCCTTACACGCGTGGCGTCTACCCGACCATGTACACCGGGCGACCCTGGACGATGCGTCAGTACGCCGGCTTCGGCACGGCCGCGGAGTCCAACCAGCGCTACCACGAGCTGATCTCGCACGGCACCACCGGACTCTCGGTGGCTTTCGACCTGCCGACCCAGATGGGCTACGACTCCGACTCGTCGATCGCCCACGGCGAAGTCGGGAAGGTCGGAGTGGCGATCGACTCGATCGAGGACATGCGGCTGCTGTTCGACGGCATCCCGCTCGACAAGGTGTCCACCTCGATGACGATCAACGCGCCGGCGTCCTTGCTGATGCTGCTCTACCAGCTCGTCGGCGAGGAGCAGGGAGTCAGCGCCGACGCCCTCACCGGGACGATCCAGAACGACGTCCTCAAGGAGTACATCGCCCGCGGCACCTACATCTATCCGCCTCAGCAGTCCCTGCGGCTGATCACCGACATCTTCACGTACTGCCGCGAGGAGATGCCGCGGTGGAACACCATCTCGATCTCCGGCTACCACATGGCCGAGGCCGGAGCGACGCCCGCGCAGGAGATCGCGTTCACGCTCGCCAACGGGATCGAGTACGTCCGGGCGGCCATCGCGTCCGGTCAGGACGTCGACGACTTCGCGCCGCGACTCGCGTTCTTCTTCGTCTCGCGCACCTCGCTGCTGGAGGAGGTCGCCAAGTTCCGGGCCGCGCGACGGATCTGGGCACAGGTCATGCGCGACGAGTTCGGCGCCAAGAACCCGAAGTCGCTGATGCTCCGCTTCCACACCCAGACCGCCGGCGTCCAGCTCACAGCCCAGCAGCCCGAGGTCAACCTGGTGCGCGTGGCGATCCAGGGCTTGGCGGCGGTCCTCGGCGGGACGCAGTCGCTGCACACCAACTCATTCGACGAGGCGATCGCGCTGCCGACGCAGAAAGCCGCACGCCTCGCGCTGCGCACTCAGCAGGTGATCGCCTACGAGACCGACGTGACCAAGACGGTCGACCCGTTCGCCGGCTCGTACGCCGTGGAGACCCTCACCGACGAGGTCGAGGACGCGTCGCGCAGCCTGATGACGTCGGTGGAGGATCTCGGCGGCGCGGTGGCGGCCATCGAGAAGGGCTTCCAGAAGAACGAGATCGAGAAGTCGGCGTACCGGATCTCCCAGGAGATCGACAGCGGAGATCGCACCGTGGTCGGCGTCAACCGCTTCACCCTCGACGTCGAGGATCCCTACGAGCCGCTTCGCGTCGACCCGGCCATCGAGGCGCAGCAGGGTGAGCGGCTGGCCCGGTTGCGGACCTCACGCAACAACGACGAGGTGCAGCGCCAGCTGGACGCGCTGCGCACGGCCGCGCAGGGGACCGACAACGTGCTCATGCCGATGAAGGCTGCCCTCGCGGCCCATGGCACGGTCGGCGAGGTGTGCGACGCGCTGCGCGAGGTGTGGGGCGTCTACCAGCCCCCCGACGCCTTCTGACCGAGTGCTCCGCTCCCTTGGTGGAGTCGCTACGACCAGCCCAGGGCGGGCGTCTCGAGATCACCCGTGCCGGCGCCTCACTGGGTGTGTCCCCATCCTCGGGACGACGCCGGACGCGCGCATGCGCACTCTCGTGCCGATGAGCGGGCGGCGGATGCTGTGGGTGGTTCGCGTACAACCGATTTGGGGTCGGTTCCGTTAGACACCATGATCAGGACGGAGGCGACGGCCATGGGTTCAGCTGTCAGGGACGAGGAGTTCGCGGCGTACGTCGCGGCGGCTCGACCCGCTTTGTGGCGTACCGCGTTCTTGTTGTGCGGCAACACAGCCCAGGCCGATGACCTGGTTCAGACTGCGCTGCTCAAACTCTACGTTGCGTGGCCCCGGCTGGTGCGCGGCGATCGGCTGGATGGGTACGCGCGCCGGATCGTCGTCAACTCTCACATCGACGAGGTGCGGCGCCCGTGGCGACGAGAGACCGAGACACTTGATGGGCACGAGCCCAGCTTCGAGATGACGGGCGAGGACCACTCGGCACTGATCCGCGCGTTGAAGGCCCTGCCAGCAGGGCAGCGACGGGTGGTCGTGCTGCGTCACTACTGGGGGCTTTCCGTGGCCGAGACTGCGAGCGAACTGGGAATCAGTGAGGGCAACGTCAAGAGCCAGTGCTCGATCGGACTGCACAAGCTCGAAACTGCCCTGACCTCCGACTACCGAAGCGAGGACCGGGCATGAGTACTCCCGAGGATTACTGGGCCACCCGGCTGCACGCTGCCGTCGACGAGCACCCCGGCGCACTGGCGTTCGACGTGCCCTCATACGTGGCTGCCGGCCGTCGGCGGGTACGGCGCAACAGGGCGGCGGCCCTCGTCGCGACGGTCGCTGCGGTCACGGTGGTGGCCGCGGTTGCCGCCATGGCCGGGCCCGGCATGCGCGAGGGCGCGCCCCCGCCCGCCAACCCTGTACCGCACACCCCGATGCTCGAGCCGGGCACGAACGGCTGGGTCGCGATCGGTGCCTACCAGGACGGCGGCGACATCTACCTCGTCCGCCCCGGCGAGGACGCCCGTCCGCTGGAGGGTGCCGCATCCCCGGAGGCCGACGAGAGCTGTCCTGCATGGTCGCCAGACGGGACGCGGCTGCTGTTCGGTCGTGCGAGCGCCTTGTCTGGCGGCACGTTCGAGAAGTCCGAGTTGGTGATCGTCCCGGTCGATCGGAAGGGCGCCACCGGGAAGCCAATCGTGATCGGACTCGACGGGTTCGAAGCGACCGAAAACTACGAGGTTTTCCCTTGCGCGACCTGGGCACCGGACGGCCGATGGGTCGCCCTCGCGAGCACCGACGAGGTGTGGGTGGTCGACACCCAGACCGACGAGATCCGCCGTCTGCCAGACCTACGGCCCAGCGACCTCGAGTGGCGGCCCGGCACCGACCAGCTCGCGATCGCTGGTGACACGGGCGGGCCCGGACGGAGAACGACATCCACGCCCGTGACGGTGTACACCGTGTCAAGCGGTGAGCTCCGCGAACTCGGCTCGGTCGAGGCCGCACTGGTCACGTGGTCGCCAGACGGCACGGCCCTGGCGTACACCGGCGGTGAGCAGGGGGAACCCGACGCCGGGCAGCTCTGGGTCGCCGACAGCGAGGGCTCCGACGAGCGGCTGGTCGTCCCCGACATGGGACTTGCCATCCACGGTATCGGCCCCGTCTGGTCCCCCACGGGCAACCGCATCGCATACCAGCGCTGCGAAGCCGATGCAGACCAGAGCCCGGACTTTTACTGTACCGGCGAACGCCACGAGGTCGTCCTCGTGAGCGTCGCTGACGGCACCGAAAGGGTCATCAAACCACCAAAGACCCCCGCGGGCCCCTTCTACCCCTACACGGTCACCTGGTCGCCCGATGGAACGACCCTGCTCTATTCGGGCTGGGTCAACACGGAAACAGGAGAGATACCCGACGGCGTGATCGCCGTTCCCGCCGACGACCCCAAGGACCTGACCGTCCTCAGCGACGCGATCAGCCGCCAGGCTCCTGCTTACCACGATCACCGCTGGGCCCAGACCCAGATGTGGGGCAGGGAATCGGAATGAACGCGGGTTCGACCGGTCGCGCATTGCTCCAGTCGATGACGACCGGGCCGTCCGGAGACATCAGCACGTTCAAGGGATGCAGATCCAGGTGCCCCATCGGCAGGTCCCCTTGGGGTGGGCCGAGTGCATGCAGCCGGTCGTGCAGATCTGCCAGCAGCAGCCCGGCCTCGGCGGGTGGGACCTGATCACTCAGGAGCGCCTCGGCGAGCGTGGGCCCCTCGACGCTCGCCATCACGAGGTCAGGACCATCGACGGCGTACACCGTCGGCACCGGAAGCCCGCGCCGTCCAGCCAGCGCAGCACCGCGGCCTCGCCACTCGCGTCCCGTCCGTCGGGATAGCGACGCCGTACCCGTCCGGCACCGTCGGCATAGACGTCCGCGTCGCTGCCGGTCGCGATCAGCTCCGGAACAACAGTTCCCTGGTCTCGCCGTCCACGACATAGACGTCGCCATCACGCAGGCGCAGGTGCGGTACCCCCTCGCGCTCGTACGCGTCGGCCACGATAGTGAGCAGCTCGGTCTCGGGGTGACCAGGGGAGTCCAGATGGGGAACGAAGGCCTCCTCGATGACGCCGAGGCCCTCCCAGATCGGCTCGGCGCCGTACAACCGCTGCACCGCGCCCACGTCGTCGCAGGCCTCCAGGCCACGCAGGCTCGGCGCCAGGCAGCAGGGTCCGGCGCTGTAGCCGGCGTACACGATCACGTCTTCGTCGAGCAGCCGCGGGAAGATCCGGTCGGCTCCGCACAACGACATCGCATAGCGCAACGCGAAGACGTTGCCGCCGCGCAGCCAGGCGATCTCGTAGGTCCGCAGGGCCACCTCCAGCCCGGCCTCGTCACCCACGAAGTCGCGCAGGTCCAGTTCCTCGCAGGCCAGACCGGTCTGGGCGAGGCGCTCCCGCTCGCCCGCGAACGCCTCGGCCCGGACGTCTGCCGGGGCGTCATCCACCGCGTTGGCGATCACTGCGACCGGACGATCGGTACGCCGCATGGCCAGCAACCGCTCGGTGTGGTCGCCGTTCCGGAAGGAGGACAGATACAGCCGCATGCGGTGAAGTCTGGCCTAACCGCAGCTGGTGATCAGCCGGGGTGTAACACTTACCCGCGTGGTGAGTCCTGTCCTGCATGACGAGATCGCTCGTCTGACGAAGAGCATCGAGGCCGAGCTCATCGAGTTCCGCCGTGACCTGCATCGTCACCCTGAGCTCGGTCGACGCGAGACCAGGACGACCGCGGCGATCATGCAGCGGCTGTCCTCGGCCGGCCTCGAGCCGCGCGTGCTCGCCTCCGGGACCGGCGTCATCTGCGACATCGGCGGCGCGTCCGGTGAGTCGCCGACGATCGGGTTCCGGGGTGACATCGACGCCCTGCCGCTGACCGACACCAAGGCCGTCCCGTACCGGTCGACGGTCGACGGAAGGTGTCACGCGTGTGGACACGACGCACACACGGCCATCGTCCTCGGCACCGGACTGGTGCTCGCTGAGCTGGCCCGGGCAGGCCAGCTGGACCGCTCGGTGCGGCTGATCTTCCAGCCTGCCGAGGAGGTCACCCCCGGCGGCGCGCTGGACGTGATCGCCGACGGTGGGACGCACGGGCTCGAGCAGGTGTTCGCGCTGCACTGCGACCCCAAGCTCGAGGTCGGCAAGGTCGGCTTCCGGGCAGGATCGATCACGGCTGGAGCAGACCGGATCCACGTCAGCATGCGCGGCCCCGGAGGTCACACGGCACGCCCGCACCTGACGTCTGACCTGGTCTACGCGTTGGGAGCGGTCGTGACCGGGCTGCCCGCCCTACTGTCGCGCCTCGCAGATCCGCGGGCCGGACTCAGCGTGGTCTGGGGGCAGGTTCACGCCGGGTCGGCAGCGAACGCGATCCCGCAGGAGGGCTTCGCCGAAGGGACGATGCGGTGTCTGGACGCGCGGGTCTGGGAGTCCGCTCACGACGTCGTCCCCGACCTGGTCCGTCAGCTCGCGGCGCCGTACGGCGTCGACGTGGACGTGGACATGCACACGAGCGTGCCGCCCTGCGTCAACGACGAGACCCAGACCGTCTTCTTGCGCTCGGTCGCCGTGGAGATGTTTGGGGAGGATGCCGTGGCCGGCACCGACCAGAGCCTCGGCGGAGAGGACTTCGGCTGGATCCTGGGACGCATCCCGGGGGCGCTCGCGCGTCTGGGCGTACGCGATCCCGAAGTTGCCGATGCCGGCGACCTGCATCAGGGAGGTTTTGACATAGACGAGGCGGCTCTCGGCGTGGGGGTCCGGTTGTTCTGTGCCGCGGCGGTCACCTCCTCGGCCGTCTAACGGCTGTTAGGTCACAAACAGATATCGACGCACGTCCCTGGCCGATGTGTGGCCTGAGAAGTCTCAACCCTGGTTTATGCTCTGCCGCGATGCGTGCCGAAACATCTCGAGCACGCCGGGTGGAAGGAGTCGTCTTGCGTCGTACGACCAAGATCGCGGTAGTTCTTGCAGCTGCCACTCTCGCCTTGGCCGGCTGCGCCAAGGACGACAAGAAGTCTGACAACACGGGGTCCAGTGGCAGTGCAGCCCTCGACTGCACGAGTGAGAGCGGCGACGGGCCCAAGGTGGGCCTCGCGTACGACGTGGGTGGACAGGGTGACAATTCGTTCAACGACGCCGCAGCCGCCGGCCTCGCCAAGGCCGTGAAGGACATGAGCGCGACCTGCACCGAGGGCGAGGCCCAGGACGGCGAGCCCGAGTCGGCTCGTGAGGACCGGCTTCGCCAGATGGCCGACGGCGGTTACAACCCGGTCATCGCGGTTGGTTTCGCCTACAGCGACGCCGTCGACGCGGTGGCACCGGACTACCCGGACATCGCATTCGCCGTCGTGGACGGCTTCGACCCGACCGCCGACAAGGCGAACGACAACGTGGCCTACCTCGGCTTCGCCGAGAACGAGGGCTCCTTCCTGGTGGGCGTCGCTGCTGCCGAGACCACCAAGTCCGACCACATCGGCTTCGTCGGCGGGGTCCACAACGACCTGATCAAGAAGTTCGAGGCCGGCTACACCGCCGGTGCTCAGGCCGTGAACCCCGACATCACCGTGGACGTGAAGTACATCGAGGAGTCGGACCTGTCCGGCTTCGGCGACCCGGCGGGTGGCAAGGCCGCGGCGACCGGGCTCTACGACAAGGGTGCGGACGTCGTCTACCAGGCAGCTGGCGGTTCGGGCTCAGGCGTCTTCGACGCCGCAGTCGAGGCCGGAGACGGCATGTGGGCGATCGGTGTGGACTCCGACCAGTACCTGACCGCGTCAGCGGACCAGAAGCCGCACATCCTGACGTCGATGCTCAAGCGCGTCGACACCGCGACCTACGACATGATCAGCTCGGTCAACGACGGCACGCCGCTCGTGAGCTACCAGTCGTACGACCTCGCGGCCGACGGTGTCGGCTACGCCACCTCCGGTGACTTCTTGAGCCAGAGCATCCAGGATGACATCAACGGGTACGCCGACCAGATCAAGAGCGGCGACATCGAGGTGCCGACCGCTCCGTGACGCTCGGCAGCTGAGCATCCAGTTACACCTGAGCAACAACCGGTGATACAACGCCGGAGCCCACGGGCCCGGGACTTCGCGGTAGCGTTCGTCCCGGGCCTGTGGCGTGCCGGTGGCGTTGCCATCGCCGGGTCCGTGCCCGGCTGGACCCATCGACCGTCCTCTGTTTCCAGGAGAGTGCATGACCGCTCCGACCGTCGGCAAGGCGACCGGCGACGCAGTCCTGATCAAGGGAGTCGGCAAGAGGTTTCCCGGTGTGATCGCCAACCACGACGTGGACATCACGATCCGGACGGGCACGGTCCACGCCCTGATCGGTGAGAACGGCGCGGGCAAGTCGACCCTGATGAAGATCCTGTACGGCGTGCAGAAGCCGGACGACGGCTCGGTGACCGTCAACGGCGAAAAGGTCAGCTTCAGCTCGCCGACCGACGCCATCGCTCATGGCATCGGCATGGTCTTCCAGCACTTCATGCTCGCGGACAACCTGACGGTGATGGAGAATGTCGTCCTGGGCGCGGAGCGCCTGCATGGGATCGGGGACGACGCCCGGCACGTGCTCGAGGACCTCTCGAGCCGTTACGGGTTCGGGATCGATCCGGACGCGCTGGTCGAGGACCTCGGCGTCGGTGACCGCCAGCGGGTCGAGATCCTCAAGGTGCTCTACCGCGGCGCCAAGATCATCATCCTGGACGAGCCCACCGCCGTGCTGGTGCCGCAGGAGGTCGACGCCTTGTTCGCGAACCTTCGTGGGCTGCGCGACGAGGGGCACACGATCCTCTTCATCTCGCACAAGCTCGACGAGGTGCTCGACATCGCCGACGACATCACGGTCATGCGCCGAGGGACCACGGTCGGGGAGGCCAAGCCGGACTCCATCACCAAGCACGAGCTCGCCGAGCTGATGGTCGGCTCCGAGCTCCCATCACCGGCGACCGGGGAGTCCACGGTCACCGACGTGGTGCAGCTGTCCCTGGACGCTGTCACGCTGACCGACGAGCGTGGTCGCGACCTGCTGGCCGACATCACGTTCGACATCCACCGGGGCGAGGTGCTGGGCATCGCCGGTGTCGAGGGCAACGGCCAGGCCGAGCTCGTCGAGACGATCATGGGCATGCGCAGGGCCACGAAAGGCCGGATCCGACTGGGCGAGGACGACATGACGTCCTGGTCGACCCGCAGGCGTCGCGAGTCCGGCATCGGCTACATCCCGGACGACCGCCACCGCCACGGCCTTCTGCTGGACTCGCCTCTCTGGGAGAATCGCATCCTCGGGCACCAGACGCGCGAGCCGTCGGTACGCGGCCCTTGGATCGCGAAAGGAGCGGCCCGGGCAGACACCGAACGCATCGTCGAGGCCTACGACGTGCGCACCCCGAGCATCGACACGCTCTCGCGCGCGCTGTCCGGCGGCAACCAGCAGAAGCTCATCGTGGGGCGCGAGATGAGCGGAGAGCCCGTCCTGCTCATCGCGTCACACCCGACGCGCGGAGTCGACGTCGGCGCCCAGGCCGCGATCTGGGAGCACATCAAGAAGGCCCGTCGCGAGGGCCTCGCCGTGCTGCTCATCTCGGCCGACCTCGACGAGCTGATCGGCCTCTCCGACCGGATCGAGGTCGTCTTGCGCGGTCGCCTGGTCTGCGAGTTCGACCCGCAGGACGTCACGCCGCAGGCGCTGGGGGCCGCGATGACCGGCGGCGAGGCGGATGGCAAGGGCGATGGCACGACCGATGCTGACGTCGAGGCGGGCTCGTGACGATGTTGCGCCGCATCGGCACCGCACTGCTGGCTCCGGTCAGCGCCATCGTCGTCGCGATGATCATCACGTCCGTCGTCATCCAGGCGTCTGGAAGCACGGCGAGCGACTTCTGGTCGATCATCTTCAGCCAGCCGTCCAACCGGGCGATCGTCAACATCATCGACCAGACCTCGCTGATCTACATCTCGGCGCTCGCGGCGGCGATCGGCTTCCGGATGAACCTGTTCAACATCGGCGTCGAGGGCCAGTACACGCTGGCCTCCTACCTGGCGGCGACGTTGGCCGGCGCGGCCTGGTTCAGCGGGATCTGGAACATCGTGATCCCGCTCATCGTGGCCGTCCTCGTCGGCGCCGGCTGGGCCGGCATCGCCGGCCTGCTCAAGGTGACCCGCGGAGTCAGCGAGGTCATCTCCACGATCATGCTGAACGCAATCGCGGTCACCCTGGTCGGCTATCTGCTCAACAAGTACGGCGTGCACGAGGGCAACGGGGTCCGCAGCACGGTCCTGGATGCGGGAAGCCAGCTCAAGGGCTGGTACATCTTCGACCGTGCCGACGGACCGATCTGGACTCTTTCGGTGCTCGCGATCTTCCTCGGAGTCGGCTTCTGGGTCCTGCTCAACAAGACCCGTTTCGGCTTCGACCTCCGCGCGACCGGGATGTCCCAGTCGGCCGCGGTCGCCAGTGGTGTCAACGTGAAGAAGATGGTGGTCGTCTCGATGCTGCTGTCCGGCGGGATCGCAGGACTGATCTGGATGCCGTCGTACTACGGGAGCGCACACTCCTACGGCACGGCCTTCCAGGCGGGTCTCGGGTTCACCGGCATCGCCGTCGCTCTGCTGGGCCGCAACCAGCCGGTCGGCATCGTGTTCGGTGCCGCCCTCTTCGCCTTCCTCAACGAACAGAGCAATCGGCTCACGCTCGAGACCACCATCTCCGTCAACGTCGTGCAGATCACCCAGGGCACCATCGTCCTCGCCGTCGTGGTCGCGTACGAGGTCGTCCGCCGGTTGACCGCTCAGAGGGAGCAGCGCAACGTGGCACAGAAGCTCGATGCGCAGAGCTCGCGCGGACCGGCTGAGGAGGTGCCGGCATGAGCACGCTGACGAAGACCCCGCAGACTCCTGAGCCGGGCGCCCAGGCACGCACCATGCGAGCGCGGCAGTTCAGCCGACTCTGGTTGCTGGTGAGTGTCGGGGCGATCGTGATGATCTCGCTCGTGCGGATCATCACCGACGCGAACGGCCTGACCTCCACCGGCACGATCCGGGCCGCGATGATCGCCACCTGCCCGATCCTGATGGCCGCCATCGGCGGTCTGTGGAGCGAGCGCGCCGGAGTGGTCAACATCGGGCTCGAGGGCCAGATGATCCTCGGCACGTGGGGCGCGGCGTACTTCACCTACTACTACGGGCCCTGGATCGGCATTCTCGGAGCGGCGCTGCTCGGCGCCGTCGGTGGTCTCCTGCACGCCCTGGCCACCGTGACGTTCGGGGTCGACCACATCGTGTCCGGTGTCGCGATCAACATCATCGGACTGGGCGCGTCGAAGTTCCTCGCGGAGGCATACTTCAGGGACCTCGAGGGTGGCGGTATCAAGCAGCTCACGGGTCTCGACACTCCGACCCGGATCACGATTCCGGGCGTGTCCGACGCAGCGACCAGCGTGGCCGACCATCACTGGTTCGTGGTCTCCGACGTAGCGTCCTTCATCGCCGCGCTCACCACCTCGGTGTCGGCCTACACGGTGCTGGTCGCGATCTTCGTGGTGGTCACAGCCTGGGTCTTGTGGCGCACGTCGTTCGGCCTGCGGCTCAGGTCGTGCGGGGAAAACCCAGCGGCTGCGGAGAGCCTGGGCGTCAACGTCTACCTCTACAAGTACGCCGCGGTCACGACCTCCGGTGCGATGGCCGGAATGGGGGGCGGCTACCTCGCCCTGGTCTCGTCCAGCGGGTTCACGACCGGACAGACCAACGGTCGGGGCTACATCGGCCTGGCTGCCATGATCTTCGGCAACTGGCGGCCCGGGGGCACGACCGCGGGAGCCCTGCTCTTCGGCTACACCGACAGCCTGCAGCTCCGGGACTCCTCATCGGTCCACGCCCTGCTTCTCGTGGTGGGGATCGGGCTGCTGGCCGTTGCCGTACTCCGTTTCGTCCAGAAGAGGACGGTCGCGGCGAGCACGCTCACCGTGATCGGTGGCCTGTTCCTGCTCTGGTACCTGACCACGGACGAGGTGCCTCGCGAGTTCGCCGGCATGACCCCGTACGTCGCCACGCTGCTGGTCTTGGCCCTCGCCTCACAACGGTTGCGCATGCCCGCTGCTGACGGCATGCGCTACCGGCGCGGCCAGTCGATCTGATGGTGCACCATGTCTGACGCCGAGGTGGACTGGGCCGCGCTGAAGCAGGCGGCCACTGACGTGATGGCGCGCGCCTATGCGCCGTACTCCGACTTCCAGGTCGGTGTGGCCGGCCTGGTCGACGACGGGCGGGTCGTGGTCGGGTGCAACGTCGAGAACGCCGCTTACGGAGTTGCGCTCTGCGCCGAGTGCGGCATGGTGTCCGCGCTGCACGCGACCGGAGGCGGACGCCTGGTCGCAGTCGTCTGCGTCGACAAGCACGGCAACGTCCTGATGCCCTGCGGTCGGTGCCGTCAGCTGCTCTGGGAGAACGGTGGCCCCGGTTGTCTGCTCGCCACCGGTAGTGGCATCAAGCCGATGAGCGAGGTGCTGCCTGACGCGTTCGGACCTGACGACCTCGAGCGGGCATGACCTCTCGACGGTTGAGTCGACTCGATCTCGCCGACCCCGCGGTCGTCGCTGACCCGTACCCGTCCTTTCACGCCGAGCGTGCTCGCGGGCCGGTGTCGTGGCACGAGGCGAGCCAGACCTGGCTGATCACCGACCACGCGACGTGCAGCCAGGCACTCCGGGACCGTCGGCTCGGTCGGATCTGGCACGACAGGCAGCCGAGCGAGGTGTTCGAGCCGTTCAACCTGCTGCATCGCAACCAGATGATGGAGAACGAGCCGCCGAACCACTCCCGCCTGCGCCGCAAGGTCTCGACGGCGTTCGCGCGAGGGCACGTCGAACGCATGCGTCCACGCGTCATCGAGCTCGGCAGCAGGCTGCTGGACGAGGTCGACGTGCCTGGCGGTGGTTCGTTCGACGTGCTCGCCGACTTCGCCGAACCGCTCCCCGTGCTCGTCATCGCCGAGCTGTTGGGGGCACCGGCGTCCGACATCGGGCTGCTCCGGGCCTGGTCCCAGTCGATCGTGCGGATGTACGAGCCATCGATCCCGACCGAAGTGCAGGATGCGGCCTTGAGCGCGAGCCAGGACTTCGCGGACTACCTGCGGGCGCTGATCGACTCGCGCCGCGCCGACCTGGGCGATGACCTCCTCAGCGATCTGCTGCGTGCCCAGGACGGCGATGACGGCCTGACCGACGACGAGGTGCTCGCCTCGGCCATCCTGCTGCTCAACGCAGGGCACGAGGCGTCCGTCAACGTCTTCGGAAACGGCCTCGTCGCGCTGCTCGAGCATCCGGACCAGTGGCAGCGGGTGGTCGATGACGACGTACCCGCCCCGGTCGTGGTCGAGGAGATGTTGCGGTACGACTCGGCGCTCCAGCTCTTCGAGCGGACCGCGACCGAGGAGGTCGAGCTGTCCGACGTGACGGTGCCGAAGGGTGAGAAGGTGGCCGTGCTGCTGGGCGCCGCCAATCGCGATCCCGCGGTCTTCGACGAGCCGGATGCCCTGGACGTCGGCCGTGAGCCCAATCCCCACCTGGCGTTCGGAGCCGGTGTGCATTTCTGCCTCGGCGCCCCCCTGGCGCGGGTTGAGCTCGCGGAGTCGCTGCGCTTGCTCGCCTCGGCGTACCCCCGCCTGGAGCTCGCAGCAGCGCCGCAGCGACGGCCGACGTTCGTGCTCCGCGGCTATGCCGCCGTGCCCGTCTGGGGTGAGCGGCAGCGTGACCACTAGCGTGAGACGACCACGCGCGAACGGGTGGTGCGACGGGACCGATGAGCAGGGAGGGTGTCCATGAGTGAGGCGTTCGACGCCGTTGACGTCATCGTCGCCAAGCGCGGCAAGCACGAGCTGAGCGACGAGCAGATCGACTGGGTGGTCGACGCCTACACCCGGGGAGCCGTGGCCGACGAGCAGATGTCCGCGCTCGCGATGGCGATCCTCCTCAACGGGATGAACCGGCGAGAGGTCAGCCGGTGGACCGCAGCGATGATCGCCAGCGGCGAAAGAATGGACTTTTCGTCGCTGTCCCGTCCGACGTCGGACAAGCACTCCACGGGTGGCGTCGGCGACAAGATCACCCTCCCGCTGGCCCCTCTCGTCGCAGCCTGTGGGGTGGCCGTGCCTCAGCTGTCGGGGCGGGGTCTCGGCCACACGGGGGGCACCTTGGACAAGCTCGAGTCGATCCCGGGCTGGAACTGTGACCTGACGTATGACGCGATGATGGCTCAGCTCGAGCAGGTAGGGGCGGTCATCTGCGCCGCCGGCTCCAGCTTGGCCCCCGCGGACAAGAAGCTCTACGCACTGCGTGACGTCACCGGCACGGTCGAGGCGATCCCGCTGATCGCCAGCTCCATCATGAGCAAGAAGATCGCTGAGGGGACCGGCGCGCTGGTGCTCGACGTCAAGGTCGGCACGGGAGCGTTCATGAAGAACCTGGACGATGCGCGTGAGCTGGCCCGGACCATGGTCGACCTCGGCACCGACGCCGGCGTGAAGACCGTGGCGCTGCTCACCGACATGGCTACCCCTCTCGGGCTCACAGCAGGAAACGCCATCGAGGTGCAGGAGTCGGTCGACGTGCTCGCCGGTGGTGGACCCGCCGATGTGGTCGAGCTGACCTTGGCCCTGGCTCGGGAGATGCTGTCGGCGGCCGGCCACGACGAGGTCGACCCGGCCGAGAAGCTCGCCGACGGGTCTGCGATGGACGTGTGGCGCGCGATGATCACAGCGCAGGGCGGTGACCCGGCCGCCGCTCTCCCGCAGGCGAAGGAGTCCCACGAGGTGAGGGCGGCCGGTTCCGGTGTGCTGACCCGTCTGGACGCCCTGGCGGTCGGTACGGCGGCCTGGCGGCTGGGGGCCGGACGGGCCCGCAAGGAAGACCCGGTCCAGGCAGGCGCCGGCGTGGTGCTGCACGCCAAGCCGGGCGACCGGATCGAGCAGGGCCAGGTGCTGATGACCCTGCTCAGCGACGACACGGACCGGTTCGCCCGGGCCGAGCAGGCGCTGGAGGGCTGCTACGACCTCGCTGACGGGGGTGCCGCCTCCGAGGCGGCCGGGCGCGACCTGATCCTGGACCGTCTGACCTGACGGCTGCGCTTCCCTTTCTCCTCACCGAAAGGCGAAGTGGTCAGCCGGCGAGCAGGGTGAGGGTCTGGGCGACCAGGGCCGGTTTGGACGCGATCTCGCCCGAAGGGGTGCGAATCTCGACGGTGACCTTCATCGCGACCTGGATGCCCGCCGGCGTCTCGGTCACCGCCGCCACCTCGACTCCCGCTCGCACCGCGCTGTCCACCGCGACCGGCATCGGGAAGCGGACCTTGTCCGAGCCGTAGTTGATCTTGACCGGCCATCCGGCGTAGTCGACGAGCGACCCGACCAGCACCGGCACCAGCGACAAGGTGAGGTATCCGTGGGCGACCGTCGTCCCGAAGGGGCCGGACGCGGCGCGCGCAGGGTCGACGTGGATCCACTGGTGATCACCCGTGGCCGCGGCGAAGGAGTCGATCCGGTCCTGGTCGACCAGCACCCAGTCGCTGTGGCCGAGATGATCGCCCACAGCGGCCGTGAGCTCGTCTGCTGTACGGAAGACCCGCTGGCGGCTCACGTCAGCCACGTGGTCCACCGGCGACGTACAGCACCTGACCAGTGACGAAGGACGCGCCCTCGCTGACGAAGAAGGACACCGCGTGCGCGATGTCGTCGGGCTGCCCGACCCGTGGGACCGGCGTCTCGGCCGCACGCGCGGCCTGGAAGTCCTCGAAGCTGACACCGATCCGTTCGGCGGTGATCCGGGTCATCTCGGTGACGATGAAGCCGGGCGCGATGGCGTTCGCCGTGACGCCGAACTTGCCGAGCTCGATCGCCAGCGTCTTGGTGAAGCCCTGCATGCCGGCCTTGGCAGCGGCGTAGTTGCCCTGTCCGCGGTTGCCCAGGGCCGACGTGCTGGACAGGTTGACGATCCGTCCCCACCCGGCCTTGGTCATGTGCGCCTGGGCGGCCTTGCTCATCAAGAAGGCACCCCGGAGGTGGACGCTGAGCACGGCGTCCCACTCGTCCACGGTCATCTTGAACAGCAGGTTGTCGCGGGTGATCCCTGCGTTGTTGACCAGCACGACCGGGGGGCCGAGCTCGTCCGCCACTCGCGCCACCGCCGTCTCCACGCCGGCCTCGTCCGCGACGTCGACGCCGACCGCGAGTGCCCGGCCGCCCGATGAGCCGATCGCGTCCACGGTCTGGCCGCACGCTTCCTCGTCGAGGTCGAGCACGGCGACGGCGAAACCGTCAGCACTGAGTCGCGCAGCCACGGCTGCCCCGATGCCACGGGCAGCTCCGGTGACGATCGCGACGCGTTGGGGGTTGGGGTCCATGGAAGGCCTTTCGAGGGGCGGCGGTCCGACTCTGGGAGGATAACGGCATGCATCAGGCCTCCGACCAGCGCTTCGTCTCAGCCCCCAAGGCGCTCCTGCACGATCACCTCGACGGTGGGCTGCGACCGGAGACCGTTCTCGACATCGCCGCTCAGGTCGGTCACGAGCTGCCGGCCTCGACCGCTGACGCGCTCGATCGCTGGTTCGTCGACGCGGCGAACTCCGGCACCCTGGTCCGCTACCTGGAGACCTTCGACCACACCGTCGCGGTCATGCAGCGTGCGGAGGACCTGCGTCGGGTGGCTGCCGAGTGCGCTGAGGACTTGGCTGCAGACGGGGTCGTGTACGCCGAGGTGCGGTATGCCCCCGAGCAGCACCTCAACGCCGGACTCTCGCTCGACGAGGTCGTGGTGGCGGTGCGTGAAGGCTTCGAGGAGGGGGTGCGACGGGCGGCGACGGCCGGCCGGACGGTGGTGATCAGCCAGATCGTGACCGCCCTGCGGCATGCCGCCAACTCGCGGGAGATCGCTGAGCTCGCGGTGCGGCACCGAGACATGGGCGTGTGCGGCTTCGACATCGCCGGCGCCGAGATCGGCTACCCGCCTACCCGACACCTGAACTCCTTCGAGTACCTCCAGCGGGAGAACGCCCACTTCACGATCCACGCCGGCGAGGCGTTCGGGCTGCCCTCGATCTGGGAGGCGCTGCAGTGGTGTGGCGCGGAGCGGCTGGGTCACGGGGTGCGGATCGTCGACGACATCGACACGTCCGGTCCCGAGCCGGTCCTGGGCCGGCTGGCGTCGTACGTGCGTGACCGCAGGGTGCCCCTGGAGATGTGCCCGTCGTCCAACCTGCAGACAGGGGCGGCCTCGTCGATCGTCGAACATCCCATCGGCATGCTGACGTCCATGCGCTTCCGGGTCACCGTCAACACCGACAACCGGCTGATGAGCGGCACCACCATGAGCCGCGAGATGGAGCTGCTCAGCCAGGCTTTCGACTACGAGCTCGACGACCTCCGCTGGTTCACCATCAATGCGATGAAGAGCGCCTTCCTGCCGTTCGACGAGCGGCTGGCTCTCATCGACGACGTGATCAAGCCGGGGTACGCCGCTCTGGCCGCCTCCGTCTAGGTCCGGGGGTCCGGCGTGAGGCGCCGGCTCGCCCGGTCGCTCAGCCTGGCTGACGAACCAGCCGGCGCACGCGCGCCTCGGCCTCCCGTGGCGTCATCGCCGTGCAGCCCTGAGCCACCAGGGAGGCCACGATCTCGGGTTCGCGGCGGCCCAGCCTCCAGCCGCGGCGGAGCAGGACGGCAGGCGGCTTGCGATGCTCGCGCAGGTCGCGGACCAGCCGCAGGACGAACGTGACCCAGCGCGAACGGCGTACACAGATCGCCATGTCGAGCAGCCCTTCGGCGTCACAGTCCCTGACGAGCTCAGCGGCGAAGATGCCCTCGGCCACGAAACACGGCTCCGCCTGCGCGGCGATCACGCGATGACTGACCCGCGCATTGGCGCTGATGTCGTAGACCGGTGCGTCGGTCGTGCCCGTGAGGCACAGCTCCCGGACGCCCGTCATGGCCGCTGCGGCATTCCACGCGGCGGCATCGTCCCAGTCCACCGCACCAGAGGCGAAGCGTGGCAGGGTCGGGTCGTCGCCGTCCTTGTAGTAGTCGTCGAGCGGGAGGATCGGCAGTCCGAGCCGCGACGCGAGCCGTGACTTCCCTGCTCCGGAGGGCCCCGCGAGCAGGACAACACGACGTCTGGCGGGGGTCACGGCAGACATTCTCCACGGTGGCGAGAACCAAAGCTCGCCCGCCCGCATCTCAGCTGATGAGGTCGGGGGACCGGAGCGCGCCACTCTGGCATGGCCATAAGGTCAGCTGTCGTCGGATCGCTACGAACGGGAATGGCATGCAGAGATCGTGGGTCGTCACCGCAGCGGTGATCGTGGCGTCCGCCATGCTCGGACTCGGTGCCGGCGTGACGACCGCGTTGGTGGCGAGGTCGGGGGAGCGGGGTGTGTCGGTCGACACCGGCGAGCTCACGGGCGCGGGCACGCCCACGGACGCGACCAGCACGATGTCCGCGTCACCACGCAGCTCTCCCGCTGCCCCTGTGGACGCGCTGTACTACGTCGACGGCAAGATCCGCGACGGCCAGACCGAAGTGGCGTACCGGCCGCGCCTCCAGGCCAGGGTGACCAACCTCTCCCGAACCGCAGCTGGCTGGGTCGTCAGGGAGCAGTTCGGGGCGGATGGGACGCGTCTCACCCTGGTCGACCACGCAGGCGACGCCACACCCATCGCGGTCAAGGACCCGCAGTGGTACGACGTCTCGCCCCAGGGCGACGCGGTTGCTGTGCCGGCAGATGACGATCCTCGCCGGATCGATTTCGTGGACCCCGCCGACGGGTCGCTCGTGTCCACGCTCTCCGTCTCGATCGGCGCTGAGGTCGTCAAGGCGCTGTTCACCGGCTCTGGCCATGATCTGGTGGTGCTGGGTGATGATGCCGGCGGGCAGGGGGCGGCGACGCTGGTGCGCTATGCGGCGGGCAGCGACAGCTTCCAGACACTGCGACCACCACCCGGTGTGGCTCCCAGGCTGGTTGCTGTCGACGACTCGGGCACCAGGCTGTTGATCGCGTACGCGCTCGGGGCGCGTCAGTGTGTGGCCGTGCTCGACCTGGACGGCAACGCGGCTCCCCTTTGGAAGTCGTGCGACTATCGGCCACTCGGCATCTCCGGAGTGAGCCCGGACGGTTCCAGGGTGGCTTTGGCGGCAGCATCTGCCGATCGCGGAACGGTGACGGAGCTGAGCATCGTGGACGCAGACACCGGCGACCTGACCGGTGCGGTGCGGATCTCGTCGGGCTTTCGACTGATCGACGTGACCTGGGCTGATGTCAGCCATGTTGTCGTGCAGGGCGCCAACGACGCGTTCACCACAGAGACGATCGACATCTGCTCGATCAGAGGCGGCTGTCACAGCGTTCGGGGCGCGGGACCAGACGATCCCGCCGAGGACGTCGCCCCAGGGTCCTGACGGTCGGTGCTGGCTACTCCGTGATGCGCAGCAGGGGGCGCAAGTACTGCCGGGCATGGTGGATCCGGGACTTGACCGTCCCGAGCGGCTGGTCCAGCTGACGGGCGATGTCGGCGTAGTCGAGCTGGGCGATGTCACGGAGCACGAGCGGCTCCACCAGCTCGGGTCGCGAGGACTCCATCGCCTCCAGCGCCTCGAGGAGGTCGATCCGGCTGCCGGCGATCACCGACGTGGTGCGCGGATCGGCATGGGTGGGGAGTTCGTCGACCGGACGCTCAGCCGAGCGGCGCTTCAGCGACCGGTAGGTCGTCCGGGCTGAATTTCCCGCCACCGTGTAGAGCCAGGTGGTGAACTTGCTGCCGCCACGGAACGTGTCGATCTTCGTGGCGACCCGAAGCAACGCGTCCTGACAGGCTTCCTCGGCGTCTTGCTGGCAGGGCAGCATCCGCGCGCAGATCCGCATCACCCGCGGCTCGATCAGAGCCAGCAACCGGTTGAGCGCTTCCGCGTCACCACCGGCCGCCTGCGAAGCCAAAAGGTCGAGCTCGTCGCTCCGGTCGCCGTCGTACGCCATGGCCAGTCTCCATCCCCGAGGGCTGACCGTGCTGGTGCGCAGTCGAGCCGAACAGTCCTGCACAATACCGGTGTGCCGATGCCCGAGAACCTGGGACGACTGCGCCGGATCCAGCGCCTCGGGTCCGGCGGCTTCGCGAGCGTCTGGCTGTACCGCGACGACGAGCTCGACTCGCTGGTCGCCGTGAAGGCCCTGGCCGACAACTGGGCCCATCGCGCTGATATCCGCGAGCGCTTCCTGGAAGAGGCGCGGATCCTGCGGCGCGCGGACTCCGACTACGTCGTGCGCGTCCATGACATCGGCGTGACCGAGGACGACATCCCGTTCTTCGTCATGACGTACGCCGACCAGGGCACGGTGGCCGACCTGCTGGACGACGACGACCCGGTGCCTCCCGAGCGGGTGGTCCAGATCATCGAGCAGGCCGCTCGCGGGCTGGCGGTCATCCACGGCCACGGGGTCGTGCACCGGGACGTCAAACCGCAGAACCTGCTGCTCAGCTCGACCCGCAACGGCGGGACGCGGGTGCTGGTGGCCGACCTCGGCGTCGCGAAGGCGTTGCTGCATGCGACCGGGATCACCCAGGTGGTCGGCACGCCGGCGTACATGGCGCCTGAGCAGGTCCACATGGAGACCTCGCTCGACGAACGCGCTGACGTGCATGCTCTGGGTGCGGTGGCCTACCACCTGCTGACCGGTCGACCAGCGCGCACGGGTGACATGGTGGCGCTGATGCGTGCCGAGCTGCCGCCGCTTCCGAGCGAGGCGGCCGGGCTTCCGCCGGCGTACGACGGCGTGCTGCTTCGAGCCCTGCACCCCGAGCGCGACGCACGCTGGCCGGACACCCTCGGCTTCGCTACCGCCCTCCGTCAGGCAGTGGAGCGGCCGGACGTGGTCCTCCCGGTCCCGCCGTCCCCACCGGGGGTCCCCGCCGTCGCTGAGGCGGTTCCTGAGACCCAGCGGGGAACTGTCGAGCAGGGCACCCAGCCGAGCCGGGCAGCCGCCGGCCCGCTCGGCGTCACGTGGCTGGTCTGGACGCTGGCTGCCGTCGTCCTGGTCGGAGCGTTCTTCCTGGGCCTCAACCTGGTTCCCTGACCAGATCCACTCCAGACGTCCCGTCACCGGCACCGACAGCTCGGTCAGGCGGGAAGAGCGAGAGTCCAGCTTTGGGAGTGGTCGACGAAACCCAACGACTCGTAGAGGGCGCGGGCGTTGGTGTTGGTGTGGCTGACGACCAGCGTCATCGAAGGAAGTCCCGCGTCCCGCGCGGCGGCCAGGACGGCTGTGAGCAAGGCACGCCCGACGCCCTTGGCGGGCGACGCGGGGTCACGGAAGATGTCCAGGACCCAGGGCCCGCCGTCCGGCGCTGCTCCTGGACGGTCGACGATGATCGCGGCCCCGACGAGGCGGCCACCGTAGAGGGCGATCTGCGAGACGGGCAGCACCGGACCGAGGAGCTCGCCGCGCGAGATCGCCAGCATCTCGTCCCGGGCCGCCTCGAGCGTCTCGTGCTCGTGATCGGGATGACCGACCGGGTACGCCGCCAGGTTGGCCTTGGCGAGCGCCTTGGCGTGGCGGGCCACCTGCGCTGCGCTCACCGGGTGGACCTCGACCTCGTCCGGGGCCGCGTGCGGGGAGATCGCGGCCAGGTCATGCCACAGCACGTGGGCGTGTCGCAGCGTCTGGGCGCCGGCGGACGTCCAAGCCTGGACCAACGCCTGGTCGGACGTCGAGACGGCGTACCCCGCGAGCTGTCGCAGTGCCTCGGCTGCGGCGTCCTCGACAGGTACGTCGTCGGGTCGCCATGCACCGTCAGCCCACGGACGAGCGTCGCGCGTGCTTTCGGCCAGGCTGAAGACGAGCACGGTCCGGCCGTTCGGATCCGCGAGCGGCGTGCGGCCCGGCCAATCGGCATGCGGATCCCCGCCGACATCGCCGCCCGGGTGGCCCGGACCTGCTCGGGTCACTGAGGCAGGCTTCGACAACTCAGACGCCGATCGGGTGCCACACGGTCTTGGTCTCGAGGAACCTCGTCAACCGCGCGGTGCCAGGATCAGCCGACCAGTCCTCCGGCGCAGACGAAGGACGAAGGACGCGCTTGAGGTTGTCGGCGGCCGCGACCTCAAGCTCAGCCGCGAGCTCGCTGTCATCGATCCCGGTCAGGTCGATCGCATTGACGTCCATGTGTGAGGCGAGCCAGGGGGCGACTTCCGTGCTGCTGCCGGTGAGGACGTTGACGACGCCACCCGGGACGTCGGACGTGGCCAGGACCTCGGACAGCGTGATGGCGGGGAGCGGACGCTCGAACGAGGTCAGCACCACGGCGGTGTTGCCGGTCACGATCGCGGGCGCGAAGACGCTCACGAGTCCGAGCAGTGAGGAGTCCTGGGGTGCCACGATGGCCACGACACCGGTTGGCTCGGGGATCGAGAAGTCGAAGTACGGTCCGGCGACCGGGTTGGTGCCGCCGACGACCTGCGCCACCTTGTCGGCCCAACCGGCGTACCACACGAGGCGGTCGACGGAAGCGTCGACTGCGTTCGCGGCTTGCCGCTTGGTCACCCCCTCGCTGCGCTGAACTTCCTCGACGAACTGCTCGCGGCGACCTTCGAGGACCTCTGCGATGCGGTAGACGACCTGCCCGCGGTTGTACGGCGTCCTGGTCGACCAGCCGGAGAACGCCTTGCGGGCCGCCTGGACCGCGTCGCGCGCGTCCTTGCGGGAGGCCTGCGAAGCGTTGGCCAGGAACTTTCCCTTGGTGTCCTCGACGACGTACGACCGGCCGGACTCACTGCGCGGGAACCCGCCGCCGATGTAGAGCTTGTAGGTCTTGCGCACGTCCAGGCGCGCGGCGCTGGTCTGCTTGGAATCAGTGGGCAAGATAGGCCTCCAAGCCGTGGCGGCCGCCCTCGCGGCCGTATCCGGACTCCTTGTAGCCGCCGAAGGGGCTGGTCGGGTCGAAGCGGTTGAACGTGTTGGCCCACACGACGCCGGCGCGGAGCTGGTTGGCCATCCAGAGGATCCGCGAGCCCTTGTCGGTCCAGACCCCTGCGCTCAGGCCGAACGGGGTGTTGTTGGCCTTCTCGACCGCCTCGGCCGGGGTGCGGAACGTCAGGATCGACAGCACCGGGCCGAAGATCTCCTCGCGGGCGATCCGGTGGGCCTGCGACACGCCGGTGAAGATGGTCGGGGCGAACCAGAAGCCGCGCTCAGGCAGGTCGCACTTCGGCGACCAGCGCTCGGCGCCCTCGTCCTCACCGACCTGCGACAGCTCCCGGATCTTGGCCAGCTGCTCGGAGGAGTTGATCGCGCCGACGTCGGTGTTCTTGTCGAGCGGATCGCCGACGCGCAGCGTGGACATCCGGCGCTTCAGCCGAGCGAGCACCTCGTCGTACACGCTCTCCTGGACGAGCAGACGCGAGCCTGCGCAGCAGACGTGGCCCTGGTTGAAGAAGATGCCGTTGACGATTCCCTCGACGGCCTGATCGACCGGAGCGTCGTCGAAGACGATGTTGGCGGCCTTGCCGCCGAGCTCGAGGGTGACCTTCTTGCGCGATCCCGCCACACTGCGCGCGATGGCCTTGCCGACCTCTGTCGAGCCGGTGAAGGCCACCTTGTCGACGTCGGGGTGGCCGACGACCGCGCGGCCGGTCTCGCCGGCGCCGGTCACGATGTTGACCACGCCGGGAGGCAGGTCAGCCTGCTGACAGATCTCGGCGAACAACAGCGCCGTCAGGCTGGTCGTCTCGGCCGGCTTGAGCACGACCGTGTTGCCGCAGGCGAGCGCGGGGGCGATCTTCCAGGCGAGCATGAGGAGGGGGAAGTTCCAGGGGATGACCTGGCCGGCAACGCCGAGCGGGCTGCGGGTCGGGGCCGAAACCTGCATGCTCGAGCTTGTCGGCCCACCCGGCGTAGTAGAAGAAGTACGCCGCGACGAGCGGGACGTCGACGTCGCGGGACTCCCGGATCGGCTTGCCGTTGTCCAGCGACTCGAGCACGGCCAGCTCACGCGAGCGCTCCTGGAGGATTCGCGCGATCCGGTAGAGGTACTTGGCGCGCTCGGCGCCCGACATGCTGCGACCAGGTGCGGGTGTAGGCGCGGCGGGCGGCCTTGACCGCGGTGTCGACGTCGGCCTCGCTCGCCTCGGAGATCTCGGCGAGCACCTCCTCAGTCGCCGGGCTCACGGACTTGAACGCATGTCCGGTGCCCTCGACGAACTCGCCGTTGATGAACAGCCCGTACGACGACTTGAGGTCGACGACGGCGCGGGACTCCGGGGCCGGAGCGTATTCGAATGCCATGACGGGGGGCTCCCTAGTCGAGCGTGAAGTAGTCAGGACCGGAGTAACGGCCGGTGGTCAGCTTGGTGCGCTGCATGAGCAGGTCGTTGAGCAGCCGCGAGGCGCCGAAGCGGAACCACTCCGGGGTCAGCCAGTCCTCGCCCGCGGTCTCGTTGACCATGACCAGGTACTTGATCGCGTCCTTGGCCGTGCTGATGCCCACCGGCGGGCTTGACGCCGATCATCCGGCCGGTCGCTTCGCGGAAGTCGCGGACGGCCTCGAGCATGATCAGCGTGACCGGCATCGTCGCGGCCGGCTGGATCTTGCCGGTCGACGTCTTGATGAAGTCGGCGCCGGCCAGCATGGACAGCCACGAGGCGCGCCGGACGTTGTCGTAGGTGACGAGCTCGCCGGTCTCCATGATGACCTTGAGGTGAGCGCTGCCGCAGACAGACTTCACGGCGACGATCTCGTCGAACACCCGCTGGTAGTCGCCGGACAGGAAAGCGCCGCGGTCGATCACCATGTCGATCTCGTCGGCACCGGCGGCCACCGCATCGCGGGTGTCCTGCAGCTTGATGTCCAGGCTCGATCGCCCCGACGGGAAGGCGGTCGCGACGCTCGCCACGCTGATCCCGGAGCTGCCCAGGGCCTGCTTGGCGGTCGTCACCATGTCGGGGTAGACACAGATGGCCGCGACGCTCGGGCAGCTCGGGTCGGCGGGGTCGGGCTGGCGGGCCTTGGCGCACAGGGCGCGCACCTTGCCCGGCGTGTCCTGACCCTCCAGCGTCGTGAGGTCGATCATCGAGATCGCCAGGTCGAGGGCCCACGCCTTGGCGGTGGTCTTGATCGAGCGCGTCGACAAGCGTCGCGGTGCGGGCTTCGGCTCCGACCTGGTCAACGCCCGGCAGCCCGTGCAGGAAGCGGCGCAGCGCGGCAGGTGTGGCCACGGCTGCGTCGAGGGAGTCGAGCGCATCGTCGGTAGCGAGGCGAAGCGAGGCCGGTGGTGGCCGAAGGAGGTGTCACTTGCCTCAGTCTAGGGGTCGGTCTGGCCCCCGAGAAACTAAAGTGTTGGCGATCAGTGACCGTTTCGTTGGCAACTGTTGTCGATCGTCTCGTCAGCGGTTCATTACAGTGGCGAGCATGGTGAGCACGTGGGAGAGCAAGGCGGTGGAGGCCGCCGGGCCGACGGAGGAGAAGTTCGCAGTTTCGGCCGGTCACTGGCTGGGCTGGATCGGTGTCGCCCTCGGCGCGGCGATGATCATCCTCGACCCGCTCACGGCGGACACGGTCAACCTCAAAGTCGTTCTCTTCGGCATCGCGCTGGCTCTGCTGAGCTGGCTGATCATGGTGCGTCCGCGGGCCTCAGCGCATCGTGACGCGCTGCTGCTGCGGAACATCGCTTCGCGACATCGCCATCCCGTGGCCCCGCATCGAGCGCTGCACTGTCGGGCAGACTCTGGTCGTGTCGACCAAGGAGGCGGAGCGGTTCCACGGCCTGGGCGTGACGCGCTCGGCCCGCCAACAGATCCGTGAGGAGTACGGCACCACGTCGATGTTCCTCAACTTCGGCGCAGGCGCCAGTCGCCCGAGCGGGCGGCGGCTCAGCAAGAGCACCGGTCCGTCCATCGCCAAGGGCGAGTGGGAGGGCGGGACCTACACGTCGTACGTCGAGTCCCGCATCGCCGGACTCGCGTCGCAAGGCGAACGCGGCGAACGAGGCAACGGCTCGGTCTCCGACCCGGTGGTCGCGTGGGCTCCGGTGCCGCTGTCGTTCCTGGTGGTCGCGTTCGGCGCCGTCCTCGTCGCAGTGCTGATCTGAGCGTTGTCGACCGATGTCGGACCATCTGGCGCTGGTGAGGTGGACGCGCGACGGCTCGGACTTCGCCTACGACGCATACTCCCGAGACCACACCTGGGCCTTTGACTCCGGGATCGAGGTCGCGGCCTCCTCGAGCCCGACCTACCTGGGAAGCGATCATGCCGTTGATCCGGAGGAGGCGTTTGTCGCGTCGCTCGCTTCGTGTCACATGCTGACGTTCCTGGCGATCGCGTCGCGCAAGCGCCTGCTGGTCGATGCCTACGTCGACAGGGCGGTCGGAGTTCTCACGAGGAACCCCGATGGACGGCTGGCGATCACCGAGGTCACGCTGTCACCCCGGGTCACCTGGCACGGCGCCGCTCCCGAACCGGAGGTGCTCGAGCGGATGCATCATCTCGCCCACGAGGAGTGCTTCATCGCGAACTCCGTGACCACAGAGGTCACGGTGATCACGCACTGACCTCGCCGGCGCGGGTCGCCTGCAGGGTGTAGCTGTGCGGCAATCGCCAGGGGCGGTCGACCAACCGCCATTCGTCGTCCTGCACACGTTCCATCTGGCCGGGTAGGGCCTCCCACGGCACACTGTCGTGCTCGACGAGGCTCGTGAGGTGTAGTCCCTCGTCGAGCAGGGCCGTCACGATCTCGCCGAGGCCGTGGTTCCATTCGTGCGTGAGGTTGTGCTCGAACTCGACGTCGGTCTCGACGTACGTGCCCGCCTCGTCGAACACCATGGGTTCTGGTCGCTCGAAGTAGGGGTAGTCGACGACCAGCAGGCCGTCCGGGCGAGGATCCGCCAGCGTCCAGAGCATCGGGTGCCCCTCGCGGATGAACAGCCGACCCCCAGGCGCGAGGAGTCGGGACACCACGCCGGCCCACCGGCGGACATCGGGCAGCCAGCACAGTGCGCCGATCCCGGTGAAGACCAGGTCGAAGGCGTGCTCGGGCAGCACGTCTGCGGCGTCGTAGACGTCGGCCTCGACGAAGTCGACGTCGTCCCCGGTGGCCGCGACCAGCTCGCGAGCCTGTTGCAGCGCCGCGGGACTGAAGTCGACTCCGGTCATGCGGGCCCCAAGCCTGGCCAGGGACAGCGTGTCGGTACCGATATGGCACTGCAGATGCACGCCACGCAATCCACGGACGGACCCCAGCAGGGGCTGGTCGAAGCGCACGACCGCAGAGAGGAAGTCGGGATCCGCGCGGAAACGGTCGACCGCATAGTCGGCCGAGGACGCGTGGGCTGGCGCCCGCTCGTCCCAGCTGGCTCTGTTGATGCTTCGGTAGTCATCACTCACGACGGGACCGTACCCCTCACGCGACTGATGCGGGGCAGTCTCAGCGTCTGCACCGCTGGGTGCGGAGGTGGCTGACGAGCTGCCGGGTGAGGTGTTGTTCGAGTCTGGACGGCGGTGGGTGCAGGAGGAGCTTACGGAGGTTGCGTTGGGTCCGGGTAAGGCCGGAGGCGTGGGGAGGTGGCGGGAGGCTGTGGTAGACGAGGCCGCTCGGGGTCGTCCAGGTGACCACGCCGGTGTGACGGTTGCGATCGACCCGCATGCGCGGGTCCTCGCGCGCGGTGTGGCACCCCTTGGACAAGCCTTGCGCGTTGTCGAGGGTGGTCGGACCGCCCTTCGCGTATTCGCGCAGGTGGTCGAGGTCGGTGATCGGAGCAGCGCACTGGATACCGCGGCAGTGCTGGTCTCGGGCCGTGACCAGAGCCCGCAGGCTTCCGTCGATCCGGCGGCGTCGAGTGTCGCCGTGGGTCAGGGAGCCGTCCACGGGATCAGTGAGGAAGCGGCGCAGCCAGGCTTTGCCGTTGGTGGCGAGCTCCCGTGCAGCTGCCCCCGGTACCGACCCGACGCCGACCAGCTGAGCCGGCTCGTCGCTGAGACCCAGCAAGGTCGCGTCGGTCATCACGACGTTGACCTGCGCGGGGAGGGCGTCGGTCGTCGTACCGGTGAGTCTCTCGACCAAGGTGTCGCACATCAGGTGACTGGTGCTGCGGGGGTCTCCTCCCGCGCGAAGCCGGCGGGCGTGGTCGCGAACACTCGCGAACGCCGACCCGGCCTGCTCCGCCGGGAGGTAGGCGCTGAGCCAGGCCATGCCGGATCCGGCAGGCTGCAGCTCGAGGTGCTTGTCAGCCCGCTCGCGCAGGCTGCGCCGTCCCGCGGCATCGGGGTCGATCTCGGTGACGCGCTGCTCGGCCATCGCGCGGACCTTGCCCGGCAGCAGGTCCGGTGCCTCCTCGGCGATCACCCGATCGGCCAGAGCTCGGCGTCCGGCGTCGTCCAGCACGGCGGTCTCTCTCGCGATCGCCCGGGCCGCAGACAACGCGATCCGCCCGGTCCGCAGAGCCGCCAGGGTGGCCGGATTGTGGCGGGCCAAGGTCCACGCGTCATCCATGAAGCCCGCCGCGGTCGACGCCGACACCTGCTTGGCGATCGCGACCTCGGCCACCATGCCGCGATACTGCGCCGCGTCGGAGACGAATCCGTGCATCTCGTCGAAGCGAAGCCTCTCGTCGATGAAGGACGCCGTCAGCGCGACCTGCTCAGCCTGCAGTGCGGCGATCCGGCGCTCGATGTCGGCGATCTGCTCCAACCGGGTTGCCATGGCGTCCTGGTGCATCCGCCACTCGCCGAGCTCGACGGTGTCGGTGACGCGGCCCAGCGAGGGACCCGCCTCCCGCCCCACCAGGTGTTCGCTCATGTGTTCGAATATACGACCCCCGACCGACATTTGGCGATGACCCGAAACCAGGTTTGTGGACAGGGCGGCAACCGAGGCTGCAGGTTCCGTCGATGGTCTCCTTGCCTGCTCTCACACGAGTGGTGGTCCCTCAACAGGACGAACGCCGTACCGGAGGCTGATCTCAAGGAGCACCTCGGGATCGGGGGGACCTTGGAGGGACGAGAAGTACTCGGCTTGCTCACGAAACATCCCTGTCAGTCCAGGTGAGCTGAGGAGGCCAACCGTCCACACCTCCTCGGTGCCGAGGTTGGCGAATACATGAGGGACTTCGCGGGGTAGCCAGACGAAACTCTCGGCACCCACGTCGTAGCGCTCTTCGCCCACCTCGACCGTGAGGACCCCTGTCACAACGTAGATGCCCTCGTCCTCGTGGGTGTGGACGTGACGGCCAGGGCCAGGCGCGCCTGGCGGGATCCGGGCATCACCCAGCGACATTCCGTTGCTCACGCTGCCGTCAGTGATGACTCGCCAGGGCCGGGAACGGTCGGCGGGTGGTCCGGCTACGAACGGAGCTGAGGCCGTCACCGCTGCATCCTCATCGTCGGAGCATCCCACCGCCCACACCCGCTGGCAAGGCACCGTCGCGGCAGCGCGGCAGGTCAGGGAGTGTTGTGCATCCAGGGGGTGAAGCACACGCCGACCATGGCACCGTCTGCGGCTTGCAGGCGCGCGATGACTTGGCCCCAGGGCTCGGCGCGGGCTGGGTGAAGGAGCCTGTATCCACGCCCTTCGAGCTCCCTGGCCGCTGCCTCGACGTCCTCGACCTCGAACTCGACGGACGCCTGCGGGACCGGGTGGGTGGCCGGCCACTCCGTGACGCCGAAGCAGCTCTCGGCGGCCTCAGCCAGTGGCCACACCCCGAAGTGTTTGGAGCCCGCGATGGACTCGGAGAAGACGTAGTCGCCGTCGGCAGCCCCCGCCGGAGACTGCAAGGGCAGCCCGAGGGCTTCGACGAACAGGGCCTTGTCGCGGGCAGCGTCGGTGGTGATGATCGCGAAGCTCGCGACGAACTGGATCTCCATGGCCACCAGCCAACCCGACCGCACTGACAGAAAGCCAACCCGCCCAGGCATTGACATCTCGGACGATCGGTCCAATATTGGTCTGGACCAATGGTTTACGCACCGAACCAAGGACTCCTCATGCGTCTCATGCCCCGATCCCGACGGATGCTCGCCCTCGGCGCGACCCTCGCCCTCTCGGCCGGCCTGGTCGCCGTCACCGCGGGTGCCGCCTCGTCCAACACGCCGTCGACTGCGGCCGCGACAAAGGCCGCGACGAAGGCCAACCACTCCTGTACGACCGATCCGTCCGCCCCCAAGCGGCAGCTCCGCGCCGACTGGATCGCCTCCGTCGTCAACATCGACTGGCCGTCCAAGCCCGGCCTCACCGTCGACCAGCAGAAGGCCGAGCTGATCGGCTGGTACGACGAGGCGGTGGCCCGCGGCCTGAACGCCGTGGTCGTCCAAGTCCGCCCGACAGCCGACGCCTTCTGGCCCAGCGACGTCGAGCCCTGGTCGAAGTACCTCACCGGCACGCAGGGTCAGGACCCCGGCTACGACCCGCTCGCCTTCGCCGTTCGCGAGGCGCACCAGCGCAACCTCGAGTTCCACGCCTGGTTCAACCCGTACCGGGTCTCGATGGACACCAACCGCGATGCGCTCGTCCCGACCCACCCCGCCCGCGTGCACCCCGACTGGGTCATCGCCTACGGCGGCAAGCTCTACTACAACCCCGGCATCCCGGCAGCCCGACACCTCGTCGAGGACGCGATCATGGACGCCGTCACGTCGTACGACATCGACGCGGTCCACTTCGACGACTACTTCTACCCGTACCCCGTGGCGGGTCAGCCGTTCCCGGACGACGACACCTTCGCGCAGTACCCGGACGGCTTCACCGACAAGGCCGACTGGCGGCGGCACAACATCGACCTGCTCATCACCGAGCTCGGTGACCGGATCCACGCCGCCAAGCCGTGGGTGAAGTTCGGCATCAGCCCGTTCGCGGTCTGGCGGAACAAGGCCACCGACCCCGAAGGCTCCGACACCACCGCCGGCGCGCAGACCTATGACGACCTGTACGCCGACACCCGGCGGTGGGTCCGTGAGGAGTGGATCGACTACATCGCGCCGCAGGTCTACTGGAGCATCGGCTTCGCCCCGGCCGACTACGCGATGCTCGTGCCCTGGTGGTCGCAGCAGGTCCGCGGCACTGACGTCCAGCTCTACATCGGGCAGGCCACCTACAAGGTCGGCACCTCCACCCAGTCGCCGGCCTGGTCGGACCCGAAGGAGATGACCCGGCATCTGTTCTTCAACCGCTACTTCCCCGAGGTGCAGGGCGACATCTACTTCTCGGCGAAGGACGTCCGGGCCAACCGGCTCGGCCACATGGACATCGTCGCGGCCGACCACTACCAGCACCCGGCACTGATCCCGGTGACTCAGGGCGTGCCAGGCAAGGCCCCCAAGGCACCGAAGGATGTGCAGGCAACCCGCGGCACCGCCGGTGTCACGGTGACCTGGGAGGACTCCGCGACGTCGTACGCCGTCTACCGTCTGGACGGTGCCGGGGTGACACCGGATGACTGCGACCTGGCCGACGCGACGCACCTGGTGGCCACAGTGCGTGGCGACTCCACGACCACCACTCAGCGGTGGGTCGATGAGGCGGCGGCACCTGCAGCGGCGTACACCTACGTCGTCACGGCGCTGGACCGTGCCTACCGGGAGAGCGGTCCCAGCAAGGCCGCTTCGGTGGGGTGAGCGCGTCCAGGAGGGTCCGGAAAGCGTTTCGTTGCTGGATTGTGGCGACCGACTGCTGTACCAATGGTCCATGACCACCCTCGAGGGCGGGCGCGAGACCGGTAAGCAGCGACAGGTGCGCGCGAGCCTCGAACAGCTCATCTCGACGCTCTCGCCCGGCGAGCCGCTTCCCGTCGAGCGCGACCTCGCCCGTGACCTGGGCGTCGCGCGGATGACGCTGCGGCGGGCGGTCGACCTGCTGGTGCTCGAGCAGCGACTGATCCGCCGCCAGGGCTCGGGCACGTTCGTGGCGCCGCCGAAGGTGACCCAGCGGCTGACCGCGACGTCGTTCTCTGCCGACATGCGGGCCCGGGGCCTGAGCCCGGGCAGTCACACGGTCTTCGCCCGGCAGTCTCCGGCCGGAATGATGCTGGCCTCGCTGTTGGCCGTCCCGCCGCACGCCAACGTCCTGCACGTACGACGATTGCGGATGGCTGACGACGTACCCATGGCGCTGGAGGATCTGCACGTGCCCTGCGACGTGGCCCCTGGGCTCACCGGCGCGGACCTCGAGGACACGTCCTTCTACGAGCTGCTGGCCAAGCGGTTCGAGACACCGATCGTCGCCGGCACCCAGACCGTCGAGCCGTGCCTGACGTCAGCGGAGGAGGCAGAGCTGCTCGGCGTCGACTCCGGCGCACCCGCGTTCTTGTTCGAGCGGACGTCACGGATCGCTGACGGGCGGGTCGCTGAGTTCGTCCGCTCGATCTACCGCGGCGACCGCTACCGCATCGTGGTCGACATCTTCCCGACCGGATCCGCGTCGTCCTGACCCTTGACGAGGAGTGACCTTTCGGTCGAGAATCGTCCGGAGGTCTAGACCACTGGTCTTATTCACGGTCATGACGAGCCACCCCTCGAGAGGATCGCACCATGCAATCACGCCAGCCTCGGCCCCGTCGTCGCATCGCTGTCGGGTTGGCCGCTCTCGGCCTGCTCGCAGCCGGATGCAGCGGTGGCTCATCGGACGAGACGTCGTTCAGCGGCGATGGCAACCAGAGCGTCGATGCGTCAGGTCAGAAGCTGACCGTCTGGATCATGGAGGGCACGAACCCCGACGCGAAGCCGTTCTTCTCCGACGTCTCCGCGGCGTTCAAGGACCAGACCGGCGCCGACCTCGACGTGCAGTACGTGCCCTGGGCCGACGCCCACGACAAGTTCGCCAACTCGATCGCCGGTGGGACCACCCCGGACGTCGCCGAGGTGGGTACCACCTGGACACCGGAGTTCGCCGACGCCGGGGCGCTCGTTGACCTCAGCGACCAGGTCTCGTCCGCAGGACTGGACAGTGACCTCGTGCCAGGGCTGGTTGAGGCCGGCACGGTGGACGGCAAGCTCTACGGCATGCCCTGGTACGCAGGCGTCCGCTCGGTCGTCTACCGCACCGACATCTTCGAGAAGGCCGGCGTGCAGCCACCGAAGAGCTGGGACGAGCTCGTCCAGGTTGCGGACAAGGTCAAGGCGACCGCGCCTGACATGATCACGTTCCCGGTCCCCGGCGACAGCGAGTACGGCGTCGACCCGTTCATCTGGGGCGCCGGCGGCGACATCGCCACCCAGAACGACGACGGCACCTGGTCCTCGACGATCGACTCACCGCAGGCGCAGGAGGGCATCTCGTTCTACACGGACCTGGCCCTCGAGCATGGCTTCTCGACGCCGGCGGCGACGACGTGGGACGAGGCCGACCTGAGCGACGCCTTCACCCGCGGCGACGTCGCGATGATGATCGCCGGCAGCTGGACACCCGGTGCGTTGATCGAGGCGAACCCCGACCTCAAGGGCAAGATCGGCGCCTTCCCGATTCCCGGCAAGGACAGCGGCATCAGCCCGTCGTTCCTGGGCGGATCCCACCTCTCAGTCTTCAACACCGCCGACAACCCGGACCTGGCCTGGGCCTTCGTCCGGTTGATGACGACCGGCAAGTTCGCTGCCGAGTGGGGTCAGCAGTCCGGCTTCTTCCCTGGCACCAAGTCGCTGCTGGACAAGGTCGAGGCGCAGCACGACCCGACGGTCTCCCCGTTCGCCGAGCAGGCCAAGGACGGCGGCGCGTCGGTCCCGGTGACGCCGCTGTACGGGCAGATCCAGGGCAAGAAGACCATTGCGGCGATGCTCCAGTCCATCCTGTCGGGCAAGTCCAGTGTCGCCGACGCCAGCAAGCAGGCCGCCCAGGAGATGGACGACATCTTCTCGCGCGGCAGCTGATCGGGAAGCCAACGAACCGGTCCTGTGATGTCTTCCCCTGCCGGCCCGGTCATCAGCGACTCACCGCCTGATCCTGATACGCACCCACGGGAGGCGGTGACCACACCTGGGCGTTCCGGCCGAGCCCGACGTCCGATGAACGCCCAGGTGTGGCGGCCATGGCTGCTGCTCACGCCTGCCCTCGGCATCCTGGGCATGCTGCTGCTCTACCCGTTGGTGCGCGTCGGCGTGCTGTCCTTTCAGGACTTCGGCCTGCGCGAGCTGCTGACCGGCAACGCCGAGTTCGTCGGTTTCCGCAACTACAGCGAGCTGCTGCACGACCCCCTGCTGTGGCGGACCGTGCTGCCCAACACGGTGGTCTTCGCGGCGGTGTGCGTGATTCTGACCGTCGTCGTCGGCACGCTGGTCGCGCTGCTGCTCGCCCGACTGGGGCCGTGGACACGAGGGATCGTGACGAGCGCGATCATGGCGGCCTGGGCGGTTCCGGCTGTGACCGGGACGTACGTCTGGGTGTTCGTGTTCGACGCCCGCGATGGTGTCGTGATGAGGGCGCTGGGCGCTCTGGGCGTCATCGACCCGGAGACCACGAACTGGTTCACCGATCGCTTCCCGTTCTACGCGATCGCGACGCTCAACGTCGTCCATCACGGCTTCCCGTTCGTGGCCATCACCGTGCTGGCCGGCCTCGTGACGCTCCCTCAGGAGACCCTCGAGGCTGCCACGATCGACGGCGCCGGAGCCTGGAAGCGCTTCTGGTACGTCACCGTGCCGCTGCTCAAGCCGGTGTTCGCCGTCGTCACGATCCTGTCGACGATCTGGGACTTCAAGGTGTTCGCGCAGATCTACCTGATGCCCGGAGGCAACGGCACCAATCGCGACGTGCTGAACCTCGGCGTGTGGTCCTACGTCACCGCCATCTCCCAGAACCTCTACGGGCTCGGCGCAGCGATCGCGGTGATGCTGACGCTGCTCCTTCTGGTGGTGACCGCGTTCTATCTCCGCGTCGTCTTCCGGCAGGAGGACGTGTGAGCATCTCGGTCGGTTCCCGGACCCCGACGAAGCGCGTCCTCACCGGGCTCGGTGTCGTGGCCGTCCTCGCGTTCAGCCTGTTCCCCGTCTTCGTGATGGTGTCGACCGCCGTCGACGCGCGGGCCAACGACGGGTCGCGCAGCCTGCTGCCCACGTCGTTCACCCTCGACAACTTCTCGTTCGTGCTCGACGAGGGGGGATTCACGACCTACCTCCGTAACTCGATCGTCGTCGCGCTGTCCACGGTGCTGATCAGCGGCGTCGTCGCGCTGCTCGCGTCTGTCGCCGTGGCCCGCTTCACGTTCCGCTTCCGGACTGCTGTGCTCGTGATGGTCCTGGTCGTGCAGATGGTGCCGTTGGAGGCTCTGGTCATCCCGCTGTTCCTGCAAGCCAAGTCGCTGGCGTTGCTCAACCACCTGGCCGGGCTGGTGATCGTCTACGTGGCCTTCTCTCTGCCCTTCGCGATCTGGACGCTCCGGGGGTTTGTCGCGGCGGTACCGGTCGAGATCGAGGAGGCGGCGTACGTCGACGGAGCCTCGTGGCCGCGGATGTTCTGGTCGATCCTGTTCCCGCTGGTCGCTCCCGGCCTGGTGGCGACCAGCGTGTTCTCGTTCATCACGGCCTGGAACGAGTTCATCTTCGCGATCACGTTCATGAACGACCAGGACAAGTACACGGTTGCTGCGGGTCTGCGGCAGTTCTTCACGCAGTACGGCACGAACTGGGGAGCGGTGATGGCGGGATCGACGCTGATCACGTTGCCCGTCATGCTGTTCTTCGTGGCCGTGCAGCGTCGACTCGCGTCCGGACTCGCCGCCGGGGCGGTGAAGGGATGACGCCACCGGTGAGCGATCCAGGGCTGGCCCGGTTGGCCGCAGCCGTCGTCGTGACGGGCTTCGACGGCCTTCAGGCGCCGGACTGGCTGCTTCGTCGGCTCGACGCGGGGCTGGGCGGGGTGTGCTGGTTCGGCCAGAACGTCGCCGATCCTGCCCAGGCGCGAGCGCTGGCCGACCGGCTGCACGGCGTACGTCACGGTGTCGTGGTGATGTCGGACGAGGAAGGCGGCGACGTCACCCGCCTCGAGGCCGGCCCCGGCTCGTCCTGGCCGGGCCACGCCGCCCTCGGCGCGCTCGACGACGTCGCCGCGACCCAGGCGGTGGCCGCTGCAATGGGCCGACAGTTGCGGGCCGCAGGGGTGGACATCGCGCTGGCGCCGGTGGTGGACGTCAACTCCAACCCCGACAACCCGGTCATCGGGGTCCGGTCCTTCGGCAGCACGGCTGATCTGGTCTCCCGCCACGGCACCGCCTTCGTCCGAGGTCTCCAGTCGGCCGGCGTTGCGGCGTGTGCCAAGCACTTCCCCGGCCACGGCTCGACCGTCGTGGACTCCCATCTCGGCCTGCCGACGGTCGACGATGACGAGGCCGTGGTGCGACGGCGTGACCTTGCGCCGTTCGAGGCTGTGATCGAGGCGGGCGTCCGGTGCGTGATGACGGCACACGTGGTGTTCACGAGGTTCGACTCCGAGCCGGCGACCCTGAGCCCGACCGTGCTCGGGCTGCTTCGCGACGACCTCGGGTTCGACGGCGTCGTGGTGAGCGACGCACTCGACATGAAGGCCATCTCCGCGGGGGTCGGTCACGGCGAGGGCGCCGTGCGCACGCTGCTCGCCGGCACCGACCTGGTGTGCGTCGGTAATCCGTCCTTCCCCGAGCCGTACGACGCCGAGGCCCGGCTCGACCTCGTGGTCGCGGCTCTGGCACAGGCTGTGCGCGTGGGCAGGCTCCCCGCGGCTCGCCTGGAGGAGGCGGCCGCCCGTGTGGCGAAGCTGACGTCCTGGACCGGTGCCGGCCCGGACGGTGGGGCGGTGGCGGCGGACACGTCGATCGGGCTCGAGGTGGCCCGGCGCTCTGTCCACCATCGCGGTCAGGTGACCGCCACCGCGGCTGCGGTGGTGCTCGACCTGGGCGGCCGGGTCAGCCTTGCCGCCGGTGCCCGTGACCGACAGCTGTGCAGCGCCTTGGCGCGTCGTGACGCCCGGACCTCGATCCATGACGTGTCCGACCGTGAGGACGTCACCAAGGCACTGGCAGACGCCGAGGGGCGCGACGTGGTCGTGCTGGCACGCACACCACGTGACCTTGGCACCCAGGGGTTGGTGGCGCGGGTGCTGACCGAACGCCCGGACGCCATCGTCGTCCAGACCGGGCTGCCCGACAGCTCCGCAGCCCACCGAACTGTCTGGACGCACGGCGGTGGACGCGCGGTCGCCGAGGCGGTCGCCGAGCTGATCGTGGGGACACAACCATGACTCTGCTGGTGGGGGTCGACCTGGGCAAGACACGCTGCCGCGTCGCGGTTTCGGACGGTGTACGCCGGCTCGCCGTCGTCGAGGGAGCCGGCGCGCGCGGACTGGCGGACCCCGGGGGCGGCGACGCAGCGCGCCAGGCCATCACGGCGACTCTCGAGCTCGCCCGAGCGGAACTCTCCCTTGCGGTGGACACCGTGTTCGACGTGGTGCTCGTCGGCGCTGCTGGATCGGAGTCGTCCGGCGCGCTCGGGCCGAGTCTGCTGACCTCCCTGGGCGCCCAGCTGCCGACGCGGCAGGTCGCCCTCACGTCGGATGCGGTGATCTCCCACGCTGGCGCCCTCGGGGGGCAGGACGGAGCCATGGTCGCGATCGGGACGGGCGCCGTGGCGGTCGGGATCGGACCGGCAGGCTACGCGCAGGTCGACGGCCTCGGCTACTGGCTCGGGGACGATGGCAGCGGTGCCTGGATCGGCCGCGCGGCCCTGCGTGCGGTGTTGCGCTCCCGTGAGGGGCGCGGCCCCGAGACCGCCCTGGTGGCGGCAGCTCAGCGCCGGTACGGCGACCTGACCGAGCTGCCCGCGACCTTGGCGGCCGGTGACACGATCGCGGCCAACACGGCCGGATTCGCGCGCGATGTCGTGCAGTGCGCAGAGCACGGAGACGCCGTGTCCGGAGAGATCCTCGCCACTGCGGGCGCGCTCCTGGCCGAGTCCGTCACGGCTGCCGCGGCGGCGAGCGGCGCGGAGCAGGTCACAGCGATCGGTGGTCTGGCATCGGTCGCGCCGCTCATGGACAGCTGGCACGCCCAGCTGCCCACGACGCTGAGCTACCTGCCGGCCCGGGGAAGTGCGGTCGACGGTGCACTCCTGCTGGCGACCCGCGGCGACCTGCCGCACGAGGGACGGATTCACCGGCTGGCTGGTGCCGGAAGCTCGGCACCTGCGCCTGAGCCGGGCGACGTCGGAAGAGTCGACCTGCTCGCCACCGAGCAGGTGCGCCGCGATCTCGACGACCTCGACCGGCGTACGCCCGATCAGCTCGTCGACACGCTGTTGTCGGCGGAGGCTGCGGTCCCGCAGGCCGTGATGGCTGCGCGCCGGGAGATCTCGAACGCCGTGGCCCTGGCCGAGAAGGCGCTGGCACATGGGGGGCGGCTGGTCTACGTCGGCGCCGGTACGCCGGGTCGACTTGCTGCGCTGGATGCGGCCGAGTGTCCACCGACGTTCGGGATCGACGCCGACCGGGTCGTGGCGGTGCTCGCCGGGGGTGGTGAGGCCGCGGAGGCGGCGGTCGAGGGCGCGGAGGACCGAGCCGACCTCGGACGGCAGGACCTGCTCGATCTCCCCGTCACGGCTCGGGACGTCGTCGTGGGGATCACCGCCTCGGGTCGGACGCCGTACGTGCTGGCCGCTCTCGCGACGGCACGCGAGATCGGCGCTCGCACCGTCGGTGTCGTCAACAACGCGCGCAGCGAGGTGGCCCGGCTCGCAGACGTGACGATCGAGCTGCTCACCGGCCCGGAGGTGTTGGCCGGATCGACCCGGATGAAAGCCGGCACCGCTCAGAAGATCGTGCTCAACACGATCTCCACCAGCGTCATGGTCCGGCTCGGCAAGAGCTACGGCGCCTGGATGGTCGACGTGCAGGCGTCCAACGAGAAGCTGCGGCGACGCGCTCAACGACTGCTGCGCGAGGCCACCGGGATCGCCGACGACGAGGCGCTGCAGCTTCTTGTCGCGTCGGACTGGCAGACCAAGACCGCCCTGGTGGCGGTGCTCGGCTCGGTCGAGATCGCCGTGGCGCGCACCCTCCTGGCCGAGTCCGGCGGCCGGGTGCGGGCCGCGGTCGATGCGGCAGCGGGCGACGGCAGCGGGCGATGCAGCAGCGGGCGAGGAGTCGAGGTCGTGATCGTGCTCGCGGTGGCGTCGGGCACGTCGGCAGACGGCCTCGACATCGGGATCGTCGACCTCGACCTCGACGCGTCCGGTGAGCTGGTCCTGGAGGTGGTCGAGTCGCGCACCGTCACGTGGCCGGACAGTCTGGGCACGGAGCTCCTGGCGTTGCTGCCACCGGCCGTGACGACCGTGCAGGCGGTGTGCGAGATCGACCAGCGGGTCGGCCAGGCGGTTGCCGAGGTGGCCGTGGACGCGATCGCCTCGGCCTCGAGCGCGCCTGAGCTCGTGGTCTCGCCGGGGCAGACCTTCTTCCACGACGTCCGCGACGGCGTCTGCCATGGCACTCTCCAGCTGGGCCAGCCAGCCTGGGTCGCCGAGCGGACCGGGCTCCCCGTGGTGTCCGACCTCCGCGCTCGTGATGTGGCAGCCGGCGGTCACGGTGCACCGCTGGCGAGCACGTTCGACGCACTGTGGCTACGTGGCGCCGGCGGTCCGGTGGCCGCGCTCAACCTGGGTGGGATCGCGAACGTCACGGTGGTGCCCGACGACGACGGACCCGTCCTCGCCTGGGACACCGGGCCGGCGAACTGCCTGATCGACGTGGCCGTGGCCCGGGCGACTGGTGGCGCTCGCGGCTTCGACGAGGACGGCCAGCTGGCGCGGAGTGGAGTCGTGCGGGGCGACCTGCTCGACGCCCTGCTGGCCCACCCGCACTTCCACACGGCACCTCCAGCCTCGACCGGGCGCGAGGTCTTCTCAGCCGCCTACCTGGATGCGACCTGCGCTCAGGTCGATGCGGGCGCTCCTGTCGCGCCACGTGATCTGGTCGCCACAGTCACAGAGCTCACGGCGGTGTCCGTGGCTCGGGCGCTGGCGGCGTACGACGTTGTCGAGGTGGTGGCGTCGGGCGGAGGCACACGCAACGGCTACCTGATGGAGCGGCTGGGTGATCAGCTGGGCGATCACGTGGGTCAGACGTCGCTGGTCACCAGTGACGATCGCGGTGTGCCGGCCCAGGCCAAGGAGGTGGCGCTCTGGGCACTGCTGGGCTTCCTGACCTGGCACGGACTTCCGGGGACGACGGGTGCCACCGGGGCGCGGCACGCACGCATCCTGGGTCGGATCACGCCCGGCCATGATCCGCTGCGACTGCCTGAGCCGCTGTCGACGCCGGTACGCCGGCTGAACGTCCGGACCCCGGCCGGGAGGAACTCATGACCAGCCGCGCCCTCGGCGTCAGCGCCGCGCTCGTCGACGGTCACCTCGTCCCGGGCGACATCTCGTTGGTGGACGGGATCGTCGAGGCGGTCGGTCTGCCGGCTGCACGGGGCGGCCGGATCGCCGCACCTGGACTGGTGGACCTCCAGGTGAACGGCTTTGCGGGAGTCGACCTGATGTCCGCCGATGTGGACGAGCTGCACGAGCTGGCCCGGGCTCTGCCGCCGCATGGCGTCACGGCCTGGCTGCCGACCCTGATCACGGCCTCCCGCGAGGACACCGACCGCGCCCTGGACAGGTTGGCGGAGGCGTTCCCGAGTTCGGCTGAGGGTCCGGCCGGGACAGCCCGGTCGTTGGGTGTCCACCTCGAAGGGCCGTACCTGTCGCCCCACCGACTGGGCACCCATCCACCGGAGCATCGCCGGGATCCGGACCCGGCCGAGCTCGCGGCCTGGCGGCGGCGGGCCGACGTGGTCGCCGTGACCTTGGCGCCGGAGCTGCCCGGCGCGCTCGACGTCGTCAAGACTCTCGCCGCTGAGGGGGTGCTGGTGTCGTTGGGGCACTCCGACGCGACCGCGCTCGACGCGCACGCCGGCTTCGACGCGGGCGCCCGCAGCGTGACCCACCTGTTCAACGCGATGAGCCCGCTGCGGCACCGCGAGCCGGGTCTTCCGGGCGCTGCGCTGGCTCGACCCGACGTCATCCTCCAGCTGGTCCTCGACGGCCATCACCTCGCACCCGACGTGGTGCGGCTGGTCTGGGCTGCCGCGCGAGAACGCATTGTCCTGGTCACGGACGCGACGGCGGCTGCCGGACGGCCGGACGGACGTTATGCCCTCGCCGGAGTCTCCCTCGACGTGACCGACGGGGCGGTCCGCAACCCCGACGGCACCCTGGCCGGAAGCGCCCTGACCTTGTCAGGTGCGGTGAAGAACGCTGCAGAGATCGGGATCGACCCGGCTGCCGTGCTGCGCGCTGTCACCGAGGCACCGGCAGCCTTGCTGGGTCGTCCGGACGTCGGTTGCCTGAGGCCCGGCGTACCCGCAGACGTCGTGGTCTTCGGGGACGACCTGGTGCTGCAGGAGACGTTCCTTGCCGGGCGTCTCGTCGACGGAGCGGGATCACCGTGAGCAGGTTGGCGGAGGAGATGGCGCAGCAGCCGGACGTCCTCGCGCGCCTGCTCGACGCGCAGCTGGCCCGGCTGGACGACTGGCGGGAGACCCTGCGGGGTGACGAGATCGACGGTGTCGTCGTCGTCGCGCGCGGGAGCTCGGACAACGCGGCCCGCTACGCGCAGTACCTGTGGTCGATCCGCACGGGGCTTCCGGTCACGCTCGCAACCCCGAGCCTGCTCACCGTCTACGGGCGTCCCCTCGACCTCACCCGGCGAGCCGTGGTGGCGATCTCCCAGTCCGGGGCCTCGCCTGACGTCGTCGCGGTCCTCACCGCGGCACGACAGCAGGGAGTGCCTGCCATCGCGGTGACCAACCAGCCCGACTCCCCGCTGGGCGAGCACTCCAGCGCGGTGTTCGACCTGGCTGCCGGTACGGAGCGGTCGGTGGCAGCGACCAAGACCTACACGGCCTCCTTGTTGGCCGTCGCGATCTTGTCGATGGCGCTGGCCCCGGCGGACGAGCAAGCGGAGTACGAGCGCGATCTCCGCGCCGTCCCCGATGCGGTGGCGGCGGCGATCGCGCACACCGAGGGAGTCCGCCAGGCGGCGGGTCTGCTCGCCGACACGCGACGCGGCGTCGTGGTGGGGCGCGGGCTCAACCTGAGCACGGCGTACGAGACAGCGCTGAAGCTGACCGAGCTGACGGGGTCGTTGATCGCTCCGTACTCTCCGGCCGACCTGCTGCACGGTCCGGTCGGGGCCCTGGGACCGGACGTCCCCGTGATGCTGCTCGCGCCAGGTGAACCGGCTTCGGCCAGTGTGCTGGCGGTCTCCGCCGAAGCCCAGCAACGACGGGCTCCCCTCATCGTGGTCGCCCCTGACGGAAGCTCGGTCGCCGGACCAGTCACGGCGAGGGTGAGCCTGCCAGCGGCCTCCACGGTGGCGCCCTGGCTGACCCCTCTCACGGCTGTGGTGCCGGGTCAGCTGATCGCGCGCGCCGTCGCGGAGGCACGCGGCATCGAGGTCGACCGGCCGGGAGGTCTGTCGAAGGTCACGCTCACCACCTGACGGACCGGACCGGTCAGCGAGCGCCCGAAGCAGAAGGTCCGGGCTGAAGATCTCGGCTGAGGACCAGCTCCCGGCCGTCCTCGTCGTCCCAGCGCTCCCCGGTCTCGACGAAACCTCGACGCCGGAGCAGCCGTAGCGACGCGTCGTTGTCCGGCGCCACGCTCGCCTCGACCCTGGTGGCGCCCTCGCACGTCAGCCAGGCGAGGAACTGGTCGACGATGACTCCGCCCAGACCACGACCGCGTTCGGTGGCCGCGACCGCATAGCCGAACTCCACGACTCCGTGAGAGTCGGGAGCCGTATGGCAGCCGATCCGGCCGACGAACCGGCCGTGCTCGATCGCCACGTGCAAGAGGTACGGCGCCGCGGCCGGATCATGCTCGAGCGCCTCGACCCGGTAGCGGAGCACGCGGCGGTCCTCCTCCGGCCAGACCACTCCTGCCAGCTCAGGTTGGTCCGCGGCCCAGTCCGCCCGGCCGGTGTACAGCCGGCGAATCGAGTCCGCGGACAGGGGAAGGACGAACAGGGTCACAGGCCGGCAGCCGCCGCCAGGTCGCCGCGGATGGCATCGAGTCGACCGGCGCCGGAGATCCGCGCTGCCTGCACGTCTTCGTGCTCGACGGGCACCACGACCTCCAGATAGGCCTTGATCTTGGGCTCGGTGCCGGACGGACGAACGACGACGCGGCCACCTTCGGCGAGCCGGAACCGCAGGCCGTCGGTCGGCGGCAGGGTCGCACTGCCTGAGGCGAGGTCGTCGACCTGCTCGACCGCGAAGCCACCCAGCGTCGAGGGCGGGGCGTCGCGGAGTCTCCGCATGGTCTGGTCGATCAGCGACAGGTCGTCCACGCGTACCGAGAGCTGGTCGGTCGCATACACGCCGTGCCGGGCGGCGATCTCGTCGAGCCTGTCGAGCAGGGTCTGGTCCTCGGCCTTGAGCTCGGCCGCCAGCTCAGCGACCCTCAACAGCGCCGAGACCCCGTCCTTGTCGCGGACCAGGCTGGGCGCCACGCAGTAGCCGAGCGCCTCCTCGTAACCGAAGGCCAGTCCGGGGACTCGTCCGATCCACTTGAAGCCGGTCAGGGTCTCGGCGAAGTCGACCCCGCCGTCGTCGGCCATCACGCCGAGCAGCGAGGAAGAGACGATGGTGGTGGCGAAGACGCCTCGCACGCCGCGGCGCAGCAGGTGGTCGGCCAGCAGCACGCCCACCTCGTCACCCCGAAGCATTCGCCAACCCTGCAGGGTCGGGACGGCCACGGCACACCGGTCGGCATCGGGGTCGTTGGCGACAACGATGTCGGCATCGTGCTGGGCCGCCAGGGCCATGGCCAGGTCCATCGCCCCGGGTTCCTCGGGGTTCGGGAACGACACGGTGGGGAAGTCCGGGTCCGGTTCAGCTTGCTCGGGTACGCCGATCGGGGGCTCGAAACCGGCCCGTGCCAACGCCTTCTGCACGGTCTCGTCGCCGACCCCGTGCAGCGGGGTGTAGACCATCGTCAGCCGGCGCGGCGAGTCGGGAGATGGCAGTGCTGCCACGGCGTCCAGGTAGGCCTCGAGGATGCCGTCGTCGAGCACCGTCCAGCCGTCTGCTCGGGGAACCCCCGCCACCGAGGCCACGGCATCGATCTCGGCAGAGATGTCCGCGTCGGACGGGGGCACGATCTGGCTGCCGTCACCGAGATAGACCTTGTAGCCGTTGTCGCGCGGCGGGTTGTGGCTGGCCGTGACCATCACGCCGGCCACGCAGCCGAGGTGCTGGATCGCGAACGCCAGCAGGGGAGTGGGCAGCGGGCGCGGCAGCAGGACGGCGTCGAAGCCCGCCCCGCACATCACCTCGGCGGTGTCGCGGGCGAAGGCGTCGGACTTGTGGCGGGCGTCGAACCCGATCGCCACCGTGCCGGATCCGACGGTCTTCGTCAGGTAGGCCGCCAGGCCTGCGGCGGTGGCTGTCACGACTGCGCGGTTCATCCGGTTCGGGCCGGCCGCGACCTCCCCACGAAGTCCTGCCGTCCCGAACTCGAGCCGCCCGGCAAAGCGGTCCTCCAGGTCGGCGAGCACCGTCTGGTCGCCGGACTCGGCAACCTCGAGCAACCGCCGCAGCTCTGCGCGTGTCTCCTCGTCGGGGTCGTCGGCGATCCACGCCTCGATGCGCTGTCCCAGCTCGGCCGGAACGCTCATGGCTGACTCCTCACGGATGCTCGAACGGTCGGCGGGCGAAGTCGGGCGCTGCGTACGGACCACCGACGCGAGCGGCCTCCATGTGGTCCTCGGGCCGCTCGACCAGCTCGTGCTCGTACCGCGCCGCGTCGTCGTGCGGGTGGTAGCCGAGGGCGCGGCCGGGCTCGAGATCCCACCAGGCGTCGCGGTTGGCCGAGATGCCGTAGATCGTGCGGACGCCGTCGAAGTCCGCGGTGAGGGCGGCCTCGACCATGGCGACACAGTCGTCGTACGACAGCCAGGTCGCCAGGTTGCGGCGCGTCTGCGGCTTCTCCAGGAAGCTGCCGATCCGCAGGGCGACGCTGGAGATCGCGTGCCGGTCGGCGTACAGGCTCAGCAGCGCCTCGGCGGCCACCTTGCCGACGCCGTAGAACGTGTCCGGCCGGGCCGGCGTGTCCACCCCGACCGGGCCTGTCGCCGGACGCGGAGTCATGCCGACGGCGTGGTTGCTGCTGGCGTAGACCATCCGGCGTACGCCGTGCTGGACCATCGCGTCGAGCAGCGCAGCGGTACCGATCACGTGTCCCTGGAGGATCGCGAGCAGGGCGGCCTCCGTCGGGATACCGGCCAGGTGGACGACTGCGTCGGTGTCGGCGACGGCTGCATCGGCGACCTCGGGGTCTGCGCAGTCGCCGACGACGAACTCACCGGGGTAGTCCTGCGGCCGCTGGACGATGTCCAGACCGCGAAGGTCGTGATCGGTCGACAGCCGCTCCGCGAGGACCGAGCCGATGTGCCCGGCTGCGCCGGTGATCAGGATGCGCACGCTCAGATCCTCGGCACGATCGAGGCGAGCAGCCGGCCCATCCGCTCCGCGGCATCCTTGCCGGCAGCCAGCACCTCCTCGTGATTGAGCGGCTCCCCGGTCATGCCCGCTGCTGCGTTGGTGACCAACGACAGTCCGAGGATCTCCATCCCCGCCTCGCGTGCAGCGATCGCCTCCAGCGTCGTGGACATCCCGACCAGGTCGGCTCCGATGGTGCGGACCATCCCGATCTCGGCGGGTGTCTCGTAGTGCGGGCCCGGAAGCTGGACGTAGACGCCCTCGTCGAGGCTCGGCTCGACCTCCTGGCAGAGCGCCCGCAGGCGCGGGGAGTAGAGGTCGGTGAGGTCGACGAAGTTCGCGCCGACGATCGGCGATGTCGCGGTGAGGTTGATGTGGTCCTTGATCAGCACCGGCGTCCCGGGTGACCACTCGGGACGCAGCCCCCCGCAGCCGTTGGTCAGGACGACCGCGCGACAGCCCGCGGCAGCGGCCGTCCGGACGCCGTGCACGACCGCCGCTACGCCCAGGCCCTCGTAGAAGTGGGTGCGCCCGAGGAAGACCAGAGCCCGGACGCCTCCGGCATCGATCGACCGGATCGTGCCCGCGTGGCCGGCCACCGCCGGTGGCGCGAAACCCAGGCAGCTCGGTCGTCGCCAGCTCGGCGGACGGCGTGCCCAGCGACTCGGCCGCCGGCAGCCAGCCCGAACCCATCACCAAGGCGACGTCGTGCTGCTCGATCCCGGTGAGCTCGGCGAGCCGGCTGGCCGCGTCACGGGCGAGGTCGTACGGCGAAGCTGACGTCTGCGTGGTCATGCCCAGACGCTATCGCGGCACTCGCGCGGGCCCGGTCGACGGGACGGAGACGTCAGCCTGTCAGCCGAGCGATCGGCAGGGCCTGGTCCTCAGGTCGTGCACGTAGTCGTCGGGGGCGCCGGCCGCGTGGGCCGCCTCGCCGAGGACGCCGAGGTAGCTCGCCGAGGGCAGGCCGCCTTCGTAGGCGTCCAGGACGTACAGCCAGGCCACCTGCTCACCGTCCAGCGTCGAGATCCTGACGCGGATCTTGCCGGTAGACGCTGCTCTCCCACTCGTCGAGATGCCGCTCGTCCTCGGCGGTCAGCTCGTACAGCGCGACGAACACCTGATGGCCAGGAGCCTCGACCACCGTGGCGAGTGCGCCGTCCCAGCCGTGGTCCTCACCGGCGAACGTCAACCGCCAGCCAGCCAGCCAGCCCGTGCCGCGCGTCGGGGAGTGCGGGCAGCGCTCGCCCATCCGGGCGGGGTCCATGTTCGATCCGTATGCCGCGTAAAGCACCACGGCCCGCAGGCTATCGCGTCACCGTTAGGGTTCTGGTGTGACGCGCGTCGTGATCATCGGTGGGGGCCCAGGCGGCTATGAGGCCGCGCTGGTCGGCGCCCAGCTCGGCGCCGATGTCACGATCGTGGACCGCGACGGCCTCGGCGGGTCCGCCGTGCTGACCGACTGCGTGCCGTCGAAGACGCTGATCGCCACCGCGGAGCTGATGACCTCGGTGCAGGAGTCCGGGGAGCTCGGGCTGCGCATCGGGCGGCGGCTGACGAGTGAGCGGCGGCCCAAGGTGTCGGCGTCGACCTGGCGGTGTCAACCACCGGGTGAAGAAGCTGGCCGAGCAGCAGAGCGCCGACATCGCGGACCGGCTCGCCAAGGAAGGTGTCCGGATCATCGCCGGCACGGGTCGCCTGGACGGTCCCGAAGTCGTGGTCGCCACGTCCGCCGACGGGGAGGAACGGCTGTCAGCTGACGCGATCCTGATCGCCACCGGTGCCCACCCGCGCGTGCTGGCGTCGGCTACGCCGGACGGTGAGCGCATCCTGACGTGGGAGCAGGTCTACGACGTCGACGAGATCCCGTCCCGGCTGATCGTGATCGGCTCCGGTGTCACGGGCGCGGAGTTCGCCAGCGCGTACAACGCGCTCGGTGTCGACGTGGTGTTGGTCAGCAGCCGCGATCGAGTGCTACCCGGTGAGGACGCGCAGGCCGCAGAGGTGCTCGAGGAGGTGCTGACCAGGCGCGGGATGACGGTGCTGGCTCGCAGCCGGGCCCAAGACGTCGTACGCCGACGGGGACCAGGTCGTGGTGACGCTGACCGACGGGTCCACCGTGGAGGGGTCGCACTGTCTGCTCGCGGTCGGCTCGATCCCGAACACCGAGGGGCTTGGCCTCGAGGATGCCGGGGTGAGTCTCGGCGAGGGCGGCTTCGTCACCGTCGACAAGGTGTCGCGGACCAGCGCGCGAGGGGTGTATGCCGCCGGTGACTGCACGGGGGTGTTGATGCTCGCGTCGGTGGCGGCGATGCAGGGTCGGATCGCGATGTGGCACGCGCTCGGGGACGCGGTGGCCCCGCTCGACCTGAAGACGGTGTCGTCGAACGTGTTCACCTCCCCGGAGATCGCCACCGTGGGCTACAGCCAGCAGGCCGTGGACGCCGGTGAGGTCGAGGCGATCTGCGAGATGTTGCCGCTGGCCGGCAACGCCCGGGCCAAGATGCAGGGGGTGCACGACGGTTTCGTCAAGCTGTTCTGCCGGCCCGGGACGGGCATCGTCGTCGGGGGAGTCGTCGTCGCGCCGCGCGCCAGCGAGCTGATCCACGCCGTCTCGCTCGCCGTGGCGGCGCGGCTGACCGTGGACGAGCTCGCCCATGCGTTCACGGTCTATCCCGTCGATGAGCGGGTCGGTGGCCGAGGCCGCCCGCCGCCTCCACACGCGCTGACCCTTCGCCCCTTTCCCCGGAATTGCGGGACGACACGCCGGCATGCCGTCGGTTCTCGGCACGTTCCCGCAGTTCCCGGAATTGCGCTGCCCGGCTGAACGAGGCTTGGTCTGCAAGGCAGGTTGCTGGTCTGCACGGCAGGTTTGCCTACATAACAAGCCTTCGGAATAGATCTCTAGGCAAACCGACGATGGGAACCCTGGAAATGGCGTGGAAATAACAGGCGTGTAATTACACCGGGGGATTATAAGAATTCGAACATCCCGGTGGCGAGCAGCGCGTTTTCGCTGCAGATAATCGGACTCTGCTGTCACACCATTCCCATTCATTAACAACTGTCACAGCAGTCCCATCACGCACGATAACCACGATGTCGCCAGGAGTTATGTATGCGAGTCAGCCGCGAGCCCTCGGTAGCCCGCAGCACCCGCCCGACCGCCACCACCACGACCACCGCCACAACCAGGACCACCGCCACGACCACCAGCCCCGCCACGACCGTTCGCTGGTCCGCCGCGCTCGCCACCAGCCTGGTGCTGGTCGCGCCCACGTCGTTGGCCCTGGCGGGCCCGGCGACGGCCGTGTCGTCACCGATCGCGGCACCACGTGCGGCACTCGCCCAGGCGGCTGACCCCTCGACGTCCGGACGACGGCATCGCCCCGCGCGTGCGCGAGATCGCTGTGCCCACCGTGCCGCGCGCGCAGCGCGCCGAGAAGGCGCGGTCGACGGACTCCCGGGAGGCGGCCCAGTCCGACGGTCGAGCTGCGGCCGCTCGGTCCCTCTCGTCGCCCATGTGCGCTCCCACGTCGCTGGCGGCTTCTCGATGCTCGGCGTGACCTGGACGCGGTCGGCAGGATCCGCCCCGGTCGTCACGGTCCGCACGCGACAGGCGGGGCAGTGGACGTCGCTGGTCCACGATCGAGGTCGACCCGGACGAAGGTCCGGCCGCAGGTGAGGAGTCGGCACCGCGTGACGGCACCGCGCCGGTGTACGTCGGCGACGCCGACTCCGTCGAGGTCGATGTCTACTCCGCGACCGGTACGCCCCCTCGGGACCTCGCGGTGGCAGCCATCGACCCCGGCGCAGCGCCGACCGACGCCACCGTCAGCCGGACCGCCGCAAAGACCGGAGGCACCTCCACGACCACGACCCCCGACGGTCTGCCACGGATGCCGGCCATCGTGACCCGTCGGCAGTGGGGTGCCGACGAAAGTCTCGGAGACCAGTGCTGGCCGCCACGTTACGGCCGCACGTTCAATGTCGTCTTCGTGCACCACACGGCCGGCAGCAACTCCTACACCCGGCGAGAGTCCGCATCGATCGTTCGAGGGATCTACGCGTACCACACGCAGTCGCGCGACTGGTGCGACATCGGCTACAACTTCCTCGTCGACCGATACGGGACCGTCTACGAAGGTCGCGCCGGTGGCATCCGCAAGGCCGTCCGGGGCGCCCACGCGGGTGACTACAACGTCAACAGCACCGGCATCTCGCTGATGGGCGAGTTCACCAACGTCTTTCCCCCTAAGGCCATGCGCCGGTCGCTGGTCAAGCTGGTGGCCTGGCGGCTCGGCGTCGCCTACCACGGCGGCTACGGCAGGGCCCGGATCAACGGCAAGGTGTTCAACCGGATCTCCGGTCACCGCGACGCCATGTCGACGTCCTGCCCGGGGCAACAGGTCTACGACTGGCTGCCAACCGCTGCGTCGCAAGGTCAACGCCCGACTCGACCACTTCAACTCGCCGATCAAGCGACTCTGGCTCAAGACCGGGGGTCGCAGCGGCTACCTCGGCCCGGTACGGATCGGCGAGGTCGCGGCCGCGCGGTGGTCGTCACACGACGTTCACCCACGCCCGCACCTATCTTCAAGGACGGCCGGCGCCGCACGATCAAGGTCGGGCCGTTCCTCAACGCGTATCTGGCAACCGGAGAGGTTCGCGGTCGGCTGGGGTACCCCGTCTCCGGGGTGAGCACTCCCCGTCGCGGGTACTCCGCCAGGTTCGAGGGCGGCTCCTTGTTCTGGTCACCGAAGTCGGGTGGTCAGGCTCTGGTCACCAGCAAGATCCTCACCCGCTACCGCCATCTGGAAGGCCCGAGCGGAAAGCTGGGGTATCCCGAGACCCAGGTTCGGCGTACCCCCGACGGTTCGGTCGCGAGGTTCCGGTTCGGAACCATTCGCTATGACAAGCAGACCCAACGAACGACGGTGAGCTACCGATGAATTCCTACCCGAGCTCCGCTTCCGGGCGCACCCGCGTCCGCTTGGGGTGGGCGACGGCGGCAGCGTCGCTGGTCGCCCCCCTGGGCCTGACCTGGACCGCGCCGGCCGCTCACGCCGACCAGACCTACTACGTGCCGATCTCGAAGTCGTGGACGATCACCGGGCACGGGTACGGGCATGGTCACGGCCTGAGCCAGTACGGCGCCCAGGGGGCTGCGCTGAAGGGGCTCACCTACAACCAGATCATCGACTTCTACTACCCCGGCACGACCTGGACGACGGCCAAGGGCCTGGTCAGGGTCCTGATCAGTGCCGACTACACCTCCGACCTCCAGGTCCGGCCGCAGAAGGGCCTGACGATTCACGACCTCACGACGGACCGCCGTTGGACGTTGCCCGAGCGCACCGGCGTGGACCGGTGGCGAGTGGCAGCGGTGCGGCGGGGCTCGGTCGTCCAGTTCCACAACGCGCGCGGTTGGCACGGCTGGGCCCTCCCTGGCAAGCAGACCTTGATCAGGGGCGCAGCGGAGTTCACTGCGAGCAGCAATGTGCTGACCCTGCTCGTGCCGGGTGGCGCCGACGTCACCGGCAAGCGGTACCGGGGCGCGCTGCGGTCGGTCCCGCCGTATCAGGGGTCGACCGACCGTGACACGGTCAATGTCCTCACGATGGACAGCTACGTCCGCGGCGTCGTTCCCTACGAGATGCCGGCGTCCTGGGCACCCGCCGCGCTGCGCTCCCAGGCGGTTGCCGCACGCACGTACGCCGCTTGGCAGCGGGCACAGAACCCGCGCCGTTACTACCAGATCTGCGACACCACCGCGTGCCAGGTCTACGGCGGCGTCAGCGCTGAGCAGGCCTCCACCAACCAGGCCGTGCGAGGTACGGCGCGTCGGATCCTCAGCTATCGGGGACGTCCCGCCTTCACCCAGTTCTCCTCGTCGTCCGGCGGATGGACGTCAGCCGGCTCGGTCCCCTACCTGCCGGCCAAGCGCGACCCGTACGACAAGTTCGAAGCCAACGCCAACCACACGTGGAAGGTCACGGTCAGCGCCGCGGCACTGGAGCGGTCCCACCCGGAGATCGGCACCCTGCAGGACGTTCGGGTCACCTCGCGTGAAGGGCACGGCATGTGGGGCGGTCGCGTCCTGCAGCTGGTGCTCAACGGCTCACGCGGCACCGCCTACCTGACCGGGGACGACTTCCGGTGGGCCTATGAGCTGCGTTCGGCGTGGTTCACCATCGCGCCGACGCCGATCATCCAGCGCTGGCGGCAGATCGGCGCCCTCAAGTCGTCGATCGGCAAGCCGAGCTCAGGCGAGTACGCCGTCAACGACGGGTCCGCGCAGAACTTCACCTCCGGACGGATCTTCTGGAGCGAGCAGACCGGCGCCCGCGAGATGATGGGCCCCCTGCTGTTCACCTACCGGGCCTTCGGAGGGCCGGCGTCGCTGCTCCGGTGGCCGATGACCGGGATCCTCAAGGCGCCGCTGAAAGGTCACAAGATCCGGCTGCAAGGCGGCTACCTGTTCTCCAAGCCGGGCCTCGGTGCGGCGGCGATGTACGGACCGGTGCTGCGCCGATGGTCGACCAAGGAAGGCGGACCTGACGGGCACCTGGGCTACCCGACCAGCAACGTGCGCAACGTCCGGGCCGGGCAGCGCGCCGACTTCCAGCACGGCTCGATCACCTGGGTGAAGTCCAGCAACACGTTCCGGGTGCACACCGACGGCTGAGGTCGATCAGCCCGGCCGGACAACGACGACGAGGTCGCCGCCCTCGACCGAGCGCGGGCCGTCCAGCGCCACCCGCTCGACGGTGCCCGCCACGGGCGTGGTGATGGAGGCCTCCATCTTCATCGCCTCGATGGTCGCGACGGTCTGGCCGGCCTGCACGGTTGCGCCGGTCTCGATCACCGACGCTCACCACGCCGTCGAACGGTGCGCCGATCTGACCTGGCACGTTGGCGTCAGCCCGCTCCTGTGCAGGTGCCTCGGACGACACCGCTCGGTCGCGCACCGAGACCGGCCGGAGCTGACCGTTGATCGTGCACATCACGGTACGGAAACCCCGCTCGTCGGGCTGGCTGACCGACTCGAGGCCGAGGATCAGCCGCACGCCCTCGTCCAGATAGACGTCGTGCTCGATCTCGGAGTCCAGGCCGTAGAGGAAGTCGCGGGTGGGCAGGACAGAGAGGTCGCTGTAACGCTCGCGCGAGTCGGCGAAGTCCTTGGTCGGACCGGGGAAGAGCAAGCGGTTCAGCGTGGCACGCCGATCCGTCTCCAGGGCTGCGGCGTCCTCCGCGTCGAGCTTCTCCTCACGCTGCTTGACGGTACGTCCCGCCAGCGCCTTCGTCCGGAACGGTTCCGGCCAGCCTCCGGGTGGGTCGCCGAGCTCTCCGGACAGGAAGCCGATGACGGAGTCCGGCACGTCGAACGACCCCGGGTCGTCGGCGAACGCGGCAGGGTCGGCATTCGTGGCCACCAACGACAGGGCCAGGTCGCCGACCACCTTGCTCGACGGGGTCACCTTCACGATGTTGCCCAGGATGTCGTTGGCGGCGGCGTACATGTCCTCGATCTGCTCGAACTTCTCACCCAGCCCGAGGGCGATCGCCTGCTGCCGCAGGTTCGACAGCTGGCCACCAGGGATCTCGTGGCGGTAGACGCGGCCGGTGGGTGCGGGCAGCCCTGCCTCGAACGGCGCGTACAGCCGTCGGGTGGACTCCCAGTAGGGCTCGAGGTCGCACACCGCACGCAGCGACAGCCCGGTGGCCCGTTCGGTGTGGTCGGTCGCGCCGACGAGAGCCGACAGAGCCGGCTGGCTGGTCGTGCCGGCGAGGGCGGCGCTGGCTGCGTCGACTGCATCCACGCCCGCGTCGATCGCCGCGAGCAGCGTGGCGAGCTGTCCACCGGGGGTGTCGTGGGTGTGCAGGTGCACGGGGAGGTCGAAGCGCTCGCGCAGAGCGGTGACGAGCGTGCGTGCCGCAGGAGCGCGCAGCAGGCCGGCCATGTCCTTGATGGCGAGGACGTGCGCGCCGGCCTCGACGATCCGCTCGGCCAGCGAGAGGTAGTAGTCCAGCGTGTAGAGCCGTTCTCCGGGGCTGCTGAGATCGCCGGTGTAGCAGAGCGCGACCTCGGCCACCGCGGACGGAGTACCGCGAACCGCGTCGATCGCAGCGCGCATCTGCTCGACGTCGTTGAGGGCGTCGAAGATGCGGAAGATGTCGATGCCGGTCTCTGCCGCCTCGGCGACGAACGCGTCCGTCACCTCGGTGGGGTACGGCGTGTAACCGACCGTGTTACGACCGCGGAGCAGCATCTGGAGGCAGACGTTCGGCAGCGCCTCGCGGAGCTGGGCCAGCCGCTCCCAAGGGTCCTCGGACAAGAAGCGCAGAGCCACGTCGTACGTCGCCCCGCCCCAGCACTCGACCGACAGCAGCTCAGGAGTCAGTGCGGCGATGTGCGGAGCGACCGCGACCAGGTCGCGCGTCCGCACCCTCGTGGCCAGCAGCGACTGGTGGGCGTCGCGGAGGGTCGTGTCGGTGACCGCGACGGCGGTCTGGGCACGAAGCTCGGCCGCGAAGGCCTCGGCGCCGATGGCGAGCAGTCGCTGCCGTGACCCGTCGGGCTGCTCGGTGTCGGCCAGCGTCGGCAGCTTGCTGACCGGGTCGACGGTCGTCGGAGCCTCGCCGTGCGGCCGGTTGACGGTGACGTCGGCGAGGTAGTGCAACAGCCGGGTGCCGCGGTCGGCCGACGACCGTGCGGTGAGCAACTGCGGGTGCTGTTCGATGAACGACGTCGTGACCCTGCCGGCGCGGAAATCGGGATCGTCGAGCACGGCCTGGAGAAAGGGGATGTTGGTGGCGACGCCCCGGATCCGGAACTCTGCGATCGCTCGTCGCGCCCGGTCCACCGCCAGTTCGAAGGTATGACCGCGGCACGTCAGCTTGGTCAGCATCGAGTCGAAGTGAGCGGAGACCTCGGCGCCGGTATACGTCGTCCCGCCGTCCAGCCGGATGCCGGCGCCGCCAGGGGAGCGGTATGCCGTGATCCGGCCGGTGTCGGGACGGAACCCGTTGGACGGGTCCTCCGTGGTGATCCGGCACTGCAGCGCAGCGCCCCGTACCTGGATGGCGTCTTGTCGCAGGCCGAGGTCGTCCAGCGTCTCGCCCGACGCGATCCGGAGCTGCGACTGGACCAGATCGACGTCGGTGACCTCCTCGGTCACGGTGTGCTCGACCTGGATCCGCGGGTTCATCTCGATGAAGACGTGACGGCCCTCAGGGCTGACCAGGAACTCGACTGTCCCGGCGTTGACGTAGCCGATCTCGCGGGCGAATGCGACGGCGTCGGCGCAGATCCGGTCACGCAGCGCGGGGTCGAGGTTCGGCGCCGGTGCGATCTCGACGACCTTCTGGTGACGTCGCTGCAGCGAGCAGTCCCGTTCGAACAGGTGCACCACGTTGCCGTCGGCGTCGGCCAGGATCTGCACCTCGATGTGACGGGGGTCGATCACCGCCTCCTCGACGAAGACGGTCGGGTCGCCGAAGGCCCCGTCGGCCTCGCGCATCGCCGCGTCGACCGCGTCACGCAGGTCGTCAGGGTCGTCGACGCGACGCATCCCCCGGCCACCACCGCCTGCGACCGCCTTGACGAAGACCGGGAAGTTCAGGTCGCCGGCCGTCCGGCACACCTCGTCGGCGTCCCGCGACGGTGCGACGTTGGCCAGGACGGGCACACCGGCCGCCTTCGCAGCCGCGACCGCGCTGGCCTTGTTGCCGGTCAGTCGGAGGATCTCCGCCGACGGCCCGACGAACGTGATCCCGGCGCCCGTACACGCCTCCGCGAGCGCCGGGTTCTCGGAGAGGAAGCCGTAGCCGGGATAGACCGCCTCGGCGCCGGCCCGCACCGCGGCCTCGACGATCGCCTGCGGATCCAGGTACGCCCGGACCGGATGGCCGCGCTCCCCGATCTCGTAGGCCTCGTCGGCCTTCAGCCGGTGCTCGGACCCGCGGTCCTCGTGCGGGAAGACCGCCACGGTCTTGGCGCCGAGCTCGTACGCAGCCCGGAACGCCCGCACGGCGATCTCGCCCCGGTTGGCCACCAGCACCTTCGCGAACATGCCCCAACCCTAGGGACTGTGCCAGCGTTCGACATCACGGTCTCGCAGGGCAGCCGACACAAGATCGCGCAGCAGGGTGGGACGAGCGGCCGAGGCGGGGGTCGGCTAGTCGCTGATCTCGCAGAGCACGGCGCCGCTGGTGACGGTGGCGCCGACCTCTGCGGTCAGCGCGGTGATCGTGCCGGCCTTGTGCGCGTTGATCGGCTGCTCCATCTTCATAGCCTCGAGCACGACGACGAGCTCTCCGGCCTCGACCTGCTGACCCTCCTCGACCGCGAGCTTGACGATCGTGCCCTGCATCGGCGCGGTCAGCGCGTTGCCACCGGCGGCAGCGCCGGCCTTCTTGGAGGCGGCCCGCTTGGCCGGCCGCTTCGCACCCGCCGCTGCTCCTGCCGCCGCCAGCCCGGCAGGCAGCGACACCCGCAGTCGCTTGCCGCCGACCTCGACGGTGACGGTCTCGCGCTCGTCCGGCTCCGCCTGGTCGGAGCCATCGCCGCCTGAGTCGTACGGGGCGATGGTGTTGTCGAACTCGGTCTCGATCCAGCTGGTGTAGACGCTGAAGGCCTCGCCGTCCCCGATGTACGCCGGGTCGTCCACGACGGCACGGTGGAACGGGATCACGGTGGGCATGCCCTCCACCACGAACTCGTCAAGGGCACGACGCGACCGCTCGAGCGCTTGCTCGCGGCTGCGACCGGTGACGATCAGCTTGGCCACCAGCGAGTCGAACGAGCCCGGGACGGTCTCACCCTGGTCGTAGCCGCCGTCGAGACGGATTCCAGGACCGGACGGGGCATGCCAGCGGGTCAGCGTGCCGGGGGCCGGCATGAAGTTGCGGCCGGCGTCCTCGGCGTTGATCCGGAACTCGATCGAGTGACCCTCGATCACCGGGTCGTCGTACCCGAGCTCCTCGCCGGCGGCGACCCGGAACATCTCGCGGACCAGGTCGATGCCGGTGACCTCCTCGGTGACCGGGTGCTCGACCTGGAGACGGGTGTTGACCTCGAGGAAGGAGATCGTGCCGTCCTGGCCGACCAGGAACTCGCAGGTGCCGGCGCCGACGTAGCCGGCCTCGCGCAGGATCGCTTTGGACGAGTCGTAGAGCGTCGTCATCTGCTCGTCGGACAGGAACGGCGCGGGCGCCTCCTCGACGAGCTTCTGGTGCCGGCGCTGGAGCGAGCAGTCGCGGGTGGAGACCACGACGACGTTGCCGTGCCGGTCGGCCAGGCACTGGGTCTCGACGTGCCGCGGCTTGTCGAGGTAGCGCTCGACGAAGCACTCACCGCGACCGAAGGCGGTGACCGCCTCACGGACCGCGGACTCGTACAGCTCGGCGACCTCTTCCTCCTTGCGGGCCACCTTGAGACCGCGACCGCCACCACCGAAGGCCGCCTTGATCGCGATCGGCAGGCCGTGCTCACGCGCGAACGCGACGACCTCGTCGGCGTTCTCGACAGGATCCTTGGTGCCGGGGACGAGCGGTGCGCCGACCTTCTGAGCGATGTGTCGGGCTTGCACCTTGTCACCGAGGGCGTCGATCGCCTCCGGCGGTGGTCCGATCCAGACCAGCCCGGCGTCCAGCACGGCCTGCGCGAATCCGGAGTTCTCGGCCAGGAAGCCGTAGCCCGGGTGAACGGAGTCCGCACCAGAGCGCTTGGCGACAGCGATGATCTTGTCGATGTCCAGGTAGGAGTCCGCCGGCGTGGCTCCTTCGAGCGAATAGGCCTCGTCGGCGAGCCGGACGAAGAGCGCGTCACGGTCCGGCTCGGCGTACACCGCGACGCTGCCGATGCCGGCGTCCTTGCAGGCACGGATGACCCGTACGGCGATCTCTCCGCGGTTCGCGATCAGGACTCTGGTCAACGGGGTGACATCGGTCTGCTCAGGCACGGGCCTGAGTCTAGAGGGAGGCGCTCCGGCGACGAAGGCGCCTGGGACCGAGCTCACCAAGCCGCCCTCGAGGTCGGCTACGACGGATGCGTCGGCCGCAGCCCACGTCGCATCACGACCCGGGTCGGCGAGCGGCGTACGACCTCGCGGAACCCGGCACGTTCGTAGAGGCTGCGCGAACCGAAGAACATGAAGTCGTCGTGGCTGCGGTGGGGCTTGTCGATCGGGTACGCCTCGAGAGTCCGGACGCCCTGCTCGCGGGCCCAGTCGATAGCCCCCGCGAGCAGCTTGTGTTGGAGCCCCTGGCCGCGGTGGGCCTTGGCGACGAACGTGCAGACGATGGACCAGACCTCGGTGTCGTCGACCGGCTTCATGATCGGCGAGCGTTCGAGCTTGCGGAAGTCCTCGCGCGGTCCGAGGCTGATCCAACCGGCGGGCGCGCCGTCGAGGTAGCCGACCAGACCCGGGACGGTGCCGCCCTCGACGAGGTCGCAGAGCTGCCGCTTGTGGCCCTCGCCGGCGGCTCCGGAGACCGAGACCCTCCCGGTGTTGCGGTAGTAGACGCACCAGCAGCCCCGAACGATGGACCCGCCCGGCAGCGCGAACAGATCCTCCAGGTCAGACCAGGTCTCGGGGGTCAACGGCACGGTGTCGAACGCGGGTCCTGCGGCCATGCGGGTCAGTCAATCATCCAGCGCGGTCATTCGCTGTCGGCCGCTGCGAGTGCGGCCAGGTCTTCACGGCAGCGAGCCTCGACCTGGTCGAGCTCGACCAGGGTGTCCTCGATGTCGCGCCGACGTTGGGCGAGCTCGGCTCGGCGTACCTCGATCTGGTCGAGCAGGTACTGCAGCTGGCCGGCTTCACCAGGCTGCTCGTCGTACATGTTGACGATGACCGCGATCTCGTCGAGCGAGAAGCCCAGGCGTCGGCCGCGCAGGATCAGGGCCAGCCGGATCCGGTCACGGTTGTGGAACACCCGGGTGGTGCCGCGACGCTCTGGCGCGAGCAACCCGATGTCCTCGTAGTGCCGCAGGGTGCGCAAGGTGACGGCGTAGTCGGCGGCCAGCTCGGTGATCGTCCAGCTCGGCTCGCGCGGCGCCTGAACCGCGGCAGCGGGTCTCGTCACGGGCTTGCCCTTCCGTTACGGAAGCGATCTACGCTTACGTTGACGTAAGAGTAAGGCAGCGCACCAAGGAGTGACACCGTGACATCGTTCGAGCTGACCCCCGAGCACGAAACCTTTCGGCACAGCGTGCGCGAGTTCGCCGAGGCCGAGATCGGCCCGCGGGCAGCGCAATGGGACAAAGACCACTATTTCCCTGTCGACACCGTGCACCAGATGGGCAAGCTCGGCCTGTTCGGCCTCACCGCGCCGGAGGAGTTCGGCGGCGCCGGCGAGGACGGTGACTTCACCAGCCTGTGCGTGGCCATCGAGGAGGTCGGTCGCGTCGACCAGTCGATGGGCATCACGCTCGAGGCAGCAGTCGGCCTGGGCATCAACCCGATCCTGACGTTCGGCACCGACGAGCAGAAGCAGGCGTGGTTGCCCGACCTGGTGGCCGGCACGACGCTCGCCGGTTTCGGTCTCACCGAGGCCGGCGCCGGCTCGGACGCGGGCGCCACGAAGACCAAGGCCGAGCTCGTCGACGGCGAGTGGGTCGTCAACGGCAGCAAGCAGTTCATCACCAACTCCGGCTCCGACATCACCTCCGTCGTGACCGTGACCGCGCGCACTGGCACCCGCGACGACGGGAAGCCGGAGATCTCCACGATCATCGTGCCGACGGACACGCCTGGTTTCACCGCCGAGAAGGCCTACGACAAGCTGGGCTGGCACGCCAGCGACACCCACCCGCTGTCCTTCGACGACTGCCGGGTGCCTGAGGCGAACCTGCTCGGCGAGCGGGGCAAGGGTTTCCACCAGTTCCTGGCGACGCTGGACGACGGCCGCGTGGCTATCGCTGCGCTGGCGGTCGGCTGCATCCAGGCCTGTCTGGACCTGTCGGTCCAGTACGCCGGCGAGCGCACCACGTTCAACGTCCCGATCGGTCAGAAGCAGGGGGTGGCGTTCCAGATCGCCGACCTCAAGGTGATGGCAGAGGCGGCACGCGGCCTCACGTACAAGGCGGCTGCGCTCAAGGACGCCGGGCGACCGCGCAAGGAGTTCAAAGAGGCAGCGGCGATCGCCAAGCTGTACTCCACCGAGGCTGCGGTCAGCGCCACCCGCATTGCTACCCAGGTCTTCGGTGGCTACGGCTTCATGGAGGAGTACCCCGTCGCGCGCTTCTACCGCGACGCCAAGGTCCTCGAGATCGGCGAAGGGACCTCCGAGGTGCAGCGGATGCTCATCGCCCGCGGCCTCGGACTCCCCGTCGAGTGACCGAACGAGCCACCGGATCTGCCCAGATCAGCTCGATCACTGCGTCCCTACTTCCACAGGGACGTCCACTCGACGCCGAGGTCGCGCAGCATCGTCCGTAGCAGCGGCAACGACAGGCCGACGACCCCGTGAGGGTCACCGACCACTTCGGTGACGAACGCGCCTCCGAGCCCGTCGATGGTGAACGCCCCCGCGACCTGGAGCGGTTCCCCGGTGGCGACGTAGGCGTTGATCTCGGCATCAGAGACGTCAGCGAACCGGACCTCGGTGACCGAGGTGGCGTCGGATTGCCGGCCCGAGCGGTTGTCGATGACGCAGTGGCCGGTGACTAAGGTGGCGGACCGGCCGCGCATCGACCGCCAGCGGCGTACGGCGTCGTCGGGATCGGCCGGCTTGCCCAACGCCTCTCCGTCGAAGTCGAGCACCGAGTCGCAACCGACCACGATCGCGTCGCTGACCATCGACAGGCCGGCCACCGACGTCGCCTTCGCGACGGCCAACAGCTGCGCAAGCTCGGCGGGAGTGTCCGCTGTGTACGTCGACTCGTCGACGTCGGAGACCATGATCTCTGGACAGATCCCCGCAGCCCGCAGCGTCGCCCGGCGTGCGGGCGACGCGGAGGCGAGAACCAGCCTCACAACCGGTTGAGCTGAGCCCGGAGCGGATCCAGGCCGAGCGAGCCGAGGTCGAGGGCTTGACGGTGGAACTCCTTGAGGTCGAAGTCGGCACCCTTGCGCGCGCGGACCTCGTCCCGGGCCTGCAGCCAGATCCGCTCGCCCACCTTGTAGGCCGGGGCCTGACCGGGCCAGCCGAGATAGCGGTTGACCTCGTACTGGATGATCGCGTCGTCCATCCGGCAGTGCTGCCGCAGGAACTCCAAGCAGAGCTCGCCGGTCCAGCGTTCACCGGGGTGGAACCCGAACGGGTTGTCCTGCGGGATCGGCAGCTCGAGGTGCATCCCGAGGTCGATGACGACCCGGGCCGCTCGCAGCGCCTGGCCGTCGAGCATGCCGAGCTTGTTGCCGGGGTCGTCGAGGAAGCCGAGGTCGTCCATCAGCCGCTCGGCGTACAGCGCCCACCCCTCGCCGTGGCCCGACACCCAGCACATCGTGCGCTGCCAGCGGTTGAGCAGCTCGCTGCGGTACGCGGTCTGGGCGACCTGCAGGTGATGACCGGGGACGCCCTCGTGGTAGACGGTGGTGACCTCGCGCCAGGTGGAGAACGACGACTGGTCGTCGGGTACGGCCCACCACATCCGGCCGGGCCGGGTGAAGTCCTCGCTCGGGCCGGTGTAGTAGATGCCGCCGTCGTTCGTGGGAGCCAGGCGGCACTCGATGCGCCGGATCTGCTCAGGGATGTCGAAGTGGGTGTCGGCCATGTCGGCGATCGTCTGGTCGGCGAGCTGCTGCATCCAGTCGCGGAACTCTTCCTTGCCGGCGATCGTGCGTGCGGGGTCGGAGTCGAGGGCCGCGACCGCGTCGTCCACCGAGCCGCCGGGGACGATCTTGTCGGAGACCCGTGCCATCTCGTCCTCGATGCGTCGCAGCTCGTCCCAGCCCCAGGCGTAGGTCTCGTCGAGGTCGATCTCGGCGCCGAGGAAGGAGCGTGACTCCGGGACGTACGCCTCCCGGCCGACCGCCTCGCTCTCACGGCCACGGGGAGCGAGCTGGTCGGTGAGGAAACGCTCGAACGCTGCGAAGGCGGCGCTGCCGGCGTCGGCATGCTCGTCGAGCCGCTGGCGCAGCGAGGCCGGGATGCCTTCGGAGCGGCCGACCAGCTCTTGGAAGAAGTTCCCGGACTGCCCTTCCTGCCCGGTCCAGGCGCGCACCTGGCCCGCGAGCAGACCGATCTGACGCCGGGCCGAGACGTGGCCGCGATCGGCGGCTCCGGTCAGCGTGGCGCGGTAGCCGTCCAGCGCGGCCGGGATGCCGGCCAACCGTGCGTCGATGAGCTGCCAGTCCTGCTCGGAGTCCGTGCCCATCAGGTCGAAGATGCTTCGTACGCTGTGCAGCTCGCTGGTGATGATGCTGACCTGTGACTGCGGCGTGCCGACGTCGTACTGGTCGAGCAGGACGGACTGTCGCTCGATGAAGGAGTCCTGGGCCGCGGCCTCACGAGCGTCGACCGGCTCGACAGCCTGGACGGCGCGCAGGGCCCGCTCCGACAGGTCACGGCGCGCCTGGAACCCCTCGGGGGAGAGGTCGGTGAGCTCGGCGTCATGGCCGGGGATTCCGAAGTAGGTGGCGGCCACCGGATCGAGGGCGGCGTAGTCCTCGACGAAGGCCTCGGCGATGGCGTCGACGGCTCGCTCCGGAAGCGGTTCAGTCACCACGACAACCTAGCTCCCAGGAGCGCCGAGCGGATACCGGGTGGCCGCGTGCTCGGGAGGTCAGCGGGGAAGAGCGGCGGCCCGCCAGCCGTGCGGGCCTGGGCGGTGAATGCCACGCAGGGCTCGTGACCGGTCGATCCACCCAGAGCTGCGTACGGTGGCTGAGTCCGCGCGTGCCACGGCGCCAGCGCGACGAGCGGCGACCACGGCGACGAGAGCAGCGAGCTCCTCGTCGGTCGGTGTGCCCTGCACCACGCGCAGCAACGGCGGCTGCGCGGCGGCGGGGAGCGGGTCACTCGTCATGGCGTGATCGTATCCACGGCGGCCTACGCTGGGCGTGCGAGGCCTACGAGGAGCAAGCGATGACAATCCCCGAGCCCTCTAGCATGGGGCCGCACGAGCCTGTCCTGGCGCGTTGGACTCTGGATCTTGGTCGGTGTCCTGGGAGTCGTGCCGACCGCGATGCTGGTCATCGGGCTGGCGACGAGACGGTGGGAGGTCGCGGTGGCAGCGATCGCCATGGTGGCCTTCTTCGCGGCCTCGGGCCGGGCCAGCTGGGTCAACGCGCAGGGCCGGGCAGCGCTGATCGGCGGAGAGCTTCGTCAGGCGCGGAACAGGCGGACGGTGGCGGCGCTGTGGGGGTTGGCCGGCCTTGCCGCGCTCGCTGTGGCCATCGCGGTCCTCGCCCTTCAGCCCTGAGCTCGGCGGCACAGGAGCTCGCCGGCGGCTCCCCGGCCGGGATCAGAGCGGAATGTTGCCGTGCTTCTTCGGTGGCAGCGTCTCGCGCTTGTTGCGGAGCAACCGAAGCGACCGGACGATCTCGCTGCGCGTCTCGTGCGGCGCGATGACGGCGTCGATGTAACCCCGCTCGGCGGCGAGGTACGGGTTGGCGAGGGTGTCCTCGTAGTCGGTGATCAGCTCGGCTCGACGGGCCTCGGGGTCCTCGGCGGCGGCCAGGTCGGCGCGGTACAAGATGTTGACGGCGCCCTGCGCTCCCATCACGGCGATCTGGGCGGTCGGCCACGCGACGTTCATGTCGGCTCCGAGGTGCTTGGAGCCCATCACGTCGTACGCGCCGCCATAGGCCTTCCGGGTGATCACGGTGATCAGCGGGACGGTCGCCTCGGCGTACGCGTAGATCAGCTTGGCGCCGCGGCGGATGATGCCGTTCCACTCCTGGTCGGTGCCCGGCAGGAAGCCCGGGACGTCGACGAAGGTCAGCACCGGCACGTTGAACGCGTCGCAGGTGCGCACGAAGCGCGCCGCCTTCTCCGACGCGTCGATGTCGAGGGTGCCGGCGAACTGCATCGGCTGGTTGGCCACGACGCCGACAGAGCGGCCCTCGACGCGGCCGAAGCCGACGATCATGTTGGGGGCGAAGAGCGCTTGCACCTCGAGGAACTCACTGTCGTCGAGCACGGACTCGATCACCGTGTGCATGTCGTACGGCTGGTTGGGCGAGTCCGGGATCAACGTGTCGAGCGCACGGTCCTCTTCGGTGACCTCGAGGTCCGCGTCGGTGCAGACCGACTCGTCGTAGGCCGGAGGGTCCTCGAGGTTGTTCTGCGGCAGGTAGGAGATCAGCGCCTTGACGTAGTCGATCGCGTCGGTCTCGTCCGAGCCCATGTAGTGGGCGTTGCCGCTCTTGGAGTTGTGGCTGTGCGCACCGCCGAGCTCCTCCATCGAGACGTCCTCGCCGGTGACCGTCTTGATCACGTCCGGCCCGGTGATGAACATGTGTGACGTCTTGTCCACCATCACAGTGAAGTCGGTCACCGCCGGGGAGTAGACGGCACCACCGGCGCACGGCCCCATGATGAGCGAGATCTGCGGGATGACCCCCGAGGCATGCACGTTGCGTCGGAAGATCTCGCCGTAGAGCCCCAGCGAGACCACGCCTTCCTGGATCCGCGCACCACCGGAGTCGTTGATGCCGATGACCGGGCAGCCGGTCTTCATGGCCAGGTCCATGACCTTGACGATCTTCTCTCCGAAGACCTGGCCGAGGCTGCCGCCGAACACGGTGAAGTCCTGGGCGAAGACGCAGACCTGACGGCCCTCGATCGTGCCGTAGCCGGTGACGACCCCGTCGCCGTAGGGGCGGTTCTTCTCCATGCCGAACGCCGTCGACCGGTGCCGTGCCAGTTCGTCCAGCTCAACGAACGAACCGTCGTCGAGCAGCTGGTCGACCCGCTCGCGGGCGGTCAGCTTGCCTTTGGCGTGCTGCTTCTCGATGGCTCGCTCGGAGCCGGCGTGCACAGCCGCCTCGAGTCGCTCGTCGAGGTCAGCGAGCTTGCCCGCGGTCGTGTGGATGTCGATGTCGCTCACGCCACGCAGCGTAGCGTTTGCCTGATGGCAGGCTCGATGTACGGCGACCTGGACCGTCCCCCGCTGAACCGCGACGTGCTGGAGCACGCCCTGGTCACCCCTGGGTCGATGTGGACCCAGGTGGAGATCGTCGGTTCGTCGGTCTCCACGAACGCCGATCTGGCGATCCGTGCAGCGGCGTCGGACGATGACGGCGTCGTGCTGATCGCCGAGCACCAGACGGCCGGACGGGGTCGGCTCGGGAGGACCTGGACGGCACCGCCGAGGTCGGGGCTGACCCTGTCGGTCCTGGTCAGGCCGGACGATGTCGCCGCCACCCGCTGGCCGTGGATCCCGCTGCTCGCCGGCCTGGCGGTAGCAGCGACTCTGCGAAGAGACGCAGACGTGGCGGCGTCACTCAAGTGGCCGAACGACGTGCTGGTCGGCGACCGCAAGCTTGCCGGGCTGCTGGTGGAGCGGGTCGACCCTGGCGCCGCCGGTCGCCGCCCGGCGGCCGTGATCGGGATAGGACTGAACGTGTCGCTGCGACGCGACGAGCTGCCGGTGCAGACGGCCACGTCACTGGCTCTGGAAGGCGCGTCCACCACCGATCGTTCGCTGCTCGCTCGAGGCATCCTGAGGACGCTCGAGGCACTGCTCACCGATTGGTACCGGCACGGTGGCGATCCGCGGGCCGGGCTGCACACGGCGTACGCCGAGGCCTGCGTCACCCTCGGTCGCGAGGTCCGGATCGACCAGCCCGACGGCCGTCAGGTCAGCGGCGAGGCCGTAGGGGTGGACGAGTCCGGGCGGTTGCTGGTTCGAACGCCCGGAGGACAGGTCGCGATCGGCGCGGGGGATGTCGTTCACGTTCGCTCCGAGACGTGACACGATCAGGGCAACACGTCTCAGGGACGTGCTCACGGACCCGCCGAAGGGGGACCACATGGGGATCTCGCCGAAGCTGCTGGGCGAGGGCGAACACGTCATCGTCACGACGCGCACCCACTGGAAGGCCCTCGTCCTCCCGGCCATCGCATTGATCGTGACGTGCGGGCTCGCGGGGTTCCTGCTCGCCGTGCTCCCGGACGGCAGCGGACACGACGTGCTGATGTGGCTCGTGTTGGTGGTGGCGGCGATCGCGATCGTGTGGCTGACGCTGCGTCCCTTCCTCGTCTGGCTCACCGCGGCGTACACCGTGACCAACCGCCGGCTGATCAACCGCTCGGGCGTCTTCACCCGCACCGGTCGGGACATCCCGCTGCACCGGATCAACGACGTGAAGTACGAGCGCGGCGTGCTCGACCGCATGCTCGGCTGTGGCACGTTGGTGATCTCCGACGCAAGCGAGGAAGGCCGGTCGGTCCTGCCGGACGTCCCTAAGGTCGAAGCGCTGCAGCTGGTGATCACGGACCTGTTGTTCGGCACGCATGACGGTCACGACGACGACGGGACTCCTCCCGCATCCGCTGGAGCCCCGTTCCAGGTGACGTGATCGACCCGCTCCCCGACCCTTCCCAGCACGAAGCCGGCGGCGCGCCGTCCTCGGACGAGGTGGCCGGTTCGGCCGACGCTGTGCCCGCGGAGCGGTCGACGATGCTCGACGCGCGAGGATCTCGAGCGCGAGATCCTCGGGGAGGCGCCGCACCTGACGTCGTCGCAGATCGTGGGCGACGACGAGGACGCAGCGCGGGCAGCCCAGCAGCTGTGGCGCGCCTTGGGCTTCCCGGACGCCGGCGAGACGGCCGCCTTCACCACAGCTGACCAGGACGCGATGGCGAAGCTCTCCCTCCTGGTCGACAGCGGGGCCCTGGAGTTCGAGACGGCGATCCGGCTGACCCGCGCGGTTGGTCACACCATGGCACGGCTGGCCGACTGGCAGGTGTCCACGTTGAGCGAGATCGTCGAGCGGCTCGAGGAGTCCGGTGCAGGCACAGGCTCCCGCCTGACCACGGGCCTCGAGGTGTTGCGGGCGGTGGAGCCGACCTTCGAGGACCTGCTGATGTACGCGTGGCGCCGACACCTCGCTGCTGCGGTCGGGCGGGTTGAAGCGCTCGGCGCCAAGGACTCCGACCTGCACACGGTGACCGTGACCGTCGGATTCGCCGACCTGGTCAGCTTCACCGAGCTCTCCAACGGCATCGACGAGGACCGGCTGGCCGACATGGTCGAGACGTTCGAGTCCGCCTGCTCTGATCTCGTCGCCGCGCGCGGGGGCCGGGTCATCAAGACCTTGGGTGACTCGGTGCTGTTCATTGCCGAGGTCCCGGCGGTGGGCATGGACATCGCCAGTGACATCGTCGAGCGAATCGGGGCCGACGAGACGTTGCCCGACGTCCACGTCGGTCTGGCGACCGGGCCCGTCGTGATGCGGCTCGGGGACGTCTTCGGTCCACCGGTCAACCTGGCCAGCCGGCTGACCGGCGTGGCCCGCCGTAACCGCGTCATCTGCGACGACGCGACGGCTGACGCGGTCCGTGACCAGCCCGGCTATGCCTTGCGCGACTCTGCCTGAGCGCGTGATCCGTGGCTTCGGTGCGCTGGCGCCGATCGCCATCCGGCGAGTCCCGCAGTAGCAGATGGTCCGGGCGGTCGCGCGCTCGTGCTCCGCTGGTTCAGAGGGCGCCGAGCAAGTCGTCATCGGTCATCCCGGCCAGCAGGATGATCCGGTTGTAGCCGGTTGCCTTCGCGCGCGACAGCGCTGCGCTTGCCCGGCGGAGCATCTCGTTCGGATCGAGGTCGTGGATCTGCAGGGTCGTCGCACCGATGCTCACCGTGAGGGGTACACCGATCGGAGCGATGGGCTCGAGGGCCACCGCAGACCGGATCTTGTCGGCGACGATAAGTGCGCCGCGGTCCCTGGTGTCGGGCAGCAGCACGAGGAACTCCTCGCCACCGACTCGGGCGACGATGTCGCCGGTGCGGCAGGCGGCGACCAGCAGTCGACCGACCGCGGCCACGGTGGCATCTCCGGCTTCGTAGCCGTACTGGTCGTTGATGCGATGGAAGTCGTCGAGGTCGACGAGCAACAGCGCCAGCGGCACCCCGGATCGACGCGCCTGGGCAGCGGTGTGCTCGAGGGTCTGGTGCCCGCTTCGACGGTTCGGCAGGCCCGTCAGCGGATCGAAGGCGGAGTCGCGCTCGGCCTGGGACTTGATCCTTCTGGCGTCGGCGATCCAGGCGAGCACGAACGCCGACGCACCCACGAGCAGCAGACTGTGGCCCGCGTACCAGCCGACGCTGGTGCCTGCCGGAGCACCCATCCCCAGGGTCACGTCGCCGAGACTGGCGAACGCGACCAGGCTCGTCCAACGCTCGGGTCCTGGTCGTCGCACGGTTCCGCGCAGCACGGCCACCATCGAGACGGTCACGACGAGCACCAGGCCGGCCCCCGCCACAGGGAGCAGCATGGGGTGGCTCGCAACCTCGATCCTGGAAGCCGCAACGACGACGCCGGCAACACTGAACGCGGCGATGACGGGCACCACAGTCAGCACCAGCACGACCAGCGACGCACGCCGCTCAGGAGGTGGCGTTGCGAGCCGGGCGGCCGCCCAGGGCGCCCAGGCGAGTCCGAGCAGCATCGTCAGCGCGACAGCGGCCGTGAGCCAGAGCTGGTCGCCCACCTCCGGGGTGCTGGCCAAAGGGGGATGGGCGGCGAAGCCCCCCGGCGCCGCGAGGGCGCAACCGACCAGCACGACCAGGGCCGCAAGATAGGCGCCGGCGGACATCAGCAGGCGAAGGTCGCCGTAGTCGGTGAAGTCGGCGATCAGCAGATGCGCAGAGATTCCGAACAGCAGTCCGATGGCAACCAGCACGACCGGCAGGAAGGCCGACGACGCCGGCACCGCGAGATCTTGGACGGGCACCAGCAACACCGTCATGACGACGAGCACGATGGCCGTGACCACCAGGCCGGTATTGCGCACGGCTTCGTGCGCATCCACCCGCCACGACACGCTCGTCCGCCCGCGGCGCAACGTCGTCAAGCGAGGCACGGACATGGCGAACCCTAGTTCTGTACTGCGTCGATGTGTCCCGCGACGTTACTCGCGGGAGCAGCCCCACCACCCGGTTCTGAAGAAAGTCGAACCGAACGGACGATGACGACACCCAGGCCACCAGCGGCAGCCAGACCGGGGAACATCGGCGAGTCAGCGCCGGTATCGCGCAGCAGGCCCGTGCCGCGTGCGCCGGGGGTCCGGCCTGGATGGGACGGGGTCCACAGGCGACTCAGCCTGGGTGACGCGCTGTCTCGTCCTCCCGGCGTCCCGGCTCCTCGTGCTGCAGCTCCTCCTCGACCAGGTGTCCGACCAGGTCGAGCGCGGCCTCCTTGGGGTGCCGGCGGAAGACGAACGTCCGGTAGCTCCAGAAACGGAAGATCATGCCCAGGACCAGGCCGACCACGTTCGCGGACACGTTGTCCGCCAGCGGAGAGGTCAGGTCGAGGACGTAGTGGGACACCGCCAGGCAACCCAGGGCGATCGCCATGCCGATTCCGTTGAGCACGAAGAACAGGGCGACCTCACGCCCGGCGCCGCTGCGCTGCCGCTCGGCCCAGGTCCAGTGCCGGTTGCCCAGATAGGTGACCACCGTGGCGACCGCGACCGAGATCGCCTTGGCGGTCAGCGGCTTGTGCTCGAGCACCCCCGGGTCCCCGGCGAAACGCAGCAGGTTGAAGATGCCGACATCCACCACGAAGCCGAGGCCGCCGACTACACCGAACTTGGCGGCCTCGTGCAGCAGGGCGCGCAGTCGTTCGAGCACGTTCGGGCTCCTGTGGTCGGAGAGGCGGACCGGCGTCGCAGGTCCGACGCGGTGAGCCCAGCGTACGGGCGGCCTGGGCTCGGGCGCCGAAGAGGAGGCAACAATGGCACGTTCGGCCCAACCAGGCATGGGCATCGTGGACCGGCTCGGGGCATCGCCGCACGGCCGACCTCGCCGTGGAGCCAGGTCGATAGTCTGTCCGCCGTGGAACCCCCTGTCGTTGGCGTCGTCGGCGCCGGTCAGCTCGCCCGGATGATGCAACCTGCGGCGATCGCGCTCGGCGTGCCCCTGCGGTTGTTGGCCGAGGCGGAGGGGATGTCGGCGGCGCAGGTCATCGCCGACACCCAGGTGGGCGACTACACCGACTTCACGACCCTGCGCGCGTGGGCGGAGGGATGCAGCGTGGTCACGTTCGACCACGAGCATGTCCCGACGGCCTCCCTGGACAAGCTGACAGCGGACGGCATCGCCACCCGGCCGGGTCCCGGCGCCCTCGTCCATGCCCAGGACAAGGGGGTGATGCGGCGCCGGCTCGCCGAGCTCGACCTGCCGCAACCACGCTGGAGCCTGGTCGGCTCCGCCTCGCAGGTCGCTGCCTTCGCAGCCCGAGGCGACGGCTTTCCCGTGGTCCTCAAGACCACCCGGGGCGGGTACGACGGCAAGGGAGTGTGGACCGTCGGATCCGAGCAGCAGGCCGAAGACGTGTTGGCTGCCGCGCCCGCGGGCGTCGACGTGCTGGCCGAGGAACGGGTGCCGTTCAGGCGTGAGCTGGCCGCGCTGGTCGCCCGCTCACCCAGCGGACAGGTGGCGGCGTACCCCGTGGTGGAGAGCGTGCAGCGCGACGGCATCTGCGTCGAGGTGACTGCTCCGGCTCCCGACCTGGACCCGGACCTGGCGGTCGCCGCCGAGCAGCTGGCGATGACCGTCGCCGCAGAGCTCGATGTGACCGGGATCCTCGCCGTCGAGCTGTTCGAGACGCCCGATGGCCGGGTGCTGGTCAACGAGCTCGCGATGCGACCGCACAACACCGGACACTGGTCCATCGACGGTGCGGTCACCAGCCAGTTCGAGAACCACCTGCGGGCCGTCCTCGACCTGCCGCTGGGGTCGCCGTCGCTGCGCCAGCCCTGGGCGGTCATGGTCAATGTCCTCGGCGCTCCCGACGAGTGGGCGCCCGACCTCTATGACGGGTACCCGCACGTCCAGGCTCGCGACCCGCGGGTCAGGGTTCATCTCTACGGCAAGCCGGTTCGGCCGGGTCGCAAGGTAGGACATGTCACCGCGTACGGCGACAACCTCGACGACGTGCGTGAGCGCGCGCGTCACGCCGCGGACTGGTTCAGTGGAGCCCTCGGCAATGACGGCTCGGCCTTCGACGACGTCCCCACATCCAAGGAGCGCAACGCGTGACCGCAGGCGACGTACGGGTCGGGATCGTGATGGGGTCGGACTCAGACTGGCCGACGATGCAGGCCGCAGCAACGGCTCTCGACGAGTTCGGGATCGGCTATGAGGCGGACGTCGTCTCGGCCCATCGGATGCCCGATGAGATGCTCAGCTACGGCCGCGAGGCGCATGAGCGTGGCCTTCAGGTGATCATCGCCGGGGCCGGTGGTGCGGCGCACCTGCCCGGGATGCTCGCTGCGGTGACTCCGTTGCCGGTGATCGGCGTCCCGGTGCCACTGACCTATCTCGATGGGATGGACTCGCTGCTCTCGATCGTGCAGATGCCGGCCGGCGTCCCGGTCGCGACCGTCGCCATCGGCAACGCGCGCAACGCCGGTCTGCTGGCCGCCCGGATCCTGGCCGCCTCCGACGCCGGAGTTCGCACCGCCATGGTGGAGTTCCAGCAGCGGCTTGCGGAGTCGGCGCGGGCCAAGGGCCAGGTCGTCAGGGACGCCACGTCCCAGCGAAGGGGTGACGCCTGATGGCCCCGAAGACCGTCTACCTGCACATCGGCCTGCACAAGACAGGCACGACGTACCTGCAGAACGTGCTCCGTGCGAACCGTCGGCAGTTGCGCGGTCAGCAGGTGTACTTCCCGGGGGGAAAGGACGAGCCGGTGCAGGCTTTCGCGGTGTGGGACCTGCAGGGTCGCCAGCCGCGCGGCGTCTCCGATCGGAGGATCGCCGGCACCTGGCAGCGGCTGGTCGACCACGTCAACAACAGCGAGCTGGCCACCGCACTGATCTCGGAGGAGCGGCTGAGCCTCGCGTCGCTCAAGCAGGCCGCGACGGCGGTCCAGGCGTTTCCCGACAGCGAGGTGCATGTCGTGGTGACCGCGCGCGACCTCGCGCGGGTCGCGGTGTCGGCGTGGCAGGAGGAGGTCAAGAACGACCAGACCTGGACGTGGCAGCAGTTCGCCGATGCGATCAAGGATCCCTCTCGGGCAGCCACCAGCCCGGCCCGCGGCTTCTGGCTGAGGCAGGACCTGGCCGCCATCTGCGCCACGTGGGAGACGACTGTCCCGGCCGAGCGGCTGCACGTGGTGACGGTGCCGAAGTCCGGCTCGTCGCCGGACGAGCTGCTCGACCGTTTCGCTTCGGTGGTGGGCTTCGACCCCAAGGCGTTGACCGGTCAGCCGAAGTGGAACAACGAGACGGTGGGGGTCGCCGCCACTGAGGTGATCCGGCGCGTCAACGAGCGGCTCGGCGGTCGGCTCAACCAGCGCGAGCACGACAAGATCATGAAGATGACGGTCGTCCAGATGCTCGCCAAGCGGTCCGAGCCGGTTCGCTTCAGCATGCCCGACGAAGAGCTCGGCTGGATCACCGAGCGTGCCGACAGCTGTATCGCCCAGCTCACCGCGCGCGGTTACCCGGTCGTGGGAGACCTCGACGAGCTCCGTCCCGTACGCCGTCCGGGCGGGCGTCGACCTGACGATGCCAGCGACCAAGAGCTGCTCGACGCGGCGTTGGACGCGCTGGCCATGCTGGCCGAGGACTACGCGACGAACTGGTGGGAGACCAAACGTTCCTCAGTCGAGGACGTGGCCGAGGCGAAGGACGTGCGCAGCCGCACTCGGCGCCTGGTCTTCCAGAGCCAGCGAAAGGCCGCCACCCTTGCGGACAGGAACTCGGTCGCAGCCAAGGCGATGGGCGTGGTGCTCAGGCGTCGCGAGCGGGCTCGCGAGAAGGCGCGCAAGTCCTCGGACTGAGGCGTCGTGGTCGGGAGGGCCAGGTCGGCACGGCGCCGGGGCTTGCCGTCACTTCGACAGGATCGCGGATGTCGCCCCGGTCAACAGCGGTGCTGCGATGAGCAGGCCTGTCTGCAGCTCGGTCATCAGGGAGCGCTGGTAGCCCAGGTTGGCCGCAAACTGCTGCCGGTCCGCAACTCGCTTCGGGATATCAGGCTCGTTCGTGGTGCTGTCCAGCGTGAGCAACGTGTCGCACATCCGTTCGCCGGACTTGCGAAGGCGTGTCCAGCTGGGGACGAAGACCAGCGCGATGAGCAGCGAGCCGAACCCGCCGAAAACGAGGATGTACTCGGGTGGGCGGTGGTCTTCCGTGCCCGGCAACTTCTGTTGTGCGCCTTCCAGCAAGGTGATCAGGAGGACGAAACCGCCTGCAGTCTCGAGCAGGCGGGCCAGCATCCGGCGAAGGACCAGGAGGCGAGCCACCGCAACGCCGCCAGCTTCGCTGAGCACGATCCGTTCCGCGCCGATCCCTACGGCGTACAGGGTGCCGGCCGTGGTTGCCCCTGCCAACGTGGCACCGGTGATCAGGGCTGCCACCTGCCAGGTGTACCCCGAGTCGGGTGCCACCGCGGTCGAATTGATGCCGAGCACGGCGAGCACCCCGGCGCCGCCGATCGGCCACATCACATCGCGCACCGAAACCGAAGCCAGCTCTTTCAGCTCTGCCCAACGGCGAAGGCCGTACACGACGAGGGCACCTGCGCTTGTGCCGACCGCGACCGAGAAGCAGGCCAACACCAGCCAGGCTCCGCGATCCGACCTGTCAACTGACAACGCCACGCCGCTCGACAGCACGAATCCCACCAGGGGGCCTAGCAAGCCCCACCGGGTGTCCGTCAGGGTGCTGGTCAACGCGCACCGTGCCCCGGCCGGACCCGCGCACTGGTGGGCAACCGGGTTTCGAGGGTGGCGGGCATGGACTCATCATGCGGCAACTTCGTGGCCGGCGTCGGTTACGTCGGGGAGCTCGTCGCTGGCGATCGCACACTGAGCCGCATGCGGGCCTCGGTGGGGATGCGCAGACCGAATTGCTCTCCGTTCACGGACCAAAGCCTCTGCCGGATTCGCGACCGCCGCGTCACGGTGGTCGGAGAACATCGAGGCAGAAGTCGAGGAGGCCGTGACATGACGTCGAGAGCGAGCCACCGTCCTCGGATCGACCCGGACCCGACCCGGGCCGCAGTGACGGGCGGTCACTCGATCGTCGTCGGCATCGGTGTCGACGACGACGGGACCGCGCGCAGCGAGGCGGCAGCCTCCTGGGCCGCTCGGGAGGCTGAACGCACAGGCAGGCGGCTCGTCCTGATGTGCGGCACCGGACAACACCGTGGCCGCCTGGTGGCCGGGTTGGGGCGCGGACGACGCGCGGTCCGGCGCCTTGAGGCGATCGCGTCCGACCTCCATGCCTGGCATCCACGTGTTCCGGTCGCTCCTGTCCTGCGCAGTGGTGACGCCGTGGACGCACTGGTGCGGGCCAGTCAGCAGGCCGAGATGGTGGTCGTGGGGAAACGCACTCTCGGAGCAGTCACGCGGGTCCTCGTCCGGTCGATCTCGACCGCGGTCGCCGGACATGCCGCCGTACCCGTCGTGGTCGTGCCGGACGCGTGGGAGCAAGGTGCTCGCGAGCGAGATCCCGTGCTGATCGGCGTCGACGCCGCGCGGCGGGACGACCTCGCGCTGCAGTTCGCGTTTGGTCGGGCACGTCAGCTCGCGGTCCCCTTGATCGCTGTGTACGCGTGGGGAGGTGAACCCTCGGGCGAGCTCACGACCGAGAGTGGCGCGCGAGGTTCTGCCGAGGCGATGACAGCTCTGGAAGCAGTACTCGAATCCTGGAGGGCTCGCCACCCCGACGTCGACGTCCGGCCGATGCAGCGGCAGGGAACGCCTGCGCTCGTGCTGCTCGACGTGAGTGCTGGGGCGCAGGCGGTCGTAGTGGGTCGACACGCCCCCGGGGTGAAGCCGAGTTTCACCTTCGGTTCGGTCGCCAAGGCGGTCCTCCACTACGCGGAGTGCCCCGTCGTCGTCATTCCGACCCCCACGGACGAGCCGGCCACGATTCAGGACCTTGGTACCTCGAGGTCGTGACCTCGGCCGCTGCCGTTGGTGGCGGCTCCTCGCCACGCTGGAAGTGAGGGAAGCACCCGCCTCCCCCATCGACAAGGAGGACAGCATGACCACCATCAAGCACACCGGAAGCCGACCCACGGCAACCGAGCGCGACGTTGAGGTCCCGACCGTCCGGACTGCGGCCCACACCGCGATGGGAGCGCTGCGGATCGTGATCGGCTGGACGTTCCTCTGGGCGTTCTTCGACAAGCTGCTGGCGTTGGGATTTGCCACCGGGCGCAACCCTGAGACCGGGGTGGTCGACCGGTTCGGTGACGCGGCGTGGATCAACGGCGGGTCCCCCACCTTCGGCTTTCTGAAGTTCGGGGCCGACGGTCCGTTCGCCGACTTCTACCACTCCATCGCCGGAGACGCCTGGGCTGACTGGGCCTTCATGCTCGGCCTGCTGGCCATCGGCGTTTCCCTGACCTTGGGCATCTTCACCCGGCTGGGCACCGTCGCCGGCGTGGTGATGTACCTCCTGATGTGGACCGTCGTCCTGGCGCCGGACAACAACCCGGTGACCGACGACCACATCATCGGCGCCTTGGCCGTGCTGGTGCTCGGCCTCTACGGTGCAAGCCACTACCTCGGTCTGGGGAGCTGGTGGGAGAAGCAGAAGGTCGTTCGGAAGTACCCCATCCTGAAGTGACCTTCACGACAGCCGGACGAGCCGAAGCGGGGTCGGCTCGTCCGGTCTTGGGCGCTTGGCCCACGAATGATCAGGTGCCCAGGTGCTTCGAGGCGAACACTGCCGCCTGCGTACGCCGTTGCATGCCGAGCTTGGCCAGCAGGCTGGACACGTAGTTCTTCACGGTCTTCTCGGCCAGGAACATCGACTCGGCGATCTGGCGGTTGGTCATGCCCTCCCCGATCAGCTCGAGGATTCGTCGCTCCTGGCCGGTCAGCGGAGCCAGAGCCTGGTCCTCCTCAGGTCCGTTGCGCAACCGGTCCAGGACCTGCCGGGTGACCGCCGGGTCGAGCATCGACTGGCCGGCAGCGACCCGTCGTACGGTGTTGACCAGGTCGTTCCCGCGGATCTGCTTGAGCACATAGCCTGCCGCGCCGGCCATGATCGCGGAGAACAGCGCCTCGTCGTCGTCGAACGACGTGAGGATGAGAGCAGCGATCTCGGGATGGCGGGACCGGATCTCCCGGCAGACATCGATGCCGGAGCCGTCAGGCAGCCTGCCGTCGAGGACCGCGACGTGCGGTCGGAGGGCGGGGATCCGTCGGGTGGCCTCCTGGGCAAGGCCCGACTCGCCGACAACGACGATGTCACCCTCCTGCTCGAGCAGGTCGCGCAACCCGCGGCGGACGATCTCGTGGTCGTCGAGCAGGAACACTCGGATGGGCTCGGAGTCCGCCGGACGTTCGTTGTCGGTCATGACGACAGGCTAGGCCCCGGCGGCCGCTGCGACGAGGACACAAGGCACCTGGATCCGGGACCAACGTCCCGTCACCCTGGGATCGGCTGACCCTTCGTGGCGACCGGGACGCTCCAGGTCAGGGTCGTGCCGTGTCCCGGCGCCGAGACGACGTCGAGGCCACCCCCGAGCAGCTCGGCACGTTCCTGCATGTTGCGCATGCCGCTGCGTCTGTCGCTGCCGATGCCGCGCCCGTTGTCCTGGACGACGAGGCGGACCTCGCGATCGACTGCCACCGAGACGCTGACTTCGGTCGCCTCGGCATGGCGGGCGGCGTTGCTCAGGGCTTCGGCGAGCACGGCGAGCAGGTGTGGAGCCACCACTGCAGAGATGCCGGAGTTGAGCGGCCCTACCGTGCTCAGCCGAGGCTCGAACCCGAGGGACGGGACGGCCCGCTTGATCACCTGCGCGACGTCGTTGTGAAGATCGTGCGTGTGCTCCGACGCGCTGAGAGCGAAGATCGAGCGACGGATGTCCTTGATGGTGGTGTCGATGTCGTCAACGGCGGCTGCGACGCGAGCGGACGCCTGCTCCTCGTGCACCAGCTGAGAGGTGCTCTCCAGACTGAGACCGATCGCGAAGAGTCGCTGGATGACCAAGTCGTGCAGGTCACGGCCGATCCGGTCCCGGTCCTCGAAGAGGGCCAGCCGCGCCTTGTCCTCGCGGGCGCGCGCCACTTGCAGGGCAAGCGCAGCCTGCACGGCGAATTGCTGTACTTGCTGGACATCGACGTCGAAGAACGCCGAGATACGGTCGCGGGTCCATCCGAGGAGGAGCACCCCATCGATGCCATCGGGCGTCTGCATCGGAACCAGCACCGCCGGCCCGACCTCCGGCCACCCGGGCGCCACCAGTTCCCCTGATCCCCTGGGGTCCCGATGCACATCTTCCACGACCAAGGAGTCGCCGGTGTGCACGACAGCTCCCGCCAGGCTGGCATCCAGGGGAACGGGCACGTCGGACAAATCGCCGTTCGAGCCGGACACGGCACCGGTCCGAAGCTCGTCGCGCGGCGACCGCAGGAGGATGCTGGCCACGTCCGCCTCGGACAACTCGCGCGCCCGATCGCAGATGAGCTGGAGCGCCTGGTCGTTGCCGAGATTGCCGAGGAGGGCCGTGGTGATCTCGGCAGTCGCCTGGAGCCATTGCTCTCGGTGTGCTGCCTCCTCGTAGAGTCGGGCGTTCTCGATGACGACCCCCGCTGCGGCCGCCAGCGCCGTGACGATGGCTTCGTCGATCTCCGAGAACTCCGCACCACCGGCCTTCTCGGTCAGGTAGAGGTTCCCGAACACCTTGCCGCGGGTACGGATGGGCACTCCGAGGAAGGTGTTCATCGGCGGATGGTGTGCGGGGAAGCCGAAGGAGCGCGGATGCTGCCCGATCTCGGCCGTGCGCACAGCCCGGGGTTCGTCGATGATCAGGCCGAGGAGGCCGCGGCCGTGCGGAAGCTCGCCGATCGCCTCGCGCTCTTGCGCAGTCAGGCCATGGGTGATGAAGGCGCGCAGCCTCCGATCGCGATCGGAGCCGATGACACCCAGGGCGACGTACTTGGCGTCGGCGAGTCGGCTGGCGGCCTCCACGATGCTCTGCAGCACGCTGTCGACCGACAGGTCTGCGGCGATCCCGACGACCGTGTCGAGCAAGACGGAGACCCGCTGCTGAGTGCTGTCATCGGCGTCAGCGCGTCCGAGGAGCTCATGGAGGTCGTGCTCGAGATCTGCGGAGGGCGGCGACGCAGTCGGAGAGACCGGCAGATCTTCGTCCTCAGGCTGCAACGCTTCGCCTCTTTTGCGTGTCCGGGGCGCATCCTCTCCACGTCCTGTTTCTGATCGTAGCCGCCTGCGCGCACGACCCGGCAGGACCAAGGCCCCTCGTTCACAAGTCCTCGGCCTCTCCCGGTATCCCTGTGCGCGCACCAGGCTCGTGGCAACGACAGATCCAGGAGGTGCTTGATGAGCACGCAATCCGCAGGCACCGACCATCGCTACCAGATGGTCGACCAGCCCGTCATCGCCGTCGGAGTCGACGGCTCTGAACGTAATCGTTCCGCCATCGAGTGGGCGCGTGAGGAGGCGCTGCAAGTCGGCGGCCGACTGGTGCTGGTGGGCGCGAGCCACGAGTATGCCCCGCCGACTCCCAGGTTTTCCATCGACTACGCCGACGAGCTCTTCGAGAACGAGACGTTGAAGACGTTGCAACGGGTCCGCGGTGAGCTCGGCGCCACCGACGGCGAGACGCCGATCCTGATCGGAGCCGGTGCCGCACGAGAGGTCTTGTTGCGTGCGGCGGCCCAGGCTGACGTGCTCGTGGTCGGCAAGCGCGGCCTCGGTGCCGTGAAGCGGATGATGGTCGGGAGCAACTCGATCGCGGTCGCCGGTCGGGCACCTGTTCCCGTCGTCGTGGTCCCCGCCGCCTGGGATGCTGCCGCGCGTCGGACCGGCCCGATCGTGATGGGTCTGGACGTAGCTCGACCGGATGAGGCGTTGCTCCGTTACGCGTTCGAGCGTGCCGATCGCCTCGGCGTTCCCCTCGTGGCTGTCCATGCCTGGCTCATCCCGCCGGCCTACGCCTGGTCACCGGATGATCTGGCCCGGTGGGACGCCGACGTCAGCGAGGCGGTGTCGGAACGCCTCTCGCCGTGGATCGATCAGTTTCCCGACGTGCGGGTCACCACCGTGACTCCGGCCGCGAACGCCGCGATGACGGTGCTCGACACCGCCGAGGACGCGCAGCTCGTCGTGCTCGGTCGGCACACAGGCCGCCATCACGTCGGCGGTTTCCACCTCGGCTCCACGGCCCGGGCGGTGCTGCACTACGCCCAGTGCCCGGTCGCCGTCATACCCTCGAAAGCCCTGGAGCAATCATGAACAACCGTCAGGACGTGCACACCGGTGGTCGGGTCGAGGAGCTCCTCGAGTCCGAGTGCGGCGACCTTCTCCGGACGAAGTCCGTGGGTCGGGTCGCCTTCGTGGGAGATCGAGGGTCCGATGATCCTCCCGGTCAACTACGTGTTCGACACAGGCGTCGTCGTCTTCCGGACAGCCCCCTACAACGTCATTGCCGCGTCATTGACCAGGCCCGCGCCGGTGGCGTTCGAGATCGACGAGATCGACGACTTCCTCCAGGGAGGTTGGAGCGTGCTCGTCCAGGGCACCGCCTCGTTCGTCGACGACGTCGAGGACGTGTTGACCGACCTCTCCCGGCGACCTGAACCCTGGGTCGAGGGGAGCAGGCCGCTCCACATCAGCATCACGGCTCGATCGATCACCGGACGACGGGTTCACCCCCTCTGACCGGAGCGCGACGCGGGTCGTCCCCGAGGTGGGGCCGTGACGAGGAGCCCGCCTCAGTCGCGGGTCAGCAACACGATGCCGAGGCACATCTCGTCCGTCGTGCCCTCACCCCACACGACATACCGCTCGGGCTGTCCCTCGAACGACGGGAGCTGCTCGTGCAGTCGCTGCGTGTGCGTGCACGTGACGCGGATGGTGTCTCCCCGGGTCACGTGCACGGGTGGCTCGAGCGGGACCGCCTGCTGGTTGTCGAAGTCCCAGACCGGCACGTCCAACAGGGTGCGCGAGCTCGGCTTCCCTGGATTGAGCTGGACCGTGATCGACTGCCCGAGCAGATGCATGTGACCGGCAACGGCATGCACGGTGCCTGGTGTCTGCACCGGTCGGTCGCAGTACTGCGTGGGACCTGGTCGCGAGCCCGCCCGGCCGCACAGCAGCTGGAGACCCGAGACGGTGTAACCGGCCTGGACCCCGAACCGCTCGATCACGTCCTGAACGGCGGCGGACCGGTCGCAGAGCGGATCGTCGTCATGACCGGCTCGGCAGGGGAGCTCCACCGGGGCCGGGATCAGCATGGTCTGGAGCGGTTCGAGATCAGCGTCGCCCGAGGCCAACCTGAGCCGAGCGGAGCTGCGGTCCGGAGGGTCCCCGGCCAGCAGGTTGTAGTGCACCTGCATGATGATCTGGCCGCCGGGCCGCATCGGGATGCCGATGCCCGGCTGCATCAGGCTCTCGCCACCACCCGGTGCCCACGCGGCCAGCCAAGGAGCCCGGTTGAGGTCACCGACGCCGGCCTCAGACCCGAGCCCCGTGCCGCCGAAACAGGTCCAGCCCTCCCCGGGTTCCTCGTCGTCGGCCCGCATGGCAGCTCGGGCCTGCGCTCGGTCGACGCGGAACAAGATCACGTGGTGCACGACGTCCGGCTCGCCCGGAACGACGTTCACCCCGGTGACGTACGCCGGTGACGTCAGCTTCGGATCGAGCAGAAAGCACCGGTAATCGTCAGTGCCGGCGCCATACGGTGCCGACGGCGTGTAGGGCTCGGCCATCGTCACGTTGACGAAGCGCTCGTCAGCGCGCAGCGGCGCGCCCTTCACCTCGGCGCGGCCATCTGTGGGGACGCTCGCCGCCTTCTCGTGAGGAGCCGGCGGGTCATCGCCCGGGCGCGTCGACCCGGTCGAGGTGCAGCCGGCCAGCAGCAGCCCCGTCACGATCGCGATCCCGCAGCTCCTGCGCACGCTCCCAGAGTAGGTCAGCGAGCAGCGCCTACTGGCTGCCGGCGGCGGCGTCGATCAGGTTCGTCAGGGTGGTCTTGGGGTCCTCGCCCTGGCTGAACGTGACCTTCTTGCCGTCCACGAAGTAGGTGGGGGTCCCGTTCACTCCGTCCTTCGACGCCTGATCGGTGACGGCGGCCACCCATCCGACGTAGGTGCCGTCGCTCTGGCAGGACGTGACGGTGGACCGGTCGGCGCCGGCCTCTGCCGCGAGGTCGGCCAGCTTGGCGTCGGTGAGACCCGCCGAGCCCTCGGCCGGCTGGTTGGCGAACAACAGGTCGTGCAGTTTCGCGAAGACCGCGGGGCCACCGGCATCCAGCGCGCAGGCAGCGGTGCCGAGCGCGCGCGACGAGTAGTCCGTCGTCGAGGCCCGGTCAAGAAAGGCGATCGGCCGGTACTCGATCTGCACCGTGCCCTGGTCGACGTACGACGTGAGCGTCGGGCCGACGTTCTCCTCGAAGGCGCGGCACACCGGGCACTGGAAGTCCTCGTAGACGACGACGTGGACGGCGGCGCCGTCCTTGCCCCGCAGCACCCCGTTGTCTGCTGTGACCCCGGCCGGCGCGCTGGCCGGGCCGGTGTCAGCGCTGCGGCTGGACTGCACCGCGATACCGATGCCGACGACAGCAACGATGACGACCGCAACGATGCCACCGACCAGGAAAGTCCTGCGTCGCCGTTCGGCGGCGGCTTGCTGAGCCTGCATCGCCTTGACCCGCTCGCTGGCCTGACGGCCCTTCTTGCTCATGACTCGGCACTCCTGATGTCGGGAAGCAGCCAGCCGTCCAGGCCGACTGTGGTCCTGGGCCAGACCACCAGAAACAACGAGCCGATCAGCAGGCCGACGTCACGAGCGATCTCCCACGGATACTTGCTGGTGGCGTCGGCGGCGTACCCACCCCCGCCGAAGCAGCCGCAGTCGATCTGCAGACCGCGTGCCCATGCTGACGCGATGCCCACGATGAAGAGGACGAACAACGTCGCGGACAGACCGGCCGCGACGCGGGTCGCGAGCCCGAGCACGAGCAGCGCACCCACCGCGATCTCGAGGAAAGGCAGTCCATAGCCGACCGCGTGCACGACGGCCTCGGGCAACAACCGGTAGGCCCGCACGGCGCGCACGCTCTCCGCGGGATCCGGCAGCTTGAGCAGGCCGGCTGCGATCCAGACGCCACCGACGACGAGGCGTACCACAAGCCCGAGCCAGGGCCGCACACGACCGAGCGTGTGAAGCATGCTTCGTCTCCTGGGTGTCAGAGGTCTGGCAGGTCAACGACCGAGGATAGTGGGTGAGTTCCCGGGGTCGTGCTGTGCGGCGCCGGCTCGTGAGCGGCCGCGACGGCCTGTCCACAGGTCGAGCACCCCGACGACCAGCGCGGCCACCACGAACGCCAGTGTGGTGCGAAGGCCGACGGTGAACGCCGCGGCGGCGTCGTTGTCGGACGCGAGGACCGCGAAGAACTGGGCCAGGACGAGGGCGACTCCCACTGCGGATCCCACGCGTTGCGCCGTCTGAAGCATGCCTCCACCCGATCCGGCATGGCGCGGATCGACCTCGGACAGGGAGAGCGTGATGTTCGGCGAGATCGTCAACCCGGTCCCGAAGCCCGCGATGAAGAGCGCCGGAGCGAGCATCCATCCCTGGACCTGGCCGACGCTCGTCACCAGGACGTCGACGGCGACGAGTCCAAGGATGGTGACGACCAACCCGCCGACGACGACGACCCGACCGAACGAACCGACCAGGCGGCCACCGAACGGGGCGGCAACCGCCGTGCCGATCGCGAAGGATGTCTGGGTCAGACCGGCCTCGAACGCGGAATATCCGAGCCCCGTCTGTAGGTAGAGCGTGAGGATCAGGAAGATCGAGGTGAAGCCGGCGAAGAACATCGTGCCGATAGCGACCCCCAGCACGTAGGAGCGCACCCGCACCAACCGGAGGTCGACCAAGGTGGCCCGACCGAAACGATGCCAGCGACGCTCCCACCCGGCGAAGGCTGCGAGCAGGCCGGCTGAAGGCAGCAGCAACCACCACGGTCGGGAGGACAGCGACGACGAGCCTCCCTCCACCAGCGGAAACAGTGCGAACAGCACCGCCGCCACGAACAGCACCACGCCCACCGGATCCAGGGACTGCTGCTTCTTGGCGGGAGTGTGGGGGAGGAGCCGACGCACGAGCAGCAGCGCAGCCAGCCCGACCGGCACATTGACGTAGAAGACCCAGCGCCATCCCGCCTCGTTGCCACCGAGGTGGACCAGGGCTCCACCGAGCAGCGGTCCGATGGCAGTAGAGATGCCGACCGTCATTCCGAACAGGCCGAAAGCGCGGCCGCGCTCCTTACCGGTGAACAGCGTCTGGATGAAACCGGAGACCTGCGGGGAGACCAGCCCGGCGCCGAGACCTTGGACGACGCGAAAAACCACCAGGGCCGTCGCAGTCGGCGCGGCTCCGCAAGCCGCTGATGCAAGCGTGAAGATCCCGAGCCCGAGCGCGAACACGCCACGACGGCTACGAGCGTCACCCAGCCGACCGGCCGGGACGAGCACCATCCCGAAGGAGAGCGCGTAGCCCGCGACGACCCACTGGATGTCGCTGGCGCTTGCGCTCAGACCGTCCCGGATGGACGGCAGGGCGACGTTGACGATGCTGAGGTCGAGCAGCGTCATGAAGCCGGCAACCAGACACAGACTGAGCGCTCGCCAACGTCGTGGGTCAGCCTCGACGTGGGGTCGGGAGACGTCGGTCGTCACGTCGGTCACCCGGTCAACGGTAGGTCGGGCGCTCTCAGGAGGAAGGTCGAAACCTATGCGTGAGCCGCTCCTGGCTACTGCTGGCCGGTGGCGTCACACTCCGCCCCCGACGTGTCGTCGTCGCGGATCGAGGTGAACAGCGCCTTCGACTTGGTCTCGTCCCACAACACAGCGGACTGGCCGTCGGGCGTGGTGTAGTTCAGCGAGCTGAACGGCACCACGCAGCGCTTCGAGCTGCCGCTGTGTGCCATTGCCCAGGCGAACTTCGCCAGGTCGAGCGGACCCACGTCGTCGCCGATCCGAAGCGACTCGGCCCCGGCCTTGTTGACCTTGAAGTAGCGCCAGGGCAGCAGGATGGTCGACCACGAGGCCGCCTTCTTGCCGACCTGGGTGATCACCTCGCGCTGGTGCTCGGTGCGGGTGATGTCACCGTTGCTGAACGCGCGCGAACGCGAGTAGCTCAGCGCGGTGTGCCCGTCGACCTCCTGACAGCCTCTTGGCATCCGCAGCCGGCCGGCCTTCCTGTCGTTGATCGCTTCCTTGGGGCAGACCTCGATCCCACCGACGGCGTCGACGATGTCGACGAATCCGGTGAAGCCGATCTCGATGTAGTCGTCGATCCTGACCCCGGTGTTCTGCTCCACCGTCTGGACCAGCAGCTTCGGCCCCCCAAAGGCGTAGGCGGCGTTGATCTTGTTCTTGCCGTGGTCGGGGATGTCGACGTAGGAGTCGCGTGGGATCGACAGCAGCAGGTTCGGCCCCCCACCTCCGGGGATGTGCAGCATCAGGATCGTGTCGGTGCGGTTGCCGGCAGCACTGCCTGTGCCGAGGTCACCCTTCTGCTCGGTGGAGAGCCCCTCCCGGCTGTCGGAGCCGACCAGCAAGTAGGTCGTCCCGCCCGTGTCGGCCGGGCGGTCACCAGCGGGGGACGCGTCCACCTGGTCGATCTTCGACCAGGCCCAGATCGGTACGAGGACGAGGAACAGGACCCAGACGAGGATCAGCGCGAGCACACCGCGCAGCCACCAGTTGCGACGCTTCCCCGGCCCCCGCGGCGGCTTCTGCCGGCTCGGTCGGCTCCGGGGCGGTTGGTTGGGTGGCGGTCGGCTGGGATCGGCAGGGGTGGCGAAGCGAGCTCCGTCGTCAGGCTTGCGCGGCGGCGCGTCATAGGTGCCGCCGAAGGAGGTCGGGCGATCGTTCTCGGTCGCGGCGCTTCCAGGCAGTGGAGTCGTGGGTTCGGGTCTGCTCGATCCCAGGACCTGGGTGTGCTCGGGGTCGGCCGCGCCGGCGCCCCCACCGGCGCCCCCGCTGGCGTCCGGCTGGTGTCCTGGCGGGGGGGTGTGCGGGGGCGGGCTCGAGGGGCGGCTCATCATCTGGGTCGCCTCGGGGTCCCCCTCTGAGTCCGGCGGAGGACCACCTTTGCCGGAGTACAGCCAGCCGTACCCCGGGTCGTCAGGATTCTTCTCGTCCGCCATGGCGGTCACGGTACCGGGGGTACGGGCGGGCGCGCTTCCGGGGCTCGCTTCGGCGGGTCGTGACAGATGTGACGCATGTGACTGGTGATAATCATTCGGTGTCCGCCGTCCTTCCCCCGCTGTCGGCACGCGCGCTGAAAGCCCGCGACGCCGCGTCGGCCGCGTCCCGGGTCCGCTTCCGCCGTGCGTTGACCCTCGTGGGGATGACGGTGGTCGCTCCCGGCTCGGCACAGCTGGTCGCGGGGAACAAGCGCGTCGGTCGGATCGCGATGAGGTGCGTGGGTGCAGGTGCCGCCGTTGCCCTGGGCCTGGTCCTGATGGCGTTCGGCTGGCGCAGTCAGCTGGTCGAGCTGTTCACTCGCCCGAGCTTCCTCCTGCTGCTGCGGGTTGGGCTGATTGCGTACGCCATCGGGTGGGCCTACCTGATCATCGACGCCTGGCGGATCTCCGAGCCGTTGTCGCTGTCGCGTGGGCATCGACTGATGATGACGGCACTCAACGGCACGTTGTGCTTCACGTTGTCCGGTGCTTTGCTCTTCACCAGTCACCTGGTGGCGGTGCAGCGCGACTTCATCCAGTCCGTGTTCGGCGGCAGCCAGACCACCGAGCCCGAGCATGGTCGGTACAACATCTTGCTGCTGGGCGGAGACGCCGGGCCGCGCAGGGTCGGGATCCGCCCCGACAGCATCACGGTGGCCAGCATTGACGAGGAGACCGGACGAACCGTGCTCTTCGGGCTTCCACGCAACCTGGCTGACGTGCCCTTTCCTGCAGGCTCCGCGCTGCACAAGGCGTTCCCTCAGGGTTTCGACTGCGAGGGCTGCTACCTCAATGGGGTGAACACCTGGGCCGAGGACCACGCGGACCTGTTCCCCCACGACAAGCATCCCGGGATCACCGCGACGACGCAGGCCGTGGAGGAGATCACCGGGCTCTCGATCAACTACTACGCGCTCATCGACCTGCGCGGCTTCCAGGACCTGGTCGACGCTGTCGGCGGGGTGACGATCAGGGTGCGGGAGCGTACGCCGATCGGAGGGGTCGGTGGCCCGATCAGCGGCTGGATCGAGCCCGGACGCCGTCACCTCGACGGCTACCAGACGCTGTGGTACGCCCGGAGCCGGGCGGCGTCCGACGACTACTCGCGGATGGCCAGGCAGAAGTGCGTGATGAACGCGATGCTGCACCAGCTCAGCCCGACGAAGGTGCTGAAGAACTTCGGCGCGATCGCGTCCGCCGGGAAGCAGATCATCTCGACCTCGATCCCTGCCAGTCAGCTCGGCACCTTCATCAACCTGTCGCTGAAGACCAAGGGTCTTCCGGTGGCGACCGTGTCGTTCGTTCCACCGAGGATCAACACCAGCGACCCGGACTACAGCCTGATCCGTTCGATGGTCACCAAGGCGATAGACGCATCTTCGGCCAAGGACGACCCGAACCGTTCGCCGGGTCCGAGGAAGAAGCACCGCCCGAAGGCCGGCGCCAACGCCAACCACAGCAGCGACCTGAGCTCCGCCTGCTGACCGGCTAGCCGATCTGGTCGACCTTCCAGTCTCCATCCTGCTTGACGAGCTTGATCGTCAAGGGGAGGGTCTGCTCACCGACGGTCGCGTCGACCTTGGCCGTCGCCGTGGAGTCGGTCTCGCTCTGGACCGTCACCTCGCCGAACGTGATGTCGGTGTCCTGCGGTGGGACGACCGAGTCGGCGTTCTCGTCGCAGTTGGCGTCCTCACGCTTCTTGAGGTCATCGCTGATCAACGACAGCGCCTTGTCGCAGTCGCGGGCCTTGGCCGCGGCGATGAAGTCCTCGGCGGTGTCCTTCGCGCTCGCGCCCCCGCTGTTGGTGAGGATGAGGACGACCGCGAGCACGATCACGATCACGAGCGCGGCAGCACCCGCGATCACGAACGGCAGCCGGTTGCGGGTCGGACGTCCGGCCTGCGAATCAGCTCCTGCCTGACCGGATCCGGGTTCGTCGTGGGGCTGGCCCCAAGGCAGGTCGGCGGGCTGTTGTGCACCGGCGTCCCCGTGCGGCCCTGGCTGGTCCGGTGGGCCCCAGCCTTGGGGGGGACCAGACGGAGGTGGGTTGCTCATGGATCGCCCCGATCGCATCGTGGTGGACCACGCGGCGCGCGCGGCTCGCGAGTGAGAGTACTCGTCCCAGCGGGCGGCGCACCTGCACCCGCGGCGCTGCGGACGACGCCGAACCCGGCCAGCGGAGTCCCCGTCCTACGATGAGACGCCGAACGGCACAGCTGAGCACCTGGGAGGAAGGCGGGCGAGTGGCCGCAGACCAGCACCCGCACGTCGTCGCCGTCGTGGTCACGTGGAACCGCCGAGACCTGCTCGTGGAGTCCCTGAGGGCCATCGCCGCCCAGACCAGCCCTCCGGCTCGCACGGTCGTGGTCGACAACGCCTCCGACGACGGTACGCCGACGATGCTGTCCGCGGACTTCCCCGACGTCGAGGTCGTCACGGCGCGGACCAACACCGGTGGCGCAGGGGGCTTCGCACTGGGTCTGCATCATGCGCTGGCGGACACCGGCCGCAGCCCGGACGTCCTCTGGTTGATGGACGACGACACGGTCCCGGAGCCGTCCGCGCTGGCAGAGCTGGTGTCGGCCTGGAAGGGCTATGGGGGAGCCGGTCAGCCCAGCCCGGCGGTCGTCGCGTCGAGGGTCGTCTGGACCGACGGCCGCGACCATCCGATGAACACGCCACGCCCCAAGCCGGGCATGCGCGCGGCCGAACGTCAGGCCGCGGCTCAGGTGGGTTGTGTGCCGATCCGGTCGGCGTCGTTCGTGTCGATCCTGGTGGACGCCGAAGGCGTACGCGAACGAGGGCTCCCGGTCGCGGACTACTTCCTCTGGAACGACGACTTCGAGTTCACCACGAGGTTGATCCGCGGACGGCGGGGTCTGTTCTGCGGGGCTTCGGTCGTCGTGCACAAGACCAAGGTGTTCGCCGGGACGGACCTGGACCCAGGAGACCGCTTCTTCTTCGAGGTGCGCAACAAGGTCTGGCTCTTCAGCCGTTCGCGCGGTCTCAATCCCGCCGAGAAGGTGATGTACGCCGGATCGACGGTGCGGCGGTGGGTCCGCACGATCGCCGCGTCCTCGGAGCGCGTGCGGCTGGTTCGCGCACTCGGGCGAGGCTTGTGGGCCGGCGTGACGAGCCGTCCCGCACGGACCGACCAGCTGCATCGCCGCTGCCATCGTCGAACCGGGACCCGGAGCGAGCCGTGGCTGAGCAGTTCAGCCTGCTGATGAGCGTGTGGGGCGGGGACCGCGCGGACTACCTCGAGGCTGCCTTCCACTCCGTGGTGCACGACCAGACCCGCCCGCCCGACGACGTGGTCCTCGTCCAGGACGGCCCGGTGCCGGCGGAGCTGGACGCCATGATCACCAGCCTCATCCACGAGTCACCGGTGCGGACATCGCTGCTGGCGCTCGACTCCAACGTCGGGCTCGGTCTCGCCCTGGATCAGGGGATGGCGGCGTGCGCGCACGACATCGTGGCCAGGATGGATGCCGACGACATCGCTCTCCCCAACCGGTTCGAGGTACAGGTGCCGCTGGTCGAGAACGGCATCGACCTCGTCGGCTCGGCGCTGCTGGAGTTCGGCTCCGGCCCCGAAGACATCGTGGGGCGCCGAGTGCCGCCGATCGACCCTGACGAGATCGTTCGGTACGCCCGGTTCCACCAGCCGTTCAACCACCCGACCGTGGTGTACCGGCGTTCGGTGGTCCAGGCCGCCGGTGGATACCGGCATCTTGCGCTGATGGAGGACTACCTGCTGTTCGCGAAGATGATCGACGGTGGCGCCCGCGTCGGCAACGTCGAGGATCCGTTGGTGCTGTACCGGGTGGGTGACGGCGCCTACGGCCGGCGCGGTGGTGTGGCGTTGCTCAAGTCCGAGTCGGCGCTCCAGCGCAAGCTGCGTGTGATGGGGTTCACCTCCCGGACGCAGTTCATGCGTAATGTCGTGGTTCGGGGCGGCTACCGGCTGGTTCCGGTCCGCATCCGCACCGCGGCATACCGGCGGATCATCGCCACCAAGGGCCAGCGGACAGGTCGGCGCTGACACGGCTGTCAGGAGCAGGGTGTCTGCGCCACTAGAATGACCCGAGCCCTGAAGCAGGAGCCCGCCCCCAAACAGGAGACTCTGTGTGAACGCTGATCTCGTCGTCGTCGGTGCTGGGCTGTTCGGCCTCACCATCGCCGAACGCTGCGCCAACGACCTGGGACTGAACGTCTTGGTGCTCGACCGACGCCACCACGTCGGCGGTAACGCCTACTCCGCACCCGAGCCGGAGACCGGAATCGAGGTGCACCAGTACGGCGCCCACCTGTTCCACACCTCCAACGAGCGGGTGTGGGAGTACGTCAACCGGTTCACGAAGTTCACCGGCTACCAGCACCGCGTGTTCACCAAGTACGACGGCCAGGTCTACTCGTTCCCGATGAACCTGGGTCTGATCAACCAGTTCTTCGGCAAGTCCCACACGCCCGACGAGGCCCGCGCGCTGGTCGCCGAGATGGCCGGCGAGATCGACACCAAGGACGCCCAGAACCTCGAGGAGAAGGCCATCTCGCTGATCGGCCGCCCGCTGTACGAGGCGTTCGTCAAGGGCTACACCGCCAAGCAGTGGCAGACCGACCCCAAGGAGCTCAGCGCCGACATCATCACCCGCCTCCCGGTGCGCTACAACTTCGAGAACCGCTACTTCAACGACACCTACGAGGGCCTGCCCGTCGACGGCTACACCGCCTGGCTGGAGCGGATGGTCGACCACCCCAAGATCGAGGTCCGGCTCAACACCGACTTCTTCGACGTCCGCGACGAGTACGTCGGCAAGGTCCCGATCGTCTACACCGGACCGGTCGATGCGTACTTCGGCAACTCCGCCGGTGAGCTGTCCTGGCGCACCGTCGACCTCGACGTGTCCGTGCAGGAGACGGGCGACTTCCAGGGCACGTCGGTCGTGAACTACGCAGACGAGGACGTTCCTTACACCCGGATCCACGAGTTCCGGCACTTCCACCCCGAGCGCGACTGGTACCCGAAGGACAAGACGGTGATCGTCCACGAGTACTCGCGCTTCGCCGAGACCGGCGACGAGCCGTACTACCCGATCAACACCCCAGACGACCGCGAGAAGCTGCTGCTCTACCGCGAGCTGGCCAAGGCCGAGCCCAACGTGCTGTTCGGTGGCCGCCTCGGCACCTACAAGTACCTCGACATGCACATGGCCATCGGATCCGCGCTGACGATGTACGACAACAAGCTCCGGCCGTTCTTCGCCGATGGCACGGCCTTGGAGAGTGGCGGGGTCGACGCATGAGCGCCGACACCACCGAGGCTCCTCCGGTCCCCTCGGGTGACCGCCCCCTGGACCCGCTGCTCAACCCTGGGCGCGTCGGCGGGCTCGGTGACGTCCTGCGCCGGCGCTACCTGCTGAAGCTGCTGGTCCGCAAGGAGCTCAAGGTCCGCTACTCCGGCTCCTCGGTGGGGCTGGCCTGGTCCTACGTCAAGCCCGCCGTCCGGTTCGCGATGTACTACTGGGTCGTCGGCCTGATCATCCCCAAGAACCTCGAGAACCGCGCGCTGCACATCTTCGCCGGCATGGTCATGGTGTCGTTCATCAGCAACGCCTTCGGCGCGGGCTGCAAGTCGGTGGTCAAGAACGGCTCGCTGGTCAAGAAGATCAACATGCCGCGGGAGACCTTCCCGGTCGCCTCGATCCTGGTGTCGGCCTACCACATGGTTCCGATGTACGTGATCATGATCGTCGCCTGCCTGGGAGTCGGCTGGCACCCCGACATGGGGGCGCTGCTCGCGGCGGTGATGGCGTTGGTGATCGTGTTCATCTGGGGGCTGGGGATCGCGTTGCTGCTGAGTGCGTGGAACGTCTTCTTCCGCGACACCCAGAACGTCGTCGACGTGCTCCAGACGGTCATCACCTGGACGACGCCGATGATCTACCCGTTCGGCGTCGTGATGGACAAGCTCGAGCAGGCCGCACTCGGTCGTCTACGAGCTCTACCTGTCCAGCCCGCTGTGCATCGCTGTGCTGCTGAACAACCGGGCCTTCTGGACCACCGTCTCCGACAACCCCAAGCAGGCGGCCTTCGACGAGCTTCCCGCGCCACCTGTTCGAGCGGGGCGCGATCATGATCGCGGCCGGACTGGTGTTCCTGTGCGCTCGCGCAGATGGTCTTCACGCGCCTCGAGAGCCGATTCGCGGAGAAGCTCTGATGCCCGAAGCCGATCGTCGTCGACGGCGTCACCAAGCGGTTCAAGCTCGCCAACCAGAAGACCATCAAGAAGCTGTCGGTCAACGCGGTCAAGCGGCGTGAGCTGAGCCGGAGCATGACCGCGTTGGACGAGGTGTCCTTCACGCTCCAGCAGGGCGAGTCGATCGGGCTGATGGGGCTCAACGGCTCCGGCAAGAGCACGCTGCTCAAGCTGATCTCCGGGGTGATGGCGCCCGACGAGGGCGAGGTGCTGGACCCGGGGCCGGGTCGCCGGCCTGATCGAGGTCGGCGCCGGCTTCCACCCCGAGCTGTCCGGCCGCGAGAACGTCTACCTCAACGCCGCGATCCTCGGCATGAGCGAGGAGGAGACCGACGCGAAGTTCGACTCGATCGTCGAGTTCTCCGAGATGGGCAAGTTCCTCAACACCGAGGTGCGGCACTACTCGTCCGGCATGTTCATGCGGCTCGCTTTCGCGGTCGCCATCCACACCGAGTGCGACATCTTCTTGATGGACGAGATGCTCGCGGTCGGCGACCAGCCGTTCAAGCGCAAGTGCATGCGCAAGATCCGGGAGCTCAAGGCGAGGGGAAGACGATGGTCTACGTCAGCCACAGCCCGAAGCAGTGGTCAACCTCTGCAACCGGGGACTGGTGCTCGAGCAGGGGCGGATGGTCTTCGAGGGCACCGCCGAGGACGCCGTGCGCAAGCTCGGCTACGAGCTGGCCGAAGACGACGACTGAGATCGTCCGCGCCGAACTACGCGGCTGTAGTTCACCGATACGGCGTACACAGTGCTGTGACGGCAGTGACAATTGGTGCTCAAGTGATCACTGATACGTGTGGGAGTCCCTGTGCGCACTGCATTCCGCTTGCCCCGAGTCGTCGCGACGTTGGCGGTGCCGGCGCTGCTCGCCTCGGTCTGGCAGGGTCCGCGTCAGCAGACACTTCCCTGGCTGGTGCGACCCGGACCACGTCGGCCGCACGGCCCGCCTCGGTCGGGGCGGACACCCCGCACCCGGTGGACCCGACGGTCCGATCGTATGCCGTGCACGGGATCAGCGAGAGCGCTTTACGCACACTCGGTGATGACAAGACTGCGTCGAGTCACCGGTTGGCCGCCCTGTCGAGCCCCGAGCCCGCCCACGGCTTCGCCGTCACCGGCGTCACCTGGAGCGGGGCGGCACCGCGTGGGCTCAGCCTGGCGGTGCGCACCCGGACCGACGGCGAGTGGTCGGGCTGGACCCCGATGGAGTACGACGCCGAGCACGGGCCAAGCCCGGCCTCGGAGGAGGCGAAGCAAGCCCGGCCCGGCACGGATCCGTTCGTGGCCGGGGCGGTCGACGAGGTGCAGCTGCGGGTCCTGAGCGACACCGGTCGCGCCCCGACCGGTCTGTCGCTGGACGTGGTGGACCCGGGATCCTCGCCGGCGGACGCCAGCCCGGACCCGATCACCCCCGACGAGGCCGCGGAGATCTCCGCTCCCTCGGTGTCTGACACGACCGGGACGACGAGTGCCAAGGCCACGACGGCGACGAACACCCCGGTGACGACCCGGCCGGCGACACCGATGCCGACGATCTTCTCGCGCAGCGACTGGGGTGCCGACGAGCGTCTGCGTGACTGCTGCGTGGAGTACGGCGAGGTGCATGCCGGCTTCGTGCACCACACGGTCAACGCCAACGGCTACTCCAGGGCAGAGGTGCCCGCGATCCTGCGAGGGATCTACGCCTACCACACGCAGAGCCGGGGCTGGCGCGACATCGGGTACAACTATCTGATCGACCGGTTCGGCCGGATCTGGGAAGGCCGGTACGGCGGCATCACCCTGCCGGTGGTCGGAGCGCACACGCTGAACTACAACGAGAACTCCTTCGCCGCCTCGGCCATCGGCAACTACGACGTAGCCCGACCGTCCGCAGCGATGGTGGATGCCTATGCGCGGCTGTACGCGTGGAAGCTGAGCCTGCACGGCGTCCGACCCGGCAACCCGGCAGAACGTGGCGGGTACGGACGTTCAACGCGATCAGCGGTCACCGCGACGCGGCGCAGACCGCCTGCCCCGGCCGGTACCTCTACGCGAAGATCCCCACCATCATCAGCAAGGCCCGCAGCTACCAGCACCTCTTCCTCGGACGGGCGATGCAGCACTCGTTCGTCCGCGACAAGCGCCCCGACGTGCTGCTCGTCAACGGCCGCGGAGGCGTCTCGGTGTCGCGCGGGTCCGGACCGCCCGGGTTCGCGCCGCCGGCAGCCGCGTCGTCGCCGGGATTCGCCGGAGCGGACCGGGTCGTACCCGTCCGCGACGTCACCGGCGACCGCGTGCCCGACGTGATGGCGCGCAACGCCTCGACCGGGAGGACTGCCGTCCACCCCGGCCTGAAGTCCGGCGGTGTCGGGCCCGCCGAACACACCGTCGCCACGTGGGCGAACGCGGACCTCTTCGCGGGGACCGGTGATCTCACCGGCGACGGCAACAACGACGTGATCGCACGAAGCAGCACCACCGGGGAGCTTCGTGTCTACCCCGGCCGGGGGACGGGACGTTCGCGCGTCCTCGGGTGGCGTTGGCTGACGCGACCGGCTTCAACCTGGTGACCTCGGCCGGCGACTTCAACGGTGACGGCTTCGGTGACATCTTGACCCGAGGCATCCATGGTGCGGTCTTCGTGTGGTTCGGCAACGGCAAGGGCGGCTTCCCGCGCAACCTACGCGTCGCCCACGACTGGTCCGGGCGGGACGCCATCTCCGGAGGCGTCGACCTGAACGGCGATCGTCGCCCGGACGTGGTGGCGCGGTCGGCGCGGACGCATGTCGTGTCGACCTACGCCAACGTCGACGGCACGGCGTTCTCGCCGGCCATCGGCCACCGGAGGACGAGCGCGCGCTTCCTCGCCGTCACCCCCGATTTGACGGGTGACCACAAGCCGGACCTGGTCGCGGTGACCCGGACTTCGAGCCTGCAGACGTACGCGGGAAGCAGGTCCAACTGGCTACGCCCGCCCACACCGAGGAAGTACTCGTGGCCGGGCACCAACAAGGTGCTGGTCGTCGGGGATTGGGACCGCGACGGCTACGTCGATGTGATGGCCCGCCGTTCCAGCGACGGAACGCTGCAGTTGTACCGCGGAACCAGCATGGGTGGGTTCGAGGCGCCGGTGGGACGTTGGCCGGGCTGGGGAGGCCGTCGACAGATCACTCCCGTCGGCGACTTCAACGGGGACGGCTCCGCCGACCTGATGGCACAGGTGCGCAGTGGCGCCGTCTACCTCTACCCCGGCCGGGGGCTCCGCGGCTTCGGGACGCCGATCCTGATGCGGTCCGCGCTCCCCAGCAGGTCCACCATCGTTGCGGTCGGGCTCTGGACGCGAGACGGCGCTCCGGACGTGCTCGTGCGCGACGGCCACGGGCCGGATCCTGCTGTACCCCGGAAACGGGCCGGGAGGGCTCGACGACCCGAGGGTGATCGGTTCGGGCTACCGCGCCTACCGCACGCTGATCGGGGTCGGTGACCTCACCGGCGACGGCCAGGCCGATCTGGTCGGACGGCGGGCCGACGGCGAGACCTGGCTGATCCCGGGCCGCGCGGTGTCGGCGAAGTCACCGGGCGGAGGGCTCGGTCCGCGCCAGTACCTCGCGGCCGACTGGTCCGGCTACTTCCTCGGCTGACCGACACCGACGGCTCAGCGCGGTGGCGGAGCGACCGCAGGCGTGCCGTGGCTTGGGCGCCCAGGCCTCCCACGCGGATGCCACCATGTCCTCCAGCGACTTGGTGGAGGTCCAGCCCAGGGTCTCGGAGATGCGAGTCGGATCGGCGACGAGCCGGGCCGGGTCGCCGGGTCGACGGGCGACGACCGGCGGGTCGATCTCGTAGCCGGTGGTCGCGGCGATCTGGTCGATCACCTCGCGCACGGAGGACCCCTGGCCGGTCCCGACGTTGAAGAGGGTGTGGGGGCGGTTCGACCGCTCAGGTAGTCCAGCGTCTCGATATGTGCCTGCGCGAGGTCGAGGACGTGGACGTAGTCGCGGATGCAGGTGCCGTCCGGGGTGTCGTAGTCGTCACCGAAGATGCGCGGCTGGCGCCCGTCGGTCACGGCCTTGAGGACGATCGGGATCAGGTTGAGCGCCTCAGGATCCCCGAGGTCCGGCCAGCCCGATCCGGCCACGTTGAAGTAGCGCAGCCCTGCCCAGCGCAGCCCCCAGGCGGCCGCAGCATCGGCGCACATCCACTCGCAGACCAGCTTGGTCTCGCCGTACGGGCTGATCGGCCGGCCGGGCACGTCCTCGGTGAGGTTCTGATCGGCCGGGACGTCGGGAAGTCCGTAGGTCGCCGCGGACGAGGAGAACATCAGCCGGTCGACGTTCGTCGCCTCCATCGCGAGCAGGAGGTTCGCCATGCCGCCGACGTTCTGCTGGTAGTAGTAGGCCGGCCGCTCGGCGGACTCGCCGACCTGCTTCTTGGCAGCGATGTGGACGACCGCGTCGACGGCGTACTCCTGGATCAGCGCCGTGAGCTTGTCGACGGCCTGGTCCTCGGCGATGTCGACCTGCACCAGCGGCACGTCGCCGACCCGTGCGGCAGCACCCGGTGCTGAGGTCGTCGACGACCACGGTGTCGCCACGATCCCGCAGCAGTCGCACGACATGGGCACCGATGTAGCCGGCTCCGCCGGTCACCAGAACAGTCATGTCGGAAGCCTATCGACGCCGCTCGCCGAGCAGACGGCCCGCTCTCCGCGCCCTCGACAGCACGCGGGCCGGATCAGCTCGACCAGGCCTCGCAGCTGACTCGCTCCTGCTCGGCGATCAAGGCCCGGCGTTCCGGCGTCGCGTTCACCACCAGGACGACCGACGCGGCGGCAGCGATCGGGGCGGCCAACGCCGTCACCAGGTCGGTCGGCTCGGCAGCGTTGAGGTCCGTGGCAAGCCGTCCCCCGGGCCGTAGCCCCAGGCCCGAGGCCCGTTGCTCGCCGACCTCCAGGAGCTCACCGTGGCTGAGCCGGACCGAGGCATCGATCGCGAGGTCAGCGGGGTCAACCGGGTGGGGGACCAGAATGGCGTCCGGCTGGGGTGGGACCTCCACAGCGAAGTCGAGCCAGCCAGGAGGCAGCGGCTGGAGGAAACGTCCGCCCAGCGGACGCAGGGAGCAGGCGACGGTCGGGACGGTCGGTGCCGACCCGGAGCGTTCGACGGCGTCGGGTCCCACGATCCGGAGGTCTGATCCTTCCCGCACCCCCGACGCGGCCAGGGCGAGCCCGGCCGCCCAGCCACCGACGACGACGATGGGGGACAGCCAGTGCGTGGGGAGTGCTATCTCGAGGCGGTCGCCCGGCGCCACGCCGATCTCGTCGGAGAACAGGTTGGCCACCTTGCTCACCCAGTTGTCGAAGGTCGCCAACGACAGCTCGACTCGCTCTCCGCTCGCATCGTCGTAGAAGGTGACGAAAGGACGTCCCGGCTCATCTCGCAAGGACGAGGTCAGCGCGCCGAGCAGGGTCCGAGCCACGATCTCAGCCTATCCAGACTCCAGAACCACGAAATCGGTTGAATCAGGTGATCATGGCATCTGGACGGTTTGTCCCTCCGGTCCTCGGGTACCCCGCTCCCGACGTTCTCTTGGAGGGAGACACGCATGAAACTCTTCACTGGTGGGGCCGCCGGCCTCGCCGCCACCCTCGCCACAGCCGTCGTCGTCTCGATGGTTCCGGGCGCGGACGCTGCCCCCGCGAAGTCCGCACCGACCGTTCACCAGTCCGCACCCACGACAGCCTTCCGTTCCGCCTCAGCAGGCCCGAAGGCGGGAACCCTGACCACCAAGGTCCGCGGCACGTTCAACCGCGGTCAGGGCACGGTTCGTGGCACGTTCGTGCCCGACCGCTTCATCGTCAAGAACGGCGCCACGTACGCCGTCGGCACCCTCAACGCGACGTTGCGTCGGTCTGACGGCAGTCTGCGGGGTCGCGACACCAAGTTCGTCTCGATCCCGATCAACAAGGGCACCGTTCAGAAGGCCAAGGCCAACTGCCAGGTCCTCGACCTGGTGCTCGGGCCGCTGGACCTGAACCTGCTCGGTCTGAAGGTGCACCTCGACAAGGTCGTGCTGAACATCGTCGCCTCCTCGGGCGCGGGTGCTCTGCTCGGCAACCTGATCTGTGCCGTGGCAGGCCTGCTGGACCAGACCGGCCTGCTCAACCTGCTCAAGCTGATCAACAAGCTCAACCAGATCCTCAACGTGCTTCGGGTCTGACGCACCGAGATCCAGACTCGAGCAGTTGAGAACGCGCCCGGTCACCCTTCACGGGGTGGCCGGGCGCCCCTGCATGATCATTGCTGCGTCAGCCAGGCCACTCCGCCGAGCAGAGCCGCGAACTGCAGCGACCGGCCCACGATGATCGTGGCGTGGAACGCCAGCCGGTTGAACCGGAGCTGGCCGGCCAGGACGGCCGTGATCGCGAGCGGTGGCACAGCGAGGAGCGAGGACGCGAACAGCATCGCGATCCCGACCCAGGGCCGGTCGTCCACCGTGCCCTTGACGCTCTCGTACCGCCGCCGCCACTCCGGCTGCGCCATCTTCTTCTTGATGTAGGACCAGTCCATCGACCGGCGGCTCACCTCGTACCAAGGGATCTTGCCCACCGCCTGACCCACCCCCGCCACCAGGGCGATCAGCCAGATGTTGATGTCCCCGATCAGCGCGGCGATGCCGGCGATGTAGGCCTCCATGTTGACCAGCGGCACGACGGCCGACAGCACGCCCATGGCGAAGGTGGCGAGTATCAGCCTCATGGACGCCGATTCTGTCTGGCCGGGGGCGTTACTGGTGCCAGATGCTGCCTTCGGGCGCGTCGTCGTAAGGGAACTTCTTCATGAAATCGCCGAGCGCGCCGCCGGAGAAGGTGTCGCAGTACTGGCTCTCACCGTAAGACGGGTCCTGCTTGAACGTCTTGGCATCGAAGACCGGCTGGTGGATGGACCAGTGGGTGAAGGCGATGTGTTTGCCGTCGGGGATCGGCCGGCCGTTGCCGTCATCAGCGGTCCACGGGGCGATGATCATGTGTGCCGTGAAGGCATCGCCTTGCGCGTCGAACTTGGCGGAGGTGGCCTTGAGCAGCTTCATCTGTTCGCTGTCGCCGGCGATGGACTCGTCGTACCAGACGATCGTCCAGCCATGCTCGAGGTTGTGGACCAGCACCTCGACAGCCGGCCGGTCGTCGGCGGTGTAGAAGTGCTTGCCGGACTGGTCGGGCTGCGGGTTGTGAGCCCCAAAGGCCGGAGGCACCACCGAGTAGTCGACCGGGGAGGTCGTGTGATCCCCCTGCCCCGAGGCGTCCGACTCCTGGATGCTCCCGCAGCCTGCTGCCTCCGCCGCCTTGCCGATGCTGGACAGCGACTGCTGGGCGAGCCGGTCCTTCTCCCGGTTGTCCTGGTAGACCTTCCAGCCGGCCAGTCCGGTGATCACCAGGGCCACTGCGACGCAGGCGGCGATCACGATGAGCGTGCGCCGACGCTCCTTGGCGCGAGCCTGCTTGCGCATCTGCTCGACCATCTCGCGGCGTTCACGGTTCGTCTTCTGCTTGCTCAAGTGGTTCAGGCCTTCCGGGTGCCATCGGCGTCGGCGGTCATCTTAGGTCACGACCCAGTGCGCAGAGACGAGGCGCTTCCACTGCATCGGTCCAGCACCGAGGGCGGGGTTGACGAGCGGTTCGAAGATGGGAGGCCCGCTGTCCATAGGCGGCCCAGCACTGCCGGTAGCGGCCGCACGCAGCCGATACGCCGCAGCCAGCACCTCGCACCGCTCCCAGAGCCGACCGGCATGAACCCAGCTCGCGGGGCCTGCAGACGCGCTGACCGAGATCTCCACCATCCAGCCTTCCGGATCGATCGTGGAGCTCACGGCGACCCGTACGTCGGCGTCGGCGCTGCTGAGGCCTGCGAACGGGTCCGGGTCCACGGGGACGCGTGGCGGGAAGTGAGCCAGCGCCACCTCGTCGTTGCGAAGCGCGGCAGCGAGCGCCGCCTCCCGGGCACCCAGACCGAAGAGGTCCAGCTCGCTGGGGCGGACCAGCTCGGCCGCCCCGAGCCCGTGCTCGCCAGCAGGCAGAACCAGCTGATCGAGACCACGCAGCACGGCGACCGGCCGTCCGCTGGTCTTGCCCTTGACGAGGTCACCGGCCGAGGCGATCTCATCGGCCAGCGCCGGAGCAGTCACGACCAGCTCGTTGCCGTACGGGTCGACGGTCCCGGAGAGATCCGACAGCGCCGCGATGCCGGAACACCCGATGGCCAGGTCGATCTGGCCGTTTCGCCAGGCCCGGCCGGCAGTGTCGGTGATGACCACACCGATGGTGACCCCTGCGGTCTCCTGCACGGTGTCGCGGATCTCCCGGGCCGAGGCGTCAGGATCGAGCGGAAGAAGCAGGCACGTGTCGGTCGCGACGTTCGAGGAGTCGACCCCCGCGGCCGCCAGCACCAGCCCGTGCCGGGTCTCAGCGATCACCGACTCGCCCCGACGGGCCAGCACACGAATGACCTCTCCTGCGACGGCGCCGGCTCGTGGGCCGCGCACCGCACGGCCTTCGGCCTTGCTGACGACCTTGCTGGTCAGCGCGACGACGTCACCGTCACGCAGCTCGGCATGAGCGAGCAGCAGCGCTGCGAGATCATCTCCGGCGAGCACCTCCGGCCAGGCGATCCCGGTGACCTCGAGGATCGGCGCCGGGGAAGCGTCGCTCACGCGACGTGCTCGGGCCAGGCCAGGGACAGCGCTTCCTGGGCGAGCGCCCGGGCAGCGTCGGCATCGGTCATCAGGAGGGGCACGGCGGCTGCGCGCAGCCCGGCCGCCTCGAGAGCCGCGACGGACTGCGCATCCGCGTCATCGACCAGCCAGCCGTCGATGAGCCCGCCCCGGCTGCGTGCTGCGTAGTGCTCGGCCACCGCCAACGCGGTGACGTCGACGCCGATGGACGGCAACAGCTTGTCCGCCATCCCACGAACCGGCGCGCCGCCGATGATCGGGCTGACTCCGACCACGGACGCCGTCGTGCGGCGTACGGCGTCGGCCACTCCAGGGACGGCCAGGATCGTGCCGATGGAGACCACCGGGTTGGACGGCGGCAGGATCACGACGTCGGCCTGCTCGATGGCCTCGATCACGCCCGGAGCCGGTGCCGCGATGTCGGCGCCCACGGGGATCACGGCGTGTGCCGCTGGAGCGTGCAGTCGGACCCAGTACTCCTGGAAGTGCACGGCCTTGCGCCCACCCTGAGCATCCGGGTCGTCCGGCTCCGCGTCGATGACGACGTGTGTCTCCACCCGGTCATCGCTCATCGGCAGCAAGGTGACCCCCGGCTGCCATCGGGTGCACAGGGCGGCGGTGACCTCGGTGAGCGAGAAGCCGGCCCCGAGCATCTGGGTGCGGACCACGTGGGTGGCGAGGTCGCGATCCCCGAGCCCGAACCAGGTCGGCTCGACGCCGTACGCGGCGAGCTCCTCCTTCGCGTGCCAGGTCTCGTCCTGCCGACCCCAGCCGCGCTCGCGGTCGATGCCGTGCCCCAGCGTGTACATCACCGTGTCGAGGTCCGGACAGACCTTCAGCCCGAACAGCCAGATGTCGTCAGCGGTGTTGCCGATCACCGTGACGGGGTTGTCCGCCCGGCCGCCGGGCAGCGCGGCGAGCGCATCGAGGAGGCCGGAGAGGAATCGGGCACCACCGATGCCGCCGGAGAGCACGGTCAGTCGCATGGCGTCGAGCGTAACGACCGCCGCGACATTCGCTCGGGCCGCGCTTGTGGCAGGCTATGGCGTGCGCGCCCCGGGAAGGCCGGAGGCTGCCGTACCGACGAGGCTGGATCACTTCCGATCAGCACTCCTTCGACACCCATCAGGGGGTTACCAGTGGTCACGGACACGACCAGGAAGCATCGCGAGATCTTCGCCTACGGTCTGTTGGGCGTCGCCGGCTTGTACGTCATCAGCGGCTTGGCTCTGCTGTTCAAGAGCGGGGACGATCTGCGTGGAGCCAGCTTCTCCGACAAGGCAGCGCTGTTCGGCTACCTGTTCTCCAACCCGCTCCTTCTGGTGTCGCTGGTCGGCGCCGTGATCCTGGTGACGGCGTGGGGTGAGAAGAGCCCGAACGCCAAGACGGTGGTCACGGCTGCCCTCGGCATCGCCGGCCTCGCGTTCCTGCTCGGTCTGATCTGCTGGCTGGCTGCCTTCGGCTCCGACCAGGGGAACGGCATCTCGTTCTTCAACGGCGTGTTCTTCGCCGGCAAGGTCGTCGGGATCTTCCTCGGCATCGCCCAGCTCGGGCTGCTCGGCCTGGTGGCGTTCTACGCCTTCAGCGTCTTCCAGACCTTCCCGAAGGCGGCTCCAGCGCAGCAACCCGCCGGTTGGGGTCAGCAGCAGGGTCAATGGGGCCAGCAGGGCTACTACGACCAGGGTCAGCAGGGTCAGCAGGGTCAGCCCGGCCAGCAGGCTCAGTGGGGCCAGCCCCAGGGCTCGTACGACCAGGGCCAGCAGGGTCAGGCGTGGGGACAGCAAGGCCAGGCGTGGGGACAGCAAGGCTCCTACGACCAGGGTCAGCAGGGCTCCTACGACCAGGGTCAGCAGCAGGCTCAGGCGTGGGGGACCGGGACGCCGGGCGGTTGGGGCGACCAGTCGGCCGCCCAGGCCGAGCAGCAAGGTCAGCCGGCCGCGACCTGGGGCCAGCCGGACCAGCCTTCGGGTTGGACCCAAGGTGACCAGCCGCAGCAGAGCTGGGACGCACCCGCCACGGAGCCCGAGGCCCAACAGTCGCCGGAGCAGCCGTACGCCGCGCCCTCCCACAGCGCCGCGCCGGCCGCGGACGAGACCCAGGTGTGGAGCGGGCAGCCCGAGGCGACGGACCCGTCCGACGGGGCCACGCCGGCGAGCCGTCCCGACGACGAGCCCACCGACGGGGATGACTCCCCACCGCCCCAGCAAGGCTGGTGGCAGCAGCCCCGGCAGTAGCCGTTCGGAGCACCCGACGCCGAGTGTCAGCAAGATCACAGCGCCGCGCGACCGCTGGTCCGCGGCGCTGGGCGATCCCGGCGGTGCCGGATCGGGGCTGGCCAGGCGGGCAGATCGCCCGGACTAGTCCTTTCGGGTCATCACGGATGGGCTGTTCGGGTCGTCCGCAAGGATTTCTGCGGCGTGTCGCGGGTTTTTTTGTCCATCCCGCTTGACGGCACGGTACTCACGGGCATGTAATTTCACGTGTGTCGTTCATCGCGGGAACGGCCGACATCCGGTAGCACCCAAGGGTCGAGGAGGCAGGCGTGCGAGAGCTCGAAGTGCTCGACGGCGGCGCTGAGGAACTGATGTGGCAAGAGCGCGCGCTGTGCGCGCAAACGGACCCGGAGGCGTTCTTCCCCGAGAAGGGCGGCTCGACACGAGAGGCCAAGCGGGTCTGCCTGTCGTGCGACGTTCGCGGGGAGTGCCTGGAGTACGCCCTGATGAACGACGAGCGCTTCGGGATCTGGGGAGGTCTGTCCGAACGCGAGCGCCGCAAGCTCAAGAAGCGGGCGGTCTGAGACGTTCCCGTCGCGCGTCGCACCCGCGCTCCGGTCCTGAGGACGCGGTGCTGACCGGCCCGTGACATCGGGCCGCTAGGGTAGGGCGGGTTCGCCGACGCGCGAGCCCGCCCCGGCTTCCCCCACCCCCAAGGTTCTCGCTCAGACATGACTGCTCACCACGGCGCTGGGGAGACGTTGACGTCGGCCGGTGGCAGCGGTCGTCCGGCTCGGGTCACCGCCGTGATCGTGGCCCACGACGGCGTGCGCTGGCTGCCGAACCTGTTCACCGCGCTCGAGGCCAGCACACGCTTCCCCGACCGCTTGATCGCGGTCGACACCGGGTCGGCGGACCGGACCGCGGAACTGATGACCGACGTCCTCGGCCCCACGGCGGTCCAGGTCGTGGACAGCAGGACCGGCTTCGGTGCCGCCGTCCAGCACGCTCTCGACCTCGAAGGTCCGGACGCAGAAGCCGGTCCCGATGAATGGCTGTGGCTGCTGCACGACGACTGCGCACCGGCCCCGGATGCGCTCGAGCACCTGCTCGCGGTCGGCACCTCCGACCTTTCGATCAGCGTCGTCGGCGGTCGCGTCCGGGCATGGCCGCGTGCCCGTCGACTGCTCGAAGTCGGCGTCACCATCACAGGCACGGGGCATCGCGAGACCGGCGTGGAGATCGGTGAGTACGACCAGGGCCAGCACGACGAGCAGCGTGATGTGCTGTCGGTGAGCAGCGCCGGGATGCTGGTACGCCGCGAGACGTGGGACCGTCTCGGCGGTTTCGAGAAGCGGCTGCCGCTGTTTCGCGACGACCTCGACTTCGGCTGGCGGGTCACCAAGGCGGGAGGCCGCGTGGTCGTCGCGCCGGAGGCGGTGATCTTCCATGCCGAGGCCGCCACCCGCGGCGTACGACCTCTGGCCGTAGCCGACCTGCCGAGCAGCCCGCACCGCGCCGACCGCCAGGCGGCGCTGTTCACCCTCCTCGCCAACTGCCGGGCCGCTGCGCTGCCCTTCCAGTACGTGCGGTTGGCGTTCGGTTCGGTTCTTCGCGCTCGCTGGCCTACTTGGTCGGCAAGCTGCCGACCGCGGCAGGTGACGAGCTGCTCGCGATGATCAGCGTGCTCGGACGGCCGGGCAGCATCATCGGGGCTCGTTCCCGTCGACGCAGCACCTCGACGGCGTCCGCATGGTGCCGTCCGGGCCTTGCTGCCGCCCTGGTGGACGCCGTACGCGAACGGGCTCGACTCGCTGCTGAGCCGCTTCGCGGGGAGCGTCCGTGACACCGCGGCGCAGGTTGCCGCGGCCGCGCGACGCCGGAGGTCCGGCGCGGCGGGAGTCGACGCGGTGGAGTCCGGTCCCGTTCCCGACGACGCGGTCAACCTCCCGGTAGGCGCCGGACCGGTGGCCTGGATGATCGCCCATCCGGTGTTCACGATCTTCACCGTGCTCACCGCGGCCGCGGCGCTGGCCACCCGCGACCTGTGGGGCGGCGGCTGGCTCCAAGGTGGAGCGCTGTTGCCGGCGCCTGAAGGTGGCGGCAGCTGGTGGCAGATCTACACCGAGTCCTGGCACCACGTAGGCCCAGGCTCGCGCCAAGCGCCCTCGCCCTATGTCGGGGTGCTCGCTGTCCTCTCCGCGATCCTCCTGGGCAAGTCGTGGTTGACCGTCCAGCTGATCGTCGTGCTCGCCGTACCACTCTCGGCGGTCGGTGCCTATGTCCTTGCCCGGCGGTGGGTGGACAGTCTCACGATCCGGGTGTGGATGGCGCTGAGCTATGCACTGCTGCCGGTCCTGACCGGGGCGGTCGCGTCGGGACACCTCGGCACGACGGTGGCCGTGATCGCCCTACCCTGGTTGGTCCGCGTTGCGCTGCCGCTGGCCTCGCCGGCGCCGTCCGCCGGGTGGCGTGCGGTGTTCGCCACCACCTTGGTGCTGGCGCTGGTCGTGGCCTTCGCACCGCTGGCGTGGCCGATGGCCGCAGCCGTCGCCATCGCCGGTGTCGGCACGTTGGCTGCCTCGGGGCGGCGCTCACCCGGGATGCTGCTGCGGCCGTTGGTCGCCGTTGCCCTGCCTGCTCTGGTGCTGGCGCCCTGGTCGTGGCGGCTGCTCACGAATCCTGACCTGTTCCTCACCGAGGCAGGGCGGGTCGACCCCGCCACACCGTCGGCTGCCGAGCATGCCTGGCTGCTCCCGTGGGGACGGATCGCGGCTGCCGGAGACGCCCCGTGGTGGCTGTCTTCGGGCTGGTACTGGCGGCGCTGGTCGCCCTGCTGCGCGCGGACCGGAGACCTCAGGTCACGGCTGCCTGGGCGGTGGTCGTGCTCGGGCTGGCAACGACAGCAGTCCTGGCGAGCACCCTGGTGACCGCTGCGGGGAGCACGGACCAGGCGTTCGTCTGGGTCGGCTTGCCTCTGGTGGTCACGCAGGCAGCCGCTGTCGTCGCCGCCGGGCTGGCGGCCGATGGGCTGAGCCGGGTGATCCAGTCGGGCAGCTTCGGCTGGCGACAGCCGGTGGCCGCTGCCACGGTCGGCAGTCGCTGTCGTTGGACCCCTGCTGGGGCTGGGCTGGTGGGTCTGGACGGCTCCTGAAGGATCGCTGACGCGCTCGCAGGCCGTGCCTCTTCCGGCCTACATGCTGGACGCGATGCGGGCTGATGCCGAGCAACGGATCCTGGTCGTCTCCGCGACGGCGACTCAGCCCGCAGACGCTGCCGACGTCACCTACTCCGACACCTACACGCTGTACGCCGGCGACGGGTACCGGCTGGGGGACGACTCCATCACCCCCGCGACCTCCAGCGCGCTCACCGCCCTGGTCACCGACCTGGTGTCGGAGGCCACGCCGGAGGATGTGACGCGGCTGGCGGACCTGGGGATCGCCTACGTCGTGCTGCCGGCGCCCTACGACACCGAGCAGGTCGCCCAGCTCGACGGTCTGGCCGGGCTCAGCCGGGCCTCGACGAACTCGCGGCAGCTGGCCGGCTGGCAGGTCAACCTTCCGACTGGCCTGGTGCGGCTGGAGCCCGCAGACGGGACGGCTTCCGACGCCACCGTGCTGCCTTCCCAGGACGGCCACGTCTCGACGCAGGTCAAGGCAGGTTCGGACCGCGTCCTGCACGTCGCGACGACCGCCCACGACGGCTTCTCCGCCGAGCTCGACGGCAAGCGCCTCGACCCGGTCGAGGTGAGCACGGGAGCAGGGTTCGCGGTCGGTCCGGGCGCTGGGTCGATCACCGTCGATCCGGGTGGTCACCGGACCTGGTGGTTGTTGACACAGGCCCTGGTGATCCTGGTGCTGCTGGTGCTGGCGTCCCCGTCGATCCAGCCGACAGCTGCTTCCGGCGATGTCGAGGAGGAGCAGTGACACGGCTGTCCGAGGCTCGCGTCACCGCCGCTGCCACCGCCATGGTGGTCGCCGCCGTGGCCGCGATCGCCGTCACCGGGACGCTTGCGCCGGTACCGGCCCGCGTGGACGTCACGCCCGACCAGATGCCCACGTCTCAGGCTCAGCTGAGCTGCCCGGAGACCAGCACGGGTCAAGGAGTCGTCACGGATCTGCTGGCTGTGGCGCCGCCCACCGGCTCGGACGGGACCTCCGGCGACCCTGGCGATGGCAGTCTGGCGGCCCGTGCCCTCTCCACGGACACGGCCCAGCAGCAGCCGGTCGCCGAGACCAAGCAGGTCGGAGTCCCGATCGTGACGCGACTCGGCCCTCTCGCGGCTCCCTCGGTCACCGTCGACGCAGTCGGGCGGCTCGCCCCCGCGGCGTATGCCGCCCAGCGCACGGTGCTCGCGGAGGGCCAGGACGTCGGGCTCGCGGTCGCGCCGTGCACGCCGACCGGCGACTCGTGGTGGTTCGCCGGCGTGGACACCTCCGTCGGCTCGATCTCCCGGCTGGTGCTGTCCAACCCGACGCCTGCCGTCGCCGTGGTTGATCTGACCTTCTACGGCCCCAAGGGGATCGAGTCAGCGGTCGGAGCCCGCGGCATCCCGATTGCTCCGCGCTCCCGGCAGAGTCTCGACCTGGCGAGGTTCGCCCCTGGCCGGGACGCGCTGACGCTGCGGGTGAAGGCCACCCGCGGTCGCGTGGCCGCGGCAGTCAACCTAGCTCGCGTCAACGGGGTCAGCCCGGCCGGCAACGAATGGCTGGCGAGCTCAGAGCCGCCTGCCACCGAGGTCCTCGTCAACGCCGGCGACAGCGGCGACGGCGAGCAGCATCTGGTCATCACCAACCCTTCCGGCCGCGAGGCGCTGGTCCAGGTGAGAGTGCTCGATGTGAACGGCCCGTTCACGCCGAAGTCGCTCACCAACCTCCGCATCAAGCCAGGTCGGACCGTGGTGAAGAACGTCAGCGCCGACACGGAGGCCTCCGCTGCTGCCTTGCTGGTCACGACCGACCAGGAACAGTCCATCGTGCTCGCGAGCCTGCTCAGCGAGAACGCGTCCGCGCCGGTCGATCTCAGCTCGTCGTCGAGCAGCCAGGTGCTGGATGGACCTGCGGTGATTCCCGCCTTCGCGGGGACCCGGCTCTCGTTGGCTTTCGCGAGCGCGCAGGCCGGTGGGGGCGCCGTGCGCGTACAGGGCTATGACGACAGCGGCAAGCCGGTGGGCGAACCCACGAGGGTCGCGGTCAAGGCCAAGACGACGAAGACCGTCGACGTGGGAGTTGCGCGCGCAACGACCTACCTGGTCGCCACCGTGGATGACGGGAGCCGCCTGCAGGGCGTTGCGACGTATCACGGCCCGGCCGGCGTCTCGGCCATCCCGATCGTGTCCGGGCCGACCACGGTCACCCGACCAGCGGTGCGCCCGGCGGGCTGATCAGAGGCGTGGGCTCAGCCGGCTCACGCGTCGGTCGAGCGGAGCACGCGCAGGTGCCCACGCCGTCCGACCTCGACGCCGGCACCCACCGGCTCATCGGGCGTCCGGGGTCTCGCTGCCTCACGGACGGCATCGGCCAGGGCGAGCAGGTCGTCCTCGGTGGGACCCAGCGAGGACGGGTCGGCCGCCAACCGAATCACTTCCCAGCCCCGCGGCGCACTCAACCGCTCCGCGTGGAAGTCGCACAGGTCGTAGGCGTGGGGTTCGGCGTAGGTGGCCAGCGGCCCGAGCACGGCCGTTTGGTCGCAGTAGACGTAGGTCAGTGTCGCGACGGCGGCCGAACCGCAGGCATTGCGGCTGCACACACGTCGACGACTCACGGCCTGACGGTATCGCCCCGGTGCCGGTGTGCTCGGTATTGACGGCGGTGTCCGCTGCTGTCCGATGCTGCGAGGCGACGCACCGGCGAGTGCCACCGCGCCACGACAGCGGACGCCGGTCGTGCACCGGCGGGCGGCCTACGCCCAGTACGGTGAGCGCGTGAGCCGCCGTCCTCTGACCGTGCCGACCCCTGGCGTCGTGGGGCGGCGTACGGGATCGTCGCGGGACCGTCATGGACGCGGGCCGCGGGGACCGCTGACGCTGCCCGGCCCGCTCAGCCCTGAGGGCACTCACGTCCGACCTTCGCGCAGCGCAGCGTTCGATGAGCTGGTGCTGGCACTGGTCGAGCGCCTGGTGGCTCGCTGGGAGTCCGAGCTCGAGGACGTGGAGTTCGGAACCGAGGACGTCCCGCAGATCCCCGACGAGTGGACTGACGACCCGGTGCCGTTCGGGTCGTGCGTCCCGGCGCGCGGCAACGCCCCGGCCAGGATCGTGGTGTTCCGCCGACCGGTCGAGCTGCGGGCCGTCACCCAGACGGAGCGGACGGCCCTCGTCAACGAGGTGCTCGTCGAGTACATCGCGGAGCTGCTCGGACGCGACCCCAGCGAGATCGATCCCTGACCACCGGCTCTGCAAGGATGGCGATGGCAGAAGAGCCGCCGGTGCACTGCCAGAACTGCACCACCCAGGACCGCACTGTCGACACCGCACCTTCAGGACTGCACCTTTCTAGGAAGTGAGAGACGCGTGAAGCTGGACCCCGTGCTGATGGAGATCTTGGTCTGCCCGGACTGCAAGGGCACGTTGCGCGCCGACCACGACAACGACGAGCTCGTCTGTACCGGCTGCGGCCTGATCTATCCAGTCCGCGATGACATCCCGGTGATGCTCGTGGACGAGGCCAGGCGTGCGCAGCCCGCCCCGACCGATGACGCCCAGGACGACGACTCCGGGGCCTGAGTCATGTCCGAGGTCTTCGACGACACCCGGCTCGACGACCCCGCGGCGCTGGGGGCCGCCGACCAGCCGCTGCGCTGGCTCGCGGGGTCGGGGGCTCGGGTCCGGCTGGAAGCAGGGGGCGCGGCGCAGGCGATCGAGGAACTGTCCGGTGACGGGCCACCGAGGGCCATTGTCGCGGCGGGTGCCGACGCCCGGCTGCTGCGAGCGGTCCTCGAACCCTGGTGCCCGGTTCCGTTCGTGGCGTGGCCGGGCCCAGGACTGCCGGGCTGGGCCGGTGCACTCGACCTGGTGGTGGTCCTGGCTCCCGAGGGCGGCGACGCGGAGACGGCGTCGGCGGTGCGGGAGGCCGTGCGCCGAGGTTGCTCGCTCATCACCGCATGCCCAGCGCGATCCGTGCTGGCCGAACATGCCGAGGGGCGGCACAGCAGTCTGCTCCCGACACAGACCGACGACACGCTGGCCGTGGCCGTGGTGATGTTGCAGGCGTTGCACGCCATCGGAGTCGGACCCGAGCTCGACGCCGACGTCGTGGCGCGCGTCCTGGACCAGGTCGCGGTCGACTGCTCTCCTCATCGCGACATCTCGAGCAACCCGGCCAAGGACCTGGCGCTGTTCCTCGCCGATTCGGCACCGCTGGTGTGGGGCGGATCGGTGCTGGCGGCACGAGCGGCCCGCCGTGTTGCCGAGGCGATCCGGCGTACGACCGGACGGCCGGCTCTCGCCGCCGATGCGGGTCATCTGCTCCCCGTCCTGGAGGCCACGCCGGCCCGGGACCTGTTCGCCGACCCGTTCGCGGAGACCGCGTCCGACGCCAACCGCCCCAGTCTGCTGATGCTCGACGACGGTGCCGAGGATCCATCGGTGCGCGAGCACCGGGGTGCCCTCACTGCCACCGCGGGCGCCCACGACATCCGACACCAGACGATCGCGGCCACCGAGGGGCCGGGCACGGGCAGGTATGCCGCGTTGCTCACGACGGGTCGCTACGCGGCGACCTACCTCGGCGTCGGACTCGGCCGCAGCGCCTCCGACAAGTCCTGACCACCACCGCCGTCCCCGCAGCTGAGGAGTTGTCATGAGCGCTGAGAGCTCGCCCCGCGCCATCGTTGCGGCCCTGCTGGCCAACCTCGGAATCGCGGTGACCAAGCTGCTCGCGTGGGCGCTGACGGGCGCCTCCTCGATGCTGGCGGAGTCGATCCACTCCATTGCCGACTCCGGCAACCAAGGTCTGCTCCTGCTGGGGTCGAAGCGGGCCAGGCGAGCTCCGACGGTGAACCACCCGTTCGGGTTCGGTCGTGAGCGCTACGTCTACGCCTTCATCGTCTCGATCGTGCTGTTCTCGGTCGGCGGCCTCTTCGCTCTCTACGAGGCCTACCACAAGTACCACGAGGTCAAGGACGGCGTGGAGAACGAGCTGCTCACGAGTCGTTGGTGGTGGGTGCCTCTGGTGGTCCTCGGCGCCGCCATCGTGATGGAGGGTCTGTCGTTTCGCACCGCCATCGTGGAGTCGAACAAGATCCGTGGCGAGGAGGGATGGATCCGCTTCATCCGCAACGCCAAGGCCCCTGAGCTCCCGGTGGTGCTGCTCGAGGACTTCGCTGCCCTGATCGGACTGGTCCTCGCGCTGTTCGGTGTCGGACTGACGCTGGTCACCGACAACGGATACTGGGACGTGATCGGAACCGCGGGGATCGGGCTGCTGCTGGTGGCTGTCGCGGTGGTGCTCGCGATCGAGACCAAGAGCCTGTTGCTCGGTGAGTCCGCCGAGGTCGGTGACCGGGACCTCATCGAAAGCAGCATCCTCGAAGGGGAAGCGGTGCTGGAGGTGCTCCACCTGCGGACCTTGCACATCGGCCCGGAGCAGCTGTTGGTGGCCTGCAAGATCGCGGTGACACCGACCGACAGCGCCCAGGTCATCTCCGACGCGATCAACGAGGCCGAGTTGCGGATCCGTGCCGTCGTCCCCGAGGCCCAGTACATCTTCATCGAGCCCGACATCAAACGCTGGACGAGCCCAGCGGCGAAGCCGCCGGGCTCGGCCCCATGAGCCAGCGTCGGCTCACTGAGCACCGCAGTCCCGAAGCTTGTGCAGCCGCTGCCTCGATTCGGAGCCTGCCGGCTCAGCCCCTATCCTGGTCCGCATGGACTTCAAGGTTGCCGACCTGACGCTGGCCGATTTCGGCCGTACCGAGATCACCCTCGCCGAGCATGAGATGCCCGGCCTGATGGCGATGCGTGAGCGCTACGGCGACTCCCAGCCGCTGGCGGGTGCCAAGATCGCCGGATCCCTGCACATGACGGTGCAGACGGCCGTGCTGATCGAGACGCTGACCGCGCTCGGCGCCGAGGTGCGCTGGGCCAGCTGCAACATCTTCTCGACCCAGGACCACGCCGCGGCAGCGATCGCCGTCGGTCCTGACGGGACGCCGGACAACCCCCAAGGCGTGCCCGTGTTCGCCTGGAAGGGCGAGACCCTCGCGGAGTACTGGTGGTGCACCGAGCAGATCCTCACCTGGCCCGGCGCGGACGGCCCCAACATGATCCTCGACGACGGTGGCGACGCCACCTTGCTGGTTCACCTCGGCGTTGAGTACGAAAAGGAGGGGTCGGTCCCCGCTCCGGAGTCCACGGACAACGTCGAGCTGCGCGAGATCCTGAAGGTCCTCACCCGGACCGTCGCCGACGAGCCGACCAAGTTCACCTCGGTGGCCAACGGCATCAAGGGCGTCACCGAAGAGACCACCACCGGTGTCCACCGGCTCTACGAGCGGCAGCGTGACGGCGCCCTGCTCTTCCCGGCGATCAACGTCAACGACTCCGTGACGAAGTCGAAGTTCGACAACAAGTACGGCTGCCGTCACTCGCTGATCGATGGCCTCAACCGCGCCACGGACGTCCTCATCGGCGGCAAGGTGGCGGTCGTGTGCGGCTATGGCGATGTGGGCAAGGGCTGCGCTGAGTCGTTGCGTGGGCAGGGCGCCCGCGTCATCGTCACCGAGGTCGACCCGATCTGCGCTCTGCAGGCCGCCATGGACGGCTACCAGGTGTCGACGCTCGACGACGTCATCGAGACCGCAGACATCGTGATCACGGCCACCGGTTGCTACAAGGTCGTCACGGTCGAGCAGATGTCCCGGCTCAAGCACCAGGCGATCCTGGCCAACATCGGCCACTTCGACAACGAGATCGACATGGCCGGGCTGGAGTCGTTCCCCGGCATCGAGCGCAAGACCGTCAAGCCGCAGGTCGACCTGTGGAGCTTCCCGGACGGCAACACGATCATCGTGCTCAGCGAGGGTCGGCTGATGAACCTGGGCAACGCGACCGGTCACCCCTCGTTCGTGATGTCGAACTCCTTCACCAACCAGGTGCTGGCGCAGATCGAGCTGTACACCAAGACCGACGACTACCCGATCGACGTCTACGTGCTGCCCAAGCACCTCGACGAGGAAGTTGCGCGGCTGCACCTCGGAGCACTCGGCGTCCGTCTCACCGAGCTGACCGAGGAGCAGGCCAAGTACCTCGGCATCCCGACGTCGGGCCCGTACAAGTCCGAGCACTACCGCTACTGAGCGTTTCCCAGCACCTGGCCGAGCTGCGGGCGCGCGGCTGACCAACGTGGTGGGGCGCGTCTGACCTGGTCTTTCGACCGCGTCGTCGCGGTGATACCGGAGCGGCGACGTACCCTTTGCGTAGGGCCGGGCCGTGCCACGATGGTCTCCGTGCCCGGTCAGGGCATCGGCTGTCGGCGAACGGGCCAAGGCGTGGTCCGTCGGCGACTTGGGTGGAACAGGGGTGTGCAGTGAACGCAGGTCCGGCCAACGCGGTGGAGTCCGTGCGGCACCACCGCGGGAAGATCCTGGTGGTCGACGACGACTCGTCGCTGGCGGAGATGCTGACGATCGTGCTGCGCAACGAAGGGTTCGAGCCACGGGTGTGCTCCTCCGGTGACCGAGCGATGACGGTCGTGCGTGACTTCAAGCCCGACGTGGTGCTGCTGGACCTGATGTTGCCCGGCAAGGACGGCGTGGACGTCTGCAGGGAGATCCGCGCCGAGTCAGGCGTCCCGATCATCATGCTCACGGCGAAGAGCGACACCGTCGACATCGTGGTCGGCCTGGAGTCCGGGGCCGACGACTACGTCGTCAAGCCGTTCAAGCCCAAGGAGCTCGTCGCCCGGCTGCGTGCCCGACTGCGCAAGTTCGAGGAGGCAGCGCCTGAGGCGCTGTCGATCGGTGACCTGGTCATCGACGTCGCGGGGCACACGGTCAAGCGCGGGGACGAGGTGCTGTCCCTCACCCCGCTGGAGTTCGACCTGCTCGTCTGCCTGGCCCGCAAACCGTGGCAAGTGTTCACCCGCGAGGTCTTGCTCGAGCAGGTCTGGGGCTATCGACACGCGGCGGACACCAGACTGGTCAACGTGCACGTCCAGCGGCTGCGCTCCAAGGTCGAGCTCGATCCGGAGAACCCGCAGATCGTGCTCACGGTCCGAGGCGTGGGCTACAAGGCCGGCGAACCGGTCAGCACTCACTAGCAACGACGTCAACACAGCACCGCGAGAGCTCACAGCTCTCGGGAGTCGAGGAGTCCGGTGGCAGGCCCAGTCGGGGAGGCGCGCAGTCCGTCGTCGCGTCTGGCCGCCGGGCTCCGGTCGGTCGGACGCGTCGTCGTCACCCCCCTCCGCGAGCTGAGCCGGGTCTGGCGTCGGTCGATCCAGGCCCGGGTGGTGATCGGGACCGTCGTGCTGTCGACGATGCTCACCTTGTTGGCGGGCATGATCTTGCTGCGTCAGGTCACCAACGGGCTCCTCGACAGCAAGGAGCAGGCGTCGATCACCCAGGCCAGATCCGGCGCTGTCGCCGCTCAGTCCAAGCTGGACGGCGCCGAGATCGCCGACCAGTTCGATGTCGGTCCCCTGCTCAAAGGCCTGATCGAGACGTTGGCCCCACGTGACGAGGCGCGCGACGAGTTCTCCGTGGCGATCATCGGCCCGCTCGCGCCGGCCGCCGGCGATGCCGCCGCCACCGGTGGCAGCCTGTTCTCCGGCGACATCGATCCCGAGGCGTCGATCCCTCAGTCCTTGATGACGCGGGTCGCGGGCGAGCCGGGGACCTGGTACGCCTACACCCGGGTGACCTATGACGACCCGCGGCTGCAGTCGGTCCCCGGGATCGCCGTGGGCAGTCAGATCACGGTGACCGGAAACGGCCAGCGGTACGCGCTCTTCTACGTGTACCCGCTCGACGAGCAGCAACAGTCACTGTTCGTCGTACGCGGCGCGCTCATCACCACCGGCGCGTTGCTCGTCGTCCTGCTCGGGTTCGTTGCCTGGCTGGTGACCAGGCAGGTCGTGACGCCGGTGCGCCTGGCCCGTCGGATCGCCGAGCGGCTCGCCGCCGGACGTCTCGAGGAGCGGATGCACGTCCGCGGCGAGGACGACATCGCGCGACTCGGCATCTCGTTCAACCAGATGGCAGGCAGCCTGCAACGTCAGATCCGTCAGCTCGAGGAGCTGTCGCGCGTCCAGCATCGCTTCGTCGCCGACGTGAGCCACGAGCTGCGGACACCTCTCACGACGGTGCGGATGGCTGCTGACGTCCTGCATGACTCGCGGGTCGACTTCGACGCCGCGACGGCGCGCTCAGCGGAGCTGCTCCAGGCGGAGCTGAACCGGTTCGAGGGGCTGCTCACCGACCTGTTGGAGATCAGTCGCTTCGACGCCGGCGCCGCCGCGCTCGACCTGTCCGACGTCGACCTGTGCGGGGTCGCACGGCGAGTCGTGGACGCCAACGCAGCGCTGGCGCAGCAGCGTGGTTCGGTCGTCAACGTCGTGATGCCGAACACTCCCTGCCTCGCCGAGGTCGACGTACGCCGGATCGAGCGGATCGTGCGCAACCTGGTCGTCAATGCGATCGAGTACGGCGCTGGGGGCGACGTCGAGGTGACGGTGGGTTGCTCCGTCGACGCCGTCGCCCTGACGGTGCGCGACCACGGGGTCGGGCTCAAGCCCGGCGAGGAGATCCTGGTCTTCAACCGCTTCTGGCGGGCCGACCCGGCGCGCGCCCGGACGCGGGGCGGCACCGGGCTCGGCCTCTCGATCGCGGTCGAGGACACCACGCTGCACGCCGGTAGCCTGGATGCCTGGGGCGAACCCGGCGTCGGCTCGGTCTTCCGCCTCACATTGCCGCGGCGCGCCGGTGACCGACCCGGCCCCTCGCCGCTGCCCCTGATCCCGCCGGAGCGCTCGCCGCAGCCCGTGGGCGCCCCGTACGCCCGCTATCCGCACGACCGGCGCCGGGGTGGCCTGTGACCGGGCGGCGCTGGTCGGTCACGAGTCGACGGCTGGTGGCCGCGGCGGCGGTGCTTCTGGTGGCCGGCGGTTGCGTGTCGATCCCGGAGAGCTCGTCGGTCCGAGCCGGCCGCGCCGTCAGCGCCCAGGACGAGCAGCCCCTGAGCCGCAACCAACCCAACGGGCCACGGCCTGGAGCGGGGCGCAAGGAGATCGCCACCGGCTACCTCAATGCGATGTTGGCCTTCCCGCCGGCACCGGACGTGGTCCGCCAGTTCATGACCCAAGACGCGTCGGCGGGCTGGAACCCGCAGGACGGACTCGTCGTCTACACCGCGTCGGACCGGCCACGGCTGGCGGAGAAGTCGGACGCCGTGACGTTCAGCGCCAAGGCCGTCGGCTCACTCGACAGCCGCGGGACCTGGACGACCGCCGGGCCGCAGCGTCGCACCATCAACACCGACTTCACGATGGGCCGGGTCAACGGCGAATGGCGGCTGCGCAACCCGTTGCCCGGCACGTACGTCGACGAGGACTACTTCGCCGACTACTTCGAGTCGCACTCCCTGTATTTCTTCGACCCCACCAAGAGCATCCTGGTCCCCGATCCGGTGCACCTGCTCAAGGGCGACAGCCTCGCCACCGCACTCGTCGGAGACCTGCTACGCGGACCGACCCGCAGCCTGAACGGCGCCGTGAGCACGAGCATCCCCGCCTCGGCCACCGTTGATGTGGCGGTGTCGATCTCCCCGTCCGGCGTCGCCGAGGTTCCGCTCGGCGAGGAGGTGCTGCAGGCTGTCCACCGACGACCGGCGGCTGTTCGCGGCACAGCTGGTCTGGACGCTCCGGCCGCTCAGCGAGATCCGGTCGATCGTGGTCACGGTCGACGGCCAGCGGGTGGACCTCGGCGTGGGGACTCAGGTCCGCACCGATGCGTTCTCCGGGTTCGACCCGGCCGGGCTGGCCGCCAGTCGGCAGCTCTACGGGCTGACCGGGCAGGGCCTCGTCACGGTCTCGGAGACGCGTACCGTCACCGTGCCCGGCCCGATCCTCAAGCCGTCGCGCAAGGCCAGCTCGGCCGCGGTCGAACCCAACGCGTCCCGGGGCGCCGTGGTCAGCGCAGACGGGAGCAAGGTGACCACGGCGGGGATGACGACCACGGACACGGGCACCAGCGTCTGGTACTCCGGCGGGACCGACGTGATCAAGCCGTCCTGGGACATCGACAAGATGCTCTGGATCGTCGACAACCGTGCGAACGGCGCACACCTCTACACCAACGCCGGCGCGGGGTCGCAGGAGGTGTATGCGCCCGGGATCACCGGTCGACGGGTGCACTCCGTGACGGTGTCTCGCGATGGAGTCCGGTTGGCGGCGATAGTCGGACGGGGCGACCATCGCAGGCTGGTCCTCGCCGTGATCGACCGCGATCCCGCCGATCCGACCGCGGTGTCCGTGCGTCCTGCGCACCGGGTGTCCACAGCCGGCCCTCGCGTGATCCCGGTCTCCTCGGCGAGCTGGGTCAGCCCGACCTCGATCGCGGCTCTCGTCGACACCGAGGCGGGAGAGCTCGAACCCGCTGAGCTGAACATCGACGGAGCCCCCACGCTCGTGTCGCGCTTCCCCGGCTTCTTGCCGATCAAGCCGATCGCCCTGGCCGCCGGCCCCAACGACGACACTCCGACCGCCATCGCGGACCGCCGAGGAGCGCTGTACGAGCAGACGGTGACCACCGAGTGGGCGCAGATCGGAGGCGTGGCCGCCGTCCGCGCTCCGTTCTTCCCGGGCTGAGAACTCAGACCTGCCGAGAGGCGGATCCACAACGAGATTCGGCTTGGGAGGCCGTCCCCAGCACGGCCGGCGGGTGATCCCGATGACCGCGCGATCGCGGAACCTGGTCGGGTGGACCTCGCCTCCCTGTCGGCCGCGGCTGCCGACCTGATCCTGGGGGTGACCTGTGTCGGGTGCGAGCGGCCCGGTCTCACCCTGTGCACCGACTGCAACAGGCTGCTGGGGACCCAGCCCTTCCGCACCTGGCCCGATCCGTGCCCAGCGGGTCTGCCTCGGGTGTGGGCGGCCACCAGCTATGCCGGCACCGCCCGCGCGGCGTTGGTCGCACACAAGGAGGAAGGCCAGCTCACCTTGGCCAGGCCGCTGGGTCGTGCCCTTGCTCTGGCCGTGCTGGGCTTGCTGGCGTCGCGGCCGGCGACCCAGGGACCGGTCGAGCTGGTGCCGGTCCCGTCAAGGCGAGCCGTCGTACGTAGCCGAGGGCACGATCCCTTGCTCCGCATGGCACGTGAGGCCGGTCGGGCCCTACGTCAGGCGGGAGTCGATGCCGGTGTGGGCAACGTCCTGCGTCAGTGCCGGGGGGTGGCAGACCAGGCTGGGCTCGATGCCGCCGGTCGGGCGGCCAATCTGGCTGGGGCGTTCGCCGTGACGCGCGACCGGGTCGTCCGACGTCGAGCCAACGCCTGGGTGGTCGTCGACGACATCATCACCACCGGCGCGACCGCACTCGAGGCTGCCGGTGCGCTCGCCGCTGCCGATGTCAGTGTCCTCGGCGTCGCCGTGGTGGCCGCCACGCAACGGCATACCCCTTTCGCCCCGGGTGTGGAGCGACGAGTCTGAGCGGGTGACACCACCGCCCATCTTTCGGCTCCGGTGTCGGCATGCCGAGGGACCGGCTACTGTCGATCCATGGCACCCGTTCGGGTCCGTGGTTGCGTCGACGAGGCCCCGCTCACGCGAAGGCTGTGCGTGGGATGGTCCCGTCGGCAAGCCGATGCCAGCCGCAGGCAAAACGGCCCACGTAAGTTCGTCGCGGTCGCTGGTCGACCGCGCCGGACGATCACGGAGCGGCTTAGCAGTAAGCCCTGCCCCGGGCGAGGGTCAGATGCCCTCGACCGCCGGGAGAAGGTCAGTAGTGGCACCAAGCTGCGACCGCCTCAGCAGGCGAGTGTGGGGTCGAAGACCAGGTCGGCCGGACGGGTGCCAGCTTCCGTCCTCGGAAGCGTTCGTAGTTGTCCTTCCGTCATGGGCGCACCACCCGGTTGGCGCCGGGTTTCGGAACGCTCACAACGCATGAGGAGGCACGTGTGGAAGTCGTGGTCAAGGGTCGTCACTGCGAGATATCGGACCGGTTCCGTAGTCACGTCGAGGAGAAGCTGACTCGGCTGGAGAAGTACGACCAACGCGTCATCCGGGTCGACGTCGAGGTCTCCCAGGAGGCCAACCCGAGACTGGCTGACCAACAGGTACGCGTAGAGATCACGATTCGCAGCAAAGGCCCGGTGATCCGGGCCGAAGCTGCCGCCGAGGACAAGATGTCCGCCCTGGACAAGGCGGTCGACCGGCTGAGCGCGCAAGCCCGCAAGGCCTCCGACCGGCGCCGAATCCACCACGGTTCTCGCACGCCGACCTCGCTCGCCCAGGCGATGGCGGCGGCCGCGGAGACGACGTCGCCACCGGCGCAGCCTGAGGACGCGGGCGACCAGCTGGAGCACAAGGAAGGTCCGATCACCGTCATGGGCGACGGGCCCATGGTGGTGCGCGAGAAGTCCCACCCGGCAGCGCCGATGACGTTGGACCAGGCGTTGTACGAGATGGAGCTCGTCGGCCACGACTTCTACCTCTTCATCGACAAGGAGAGCGAGCAGGCGTCGGTCGTCTATCGCCGCAAGGGCTACGACTACGGGGTGATCCGACTGACGGACTGAGGGCGAGCGGCGTGGGCGGGCGTACGTGGGCAATTCACGACTCAGCCACGCGCCACCGAGCTCATCTGTCATGATTTCCGCCATGGAACAGGTCGCCGAGCTGTCACCACGACGCGAACCGATTCGCGTCGTGGTCGTCGACGACCAGGAACTCTTCCGCCGCGGACTGATCATGTTGGTGTCTGCCGAGGACGACATCGACGTCGTGGGAGAGGCATCCGATGGCGACGAGGCGGCCGAGCTGGCCGCCTCGACCGTGCCGGACGTCGTCTTGATGGATGTCCGGATGCCGACACGCTCGGGCATCGAGGCCTGCCGCACGATCAAGCAGATCGCCCCGTCGGCCAAGATCATCATGCTCACGATGTCCGACGAGGAGGGCGACCTCTACGACGCGATCAAGAACGGCGCGTCAGGCTATCTGCTCAAGGACGCCTCGATCGACCAGGTCGCCCAGGCGATCCGGGTGGTGGCCGACGGTCAGTCCCTGATCAGCCCGTCGATGGCGGTCAAGCTGCTCGAGGAGTTCAAGTCGATCTCGTCGGTGGGGTCGAAGCCGGACGTGATCTTGCCCAAGCTCACCGACCGCGAGCTCGAGGTGCTCAACCTGGTGGCGCGCGGCCTCAACAATCGTGAGATCGCCCGCGACCTGTTCATCAGCGAGAACACGGTCAAGAACCACGTGCGCAACATCTTGGAGAAGCTGCAGCTGCACTCCCGGATGGAGGCCGTGATGTACGCCGTGCGCGAGAAGCTCCTCGACCTCCCTTGATGTCGGACCTGGCTGACATCATCTGCTGATGGTCACCCCCCGTCGACCCCGGGAGTCGCTGACTCGGTCGCAGGCACGTCGGATCACCCTCGCTGCACAAGGCTTCCTCGATCCTGGTCACGCGACCCCCACGATGCGCACCCTGATGCGCACGGTCGCGCGCACCGGAGTCCTCCAGATCGACTCCGTCAACGTTCTCCAACGCGCCCATTTCATGCCGCTGTTCAGCCGGATGGGTCCCTACGACGTGGCGCTGCTCCAACGCGCCTCTAGCGCGAGGCCACGGCGGCTGGTGGAGTACTGGGCGCACGTCGCGGCGTACATGCCGGTCGATCTCTGGCCCTACATGAAGCACCGGATGGCCCAGGCCGACACCCAGGCTTGGGGCGGTCCGCGCAGCATCAAGGCCCGCAAGCCCGAGCTGGTCGCCGGGGTGCTGCTCGACGTGAAGCAGAGTGGCCCGGTCACCGCTCGTGACATCGACGGCGACCTGCCCCGGTCGAAAGTCGACTGGGGCTGGAACTGGTCGGAGGTCAAGCAGGCGCTGGAGTACCTGTTCTTCGCCGGTGAGGTGACAGCGGCGGGTCGCAACGGCTCGTTCGAGCGGCTCTACGACATACCCGAGCGGGTGATCCCTCCAGAGGTGCTCGCTCGGCCGGATCCCGACCCCGGAGGAGGCACACATCGAGCTGGTGCGGCGGGCCGCACGGTCGCACGGCGTCGGCACCGAGGCCTGCCTGCGCGACTACTACCGGATGCACCACGAGCATTCCAAGCCGGCCGTGGCCGCACTCGTCGAGGCCGGAGAGCTGCTCCCGGTGTCGATCGAGGGGTGGAACGCCCAGGCCTACCTGCATCGCGACGCGCGGTTGCCGCGGCGCGTCGCCGGGAGAGCGCTGCTCAGCCCGTTCGACCCGGTCGTGTGGGAGCGCAACCGCACGGAGAAGCTGTTCGACTTCTTCTACCGGATCGAGATCTACGTCCCCGAGGCGAAGCGTCTCCACGGCTACTACGTGCTGCCGTTCCTGCTGGGGGAGCGGCTCGTGGCCAGGGTCGACCTCAAGGCCGACCGCAGGGCCGGCGTGCTGGTGGTCAAGGGTGCGTTCGCAGAAGAGGGCGCCCCGGAGGAGACGGCCACCGAGCTGGCGGCCGAGCTCGCGAGCCTGGCCGGCTGGCTCGGGCTCTCCGCGATCCGGGTCGAGTCTCGCGGCGACCTCAGCGCCCCCCTCGGGCTCGCGGTCGGCTGAGCCAGGTCGCGCGATCGGTTGGTCTCCGGGAGATGGTGCGTACGGGTGGACCGACGTCAGCCCGGAGTCGCCTAAGATGGGCGACGCCCGCCCCTGAGACCGGGGGCTGCGCTCTCGAACGACTGTGACACCCAACCAGGAGCCGCCCCGTGCCCGCATTGCTCGACAAAGTCCTCCGGATCGGTGAAGGCAAGCAGCGCCGCAAGCTGGAGGCCACCGCCGCCCAGGTGAACGCCATCGAGGACGACTTCGTGGCGATGTCCGACGAGGAGCTTCAGGCCCAGACGGGCGAGTTCAAGGCGCGGTTGGCCGCCGGTGAGCCGTTGGACGCGCTGCTTCCTGAGGCCTTTGCGACGGTGCGTGAGGCAGCTCAACGGGTCCTCGGACAGCGGCCGTACGACGTCCAGCTGATGGGAGGCGCCGCGCTGCACTTCGGCAACATCGCCGAGATGAAGACCGGCGAGGGCAAGACGCTGGTCGCGACCATGCCGACCTACCTGAACGCGCTGACGGGCAAGGGCGTCCACGTCGTCACCACCAACGACTACCTGGCGAAGTACCACGCGGAGTGGATGGGCCGGATCTACCACTTCCTGGGGCTCAGCGTCGGCATGGTGCTCCCGCAGATGACCTCCGAGGCGCGTCGTGCGGCGTACGCCTCCGACGTCACCTACGGGACCAACAACGAGTTCGGCTTCGACTACCTGCGCGACAACATGGCCAACCGGATGGAGGACCTCGTCCAGCGCGGCCACAACTACGCGATCGTCGACGAGGTCGACTCGATCCTGATCGACGAGGCGAGGACCCCGCTGATCATCTCCGGCCCGTCCGAGGACGAGGTCAAGTGGTACGACGAGTTCGCCCGGTTGGTCGGCCGGATGCGCCCGGAGGCCGACTACGAGTTCGACGAGAAGAAGCGCACGGTGTCGGTCCTCGAGGACGGCATCACCCGGACCGAGGACCACCTCGGCATCGAGAACCTCTACGACGCGGTCAACACCCCGCTCATCTCCTACCTCAACAACGCGATCAAGGCCAAGGAGCTGTTCCGCAAGGACCGCGACTACATCGTGGTGGACGGCGAGGTGTTGATCGTCGACGAGCACACCGGCCGAGTACTGCACGGTCGCCGCTACAACGAGGGCCTGCACCAGGCGATCGAGGCCAAGGAGGGCGTGCAGATCCGCGAGGAGTACCAGACTCTCGCCACGATCACGCTGCAGAACTACTTCCGTCTCTACGACAAGCTCGGCGGCATGACCGGTACGGCCATGACCGAGTCGTCGGAGTTCGACAAGATCTACAAGCTTGGCGTGATCGCCATTCCGACCAACCGACCGATGATCCGGGAGGACCAGCCCGACCTGGTGTATCGCACCACGGACGCCAAGTACGCCGCGATCGTCGATGACATCGCCGAGCGGCACGCGAAAGGCCAACCGGTCCTGCTGGGCACGACGTCGGTGGAGAAGTCCGAGCACGTCTCCGGTCTCTTCAAACGCCGGGGGATCCCGCACACCGTGCTGAACGCCAAGGAGCACGCCAGCGAGGCGCACGTCGTCGCCCAGGCCGGCCGCAAGGGTGCGGTCACCGTGGCCACCAACATGGCCGGGCGCGGCACCGACATCATGCTCGGCGGATCGGTGGAGTTCCTCGCCGACGAGGAGCTGCGCCGCCAGGGCATCGACCCGGTCGAGCACTCCGAGGAGTACGAAGCCGCGTGGCCCGCGACCCTGGAGAAGATGAAGGCCCAGGTCGGCAGCGAGCACGACGAGGTCAACGACGTGGGGGGTCTGTACGTCGTCGGCACCGAACGCCACGAGTCACGACGGATCGACAACCAGCTGCGCGGCCGCTCCGGTCGTCAGGGCGACCCGGGCGAGTCCCGGTTCTACCTCTCCCTCGAGGACGACCTGATGCGGATGTTCAAGTCCGACTGGGTCGACTGGGTGCTGACGACGATGAAGATCCCCGACGACGTGCCGATCGAGAACAAACGGGTCACCGGTGCGATCGCGTCCGCCCAGGCGCAGGTCGAGAGCCAAAACTTCGAGACCCGCAAGAACATCCTCAAGTACGACGACGTGATGAGCCGTCAGCGCGAGGTGATCTACGGCGAGCGCCGGCAGGTCCTCGAGGGCGCGGACCTGCACGACCAGATCCGCGGCATGCTCGACGACACGATCGAGGGCTATGTCGAAGGCGCCACCGAGGGTTTCCCGGAGGAGTGGGACCTCGAAGCGTTGTGGACCGCCCTCAAGACGCTGTACCCCGTCTCGGTCAGCCGCGAGGATCTCGAGGACGAGGCCGGCGGCGTCGAAGGCCTGACCCGCGAGTTCCTCGAGGAGGAGCTCAAGACCGACGCCCACACGGCGTACGACGCCCGCGAGGCGCAGCTCGGTGGCGAGGTGATGCGTGAGCTCGAGCGCCGGGTGCTGCTCTCCGTGCTCGACCGCAAGTGGCGCGAGCACCTCTACGAGATGGACTACCTGCGTGAAGGCATCGGGCTACGCGCGTACTCCCAGCGTGACCCGTTGGTCGAGTACCAGCGCGAGGGCTACGACCTCTTCAGCGCGATGATGGAGTCGATCAAGGAGGAGTCGGTCGGCTACCTGTTCAACGTCGAGGTCACCGTCACCGACGACGCTGAGGAGGCTGCTGTCCAGGACGCGGCCGCCGCCCTGGTGGCGGGGGAGGTTCCCGCACAGCCAACGCTTCCCTCAGGACGTTCGGACCAGCCAGAGGCGCCTGAACCGTCGGCTCACGACGACCACCGGCCGCACATCACCGCCAAGGGCCTGGCCGCTCCGAAGGCTCCGACGAAGCTGACCTACACGGCCCCGTCGGTCGACGGCGACGCCGGTACGACCGTCGAGGCAGACGTCGGGCAGGACGAGTTCGCCGGGGTGTCGCGCAACGAGCTGTGCCCCTGCGGCTCGGGCAGGAAGTTCAAGCGCTGCCACGGCGATCCCGCCAACCGACGGCTGTCGACCTGACGTCTGCCTGATCCCGCACACCGTGGGTCAGGTCAACCGAACACCAGGGCGGTGCACAGCCACCGGCCGCGCTCGAACTGCAGACGCGCGGCGATGGCCCGTGACCGCGCGCCCATCGTCACCCGAGCGGCCACCTCGGCCGCGTCGGCGCTGGGTCTGGCACACGTGAATCGTGGCGACCTGTTGTCGGCCGGAGCGCTGGTGTCCCGGCCGCCGGTGCTGCGCCACCTGATCGCGGCGACGACCCAGGTCGTCGTACACCTCCGAATCGGTCCACCGGGCGAGCTGGGTCAGGGGGCGGTCACTGCTGACCACCTCGACCACGGCTTGCAGGAAGCGCCCGGCCCAGGCGTGGGCGTCCGTGGTCGGTCCGGTCGCCGGAGCTCCGCCACCCACCAGGGTGAGTCCGGACGGTCGAGGCTCCGTCTCGAGGCCGCCGGGCAGCGGGTAGGTCAGGGCCAGTGCGCCCTGGGTGTAGGGGCGCCGCGCGGTTTCGTCTGCGCGTTGCCAGCGTCGACCCGCCGGGGCGGGGTAGGCGCGGGTTCGGATGGAAGTCGGTGTCATCGGGAGTCCTCCGGTGCGTGCAGGTGGGTGCCGGGGAAGATCAGGTTCGGGTCGGGGCCGATTCGCTGTCGGTTGAGGGAGTACAGAGCGTGGACGAGGCGGGAGACGTCCCGGTTGCTCGCCGGCCCGTCGAACAGACCCCGCGGCCAAGGTCCACAGGCAGTCGCCCGGTGCGACCACGAGCACGGGGGAGGCCCCCGACCGCGGCGGGCGTACCGATGTCAGGAGGTGAGGTCCGGCGGGGAGGTCGGGGAGTCGCAGCCCGTCGAGGCTCGGCGTGCACACCGGCGGGCAGCCGCGGCCGGGGTCCCGGGCACTGTCGTGGGCTGCTGTCGCCGGCGGTGATCCGCTGGCCGTGCCGGGAGCCGACAGTGCGAGCAGGCTGAGCCCGCAACAGGCGAACGCCAGACGCCGCACGGCGCGAGGGGCCGGAGACCACCGCCAGGCTGTGGCCCGGGCCAGTCGGACGGCCGCGACCTCGACCGCCACGGCAAGCACCGAAAGCGCCAGCAGCGACGCGACGGCGACAGCGAGCGGACCACAGCAGGAGACCACCAAACGGTCAATGCTTGTGTTTGCCTCCATTTGACTTTGTTTTAACGACGATTACTTGTCGCGTCAACCCGTTGTCCACAGCCCGGTGGCAGAGCTTCGCGCCGCGTCGTAGCGTGCGTGAATGCGGTGGAATGACCTCTTCGCCGATCTCGAGAACCAGGCGCAGGCCTGGGAGCGAGCCGAGCTGGACGTCGAAGTGGCCGACCGCAGCCGCGCCGAGCAGGCGACCGTGGCGCTGGTCGACCGCCTGCTGGCCGCACGTGGCAGCAGCTTCAGCTCAGGATGGCCGGCGCAGGTGAGCTCCGTGGCCGGCTTGGCGCGGTGGGGGCGGACTGGCTGCTGCTGAGCGAGGGATCGACCGATCAGCTGGCTTTGCTGGCAGCCGTCAACGCGGTCTGTGACCTGGGTCGTCGCTCTGTCCCAGCGCAGCGTCACAGCCTGGTGCTGGCGCGGCTCGGGGTGGTGGCGCCGCTGCGTGCGATCGTGCGGGACCGCGCGACGGTGCGGGTCGTGCTGCGCGACGGTTCCGCGGTCACCGGGACTCCTGAGCGAGTGGGGGAGGACCACCTCGACGTACTGCTCCACGACGCCGACGAGGTGGCCAGGTCTGCTGGGCGCCACCGGATCACGCTGCCGTTCGACTCGATCGCCATCGTCAGCGCCGCCTCGACCGGCTGGGGCTGATCGTGTCAGGCCGGCTCGTCCGTGCCGTCGGGACCAACGGGGGTCTCGTCGCCGGCGTACGGATGATCGCGGATGTAGGCCTTCGTCGACGCCATCGCGTCACGAATGTAGGCCTCGAGGCCTTCGATCTCGACCCGCCACTGTCCCCGGCCACCGATCTTGATCGCGGGAAGCTCACCCCGGCGAACCAGCGCGTAGACCTGCGCCACCGAGATGCCGAGCACGTGAGCGGCATCCGCCAGCGGCATGAAGCGCTGCTCCGGGGGCTCGGGCATGGCGAGAGTCTTTCACGCGGCACGCGCGGACGGTGTCGAGCCGTCGTGCCTGTGGATGAGGCTTCCCAACGCGGCCACGGTGTGGCAAGAATGACCTCGTGTCGCTTTCGCACCGCGATGCCGCCCAACCGACGGACGCCGACCCACAGGGGAGCTTCTCGCAAGCTTCCCCTCCCGCCGCGCGACTCCACGTCCAGCGCTGGCGTGACCCGCGGCTGTGGCTCGGAGTGCTCCTGGTGGTGGTGTCGGTGCTCGTAGGGGCGTCGCTGCTGTCCGCCGCTGACGACACGATGGAGGTCTGGGCGGCAGACGCCGACCTGCGGGCCGGGATGCCGGTGACAGCCGACGACGTCCGCAGCGTGCGGGTTCACTTCGACGACGAGGCCAGCGCTGAGCGCTATGTCTCCGCCGCTCAGCCGATTCCCGTCGGAGCGATCGCCAACCAGGCGGTCAAGGCCGGTGAGCTCGTGCCGGCATCGTCCGTCGAGACCACTGCTGCCGAGCCCGACCGGCTCCCGCTGGCGGTGAGTCATGCGGGACTCCCGGCCGGTCTTGCCGTGGGTGAGCGGGTCGACGTGTGGGCGAGCCCTCAGGCCGACCGGGCCGGTGGGGGAAGCGCACAGGCGCACCGCGTGCTCGACGAGGTGACCGTGACCTCCCTCGGCGCCTCGGACACGGGCGGACTGGAGTCCAGCCGGGAGGTGCTGGTCGCGCTCCCCGAGGCTACGGACGTGGGGGACGTCCTGGACGGGCTACGCGGGTGCGACGTGGTCCTGGTCCTGGTCGGGGAGTAGCCGATGCTCGACCCTGGCCGCTCGACCGGCGTGCTGGTCGCCGTCGGGGCGGCGCCGTTCGAGGCGCGGCTGCTCGCGACCTGTGAGCGGGTCGGCCTGCACGTCGTACGCCGGTGCGTCGACGTCGCCGACCTGCTGGCGACCGCGACGATGCGCCAGGCCGAAGTGGCAGTGGTCTCCGCAGCGCTGCGTGGGTTGGATGCGACGGTCGTCGCCCGGCTGCGGCGCGAGGGAATGTCGGTTCTCGGTCTGACCGAGGAGCCCGAGAGCCCCGACGAGGCGCGGCTGCGCGAGCTCGGAATCGCCACAGTGGTCGACGCCGACCAGATCGACGAGCTCGCGGTCCTGATCGAGGAGCTGGCCGCGGCCGATCAGGAGCAGATCGATGCTCGGGACTGGCACGGTGCCTGGCCGACCCGCGGTCGAGAAGGTCGCGCCACGGCACAGCGGCACGGTGGTCGCCGTCTGGGGGCCGGCAGGCGCGCCAGGCCGAAGCACCTTGGCCTGCAGCCTGGCCGCGGCGTGCGCCGACGTCGGCCGGCGGACCCTGCTGATCGACGCCGATGTCTACGGCGGGGCGGTGGCGCCGATGCTCGGGATGCTGGACGAGTCGTCCGGTCTGCTCGCGGCGGCGCGTGCGGCAAACCACGGCGAGCTGCGTCCGGACATCCTGGTCCGGCACGCCAGGGCCGTGAACCCGACCTTGCGAGTCCTGACCGGTCTGCCGCGAGCCGATCGCTGGGTCGAGGTCGGCAGCGTGCTGACGCGCCGGATCCTCGAGACCGCGAGACAGGTCAGCGACGTGACGTTGGTCGACACCGGCTTCAGCCTCGAGGTCGACGAGGAACTGTCCTACGACACGGCTGCTCCCCGTCGCAACGGTGCCACTCTCGAGGTGCTCGCCGCGGCCGATGTCGTGATCGCGGTGGGCGGTGCCGACCCGATCAGCCTGTCCCGGTTGATTCGCGGCGTTCACGACCTGAGGACGATGTTCCCCACGATCACGCCGCGGCTGGTCGTCAACCGGGTCCGGGTGACGCTCGGCTGGTCCGAGGCGGAGGTCACGGAGATGATCGTCCGGGCGACCGGGCTCGGTGTGACGGCGACCCTTCCCGACGACCCGGCGGCCTGTGACCGCTGTGTGGTGAGTGGCAAGACGTTGGTGGAGGATGCGCCCGACTCTCGGTTGCTTCGCCGAGTCCGCGCGCTGGCAGGCGAGCTGGTCGGCGCTCGGGAGCCGCTCAGGAGGAGAAGAGCAGGAAGAGCCCGGTGAGCGTGTAGGCCACCATCAGCACGAGCATCGGGAGCTGGCCGACCAACGCATGCCGTTTCGGCAAGCAGGCGCACCGCGCGATCGTGGGCGGCCACCACACCGAGGACGTGGCCGGTGACGACGGCGACCACTTTCGTCACGGCGAGCGCGGTGGGGTGCTCGTAGATCGCGTACTTGTTCACTCCGTCCATGAACGAGGTCAGCGTCCAGCCCCGCGACAGCGGGTCACCGAGCTGTTGGATCGTCGCCGATCCCGCTCGAGACGAAGAAGGACAAGTAGTGCGCCACGATGTAACCGACCACGATCGGCACCACCGAGTGGGCCATCAGGTCGGGAAGCTCGCGGCGGCGCAACCTGGCCTTTCCCGCGAGCGCTGCCCAGCCCTGCGGTCAGCCACGAGGCCAGGGAGAACGACGCGAAGACGATCAGGCAGAAGGCCAGCAGGGCGATCGAGTTCAGCAGGACCTGGTGGGCGGTGTAGTCCTGGGCGAATCGGAGCCATCGCGTCGACTCCTTGAAGCTGTCGAAGGCGGTCGAGCCGAACAGCACGGCGACCACAGCGACCAGCCCCCGACGAGGCGTCAGACCGTCGAGGTTCTCCAACGGGTTGCGGACCACCAGAACGCCGTCGGTCCTTCGTCCGAAGGGGGACAGCCGGGCGACCAGGCTCGAATACACCTCGAACGGGTCGGCCCTGGCGAAGAACGTGTCGCCGTACACAGCCGCCCCCACCATCAGCAGCGCGGCCACGATCCCGACCCACAGCCGCACGGAGGACAGGCTGCTGGACAGTGATGGGTCGACGAGCTCCAGCCACACGAACGCGAAGAGAAACACCGCACCCGGCCAGTACCCGAGTCGCTCCGGGTAGGGGCTCAGGCCCTCCCGGTAGTCGGTGGCGGCCGCCGCGCTGATGCCTCGGTGCACCCACCGCATCGGGTTGCACAGCCGATAGACAGGACCGAGCAGCAGCGCGGCCGGCACCAGACCGACCCACAGCAGCACGAACACGACACCGAAGGTGGGGTTGACCAGGGTGTCGGAGCCGAAGATCGCGGCCATGGCCACCCAGCCGGTGAACACCAGCGACAGGACCACCAGCACACCGTGGGTGATGCGTGAGTCGACCAGTCCGGCCAACCGACCTGGCAGCGGACGACCGGACGCGTCACCGTCGAAGCGGGGCTCTCGCCAGGCGAACGCCAGGACGACGAACGAGAGCAACAAGGCGACGGCCGCACCCACGAACGCATAGCTCGCCGGGATGGGCAGGTCGCTCGGCCCGCCGACGCCGTGCGCCAGCAACCGCTCGTGCGGTGACGGAGGATTCGGCACGCGTGACAGCTAGCTGACCTGGAGCTTGAGAATCGTCGTCTCGAGGACGTGCGACTCCACCTCGATCTGGCCGGGGGTGTCGACCGCGAACGTGAACTCCTTCTCCTGGTCCCCGGCCTTGACCTCGAACTCGTGCTCCGGATCGGAGTGCACGTGGATCTCGTCGTCGGCGTCGGAGGTCACGACGAGCGTGATGTCCTGCCCGGTCTTCGCCTTGACCACCTGGCCGACGGGTTCCACCGTGCCGTTCTTTTCGGTGATGTCCACGACGACAGGCTTGTCGGAGGCTCCGGTGGTCCCCGACGAGTCGTCTGAGGAGCAGGAACCAAGTCCGAGCAGCAAGATCGCGCCGACCAGCACGACTCCGATGGGGCGGGGGCGGGTCATCTCTCGAGGCTCCTTCTGGTCCGCAACATGCCCTGTCTGGGGCGCAGCATCGGCGTACGGTCCAAAACCTCCGCACGCCGGTCCCCTGACGATACGACCATGCAAGGATGAAGGTCCCCCGAGGTCGTGAGGCAAACCTCTGGGGCGGCACCGAGTGAGCGGAGAGACGGCCATGCCGGAGCGGTTGCGACCGTTGGACATGTCGTTCCTGGCGATGGAGTCGGCGCGCACACCCATGCACGTCGCCACGCTCGACATCTTCGCTCCGGACGACGCGTTCGACTACGAGCGGCTCGTCGGCTTGATCAACGATCGGATCGCGTTCGTGCCGCGCTACCGCCAGAAGGTCCGGCTGATCCCCGGACGGATCGCCAACCCGGTCTGGGTCGACGACGACGACTTCGACCTCGCCTATCACGTGCGCCGTTCGGCGCTGCCGCGTCCAGGCTCGATGGAGCAGCTACGTGACCTCGTCGCCCGGATCATGAGCCGCCGTCTCGACCGTGATCGCCCGCTGTGGGAGACCTACCTGGTCGAGGGTCTCGAGGGCGGACGGTACGCCGTGCTGTCCAAGTCACACCAGGTGCTGGTCGACGGTACGACGGTCGACCTCGGCCAGCTGATCGTCGACGACAGCCCCGAAGCGCCCCAGACGCCGGACCTCAGCTGGAATCCCGAACGCCCGCGTGGCGGTGTCGAGCTGCTGGGCGAGGCGCTCATCGAGTCGTTGCGCAGCCCCGCTGCGGCAGCCGACAACCTGCGCGGTCAGCTGGTGTCGGCACGGTTCGCCTCCGAACGGCTCCGCAACGTGGCCGGCCTGATCGCCGGAGCCCGCCCGGTCGTTGCGCACGGCCCGCTCGGCGCGGAGCTGTCCGAGCAGCGCCGCTTCGTCACCGTCGAGACCCGCCTGTCCGCGTACCGGAAGGTGCGACAGGAGCACGGCGGATCGGTCAACGACGTCGTGCTCGCGACCATTGCCGGGGCCTTGAGGGGCTGGCTGCTCACCCGCGCCGAGTCGGTCACCACGTCGACCCGGATCAAGGCGATGGTGCCGATGAGCGTCGTCGACGACGAGTTCGCCGAACCCACGTCGCTCGGCAGCCAGGTCACCCCGCACCTGTTGACCCTGCCGGTGGGCGAGGCCAGCCCGGTGATGCGGCTGCACCAGGTGTCGTACGCCTTCAAGGCGCACAAGGAGACCGGCAGGGCGGTGGCGGCGAGCAAGCTGGCCGAGATCGCCGGATTCGCCCCGTCGACGTTCCACGCGATCGGCGCCCGCGTGGCGGCCAGCCACCCCTCGCGGAGCTTCAACCTCGTCATCACCAACGTGCCCGGGCCCCAGTTCCCGCTCTACGCCGCTGGTGCTCGTCTGGTCGCCAGCTATCCCGTCCTTCCGCTGCTGCCCGGCCAGGCGCTGGCGATCGGCGTGACGTCATACGACGGCAAGGTGTTCTACGGGCTCGACTCCGACCGGGACGCGCTGCCCGACATCGATGTGCTGGCCGCCTGCATCACCGAGGCGATCGACGAGCTGGTCGACGCGTCGTCGCCAACGCGTTCCCGGGCGCCGCGCGGCAAGGTCGGCGGCGTCACGAAACAGGCAGCTCCGACGAAGGCGGCCACGACGAAGACGGCCACGAAGAAGGCGGCCACGAAGAAGGCGGCCACGAAGAAGGCGGCCACCAAGAAGGCGGCCACGAAGAAGGCGGCCACCAAGAAGACGGCCACGAAGAAGGCGGCCACGAAGAAAGTGGCCACCAAGAAGGCGGCCGCCACCACGAAGGCGGCCCGGACCACCCCGCGACGGGAGGGCTCCTGATGCGCGTCTACGTCCCGACCACGCTGGATCGGCTGCAGCGGTGGTGCGACGACGACGTGCTGGCGGCGCCGGTCGCCGGCTGGGCGGTGACCGAGGCGCTTCGTGAGGAGCTCAGCGACCTCGGGGACGAGGAAGCGGAGTACGCCGTGGCGACCGCAGCCGCCGAGGCATCCCAACAGCTGCTGGTCGATGACCGACGCAAGCGCGGGCGGCGCGTCGTGGTCGTCGCGGAGCTGTCGTACTCCACCGTGGAGCCGGACGACGAGGCAGCCGGTGCGGTCACCGTGGTGGCGCCGATCGAGGGGTCGCGGATCGCGGCGGTGCTCGCCGACAGCACCGAGATGCCGATCACGGCGTCGGGTGATGTCGACGACCTGGCATGGTTCGCAACGCAGGAGATTGCGCAGTTGCTAGCCTCGAGTTCCAACGGCTAGCGAGGGCGGGAGGAGGGGACATGGCTCAGGCCATCTGGAAGGGCACGATCTCGTTCGGCCTGGTGACGATCCCGGTCAAGCTCTATTCCGCGACGGAGGAGCGCGACATCTCGTTCCGGCAGGTGCACGAGGAGGACGGCGGAAGGATCCGCTATCGCCGGATCTGTGAGATCGACGGCGAGGAGGTGCCCTACTCCGACATCGGCAAGGGCTACGAGATGCCCGACGGCCGGATGGTGATTCTCTCCAGCGATGACTTCTCACAGCTTCCGCTGCCGACCGCCAAGGCGATCGAGGTGCTGGAGTTCGTGCCGATCGAGCAGGTGGATCCGCTGTACTTCGCGAAGGCGTACTACCTGGGCGCCGATGGCGGCCCGGGAGGCAAGCCGTACGTCCTGCTGCGGGACGCGCTCACGAAGACCAAGCAGTGCGCCCTGGTGAAGGTCGCCATCCGCACCCGTGAGGTGCTGGCGCTGTTGCGCGCGAAGGACGGCGCGCTCGTCCTCCAGACGATGCTCTGGCCGGACGAGGTCCGCGACTCCACCTTCGCCACCCCGGATGACTCCATCGAGGTCCGCAAGCAGGAGGTGGAGATGGCGGAGTCGTACATCTCCACGCTCAAAGCCGAGTTCGAGCCGGACAAGTACCACTCCGACTACCGTGAGGCGCTGGAGAAGCTCGTCGAGGCGAAGGCCGAGGGGGTCCCGATGCCCGAGGTCGAGGAGGAGGACGGCGAGACCGCCGACGTGGTTGACCTGGTGGCTGCCCTACGAGCCAGCGTGGACGCCGCCAAGAAGCGCAGGGCGGAGGGCGGGTCGTCCTCGGCCGGCGCCCAGAAGGCCGACGCGAAGAAGTCCACCGCCAAGAAGACCACCAAGAAGGCCGCCAAGAAGGCACCTGCAAAGAAGGCTGCCTCAAAGAAGCCGGCGGCCAAGAAGTCGAGCACGAAGAAGGCTGCCAAGAAGTCCGCCTGACCGGACGATCGCAGTTTCACGCGCGCTTCGGAGGCGTGGCAAGATGCGTCGCATGGACGCCTTCTCGACTGTTCCCGCCCCCGTGAACGAGCCCAACCTCGACTACGCGCCAGGCAGTCCCGAGCGAGCCGCTCTGGAGCAGAAGCTGGTCGAGCTGCAGAAGTCCGAGGTCGAGCTGACCGCCACGATCGGTGGTCAACGCCGGATGGGCAAGGGCGAGGAGCTCGATGTCGTCCAGCCTCACAACCACCAGAGCCGGTTGGGGGTCACCAGGGGCGCGACGGCGGCCGACGCCAAGGCTGCGATCAAGGCGGCCCGCGAGGCGGCCCCGGACTGGCGCGCCATGAGCTTCGAGGACCGGGCCTCGATCATCCTCAAGGCGGCCGATCTGTTGGCGGGGCCTTGGCGCGCGACGCTCAACGCCGCCACGATGCTGGGTCAGTCGAAGACGGCCTGGCAGGCCGAGATCGACGCCGCGTGCGAGCTGATCGACTTCTGGCGGTTCAACGTGCACTTCGCCCAGCAGATCCTGGGCGAGCAGCCGATGGCCAACAGCAAGGGCATCTGGAACCGCACCGACCACCGCCCGCTGGAAGGCTTCGTCTACGCGATCACGCCGTTCAACTTCACGGCTATCGCGGGTAATCTGCCCACCGCCCCGGCCCTGATGGGCAACACCGTCTTGTGGAAGCCGTCGGTGACGCAGCAGTTCGCGGCGCACCACCTGATGCAGCTGCTCGAAGAGGCAGGTATGCCGCCAGGCGTCATCAACATGCTGCCCGGCCACGGCGCCGCCGTCTCCGATGTGGCGCTGGTCCATCCGGAGCTCGCCGGCATCCACTTCACCGGCTCGACACCGACCTTCCAGCACCTGTGGCGGACCGTCGGCGAGAACATCTCGGCCTACCGCTCCTATCCCAGGATCGTCGGTGAGACCGGTGGCAAGGACTTCATCGTCGCCCACCCCTCCGCGGACCCGGATGTGCTCCGCACCGCGATGGTGCGTGGCGCATTCGAGTACCAGGGGCAGAAGTGCTCGGCTGCCTCGCGCGCCTACATCGCCAAGTCCGTCTGGCGCCGCATGCGCAAGGACTTCATCGCCGAGGTCGAGTCGCTGACCATGGGTGATGTCACGGACCTGTCGAACTACATGGGCGCCGTGATCGACAACCGCGCGTTCGACAAGCACAAGAAGGCGATCGCCCGAGCGAGGCGCTCGTCCAAGCTCGACATCCTGGCCGGGGGCACGACGGACGGCTCGGTGGGCTACTTCGTCCGCCCGACCGTGATCGAGTCGAGCGACCCCACCGACGCGATGTTCGACACCGAGTACTTCGGTCCGATCCTGGCGGTGCATGTCTATGACGACCGGGACTACGAGAAGGCCGTCGACCAGATGGAGTCCTTCTCCCAGTACGCCCTGACCGGAGCCGTGATCGCGCAGGACCGGGCGGCGATCGCCTGGACGATGGAGCGGTTGCGCTTCGCCGCAGGCAACTTCTACATCAACGACAAGCCCACCGGAGCCGTCGTGGGTCAGCAGCCGTTCGGCGGGGCACGCGCCTCCGGCACGAACGACAAGGCGGGCTCGGCGGCCAATCTGATGCGTTGGACGTCGCCTCGCTCGATCAAGGAGACGTTCGCCCCACCGACGGACTACCGCTATCCGCACATGGGCTGAGTCGGCGACTCAGACCCGGGCCGTCACACACCAAGCCGAGGAGTGGAGGGTGAACGGCTCTGGGGGCAGCAGCTCCTTGCAGCGGTTGCGGACCCGGTCGCGAGTGTCGTCGTCGAGACCATTGACGTAGACACCGGCCGGGCCGACACCCAACGTGTAGGGCTCCCACCAGTCCTCGAAAGTCGCGAACTCGACGACGATCGTCAGGGTCGTACGCGTGGGCGAGGACAGGCCGGCGCTCATGAACAGCTCCTCCAGGTGGCCTTCGCGTACGCCGGCCATGCCCGACTCCCCGGTCATCGTCGGGTCGAGGTCGCGGGCGGCCTTCCAGAACACGCTCAGCGGCCCGGAGCCGCCCGCGTGGTCCCAGACGTTCGCTCCCACGAGCCCGCCGGGCCTGGTGACCCGGGCCATCTCGGTCAGGCCTGCGACCGGGTCCTGCATGAAGTGCACGACGAGCTGGGCCAGCACGAGGTCGAACGCGTCATCGGCGTACGGCAGCTTTTCGGCGGCGCCGTGCTGGACCTCCACCTGAGGCAACCGGGCTTGCACCGCCTCGACGAACGACGGTGAGGGGTCGATGGCCGACACGTGCTCGGTGCCGAGCCGGTCGGCCAGGACAGCGGTCAGCGCGCCCGGTCCGCAGCCGACGTCGAGCGCCGTCACGCCGGGACGTGCGTCGACCAGGTCAGCGAACTGCACGGCGAGGGGTTCGGAGAACCGACCCATGAAACGACCGTAGGCGTCTGCGGCGACATCGAAGCTCATCCCGGCAGCGTACGGGCGCCAGCGCTGCAAGGGGAGGTGGTCGCGGGTCAGCCGTTGCGGTCAGCGGCGTGTCGGCGATGACGTGCCGGGTCAGGCGACTCCCCGGACCCCCGCGGCAGCCGGCTCGACGAACAAGTCGACCAGGATGGCCGCCCCGCACGACGTGCAGCAGTAGGCGCTGGCGCTCAGGTCATGGGGGTGGTCTGAGCCTTCGTCGACCGGCATGAAGATCTGGTCCACGTCGCAGTCGGGGCACTCGCGGACCACGCCACTCATCATCAGCAGCTCGGCCGCTGAGTCGGGAGACACCGTGTGCTTGCTCATGTCCCTTACGGTGGCACGTCCCTCCGACAGTCCCGTCCACCGACGCGCCGGGTCGCCAGCCTGACCGCCCCGCAATCAGCAAAGCACCGCCTCAGCAGACCTCTGACAATCCCTCAGCAGACCGCTGAGCAATCCCTCAGCGGGCCGGGGAGCAAGGCAAATGTCCTGTCTGCACGGCAGGTTTGCCTAGATCACAAGCCTTCGGAATAGATCACTAGGCAAACCGAAGCGGGAGACTGGTCAGGTGAGGCGGGCGGCTGCGGCCTGCTGCTCCTTCTCGACGGCGGCGTAGATGCCCTTGGCGATCTCCGGCTCGATCTTCTTGCCGACGAAGGGGATCGCCACCGTGAGGTCGCCCTCGATGCGCGTCTGGGTGCCGTTGCCGTCGGACACGATCGAGGCCGTCCCCTTCATCCCGGCCGGCTGACCCTCGATCGAGAGCTCGAGGTCGGCGCGGCGCTGTCCTCGCTCGTCCGGCTCGCCCCAACCCTCGGTCTGGACGACGCCCACGGTGTCACCGACCAGCTTCTTGACGAAGTCGGGGAGGTCGGCCCGCATCGTGCGGCTCACGACCACCGTCGAGGTGCCGTCATCGTGGTCGTCCACGCTGACGTCGTAGTCGAGCGCCAGGGTGGCCTCGCACACCGCGGAACGGAACTGTGGGTCGGTGGCGAGCTCGTAGACCTGGTCGGCTGTGGTCCCTTCAGGGTACGAGATCGTCGCGCTGATCTTCATGGCGTCATCCTGCCATCGTCGGCCACCGATAGCCTGAGCCGGTGACGCACGACGACGCACCGAGGACGGGCAGCAGCGAGCAGCGGCCCGAGCCCGACCCCACCGTGGGTGCCTGGCAGGGCCAGGACATCAACTTCGGCGAGCAGGGCGCCAAGCTCACCTACGGCAGCTACCTCCGGCTCCCCACGCTGCTCGGGGCGCAACAGCTCGAGTCCGACCCGCCCGCTCACGACGAGCTGCTCTTCATCACGATCCACCAGGTGTACGAGCTCTGGTTCCAGCAGCTGCTCCACGAAGCCGGCACGGCCCGGGACGCGATGGCCGACGGCAGACTCTGGTGGGCCAAGCACCTGCTCACCCGGATGCACGTGATCGAACGCGTGCTGATCGACCAGGTCGACGTCCTGGAGACCATGACACCGCAGGACTTCCTGACGTTCCGCCAGCTGCTCTCCCCGGCCAGCGGTTTCCAGTCGGTGCAGTACCGCGAGCTCGAGTTCGTGTCCGGTGCGAAGGACCCGTCGTTCGTACGCCGCTTCCGCGGGCTCACCGAGGACGAGCGCGGGCGACTGGTCCGCCGGCTCGAGGAGCCCACGCTCTGGGACGCGTTCGTCCAGGTGCTGGCCGCCCGCGGTCTGGAGACGGCCGACGATGCCCAGATCCGTGCCTCCCTGCGTCGCGCTGCGCACAACCGCGAGGCACACGCCGACGTGTGGGAGCTCGCCGAGGCGCTGATCCAGCACGACGAGCTCGCCGCGGCCTGGCGGGCCCGGCACGTGACGATGGTCGAGCGGATGATCGGCACCAAGTCCGGCACCGGCGGATCGTCCGGAGGTGCCTACCTGCGCAGTCGCCTGCCGCTGCGCTACTACCCGCTGCTGTGGGACCTGCGCTCGGAGCTTTGACGCCGACCCCGCGTACACCGGCCCCCCAAGCGGACTAATGTCGTCCCTGTCGCACAACGGCGTGCGACCACAGTCGTGCGGCTGCTCTGACGGCAGAGCGACCACGGCCGTGTCGCGGTTCTGAGAACAGGCGTTTCGACCCATGCGACCCAAGTTGGAAGACTCCAAGAACCAGCTCATCGCCGAGTCGGCGCGGTTGGCTGAGCACCGCAAGGGAGGCACGGTCCCCGACGTCGAGAAGTCCGAGCATCTGCTCGGTGTCTTCTATCGCCATGTCGCACCTGAGGACCTGCTCGATCGCAGCCCGGTGGACGTCTACGGCGCGGCGATGAGTCACTACCGGCTCGCGACCACGCGGCCCCAGGGGACCGCCGCGCTGCACGTCTTCACCCCCAGCATCGACGAGCACGAGTGGGCCGCCGACGGGCACACCGTGGTCGAGATCGTGACCGACGACATGCCGTTCCTGGTCGACTCGGTGACGATGGCGCTCACCGCCCAGGAGCGTGCGATCCACCTGGTGATCCACCCGCAGGTCGTCGTGCGCCGCGACCTCACCGGGTCCCTGCTCGAGGTCTGCGACGCCGATCAGGCACCGGACGGTGAGCCGGAGCTGATGCGTGAGTCCTGGATGCACGTCGAGATCGACCGGGTGACCGACCAGGCCGAGCTCGACGCGATCGAGACGGCTCTGTCGGCGATCCTCAGCGACGTGCGCGAGGTCGTCGAGGACTGGGAAAAGATGCACGAGCAGGCTCTCCAGCTCGTCCAGGAGCTTGCGGACTCACCGCCGCCGCTCGACCAGACGGAGGTCTCCGAAGGTCGGGCGCTGATGGAGTGGCTGGCGAACGACCACTTCACGTTCCTCGGCTACCGGGAGTACCAGCTGCAGATCGTCGACGGCGAGGACGCCCTTCGCGCCGTCCCCGGCACCGGGCTCGGCATCCTGCGCTCGGACCAGGACATGTCCGCGTCGTACGGCAAGCTGCCGCCGGCCGTGGCCGCCAAGGCGCGTGAGAAGCAGCTGATGATCATCACCAAGGCCAACTCGCGGGCGACCGTGCACCGACCGGCGTACCTCGACTACGTGGGTATCAAGAAGTTCGACGCCAACGGCGACGTGGTGGGCGAGCGCCGGTTCCTCGGGTTGTTCAGCTCGGCCGCCTACACCGAGAGCCTCACCCGGATCCCGGTGCTGCGTGAGAAGGCGCATCAGCTGATCGACGGCGCCGGCTTCACGCCGATGAGCCACAGCGGCAAGGCGCTGATGGACATCCTCGAGACCTATCCGCGCGACGAGCTCTTCCAGACCTCGGTGGAGGAGCTCCTCCCGGTCGCCGAGGCGGTGCTGCACCTGCGCGAGCGCCGCCAGCTGCGCTTCTTCGTCCGCCGGGACGTCTACGGGCGTTACCTGTCGTGCCTGGTGTACCTCCCCAGGGACCGCTACACCACCCAGGTGCGCGAGCGGATGCAGCAGATCCTGAAGACCACCATGGGAGCCGACTCGATCGACTACACGGCGCGGGTCAGCGAGTCGGTGCTGGCCCGGCTGCACTTCGTCGTGCGGGCAGCGCCCGGAGCGACCTTGCTCGATTTCGACGAGAGCGACCTCGAGGCCAAGTTGGCCGATGCGACACGCTCATGGAACGACGACTTCATCGCCTGCCTGCACGAGCAGTTCGGCGAGGAGCACGGGTCCCGGCTGGCGCGCATCTACGGCGACGCGTTCCCCGAGGCGTACAAGGAGGACTTCCCGCCCCGCGTCGCGGCCGCCGACGTTCGCCGGATGGAGGAGGTCGCTGACGAGCCGGTCGGTCTGTCCCTCTACTCACCGGTCGACGCCACCGAAGGCGAGGCCCGCTTCAAGGTGTTCCGGACCGGTTCGCCGCTGAGCCTCTCGCAGGTGCTGCCGGTGCTGTCGTCGATGGGCGTGGAGGTGGTGGACGAGCGACCCTACGAGCTGGAGCGTCCCACCGACCGGGCCTGGATCTACGACTTCGGCCTGCGTCGCGACACCAGCATGCCCGAAGGCTCGCGCGAGCTCTTCCAGGAAGCGTTCATGGCGGTGTGGTCCGGCCACGCCGAGAGCGACGGCTTCTCGGCGCTGGTGCTCGACGGTGGTCTCGACTGGCGCGAGGTGTCGATCCTGCGCGCCTACGCCAAGTACTTCCGGCAGGGGGCGACCCCGTTCGGGCAGGGTTACATCGAGGCGTCGATCCGCCGCAACGTCCCGCTGGCCAGGTTGTTGATCGACCTCTTCGAAGCGCGGTTCCAGCCCGGAGACGGCAGCGAGGGCTCGCTCGACCCGACGGCCCCCGAGCGGGTGCAGGCGATGGCCGACATCGAGCAGAGCATCCTGACCGGACTCGATGCCGTCGAGAGCCTCGACCAGGACCGAATCCTGCGCAGCTATCTGGCGGCGATCAAGGCGACCCTTCGCACCAACTTCTACCAGCGGGACGCAGCCGGACGGGCCAAGCCGTACATCTCCCTGAAGCTCGACACCTCCACGGTGCCCGACCTCCCCGAACCCAAGCCGGCGTTCGAGATCTTCGTCTACTCGCCGCGCGTCGAGGGTGTCCACCTGCGCTTCGGCGCCGTGGCCCGCGGGGGACTGCGCTGGTCCGACCGCCGCGAGGACTTCCGGACCGAGGTGCTCGGCCTGGTCAAGGCACAGATGGTCAAGAACACCGTGATCGTGCCGGTCGGTGCCAAGGGCGGCTTCTACTGCAAGCAGCTGCCCGACCCCGCGGTGGACCGGGAGGCCTGGCTCGCCGAGGGCATCGCCTGCTACAAGACGTTCATCTGCGGTCTGCTGGACATCACCGACAACCTCGTCGACCGCGAGCCGGTCCCGCCGCCGATGGTCGTGCGCCATGACACAGACGACAGCTATCTCGTGGTCGCGGCCGACAAGGGCACGGCGACGTTCTCCGACATCGCGAACTCCGTCGCCAAGGACTACGGCTTCTGGCTGGGAGACGCCTTCGCGTCGGGCGGGTCGGTCGGCTACGACCACAAGGCGATGGGCATCACCGCGCGGGGTGCCTGGGAGTCCGTACGCCGACACTTCCGCGAACGCGGGATCGACTGCCAGGCGGAGGACTTCACCTGCGTGGGAATCGGCGACATGAGCGGAGACGTCTTCGGCAACGGGATGCTGCTGAGCGAACACATCCGTCTCGTGGCTGCCTTCGACCACCGGCACATCTTCCTGGACCCGTCACCGGACGCCGCCGCGTCGTTCGCCGAGCGTCGTCGCCTGTTCGAGCTGCCTCGCTCGAGCTGGGCGGACTACGACACCACGCTGATCTCGGCGGGTGGCGGGGTCTTTCCTCGGACAGCCAAGGCGATCCCGGTCACGCCGGAGATCGCCGCCGTGCTCGACCTGGACGCGACGACCACGACGATGACCCCGGCGGAGCTGATGCGGGCGATCCTGGTCGCTCCGGTCGACCTGCTGTGGAACGGCGGAATCGGCACCTACGTCAAGGCTGCTGCCGAGACCAACGCCGACGCCGGGGACAAGGCCAACGACGCGATCCGCGTGAACGGTGGTGAGCTGCGCTGCCAGGCCGTGGGCGAGGGAGGCAATCTCGGGTTCACCCAGCGCGGCCGGATCGAGTACGCCGCCGCCGGCGGACGCATCTGCACCGACTTCATCGACAACTCCGCAGGTGTCGACACCTCCGACCACGAGGTCAACATCAAGATCCTGCTCGACGCGGTGACCAGGGCCGGGGACATGACAGAGAAGCAGCGTGGTGAGCTGCTGGCGTCGATGACCGACGAGGTCGGAGAGCTTGTCCTGGCCGACAACTACGACCAGAACCTCGCGCTCTCCAACGCCCAAGCGGTCGCCACGTCGTTGATGCACGTGCACGAGTCGTGGATCCGGCGGCTCGAACGGAGTGGCTTGCTGGACCGGGAGATCGAGTTCCTCCCGTCGGTCAAGGAGTTCCAGGCACGTCGTCAGGCCGGCGTGGCGCTGACCACGCCAGAGCTGGCGGTGCTGCTCGCCTACACGAAGATCGTGCTCGCCGAGCAGCTGGCGGCCAGTGACCTCCCGGATGACCGGTTCCTGCGCGGGGAGCTGTTCAGCTACTTCCCGACGCGCCTGCGGCAGGAACTGCGTGACGAGATGGCCGCGCATCCGCTGCGTCGCGAGATCGTCGTCACCCAGGTCGTCAACCAGCTGGTCAACTTCGCCGGCATCACGTTCTTCCACCGGCTCAGCCAGGAGACCTCCGCCAGCGCGGAGGAGATCGCCCGGGCACACTTCGTCGCTCGGGAGGTCTACGGGGCGAACGACCTGATCACCCAGATCAACGCCCTCGACAACACCATCGACGCGGCCGTCCAGACCGACATGCGGCTCTCGGTTCGAACGCTGATCGAGCGTGCCTCACGTTGGCTGATCAACAACCGCCGTCCGCCGTTGGACTCCGAAGGCACGGTGGAGTACTTCGGCACGGACATCCAGAAGGTGATGCATGCCCTGCCGGACATCCTGACCGGCGTCCAGGCCGAGGAGTTCGAGTCCCGCCGCGCGGGGTTGCAGGCGTCCGGAGTCGCTGAGGAGCTCGCCCGCGCGATCGCGGTACTCCCGCCGGCGTACGCCGTCCTGGAGGTCGTCGAGATCGCCAAGCGCGACAAGATCGACGCCCTCGAGGTGGCCCGGATCCACTCCGTACTGGCCGAGCGGCTCGGTCTCTCGGAGCTGATGGCAAGGATCTACGACCTGCCGCGCGACGATCGCTGGCAGACGATGGCACGCGCCTCGCTGCGCGACGACTTGCATGCGGTCCACGCCATGTTGACTGCCCAGGTGCTGAGCGCGACCGACGACGGTGCGGCGGCTGAGGAGCGGGTCACTTCCTGGGAGACCGACGACTCGGTCGTGGTCACCCGGGCCAAGGCCACGTTGGAGGAGATCACCGCCAGCGGCGACCCCGACCTGGCGCGGATGTCGGTCGGTCTGCGCGTCGTGCGCACGATGCTGACCAACTAAAGCGGCACTCTCCTGGCCCACCGCTGGCTGCGCCAACGTGTGGCGTTCCTTCCTGGATCCGTTCTTCCCGATCGACGGGGCTCCGCGCTGGCTGGACGTCGTCTCGCACCTGTTGCCCCTGCGCTATCTCAACGACGGCATGCTCGACGTGCTGGTCCGTGGCCGGGGGGCTGCCTCGGCAGTCCAGCCGATGCTCATCCTGCTCGGCTTCGCCGTAGCGGTTGTCGTGATCGCCAGCCGGTTCTTCACCTGGGAAGCCGAGTAGCCCCGACGCCGACAGCCGACCGCGATTCGGTCGCCGGTCCGTGGGTACAGCCCTGGCATGACCGAGACCCCGCGCGAATCCGAGACCGAGCTCAGCCAGCAGGACGTCGACCGCAGCAACGAGCTGGAGCGGGCCGACCTGGATCCCGCTGACCAGCCGAACGCCCCCCATCGGGAGCCGGAGACGGAGACGGTCGGCCCCACCGACGCCGGCCCCGCCGACGAACCCGGCCCGCTCGAGCCAGGGGACAACGACCCGGACCGCGCCCAGGGGGTCGAGTCGTACGAGCGGCCGGGGCGGGACGGCAACTGGGACGACTCCGACCTGGAGGACTGAGTTCGCAGCCGGGTGAGGACACCCCGTAGCCTGGGGCCGTGGCTGGACAGGACTTCTCGGACCGGATCAAGCAGCTCGACGCGACGCTCGGCAGCATCGAGCGCGTGCTCGACCTGGACGCGATGCGCGCCGAGATCGCCGACCTGGGAGAGCAGGTAGCCGCCCCCGACCTGTGGGACGACCAGGCGAACGCGCAACGGGTGACCGGTCGCCTGTCGGTGCTCCAGAGCGAGGTCGAGCGCGTGGTCGGGCTGCGTCAGCGTCTCGACGACGTCGAGATCTTGATCCAGCTCGCCGAGGAGGAGGGTGACGCCGGCTCGATCACGGAGGCGGACACGGAGCTGAACCGGCTGGCCAAGAGCATCGAGGCTCTCGAGGTCCGGACCCTGCTGGCAGGGGAGTACGACGAGCGGGATGCCCTGGTCAGCATCCGCTCCGGTGCCGGTGGCGTCGATGCGGCGGACTGGGCCGAGATGCTGATGCGGATGTACCTGCGCTGGGCTGAGCGGCACAAGTACCCCACCGAGGTCTACGAGATGTCGTACGCCGAAGAGGCCGGCATCAAGTCCGCCACCTTCGCCGTGAAGGCGCCCTACGCGTACGGGACGCTGAGCGTCGAGCAGGGCACGCACCGGCTGGTGCGGATCTCGCCGTTCGACAACCAGGGTCGTCGGCAGACGTCGTTCGCCGCGGTCGAGGTCGTGCCCGTGATCGAGCAGACCGACGAGATCGACATTCCCGAGGAAGAGATCAAGGTCGACGTGTACCGGTCATCCGGCCCGGGCGGTCAGAGCGTCAACACGACCGACTCCGCGGTGCGGCTGACCCACCTCCCGACCGGTCTGGTCGTCGCGGTGCAGAACGAGAAGAGCCAGCTGCAGAACAAGAACACCGCGATGGTCATCCTGAAGGCCCGGCTGCTCGCGATGAAGCGGGCCGAGGAGAAGGCCAAGCTCGACGAGATGCGCGGTGACGTGATGGCGTCCTGGGGTGACCAGATGCGCAACTACGTGCTGAACCCGTACCAGATGGTCAAGGACCTGCGCACCGACCACGAGGAGGGCAACCCCTCAGCCGTGCTCGACGGTGACATCGACGCGTTCATCGAGGCCGCCATCCGCTGGCGTCGCACCGCTCCCGCTGCCGGGTAGACGTCGGCGGCCGATGGTGACGTGCGGAGCTTCGATTCACGTGAGAAGGGGACCGGCATGGCCGGTGAGACACCTCCAGTCGCCACGCTGCCGGCTTCCCCGGCGCCGGCTCTTAGTCGTGTTTCGTCGACGGTGACCACGATCGAGGCGTTGGACGCCCCGTGCTGAGGCAGTCCGTCGGCGGGGAGGTGTTCGAGCAGCTCGCAGAACGCCCGTCCCAGCCGGGACGAGTAGGGCAGGGCGGTGTCGCCGGTGCCGTCGTCCAGGACGGGGTTGGTCCGTCGTGGTGATGCGCAGGCGTCCAGGGCTTTGCGCAGGATGGCGGTGTGGAGGGCGGGCAGGCTGCGGAACGTTCCGTTGCTGGTCCCGTCGGGCTGGGTCTGCACGATGAGTTGGACCCCGGCCAGTGCGTTGCGTTCGTCCCGTCGTAGCTGCTGTTCGAGGTTCTGGTCGACGACCTCGGGGCCGACGACCTCGACCAGGTGGTTCGCCGCGACCTGCAGCTGCGTAAAACGACAACGTCAGCGCATGCTGCAACAGGTCGGCCTGTGCGGTGTCGACCCGGTCCGGTTCGACACTAGGTGAGAGCCGGTGGATCGCAGCCGCGACCACGACCCCTTGTTCGGCCGACACCTGTCCGGCGGCGACGGCGCGGCGGGTGGGTTCGGTCACCGCCGAGGTGTCGTGCAGCTGCTTGGCCATCCGCACGGTACGGGAGGCTTCACCGGCCGACATCCGGTGCGCCGTCATCAGGTGTGCCCTTGTCGAGGAGGCACCGTAGCGGTGGGGCAGGCTGCGGTCATCGGCCTCGGCGACCAGCCTGGCCACGACCTCATCAAGCGCCGCCTTGACAGCCAACGCCTCACCGAGCCGGTGGTCGAGCCTCTTGTCGTCCAAAGACCAGGTGGGGGTGTCGACCAGTTCGCCGAGCGCACGACGCGCCGCCGCGAAACCACGACCGAAGGCATCGTCGATGCCCACGGCCGGTGGCGGCTCCTGCGTCGTACTCATAGACCAAACCTAGAACCCGCCACCGACACTTTCGGATCACCGACCAACGCCAGAACCCGTTGTCCACAAGGGAAAGCCGAGCACCCCAGCCACTCACCGTTGCCCGCAAAGGAATCAGGAATGCCAGCGTGTCGATCATCAGCGAGTGAAGCTCGTCCTCGGCGGACGATCGCACTGCACGGGTCGGAAGGTCGAGCCCGTGGCCGTTCCTGCGGCACACGGTCAGGACTTCGGATTGCCCGGCCGCGGCGACCGCTCACAGGGCGATGGGGACGGCGGCCAGGTTTCGCGTCTGCGGTCTGCGGGTACGCCGTACCGCATGTCCGACCCCCAGAGCCCGAGCCGACAGACTCTTCTGTCGGTCTACCTCAACGACCACCTCACTGGTGCCACCGGCGGTGTGGAGCTGTTCCGCCGTGCGGCACAGTCGCAGACGGACCCGTCCGTCCGGTCAACACTGCTCGCGATGGCCGACGAGGTGGCCGAGGACCGGCAAGCCTTGCTCGACCTGATGCGCCGGCTCGACGTCACTCCACAGCAGCATCGAATCGCTCTCGGCTGGCTGGGTGAGAAGGTCGGGCGGCTGAAACCGAACGGCAGCCTGCTCTCGAGGACACCGCTGACGGACCTGGTCGAGCTCGAGGCGATGCGGCTCGGCGTCGAAGGAAAGCTCGCCTGCTGGCGGGCCCTGGAGGCGGTGGCGTCGTCCGACGATCGCGTCCAGGTCGGCGACATCGAGGAGCTTCAGGTGCGGGCAAGGCGTCAGCTCGGCGAGCTGGAGTCCATGCGCCAGCACGCTGCCGAGCGAGCACTCGCGGCTTAGCTCGGGGACATCGTCCCCGGAGGCCCGTCCCTACACTGGGGAGGGACGCGGGTGACCGCGCTCCAGGAAGGGCACGATGCCACAGCCTGCGATGTCAACGCCTGCCATCACCGTCGACGGGCTCGTCAAGGACTACGGCGAGATCCATGCTGTCCGCGGCATCGACTTCGTCGTGCCCGAGGGCGAAATGTTCGGCTTCCTCGGTCCCAACGGCGCCGGAAAGTCGACGACGATCAAGATCCTCTGCACCCTCGCCGACCCGACTTCTGGCGAGGCGACGGTCGCCGGCTATGACGTGGTGACACAACGCTCACTCGTGCGCCGCAGCATCGGCCTGGTGTTCCAGGAGCCGACTCTCGACAACTACCTGACCGCCGAGCAGAACCTCAACTTCCACGGTGAGCTGTACGGCGTACCCCGGACGGCGCTGAAGAAGCGCATCGACGCCGTCCTCGAGATGGTCGGGCTCGCGGACCGTCGCGGCGACAAGGCGCAGACGTTCTCCGGTGGCATGAAGCGGCGACTGGAGATCGGCCGCGGGTTGTTGCACTCTCCGCGGGTGCTGTTCCTCGACGAGCCCACGATCGGCCTCGACCCGCAGACCCGTGCCTCGATCTGGCAGTACGTCGCACAGTTGCGGGAGGCGGAGGACATCACGGTCTTCATGACGACCCACTACATGGACGAGGCCGAGCACTGTGACCGGATGGCGATCATGAACGCCGGCGAGATCGCGGTCATCGACTCTCCCGATGCCTTGAAGTCCAGCATCGGCAAGGACCGCGTCCAGTTCCGGACCGAGGACGACGAGCTGGCGATCACCCACCTGCGCGAACGGTTCGGGCTCGAGGCGGGGATGCACGAGGGCTCGGTCACCGTCGGGGTCGCGGGCGGCGCTCAGTTCATCCCGAGGCTGTTCAGCGAGCTCGGCGTCCCGATCACGACGGTCACGGTCACCCGCCCCAGCCTCGACGACGTCTTCATGACCTACACCGGTACCACCATCTCCGACGCGGAACGCTCGAAGGCGGGCATGCCATGACGATTCCCGACCAGCAGACCTCCCCAGCCAGTCCACGGGACCCCGGCAGCCGCGTGGTCGCGCCACGCGTCGAGCTGTCCGCCGGCGGGTTCCGGCACGAGCTCCGTGCCACCGCCGTCGTCTGGCGTCGCGAGCTGATCCGCTTCGTCCAGGACCGGGCCCGGATGGTCGCGATGCTGCTGCAGCCGTTGCTGTTCCTGTTCGTCATGGGCACCGGCCTCGGCAGCATCGTCCAGACCAACGACGCCGTCGACTTCCGGACGTTCCTGTTCCCCGGCGTGCTGGCGATGTCGGTCCTCTTCATGGCCGTCTTCGCCGGAATCTCGCTGGTGTGGGACCGCGAGTTCGGCTTCCTTCGCGAGATGCTCGTCGCGCCGATCTCCAAGGCCGCCATCATCATCGGCAAGTGCCTCGGCGGTGCGACGTCCGCGACGCTGCAGGCGTGCATCGTGCTCGCACTCGGCGGACTCGTCGGTGTGCCCTACAACGCCGGACTGATCCTCACGCTGCTGCTCTGCCTGTTCCTGGGGTCGATGATGCTCACGTCGTTGGGCATCGTCCTCTCCGCCCGGATCAAGACGATCCAGGCAGCCATGCCGGTGACCCAGATGTTGATCATGCCGATGATGTTTCTCAGCGGCGCGCTCTTCCCTCTCGCCAACCTGCCAGGCTGGCTCTCCGTGCTCACGCGGCTCAACCCGCTCACGTACGCCGTCCAGCCGATGCGGACCGCGGTGTTCAACCAGCTCGACCTGGCTCCACAGGTGCGGGCCCAGCTGGACCCGCCGATCACGTGGAGCGGCTGGGAAGTTCCGATGGCGGTCCAGCTCGGTCTGGTGGCCGTCGTCACCGCGGCCCTCATCGCCATCGCCGTCCGGCTGTTCGACCGCACGGAGTAGTCCTGGGGCCACGCGGCTTTGCCCGCAGGGGGAGTGGCGCGCCGATCGAGCCCTGCCAGGGGTCTTCAGAAGCGTCACCTACACTCGGGCCAGTGATCCGGTTCGAGAAAGTCACCAAGTCCTACCCGGGGCAGAATCGCCCTGCGCTGGACAACATCGACGTCGAGATCGAGAAGAACGAGTTCGTCTTCCTGGTCGGCGCCTCGGGCTCGGGCAAGTCGACGTTCCTCCGGCTCATCCTCCGCGAGGCCAGCCCGACGAGTGGGCACGTCTTCGTCGCGGGCAAGGAGATCAACCGCCTGGCGAGCTGGAAAGTACCCGGCCTGCGTCGCCAGATCGGCACGGTCTTCCAGGACTTCCGGCTGCTCCCCAACAAGACGGTGGCCGAAAATGTCGGCTTCGCACTCCAGGTGATCGGCAAGCCGCGCAGCGTCGTCAACAAGGTGGTGCCCGAGACACTGGAGCTGGTCGGACTCGAGGGCAAGGGACACCGGATGCCCGACGAGCTGTCCGGCGGTGAGCAGCAGCGAGTCGCCATCGCCCGGGCGTTCGTCAACCGCCCGATGATCCTGATTGCGGACGAGCCGACCGGAAACCTCGACCCGACGACCTCTGTCGGCATCATGAAGTTGCTGGACCGGATCAACCGCACCGGGACCACCGTCATGATGGCCACGCACGACGCCGGCATCGTCGACCAGATGCGCAAGCGCGTCATCGAGCTCCAGTCGGGCCACGTCGTCCGTGACCAGGCGCGCGGCGTCTACGGCTACCAGTCCTGACGGCGTACCGGATCCTGACCTGACCACCGGACACCTGACCTCCAGACACGACTCCCCGGACGGAACGCGAAACCATGCAACTGAGATATGTGGCCTCTGAGCTCGGCACCGGGCTCAAGCGCAACGTGTCCATGACGATCGCGGTCATCCTGACCATCTGGATCTCACTGACCCTGGTGGGTCTCGGCGTGCTCATCCGCTACCAGGTAGGGACGATCGAGAAGTACTTCGGCAGCCAGCTCGAGGTCCAGGTGGCCTTCTGCGCGAAGAACTCCAACTCTCCCAACTGTGTCAGCGGGCAGGCGACGCCCCAGCAGGAGAAGGCGGTCCTGCAAGTCATCAAGGACAGCTCGTACGTCGACTCCTACCGCTACCGCACCCGCGCGGAGGCGTACGAAGGGTTCCAGGCCACCCATACCGACGCCAACGGCAAGCAGGATGCGATCGGGTCGGAGATCCGGGTGTCTGACATGCCGACGGCGTACTGGGTGAAGCTCGACAACCCTGACGACACCAAAGCTCTGGTCAGCTCTGTCCAGAACCTGCAGGGGGTCGAGCAGATCGTCGACCTGCGCGAAAAGCTGTCCCCGATCTACACGACGCTGAATGTCCTGAAATGGCTGGCGCTCGCCGGCGCGGGCAGCCTGGTGCTGGCGGCCGTGCTCCAGGTGTCGAACACGATCCGGCTGGCGGCGATGGCGCGAAGACGTGAGATCGGGATCATGCGGCTGGTCGGTGCCTCGAGCATCTACATCCAGCTGCCGTTCGTGCTCGAGGTGGTCTTCTCCGCCCTGATCGGGGCGGTCCTGGCCTGCTTGTCGATCGTCGTCGTGATGCAGTTCTTCGTGCCCTGGCTGCGAGAGCAGCTGAAGATCTGGCCTTGGGTCGTCTGGTCTGACGCGACTGCCTCGATGCTCCTGATCGTGGTGATTGCTTTGGTTCTGGCCGTGATTCCGACACTCCTGATGACGCGGAAATACCTCAAAGTCTGACCCCGCTCGGTTACCGTCGATGCACGCCACAAACCCAGTACCGCTGCATCGACACGTGAGGTCACTCGACTGTGCTCCGGTTCTTCCCCCAAGGACGCGCAGGTCGGGCCCGCATCGGTGTGACGATGATGCTCACCGCATCGTTGGTCACAGCCGCACTAGCGAGCCCGTCCAGTTCCGTGGCGTCCGGCGACGATCACACGAAGCTGCATCGCGCGGAGCACCGCCTCGACCGCAACATCGCCAACAAGGCGCAGGACCTCGACGAGATCTCCCATCGGCTGGTGCGTGCGCAGGCGCGCGTCGAGGGTGCCTGGACCGACCTTCGGTCGGCCCGCGCCGAGCTCGCTGACCTGAGGGACCAGGTGCGTGCCGCGGCGGTCCGCGACCGCCAGCTGCAGACCCTGCTGGCGCAGGCGATCATCAAGCTCCAGGACGCTCGCGCCGACCTCTACCAGGGCACCCAGGACGTGCAGGGGCAGCGCGCAGCCTTGGCGTCGTACGCCGTCTCCAGCTACCAGACCGGTGGCACCAGTGTCCTCAACATCGGTGTGGCCTTCGACGCGCAGAGCGCGCAAGAGGCCTTGGACGACATGCAGGCCTCGGCGACGGTGCTCGACAAGCAGTCGGTGGACCTGCAGCGATTCGAGGCGACGAAGGTGTTGCTGCGGCTGACGACCCAGCGGGTCCGATCGACCAAGGAGGACGTGGCCGTCAAGCGAGCCGAGGCCGCGGAGATCCTGCAGACCAAGATCACGCTCAAGGAGCAGGCCCGGGCCGCCCAGCAGCGGGTCCGCGAGCGGCTGGGCAGCTTCCGAGACGCCAAGCTGGAGATCCAGGCAGCGAAGGCGAGAGAGAAGAAGCACCTGCAGAAGATGCAGCGCGAGCGCGCCCGCGTGCAGCACCGGCTGCAGAAGATCGCGGAGCGTCGCGCGCGGCAGCATGCCCGCTGGCTGGCCCGGCACGCCCCGGCGGTGGCGACCTTCAGCAGCACCGGAGGCGGCGGCTTCCTGAGCTACCCGGTGACCAACACCTACATCACCTCGCCGTACGGCATGCGCATGCACCCGATCCTGCACGTCTACAAGCTCCATGACGGCACGGACTTCCACGCCGACTGCGGTACGCCGGTGTACGCCGCGGCGTCCGGCCGGGTGCTGGCGGAGTACTACAACGCCGGCTACGGCAACCGGATCATCCTCGACCACGGCTTCGTCAAAGGGGTCAGTCTGCAGACGTCGTACAACCACCTGACGTCGTTCGTGGCCCGGACCGGCCACAGGGTGCAGCGTGGTCAGCTGATCGCGTACTCCGGCACCACGGGGTACTCCACGGGCTGCCACCTGCACTTCATGGTCTACGTCAACGGCAACACCGTGAACCCCGGCAACTGGCTCTAGCCCCTCCGCCCCGCTCCGGTTTGCCTAGTACTCAAGCCGGATGGCTTGAGTACTAGGCAAACCTGCCTAGCAGACGGTGCATCCGCCTTGCACACCTCGGGCTAACCGGTTCGCGGGGGCCTTGGTCGATGGGGGAGAATGGCCCGATGGTCAAGGAGCGCGGGCAGAAGCTGATCGCCCAGAACAAGAAGGCGCGCTACGACTATCACATCGAAGACACCTACGAGGCCGGCCTGGTCCTCACCGGCACCGAGGTGAAGTCGCTACGGTCCGGTCGTGCGTCCTTGGTCGACGGGTACGCCGAGATCGTCGACGGGGAGGTCTGGCTGCACGGCGCCCACATCCCGGAGTACCTCCAAGGGACCTGGAACAACCACACTCCCCGGCGCAAACGCAAGCTGCTGCTCAACCGGCACGAGATCGACAAGATGGAGCGCCGGGTCAACGAGCGCGGCCTGACGATCGTGCCGCTCAAGATGTACTTCAAGGACGGCCGCGCCAAGGTCGAGATCGCCCTGGCGAAGGGCAAGAAGTCCTACGACAAGCGCCAGTCGATCGCCAAACGCGACGCCGAGCGCGAAGCCACCCGCGAGCTCGGCCGCCAGGCCAAGGGCTTCTGACGGGCGTGCCGGTCGACCCCGCCCTCACACCGGGCAGCGACGCGGACGTGCCGGCGTTCTGGCAGGCGCTCGACCTGCCGGGACTGATCGACGTCCACGTGCACTTCCTGCCACCCCGGATCATGGATCGGGTGTGGGCGCACTTCGCCGCACGCGGCCCCCTGATCGGTCGGGACTGGCCGATCACGTACGCGTGGCCGGACGAGCGCCGCGTCGACCACCTCCGTTCGATGGGGGTACGCCGCTGGAGCGCCCTGCCGTACGCGCACAAGCCAGGGGTCGCGGCCTACCTCAACGACTGGGCGGCCGACTTCGCCGGCGCGCACGCCGACTGTCTGAGCTCGGCGACGTTCTATCCCGAGCAGTCCGCCGCCGACGACGTGAGGACGGCTCTCGGCCGTGGAGTGGACGTCTTCAAGATCCACGTCCAGGTCGGCGGTTTCGACGTCGGCGATCCGCTGCTGGACGACGCCTGGAGTCGCATCGAGGACTCAGCCGTCCCGGTGGTGATCCACGCGGGGTCCGGACCCGTCGCCAATCAGTACACCGGACCGGCTCCGGTGGCGGCGCTGTTGCAGCGTCATCCTGCGCTGACCGCTGTCATCGCGCATGCCGGAGCTCCCGAGTACGCCGACTTCCTGCACCTCGCAGAGTCCTACGAACGCGTCCACCTCGACACGACGATGGTGTTCACGCCCTTCTTCGAAGACCTGGCGGCGTACCCGCGCGATCTGCTGCCGCGGCTGCGCCAGCTCGGCCTGGCCGGCCGGGTGCTGCTCGGGAGCGACTTCCCGAACCTGCCGTACCCGTACGCCGAGCAGCTCGCCAGTCTGGCGAGACTCGAGCTGGGGGAGGACTGGCTACGCGCGGTCTGCTGGTCCAATCCGGCACGGCTCTTCGACACCGCGACCGAATAGTCCGGCCCATTACCGCGGCGGGCGGCGGGCAGGGAGCGTGACGAGTTTCCCCTCGGTGCGCGCGCACAGGTGGTGTTACGTTGCTACGGTCGCACCCAGCCGAGGACAGGGGACTTCGGATGCCACGCCCGCGTCGAACGATCGGCTCAGCACGCCTCAACGTCTCGATCGTGAGGTCGGCCGCCGTACTGGCTGTGCTCGCGAGCTCTTCTGGGGCGGTCGTGGCGCTGGGCTCACCCGCGCACCAGGCAAGGGCAGCGGCTTCGGAGGTCATGGCGCCCCCTCCACTGTTGCTGCCGAACATGCGGACGGTCCAGCCCACCGACCTCCACATCGAGCTCAACAACGGCTACCGCTGGCTACGCTTCACCGCCGCGCTTGCCAATGTCGGGCGCGGTCCGATCGAGGTACGTCCGAACAACGCCGGCTCCTGCCCCAAGGGCACCCAGCACGCAACCCAGATCATCTACCGCGATGTCGACGGCAGTCGTCGCTACGTGCGCGGCACGGACACCACGATCGCGCGACGGTCGGCAGGCTGCATGGTCTTCCACCCGGCCCACCACCACTGGCACTTCGACAACTCCGCGCGTTACACGGTCTGGGACCCGCGCAAGAACGAGCCGGTGGTGTCGCACCCGAAGACCAGCTTCTGCCTTCGGGACATCCGCCGCGTCCCGGCCGGCTGGCACGCCCCGAAGCGATACGCGAAGTACTACGGAGCCTGCGACCGCGGTACGCCGCAAGGCATCTCGATCGGATGGGCCGACTACTACGAGTCCTATCTTCCGGGACAAGGGATGCGGTTGCCGCGGCGTCTTGCGAACGGCGTCTACTGCCTGCGGGTGACCGTCGACCCCAAGGACCAGCTCCGCGAGACCGACGACACCGACAACCGGTCGGTCAAGTCCTTCACGCTGCGGAGGAACTCCATCAGCTCGGGGCCGCCACGACCTTGTCGTCTACCACCGTTGGAGTAGACGTCCCTTAGGGTCAGGGACATGACCTCAGCTGTGGCCGATGCTCACTCGTACGACGTGACGCTCCCCGCTGGCAGGACGCTGCACGCGTTCGAGTCGGGTGATCCCGGTGGCGCTGTGGTGATCTACCACCACGGCACTCCCATGTCCGGCCTCCAGGCGCAGAGCTGGACCGACGCCGCCGCGGCGAGGCGGATCCGGTTGGTCTCGTTCGACCGGGCCGGGTACGGCAGGTCGTCACGACACGAGGGGCGCACGGTGGCCGATGTAGCAGCCGACGTCGCCGCGTTGGCGGACCACCTCGGCGTGGACCGGTTCCACACCTACGGCGTGTCCGGTGGCGGCCCGCACGCTCTGGCCTGTGCCGCGTTGCTGCCCGGCCGGGTGATCTCGGCCGCGACCGTCGCGTCGGTCGCTCCGTATGGCGCCGACGGCCTGGACTTCATGGCGGGGATGGGGCAGGCCAACATCGACGAGTTCGATGCCGCCCTCCAGGGTGAGGACCAGCTGAGGCCGTTCCTCGACAAGGAGCGCGTCGACATGGGCGAGTCCACCCCGGAGGGCCTGGTCGAGGTCATGGAGAGCCTGTTGCCGCCTGTCGACAAGGCCGTGCTCTCCGGACAGGTGGCCGAGCACGTGCACGCCGCGTCCGCGTACGGCCTCGAGAACGGGGTCGACGGCTGGCTCGACGACGACATCGCCTTCACCCGCGACTGGGGCTTCGACCTGACCTCCATCAAGGTGCCCTTGCTGCTCATGCAGGGCGAGCAGGACCTGATGGTGCCGTACGCGCACGGCCGGTGGCTGGCGCAGCAGATCCCCTCGGTCACCACGTCGCTGTCGCCGGACGAAGGGCACCTCAGCCTCGCGGAGAAGTTCGGCGAGGTGTACGACTGGCTGCTGAGCCGAGCTTGAGCCGAGCTCTGAGCCGACGCGGACCTGGCCGCCGCGTTGCCCGGGTGCTCAGGACCGGACCAACGACCGAGTCGAGGTCGGGGTGACCTGCGGGCGAAGGGTCGTGGCGGGTACCTGGGGGTCGCTGGTCAGCCACTCCGAGATCAGCGCGGGAGCTGAGTGGGTGAAGTTGCCCGACGAGTAGCCCTGCGGACCGCGCGGGCGGAACGTTGCGGTCCCGGATTCGGTCTCGATGGTCATCGACATGACTGGCTGCTCTCTCGAAGGTGCGGCGGTTGTTGATGACCTCAATCCTCATCGTTGACCGGCCGACGTACCGTCATGGCGATGACAGTTCGAGCGTTGTCCTGCAGACGTGCGTCGCGCAGCCCTCAGCGCTCGGGGGAACCTGCACCGCCGCTGCACGGGAAGAGCTTCTCGGGGCTCTGGGCGCCGCCGGCGAACAGCCGGAGAAACTCCGGCAGCCGCGGGTCGTCCACGCGGTCCAGCCGAAGCTGTCGTCCCCACGCGCTGGCGACCACGTCGTTCGTCAGTCCCTCGTACGGGCTGAGGACGATGTAGCGTTCGCTGCCGACATAGGCGTCGCGCACGATGCTTCGCAGCTGCTCGACGGTGCCGGCGGGCAGGTCCGGTCGGTACGTCACCCACACGGCTCCGTGCTCCATGGAGTGCACGACCATCTCGTCGTGCAGCGGTGCGCTGTAGACGCCGCAGTTCTGCCAGATGTCCCAGTGGTCGCCGCCGACGGGGGGTGAAACGCTGTAGTCGACCGTGCTCCCGAACGGGACATGGATGCGGGTCAAGTCACCGAAGCCGGCGGTTCCCTTGGGCCCGTCCGGGATTGCGTCGGAGGACCTTGCCCACTGGGTCAGGCCCACCACGACGAGAGCGATGGCGATCGCGACGGCCAGCAGCAGACCCAGCCATGGCCGGCTGGCCCGGGTGTCGGGTGCCTCCTCGACAGCCGGGTCAACCATCTCTGGACGCCTGGTCGTACAGGGTCCGTCGTGCTGTCACAGCCCGCGACACCGTGTCCTCCAGCGCAGGAAAACGCGTGGCGACGTCTCGGTAGTCGGCGAGGCGGAGCACCGCCAGCTGCGCGTCGTCGATCGCGGTCACGGTCGCCGTCCGGAACTGCTGGCCGGCGAGCACCAGCTCACCGAAGAAGTCCCCCGGACCGAGCGTGCGGATCTGCCGGCGTGCGCCCGGAGGACCCACGTCGACCCTTAGCCGGCCGGCCCGGATCAGGTACGTCGCGTCGGACGCGTCACCCTCGACGACGACCTGCTGGCCGGCCGAGACCTGCTCGGCGACCAAGCAGGCTTCGAGGGCGGCCATCGCTTCGACGGGTCCTCCGTCGAAGAGCGGGATTCGGGCGAGCGGCGTCGGCGTACCCGCTCCCTGCCGCGTGCCACGCAGCAACGAGACATACGGCCCGTCGTTCTCGAGCAGCTCGGCGTGGCGTCCGACTTCAGCCACGTGTCCGTCCTGCATGACCACGATCTGGTCGGCCGTCGAGGCGGTGTCGACGCGGTGGGTCACGGTCACGGTCGTTCGCCCCTCGCGCACTGCCGACAACGTGTCGAGCAGCTCGAGCTCCACGTTGCGGTCGAGAGCGCTGGTCGGCTCGTCCAGCAGCAGCACGAGGGGGTCGCTCAGCAGGGCGCGGGCGATGCCCACGCGTTGCCGCTGGCCGCCGGACAGCCGCGCGGCTCGTTCACCCAGCAGGGTGTCCAGCCCCTGCGGAAGCGTCCTCACGAAGTCGTCAAGGCGGGCGGCTCGGACTGCTGCGTCGATCTGTGCGTCAGTGACGTCAGTGCGGCCGAGCACGATGTTCTCGCGCAGGGTGGCGTCGAAGGTCACCGTGTCCTGCGAGACCAGACCCACCACGCCGCGCAGCTCCGCCAACCGCAGCTGTCGCAGGTCGATGCCATCCAGCGTGATCGAGCCCTGGGTGGGGTCGTAGAAGCGCATCAGCAGGGCCAGCAGCGTGCTCTTGCCCGATCCGGACCCTCCCACGATCGTGGTCTGAGTGCCCGGGTCGAGGCGAAGGCTGACGCCATCGACGGCGCGACGACCCTCCAGGTACGCGAACGACACGTCGTGCAGGTCGATCCGTCCCGCGGGCGAGGTGAGGGCCACAGGGTCGGCCGGATCGTCAACGGTGACCGGCTCGTCCAGCAGCTGAGTGATGCGCACCAACGAACCCGACGACTTCTGCAGCGTCTCGACCAGGTCCGCCAGGCTGGTCACCGGCTGGATGACCGACGGGAGCAGGCCGGTCAGGGCGACCAGGGTTCCCAGGCTCAAATTTCCCTGCGTCACCTGGTACCCGCCGTACCCCAGGATCGCGAGCAAGGGCAGGGCTGTCGCCAGCCCGACCGCCGAATCGATGGCGGCGCCGTACACGGACATGCGCATCCCGGTGCGGAACATGCTCTGGACCCGGGAGGCGTAGCTGCGCTCGGCATAGCGGTCGGCGCCGAACGCTTTGAGAGCCGACTGCCCGGACACTGCCTCCTCCAGGGTGGCCATGGCCGCTCCGGATGCGCGCTGTTGTCGCAGGCTCAGCTGGCGCACCCGCGGACCGGAGAAGCGGTAGATGACCACGAGCAGCGGAATGATGGCGAGCACGATCAGAGCGAACTGCCACTCGAGGACGAAGATGGTGATCAAGGCCGCGACCAGGCTGAGCACGGCGGGCAGCGGCGTCACCGTGAGCTCGGCGAACGCTTGGTGTCCCTGACCGAGGTCGTTGGACATCCGCGACATCAGGTCGCCCACGGTGGTGCGGTCGTGGAAGTCGTGGGACAACCGTTGGATGTGTGTGAACATGCGTTGCTGGAGCCCGAAGAAGATGCGCAGGTCGAGCAGCGCGGAGACATAGCCCGTGCGAAGACCCAACAGGGCTTGGTAGACGTACAGGGCGAGGAGCACGCCGATGAAGGCGGCCAACAGCCGACCGTCCCGTTGGGGGAGGATGTTGTCGATCAGGTACTTCGACGCGAGCGGCATCGCGATCGTCAGGACGACTCCGAGCAGCACGTACGCCATCAGCTCTGCGAAACGCCAACGATAGGGACGTGCCACCGGTCGCAGGTGATGCCACAACCGACGCAGCGGCCCGCGGACGTCGAGGGAGGAGCCGGCGCTGATCGACCACTCGTGGACGAGTTGCGCGAGGGGCCGACCGAAAGCCGTCAGCGCAGCCTCGTCCTGGCGGTGCTCGGCCCGGAGGCGAAGGTAGTCGCGAACCCTGTCGATGCCGAACTCGGCGACCAGATGGTGCGTGAAGCAGGTCGAGGCGGCGTAGGTGGCAAAGGTGAAGGCGTGAGTGTCCGGGCTGAACGCTGCACCGAGGAGGTCGGCCGGGTCGATCTCTCCGTCGCCCTCGTCCTGGAGCTCCTGGAACAGGGCGTCGACCGGCGGGCCGGTCTGCGTCCGGTCGGCGACGATGCCGGCGAGACCGACGGAGACGACGGGGTCCGCCGCACCGAAGGCCCGGGCTATCACGTCGACCGTGATGAGGATCGCCGGGGGAGGTGCGTCGCCATCCGGGCCGACCATCCGGACCAAGGGGGAGTCGGGAGACCGGTCGCGTGGTTCGACGCTGGGTTCGTCAGGAACTGCGAGGAAGGGGACGAGCTGGATCGTGAGGACCTGGTCGCTCAGATCGACGTCGAGCAGCTCGCAGGCCGCGTCGGCGATCCGCTCGGACGTCACGCGCTCCTGGGCCTCGTAGCCCTGGAGCTGCTGGTCCGGCGGTGCAGTGATCCGGATGCGTGGCGCTCGGCCCGTCATGCCACCTCACTCGTGGGAAGAACCTGCGTCGGCCATGTGGGAGGGACGTGCGGCGGTGCCGGCTCCGTTGTCATCGGAGCCGGCACCGGCTGGACGCTCGTGTACGCGGACGTTCGGTGGCCTCAGGCGTCGAAGCACCGGTAACGGTAGACCTCGCCGTAGTAGTTCGTGTACAGGTAGCGGGACCGGAAGACCTGCGTTCCGTACCGGTTGAAGCAGGCGTTCCGGTAGTAGTTGCGGTAGCGCCCGTAGTTGGTCCGCGTCCAGAGCAGCCACATGTGGCCGCTCACGTCGTCCTCCGGGTCCTCCTCGAGCTGAGCCACCCCAGCTTCGACCGCCAGGCCGTCGAGGAGCCGTCGGTCGTCCGCCGACAGGTTGCCGCGGAGGTCCTCCAGCTTCCGGGTGAAGGACTCGACCTCCTCCTTGGTGATCTGCGGCGGGTCGACGAGGTCACCGTCGGTGTCCGCGCCACCGGTCGCGCTCTGCACGACCTGGTCGACGAGCACCTTCTCGTTCTCGGGCAGGGTGTCCCTGAAGTCGAGAAGCTTCTCGAAGAACGAGGCAAGCTGCTCATCGCCGGGGGCCTTGGTGGTTGTGTCGCTCATGACTGTCTCCTTGCGTTTGACTGCTGTGGTTGACGTGAGCCGCTGGTCGTTTCTGCTCACGAAGCAACCATCTCCTCTTGCCTGTCCCTGGTCTGTCGGCCAGCCGACAGATGGTGTGTCGCGTCGGAGGCACGAGACCATCCAGCCTCCCGACTGACATGAGTGGAGCACAAAGGGTCGAAATCCGTCCGACGTATCACGTGATGCCATACAGGTGATTACGGACAGTGAGGCATTCGCCGGCGCGGGCGGGGCCGAAGATCGCTAGCGCGCGTTGTCGCTCACGGCATGCAGCACGGCCTTGACCTGGAACGGCGTGAGGTAGGGGTGCTTGGACAGCATCAGCGCGACGAGCCCGGCGACGTGGGGAGTGGCGAAGCTGTTTCCGCTTGCGGTGATCGAGCCGCCCTCGGTCCATGCCACGTCGACGTCCAGGCCGCGGGCGCCGAACTCGACCGGAGGGCGGGAGTTGTACGCGATCGCCATCGGGTCGTCCCCGTCACGGGCCGCGACGGAGATGACGGATGAGTACACCGACGGGTAGGTCGGGCCGGGCAGGTTGTTGGCGGCGCACACGAGGACGGTGTTCTTGAAATAGGCAGAGTCGGCGGCCTCGTGCAGCGGACCGAACCACTGCTCGCTCTTGCTGGAGAGGCTGAGGTTGAGCACCTGGATGCCCGCCTCGACCGCCCAGCGGATCCCGGCCAGGAACAGAGCACCCCGGCCCTTGAGGTTCGGGCCGAGGACCCGGACGCTGTACAGCTCGACGTCGGGCGCGATCGAACGGATGATCGACGCGCACGCGGTCCCGTGTCCGACGAGGTCGGCATGGTCTCCCGGAACGGCCCGGAACTCGTCGGGCTGGTCCGGCTCGGCCTCGATGGCGACACCGCCCGCCAGTCCGGCAACCCTGGGATGCGTCCCGTCGACGCCGCTGTCGATCACGGCGACCTTGACGCCCGCTCCCGTCGCGCCGCCCCAGGCCCACTCCTTGGCCGGAGCCGCCAGGGGCAAGGCCGTGACGCTGTCCAGCTGGTCGGCGGTGAACGCGCCGGACCACTCCGGAATCGTCATCGTCGCGGCCGCACGAAGTCCGCGACGGAGGCCAGCACGCGTTCGGCGAGCTGGGCCGCGTCCGGCCCTCCGAGGGCGATCTGGTGGAAGGCCTCGGCCAGCCCTGACAGGTCGACTCCGGTGGCCGGGTCGAGCAGGGACGAGGTGTCGGCGTCCTTCTCCTCACCAGCAGCACGCGCCATGGTCTGGACGAGACTCGAGCCCAGAGTGTCGAACCGCGCTCCGAGCTGAGCGATCGTGGCAAGCTGCGACGCCAACGCACCGAGCACGTTCAGCTCCACGCCCGTGTCCGCGCCGCGTACCCCTCCGTCCAGGACCTCGAGAACGCCCAGGACCTGACCGTCGCGCGCGACCATCGGCGCGGCCATGACCGACGTGGGCACGTAGTCGGTCGCCTCGGCGACGTCGAGGGCGAACCGGCTGTCCGTGCTGACGTCGGCGACGGCTATCGGCTGGCCCGACATCGCCGCCCAGCCCGCGATCCCACGGCTGACGGGCAAGGTCACTCCGACGATCGCTTCGGCCCCGGCACCCGCTGCCGCCGCGAAGCGCAGCGTCGCGCCGTCGTCATCGACGAGGGCGCACGAGCAGGCTGCCGCGTCGAACAGTTCCCGCGCGGTGCTCACCGCCGCGGTGAGATCGGCGGACAGGGTCGACGGTCGGCTGGCCGTGCCCAAGGCGTTGCCCAGCTCCTCGAGGTGGGAGCGGGGCCGTGACGATGAGGTCATGCCAGGCATTACACCCCACCAATGACGAGCAGCGCAGCCAAAGTCGGAGCCGTCGCACGACGTCCGGAGATCGTCGCATGCCTGGTCAAAGACCGTGATTCACTAAGCCGCATGGACTGGCCCCTGCTGAGCTCGCTCAGCGACATCGAGCGGCGCGAGGTGCTGGCGCAGGCGCGCCTGCGGCGCTTCGCCCGAGGTGAGGTGGTCTTCCACGAGGGCGACCCGGCCGACAGCCTGCACCTGGTGTCGAAAGGCAGGCTGGCCGTACGCGCTTCCACGGCGGCAGGCGACGTGGTGACGCTCAACCTGCTCAGTCCGGGCGCCTTCTTCGGTGAGCTGGCCCTGCTGCGCCAGGAGATGCGATCACCACGGTCGGCCACCGTGATGGCGCTGGAAGCGGCGGAGACGCTGTCCCTGTCGGCAGCGGACTTCCAGCGACTGTGTGACGCCCATCCCGGAGTGGAAGAGCTGCTCAAGACGCTGCTCGCCCAACGGATCCATCAGCTGAGCGAACGTCTGCTCGAGGCGCTCTACGTCAGCCTGGACCGGCGGGTCTACCGGCGCCTGCTGGAGCTCAGCGACGTCTACGCGACAGGATCGGGTGCTGTGACCATCCCGTTGACCCAGGACCAGCTGGCTGACCTCGTCGGAGGCACCCGACCTTCGGTCAACCACGTGCTCCAGGGCCTGGTCGCCCGGGCAACGGTGTCCCTGGGTCGGGGTCGGATCGTGGTCCAGGATCGAGAAGCCCTGCGCCGACGCTGCGGCTACTGAGCCCATCGGCAACGCTGTCACGCAACGCCACTCGTCGGCTACCCACAGGCGGCCTTGCTGCGTGTCGAGTCCACTTCTGCCGCTCTGCGGAACAAATCAGGTTGATCGGGCGGAGCCGGGCACCCGGCACTGTTATAACTGTCGCCATGGCCAGGCGATGGAGCGGACGACGCGCTGGGCGATCCCGAGCGTTTCCGGCCGCGACCGGCATCGGCACGGCGCTGATGCTCGCGACAGGCGCCCTCGTCGGACCGACAGGCCAATCCGCCGCTGCCGGATTGGTCACCTGTGCTCCTGGAGTGGACACCTTCACCTGGGACGGTGGGGCTGGGACCCACAACTGGATGGACGGCAACAACTGGGACGTCAACTGCCCACCGATCGAGCCGGAGGACGTGGTGACGATCCCGGCCGGCAACAGCGTCATCTTCAGAGACGGAGAAAGCGCGACGATCGCCAGCCTGCACAACGCCGGCACCCTCACGGTCACGACCGGTGCGTGGTTCACCACTCTGCACCGCTCCGTGAGCCACACCCTGATCCTGAGGGGTGGGTACTCCGGACGCGGCTCGTTGAAGGTGACATCGTTGCTCAAGTGGGTCAGCACGTCGACAGGTGCCTCCACCCAGGCCACCCGCCGCTGCCCGGCGATCGGAGTCCCTCCCACGCCGTTCCAGGAAGACTGCACGTCACCGGTGTCCGGACGGCTCGGTCGCACGGTCATCGCGTCCGGCGCGCGGATGACCATCACGGGCCGGGGAGTCAACCTCACCGACCAGCGGGTGATCGAGAATCACGGCACCGTCACTCTTGCCAACCAGCGGTCCTACATCGCCGCCGATGACGGCACGACCTTCCGCAACGTCCGCAACGAGGCGACGACCGGGCGCTTCGTGATCCGCAACGACAACGGCTACTACCAAGGATTCACCGCCAGTGACCTCGGCTGGAGCGTGGGGCAGTCGAGGTTCGTGAACACCGGCACCGTCACCAAGACGGCAGGAAACGGCCTCAGCATCATCGCGGCCGACTACACCAGGAACGACCCCGGGTCGCGCTATACCGGCCACGTCGACGTCCTGTCGGGATCGCTGAGCATCCTGACGCCCGACGGAGGACGGCAGACGCGCACCGCGCGCGTCGACGCGGGCTCACGGTTCGGCAACGGTGGGGTGCCGGCCACCTGCGACCCGACGACCGGAGCCTGTTCGCGCATCAACCCGACGCCCGACGACCCGCAGGTGACGACGGTGCAGGTGACCAAGCGCGTCCACGTGAAGCGTCCAACGCAGGTCTCGATCCGGGAGCTTCGCTCCGGGCTCCGCGCACCGGTGGACATCGCCACACCGACGGCAGCGTCCGACGGGGCTGTGTCTTTGAGCCGACCACTCCGCTTCCGGATCTACATGCAGCTGGGTTCGGGCGACGCGAGCCCCTCCGCCACGGCCCGGCTCGCCAAGGTGTTCCGCAACAACGTGCGGCTGCCGAACTGTGACCAAGCCTCCCAGAACCCGACCAGAGCCCGTCCCTCCTGCGTGGCGCGGCGGTTGAGCAGAGCGGAGACCGCTGACCTGGCCGGCAAGGACGTCGTCCTGGTGATCAGCAGCACGCAGAACAGCCGCTACCGGGTCGGCACGTAGCCACCCAGCTCACGTGGACGAGCGACGGACCGCGAAGGCGGCGACCTGTTCGAGCGGTTGAGCTGCGCCGTCCAGCTCAGCCACCTGAAACGCGTCAGGACCCAGCGCATCGCGGGTTCGCTGCCGATGCTCGGCGATGTCGGGCTCGAGGTCGACGTCCAGAGGTGACGTGGCTCGTTGGAGCCGGTCACCGGCACCGTAGAGCCGGGCGGCGCGCTCGTGGTCGCCCTGGACGGTGGCGACCGCGCCCAGCGCGAGCAGCGCCTGGGCGACCTCGAACTTCTGGCCGAGGTCCAGGCTGAGTCGAAGCGCCTCGCCGATGGAGTCGGCCGCCGGCGAAGGACTGCCGCCGGCCAGCTCGATGCGGCCCAACGTCAGGAGGGCGTCCCGCGTCACCATCCGGGCCACCCCACGCGCCAGCTTGAGAGCCTCTTCGGCGTACGTCTCGGCTTGGTCGAGCGCGCCCTGGGACAGGGCTATGTCAGCCAGGTTGCCCAGCGTCTCCGCGATTCGACGAGCGTCACCGCGTTGTCGCGCCGCTTCCAGGCGCTCCTCGTAGACCCGGGTCTCCAGCTCGACGTCGCCGTTCATCGCGGCGATCACGGCGGACAACGACATGGCGAGGACCCGACCTTCGTAGAACTCACGCCGATCGGAGATGGTTCCGGCTTCCTCGACCATCGCCTGGGCGCCCTCGGCATCTCCTTCCCCGAGGACGAGGGCCCCGAGGTACCCCAAGGACATCGCCACGACTTCTTCGTCCCCGGCCTGCCTGGCCGCGTCCAGTGCCCGGTGCAGGTTCTGCTGAGCGATGGGTCCATCGTCTTGGAAGTACGCCAGGATTCCGGCGGCGAGGTTGACGCGCGACGCCAAGGCTTGGGGCAGGCCCTGCTGGTGCTCCAGGACCCGACCCAGCCACATCCTGCCTTCGGTCAACCGCCCTTCGAGGAGCCAGTACAGCCTCAGGTTGATCGCGATCCTGGCCGCCACCTCGTGGTCGCCGTCATCCAGGCCCCACTCCAGCGCGGCCCGCAGGCCGGGGTCCTCAGGCCGCAGGGCAGCGAGCGCGCGTGCAGCGTCAGGCCCGTTCAGCGCCTCCCGCGTCCGCTCCGCCCACGTCAGGACGTGCCGCGCCATGCGCTCTCGCACCGCATCCTCGTCGCCGCTTTCGGCGAGTCGCTCGCGCGCGTACTCGTGGACCGTCTCGAGCAGTCTGAACCGGGTCTCCTCGAGGCCGGGGAGCCGCTGCACCAGACTGCACTCGACCAGGCCCAGCAGGTCGTCGAGGACGTCCTCGTCGTCGGCACCCTCGCTCTGCGACGCCACCACATGAGCGCCCTCGACGGAGAACGAGCCGGGATACGCCCCGAGGCGCGCCAGGAGCTGTTGTTGTCGAGCGGTGAGCAGGTGATAGCTCCAGTCGATCGTGGCGCGGAGGTTCCGGTGTCGTTGGGGCAGGTCCTGACGTCCTCCGGTCAGGAAGCTCAGCTGACGGCCCAACCTGGCCAGCAGTTGTGTCGGTGACAGCAAGAGGGATCGGGCCGCCGCCAGCTCGATGGCCAACGGCACCCCGTCCAGGCGGGTGCAGATCTCCGCGACCGTGGCGGCGTTCTCGTCGTCGAGCCGGAAGTCAGGGCACACCTGGCGTGCTCGGCGAACAAAGAGCTCGACAGCTGCGTGGTGGCCGGCATCCTCGCCGGTCAGGCTGTGGGATCCCTCCGAGCTCGGCGGTACGCCGAGAGGGCCGACTCGATACTCGCGCTCGGCGCCGATGCGGAGCGCCCTTCGGCTCGTCGTGATGACGAGCAGACTCGGTGCGGCACGCACCAGGTCGGCGATCACCGTGGCGGCATCGGGGAGCTGCTCCAGGTTGTCGAGGACGAGGAGCGTGGGGTCGGGACCCAGCGACGCTGCCAGGGAATCAGCCAGTGCCTCATCGGGGCTCTCGAGGATCTCGAGCACCGATGCCACGGCCGGCAGGATCAGCTTGGGATCGGTGACGGCGGCGAGCGACACGAAGAAGACACCGCCGGGAAACGCCTGGACAGCCCGCGTGGCCACCTCGACCGCGAGGCGAGTCTTCCCAACCCCTCCCGGCCCGGTCAGCGTCACGACGCGTGCGTCCGTGCCGCTGAGGAGCTCGCCGAGCGCTGCCACGTCGCTCGCCCGTCCGATGAGCTCTCGCGACAGAGCCGGCAGCTTGACCTGGGAGCGAGCGGCACCGGCCGGGGCATTCAGGGCAGGGTCATGCTCCTCGATGCGTCGGGCCAGGGCGCGGAGCAGCTGACCTGGCTGACCGAGTGCCTGCTGTGCCCGGGCATAGGCGTCGGCCGCGGCGGCAGTCTGGCCTGCGCGGTGCAGTGCGACCATCAGATGAGCCCAGAGCCGCTCTCTGCGCGGCTGGTCGACGAGGAGGGCCTCGATCTCTGGCACGAGCTCGCTGTGTCGCCCAGATCCCAGCTCCGCCTCGAACCGGGCCTCGACCGCCGCCAGCCGAGCCTCCTCCAGCTCCTCGACGGCGGGTCGGACACTCGCCTCGGGCACGTCGACGAGGGCTTCGCCCCGCCACTGGCTCAACGCATCCTTGAACGCCCGGACGGCCTGGTCGTAGCGTTCGTCGGCGAGGTGTCCGGAGCCCTCGGCGACAAGAGCCTTGAACCGCAGCACGTCCACCGAGCCCGGATCGACGCGGAGCTCGTACCCCTGTCGCCCGCTCACGAGGGGTTGGGCACCTGCCGCATCCGACTCGAGCACCTTGCGTAGTGCTGTGATGTGCTTCTTGAGCGCCGTGTCCGAGGTGGGGCCTCCCCGGGGTCCCCAGGCCGCATCAACCAGGCGCTCCGCGGTCACCGGATGATTGGCGTGAAGGATCAGAAGGGCAAGGATGGCCCGCCGGATCGGGCCCCCCACGGTCACCACACGCCCGGCGCGGGCGACGAGCAGAGGCCCGAGCACGCCGAACTCCAGTGATGCGCTGTCGAGGCTGCGCAACGGGGGGAACTCAGCGTCGACACCCTGCGCGGTCAGCTGGTACAGGTGCTCGGCGACAGGCAGATCCTTGAGGCGGTGCGTCCCGAGGTCCACCAGGCCCACGTCGGGCGGCAGACGACTCATCACGAGCTGCCGGGTCGCCTCGGAGACCACGACCTGGCCCCCGTGGGCCACGGCGGCGATCCGGGCGGCCCGATGGACGTCGAGGCCGACGAAGCCCTCGTCCTGCGCCAGCGGCTCGCCGGTGTGCAGGCCGATCCTCAGCCGCACCCGGGCGCCGTTGCTCCAGCGTTCGTCCGCCATCGCTCGCTGAGCGTCCACAGCGGCTGCGACGGCGTCCGCCGCTGTCCGGAACGTGATGAAGAAGCTGTCGCCCTCGGTGCCCATCTCGTCGCCGGCGTGGCGGGCCCAGATCGAGCGAAGCAGCTCACGCTGCCGTGCCAACAGCGCTCCGTAGTCGTCTCCCAGCTCTCTGAGCAGAGCGGTCGAGCCCTCGATGTCGCTGAAGAGCATGGTGACGGTTGCAAACGGTTGAGCAGGCACCACCCGACTACCACCGAAGGCTGTGGAGAGCCGGTCCGCCTGACATGTAGGGGAGTCTAGGGCGCAGCGCTGATCCTGACGGCGAACTTCGACGGCCGCGTTCCACGGATTACCGGTGCGTGGGACAACGATCACGCCATGATGTGGGAGTGCCCGACCTGCCGACCGGCACCGTGACGATGGTGTTCTCCGACATCGAAGGGTCGACGATGCTCTTGTCACGGCTGGGGCCGGCGTACGTCGACGCGCTTGATGGTCAGCGCGCGCTGCTGCGTGCTGCGTGGGCCGCGTACGGCGGTATCGAGATGGGCACCGAGGGCGACAGCTTCTTCGTCGTCTTCGACAGCGCACCCGACGCCGTCAACGCCGTCGTCCAAGCCCAACGCGACCTGGCGAGCCATCACTGGCCGGACGGGGAGCACGTGCGCGTGCGGATGGGAGTGCACACCGGGAACCCCACGGTGCATGACGGTGGCTACGTGGGGATGGACGTGCACCGCACGGCCCGGATCTCCAGTGCAGCTCATGGTGGCCAGATCGTGGTGTCCTCCGCGACCCATGAGCTCGTCCAGCGATGTCTTCCCGACGGCGTGCGGATGCAGGATCTGGGATCACACCACCTGAAGGACATTGTCCGGCCCGAGCGCCTGTACCAGCTCGTCGTCGAGGGACTGGCGTCGACGTTTCCCCCCCTCAAGACCTTGGGCGAGGCGTCAAGCCTTCCTGTGCCACCGACACCGTTGCTGGGTCGCGACGCCGAGCTGGCGGAGCTCGTGGAGCTCCTGACCTCTCCTGACGTGAGGTTGGTGACCTTGACCGGGCCCGGTGGGTCGGGGAAGACGCGGCTCGCTGTGGGCGTGGCGCAACGGCTGGTGACCGCGTTCCCGGACGGCGTGTACTTCGTGCCGTTGGCGTCGGTGACCACGGCGGAGGTGATGTGGACAACGATCGCGGAGGTGCTCGACGTTCCGGCTGAGGGGCGGATACCTCCAGGGTTCTTCGACCACGTCCGGCATCGCTCGACCCTGTTCGTGCTGGACAACCTCGAGCAGCTTCCTGCTGCGGACGAGGTGGTGGCGCAGCTGTGCCAGGAGGCTCCGCAGGTGGTCGTGGTAGCCACCTCGCGGAGTCCGCTCAACCTGAACGGAGAGCTGCAGCATGCCGTCCCACCGCTGGAGCTGCCGGCCGACGCGGGCGTCGACGTCGCTGAGACCTCGGCGGCGGTCGCAGCTCTTCACCCAACGCGCCCGAGCCGTCAACCCCATCTTCGCTCTCGACGCGGACAACGTCGCGGACGTGGTGGAGATCTGCCGCCGCCTCGACGGGCTGCCGCTCGCCATCGAGCTCGCGGCAGCCCGCAGCAAGCTCCTCGGGCCGCGTGCCCTGTTGGCCAGGCTGACCGAGGTCCTCGACATCTCGGCCAGCAGTCGGGTGGGTCCGCGTCGTCAGAGGACCCTTCGGGACACCATCGGCTGGTCGTATGAGCTGCTCCAGCCGATCCAGCAAGCGTTCTTCCGCCGGCTCGGGGTCTTCGCCGGTGGCGCTGACCTCCAGGCCGTCGCCGCCGTCACCGCCACTGCGGCGGATCACGGAGACGACGAGGTCCTCGAGCTGGTGGGTGAGCTGGTCGACACGAGCCTGGTGACCGTCACCTTCACGCCTGACGGTGAGCCGCGCATCAGCATGCTCGCGACCGTCCGGGCGTATGCCCTCGATCAGCTCGAAGCCGAGGGCGAGCTCGACCTGACTCGGCAACGCCACGCCCGCCACTACGCGGCCGTGGCCGAGCGCCTTCGGCCGATGATGGCCGGTGACGAGTACGCCGTCGGTCGTCACCGGATGGAGACCGAGCACGACAACTTCCGCGAGGCTCTGACCTGGTCGCTGCGGGCCGACGACCCGTCCGCCGGCCAGGCCGCGGACGCAGAGCTGGGGATTCAGCTGTGCCTGAGCCTGTACGGGTTCTGGGAGGCCAGTGGCTACTTCTCCGAAGGGCGGCGTTGGCTCGACGCGGCCATCAGCCGTGGTGGTGGGGTGGACAGCACGGAGCAGGCTCGGTGCCTCTCACGGTTGGCGTCCAACCTCCGCATCAGCGGTGACGTAGAGCGGGCGCACGAGTCCGCGACGGCGGGCGTGGCCATGCTGAGGAGGCTGGGGGACACCTCCACCACGCTGGCGAGGGCACTGAACACGCTGGCGCTGGTCGAGCTCGACAGGGCCCAGTTCGCCTCGGCGCGGCCGTTGTTCCAGGAGGCCCTCGAGGTCGCTGAGGCCGCTGGGGACCGCAGCCAGCTCGGCTATGTGCTGGGGGAGTTCGCCGTGCTCGAAGCGATCGAGCACAACTACGAGCGATCCCTCGAGCTGGACGGTCAAGCCCTGGAGATCGCCCGCGAGCTCGGCGAGCCCGCCGCGATCATGTACCACCAGCACGGCATGGCCTGCACGCTGCGTGAGATGGGGCGGGCCAAGGAGGCCAAGCAGCTGATGGACTCCATCGTCTCGGACGCCTTGGCGCTCAACCAGCCCGACGACCTGATGGCGTTCGCGGAGGACTATGCCGCGGTGCTCGCCGAGCTCGGCGACCACCGGCGTGCTGTTCGTCTGCTCGGCGCCGCTGACGCGATGCGCGAGCGCGTGGGGGCTCCGCGCAGCCCGATGCAGGAAGCCGAGATCGCCGAACCGATGAGCAAGTGCCGCGAGCAGCTCGATGCCGGTGACTGGGACGAGGCCTACCGCGCCGGGCGCGACTCCACGATCGAAGACGCGCTCATCCACGTCCGTCCCGTGCGCTGATCTTCCTGTGTCAGCAACCAGACACATGGTCTGACAGTTGGGCAACGGACCCTGGCCGGTTATCCCGGCAGTCTCCTCTCAGAGAGCGCGACCGGCGCTTCCACTGACACAGGAGACACCATGAACCACACCGCAATCCACCCCACCACCACCGCTACCAACCGCCGTCCGGCCCGATCACTTCGCGTCCTGGCCCAGACCGCAGTGGTGGCCCTGGTCCTCGTCCTGACCCAGCTGCTGGGCAGCTCGAGCGCCCAGGCCATGAACCCGGCGCCCACGAACACCCAGGGTGTCGTCAACGCGATGATCACCTCCTACGGGGGCGTCAACGACTACTGGGCGCGGGTCTTCGCGACGTGGGGATACCGCTACACGCCTCCCTCGGTGGCCTACTACAACTCCGCTACCGGCTACAACGTCAGCACCCCGTGTGGCAACACGAGCACGCAACCCAACAACGGCTTCTACTGCCGAGGTGACCACCGGATCTACCTCGACTACTCCTACATGCAGCGCCTGTTCAACCGGTACGGCGACTACGCCGTCGGTGGCTTCCTGGCCCATGAGTGGGGTCATGCGATCGACCGGCTGCTCGGCTACAGCAGCGCCACCTTCAGAGGCGAGTACCACGCCGACTGCCTGGCGGGAATGGCCACGAACTGGGGCTACCGCACCGGCCGGCTCGGCAACGGCGACTACGGAGAGATGGTCAACTGGTACCTGAGCACCACGGCCAGCGCCTCGCACGGCTACCCCCAGCAGCGAGCCGACTGGTACCGCTACGGCTACCAGACCAACAACATCCACAGCTGCAACCAGGTCTGGAGCTGACGCGCCGCCCCTCACGGTCGAGCCCCCGCCTCGCTCGACCGACCCAGACCCCCGGAGACAACCCTCCGGGGGTCTGTGGTGTCGGCAGCTCGGCGCTCCGACGGGCGGCGTTGCCTCGCCACCGTGGCCGCGGCGTCAGAGCTTCCGCGTCACCAGGTTGACGGTCGATCTGTCAGCAGGCGCACAGACCGGATCGCTCGGGGTGGCGAGGCTTGTCTTACGCGGGAAAACCCCCGCCCACACGGAAAGCGAGCCAGACATGAGCATCTTCTCCCTTCGGAGCCAACGTCGTTCAACCCCGCCGACGCCAGCCCGGATTCGTCGTCACCTGCTGCGTGGGGCGGCGCTGGTCGCGGCCTTCACCGCGGCCACCCTGACGGGGAGCTTCGGCTCGGCCGACGCGGTGGTCAACACCTCAGGAGCACCCACCCACACCTACCTCCTGTCGGGCACCAACTGCTCAGCCCTCGTCGGCGCGGTGAAGACCAACACCGGAGCGGCGATGGGTGGCGTGGACGTGACCTGCCGGTCGGCGCACAAGATCACGGCCCGAGTGATCGAGTACCGGTGGAACGGCCGCTCCTGGCAGGGGTGGTCCTCGGCCACCTACACCTACAACACGAGCTACCTGTCGATCCACACCCCAGGCATCTGTGGGGGCGGAGGCGCCTACTGGTACACCGCGGCATACGTGACCGTCGACGGAGTGAGCTGGGGACCCCTCAACAGCAACAGCGTCGGAAGCTGGTGGGCACCGCCCAACTGCTGAGCTGCCGGCCCGGCCATCACTGTTCGCTCGCGAGATATTCGCTGGACGGGGTGGCCGGGACGCGGTCAGGTAGCCTTGCAGGGATAAACAACTCAACAGGGGCTGATTGGTTTCGACTTTGGTCGTTGGAACCAAGAGAAGCGAGCCGAGGAGCCAGGGTCATCTCGTAAACGATCCTTGGAAACCATAAGTGCCAATGCAAAGCGCACTGACTTCGCTCTTGCTGCCTAAGCAGTAACCGAAGGGTCGGTCTGGAAGTGCCTCCGGTCCAGTCACCGGCCTCACCAAGGAGGCTTCGCTGCAGTCGCCCGGTCGCGGGGTGGCTGCGGGACATCAACAGCGACTGAGCCCGTCGGCAATGGGTCTGCACAAGTGCCGGGGCTGAGAAAAGCGTGACGCAGACTGCGCTCGGAGAAGACTTGGTTCGGCGTCAGAGGACCCGGGTTCGATTCCCGGCAGCTCCACTCACCACCTCAGAGCACGGTCGCGTCTCCTCGATCCCGGTACGGGACGACGAGGCGCGATTCGCGCGCGGGTGGCTGCGTGCTGTTCCACCCTGGCTGACACGTCGATCCCCGAGGTCAATCCCCAACATTGGGGGGCACCGCTTCTTCTCGTGCGGGCTTAACGTCGAGCGAGAGCGGGGGTCAACACCCAGCAGGGAGGCGTCATGGACCTCAACAAGCGCGCAATCGCGACCGTCGCCGTCTTGATCACGGGTGGCGTCCTCTCGACAACCCAGGTCTCCGCGACTGCGCAACGTCCCTCCCAGGACGGAGTCATCGTCTGGACGAACCGAACCGCAGACGGACCCGAGCATCTGCTCATCGCCGACGCTGACGGCAGCCACCAGCGCAGCCTTACCCCGGCACTCACAGACTCCGGCGACATCGAGGCACAGGTCTCCCCGAACGGCCGGTGGATCGCCTACGAGCACGATGACCCCACGTCGGGGACAGTCCATCTGATCCGCCCCGACGGCAGTCAGGACCACGTTCTCGACGTCGGGTGTGTCGACCCGTGTGGTGCCGTCGCCGGACCCACGTGGCTCAGCAACGAGCGTCTTGCCTTCGTTCTCGTCATGGGTCCCTTCGACCCCGACACCGGCAACGCAACCTCCGCGGTGCTCTGGTCGGCACGCCTCGACGGGACCGGCCTGCACCGAGTGTCGCCTCGCGCCGTCGAAGGGGTGTACGAGGACAACTACCTGCACGTGGGCCGCGACCACAGCTACCTGACGTTCAGGAGAACTCGCCTCAGCGACGGCGGCGCGGCGCTGTTCAGGATGTCGACTGGTCGCTCACACCTCCAACAGCTGACCCCGTGGTCGATCCGCGCTGAGGTGAACGACCTCTCCACGGCAGCGGCCGGACCGACCAAGGACCTGATCGTGTTCGAGTCCTACGGCAGAGGCGATCCGGACGCGACCTTCGTCGACATCGCCACCGTCCCGGCGACCTGTACGTCGTTGGCTGACTGCACCGCGAAGATCACCTGGCTCACCGACAACGCCGACACCGGCCGACGCAACGCGAACCCGCAGTGGTCGCCGGACGGCAGGAGCCTGGTGTTCACCGACCGGTCCAGCATCGACGAGCCGAACGCCGAGATCTGGACCATGCGCTACGGCGGAGCCGATCGCCGCAAGATCTCCACCTCGCCCAACTTCGACTATCGCCCCACGTGGGGGAGGAGCGTCGACGACGACGGCTGATGCGCCGTGCGCTCGCTCAGGATCCACCTCTCAACGGGTCATGTCCACCGGAGAGCGATCTGGTGATGGTCAGGACCGCCGCAGGTCGGGACCTACCGTCCGGTTGATGTGGGGCGGCCCGTCGTAGGTCATGCTCTGCGGATGACTGATGGCGTACCTGACGAGCTCGTGTCCGGCCTGCTGCACGACATGCAGGTGGCGGTGCGTGGCAAGGACCTCACCTCCACCCTCGACCTGTTCACCGAGGACGCCGCGCTGGTGGGCACCGCGGCCGCCAACCTCGACCGCAGCGCGGTGCGCGACTACCTGGTCGGGGTCTTCAGCATTGACGGCTACCTCCGCTGGGACTGGGAGACCGTGTCCGTCCTGGACGTTCGACCCGGCGCGATCACCTTCGTGGCCTTGGGCACGGTGGGGTTCGACGACGACTCCGACGACGACTCCGACGACGACTCCGACGACGACTCCGACCACGACCGTCGGGAGCCCTTTCGGCTGACCTGCCTGCTGGTGCAGGACGGCGAGCGCTGGCGGCTTCGGCTGTTCCACGGCTCCGTCCCGGCCCCGTGATCTCACCTGTCCACCGTTGCGCGGCGGCCCCGTCGCTCAGGCGTCTGCGCGCTCCTCGGCGATGCTGTTGCCGCCGTCGACGACCACGCACTGTCCGGTGATGTACGACGCTCCGGGCGTGCTGAGCCAGGCGATGGCCGACGCGACCTCGTCGGGTGTGGCGCTGCGGCCGACCGGAGTGGCCAGGGCCTGCCGACGCTCGCTGTCCGTCTGTGAGCCGGTGGCGATCCAGCCGGGCGCCACCGCATTGACCGTCACGCCGGCCGCAGCCGTGTCGATCGCGAGCGCTCGGGCCAAGCCGACCATCCCGGCCTTGGCCGTCCCGTACGCCACATCGCCCTGCATCGCCATCACCGGGCCCGTCACGCTGGCGACCATCACGATGCGGCCCCAGCGCTGAGCGACCATCGCCGGCGCGGCGTACCGACTCATCAAGAACGCCGTGTCCAGGTTGCGCCTCATCGACGAGCGCCAGGTGTCCAGGCGCATCTCGCCGACGGTGCCGGACTCGAAGTCGGGATCGGTGGTGGAGATCATCCCCGCGTTGTTGACGAGGATGTCCAACCGCCCGTGCTGCTCCACGGTTGCGGACACCAGTGCCTCGGCCGCGGCTTCCTCCGTCAGGTCGCCCACGATGCCGGAGGCGTCGATACCGACGGCCCGCAGGGTCTCGGCACGGTCGTGCACCCGGTCGGAGGTCGCGCCGAGGACGACCGCGGCGCCCAACTGGCCGAGCAGTCGGGCGGCCGCCACGCCGATGCCCTCGGGGCTGCCGGCGCCCGTCACGACCGCGACTTTGCCGCGTAGGTCGAAGGGGAGCGGTAGGTCCATGCCGACGACGATCCCACGTCGGCGGCTATCCGGCAGCCCGACTGCCATCACTTGGTTGTTGCGTATTGGTTGCAACAAGGACCGCCGCCACCTAGTCTGCCGGTGGAGGCCGCACGTCGGACCCGTCCGAGACTCCGACAGCTCCTGAGAGGCGCTTGATGACCATCACGACAGCACCAGATCGCCGTACGGGCGAACCGGTGTCGCGTTGGTATCGACTCAAGTACTCCCTCACGCCGGGTGAGTGGCGCCGGGCCGCGGGGCTGTTCACCGTCATCGCGGCCCTCCACGTCATCGGGTTCGGCATGCTCCTCGGGCTCGTGGTTCCCGGTCGGCTGAGCCTCGGAGACGGCGCCGTCTTCGGTGTCGGGGTCGGCATCACGGCGTACACCCTCGGCATGCGGCACGCGTTCGACGCTGACCACATCGCCGCCATCGACAACACCACCCGCAAGCTGATGAGCGACGGTCAGCGTCCCTTGAGCGTGGGCTTCTTCTTCTCCCTCGGTCATTCCTCGGTGGTCTTCGTGCTGGCGGCGCTGTTCGCCTGGGGCATCAAGGGACTCAGCGGCGAGGTCTCCAACGACGGCTCGATGCTCCACACCCTGGCCGGCGTGATCGGCCCCAGCGTGTCCGGAGTGTTCCTGCTGCTGATCGGGATCCTCAACCTGATGGTGCTGGTCGGCATCGTGCGGGTCTTCCGACGGATGCGGCACGGCGTGTACGACGAGCGGGAGCTCGAGGACCAGCTCAACAACCGCGGCCTGATGAACCGGTTCTACGGCCGCGCCACGAACGCCATCAAGAAGCCCTGGCAGATGTACCCGCTCGGCCTGTTGTTCGGGCTCGGCTTCGACACCGCCACCGAGATCGCCCTGCTGGCCACCGCCGGCGCCGCCGCGGCCGGGGGTCTGCCGTGGTACGCCATCTTGTGCCTGCCGATCCTGTTCGCGGCCGGGATGTCGCTGCTCGACACCATCGACGGCGCCTTCATGAACTTCGCGTACGGCTGGGCCTTCTCCCAGCCGGTCCGGAAGGTCTTCTACAACATCACCATCACCGCCCTGTCGGTGGCCGTGGCGCTGATCATCGGCGTCATCGAGCTCACGGCCGTCTTCGCCGAGAAGCTCAGCCTGGAGCACGGTCTGTTCGGGTGGGTGGCCGGCCTGGACCTGAACTATGTCGGCTACGCCATCGTGGGGCTGTTCGTCGTGACGTGGCTGCTGGCGATGACGATCTGGCGATTCGGTCGGATCGAGGAGAAGTGGACGGCTGGCCTCCGAGAGTCCACCCAGCCACTCGACTGAGCACGAGACGCCTCGGCGGCGCGAGAATCCGCCCGGTTCGCCGGGTATCCACCGATCAGCCGATGGGCCCTCATCCATTGTCGGGACTGCCGGCAATCCACCTCGCTCAGAGTCTTGCCTGACTTATGCTCATACGGTGACTCAGCGTGTACACACTGATTGCAGTGCGTCGTGACACGCCATGCCTTCAGCCCCGTCTTCGACGGGGCTGTGGTGGCGGTCGGCGTCCTGGTGGGCATCGTCGCGCTGTCACACGAGCTGATCTTCCTGGGGGCCGCTGACCCCAGGTACTTCCTCGGCGTGCCGTTGATCATGCTGATGGGCTGGTTCCCGATGCTGATCGGGCGCACCGGGGGTGGGATCGAAATCGGCCTGGACACCTGTGTCCTGGTGTTCCTGGCCGTCGTGACGGCTCCCGTCCAGGCAATGGCCATCTGGTTCCTGGGCATCCTCGCCTGTCAGCTGCTGTCGAACAAGCGGACCGCCACCAAGCTCTTCAACATCGGTCTGGGTGGCGTGGCCGGCGGGATCGCGGTGCTGTGTCTCGACGCCACCCGCGGGACCTCCTCCGGGACACCCCGCGAGCTTTTCGCGGCCGGGCTGGGTGCCGCTGTGTATTTCATCGTGGATTTCACCGTCTCGGCCGTGTCCCTGAGCCTCGAGGAAGGGCTGAGCATCGCAGCCGGGCTGCGTCCCACGGGCGCGCTCGGCGCCCTGGTCGCCTTCCTGGGCATCGCCTCACTGGGCTACCTGGCGGCCCTGGTCGTCAGGCAGCTGCCACCGTGGTCCGCCGCGCTGCTCGCCGTACCCATCTGCACGATCATGGTGGCGTCGCGAGCCCAGTCCCGGGGGAGCGAGCACGCTCGGAGGCTGAAGATCTTGCTGGACACGGCGGTCCGGGTCCAGACCGTGTCCGACCGCGCCGCGGTGATGGAGGCCTTGACGTCCGGGGCCAGCGACCTGCTGCGCGACCAGCGGGTCCGGCTGCGTACCGACCCGCCCTCTAACACCGAGATCGGCGTCGCGGTCCACGGGAGCGGCAAGGACTTGTGGGTGGTGGGGCCGGCCCTGAACCGGGCCCGCTCGACCGCCGACGACGACCGTCAGGGGCTGACCGCCCTGGTCGCGGTGGCCGAGGACGCCTTCGCCCGACTGCGGCTGAGCGAGGACATGGCGCACCTGGCTTGGCACGACCCGCTCACCGGCCTGCCCAACCGCTCGTTGTTCATGGACCGCGTCGAACACGCGATGGCGATGCAGGTGCGGCGCGGAGGTCAGCTCGCCGTGCTCTTCTGCGACCTCGACGGTTTCAAGCGGGTCAACGACCTGTTCGGCCACGCCGCGGGCGACGAGCTGCTGGTCGAGGTGGGGAACCGCATCAAGGGCACCGTCCGGACGACCGATACCGTCGCCCGGCTCGGCGGAGACGAGTTCGCCGTCCTGCTCGAGGAGGTGCAGGATCCCGACGACGTGGGGGCGTCGTGCGAGCGGATCCTCGAGGCGCTTGCGCAAGCGGATCGCGGTGGCCGGAGACTCTGTCTCGGTGACGACCACGATCGGCATCGCCCTCTCCAAGCCGGGCGACTCCGCCGACACCCTGCTCAGCCAGGCTGACCTCGCGATGTACCACGCAAAGGGTCAAGGAAAGGATCGCTACGAGACCTACCGACTGTCCTTCGGCGACGAGCGGCTGCAGCGCATCGAGCTCGTCGAGACGCTGCGCGCGACGATCGAGGCCAAACAGCTCGAGGTCTTCTACCAACCCGTCGTGCATCTCCAGACCCAGGAGATCCTCGGCGTGGAGGCGTTGGTGCGATGGCGCCGTGACGGCGTCCTCGTGCCGCCGGACCTGTTCATCCCCACAGCCGAGGAGAGCGGTCTGATCGTCGGTCTCGGTGAGCTGGTGCTCGACATCGTCTCCTCGCACGCGCCGACGCTGCGCTCGGCCGCAGGTGCCCCGATCTCGATCGGCGTCAACATCTCACCCCAGCAGCTGCACTACCCCGCCTTCGAACGGCAGGTGCAGAAGGCCCAGGCGGCGATGGGTGACATGCAGCTGGTCCTGGAGCTGACCGAGCGGGACTTCGTCAACAACGACGAGCAGACGCTGGCGAGCATGTCGGCTCTGGCGGCTGCGAACGTCAACTTCGCCATCGACGACTTCGGCGTGGGCTTCTCCGCGATCGGTTACCTGCAACGCCTGCCGGTGCAGATCCTCAAGGTGGACCGCTCCTTCATCAGCCACATCGAGGAGGACCCCCGGGCGTGCTCGCTGGTGCGATCGATGGTGGTGATGGGCGAAGCCCTCGGCCTCGACGTCGTGATCGAGGGCGTCGAACGCGAAGGGCAGCTCCAGCACGTGGTCGACCACGCGGGCGGCGCGATCGCCCAAGGCTTCCTGTTCGGTCACCCTCTGCCGATCGAGGAGACGGTGCGGGCACTCGCCGAGGGATGCCGGGCGACGGCCGTGGTCGCGCCGGCGGTACCGATGCCGCTGACCGCCGTCTCGGACTGAGGTTGCCTCCTCCCCACGTCATCACCCTTTGTCGCGATTCGTTCACGGAGCGTTGAACCCCTCGGTGATGTCGCCCACGCCGTCCCGCTCACGCCGGGCAAATGTCGGATTCGTCATTTGGCCGTGAACGCAGCGGTGGTTAGCGTCGTCGACTGCCACAACTGAAGAGCACGAGGCGCCGTACGCCGAGTCCTACCCCGCGGCCTTCGTGATTCCCCTGTTGTCGAGACCGATATCTCACAAGGGGTAGGAGTGGGGGACCCAACCACTGCATGACCGTCCGCGTCCGCGCGGACCTGTCGTCATGCTCGGGGTCAAGTCGCCAGTCACGGCGGCCGGGCACCTTCTCGCCCGAACCCGACAGCTCACCTCACAGGCGTGAGAAGGAGTCCTTTCCCATGCCCGCAACTTCTGCGCGGCGACGGTCCTTCGTCGCCGTCTCCTTCATGCTGCTCACCACCATGGTGGTGACGCTGATGATGATCTTGTCCACTGCCACCCAGGCCGACGCGCTGACTCGTCAGGAGCGCAGCCGCAAGGTGCACCACGGCCTCCGGGTCGCGATCGCCCAGGTCGGCGACCCGTACCGCTACGGCGCGGCCGGTCCCAACGCCTTCGACTGCTCCGGCCTGACGATGTTCGCCTACGGCAAGGCCGGCCTCCGGCTTCCCCGCTCGTCTGACGCACAGGCGCGCGTACGTGCGCCACATTCGCAAGAACAACATGCGTCGGGGCGACCTGATGTTCTTCGCCAACCGCGGTGGCGTCTACCACGTCGGCATCTTCCTCGGACGCGCTCGCGACGGCCGAGCACTGATGCTCCACGCACCGTATGGCGGTCAGCGCGTCCATCGCGAGCGGGTCTGGACCTCCCGGTGGTTCCCGGGCACCCTCCGGTTCCGCTGAGGGCTCGCAGCCGATCACCGCGGGGAACCGGAGACGCGCCCACTCGTGTAACAGCCAGTGACCGGGCCTGCCGTGATCTGTGACACCCCGACGGAGGGCCGCTCCCGATTTGGGGGCGGCCTTCCGTCACACTAGAGTGCGATGTGGGGTATACCCAACTGATTCGCTCGACTTTGATACTCATTCGCTCGACCCTGAGGAACTGCCGCATGTCTGTCCGTCGTCGCACGCTCGCCGCATCCAGCGCGCTGGTCGCGTTGTCCCTCGTCCTGGCCGCCTGTGGAGGCGACGACGCGAAGACGGACACGCCCGCTGACACGCCCACCGAGTCGGTCAAGACCGCCAACGCCCTGATGCTGAACGGCCAGTGGCCGCTGACCGGGGCGAAGCTCGAGGGCGACCTTCCCGACCACCCGGTGTACGTCGTCAAGATCGACAACACGAGCAGCTCGGCGCCCCAGCTCGGACTCGACCAGGCCGATCTAGTGGTGGAGGAAATGGTCGAGGGGGGGCTCACCCGACTGGCGGCGTTCTTCTACCAGAGACACCCCCGACACCGTGGGTCCGGTCCGCTCGATGCGGGCGACCGACATCGGCATCGTCAAGCCGATGGAGGGCGTGTTGATCGCGGCCGGCAGGCGCGCGTCCGACCCGTGCCCGGATCGCTGACGCGGGCATCGCTGACCTGGGTGAGGACGACCCCGGCTTCGAGCGGGACACCAGCCGCTCTGCGCCCTACAACCTCTTCGCGCACCTGAGCGACATCGCCGCGGATCCGAAGTCCGGATGGCAGCCTCCGTCGGCGACCTACTTCGAGTTCGGCGAGCCGGACCTGAAGAATGCCCGGACGATCAGCAAGATCAGTGCGCAGTTCTCCGGTAGCCACACCACCGACTGGGTGTACGCCGGTGGGCACTGGACGCGACCCGAGAGCAATGCCGACCCGGACCACGACTACGCGCCCGACACGATCGTGCTCCTTCGGGTCCGCGAAGGAGATGCCGGTTACAAGGACCCGGCGGGCAACCCGGTCCCGGAGACGCTGTTCTTCGGCAAGGGCGAGGCGGTCCTGGTCAGCGGCAACAAGGCGCTGCCGTGCCGGTGGGCCAAGAAGGACCGCGACAGCGCGCTGCGGCTCGTCACGAAGTCCGGGGACAGCATCAAGGTTCCGCCGGGGCACACCTTCCTCGAGCTCGTTCCGGTTTCGACCGGCAACGTCACGCTGTCTCGCTGAGTCGGTCGGCCTGCCGGCGAGACTGACCGGGTCACCGCCGCTTGCGCAGGTAGGCGAAGGTGAGCCACCGCAGCATGCGGTTGTGCTCGGCCTTGTCCAGCACCCGGGCCTTGGCACGGTAGCTCGCCGCCCGAGCTGCGCTTCCGACGCGGACCGACGAGTCGCCGGACGCCTCCTGCTCCGGCGGCCTGCTCTTCCACCAGCGATTGGCGTAGGTCGAGCTAACGGCCGCCAGCGCGTCGAGCAACGGGTCGACCAGCGCCGCCTCGTCCACGGAGCTCGTCCGAGTCGTCGGAGGGCGACGTGCTGCGGCGGCCGGCCCCGGCCGGGATCAGGTCGTCGAGGTCGCCGATGACCTGGTAGCGGCTGTCGCGCAGGTGGCTCACCAGCGCGGTCGAGGTCTTGTCGATCCACGCCCGGCTCTCGGCAGGGACTGTGACGCGCGCGGAAGCCGGCCGGGCCTCCAGGGCGGGGATCACGGCCTGGACGACGGCCCGGGCGTACTGGCGCTCGTTGAGCTCGGACCCGAGTCTGAGGTTGAGACGACGCAGCGCCTCGACCTCCGCTGAGACCGAGAGCGGCATTGCTCTGAGCCGTCGGCGCCGCAGCCTCCAGGAGCGCGGGCTCGACTCCCACCGCGGAGCCGAAGCGCTCGACCAACATGGAGGGCGGAGAGCCCGCTGGCGGCAGGACGACGACGTGGACCCGCTCCGGCGCGAGCTCGTCGGCCCAGGTCGACAGGATCTTCTCCAGGTCGAACCGGAGCCAGAAGGCGGCGGCGGCGTTGACCGACCCCTGCTTCGGGTCCTGCACGGAGGCCAGGAACTCCGGCCAGGTCCAGGTGCGCCCCTTGCGGACCTCCTGCTGCCACAGCGAGGGGAGAACGCGTTCGAGGTCGCGCACGGTCACTACCGCATGGACGTCGGCGTCTCCCACGCTGGAGACCAGCTGCTGGATCTGTCGGCGGCCCGCGGTGACCAGGAGCTCCTCGGAGAACACCGCTCGGTCACCGTCCCAGCTTCGGATCTGGCGGGCCACCGCGTCCCAGGCGCCGGAGACGTTGCGAGCGTCCGCGCCCTTGGGGCGGCGCCCGAGCAGGTCGGACGCCGCTCGCCACGATGAGGCGCGCTGCTCGCCGGGCACCAGGCATCCGGACGCGGCCAGCGAGCGCTCTCGCCCTTCCCACAGCGCCGACTGGAGGTAGGTGGTGCCGGTCTTGGGCAGTCCGATGTGGACGTACACCGACGTCGTCACGCGGGGGTCTCGCTCCTCACAGGTGGCGTCGGGGAGGGGTCGAGCAGATCCACCCCGGACTCCGCCAGCTGGCGCAGCCCGGCCAGGACGATACCGATGACCGTCTCCACCTCGCGGCCGGCGGCCTCGGGGTCCTCCGCCGATGCCACCGACATGCCGGCCGACGTCATGGCGCCGTAGAAGACCCGGGTGAAGGTGTCGACGATGCCGCGGGGACGTCGTAGGACTTGAGCACCTGTCCGACGATGTCGCGGACCAGTCCGTAGGTGTTGCGCTCGTCGGCCTCCCGGAAGCGGTCGAAGCCCGAGCGCCACGGGCCCTTCCTGCATCACGATCCGGCGAAAGCGCGGCTGCTGGCAGACCTCCATGAACGCACGGACGCCCACGTTGGCCCGCTCCCACGGGTCCTTGACCTTGCCGATCTCGTGCGTGATGTGCTGCACGGCCACGTCCTCGGTCGCCTCGAAGACGGCCTCGAACAGCGCCTGCTTGCCGGAGTAGTGGTGGTACAGCGCGCCCTTGGTCACCTCGGCGGCTGCCACGACCTCGTCCAACGACGTCCCGGCGTACCCGCGTTCGGTGAACAGCTCGGTGGCGCACTCGACCAGGGCTGCGGCGGGTGGACGAGGAGTAGTCCTGGCGCCGCGCGTGGGCGCGGGTAGCCGCTCGGATCACCTTCGCCGGTCGGGTCATAGCGCATCCAAGCATAGGGGGCGTGACGGCGGTCACCGTGGTGTGACCAGCCACACATACCCAGAGTATGGATCTGGCTTGCGTCGAGGCCTCGGGGCAAACATACTGAAAGTACGTACCTTCGGTATGTGAGAAAGGAGCCGCCCATGACCTGGGTTGAGCACCACCGCCGTGACCAGGCGCTGCGCAGCGTCATCGACCTGGCCGACCAGCGCCGGGACGGGCTGCTGCCCTGGGACGAGATCGCCGACGCCGCTGCGCTGTTCGGCACCCCGGCCGATCTGCTGGCCGCGCTTGCAGATGCGCTGGTACACCCGACTGTCCGGCTCGATCGACACCGTGCTGGCTGACCAGCCGGGCGATCTCGAGCAGGGCGTGGTCCATGCCTGGCGGTACGCCGCCGCAGACCTGCCCGGCGTACGCGCCATCCTCGACGCGAACCTGACCCACCCGGTGATCGCCCCGGCCCGGCGCAAGGAGCTGAGCCTGCTCGCCAGCGCCTGCGGCCTCGGCCTCGCTGGGAGACCGCCGCGCGGCCACGATCGGTCAGCGGGTCGAGGATCGTGCTCGCGGCATCTCGGTCGAGACGCGGGTGCGCGGCGCTGCCTGAGCGCCCAGCGAGGACGCCGAGCGGCGTCCTCGGCCACCTCGGACCACCCCCGTTCGGCACCCGGGACTTCTCCCTCCCTCACCCCGGGGCCGAGCGGGGGTTTCGGTGGCCGCAGTGGTCGGCGACGGAGTTTGCGATGATGGGGCCATGCCAGCCGCGCCGTCCGTGTCCTACTCGATCACCGTCCGACTGGTCGTCCCCGCAGGTGGTACCGCTGTCAGCCAGCTGACCAACGTCGTCGAGAGTGCCGGCGGCGTCGTCACCGCGCTGGACGTCACAGCGTCGGGCGTCGACCTGCTGCGCATCGACGTGACGTGCGCTGCCCGCGACACCGACCACGCAGACGAGATCGTCGAGGCGCTGCGCGGCGTCGAGGGGATCGACGTCCACAAGGTGTCCGATCGGACCTTCCTGATGCACCTCGGCGGCACGATCGAGATGGCGTCCAAGCACCCGATCCGCAACCGCGACGAGCTGTCCATGGTCTACACGCCCGGGGTGGCCCGAGTCTCCCTCGCGATCGCGCGCAACCCCGAGGACGTCCGTCGCCTCACCGTCAAGCGCAACTCGGTGGCCGTGGTCACCGACGGCTCCGCCGTTCTCGGCCTGGGCAACCTCGGACCCGAGGCCGCGCTGCCGGTGATGGAGGGCAAGGCCGCGTTGTTCAAGCGCTTCGCCGGGATCGACGCCTGGCCGCTGTGCCTCGACACCCAGGACGTCGACGAGATCGTGCGCACGGTGCAGATCATCGCCCCGGTGTTCGCCGGGATCAATCTGGAGGACATCTCCGCGCCGCGCTGCTTCGAGATCGAGGCCCGACTGCGCGAGCTGCTCGACATCCCGGTCTTCCACGACGACCAGCACGGGACCGCGATCGTCGTGCTGGCCTCGCTGACGAACGCGCTGCGCGTCGTCGGCAAGCAGCTGGACGGCGTACGCATCGTGATGTCCGGCGCCGGGGCTGCCGGGTCCGCGATCGTCCGGCTGCTGATCGAGGCAGGCGCCAAGGACGTCGTGGTCGCCGACGTCGACGGCGTCATCTCCACCCGTCGCGTGGGCATGAACCCGTCGCTGGTCTGGATCGCGGAGAACACCAATGCGGCGTGCTTCGACGGCACGCTCAAGGAGGCGGTGCGTGGAGCGGACGTCTTCATCGGGGTCTCTGCGCCCAACGTGCTCGACGGCGACGACATCGCCACCATGCGGGATGACGCGATCGTGTTCGCCCTGGCGAATCCCGACCCCGAGGTCGACCCGGGCGAAGCCCGGCGTCATGCCGCGGTGGTGGCGACCGGACGGTCGGACTACCCCAACCAGATCAACAACGTGCTGGCCTTCCCCGGTGTCTTCCGGGGGCTGCTGGACGCGTCCGCCACGACGATCGAGGACTCACTGCTGGTCGCCGCGGCGCAGGCGATCGCCGGCACGGTGACCGACGACGAGCTCAACGCCAACTACGTGATCCCCAGCGTGTTCCACGAGGAGGTCCACAAGGCCGTCGCGACCGCCGTCAGGGACGCTGCTCAGGCAACCGGCGCCTGAGCACGCCATGGATCTCCGATGACCTTCCACACCGGCCAGCTGCTGCTCGCCACGCCGCGCCTGGTCGACCCGAACTTCGCGCGGGCGGTGATCTTCCTGCTCGACCACGACGAGGACGGGGCGCTCGGTGTCATCATCAACCGGCCGTCCCAGCTTCCTCTGAGCACCGTCCTCCCGACGTGGGGGTCGGTCGCGACGACGCCCTCGTTGCTGTTCAGCGGGGGGCCGGTGGCGCCGGAGTCGGCGCTCGCGGTCGGACTGTCCCTCGGTGATGGTCCTGGAGAGGGCTTCAAGCGACTCACCGGCGACTACGGACTCGTCGACCTCGACGCGGACCCGGCCGTGATGTTGGCCGACCTGGTCGGTGTCCGGGTGTTCTCGGGGTACGCCGGGTGGGGAGCGGGCCAGCTCGAGGCCGAGCTCGTCGAGGGCTCGTGGTACCTCGCGAGCGCGCTTCCCAACGACCTGCTCGACCCCGACCCCGAGCGCCTGTGGCGAACGGTGCTGCGTCGCCAGCCCGGGGAGCTCGCCTACGTCTCCACCTTCCCGAGCGACCCGGCGCTGAACTGACTTCAAGCGCCTTCGCCTTGCCGGGCGGAGGGCTGGCCGGGGCGGGCGGCGCTGGGGTCGGTGGGTGACGTATGCCGGCGAGTGTCGGAAGACGGTGCAGGCGCGAGGGTTGGTGGGTGACGTGTGCCGGCGAGTGTCGGAAGACGGTGCCGGCGCGGGGGTCGGTGGGTGACGTGTGCCGGCGAGTGTCGGAAGACGGTGGCCGGCGCGGGCTCGGTGGGTGACGTGTGCCGGCGAGTGTCGGGAGACGGCGCCGGCGAGGGGGTTGGTGGGTGACGTGTGCCGGCGAGTGTCGGAAGACGGTGCAGGCGCGGGTTGGTGGGTGACGTGTGCCGGCGAGTGTCGGAAGACGGTGGCCGGCGCGGGCTCGGTGGGTGACGTGTGCCGGCGAGTGTCGGAAGACGGTGGCCGGCGCGGGGTTGGTGGGTGACGTGTGCCGGCGAGTGTCGGAAGACGGTGCAGGCGCGGGGGTCGGTGGGTGACGTGTGCCGGCGAGTGTCGGAAGACGGTGCAGGCGCGGGGGCTCGGTGGGTGACGTGTGCCGGCGAGTGTCGGAAGACGGTGCAGGCGCGGGGGTTGGTGGTGACGTGTGCCGGCGAGTGTCGGAAGACGGTGCAGGCGCAGGGTCGGTGGGTGACGTGTGCCGGCGAGTGTCGGAAGACGGGTGGCGAAGCGGCTAGCAGGCGGCGTAGACGTAGGCCGGGCGGGAGGGCATCACCAGGTTGCGGTCCCGGTAGATGATCGACCAGCGACCACCGTGGTCGTCACAGGCCTGCCTGAACCACCGTCGGCCGTTGTCGGAGTACTCGATCTCGATCACGTGCCGGCCGTAGGCGCTGCGATAGCTTCCACACTCGTGCCAGCGTGAGCACTCCTCGGCAACGGCGAAGTCGAAGCCGACCCGGACCCGTCGCTCGCGGCTGAGCCCGGCCAGGTTCTTCTGAGCGATCGCGAGCCCGGCCTGGTGTGCCCGATTCGCCAGCCGGGTCGCCAGCAGCAGGTTGTCGTTGCGGGTCAGTCGACCCTTCGAGCGGCTGAACGAGTCCAGGTTGTCGGGCTCGACGGCCCGGAACCCGTCGGTGGCGCAGCGGTCGACCCAGCGTCCGAGGACGCCGGCGATCTCGCGCCGCTTGGCCGCGGTCGAGGTGTCGAGCAGCACCTCAGCCGGCCAGCCCGGGTCGTGGCGGAGCCGACCGTTGACCCGGAGCAGGACCCTCGGGTGGTGCTCGCGCCACCAGCGCAGCTGGCCGGGCTGGGTCTGGAACGCATTGACGTAGCAGATCGAGTAGATGGAAGAGGCGGGCGAGGCGAGCCGGTCCCGGCTCACCACCCGGACTCCGTGCGGCGGCCGGTAGCTGCCGCCGAGCTGGTAGTCGGCCTTGGCGTTGACCGGAGGAGCTGGATGCGGAAGGCCGGGCGCGGTCGGAACCGGGCTGGCGAACAGCGCGACCGCGGTCAGGAACGAGCCGAGTGCGAGGGCAGGCATTTCGCCATTGTCAACGGACGACACCAGTTGAGGGGGTGGAACGTCGTAAACTGCCGCCGTGAGTACCCAGCTGAGCCCCGGAGCCGAGACCATCGAGGACCGCCGCACCAAGGAGGCCCTCGACGAGGGCGACCACGACCGGTTCAGCCACTACGCCAACAAGGACAAGTTGACCGAGGCCATGGTGATGGGCACCCCGGTCGTCGCGTTGTGCGGCAAGGTCTGGGTGCCGTCCCGGGATCCGAAGAAGTACCCGGTCTGCCCGTCCTGCAAGGAGATCTGGGAGTCCCTCAAGCGCGGGGACGACGACGACTCCGCCGACGACTGACAGGGTTCTCGCACCGTGAAGCTTCTCGCCCCAGGGGGACTGGGCGCCCTGATCGCCACCGCCGTGGTGTCAACCGTCCCGGTGGTGGCAGCACCGTCGGCGTCCGCGGCGTACCCGGTCGTCGAGGCTCGCAGCTGCGGCGCCTTCTCGCTGGACAGCCGCGCTGCCTCCGCATCCACCGCCCCGCTCGCCCCGGCGCTGGCACGGAGCTCGATCACCGTCAAGGTGTACGTCCACGTGCTGCGCACCAAGAAGGGGGGCGGTGTCACGAACGCCCGCGTGCGTCGCCAGGTCGCGATCCTCAACCGCGCGTACGCAGGGGGGCAGAGCAAGTACGCAGCGGCGTCGCCGTTCGTCTTCCGCCTCGTGCGGATCGACCGGACCGTCAACGCTCGTTGGTTTCGGATGGACGAAGGCACTGTCACCGAGGGCCACGCCAAGCGCGCGCTGCACCGGGGCAACGCCGATGACCTCAACCTCTACATCGGCATGAACCGATCCGGCAGTCTCGGCTGGGGCACGCAGCCCGGCGCCTACCACCGCTCGCCCCGGATGGACGGGGTCGTCATCCGGCGCACGACGATGGCAGGCGGGACGACGGGGCACTACAGCTCTGGCGACGCGGCAGTGCACGAGACCGGGCACTGGCTGGGCTTGCTGCATACCTTTGCCGGGCGCTGCGGCTCGCGCGGTGACCTGGTCGCGGACACGCCGAGGGAGGCACGGCCGTCGTACGCCTGCCCGACCCGACGCAACACGTGCAGCGCGCCGGGTCGTGATCCGGTCCACAACTTCATGGACTACTCCTACGACTCGTGCATGAACCAGTTCACGCCGGGCCAGGTCGCGAGGATGCGGCAGCAGTGGAGCTTGCACCGGGCGGGTGGCTGAGTGTCCACGGGGACCAGCGCGGTGTCGGCGGGCAGCCCCACCGCGCCGGAGTATCGGGTGCTCTCCTACGGCATCTTCGCGCTCATCGTCGGCATCGCGTTCGAGTTCATGGCGGTGGCGACGGCGCTGCCGGTGGCCGCTCGCGAGCTGGGCGGTCTCGGGTTGTACCCCTGGGCGCTGACCGGGTTCCTGGGCGCGGCGATGTTCGCCAACGGGATCGCCGGGGAGATCTGTGACCGGATCGGCCCACGCGTGCCACTCGCGGCCGGCGCCACCTGCTTCGCCGTCGGCCTGGTCATCTCGGGGTTGAGCCAGACGATGCCGATGCTGATCGCCGGTCGCGTCGTGCAGGGCCTCGGCGCCGGCTTCACGATCGTCGCGGTGTACGTCGTGATCGCCCAGTGCTACCCGGAGGCCATGCGGCCGCGGGTGATGACCCTGATCTCCACGGCCTGGGTCGTCCCGTCGGTCATCGGGCCGTTCATCGCCGGGGGTCTCACGGAGTACATCTCGTGGCGCTGGGCCTTCCTGTCCCTCGTCCCGCTGCTGCCGATCCCGATGCTCGGTGTGCTGAGACGGATCGGCGGGAGCAGCAGCAGTGAGACGCGGCGGACCGGGCGGGTGCTGTTGGCGGCCACGATGGCGGTCGGGGCCGGGCTGCTCCAGTGGGCCGGGCTGTTGGCCGAGGGCTCGCGCTGGCTCGGAGCCGCGGCCTCGGCTGCCGCGGGTCTGCTGCTGGTGTTCAGCGCTGCGCGGCGGCTCTTTCCGCCAGGCTCGCTGCGGCTACGCCGGGGCCTCCCGTCGGTCATCATCTTTCGCGGTGTCACCGCAGGAGGGTTCTTCGGCTGCCAGGCGTACGTGCCGCTCATGCTGGTCGAGCATCGCGGTGCCACACCGACCATGGCGGGCCTCGCGGTCGCAGGTACGGCGCTCGGCTGGTCGACCGGGGCGTGGGTGCAGGGTCGGCCCGGCTTGAAGACGCCGAGGACCAGCCTGGTGCGTCGTGGCGCGGTGATCACCACGCTGGGTGTCGTCGTCACCTCGTCCGCCGCGGTGGCCACCGACAGCTTCACGGTGCCGGCGTGGCTGGCAGGGGTGGGACTGCTCATCGGTGGGCTGGGCATGGGCCTGGCGATGGCGAGCAACGCCGTGCTGTTGTTCGAGTACTCCCCGGTGCAGGACCGCGGTGCGAACTCAGCCGCGATCCAGATGAGCGACTCGCTGGGTGGGCTGCTGGTGATCGGGTCAGCGGGTGTCGTCTACGCGCTGTGGCGTGACAGCCTCGGTCTCAGTGCGCTGTTCGGATGCGTCTTCGCGTTGGCGACCGCGGTGATGGTGCTCTCGATCGTGGTCGCGTTCCGAGTGCGACCCACACCGCTTCCGCGCTGACCGTGCCCGGCGCTGGTCAGCTGGAGTCGGTCGGGCGCTTGTTCTGGTGGGCGACGATCTCGCGGGCGACCTCGACGATCTTGAGGTTCATGTCCTGCGACGCCTGGCGGAGGATGGAGAAGGCGGTCTCGTCGTCGACCTGGTGGAACGCCATCATCAACCCGACGGCCTTGCCGATCTCCCGGTTGCTGTGCAAGCCGGCGCGCAGCGTCTGCGCGGTCTGTCGCTCGTGCGCCGCAGCCAACGCCACGGACGCGAACGACACGAGCAAAGCCGCCTGATTGATCGAGGTCGTCGTCAAGGCGTCGGCTGAGTCAGAGAACAGGTTGAGCGCTCCAGCCTTGCTGCCGTCACTGATCAGACGGAACCCGGCCATGCCACGCACGGGTGTCTCGGCCAGCACGCGCTCGGTGAGCGTCGGCCAGGGTGACCCGTCGGTGAGGTCGGAGTCGACGTACGCCGCTTCGTCCTGGATCGCGTCGAGGCACGGACCGTCGCCGATCTCACGCTCGAACTGATCGATGAGCTGGGCGATGTCGTCGCTGGCTGCGGCAGTCACGGCCTCGCCCCGCCGGTTGAGCATCAAGCTGGCATGGTCGCAACCGTCGACCAGGCGCGTCGCGGCGTGGCAGATCGCGTCGTAGATCCTCTCGAAGTCGTCTGCGGCGTACATCAGCGCAGCCAATGCCTCGAACGCGGCAGCGGTGTCGGCTGCCGGGGTGTGCTCGGTCATAGCAGGTGTGCCGCCCGGCACCAAGGTCCGGTGAACCGGGCTGCCCCTCTCTGGTCGGTCCTCACGCGAGGCGGTCGGAGGCCCGCGGCTGGAGCGCTCCGGCGCCCATTGTGCCACTGATGTCCCATGTGTCGAGCCGGGTCCGTGACGTCTGCGACAGACCGGCGGCTCGGAGCGTCCTGACCGAAGCGGCGTCTGCCGCGACGTAGGCTGTCCCACCCGTCCCCCCCTCGCCGATTGGTGTCTGACTCCCGTTGTCTCGCTCTGTCCCCCGGCCCGCACCACATCCGCTCCCGATCAGCCCGGCCTACCCTGATCGCGCCGCGTGGGGCACCGTCCCGAGTCTGCGAGCCTGGCAGCAGGAGGCGCTGGAGAAGTACTTCGCCGACATCCCACGAGACTTCCTTGCGGTGGCGACCCCTGGGGCGGGGAAGACCACCTTCGCGTTGACCGTCGCCGCGGAGCTGATGGCCCGCCGGATCATCGATCGGCTCACGGTCGTGGCGCCCACCGAGCACCTGAAGGTCCAGTGGGCCGAGGCTGCCGCCAAGGTCGGGCTGGCCATCGACCCGACCTACACCCCCACCACGGGCAAGACGAGCAAGGACTACGTCGGGGTGGCGCTCACCTACGCCGGCGTGGCGACGAACCCTCTGGCCTTCCGGGTCCGCACCGAGCGGTTTCGCACTTTGGTGATCCTCGACGAGGTGCATCACGCGGGTGACGCGTTGAGCTGGGGAGAGGCCGTGCGCGAGGCCTTCGAGCCTGCGACGCGAAGGCTCGCCTTGACCGGCACACCGTTTCGTTCCGACATCAACCCGATCCCGTTCGTCACCTACGCGCCAGACGACGAGGGAGTCCCGCGCAGCGCTGCCGACTACACCTACGGCTACACCGAGGCGCTGCAGGACCACGTCGTCAGGCCGGTGCTCTTCCTGGCGTACTCCGGTGAGGTCCAGTGGCGTACCCGCGCCGGCGACGAGGTGTCCGCCCGGCTCGGGGAGCCGCTGACCAAGGACCAGACGGCGCAGGCGCTGAGGACAGCCCTCGACGTCGACGGTGCCTGGGTGCCAGCCGTGCTCGAAGCGGCCGACCGGCGACTCAGCGAGGTGCGCCGGCACGTCCCGGACGCCGGTGGCCTCGTGATCGCGACCGACCAGGACTCCGCACGTGCCTACGCGGCACTGTTGAGCCGGATCAGTGGCGAGAGGCCGACGGTCGTGCTCTCCGACGAGAAGGCCTCGAGCAAGAAGATCGCGGCGTTCAGCGAGGGCGACGCCCGGTGGATGGTGGCGGTCCGGATGGTGTCGGAAGGTGTCGACGTGCCGCGACTGTGCGTCGGCGTCTACGCGACGACGACGGCGACGCCGCTGTTCTTCGCCCAGGCGGTCGGACGCTTCGTACGAGCGAGGCGGCGCGGTGAGACGGCATCGGTGTTCCTGCCCTCGGTCGCGACACTGCTCATGCACGCCGCCGGGATGGAGCTTCAGCGCGACCACGCCCTCGGTCGACCCATCCGCGACGAGGACGACATCTTCGCCGCCGAGGACGAGCTGCTCGCTCGCGCGGAGCAGGACGTCGCGGGCGTCGACGAGGAGCAGGCGAGCTTTGCCGCGTTGTCCAGCGAGGCGTCCTTCGACCGGGTCCTCTTCGACGGTGGGGAGTTCGGCCACGAAGGTCATGTCGCTGTCGGCAGTGATGAGGAGATGGACTTCCTCGGCATACCCGGCCTGCTGGAGCCCGACCAGGTGCGGGACCTGCTGGCGCACCGTCAGTCCGCCCGGATGAAGGAGAGTCGACGGTCCGACCGGACGGCTCCCCGCGAGCTGTCGGCGCATCAGCGCTTGGCCGCACTGCGCAAGGAGCTCAATGGCATGGTGGCGGCCTGGCACCATCGGTCAGGTTCGCCGCACGGCATGATCCACGCGGAGCTGCGTCGCACCTGCGGCGGTCCACCCGCGGCGGTTGCATCCGGCGACGAGCTCCAGGCGCGCATCGACACGCTGCGCGGCTGGGCCTCTCGCCGCTCGTAGTGTCGGTGGCGGGTGCGGAACGGTGCGCACGACGTCCTGACGACCCGGCACGCTCTAGGCTCCTGGGGTGAACGAGATCTTGCCGTCTGACGAGCTGGCCGTCCTCGACGAGATCCAGCACCGGGTGCTGTGGCTTGCCGCTCGCATCGTCGACTCCGCCAACCACGATCGCGACAGCACCGACGGGATCAAGGTTGGAGGGCACCAGGCGTCCAGCGCCTCGATGGTGACCGCGATGACCGCACTGTGGTTCGCGCATCTGGAGGCTGCGGACCGGGTCGCCGTCAAGCCACACGCCTCTCCGGTCTTCCACGCGATCCAGTACCTCCTCGGTAACCTCGACCGCTCCTACCTGACGACGCTGCGAGCCCGCGGTGGACTGCAGTCGTACCCGAGTCGCACGAAAGATCCCGACGAGGTCGACTTCTCCACCGGGTCGGTGGGGCTCGGGGTCGCCTCACCCCTGTTCGCCGCCGCTGTCCGCCGGTACGTCGACGCGCACTTCGGGTCGCGGGAGGCCAGCCGCTTCATCGCCTTCGTCGGCGATGCCGAGCTCGACGAGGGGAACATCTGGGAGGCGATGTTCGACGCCGCCACCCAGGGGCTCGGCCAGACGATGTGGGTCGTCGACTTCAACCGCCAGTCGCTGGACCGGGTCGTCCCGGGGATCCGGATCGCTCAGTGGCGTGGTCAGTTCCAGGCCGCGGGCTGGCACGTCGTGGAGGTCAAGTACGGCGCGAAGCTGGACGCGGCCTTCGCCCGGCCCGGCGGCGACGAGCTGCGTTCCTGGATCGACGCGATGCCCAACGAGCATTACCAGTCGCTGTTCGGGTTGTCCGGAGACGAGTTGCGCAAGCAGTTCTGCGACGGTGCTCCGGCAGCCGTGGTCGACCTGGTGGCGCAGGTGTCCGACGACGTCGAACTCTACGAGCTGGTCACGGATCTGGGTGGGCACAGCATCAGCGCCATGCTCGACGCGTACGCGCAGTGCGACCGGGTCAAGGACCGGCCCTCTGTCGTGTTCGCCTACACCGTCAAGGGCTGGGGCCTGCCCATGGCGGGCAACCCGCGCAACCACTCCGCCCTGCTGTCGACCGCCCAGATCGACACGCTGCGGTCCGAGCAGGGGCTCACCCGCGAGAGCGAGTGGGACAGGTTCGACGCCTCGACACCCGCAGGGATCTGGTGCAACCAGCGCCGCGATGCGCTGCGGCGGTCTCCACGGGAGCCCGGGCTGCCGGTCACTGTCCCTGCGCAGACGGGCGTACGGACGAGCAAGCCGCTGTCGACACAGGAGGCCTTCGGACGGGTCCTCGTCGACCTCTCCAGGAATGACGACGTGGCCCCCTACCTGGTGACGACTGCCCCGGACGTCGCGACGTCGACCAACCTGGCCGGATTCATCAACCGGGTCGGCGTCTTCGCCCCCGAGAAGCGCCGGTCGTGGAGCGACGACCCGGTGCTCAAGTGGGCTGAGGGTCCACAGGGCCAGCACATCGAGCTCGGCATCTCGGAGATGAACCTGTTCTTGCTGCTCGGCCAGCTCGGTCTGTCGTGGGACCTGTCGTCGCAGCCGCTGTTGGCGGTGGGCACGGTGTACGACCCGTTCGTCTGCCGAGGACTCGATGCGCTGATCTATGCGGTCTACTCAGGCGCGCGGTTCGTGGTGGCCGGTACGCCGTCCGGGGTCACGCTGGCACCCGAGGGCGGGGCTCACCAGTCCACGATCACCGCCTCGATCGGGTTGGAGCTGCCCGGGCTGACGGCACTCGAGCCGGCGTACGCCACCGCGCTGGACTGGCTGCTGTGCGACGCCTTCGGTCGGATCGCGGCAGGGCCGACCGAGACCTCGACCGCCATGCCGGCCGACAACGGTGCCTACTACTTCCGGCTGACCACGCGCCCGCTCGATCAGGCGCCGTTCGAGGCGGCGCGGCAGCGGATCGGCGACGCGGTCCTGCGACGTCAGGTGCTGGCCGGCGGTTACCAGCTCATCGACGGGCGGCACGCCCTCGGAGACCTCGACAGCGAGGAGCCGCCGGTGGTGCATCTGGTCGGCGCCGGCGCGGTCCTGCCCGAGGTGGTTAAGGCAGCGGCGGAGCTGGCGGGAGAGGGGATCGTCGCGCACGTCGTGGACATCACCTCCGCGGACCGGCTCTACGCCGCGTGGCAACGCACGCTCCGACAGGGCATCCGAACGGCCACCACGCCCTCGGTGCCGGGCGCGCTCCGGGCCGCGTTCCCCGAGCGGGCGCCGATCGTCACGGCGCACGACGCAGCCTCACACACCCTGGCGTGGCTCGGCTCGGCGCTCTCGACCGCGTGCGTGCCGATCGGGGTCGATCAGTTCGGACAGTCCGGTGACATCGGCGACCTCTACGAGCTGCATGACCTGACGAGCGGCTCGATCGTCAACGGTGCTCTGGCTGCCCTCTCGCTCCGCTAGGTGGTGGCGGCGGCCGCCACCAGAGGGAGGACCCGGTGCGGGATCTGGTCGGCCAACGCGATCATGGTGGCCGAGCGCTCGATCCCGGGATGCGCGACGACGGTGTCGAGGACCCGTTGCAGGTCGGTGTTGTCGCGTGCCACCACGCGGCACCACAGGTCACCGGGTCCGGTGACGGTATGGACCTCGAGGACTTCAGGGATCAGCTCCAGGTGGTCGCGCACCGGGTCGTGGCCGCCGCTCTGCCGGATCTCCAGCGTGACGAAGGCCGTGACCGGGTAGCCGAGTGCCGCGGGGTCGAGCTCTGGTCCCCAAGACCTGACCACGCCGGACGCCTCGAGCCTGGCCAACCGTGCCTGCACCGTGCCGCGCGCGACGCCGAGCCTGCGGGAGGCCTCGAGCACGCCGATCCGCGGCTCCGCTGCGAACAGCGTGACCAAAGAGGCGTCCAGAGGGTCGATCGTCACGGCTACCTCCACGCGAGGGGACTGCTGGTCAGGATGTGCACAATCGTACAGTAAATCGTTCAACAACCTGTGCAGAGTGACCAGTGAACGACTGATCCCTTGCGCACAATGCTCACTCACGACCATGATGCGATCATGAGCGAGACATTGACGCCCCAGGAAGTCCAGGCCGACCTGACCCTCGAGCAGCTCAAGCAGCTCGTCGGCCTGGTGGAGTACGACGAGGAGAAGGACCCCTTCCCCGTCACCGGCTGGGACGCGATCGTCTTCATCGTGGGCAACGCGACGCAGGTCGCCCACTACTACCAGTCCGCGTTCGGGATGGACCTGGTCGCCTACAGCGGTCCGGAGACCGGCAACCGAGACCACAAGGCGTTCGTGCTCAAGAGCGGCTCCTGCCGTTTCGTCGTGAAGGGAGGCGTCGCGCCGGACAGCCCGCTGCTCGACCACCACCGGGCGCACGGCGACGGCGTCAGCGACATCGCCCTCGAGGTGCCCGACGTCGACAAGTGTGTCGAGCGCGCTCGGGCGATGGGAGCCACGGTCCTCCAGGAGCCGGTCGACGTCAGTGACGAGCACGGCACGGTCCGGACCGCGGCCATCGCGACGTATGGCGAGACCCGCCACACCCTGGTCGATCGCTCGAAGTACGACGGGCCCTACCTGCCGGGCTTCGTCGCCCGCACGACCCAGGTCGCCCGGCCCGAGGGGGCGCCCAAGCGGCTCTTCCAGGCGCTCGACCACGTCGTCGGCAACGTCGAGCTCGGCAAGATGGACGAGTGGGTGAACTTCTACAACGGCGTGATGGGCTTCGTGAACATGGCGGAGTTCATCGGTGACGACATCGCCACGGACTACTCGGCCTTGATGAGCAAGGTGGTCGCGAACGGCAACCACCGCGTCAAGTTCCCGCTCAACGAGCCGGCCATCGCCAAGAAGAAGAGCCAGATCGACGAGTTCCTGGAGTTCTACCAGGGTCCGGGCGCGCAACACCTGGCCCTGGCCACCAACGACATCCTCGCCACCGTGGACGCCATGCGAGCACAGGGCGTGGAGTTCCTGGTGACGCCGGACTCCTACTACGAGGACCCCGAGCTGCGAGCGCGCATCGGTGAGGTGCGTACCTCGATCGACGAGCTCCAGAAGCGTGGCATCCTGGTCGACCGCGACGAGGACGGCTACCTGCTGCAGATCTTCACCCGGCCGATCGGCGACCGGCCGACCGTCTTCTTCGAGCTGATCGAGCGGCACGGTTCGCTCGGCTTCGGCAAGGGCAACTTCAAGGCGCTCTTCGAGGCGATCGAGCGCGAGCAGGACGCCCGGGGCAACCTGTAACCGTCCATCGTCTGGGCGCACGATTGGGCATCGGCGTAGCCGTCTGGGATCGTGGCTGCGCGTACGCCGGTCGGCGTGCCGTGCCGTGCTGAGAGGTCCTCGATGAACCGCGTCCGCCCCGTCATGATCGTGACGACGTTCCTGGCGGTCGCGGGCCTCGCCGGCAACGCTGCGGCCGCGCCCGGCGAGGCGGTGCCCGCCACATCACTGCGGGGGTCGGTTGCCGCGGACTCGGCCCAGGTCGGTATCGGCGACCCCTACTTCCCGCGCGCGGGAAACCCCGGCTACCAGGTACGGCACTACACCATCCGGGCGCGCTACCGGCCGGGACCACGCGTGCTCTCCGGGATCACGACCGTCACCCTCGTGCCGCGTGGCCGGTTGGCGCGGTTCAATCTGGACCTGCTGCTGCGGGCGTCCAGGGTCGAGGTGAACGGCCGCCGCGCCGGCTTCCACCAGACCAGGCACGAGCTCACCGTGCGTCCCAGAACGGCGATCAGACGGGGTACACCGGCGCGGGTCACCGTCGCCTACCGGGGCAAGCCGATCGGCCTGAGTTATGGCGGTGAGACACCCTTCGAGAAGACCCGGACCGGCGCGATCGCCGTGGGCGAGCCGCAGGTTGCTGCCTGGTGGTTTCCGAGCAACGACCACCCCAGCGACAAGGCGACCTACACGACCGTCCTCACCGTTCCACGTGGCTACGAGGCGATCAGCAACGGCAGGCTGGTTCGCCACCGCCACACCGCCCACACCGCAGTCTGGCGGTGGCGAACCGCGCAACCGATGGCTACGTACCTCGCCTTCGCCGCGTTCGGGCAGTACGCCGTCGAGCGGGGCCGAGCGGGTGGACGCTCCTACGTCTACGCGTTCGAGCACGGTCTTGGCCGCGAGTCCGCTCCCGCCCGGCGCGGAGTCCGGATGACACCGTCCGTGGTCCGATGGCTGTCGTCGATCTGGGGCACGTATCCCTATGAGCAGATCGGCGGTGTCGTTCCGAACGTCCGGCTCGGCTATGCGCTGGAGAACCAGACCCGCCCCGTCTACGGGCGCGACATGTTCATCGGCGGCCTCGACCGAAGCCTGATCGTGCACGAGATGTCGCACCAGTGGTTCGGTGATCGGGTCTCGGTGCGCCGGTGGAAGGACATCTGGCTCAACGAGGGCTTTGCGACGTACACCGAATGGATCTGGTCTCATCACAACGGTGGCCGCTCGCCGGAGAGCATCTTCCGCACCAACTACCGCGTCTTCGAGCCGTCGAGCGGCTATTGGAAGCTCCCGATCGGAAACCCCGGACCGACCCGGCTGTTCGACTACGCCGTCTACGAACGTGGGGCGATGACGCTGCAGGCGCTTCGCAACCGGGTCGGTGGACGTGACTTCTTCACGATCGCGCGGCGATGGGTGCACGCCAACCAGTCCGGCGTCGGAGGTACCGGACAGTTCAAACGACTGGCCGAACGCGTCTCCGGGGAGCAGCTCGACGGGCTCTTCCGGGCATGGCTGTACTCGGGTCGTAAACCCGCGCCGACCAAGGCCAACGGCCTCTAGCCGATCCGGTCCATGAGTGGTCTGCGAGTGCAGGTGGTCTCGTGAGCCCGGTCCCGCGGCTACGCCGCTGGGACCGGTCCATGAGTGGTCTGCGAGTGCAGGTGGTCTCGTGAGCCCGGTCCCGCGGCTACGCCGCTGGGACCGGTCCATCCCCGATGAACTCGCCGGCCTTGGGGAGGGCCACGCCGGAGTCGGCGTAGTAGTCCTCCGGTGCCGTGCGGTCGACCCCGGCCGGGGTGTTGAGCGCCCGCAGGACGAAGGTCACGACGACCGCGACGAGCACGTTGAGCACCAGCGCGGTGAGCGCGACGTAGACCTTGGTGTCGCTGCCAGGAAACTCCGCCAGCGAGCTCCCGAAGTGCTGCGTGGCAGGACTGGACTGCTGGTAGGAGACGATGGTCCCGTAGGCCATGCCGACCGCCCACCCTGCGAGCAACGCGTACTTGTGGAACCAGCGGGTGTAGAGCCCAGCCACGATCGCCAGGAACGTCTGCAGGATCCAGACGCCGCCGAGCAGCTGCATGTTGATCGCGTTCTGCTTGTCCAGCGCCAGCACGAACAGCAACGCACCGAACTTGACCACCAGCGACATGATCTTCGACGCCTGGGCCTCTTGAGCGTGCGAGGCGTCCTTCTTGATGAACTCCTTGTAGATGTTGCGGGTGAACAAGTTCGCCGCCGCGATCGACATGATCGCGGACGGCACTAGCGCCCCGATGGCGATCGCGGAGTACGCGACCCCTGCGAACCAGCTCGGGAAGTTGTCCTCGAACAGGTGCGGCACCGCCAGCTGTGCGTTGGGCAGGCCGTCCTCGCCGATGACCTTGGTGCCGGCGGCAATCGCTGCGAAGCCGAGCAGTGCCAACAGACCGAGCAGCAGCGAGTACGCCGGCAGGATCGCGGCGTTGCGCCGGATCGTGTTGCGGCTCTTGCCCGACAGCACCGCGGTGATCGAGTGCGGATACATGAACAGGGCCAGCGCTGAGCCCAGGGCCAAGGACGCATAGGCCCAGTAGCCCACCGGTCCGCCAGCGCTCGGGATGAACGTCCCGGTCGGCGCTCCGGTGTCCGGGTTGGTGGTCGCCATCTTCTCCTTGGCCGCGGTGAACACATCACCGAAGCCCAGGTGCACGCCTACCCAGATGATCGCGACGACGATCACCAGGTAGATGAGCGTGTCCTTCACGAACGCGATCAGGGCCGGCGCCCGCAATCCCGACGAGTACGTGAACGCCGCCAGGACGGCGAAGGCGATGAACAGCGGCAGGTCGCGGATGAACCAGCTGCCCTCGGCCCCCAGCCCGATCGTGTCGAGGACGGCCTCGATGCCCACCAGCTGGAGGGCGATGTAAGGCATCGTGGCCAGGATGCCGGTGACGGCCACAGCGAGAGACAGGCTGCGCGAGTCGTAACGACCGCGGATGAAGTCGGCCGGCGTGACGTACCCCTTGGCGTGCGCGACCGACCAGAGACGAGGCATGAAGATGAAGATCAGGGGATAGACCACGATCGTGTACGGCACTGCGAAGAAGCCGCTGATCGCGCCCGTCGCGTACATCGCGGCCGGCACGGCCACGAACGTGTAGGCGGTGTAGAGGTCACCACCGAGCAGGAACCAGGTGATGACCGTGCCGAAGCCGCGCCCACCCAGGCCCCACTCGTTCAGCGACGCCATCGAGGTGGGACGGCGCCATCGGGCGGCGTAGAAACCGCCCGCCGTCACGACGACGAAGAAGAAGATCAGGACGCTCAGCGCCACCCCGTCCACGTTGGAGGCCAGCAGCGTCTGGTCGGGTGCGACCGTGTGGCTCATCGGTGGTCACCGCCCCGCGCCTTCTCGATCACGGTGAAAGCGGCGTACGTGAACGCCGAAGCGAGGAACACCCACAGGAACTGGTACCAGTAGAAGAAGGGGAAACCCCAAAGATGGGGATCCTCGCTGGCGTAGATCGGGACGATCATCAAGGCGAGGACGGGAATGGCGAGCAGGATTCCGGCTGTGACGACGGTCCCGACAGGGAGCCGATGACGATCTTCAGACATCAATCCTCCTGGAGGTGGCAGGCAGGGGATGGGCGCAAAGCACCTAAACAATCCGACAACCTAGTCCTCTGCGGGAGTTCCCGCCACTGCTCAGGCGTAGCCGGGCCCGCGCCCGCGAAGCGTCGTAGGCTGAACGGATGAGTGCAGAACCGGTCAGCACGTCGGAAGCTTCCGTGGTCATCAAGGCGTTGCAGGCGGGCTTGTCGGAGAAGGCGGTCGTCGTCGACGCCGACGTGCTCGAGGCCTACAGCGTCGACCGGGCGATGTACTGCCCGGCAGGCAAGGCGCTCGCGTTGGTGCATGCCCGGAGCACGGCCGACGTCCAACACGTGATGCGGGTCGCTACGGAGCACCGGGTGCCCGTCGTTCCGCAGGGCGCCCGCAGCGGTTTGTCCGGTGCGGCCAACGCGCTGGACGGGTGCATCCTGCTGAGCCTGGAGAAGATGAGGGAGGTGCTGGAGATCGACGCCGGCAACCGACTGGTCGTCACCCAGCCCGGAGTCTTCAACGCCGATCTGTCGCGCCAGGTGGCGGAGGCGGGTCTCTTCTATCCACCCGACCCGTCGAGCTGGGAGTTCTGCTCCATCGGCGGCAACGTCTCCACCAACTCCGGCGGCTTGTGCTGTGTGAAGTACGGCGTCACGACCGACTACGTCTTGGCGCTGGAGGTCGTCCTTGCTGACGGTCAGGTGCTGCGCACCGGGCGTCGTACGGTCAAGGGCGTCGCCGGCTACGACCTGACGCGGTTGTTCGTGGGAAGCGAAGGGACGCTTGGCGTGATCACCGAGATCACCCTCCAGCTGCGACCCGAGACCGAGCGTCCTCTGACGGTGGCCGCTGTCTACGACTCGGCCGCCGCCGCAGCCGAGGGAGTTTCGCAGGTCGTGCAGTGCGGTGTCACCCCGTCGTTGCTGGAGTTCATGGACAAGGTCAGCCTGCACGCCGTCAATGACGCCTTCAACATGGGCATCGCGCCGGAGGCAGGCGCGCTGGTGCTGGCGCAGTCCGATGCAGGTGGGGAGCGCGCCGCTGCCGACGTCGCCACCATGGCGAAGGTGCTCGAGGACGCCGGTGCGATCGAGATCGCCATTGCCGACGACCCCGCCGAGGGCGAGCTCCTGCTGGCAGGTCGTCGCCAGGTGTTGACCGCGATGGAGAAGCTCGGCACGACGATGATCGACGACGTGTGCGTGCCGCGGACGCGGCTGGCCGACCTGGTGGCGCGCGTGGAGCAGGTCTCGGCGGACTGCGGCCTGACCATCGGGATCGTCGGGCACGCCGGAGACGGCAACTTCCACCCCACGGTGGTCTTCGACGGTCAAGACGCCGAGCAGGTGAAGAAGGCGCAGCAGGCGTTCGACGACATCATGGAGATCAGCCTCGATCTCGGCGGCACGATCACCGGCGAGCACGGTGTCGGGGTGCTGAAGATGCAGCTGCTCGAGCGCGAGCTCGGCTCGCTCTCGATCCAGGTGCACCGCGACATCAAGAAGGCGCTCGATCCGCTGTCGATCCTGAACCCAGGCAAGGTCTTCACGCTGCAGGCGCAGGAGCCCGAGCCGGTCACCGAGCCAAGCGGCCAGACCGCTGCGGAGGCACCACGGGGTCCGGCTCAGGAATCGGCTCCCACGTCCTGATGGCGACGTTCATCGCCTTCCTTCGTGCTGTCAACGTGGGAGGTCGCCACGTCAAGATGGCAGCGCTGCGCGAGGAGCTGGAGAGCCACGGCTTCAGCGACGTCGAGACCTACATCGCCAGTGGCAACCTCAGGGTCACGACGACCCTGCGCGGCGCCGGGAAGGTGGAGGCGGAGCTCGAGAGCGTGTTGGCGGCATGGCTGGGCTTCGACGTCCCGACCATGGTGCGGACTCCTCAACAGCTGTCCGAGGTGTACGCCAGCTGGGCGAGGACTCGACAGCCCTGTCCCAGGCAGCCCCCGGCACTACGTGTCGTTCCTGAAGGACAAGCCGACGGCCGCCGCCGTGGAGAGGCTCGAGGGCTGGGACAAGCCGAAAGAGCGTGCCCAGGTCATCGGTCGCGAGGCGCATCTGTGGCTGGGATCGGAGCGCCCGAAGCTGACGAACGCGCAGATGGAGAAGATTCTCGGTACCGCCGGCACCGCCCGCGACTGGAAGACCGTCGTCAAGCTCGCCGACTCCTGGACCTGAGCGCGGCCAGGGGCGACCTGTGGCAGAACCGCCCAGTCCTCGGTAGCGTGCCAGGGCACCCCTGCTCGCCGCACCCCAAGGAGCCGGTCGCCATGTCCGTCGTCTACTCCGCCACCTACCAACCTAACTTCGAGGCGATCGGCGGATCGCTCACCGCCTCTGCGCTGGTCGCCGCCCTTCCCCTCGCCACCTTGTTCGTGATGCTGGGAGTCCTGCGGATCACCGCGTGGATCTCAGGTGTCGCCGCGCTGCTCGTCGCTCTCGTGATCGCGGTCGCCGGCTTCGACATGCCGGTCGACCAAGCGCTTGTCGTGGGGTCGTGGGGCGCTGCGTTCGGGTTCTTCCCGATCATGTGGATCGTCATCAACGCGATCTGGGTCTACAACATGACCGTCGAGACGGGGCACTTCGACGTGCTGCGTCGCTCGTTCGCGACCGTCAGCGACGACATGCGGGTGCAGGCGATCATCATCGCGTTCTGCTTCGGGGCCCTGATGGAGGCCCTTGCCGGCTTCGGGACACCGGTCGCCATCAGCAGCGTGATGCTGATCGCGCTGGGGTTCCGGCCGCTCAAGGCGGCCACCCTCGCCCTGGTGGCCAACACGGCGCCGGTAGCGTTCGGCGCCCTGGCGACCCCGATCGTCACGCTCTCGACCGTGACGACCGGAGCCGTGGATCCCAGCCAGTCCGGCGCCTTCACCCAGGACAAGCTCGGCGCCCTGGTCGGCCACCAGACGCCTGTGCTGGCGCTCTTCGTACCGCTCGCGCTCGTCTTCATCATCGACGGCAAGCGCGGGCTCAAGCAGACCTGGCCGCCTGCCGCTGGTGTGCGGGTTCGCGTTCGCCGTCGCACAGTGGCTCACCGCCACCTACTTCTCCGTCCAGCTGACCGACATCGTGGCAGCCCTGGTGAGCGCTCTGGCCGTGGTGCTGCTGCTGCGGGTCTGGCACCCGGCGGAGTCCTACCTCGAGACCGGCGACGACCCGGTGGCGGGTTCCCGGCCCGGGGCACCGGCGCCATCAGGTGGAGTCGCGGCCCGGGGCACCGGCAACAGGCCTGGCGGTGCGACCACGACGACGACCGAGTCCGTGGTCGACACGCCGAGCGAGGTGGCCAAGGCGTACGCGCCGTACCTGGTCATCATCGCGATCTTCAGCCTCGTCCAGATTCCCGCGCTGAAGGAAGCGCTGGCGCAAGGAGCCCTGGACCTACCTCTTCCAGTGGCCCGGCCTCGATCTCGTCACCGCCAGCGGCGCACCGCCCTCCGACTACACCTTCAACTGGCTCGGCGCCGCCGGCACGTTGACGATCATCGCCGGCTTGATCACGATCCCGATCATCGGGATCTCCGGTGCCAAGGCGGTCAAGGCGTACGCCGACACCTACCGCCAGCTCGCGCCGGCGATCGTCACGGTGATGGCGGTGCTGGCGCTGGCCTACGTGATGAACAACTCCGGTCAGACCGGCGCCTTGGGCAACTGGTTGGCAACCGCAGGCTCGGCGTTCGCGCTGCTCTCTCCGGTCCTGGGCTGGCTGGGGGTCGCGGTCACCGGCTCCGACACCTCGTCGAACTCGCTCTTCGGGGCGCTCCAGGTGACCGCGGCGGGCAAGGCCGGGCTCGACCCGGCCCTGATGGCGGCGGCCAACTCCTCCGGTGGGGTGCTCGGCAAGATGATCAGCCCGCAGAACCTCGCCATCGCGGCCGCGGCGGTCGGGATGACCGGCCGGGAGGGTGACATCTTCCGCAAGGTCGTCGGGTGGAGCGTGCTGTTCCTCGCGGTGATGTGCGTGCTGGTCTACCTCCAGACGACGGTCTTGGAGTGGATGCTGCCCTAGCCGCATCCCGGCTGACCTCCGGACATTGACCCCAGACCTGGTGATTGTCGGCTTCGCTGTGTAGCGTGCGTTCGTTCGCACCCGCGCCCCCGAGGAGACCCAGCCGTGCCTGACCCGACGACTCCGAACGAGCCCGTAGCCCCTTCGACTCCGACGACTCTCAGCCGCCGCGGCGTCATCGCCGGCGGTGCCGCGGCCGGCGCGCTGGCCGTCACGGGAGCCGGGATCCAGTCCGCCCAGGCCAAGCCCGCGTATGGACCGTCCTCGGCCACGGTGACGATCCTGGGGACGACGGACCTGCACGGCAACGTCTTCAACTGGGACTACTTCGCCAACAAGGAGTTCGACAACTCCAAGCACGACGCCATCGGCCTGGCCAAGGTGTCGACGCTCGTCAAGGACGCCCGGGCGGAGTTCGGCACCGAGCGGACCATGCTCATCGACGCCGGCGACACGATCCAGGGCACGCCGTTGGCCTACTACTACGCGCGGATCGACCCGATCACCGGTGGGCACGTCCACCCGATGGCCGCCGCGATGAACCAGATGGCGTACGACGCGGCGGCGCTCGGCAACCACGAGTTCAACTACGGCATCCCGCTGCTGCGCGCCTACCAGGACCAGCTCGACTTCCCGCTGCTCGGGGCCAATGCCCTCGACGCGCACAGCAAGCAGCCCGCCTTCCCGCCGTACGCGATCCACAAGATGCGGATGCCGGACGGGTCGAAGATCAAGGTCGGCATCCTGGGCCTCACCAACCCCGGATCGCGATCTGGGACAAGGCCAACGTCGAGGGCAAGATGACCTTCCCGGGACTGGTGGAGCAGGCCCGCATCTGGGTGCCGCGGCTGCGCAAGCAGGGGTGCGACATCGTGGTGGTCTCGGCGCACTCGGGGGCCGACACCTCCTCGTCGTACGGCGACGCGCTGCCGTACCCCGAGAACGCGTCGACCCTGGTCGCGGAGCAGGTGCCCGGCATCGACGCGATCCTGGTCGGCCACGCGCACAAGGAGATCCCTTCGCGGCCGGTCCACAACGCGACCGACGGCAAGGACGTCATTCTCTGCGAGCCCTACTACTGGGGCATGCGCCTGGCGGTCATCTCGATCCAGATGGTCAAGCAGGGCAAGCGCTGGGTGGTCGCGGACGGCGGCGTCTCGTCGACCCTGCGCAACTCCAACACGGCCGTCGAGGACCCGGCGATCGTCGCGCTCATCCAGCGCGACCACGACACGGTCAAGGCCTACGTCAACTCCGTGATCGGCACGTCGCTGCAGACCATGTCGGCCTTCACCGCCGTCTACGAGGACACCGCGGCGATGGACTTCGTCAACTACGTCCAGGCCGACGCGGTCAAGCAGGCGTTGGCCGGGACCGCCGATGCCGCGGTCGCCGGTGCTGGCCATCGCGGCGCCGTTCAACAGGGGCGCGACGATCCCTCAGGGTGACGTCAGTGTCCGCGACGTCGCCGGCATGTACATCTACGACAACACGCTGCTGGGTGTGAAGATGACCGGGGCTCAGGTCAAGGACTACCTCGAGTACTCCGCGCGCTACTTCAAGACCGTGTCCGGGCCCGGTCCGTTCTCCGAGGGCGAGGTCATCCGGGCGCCGTACGACGGCACAGCTCCCAACGGGACGCCCGACTACAACTACGACATCCTCGGTGGTCTCGACGCGCCGTTGACCTACGACATCGACATCGCGCAGCCGCTCGGCAGCCGGATCAAGGACCTCGCCTATGGCGGTTCGCCGGTCGACCCTGCGGCGTCGTTCGTCGTCGCCGTCAACAACTACCGGCAGTCCGGCGGTGGCGGCTTCCCGTGGGTGAAGACGGCGCCGGTCGTCTACAACCGGCAGGTCGAGATCCGGCAGCTGATCATCGACTGGGTGACCACGAACAACACGATCGACGCGTCGTTGTTCGCCGCCAAGGACTGGCAGCTGGTCTCCGACGGGAGCCCGATCACCGTCACCAGCCCCTGATCTTTCAGTGGTCGAGCTGATCGTTCGGTGGTCGAGCTGATCGTTCGGCGGTCGAGCTTGTCGAGACCCCGGTGATCTCGACAGGCTCGATCAGCGGGGTCGGCTCGATCAGCGGGGTCGCCTCGATCAGCGGGGTCGCCTCGGTCAGACCACGGCTACGCCGGCGGCTCGCATCTCGGTGAGAGCGGCCTCGGTGGTGGCCGGAGCCACGCCCGCGACGTACTCGGTCAGCACCCGCGTCGAGAAGCCCGCCTTCCGGGCGTCCAGAGCGGTAGCCAGGACGCAGTAGTCGGTGGCGATGCCGCACACGTCGACCTGGTCGATGTCGTGGCTTCTGCAACCAGGCGGCCAGCCCGGCGCCGTCGGCCGTCTTGCCCTCGAAACCGGAGTACGCCGCCTGGTGCTCGCCCTTGAGGAACACCGCGTCGAACGGCTGCGGATCGAGATTGGGGTGGAAGGCCGCTCCGTCGGTGCCGACCACGCAGTGCGCCGGCCACGACTCGACGAAGTCGGGTCGTCGGAGAAGTGCTCGCCGGGGTCGATGTGGTGGTCGCGCGTGGCCACCACGACGTCGTACGCCCGGTCGCGCGCCTCGGCCTCGTGCCACGCGTGGATCAGACCCGTTGATCCGGAAGGCCGTCTCGGCGCCTCCCGCCACCGCCAGGCTGCCGCCCTCACAGAAGTCGTTCTGGACGTCGACGACGATCAGTGCCCGTTTCACGCCCACCAGGCTAACGCCTGGAGGTCAGACGGTGCGCCCGAGGTACTCGGTCGGGATGGCCGGCTCGCCGCGGGAGAGCTTGTGGGCATCCATGGGCAGCTCGGCGACCGCGTCGGCATGCCGCTCGGCGCGCAGCGTCGAGGGACTCGCGTCCGACGACCTCACCGGCGCGCACCAGCGAGCGCAGCAGCGGTCGGTCGTCACCGTCGTCGGTCGGCAGCTCACCGATCCCGACCACCTCGGCCTGGGCCGTGCCGGACGGCGGAGCGCCGCCGCAGCGCCCACTTGCGTCCGCCGATCGAGATCTTGTCGGTGCTCTTCTTGGCCACCGAGCGCAGCTCGGCATCGTCATCGGTCGAGTCGGCCCGGGCGACCAGCTTGTAGACGAATCCGCAGGTCGGGTGGCCAGACCCGGTGACCAGGGACGTGCCGACGCCGTACCCGTCGACCGGTGCGGCCGCCAGTCCTGCGATCGCGTACTCGTCGAGGTCGCTGGTGACGATGATCCGGGTCTCGGTGGCGCCGAGCTCGTCGAGCTGGCGGCGTACCTGGCGAGCCAGCGCGCCGAGGTCTCCGGAGTCCAGCCGGACTGCCCCGAGCTCCGGCCCCGCGACGTCGACAGCGGTCCTGACCGCCTCGCGCACGTCATAGGTGTCCACCAGGAGCGTGGTGCCGGAGCCGAGGGACTCGACCTGCGCCTCGAACGCCTGGCGCTCGGTGTCGTGCAGCAAGGTGAAGGAGTGTGCGGCGGTTCCCCGCGTGGGCACGCCGTAGTCCCGCCCGGCCTGGACGTTCGACGTGGCCGAGAAGCCGGTGATGTACGCCGCGCGCGCAGCTGCCACGGCAGCCCACTCGTGCGTACGCCGGGAGCCCATCTCGATGCAGGGCCGGTCACCGGCAGCGGCGGTCATCCGCGACGCGGCGGAGGCGACGGCGCTGTCGTGGTTGAGGATCGACAACAGCAGCGTCTCGAGCACGACTGCCTCGGCGAAGGTGGCCTCCACGACGAGCAACGGGCTCCCAGGGAAGTAGACGTCGCCCTCGCCGTAGCCCCAGATGTCGCCCCGGAAGCGATAGCGAGCCAGCCAGTCGAGCGTCGTCGTCGTTGACCACGCCCTGCTCACGCAGCTGGTCGAGGTCGCGTCTCGTCGAACCGGAACGACTCCAGCGCGTCCAGGACCCGGCCGGTACCGGCCACGACGCCATAGCGTCGTCCGTCGGGCAAGCGTCGGCCGAACAGCTCGAAGACGCTGCGCCGATCTGCCGTCCCTGACTGCAGCGCAGCCTGAACCATGGTGAGCTCGTACTGGTCGGTGAGCAGCCCCGTGCGATGCACTTAGCGGCCGCACAGCGTAGTGACCCGCTTCTGAAACAATGCCGAGGTGACCGCCACCCCGGAGTCGACCACCGTCGAACGTCCCGACGTCGACGAGGTCGTCATGCTCGAGCCGCCGTGGATCACGCTGGTCTGGGACGACCCGGTCAACCTGATGTCGTACGTCACGTTCGTCTTCATCGACTACTTCCACTACCCCAAGTCCAAGGCGCAGAAGCTGATGATGCAGGTCCACACCGAGGGCAAGGCGGTCGTGGCGACCGGGTCTCGCGAGGAGATGGAGCGCGACGTCCAGGCCATGCACTCGTACGGCTTGTGGGCCACGCTGCAGAAGAGCGACCAGCCATGATGGCGCTGGCCACGCCGGACGGGGACGGCCATGAGCGAGTTCCGCAGCCGACGAAAGGGAGCGGTCTACGTCGAGCTTCCGCCGTATGCCGCCGGCTTGCTCGCCAACCTGATCCGCCAGCTGATCGAGCTGCTTCAGCGACGGGGAGTCCACGACCAGCAGCGATCCGCTCGAGGCCATGGTGGCTATCGACGGCCCGCGGGACACCCCTGACGATCCCGCGCTGCGACGGCTCCTCCCCGATGCCCACCGCGAGGACCCCGAGTTCTCTGCCGAGTTCAGGCGGCTGACCGAGCGAACCCTGCGCGACGGCAAGGTGCGCGACGCCGTCGTCGTGCTCGGCAACCTGGGGGACCTCGACGACCTGCCGTCGGTCGACCTCGAGTTCGAGCTCGACCGCGAGCAGGTCCGGGCGTGGCTGCGCTGCCTGACCGACCTGCGGCTGACCCTGGCGGAGCGGCTGGGCGTGACCGCCAACGACGAGGCCTACTGGCAGTCGCTGCCTCCCGATGACGACAAGCTCCCGGTCTACGAGATCTACCAGTGGCTCAGCTACCTGCTGGAGTCACTGCTCGAAGCTGCGAAGGTCTGAGCCGATCGGCGTCCCGCGGCCGTGCGTCTCGGCATACGGACAGCCCGCCGACCGGAAGAGCGCCCACGGCCGCGCATCTAGGCTGGGAGGCGTGCTGAAGATCGGGCAGGACGTGTACGACGCCATCGTGGCGCACGCGCGACGCGACCACCCTGACGAGGCGTGCGGCATCGTCGCCGGTCCGGACGGCGGCGGTGAGCCGAGCCGGTTCGTGCCGATGACCAACGCCGCGAGGTCACCGACGTTCTTCCAGTTCGACCCCACCGAACAGCTGAAGATCTGGCGTGAGCTCGACGAACGCGACGAGGTGCCGACTGTGATCTATCACTCGCACACCGCCACCGAGGCCTATCCGTCACGCACGGACATCGGCTTGGCGGCCGAGCCGGACGCTCATTACGTCCTCGTCTCGACGCGGGAATGCGGCAACGAGGAAGGTCCGGTGGAATTTCGGTCGTTCAGGATTGTTGAGGGAGACGTCACCGAAGAAGAAGTCGAGGTCACCTGACATGGCAGTCGAAGTACGGATCCCTACGATCCTGCGCACGTACACCGGAGGAGCCAAGGCCGTCGACGGCGCTCCCGGCACGCTCGCCGAGGTCATCGACAGCGTCGAGTCCGATCACCCCGGAATCAAGGACCGGCTGATCGAGCAGGGAGACCTGCGCCGATTCATCAACGTCTACGTCAACGACGAGGACGTCCGCTTCATCGGTGGCCTCACCGCGCCTGTCGGCGACGGGGACAGCGTGGTGATCCTCCCCGCGGTCGCCGGCGGCTGACGCCGGCCCGATGCGCTACAACTCGCTGCTCGACTCCGTCGGAGGGACACCCCTCGTCGGCCTTCCGGTGCTGTCGCCGACCGACGACGTACGCCTGTGGGCGAAGCTCGAGGACCAGAACCCGACCGGGTCGATCAAGGATCGGGCCGCGCTCCGCATGCTGCTCGAGGCCGAGAAGGACGGTCGGCTGACGCCTGGCTGCACGATCGTGGAGCCGACGTCCGGCAACACCGGCATCTCGCTGGCGATGGTGGCCAGGCTGCGCGGCTACCGGATGGTGTGCGTCATGCCGGAGAACACCTCGGTCGAGCGCCGCCAGCTGCTCACCATGTACGGCGCCGAGATCATCGACTCACCGGCAGCCGGAGGCTCCAACGAAGCCGTGCGGATGGCCAAGGGCGTCGCCGAGGACCACCCCGACTGGGTGATGCTGTACCAGTACGGCAACCCGGCCAACGCCCTGGCGCACTTCGAGGGAACCGGGCCGGAGATCCTGGCAGACCTGCCGACCGTCACGCACGTCGTGGCGGGTCTGGGGACCACGGGAACGCTGATGGGGGTCGGCCGATTCTTCCGCGAGGCGAAGCCGGACGTACGCATCGTCGCCGCCGAGCCGCGCTACGGCGAGCTCGTCTACGGTCTACGCAACCTCGATGAGGGATTCGTGCCCGAGCTCTACGACGAGTCCCTCATCGACGCGCGCTTCTCCGTGGGCCCGCGGGACGCCGTACGTCGCACGCGCGAGCTGCTCGACGCTGAGGGCATCTTCGCCGGCATCTCGACCGGCGCCATCCTGCACGCCGCCTTGGCCCAGGCGACGAAGTGCGTGAAGGCCGGTCAGCCCGCCGACATCGCCTTCATCGTGTGCGACGGTGGCTGGAAGTACCTGTCGACCGGGGCCTACGAGGGCACGATCGACGAGGCGGAGGAGCGGCTCGAAGGCCAGCTCTGGGCCTGACCCGCTGTCGCCTCGAGGTTTGGGGAAGGTCTTGACGGCGTACGCCTGGACACGGCTCCCCAAACCCGGCTGGCGCCTCGAGGTTTGGGGAAGGTCTTCGAGGTGTAGGCCCTGGCTTGTTTCCCCCAACCTTGGCCGAAGCAGGCTGTCCACGTCAGGCAGCGGACCGGGCCGCAGTCCACAGGTGCCGGCCTGTTCGAAATGCCGTGCGTCGGAACCGGTCCACTTGCTGGATGCGACGTGCTCCCGCCCCGCTGACCACCCTGGCCGAGGGACAGGCCGGTGTCCTCTCGCGAAGTCAGCTCGCCGCCCACGGCACCACTGACGCCTCGATCCTGGCCAACCTGAAGGCCCGGCGATGGCAGCGGGTCTATCGCGGCGTCTTCGCGACGTTCACCGGCCCGCTGCCTGAGAGGTCCCGGCTCTGGGCGGCGCTGCTGTGGGCCGGGGAGGGGGCTGCGCTCGGCGATGTCACGGCGCTGCGAGAGTACGGGTTCGTCACGACCGAGTCTGATCCGTTGATTCAGGTGCGTGTCGATCACGACAGGCGTGTCATCGTGCCGCCGGGAATCGAGCTCAAACGTCGCCGCAGACTCGACGAGTTCGTCCATCCGGTCCGAGTTCCCCGGGTCCTGCGTGTGGACGATGCTGCCCTGCACGCGGCATCGAGCCGCCCCCGGCTGGTCGACGGTTTCGGCCTGCTGGCCGATGTGTGCGCTCAGCGGCTCACCACCCCACGTCGCCTCCGCGATGCCCTGGTCGGTCTTCCCAAGCTCCGTTCACGCAAGGCCTTGTGGTCGGTCCTCGACGACATCGCCTCCGGTGCACACTCCTTCCTCGAGCTCAGCTATCTGGAGCGCGTGGAGCGGGCTCACCGGTTGCCGACTCCGCGCCGCCAGGCGGCCGACTCAGTCGTGGGCCGTCGGGTGTGGCGTGATGCGGAGTACGACGACTGGGGCGTCATCCTCGAGCTCGACGGCCGACTCGGCCACGACGAGAGTGCGGGGCGGGCCGGGGACCGGCGGCGCGACCTCATCGCCGCGTCGAGAGGTCGCTGCACGATTCGGAACGGCTACGTCGAGGTGACAGAGCTGGCCTGCGACACCGCCGCCCTGGTCGCGTCGGTCCTCACAGCTCGCGGCTGGCCCGGCTGGCCGGTCGGTTGCGGCGACTCGTGCGACATTGGCGCGCGGATGGCCAGCTTCCGGCTGGCCGGTTGAGCACTGGCCACTCTTTCGGGGAGGTTCTTACCGGCCCGAGGCCACGACTTGTTCCCCGGATACGAGGCAGCGTCCGGCCCGAATAGGTTGGGGGAGACCTCCCAGGGGCCAAGCCCGTGAAATCCTCCCCAGACCTCGGGGCGAAGCCGGTCGAGCGGGTGTCGGGAAACCAGCGCTGGCGTGACCGCAACCTGAGACGCTCTCAGTGCGGCGAGGTACGCTGTGCACGACCCCAGGACACCAGACCCCTCGAGGCCCAAGTCGTGCGTGAGATCGTCGTCTTCAGCGGTAGTGCCCACCGTCAGCTCGCCAGGGCGATCTGTCAGTCCATGAACGTTCGCCTCTCGCCGGTCGAGATCAAGCGCTTCAGCAACGACTGCCTCCAGGTCCAGCTCCAGGCGAACTGCCGGCAGCGCGACGTCTATCTCGTCCAACCCCTGGTGCCGCCGACGCAGGAGCACTTGATGGAGCTCCTCTTGATGATCGACGCGGCCAAGGGGGCGTCGGCCGCGCAGATCACGGCCGTCATCCCGCACTACGCCTATGCGCGCTCGGACAAGAAGGACGCCTCGCGGATCTCCCTCGGCGGCCGCCTGGTCGCTGACATGCTCGGCACGGCCGGCGTCGACCGGGTGCTGACGATGACGCTGCACGCGCCCCAGGTACACGGCTTCTTCTCGGTGCCGGTCGACCACCTGACCGCGTTGGGTGTGCTCGCCGACCACTTCCGGGGCGGCGACCTCACCGACACCGTCGTGGTCTCCCCGGACCTCGGCAACGCCAAGACCGCCACCCAGTTCGCCAGGCTGTTGGGCCTCCCGGTCGCGGCCGGCAGCAAGCAGCGGCTGGCCGACGACACCGTCGTCATCGATGCGATCGTCGGTGACGTCGCCAACAAGCGGGTGATCGTCCTCGACGACGAGATCGCCACCGGTGGCTCGATCGTCGAGCTGCTCGACAAGCTGCGCGACCTCGGGTGCACGGAGGCGGCGATCGCCACGACGCACGGGTTGTTCGTCGGCAAGGCCGTCGACCGGCTCCGCGACCACCCGATGATCAGCGAGGTGGTCACCACCGACACCGTGCCCGCGCCGAGCAGCTGGCCCGAGCTCAAGGTCCGGTCCGTGGCCGGTCTCTTCGCCGAGGCGATCAGCCGGGTGCACGCCGGGGAGTCGATCAGCTCGATGTTCGACGGGGTCGACCCGACGCACGGGCCGCCTCAGCCGACCCTGCCGTTCGACGAGCACCTGCACGAGATCGCCTGACCGACGCGGAGACCATCGTCACGTGTGTTCTGGCTCGCAGGTTGCGGCGCTGACCACCTGTGACGCCGTACGCTCACAACCGTGGCAGACGCTCCGATCGGCATCTTCGACTCCGGCTTCGGCGGCCTGACGGTCGCTCGCGCCGTGCTCGACCAGCTGCCGCACGAGCCGGTGCTGTATCTCGGCGACACCGCCCGCCAGCCGTACGGTCCCAAACCGATCGGCGAGGTCCGCGAGTACGCCCTCGAGTGCCTGGACCACCTCGTCGACCGCGGGGTGAAGGCCCTGGTCATCGCGTGCAACTCGGCCAGCGCCGCCATGCTCCGTGACGCCCGCGAGCGCTACCCGGTGCCTGTGGTCGAGGTGATCTTCCCTGCAACTCGGCGGGCCGTCGCCGCCACCAGGTCCGGACAGGTGGGCGTGATCTGCACCGAGGCCACCCGGCAGTCGATGGCGTACGACGACGCGTTCGCGGCCGCACCGCACGTGACGTTGACGACCCAGGCCTGTCCGCGGTTCGTGGAGTTCGTCGAGGCCGGCATCACCAGCGGGCCGGAGCTGATCGACGTCGCGCATCGCTATCTCGACCCGCTGGTGGACCAGGGCGTCGACACGCTGATCCTCGGTTGCACGCACTACCCGCTGCTCACCGGCGCGATCTCCTACGTGCTCGGCGACGACGTGACCCTGGTCTCCAGCGCCGAGGAGACGGCGAAGGACGTCTACGCGCTGCTCGTCCGGGACGGACTCGAGCGCGATCCTTCCCTGCCCGAGCCGCAGCACCACTTCCTGACCACCGGCCGCCCGAGTGACTTCCGGGAGATCGGCCGACGGTTCCTGGGTCCTGAGCTGGACCTGGTCGACCAGTTCGCGTGGGTCGGCGTATGAGGCTCACGGTGATCGGTTGCTCGGGATCCTTCCCCGGACCGGACTCGCCCGCGTCCTGCTACCTGGTCGAGGCGCCGTACGACGGCCGGACGTTCCGCCTGGTGCTGGACCTGGGGAGTGGGTCCCTGGGCGTGCTGCAACAGCACGCGGACCTCGCCACCATCGACGCCGTAGCGCTCTCACACCTGCACGCGGACCACTGTCTCGACCTGTGCGGGTACTACGTGATGCGCCGGTACCACCCCGGAGGGCCGCTGCCGCCGCTCACGGTCTACGGTCCGGCCGGCACCGCGGCCCGGATGGCGCGCGCCTACGACCTGCCGGAGTCACCGGGTCTCACCGAGCAGTTCGACTTCGTGACCTATCCGGAGACGTCCTTCGACGTCGGGCCGTTCGTGGTCGACGTGGCGCGGGTCGACCATCCCGTGCCGGCGTACGCGATCCGCCTGACCCACGACGGCCGCTCCGTCGTCTACTCCGGCGACACCGGACCGTGCACCTCGCTCGACGAGATCGCCAAGGGCTGCGACCTGTTCCTGGCGGAGGCGTCCTACCTCGAGGCCGCGCCACACAACCCGCCCCACCTGCACCTGACAGGTCGGCAGGCTGCCGAGGCGGCCGAGCGGGCGCGGGTCGGGCGACTGGTCCTCACGCATGTCCCGCCCTGGTACGACGGCGCCGAGGTGATGGCCGAGGCGACTCCGCACTTCGACGGACCCGTCTCGCTGGCGGGTGTCGGCGCGTCGTACGACGTCTGACTGCCTCGCTTTCGCCGCGAATCGCGGAAAAGTTCAGGTCGACACGCCGATGAAGGCGTGCACCATCCCGCAATCCGCGGAAGTGTGCGTCGAGGTATCACTCGCTGCCTCCCCTGCTCTTGTTACGCATCGACAGGAGTTCTCGCATGCATCGTTTCGCTATCCGCCTGGCCCCGGCCGCGGCCGCCGCGCTGCTCACCGGTCTACTCGCCACCGCCACGTCCACCCCCTCGGCGTACGCCGCCGAGACCTACTCGGCCCCGCTCCAGACCGCGATCAGCAGCCTGCCGGTCGCCACCGAGGACCGGACCGGCTACCTCCGCTCCAAGTTCAAGCTGTGGGTCGACGCCGACGGCGACGGGTGCGACACCCGCAAAGAGGTGCTGATCGCCGAGGCTGACGACCCGGTGACCGTCGGCTCCGGCTGCGCACTGTCCGGGGGACGCTGGTTCTCGTACTACGACCGGGTCTCGTGGACGGACTCGGGCCGGATCGACATCGACCACGTGGTCCCGTTGGCCGAGGCGTGGGACTCCGGGGCGTCCGCCTGGACCGCGGCGCAACGCCAGTCCTATGCCAACGACCTCGGCGACTACCGCACGCTCGTCGGCGTCACGGACACGGTCAACCAGTCCAAGGGCGACCAGGACCCGGCCGAGTGGATGCCTACCTACGACAAGTGCCGCTACCTCCGGGAGTGGGTGGCGGTGAAGATCCGCTGGCGGCTGACCGTCAACTCCGGAGAGAAGACCGCGTTGCAGAACCTGTCGTCAGGCTGCACCAACACCACGATCACCGTGACCCGGGCGATCTGAGCTCACGTCGAGGGCGGGTCTCGATCGACTCAGTGTGGCGTCAGCGGGCTGGACAGCAGCCACCGGTGACCGAACGGATCGACCATCCAAGCGTTGCGATGGCCGTACCCCTCGTACGGCTCCCGGTCGCGACGGCCACCGGCCGCCTCGGCAGCAGCCAGGACGCGATCCGCATCGTCGACGGAGATCACGAGGCTGACCGTGGTCTGGCCGGGAGTCGGAGCGACGACGCCGATCTCCGGGTGCGCATCGGACAGGTAGAAGACACCGGTCCCCACGCTGATCTCGCTGTGCCCGATACGGTCATCGGGCATCACGATCGGGTCGCCGATCAGGCGGGCTCCCAAGACCTCTTCGTACCACGCAATGGCGGCTCTGGCGTCGTGGACCGAGAGGTAGGGGATCACTGCAGGACTCGGCTCCGCCGGATTCTCGGCTTCCGTCTCGTTCATCAGGTCGGACATCGTGACTCCTCTGGGTAGGCGAAGGGCTCGGGCGAGATCCGCACGCAGCCGCGCGGCGAACGTGGGGGCGGGCTCGACCGGGATGATGGGCGTCGCCAGATCGGACCAGGCGTCGTGGCTTGTCATCGGTCTCCCCCTTCCTCGAACGCTGGGTTGTCGTAGTGGCGGCGGAACGACTGCCGGGCCCGGACGAGCAGTCCCTCGGTCGCGTGGACCGACCTGCCGATCACGTCGGCCACGTCTGCGACCGGGAGGTCGTCGACGTAGCGCAGCGTCAGGACGAGCCGATGCTGAGGCGCAATCCGCCCGAGGACGGCGCTCGCCGTCATCCGGTGGAGCGTGGCCTCCCACGGGTCGTCACTGTGGGCGGCCGGACTGGTGGGGTCGACCGCGACCGCTTCCAGACGGGCCTGCTCTCGACTGACGCCGCGCCAGTGGTCGGCCAACTTGTGTCGGGCGACCCCGATCAACCACGCGACGGTCACGTCGGGAGGCGTGGGGCGGCGTACGGCGTCGACGGCTGCCAGGAACGTCTCGGCGGTCAGATCCTCGGCCACGACCTGGTCGCCGCACCGGGTGGCCAGGTAGCCGAACACCGCGGGCAGAGCCTCGTCGTAGAGATCGAGCAGCACGCGCCCTTGCTGCCCGATGTCCCCGGTGTGGCTCACACCTTCATCATCGTCGCTGCCCGGAGATCTCCGACGGTCCGCATCCAGCTTTCGTCCTGGGTGGACCTCTCGGACAGCCCCCCTCATCCCGGGTCGGCCGTATTGCGCTGGGTAGGGTCACCGACATGACCCGCGCTGACGGCCGTGCTGCCGACGAACTCCGCCCGATCACGATCACCCGCAACTGGCTGGACCACGCCGCCGGCTCGGTGTTGGTGGAGTTCGGCAAGACCCGGGTGCTGTGCGCGGCCAGTGCCTCGACCGGCGTACCCCGGTGGCGCAAGGACAGCGGACTCGGCTGGGTGACGGCGGAGTACGCCATGCTGCCGAGCTCGACACACACCCGCTCGGACCGCGAGTCGGTCAAGGGACGCATCGGGGGGCGGACGCACGAGATCTCGCGGCTGATCGGCCGGTCGCTGCGATGCGTCATCGACTACAAGGCGCTGGGCGAGAACACGATCGTCTTGGACTGCGACGTGCTGCAGGCCGACGGCGGGACGCGGACGGCAGCGATCACAGGTGCGTACGTCGCGCTCGCCGACGCCGTTGCTCACCTTCGCGGGGAGGGTGCGCTGAGTGGCGAGCCGTTGACCGGGTCGGTGGCGGCCGTGTCGGTCGGCATCATCGACGGCGAGCCACGGCTGGACCTGCCGTACGAGGAGGACGTGCGCGCCGAGACGGACATGAACGTCGTGATGACGGGTGAGGGAGCGTTCGTCGAGGTCCAGGGGACCGCCGAGGGCAAGGCGTTCGACCGGTCCATGCTCGACTCGTTGCTCGACCTCGCCGTCAAGGGGTGTGGCGACCTGACCCGGCTGCAGGACGAGGCGCTTGCAGCATCGGTGTCGTGAGCCAGGTCTTCCTGGCGTCTCGTAACCCGAAGAAGCTCGAGGAGCTGCGTCGGATCCTGACCGAGGCCGTCCCGGACATCGAGGTGCTCGGGCTGGACGACGTGACGCCGTACGACGAGCCGGCCGAGACCGAACCCACCTTCGAGGGCAACGCCCTGCTCAAGGCGCGCGCCGGTGTCGAGGCGACCGGGCTGCCCTCGCTGGCGGATGACAGCGGCCTCTGCGTCGACGCGCTGAACGGGATGCCGGGTGTCCTGTCGGCGCGCTGGGCCGGCGTGCGCAAGGACGACGTGGCGAACAACAGGCTGTTGTTGGAACAGCTCGATGACGTCCCGGATGACCGCCGGGGGGCGGAGTTCCGGTGTGCCGTTGCGTTCTGCCGGCCCGGAGGCGGTGAGGACGTGGTGTTCGGGCAGATGCGGGGGAGCGTGATCCGCGAGCCGCGAGGGACTGGCGGCTTCGGTTACGACGTGGTGTTCGTTCCCGAGGGCGAGACGCGTACGACAGCGGAAATGCCTGCCGACCAGAAGGACGCCATCTCCCACCGTGGCAAGTCGCTTCGCGCAGTGGCCCCCCTGGTGGCCGCGGCACTGGGTTAGCCGCGGCCGTCAGGATCGGGTGCAAACGGGTATAGGAGGGGTCCGGCCCCTACCCGAGGAGTATTCGTGTCGACTGACGCCATCGTGTTGCTCAAGCAGGACCACAAGGAGATCAGGAAGGTCTTCCGTGACTTCGAGGCTGCGGGTGAGTCCGCGCTGGCGACGCGAGGACGGCTGGTGGACAAGATGCTCGAGCTGCTGACCGTGCACACGTACCTCGAGAACGAGTGCATGTACCCACGCACCCGCGAGCTCGTACCTGACCTGGAGGACGACGTGCTCGAGTCCTACGAGGAGCACCATGTCGCAGACGTGCTGTGCATGGAGCTGGCCATGATGTCGCCTGATGACGAGCGCTTCGTGGCCAAGACCACCGTGCTGATCGAGAACGTCACCCATCACATGGACGAAGAGGAGGACGAGTGGTTCCCGAAGGTGCGCGCCGCCCTCGGTCGCAAGCAGCTGCAGGAGATCGGTGCGGAGATGATCGAGCTGAGGGCGTCGGCCCCGCGCAGACCTGAGCAGCCGAGCGCCCTGAAGAAGGTCATCGACGCGGTCATCGCCTGACGGCGCGGTGCCGCGGGCGGACTTTCGGCGGCGTACCTGGCGGTGCCGCCATCGCGTAGGGCCGGTGGGAGTTGAACCCACACTGTCACGGACCTAAACCGTGTGCCTCTGCCGTTGGGCTACGGCCCCTTGGGCGCCATCCTACGAAGATGCGGCGGTGATCTGGGCACACCAGGGACACCAACGGACGCCAGCTGGGAAGACCGGCTGCGCAGACCGGTTGGCCAGACCGGTTGGCCAGACCGGTTGGCCAGAGCGGCTGGTTAGACCGGCAGGGCCGCCAGGTGTGCATGGCAAACCCCCTGTCTGCACGGCAGGTTTGCCTAGATAACAAGCCACCTGAATAGATTTCTAGGCAAACCTCAGGGGAGGGACGGGGGAAACGGGGGGGGTGGGGTCAGACGGCGAGGTCGCGGCGAAGCTTCTCGACGTGCCCGGTGGCTTTGACGTTGTACATCGCCTTCGCGACGGTGCCGTCCTCGTCGATCACGAACGTGGATCGGATCACTCCGACGACCGTCTTGCCGTACAGCTTCTTCTCGCCGTAGGCGCCGTACGCCTCGAGGACGGTCCTGTCGGAGTCGGACAGCAGCGGGAACGTCAGACCGTCGCGCTCACGAAACTTCGCCAGCTTGTCGGGCTGGTCGGGAGACAGCCCGAGCACGGCGTACCCGGCGGCGGCCAGCGGCTCGAGCGAGTCACGAAAGTCGCACGCCTGCGTCGTGCAGCCGGAGGTCATCGCTGCCGGGTAGACGTAGAGGATCACCTTGCGCCCACGGAAGTCCGACAGGCTCACCTTCGACCCCGTGTCGTCGGGCAGGGTGAAGTCGGGGGCGGCGTCGCCCGTCTCGAGCCGGCTCATCGATCAACTCCTCGTTCGGAACGGGACACCTGCCCGTACATCGATCTGTACATCTCCGTACGTCGATCCTGCCACGCCAGCCATGCCCGTCCGCCAAGGGGACCGTGGCGGCCACTGCGGGAGTCCGGGCGGCAGCCGTCGACGGGTCGTGCGAGACTTGACGGGCTCATCACCGACAGCAGGAGGACCCGTGAGTTCGGCTTCACGTACCCCCGACGAGATCGCCACTGAGATCGCCGAGACGCGCAACCGCCTCGCCGGGACCATCGACCAGCTCGTCTACCGGGTGCAGCCCAAGACGATCGCCGAACGGCAGTTGTCGAGCCTCAAGGCGTCATTCGTCAACGCCGACGGCTCGCTGAGGAAGGACAAGGTCCTCAAGGTCGCCGGGATCGCTGTTGGCGTCGTAGCGGCGATCGTCGCCCTCCGCAAGATCGTCGGCTGACGGCATCTTGATGGCACGACAGCCTGTTCCTGGAGACGACAAGCTCCCCATCCGCATGCTGCACGACCGCGTGCTGGTGTCGCTCGACGCTGAAGCGGGCGAGCGGCGGTCGTCGGCCGGCATCGTCATCCCCGCCACCGCCGTGATGGGGCGACGGCTAGCGTGGGCCCGCGTTGCCGGCGTAGGCGCGAACGTGCGCACCGTCGAGGTGGGGGACCGGGTGCTCTTCGATCCCGAGGACAAGGCCGAGATCGAGGTCCGAGGCGAAGAGTTCATCCTGCTCCGCGAGCGTGACCTGCACGCGGTGGCCTCCGAGCGGCTCGAAGACGGGCAGACCGGTCTCTACCTCTAGCTGCCGAGCGTGATGTCCCATGGCGGTCAGGCTGCGCATGGCGTGTCAGTGGTCGTGAAGGGCCCGATGCGCCAGGTGCGGTTCTCGGACCGGTAAACGACGACCCGCTGAATCACAGGCTCGGGGTGGACAGCTGGGAGCGGTACTCCTGCTCTCGTCATCTGGAGATCGGATTGATCCGTGCATCGGCGGAGAACGACTTCGGCGGCGTTGTCCTGGAACGACTTGATGGAGAGGGCTGTGGTCCTGATGACGACGGGCCGGCGTGCAATCTTGATCCCTTCCTGCTCATACGACTGCAGCCGCTCGTAGGTCGACCTCCACCTCAGGAGGGAGTCTTGATAGAACACCTTCGCCCGCCGGGTGGCTTTCCCGGCAGCCAAGATGGTCTGGTTCTTGGCCTCGAAGTTGTCGACCCGTCGCACTGCTTCGCGGTACAGAGCGAGTTCTTCCACGTTGTAGGAGGAGATCGGTTCGGCCGCTGCCGGCGTCGAGACGGAGGAGTCCGTGGGTCCAGGCCCCTGGCAACCGGCGAGCACCGTCGCTGCGGTGAGGGCGACCGTCGCTATCAGCCCAGTGGCTCCATGGCCAGCCGCTCCCGCACACCGTCTCGTGGTCCCCGGACGCGCAGCGCGAGACGTCGGGTTGACGTCCATGATCCCATCGTGCACCACGATCTGGCGGTGGCCGCCGCTCCGTGCTCTGTTCGTGCTCCCGGCAAAGGGACACATCCCATAGCGGCGACCCGGTCGTCAGAACTGCACGGTCGGAGGCTGCTCGACGGCCGCCTGGTCCGGCACCTCGTAGTACTCACGCTCGGTGAAGCCGAGTCCGTGCGCGAACAGGTTCGCGGGGAACGACTGGATCCGCGTGTTCAGGTTGCGGACGGCGGCGTTGTAGAGCGAGCGAGACTCGGCGATCCGGTTCTCGGTCCCGGCCAGCTCGAGCTGCAGCGACACGAAGTTCTCGCTGGCCCGCAGCGCCGGGTAGGCCTCGGCGACGGCGAACAGTGAGCGCAGGGCCGACTGGAACGGTCCCTCGGCGGCGCCTGCGGCCGCTGGCCCCTGCTCGACCGCGGTCAGCATCTGGGAACGCGTGGCGGTGACGTTCTCGAACACCTCGCGCTCGTGAGCGGCATACCCCTTGACCGTCTCGATCAGGTTGGGGATCAGGTCGGCGCGTCGCTTGAGCGCGACGGTGATGTCGCTCCAGCTCGCCTCGGCGCTGTTCCGTGCGCGGACCAGCGCGTTGTACAGCGTCCAGACGAAGATCGCGAGCAGCGCGACGACAATGACGATGATGATGAGCCAGAGCACGGTGGGTCCCCCTCGGTCGCGGCGGTTCTGCCACGGGCACTCTAGTGTCCCGCGCCCCCGCCGTGGGCATCGCGCTCGGCTGGTCCGGGAGCTCTCGGTCGCGGGTTCAGGGCGCCAGGTCTGCCATCCAGGCCTCGACGTCACCGGCCGTGCGGGGCAGCGCTGCGGACAGGTTGCGACAGCCGTCCTCCGTGACCACGACGTCGTCCTCGATCCGGATGCCGACTCCGCGCAGGGACTCGGGGACGAGCAGGTCGCTGCTCTGGAAGTACAGGCCCGGCTCGACCGTCAGCACCATTCCAGGCTCGAGCTTGCCGTCGTTGTAGCTCTCCCGACGCGCCGCTGAGCAGTCGTGCACGTCCAGCCCCAGCATGTGGCCGGTGCCGTGCAACGTCCAGCGGCGGTAGACGCCACTGTCGGAGTCCAGCGCCTCCTCGGCCGGCACCGGCAGGACGCCCAGATCGGCCAGTCCGTGGGCGAGGACTCCCATCGCGGCGAGGTGAAAGTCCTTGAACGCCGCTCCGGGCCGGACTGCGGCCAGGCCGGCCTCCTGCGCCGCGAGCACCAGGTCGTACAGATGACGCTGTTCGGACGTGAACACACCCGAGATCGGCAGCGTGCGGGTCACGTCGGCCGTGTAGAGCGAGCGGTTCTCCACACCCATGTCGAGCAGCACGAGCTGGCCGGGCGTGATCGGCCCACTGTTGTCGATCCAGTGCAGCGTCGTCGCGTGCGGGCCACCGGCCGAGATCGACTCGTAGCCGACGTCGTTGCCGTTGGCGCGGGCTCGCCTCCAGAACGTGCCCTCGATCCACCGCTCGCCGTACTTCAGGACGTTGTCCCACTCCCGCACCGAGTCCTCGAAGCCGAGGATGGTCGAGTCGATGGCGTCTTGGAGCTGATCGACCTCCCAGCTGTCCTTGACCAGGCGCATCTCCGCGAGGTGGACCGCGAGCTCGGTGTCGGCCGCACCATCGCCCCGGACCGGCGCCAAGGCGTCCAGATCGGGGTCGACGCCGCGCAGGAGTCGGGCGGGACCACCCGCGCGGAGGACCTCGGGCAGGTCGTAGAGGTGTCGGCAGGGCAGCCCGAACGTCTCGCCGGCCTCGCTGAGCGACAACCGGCGACCCGCCCACGCCTCGCCGTAGCGCCCGTCGCGCCAGAAGGCGTCGTCGCTCTTGGCGTGCCGCGGCCGGAAGTACAGGGTCGCGTCACCGTCGTCCATGACCAGCACGGCGTCCGAGGACTGGTTACCGGTCAGGTAGACGTGCGCGGTCTCGGCGCGGAACCGGTAGTCGGTGTCGTTCGCGCGCCGTTTGAGCGGACCCGCCGGGACGATGATCCGCTCTCCGGGAAACCGCTGGGCGAGCTTGACCCGGCGTTGCTCGGCCCAGGACGCGACGTCGAGGCGCTCGACCCGGTCGTCCTCGTCGGCCCAGCCGGTCCGCATGAAGTCCACCAGGGCGTCGCTGGCGGGGACCTGATAGGTGGGGGGCTGGAAACGGTCAGACACGGGACTCCTCTTGGTGACGGCTAGGCGGCGACGGGACTGGCGTCTGAACTGCTGCCTGGGTAGTCCCGGCTGCCGGTGCCATTATCCACCTCGCTGACCGAGACGGTTTGCGCCCGCAGCAGACGCAGCGCCAGCACGATGGCCACGGCGTTGATGACGACGTGGCCGATCACGAAGACGTGCGGCAGATCGAACGCCAGCAGCACGCCTGCGACCAGGGGTCCGACCGCGCTGATGCCGGTGCGCAGAGCCGCCAGCGCGCCCAACGTCGTACCCACCATGCCCTCCGGCGCCACCGCGGCCGTCAGCGGGCTCAGGATGGGCGCGTACATGGTCTCGCCGACCGCGAAGATCGCGAACGCGACCACGAACATGACGCTCGCGACCTGAGGGGACACGAACAGAGCAGCCTCCAGCAGCAGCCAGCTGGCGACCCAGATCGTGCCGACGACGGCGAGCAGACCCGCGCCGTGGCTGTTGCCGGTCAGCCGCACGACCAGCCACTGCAGGCCGACGATCACCAGACAGTTGACGGCTGCAGCCGTCCCGACGATCGTCGGGTCGACCGACAGCGACTGCAGGGCGAACGCCGGCAACCCGGTCTCGAACTGCGCGTAGAACCCGGCGGCGAGTGCGATCGACACCAAGCCGAGCAACCGAACCTGACGGTTGGCCGCCAGGTGACGATAGGCCCGCAGGGTGCTGGTCGAGCCGGCGAGGCCGGTTGCGTCCGGCGAGGCACCGGCAGCGGGAGAGATCTGGGCAGAGCTCGGCCGCGACTGTGCGACGCCGGAAGGAGCGTCGAGCGATGTCGTGCGGGTGGCCTCGGCCAGGAGCACGGCGCTGAGCACGAATCCGACCGCGGCGGCCGCGAAGGCCGGCCACATCCCGTGCGGGGTGTCGACCTCGACGACCAGCCCAGCGGCGAACGCACCGACGGCCATGCCCAGTGCCAGGCTGGTGAACTGGTAGGCGAACACGACCCGGCGCTGCTCGGCAGGCACGGACTCGAGGACGAGGACCTGGGTGGCCGGTGCGGCGGCCGTCACGGCGGCACCGAAGAGCAACATTCCGGCCAGGAAGGTCACCGCGGTCTCGGCAAGGCCCATCCCCAAGCACGCCACGGCGGCGAGCAGCGAGACCGTGACGGCGAGCCGTCCGGCCGAGTACCGGTCGGCCAGGCGACCGGCGAGCGGAGCGGCGATGACGGCGCCGACGCAGAACAACGTCCCGGTGAGCATGCCGATCGAGGCACCCCAGTGACGCGCGTCCACGACGTAGGCGTACTGAAACGGAAGGATGGTTCCCCAGCCGAGGCTGCCGGTGAAGGCTGCGGCGGTGATGAGCCTGGCGCGACCCATGACGTGACCTGCGACTTTCTCGTGATCGGTCCGCCGGCCGGGCTCGAGCACGCAGGCTCGACGTATCGGGTTGCGGACACATTTCGATTTCGAACTGTTGCTATACGAACATCGTACCTTCGACATGGCAAACTTCGAAATCGAATTATGTGATGTGGCACACTGCCGCCATGAGCGGGACAGCGAAGCCGCCGGCGAGACCGTCGGACACGATCCGGCAGGACGTGGCGACCTACGTCGCTGCGGGTGCGGACGAGGCGGTGCAACGCGTCATCACCTCGGTGCATGGGCTGTCCCGCCGGCTGAACCAGTGGTACGACCGCCAGCTCGCTGACCTCGACGTGTCGACGGGGGAGTGGGCCGTGCTGAGCAAGCTGGCCCGGGATGGCGGCGAGAAGGGGTTGACGCCGAGCGTGCTCGCGGATGCCGCCAGTGTGGCGCCGTCCTCGATGACCCATCGGCTGGACCGGATGGCCGAGCGCGGCCTGGTCTCCCGCTTGACTGACCCGGACAACCGGGTTCGCGTGCTGGTTTCCCTCACTGACGACGGGTGGGCCTTGTTCCGCTCGGCCATCCAGGAGTCGGACATGGTCGAGTCCGACGTCCTCGGTCCGTTGACCCGGGCCGAGCGGGCCCAGCTCGCCGACCTGCTGGACCGGGTGATCGAGGGCCTCGACACCCTCGATGCCTGAGCCCCCGGGGGTCATCCGTCCGGGCGATCTTTCATGGAGATGTGGGAAACTCCTGACTGCGCGTACTCAGTCAGTCACCATTAGTCACTATGTCGGCCGTGAGCGCTCCCGCTTCGGCGGCCCTGGTGCGGCACTATGCCAAGACTCCGGTGCCGTCTCCCTTCGCACGCCAGATGATGAACCGGATGTCGTTCGGCTTCTGTCCGAGCACATTCGACCAGCTGACCCGCCACGGCGGGGCGAAGGCGTGGTTCCGCCGCCAGCTCGATCCCGGGTCGATCCCCGACCCTCGGGGCCGCGAAGTCGACACCTGGTGGCCGGATCGGATGACGACGGCGAACCAGAAGTGGCAGAACGTGTTCGCCGACAAGAAGGCAGCCTGGGAGTACGCCGTCGACCTGGCGAACTGGAGCCTGATGCGGCGGACCCGCTCCTCGCGCCAGCTCCTCGAGGTGATGACGGACTTCTGGTCCAACCATTTCCACATCCCCGCGACGCATGACCTCGCGTGGTGCTACCGCAACCAGTACGACGCCACCTTGCGGCGGGGGGCGCTCGGGACGTTCGATGACCTGCTCGTGGCCGTCAGCCTGCATCCTTCGATGCGGCTCTACCTCAACAACTTCGAGTCGACCAAGGACGCACCGAACGAGAACCAGGGGCGGGAGCTGCTCGAGCTGCACACCGTCGGCCGCGACTCCGGTTACACCGAGGACATGGTCAAGGACTCCGCGCGCATCCTGACCGGCTACACCGTTGCGGCCTGGCGGGACTGGCACGCGTCGTACGACCCCAACCGGCACGCGACCGGACCGGTGCGGGTGCTGGGTTTCAGCCATCCCAACGGTCAGGCCGACGGGCGCGCCGTCACCGAGAAGTACCTGCGCTACCTCGCGCACCACCCGGCCACCGCGCGAACGATCGCCACCAAGCTGGCGCTGCGCTTCGTGTCCGACTCCCCGTCGGCCGAGCTCGTCAACACCGTGGCCAAACGCTTCACCAGCAGTGGGACCGACATCCGGGCGACCCTGAAGGCGCTGGTGGAGCACCCGGAGTTCGCCGCGTCGCGCAACAGCAAGCTGCGCAACCCGATCGAGGACTTCCTGGCCACGGTCAGGGTGCTCGGCGTCCGCGCGCACAAGCCGACCACGTCGACCAGCCAGTTCGCGCGGGCGCAGATCTGGATGTGCCAGGGTCAGTACCCGTTCCAGTGGCCCCGACCCGATGGGATGCCCCAACACAACGCGGCCTGGGCCTCAGCCAGCCGGGTCCTCAACTCCTTCGACACCCACTACGCGCTGTCCGGGGGCTGGATGGGTGAGCAGGGGTCGGTGACCTACCGGACGCGGAAGTCCTGGCTGCCCCAGCGGCGAATCCGCTTCGACCTCTTCGTCGACCACCTCTGCCGGGTCTTGCTGGGCCGCGGGTCCAGCGCCCGGCTGCAGACCGCGGCGCGGCAAGCGACCGGATGCCGTTCGTACGAGATCGTCGATGCCGACCACCAGCTCGTGAGCTGGATGATGCCTCGGCTGCTCACCGCGATCCTCGACACCCCGGAGCACATGACGCGATGACACATCTCCCGGGCCAGCAGCCACCGTCAGCTCAGGAACACCTTCACGAGTCCTGTGCGGAGTTCAGTCGCGCAGCCGGTGTCTCCCGCCGTCAGGTGCTGAAGGGCCTGGCCGGCGCGGCCTCTCTGGGTGTCGCCCACTCCGTCTTCGGGGGCGTCTTCCGACAGGCGGTCTTCGGCGCGACCACCGGGACCAACGTCGTCGTCGTGATCAGCCTCAGGGGTGGTGTCGACGGGATGAGCGTGGTCGTCCCGCACGGAGACCCGGCGTACGCCGGCCTGCGCCAGGGCATCGCCGTCCCCACCTCGGCGCTGCTCGCCAAGGACACCATGTTCGGGCTGCACCCCGACCTCGGGCCCCTGCAGCCGTTCTGGGGTGCAGGCCGGATGGCCGCCGTGCACGCGGCGGGTCTGAAGGTGCCGAACCGGTCGCACTTCTCCGCCATGGAGGAGGTCGAGGATGCCGATCCGGGCTCGGCAGTCCGACGTGGCTGGATCAACCGCGCGATCGGCCTGGACGCCGACGCCTTTCCGGCGGAGGCGGTGCAGTTCGGGTCGACAATCGTGCCGACCTCGATGACCGGACCGGCTCCGGTCATAGCGACTCAGAGCATGAAGGAGCTCGTCCTCGCGGGAGCAAACCCGAGGTGGGACGACGCGACCTGGCAGGCCCGCCGTCGGACCCAGCTGGAGACGATCTGGGCGCCGGCTCGCGGGGCGTTGGGCGTCTCGGCGAGGGATGCCCTGTCCACCGTGGACGAGCTGGCCCCGACCGCCCGCGCGACCTACACGCCGCACAACGGTGCGGTCTATCCCACCGACTGGCGAGCGCGCGATCTCGGCGAGGCGCTGGCCAACACCGCCCAGCTGATCCGTGCCGACGTCGGAACCGAGGTCGTCGCCATGGACTACGGCAGCTGGGACATGCACACCGGTCTGGGAACGCTGGACTGGGGCGACATGCAGTCCATGCTCAAGGGCTTCTCGTCGGCGTTGGCGGCATTCCTCACCGACGTCTCGGATCTCGGCGACCGGGTCACGGTGGTCACCATCAGCGAGTTCGGTCGGCGCGCGGCCGTCAATGGCGGCGGCGGTCTGGACCACGGCTGGGGCAACATGATGCTGCTGTTCGGGGGAGGGGTGAAGGGCGGTCAGTACTACGGGCAATGGCCCGGTCTCGGCCCGGACTCCCTGGTCGAGGGTGATCTCAAGGTGACCACGGACTACCGCAACGTGCTCGGCGAAGTCGTCGTGACGCGGCTGGGTCGCTCGATCAGCAAGGTCTTTCCCGGGCTGACGTACCAACCTCGCAACATCATGACCAGCCTCTGACCAGGAGCGCCCTGGTCGCGCGAGCAGCCCGGCTCCGGCACACCGGCGCCCGTAGACTCGCGCCATGGAGATCCTCCGGGTCCAACGCTGGGTGGCGTCGACCCTGGCCCTGACAACGGCCTTCGTCTGGGCGGGAGGCATGGTGCTCGGCGCCCTGCTCACGATCGACCAGGACCGTCGCGGCGCCCAGATCGGCATTCTGGTCATGGCGGCGATCGTCGGTGTCGCCGCCATCGTCGGCGTGCGGATCATCAACCAGCTGCCCTGGTTGACGCCGTGGTTGCTTGCCGGTCTCGTGCCGTCGGCGGCCGGGACTTTCGTGCTGCTCCAGCGCTGAGGTCTGAGCGGGTCGGCGTCCAGGCCGACCGGTTCATCCGGATCCAGCCCGCCTGCGGGACGGAGTCCTGGCACGTGACGGGGTAACCGCCCTGCCGCCCACACAGCGTGTGCGGTGCCGCCGTGTGGAAGGTGCTGGTCCAGAAGTAGGACCTGGCGCCCAGCACACGTCGCGGCCCCATGATCGTGAACGAGTGGTCGTCGGGCCGCCGCACCTGTACGCGCTGGATGACCTGGCGGGTGGCGTTGGAGATCAGCTCGGCGATGATGTGACCGTCATCCTTGGACACCCGCACATTGACCTCGGATCCGGGATGCCCGTCCCGGTTGAGCTCCAGGACGAAGTTCCGGAAGCGCCGGTCCAGACGTGGTTCGACCCAGCTCGGGTAGGTCGACACGGTGTAGCTGATCCACACGTGATGGCGGTCGGCCTCACTGACCACGTGCGACACCTGGGCGATGTCGAAACGCCCGTCCACGTCGTCTGGGTCGGAGACGGTGGTGGTGGTCACCACGCTGCCGCTGGACGGGCGTGCGTCCCTGCTCGTGGACGCTGACGACATGGGCGAGGCAGGAGCATCGGTGGCGACTGCCGGCGTCGTACCGAGTGACAGACCCAGCGACCAGGCGAGCACACCTGCGGACAGCCAGGTGGCGATCCGGCGACGGGGGAACGAGGCGGTGGTGACGGACAGGACAGAGGGTAGGTGCATGGCGAGCCGATCGTCAGGGGAGCGCTGTCGGTCGACAGCAGCCCGACGCTAGGACGCGCTGAGGATGCCGAGGGAGGTCCGCGACTCGCCTGTGGACAGTCGCCCTGAGGAGACCGGACCGGGGACGGAACCGAACGTCAGAGGTTCTGCTGCTTGAGCGAGCGGTGCTTGAGCAGGTCCGCCACGTTGGACTCGTCGTGGCTGAGGACCGCGGTGAGCTGATTGCTGTCCCAGAACGCGGCGAAGTCATCGGCCGGGAGCGGTCGCGAGGTCAGGTAGCCCTGCATCAACGGACAGCCGAGCTGGACCAGCATCCGGCGCTGGGAGTCGGTCTCGACCCCCTCCGCGACGGTGCGGATGCCGAGCGCCCCACTCAGGCGGATCACCGCACTGGCGATCTCGGCGTCGACCGGGTCTGTGACCAGGCCCTCGATGAACGTCCGGTCCAGCTTCACGACGTCGATCGCGAACTTCTTCAGGTACGACAGCGACGAGTACCCGGTGCCGAAGTCGTCGATCGCCACGCGAACGCCGAGGTCGTGCAAGGCGTCGAGGGTGGCCCGGGTGGTCGCCGTGTCCGTCATCAGGACGGTCTCGGTGATCTCCAGGCACAGCTGAGACGCAGGAAGGCCGGTCGACTCCAGGGTGGCCGCGACGTCCTCCGGAAGGCGATGCTGAGCGAACTGCAGGGCCGAGAGGTTCACGGACACGCTGAGCGGCTTGCGGTCAGGGTAGGCCAGCGTCCACTCGCGCAGCTTGCGGCACGCCTCCTCGAGAACCCATCGCCCCATCGGGACGATCAACCCGGTCTCCTCGGCGATCGGCACGAACTGCTGCGGCGCGAGCATGCCTCGCTTGGGTGAGCGCCAGCGCACCAGGGCCTCGACACCGATGACCTCGGAGCCGTCGGTGGTCACGATCGGCTGGTAGTGGAGCTCGAGCTCGTTCTGGTCCAGGCCCTGTCGAAGGCTGACCTCGAGGTCGAGACGGGCCCGGGTCTCGTCCACCGAGGCATCGGTGGAGACGCAGTAGCAGTTGCGGCCGGCAGCCTTGGCGGCGTACGCGGCTGCGTCGACCATGGCCAGCGTCTCGTCGCGACCCTGCCCCTCGCGCGTCAGCCCGACGCCGATCGACGCCGACATGAAGATGTGGTGCGAGTCGACGTCGAAAGGCTCCTGCAGGATGTGCAGCAGCCGTTCGGCGACCCGGGTCATGGTCTCCAGGTCGTTGGCGTCCTCGACCAGGATCACGAACTCATCACCCGACATGCGCGCCACCGAGTCGGCCGGTGACAGTCCGCTCAGCAGGCGGTTGGACACCTGGATCAGCAGCTTGTCGCCGATCATGTGGCCGTAGGAGTCGTTGACCAGCTTGAAGCGGTCGAGATCGAGGAAGAGCAGCCCGTGCTGGAGACCGGAGGCACTGGAGCGGGCCATGGCGTGGTCGAGGCGCTCGAGCAGCAGTCGGCGGTTCGGGAGGCCGGTGAGCTCGTCGTGCAAGGCGCGCCGGGTGAGCTCGTCCTGGAAGGCCCGGCGCTCGGTGACGTCGCGCAGCACCAGCACGGCACCGACGTGGGCGCCCTCGGCCCGCAGCGGCGTGATGCTGTAGGCGATGTCGAGCGTGTCGCCGTCCGGCGGCCCGAGGGTGGCGTCAGCGTCCTGAGTCACCACCTGCTGGTTGACCATGTGCGCGAAGTCGATCGGCCGACGACGTTGCCGCAGGACGAGCTTGTCCTGGATCGGGTGTCCGAGGAGCTCGTCGTCGTGCCGCACGCTGAGCATCTGCAGCGCGGCCGGGTTGGCGAACGTGATGCGGGCGTTCATGTCGAGGGCGATGACTCCCTCGCTCTGGGAGTTCGTGATCGTCCTCAGCCGGGCGATGACCTCTGCGCTGCGCAACACGTCACCCGCCACGCCGGCCAGAGCGAGCAGAGTGGCGCGGTCACGGTCGTCCCACTGTCCGCCGGCCCCCACGAGCCCGCGGACCCGCAGTCGCTCGGCAGCCTTGAGCGGCACGCTGTAGGCGTGGGGCGGATCTTCCGCGCCGTCGTCTTCCACGATGTCGGCGCTGCTCGCGCCCAGCAGATCGCGCGCGGCCTCGAGCATGTCGTGCCGAACCATCTCCGGATCGGTGAGGCTGCGCAACGAGGCCGTGGCTTGCTGCAACCGCTCTGCCTGCCGGCGGGCGCTCAGCTCACTGACGCTCAGCGAGTACGCCCGGGCGACGAAGACGACGAGACCCAGGACGAGGATCCCTGACAGCGGTGCGGCGCCCACCGAGATGGCGGCAACCCCGCCGAGGGTGACGGCACCCGCCCAGGCGGGAGCCGGGTCGAAGATCGAGGCCAGGAGCGGCAGGATCGGCGCTCCGGTGGCATAGGCGACCATGCTGCGAACGCAGAGTGCTGTCAACGTCGTGATGACGAGGGCGCCGAGCATGCCCAGCAGAGCGTCCCTGAACTGGGGGGAGGAGCTGAGGTGGACGCCGAGTCCCCGGATCACCCAGATGGCGACCCCGGTGGCGAAGACCATCTGCGCGAGGTTGAAGATCAGCTTCAGCGGGGCTCGGCGTAGCGCAATACTGCCGGCCACCGACCCCGCACCGACGACGAAAACGGCTTGCAGTGGCTCGAGCATCAAGAGCACAGGGACGAGCAGCACCTCGTCGAGGGCGATGCTTTCGACGTGGTTGACCGCTTTGACGGCACGCTGCTGGCGGGTGTGCAGCGCAACCAACGCCACCAGGATGAGCAGGGCGGTGCGGCCACCGCCCTCGACATGCACAGGCGGGTACCACAGCACCAGTGAGGTGCTCGCGAGCACCGCCACGAGCACGAGCAGCCCCGTGGCCCAGCGTTGCCCGCGTGGAGACGCGGGCTGTCTGACCTGGGTCACGGCGCCGACCTACGGGCGCGTGCGGGATACCGCGCCCGCGACGTGTCAGTTCCAGCCGGTTGTGGCCTTGTTCCAGCCTGTCGTGCCGCCAGCCAGGGTGACGCTGTGGGCCTTGTTCCAGCCCGTGGTGCCGCCGGCATGAGTGCTGACCTTGTTCCAACCGGTCGTGCCACCGGCGTGGTTGCCGGTGCTGACCTTGTTCCAACCGGTCGTACCGCCGCCCCAGGCCTCGGTCGAGGCGCCGAAGGACATGGCGAGAGGAGCTGCAACGGCGATGGAAGAGATGACGATCTTGCGCACAGAGACGTTGAACATGAGGGGATCCTTGCTGTGAGGACGGGCATACGACACCGCGTCGTACGCACGCTCATAGCATGGCAGCAGTTCACTGGGATTACCTGTCCTGTGAAGCAAATAAATCGTGCCGCAGCCCGATTCCTCACGGTCTGCGGTGAAAGGTCCGCCAACTGTGGATGGTTGTGCCATCCACCCTGGGCGATCTTATGAGGTTTTTATCTTGAAAGTGATCGCAGTCTTCCGGGTCGGCGGTGCGTCTCTTCACCGGCCGAGCTCGGGATGTGCCTGCGGAGCCTCCTACCCCTCTGTTGCGAATCCCATACTGACAGCGACCATGCAACGAGCGACATGGCTTCGGGTTACAACCAACCGATCAGCGACCAGGAAATCGTCCGTTCGGGTGACCCTCCGTCACTCAGCGTGTAACACACAAGGAACATTGCACAAGACGTCTTGTGGATATACGGTGCGGGAATGCCCGACATCACGCAGCGTGGCGCCGACCTGTCCAAGATCGCCGCGATCCACCATCCCGTGCGGCGACAGCTGCTCGGCCTGCTCGGCGACGGTCCCGCCACCGCATCTCAGCTGGCTGAGCGTAGCGGACAGCGTGTGGGCAACGTCAGCCACCATCTCAGGATGCTCGCGCGTGCCGGGCTGATCGAAGAGGCGGTCGAGCTGGCCAGGGATCGTCGCGAGCGGTGGTGGCGTGGGCTGCCGATGTCACTCACCTGGTCGGTCGCTGACGGGACCGCCGCCTCGGGCGGTGGGTCGGTGGAGCAGGTCAGGGAGCACCAGAACCTCGCGCACCACGTCGACGTGGTCCATAGGTGGTTCGAAAGCCGCGGCGAGTATCACCCCGAGTGGGCCCAGGCGGCGTACGCGACACAGTCCTGGCTACGACTCACAGCCGAGGAGCTCGTCGAGCTCAGCGAAAAGATCAGCGACCTCGTCTCGCTGTTTCAGCACAGCGTCGACATGGCCGACGGGCAGCACCGCGAGCCGGTGTTCTTCTTCGCCCACGCCGTGCCCGCCGAGCCATGAGTTCCAGAATCCCCACGCAAACCCAGTACGCTGCGTGTTCATCAGGTTACGGCTTGTGCAACATTTGACGGGACTTCGACGTTCTCCTGCCGTAAATAGCCCACCTGGGGGATTCCGGATGGACCATGAGGGGCGTATCCAGAGATGAGGGGCGCCGCACCAGCCCGGGGTGATCTTCCTTGGGGGGACAGTGGCCAACATCCTCGTCATCGACGACGAACCCGACCTGGTGCGCTTCGTCGCTCGGGCGCTCGAGGCGGACGGACATGCCGTGACGACGTCGACCGGCGGGAGCGCAGGGCTCCAGGCGGCGCTCTCGCCCGACCTGGATCTCGTGGTGCTCGACCTGTTGATGCCCGGCGTCGACGGTCGCGCCGTGCTGGGCGGTGTGTTGGCGGTCCGACCGGACGCGAAGGTCCTGGTGCTCTCCGCGATCTCTGAGGTCGGAACCAAGGTCGACTGTCTGGAGCGCGGTGCCGTCGACTACCTGAACAAGCCCTTCGCGATCCGCGAGCTGGTCGCCCGGGTCCGGCTGCGACTTGGGGACACTCAGGCGACTCGGACGGAGCCACACCTGCGGGTCGGGGACATCATGCTCGACACCCGCCGCCACGAACTGCACATCGGCGGACGAGTGACCGCGCTCTCGCCACGGGAGTCGACCCTTCTCCAGCACTTCATGCGCAAGGCCGACCGGGTGTGCACGCGGTCGGAACTGCTCTCAGCGGTATGGGGATACGGGTTCGATACCGAGACCAACGTCGTGGACGTGTATGTCGCTCGGCTGCGCCACAAGCTGCGCGCAGATGTCATCCAGACAATTCGCAATGTCGGTTACCAGCTTCAGAGCGGCTAACCCGGCGGCCCGGCGCCGCTGGCTGGGACTCGGGGAGCTGTCGCGTCCCGAGGTGATCGTCGACGGCGTGCTCGCCGGCTTCGTGATCTCCATGCTGGTCCTGATGGAGCTCCAGCACGGTGAGGAGACCATCCCCTTCCACCTGCTGTACCTGGCCGTCACGGTCGTCTACGGCTTCCGCGTCTGGCCGATCCTGCCGACTCTCGCCGTCGTCTTCGCCGTCACCGCATCCACGGGCATCGTGATGTGGCGCCACTACGACCGCGGCTACTTCGAGGCGGGAGAGCTCACCGAGATCCCCCTGATGCCGGCCTTGTTGCTGGCGATGATCTGGCATGCGCGTCGCCGGGTCCAGGCGCAGCAGGAAGTCGAGCGGATGGCCGAGCTCAGACGTGCCTCCATCGATCGTGAGCGGGAGTTCTTCCGCGACGCCTCGCACGCGATCCGGACCCCGGTCACCATTGCCCGAGGTCATCTCGAGCTCGCTGAGCCGACCCTGGACGAGGAGGCCCGTGAAGACGTGCGGGTCGCGCTGCGCCAGCTCTCCCGGATGTCTGTGTTGTCCGACCGCTTGCTCGCTCTGGCGCAGCTCGACGCCGGGGTCGAGCTGCGCTGCGGCCCGGTCGACTTGCGCACCTGGCTGGACGAGGTCGGCCGGAACTGGTCATCCAGCGCGGAACGCCGATGGACGATCCAGTGCGAGAGCGACGGGTTGATGTCGGCGGACACCGACTGGCTGGACCTGGCGATCGACGCGGTGATCGAGAACGCCGTTCGGCACACGACCAGCGGCGACGAGATCGTGCTGCGTGCGCGGATCCAATCGGGCAGCTGCGTGGTGAGCGTCCATGACTGCGGACCGGGAATCGCACCGCAGGACCTCGGCCACGTGTTCGAGCGGTTCTTCCACCGACCGAGTCCCGACGCCCGGATGGGCAGCGGTCTCGGGCTGCCCATGGCTGATGCCGCGGTGCGCGCACACGGCGGCACGATGCGGGCCATCAACGGCGCCAACGGTGGTGCCGTCTTCGAGATCTGGATGCCTTGCCTGACGGTTCCATGACAGAACTGTTATGTAAGCAGTGAGACCCCCTGCGGCGGAGGACGGTTCGGTCAAGTCCGTGAGAGCCGCTAGGGGGTCTCGTGTTCACCAGCTTTGTACCCATGCGATGGGGACGTACGCAGCACACTCCGATTCGTCGTGGTCTCGGCCTCGGTATCCCCGCAGTGCTGGTCGCCGCCCTGATGCCCGCTCTCGTGGTGGCGCACGCGCCCGCCGCCCTCGGGCTCACCAGCCAGATCCGCCTGCACGTCGAGAGCGCGAGGACGGCTGGTGGCCACGCGGCGGGTGAGGCCGTCTCGTCGTACAAGTGGCTGATCACGAAGCAGGACTCGGGAAGCCCGCTCCAACCTCGCTTCCCGAACTGCATGCCCAACGGCTCCAACGCGGCGACCGACTATCCCGCGACCTGCGACTGGCCGTCGGTGCGAAAGATGACCGGCGGCGCCGGTGGAGCCGGCTCGGTGATGGCCCAGGGCGACGAGACCGATCTCAGCGAGACCGATGGCCTCACCCTGCCCGACGGTGACTACCTGATCTCGGTCACCTCCGACACGTTCAAGATCGACGGCAAGCACTTCAGCGTCCCGCTCGCCGACCCCGGCCTGGTGTCCGTTGCCATGCAGCCCGACCCGCTCCCGCTGTCCACGATCAAGATCCAGGTCTTCCGCGACTCGATGACCAACGGTCAGTACGACCCGCAGTCCGAGGAGCCGCTCGGCGGCTTCGCCGGACACATCGAGGACGTGCTCGGCGAGGTCACCACGGACTGGTACGGCAACCCGCTGTGTGCCGAATACGACAGCAATGGCGACTACATCCCGGGAACCGGGGGCGAGTGCCTCAGCGATCCCGTGAGCGGACTGATCACGATCCCGAACATCGGCCCGAACCGCTACGACGTGTCCGTGACCGCCCCCGACGGTGAGGTGTGGGCACAGACCACGACCCTCGAAGGTGGCCACGCCTGGGACTCCTGGGTCTTCGAGGGCTGGGACGGCCTCGACAACGAGCTGCTGGTCAACGGCGCCCCGGTCCCGTGGGTGCAGGCGGGCTTCGTGGAGCCGACCCCGGCGACCGGGGGGACCTCCCACCTCACCGGCCGCGCTGTCAGCGTGAAGTCGTACCTCCCGCCGGCCGGCGGTGACACCACGGAAGGGCCGGTCCGCAAGCCCTGGATCGCCGTCACCGACCTGCTCGACAACGACAGGATGGTGTACGCGGGCCGCGGTGCCGTGGACGGGACGTTCGACGTCTCCGGCCTTCCTGCGAGCGACTACCAGGTCTCCTACTGGGACCAGGACCAGAACCTGCTGCTCCAGTCGCAGAAGGTCGTCGTGGGTGACGGCGAGTCCGTGTCGCTGGGCGACCTGCAGCTCTCGCACTGGTTCAGCGAGGTGCACGGCTCTGTGTTCATCGACACCAACGCCAACGGCGTACGTGATCTTGGTGAGAAGCCGCTGAAGGGGCAGCCCGTCGTGCTGAAGTCGCGGGACAACTCTGTCGTCGAGCAGTTCTCCCGTACCACCGTCACCGACGCCAACGGCAACTACACGCTCGAGCAGGTCTACCCCTACGGCTACTGGACGGTTCTCGAGGTCTACAACGACCGGTTCTACACGACCGGCGTCACCTACCAGGCCGACAACCAGCCGGACGAGACCACCATCCTCGGAGCCGGTGTGGACATCGCGACGCTCAACCAGGACGGGCTGAACTCGAGGATCGACTGGGGTGTCCTGCCCTACCAGCCCGGCCAGAACGGCGGCATCGTCGGAACCGTCGTCTACAACGAGACCCGCAACGAGCTCGACCCGCGCCTAGCGGCCACCGAAGACTACGAGCCAGGCATCCCGGACCTCACCGTCAAGCTCTACCGGCCCGTCGACGCCGACCATGACGGGACCTGGGACACCGACCCCAACGGTGCGCTGACCAAGGGACCACAGGTCGGTGAGGTGGTGACCGAGACCTTCGAGCGACCCACGAACTGCCAGGCGCGGGACGCCGCTGGTACGCCGCTCGACCTCGAGTTCGCGCCACCGTCGACCGGCGGGTTCGACTGCGTGGAATCGCCGCTGATGGGCAACCAGGTCCAGACCGACTTCTCCACGGTCAACGGCAACTACGGCTTCGGGACGGTGTGGCGGCTGGACAGCAACGGTGACCCGGTCCGCGACGCGAACGGTGACATCGTCGAGGACCCGATGCCTGCTGGCGACTACCTGGTGTCGGTGGAGGTGCCCGACGACCTGACCGGCAACCCGACGTACAAGGTCACCCGCGAAGAGGACGTCAACGTCTTCGACGGTGACGACTTCACGCCGCAGGTTCCTCCTCCGCCGTGCGCCGGCGCGTTGCACACCGTGGACGTCGCGGGCATCGCCCCGGACGGTCCTGACGCCACCGTGAACCCGAAGTTCGCCGAGGGCGGCGGCAGCCCGTTCGAGGGCGATGAGACGCCGCTGTGCGACACCCGTCTGGTGACTTTCGAGGACCAGCGTTCGATCGCTCCGAGCTTCAGCTACTTCACCGACGTGCCGCAGCCCGGTCGGCTGTTCGGCGCCGTGGTCGAGGACCTGTGATCGGCACCGACCCCAAGGAGTTCTACTACGGCGAGAAGGCCGGCATCCCCAACGCCGCCATCGGTGTCTACGACTTCACCGGCAAGCTCGTGCTCCACACCCAGTCCGACCCCAACGGCTTCTTCGACATCCTGCTGCCGTCGACGAGCACGTTCAACTGTCCGCTTCCGGCTGGTCCATGCCCAGGCATGTATCGCGTCGTCGGCAACGACCCGGGGACCCCGGAGCACCCGAATCCCGGTTACAACCCGCAGTACCGGACGTTCGCCACCTGGTGGCAGATCTGGCCTGGCCAGTCGTTGCTGGCCGACGTCGCGCTGCTTCCGACCGCCTCCGTGATCGAGAGTCCGGGCACCGTCCAGACCCATCCCCCCGCATGTCTTCAGCCGCAGGGGACACCGCAGTTGTTCGCGGTGTCGACGCCGTACGGGTCACCGGGAGACAGCTTCACGATCCAAGGGCAGGACTTCGGTGCCGGCGCCGGCAGCGTGGCTCTTGACGGGGCCGCCCTGAACGTCGACTCGTGGGGCGACCGGACCATCGCGGTGACCATCCCGAACGACGCCGTGCCGGGGCCGCACCAGCTCCAGATCACCGGCTCCAACGGCCGGGGCGCCACCAACACGGTGACGTTCCACGTCATCGGAACCGGGTACAACCCGGCGGTCTACGAGGTCGGCCCAGGACATGCCTACGACACCGTCCAGGCGGCGATCGATGCCGCCGGTGGAGCCGGGCAGGCCCTGGTCGTCGTGTTCCCCGGCGACGCGCGGACCTACGCCCCGCTCGGTGACTACTTCGAGAACGTGGTCATCGACGACCCGATCAAGCTCCAAGGCGTGGGACCAGGGGGTGTGCGCAGCGACGGCACCTCGGTGCGCGGATCGATCCTGAACGGCACCGGCTTCGCCACCACCCGTGCAGTCGACTGGAGCGCGCGAGTCGAGAACCTCAAGGCTGGGCCAGGGCTGGTCCGGAAACCAGGACGTGTACGACGGCCAGGTGGTCTACGTCGTGGCCCGCAACGGCGAGTTCACCAGCGGCTACCAGGCCTCGATCGACGGTTTCAGCATCGAGGGTGGCAACGAGTTCGGCAACGAAGGCACGTTCATCACGCCGAACTACGTGACGCAGGGCGGTGGCATCTTCGTCAACGCCTACGCCCGCGACCTTCAGGTCACCAACAACGTGCTGCGTGGCGACGGAGGCAGCTTCGGAGGAGCGCTCCGCGTCGGCACGCCGTACGTCGGCGACAACCACAACGACAACCTCCGCGTCGCCCACAACCGGATCATCGCCAACGGGGGAACCAACCTCGCCGGCGCCATCGGGCTCTTCACCGGAACCAACGGCTACCGCATCGACCACAACGACATCTGCGGCAACTTCTCCGCGGAGTACGGCGGCGGCATCAGCCACTTCGGGCTGAGCGGTGGTCCGGGCAACACCAACCAGATCGATCACAACCAGATCTGGGAGAACACGTCCTACAACGAAGGCGCCGGCATCATGATCGCCGGCCAGGACACCCCGACCGACAGCAACCTGGTCTCACCGGGAGCCGGACCGGTCGTCGATCCACGACAACCTGATCCAGAGCAACCTTGCCGAGGATGACGGAGGCGGCATCCGCTTCCTGCAGGCCGGCAACTTCCTCACCCCGGTCTACAACAACATGATCGTCAACAACGTCTCCGCCCATGAGGGTGGCGGCCTCTCCCTGGACGACGCCACGAACGTCCGCTTCTACAACAACACCGTGATGAAGAACATCACCACGGCGACCGCAGCCACCAGCAACGGTGACCCGGCACCGGCAGGTCTGTCGTCGGGCGCCAACAGCGCGCAGCTGCAGGCCACGCTGCCGCCGGGATCCCCGACGTTCAGCAAGCCGTTGATGTTCAACAACGTGTTCTGGGACAACCGGGCCGGCAGCTACGACTTCCAGGCCGACCAGCTCGTCGGTATCGGGCTCCCAGGCGACCCCAGCCCGCCGAACGTCTGGGACATGGGTCTGCTCGACCAGTCCGGGAAGCTGGCGCCGACCACCTCGGTGCTGTCGCAGGCTGACCCGTTGTACGTCGATGCGCACCCCTCGAACGTCGTCGGGAGTGATCCTTCGGTCGTCGACAGCTTCGACACCGTGATCAGGACCCTGCCGTGGCGAGGCAACCCGCAGACCGTCATCAGCATCACGGTCAGCGTGGACCAGCCCCCCACCGTGGCGGGCAACTACCACCTGACAGCAGGCTCACCGGCCGAGAACGCCGGCGCCGGCTCGAGGGCTGGCGTGCCCACTCCAGGCCACGACATCGACGACGAGCCGCGTCCGACCTCCGGCGGCTTCGAGATCGGTGCCGACGAGCTGCCCGGCCCCGTCGGAGACAACGCCGGACCTCTGGTCACCGACGCGACGTTCTCGCCGAACCCGACGAACAACTCCGGCACGGTGACCCTCACGGCAACCGCAGACGACTCCGAGACCGGAGGCTCCACGGTTGCGGCCGCGGAGTGGTTCGAGGGCACGGACCCCGGTCTGGGAAGCGGCCATCCCATGACCGCCTCCGACGGCACCTTCGACTCCGTCACCGAGGCTGTCGAGGCGTCCTCAGGGCTGAACACGCTGCCGGTCGGCGACCACACGATCAGCGTCCGCGCTCGTGACAGCTCCGGCAACTGGGGCGAAACCGTGGAGAGCGTCCTGGTGGTGGACGCGTCGCCCCCGGCACTGCGCCGCACGATCGTGTCACCGTCGATCATCGCGCCGGGACAGCCGATCGTCCTGCTGTCGACGGCCGCGGACCAGAAGGCGACCATCGCAGCCGCCGAGTGGTTCGTGGGCAAGAACCCCGGACGAGGCAAGGCCACGCCGATGACGGCCGCCGACGGCGCGTTCGACCAGGCCACAGAAGTTCTGAGGGCCGACATCGACACGGCTCAGCTCGGCGTCGGTGTCCACACCCTGAAGGTCCGGGTCCTGGACTCGGCCGGCAACTGGAGCCCGGTGACGAAGACGAAGCTGACCATTTCTGCTGACTCCTTGTTCGGAGACGGCTTCGAGTCCGGCGACCTCTCCGCCTGGGACCGGCAGAGCGGCACGGCCCGCTTGGCCGTCGATGCAGCGGCCGCGATGCGGGGCGCGTCGATGGGCCTGCAGGTGGAGCTCGGTGGCGACCCAGCCTTCGTGGTGGACAAGACATCACCGCAAGCGGCGTACGACGCCAGGTTCTGGTTCGACCCGAACGACACCCAGACCGATGACGACGGGCACCAGATCCTCGCGGCTGCGAACGGTGGCACCCTGTTCGCCCTCGAGTACCGCCACTACCGCGTGAACGACCCGTACGCGCTTGCGGCTGCTGGTGCAGAGGTCGGACGGCACCACGGCAACGAGCAGCTGGGTCACCACACCCAACGCGCCACGCGCCTATGAGGTGTCGTGGCGACGCGGTACGGACCAGACCACGTGGCTGCGGCGCGGGAAGACCGTGATCGCGGGCCTCAAGGTGACCACGCCGTCGCGCAGCGTGCGAGCTGTCCGCCTGGGGGCCGTGACCGCTCCGGGCGGCGTGCCGACCGCGTACGAGTTGTTCGACGAGTTCGTTTCCACCCGCGGCATCCGCGTGGGTCCGTGACGAGGAGCAGACGATGAATGCATCCCGCCCAGAGAAGTCGCTCGGCCGACGTCGGTTCCTCCAGCTCGGAGGGATCGCGGCCGGCGTGGCGGCCACAGGTTCCGCCGGTGTCCGGTCCGCGTTCGGCTGCCCCTAACAGGACGCTCGACGGATTGCAGACCGGGCGGCTGCGTTGCCCGGCGCCCGCAACATCACCCTGGCCGCCACCGACGGCTGGATCTCGATCCCCGGTACCGCCCGCTACCACCCGGACCCGATGGCGCCGCCGCCGTTCACCACCTGGGGCTTCGGTTTCCGCGACGTCACGGGGCTGACCAACCAACAGGTCAAGGCGCAGCGCGGACACTTCCAGAACTCGGCACCGATCCTGTTCGCCGACGAGAACGAAGACGTCGTCATCACCCTACGGAATCTCGGCCTTTCGGTGCGACCCGACCTCACCGACTCCCACACCATCCACTGGCACGGCTTCCGCAACGCCATCCCGCTGTTCGACGGTGTTCCGGAGGTCTCGGTGGCGGTGCCGATCGGACGCAAGTTCGGCTACTACTACCACCCCGTGGACCCCGGCACGTACATGTACCACTGCCACTTCGAGGACGTCGAGCACGTGTCGATGGGGATGAGCGGCGTCATCTTCGTGCGACCCGCCCAGAACGCCGGAGTCGGCAGCATCCCGGCCGGCAAGTACGCCTACAACGACGGCGTCCTGCCCGGCGATCCGGGATCCACCGCCTACGACCGTGAGTGGTGCATGTTCCTCACCGAGCTGTGGACCCAGGAGCGGTGGGAGGGTGCGCACATCCAGGAGCACGACTGGAGCGAGTACCAGGCCGACGCCTGGCTCATCAACGGTCGCAGCTACCCCGACACGATCGCGCCCAACGGGAGCCAGTCCGCTGACCGGGGAGCAGATCGCGCCGGCCGGGCACCCCGATCTCGCGGCCCAGCCGATCAGCTCCCTCGTCAACGCCAACGCCGGGGACCGGGTCCTGCTTCGCCTGGTCAACCTCGGCTTCCAGCAGCAGGCGATGAACCTGGCCGGTCCACCGATGAGGGTCGTCGGCAAGGACGCGACGGCGCTCGTCGGCCGAGACGGCACCGACAACAGCTACGAGACCGACACCGTCTACATCGGGCCGGGCGAGAGCTACGACGCGATCTTCACGTGTCCGAACGTGACCAGCACGACGACCTTCCTGCTCGCCAACCGCAACTACTCCTACCTGCACAACCCCGGCCAGAACGGCTTGGGTGGGCAGCTGACCGAGGTGCGGGTCCATCCCGCCGGCACCCTCGGTCCCCAGACTCAACCCAACCACTGACGGACCGGCGACGGATCCACGAACTCGGAGGGGTCACATGCGACGACCTGGACGAAGAGCATCGCTGATCGCGAGCATCACTGCCGCGGCGATCGCCGGCGCCCTCGGCGGCGTCACGACGGCTCACGGTGACACTCAAGAGGCATCGGGGCTCGTCTGCACGACGAGCTCGAGCGGTGACTTCACGCTGACCGCGAAGGCCGGGCGAGTCTCCACACCGGACGGCAACACCATGTACATGTGGAGCTACGCCGACGGCAACGGCGGTTTCCAGCTCCCAGGTCCCTACCTGTGCGTCGACGAGGGCACCACGGTCACCGTCACGCTCAAGAACGACCTGCCCGAGCCGGTGTCGATCATCTTCCCCGGCCAGTCCGGCGTGACAGCCGACGGGGCGCCGTCCCAGCCGACCTACGAAGGCACCGAGCTGACCTCGATGACGACGGCCGCAGACGCTGACGGCGGTGAGGTGACCTACTCGTTCGTGGCGGCCGAGCCCGGCACGTACATCTACGAGAGCGGCACGGACATGGCCAAGCAGGTCCAGATGGGCCTCTATCGGTGCGCTCGTCGTGCGTCCCAGCGGTCACCCGGACTGGGCCTATGACGATGCCGGGACGCGGTTCAACCCCGACGCGGAGTACGTGATGCTGATGTCGGAGGTCGACCCCGACCTGCACCACGCGGTCGAGGTCGGCAAGCGCGTACGACATCACCAAGTACCACCCGCGGTACTGGATGCTCAACGGACGCAGCTTCCCCGACACGATCCTGGCGAACGCCGCCCCGGAGCTGCCGACGCAGCCGTACGGGTCGCTGGTCCACGTCCAACCCAAGGACGCCGACAACCCGTACCCGGCGTTGGTGCGTTACCTCAACGTCGGCTCCCGAGCTCACCCGTTCCACCCGCACGGCAACCACGGGCGTGTGATCGCCCGCGACGGCCGGCTCCTGCAGGGGAGCAGCGGCGAGGACAACTCCTTCGAGGAGTTCCTGGTCCTGGTCGGCCCGGGACAGACCTGGGACGCCACCTACGACTGGACCGACGTGGAGCACTGGCAGCCCAACACCAATCCCGATCCCGGTGCCGCTCCCACAGGAGCAGAACACGACGTACAAGGGCGGCGAGACCTGGTACAGCGGCAGCCCCTACCTCGGCGTCACCGACGACCTCCCGGTCGGCGTCACGACCTACAACGCGTGCGGCGAGTACTACCAGATGTGGCACAGCCACGCACTCAACGAAGCAGCCAACTACGAGGCCGGCTTCGGCGGCATGACAACGCTCGAGCGCATCGATCCTCCAGGGGGGTGCCCGTGATGAGACGACCTGACCGATCGACGAACGTGGTGAAGCAGATGCATGCATCCACCCGGGTGGCTCATCGCCACAACAGTGTCGGCCGTGCTGGCCTGCGGGTTCGCGCTGGCACCTCCCGCGGCGGGGGCTCGCCCCGTCGCCGTGGTCCATGGCGCCGCGCCTACGGTGCACCTGCCCAATGCCGCGCTTCCGCTCAGCACCTGCACGCTGCTCGGCGGCACCCGCAGCTGCGAGCTGTGGGCCAAGGCCGGGACGCTGACCCTGCCGGCCGGGTCCTCTCCCTCCTCGGTGCCGATCTGGGGTTACGCCGACAGCGCCGGCGGACCGGCCTCGGTCCCCGGTCCGATGATCGTCGCCAACGTCGGCGAGACCCTCGAGATCACCCTGCACAACGATCTGTCAGACCCGACGTCTCTCGCCTTCCCCGGCCAGGGGCTGGTGCCGGACACGACCGGGGTTGCCCCGACGAGCGCCGACACGTACACCGTTCCGCTCACGAGGCCAGGAACGTTCCGCTACGAGGCAGGGCTGACTGATCTCGGTCCGCGCCAGGTGGCGATGGGCCTGCAAGGGGTCATCATCGTCCGGCCAGCCGCGCCGAGCCGGGCGTACGACAGCGCCGTCAGCGCCTTCGACGACGAAGCCGTGGTCGTCGTCAGCTCGATCGACCCGGCGTTCAACAACGCCCCGGGAAGCTACTCGTTCGACCGCTACGTGCCGCGCTACTGGCTGATCAACGGCCAGGCCTTCCCGGACACCTTGCCGATCGTGACGCAGTCCGGACGCGACGTGCTGCTGCGCTACGTCAACGGCGGGCTGCTGCCCATCTCGATGGGGTTGCTCGGGGCGCACGAGACGGTCGTCGGCACCGAAGGACACGCCGCGACGTACCCGCACGACTTGGTCGCCGAGACGATCCCGCCCGGGACCACGCTGGACGCCGTCGTCGCCGTGCCGGGCTCAGCCGCGGCGGGGACCCGCTACCAGGTGTACGAGCAGAGTGGCCGGCTCGACAACGACGGATCCGTCTCGGGGAGCCTGGCCCACGGTGGGATCGTCGGGTTCGGCGGAGCCCTCACGTCTCTGCTGGTCACCTCGGACACCCCGATGGGTCCGTCCAGCGGGTCGGTCACGATCAGCCCCGCTGCCTCGACCGGATCCGCTCCGGTGGACGTGCGCGCCAGGGTGAGCGATGAGGCGACGGGCAACGAGCAGGTCACCGATGTGGAGTACTTCATCGACAGCCCCGGCGCCAACGGCACCGGCACCCCGATGACCGTCGAGGGCGCACCCGCAGCCGTGAGGATGGCCAACGCGACGTTCACGCCGTCGCTGACCGACGGGGTGCACAAGGTGCTCATCCACGGCCGGGACGCCAGCGGCCAGTGGGGTCCGTTCGCGTCCAGGAACTTCCGGATCGACACCTCCGGCCCGACGGCGACCGTGGACCTCGACCCGCGCGTCGGCAACGACAGTGGCCCGGTCACGGCGACCATCGTGGGTGACGACGCGACGTCCGGCGCACGCCACGTGACGCAAGCCGAGCTGTACGTCGACAGTCCCTGTGTCTCCGGGACCGCGGTTGCGCTGAGCCCGGACGGACCGGCCGATGTCACCAGCACCTTCACCGGAGAGGTTCCGGCTGGCCATCCCGAGGGTAGCTATGCCGTCCACGCCCGGACCCGAGACGGCCTGGGCAACTGGGGTCCGTGTGCTGATGCGACGTTGGTGATCGACCAGACCGGGCCGGACACGAACGCGGTGGCCGGTGCACCCAACCCGGCAAGCGGATCCCAGCCGGTCGTGCTCACCGCGACCGCGGTCGATCCTTCGGGCGCGACGCCACCGGCCCCGATAGCGGCGGCCGAGTGGTTCATCGGCACCGATCCCGGTGCGGGCTCAGGATCGTCGATGGACGCTGTCGACGGCGTCTTCGACAGCCCGACCGAGGATGTGTCGGCCACGCTGAACGTGGCCGCGCTGGCCGCCGGGGACCACGACATCAGTGTTCGTGCGCGCGACGCCGCGGGCAACTGGGGTCCTGTCTCGACGACCACCCTGACGATCTCCGCCAGTGACGTGGTCTTCGCCGATGGGTTCGAGTCGGGCAATCTGTCCGCCTGGACAGGTGTCAACGGTGGCCGGGCACGCATCGCCGCCACCACGTGGGCAGCTCTGCACGGCAGCTACGGGTTGCGCGCACGACTGAACGGGAACTCGCCGAGCTACGTCAAGGACGCCAGCCCGGTCGACGAGCCGGAAGCACACGCGCGCTTCTGGTTCGACCCGAACGGGACGACCACGAACGGTCTGACCACGACGATCATGTCGGGGCTGACCTCCAACGGAGGCGCGATCTTCCGAGTGCAGTACCGCACGTCGGCCGGTGACCAGCAGGTGCGTGGACTCGTGCTCCGCAGCGGTGGACGATCGACCACGGCCTGGCAGACGATCTCGAACGCTCCTCATGCGATCGAGATGGCCTGGGCCTCCGCGTCGAGCGCGTCGTTCTCGCTGTACGTGGACGACACCCTGTCGCAGACCCTGACCGCCCTCAACACGAGCGCTTGGCACCTGCAGCAGATCCGTCTCGGCCCCAGCGCGGGGCTGTCGGCGGGCATGCAGGGTGTCCTGCGCTTCGACGACTACCTGATGGCGCGCAACGCGCACATCGGGCCCTGATGATCCGTCCCAGGCGGACGGGCCCCAATCACCCCCCGCGAACCGTCCGCCTGGGACCCTTCCTGAGAGGTCACCATGACCGCAACGCTTGACCTGGCGAGCACCCCGCCGCGTACCCGTCACGAGATCCGCTGGCTGTCCGTCGCGCTGGTTGTCCTGGTGCTCTCCGCGACGCTGGGCATCTCGTGGGGGCTGGCTCGAATCTCGGGGCGAGAAGCCGCGCCGGTCGTGCCCGACCATGCCCAGGTCGAGGCCACGTGGGGCGTTCGCATCACGTCGGTGACCGTGACGGCCGACGGGGGTCTGGTAGATCTGCGGTTCGTCGTCCTGGACTCCACCAAGGCGGCCGCGTTGATGGACGACCGCTCGGTCGCCCCCCGCCTCCTGGTCGACTCCGGCGGTGAGGCGACGCTGTACCCGGCCATGACCATGCACCGCGAGATGTCAGTCGGTCGAACCTACTTCCTGCTGTACCGAAACACCGGCGGCCTCGTGCAGCCTCACGCGGGCATCTCCATCGTGGCCGGAGAACTGAGGATCGATGGTGTCGTGCCGGGGTGAGCACCAGCGCTCATGGCTGGTGAGAGCGGCCGTCGCTGCCGCCTGCGCCGTGCTGTGGTCGCTGAGCCTTCCGGCGACGGCGGAGGCGCACCCGATCCTGCTCGAGTCCTCGCCGGCAGACGGCGAGATGGTCAAGACCCCCCCGGACCACGTCGAGCTGCGCTACTCGGAGCCGGTGTCGCCGCAGGGCCTCGATGTGGGGCTGTACGACGACTCCGGTGACCTGGTCGCCTCAAGCGTCTCTTCGCGAGGCCAAGGCGCCGGAGGCCCCGCGCCGCGACTCGGCGTTCAGCTCGAGGACGGTGGACACCTGGTGGTGTTGGACGCGCTCCCGAGGCTGCCGCGCGGCGTCTTTGAGCTGAGATGGAGCGCGGTCTCGACCGAGGACCTCCATCGGCTGGACGGGACGGTCGTGTTCGGTGTCGGCACGCCGGCGAAGCCTGCGGGCGCCAGCCCGGCGGGCTACGGTCCGCTCGACCAGATCCTTCTCGGCTGGGTCGACCTGATCGCCACCTCGGGCCTCGTAGGCGGGGTCGTGGTGTGGGGAGCGCTCGTTCCCTGGGTACGGCGTCGACCTGACACGGCAGGTGCCGTGATCTCCGTCCGGGTGGTGAGGATCGTCGTGGCGACAGCGGTCTTCGCCTCGCTGACGGCTGCCACGCTCCGCCTGATGAACCAGCTCCAGGCGGCGGCGGGACTGTCGCACGGTTGGCAGGTCCTGGTCTCGGCCCATCAGCTCACGCCCTGGCTCCTCCGCCTGGTCAGCCTCTCCCTCCTGGTCGTGCTGGTCCGACGTCTCGGTGTCCGGGGTGGACACCCAAACCCGGCTGTCGGCCTCCTGGTCGCGATCGACGTGTGGGCGCGGGCCTCGACCAGCCACGCCCAGAGTGGGTGGGCTACCCGGGCCGTCGTCGCCCTGCATGAGGGGGCCGCCTTCGCCTGGCTCGGTGGACTGTTCGCGGTGCTGGTGCTGGTCGCCAACCTTCCCGCCGGGCGCGCCTCCACGGCGGTCAGAAGCTCGCTGTGGCGGGGGTTCGGCCTGATTGCTGTGACCTGCGTCAGCGTCCTCGCCGTGTCGGGGGTGCTGCTGACCGGCGGGCAGGTCGCCACGATCGACGCGATGCTCACGACGTCGTACGGACACGCCCTGCTCGCCAAGCTGCTCGTCGCGGCGGTGATCGCCGCACTCGGCCTCCGTCACGCCCTTCACCACCATCCCTGGATCGCGCAGGCAATCAGCCCGGTCCGGCGGCTGCGCCGAGGTACCCCTCCTCGGCGCAGTCTGCTGGTGGAGTGCGCAGCCGGCGGCGTGGTCGTGATGTTCGCTGCGGTGCTCGCATCGACCCAGCCGGCGACCGGCCCGCAGTTCGCGGCGGCTCCCGGGCCGGTTGATCGGGTGACCACGCAGGCCGACGGCCTGCTCGTGACGGCTGCGGTCCGTCCGAACCACCTGGGACGCAGCCTGGCGACCGTCGACATCGTGAGCACCCGTCGTCCAGTGGACGGGACGATCGAGCGGGTGCGCCTCACCTGGGGTGCGGGTGCGAACGGCACTCAGAACGTGGCGCCGATCTCCGTGGACGAGGTCGGGCAGGGCCGCTGGCAGCACGGCCTCGAGATCGACGTGACCGGCAGGTTGCCCTACGAGCTGGTGGTGCAGCGGCGGGGAGCGCCCGATGTCGTCATCGATGATGCCTTCGTGGTTCCTGGGAGCGGTGTCGGAGGCGTACTGGTGTCCGACAGCCCGCTGCGGCCCTGGACGTTCGGTGCGGCTGGCCTCCTCGTGGCGCTGATTCTCATCGGTTTCGCTCGGGCACGACGGTGGGCGCCATCGGCAACCGAAACGGTCGCCCCGGCCGGGCACCAGGCCGGCTCGGCTGACGACCAGACGCGAGAACCGGCCGGCGTGTGAGCGCGCGACGGTGCACCCGCCACGTCGCGGCACTGGCTGCGCTGGTGACGTTTGTCGGGGGCTGGGGTGTCGTGGAGGCGCGAGCAACGTCCGAGCTCGCTGTGCAGGACGCGCCGAGACAAGACGTCATCATCACGCTGCGCGCTCAAGCCGACCTCCCGCGAGCCCTGCCACGCGGTCGCGAGCGGATTCGCCGCGAAGCCGTGATCCGCGACCTCCGCACCACCGCGCGTGAGAGTCAGCGCCCCTTGATGGCTCTGCTCGACCGGCTGGCCCTGAGCCAGCAAGCCTCCGCTGTCCGGCCGCTCTGGATCAGCAACGTGGTCGCCGCGTCGCTGACCCCGCAGGCCATCGAGCTGGTCCGCCGGCGTCCCGACGTCGAGTCCGTCACCAGCGACGTGGCGTTGCCAGCCCCGACGGTCACCGCCGGCGGCCCCGCTGAGCCCAACCTCGTCACGATCGGAGCGCCGGCCCTTTGGGCCCAGGGGCTCACAGGGGCCGGCGTGGTCGTCGCGGTGCTCGACACCGGAGTGGACGTGAGCCACCCGGACCTGGCGCCGAGCTGGCGGGGCGGCGCGAACAGCTGGTTCGACCCGTACGGCGAACATGTCCAGACGCCGGTGGACGTCGCCGGACACGGCACGTGGGTCGCCGGGCTGTTGGCGGGCCGGTCAAACAGTGGCGCCGCCGTGGGGGTCGCACCCGACGTCTCGTGGATCGCGGCCCGCGTCTTCGACGACCGCGGAACAGGAACGGTCGCCGGCATCCACGCGGCTCTTCAGTGGGCGGTCGACCCGGACCGTGACCCCAGCACCAACGACGCCGCGGATGTGGTGACGAACTCCTGGGGCTTCAGTGCTCCTGGCTGCAACCTGGCGTTCCAACCCGATCTCAGCGCGCTGCGCAGTCTCGGGATCGTGCCGGTCTTCTCCGCCGGGAACGGCGGCCCCGCGGCTGGCTCCGACTACAGCCCGGCGAACTATCCTGAGGCACTGTCGGTCGGAGCCGTGACCGCCACCGACGCCGTCCTCCCGTCGTCCAGCCGGGGTCCGGCGGTCTGCGGGGGCCGAGCCCGCCCGTTCCCCGACCTGGTGGCACCCGGAGAGGGCGTACACACCACGGACCTGTTCTCGCTGTGGACGACCCAGACCGGCACCTCTCTCGCCGCACCGCAGGTCGCCGGATCTCTGGCGCTGCTGATGAGCAACGGGACGCGGATCAGTGGCGTCGAGGCCGAGTCCCTGCTGACTCGCAGTGCCCTCGAGCTCGGCCCACCCGGGCCCGACGACACGTTCGGGGTGGGGCGGATCGACGTGTCCGAAGCCTGGTCGACAGCCCAGGCGGAGCAACCGGGGCCGTGGGCACAGGACGTGAGCGTCACGCCGGACCCAGCCAACCTGGACCCGCCTGCGACCGTCACGGCGAGCACGACAGTCGGGCGCTCCGCGGCCGCGGTCACCGGGGCCGAGCTGTTCGTGGACGCCGTCGGAGCCGATGGCTCAGGGACGGCGATGGACGGCCCTGACCCGTCCGGGCTCGTGTCCCTCCCGATCCAGCTGCCACTCACGGAGGGAACCCACACGATCTACGTGCACGCCGAGGATGCCGCGGGGCATTGGGGCCCCTACTCCTCGGGGGCCATGGTCGTCGACCGCACGGCTCCGCTCCTGTCCGGCCTGGCTGCCGAGCCCACCTCGGGCACCGTGCAGGTCAGAGTCACGCTGAGCGAGACCAACGGAGTGGACGACGTCCAGGTCAGTGAACCCGGTCTGCGCGTACCGAGCTTCGAGACGGCCCTCACTGCGGAGGACGGGGCGTTCGACTCAGCTACCGAGGTCGCCACTGCGACGCTCGACGCATCGGGATGGGCGGCGGGGGAGCATCGGCTCAGCGTCACCGCTACCGATCGCGCTGGCAACGTCAGTACCCCTGCCGAGGTCTCGGCCGTCGTCGGAGGTCCGGAGCAGGTCTTCGCCGACGGATTCGAGACGGGTGGAACGCTGCGATGGTCCCGCAGCCGGGGCCGTCACCGGATGAACGTGAGCACTGCGGCAGCGGTCGTCGGGACACAGGGGCTGGCGATCTCGGCGGGGGCGACGGGACCTGCCTTCGTCGAGGACCGCAGTCCGGCCGCGGCCGCGACCTACCACGCACGTTTCTGGCTGGCCGCCCGGTGTCGCGGCGTCAGTGGTCCCGGCGCCGAGGTGTTCGAAGGTCGCGGCTCGACAGGACAACGGCTCTTTGCCGTCAGCTGTCGTCGGTCCGTCGCTGGTGGCGCTGCGTTGCGTGTCGCGGTGGTTCGATCACCGGGACATCTGCGTTGGTCGCGATGGATCCACGCCGGCTCCGGTCCGCACCGGATTGGCCTGGATTGGGCGGCCAACGCCCAGGTCCGCTCGAGGTTGACGGTCGACGGACGAACTCGGACGAGCGTCAGGGCACCGTCCGATGCCCCCAGTCGACTGGACGTGGTGCGCCTCGGGATTCCGCGCCCGACCTCACCGGCGAAGCGCGGCGGAGCCGAGTCTGCAGTCACCGTCGACGCATTCGTCTCCTGGTAGCAACGACCGGCGGTGCGTAGCAGGCTCGACTCGCGCTGTCAGACGCGCCGTTGATCCTCCGGGGGCTCCGACGCGGCGGGGTGCTCGTGGGAGGTGTCGGCGCCGGCCTCGTACTCCGTCGTGCGTGTGCCGTCCTCCGTCGTCGTCCCTGGGTCGAGCTCGTCGGCCTGCACGCGGTGCTGCTCGGCCTCGGTACGAGCCTCGTCGACCTGGGTGTGGTGCTCCCGCGCGGTGGACTGCAGTCGCTCGGCCTCAGCTGCCTTCGCGTCGGCCTCGGCCTGCGCCTTGCGGGCCTGGGCGTCGATCTCGGCCGCCCTCGTCGCCTGCTGGTCGGCATCGGTTGCGCGCTGGTCAGCCTCGCTCCGCATCAGCTGAGCCTGTTCGGCACGCTTTTGCTCGGCACGTCGGCGCGACGCATTGGCCAAGATCGCGATCGCGATGATCACGATGACGACGATGACGATCAGTATGAGCCAGTTCGTACCAGACATGTGGGGCCTCCTCGGGGTCCGGGATGCATGGTGCCCATGCGGGATGGATCCCAAACATCGTCAGCCGGCCCACCCACGCGGTGGAGCCCTGAGGACTCGATGGTCAGGTCAGCGGACGGCGCGACGGAAGCAGGCCCTCACGTCGGGCCACGAGGACGGCCGCGCCGACCGTGATGGCGATCGTCAGGCCGTTCAGGGTCAGCACGGCTGCACTTTTGACCAGGACGAACGTCTCGACCGACTGGGTCTGCAGCAGCCAGAACGTCAGCGTCGCCTTCACGGCGCAGGCGGCAGCCCACAGCAGCGTGAGTCGTCGGAACAGCCGCGCCACACTCGTGCGACCGGCCACGTCGGGGGTGAGGGGGTAGAAGTCACCGGCGAGTCGGGCGATGACCGGCCGAGCGGTCCACAAGGACGCGAAGAACGTGATTCCGAGGAAGGCGTCGGTCGCGATCGGCTGAAGGAAGTACCAGAACGTGTCGCCGCTGGCGAGGGCCACGAGGGTCCGGATCGTCAACACGCTCGAGGTCACGACGAGCAGACCGGAGAGCCGTCGGCCCTGGGTCACCTGCCAGCCCAGAGCGGAGTACGACCAGAACAACGTGCCCAGCAAGGCAGCGGTGATGTTGATGAGCAGCATCAAGGAGGTGAAGACCAGCGCAGGTATGGCGCAGGCGACCAGGAGGTTGGTGGACAGCCGACGCAGGATCGAGCTCAGCGACGGCGCGGTCGGCTGAAGCCGGGCAGTCGTGGCCATCTCGACGTGCGGAAGCGCAAGCTGACTGCTGAGGACTACCGTCACCGCTCCGGACCTGTCTGCCGCCGAGGGGCGACTGTCGTGCTGGGTGGACCTGCCGATGCTGTCGAAAGCCTGGGAGCGGGAGCGGCTCCGAGGTGTTCGATGCGATGACTGTAGGTCGCGTTCGGTAGCGAGAACGGAACTCTGTGTGAGAACCGGCCAAACGGTTGATCGAGCCTCGCGCGTTGGGACCACGAGTGAGCGTCAAGGGGATGCCCGGCCGTGGCCCCGAGCGGTGGTCCGGACTCAGATGGTCCCGAGTGTACGTGCTCGCGCGATGGCCGCCGCATCACCGCGGACCGGGCGGCGAAAGAACTCCTCACGCGCGAGGTCGGCGAACCGGTCCGAACCCATCATCTCGACCATCGGCTCGATCTGGCTGCGCTGGGCGCGCAAGGCGGCGATCTTGCGGGACAGCAGCGCGTCGTCGCAGGTCAGCCAGACGGCAAGGTCGGACTCCTCGACGGCCTCGATCTCCAGACCCTCCACCATCATCACCGAGGAGAGGTCGGCACCGGCGAAGAACTCGTCGCGCCATCGGCGGCTCTTGGTGGCATAGAGCAGGACGGGGCTGCAACGGGTCAGCTCCACGGCACGAGTGGTCCAGCGGCACACGGCGATGTGGTCCGGGTGACCGGTCGCTCCGTCGGGACCGAACGTCAAGACGTGGTCGGGCCGCACGTCGTCGATCAAGGCCGCCAGGGTCACCGCGGCGACGTCGTCGGGCACCTCCGCGCAGCGCCCGTCGCCGTACCCCAGGAAACGGTGCTCGCTGACGCCGAGAATGCCGAGACATTCGGTGAGCTCGGTTTCGCGGATCCGCATCCGCTCGTGCACCGATCGGCCGTCGTCGTCGGGAAACCCTTGTTCACCACGGGTGGCCGTCACACACACGACGCGGTGGCCGGCATCGACGGCGCGGACCATCAACCCGGCTGCCAGGTAGGCCTCGTCGTCGGGGTGAGCCCACACGCCGACGAAGCTGCCCAGCTCACCGAGGATGTCGGGAACCATCAGGTCGCCAGAGATCCTGCGAAGATCTGCCAGGCGAGCAGGGACTTGGCTACGAGGCTGAGCACGAGATAAGCCTGCTCCCCGTAGGCGTAGTCCGTCCAGCGGCCCACGCCGCGGTACTGGAGCCACTGGTTGACCCCGAAGCTGAAGAAGAGCACGGCTTGTGTGGCGACGATGCCGTAGACGAAACCGGGCACGGTCTCGGACCCGATGATGTTGAACACGATCGAGATCCAGGGCGTGATGCCCGCAAGCGTGCCGAACCAGAACGGCAGCATGGTCGTCGACGTACGTCCCGGTGGGTTCATCCGCTCTTGCAGCCAGCCGAACAGGATCATCGCGACGTTGGCACCCACCACCGTGAAGATCGTGTTGATGCCGGTGATACCGGAGTAGAAGCTGATCAAGATGATCATCACGGTGGCGCTCACGGAGTACTCGACCCAACGGAAGCGGTTGATGCCGCGCTCCAGGTCGCGTTCGTAGACACCGCGCAGCACCGTGGCGGTGAGCAGGTGATCAAGCGCGGCGAGTGCGAGGAACAGGGCCACGGCAGCGCCGATCGGCACGTCGAACAGCGCGTCGGGCGCGGGGACCGCCGTCCCGGGCGGCCCTTCCGGGATGGATGAGGTGACGGTGATCGAGAAGCTGCCGGCCAGGAGCAAGATGACGGCGGCCTGGAGCAGATGGAGCGCCGTGAGCCCGAGGTTCCACACCCGGAGATGGCTCAGCTTCGCTTCCGTGACGCCGGTCGCTCGTACATTGCCTGGGTCTGCGTCCATGGCGCCACTCTTGCAGGCTGAGCTCGTCGAGAGAACATCGAAACTGTTGCGCCGCCTGTGCCGCGGGGGCGCTGAGGACTCGTCGACCCTACGGATCCCGGCACGGCCGGGCGGACCGGAACCTGACAGAATTTCCGAGTGATCCCGATGGTTAGCGACGGCGTCGGGTGGGCCGAGAGGGCCTTAGGCGCCCGAGTTCAGCATGTCGAACGACTCCGCGGTGGATGGACGTCCACCATGCTCCTGCTGACTGTCAATGACGGACGCAACGTCGTCTTGCGACTGATGGGCAGGGAGCCGTGGCGGACTCATGCGGCCGGACTGCTCGGACGCGAGTCGGCGGTTCAGCGGCAGCTGCGGAATACGCCAATCCCGGCGCCGAGAACCCTGGCGCTCGATGCGGCCGGCGTCGAGGTCGGCACCCCGGCGCACCTGATGTCCTGGCTGCCAGGCTCGGTGCAGCTGCGACGTCAGGACGACGAGTTCCTGGGCGGGGTGGCTCGCCTTCTCGCAGAGATCCACGACCATGACCCTGGGGCGGACCGACCGCGGAACTACCAGTCCTGGGCCGGGCCGGCGAAACGGATCCTCCCGGCCTGGACCCGACATCCCTGGCTGTGGGAGCAAGCGTTCGATCTCCTGGAACAGGACCCGCCCGACCACGCCGGCACATTCCTGCACCGGGACTTCCACGTGGGCAACGTCTTGTGGGAGTCAGGGCGCATCTCTGGCGTCGTCGACTGGGTCGAGACGTCGTGGGGGCCGGCGGGGCTGGACCTGGCGCACGTCACGACGTACCTGTCGATGCTCCACGGCCCTGAGACGGGTCAGCGTCTCGTCCAGCTCTACCGAAGCCTCGGGCAACAGCGGGTCGATGCAGCCGCGCAGAGGTACTGGGACGTCATGGACATCGTCGGGTACCTGCCCGACCCGGCCAAGGTCGTGCAGCCCTGGCGAGAACTGGGATCCGGCGTCACCGTTGCGCAGGCACAGTCGCGTCTCGAAAGCCACCTGATGGCCGTGGTCCAGGGGGCAGCCCACACCTGACGAGGGTCGGTCTGATGGACGCTCGCCGCGTCACAGCCTCCCCACTCGCGGACTCCACCACGACCTCGTGGGAGGACCAAGCGCGGTGGACGGGTCGGCAGCCCAGCCCTGGTCCCGGTCGGCCTGGACCGTCAGACCAGACGAAGGAACGACGTAAGCCAGCGGGCCGCTTCGCCACCCTGGTCAAGGGCGATGTCGACGGCTCCCCGAACGTCGAGGTCTGCCACGAGTCGGTCGACGACGGCCTGCACGGCCGTCGCACCTCCATCACCTTGTCCTGCCACCGCGTGCAGGGCCTCGAGCCGTCCGGTCGTGGCGGCGAGCTCGGCGGCGTCGTACTCCCATGGCTCGTCCCAAGGCCGGTCGAGGAGGTGGAGGCGTACGGCGGCAGGCGGGTGCTGTGCGAGTACCTCGTCGACGAGGACGAGGTTGCCCGTCGACTTCGCCATCTTGCGCCCGTCGCGGTGGACGGTTCCTACGTGCATCTGCCGTCGCGCGAACGGAGAGACACCGGAGGCGCTCTCGACCATGGCCGTCTGATAAGCGTGGTGCGGGAACGTGAGGTCCTGCCCGCCCACCAGCACATCGACGCTGGCCCCGTGAATAGCAAGAGACATCGCGGCGCACTCGGCGTGCCAGCCCGGCCGGCCCCATCCCCACGTGCTCGGCCAGGCAGGCTCGTGCTCGTCTGACGACCTCCACACCGGAACGTCCAAGGGGTGTTCCTTGCGGGGGTCGTCGGGATCGTCGCCGTGCTCGGCGCTCAGGGCCAGCGCGTCGTCCAGCTCGATGCCTGTGTCGTCGAGGAGGTCGCCACCTCGGAAGTACACCTGTCCTTCGCTCAGGTATCCGGCCCCGGACTCCAGCAGCGCATGGCCGAGCTGCTGGACGGCGGCGATGTGGTGGCGCGCACGAGGGGAGTGGTCGGGTGGCTTGACCCGGAGCTGCCGCATGTTCTGGTCGAACAGGTACTCCTGGGTCAGCGCGAACTGGTCATAGGGCTTCCCGTGCTCACCGGCGGCACGAGTCAGCACGTCGTCGACGTCGGTGACGTTGCGACAGCTCGACGTGTGGGCTCCTGTCAGGTTGATGACGGAGGCGAGGAGGTCCGCCCAGACGAAGGTGGCGGCGTGCCCGAGATGTGTGACGTCGTACGGCGTGATGCCACAGACGTAGACCCTGGCGGCCCCAACGACCGGCAGTGGACTGCCGTCCAGGACGAGCTGATGCCGCTCGGCGGGGGACTCACTCATGACTCGTCCCGCCATGCCGATGACTCCAGAGCCGGCATCGAGGTGTGTGCCCATAGCCGGGATGATCTCAGGGCCGTTCGACAAAGGAAAGCAGCGGCCCGGGGCTACCGACCTGGGCTCCCGGGACACGTGAGAAATCTGCGGTGACAGCGAAGCGGTCCCCCCTGACCAGGGTGTGCCTCCACTCGACCGGCACACCGTCGCTGATGCCGAGCCGGTCGATGGCGAAGGCCGCGACGTCCTCCTGCATGTGCAGGAGCCTCCGGTCGGCGTTCGCCGGGACAACGGCGCAGATGCGCTCGTTTCCCCCGGAGACCCGGATCCCACATCGCTGGTCGAGCTCGGTGTACAGGGCGGTGTCGCTGAAGTCGGCCTGGAGCAACGGAGCCGCGACCTGAGCCGGCAGCCAGACCCGGTCGAGCGCGAGTGGTTCGCCGTCGGCCAGCCGTAGTCGTTCGAGGAAGATCAAGGGGGCGGCTTCCTCGAGACCGAGTCTCGCAGCCACCACCCCGTCCGCTCGGGTGTCGAGGACGTGCACAACGCTCTGCTGGCGATACCCAGACTCCGTCACCGCCGCGAACAGGCTATAGACGGTGCCCAACGGCTGGGCGAACTCGGTGGGTGCGGTGACGCGCGGCGGTCGGCCGCGCTCGGCAGTCACCACGCCCTGCTCGCGCATCCGGCGAAGAGCCTCACGGACGGTGTGCCGGCTCACGTCGTACTGCGCGACGAGCGCCAGCTCGCCGGGGAAGACAGCGTTGAACTCGCCCCGATCGAGGCGTTCCTGAAGGTCTGCATGCACCTGGGCCCACAGCGGGAGTGCGCTGCTGCGGTCGACGGCTCGGGGACCGCCCGCTGCCGAACTGGCCACAACCACTCCTTGCCGTCGGCGACGTGTCGCCGTATCGTGCCCCTTAATGTACGGTCATTCGTACCACGCGATCAAGTCTGACAGGTGAAAGCGATGAGCCAGCTCACGGTGGAAGTCATCGAGACCAGCGACCTCGGTGACCGCAGCTACGTGGCCCACGACGGCCAGACAGCGGTCGTCATCGACCCCCAGCGCGACCTCGACCGGGTCGACGCGGTGCTGGACCGACTCGGCGTGAGTTGCGCGATGGTGCTCGAGACGCACATCCACAACGACTACGTCTCCGGCGGTCTCGAGCTGTCCAAGGAGCACGACGCCACCTATGTCGTCTCCGGTCAGGATGAGGTGGCGTTCGAGCGCCGACCCGTTGCTGACGGGGACGAGCTCGAGGTCGGCACGCTGCGCGTTCGGGTCATGGCCACTCCCGGCCACACCGATACCCACCTGTCCTACGTCATCAACGACGACGCGGGATCGCCCGCGGCAGTGTTTACCGGCGGCTCCTTGCTCTACGGCAGCGTCGGTCGCACCGACCTCGTCGACCCCAACCGCACCGACGAGCTCACCCGTGCCCAGTACCACTCGGCCCGCAAGTTGGCCGACACCCTGGGAGACGACACCGCGGTCTACCCGACGCACGGCTTCGGGAGCTTCTGCTCATCCGGGTCCTCCGCCGGCGGCGAAAGCAGCACGATCTCCGACGAGAAGCGCCGCAACGACGCACTGGTCGAGGACGACGAGGAAAAGTTTGTCGAGCGACTCGTCGCGGGTCTCACCGCCTACCCCAGCTATTACGCCCACATGGGCGCACGCAACCGCGAAGGCGGCGGTCCGATCGACCTCTCGCCACCGCAACCCGTTGACAGCGATGAGCTTCACAAGCGGATCGCGGCAGGTGAATGGGTGGTCGACCTGAGAGACAAGACGGCGTATGCCGGTGGTCATGTCGGTGGCACGGTCAGCATCGCGCTCAGCGAGCAGTTCTCCACGTATGTGGGTTGGCTGGTCCCGTGGGGCTCATCGCTGACGCTGATCGGCGAGAATCCCGAGCAGGTGGCCGACGCCCAGCGACAGCTCGTGAGGATCGGCATCGACCGTCCTGACGGTGCAGCGTCTGGCGACGTGTCTGCCCTGGCCGGCGACAGCGAGGTCCGGTCGTACCCTCGGGTTTCCTTTGCCGACCTCAAGCGCGAGCGAGAGTCGGGAGACGGTCCAGCCGTCCTCGACGTTCGCCGTGATGACGAGTGGGACGACGGACACATTCCCGGCGCCACCAACATCCCGATCCATGAGATCGTCGAACGGCTTTCCGAAGTCCCGGACGCAACGATGTGGGTTCACTGCGCCAGCGGGTACCGAGCGGCCATCGCGGCCAGCCTGCTGGACCGGGCCGGTCATGACGTCGTGCTCATCGACGAGGACTACGGCAAGGCTGTTGAGCAGGGACTGACCACGGACTGACGACGGACAGAGCGGCGCACGCCGCCACCCCCGGACACGACAGGATCCACCGACCAGAAGGACTCGATCATGGCCACCGCCACCCTTACCCCGTCCGATCTTCGGACCCGGCTCGACACCGACTCACTTCGCTTGCTCGACGTGCGCACTCCGGGGGAGTTCGAGAGCACCCGGGTCCCTGGCTCGTACAACGTGCCGCTACCGGTGCTCTCGCGCTATGCCGAGCAGCTCGCGGCGCGGTCCGAGGTGCCGCTTGTGGTGCTGTGCCAGACCGGAGTGCGTTCCAAGCAAGCGGCCGAGGTGCTCGCCCCGCACGGTATCGAGCCGCTCGTGCTGGACGGCGGGATCGCTGCGTGGCAGTCGGACGGCGGCCCGGTCGAGCAGGGTGAGCCCAAGTGGAGCCTCGAACGGCAGGTCCGTCTGACGGCCGGCGGCCTCGTGCTCGGCAGTATCGTGGCGAGCACCGTCGCTCCCCGCGCGAAGTACCTGGCGGGTGCCATCGGTGGCGGTCTGTTCTTCGCCGCCGTGAGCAACACCTGTCTGATGGGCGACCTTCTGGGCAAGCTGCCCTACAACCGCGGCAGCCGTGCCGAGGTCGAAGCCGCCGTCGACGAGCTCAACCGCACGGCGTAGCAGCGTGAGGTACGGCTTCGCGATCGACCAGCGCACGTGCATCGGTTGCCATGCCTGCACGGTGGCGTGCAAGACCGAGCACCAGGTCCCGCTCGGACAGTTCCGTACCTGGGTGAAGTACGTCGACCAGGGGGACTACCCGTCGACGACGCGCGACTTCGGGGTGATGCGGTGCAACCACTGCACCGATGCCCCGTGCGTCAAGGTGTGTCCCACGCAAGCGCTGTTCAAGCGGGACGACGGGATCGTCGACTTCGACAGCGACCGCTGCATCGGCTGCAAGGCTTGCATGCAGGGCTGCCCCTACGACGCCATCTACATCGACGCTGACACGAACACGGCTGCCAAGTGCAACTTCTGCGCGCACCGCGTCGACGAAGGGCTCGAACCTGCCTGCGTCGTGGTCTGTCCGACAGAGTCGATCTGGGTCGGTGACCTCGACGACCCGACCAGCGAGATCGCGACGCTCGTCTCCACGCATGACACCGCGGTCCGCGCGCCGGAGCAGAACACCGGACCCAACGTGTTCTACCTCGGTGCGGACCGAGCTGTGCTGGAGCCCTTGGACGCCCCGCCGGACGACACCTACATCTGGGCCCAGCCTGATCCGCACAGACGTGAGGTCGCCACCGACCTACCGGTCGACCCGGTTACGCACGCGAGGACCACGCTCAATACCGCGCATCCCCGTCCGTGGGGTTGGCGGGTGACCACCTACCTGTGGACGAAGGCCTTTGGTGCCGGTGCTGTGATGCTGGCCGCGCTGGCGCTGGCCCTGGGCGTGGACCTCGGCGTCATGGGAACGATCGTGGCACCCGCGATCGGGCTGTTCGGCACCGCGGCGACCGGGGTTCTGCTGGTCTGGGACCTGAAGCGGCCCGAGCGGTTCCTCTACATCTTCCTGAAACCCAACCCGACGTCGTGGCTGTTCTGGGGGTCGGTCGTGCTCGCGGCCTTCTCGGCGCTGACCGGGCTCTGGTTGTTGGGGGGCCTGTTCGACCAGGACGGTCTGATCCGGGTGATCGCAGCGCCGGCCGCCCTGGCCGGCTTCATGACCGCGGCCTACACCGGGCTGCTGTTCGGTCAGGCCGAGGGCCGAGACCTCTGGCAGTCGCCGCTGCTGTTCTGGCACCTCGCGGTCCAGGCTGTGATGGTGGGCGCGGGGGCACTCATCCTGATGGAGCCGCTCATCGACGTCCCGGCCGACGGAGAGCAGCTGCTCTCTCGTGCGCTGGTCCTGGGGGCCGCCGGCCACCTGGCGATGCTGCTCGTGGAGTACACCGGACGGCACGCCACGCGGGGGGCCGCAGCAGCCGCCCACATGATCACCCATGGCCGTTACGCACTGACGTTCTGGTTCGGCGGCGTCGGGCTGACTCTCGCTGCCTTGGTGGCCGCGGTCTTCGACTGGAACGGCACGGCGTCTGTTGCAGCACTCGTCGCGGCCGTCCTGGTCCACCCCGCTCTGCTGGCCTACGAGAGCGTGTTCGTCCGGGCCGGCCAAGACGTCCCTCTGTCATGACGCCGTCGTAGTCCCACCCGCGTAGTCCACCCGCCGAGAGGAATCGCCATGAGCGTCGAGGACGCCAACGTCACGCGCCCGGACTCCGACCTGCCCGGGATCCGCACGCGCTGGGGACTGACGCAACTACCCGCCGGTCAGCGACTGGGACCACCATGTGGAGTACGACGCCCAGGCCCATCCGCGCAAGGTGCCTCACGAGTACATGCTGGTCCCGACCACCTGCTTCAACTGCGAGTCGGCCTGTGGGCTCCTGGCGTACGTCGACAAGGAAGACCTCTCGATCCGCAAGGTGGAGGGCAACCCCGCCCACCCCGGTTCGCGCGGCCGCAACTGCGCCAAGGGCCCGGCCACGATCAACCAGATCGATGACCCGGAGCGGATCCTGCATCCGCTGCGCCGCTCGGGTGCCCGTGGCGGCGGTGAGTGGGAGCAGGTCTCGTGGGACGAGGCGCTCGACGACATCGCCGGTCGCATCCGGAAGGCGATCCAGGAGGACCGCCACGACGAGGTGATGTACCACGTGGGGCGGCCCGGCGAGGACGGCTTCGCCGAACGGTTCCTGCTCGCCTGGGGCGTCGACGGCCACAACACGCACACGAACATCTGCTCGGCCGGCGCCCGCCTGGGGCTGTCGCTGTGGGGCGGGTACGACCGGCCCTCGCCCGATCATGCGAACGCCAACGTCATCCTGCTCCTGTCGAGCCACCTGGAGACCGGCCACTACTTCAACCCGCACGCCCAGCGCATCATGGAGGGCAAGGCCGCAGGGCGCGAAGCTGGTCGTCCTTGACCCCCGGCTGTCCAACACCGCTTCGCACGCTGACATCTGGATGACTCCCTGGCCAGGCAGCGAGGCGGCGATCCTGCTGGCGGTGGCGTCGTACCTGTTGCGCACGCGCACGATCGACACGGCGTACCTGAAGCGCTGGGCGAACTGGCAGACCTACCTGGAGCAGCTCCACCCTGACGCCGACGTGGACGTTCGAGGTCTTCCTCGACCGGTTGACCTCTGACTACGCGGACTACACGTTCGAGTTCGCGGCGCACGAAGCGCAGATCCCGGTGGAGCAGGTCGAGGAGCTCGCTCACATCGTTGCCGGTCCGAGGGCAGGTTGTCCGCCCATGTCTGGCGGTCCGCCGCTGCCGGCAACTACGGCGGCTGGATGGTGGCTCGTGCCTTGTTCTTCCTCGTCGTGCTGACGGGCAGTGTCGGGACGGAGGGCGGCACGAGCCCCAACGGCTGGGACAAGTTCATCCCGCACGGCCCTAACATGCCCGGTGGCCACGATCGCTGGAACGAGCTGCTCTGGCCGCGCGAGTACCCGCTGGCCACCAACGAGCTGTCGATGTTGCTGCCGCACCTCCTCAAGGACGGTCCGGGGTCGGCTTGACGTCTACTTCTCGCGTGTCTACAACCCCATCTGGACCAACCCGGACGGCTTCAGCTGGATGGAGGCGCTCACCGACGAGGCCCAGGTCGGCTGCCATGTGGCGCTGACACCGACCTGGTCGGAGACAGCCGAGTTCGCCGACTACGTGCTGCCGATGGGCCACTCGACGGAGCGCCACGACACGCACTCCTACGAGACTCACGCCGGGAAGTGGTTGGGTTTCCGCCAACCCGTACGCCGAGTGGCGATGGAGAAGCTGGGCCGCGAGTTCGCCGACACCCGTGACATCAACCCGGGGGAGGTGTGGGAGGAGAACGAGTTCTGGTTCGAGCTGTCCTGGCGGATCGACCCTGATGGCGAGCTCGGCATCCGCAAGTACTTCGAGTCGCCGTACCGGCCCGGTGAGAAGGTCACGGTCGACGAGTACTACCGCTACATCTTCGAGAACAACGTGCCAGGTCTGCCGGAGAAGGCCGCAGCGCTCGGTCTGACACCGCTGGAGTACATGCGGAAGTTCGGCGTGGTCGAGGTCGACTCGGAGGTCTACCGGGTCGACGAGCGTGCGCTGACCGAGGCGGAGGCCGAGGGCGCCGTCCCCGACGATCAGGGCGTGCTGCGCAAGCCGGTCACGCTCGACACCCAGGTGCCTCTGGTCGGCGAGGCCGGCGCCGTGGGCGTCGTGCACGAGGACGGCGACCCGACGTTCGGTTGGTTGACGCCGTCGCGCAAGCTGGAGATCTACTCGACCGCGATGCGCGACTGGGGTTGGCCGGAGCACGCCACGCCGGGCTACATCGAGTCCCACGTCAGCCGCAGCAAGGTCGACCTTGAGGCCGGCGAGCTCGTGCTGGTTCCGACGTTCCGGCTGCCGACGCTGATCCACACCCGGAGCGGGAACGCCAAGTACCTCAACGAGCTCAGCAACTCCCATCCGATGTGGCTCAACAGCACCGGACGCGCAGCGGCACGGCGTAGCGACCGGCGACCTCGTCCGCGTCAACACCCGCATCGGCTATTTCGTCGCTCGCATCTGGTCCACCGAGGCGATCCGGCCCGGCGTCTGCGCGCTGTCCCACCACATGGGCCGATGGCGGCTGCGGGACGACGAGGGCAGCCGCTGGGTGACTGGCCGGGTCGACCTGAGCCATCCGGACGGCGAGACGAGCTGGTTCCTGCGCTATGCCTCCGGCGTGGGTTCGTTCGAGTCCGTCGACCCCGACAGCGGACGCATCTACTGGGACGACCCCGGTGTCCACCAGAACCTGACCTTCCCGGTGCAACCGGATCCTTGGTCGGGCATGCACTGCTGGCTGCAACAGATCCGGCTGGAGAAGCGCGCACGAGGGTGACGAGTACGGCGACGTGTACGTCGACACATCGGTGTCCCGACAGGTCTACGAGGAGTGGCTGGCGCACACGCGCGCCACGCTCGGCCCCGACAACCAGCGCCGACCGGAGTTCATGATGCGCCCGGTCATGCCCAAGCGCTCCGCGTACCGCGTACAGGAGACGTCATGACCGCGCTGTATCCCCTCGCTCACCGTGGACGCTGCGTGGCAGACGTTCAGGCGAGGCACGTCGGCAACGCCGCGACGCCATCGTCGCGGCCGTCACTGCTGTGGTGGAACCCCAGACGTCGTTGACCGTGGCTGAGCTCGACCTCCTCGACGACGTGGAGATCTCATCGCGAGGCTCCCTCACCGTGACACTGCGGGTGCTGGTGCATAGATCCACAGGACAACGCGGCACTGCTCGACCGGGTCCGGCACGCCGTACGCGCGGTCGAGCCCGACCGTGAGCTCAGGATCGAGGAGATGCTGCTGGACGAGCGGCGCCGCATCGCGGTGGGTCAGCTGCTGCGGTCCCGGGCGGAGGCTTCGCGGCTCGGCAGCCAACGGCAGGTCTACGCGATCGCGTCGGGCAAGGGCGGCGTCGGCAAGTCGACGGTCACCGCCAACCTCGCGGTCGCCCTGACCCAGCAAGGTCGCCGGGTCGGCATCCTCGACGCGGACGTATGGGGGTACTCGATCCCTCGTCTGATGGGCGTACGCCGACCACCGGTAGCAGTCGCCGGGATGATGTTGCCGGTGCCCGCGCACGAGGTGCAGCTGATGAGTGTCGGCTTCTTCGTCGAGGACGACGAGCCCGTGCTGTGGCGGGGACCCATGCTGCACAAGGCGATCGAGCAGTTCACCCACGACGTCGCCTGGGGCGACCTCGACGTGCTGCTGGTCGATCTGCCGCCCGGGACCGGTGACGTGCAGATGTCGCTGCTCGAGCAGCTGCCCGACGCCGCTTTCGTCGTGGTGACGACACCGCAGGCTGCCGCCGTCGAGGTGGCGGCGCGGGTCGGCCGGATGGCGCTCGATGCTCGACTTCCCGTTGCCGGAGTCGTGGAGAACATGGCGGCAGTCGCCTGCGCGATGCTGCGGCACCACGACCGACGTCTTCGGCAGCGACGGGGGAGCCGAGCTCGCGACTCGCCTCGGTGCACCGGTGCTCGGCAGCATTCCGCTCGACGCCGCCACCCGGATCGCCGGAGACGCCGGTACGCCGGTCGTCCTGTCGGGCCCGGAGTCTCCGGCCGCCCAGACGTTCGCCAAGGTCGCCGCCGACTTGCCGGTGGTGAAGCGCAGCCTGCTCGGTCGTTCACTACCGCTCAGCGTCGTCTGAAGTCGGACCAGCGGACCGGTGAATCGGGAACCCTGAGGTCGCAGGCAGAGATCGAGGGTCGGGTCAGGGCTGAACCCGATGCCTCGAGGCCGCTCGGCGATGCACTGTAGAGGTGTCAGGCAGATCGCCATCGACACGACATGAAGGAAGTGCGTCAACCATGAATGACATCCGCCAAAGCTTTGCCCAGCAGGGTCTGGTTCGAGTGCGCCAGGGGCGGGTCCTCGGTGGAGTGTGCGCCGGCCTCGGCCGACGCTTCAACCTCACGCCGTGGACCGCGCGTCTCCTCTTCGTGCTGGTGCTCATGGTCATTCCCGGTAGCCAGATCCTGGTCTACCCCATCCTGTGGATCCTCATGCCGTCGGAGGAAACCGTCAGCGTGCCGCCGGCACAGGGACCCCAGCCGAGCGCCGCCTGAACCCCACGAGCGCGCGACCGCGCGCAGGGTGCGGATGACCGGACGGTAATCGTCCGGAATAGGTCCTAGCCTGTCCCCATGCCTAGCAAGTCTGCGGCGGACAACCTCATCATCCGACCTCTGACACCCGAGACCTGGCGTGCTTTCGCCGACCTCGTCGAGCGGCACAACGGCGTGTTCGGCGGGTGCTGGTGCACCTGGTTCCACACCATGTCCCGCGACAAGGAGCGCACGTACGAGGGCAATCGTGACCTCAAGTGCCGGCGGGTCGAGCAGGGGCTGGCACACGCTGCGCTGGTCTTCGACGGCGACGAAGCGGTGGCCTGGGCAGAGTACGGGCCACCAGACGAGCTGCCCAACATCCGCCATCGACTGGAGTACGAGGCCGGCCTGGTCGAGGCGCCGGACTACCGGATCACTTGCATCTTCGTGGACCGGCGCTACCGGCGAGGCGGTGTCGCGGCGCTGGCGTTACGAGGGGCTCTGGACCTGATCGCCCAGGCGGGCGGCGGGGTGGTCGAGGGCTACCCGCACGACATGTCGAAGCAGCCCGCAGGCAAGAAGATGTCGTCCTCGTTCCTCTACAACGGCACCCGCAGGATGTTTGAGGAGGCCGGTTTCACCTTCCAACGTTCCAAGGGGGAGAAGAACTGCGTGATGATCCGGACCTTGGCCCCCGCCTGACTCAGGTCCGACCTCCGAGGCCGCCGAGGGTGCGGCCCATCGACTCCACGGTTCATTCGTTTCGGGGTTTGAAGCGTTGGTGGCGGATGGGTCTTCGTTGCGGGTCGATGCGGGCGGGTGGGATGACCTCGGTGATGCCGTCGGGTGCGAGGGTCAGGTCCCATTCGCCTTGGTGGATGAGGTGGTGGTGGAAGGAGCAGAGCAGGCAGCCGTTGTCGAGGTCGGTCGGGCCGCCTTGGCTCCACGGGATGCGGTGGTGGGCTTCGCACCAGGCGGGGGGTCGTTCGCAGCCGGGGAAGACGCATCCTTGGTCGCGGGTGGTCAGGGCGAGGCGTTGGTGTCGGTCGAACAGGCGCCGGGTGGCGCCGAGGTCGAGGATCTTGGACTCACCGGCCAGGACCATCGGCAGCAGGCCGGCGTTGCAGGCCAGTCGGCGGGTTTCGCTGATGGAGAGGGTGGCGCCGGTGTCCAGGGTGGCTTCCCCAGCGCCCTCTCGCAGTTTGGTTTCGTCGACGGTGACCACGATGGTGGCGTTGGTGGCTCCCTGGTGGGGGTGGGCGTCGACCGGGAGGTGCTCGATCAGCTCGCAGAACGCCCGACCGAGCCGGTTGCCGTACGGCAGGTCCTCCAGAGTCGCCTCAGCCGGGGTCTCGGTGGTGGCGCGTCGGGGGGCGGACAGGGCCTGGAGATGTTTGGTGAGCATCGCGAAGGTCAGGTTGGGTAACGCGAACCGGCCGCGGGCGATCCCGTCGGTCCCGTGCTGGCCGGTGAACGTGGCCGAGGCCAGCGCCCGGCGTTCCTGGTCGGCCAGCTGCTTTTCCAGGGTCTGGTCGGCGGTGTCGGGGTCGACCACCTCCACGACATGGTTCGCCGCGACCTGAAGCTGTGTGTAGGACAGGGTCTGGGCATGGGTCAGCAGGTCGGTCTGGGCGGCCTGGACCTGTGCCGGGTCGATGGTCGCCGACAACCGGTGGATCGCGGCGGCGATCACGACGCCTTGTTCGGCCCAGACCGCTCCGGCCGCGACGGCCCGGCGGGTGGGTTCGGTGACCGCGGACGGGCCGTGCAGCTGCCGGGCGGTGCTGACCATCCGGGACGCTTCACCGGCCGACATCCGGTGGGTGGCGATCAGGTGCGCCCGGGTCGAGGACGGCACCATGCCGGTGAGCCAGGTGGCGGTCGTCGGCCTCGGCGACCAGCCGGGCCGTCAGCTCATCGGCGGCGGCCCGGATCGCCAGCGCCTCGGCCGATCCGCTGGTCGAGTCTGGTGTCGTCCAGCGGCCAGGTGGGGGTGTCGACCAGGCCGGCCAGCTGCTCACCGACCACCGCGAAGCTGCGGGCGAAGGCATCGCCGATGCCCACGGTCGGTGGCTGCTGCGTGCTGGTCATGGGGCCACCCTAGGACCGGCCACCGACACTTTCCGGACCCTCACGAACCTCCAAACCCGTTATCCACAAGGGAATCCAAGCATTTCTGCTCTCATCCATCGAGATGACGATGGACCGCGCCACGACGGTCGAGGGAGGCGAGGACGCCGGACTACTACGCCGCACTGACTGGCGGGAGCTCCCAGTCGTCGTCGTGCATCCGCAGGATGACCAGGCTCACCATCGCAAAGCCCACGGCGTTCAGGATCCAAGCGGCCGCGTCCAGCGGGGCGCTGCCCAGGATGACGAACGCCACGAAGTGACCCGGCTGGGACACGGCGGTCGCGACAGCTGCCCAGCGTGGCACCTGGCCGCTCTGCCACAGCGCGACGCCGAGGATGACGGTGCCGAGCACATGGCCGACCACGAAGATGCCGAGAGCCAGTCCGACCGACGGATGCAGGTGGTCGAGCATGCGACCCATGGTGGTGGCGTCGAGGTTGGCGTCCGCCCCGGTCCACAGGAGGACGTCGGCGGAAACCATCCAGGGCAGCGCCAGGTAGCCGGCGCACACCAGGGTCAGGCCGATGGTGGTCGCAACCGGAGCGCGTGACCGGGTGACCCGGGCGACGGCGAGCACCCCCGGAAGCAGCGCGAGTACGCCGATGAAGGCCGCCCACAGCACGACCGATTGGGTGCCCTGGTGGTTGATGACGTCGGTGGCGGTCTCCGTGCTGTCGCCCGCGTGGTAGTAGGGCAGCACCAGTCGGACCAGTGCGATCGCCAGGGGCCCGATCGGGAGAATGAGGGCGGCTGCCCAGCGCGAAGCACTGCGGAGGTCGCGAGGGCCTCCGTGCTCTGTGTTGTCTCGGGTTGCGGTCATCGAGGTGGTCATCGATGCTCCTTCGGATCGGAGGCGGGCGGACTCGATCAGAGTCGTGGCCCTTCGCGTCGGCAACCAGGGGCTTGGATCCCGCTCAGCGGGATGGGTTCCCGGCTCCTCGGGAACCGGATCCCGCCCAAACCTCACTGCATCCGGCCACACTGATGTCGTGACCACGATGGGAGCGGCGCCGACGGCTGCCGCCGACCCGCGGCGCCGCATCGCTCCGTTGTGGTGGCTCGGCTCGGGGCTGGCGTCGGTGTTGACGGCAGCTGCTGTGGTGCTGGCGCTCATCGCGAGTTGGAGCTGGCACGATGCTCTGGACGCCTTCGTGGTGAGCAACATCGTGATCGGCGTGTCCTTCGCCGCGTGCGGCAGCGTCATCCTGAGATACCGCCCCGCCAACCTGACCGGGCTTCTCTTCCTCCTGGCGGGCCTCAGCCACCTGTTGAGCGCCGCCGCAGCGCCGGCGGCAGACGTCCTGCACCAGCAGGGTGCTCCGCAGGAGGTCGTTCGCGTCGCCATGGCCCTCTTCGCGTGGTCGTGGCCCTGGTCGATCGCCCTGTTCATCCCGCTCGGACTGCTGCTCTTCCCCGACGGACGGCTGCCCAGCCCGGAATGGCGGCCGGTCGCCTACATCCTCGTTGCGACGGCCCCACTGTTCGTGTGCTCGGCCGGTTTGGACCCGACACCGGCCAACCCCGGCCTGCCCTCGAACATCGTCGCGCTCAGCGAGCACGGTTACACCGCCCTCGATCCGTTGTGGGCGGTCGCCGAGGTGCGCACACTTCTCGCCCTGCTGGCCGCGCTCGTGGCTCTGGGCCTCCGCTATCGGCGTGGCGACGACAGCGAACGGCGTCAGCTTTCGTGGCTGCTGCTGGCCGGCTCCACGATGCTGCTCCTGATCGTGCCGTGGAGCCTCGTTGCCGGGACACCCATCGTGGTTCTGTTCAGCATTCCACTCGTCCCGATCGCGGTGACCCTGGCTATCGTGCGTCATCAACTCCTGGACATCCGTGTCATCGTGCCGCGCGTGCTGGCCTGGCTGCTGCTCAGCGCCCTCGTCCTTGCCTGCTACAGCGCCGCGATCGCCGGACTCGACATCGCCGTGAGTGCCAGAACCCGAAGGTCGACCCTGATCACGGTGGCGCTCGTGCTGCTGGGAGCCTGGCTGTTGCCGCGCGTACAAGAGCTCGTCGACCGCGCCATGTATGGAGATCGCCGACATCCGGATCGGATCGCCACGTCAGTCGGTGACCGTCTGGTCGCCGACGATGCGGGAGGCCTCGAGTCCGTGGCCGACGCCGTCCGGCGCTCCTTGAAGCTCCCCTACGTCGCGCTGGAGACCCCGACGGAGGTGGTGGCCACGGCCGGTCGGTCCGACGAGCTCACCCTGCATCGCGAAGACCTGCGGTACCGGGGTGAGCTGGTCGGTGCGATCGTCGTTGGTCTACGCGCAGGCGAGCGAAGTCTTGCGGCGGCTGACGAGGCGGTGCTACGACCGCTGGCGGCACCCGTCGCGGCCGCGCTGCGAGCAACCGAGCTCAGCCGGGAGCTCCAACGTTCACGCGCGCTGATCATCACGGCCCGGGAGGAGGAGCGACGTCGACTCAGACACGACCTGCATGACGGGCTGGGTCCTGCCCTGACCGGGATCGGGCTTTCCGCGGACGCTGCCGCCAATTTCCTGCGCACCGATCGGTCCCGCGTCGAGGAGATTCTTGGTGGACTTCGTCGGGATGCGGACGACACGTTGGCCGAGGTGCACCGAATCCTCGAGAACCTCGCGCCCAGCGTCGTCGATGAGCTCGGACTCGTCGCGGCGCTCGAACTCCGGGCGAGGCAGTTGTCTGTTCCGGCTGAAGGCCGGCCTCTCGAGGTTCGCGTGGTCGCGCCGCTTGACCTGCCTCCACTACCGGCTGCGGTGGAGATCGCCGCGTTCCGCTGCGCCGTCGAGGCGTTGACCAACATCGCGAGGCATGCCGACGCCGTACGCGCGGAGGTGCGGCTGCAGGTCGACGACTCCACCTTGACCCTCTGCATCCGCGACGACGGTCAGCGTCGGGGGGCCTGGGAGGAGGGCATCGGGCTCGAGGCCATGCGGGCACGGGCCCGCGAGCTCGGTGGCACCTGCCAGGCTGGTCCGGGGCCCGAGGGCGGACACGTCGTGCTTCACCTGCCATTGAAGGGATCGTGAGTCGCATGCGCGTTGTCGTGGCCGACGACCATCCCATCGTGCGTCGAGGGCTGTGCGACCTGCTCGAGTCGCTCGCCGATGTCGAGGTGGTCGCTGTGGCGGCTGACGGAGACGCGGCCGTGCGGGAAGTCGTGACCGTGCGACCGGACGTCGTGCTGCTCGACCTTCAGATGCCAGGTCTCAGCGGACCGGACGCGATCCGCGAGCTGTCCCGGGTCGCCCCTTCCACCGCCGTGCTGGTGCTGACCATGTTCAACGACGACGAGACCATCCTCGAGGCGATCCGTGCCGGGGCGCGCGGCTATCTCGTCAAGGGGGCTCAGCAGGACGAGATCGAGCGGTCGTTGCGAGCCGTCGCCGAAGGTCAGGTGATCTTCGGCAGTGACGTCGCCGACCGGGTGGTCGGTGCCGTGGCTCGGTCCGAGGCGACCGATCGCTTTCCCGAACTGTCGGCGCGCGAGACCGAGATCCTCGACCTGGTCGCGGCGGGACTGTCCAACGCTGTCATCGGTCAGCGGCTCGGGCTCGCCACGAAGACCATCGCCAACAATGTCTCGGCGATCTTCGTCAAGCTCGGGGTCAGTGACCGGCCTGCCGCGATCGTCCGCGCCCGAGATGGCGGACTCGGCAAGCACTGAACCCGACCACACCACGTCAACGTCAGGTGCGCGCGGTCGGCGAGATGATTCAACGCAGGATGATGAAGACTGCAACCACGCACAGCATCCCGATCATGGCGACCAGACCGACCAGCGGCGCCACGACCACGGGGGTGTCCCCCCGTTGGAGGGCGCGCACCACGGAGCGGTACCGAAGCGGAGCGAGTACGCCGATGACCGCGAGCGCGAGCAGCAGCGTCAGGCCGCCGGCCAGGATCTCGAACCGACTGTCGGCCTTCTCGCCGGCATGGAAGAGCAAGGCGCCGATCGCGGCGACCGAGAAGCCCGACCGCTCCCAGGCCAGCGCGGTCCGTTCGGCTGCGGCGACGGTGCTGAACAGCTCGTCGTCGTCCGCATCGCCGGCGTACCAGCGCGACGTCATCGTCAGCCGCCCAGCACGGCCAGCAGGAGGATCAGCAGCGCGCAGCCGGCCACGCCCGCTGCGACCACGCGGAGCAGCGATGGTGGCGGCAACGGCTGTTGGGTGCGCAGAGCACGCTCGGTTGCCTCCCAACGCCGCAGGCTGACCACGGCCACGGCAGCGGCCAGGCACAGCAGCACCGCACCCACGACGTCACGAGACCAGGTCGGCCCGAAGTCCTCGGGGAGCAGCGTCAGCGCGGCCACCCCACCGGCAACGAGTGCGAGCGAGGTACGGATCCAGGCGAGGAACGTGCGTTCGTTGGCCAGGCTGAACCGGTAGTCCGGGTCCTGCCCGACGTCACCGAGCTTGCTCCCACGCAACATGATCAAACCTCCGGGTGGCTCACCGGCATCGGCCGGCGCTCCACAAATGTACGGTCATTTAGACACCACTATGCCAGACCGCTGCCCCACCGACATCCGCCAGGACCGGGGACCTCGTAGGAAGCGCGGCATTCTTCCTCAAAGAATTCATACCCCGCTGGGGTATAGTTGACGTCGAAGCATCGCCGCGGCGGCAAGGAGGACGGCCATGGGCACCGAAAGACCCGGCTACCACGACACGAAGGCAGCGCACCTCAAGCGCCTTCGCCGGATCGAGGGGCAGGTCAGAGGGCTGCAGCGGATGGTCGAGGAGGACCAGTACTGCATCGACGTGCTCACGCAGGTCTCGGCTGCCACCAAGGCGCTCGAGGCAGTCGCGCTGGGCCTGCTGGAGGAGCATCTGAGCCACTGCGTCGCCGATGCCATCCACGCCGGAGGCGAGACGGCTGACGACAAGATCAAGGAGGCATCAGCCGCGATCGCACGTCTGGTCCGTTCCTGACCGGTCCGCGTTCCGCCAGCCGCGTCACCGTCGGACTGGCTGAGTGGCACCTTCCCGCTACACGACACCACAAGGAGCACGATGACCACCGAGACCTACCTCGTCGCCGGCCTGACCTGCGGACACTGCGTTGCGGCCGTGTCGGACGAGATCGAAGCCATTGCCGGCGTCACCGACGTCACCGTCGACCTCGTCGCGGAGGGGATCTCCACGGTCCGTGTCACCTCTGAGGCGGCTATCCCTGAGGCAAGGGTTGCCGCGGCTCTGGACGAGGCCGGCGACTACCGACTCGCCGACGCATGACCCCACGCATGCGACGCAACAGGAAGCGAACCGATGAGCAACCAGGCTGACGCCTCGACGAATGTGGCCCCCGACGAGCTCGAGCTCGCGATCGGCGGTATGACGTGTGCGTCGTGCGCGGCTCGCGTGGAGAAGAAGCTGAACAAGCTCGACGGCGTGAGCGCCACCGTCAACTACGCCACCGGCAAGGCCAAGGTCAGCTTCCCCGCCGACCTGGCACCGCAGCGGCTGGTCGAGACGGTGCAGGCGACCGGCTACACCGCAGAGCTGCCGAGCGCCGAGCCCAGGACCCGACAAGAGCAGGCAACGGACGGCGGCGAAGACCGTCAGGCACGCGAAGCCGACGAACTGTGGCAACGGTTGCTCTGGTCGGGGCTGTTGAGCCTGCCCGTCCTGGCGCTGTCGATGGTCCCGCCGTGGCAGTTCACGAACTGGCAGTGGCTGGCCCTCACGTTGGCCTCGCCGGTCGTGGTCTGGGGGGCCTGGCCGTTTCACCGGGCCGCAGCGCTCAACCTTCGGCACGGTGCCAGCACCATGGACACCCTGGTGTCGGTCGGCGTCACCGCCGCGTGGCTGTGGTCGGTGTGGGCGCTCTTCTTCGGCGACGCCGGTATGCCTGGGATGCGGATGGACTTCAGCCTGCTGCCGCAGTCCGACGCCGCCACCAGCCACCTGTACCTCGAGGTGGCCTCCGTCGTCACGGTGTTCATCCTGGCCGGACGCTACTTCGAGGCCCGAGCAAAGCGCCGGTCCGGAGCAGCACTGCGCACTTTGCTGGACCTGGGCGCGAAGGACGTGGCCATCGTTCGGGACGGAGCCGAGGCGAGGATCGGTGCGCACGAGCTCGCCGTCGGGGACGTCTTCGTCGTCCGTCCTGGCGAGAAGGTCGCCACTGATGGTGTCGTCCTCACCGGTACGTCAGCGATCGATGCGTCGCTGCTGACCGGAGAACCCGTGCCGGTGGAGGTGGGCCCAGGCGACCCGGTCACCGGGGCGACCGTCAACGCAGGCGGAAGGCTCGAGATCCAGGCCACCCGCGTCGGTGCGGACACCCAGCTCGCCCAGATGGCGCGGCTGGTGGAGGATGCTCAGAACGGCAAGGCTGACGTCCAGCGCCTGGCCGACCGGGTGGCCGGTGTCTTCGTACCCCTGGTCATCGCCTTGGCTGTGGTCACACTGGTCGGCTGGCTGGTGACCGGGCACGCCGCGACCTTGGCGTTCGCCGCTGCGGTGGCTGTCCTGATCATCGCCTGCCCCTGCGCGCTCGGGCTTGCGACGCCCACCGCCCTGATGGTCGGGACCGGTCGCGGCGCCCAGCTGGGAATCCTCATCAAGGGCCCGCAGATCCTGGAGTCCACCCGGAAGGTCGACACGATCGTGCTCGACAAGACGGGCACGGTCACGACCGGCACGATGAGCGTGATCGCCACCTACCCGGCGCCGGGGGAGTCCGAACAGCAGGTCACCAGGCTCGCCGGCGCTCTCGAAGACGCCTCCGAGCACCCCATCGGCCGGGCCATCGCCTCGACCGCCAAGGCCACCTCGGTGCTTCCTGCGGTGGTTGGCTTCGACAACCACGACGGGCGCGGCGTCTCCGGGATGGTCGAAGGGCACTCCGTGCTGGCCGGACGACGCAGCTGGCTCGAGCGGGAGCACGCCGCGGATCTACCGCAGGCGTTGCTGGACCGCGCAGAGGCGGCCGAGCAGTCCGGCCAGACCCCTGTCTGGGTGGCCTGGGACGGCATCGCACGAGGCGTCGTCGTGACCGCGGACACGGTCAAGGACACGTCCGCGCAAGCCGTGGTCGAACTGCGTCAGCTCGGCCTTCGGCCGATCCTGCTGACCGGTGACAACGAGCGTGCCGCTCAAGCCGTCGCCGCTCACGTCGGTATGGGGGCCTCCGAGGTGATCGCAGAGGTCCTGCCGGCGGACAAGGTCGAGACGGTCAGGGCGCTGCAGGCCGACGGCAACGTCGTTGCGATGGTCGGGGACGGGGTCAACGACGCCGCCGCGCTGGCCCAGGCCGACCTCGGCATCTCGATGGGGACGGGCAGCGACGTCGCGATCGAGGCGTCCGACATCACGCTGGTACGCGGAGACCTTCGTGCAGCCGGAGACGCGATCCGGCTCTCACGCTCGACGCTGAAGACGATCAAGGGCAACTTGTTCTGGGCCTTCGCGTACAACGTCGCAGCGCTGCCGCTGGCCGCGTCGGGCCTGTTGAACCCGCTGATCGCCGGCGCTGCGATGGCCTTCAGCTCGGTCTTCGTCGTGACCAACAGCCTGCGGCTGCGCCGTTTCCAGCCGACGCCGTACGCCGCGAGCTAGCCGGATCCGCCTCAGACGGGGGCTGTCGTGCTGGCTTCGCCGCGTTGCATCTGCCCCATGGCTTCGATCATCTGGGCGAACTGCTCCGAGTCCGGTGGTATGAACGGCTCCGCATCCGGAACCTTCTCCAGCACCGCGAGCATGTCCTCCAGCTGCGAACCGTTGGCGGCCGGAAGGTGGGAGGAGAAGATCCGGGTCGGACGGATCTGGCGCACTCGGTCCAGGACCTGACCGAAAGCATCTCGGTCCGCGATGTGCAGCCACGGTGAGTCAGTGGTGGCCCAGCCGAGCATGCCGCCGGCAAGTATCTCGGGAGGCACGTCGGACGCGCTTTGTGTCGCCTCGGGAAGGATGGCCCCGAACGCGTCCACGGTGAACAGCGATCCCGTCGACTGGTCGAGCAGGCCGGTGGACATCGGATTGTCGAACAGCGGAGGGGCTACGGCCGTGAGCGTCCGGTCACCGACATGGATCTCGTCGCCGAAACGGATCGCATGCACGCGGTCCATGGGGACTGGCCACCAGGTAGCCATGCGAAATGCGCTGAACGCGTGAGTGACCAGCTTGGCGTTCGGTGCGAGCTCCAGGATCCGTTCGATGCTGCCGGTGTGGTCCGCGTCGTCGTGCGTCAGCCAGACCCACCTGAGCGACTGCAGATCGATGACCGAGCTGACTGCATCAACGAAGTCCTCGGTGTCCGACCCGACCCCGGCATCGATCAGGACTGGCTCTTGCGCTGTCAACAGGTAGGCGTTGACCGGCAGCACTCCGACACCGGGAATGGGCAGGTTCGCTGGGAACACGTGGACGTCTGGTGCGGCTTGGTAGGGAGCATCCATCTGGTGGTCTCGCTTTCGGCCGGGGACACATGTGGCGCGAAGGTACGCCCGCCTCAGACCATCAGCAATACCCATCGAACAGCCATCAGCGAACTTCACGGACGGTCACGACATCCTGACTCCGCTGGGCCGGGGAGCGCATCATCGGAACTGCTCTGGACTACTACAACGGTGGTTCGACGGCGACGCAGCACCCGCGGAGCGCGCTCTCCATCCCGAGCTCGTCAGGCGAGCGGCGACCGTCACCAGCGCGGTCTACGTCGACTACCTCCAGCTCGTGCGGGTGGGTGACGGCTGGAAGATCCTCAACGCATTGTGGGCTTCGGCTTGACGAAGCGGCAAAGCCAGAGCACCCTGGCCGGTGTCCGCACCTGACTCGAGCACGCCCAGAGCCGTTCTCGGGGACCTTCCGGTCGCAGCACCTGACGGACCGCCCCGGTCTGAGCCTGCACGTCCGTTACCTCGCGATGAGACGACCGGGAGATGCTGATGACCATGACCTCCGGCGGTGCTGTCCGCCTGCACGACCAGATGAGCGGCTCGGTCCTCGGGCCCGACGATGCGGCGTACGACGAGGCCCGCAAGGTCTGGAACGCCGACGTCGACCTGCGGCCGGCGTTGATCGCACAGTGCACGAGTGAGGACGACGTCGTGGCGGCGGTCAGCTACGCAACCCGGGAGGGTTTGGAGATTGCCGTTCGTGCGGGCGCTCACAGCATGTCGGGCAACAGCTCCGTGGAGGGCGGGCTGGTCATCGACCTGAGCCGGTTGAACGACGTCCACGTCGACCCGGCTGCGAAGCGGGCCCGGGTGGGGGGTGGAGCGCTCCTGGGCGACCTCGACGCAGCCACCCAGGAACACGGCTTGGCCGTCCCCGCCGGATTGATCAGCCACACCGGCGTCGGCGGCCTCACGCTCGGTGGCGGGATGGGTTGGCTGACGCGGCTTGCCGGGCTCAGCATCGACAACCTGGTGTCCGCCAGGGTCGTGACGGCAGACGGTCAGGTCCGCCAGGCGTCCGATTCGGAGAACCCGGATCTGTTCTGGGCGCTCCGCGGAGGCGGGGGCAACTTCGGCGTCGTCACGGAGTTCGAGTTCCGACTGCACGAGGTGAACCCGATCGTGTCGTTCGGCATGCTCTTCTGGGAGCTGGACAAGGGACCAGAAGCCTTGCGCCTGGCTCGGGAGACGATGGCGACGCTTCCGCGCGACATCAACATGGTGGTCGGAGGCCTGAACGCTCCGCCCGCGCCGTTCGTCCCGGAGCACCTGCACCTGCAGCCGGGTTACGGACTCATCGTGGTGGGCTTCGGCTCACCCGAGGCACACGCTGAGGTGCTGGCCCGGCTGCGCGCACGGGTGGAGCCGGCATTCGAGTTCGCCACCCCTATGCCGTACGTCGCGCTTCAACAGATGCTCGACGAGAGCAACGCGTGGGGCTTCCACTGCTACGACAAGGCCTGCTACGTCGACGATCTCTCCGACGACGTCATCACAGCCCTGGTCGAACAGCTGCCGAAGAAGACCTCGCCGCTGTCGCTGGTCCTCTTCTACCGGCTCGACGCGGCGTACTCCGAGGTCGCCGAGGACGCGACGGCGTTCAGCGGAGGTCGCTCGCCGCGCTACGGGGTCTTCATGATCGCGGTCTGCCCGTCGCCCGAGATGCTGCCGGCGGAGCGGCAATGGGTGCGCGAGACGTGGCAGGCCTTCCAGCCCGCTGCCACCGGTGCGGGGGCATATGTGAACGGCATGACCGACTTCGACGAGGACATCGTGCGGGCCGTCTACGGGCCCAAGCACGCCCGGTTGAGCGCGATCAAGGCGGAGTACGACCCGAACAACGTGTTCCACCGCAACGCGAACATCAAGCCGGACGTTCTCTCCAAGCAACGCGCTCGCGAGTAGGATCCAAGGGGTCGACAAGCCTGGGAGAACCCGTGGACCGAGAGCAGTTGCTCAAGGACCTGCTCACTGCTGATCCGAAGCCGGGCGACCTCGTCTACGTGGAGCGTCGCGGCGATGCCTACCGGTGGGAACGTGCAGACGGGGGAGACCCGTTGGGTCACAGCGCCCATGCCGATGCCTGGATCTTCTACTCGTGGCAGCGACCTGCCGGCGACGCCGACGAAGGGCGTGCCATGCTCGACGACCTGCTGGCCGAGATGGAGTCGATGACCGGGTGTGTCGGTGATCGCTGTCGCTGGCCGCTCGATGAGCCCTGGCCGCTCCAGCACTGAGCTCCGACGGTGGACTACCTGGTCACCCCGGCCGACCGAGCGGCCTTCAAGCGATGTCGGAGGCAGTGGGACTTCACCGCCACCACGCGCCGCCGCCTGACTCCGCTGCCCCCTGCCGCGCCTGATCTCGACGAGGCCATCAGGGACGCCTTGGCCGTCTACTACTTCCCAGGGATGTGGGACTGGGACTCGACGATCGTCTTGCCGTTGGTGGTCAAGGGTCTCGACGACTCGTTGGCCCGGCAGCGCGCCGAACGCGGCGGCGGATCTCGACCCGACGATGACGACGAGCTCTGGGAAGCGGTTCGCGACCGCGGCCACACACTGCTCGACCGATACTTCGGCTGGGCCCCCACGGTGGACCGGATCTCACCGATCCGGGTCTCGACAGACTTCGACGCGCTCGTCGCTGACCCGACCGACGTTGACCGCGGCCTGGCCGCACCCGATGGCAGGGCGGTCCACTACACCGGCCGGATCGACCTGCTGGCCATCGATGAGCACGACCGGTACTGGGTGGTGCGACATCGGGTCACCAGCGGGAACCTGCCGCCGACCGAGCAGCTGGTGTTGGACGAGGAGTCCGTGGCGGCGTGCTGGGCGTGGGGTCGCTTCTACGACGGCATGGAGGTTGCCGGCACCATCTACAACGACCTGGTCGCACCGAGCGACGCCCTGGACAAGTCGTGGCGCGCCGCACCGACGTCACTGGCGGACCACCCCCGCGGGGGCATACCGCAGAACGAGCCCAGCGGTGGCGGTCGAGGAGTGTCGTCGCTGCGCCGACTGTACGTCCAGGGCCGCGAAGAGGAGACCATCGAGCGGGTCCGCCAGACCGAGACCGACGGCTTCCGTCGCACGATCATCAGGAGAAGCCCGAGGGAGCTCAACGCCGCAGGGCGACGGATCGCGGAGGAGGCGGCCGAGATGGTCCGGCCGGACGTTCGGACCTATCCCACTCCCGCACCGGAGAACTGTGCGAGCTGCTTCTTCGTGGCTCCCTGCCTGGCGGTCGAACAAGGTCGCGATGTGGAGCCGCTCCTCGGTGAGAGCTACCGCGAACGACCTGTCGTCGAGCTCGAGATGGGCCGCCTGGGTGGGTCACCGCACGGCGTCGGGCGGGGCTGGGTGCTCCCGCCTCGGCCCGATCGCTGATCGGCGATCGCGAGTTGCCTGGTCGGAGCCGTGGTTCAGGGCGCCTGGTGTTCTGCTGTGATCGGCACCGATGCGTCGATGAACGCCTGCTCCTCGCCGGCCGGGCTGAACGTCGCAATCATCGTCGCAGTCGAGCTCGTGACCGTGAAACGATGGATCGTGCGTCGTGGAACGTGGACGAAATCTCCAGGCTTTGCTGAGAAGGTCCGGCCACCGACCTCGAAATCCACCTCACCGACCAGCACCACGAAATGCTCTTCGGCCTCCTCGTGCTGATGCGGGCCAGGTCCGCTGCCTTCGGGGGAGACGACCTCCATGAGGCTGTACGAACCGCCGGTCTGGCCGTGTGATGCCAAGAACCGGAACTGGTGTTCGCCCATCGCACGGACCGGCGCAGAGCCGGCGGTGACGTGGAAGGGATCACGTGACATGCGGGCTCCAGGTCGGGCATGCAGGGCGGGTACGCCGAGAAGCTGAAACCTAACATCGCTCGACCGAGCGAGAAGGCACTTCGCACGACTTGCAACGGCACTGACCTGGCGGATCGGTGGATACTTGGCCATGGGCCATTGCTGCCAGGGGGATGACTACGACGCATTCTTCACCGGCCGCCGCGCGAGAAAGGCCGCTCGGCGATACCGCAGGCGCGGTCTCACCCACACGGCGACGCTGATGGTGGAGTACCTGTGCGCGCACCGGATCGAGGGAGCAAGCGTGCTCGAGATCGGTGGTGGCGTCGGGCAGCTGCACCTAGAGCTGCTGAGGCGAGGTGCGTCCGAGGTGACGAACCTCGAGATATCAACCAACTACGAAGCGGAAGCCGTCCAGCTGCTCGCTCAGTCGGGGATGACCGGTCGCGTCACCAGACGGATCGTGGACATTGCGCAGGCACCGGACGAGGTCGCGGCGGCTGACATCGTCATCTTGCATCGCGTGGTGTGCTGCTACGACGACTACGTCGCGCTGCTGTCGGCAGCCGGCAGCCACGCCGAGCGACTTCTGGTCTTCAGCCACCCGCCTCGAAACCTCCCGATGCGAGCACAGTTCTGGGTCAAGAACCTCGTCAGGCGGGCCCGGCACCGGCCGTTCCGGACGTTCGTACACCCGCCTGCGGCGATGGTGTCGGCGTTGGAGAAGACAGGGCTGAGAACGGGCTACGAGCACCGCGGCTGGTCGTGGCACATCGTCGGCCTCGAACGCTCCCGGGCGGAGCGGGCCGTCAGGTGACGGTGAACTCGGCGCGGCCCGCCGATTCGTACTGGTCGGTCAGCAGGTAGTGAACGACATACGATCCTGCAGGGCAGCGGCCAGGGCTTGCCCTGTGAGGCCCGCGTCCAGAGTCATCGAACCGCTCACCGACGGTGGGAGAGCTCCGGAGTCGTGCCCCCCGGTGTAGCCCCAGAGCAGGTAGCTGTCCTTGTCTGGGATCCGCAGCCGAGGCACGGTAGACACCGATCCAGTCCCAGCGGTTGGCGGGCCCGTGGTCCCAGGTGACGGTGATCGGCTGACCCACGTCGTACGTTGCACGATCCGTGCTGATCGAGACCTGAGCGTCCTTGCCCCGGACCCAGAACTGGTTGCGTGCGAGCTCTTTGGCGCTGGCGTCGACCATGACCATGTCGTAGCCGGACGGCGTGAGATCCCCGCTGTCGAACGTCAGCGTTCCCGAGGCGCCTTCCACCTGTTGCGTGACCACGGCCTCCGACGGATCCGCACCCGCGGGCACCAGCGCGACGGTCGTCTCCGCCGACCCCGGCGCATTGACGTACACGGTGACGTCCTCGCCCTGTGTCAGCATCCGCCGTCGAGCGACACTGTCGTCGGCAGCACGACCGGTCTGAGGTCGAGTGTCGACAGCACCGCTCGGTGGTCCGACGTCCACGTAGCGAAGCCCGATCCGACGTTGGCGCTGCCGTCTCTTGCCGACCAGCTTGCTGTCCCTCGTGGTGAACGGGCCCGCCGGCGTACACGTAGTCGATGCGGTCGCCCGTGGTGTCCTTTCCGGAGACCGCCAGTTGCCCCAGGTGATCCCTGGATCTGCGACCGGGTCCGGATGGATCGCGCGGAAGGTGTCGGTGAACCCGATGCCGAAGAGAGCCTCACTGACCGGCCAGGGCACCGGCTCCGTCACACCCTCGTGCGCGCCAACCGTCTGGTCGGTGTAGTCGAGGCTGGAGGGTTCGTTGAAGTCGCCAGTGAGGAATGACCGGGTAACCGGCGTCAGAAGCGCCGCCAGGTGCGGCAGCTGGATCCGCAGCGAAGACGTCCGGACCTCGTCCTCGGATGCGATGACGTCAGCGACGGGCATGCCCTTCGCCAGCAGCTTGGGGCCGAAGGCTACGTAGTCCAAATGGGTGTTGAAGAAGGCCACGGCGTAACCGGGCTGCACCTCGATCAGGGCGTAGAGACCGTCGGCCCCGGAAGGCTCCAGGATCGGGTACTTCGACAGCAGCTGCAGTCCTACGTTGTAGTAGGCGTAGCCCGGTCTTCTTCGCAATCTGGGGGAGCCGGTTGTAGGACTCGAGGACCCCGACGACGTCAGCATCCAGTGATCGGATCACCTCGTCGGTCGAGGCGTCCCCGCCGTACTCGACGTTGTAGACGAGTACGTCGAGCTGCATCGGCTCGCCCGTTGCGGGGATCTCCCCCGCCCGCGACCTGGTGGCTTGGTCTGGCGTCGCTGAGGCGTCTTTGCTGTCCGACGTGCACCCGCCGGCCAGGACGGCCGCGAGCAGGCAGAGCGTGGCTGCAACGGACCGCGAGGTGTCGTGCCGTCCGCGCATGCGCCCAGCCTGGTCGCGTCTCAGGAGAGGACGGCCTTCTTGGCCGCCTTCGCCGCGACCTTCTTGGTAGCCGCCTTCTTCGCCGCAGTCGGCGGACTTGGATCCTCGGCGAGGCTTGGGGACGGTGTCGGCGGTGTCGGTCGGGGCATCGTCAGCAGAGTCTTCGACCACCTGCTCGAGCAGCTGGCTGGCTCCTCGGCGAGCTCCGCGTCGCGCGGCATTCCGCACCATCTCCCGGGTGATCAGCTGCCCGTCGTCCGGCAGCTCGGACACGACGGCCTCAGCGATGTCGTCAGGAAGGTCGGAGAGCAGCCTCCGGACCGATCGGGACGAGTTCGAAGCCCACAGCAGGTGCAGGCTCGCCTTCTTGCCGTCCGTGCCGATCTGCTTTTGCCAGACCGCATTCGCGATTGCCGCCAGCTGGGTGTCGTCGAGGGGCATCTCGTCCTCCATGAACGTGTCGTAGTCGAAGATGAACTGAGGCTTGGGATGCCACGTGCGGTCCACCACGTGCCCTGCCAGCCCGCTGCGAGGTGGCGAGCCGCAGTAGTCGGCCACCTGGCTGGGGACCAGCGTTCCGACTTGGCCCGTGAACCCCAGCGAGATCATGTGGATGTGGAAGTCGAACGTCGGCGGCTCGCGGACCCAGGCCGCCCATCCGTGTCGGCGCAGGAAGCGCCGGGCGTCGGCCCAGGCCATGCCGGAGATCCCCACGTCGAGCACCGCGTCGAAGTCGTGGGTCCCCTTCGACAGTTCGACGCCGGTGTTGTAGCAGCCTTGCATGATGTAGAGCGAGTTCTCGTCGTGCCCGTCCAGCTTGGCCAGTTCCGCCCTGGTGTAGTCCAAGTGCGCCGCGGTCCGTCGCGAGCACTCGAACGTGTGGCCACCGGTGGTGGGCAAGGAGTACGGGATCCGCTCGTTCATCTCAGCGAGATCGGCCATCTGCCCTCCCCTCGACCTCTGGGCACACCGGCCGACCGCCGACCGATGACTCCAGCCTGCTCACGACGGCCCTTTGCCCAAGGTTGTCGCTTCTCCGAAGGTGCTCGCGGCGTCGCTGTGTGTCAAGCAGAATGCACAATCTCGACAGATCCTGGCCGCTGCTGCAGGCCGCTCAGTCCTGGATCGGGACCACGACGACCGGGCAGTGTCCTGCTCGCATCATGGCTCGCGGGATGGAGCCGACGGACCTGCCCAGCACACCACCATGTCCGCGCCGTCCGAGGACGAGCAGATCGACCTCTCGGGACGCACGCTCCAGGACGTCCGCCGGCCAGTCGTAGGCGAGCAGGAGATCCACCTTCACGTCGGGGAAGTCCGTTCCTCGGCCCGCTACGAGCTCGGCCAGGTTGCGCCTGGACGCCTCCTCCCAGTCCGTCTCGATCGAGCGGGTCCCGATCGCGTGGCCGTAGTAGTCCGAAGGCCTCCACGCGTGGGCCACCGTCAGGGCTGCTGACCGTTGGTCTGCCTCCTGATAGGCATGGTCCAGCACGTCGTACGACGCAGCCGAGCCGTCGACGCCGACCAGCACTCGATGACGGGAATGCTCGGGAGTCCACGCCGCCGGAACGCAGTAGACAGGGCACGTCGAGCGCGCAGCGACCGCCGTGGTCGTGGAGCCGGTGAGAACTCGCCGTAGGCCAGGACGGCGAGTCCCCAGAACGATGGCTGAGGCATCCTCGGCATGCGCCAGGATGGCTGTGACACGCGGTCCCGGCGTCAAGCTGGCCTCGACGTCCCCGGTGGCGCCGGTCAGCTCGTCGGCCTCGCGTCGTGCCTCCTCGAGCAGCCGGGCGCCGAGCTCTGTCAGCGTGGCACTCGCAATCATGGGAAAAGCAGGCGTCATCGGCGCGTATTCGTGCGGCACGTGCACGAGGCGAAGCTTTGCCCCCGTCCTGCCTGCCAGCTCGAGCGCGTAGCGAAGGGCACGCCGACCGTCGTCGCTTCCGTCGATGCAGACAACGATCCGGTTGTGGTATGTCGACTCGTCCATGCCGTCAAGGCTGTCGCGAGTCGAATCGGCCGACCAGGGCCCGAAGCCCCCAATGGTCAGGACGCAATGAGCTCACAACCAGGACCTTGGGCCTGTCGAGGCCCGGTGCCTCGGATGTCCGGTCGAGCTCGTGCATGTGTTTCGCGAGGATCTCGAGCTCAGCCCGGTCTCCTTCGCAGCCCGGTGCACCGTGCCGCACCGTCGCTGGCTGCTTGCCGGATGGTCTCGTCGAACAAGATCACCCCGCCGACGAACTCCTCGAGACCCTGGGTGGTGAAGAGCAGCTCCCGGTACCCCCGGCGACGCTCCTCGGTCGACTCGAGTCCGACGCCGGCCAACCGTCTCGCGATCGTGGGACCGCTCTCGTCTGCGGCCAGGATTCCGCGGTTCCCCCTGGTCACGGCCATCGCCGTGGTAACCATTGCCTCGACGTCCATCGTGACCAGCACTCAGCGCGTTGGGAGGCCGACGACGGCGGCCTCTCCGTCAGCGGACACGGCAACGACCGGGCAGGCGGACCGCTCCACCAGGAGCTCGAGCAGTGCCTGGTGACGCTGCCTTTGCGGCTTACCGACGACCAATGCCGATCCGGTCAGGGCTGCACGAGGCAACGCCGTCCCGACGCCGCCGTGGATGGCCCGGAACACCAGCGGAGCCGCCGAGCCGCACTCGCTCGCCAGACTGCGCACGCGCCGCTCGGCTCGCCGGTGCGTCTCGGTCTCCGCCGCAGCCTGATCGGGCTCCATGGCGTGGTCGGCGTGTTCGCTCGCGTCGAAGACGTGCACGGCCGTCACGACCGAGTCGGTGCGCTCCGCCTTGTCCAAGGCCCACCGCAGCGCTGCGTCGGCGGCCGGTGAGTTGCTGACTCCGACGACGATGTGTTCACCAGACATGGGGACTCCCTCTGTTGGTATCGATTCTCGTAGCGGTGGAGCGCGTCACGCAGAGGCGTTCGGAGTGCTGCCGGGGGACCTTTGTCCCAGCAGCCTCGGATGCGCGCGGCGAGGTTCCTGCGAATCCGGTGGAAGGATGTGCTCGCGAATCCTGAGAGAGGCTGAAGGAATCGTGTGTCGCGTGTGCGCCGCCTGCAGACTCGGAGGCATGGACCAGCCTCACCCCGACCCACCAGCCATCGAGCTCCAAGGGCTCCGCAAGGAGTTCGGCCACGTGGTGGCACTCGACGGCATCGACCTGACCGTGCCGACGGGCTCTGTCTACGGCTACCTCGGGCCGAACGGGGCCGGCAAGACCACGTCGCTGCGGATCATGCTCGGGCTCATCCGTCCGACGTCGGGACACGCACAGCTGTTCGGTCGTGATCCACAGCGCGCCGGTGTCGCAGCGCTCGACGGGGTCGCTGGCTTCGTCGAGAACCCCGCGTTCTATCCGTATCTCAGCGGTCGGAGGAACCTGCACCTGCTTGCCGACCTGGACCGAGGTAACGGCCATGACCGGGTCGACGAGGTCCTCGACGTCGTCGACCTCCTTGGCCGGGGCAACGACCGTGTGGGGGGCTATTCGCAAGGCATGCGTCAGCGGCTCGGTCTCGCCGGGGCGTTGCTGCGACGCCCCAAGCTCCTCTTGCTCGACGAACCGACGAACGGCCTCGATCCGGCCGGCATGCGCGACATGCGCAGCCTGATCGCCGAGCTCGCCTCCACCGGGCTCACCGTGCTGTTGTCCAGCCACCTCATGGTCGAGGTCGAACAGCTCTGCACTGAGCTTGCGGTCATCGCGCATGGCCGCATCCGCTTCGCCGGCACGTTGCCCGAGCTGCGTGCCCGACATGGAGGTTCCGGCTATCGGCTCCGCGTCACTGACCCGGGACTGGCCCTGTCGGCATGCGCCGACCTCCGTGATGCACGCGTCTCGATCGGCGACAACGGCGACCTCGTCGTCGAGGCTGATGCCGAGGGCGCGGCCCGGGTGACGGTACGCCTCGGGCGGGTCGGCGTGGGCATCTACGCGATGACGTTGGACTCGCCGTCGCTCGAGTCGCTCTTCTTCGACCTGACCGAAGGCGGCCCGGACCGCGAGGCGGTGGCGGCATGACGACGTACCTCTGGGAGCTGCGCAAGCTGGCCGCCCAGCGCCGCACCCTCATCGGACTGGTCGCCGCCGCACTGATCCCGGCCGCCTTCGCCATCGGGCTTGCCGTCAACCCGGCCAAGCCAGCTCGCGGCGGGGCACAGTTGGATCCCGAGAACGTGCTGGCGCTGGCCTACAACAGCAGCGGGCTGATCCTTCCCTTCATCGCGTTGTTCTTCTCCTCATTGGTCCTGCTTCCGTTGCTGGCGGGGCTGGTCGCCGGGGACATCGTCGCGGCGGAGGACGCCAACCAGACGCTCAAGACCGTGCTCACCCGGTCGACCTCGCGTTTGCGCCTGCTTGCAGCCAAGGCCGGCGCGACCGCGACGTACGTGCTGACCTTGCTGCTCATTTTCGGAACGAGTGGCGTCGCGATCGGAACGCTCGCCTCCGGTGCCCACTCCGTCACTCTTGGCGGAGTTCCACTTGGAGCCGGCCTGGTCCTGACCGGACCCACCATCAGCGTGCTGGACATTCTGGGCCGCCTGGGAATCGTGCTCCTCGTCTATGCGGGACCGTTGCTGGCGGTGAGTGCGTGGGGCTTCCTGCTCTCGGCGGTCACACGCAACAGCGCTGCGTCGATCGTGGGCATGCTGGTGTTCAGCTTTGCCAACCAGATCATCGGCTTCCTCCCGTCGATTCCGACATCGGTCACCCGATGGCTGCTCACCGATCAGTTCACGGCGTGGCAGGCCGCGCTCGGCACTGAGATCGACTTCTCGGCGTTGTGGCGTGCCCTCGGCGTCAGCGTGCTGTACGCCGTACCTCCGCTCGTCGCCAGTGCCTGGTGGTTCCAACGCCGCGATGTCCTGGTCTGAGGTCGCAACGCTACGTCCCGTGAGCCCGGATGCGCGCGGCTACTCGTCCCGGAGGAGTTCGGTCGGTTGGAGGCTGTTGACCAACCGGGAGCCGGCGACGGCTGAGGTGATGGTGGCGACCAGCACCAGCGCCACTGGGATCAGCACGGCGCCGAGCGGCAGCGTGTAGGCGGGGGTGAGCACGAACAGCGGACGCAGGACCGTGACGAAGTAGTAGCCCATGGCGCCACCGACCGCGAGTCCGGCCAGGGCACCCGCGAGGGCAACGGTGCCGGCCTCGGCGCGATGAGCAGCCGGATGGTGCGAGGCTCGAGCCCCTGGGCGCGCAGAGTGATGTACTCGCGTCGCCGTTGGAGCAGCAGGCCGAAGACGAAGATGGCGATCGTACGACGGCCATGGCGAGGGCGAATGTCTCAGTCGAGGCGACCAGACCCGGCGATGTTCAGCGCCGCGAGGCTGGACTGGTCGCGGCCGAGGGTGGTCGTCCGCGTGTCGATCTGGAGATGGTCGAGGGTGCCGGGCCCCTGACCGCAGCGACGTGACCGCACGTTGCAGGCCGGCGTCATCGCTGGCGTCGGTGGCGGCCAGGAAGAAGTCCGGGCGCTTCGTCGGGCACCGTGGCGCTGGTGCAGGTCGATGCCATCACTGCGTCAGCGCCGTCGGGGAACCCGGGAGTCGTTCGTAGAGGCCGGCGATGTGCAGCGCCGACCTCGACCTGTGGCGGGTGGCCCGGGCGAGCAGCACGTAGAGCGTGTCGCCGACGTTCGCCTTGAGGAAGGCCGCCATGTCCTCGCTCAGCAGGATCGCCGTCGGGTCCGTCTGGAGCGCGGCGAGCGCTGAGACGGCCGTCGCCCGACGCGAACTGTGCGTCGGTCGACCGGTGCGACCGAGCGTAGCGTGCCGGGTTCGATGGCCGCGAGGTTGGCGGGTCCGAGGTGCGGGCACTGCGGAGGATGACGTTGCTGACGCCCGTAGATCGACCGGTGTGGTGCCGGCGACCCCGTCGGTCCGGAACAGGCCTGCGTCCTCGGCGACCGTAGGTGTCGATCGGACGTCGGGCTCGGGGTGATCCGGATGTCGGCGCCGTTGGCGTAGCGGGCGTCGTCGGCCTTGGCGGCGTCGTAGGAGGCGGTGAACGCCGGCGAGGCTGGTGGCGAGGGCGACGATGAGGGACGACGACGACAGCGCCGTTGCCGATCGGCCCACGGCCGCCGCCCGACGCTGAGCCGGTAGAGGCTCGGCGAGCGGACGGCCCGACAGGTCCGCTGCGATCGCGGCTGGGTGCGGGGCAGCAGGTGTCCCGACCAGCGCGGGCAGCGAGCAGGCTGCCGGCGATCCACACGGCGACGGGCAGCACGAGCAGCGCGAGGTTGAGCTCGACGGCCGACCGAAGTAGACCGAGCCCGGCGCGCCGTCGAACGCATGCGTGCGCAGCGGCCACGCGGTGCCGACGACCACGACGGCGAGGCCGATCAGGTCGAGCCGGGCCGGCGCCACAGCGGTGGGCGCCGGCAGCCGTGCTCGGTCCTCGTTGATCTCGCGCTCGATCGAGCGCCGTCCGGTGACGTAGAGGGCGAGTCCCGGTGGCCAGGAAGCCGCCGAGCGTGCCGATGAGCGCGGAGCGCGGCGAGGCTGGCAGTGCTGGCGCGGTCCAGCGACTGCCTGGCCGAGGATCGCCGACGGCGGCGACGTAGCCGAGACGAGGCCGACGACGGACCCGGTGCGGTGAGCAGCGCCGTCCGCAGCGCGAGCATACGCAGCAGATGTCGCCGGCTGGCGCCGCGGATCCGCAGCGTTGCCTGCTCACGCCGTTGCGCCTCGGCGAGGACGCTGCCGGCGTAGGCCGCGAGCATGGCGGCGAGCAGCCCGCCGGGTACGCCCGAGGAAGACGAAGAGCCGCTTGGCGACGGACGCGTCCGCGGTGGCGACGGCGAGGGTGTTGGAGATGTTGTCCAGCAGGTAGTCCTGGTGGGCGGCGACGCCGTTGATCTCCGCTGCGATCCGCTGGGTCTGACCGAGGGCGGTGGCCGGATCGGCGCGAGCAGCTCGCGGTCCAACGTGATGTCGATCTCGCGTACCGGCGGGCTCTTGAGCCGGCCGCCCCTGTCGTCGCGGCCCGCTCGAAGGCAGGCAGGACGACGTCGGCGAACGTCTGCGGCGAGACGACGATCGAGTTGGGCGTGTAGATGAACGTCTCGAGGTCACCGCCTCGACGACTGGAGAACAGGGACCGGGCCGCGACGAGGTCGGCGATGCCGCTGACGGTGACGTCGAAGCTCGAGCCGTCCGGCAGGCTCACGGTGACCTTGTCGCCGATCGTGACGCCCAGCGCCGGGCGGCCTCGGCACTCAGGACCGCTCCGGCGGGGGTGAGGCTCGCCCTCGAACGACCTTCGACCGTCGCGTCGCGCCTGGCGTAGTCGGCGTCGAAGCCGAAGATCTTGGCCGCACCGCTGATCTTGAACCCGGAGCTGCCAGCGTGTGCGGCCCCGAGGTCGGCGAAGGACAGCTGGCTGGCGTGCGCGACCCCGCTGATCCGCTCGACCATTCGGGCCAGCTCGTCGAGCGGCACGGTCGAAGGCTGGTTGGCGGTGATCGGGCTGACGGACTCCCGGCTGGAGTACGTCGAGGCTGACGGCGGAGTCGTCGAGCTGGGTGTCCGCTCGGCTTCGACGCGGTAGCGAGAGGCGTTCCACTGCGCCGGCGCGGATCGTGCCGAGGTTGAGCCCGGTCTTCCCGGGTCCGTGGGCGAACGGGTTGCCGTGACCAGACATCGTGCGCTCCTGCGACGGTGGCCGAGCCGGGCACGAAACGAAGGCCGGAACCGGGCAGCGAGCGGACCGTGACCTCGTTCGCGGCGACGTCACTGGTGTTGTGCACCTCGAGGACCACCCGCGCCTGGTCACCGTGCGGAGACGTTGCTCGGCCCGTCGAAGGTCTGCGTGAAGCTGATCGAGCCTCCGACCCGCTCGGTGACGATCCGCTGCATGTCGATGGGAAGCGGGGCCACAGCCCGCTGCGTCATCGATGCCGAAAGCCCGTCCACGAAGAAGAGGACCCCGCAGAAGAGCCCCACACCGAGCGTGACGCCGACCATCGTCGAGAGGGTGCGGCGGGGGTTGCGCAAGAGGTCGGCGACCACGTACCTAGCCAGCACGGCTGCCCTCCATGGTCGGGGAGAGCTCGGCGAGGTGGACGACCCGGTCGAGGTGTCCGGCTATCTCGCGGTCGTGCGTGACAAGGACGAGCGTGGATCCGATGCTCGGTGTGGACGTCGACGAGAAGCTCGATGACGATGCGAGCGCTCGCGGCGTCGAGGGACCCGGTCGGCTCATCGGCCAGGATGACGGCCGGTCGGTGGATGATCGCCCGGGCGACGGCGACGCGCTGTCGCTGCCCGCCGGACAGCTGGTCGGGGAAGCGTCGGGCGAGGGGGCCGAGCCCCAGGTGGTCGAGCACGGCGGCGGGATCGCCCACCTGCTCGCCTGCCGTGTCACGTCGACAGATTGCAATCTGCAGGCCGACGTTTTCCTCCACCGTGAGGTGTGGAAGCAGGTTATCGGCCTGGTAGACCATGCCGAGCGAGCGCCGGCGGAAGCTGACCCGGTCTCGTTCGGGGAGGGCGGAGACGGTCTCGTCGCCGATCCGCACGGTGCCGTGGGTGGGCACGGCCAGTCCCGCGAGCAGCCCGAGCAGCGTTGACTTGCCGCATCCGCTCGGTCCCATCACCGCCAGGCTGGTGCCCCCGATGACACCGAGCTGTGCACACTCGAGCGCACGGACCGTCCCTGTCGCACTGGCGTGATCGACGACGACGTCGCTGACGTCAATGTCGTTGGCACTGTCGCGGTCGGGCGAGGCGAGGGTCATCGCTGGTGGACCCTGTGGTCGACGAGCTCGTAGCGACGTTCGGCGCGATCAGCGATCACGACGTCGTGGGTGACGTACAGGACGGCGAACTCCGCGCTGAGGACGTCGTCGATGACCGAGGTCGCGGTTTCGGCGTCGAGCTGGGCCACGACCTCGTCGGCCAGCAGCAGTGCAGGATCGTTCGCCATGGACACCGCGAGGGCCACCCTCTGTGCTTCTCCGCCGGAGAGGTGACGTGGACGGTGTTGTGCGCGATGGGCGACCCCGAACCGGTCGAGCAGCTCCAAGGCATGGGTGCGAGCGGACCGGCGCTGGCGAGGTGAGGCGAAGGCGAGTGCAAGGGCGACATTCTCCCAGGCGCTGAGGAAGGGAATCAGATTGTCGGACTGCAGGGCGATCCCGATCCGGTTGGCACGGACCCGAGCCCGTGCGCGGTCGTCGAGGTCGGTCGTCGCCTCAGCGTCCACCTCTATGGTCCCGTGATCAGGGCGGAGGAGCCCGGCGATGAGCATGAGCAGCGTGGACTTGCCGCACCCCGATGGGCCGATGAGACTCGCCTTCTCGCCGGGCAGGATGGTCAGATCGACGCCGCTCAGCACGACGGCCGTGTTGGTCGTGCTGGTGTACGACTTCGAGACGTCACGGAGCTGCACGAGCGGCGTGATCGTGCCGGTTGCGGTCACTTGGCTCGCCTCGACTTCGGCGCCGAACCGTAGATGTCCGGCGAGGTCTTGCGGCCATGGGCCTCGAGGTCGAGGACCGTCTGGCTGGCCTCGGCGAGGCCCTTCGGGCTCAGCTGGACGAAGTTCTGCAGCTGGAAGGTGTCCTGGTGAAGGCTTGCGTCGAGGGGCACGTTGTTGATCACACCGACGCCTGGTGCGTAGTACTTGTTCTCATTGTCGGGAGCGCCGACGTTGCCTTCCTGGACCACGCGGACGTTGTCGTAGCAGCCGAACGCAACACACTCCCGGATGCCGACCTTGACCGGCTCGCCGACCGAGGGCTTCTCGTCGGGCGCCGCGCCGATGAACCAGCGCGGGGTCTTCATGGTGACCTTGGCAGGGGCGAGGATGCCTGGTTCGGCGTCGGTGGCGCCGAGCCAGACGCTCTCGGTGTTGGTGTACTGGCCACCCTCGTACTCCTCGGTGTACCCGCCCAGGATCCAGACGTTGCCGTCCTTGTCGAGCGCCAGGTAGTCCATGCCGACCTGGGAGACGTCGGCGGAGTCTGTCGATTCGTCGAGCATCGCGATCGTCGGCACGCCGTCGATGACCCGGATCACGTCGGTCATCGTGGTGATGATCTGGTGCGGCACGACCCGGGAACCGACCTCTGTCGTGCCTCCTCGGACCCATTGCAGGCCCGGCTTCAGCGGATGGTACGGGTTGGTGTCGAGGGTGGGGTCGACGAAGTTCCGGGAGTCGAACGGGACTTTGGTGCCCTCGTCGTTGGGGTTCGCTGTCGTTTGTTTGCTCGCCTCCGGAGCACCGCCGCACGCGGCTGCGATGCATAGCACGGCAACCGCGCACACGAGCCGGAACGGCCGCGGCAGCCTCGACGCCGATCGTGACCTCATGATTTCGCACTCACCTCTCAGAGGATGTCGCGTGGCTGGACGGACCCCGGGAGTCCGCGGATGAGGAAGGACCACGTCGAACTGGCTGGTGTGAACGCCATCGTGTCGGAGAGGTGCTGAGCGATTCCTGAGAGCGCGTCGCGTACAGCAGGTCGAGGGCGAGCGGAACCACGCACCTGCCTATGTGACGGCCGGTGTCGATTCGGCCCGGAACTCCTCTGGCGTCCGGGGATAGCCTGTCTGGCACGGCCGCGGTCCGGCACCGACCTCATTGGCCGGCCGCAACCCGTGGCCTCACAGGTCAGGCGCGGCTCGCTTCAGGTGACGATGGAAGGCGGACTGCGCGATGGACAAGGGAGGACCCGTGCTGCGGACGCTGGCGGCTGTCACGATCGGAGCCCTGCTTTGCGCAGGATGCTCGTCAGGCGGCAGCGACGGCAGCGACGGCAGCGACGGCGCGGCCTCGACCGTACGCACTCCGGGCACGACGTCGGGCGGCGCGCCACCGAATCGACATCGGCTCCGCCTACCCTCGGCGCGAGCGATGCCGACACGGTCACTTTCGTCGACCGCGACGCGAGGGTATGGCGGATCGGCGGCGACCCGGACACCATCACGTCGGCGTTCGGCTCGATCTGGGTGAAGTTCGACGACGGCAAAGTTCTCCGGTTCAACCCCGCCAGCGGCAAGGTGCTCGCCACGATCGACACCGGCTATTCAGCCACACCTGCCTGTGAATTGCTGGGCGCCGACGACCACCGCATCTGGACGTGCGCCGGCCCGAACCGATTGCTTCCGATCGACCCTCGCAACAACATCGCGGGGAAGCCCGTGCGGTCCTCCATTCTCGGCGACCAGGTGTCCCTGCCGTGGTCCGCCGAACTGATCTGGACGATCAGGGGCGACGGCCAGCAGCTCGACGGGCACTCGACCGACGGCTCTGTCGCGACGACAGTTGACCTCGGTGCGTTCTGCACCGACCTCGCCGCATCGGAGGCACTCCTCGTCGCGGTCTGCCCGAGCGACGCGAAGGTCGTGCTCGTCGATCCAAAGCTCGGCACGGTCGTCGGCGAGGTTGCCCTCGATGACCCGCGCCGTGCCGCTGTCGCTGACTTCGTCTGGGTCGGATACGGCGCCGGCACGGCTCAGATCGACCCCCAGACCCTCGAGATCGTCGCGGTGTACGGCGTCACTCCGGGCATAGGAGGGGCACTGTGGGCGTCCGACACCGATGTGTGGATGCGGAATGAGGGGCAACCCTTCCTCACGCACATCGACCCAGTGCGGCATGAGATCGTCGAAACCGTCAAGGCGCCACAGTTCACCAGCGGCGGAAGTGTCCTCGGGCTCGGCGACGAGGTCTGGGCGACCGGGAACGACGAGCAGCTCATCGTAAGGCTCTCGTCGACGTAGGCCAGCTCGGCCGCTCGGGAGCCGTGACGGCGTCAGCACCGGCGAGCCTCGACCAGCGTCCGGGTCTTCGATGCCGACGTGGTGGCAACGTCGTGGAGGACGTCGATCGGCAGCGGCGAGGAGTTAGGTCTTGCGACGATGGACCATCCGCTTCCGGGCCCAGGCATCCTCAACCTCTGCAGGGCGTTGTCGGATGCTCGCCGCCCCCCATTGGTTCGTGGCGCTCCTGAGGAGATTCCTTGCAGGTCTGAGCCAGCACCCGCCGACGCCGAGGCCTCTGCTGACCAGCTGTGACCGTTGTAGCGCTGGACCAGGGAGTGGGATTCCCCACGAGCAGGCCGACGGTTACCCGTGTGCATTCCAGGTCGACGCCATCGTCTCCACGAACTGAGGCGCAGGGGGAACTATGGACCGGTGACCCGAGTGCGACGAAACTGGTCGGCGTCGGACTGGAGAGGGGTTGGCCCATGGATGAGTTGTCGGTGCAGGGCCTGTTCCAGCTGGCGATCGCTCGCGACGACGCAGGGGCGATGCGCGAAGGCCTGGAGCGGATGCTCGGGTTGGCTGGGCGCCGTGGCCTGAGCCCCGAGCGCGAGTACGAGCTGCGGGCTGCTGACTTCGTCATGGAGATGCCGCAGTCAGGAGAGCGGATCCGTGGACGCGACGCCATGCGCTCGATGCAAGAGGCATTTCCGACGCCTCCGCAGTCGGTGAGGGTGCGAAGGGTCGTCGGGGCCGGCCGTGTCTGGGTGCTGGAAGCTGAGCTCGATTACGGCGAGGGCCCGTGGGTGGCAGCCCTCGTGTTCGAGCTGGACGAGGATGGTTTGATCGTGCGCGACACTCGCTACTACGCCGAGAGGTCGGAGCCTCCGGCTTGGCGGTCAGCTTGGGTTGAGGCGTTGGACTAGGACCCAGGTGCTGTCCTCGATCCTCGGTCCTCGGTCTTCGACGGAGCGCCGGTCTTCACCTCGGAGCTCGTTGCCGCGACGTCGGCCGGCGGGACCGAGTGGGGGAGTTGGACTGGCCCACTCGGTCAGCGCGCTGTCGAAGCAGGCAACAACAGAATCCGAGGCACCCGTGTGGACCATGGACGGCGGGGGGCCTGGGCATCACAATGAACGGATGCTCCTCGAGCGGCGAGCACAGCTGACGGCACTGGCCGAGTACGCCAACGACGCGTGCGCCGGCCAGGGCCGGCTGGTGTTCGTGGCCGGTGAGGCGGGCATCGGCAAGACCACCATGGTGGAGGCCTTCGTGGGCAGGACCCGCGGTATGCGCGTCGCCCAGGGTGCCTGCGACGGCCTGTTCACCCCCCGGCCGCTGGGGCCGCTGTACGACGTGGCCGCCGCGCTGGGTGGCCCCCTGCTGGAGGCCTGCGGGCACGAACGACACCGCGAGCAGCTCTTCGCGCTGCTCCTCGAAGAGCTGCGCACCAGGCCCACGATCCTGGTGCTCGAGGACCTGCACTGGGCGGACGAGGCAACGCTCGACCTGCTGCGCTACCTGGGCCGCCGGCTCAAGGAGCTGCCGGTGCTCTTCGTGGCCACCTACCGCGACGATGGGTTGTCGGCCCGTGATCCGCTGCGCGTCGTTGTCGGAGAGCTGGGCACGCAGCGAAGCACCCGCCGCATCGACCTGGGGCCGTTGTCACGATCGGCCGTCGACGCCTTGGCCGGCGAGGTGGCGGCATCTGGGGCCGAGCTCCACCGGCTCACCGGCGGCAACCCCTTCTTCGTGTCCGAGGTCCTGCGCGGTGGGCTCGGCAGGATCCCGCCGTCCGCTCGCGACGCCGTGCTCGCGCGGGTCGCCGCGCTGCCCGGTTCAGCAGCGCGCGTAGCAGAGGCTGCAGCCCTGCTCGGCGGAAGAGTCGATCTCGACCTGCTCGCCGCCGTCGCGGGAGCCGCCGACGCGGATCTCGACGAGCTCGTGGCATCGGGCTTGTTGGTGAGCGAGCCGTCCGGGTTGCGCTTCCGCCACGAGCTGACGCGAATGACGATCGCCCAGGAGATCCCGGCCCATCGCGCAGTCGGGGTCCATGCCGCCGCGCTCGCAGCCCTGATCGAGCGAGGGGGGGACGACGCGCGACTGGCCTACCACGCGGAGGGTTCGGCAGACGCGCAGGCTGTCCAGTGGTTCGCCCCACGTGCGGCAGAACGCTCTGCCGCCCTCGGGGCCCACCGCGAGGCCATGGCCCAGCTCGAACGAGCCCTGCGGTTCACCGACGGCCTCGCGACCAAGCAGGTGGCGGATCTCTGGACGCAATTGAGCGTCGAGGCCGGTCTCGTCGACCGCTGGGAGCATGCTGCGACGGCTATCGATCAGGCGGTCGCGCTGTGGCGCCAGGTCGGCGACCCGTTGCGCATCGGCGACGCCTTGTGCCAGCGCGCCATGGCCGAGTGGCGGCTGTGCCAGCGGCAGGCACCCGCCAGTGCTCGCGAGGCCGTCGCCATCCTCGAGCCGCTGGGTCGTAGCCCGGAGCTTGCGGGCGCGCTGGCCAGGCTCGCCGTCTTCGAGGAGGATCTGACGTCGATGCTCGAGGTCGCCTCTCGTGCCGAGGAACTGGCTCATGAGCTCGACCTCCCGGAGATCGTGAGCAACGCCCTCAACACCAAGGCCTGTGCCTTGAGCGCCCGTGGTGAAAGCTGGGAGCCAGTCATGCTGGAGGCGCTGCGAGTCGCTCAGTTGACGCGAAGCGACGCTCAAGCCGGACGTGCCTATGCGAACTACCAGGTCCTGCTGAGCACCGCCCACCGCTGGGCTGACCTCGATGCGCTCACGGCCGAGGGTCTGGCCTACTGCGAGGAACACGACATCGCGACCTACGGCTACTGCATCCGCGCGGCACACGGTGAGGCGATGCTCTCCCGCGGGCGATGGGACGAAGCGGTTGCCCTCGCCCAGCCGCTGATGGACCTGCAGGCTTCGCCGGTGAACGTCCTTGGTCCTCTCTGCGTGGTCGGACTGGCTCGTGCCCGCCGTGACCAACCGGACGCCATGGAGGCGCTCGACGAAGCAGTGCGGCTTGCCGAGCAGACCGATGATCCCGAGTGGCGCGTGACCGCACGAGTCCCCCGTGCCGAGGCCAAGGTGCTGGCGAACGACATCCTCGCTGCCCGAGCAGACCTGGAGGCCTGCCTTCAAGCCCGGCTGACCGAGGCTCCGGAGCTGTACGAGGCGCTTTTGCTCTGGCTGAGGCGCGTCGGCCTCGATCCGCCGGACCTGCCACGTCGCGCGGTTTCCGTTCCGGTCGAGCTCGCGCTGGCGGGGCGCTGGGCCGAGTCCGCCGCGGCGTGGGACGCCATCGAGATGCCGTACGACGCAGCCTGGGCACTGCTCGACTCCGGCGAGGTCGATCTCGTACGAGAGGCCCTCGACCGCTTCGAGCACCTCGGGACGACGGCCGCATCCCGTCTCGCCCGGCAGACGCTCAAGCGACTCGGGGCCGACTCCGTCCCTGCAGGTGTCCGCGCTGCGACTCGCGCGCACCCGGCGGGCTTGACCCAGCGTGAGCAGGAGGTGCTGGCGCTGGTGGTCGACGGACTCACCGACGAGCAGATCGCGGGTCGCCTGGTGCTATCGGTCCGGACGGTGCACCACCACGTCTCGTCGCTCCTGGCCAAGCTGGGGGTCAGCTCGAGGCGCGAGGCCGCCGACGAGGCCCTACGTCGCGGGCTGGTCTCGGTCGGCTGACCCGCCCGACCTCAGCTCCTCAATCTGGGTAGTCCCGTCCGCGAACATAGGCATTCGCTGCCCATGAAACTGCCTCGGTCTGCTCCTAGCGTCGTCGTACACCCGATTCGGTCGGCCCGATCGACCGCATCCGACGAAAGGACAAGGCAATGCCCCTTTACATGGACGTTCACCACATCGACGGCGGCGTGAGCATCGACGACGTGTCCAAGGCTCACGAGGCCGACCTGCAGACGCAGGGCGATCATGACGTCAACTACCTGCGCTACTGGGTCGACGAGGGCAAGGGCACGATCTTCTGCCTCGTCGACGCTCCCTCGTCCGACGCTGCCAACACCGTGCACCGTGAGGCGCACGGGCTGGTCGCGGACGCCATCTACGAGGTCAAGGAGGGCTCGTGAACATCGTCAAGCCCCTGGTCGCAGCCGCCCTCGCGGTCAGCGTGCTCGTCCCGGCGGCCGCACAGGCGCGTCCGGCCGACGACCTCCGGGCCACCAAGGCGGCGACCGCCCGCTTCCACTCGATCGAACAGGCCACCTCGTCCGGGTACGGCGAGCTCCGTGATGCCGCGGGGATCGCGTGCATCGACAACCCGGCCGGCGGCATGGGGATCCACTACGTCAACGGTGCGCTCGTGGGAGACCCGGCGCTCTCCCCGACCTCGCCTGAGGTGCTGGTCTACCAGCCGATGCAGGATGGCCGGTTGAAGCTGGTGGCCCTCGAGTACGTCATCCTCGAGTCCACGTGGCGCGCCGACCACCCAGATCCGGCGGACGTTCCGTCGCTGTTCGGCCAGGACTTCGAGCGACTGCCCGGTCCCGGCGAGGCCCAGCCGCAGAACCGCTACGGGCTGCCGGCCTTCTACGAGCTGCACCTGTGGCTGTGGAAGCCCAACCCGGCCGGAATGTTCGACGACTGGAACCCGAACGTCACCTGCCCCTGACAAAGACGCGGCCAAGGGCTCACTCGCTGGAGTCAGCAAGTGAGCCCTTGCCCTGTCCACGGCGCGGCGCTGTGTCCCATCGTTCGCGCACCCGGCTGCCCTGACGACGATGGCCGCTCGCCAGAGAGGCGAACGGCCAGGTCAGTGGTGGTGCGCCATCAGGGACTCGAACCCCGAACCCGCTGATTAAGAGTCAGCTGCTCTGCCAATTGAGCTAATGGCGCCGAAGCGGATGCAACCTTAGCAGCGGGACGGCACCGGCTGAAAATCGGCGAAGGCTTGTCGCTCAGCGGCCGGCCAGGTGGGACCTGACGCGGCAGCCCGACGCCTAAGATCACGAACATGACCGCCGCAGAGGGGCCCGAGGTTCGGGTGACGGAGGTGATCCGGGCCGCCTGCATCGCGCTGCCGGAGGTGGAGGAGCGTCCGAGCCACGGCGTACCGACGTTCTTCGTGCGGGGCAAGAAGGCCTTCGCCTCGGTCTGGGCGCACGGCCATCACGACGACACGTTCCCGCACCTGTGGTGTGCCGCAGCGCCTGGTGTCCAGCAGGAGCTGGTGGCGGGGGAGCCGGAGCGGTTCTTCCGCCCGCCGTACGTCGGCCACCGGGGCTGGCTCGGCGTACGACTGGACGTGGACATCGACGACGCGGAGCTGGCCGAGCTCTGCACCGACGCCTATCGCGCGGTGGCGCCGGCCACCTTGGTCAACCAGCTCGACGCCTGACCGGACACCCCGAAAGCACCGTTCGAGGGCTCCGAGACGCCTGATTCGGTGCGTTCGGGGTGTCCGGATGGGAGGGGAGGCGTCAGGCTTGCCGGTCGCGGATGATCTGCTGGCTGGCCAGCTTGCCCGGCGCGCCCATCACGCAGCCACCGGGGTGCGTGCCGGAGCCGCACTGGTAGTAGCCGTCGATCGGCGTGCGGTACTGGCTCCAGCCCGGCGCCGGCCGGAAGAAGTACATCTGCGGGGCGAAGAACTCGCCGGCGAAGATGTTGCCCTCCGTCAGTCCGACGACGCGTTCGATGTCCAGCGGAGTGACGACCTCCCGCTGCAGCACGAGATCACCGAATCCGGGGAAGAACGACTCCAGCGTCGCCTGCACGGTGTCGCCGAACTTGTCGCGCTCGGTGTCCCAGTCGCTGCCCTTGAGGTGGTACGGCGCGTACTGCACGAAGCACGACATCACGTGCTTGCCGGGAGGCGCCATGTCCGGGTCGACGATCGACTGGATGGCGCAGTCGATGTACGGCCGCTGGCTGTACCAGCCGTACTTCGCGTCGTCGAAGGCCCGCTCGAGGTACTCCATCGACGGCCCGATGTTGACGAAACCGCGGTACTGGTCGGAGCGGTCGCCCAGCGCCGGGTACTTCGGCAGGCCGTCGAGCGCGAAGTTGACCTTGGCGGAGGTGCCCTGGAACTTCATCCGGTTGATGTTCTCGACCAGGTCGCTCGGGAGCTCGCGCGGCTCGACGAGCTGGGTGAACGTCCGGCGCGGATCGAGGGCGCTGACCACGATGTCGGCGTTGAACTCGGTGCCGTCCTCCAGCGCGACACCGACGGCTCGGCCGTCTTTGGTGATGACGTTCGCGACAGGGGAGTCCAGCAGGATCTCCGCACCGTACGCCTGGGCCGCGCGGGCGAGCACCTGCGTGAAGCCGCCGTTGCCTCCCTTGTGGAAGGCCCATGCGCCGAAGTGACCGTCGTGCTCACCCATCGAGTGGTAGAGCAGTACCAGACCGGACCCCTGCGACATCGGCCCGACCTTGGTGCCGATGATGCCCGACGACGCGATGTAGCCCTTGAGGATGTCGCTCTCGAAGTAGTCGTCGAGGAAGTCGGCAGCGCTTCCGGTGAGCAGCCGCACGGTGTCGTGCATGACCTTCTGCTCGACCCCGGACAGGTGCGTGACGAGCTCGGCGACGCCGGCGAGGTCCTCCGGAGACTTGCCGAACAAGTTGGGCGGCACCTTGTCGAGCAGCGGCTTGATCACCTGGCAGACCCGCTCGACGTCGTACTCGTAACGGTCCATCGCGTCGGCGTCGTGCGGCGAGTGCCGCATGATCTCCTTGATGTTCTCGTCGCGGTCCTGGCCGAGCAGCAGGTAGTCGCCGTTCTCCATCGGGGCGAACGACGACGGCATCAGGATCGGCATGAAGCCGTGCTTGACCAGGTCGAGCTCGTGGATGATGTCGGGCCGGAGCAGGCTCAGCGCGTACGAGAACGTGGTGAAGTGGAAGCCCGGTCGCAGCTCCTCGGTGATCGCGGCACCCCCGACGAAGGGGCGGCGCTCGATGATCAGCACCTTGAGCCCGGACTTGGCCAGGTAGGCGCCGTTGGTGAGGCCGTTGTGGCCGCCGCCGACGACGATCGCGTCGTACGTCTTGGTCGTGGTCGCCATGGTGTCAGGCCGTCTTTCGCTTCGGGTTGAACAAAGGCATCCGGGCCACCTCGGCAGCCACGGTCTGGTACTGGTGGTTGATGGTCAGCTCGACGTTGACCCGAGAACCCACTGCGCCGAGATCAGGGCGTACACGCGCCATCGCGATGTGGCGTTGGAGGACGGGGGAGTACATCAGGCTGGTGGCGTAACCGATCCGCTCGCCCTCGTCGTCGTACAGCATCGACTCGTAGTCGAGCGGGGTCTCGTCCTTGGGCGGGATCAGGCCGGCCTCGCTGTAGAGCCGGTCGTAGTCCTGCCAGTCGATGACGAGCCCGACACTGGCCCAGCGCGACGTCTTGTCGGCGAGCTCCTTGCGGATCGCGTTGCGACCGATGAACGGCCGGTCGTCGGCGTCGATGCCCTTGAGCATCCAGCCGAACCCGAGCTCCTTGGGGGTCACCCGCTCGTGGTCGGTGAAGGCGAACCGGCTGGAGGAGAACTCGACGTTGATCAGCACCAGGCCGGCCTCGATGCGCGTCATCAGCAGCGCCTCCTCGCCGAACGGGATGAAGCCGTGGCCCTCACCCGCCTCCACGACCGCGTCGAGCATGTCCAGTGCGTCGTCGGCGCCGACCCGGACCTCGAAGCCGAGGTCGCCGGTGTAGCCGGTGCGCGAGATCGTGACCGGAGCCGAGCCGATCTTGGCCTGGGTGTGCTCGAAGAAGCCGAGCTGGTCGACCTCGGGAGCAAGCTTGCTGAGGATCTCCCGCGATCGCGGTCCCTGGACTGCCAACATGCCGTACTCGTCGCTGGCGTCCTCGATCTCCACGTCGAGCCGGCCGACCAGGTCGCGCAGGTATCCGACGTTGGGCTCGGCCGCGGTCAGCAAGAACTCGGTGTCGGAGTGGCGGAACAGCACCCCGTCCTCGAGCACGAAACCCCGGTCGTCGCACCAGAGCGTGTACTGCGCCTTGCCCGGGCGGCACTGCCGGATGTCCCGGGTCATCACGCCGGCGAGGAACCGCTCGGCGTCCTTGCCCCGGATCCAGAACTTGTACAGCGGAGACGTGTCGAAGTACCCGGCGCTGTTGCGCACGGCGAAGTACTCGTGCTTCGCCGCCATGTCATACCTCATCGCGGACAGGTAGCCCGACCAGTGGCCCCACAGGCCGGTCTTGTTGAGCTCGCTGAGCCGCGGGTAGAAGGGGGTGGTCGAGATCACGGTTGGGCTCCCATCGCCGTTCGCCCCTGCGTACGCCGAGAGGCGTGGCGGGACAATCGCCAGCCTAGAACCTTGTTGGACACTCGCGCAATAGGCCACACTGATCCCGATGGCGACCCGGATGAGTCCAGCCGAGCGCCGCGAGGCGATCGTCGACGCGGCACTCCAGGTGATGCTCCGCAACGGCATGGCCGGCACCAAAGTGCGGGACGTCGCCGACGAGATGGGCAGCTCCAGCGGGCTGGTGCACCACTACTTCACCTCGATGGACGAGCTGCTCGCGGCGGCCTTCGAGCGGGCGGCGAGCACCGACCTGGACGCGACGGCGGACGTGATGCGGCGGTGTCCCGGTCCGCTCGAGCGCATGCGGAGCTTCTTCTCGACCTACGTCCGCGCCGAACAGGACTGGGCCTTCCAGCTCTGGCTCGACGCCTGGGCGGAGGCGAGCCGGCGTCCGGCCGTCCGTGAGACATCGCAGCGGCTCAACGTGGCGTGGCAGCGCCTGCTCGCCGACGTGATCGAGGAGGGAATGCTGGCCGGGGTGTTCCGGTGCGCCGACCCCGGCGGGGCCGCCTGGCGGATCCTCTCTCTGCTCGACGGGCTGGCCCTGCAGACGGTGGCGCACCGGGTGGACCTGGACCGTGATGCCGTCGTGGCGTGGTCGATCGCCTATGCCGAGTCAGAGCTGGGACTGCCGTCCGGCGTACTGGCCAGACGACCCTGAGTGAGCAAGGCAAACCCCCCGGCTGCACGGCAGGTTTGCCTAGATAGCAAGCCTTCGGAATAGATCACTAGGCAAACCTGCCTCTGCTCGGGAGGTCTGCCGTGCAGACCGGCGGCCCGGGCGGTTGACTGGCCATCCGAGCGCCAAAGAGGAGAGCTTCAGGGGTTGAGGAAGATTTAGACTTCAACTATCGTTGTCCACAGGTGAAGGACTCACTGACACCTGAGGAGTGGCTATGCCTGCCGTGACCGTCGACGACCTGACCGTACTGCCGCGTGTGCCGATCCAGGTATCGGGCAAGACGACCCGCCCGGTCGTGTCGGTCACCAGCGCGCCCACCGGCTTCGAGGGCGAGGGCTTCCCGGTCCGCCGCGCCTTCGCCGGCGTCGACCTGGCGCTGCTGGATCCGTTCGTCCACATGGACCAGATGGGCGAGGTCGAGTACGCGCCGGGTGAGCCCAAAGGCACCCCGTGGCACCCGCACCGCGGCTTCGAGACCGTGACGTACATGCTCGACGGCGTCTTCGACCACCAGGACAACCACGGCGGTGGCGGCACGATCAGCAACGGCGACACCCAGTGGATGACCGCCGGGGGCGGGATCCTGCACATCGAGAAGCCGCCGGAGTGGTTGGTCCAGGCTGGGGGCCTGTTCCACGGGATCCAGCTGTGGGTCAACCTGCCGCGCGACCAGAAGTGGGTCGACCCGCGCTACCAAGACCTGCGCGGCGGTGACGTCGGGCTGGTCACGACGGCGGACGCCGGCACCCTGGTGCGGGTCATCGCCGGCGAGGTCGCAGGCGTGGCCGGACCTGGCTCGACGTACACCCCGATGACGATGGTGCACGCCACCCTCGCCGCCGGCGCGGAGCTCGAGCTGCCCTGGCGACGGGACTTCAACGCGCTCGTGTACGTGCTGGCCGGGCAGGGCACGGTCGGACCGGACCGGCGTCCGATCCAGATGGGCCAGCTCGCCGTGCTCGGTGCCGGCGACGAGATCACGGTGACCGCCGGACAGCGCCAGGAGAGTCGCACCCCGTCGCTGGACGTCATCGTCATCGGCGGACGTCCGATCAAGGAGCCGGTGGCATGGGGCGGGCCGTTCGTGATGAACACCCGCGCCGAGGTGATGCAGGCGTTCGAGGACTTCCAGCAGGGCCGGCTGGGCCAGATCCCGTCCGTGCACGGCCTGAGCAACGACATCACCACGTCGACGAACTGACATCAGCGGTCGGCGTCCCGCTCCGTCGGGATCGCGCTGATCCGGCGCGACAACGCCTTCGGTGCGCACAACCTGTCCCTCCCGACGCGTAACGTTGGGTGCTAGCGCCACAGCACAGCGTCAGTTTTTGTACGAATGTGCTGGCGATGGCATAAATTGCCCCTACCCTTCCAGCGCGGGTGAAGCGGTCCACGAGCCCGACGTGGCCCGAGCAGCGAACAGACGGGGGACAGAGATGGCGGCAGGACGACGCGGTCGTCCCTACCAGGTGCCGGAGGACTCCACGTCACTTCGGGGCGGAGCGGTCAACGTGGACGCCCGGGTCGGGTGGCTGCTGCTGATGTCCCGCCTGCACCACAACGACCCCGACCTGGCGCTGGGGGACCAGTTCAACGCTGCCCTGCGTGCAGTGGGCCTGCAGGCCGACCGCAGCGCAGTCAGCCGCTGGGAGTCCGGCAAGGTGACGCCGCGGTACTCCGTGCTGGTGGCCTACGAGCAGGCGCTCGGATTGCGCTCCGGCCAGCTCACCAGCGTGGTCAATGCGCTGCGCCGCGCTCTCGGTGGTGAGGGCCTTTCGGCCTGGATGCCGATCCTGGACTCCCGGTCGGAGGGCTTCCACGAGCGCCTGGACGCGTTGTTCGACGCGTTGCTCGACGGCCCGGCCACCGGGCCGGAGTGGACCTCGCTGGGGCATCATGTCGCGGCAACGAACGCGATGTACGTGCACGGCCGGGTGTGGGAGGAGATCTCTCGCAAGCTGATCAACCAGATGGCGCGCAGCGTGGGGGTGGCGTATCTCCAGCGGCTCGAGGCGGTCCGGCTGCTGCTCGAGCACCGGGTCGCGCACCCGTGGCTGCTCAAGGCCGTCGGGGACTACCTCGACGACGACGCGGTCCAGATCATCAACGACCCGATGGGCGTCCTGGAGATCTCGCCCGCCCCGGTGGCCGCTCAGGTCATCTTGGACCGTCTTCTCACGACCCAGTCCGACGATGTCTTCGGGGCGGCGGTCGAGGCGGCGGCGATCAAGATCCAGGACGACTTCTACGGCCCCGCGGAGATCCGCAAGATCGAGCAGGTGGTGCTGCGCAAGCTGAGCACCCCCAACGCCACGGCCAGCGGTCTCGAGGAGTTGATCAACGCCCTGCCCGAGGACTCGCAGGCGCGCCTGCTGGCCGGTTCGAAGGGCATCACCGGACACAACGAGCTGGCCGAGGTGGCCGCCCACGGGGAGCGCTTCAGCCCAGACACCACGCGGCGGGTGTCCCAGCGGATCGCGGACACGATCCGGGCGCAGCTTCCCGCCGGCAACCTGTACGACGACGACAAGATGACGCCTCGGCTGATCCGCGAAGGGCTCTTCGCGGCCCACGGCAACCGGATGCACTTCGCCAGCATCGCCTTGGTGGGCAGCCCGTTCCGCCCCTATCTCGCGGCCGCGCTGGCGGGTGAGATCGCCCAGGCGGGGCTGGACGATCCCCTTGCGCCTCGCTTCGCGAGGTTGCTGCGCTACACCGCGGGGCCGGCGCAGGAGGAACAGCTGCTGTCCTGGGTACCCAAGGCCCCCGCCCAGGTGGCCCGCGACATGGCGCTGACGATCGGCCACCTGCCGAGCGAGCGGCCGCTCGACGAGCTGGTCCCGCTCATCGTCGGCGACCGCTCGGTGCTCGATCGCGCCTTGCTCTATGCCTTGGGGATGCGGCAGGCAGAGGCGTTGTCGGAGATCGCCGACGACACCGGCCGGCCGGACCACGTGCGGGCGGCTGTTCGCTGGTGGCAGCGGCAGGGCGGAGCGGTCCGGGTCTGACGGCCACGCGCTCCGCGTCCGTGCCTGCGGCAGGGTCAGCCGATCGAGGGGTCTCCCGGCGGTTGCTCTCCATCGGGTACGGCGTCGTCGCCACCGGGCTTGGGCGCCTCGCTGACCTCGCCCTCGGCGCTCGCCAGCGGGTTGTCCGGTCCAGGCTGGAGGTCCTCGGGCAGCTGGCTGTCGTCGATGCCCTCGGTGGTCTGCTGGTCGTCCGAGCTCTGGTCGTTGTCGACGGGCTCGGCAGGTGAGGTGGTCATGACCGCGCAATACCCCCATCCCCCGCGGTCATGCCCGACCCCCGGCGGTTCGCGCCGGGCGAAACGACCGCTGGGGCGCTGATCGGGCCTGTCCACGGCGCAGAAAACCCCCTCGCTGTCTGCTCAACGAGAGGGCTCTCGGAACTCTGGCCGCAGGGGCGACAGAGCATGGTGATCGTGCCCTATCCGGTGGGGGTGAAACCGTCAACACGCCAGAATGGCCCACCTGCGGTGGGCACATAGCCCGATCGGGCCAGGAGAATCCCGACGGCACAGACAAAGGGCCGGGCGATTGATTACGCCGGTCCCGTCTGGTCCGGGGGACGGACGGGACGTCAAACCCTACGGCTTCCCTTTTTCCCTAGCACCACGGTCATGCGGGCTGCCACAGCTCGACGCGATTGCCCTCTGGATCGGTGACCCAACCGAACCGACCGACACCGTCCATGTCCTGCGTCTCTTCAGCCACTTCGGCTCCCTTGGAGCGCAACTGGGTGAGCATCGCCTCGAGATCGCGGACCCGGAAGTTGAGCATGCACTGCTGGGAACGCGACCCGAAGTAGTCGGTGTCCGACGCGAACGTCGCGAACACCGTCGCTCCGACTCCCTGACGCCACAGGCCGTTCTCATCGGCCTCCAGACCCAGGCAGTCGCGGTACCACGCGCTCAGCGCGTCCGGGTCGGCGGCTCGGATGAAGTATCCGCCGATTCCAACCACACGTTCCATGCCACTACATTGCCAGAACGGCGACCGGGCAGGCAGGCACGTCCTGAAGCGGATTTGTGGATGCAGCAGCGATCCTCGGCAGGTCGTGTGGATGTCGGTTGCGGCACCTAGCGTCATCACTGTGTCCGACGACCTCGAGATCATCGCATTCTCCACGGCGGAGCAGCTGTGGTCCTGGCTCGAGCACCACCACGCGGCGCACCCCGGAGCATGGGTGCAGCTGCAGAAGGCACGCAGTCCAGTGGCATCGATCGGCTTTCACGACCTGCTCGAGGCCGGAATCGCGTACGGGTGGAGCGAGAGCACTCGCCGCGCTCACGACGCGACGTCCTACCTCCAGAAGTTCACGCCGCGGCGCACCCGAGGTACGACCTCGGAGCGCAACCTCGCAGTCGCTGACCGCCTCGAGGCGGAAGGTCGGATGACACCCGCCGGCCGCCGAGCACTGGGCCGCTAGCACTGGGCCGCTAGCACTGGGCCGCTCGCACTGGGGCGGACCGCCCCGGACTGGCACAGGTGGTGTGCGGGTGTGGCCGTCCTGGGGCGGATCCTCAGGACAAGCGCTCGACGCGCGCCAGCCATCGGCGACGAGCGCGCGCAGGCCAACGCCCTGCCCCGATGCAAAAGGCCGGTGCCCCCGATCGGGGGCACCGGCCACAAGCATGTCCTTGACCGGCAAGGACGTGGGGTGAGTGACGGGACTTGAACCCGCGACATCTGCGACCACAACGCAGCGCTCTACCAGCTGAGCTACACCCACCATGGCTCGCTTGCACCCAGCAGGGCTTCAGCGGCGAAAAAGTAGTGTACCGGCCCTTGGGGGATGCTCAGTCCACCGGGGGAGTGGCGCCGGTGAGCGACCCGCCGTGCTGCTGGGCGATCCCGCGGGCGGTGTCGGAGTCCGGCCCCGGAGGGGGCACGAACACGGCCGCGCGGTAGTACCGCAACTCCTCGATGCTCTCCCGGATGTCGGCCAGCGCGCGGTGGTTGCCGCCCTTGGGAGGGCTGGCGAAGTACGCCCGTGGGTACCAGCGACGAGCCAGCTCCTTGATCGACGAGACGTCGACGATCCGGTAGTGCAGGTGGGACTCGAGTTGCTGCATGTCCCGCGCGAGAAAGAGCCGGTCGGTCCCGACCGTGTTACCGGCCAGCGGGGCCTTGTTGGGCTCAGGGACGTGACCGCGTACGTAGTCCAGCACGGCCTTCTCCGCGGTGGCGAGGTCGACACCGTGGTCGAGCTCATCGAGCAGGCCTGAGCTGGTGTGCATGCTGCGCACCACGTCATTCATCTGGGCCAGAGCCTCGGGGGGCGGCTTGATCACGACGTCGACGCCATCGCCGAGGACGTTGAGCTCGAAGTCCGTCACCAGCGCCGCCACCTCGATCAGGGCGTCGGCGACGACGTCGAGGCCCGTCATCTCGCAGTCGATCCACACCAGCCTGTCGTTCACGCCGCCACCCTACGTGGTCGCCGACGGCTGAGCCCGCGTGGTTCGTCGTCGTCGGGGTACAACCGCAGCATGGGCTCCCATGCAGACTCAGGCCACGGTCCTCGTGACTCCGGCGATGCTCCGCTGCCGGAGCACACCCGGCCCGGCGCTGCCGATGACGCCACGGTGGCGGCCGTCGGCAAGGTCACCGAGGCCCTGGAGACCGTCGAGCGAGCTCGCGGTCACCTCTACAGCTTCCATCAGCTGACCGGCTCGGCGGACCTGGCGCTCGGTGAGGCGGTCGACGGGTTGCGCGCGGCCGGGCACGGCGAGCTCGCGGACCGGGTCGAGAACGAGCTGATCGGGCTCAACGTGCTCGATGGACGTTGGACCTTTCAGATCGTGGAGGAGTACGACGACGGGTACTACGCGACGTTTCGCGCCTTCGAGCGGGCCGCCCGTGACGAGCTGCTGGAAGGTCGCCGCCACGTCTTCGAGGCAGAGATGAAAGAGACCCGGCGCACCCACGGGCGTCGCGGCCACGAGGCACGACCGCCGGGGCGTTCTCGCGACGTGAGCTCCTGATCGCTCAGCCGGCGGCTCGACGCTGCCGGCGCTCGGCTCGACGCAGCTGGGTCACCCGGATGGTGCCCACCAGCAAGACGATGGCAGCCCCCGACACGGCCGCGACCAGCAGCGCCACCGCCAGCGAGACATCTCCGTCCCAGCCCAGGAACGACAGCTGGACCCGTCGGGTGTTCTGCGCGATGAACACGATCAGCAAGATCGCGACCAGGACACCGACCGTGACTCCCGTCCAGGCGGCCTTGGGACGGCCACGGGGACCGTGCTCCGGCGTCGAACCGTCGCTGCCCGGCTCACGAGAATCGTCCGGCGTGCCCTTCATGGTGTCTCCCTCATCTGCCTCGACCTGATCGACAGTACCCGCGGCTCCCGGTCAGATGCGCCGTGCTCCATGCGTGCATGAGTTCCGGCTGCTGCCTCAGGCGGAGCGGCGGCGTGCCAACCGAGCCGACCGCAGCCGGCGCAGCCGCTTGACCAGCAGAGGGTCGACGGCGAAGGCGCTCGGATGGTCGAGCAGGGAGTTGAGCGACCGGTAGTAGGTGACGGCGTCGGTCCCGAACCGAGCACGGATCGCATCGTCCTTGCTCACCTGGTGGTCCCACCAGGAGCGCTCGAACGCCAGGATGTCCTTCTGCTCATCTGTCAGCACGGCTCCCAGTGTGGCTCAGTGTCCCCGAGCCCGTCGTCACGGGGGGACTGGTGATGAGCAACCTCGCTCGGGCAGGCTGCCGTTGGGTCATGTGGGTTGTGCGCGGGTCGGCCGTCCTCATCGAGCTCGCTCATGTGCGGAAAACCGTTGCTCGTAAGGGTTTCGAGGTCTTTAGGCCACTTACACGGTTACCTAGCGTGGCTGCGATGAGGCCCTCAAGTGACATTCATTGACAACCGGACATCGCGCCTGTATCGACGCAGCGGAGGCCGCCATGGATTCGGTCGCCGGGGGTAACCCGAAGGAGGAATCTCATGGGCAGGAAGTTCTCACGGTTGACGGTGTCGGTGGTCGGCGTGACGGTAGGCGCTCTCATCGGACTCGCGGGTCCCGCGTCGGCCTCTCAGCCGATCATCACGCACAGCGGTCCGTTCGAGGCGGTCATCCCGTTCCCTGACGTCTGCTCGTTCCCCCTGACCGCGACGGTCACTGGGAACACTCACAGCACGACGTTCGTGGATGCCGCCGGGAATCCGACGCGTGGGTTCGCTGGTGGCAAGTTGTTCGTTACGTGGACACGCGACGACACCGGGGCCTCTCGCACGTTCGCGATCTCCGGCCCAACCTTCTTCGATGCAGAAGGCAATGCCGTTCAGGGCCGCGGTCGATGGACGACGCCGATGGAGGGAGCCGGATGGGTCTTGGCCAGCGGGAACCTGACCCTCGACGGGCTGAAGGACGGATTTGCGCTGATCTCATCGCTGAATGGGCGGGCCGTCTCGATCTGCGACCTGATGGCGTGAGTCTGCTCAGGACACAGCTCACGACAACACCACGTCGGCCTCGGCCGGGTACTCCTGCCGTCGGCTATCAGCCACGAGCCGTCAAGCCAGGAGCTCGAATCGGACCGCCATGACACGACACGTCACACGGTGCGCCCGGCAGGATTCGAACCTGCGACCGGCGGATTAGAAGTCCGCTGCTCTATCCAGCTGAGCTACGAGCGCGGGGGAGTGGAACTTACATCGGGCTAAACCTCGGGGATAGCAGTTCTGAGATGTGAGCCCTTGTCTCGCCCGATCATCCAGGGAACAGTATGTCGGACTCGCCCGTCTGTTCGCCGTGTGGGCGCGCGCCGAGGCCTACCAGAGCCGGGCATCGAGCGTCTTCGCGGCCGAGCGTGCCCCCGAGGTGCGGTGAACTCATATGGGGGGTGTCCCTATGAGGTGGGACGCTTTCGGGCTCGCTCAAACACACTCCCAGAGCAGTGCTGACGAGTTGCGGGGCGCGCGCATGATGGACGTATGGCCGCAACGCGGGCGCCGGCCCTGGTGGGCCGCGAAGATGTGCAGCAGCGTCTCGCGGTCCTGCTAGCAGCAGCGCGCGCGGGCTCACCTGCCAGTCTCGTCGTCCTCGGCGAGGCAGGTATTGGGAAGACAAGACTTCTCGACGATTGGGCCGCCGATCACCTTCGCGAACCTGACATCATCCTCACCGGGCACGCAGTCGCGCTCTCGGGCGACCAGATGCCTTTCGGCGCGGTGCGCAACACCCTGCGTGACCTGATCCGGCGACAGGGTTTGGATCTGGCCCGAACCTGGGCAGGGCCTTCCGTCGACGTCTTGGCCGGTCTGGTCCCCGAACTCACCGATACAGCACCACGCGACCCTGAGCGCGTCGAGATCATCGACGCATTCGCCGGTCTTCTCTTCCGGCTTGCAGCGCAGTCGATGACGGTATGGCGGGTGGAGGACTTGCAGTGGGCGGACAGCCAGAGCCGCGACACGTTGGCCTACGTCTGTCGGCTGTTGGCTGCGCCGTCACAGCTCCTGGTGGCTAGTACGGCCCGGACTCGCGACGCGCCGCCCGCCTCGGACTTCAATGCGTTCTTGGCCGAGCTGGTGCGGATCCCCGCCTGCCATCAGATCAACCTGGAACGGCTCACGGCGGAAACGGTGGCCCTACTCGTCGAATCGCTGCTCGAGTCTCAACCGCCGAGAACCCTGACCAAGCGTGTGACGACCTTGTCCGAAGGGATCCCGTACCTCGTCGAGGAGCTGGTCGCCTGCGGTGTGGATCACGAAGGGCCATTGCCGGACACGATCCGTTCGCTCGTGCTCGCGCGGATCGAGGGTCTGTCTGCGCAGGCGACCACCGTAGTTCGGGCCGCCTCGGTGGTTCCAGGGGAGATCAACGATGAGCTGCTCAGCGAGGTCACCGGGCTCGCCGATGGCCAGACCGCTGCAGCCATCGAGGACGCCGTCGGAGCGGGCGTCCTCGAGGTGTCGTCGTCGGGTGAGGGCCTGATGTTCCGGCATGCACTGCTGCGCGAGAGTCTCGTCGCAAGCCTGTTGCCGACCGAGCGGCGCGACTGGCATCGATCCTGGGCGGAAACCATCGAGCAGAGATCCGACCGGGCCGACCCCCAGCATGCAGTCTCGGCGTCCTACCACTGGAGCCAGACCGACGAGTCCGAACGCGCCTTCGACGCCACCGCACGAGCGGCCCGCTGGGCCGAACGCGTCGGAGCCACACGCGAGCAGGTGATTTTGCTGACCAGGCTCCTCGAGTTGTGGCCGCGGGCAACCAGCCCTGAGAAACAAGCCGGACACGGGCGCGATGACCTGCTGGGTGAACTCATCCTTGCTCACAACATGAACGGGAGCCGTCAGGCGGCTCTCGACCTGATGGACAAGGAGTTGGCCAGACCTGACCACGGCGACGGCGACGCGGTCCCACGACGGATGTTCCTTGAAGGGCTCCGAGCGCTGTTTCGAACCATAAGGGGGTTGCCGGTCGACCGTCGCATCCCGTCAGTCGCCGAGCGGATCGAGAAGCTGACCAACGCGCCACGGACGCGGTGGTTCGCCAGGGCAGTCTACAGCTTGGCGAGCGACGTATCGACGAAGGCGGAGGCCGACCTTGTCGACCCACTCATGACGGAAGCAGAGGAGTTACTCGCGAGACGCTGGACCCCGCATGAACGGGTGATGTTCGCCAACTCGCGGGTCGAGATGTTGGCCGGCGCAGGGGATTTGGACGCGGCCGTCGAGCTGGAGCTCGAGCTGCTGCCGGAGATCCGTTCGCAGAATTCGACGGGCCTGGTCCTCCTGTGGCAATCCAACACGGTCGCCGATCTGAGCAAGGTCGGCCGCTTCCGCGAGGCAGCCGAGCTCGGACGACTGACCCTTCGCCAGCTCTGCTCGCCTCTTCTGGCACCGGGGGACTGGGCCTTGGTGTCGGGCAATCTCGCTGAGGCGCTGATCGAGCTGGGGGAATGGGATGAGGCACGCGAGCTTTTCGAACGATCCGCGTTCATGGACACCGATGAGTTGGTCGACATGGTCTTCCGCCTCCAGGCGGGGATGATCGACGCCAGACGTGGGCACCTCGACTCGGCCCGTGAGCGACTGGCCCACGAGAGGGTGGCGATGCCTCCGAGTGCGGAGTCGAACAACCCGGAGCTGCTGTTCGTGGCCACCGCCCTGGCTGCGGAGATCGCCCTGCAAGCGGGTGAGGCGACGGCCGCGAGCACCGTGCTCGAAACCGCCTGGCGCAATGAGAGCGCGCGTGCCTGGCTGGTTCAGCGGCGCGAGGAGGCGCTGGTGTGGCGAGTGGTGTTGCTGGCGGCTCGGGCGGAGACCGAGGGAGCAGGACGGGCCCGCTCACGACGATCGCGTCACCGCTCCGATGCCGTCCGTTCAGACACGCGCACCGCCTTGCAGGAAGTCGCCGCCGAGCTCCCGACACCCGGGGTTCTCGGTGAGGCATGGATCGCTCAGTTCGCGGCCGGGCAAGCCAGCTGGACCGGCAAGGACTCTACGGATGCGTGGCAGCACGCCGCGGACTGCTGGAACGCCACAGGCCAGGTCCATGACGAGGCCTGGGCTTTGGTGAGATTCGCGGACACGTCTTTGTCGGCCGGCGACCGCGACCGGGCCGCAGACGCCCTGACCTGTGCCGTGGAGACCGCGGAGCGTCTCCAGGCCAGGCCACTACGTGATGCCGCCCACCGCGTCGCCGCGCGTGGACGGATCGTCCTTCCCGGTGACGGCGAGGTGGGTTCATCGGAGAGGACGACGTACGGACTCACCGCGCGTGAGCGCGAGGTGCTCGAGCTCCTGGCCGAGGGTCTCAAGGACGACGAGATCGCAGGCACGCTGTACATATCTCCGAGGACCGCGAGCGTGCACGTCTCCCACGTCCTGGCCAAGCTCGGGGTGGCCACCCGAGGCGAAGCAGCCGCACGCGCCCACCGAGAAGGCCTGCTCCCACTGAAGTAACTGAGCCGGAGCACAGACTCCCCGAGGGTTCCGGCAACGCCTACGTATGTGCGCACGCGAAGTTACGTACTTTCCCAGATGGCTGCGCTCGGTCTTACGAGAACGGTGGAGATCACCAGCACAACCCACCGACCCAAGGACAGATCATGAACACGAACCCGAGCATCAAGCACCGTCGTACCCGTATCGTGCAGGCCGTCGTCGCAGGAGCGTTCGCGGTCGTCGCCACAGCGAATCCCGGATCACCCGCCGACGCATCACACGCTGTGGAGGGCCCTGGCCCAACGGCCACGTCGCCACAGCACACCGTCATCACCCCGTGCTTCGACGTCCCGACACCTGACCGGTGGCCGGCCGACGCTGGTGCTGTCCCAGGCTGCTCCCACGTCTACGACGCCGTGGACTAAGAGCGCCGCACTCCACGCCCCTCCGGTCCTGACGATCACCGAACTGCTCATGGGCCGAGATCCCGGCGTCGTGAAGCTCTGGCCGGCGTCTGGTGGGAGGGGCGTCGGCGGAGCCTCGTGCCGATCACGGCACGAGCATCACGACGCTGGCCAAGGCGAAGGGCAGCGACGTCACCTGCACCTACGCCGACCCGGCCGGACTCTTCGTCACGATCAGCGGGACGCTGTCGACCTGAGGATTCGACGCGGCGACGCGACCCGACCCCGCCCGCTCACGCCATCAAGCCTCCGTGACGCCCGGTAACCTGAACCGGGTGACCACCGCGACCGAGACCGCCGACGAGGCGGCAACGGACGCCTCACCAACGGCGTCGTCGGCGTCGAACACGGCCCGGCACAGCAGAAGACGTCGCAGCCACTGGGCCATCGCCGCGTTGCTCATCATGGTCGTCGGGGCTGTCTGCGTGACCTTCGGGTGGGCTCTGCACCACGAGCTGAATGGTGCGATGGGCCAGAGCGCCTTCCGCTGGGCTTTGGTCTACGCGCTGATCCCGGTGCTTCCGCTGTCGGTGTTCTTCGTGTGGTTGGACCGGCTGCGCCCAGAGCCGATCGGGTGGCTGCTGCTCGCGATGCTGTGGGGCGCGTTCGTCGCGGCGTACTTCTCGCTCCAGCTCAACGGCTGGCTCGCGCGCGAGGTCGGGGACGTCTACGGCGCGACGCCCCGGGCGGCGATCTTCGTGGCGCCGTGGGTCGAGGAGACGATGAAGGCCGCGGTGATCTTCCTGATCGTGCTGGCCCGACGCCACGACTTCAATGCCGTGGTGGCGGGGGTCGTCTACGGCGGGCTCACGGGCATCGGCTTCGCGTGCACCGAGAACGTCCTGTACTACGGCCAGGCCTACCAGGGCACGCTGCGAGCGGGTGGCAGCCCGACCGATGCGCTGGATCAGGTGCAGCAGGTCTTCGTGTGGCGCGGCCTGGAGACGCCGTTCGTGCACTCGATGTTCACGATGATGACGGGGCTGGGCGTGGGGCTCGCGGTCCGCTACCGACATGTGGGCGTGCGGATCCTCGCGCCAGTCGCCGGCTTCTGCGCCGCCGTGTTGTTGCACATGGGTTTCAACGGCATCGTGTCGTTCATCTCCCAGGGACAGCTGGCCTCGGTCTACGTACCGATCCTGCTTCCGACGCTGCTCACCCTGGTCGCGCTGGTGCTGGTCGTACGTCGGCATGAGCGCCAGGTGATGCAGGCCCGCCTTCACGACTACACCGCCTTCGGGTGGCTGCGTCCCGAGCACGTCGACTTCATCGCCACCTGGTCCGGACGACGGCAGGCCCGCGCCCACGTCCGCCCGTACGGCAAGGCCGAGCGCCGGCGTGTCCGGGCGTTCCAGAAGACCGGCACCGACCTGGCAGTGCTGCGCGACCGAATGGTTCGTGGCGTCGCCGGACCGGGCGAGCTGCCACGCGAACGCGTCCTGATCCAGGCGATGCGCGACTTCCGAGGTCGGGTCATGCTGCCGGGCATCTCTGAGCCGCCGCTCGACCACCGTGCACCGGCCTCGTCCAGCTGGTAGCGGTCCTTCCCGGCAGGTCAAGACGCGGTCGTGCCCCGCGTGCTCGTCTGGGTGCTCAGGGTCCTCACACTCTAGACTTTGCGCAGAACCAGACAACCTCTCCGATCCGGCGTACGCCGCGCGGACCCGACCACCCAGCAGGCAGGAGCGCACGTGAGTGACCTCGGGCCGCCCACCGAGCTCATCGGGGTGCTGGTGCGGCTTCGGCAGGCGCTCGTCGATCGCGACCTCCCTTTCGAGACCGGTGACGTCGAGACGGCGCGACATGAGCGTCACTCCCTCGTCAAACAGCTCGACGACTACGTCATCCCGCGGCTGGTGCAGATCGAGGCGCCGCTGCTGACCGTGGTCGGTGGGTCGACCGGTGCCGGGAAGTCGACCCTGGTCAACTCCCTGGTCGGCAGGCGCGTCAGCGAGCCTGGCGTCCTGCGCCCGACGACGCGCTCCCCGGTGCTCGTCCACCATCCCGATGACGCGCACTGGTTCGGGACCGACCGTTTGCTCCCTGACCTGGAGCGCACGGACCGGGCCACCCATGACCAGGGCGCGCTTCAGCTCGTGGCGACCACGGACCTGCCTCCTGGCCTCGCGATCCTCGACGCCCCCGACGTCGACTCGGTGGAGGAGCGCAACCGCACGCTCGCCGCCCAGCTGCTCGGTGCGGCAGACCTCTGGCTGTTCGTCACCTCGGCCGCGCGGTACGCCGACCAGGTCCCCTGGGGCTTTCTCAAGGAGGCCGCCGAACGCAGCACAGCCGTCGCGGTGGTGCTGGATCGCACCACACCGACCGCGGTGCGCGAGGTCAGCAGCCACCTGGCGCGCATGTTGACCTCACGCGGGCTGGGCGACTCGCCGCTCTTCACTGTCCCCGAGTCCGCCGTCGACGAGCAGGGGCTGCTCCCGAAGGCGTCGGTCGCCTCGATCCGGAGCTGGCTCGACGGGCTCGCGGCCGACAGCGATGCCCGGGCCGTCGTCGTGCGCAAGACGCTCGACGGTGCCGTCCACTCGATCGGTCATCGCACCCGCGAGATCTCCAAGGCGCTGGTCGCACAGGAGCAGATCTCGGTGCAGCTGCGAGGCGACGTGGTCAAGGTCTACGCCGACCGGCTGGCCGAGTTCGACGCCGCTACCCAGGACGGCACGCTACTGCGGGGAGAGGTGCTGGCTCGCTGGCAGGAGTTCGTCGGGACCGGCGAGCTGCTGCGCAGCCTGGAGGACAAGGTCGGTCGGATGCGGGACCGCCTGCTGAACGCTGCCCGCGGTCGCCCGCAACCCGCGCAGAAGCTGACGGTGGCCGTCGAGTCCGGTCTCGAGACCTTGATCATCGAGCATGCCGAGTCCGCGGCCGAGCGCGCGGCACTGGCCTGGCGGTCCCTACCCGCGGGCACTCACCTTCTCGACCAGGCGCCGGGCGACATCGGGCGGGCGTCTCGAGACCTGCGGTCCCGCGTCGAACGCTCCGTGCGCGACTGGCAGGGCGCCGTCCTCGACCTGGTCCGCCACGAGGGAAGCGACCGCCGCGCCACCGCTCGGTTCCTCGCGTACGGCGTCAACGGGTTGGGCGTGGCGCTGATGGTCGTGATCTTCACCTCGACGGCCGGGCTGACCGGAGCCGAGGTGGGCGTGGCCGGCGGCACGGCCGTGATGGGTCAGAAGATCCTCGAGGCGGTGTTCGGCGACCAGGCCGTGCGCAGCCTCGCAGAGACGGCACGTCAGGATCTGCATCGACGTGTCGAGGAGCTCTTCTTGCAGGAGCGCCAGCGCTTTCTCGGGGTCCTCGAGGCGCACGCGGTGCCGCCCGGTGCCGCTGACCGGCTGCTCACCTTGTCTCGTGAGGTCGATGACGTCCGTTGGGCGGGGACGCAGGTATGAGCGCCGTGGTGGAGACACTCCGCAAGGCGACCGGGCGTACGGACGTCGTGGCCCGGGTCGAGGGGCTCGAGCGTGCCGTCGAGGCGGCCCGGGGTCGCCTCGACGACGCGCTGGTCGCCGACGCCGCCGAGGTCGCCGAGCGGGCGACAGCACGCCTGAAACTGTCCGCAGAACACACGATCGTGGCGCTCGCCGGGGCGACGGGTTCCGGCAAGTCCTCGCTCTTCAACGACCTCTGCGGGCTCGACCTGGCCGCGGTCGGTGTCAAGCGACCCACGACGTCATGGGCGCTGGCCTGCGCGTGGGGGCCGGACGGAGCCAACGAGATCCTCGACTGGCTGGGGATCCCCAAGCGGCACCAGATCAGCCGGATGGGCTTGCTGGACGAGTCGGCCGAGGATCGTGACCTGCAGGGGCTGGTGCTGCTGGACCTGCCCGACCACGACTCGACGGAGGTGTCACACCACCTCGAGGTCGAACGGCTGGTGAAGTTCGCCGATGCTCTGGTCTGGATCCTCGACCCGCAGAAGTACGCCGATGCCGCGATCCACGACCGGTTCCTGAAGCCCCTGAGCACGCACGCCGACGTCATGATGGTGGTGTTCAACCACGTCGACGAGATCCCGGACGACCAGGTCGACGGTGCGGTCACGGACGTTCGTCGACTGCTCGCCGAGGACGGGCTGGGCACGGTTCCGGTGTTCCCGACCTCGGCGACCCGGGGCGACGGCATCGACGACTTGCGCAAGGCGATCATCGACCGGGTCGCGCACAAGAAGTTCTCCCGCGAGCGGCTGACCGCCGACGTGCGAGCCGCGGCCGGGCGCATCGCGGAGCAGACCGGCGACGGCCACCCCGGCGGGATCAAGGCGTCCGCGCGCGACGAGCTGGTCGACGCCTGTGCCGACGCGGCGGGCGTCTCGGTTGTCGTGGACGCGATCGAGGCAGCGTCACGGCTGCGGGCCCGCCGGGCCACCGGCTGGCCGGTGACGAAGTGGCTGACCCGCTTCAAGCCCAACCCGCTGCGCCGGCTCCACCTCGACGGCGTACCCGGGGAAGGCTCGACGTCCTCACATCGCCGGCACCGCGCGCTGTCCGTGGCGCGCACCTCGCTGCCCGAGCCATCGCCCGTGCAACGGGCGCGGGTGGACGCGGCGGTCCGAGGGCTCGCCGACACCGTGACCGAGGGGATGGCCACTCCCTGGGCCACAGCGGTGCGGCAGGCGTCGGTCTCGCGGCTGGATGACGTATCGGACGCCCTGGACAAGGCCGTAGCCTCGACCGATCTCGGGGTCTCGCGCGACCCGTTCTGGTGGAGGGGCGTTCGGATGCTGCAGTGGCTGCTCTTCATCACCGCACTGGTCGGTGGCGTGTGGCTGGCCGGACTGGCGTTCTTCTCCTATCTGCGACTCCCGGAGCCGCGCGACCTCGACTGGCGGGGCCTTCCGGTCCCCACCCTGCTGCTGCTGGGTGGGGCTCTGCTGGGCATCATCGTGGCCGCCGGCTGTCGGTACGCCGCCAAGGTCTCAGCCCGCCGACGAGCCTCGCGTGCGGACACCAGGCTCAAGTCGGCGATCGCCGGGGTCACCGACGAGCTCGTCGTTGAGCCGATGCGCGAGGAAGTCGACGCCTACACGCGCTGCCGCGATGGCGCGAAGGTCGCGTTGCGGCGCTGACGGCAGGGCCTGACACCCACCGGCCCGGCTGTCCACAGAAGGACATAGCTCGGGCGTGTGTCCACAGCGGCCGGATCTGTCCCGTTCGACGTCGGTGACTCACCGCAGGCTCGTGCCACGAACCGAGCGCGAGATGAGGAGCACACATGACCGAGACCGTCCTGCACGTCGTCGGCCACGTCGGCACCGACGTCGACCACCGCAAGGTCGGTGAGAGCACCGACCTGAGCACGTTCCGGCTGGCGACCACACCACGCCGATGGGACCGCACCCAACGGGCGTACGTCGACGGGACGACGACCTGGTTCACCGTGCAGTGCTGGCGCCAGCTCGCCGTCCACGTACGTGACTCGATCAGACGTGGCGACCCGGTCGTGGTGATCGGCCGGCTGAAGACCGAGGAGTGGACCAAGGACGACGTGCGCAACTCGCGGATCGTCCTGGAGGCCACGTCGGTGGGGCACGACCTGGCGCGGGGGGTCAGCTCCTTCCGCAAGGCGGCACGGCAACCCGAGGCGACCGGAGACGATGCCGCCGAGGTGCGAGAGGCCTTGGAGGACATCGAGCGGGTGGCCGCATCGGCGTACGAGCCGGACGACGCGAAACCCGACCTTGCGGCGGCGTCCTGACCCGTGAGCGGCCGGGCCGTCCTTGCGTCGATTGGGACTCCACGAGGGGTGGGCCGTAGGCTTTCGCATCATGGCCGATTACGTCTTCACCTTGCGCAACGTGCGAAAAGCACACGGCGACAAGGTCGTCCTCGACAACGTCACCCTGTCCTTCCTGCACGGCGCCAAGATCGGCGTCGTCGGGCCGAACGGCACGGGCAAGTCCACGCTGCTCAAGATCATGGCGGGACTGGAGCACGCGTCCAACGGCGACGCGATCATCGATCCGGACGCCACGGTCGGGATGCTCCAGCAGGAACCGCCTCTGACCGAGGGCAAGACGGTGCTGGAGAACGTCGAGGAGGCTGTTGGGGAGATCAAGGGCAAGCTCGACCGCTACAACGAGATCTCGGCCGAGCTCGCCGACCCCGACGCGGACTACGACACCTTGCTGGCCGAGATGGGCGACCTGCAGACCGATCTCGACCACGCGAATGCCTGGGACCTCGACAGTCGGCTCGACCAGGCGATGGACGCGCTGCGGTGCCCCCCGCCTGAGTGGCTCGTCGACAAGCTCAGCGGCGGCGAGCGACGTCGCGTGGCTCTGTGCAAGCTGCTGCTGCAGCAGCCGTCGCTGCTGCTGCTCGACGAGCCGACCAACCACCTCGACGCTGAGTCGGTGCAGTGGCTCGAGGGCCACCTCGCCTCCTACCCCGGCGCCGTACTGGCCGTGACCCACGACCGGTACTTCCTGGACAACGTCGCCGAGTGGATCCTCGAGCTCGACCGCGGCAAGGCGCATCCCTACGAAGGCAACTACTCGACGTACCTGGAGACCAAGAAGCAGCGGCTCCAGATCGAGGGACAGAAGGACGCCAAGCGCGCCAAGATGCTGGAGCGCGAGCTCGAGTGGGTGCGGTCGAACCCCAAGGCGCGTCAGGCCAAGAGCAAGTCGCGGCTGGCCCGCTACGAGGAGATGGCGGCCGAGGCCGATCGCAACCGCAAGGTCGACCTGAGCGAGATCAACATCCCGGCAGGCCCGCGGCTCGGTGACGTGGTGCTCGAGGCCGAGGGCCTCGGCAAGTCGTTCGGCGACCGGGTGCTCATGCATGACCTGGACTTCAAGCTCCCGCGGGCCGGGATCGTCGGCGTGATCGGACCGAACGGCGTCGGCAAGACCACGCTCTTCCGGATGATCATCGGGGAGGAGAAGCCGAGCGACGGCGACCTCAAGGTCGGTCAGACCGTGAAGATCTCTTACGTCGACCAGAGCCGAGGCGGGTTGGACCCCAGCAAGAACGTCTGGGAGGTCGTCTCCGACGGGCTCGACCACATCAAGGTCGCGAACTTCGAGATGCCCAGCCGCGCCTACATCGCATCGTTCGGGTTCAAGGGTCCCGACCAGCAGAAGAAGGCGGGTGTGCTGTCCGGGGGAGAGCGCAACCGGCTCAACTTGGCGATGACGCTCAAGATGGGCGGAAACATGCTGCTCCTCGACGAGCCCACCAACGACCTGGACGTCGAGACGCTCCAGTCGCTCGAGGACGCGCTCCTGGAGTTTCCCGGCTGCGCGGTCATCACCTCGCACGACCGGTGGTTCCTCGACCGCACCGCGACCCACATCCTCGCGTGGGAGGGCGACGACGAGGACGAGGGCAAATGGTTCTGGTTCGAGGGCAACTTCGAGGCCTACGAAGCCAACAAGGTCGAGCGGCTCGGCGCCGAGGCGGCTCGCCCGCACCGGGTGACGCACCGGCGGCTCACCCGCGACTGATCTCCGGATCCGGCTCCACGAGGGTTAGTCGGAGCGACCTCGGTTCAGGATCGGGTCGGGGCTGCCGGTCGTCAAGGTGTCCGCGACGGCGGTGAAGACCCGACGCACGGCCTGGAAGTCCTCGGGGTCGGCGACGTCGACCAAGGCGGCCCGCACCGACTCCACGTGCAGTGGGGCGGCATCGACCAGCACGGCTGCCCCCTTGTCGGTGAGGACCGCGAAAACTCCGCGCCCATCCGCGGCGCACTGACGGCGCGCAACGAGATCGTCTCGTTCCATCCGCGCGATCGTGTGCGTGATCCGGCTGCGGGAGTTCTTGACGGAGTCGGCCAGCTCAGCCATCCGAAGCCGTCGATCGGGTGCTTCGGACAATCGGACCAGAATCTCGTACTCTGGGAGCGACAGATCGTGGCTCTCCCTGAGATCACGGTCGAGCCGCTCCATCAGGAGCGTGGTCCCGACGAGGTAGGCCCGCCACGCCTGCTGCTGGTCATGGTCCAGCCACTGCGTCGTCATACCCCTCATCCTACCTGAGGAATAGTTGATTTTTCAATTAGGGTGTCGTACTGTGTTCGTACGAAGTTGAAATCTCAACTACATAGGAGAGTAACCTCTGATGACCAGCACCCTCGTCCCCCAGTTCGAAGGCCTCCAGGCCGGCACCTGGACCATTGATGCGTCCCACTCCGAGGTCGGTTTCACCGTCCGTCACCTGATGAGCAAGGTCCGCGGCCAGTTCCGCGCTTTCGAAGGTTCGCTGACGATCGCAGAGAACCCCTTGGAGTCCTCGGTCTCCGCCACGATCGACCTCAGCTCGGTCGACACCCGCAACGACGACCGCGACAACCACCTGCGGTCCAACGACTTCTTCTCCATCGAGACCACGCCGACGATGACCTTCCAGAGCACCGAGATCGTCGACCGCGACGGCGACCTGGTGGCCCGCGGTCAGCTCACGATCAAGGACGTGACCAAGCCTGTCGAGCTCGCCCTGGACTTCCTCGGGGTCGGCACCGACCCGTGGGGCAACGCCCGCGTCGGTTTCGAAGGCGCCACGACGCTGTCCCGCAAGGACTGGGGCATCGACTTCAACATCCCTCTCGAAGGCGACAAGCTGATGATCGGCGACAAGATCAACGTCGTCATCGCGGTCGAGGCCGTGCACCAGGCCGCCGAGGTCACCACCGCCGCCTGAACCCTGCTGATCCAGCCTGTCGAGATCGAGGGGGTCTCGACAGGCTCGACCTCCCGAAGCCACCCCTGCCACCCCGTCTAGCCCGTTCGCAACGGCTGGCCGAGTTCAGGGCGAGACGGAGCGACAGGTGGTACGGGCGAGGATCCGTAGCGCCCGGCGTCTCACTGGCTCGCAACGGCTGGCCGAGTTCAGGGGGAGGCGGAGCGACAGGTGGTGCGGGCGAGGATCCGTAGCGCCCGGCGTCTCACTGGCTCGCAACGGCTGGCCGAGTTCAGGGGGAGGCGGAGCGACAGGTGGTGCGGGCGAGGATCCGTAGCGCCCGGCGTCTCCCTGGCTCGCAACGGTTGGCCGAGTTCAGGGGGAGGCGGAGCGACAGGTGGTGCGGGCGAGGATCCGTAGCGCCGTCAAGGAGCGCAGCGACAGGCGCAAGGACCCGACCGTGCCGCCGGAGCGGCCACCATGGCCGGCGGAGTCAGGCCAGACGTTCGACAATCATGGCCATGCCCTGACCCCCACCCACGCACATCGTGATCAGCCCGAGTGTCTTGTCATGGAAGTCCAGCGAGTTGAGCATCGTGGCCTGCAGCCGGGCCCCCGTCATCCCGAACGGGTGGCCGACAGCAATCGCGCCGCCGTTGACGTTGAGCTTGTCGAGGTCGATGCCGAGATCCTGGTACGACGGCACCACCTGCGCCGCGAACGCCTCGTTGATCTCGACCAGGTCGATGTCGTCGATCGTCATGCCGGCGCGGCCGAGCGCCTGCTTGCTGGCCTCGACCGGACCGAGCCCCATGATCTCCGGGGACAATGCGCTGACACCGGTGGCGACGATCCGGGCCAGCGGCGTCACCCCCAGCTCGGCGGCCTTCGTGTCGGACATGATCACCACCGCGGCGGCGCCGTCGTTGAGCGCGCAGCAGTTCCCTGCGGTGACGAGACCGTCCGGCCGAAAGACTGGCTTGAGCTGTGAAACCGCCTCGTACGTGACGCCGGCGCGCGGGCCGTCGTCCGCGCTCACCACGGTGCCGTCGGGCGTGGTGACCGGCACGATCTCGCGCTCCCAGAAGCCGGCGGCGATCGCCTTCTCGGCGAGGTTCTGGCTGCGCACGCCGAACTCGTCGAGCTCCTGACGGGAGATGCCGCGGGACTGGGCGAGGTTCTCGGCAGTCTGTCCCATCGGGATGTAGATGTCGGGAAGGACGCCGCTCGGCGCGCGGATCGCTCCAGGGATCGGCTCCGCCCTCGGCGGTGACCTTCGTCCGCGCCCTGGCCTCGTCGAAGACCGGGTTCTGGGTGCCCGGATGGCTGTCGGAGCTGCCGTTGACGAAGCGCGACACGGTCTCGACGCCAGCGGAGACGAACACGTCTCCTTCGCCGGCCTTGATCGCGTGGAAAGCCATCCGCGAGGTCTGGACGCTCGACGAGCAGTAGCGGGTGATCGTCGTACCGGGCAGGTGGTCGTAGCCGAGCAGCACGGCCACGACTCGGGCGATGTTGAAGCCCTGCTCGCCACCGGGCAGCCCGCAGCCGAGCATCAGGTCATCGATGTCAGCGGGGTCGAGCGCGGGAACCTTCGCGAGGACGGCCCGCACCATGGCGGCGGTGAGGTCGTCGGGTCGTACGTCGACGAGAGACCCCTTGCCGGCACGGCCGATCGGGGACCGTGCGGTGGCGACGATGACGGCTTCGGGCATGCAGACCTCCGGACTCGTGGGCCCCGTCTCTTCGCTCGGCGTCTCAGCCGGGAGGCTCCCCTGGGGAGGCGCGTCGCCGCCTTTGCAAAGATGAACCGTGACCCGACACGTGTTCAACCTGAAGCCTAGGTGGTCCGACCTGGACGCCTACAACCACGTGAACAACGTCACCTGGCTGGAGTACCTCCAAGAGGCCCGGGTCGACATGCTCTTCGTGCACGCCCCGGCACGTGGCGCTGAGGGACTTGCGCAGGGCGTCCTCGTCGTTCGTGCCGAGATCGACTACCGGCGCCCGATGACCTTTCGTCAGGAGCCGTACCCGATCGAGATGTGGGTGTCGAAGGTCGGCGGCGCATCGTTCACGGTCAGCTACGAGATCGCCGAGCCAGGTCCGGACGGCAAAAGGATCCTGTACGGGCGGGCCGCGACGGTGCTGGCCCCGGTGGACCTCGTCACCGGCCGGCCGAGACGGCTGACCCCGATCGAGCGTGACGTGCTCAACAAGCTCATGGTGGACGCGGTAGCGCCGAGCTGAGCGTCAGAGCAGCGACGATCCGCTTGACGGCGGGGGCTCGTCCTCGAACGTGTTGACCAGGAAGTGTGCCGCCCGCGCGACGTACTCCCAGAACTGTTGCTGGTGCTCAGGTGACATACCGGACTCGCCGACAGCGTCATGCATGTGCGCGAGCCACCGGTCGCGTGCTGCGGGGGTCACCGCGAAGGGTGCGTGCCGCATTCCCAGCCGTGGGTGCCCGCGGGTGTCGGAGTACGTCGTCGGACCACCCCAGTACTGCTCCAGGAACATCCGGAACCGCTCCGCCGCCGGACCGAGGTCCTCCTCGGGGTACAGCGGTCGAAGCATTGGGTCGGCGGCTACTCCGGCATAGAATCGGTCGACGAGCCGCACGAACGTGTCGTGGCCGCCGACGGCGTCGTAGAAGGACTGTTCGGTCTGTTCGGGTGCCGTCACCTCACCATTGTGTCAAGCCCGCGACGCGCAACGGCAATGCCGTCGGCGTTGGGCTCGATGCACCCTCTCTCACGCAGCACCAACGACCTTGGAGGTCAGCATGGCCACGACCCGCACCGCCAACGCCCACTGGGAAGGCACGCTCTTCGAGGGATCCGGCACCGTGTCTCTCGACTCGTCCAACCTTGGCACGTTCGATGTCACCTGGGCCTCCCGCGCCGAGGCGCCCGAGGGCCGCACCAGCCCCGAAGAGCTGATCGCAGCGGCGCACTCGTCGTGCTTCAACATGCAGCTCTCGAACGTGTTGGCCGGCGGTGGCAATCCCGCTCAGGAGCTCGACACCAAGGCTGAGGTCGACTTCGTCCCCGGCAAGGGCATCACCGAGATCCGCCTGACGATCCGGGCTCGCGTCGAAGGGCTGAGCAACGACAAGTTCGTCGCGGCCGCCGAGGACGCCAAAGAGAACTGCCCGGTCTCCCAGGCGCTCAAGGCCACGACGATCACGCTGGACGCGGCGCTCAAGGACTAGTTGTCGTCGCCGCCCCCGGGCTGTTGCTCTGCGGCAGTCGCGGGGGCGTTGCGGTGCCAGACCACCCGCTGTGCGAACGGGATCTCAACCCCCTCGGCGTCGAAGCGGTCCTTGATCCGTTCGCGCATCTCGCGGGCGACCGCCCACTGCTTGAGCGGTGCGGTCTTGAGGACGACCCGGACGACGACCGCGTCGGGATCCCAGCGCTCGACGCCCCAGACCTCGGGTTCTTCGAGGATGTCGCCACGGAAGTCGGCGTCCTCCCAGAGGTCGTGCGCGACATCGCGCAGCATCTCGCGGATCCGGGTGAGGTCCTCCGAGAAGGCGACCGGGATGTCGAGCACGGTCCGGGCCCAGTTCTGGCTCATGTTGCCCACCGCGAGGATCTCGCCGTTGCGTTGGTACCAGACCGTGCCGTTGACGTCGCGCAGCCGGGTCACCCGTAGTCCGACGGCCTCGACGATGCCGCTGGTCGTGCCGACGTTGATCGAGTCACCCACGCCGTACTGGTCCTCGAGGATCATGAAGATGCCGCTGAGGAAGTCCTTGACGAGGCTCTGAGCGCCGAAACCGAGGGCGACACCGATGATGCCGGCGCTGGCGATCAGCGGCGCGATGTTGTAGCCGAGCTGGGCGATCACCATGAAGACGACGATCGTCATCACGACCCCGGTGGTGATGCTCTTGAGCAGGCCACCCATGGTCTCGGAGCGCTGCTGCCGGCGCTCGGTGAGGGCGGCGTTGTGCTCGATGAACATCTGCGGGACCTTGCCGCGAGCGATCACCCCCGGGACCGTGCCCGTGGCAGCGCGGCGAGTGAGGCGGTCGACCGCGCGGTGCACGATCCAGCGGACCACGATCCCGATGACGATCAGCGTGAGGATCGCGGCAGGTTTGGCGATCAGCCAGTTCGACGCGCGAGCCAGCCATTCGTTGTCCGTGAGGTTGGCGACGTATCGACACAGGTCGTCACCTGGGTCACAGGCGTCGGTGGCAGCCACGATGCTCCTTCGGGGTCAGGGGCGCTCGGGGTGAGCCGTGCAGCCCTGACGGTACAAGAGGCGGATTCGTCTCGCGTCGGGCCGGGCAGGGTCCGACGACAGACCGCCCAGGCAGTACCGTAGGAGCGTGAATCTCGCTGGCACCCCCGGTACCTGGGACGACCCTTCGCCGATGTCGACGCTGCACGCCCTGCTGTTCTTCGCGGGCCTGCCGGTCCTGATCATCGCGGTGATCACCTTGCTGGTGATGGCCCCGTCGTTGGCCAACGGGCCGCGGTATCGCCCGAGCCAGCAGTGGGACGCCGATGCCGAGTGGTTCGGGGCGCCGACGGTCGGCGGTACCGAGGCGGGCACGCCCGCCCTGGAGAGCTCGTCATCAGCCCGCCACGGCGACCAGACGCCCGGTGATGACTCAGGCGGCGCCAGTGCCAGCTGGTGACGCCTTCACCCCGTTGCAGCGCCAGGAGATCGCCAAGGCTGTCGCTGACGCCGAACTCGTGTCCGGTCGTACCTTCGCGGTACACGTCGGGCCGTCAGAGGGACCGCCCCGGGAGTACGCCGAACGGCTGCACGCCGACCTGGCGGACCCGGCGACCAGCGTGCTGATCCACGTCGACCCCGCCGGTCGGGCCCTGGAGATCGTGACCGGCGCGCATGTACGCCGGAGCCTGTCGAACGGCCAGGCCGCGCTGGCTGCGATCAACATGCAGACCGCCTTCGCGACCGGTGACCTGACGCGCGGGCTGATGGCCGGCCTGCAACAGCTGGCTCCGCTCGCCAAGCCGGTCGCCAGCCTGCACACCGACACGCCCTGACCGCAATTCGCGGGGCCGGGCGGTGCAGGTGTCAGGGCTGGGCGTCGCGGGCCTGGGCCGCCAACGCGCGAGCGACGTCGTCGCGGCCCTCCGACACCAGGCGTCGAGCGGCGGGGTTGGCCTTGGTGGAGGACAGCCAGGCGTCGGTCGTGTCGAGGGTCGCCTGCGTGGCCATCGTGGTCGGGAACATGTAGCCCAGGATGGTCGAGGCGACGTGCACCCCTCGCCGTTCCCAGATGGTCTCCGCGGTTGCGAGGTACTTCGGCAGGTAGTCGCGCAGGACGTCGTCCTGGCCGGCCTGGTTGAAGCTGAGCGCGATGCTGCGAAGCGTCTCGTTCGGGACGTCAGGATTCTCTACGGCCTCCCGCCACGCGTGCGCCTTGGCCTCCGCCGTGGGCATCGCCGCTCGGGCTGATGCGGCGTGCTCCTGACCGGAGATCGTCATGTCGCGGTCGAGCTCTCGGTCGACCGCGTCGTCATCGGCGCGGCCCTCCCGGGTGAGTCCGTTCAGCAGCTGCCAGCGCAGGTCGGTGTCGACCTTCAGCCCGTCGAGCGTGGTCGTCCCGTCGAGCAGGCCGGACAGGAGGCCGAGCGCCTCGTCGTTGTGTGCTGCCTGCGCCAGCCCGCGGACGAAGCCGAGCTGCTGGTCGCTGCCAGGCTCGGCGCCGCGGACCAGGCCGAGCAGGCCCTCTTCCCAGCGGGCGGCGACGGCGGCCCGGTTGGCGGGCGCGGTGAACTGCGAGACCGCTTGACCGGTGCGCGCGACCAGCGAGCGGACGGCAAACAGGTCCGTCTCGATGCCGATCCCGCGCAGCACGAGATCGACCCAGTCGGTGGCGCGCATCTCGGCGTCACGGGTCATGTCCCAGGCCGCTCCCCAGGACAACGCGCGGGGGAGGGACTCGGTGAAGCGGTCGATGTTGCCCACCACCGTCGCCAGCGAGCGCTCGTCCAGACGCACCTTGGCGTAGGTGAGGTCACCGTCGTTGAGCAGCACCAGGTCGGGCTGCTGCTGCCCCACCAGCTCCGGCACATCCGTCTCGTCGCCCGAGACGTCGATCTCGACGCTCGTACGGCGCACCAGCGCTCCGTCGGACAGGTCGAAGAGACCGACCGCGAGCCGGTGCCGCCGCAGGGCCGGGAACTCCGGGTGAGCCGTCTGCTCGATCGAGAAGGAGCTGAAGGCGCCGGAATCATCGACCTCGAAGCGCGGCCGCACGGTGTTGACACCAGAGGTCTGCAGCCACTCCTTCGTCCACGAACCAAGCTCGCGGCCGGAGGTCTCCTCGAGGGCCTTGAGCAGATCACCGAGCTCGGTGTTGCCGTAGGCGTGCCGCTCGAAGTAGACGCGCAGACCAGCGAAGAACTCGTCCTGGCCGACCCAGGCGACCAGCTGCCGCAGCGACGAGGCGCCCTTGGCGTAGGTGATGCCGTCGAAGTTGACCTCGACCGCCTCGAGGTCGTAGTTGTCCGCTGCGATCGGGTGCGTCGAGGGAAGCTGGTCCTGCCGGTACGCCCACGTCTTGCGGGCGTTGCAGAAGTTGGTCCACGCCTCGTCGTACTGAGTCGCATCGGTGGCTGCCTGGTGTGACGCCCACTCCGCGAACGACTCGTTGAGCCACAGGTCGTCCCACCACTTCATGGTCACGAGATCGCCGAACCACATGTGCGCCATCTCGTGCAGGATCGTGTTGGCGCGACCCTCGTACGCCGCTCGGGTCTGGCGGCTGCGGTAGATGTACTCGTCGCGGAACGTCACGCAACCGGCGTTCTCCATCGCGCCCATGTTGTACTCCGGCACGAACAGCTGGTCGTACTTGCCGAACGGGTAGGCCATGTCGAAGCGGTCCTCGAAGTACGCGAACCCTTGCTTGGTGACCTCGAAGATGTCGTCGGCGTCGAGGTACTGGACCAACGACTGGCGCAGGAAGATCCCGAGGGGGATCTCATCCCGCTCGCCCTGATAGCTGTCACGCACCACTGCGTACTCGCCGGCGACCAGCGCCGTGATGTAGGTGGACATCCGCTTGGTCGGTTCGAAGTGCCAGACGGAGCGGCCGAGGCCCAGGTCCTCAGGCTCTGGGGTCGCGGAGTTCGAGACGACCTGCCAGTGCGAGGGCGCTGTCACGTGGAACGTGAACTCACCCTTGAGGTCGGGCTGCTCGAAGGTGGTGAACACCCGGCGCGCGTCCGGGACCTCGAACTGCGTGTAGAGGTAGACCAGCTTGTCGGCCGGGTCCACGAAGCGGTGCAAACCCTCACCGGTGTGGCTGTAGGCGCAGTCGGCTACGACGCGCAACTCGTTGTCGGCCTGCAGGTCCGACAGCGGAATCCTGCTGTCGGCGTACGACGCCGGGTCCAGCGGGCGATCGTTGAGCGTGATCTCGCGGACGGTCGCGCCCACGAGGTCGGCGAAGCTCGACGCGCCGGGCTCGGCGCAGGAAAACCGGATCACGGTCGTGGAGCCGAACGTCGTCTCCGACGTGGTCAGGTCCAGCGTGATGTCGTACGCGGACACGTCGAGAAGGCGAGCACGCTCGGCCGCCTCGTCGCGGGTGAGGTTGATCCCAGGCATGGCAGTTATCCTCGCACGCGGCTTCGGGAATGAAGGCACGGGATTGTGAGTTGCAATCAAGTTGAGGGTTCATTGACATATCTGTCCTGAACATCCCATTCTCACCTGATGAGGAGTGACATGTCGTCCGCACCCACGACGCAGCCTGCCGCGCCGGCTCCCGCCCACGTCACCGCCGACTTCTGGTTCGATCCGAGATGCCCCTGGGCCTGGATCACCTCCCGCTGGATGAAGGAGGTCGCCGAGGTTCGCGACGTCACCGTCGAGTGGCACGTGATGAGCCTGGCCTACCTCAACCAGGACAAGACGGGTCTGAGCGACGACTACCGCGAGTTCCTGAGTACCACCTGGGGGCCGGTGCGGGTGTGCGAGGCCGCCGCGGAGCGCAGCTCCGGCAACGAGAACGCCGTGCTGGACCGCCTCTACACCGAGCTCGGAACGCGCCTCCACAACCAGGGTCTCGAAAGCAGCCGAGAGACCATCGCGGCCGCGCTCGAGGCCGCGGACCTGGATGCCGACCTGATCGACGCCATGGAATCCACGGAGTTCGACGACGCGATCAAGAAGTCCCATCACGCAGGAATGGACCAGGTGGGTTACGACGTGGGTACGCCGGTCATCTCGGTGGAGGGCGTGGCCTTCTTCGGCCCTGTCGTGACGCCGATCCCGCGGGGCGAGCAGGCGGGGCGGCTCTGGGACGGAGTCCGGTTGGTCTCCGGCGTCGAGGGGTTCTACGAGCTCAAGCGCAGCCGCGAGGCCAAGCCCTCGTTCGCCTGAGACCGACCCGGCCCCTACCGCCCGAACCTTACGTGGCGGACGTGTCAGGCTGGGCTCATGCTGCACCCTCAGGCTGAACGCGCCGCCGCCCTGTGGCGTCAGGCCCCGCCGCCCGGCGACTCGTCTTTCGACCTCCCTGCGCGCCGCGAACAGGGGCTGCGTGATGCCGCGGGGGACCTGCGTGAGCACGTCGACGCAGTGGTGGACGTGGACGCGGACGGAGTCTCCTGCCGCCTGTTCCGGCCACGTCGCCACGCGCCACTTCTGATCGGCCTGCACGGCGGTGGCTTCGTGCTGGGTGAGATCGAGACGCACGACGCGCACTGGCGCAGGCTTGCCAACCGCACCGGCTGGGCAGTACTGGCCGTGGACTACCGACGGGCACCCGAGCACCGCTATCCCGCGGCTTGTGATGACGTCGACCGTGCGCTGGCTTGGGCGCGCTCTCACGGGCCGGAGCTCGCCGTCGATGCGGCCACGCTCGCTGTGGCGGGTGACAGCGCCGGAGGGCAGCTCGCCCTGGTCGCCGCGTTGCGCAACCGCTCGCTGACCGCAGCCGTCCTGGTGTATCCATGCCTGGATCCCACCGGATCCCAGCCGTCCTATGGTGAGGAGACCGGCGGTCTCACGGCTGCGGAGATGGACTGGTACTGGCGCAGCTACCTGGGGCCGGAGGCGGTCATCGAGGGAGAGCTCGACCTGCTGCACGCCGATCTCTCCGAGCTGCCGCCCACGCTGGTGATCACCGCCGAGCACGATCCCTTGCGCGACGAAGGCGAGCTGCTGGTCGCGCGGCTGTCCAGCTCCGGGGTCCCCGCGAGCGGAGTGCGCTACCTCGGCATGATCCATGGTTTCTGGCGGTGGCCGGACCTGTTCGACGCGTCGGAGCTCGCCGTGCGGCAGGTCGCCGCCTTTCTGCAAGGCGTCCTGGATGACCCGGCCGCCGTGGACGAGTGAGTCGCCGGCCGCTGGGCTTAGGCCACCGTGAAAGGATTTCCACCATGCGCGTTCATGTGGGCTCTGATCATGCCGGACTCGAGCTCAAGGACCATCTCGTCGGATGGCTGCGTGACCACGGCCATCAGCCGATCGACCACGGTCCGTATGTCTATGACGCCGCTGACGACTACCCGCCCTACTGCCTGCGTGCCGGCCTTGCGGTCGTGGCCGACCCCGGAAGCTTGGGTGTTGTGATCGGCGGTTCTGGCAACGGTGAGCAGATCGCCGCCAACAAGGTCGACGGGGTCAGAGCTGCCCTGGCCTGGTCGGACGAGACCGCAAGCCTCGCTCGCCTGCACAACAACGCGAACGTCGTCGCCGTGGGAGCCCGGATGCATTCCGTGGACGAAGCGACGCGCTTTGTCGAGGTCTTTCTGTCCACCGACTTCACGGGTGAGGAGCGGCACGTCCGTCGGATCGCGATGCTCACCGCGTTCGAGGACAGCGGCATGCTGCCCCAGGCGGCCGGCGCGGACCTGAGCGACTCCGGCGGCGGCGCGGTCTAGCCCGCGATGCCCGAAGGTCACACCCTGTTCCGGCTCGGCGCAGACCTGAGCGCGGCCTTCGGCGGCCAGGTCATCGAGGTCACCAGTCCTCAGGGGCGGTTCAGCGAGGAGGCTTCGATCGTCGACGGACACATCCTGGAGCTGGCGGAGTCGGCGGGCAAACACCTGTTCATCCACTTCGCTGCCGTGCCGGGGGACATCGATCCCGCTGCGGCGACGGACCCGGCCGCGTTGACGATCGTGCACGTCCATCTGGGGTTGATCGGAGTCTTCACGATCGAGGAGGGGCCGCCTCCTCCGCCCATCGGGGCGGTACGACTCCGGCTGGTGGGGAGGACGGCGTACGCCGATCTGCGCGGCGCGACCACGTGTGAGCTGATCTCGGCGAACTCGATGGAGGGCATTCTCGCCAAGCTCGGTCCGGACCCCCTCCGCGCCGACGCGGACCCGTCCAAGGCGTTCGGTCGCATCACCAAGAGCAAGAAGTCCATCGGTGCGCTGCTGATGGACCAGTCGGTGCTGGCAGGTGTCGGGAACGTCTACCGCGCCGAGTCGTTGTTCCGGGCGCGGCTGCACCCGCTGACGCCAGGCGTGAAGGTCAGCAGGCGCCGGTGGGAGGCCATCTGGGCCGACCTCGTCGACCTGATGGACTACGGCGTCCAGACCGGGCGGATCGACACGGTCCGGCCCGAACACGAGCCGGAGGCCATGGGGCGCGATCCGCGAGTCGACGACCACGGCGGCGAGGTCTACGTCTATCGGCGGGACGGGAGGCCCTGTCATGTCTGCGGTTCCACCGTCAAGACGAGGGTGCTCGAGGGGCGCAACTTGTTTTGGTGCCCCACCTGCCAGCGGCGTCGGTGAGCCTGTGGCAGGTGACAGCTTGTTCACAGCGACGGAGGTCGACCTCCCACCAAGGGCCGGGTTGGTTACTCTCTGACCCGTGGCAGGCACCCCCCGTGCGATCTCCGCACGCCGCAACCCGGTAAGCCGGGGAATCCGGCGCGCACGGGCCGGGCTCTTGCGGGTCGTTCACGAGACCAACAGCACCTGGTTGGTGTCGCTGAGCGCTTTGACGCTGATGCTCATGGTGTTCAACGCCGCATTCGAGAGCTACTGGCCCCTGAGCAGCTTCGTGATCCCCCTCGTGCTCGCGATGAACGTGCTCGCCATCGGGCAGCTGATCATCCTCGACCTGGTGGTTGCTGTGTGCCTGACGGCATCGGTCGCCACCGTCGACCCGATGTCCGTGCAGCGCAGCGGCGTCATCGCGGTGGTCGTGGTCGTGATGGCGCTGGTGCACTGGTACGCACACCACCGTCAGCAGCTGGGCATCGGCTCGACGCGTGGTGAGTCGATGCTCATCGACCTGCGGGACCGGCTCGCCAGCCAGAGCCAGTTGCCGGCGCTGCCTCACGCGTGGCACGCCGAGGCCGTGATGCGCTCCGCGGGAGGGGCCTCGTTCGCCGGTGACTTCATCGTTGCGGCCAAGGCGATCGAGGGCGACGTCCTCGAAGTCGCTGTGGTGGACGTGTCGGGGAAGGGGGTGAACGCCGGCTCGCGCGCCCTTCTGCTGTCCGGTGCGTTCGGGGGCTTGCTCGGGGCGCTGCCACAGGACCAGTTCCTGCCGGCCGCCAACGAGTACCTGATGCGCCAGGAGTGGAGTGAGGGCTTCGCAACCGCCGTGCACCTGTCGATCAACCTGCGCAACGGAGTCTTCGAGGTGAGGACCGCCGGGCATCCGCCTGCCCTGCAGTTCAATGCAGGGTCGGGGCGATGGGTCGTGCACTGGACCGAGGGACCGGTGCTCGGCCTGATCAATCGAGCCGTCTACACGACGTATCGCGGCCGGATGATGCCGGGCGACGCTCTGCTTCTCTACACCGATGGTCTGGTCGAGACGCCCAAGCGCGACATCGCCTACGGCATCGACAAGCTGCTCGGAGAGGCCGAACGGCTGGTCCAACACGGCTTCGTGCACGGCGCCGATCGTTTGGTCGCCAGTGTGGAGTCCGAGAGCGACGACCGCGCTCTCTTCCTCCTCCACCGCCGCTGACCGGCCATCACCCCAAGCAGAACTCATTGCCCTCGGGGTCGGCGAGGGTGACCCAGGTGTGTGGGCCCGCTGACCGTGGTGCAGGACTCGGGCGCCGTGAGCGGTCAGCCGGGCGACGACGTCGTCCGCGTCGTCCCGGCCGGGGCGTACGTCGAGGTGGACCCGGTTCTTGACCGTCTTGCGCTCCGCAACCTGCTGAAAGAGGATCCGGGCTCCCGGCCCGGCGTCCGGATCCGGATGGCGGATGGCGGCGCCGGTCTTCCAGACAAGCACTCCCCGGTGCGTCGTGGTGTCGTCCTCGGTCGCGAGGCCTTGACCGATCATGTCGAGGATGAAGTCGGGGTTGGACGGCTCGACATCCCACTCCAGCGCTTCTGCCCACCACTCGGCAAGGGCATGTGGGTCGGCGCAGTCGACGGTGACCTGGAAGCTCAGGGGCATGCCACCACGTTACGGGTGGCCGCGGACAGTTGACCGCGGTGTGGTGCCGAGGTTCTCGGCGGGTCGGCGTCAGCCCTGCGCGAGAGCACCCATCGGGTCCCAGGCAGGAAGCACGATCGGCTCCTGGTCGAGGGCGGCCTGCAGCTCCTGTGGCAAGGCCGAGCGACGTACGGCGACCTCGAAGACGTGCTCGCCGAACCAGTTGTCGTTCATCGTCCAGAAACCCTTGTCGGCCTTCTCGTCACCCCAGCTGTTCTCGACCCGCCAACGCCGGGGGACGTCTGCTCCGTCGGGGCCGGCGACGACGTCGACGCCGGTGAACAGCATGGCGTGCGTCATCAACGTGTCGTGGTGCAGCAGCCGGTCGGCCTTGTCCAGCGAGAGGTCGGCGTCGTAGACACCGTCGTAGTCGTAGAGCCGCTCGTCCCAGTAGCCGCGCTCCATGTTCGACATCTTGCCGGTGTCGCAGCCGAACCAGACAGGCTCGCCGCCGCGGATCGTGGCCATGGTCAGCTCGCGGATCACCGCAACGTCCACGTTCAGGTAGACCACCGGGGGCGCCCCGACCACGTTGCCGAGGTATTCGACGGTGTAGGTACGACCAACCGGGCTGGACTCTCGCGGGTCGTGCACGATGCAGACGTAGTCGTCCAATGGCAGCTCGGCGTACTTCTCCGCGAACTCCTGCGGCGTCATCGTGTCGTCGCGGTGGAAGTTCTTGTCCTTGTCGTTCCACTGCCACTGCACGCTGGTCGGGGGAGTACCGAGGTGGATGCTCAGGATGCGATGCATGACCTCCAGGGTGGCCAGCTTGCCGGCATGGAGCTGGTCGGCGGAGGCGCCGTTCGCTGCCTGCTGACGCAGGTCACGCGCCGCGCGCCGCATCAGCTGGCTGATCGAACGGTTCATCATGTGGGTCTTGGACGACGAGTGCGTCTCGGGCATCGCGTCCTTGGGAACCAGACCATGCTTGCGGACCAGCGCGACGAACATGTTCCACTGACCACCGTCTTCAGCTGCGTTGGCCAGCAGGTGCGCCACGGTGCGGTCATCGACGTCGCGATCGGCGGTCTCGATGATGGCCTCGAGCCAGAAGTTCGCCTTCTCGAGCTTGTCCCAGTAGAGGAGGTAGTTCTGAGAGAACTCGAAGTCCTTGACTCCCATGGTCTTCGCTGCGGCCGGACGCAGCAGGTTGAGACCCGCGAAGAGCCAGCAGCGGCCGCTCTGCTTCTGGTTGGTGACCTCCCAGTCGTCGAGCACAGTCGACATGGAGGTGGCCATCGAGTTGACCACTGACCGGTCGAGGGCGACCTCGTCGAGACTCGTCGCGGTGACCGCGTTCTGTGCAATCCGGTAGGCCGGACTGGCTTCGAACTGCTTGCTGAAACGCTCGACGTCGTCGGCGTTGAGTACGCGATTGCGGTCGTCTGGTGTGCTGGTCATCAAGTCCCCCGGAAATCTGGGTGCTTCTGCGTAGGTCCGGGCTCACCTTACGCCGGATTGGTCCCCTGAGGCCATGGGCCCACGCCGAGTACGTCGTCCTGTCCGAGGCCGCGCGCGACGACCAGACCACGCCTCTGGGTCGAACCCGGCTTGGAGCCGACCGGGTTTGGGTACGAGAGGTCGTGCGCGTTCCGAGTCCTCCACGACCGTTGACGGACGCACTTCGTCGACGATGGAACGATCCGGTGTTCTACGGCGGCCTCACCCAGACGGTCAAGACCGCCGCCGCTGCCGTCGTTGCCTGGCTGATCGCCGTTCAGCTGATCGGGGAGGGCCAAGCGTTCCTCGCGCCGTGGTCGGCCCTGCTCACCGTGCACGCGACCGTCTATCGCAGCGTCAGTCGTGGCGTTCGCCAGGTGGGCGCGAGCGTGTTGGGGGTGCTGATCGCCTACCTCTTCGGCGACCTGCTCGGATTCAACGCCGTCACGCTGGGTTTCGCGGTCCTGATCTCGCTGCTCGTGGGGCGGCACCATCGGCTGGGCAGCGAAGGGCTGACCGTGGCGACGACCACGTTGGTGGTTCTCACGACCGGCTACGGCGACAACTCCGCCACGCTCGAGACCCGGCTGCTCGACACGGCGGTCGGGATCGCAGTCGGTGTCTTGGTGAACCTGCTGGTCTGGCCACCGCTGAGCGACCGGTTTGCCGCCCGTCGCGTCGACGCCATCGACGACCGGCTCGGAGCGTTGCTGACCCAAATGGCCACCGACATCAGAGCCGGACTCACCTCCGACACCGCCGGGGAGTGGATCACTCGGGCGAACGAACTCGACCAGCACGTCGATGACGCCTGGGCGCTGGTCGAGCTGGCCGGCGAGAGCACGCGCTTCAACTTCCGGCGTCGTCGGCTCGGCGTCGAGGGGAGCCCGGCCATGTCCGACGTCCTTCGCCGGCTCGAGCAAGCGCTCGCGGAGACGCGCAGCATGGCGCGGAGCCTGCAGCGACACGAGCTGGATCACTCCGCGTGGTCGGAGAGCTTTTCGGGACCGTGGACCTCCATGCTCTGGGACGTCGGCCAAGCTGTCAGCCAGGCAGACGCGGATACCCTTCACGACATGCGGTGGCGGATCGACGACCTCAGCCTCGACCTCGTCGAGCACGACCTCGGTGACCGGCTGTGGCCGTTGTACGGCGCCCTCCTCATCAACCTTCGGAACATCACCGGCGCGCTGGATCTGGTGGCACTGGCGCAGCCGGTCGTCTCACCGCGAGATCGGGCGAAGTCGCGCTGACGTGCGCACGTCCGCGAATCGGTGCAGCCAGGCTCACCCTGCGAGCCACCGGTCCGTGGAGGTGTGCCGTCCGGCGGCTGTCACGCGATGCGACTGTTGAAGCTCTTCGACGATCTGGCCTGCCACCACCCGCAGCTTGACGTTGGTGGTCTGTGAGACCCGGGTGAGGTACGCGAAGGCACCGCTGCGGTCGAGGTCGAGCCTCTGCATCACGATGCCAAGAGCTTGGCCGATGATCGAGTGCGACTCCAGCGCCTGATCGAGCTGTTGGATCGTCTCGGTGAGCATGAGCAACGGAGCTGCCCGCGCGGCGAGCTGTTCGGCGACCTCGGCGTCAACGTCGAATGCACCGCCCTGCCGCGAGTAGAGGTTCAGCGAGGCACGACGCCGCGGCTCGTCGACGAGGACGACGGCCATCTGTGCACCGAGCCCGAACTCGGCAGCCCGCGGCGCGAAGGTCGGCCAGCGTGTGTCGGCAGCAAGGTCGTTCGACACGACCATCCGCTGTCCTGCGACGACGTCGAAGCAGGGCCCTTCATGCAGCTTGTACTGCAGCTCGTCGACGGTGGCAGCCAGCGAATGAGTCGGCGCCAACGTCTCGAGTTCCCCGCCGTTGTCTCCGAGCGATATCGAGGAGTAATGCACGCCTGGAATGGTGTCGAGAACCGCGTGCGTGAGGGTCTCCATCGTCCCGGTCAGGCTCCTGCATTGAACGGCACGTTGGGCGACGACATCAATTGTTTCACTGAGCGAACGAGAAACGGGCATTGCGAACACCCCTTCGGCTAGGTCTAGGCCGAACACTGATGCTGGAAGCAAGATACGCCTTTGCCGCCGCAACGGAAAGACTCTTCTTGATCGGGGCCGAACACCGCCTCGGGTGCACTCGTCACCACGGTTTGCCGGGGCGGATCCGCGTCTTCGAGCTGTCCGACGAGCCCGCCAGCGCAGTCAGGTATGCAGCAGATCGCCGCGGCTGGTGCGGAGCTCCGCAGCCCCTTGCAGGGCGAACGCGAGGGCGCCCACCGCGCTGACGAGAGCCGGACGCCGGCGCGGTGGATCCACCAGGGCCAGCGCGAACATCGATGCGGCATGCAGACCGTCGACGGCCACTCCGACCGAGATCGTGTTGCGGTTCGGCCAGGCCGACGTGAACCAGGCCTGGGTGAGATCGCGAATGCCGAGTACGCGCACGGCCCGACGCGTCACGACGTCCGCCGCGGTACCCCTGGCCAGCAGGCCGGGTGCGACCAGCTCCACGCTGCCTGCGACTGCGCGTACCAGAGCCGCAGCCCTCATCGGCGTACCCACTGGCGCAGCGTCGCCAGCCCAAGGCCGGCAGCCGTGGCGAGACCAGTGAGGACGAGACCGTGATGTTGAGACGCCCACAGCTGGGCTGATCGTGCGTGCGCGCGGTCGTCGAAGATCCCGTGCGCCCCGAAGTCGTGGCCAGCCTCGCCGTCGGCGGGTTCCCACAGGTTGGCCGGCTGGTCGGACGGTCGCGGCTGGTCCGTCTGCTGCGATGCGAAGCCGGTCCGGGCGAGGTAGCGGTCCAGAAGCCCCGGTGCAACGGCGTTGGCAACCAGGGTCCCCATCGTGCTCGCACCCACCCAGTACTCCCGGCGCCGGGGATGGTCCGCGGCGTAGAGCACAGCACGAGCGGCGACTTCGGGCTGGTAGATCGGTGGCACCGGCTGGGCCTGCTTCGGCAGTCGAGAGAGCACCCACGAGAACTGTGGTGTGTTGACGGCCGGCATCTGGACCATCGTCACGTGGACATTTCGTTTGTCGTGCAACAGCTCTGTCCGCAAAGACTCGTGAAACCCCTGCAAGGCGTGCTTGGAGCCGCAGTAGGCGCTTTGCAGCGGGATGCCGCGGTACGCAAGCGTCGACCCGACCTGGACGATGGCGCCGCGGTCGCGCGGCAGCATCCGCTTCAGCGCGGCCCGCGTGCCGTAGACGTAGCCGTGGTAGTTGACGTCGGTGACCCGTCGGAACTCCTCGGGCTCGATCTCGGTGAACGCCGCGAACACGGAGGTGAAGGCAACGTTGACCCACACGTCGATCGGTCCGAGCTCGCGCTCGACGCGCTCGGCGGCTGCCTCGACCGCCGCCGCGTCTGCGACGTCCACGGCCACCGTCAAGGACTTCCCGCCTGCGTCCTCGACGTCTTCGGCGGCCGCCTCGAGGCCTTTCGTGCCACGGGCAAGCAGCGCCACGGCGGCGCCACGCGCGCCGAAGGCGCGGGCAGTGGCGCGTCCTATTCCGCCGGTGGCTCCGGTGACGACGACGACCTGGTGGGCAGCAGCGAGAGCCACGAAGTGCCTCCTTCGGGAGTGGGTTTCACCGGCAAGACCGCATCGGCTACCCGGTTGGCGTACCCGCAACGGGGGCCGGGTATGCAGCGACGGTGGTGGCTACTGCGTCGCGGGCTCATGGCTGTCGTCAGGGTCGCCACCCATCATCTTGAGCATCGGGGCTCCCCCGGTGGAGAAGAAGCGTGTGAGCAGCGCTGCCGCCAGCAAGAAGAAGACAAGGTTGAGCCAGGTCGTGTAGTTCCACGCGATGCCGGCTTCGGCTACCTGCGCGTCCCGGGTCGAGGGCACGAGTCCGAGTCCGCCGAAGAGGAACTCGATGACGTAGGCGCCCAGGACCATCGTTGCGTAGAAGATCGCGAGCAACACCAGCATCATCTTGGTCCCGTAGTACTTCCGGTAGATGATCAGGATCGGGATGATGATGAGGTCGCCGAACAGGAACGCGATCACGCCCCCGAAGCTGATCCCGCCGTTCCAGAGCACGCCCGCCAGGGGAACGTTTCCGATCGAGCAGACGAAGCTCAAGACGGCGATGACCGGGCCGATGACCGGTCCCCAGATCTTGGCCAGCGTCGGGTGATCGGACAAGAACAGGGACTGCCAGAACGATTCCGGCACCCAGGCTCCCACGGCCCCGGCCACCAGGAGCCCGATGACGATGTCGCGCAGGACCGAGGCCCACTCCATGACGAAGATATGGGACACCGACGTGGCGCCCTCCTTCGAGAACAGCCGCGCCGCGAAAGAGCCTTCACCCTTGACAGACATGTCCATGCCCGCGTGGCCCTCCATCGACCCGGCCAGCCCCTTCTCGGCCTGCTCACGGGCCTGGTCGATCAGCTTCTGGCGGACGAAGAGCCGGAACGCGAGCGCCAGCATCACGATCATGATCGGGCCGCCGACGAACTCGGCCAGCGTGAACTCCCACGACAGCAACAGGGCCAGGATGATCCCGAGCTCGATGACGAGGTTGGTGGACGCGATCTCGAAGACGATCGCTGACGTGAAGCTGGCACCCTTGCGGAACAGTGAGCGCGCCAGGGCCACCGCAGCGTAGGAGCACGAGGAGGCGGCGGCTCCAAGCCCGGTGGCCTTCACCAGGGTCGCGGGACGATCGTCGCCCAGCGTCTTGACGACGGCCTCGCGGCGTACGACGGCCTGCACCACCGCCGAGAGGGTGAAGCCGAGGATCAGGGACCACGCGATCTGCCAGGTCATGGTGCCGGTCAACGCCAGCGCTTCGCCGAGGGCATGGACAACAGTCATCGCTCATGGCTCCTTCGTCTCGTGACGGTGGCGGGAGCTGGTGATCAGGTTTCGAGATGGCCGCCACCTTCTTGTATACCCAGCTGGGGTATGAAGTCTCAAAGGCCCGAGAGTTTCTCGAGCGAGGGTGGTGGCTGACCTGACGCTGCGCAGGGAGATGTGACGCGAAACTGCGTAACCTGCCGATCTGGGGGTAAATGACCTCCAAGACATCTGGCGGCTCGAGACGCCAGGGCGTCCAGACTCCGGCGTTCAGACCCGAGCGCCGGGGTCGGCCGCGTGGATCTGCCTTCGCCCGGGCCGCGCGGCCCATCAATCGCGAATACATCCGGCCTCGTCGCCTCGAGCAGTCCGACGAGGCCGGATCATGTCTAGGATGCGTGACGCAGAAAGCGGACCCGCCCGCCCCGAGGGGCAGGTGGATCCGCTTGCTGGGTGCTGTCGACGCCGCGGTGGCGGCGGTCTTCAGCTGATGTCAGATGACTCGGACGTTGTCGGCCTGGAGGCCCTTGTCGCCCTGCTTGACGTCGTACTCGACCTTGGCGTTCTCATCCAGCGACTTGTAGCCGTCGGACTGGATCGCCGAGAAGTGCACGAAAACGTCAGGCTGACCGTCGTCCTGAGAGATGAAGCCGAAGCCCTTCTCGCTGTTGAACCACTTCACTGTGCCTTGTGCCATTGTCCTGCTCCTTGAAGCTCGCACCGACCCTGTGTCGATGTCCTGCTGCGTGCACCGTCTTTCCCACTGCGCCGCGCAAGACATTGGCCTTGACAAGCGAAAGGCGCCCGGTGGTGGTTCCCACGGGCGCCAAAAACGTGCGGGGACTGCATACTGCAACTGAGAACGAGACTATCACCTCTGACGGCTGTGTCGAACCCCGACGCCATCTTGGGTTGCGGAGCCGCTCGGCCGCGGGTCGCCCGACCGGATCTGAGGTTTCTGCGAAAACCCGGTGAGTCTCCGTGCGAGTGGCGGGACACTGTCAGGGTGAGTGCCGAGGAGCTGTTGGCGCGATCCAGGCTGGGCGTCCGACGCCATACCCCGGAGTCGATGCTGGCAGCCATGGAGCGGGGGGCTTTGGTCGTCGACACCCGCACAGAGGCGCAGCGCATTGCGCAGGGCGAGCTGCCGGGTGCCCTTGTCATCGACCGCACCGTCCTCGAATGGCGGCTGGACCCCACCAGCCCATGGCGCATACCCGAAGCCACGGACTGGGATCTCGAGGTGGTGGTGGTCTGCCGGCACGGGTTCAGCTCCAGCCTGGCTGCCGCGTCGTTGCGTGAGGTCGGACTGCACGGTGCGACCGATCTCATCGGAGGGGTTGAGGCCTGGATCGCGGCCGGCATGCCGACCGTTCCGGGACCCGCCGACGTCCGGCCTTGACCGTTGAGTCAGCGGTCATGCCGCTGAACAGGCAGGAATGCTTGGCAGCGAGGTCTATTCTCGCCGAAGGCTCTGTGCATGCACCCTGGACCCTGGACCCGGCCGTGGAGCCATAGGAAGGCGCAGCGATGACAAACACCCTCGCGGCAGGAGACGCACGCGACGACGCCTCGGCTGGAGACGCACCCGACGGAGCCTCGGACGACACCACTGTCCCGGACGAGGACGATCTTGAGGGCATGCTGGGGGCGACGTCTGCGATCGGGCGGGCCGTGGAGCTGCTCAAGCACCGCGATGGCCTTGATGACGAAGCCGCCTTCAACTGCCTCGTCAATGTCGCTGAAGCCTGCAACATGAGGCTGCGTGACGCCGCTGCGGACCTGCTCGCCGATGGCGACGCGACCTCCGAGGTCCGCCACCTCATGGAGTGACGGACCGAACTGGCCGGGAGGGGTCGGGACCGCCCGGCCATCGGTGGCCCGCGGCCGTTCGAGTGCCCAGGTCTTGGCTTGTGCTCAGAAGTCGAAGTCGCTCGGCGGATCCTCGCCGACTCGGCCGTCGACAGCCTCGCGCAGCATGTCGGCATGGCCGGTGTGTCGGCCGTACTCCTCCATCAGGTCGCAGAGCATCCTGCGCAGGCTCGGCTTGCGCCCGTCCGACCAGCCGAGATCGAGGAGCTGGTCGAGACCGCCGTCAGCGAGCGCGGCGGACAGATGCGCCCGCGACCGTGCGACCGAGGCGTCATACAGCGCGTAGAGCTGTTCGGGGCTGTCAGCGGCCGCCGACGACCAGTCCCAGTCGGGATCGGTATCCCAGTCCACGTCCTCCCAGGGCTTGCCTGGTGAGGTCTGCTGCAGTCGCGCCGTGAAATAGAGGTCCTCGACGAAGGCGAGGTGCTTGAGCAGCCCGCCGAGGGTCATCGTCGAGGCGCCGATGGTGAGAGCGAGTCCGGCGGCGTCGAGGCCGTCGGCCTTCCAGCGGAACGTCGTGCGCAGGCGGTTCAGCGCCGCGACAAGGTGCTCCTGTTCGGTGCCGGCTACGGGTGGGTGCCACGAGGGGTCCTGGGTGCTCGGGGTCTCCGTCATGTCGCCACCGTAAGACCCTATCCGGACGGATCACGGCCGCTATTCGTGAGATCGTGGGCAGATCATGGACGAGTCGAATCCCACGGTGCGGTCGCTGCGGTGCTTGGAGCTGCTCCAGGACCATCCGGGCATCACCGCCGATCAGCTCGGCCAGCGGCTCGGCGTCTCCGATCGCGCGGCCCGGCGCTACGTCGCGATCCTGCGTGAGGCGGGGCTGCCGATCGAGGGGACCCGGGGCCGGTACGGCGGCTACCGGGTGGGCCGTGGGCTGCGGCTCCGGCCGCTGATGTTCACCGGCCCCGAGGCGCTGAGCCTGGTGATGGCCGTCCTCGAGGGCGGCCACGCCGCCGACGCCCCCGACGATCCAGTGCAGACTGCGCTCGGCAAGATCATCCGCGTGCTGCCCGAGCCGATGGCCGCACCGGCCGAGGCGATCCGCGGAGTGAGCGCGCGGCGCCGCCCGGCGGGTCAGTTGACGCCGGTCCCGGAGACGACGGCCCGGTTGGTCGAGGCGTGTGCGGCGCACCGGCGGGTGCGGCTGGACTACCGCCGTGCCACGAGCGTTGCGCGCACGATGGACGTCGACCCCTGGGCGGTGGTGGTGCGCTATGGCCGCTGGTACCTCCTGGGCTGGTCCCACACCGCCGACGCCCGTCGGGTGCTACGTGTGGACAGGATCGTCTCGATCGAGCCGCTCTCCGACACCTTCGAGCCGCCCGCCGACCTCGACCCGGTGCACGACCTTGACATCCATCTCTCGCAGGCCTGGCGGCACCGGGTGGTCATCGACATCGACGCACCCCTGGAGGACGCCCAGCGCTGGGTGCCTCACCAGCTGGGCCGGCTCGAGCCGCTTGCCGACGGCCGCACCCGTCTGGTCGGGAGCACCGACAACTTCCAGTGGTACGTCGGCCACCTCGCCGAGTTGGACGCCGCGTTCACGATCGTCGAACCCACTGGGCTGGCGGACACGGCTCGGCGGCTGGGTGAGCGCCTGCTGCGAGCGGGGTCATCGGAAGTCCACGGATAGCCGACGGGACGTGCCGTCATCGCCAGAGACGACCGCCGCCGTGCTGCCCGGCTGTCACTCAGGCTTGGCGTACGCCGCGACGCCGGTGTCCAGGATCACGCAGGGTTCGTCACCCAGAGTCCAGGCGTCGTGCCCGGGGTCGAGGTCGAAAACGTCGCCGGGGCCGACTGTGATCTCGCCCCCGTCCTCGAAGCGGATGGTCATCCGTCCGGACAGGCAGAGGCCGGTGTGGTGGGTCTGGCAGGAGTCCGTGCCGGCGATGGGCTTGACGTCGTTCGACCAGCGCCAGCCCGCTTCGAAGACGCCTCGGCCGATGGTGAAGGTGCCGAGGGTGACGACGTCCATGTGTCCGTGGTCCTTGAAGGGACGTCGCTCATGCGGGGTGTCGATGCTCTGTGTTCCGGACATGGGTCCTCCATGGGTCTGCAGTGGGGATTGCCGGAACCCCCCGATCGACAATCTCGTCCGCATCCACAGTGCTCCCCGCTGTGCCGCTCCGACATGACACGTTCGGACTATGACTGCCGCAGATCGGCCTGAGTCGTCCGGTCATCGCGGCGTTCCGGGGTGCCGCACCGTGGAGTGGGATGGATGGAGCGGGTGACCGGGATCGAACCGGCATGGCCAGCTTGGAAGGCTGGGGCTCTACCATTGAGCTACACCCGCAGGCATCGAAGGACATGCTCCGACGCGGCGTCCATGGTGCCATGCCAGCACCTGAGCGAGCCAACTCGGCACCGGCGCGTCGACCGGCCGGTCCGGATCACAGCTGGCGCGCCTGTCGCGTACGACGCGCGATGATGCGCAGTTCGCAGCGCCGCAGCGGCAGCGCTCAGCCGGGTCCATGAGACCTGGTGGAACCTCGACCTGGGCGGTCGGCGACCCGGAGCCGGTTCGTTGTGAGCGGGCGAGCGACCCGCCTGAGACGATTCCGACGTGACAGTGCTGGTACGACGAGTCGAGCTCGCAGACGTGCCCCGGCTGGCGCGCATCAACGTCGACACCTGGCGCCACGCCTACGACGGCATCGTCCCGGCCGCCTACCTCGATGCGCTCGACGTGACCGCCTTCGAGGACCGCTGGCGAGACCGCGTGACAACAGACCGCCCCGGAATTTCGGCATGGGTGGCGGAAGTCGCCGGGCTGGTCGCGGGCTACGCGATCGTCGGTCCCTACCGGACGCAGCAGGACGCCGACCCGGCTGAGGCCATGGCCGGGTGGGGCGAGCTCTATGCCCTGTACACGCAGCCGGAGCTGCAAGGCCGCGGTGCCGGGGGAGCGGCGCACAGCGCGGCACTGGGCTGGTTGAGGGAGCAAGGCTGCCGGTGGGCTGCTCTGTGGGTGTTGCGGGACAACGTGGCCGGCCGCCGCTGGTACGCGGATCACGGCTGGCAGCCAGACGGGGCCACGAGCCACTGGAGGGACGCGGGGACACCGCTCGAGGAGGTTCGGCTGGTCCGCAGCCTCGAGCTGACCTGAGGCCGAACCCGACGGCCGGTCGGGGTCGCGCCGCGATGGCCTAGACTCGTGCGGCGTTCAGTCGAGCCGAGCAGGCTCGCTGGAACCGGGGCGTAGCGTAGTGGCTAGCGCGCCTGCTTTGGGAGCAGGAGATCGCAGGTTCGAGTCCTGTCGCCCCGACCCAGGTCGCCCGCGGACGATTTCACGCTCGGCGGAGCCCCCGATAGTCTGGATGCTCGCCCGCTAGCGCCGCCGTGTTCTCGCCTGCACCCCTGCACGCCGCGCGGTCGCAACGCCCGGGTGCCAGACCACCCCCGTTACAAGGAGAAACACCTGTGAAGAGCGCCGTCGAGACGTTGAACCCGACGCGGGTCAAGCTCACCGTCGAGGTGCCCTTCGAGGAGCTCAAGCCGAGCCTCGACGCGGCGTACAAGAAGATCGCCAAGCAGATCAACATTCCCGGCTTCCGCAAGGGCAAGGTCCCCGCGATGGTCATCGACCAGCGGGTCGGTCGCGAGGCCGTGATCGGGGAGGCCGTCAACGAGGCGCTTCCCCAGCTGTACTTCCAGGCGCTGCAGGACAACAACATCGTGCCGCTGGGCCAGCCGGAGCTCGAGCTCGACGAGGTGCAGGACGGCCAGGACCTGAAGTTCGTCGCGGAGCTCGACACCAAGCCCGAGATCACGCTGCCCGACTACGACGGGATCGAGGTCGAGGTCGAGGACGTCTCCGTCGACGACGACGCCGTCGACGAGCAGATGGAGCACCTGCGTGAGCGGTTCGGCAGCCTGACCCCGGTCGAGCGCGCCGCCGGCGACGGCGACTTCGTGACCATCGACCTGTCGGCCGCGAAGGACGGCGAGGCCATCGAGGAGGCGCAGGCGACCGGCATGAGCTACCAGGTCGGCCGCGGCACCATGCTCGAAGGTCTCGACGAGGCGCTGACCGGCATGAACGTCGGCGACGAGGCCACCTTCGAGTCGACCCTGGTCGGCGGTGAGTTCAAGGACCAGATGGTCGACGTCACCGTGAAGGTCACTGCGGTCAAGGAGCAGGAGCTCCCCGCACTCGACGACGACTTTGCTCAGCAGGCCTCCGAGTTCGACACCATCGGGGAGCTCAAGGACGACGTCCGCGATCGCCTCATGCGCGGTTCACGGATGGAGCAGGCGGCTGCGGCCCGGGATGCCGTGCTCGAGAAGCTCCTCACCATGGTCGAGATCCCGCTTCCGGACGCGGCTGTCGCCGACGAGCTGAAGTCCCGACGCGACTCGATCGAGCAGCAGCTCTCGTACGCCGGCATGAGCGAGGCCGACTACCTCGAGTCCGAGGGCCAGACCCTCGACGAGTTCGAGGCCGACCTCGACAAGCGGGTGCGCGACGCCATGGCCGCGCAGTTCATCCTCGACGAGGTCGCGAACGCCGAGGCGCTCGGCGTCGACGAGGGCGAGCTGACCCAGCACCTGATGCGCCGCGCGCAGCAGTCCGGGCAGAGCCCCGAGGAGTACATCAAGCACATCATGGAGCACAACCACGTGCCCGAGATGGTCGCTGAGGTACGCCGCGGCAAGGCCCTCGCCCACATCGTCGAAGCCGCGACCGTCAAGGACGCGTCCGGCAACGTGGTGGAGCTCAAGACGTTGCAGCCTGACGGCACGTACGCCGACCCGGCCGAGCTCGAAGCCCAGGCCGCCGCTGCGGAAGCTGCAGCCCAGACCGACTCCACCGACGCGGCCGCCGGCGTCGTGGCGTCCAGTGACTACCTCGTCGAGTCGTCCGAGGCCGACGAGCAGTAGACGGCTTAGTCGGCGTGGCGGCGTGGCCGGCGTGGCGGCGTGGCCGGCGTGGCCGGAGGTCAGCGCGGAGGGGCCTCGGCAGGGTCCGGCCGCCTGCGGATGACGGTCAGGGCCAGCCGGTGCGCGGTGATGACCACGATCAGCCAGGCCGAGCCGAGGGTCCACCCGACGAGGACGTCGGTCAACCAGTGGTGGCCCAGGTAGACCCGGCTCAGCCCCATCGCCATGGCCAGCACGACGGCCACGGCGACCGCCACCACCCGCCACAGCCGTGACTCGACCTTGCAGGTCACGAGGTACGCCGCCAGCAGGAAGATCACCCAGCTGTTCAAGGTGTGGCCGCTCGGGAACGACGGCGACGTCTCGAACGGCGGCACCGCCAGATCCTGAGGAGGCCTGGCCCGTCCGATCGCCTGCTTGCCCGTGATCGTCAGCAGCAACGAGCCACCGGCAGCCACCGCCATCAGCAGCACCGGTGTCCAGCGTCGCCACCAGACCGCAAGCCCGAGCGCCAAGATCGTGGCGATCACCGGCATGAGAACCGTCCCACCCAGATCGGTGTAGGCGGTGACGTACGTGTTCAGTCGCTCGGTCCGCCACCCCACGATCCAGTCCAGGACCGGTCGGTCAAGGCCCGAGACTCCATTCCTCTCCACGACCGCGTCGTAGATCTGTGCGCTGAGCACCGTGAAGACGGCTGCCACGAGGACGCCGATCCCGGCCGTCGTCAACAGGACAGCGATCGGGATGGAGCGTTCGCCGACCCATCCACGCGACCGGTCGACGGCCCGCATCGTCGTCCGGACTGCCGACTGTCCCGCTCGAGTCGGCCAGGCGGTCAGGTCCCGGCTGCCGATCCGATGGGTCCCGTCGTCGGGCTCGGATCCCTGGGGCGGAGGTGTTGGTACGGACGGCCCGGCCGGTTCGCCGTCTCGCTCGGACATCGCTCTCCTCGCTCGCTCCGCGGGCGACCCACGGCGTACGTCGATCGGGTGGTCCGACGAACCTACCCACGCCCGGCGACTTCGGCTTGTCGACCAGTTGCTCAGGCTCTAGGTTCGGCTCGACCGAGGAGGGCGATGGAGCACGTCTGGTACGCCGGGTACGGGTCGAACCTGGACTGGTCGCGGTTTCGTCACTACCTGCGGGGAGGACGCCCTCCCGGTGCGGCCCGCGAGCTGCCCGGGGCACGCGACCCCTCCGACCCGCTCGACCGGCGCGCCATCGACCTGACCGGCTCGGTCTACTTCGCGTGGGAGTCCCCGACCTGGGGCGGTGGCATCGCGTTCTACGACCCGGATGCGCTGGGGATGTCCCTGGGCCAGGCCTACCTGGTGACGACCGACCAGTTCGCCGACGTGGCGACCCAGGAGATGCACCGTGACCCGACCGGCGATCCCCTCGACCTAGCCGCGCTGGTCGCGGCCGGACGGCTCGTCCTCGGTCCCGGTCGCTACGAGACGCTGCACGTCGTGGGCGAGATCTCCGGTGTGGCAGTCGTGACGTTCACGTCGTCGGTCCATGGCGAGATGCCGCTCAATGCGCCGCGGCCGGCGTACCTGGCCACGATGGCGCGCGGTCTCGCAGCGACACACCACCTCGGTGCGGCCGAGGTCGTCGACTACCTGCTGGCCAGGCCCGGCTGCACGCCCACGTGGACGCGCGAAGCCCTGCTGGACGTCGTCACCGCCACCCTGGACAGCTGACGACCGGACACCCCGAAAGCACCGAATCGCGGCGCGAACCGGCCCGATTTGGTGTGTCCGAGGTGTCTGGTTGCGGGTTTACCAGTACTGGGAGCGGGTCGCCCGAGCGGTGGCCTTCAGCAGGTCGGGCAAGCCCGACACCTTGAGCTCAGCAGAGGGCGCCGAACGCTGATGGGGGATTCGGGCGCGAACGGCCAGTCGTCCGTCGTTCATCAAACCGACACGGGCGGTCGGGCCGGCGGCCTGCTGCGCGACCTCGAGACCGCGGACGACCTTGATCTTCAGGCTGATCCCGACCGGGCTGGTGTGCCAGTCGTCGAGGGCGGAAGCAGGGGGTCGGGACGCGGTGGCCACGGCGACGTCGGCGCCCTCGAAACGGCCCCAGATCGTCTCCGACACGTCAGCACCCAGGACGCGACCCAGGCCCAGCGGATCGCCCTCGCTGTAGTGCAGACCGAGACCCTCGGCGGCTCGCGACAAGGCCTTCCGGCGCCGCAGCCGGCGCAGCGTGACGAGCCCCACGATCACTGCGAAGACAGTGACGAGGGTGGTGGGGAGGAGCCAGCCGCCGGACATCGTTCTTGCATGGTGACGGGTGGATCAGATCGCAGCAACAACACGCCGCGAGGGTGACCTGAGCGTGAGCCTGAGGTCACCGCCAGCGATCACCGCACCTCCCATTTCCTGCTATCTCGCTATGAGCGTTAGAGTTGTCGCCACGGTGCCCGGCGATAGGCGTGGACTCCGCTCCTACGTCTTCCGACACTCGCCGGACAACGGATCCCCGGGCGGGTGTGCGGCGTACGTCTTCCGACATCGCCGGACAACGGATCCCCGGGCGGGGTGTGCGGCGTACGTCTTCCGACACTCGCCGGACAACGGTGTTGCTTGCCGCACAGGCTTCGCGCGGCGCTCCCGGCCACGCCTCGTACCCTCGGTATGCTCCCGGCTCATGAGCCCCGTGCGTACGGCCGATGACTCGATCGTCGCCACCGCCGTCGACACCGCCGTCGACACCGCCGCGACGGTCGCGACCGCCGACGCCGCCACCGCCGGAACCGCCACCGCCGGAGCCGCGGGCAGTGCGGCCACCGTGGCCACCGTGGCCACCGTGGCCGATGCCGCCGGCCTCGCCACCGTGTACGCCGACCGGCTGCTCGTCGGGACCACCCGCGACGTGCACGGCGCCATCGCTCGACGGGTCCTGACCGCAACCGGCCAACGCGGTACGCCGATCGCCCGGCTGCACGACGGCATCGTCGGGGCGGTCTACGGCGGCATCGGGCTGGCCACCCGAGGGTTGGGGCAGGCGGTCGGCCGGCTCAGCCGGATCGACGCGGCAGACGACGGGGCAGACGACGGGGCAGACGACGGGACACAGCGGGCCCGGCTGGTCGGGCGGCTGGCCGTCCTCACCCGGAGCGTCGAGGACGCGGCACGCGGGCGCCGGCTCCGGTCGATCGTCAACGGGTTGATCGGTGACGTGCTGCGCGACCAGGGCAGTGCACTGGCGATCCCTGCTGCCGTACGCCATCCCGCTCGCCCCGGTGTCGATGTCGCCCTGACCCCAGACGAGCTGGCGAGCGCCTTCCCAGGATCGACCGAGCGGCTGGTCGTCTTCGTGCACGGACTCTGCGAGGACGACGAGGTCTGGGACTACAAGCCCGCCGAGCGCGGGCCGTCGTACCTCCGGGTGATCCAGGCCGCCGGCGCCTGGACCCCCGTACCGGTCCGCTACAACAGCGGCCTCCCCATTCAGGAGAATGCGCACGAGATCGCTCAGACTGATCGACCGGCTCGTCGACGCCTGGCCGACCAGGGTCGAGCAGATCACGCTGGTCGGGCACTCGATGGGCGGGCTGGTCGTCCGGGCCGCAGCCAGCCACGCCCGACAGGCGTGGTGGGCAGAGCGCGTCCGTCACGTGGTGCTGCTCGGCTGCCCCAACGGCGGCGCCCCGCTCGAGCGGGTGGTCCATCGCGCGATCCCGCTGCTGCGAAGATTGCCCGAGGTAGCGCCGTTCGCCGACATCCTGGACGAGCGCAGTGTCGGCATCCGTGACCTGCACGGCGGAATCGGTGTCGACGCGGCTCTTTGGGACCGGGCCGACTACCACTGCATCGGGGCCACCCTGGGCAGTGGTGACCGGGCCTGGGCAGGTCGGATGTTCGGAGACCTCCTGGTGCACCTCGACAGTGCCCGGGGGACGGCGGCCGAGGTCCGTGCGGACTTTCGCCACATCCCTGGAGCCCATCACTTCGACCTGCTCAACCACCCGGAGATCGCCGCCGACCTGCTCGGCTGGCTGTCCCCTGAACCCACCAGCGAGGAGCCGCTCGATGGCTGACCCGACACCGCCCGTGATGGAGGAGTCGATCCGGATCCAGGCCACGCCGTCCGAGGTCTGGGAGGTGGTCGCGGACCTGAAGCGGATGGGGGAGTGGAGCCCGGAGTGTGTCCGGATGCACATCTGGGGTGGCGAGGTTGGCCAGGGAGCCAGGTTCACCGGACTCAACCGGCGCAAGCTGGTGGTCTGGCCGACCAACGGCAGGATCCACCTGTACGACGCGGGACGCGCCATCGGATGGACGGTGTACGAGAGCGGGGCCCGTTGGACCTACCACCTCGAGCCGGATCGGACCTCAGGCGACGAGGCGGCAGGCACGGTCGTGACGGAACGCCGTGAGCTGCCCCGTGGCAAGACCGCGCTGACCCGCGGTTTCGCCATCGTGATCGGAGGGAGCGAGGGTCACGACGTCGAGCTGCGCGCGGGCATGCGCACCACTCTCGAGCGCATCAAGGCCGACTGCGAGTCTGCGGCCGGTTGACGACTCCACTTTGCCAGCTGATCCCGAGATCCTGCGTGATGTCTTACGTAGGCACCAGGGTCTCGTTGACTCCCAGCGCTGCAAAGCCGCCCCCGGCTGGGCCGCTACCTGCCCCGCAGGTCGAGTGCGTCTGAGCGAGCCGGCATCATCGTTCCGGCTCTTGGGGAGACGCCGTTACGGCCTACTGGGGCGGGAGGACAAGGGGCTGCGCCGGATGCCCCTCGCGCAGCAGGTCGTCGAGCAGGTGACCCAGTCGGCGTGGGGTGAACGTCGTGTATGCCGGATCGTCCCGGCAGTCCTCGTCGTACAGCCGTTGGACGTGCTGGATCTCGTCGTAGTCCCACCAGCGCATCCCGTCGAGCTTCTCGGCTCTCAGCTGCGCCTCGCTGAAGGCCGGACGCGGCTCGAACGGCTCGACCCGGATCCAGAAGTAGGTGTCCTGCTGGCCGTCCCATCGGGTCAGCGGGAAGATGTGCTCCTTCCACCACACCGCCGGACCCGGGTCGACGATGTCGAGCCCGATCTCCTCGTGCAGCTCCCGGACCAGGCCCTGCTCGACCGTCTCACCGGGATCGATCCCACCTCCAGGACATGCCCACAGGCCGGTCGGGAGATCATCGGGGGCGAAGTTGAAGTGCACCAGCAGAACGCGTTGATCGGTGTCCATGACCACCGCACGCGCGGACGGTCGGATGCGCAACCCTTCCGGGGCTGGCCCGGCCTCGGCAGGTCGCGCAGGTCCTGGCTGCGTCGGCGGCCGAGCGTCAGGGTCAGACACATCGTGCATTCTAGGGACCACGGCTCGGTGTGGGCCTGCCGTGTTGAGCCGACAGCGAACACGACCCGAACACCCGTGGGTTCGTCCTCCGCGACCGCTAGTGTCGACGACGTGACTCCCACTGACTCGATCCAGATGAACGGCGCCAATGGCGGCGCAGGCCTCGACGACCACATCTACCAGCGGCTCCTCAAGGAGCGCATCGTCTTCCTGGGCTCGGAGGTCAAGGACCAGAACGCCAACGCGATCTGCGCCCAGATGCTCCTGCTCAGCGCCGAAGACCCGTCGGCCGACATCTTTCTCTACATCAACTCGCCCGGCGGATCTGTCGACTCCGGCATGGCGATCTACGACACGATGCAGTACGTCCCGAACGACGTCGCCACCTTCGGTATGGGGCTCGCGGCGTCGATGGGACAGTTCCTGCTCTGCGCCGGCACCAAGGGCAAGCGCTACGCCCTCCCGCATGCCCGGATCATGATGCACCAGCCGTCCGGCGGCATGGGTGGCTCAGCGTCGGACATCAAGATCCAGGCCGAGCAGTCGCTCTACATCAAGAAGGTGCTGTTCGACCTGATCAGCCAGCACACCGGACAGGAGCTCGAGCAGGTCGAGCGTGACGCCGACCGCGACCGTTGGTTCACTGCCGAGCAGGCGCAGGAGTACGGCTTCATCGACCACGTGGTCGAGCAGGCTTCCGACGTCCGCGCCGGCGGCAAGAAGGACGGCCCGAAGGGATTCGAATGAGCGAGCCGCTACTCCACCCCACCCCAGCCGTCGCTCTCGGAGGAGCCCTTCACATGACCGACCACTCGCCGGTGCCGCTGCACCAGCTCACGTCCCCACGCGCTGAGTACTTCATCCCGCAGTGGGAGGAGCGCACGTCCTACGGCGTACGCCGCATCGACCCCTTCGCCAAGCTGTTCGAGGACCGGATCATCTTCCTCGGTACACCGATCAGCGACGACATCGCCAACGCCGTGATGGCCCAGCTGCTGTGCCTGCAGCAGATGGACCCCGAGCGTGACATCAGCATCTACATCAACTCGCCGGGTGGCTCGTTCACGGCGCTGACGGCCATCTACGACACGCTTCGCTACCTCAAGCCGGACATCCAGACTGTCTGTCTGGGCCAGGCGGCGTCGGCGGCGGCGGTGATCTTGGCGGCGGGCACGAAGGGCAAGCGGTTCGCGCTTCCGAACAGCCGGATCCTGATCCACCAGCCCTACACCGAGGGCACCTACGGCCAGGCCAGTGACATCGAGATCCAGGCGAACGAGATCCTCCGGATGCGCTCGCTGCTGGAGCAGATGATCTCCGAGAACACCGGCAAGTCGGAGGAGGAGGTCAGCCGCGACATCGAGCGCGACAAGATCCTGACGGCCGAGCAGGCGGTCGAGTACGGCCTGATCGACCAGGTGTTCGAATCACAGAAGGCGACACCGGCCCCGGCCTGACGTGTTTTACCGGTTGTTGACGGTGCCGACCGGTACGGTCAACATGGACAACAGGCCGGGTGCGCACCGAACGCACCACCGTGCATGGGTTGAACCCTCCAGCACGGCGGCCTCAAGCGAAGGAGACGTCCCGCGTGGCACGGATAGGTGACGGTGGCGACCTGCTGAAGTGCTCGTTCTGCGGCAAGAGCCAAAAGCAGGTCAAGAAGCTGATCGCCGGCCCAGGCGTCTACATCTGCGACGAGTGCATCGACCTGTGCAACGAGATCATCGAGGAGGAGCTGTCCGAGGGCAGCGAGCTCGGTCTCGAGGAGCTGCCCAAGCCCCGCGAGATCTACGAGTTCCTCAACGGCTACGTCATCGGACAGGACACCGCGAAGAAGTCCCTCGCCGTGGCTGTCTACAACCACTACAAGCGCGTGCAGGCCGGCGTCGGCTCCGGGATCGCCAGCCGGGGCAAAGAGGAAGCCGTCGAGCTGGCCAAGTCCAACATCTTGATGATCGGTCCCACCGGCTGCGGCAAGACCTACCTCGCGCAGACCCTGGCCCGGATGCTCAACGTCCCGTTCGCCATCGCCGACGCGACCGCCCTCACCGAGGCGGGATACGTCGGTGAAGACGTCGAGAACATCTTGCTCAAGCTGATCCAGGCGGCCGACTACGACGTCAAGAAGGCCGAGACCGGAATCATCTACATCGACGAGGTCGACAAGGTCGCGCGCAAGTCGGAGAATCCGTCGATCACTCGTGACGTCTCCGGCGAAGGCGTCCAGCAGGCACTGCTGAAGATCCTCGAGGGCACGACCGCGTCGGTGCCGCCGCAGGGCGGGCGCAAGCACCCGCACCAGGAGTTCATCCAGATCGACACGACGAACATCCTGTTCATCGTGGGCGGTGCGTTCGCGGGGCTCGAGCACATCATCGAGCAGAGAGCCGGCAAGAAGACCCTTGGTTTCACCGCGGAGATCCAGAACCGCACCGACTCCGACGTCGACTCGCTGTACGCCGAGGTGCGCCCGGAGGACCTGCTGAAGTTCGGCCTGATCCCCGAGTTCGTCGGGCGCCTGCCGGTCATCGCCACGGTCGACAAGTTGCAGGAGATGGACCTGATCCGGATCCTCAATGAGCCACGCAACGCACTGACGAAGCAGTATCAGAAGCTCTTCGAGCTCGACAACGTCGACCTCGAGTTCACCCAGGACGCCATCGAGGCGATTGCCGAGCAGGCCATGATGCGGGGGACCGGCGCCCGCGGCCTGCGGGCGATCCTCGAGGAGGTCCTGCTCAACGTCATGTATGACGTGCCGTCTCGCGAGGATGTGGCCAAGGTCGTGGTGACCGGCGAGGTCGTCTCCGACAACGTCAACCCGACGTTGGTGCCGCGCGAGGAGCCGGCGAAGAAGAAGAAGTCTGCCTGACCAGGTCGCCCTGGCGTCTGAGGACCGCCAGCCTCAGCGAGCGAGCTGGTTGACGGCTGCGCGAAAGATCCCGGGGATCCGCTCTGCACCGGGGACGATGAGCTGCGCCGTGGTGCGGTGGCTGCGCGTCCACAGCAGCGACTCGGTGATCCAGCGGTAACGACGGCTGGCCCGATACCAAGCCTTTTCGTACGACGCCGGGTCATCCGCGGTGATCGCCTCGACGAGTGCGTCGGCCGACGCCAGACCGACAGCGAGGCCCTCGCCGGTGAGCGCGTCGACGTAGCCGGCCGCATCTCCGACCAGGAGGATGCGCCCCGCGACCCGAGCGCGACTTCGCTGGCGAAGAGGTCCTGCGCCCATGGTCGACGATTCGGGGGACGACAGCAGCTGCGGCTCGAGCCGCTCGACCAGCTCGGGGAACTCCTTGAGCTGTACCTCGAACGGCTCCCGCCTGCTGGTCAGGACGGCCACCCCCACCACGTCGTCGGACACCGGCGTCACATAGGCCTCGAGGTCTTGGCCCCAGTGCACTTCCACCACGTCCGCCCAGGGCGCAACCGCAAAGTGCCGGCGCAGCCCGAAGCGCGGCCGTCGAGTGCGGTGCGGCGCTGGCGGGTCCGTCTCCAGACCTGCCAGTCGGCGTACGGTCGAGTGCAGGCCGTCGGCACCGGCCAGGTAGCGGGCGGCCAATCCGTCGGCCGAGACGTGTCCAGCTCGCTGGTCCACCGACCTGACGGGGCGGTGGTGGACGGGAATGCCCCTCGCGGCGACCGCGTCGGCGAGAGCGGACTGCAGGCTGGTCCGGCGGACACCCAGGCCTGGCCCTGCGGCGAACCTGGCCTCGGCGGACCGCCCGCCGGACAGATAACGGATCCCGTGGAAGGCGCGGCCCTCCGGCTGCACTCCGAGCCCGCCAAGCGCCGAGACGGCCCCGGGCATCAACCCTTCACCGCACGCCTTGTCGATCGGGCTGGTACGCCGTTCGAGCACCGCCACCGACAGTCCGGCCCGGTCGGCGTACAGAGCGGTCGCGAGGCCGACCGGACCCCCGCCGACGACGAGCAGGTCAAGCACGGGCGTCGGCGCTGCTCGCGGGGCGACCCGCCGTGGCGGTGGCCAGCGCACGGTTCTCGACCCGGATCCGCACGGTCAGCAGCACGGCGTTCAGCACCGTGAAACCGATGGCCGTGATCCACGCCGTGTGGATCAGTGGGAGCGCCGCGCCCTCAGCCACGACCGCGACGTAGTTCGGGTGGCGCAGGAACCGGTAGGGGCCTCCGGTGACCAGCGGCAGAGACGGGGCGACGATGACCCGGGTGTTCCAGTGGTGGCCGAGCGTGCCGATGCACCACCAGCGCAGCCCCATGGCCGCTACCACGACCAGCACCATCGGCCAGCCGAGGAGCGGGATGAACGGGCGGTCTGCCACGGTCGGCTCCACGAAGCAGCCGACGAGCAAGGCGATGTGCAGCACCACCATGAGCGGGTAGTGGCCGCGGCCGTACTCGACCCCGCCCTCTCCCCGCAGGAACGCGGCGTGCCGGGTCGAGACGACGAGCTCGACGAGCCTCTCGCCGGCGATGGCGAGGACGAGCAGGTGATAGCCCGTCATGTCTGCTTCACCACGACAGCAAGACGAGCTCGGAGCAGAATCCCGGACCCATCGCCAGCAGCAGGCCCGGTGAACCCGGCGGGAGCTCACTCCGGTCGAGCGTGTCGCGCAGCACGTGCAGGACCGACGATGACGACAGGTTGCCGATCTGCTCCAGCGACCTCCAGGTCAGGGCCAGCTCATCGCTCAGGTCGAGCGACTCCTGCATCGCCTCCAGCACCTTGGGGCCGCCGGGGTGGGCTACCCACCCCGTGACGTCACCGATCTCGAGGTCGTGGCGCTTCAGGAACTGCCGCACGTCCTCACCCAGGTACTCCGTCACGAGGGCGGGCACCTCGGCGCCCAGCACGATCTTCAGACCCGAGCCGCCGATGTCCCAGCCCATCGCACGCTGGGTGTCGGGATAGAGGTGCGCGACGCTGTCGACGATGGTTGGTCCCACCTCCGGGCGGTCGTCACCGACCACGACGACAGCCGCGGCACCGTCACCGAAGAGGCCGCTGGCCACCAGGTTGGCCGTCGAAGGGTCGTCGCGCTGGACCGTGAGGGAGCACAGCTCGACCGACAGCAGGACGCCCACGGCGCCGGGGTCACCGCGGAGCAGGTCGTGCAGCCGAGCGAGCCCGGACGCGCCCGCGACGCAGCCCAGCCCGAACAACGGAACCCGACGGACATCCGGCCGCAGCCCGATCTCGGTGGCGATCCTGGCTTCGATGGACGGGACCGCAGCACCGGTCACGGTGGTGGAGACCACGTAGTCCACGTCATCGGGCCGCAAGCCGGCTTCGTCGAGCGCGCCGAGAATGGCCTGACCCCCGAGGTCCACGGCCGCCTCGATGAACGCGTCGTTGGCCGCACCGAAGCCGTCGAGTTCGGAGTACCGGTCGATCGGCAAGGCGAGGTGACGCCGGCTGACCGACGCGCTGGTGTGCAGGCGGCGTACCAGCGCGTGCTTGGCCGCCAGGTCGGGCCGGTCGCCGAGGTCGTGGCCGAGACAGTACGCCGCGAAGCGTTCGGTGATCTCCGCCTGGTCGTACACGTAGGCGGGCAGCACGGGGTGCACCGCGGCGATCCGAGTCATGACGCTGAGCCTACGATGACGGCCAAGACTGCACCTCGTGGGAGACGCTGTCAGGGGTGGCGGTGACCGAACCGCGCGGATCTGCGCGCCAGGAGCGTTCAACGCACGCGGAAACCTGACTCGCCTGTCGGGGTCTCGTCCCCGACCTCTACCCCGGACACGCGGGCCGAGGGGGGACCGGAATGGCACCACTCGACCAGACGCTGGACGCCACCGGGGTCGCCCTCGAACGCCGCTGCCACCGTGCCGTCCGGCTCGTTTGAGACGAAACCCGACAGGCCGACGGCCTCCGCCTCCTGCCGACAGCTTTCGCGGAACCAGACACCCTGGACGCGGCCGTGCACGACCACCCGTTTGCGGACTGTTGCCTCGCCCATGAGCCCGAGCCTAGAACGCGTCTCCGCAATGGTCAGGTGCGGGATCAGGCGATCGCAGGAGACATGTCGAGAGAGCTGGCGTCGCGCACAGCGAACCTGCTGATCAGCCGCTCGATCAACGCCGGATCGCCCTGCATGCGGACGCCGTCGCGGCGACCCTCGGTCATCAGGAAGTAGAAGCTCGTGGGGTCGGCCTCGATGAGCAGATCGTGGTCGTCGACGATGCCCGCCACCACCTCGCCGTCGACCAGGGACGCCTGCTCGTCACCCACCCGGAACGCGATCCGTCCCGGCGGGGAGATCGGCGCGAGCCCGAGGTCGAGCGCATGCACCAGCCAGCCCGCGTCGAGTGCCTCGGGCGGTGGCGGGCCGATCAGTCGCGCTCCGAACCGAGCCATCTCGTGCAGCACCGGTCGGAGCAGGCGGCCGCTGTCGGTGAGCTCGTAGACGGTGGACGCGGCAGGAGGGGGGAGCTTGCGCTTCTCGACCAAGCCGTTGGACTCGAGCTCCTTGAGCCGGGTCGCGAGGATGTTGGTGCCGATGCCCGGCAGTCCGTCCACGAGGTCCGTGTAGCGCTTGGGCCCGTAGAAGAGCTCGCGGACGACCAACAGCGTCCAGCGCTCGCCGACGAGACCCAGCGAGTGGGCGATGGGGCAGTACTGGTCGTAACCCTTCATCGCTTTCCATTCTGCACGGTGGACTTGCTGTTTGCAAACAAAGTACTTGTCTTTTGGAAGTGACATCTGTAACTTTGCAAGAAGTCACTCCTCAACAGGAAGCCAACAGTCATGATCAGCTCTCCACATCTCAAGTGGTTCGGACTGGCCTTGCTCAGCGCGGTGCAGTTCATGGTGGTGCTCGACATCGCCATCGTGAACGTTGCCCTGCCCTCGATCCAGTCCGACCTGCACTTCACGCAAGCCGACCTGCAATGGGTCATCAGTGCCTACGCACTCGTCTTCGGCGGCTTCTTGCTGCTCGGGGGCCGCAGCGCCGACGTCCTCGGGCGGCGGCGCGTCTTCGTCGTCGGCATCCTCGCCTTCACCGTGGGTTCCCTGCTTTGCGGCCTGGCCTGGTCCGAGGCCTCGTTGATCGGCGCCCGCGCCGTGCAGGGTCTTGGCGCCGCGGCCATCTCGCCGGCAGCGCTGGCCATTGTGATGACGTCCTTCCGCGAGGGCCGCGACCGCAACATCGCCCTCGGCGTCTGGGGCGCGGTGGGCGGTTTCGGCGCTGCCGCGGGTGTCCTTCTCGGCGGTGTCCTCACCGACTCCCTGTCCTGGGAGTGGATCTTCTTCGTCAACATTCCGGTCGGCGTCATCGCGCTCGACTCTCGTGCCGGTGCTGCTGGGTGAGAGCCGGGACACCAGTGTCTCGACGTTCGACGTCCTCGGCGCCCTGCTCATCACCTCGGGGCTGAGCACGCTGGTCCTCGCGATCACGCAAGGTCACGACTGGGGATGGGGGTCCGCGCGCACGGTCGCAACGTTCGTCGTGGCCGCGTCCTTGCTGCTCGGCTTCGTGACGTGGGAGAACCGGGTGCGCGAGCCGTTGATGCGTTTCGGCATCCTGCGGACCAAGACCGTGCTCGGAGCCAACGTGTCCGGCTTCATCCTCGGCACGGCGCTGTTCTCGATGTTCCTGATGCTGACGCTCTACATGCAGGAGGTCCTCGGGTACTCGGCCATGAAGACGGGGGTGGCCTACCTGGCGGTCGCCGGAACCTCGATCATCTGGGCCAACGTCGCGGCGGCGCTCGTCAGCAAGGTCGGCGTGCGGCCGTTGATCGCCGCGGGCATGGCCCTGCTCACGGTCGGCCTGCTGTCGTTCACCCGGATCGGTGTCGGCGACTCCTACGCCGCGGCCCTGCTACCGGGGTTCCTGATCGTCGCCCTCGGCATGGCGCTGTGCTTCGTCCCGATCTCGATCGCGGCACTCGCCGGCGTCCAGCAGAGGGAAGCCGGTCTGGCGTCAGGCCTGCTCAACACCAGTCAGCAGATCGGCGGCGCGGTCGGGATTGCTCTGCTCTCCTCGATCGCGGTGTCCACCACGCAGGGCAAGCTGGCGTCGGGCAGCCGGCCGTGCCGGATGCCCTGGTCTCGGGCTTCCAGGCCGCCTTCTGGGTCGGTGCAGCGATCGCTGCGGTGGGCTTCGTCGCGGCCTTGGTGCTGGTCCGCGACACGGAGCTCGCGCCGGCACCGGTGCCGGAGGTGAGCCCCGAGCCAGAGCCTGCGCCGGCTCTGGGCGCCGCCTGACCAATCCGAACACCCGTCATCGCCCGTCCCACGCCGCCTACGGCCGCCGGACGGGCGATGGCGGCCCAACGTCCTGTCGGGCTTGGGTCAGTCGACGTGGGCCGGGACCAGCTCGGCGGTGACCACGAGCCGGTCGTCGCCCTCGCGCGGCGTCAGGACGACATCACCGACGATCCGCCCGGCTGCCTTGAGGTCCGCCAGTCCACGTTCGACCAGGCTCGAGCCGGGCGGCCGGCCCGGTGATCGTGGCAGCCGAGACCTCCGTACGCATCGACACCTTCGCGGTCGACTTCGCGCCGCGGATGCCGGCCAGGGCCTCGGCCACCGCCACGAGCAGGTCGGGGTCCTGCGGGACGCTGGGCAGGTCGTCATCCTCGGTCGGCCACGAAGTGCGGTGGATCGAGCCGGTGTTCGACCACGACCACACCTCCTCCGTGACGTAAGGAAGGAAGGGCGCGAGCAGGCGCAGCTGCACGTCGAGCGCGGCAGTGAGGGCAACGCGGGCCGAGTTGGCAGCGTCGGCGCCACGACCGCCGTACGCGCGCTCCTTGACGAGCTCGAGGTAGTCGTCGCAGAACGTCCAGAAGAACTTCTCGGTCGTCTCGAGCGCGGTGGTGTAGTCGTAAGCCTCGAAGGCGCGGGTGGCCTCCTTGATGACCTGACGCAGTCGCCGGATCATCGCGAGGTCGACGGGGTCGGTGATGCTCATCGTGTCGCCGTGCGCCGCACCCATGCTGAGCACGAACTTGGACGCGTTCAGCACTTTCATCGCCAGCTTGCGACCGACCTTGAGAGGTTTCTCGTCGAACGCGGAGTCCTGCCCGGGGCGGAGCGACGCCGCGCGCCAGCGGATGGCGTCTGACCCGTACCGCTCCAGAAGCTCCGCGGGGGTGGTCACGTTGCCCTTGGACTTCGACATCTTCTTGCGGTCCGGGTCCAGGACGAACCCGGAGATCATCGCGTGCCGCCACGGCGCGACGCCGTGCTCGAAGTGCGAGCGCACGACCCGGGAGAACAGCCAGGTGCGGATGATGTCGTGGGCCTGGGTGCACAGATCCATCGGGAAGACCCGCCCGAACAGGTCCGGGTCCTGCTCCCAGCGACCACCGATCTGCGGCGTGAGCGACGACGTCGCCCAGGTGTCCATGATGTCGGTGTCGCCCACGAACCCGCCCGGCCGACCGCGCTGTGACTCGTCGTAGCCGTCGGGGACATCCGTCGACGGGTCGACCGGAAGCCGGTCCTCGCTGGCGACGAGCATGTCGTCGTGGCGAACCTCGCCGTCGGCGTCCACGCGGTACCAGACCGGGAACGTCACGCCCGAGAAGCGCTGGCGCGAGATCAGCCAGTCACCGTTGAGACCTTCGACCCAGTTCGTGTAGCGGTGCTCCATGTAGGACGGGGTCCAGGTCAGCTCATGTCCTCGGTCGACGAAGGCCTGGCGCAGCTCGGTTTCGCGGCCGCCGTTGCGGATGTACCACTGCCGCGTCGCGACGATCTCGAGCGGCTTGTCACCCTTCTCGTAGAAGTTGGCCATCCGGGTCGTCGGTGTCGGCTCGCCGTCGAGGTCGCCGGAGTCGCGCAGCAAGGTGACCATGGCCTCACGGCTGCTGAACATCGTCTTGCCGGCGAGCTCGGCGTACGCCGCCTGCCCGGCTGCGTCGGAGATCCAGGCCGGCGTGTCGCGCTGCATGCGGCCGTCCCGGCCGATGATGACCCGCACCGGGAGCTGCAGCTCGCGCCACCACTGCACGTCCGTGAGGTCGCCGAATGTGCAGCACATCGCGATGCCGGCCCCCTTCTCGGGCTCGGCTGCCGGGTGGGCGAGGATCGGGAGCTCGACGCCGAAGATGGGGGAGCGCACGGTCGTCCCGAACAGGGACTGGTAGCGCTCGTCGTCGGGGTGGGCGATCAATGCCACACAGGCGGCGACGAGCTCGGGGCGGGTCGTCTCGACGTGGATCGGGCCGCCACCGCCATGGAAGGCGATGCGATGGTAGTGACCGGGATACTCGCGCGCCTCGAGCTCGGCCTGGGCGACTGCCGTCTGGAACGTCACGTCCCACAGCGTCGGCGCCTCCGCCTTGTAGGCCTCACCGCGGGCCAGGTTGCGGAGGAAGCCGCGTTGGGAGATCGCTCGAGCCTCGGTGCCGATCGTCGTGTACAGGTAGGACCAGTCGACAGACAGGCCGAGCGTCCGGAAGAGCTCCTCGAACGCGACCTCGTCGATGGAGGTGAGCTGCTCGCAGAGCTCGATGAAGTTCCCCCGGCTCACCGGAACCTGACGCTTGGCATCGGGCTTCTCGGGCGGAGCGAAGTCGGCGTCGTACGGGAGCGACGGGTCGCAACGCACGCCGTAGAAGTTCTGCACCCGACGCTCGGTGGGCAGACCGTTGTCGTCCCAGCCCATCGGGTAGAAGACCTCTTTGCCCCGCATCCGCTGGAAGCGCGCGATGAGGTCTGTCTGGGTGTACGAGCAGACGCTGCCGAAGTGGAGTGTGCCGGACACGGTCGGCGGCGGCGTGTCGATCGCGTAGATCTCCTCGCGCGTCTTGCTGCGGTCGAAGGCGTAGACCTGCCGGTCCTCCCAGATCTGCGACCACTTGGCCTCCAGGCCCTCCAGCGCCGGACGCTCGGGTACGACGGCCGCGGACGGGGGCGGCCGGCGTGTCAGGAGCATTCGGGTGAAGGGTGTCAGTCATAGCGGGAAATCTTACGTGGGTGCGGCTGGCGGTCGCGAACGCATTGCCGCCGGTCCTGGCGCAGAGATCCGACCTACGCGGGGTTCTGACCCGGGTTCTGACCTCGCCCACGTCGGATCGTGGGCGTTGGCGGCGCCGATAGACTCGCCTCACCATGGCCGCTTCCCCTGATTCTGACGACTCCGCAGCGGCCTATCGCGAGGTCGAGCGGCTGATGCTGGCCCGGTGGCCGGAGACCAAGCTGGACCCCTCGCTGGACCGGATCGCCGCGCTCTGCGACCTGCTCGGGTCGCCGCAGCGGGCGGTGCCGGTGATCCACCTGACCGGCACGAACGGCAAGACGTCGACCGCCAGGATGGTGGATGCCCTGGTCCGCTCACTGGGTCTGCGTACCGGCCGGTTCACCAGCCCCCACGTCGAGTCGATGACCGAGCGGATCAGCATCGACGGAGAACCGTTGAGCCGACAGAGGTTCACCGAGGTCTACGACGAGGTCGAGCCGTATGCCGCCATCATCGACCGGTCCGGTGGACACCCGCTGTCCTTCTTCGAGCTGGTGACGGCGATGGCCTTTGCGGCTTTCGCGGACGCTCCGGTCGACGCCGCGGTCATGGAGGTGGGAATGGGGGGCACGTGGGACGCCACCAACGTGGCGGATGCGGCGGTCGCCGTCATCACCCCGATCGGTGTCGACCATGAGCGTTATCTCGGGGACAACCCCGGCGACATCGCGGTCGAGAAGGCGGGCATCCTCAAGCCTGGAACCTTCGGGATCTTGGCGCAGCAGCCATTGGACGCTGCTGAGGTGCTGCTTCGGCACGCCGCAGAAGTCGGAGCCACCGTGGCTCGCGAGGGCCTGGAGTTCGGGGTGACGGAGCGGCGGCCCGGCATCGGCGGTCAGATGGTGACGTTCCAGGGGCTCGGAGCGACGTACGACGAGGTCTTCCTCCCGCTCTACGGCGCGCACCAGGCGCACAACGCCGCCTGCGCGATCGCCGCGGTCGAGGCCTTCGCCGGTGGGAAGGGCCTCGACGGTGGGCTGGACGTGGCGACCGTGCGCGAGGCGTTCGCCCAGGTCACGTCCCCTGGGCGGCTGGAGGTCGTACGCCGTTCGCCCACGGTCGTGCTCGACTCGGCGCACAATCCGCACGGCGCGCGGGCCAGCGCCGAGGCGGTCCAGGAGTCGTTCGCGTTCAGCCCGCTGATCGGTGTGGTGGGGGCAATGGCCGACAAGGACGTCGAAGGCGTGCTCGAGGCGTACGAGCCGGTGATGTCGCGGATCGTGTGCACCCAGAACTCCACGTCGCGTGCGATGCCGGCCGAGTCGTTGGGTGAGCTGGCCCGCGGGATCTTCGGGGCGGACCGGGTCGACGTCCACCCGGGCCTGGACGACGCGATCGAGGCGGCGATCGGGATGGCCGAGGACGCCGGCAGCGACGGCTTCGCCATGGGCAGCGGGGGCGTGCTCGTGACCGGGTCGGTCATCACGGCCGGGGAGGTCAGGATGCTGCTGGGGGGCGGTCGCTGATGCGGTCGCCCCGCCGGATGATGTGTGCCTCCGTGCTCGGGTTCGAGTGCATCGTGCTCGGGCTGGTGACGCCGGTGCTGATCTCGGTCGAGGACGTCTCGACCTGGCTGGCGCTGCTCATCGGACTCGGGCTGGCGGTGGCGGCGGTCGCGGTGGCCGGACTGCTGCGTCATGAGTGGGCCTACTACATCGGGTTCATGATCCAGGCCGCCGCGCTCGGGCTCGGTTTCGTGGTGCCCGTGATGTTCGTGCTCGGACTGGTCTTCGGGGCGTTGTGGACCGCGGCGTACGTGCTCGGCCGCCGGATCGAGACGCAGCAGGCGGCGTACGCCGAGATCGAGCGCCAGGACAGCTGACTTGTCGAGGTCGGGTACGCGGGTACGCCGCTCGCGGGCTGCGTCGTTAGGCTGCACGCCATGACTCAGCGCACGCTCCTCCTGCTCAAGCCCGACACGGTCCGCAGAGGCCTGGTCGGGCAGGTGCTGGCCCGTTTCGAGTCGAAGGGACTGTCGATCGTGGCGATGGACCAGCGGCAGATCACCGCCGAGCAGGCTGACCAGCACTACGCGGAGCACGTCGATCGGGACTTCTACCCGCCGCTGCGTGAGTTCGTGACCAGTGGCCCCCTGGTGGCGTGCGTGCTGGAGGGCGACGAGGCGGTCGAGGTGGTCCGTGCCCTGAACGGAGCCACGGACGGTCGCAAGGCCGCACCGGGGACGATCCGCGGCGACTGGTCGCTGTCCAACCGCGAGAACCTGGTGCACGGCTCGGACTCGCCGGAGTCCGCCGCCCGCGAGATCGCCCTCTGGTTTCCTGCCCTCTGAGGGGCGGCGGCCGTCCGCAGCGTCGGGGGCCGCACCAGCGTGGCAACCACAGGTCCGCGCGAAGGAACCACAACTGACGGCTCAAGGAACCACAACTGACGGTTCAACGGAGCGAAGTGTGGCGGGTGGGGACAAAGTTACGGGGGTTGTCGAAGTGTCTCCGCGATCTGGGTGCCGGCCCGACTTAGCCTGAACTCGGCGGCGACGAGCGATGGCGTGGAAGGACCGCGGGCGACATGGCAGGAAGCATCATCGGCCGGGACATGGCCGTGGATCTGGGGACGGCGAACACGCTGGTCTACGTCCGCGGTCGCGGCGTCATGCTCAACGAACCCTCCGTGGTCGCGATGAACGCCCAGACCCGCGAGATCCTGGCCGTCGGCGCCGAGGCCAAGCGGATGATCGGACGGACGCCGGACAGCATCACCGCGATCCGCCCGCTCAAGGACGGGGTGATCGCCGACTTCGAGGCCACCGAGCAGATGCTCCGCTTCTTCATCCGGCGGGTCCATCGTCGCCGGTACTTCGCCAAGCCGCGGCTGGTCGTCTGCGTGCCGTCCGGCATCACCCCGGTCGAGCAGCGCGCTGTCAAGGAAGCCGGATACCAGGCCGGCGCCCGACGGGTCTACATCATCGAGGAGCCGATGGCCGCAGCGATCGGTGCGGGGCTCCCGGTGCACGAGGCAACCGGCAACATGGTCGTCGACATCGGCGGCGGGACCACCGAGGTCGCCGTGATCAGCCTGGGCGGAATCGTCACCAGCAAGTCGATCCGCACCGCAGGTGACGATCTCGACCAGGCGATCATCACGTGGATGAAGAAGGAGTACTCCCTGATGCTCGGGGAGCGAACCGCCGAGGAGATCAAGATCGCCCTCGGATCGGCGTTCCCCTTGCCGGACGAGCCCGAGGCGGAGATCCGCGGTCGGGACATGGTCAGTGGCCTGCCGCGCAACGTCGTCATCTCCTCCGCCGAGGTCCGGCAGGCACTGGAGGAGCCCCTGCACGCGATCATCGACTCGGTGCGGACGACGCTCGACAAGACTCCGCCCGAGCTGGCCGGCGACATCATGGACAGGGGTGTCGTGCTGACCGGAGGAGGTGCCCTGCTGCGCGGCCTCGACGAGCGGCTACGCCACGAGACGGGGATGCCGGTCCACATCGCCGACGGGCCGCTCGACTCGGTGGCGTTGGGTGCGGGCAAGTGTGTGGAGGAGTTCGAAGCCCTCCAGCAGGTGCTCGTGTCCGAGCCGAGGCGCTGACCGTGACGCCCGACCACGGACGATCTCGGACCGTCCTCGGACTGCTCGTCCTCGCCTCGGTCACCATCCTCACTCTCGACGCCCGGCACGAGACAGCGGCGTCGCCTGTCGACCCGCTGCGCGCCGCCACGGGAGCGATTCTCGGCCCGGTCGAGAACGCCGCCAGCGACGCGTTGCGACCCATCACGCAGATCCCCGATCACTTCCGCACGGTCGACGGGCTGCGCCAGGACAACGCCGCCCTGACGGCCAGCAACAAGCAGCTTCAACAGCAGCTCCGGACCCGGGCAGCCAACCAGCATCGCGCCCGCGAGACCGTCGGGATCACCTCCTTCGCCGACAGCTCCGGCTACAGCATCGTCGCCGCCCAGGTGGTGGGCCTGGGCTCGGCCCAGACCTTCTCCCGTACGGCAACGATCGATGTGGGAAGGGCGGACGGCGTTGTCCCTGACCTGACCGTGATCAACGCCGACGGGCTGGTCGGCCGTGTCATCGAAGCCACCCGGAGCACGGCCACGGTTTTGCTGATCGTGGACCGCAAGTCCACGATCGGTGGCCGGCTCGCCGAGTCGATGGAGCTCGGGTTCCTCCACGGTGACGGCAGCCTCTCCGGCGACGGGTCGCTCGAGCTGAGCCTCGTCGACCACACGACCTCACCGCAGGTGGGAGACGACGTCCTCAGCTGGGGCTCGCGCAACGACGCCCCATACGTCGCCGGTGTCCCGATCGGCACAGTCGTCAGCGTCCACTCCTCTCCCGCTGAGCTCACCGAGACCGCGACGATCGAGCCGTACGCCGACTTCTCGTCGCTGGACCTGGTGGCCGTGGTCACCGACGCTCCACCCGTGACCCGGCAGCGGCAGGGCACGGTCAGCACCGCGGCTTCGTCGACCAAGCAGTCGACCAAGCAGTCGACCAAGCCCTCTCGGCAGCAGCCCGGCCGGGCGGACGGGCCGGGGGGCCACCGATGAACGGCGGTCTTCGCCTCGGAGCCGTCGCGACCCTGATCGTCGTCACGATCGCGCTCCAGGTCAGCATCTTCAGCCACTTCGCGATCGACGGGGTCGTGCCTGACCTGGCGCTGCTGGTCGTGATCGCGGCAGCGCTGGTGCGCGGCGCCGACTATGCCGCCCTGGTGGGCTTCGCCGCCGGTCTGGTCCTCGACCTGGCACCCCCGGCGGACCACACCGCCGGCAGGTGGGCGCTCTCCCTCGTGCTCGTGGGCTACCTCACCGGTCTGGTGAGGGGAGACGACGAGACCAACGCCGTCGGCACGGTCGTGACAGTGGCCGCCGGAGCCTTCATCGGCACCTCGATCTTCGCGTTGACCGGACTGGTGCTGCGCGATCCCGGCGTGAGCGTCGGGGCGGCCCTGGAAGTGGTCCCGGTGGCAGTGCTCTACGACATCCTGCTGACGCCGATCGTCATCCCCGTCGTGCTGTTCGTGTTCCGCCGGCTCGAGCCTGCAGAGCGCTGGTAGCTGCTCATGCTGAAGACCCGGTCCCGGCTGCGCCTGATGGTCGTGCAGGTGATGGTGCTGTCGCTGTTCATCACCTTGTTCGCCCGGTTGTGGTACATCCAGGTGGTCGGGGGAGAGGGCTACCAGGCCGCGGCCCAGGACAACGCGGTGAGAGACATCGACGTCCCTGCTCCTCGGGGGCTGATCGTCGACGCGATGGGACGTCCGCTGGTGGCCAACCGAACGTCCTGGGTGGTCACGGTCGACCGAGACGTCCTCGACAAGCTCGGAGGTGCGACCCGACAGGCGGTGATGGCCAGGCTGGCGAACACGCTCGGGCTCAGCACAGCCGAGCTCGTGCGACGCACCAAGACCTGCGGCGAGGACGGAGCGGCCAAGGCACCGATCTGCTGGAACGGGTCGCCCTACGAGCCGGTCCCGGTTGCCGAAGACGTGCCGCAGACCTTGGCCGCCAGCATCCTCGAGCAGAGTGAGGACTACCCCGGCATCGCGGCGCAAGCACGCAAGGTCCGGGCGTACCCGTCGCCGTTCGGGATCAACGCCGCCCACGTCCTCGGCTACATCTCGCCGATCACCGAGCAGGAGCTCGACAAGGCCAAGAAGGCCGGGGACACCAGGGTCAGCCCGCTGTCCCTCGTTGGCCGCGCCGGCATCGAGGCGGAGTACGACCGCTATCTCCGCGGCCGCAACGGCGTACGCAAGGTCTCGGTCGATTCGATGGGCCGCGTCCTCGGGTACGACGGTTCGAAGCGCCCCAAGCCCGGGGACACCTTGGTCACCAGCATCGACGCGAAGGTGCAGAGCGTGGTCGAGCACGAGCTGCAGCGCTCGATCATGGTGGCGCGCCAGACCACCGACCCGGTGACCCACCGCAAGTACGTCGCCGACTCCGGCTCCGTCGTGGTGATGGATGCCACGACCGGCCGCCTCGTCGCGATGGCCAGCTACCCGACGTACGACCCGGACGTCTGGGTCGGGGGCATCACCGAGGGGGACCTGGACCGCCTGTACAGCACGAAGGCGGGGACTCCGCTGCTGAGCCGGGCGATGCAGGGACTGTTCGCTCCTGGCTCCACGTTCAAGCCGATCACAGCGGCCGGCGCGTTGACCCACGGCTACAAGACCACGGACCGGCTCGACTGCTCCTCGAGCCTCACGGTGGGCAGCCGGGTCTTCAAGAACTACGAGTCCGCGGCCTACGGACCGCTGACGTTCGCGCAGGCGCTCCAACTCAGCTGTGACACTTTCTTCTACCGGATCGCGTACGCCAAGTGGCTGGCCGCCGGGGCCGACGACAGCGACGTCCACATCAAGGATGACCTGGTCGAGAACGCCAAGGCGTTCGGCTTCGGCAAGCAGACCGGCATCGACATCCCCGGCGAGGTGAGCGGGCGGATCGCCGACCGCAGGTGGAAGCTGTCGTACTGGAAGGCGAACAAGGACTACTACTGCTCTCTCGGGAAGAAGCCCGGCTCGGACTTCCTGCATGTCTTCGCCCGTGAGTTCTGCACCGACGGCTACCGCTACCGCGCGGGAGACGCCGTGAACTTCGCCATCGGCCAGGGCGACACGGTGCTCACCCCGCTCCAGCTCGCCGTGGCGTACGCCGCGATCTCCAACGGCGGCACGCTGTGGCAACCACGCGTGGCCAAGGCGGTGATCAACCCGAACGGCGAGCTGGTGAAGCGGATCAAGCCGACGGCCAGCGGCCATGTGCCCGTCCCCCGGCGGTACCTCAACTACATCGACCAGGCCCTGCTTGGTACCGCGAAGGTCGGGACGATGGCCTGGAAGATGGGTGGCTTCCCGCTCGACCGGGTGCAGGTGCGCTCCAAGACCGGGACCGCCGAGGTGTACGGCAAACAGACCACGTCCTGGGTCGCCAGCTACGACAAGCAGTACGTCGTGATCATGCAGATCGCGCAGGCCGGCACCGGGTCGGGCTCGTCCGGCGACTCGGTGCGCAGGATCTGGGAGGCGCTGTACGGCATCCACGGCGAGAAGGTGACCATCGCGGACGCGGCCGAGCCGGGTGCGCACCCCCCGGCCGGGCTACCGCGCTTCCATCGCAACGGCACGATCACTCCACCGGCTGGGAGGTAGGACGACGTGGTGATGACGGCGACCGTCTCGACCACCCGGACGTCGCGACGCGTGAACGTGACGGACAGCCGCTCGCTGTGGTTGCGGATGGACTGGATCGTCGTGCTCTGCGGCGCTGCCCTGCTCGCCGTGGGGACGCTGCTGGTGTGGTCCGCCACCGCGAGCAACGATGCGCTGACCGGTGGCAGCTCGACGGCGTACGTCAGCAAGCACCTCACCAACGTGGCCGTCGGCCTGCTGCTCGCCTGGTTGATCGCTGCGACGGATCACCGCTGGGTCCGGATCTGGGCGCCGGTGGTCTACCTGGGGGCCGTGGTCGGCCTCGCGCTGGTGCTCTCTCCTTTCGGCGCCGTGATCAACGGGTCGCGCTCGTGGATCCTGATCGGCGGGTTGTCGATCCAGCCGGCCGAGTTCGCCAAGCTCGGCGTCGTCACGGGCTTGGCGCTGCTGCTTGCCGAGAAGACCGAACACCGCAAGGGCCTCCGACAGCTCCGCGACCGAGACGTGGTGGGCGCTCTCTTGTTCGTCGCGATCCCGGCTGCGCTGATCATGGCGCAACCCGACCTGGGCACGATGCTCGTGCTGAGCGCGACGGTGTTCGGCTTGCTGGCCGTGGCCGGGACACCGAAGCGCTGGCTCTTCGTGCTGGTAGCGGGTGCGGTGTCCACGGCTGTGGCCGCTGTGCAGCTCGGCGTCCTCAAGGGCTATCAGCTCGACCGCTTCGGCGCCTTCCTCGATCCCACGCTCGACCCGCGCGGGGCGGGGTACAACACGACGCAGGCGCGGATCGCCATCGGCAACGGCGGTCTGTTCGGTCAGGGCCTGTTCCACGGCTCGCAGACACAGTCGGGATTCGTGCCCGAGCAGCACACCGACTTCGTCTTCACCGTGGCCGGTGAGGAGCTCGGCCTCGTCGGAGCGGGTGCGATCATCGCGCTCTTCCTGGTGCTGCTGTGGCGGGCGGTCCGGATTGCCACGCTCGCCGACGATATGTTCGGCCGGCTCGCTGGTGCCGGGATCGTGTGCTGGTTCGGCTTCCAGGCGTTCCAGAACATCGGGATGTGCCTGGGCATCATGCCGGTCACGGGTGTGCCGTTGCCGCTCGTGTCGTACGGCGGCACGTCGATGTTCGCCTCCTTGATGGCGATCGGACTCCTGCTGAACATCCACCTGCGGACCGAACGAGCCCTTGGTCTCGGCGTGGTCCTGCGCGGCCGGATTGCCCGCTCCCGCCGCATCTAACCGTCCCTCGGGGTTTGCCTAGATTTCTATTCCGAAGGCTTGTTCTCTAGGCAAACCTGCCTTGCTGACTGAGGGTTTGCCTTGCACACTCGTCGTCGGTCGTCGCCGCTCGTACGCTGAAGACGACCACACCGCCGTACGACGCGAAAGGCACGGCCATGGCACAGCGCACGATCGGGCTGCTCGGCACCGGGATGGTGGGTCAGACGCTCGCCCGACGTCTCGCGGACCTGGGGTACGACGTGATGGTGGGAGCGCGGACCCGCGAGTCGGAGAGTCTCGCGCCTTTCGCCGAGCTGGCACGCGTGACGACCGGCTCGTTCGCGGACGCGGCAGCCTTCGGTGACCTGGTGATCAACGCGACCAACGGCCGCAACTCGATCGACGCACTCAACCAGGCTGGCGTGGCTCACCTGACGGGGAAGCCGTTGCTCGACGTGGCCAACCACATGGAGCCTGTCGAGGGTGGGTTTCCCACCCCGGCTGCCAGTGCGGACAACTCACTCGGCCAGCGCATCCAGGCCGCCTTTCCCGAGGCGCGGGTGGTCAAGTCGCTCAACACCATGAACTGCAGCGTCATGGTCGACCCCACGAGTGTCGAGGGGGATCACGTCGTCTTCGTCAGCGGCGACGACCCGGCCGCAAAACAGGTCGTGACCGAGTTGCTCAACGATGTCGGCTGGCGCCCGGAGCAGATCATCGACCTCGGCGGCATCGAGACCGCGGCGGCTGTCGAGATGATGATGGCGCTCTGGTTGCGGGTGCTGGCCGCTCGCGGCATGGACCTGCAGTTCAACTGGGCCATCCACGGCGCCGCGTGAACGAGGCCTCCGACCCCCCGGCTCAGTCGCGGTAGGCGGGGTCCATCCGGATCGACTCCTCCGTGCGGATGCCGGCGTACGGGTCAGCGACGGTCTTGGCCGACCGTGGTGGGAGCCCTGCCCAGCGTCGCACCATCGCACGGGCGCGGTCGCGCTGCCGCGGCCGCAGTGACGCGATGGTCGAGCCGTGGTTGCCCTTCGGCGCGTAGTAGACGTGGGAGTCGACCGCCCCCCGGCCCACGTGGAACGCTTCCGCGCTCCACGGGTCGTTCTCGCCGTAGACGAACAGCATCCGCTGCGCACGGTGCCGAACCCATCGGTCGATGTCGCCCATCGCGTGGACCTGGAAGTGATCCGGCCTGATCGAGCGAGGGGTGAGCGCCGGCGCGGAGTAGGCAAGCCGATAGTGGAGCAGCCCATCGAGCCACCACGCGCCTTTCGCCTCCTCCGGCCAGCCCAGTTGCAGAGCCGCCTGGTAGAAGTACGTCGACACGTTCGCGCTGCCTTCGTCGGTGTTGAACGTCCAGCCGTAGAACGTCTTGAAGAACCGATAGATCTGCCGGTCTGTGGCGTCGGCGCCGGGGATCTCCACGCAGAACGACGCATCGTAGTACTGCCAGAACTGGAACGGCGTGTCTTCGACCGTCGCCTCGAACGAGCGGTCCCACGACCCGACGGTGGCGTCGACGGTGTTGCCGTGGCGCCGGTTCTCGCGCCGCACCATCGGAACCAGCGTGTCTCGACGCTTCAGCGCCTGCTTCTGGACCACCCTGAGCTTGCGGTTGCAGGTGGGTTTGTCGCCGGCGTGGTTGATGAAGTGCACGTAACTGTCGCGGAAGTTGCGCACGTCGTTCGGGGCGACGTACGCGACAGTGCCCGCGACGTCGGCTGGGAAGAAGCGCCGGTGGTACGTCGACGCCATGCCTCCCTTGCTGGCGCCGGTGGCGATCCACCGGCCGTGGTAGATCGACTTCAGCGCCTGGATGAGTCGATGGTGGTCCGCTGCCGCCTGCCAGATCGTCATCTTCGACCAATCGGCGTGCCGCGGTATCGACGATGCGAAGTAGCGCTCCTCGACCGAGACCTGGTTGGCGTGCAGCAGCCGGGTCGGTTCGGTGACGTACGGGAACGGGAACAAGCTGTAGCCGGTCGTGTCGATGGTCGTCGGACGCCGTGACCCGACGTGCAGGATCCCCAGGCGCTGAGTGAAGGTCCTGCCTCCCGCGTCGTGATGGTCGACGAGCTGGCGGAAGGTGAGCTGGAAGTACGTCTGGTGTGGCCGCGGGTGATCGACGCTCGTCACGTGCATGCCGGGAATCGCTTCCAGACGCTGTCGGAGTGTCCGCGGTGCCGGCTCGCCCTGGGGCGTGGCGGACACAGTCGCTCGGACCGAGCCCTGGCGCCAGTCGGCCTGCGGCGCCGCGACGGCCCCGTTGGTCAGAGCGCCGACGATGCAGGTGGCAAGGGCCGTGACGAGGATCGTCGGTGTGCTCATTGGTTTCCCCCAGTGCGTGGTCGCCGACGTACTGTATGCCGTGCGCGCCGTCGTTTTGAAGCCCCGGTCGTCGCCCGCGTACCCTGGACTGTTGTCCCCCAACCTCTGGAGTCTGCGTCCGCCATGCCTGTCGAGTCCGTCTTCGCGAAGCTCGAGCCGTTGCTGCCGACTGTGCAGAAGCCGATCCAGTACGTCGGCGGCGAGCTCAACTCGACCCTCAAGGACTGGGACGAGGTCTCGGTCCGATGGGCGCTGATGTACCCCGACGCCTACGAGGTCGGTCTGCCCAACCAGGGTGTCCAGATCCTGTACGAGATCCTCAACGAGCGCGACTGGATCCTGGCCGAGCGCACGTATGCCGTCTTCGCCGACATGGAGCAGGTGATGCGGGACCACGCGATCCCGCAGTTCACCGTTGACGGGCACCGGCCCGTGGGGGAGTTCGACGTCCTGGGCCTGTCGTTCGCGACCGAGCTCGGCTACACCAACATGCTGACGGCTCTGGACCTGGCCGGCATACCGCTGCGGTCCGCCGATCGCGACGACAGCCATCCGCTCGTGCTCGCCGGGGGACACTCCGCGTTCAACCCCGAGCCGATCGCGGACTTCATCGACGCCGCGGTGCTCGGTGACGGCGAGGAGATCGTCCTGGCGATCAGCGACGTGATCCGGGAGTGGAAGGACGAGGGACGTCCCGGCGGCCGCGACGAGGTGCTGATGCGGCTGGCCAAGTCCGGCGGCGTCTACGTTCCGCGCTTCTACGACGTCGACTACCTTCCCGACGGTCGGATCAAGCGGGTTGTCCCCAACCGCTCCGGTGTCCCGTGGCGCGTCCACAAGCACACGCTGATGGACTTGGATCAGTGGCCCTACCCGCGTAACCCGCTCGTGCCGCTGGCCGAGACCGTGCACGAGCGTTACTCCGTGGAGATCTTCCGAGGGTGCACGCGCGGCTGCCGCTTCTGCCAGGCGGGCATGATCACCCGGCCGGTGCGCGAGCGGTCCATCAAGACCATCGGCGACATGGTGCAGAACGGCATCGAGAAGTCCGGCTTCGAGGAGGTCGGCCTGCTGTCGCTGTCCAGCGCCGACCACAGCGAGATCGGGGAGGTAGCGAAAGGTCTTGCCGACCGCTACGACGGCACGAACGTCTCGCTGTCGTCTGCCATCGACCCGGGTCGACGCGTTCAACATCACCTTGGCCAACGAGTTCTCCCGCAACGGTCGCCGCTCGGGACTCACGTTTGCGCCGGAGGGCGGCTCCGAGCGGCTCCGCAAGGTCATCAACAAGATGGTCTCCGAGGAGGACCTGATCCGGACGGTGTCGGCGGCGTACTCCCACGGCTGGCGGCAGGTGAAGCTGTACTTCATGTGTGGTCTGCCGACCGAGACCGACGAGGACGTGCTCGAGATCGCCGACCTGGCGAAGAAGGTCATCGCGGTCGGCCGCGAGGTTTCCGGCAAGCGCGACATCCGGTGCACGGTGTCGATCGGCGGGTTCGTGCCGAAGCCGCACACGCCTTTCCAGTGGGCCGCGCAGCTCGACCATGAGACGACGGACTCCCGGTTGCAGAAGCTGCGTGACAACGTACGCGCCGACAAGCAGTACGGCCGCGCGATCGGCTTCCGCTACCACGACGGCAAGCCCGGCGTCATCGAGGGACTCTTGTCGCGTGGCGACAGGCGCGTCGGCCGGATCATCGAAGAGGTCTGGCGCGCTGGTGGCCGGTTCGACGGCTGGAGCGAGCATTTCTCGTACGACCGCTGGGTTGCGGCCTGCGAACGCGCGCTCGCCGACGCCCCGGTCGACCTCGACTGGTACACGGTTCGCGAGCGTGACTACGCCGAGGTGCTCCCGTGGGACCACCTGGACTCCGGGCTCGACCGCGACTGGCTGTGGGAGGACTGGCAGGACGCGCTCAACCCCGATGCCGCGGAGGTGGAGGACTGCCGGTGGACGCCGTGCTTCGACTGTGGCGTCTGCCCCGAGATGGGCACCGAGATTCAGATGGGTCCGACCGGCCAGCAGCTGCTGCCGCTGTCCGTCGTCTGAGGTCGTGGTCGCTTCCTAGGGGTCCGGCGACGTCAGTACGGTGGCGCCATGAGGACCAGGGATCTTGTCTTGCGGTTCGTCTCGACGCTGAACGCGCGTGACTGGGACAGCTGGATCCATACGATGCAGCCCGATGTGGTGTACGAGGTCCCGCAGACTCATGAACGTATCCGAGGGCGCGACACCTACCTCGTCTTCAACCAGGAGTTCCCCGGCGACTGGCACCTACGACCGCATGTCGTGATCGCCGACGACGAGGACGGGGTGGCCTGGTTCCGCTGGCACGTGGGCGACGAGCCCGAAGAGGATGCGATGGCGTTCTTCACCTTCCGCGACGGCTTGATCAGCACCGTCACCGACTTCTGGCCCGAGTCGTACGACCCACCGCCCGGGCGTGAGCACCTGGTGGAGCGTTGGTGAGTGTCGCGATTCGGACCGCGTCAACCACCTGACAAGATCCGGTGATGACTTCCTTGGACGACCTCATCGCTGACTCGTGGTTTCCGTTCGCTGGTGACATCACCGTCAAGCCGTTCGAAGATCCGGTGATCCCGGAGCCCGAACGCGGCGGCGTCGACCCAGCCACCTGCACCTCCTGTACGCGATCCGACGAGCAATTCGTGTGGACCGACGAACGGTGGCGGCTGACGCCGTACCTGCCGACACAGATCCCCGGCATCGTGCTGCTCCAGCCGCGGGCGCACCACGACTCGTACGCCGACATGACGCCCGAGCTCTTGGCGGATCTTGGGCCGATGACCGCTCGGGTCGAACGCGCGCTGCACGCCACGGGAGACGTGGCTCGGGTGCACGTGAACCGGTGGGGGGACGGGGGAGCGCACTTCCACCTGTGGTTCATGCCACGCCCGGCAGGGGCTCTCCAGCTGCGCGGGTCGATGCTGCCGATGTGGCTCGACCTGCTGCCCGACGTCGACGAGGCCGAGGCCCGTGATCGGTTGCTCGCGATCGGGGCCGTACTGGCGGCTGACGGTGGGACAGCTCAGCCGTTGACCGCACGCTCCGCGGACTGAGCAAGGCAAACCCCCACTCTGCAAGGCAGGTTTGCCTAGAGAACAAGCCTTCGGAATAGATATCTAGGCAAACCGGGGGGTCAGGGGGAGGCGACGGTGGGGCGGGCGTCGAGCTCGTCCTCGAGGTAGCGCGGTCGGGACACCATCACGCCCGCGACCGCCTGCGGGAGCAGCAACGCGATCAGGACTGCCAGGGGCACGGTCCAGCCGCCGGTGGCGCCGTACAGCGCGCCCATCATGAAGGGGCCGATGGCAGCGAGCAGGTAGCCAACGCTCTGCGTGAAGCCGGACAGTGCCGCTGTGCCGTCGCTGGTGCGCGCCCGGAGCCCGATCAGGGTGAGCGCCAGCGGGAACATCCCGGTCCCGGTGCCGATCAACAGCGCCCACAGCACCGGCAGCGTGGCGGGCGACAGCGTCAAGCCCAGGTATCCAGCCGCATAGCTGGCGCACAGGGCGAGGACGAGCGGTGCCTGGTTCGTGCGCCGGACAGCCACCGAGGGCAGGACCAGCGAGATCGGGATCGCAGTCGCGGTCGCGATTCCGAGGAACAGACCGGCCGTCTGGGCCGAGAAGCCCGCGTCGCGGTAGATCTGTGGAAGCCACCCGAAGACTGCATACGCCTGCATCGACTGGGTTCCGAAGAACACTGCCATCGCCCAGGCCAGCGGGGCACGGGCGGTCTGCCGCGACGAGATGCTCTTGCTGCGGTCGGACTCCGGCCGCACGTCGTGCCGCAGCAGCGCCAGCCAGGGCGCGGCGGCCACCAGGCGGTCGCAGCCCATACCGCCAGCCCCCAACGCCAGGAGCCGGCAGCGTCGGCCACCGGAACGGTGAGGACTGAGGCGAACGTCAGTCCGACCGACAATGCCGTGGTGTAGAGCGCCGTGACCAGCCCGATGCGATGGGGGAAGTGTCGCTTCACCAGGGACGGCAGAAGCACGTTCGCCGTCGCCATCCCGGCGAGTGCGGGAACGGTCGTGACGATGAACAGGGCCGATGAGCTGACGGTCGAGCGCAGTCCCAGCATCAGCGCCGTCAACAACAGCGCGCCGAGCATCACTCGGTGCATCCCGAACCGCCGCCCGAACCACGGCGCCAGCGACCCGAAGAACGCGAACGACAGCACCGGCAGCGTCGTCACCACGCCCGCGGTGGTCGTGCCCATGCCGAGACCGGCACGGATCTCGTCCAGCACCGGGCCCACGCTGACTGCCGTCGGACGCAGGTTGAACGCCAGCACGGTCAAGCCGACCAGCAGCGCGACCTGCTGGCGGCGGTGGGAGATCACGCGCGTGGTCGTCGCGTGCGTGGTGTCGACCGCCGCAGGGGTGTGATCAACGCCGCGACATCGCCGCGTAGTACTGGCTCGCGTCCTTGCGGTACATGAAGACCAAGGCAGCCACCGAAATGATCAGGTTGGCGATCGAGTAGAGCGTGCCGATGACGTTCGGGGCTCCCGGCGGTGTTCCCCAGCAGACCCCAGCAGCGAGAACATGATGTTGATACCGGCGAGGACGGTGGCGGTGATCCGCGCCCAGTTCTTTCCCTTGTTGTTCTTGGCCGCCATCCAGAGCCACAAGATCACCCCGATCAGGCCGAAGACGACCACGACGCCGATCACGACGCCGAATGCCGCGTCGATGTCGGACGGCGTGTACGTCTCGCCACGCTTGTCGAGCTCGCTGCGGATGTCGTCCTTCAACGACCCAAGAGTGGCCAGCGTGATGAGCAGGTACAGCGCAGCCGACCGCGGCTCCGATCCGCATCAGCAGCACTGCCGTCTTGATCGAGGGAGGGCCGCTCCACCGTCATGGACTGCGGCGTAGGCCTCGTACTCGCGCCGGGCGCTGTCTTCCGGGTACGGCTGGTACGGCTGCTGCGCGCGCGGCGGCTGCGGGCGGCTGCTGCGGCGGGTGCTGGTCGCTCATCTTGATCCCCTTGTCGCTGTCCAACGAGTCTCCCGGGTGGACCCACCCGCACCCGGAAACGGTCGAACCGGGCGCCCCGAGCCTAGGCCACGGCCCACGCCTGGACGAACGGAGGCGTCACGATCTGACCCCTCCGCGCGTCGACGAGCGCGGCTGCCACCGACGACGGGTTAACGGCGGGCCGCGGCGCCGCCGACTATCGTCGGGACGTGCGAGAACAACCCGAGCAGCAGCCTCCGCCAGTGCAGAAGCTGCAGCATCCGCTACGCGAAACGGGGCCGGCTGCGCTTCACCAGCCACCGCGACTTCGGTCGCGCCTTCGAACGGGCGGTGAGCCGGGCCAGGCTGCCCATCGCGTACTCCTCGGGCTTCAATCCGCATCCCCGGATCTCGTACGCGAACGCCTCACCGACCGGCGCCGCGAGCGAGGCGGAGTACCTCGAGATCGGGGTGACGCGCGCGTGCGACCCCGACCTGGTGCGTCGTGACCTGGACGAGGCGCTGCCGGACGGTCTCGACATCCTGGACGTCGTGATCGCGGGTTCCGGGGGTCTGGCGGACCGGCTCGAGGCGGGGCAGTGGACGATCGCGCTGCCCCAGACGCCGGTCGACGCCGCCGACCGGGCGGTGCGCGCGTTTCTCGCGACGGCGAGCGTCGAGGTCGAGCGGATGACCAAGAAGGGGGTCCGCACCTTCGACTGCCGGGCCGCCGTTGTTTCGCTGTCGGCGCGGAGTGGGCGGCCTGATGAGCAGGAGTGTGCGATACTGGATGTGGTTGTACGGCATGGAACACCTGCCGTGCGGCCCGACGACATCCTTGCCGGACTTCGCGAGATCGACGGCCTCGTCGCACCGGTTCCGCCCCTGCAGACCCGGATCGCGCAAGGCCCCCTCGATGAGGAAACCGGCCTCGTGGGTGATCCGTTCGGTCACGATCGCGACGCCGCTGCACCCGTACCAGGCGACCGCTGAACGGCCGATCCGGACCACCGACGTGTCGTACGCCGGAGGGCGTCGTCGCCGCCTCTGCAACACGTCGGCCGCACCTGACCAGCGCGTGACGAGGCCCCACCGCAAGCTTGCGTTGTGAAACGGGCACCCCCGCTCAGCAACGACTGACCGCCTCCGTGCGGCGCTATCGCGCCCGGAGGCACCTGAGGAGCAACATGCTCGACGAGCACACCGATTCGGCCGCGCTTTCACAGCCCACGAACGAGGGGCAGGCCACCGACACCGGCTTCACCGACGGCGACAAACCCGCCAAGAAGCCGGCCAAGAAGGCGACCAAGAAGGCCGTCGCCAAGAAGACCACCAAGAAGGCCACCGCCAAGAAGGCGCAGTCCGCCGAGGCGACCGCCACGGCAGAGGTTTCCGACGGCCCCGGCGCCGGCGATCCGCCCGTGAAGAAGGCGACCAAGAAGACCGCCGCGAAGAAGAAGTCCGCCAAGGCTCAGGAAGCGACCGAAGCCCCGGCCGACGCCGCGTCCGCCGCCGGCGACACCGGCGAGACCACGAGCGCCGCCGCGCTGGCGATGCCGCTGTTCAAGGCGCCAGACCCGGTGGCCGCGCCGCCGCGGTCAAAAGCCAAGAAAAGCTCCAAAGGGTCCAAGTCGTCCACAAAGGAGACAGAGCCTGGCTCCGAGGACAGCGTCGAGCCGGGCGACGGCTCGCCCGAGTCCGGGGGAAGCGACCAGGGCGACGAGGGCGGTCCGACCCGACGTCGACGCTCACGTGGCGGCCGCAACCGCCGCAAGTCCGGTGGTGACGGTGACCAGGCCTCGTCAGACGGCGAGCGGCAGGGCAAGCTCCGCCAAGGACGCTGCTGACACGTCCGACACGGCCGGCAAGTCCGACGCGAGCGAGTCCGAGGCCGACGAGGGTGGAACGTCGCACCGACGACGTCGCCGTCGTCGCAGCGGCGAGGACTCCGGCAGCCAGGACGACTCGGGCACCACGACCAAGGTGCGCCAGCCACGTGCGAAGAAGGAGTCGATCTCCTCGGTCGAGGGCTCGACCCGGATCGAGGCCAAGAAGCAGCGCCGGCGCGAGGGTCGGGAGGCAGGCCGCCGTCGACCGCCGATCCTGAGCGAGTCGGAGTTCCTGGCGCGGCGCGAGTCCGTCGAGCGGGTGATGGCGATTCGCCAACGTGGCGAGACCACCCAGATCGCAGTGCTTGAGGACAACGTCCTCGTCGAGCACTACGTCGCCCTGGCGTCGCAGAACTCCATCATCGGCAACGTCTACATCGGGCGGGTCCAGAACGTCCTGCCCAGCATGGAGGCGGCCTTCATCGACATCGGCAAGGGCCGCAACGCCGTGCTGTACGCGGGCGAGGTCAACTGGGACCTGCGTGACGACAAGAACCAGCCGCGCCGGATCGAGAACGCCCTCAAGCCCGGCCAGTCCGTGCTCGTCCAGGTCAGCAAGGACCCGGTCGGGCACAAGGGCGCCCGACTCACCAGCCAGATCAGCCTGCCCGGCCGCTACCTGGTCTACGTCCCCGGCGGCGGCACCAGCGGGATCAGCCGGAAGCTCCCCGACACCGAGCGCAACCGGCTGAAGAACCTGCTCAAGGACATCCTTCCCGAGACGGCCGGCGTCATCATCCGCACGGCCGCCGAGGGCGCCAGCGAGGACGAGCTCACCCGCGACGTGACCAGGCTCACCGCCCGGTGGGAAGACATCGAGAAGAAGTCCAAGAACGGTCAGGCCCCGCAGCTGCTGTATGCCGAGCCGGACACCACGCTCAAGGTCGTCCGCGACCTCTTCACCGAGGACTTCTCCAAGCTCGTCATCTCCGGCGACGACGCCTGGGACATGGTCGACGGTTACGTCCAGCACGTCGCTCCCGATCTGACCGAGCGCCTGGAACGCCACGAGGGCGACAAGGACGTCTTCGACAGCTTCCGGATCGACGAGCAGATCGCGAAGGCCCTCGAGCGAAAGGTGTGGCTGCCCTCCGGCGGTTCGCTGGTCATCGACCGAACCGAGGCGATGACGGTCGTCGACGTCAACACCGGCAAGTTCACCGGCTCGGGCGGCAATCTCGAGGAGACGGTGACCAAGAACAACCTGGAGGCGGCCGAGGAGATCGTCCGCCAGCTCCGGCTCCGCGACATCGGCGGCATCATCGTGGTCGACTTCATCGACATGGTGCTCGAGAACAACCGGGACCTGGTCCTGCGGCGTCTGGTCGAGTGCCTCGGACGCGACCGCACCCGCCACCAGGTCGCCGAGGTCACCTCGCTCGGTCTGGTGCAGATGACCCGCAAGCGGATCAGCACCGGGCTTCTCGAGGCGTTCAGCCATCCGTGCGAGCACTGCCAAGGTCGCGGCGTGGTCATCGAAGGTGACCCCGTCGAGGCCAAGAAGCACGACGACCACCAGCAGGGCTCGAACGGCTCTCGGGGTGGCTCCAAGCGCTCCTCGAACCGCCGACGCGGGGGTCGTCGTGGTAGCGAGGATCAGGAGACAGAGGCCGCGGCGTCGCAGTCCGACGACGCCCCTGCCTCCGACCCGGACCCGGGCGCCGACGAGTCCCAGGACCGGTCGCAAGCTCCCGCCACGACAAGCTCGCACGCACCGGAATCAGCGTCCGCGGGCGACCCAGGCCCTTCGTCGGATGCCACCCAGCACGACGATGACCGGTCGCCGAGCCAGGCGACGGGCGAGGCGACGAACGGGACGTCTGCACAGTCCGGCGGCCACCAGGACGAGTCGGTCTCCGAGTCTCCGCGCACGCTGACCCCGCGCGCTGACCAGCCCAGCGACGACCTGCCGAGCGCGACGACCCCGCGTGGTCGTCGGCGTCGTCGCGCGTCACGCCCGACCGGGGCGCCCTCGAGCTCCTCGTGACCGCCTCCGGTCGCGGGAGGATCGTCCCGGTCACCGTTTTGACCGGGGTGGGGTTCGATCCGTAGACTCGATCCTCGGTGTGTCCTGCATACCCGTCCGTCTCGGACGTCCAGCGCCTGCGGGCGCGTGAGCGGCCTTCGGCGTACTCCGTCGAACGCCTGACTCACACTTGAGTTTCACGAAACAGACCTACCGAAGAGAGCGAGTCGGACGTGTACGCGATCGTGCGCAGTGGCGGCCAGCAGCAGAAGGTCGCTGTCGGCGACGTCATCGAGATCGACAAGGTGGCGACCGCGCCTGGCGAGAGCCTGTCGCTGCCCGCCGTCCTCGTCGTCGACGGTGAGACCGTCACGTCGGACTCCGCCGCCCTCGCGAAGGTCGACGTCCAGGCCGAGGTCATCGGGGCCACCAAGGGCCCGAAGATCCACATCCTGAAGTACAAGAACAAGACCGGCTACCGCAAGCGCCAGGGCCACCGCCAGCACTACACGCAGGTCAAGGTCACCGCGATCAACACCGGTTCGAACAAGTCCAAGTAATCCGAGGCAGGGTTAGGCAAGGTCAGTCATGGCACACAAGAAGGGCGCGGCTTCTACCAAGAACGGCCGCGACAGCAACGCCCAGCGCCTCGGTGTGAAGCGCTACGGCGGTCAGCTCGTCAACGCCGGCGAGATCATCGTTCGGCAGCGCGGCACGCACTTCCACCCCGGAACCGGAGTCGGCCGGGGCGGTGACGACACGCTGTTCGCCCTCGTCGGGGGCAACGTCGAGTTCGGTACCCGTCGGGGTCGCCGAGTCGTCAACATCGTTCCCGTCGCGGACTAGTCGCGACGAACCAGTGTTGAGGGGCGTGCCGCGCGAGCGGGCGCCCCTCTTCGCATTCCACCGCGTCGCTCAGACGGCGTGGGACAGTGCAGATGTCGGCCGGCGTGCCGACGCGAACCCTCCCGCACAGCGCGGGAGGCGGAGACAGAAGGAGGCAGGTCGTGGCCGTTCCGACGTTCGTCGACCGGGTCGTCCTGCACGTCTCCGGCGGCAAGGGGGGCAACGGGGTCGCCTCCGTCCACCGCGAGAAGTTCAAGCCGCTCGGTGGCCCGGACGGCGGGAACGGCGGGCACGGCGGTGACGTGATCCTTCGCGTCGACCCCGATGTGACCACCCTGATCGACTATCACCACGAGTCCCACCGCAAGGCCGGCAGCGGCAAGCAGGGCATGGGTGACCACCGCAACGGTGGCAACGGCGCCTCGGTGGTGCTGCCCGTCCCCGACGGCACCATCGTCTCCACCTCGAGTGGCGAGGTGCTGGCCGACCTGGTCGGAGCCGGCTCCGAGCTGGTCGTCGCCGCCGGGGGGCGTGGGGGTCTCGGAAACGCAGCGCTTGCCAGCAAGGCGCGCAAGGCGCCCGGTTTCGCTCTGCTCGGCGAGGTCGGTGACGAACGCACCATCGTGCTCGAGCTCAAGGTCGTGGCCGACGTCGGACTCGTCGGCTTCCCGTCCGCCGGGAAGTCCAGCCTGATCGCGGCCATCTCCCGGGCTCGGCCGAAGATCGCCGACTACCCCTTCACGACTCTCGTCCCCAACCTGGGCGTCGTCACCGCCGGCGAGGTGACGTACACCGTCGCCGACGTGCCGGGTCTGATCGAGGGCGCCAGCGAGGGTCGAGGGCTCGGCCACGACTTCCTCCGCCACATCGAGCGCTGCGCGGCGCTGCTCCACGTCATCGACTGCGCCACGATGGAGCCCGGCCGAGACCCGATGTCCGACCTCGACGTGCTCGAGGCAGAACTGAGCGCGTACGGCGGCCTGGACGAGCGGCCCCGGCTCGTCGCGCTGAACAAGATCGACGTCCCCGATGCCCGCGAGCTGGCCGACATGGTCCGGCCGGAGCTCGAGAAGCGCGGGCTTCAGGTCTTCGAGATCTCCGCCGCATCGCGCGAAGGGCTGCGTGAGCTGACCTTCGCGATGGGGGAGCTGGTGGCAGCCTCGCGGACCGTGGCGGACGACGTGCAACCCACCAGGATCGTGCTGCGACCTGTCGGCTCGCAGGACGCGGAGTTCACCATCCGGCAGGTCGACGGCGCCTGGCACGTGCGGGGTGAGAAGCCGCAGCGCTGGGTGAAGCAGACCGACTTCGGCAACGACGAGGCCGTCGGTTATCTGGCTGACCGGCTCAACCGGCTCGGGGTGGAGGAGAAGCTGCTCGCGCTCGGCGCGCAGGTGGGCGACGACGTGGTCATCGGCGATGACGACAACGCCGTGGTGTTCGAGTTCGACCCGCAGGTCCAGGCCGGCGCAGAGACCCTGATGGGTCGGCGCGGTCAGGACCTTCGCCTCGAAGGTCGATGAGCACGTCGGCGTACGGCGCCGAGACGCTGGCCGCGGCACGGCGGGTCGTCGTCAAGGTCGGCTCGTCGTCGCTCACCACGCCCGAGGGCGGCATCGACGACGACCGGCTGCAGGCCCTCGTGGACGCGCTGGCCGCCAGGCGGCTGGCCGGGATGGAGATCGTGCTCGTCTCATCGGGGGCGATCGCCGCCGGTCTGGCCCCGCTCGGCCTGCGGACCCGCCCGCGCGACCTGGCGCGCCAGCAAGCGGCCGCCAGCGTCGGTCAGGGTCTTCTGATGCACAGGTACACCGCGGCCTTCGGCTCCCACGGCATCCGCGTCGGGACAGGTGCTGCTGACCGTCGATGACGTCACACGTCGTGGTCACTACCGCAACGCCTTCCGCACCTTGGCCAAGCTGATCGAGCTCGGCGTGCTGCCCATCGTCAACGAGAACGACACCGTCGCCACCTCTGAGATCCGCTTCGGGGACAACGACCGGCTCGCGGCGCTCGCCTCGCACCTGGTCCGCGCGGACGCACTGGTGCTGCTGTCCGACGTGGACGCGGTCTACGACCGCCACCCGGGGCATCCCGAGGCAGTCCGGTTCGACGTCGTACGGGGCCAGGACGAGCTGGCTCACGTCGACGTGGCGGCCGTGGGCGCGTTCGGAACCGGCGGGATGGCGACCAAGCTCGAGGCCGCACGCATCGCCACCGGAGCCGGTATCCCCGCCGTGGTGGGGCATGCGGAGGAGGTGTCCCGCGTCCTCGAAGGCGTGGCGGGCACCTGGTTCGTGCCGACGGGCAAGAAGCGCTCGACCCGACAGCTGTGGCTCGCGCACGCCACCGAGGCCAACGGTGAGCTCGTGCTCGACGCGGGGGCGGTACGTGCGGTGACCACGCGGGGGACGTCGCTGCTGCCGGCCGGCGTGGTCGCCGTGCGTGGAAGGTTCGTGGCCGGAGACCCGGTGGACCTCGTCGACGAGTCCGGACAGGCCGTGGCTCGGGGCCTGGTCAACTACGACGCTGCTCGAGGTGCCGACCCTGCTCGGGCGTACGACCTCAGAGCTGGCGGCATCGCTCGGCGAGGGCTATGAGCGTGAGCTCGTGCACCGCGACGACCTGGTGTTGCTCTGACGCCGACGGCGTGCCCGTTTTCTGTACGAAGGCCCGACGAGACCGACCCGCGCTGACATGTGACGCGTCTCGCGTCCGTGCGGGGGACGACTTTCGCTGAATTGGCTGCACGGCCTGCAGAGCCGCGTGCACACTGGACGGGCACCCCTCCCTCATGGCCAGGAGTCCGCGTGACCCTTCCCGTACGACTGTGGCACGTCACCGTCACTGTCTCCGGTGACCCTATGCCGCTGTCTGTCATCCACGACGCGCTGACCCGCCTCCACAAGGAGCGGCCCTTCCTCCACTCGCTGCGCTACGACGAGGCGCGAGTCGAGCTCTCCTACTGGGAGGAGGGCGAGGAGATGGTGGACGCCGCCTCGTTGGCACTGCGGGTGTGGAACGAGCACCGGGTCTCCGCCGACCTGCCGCCCTGGAAGGTGGTCGGCCTCGAGGTCGTCGAGCAGGAGACCTACCAGTCCCGTCACACGGCGACTCCGCTGGCTCGTGCTGACGCCGGCCCCCGCCGCTTCTGATCGTTCAACCGTCAGTTGTGGTTCCTTCTCCCGGCCTTGTGGTTGTTGAGACGCGGGTTCTCCTCGTGGGTCGTCGTCGTACCCTGGCGTCATGAGCCAGGCCGACGTGCACACCGCGGCGCTGCGAGCCCGCGCGGCCTCGCTGCTGCTCGGTACGACGCCACGAGGGGTCAAGGATGACGCCCTGCACGCCATGGCGACCGGTCTCGAGGCCCATCGCGACGACATCCTCGACGCCAACCAACACGACATTTCCGAGCAGGTCTCTGCTGGAACGGCCGCAGCGATGGTGGATCGGCTGCGTCTGACGCCTGAACGTGTCGGCGGGATGGCGCAGGGACTACGCGACCTGGCGGCGCTGTCCGACCCGGTCGGGGAGGTTGTCCGTGGGTCGACCCTGGCGAACGGGCTCGAGATGCGGCAGGTCAGGGTGCCCTTCGGGGTGGTCGCGATGATCTACGAGGGACGGCCCAACGTCACCGCGGATGCTGCCGGCATCTGCCTCAAGAGCGGTAACGCGGTGCTGCTGCGCGGCTCGTCGTCGGCGCGGACGTCCAACGCCGCGATCGTGGCGGCGTTGCGGGAAGCCGTCGAGTCGGTCGGGCTGCCACCGGACGTGATCCAGCTCGTCACCGGCGACCGCGACGACGTCGGCCACCTGATGAGCGCCCGTGGCCTCATCGACGTGATCATCCCGCGCGGCGGCGCCGGCCTCATCGAGCGAGTCGTGACCGGGTCGACCGTGCCGGTCATCGAGACCGGCGTCGGTAACTGCCATGTGTACGTCGACGCGGACGCAGATCTCGACATGGCCGAGCGCATCGTCGTGAACGCCAAGGTGCACCGACCCAGCGTGTGCAACGCCGCCGAGTCACTGCTCGTCCACGCTGCCGTCGCTGACGAGTTCGTGCCGCGCATCGTCAAGGCGCTGGCGGGCGAGGGCGTCACCATCCACGGGGACGAGGGGGTACGGCGCGCCAGCCCGGACGTCGTACCCGCTACCGAGGAGGACTTCGGCGCGGAGTACCTGTCCCTCGACATGTCCGCTGCCGTGGTCGACTCGCTCGATGACGCGGTCAGCGCACATCCGGCGTTACGGCACCGGACACACGGAGGCGATCGTCACCCGCTCGCAAGAGGCCGCCCGTCGCTTCACCGCTGCTGTGGATGCCGCCGCTGTGGTCGTCAACGCGTCCACGCGTTTCACCGACGGTGGGGAGTTCGGCTTCGGCGCCGAGATCGGCATCTCGACCCAGAAGCTGCACGCGCGTGGCCCGATGGGTCTGCAGGAGATGACCTCGACGAAGTACGTGATCACCGGCGACGGCCAGACCCGATCCTGACAACGGCGTCCCGTCCTGCCGGTGCCGGTGACGGTTCCGGTGCCGGTGCCGGTGGCCATCGACGGTGACGGTGGAGGTCACGACCTTCGATGTCCGGCTGCTCACGGCGTTCGGACGACCCGAGGTCCTTCCCGAGCCGCCGCGTGGACCTACCGCGAGCTGAGCAAGGCAAACCACCCGCCTGCAAGGCAGGTTTGCCTAGAAATCAAGCCTTCCGGCTTGATTTCTAGGCAAACCACGGGGGAGGGGACGGGCAAGGCGGTGGAGCTTGGCTCGGTCGGCAGATCGGGGACGGCTTCGGTTCGGGCTTCCGGTTCGGCCCGGCCGGGGCCGAGACGATAGCCTGGGCGCATGTCGATGACCTCGCTGGCCGCCGCGGAGCACACCCGCGACCTCCCGGCCGACCCGATCGTGTTCGGTCTGGTGACGTTCGTGCTGCTGGTGGCCCTGATGGTCGGCCTGCTGATGTTCGGCAAGGGACGGCCGCACTCCTGATGGGGCGTGCATGAGGACCACGCGTTGATGGTGCAGCGCGCGCGCCGCGTGGGGGTGATGGGCGGGACGTTCGACCCCATCCACCACGGCCACCTGGTCGCCGCCTCCGAGGTACAGGCCTGGTTCGACCTCGACGAGGTCATCTTCGTCCCGACCGGCCGCCGTGGCAGAAGTCCGACCGCGAGGTGTCCTCCGCCGAGGACCGCTACCTGATGACGGTGATCGCCACCGCGTCCAACCCGCGCTTCTCCGTCTCGCGGGTCGACGTCGACCGTGGTGGTCCGACCTACACGATCGACACCCTGCGTGACTTGCACGCTCGCGACCCGACGCAGAGTTCTTCTTCATCACCGGCGCCGACGCACTGGCCCAGATCCTCACCTGGCACGACGCGGAGCAGGTGTTCGAGCTCGCCCACTTCGTCGGCTGCACCAGGCCCGGTACGCCGATCGACGCGTCCACGCTGGACGGCCTGCCCTCGGACCGGGTCACGATCCTGGAGATACCGGCGCTGGCGATCTCGTCCACAGAGTGTCGCGCACGCGCCCACAAGGGCGAGCCGGTGTGGTATCTGGTCCCCGACGGTGTCGTGCAGTACATCGCGAAACGCGGTCTCTACCAACCGGCCAGCTACACCGCACACGCGGCTCAGCCAGCCCGTTGCGTCGCCAGGCCGCCCCGACCAGACCCAGGACGCCACCGGGACGCCCGACGACTCCAGGCACCGCAGGCATCAGAACCTCTTCTCAGCAAGCCCACGACCCCACGGACTCCAACGACCAAGGAACGCAGTGACCGCAACCGAACGCGCCACCGAGCTTGTCACCATCGCCGCGCAGGCGGCGTCCGACAAGCTGGCCCACCACATCGTCGCCTTCGACGTCTCCGAGCAGCTCGTCATCACCGACGCCTTCGTGCTCTGTTCGGCGCCGAACGACCGGCAGGTCAAGTCGATCGTCGACGAGATCGAGGACAAGCTCCGAGAGGCCGGGGCCAAGCCGATCCGGCGTGAAGGCGAGCGCGACGGACGCTGGGTGCTGATCGACTACGGCGAGATCGTCGTGCACGTCCAGCACGACGAGGAGCGGGCCTACTACGCGCTCGAACGCATCTGGCGTGACTGCCCGACGATCCGGCTTCCGGAGTCCGTGACGAGCGGCCAGGCCAGCGGGTCGGCCACGTCCCCGACCCTGTGATCGGTCTGGTCCATCGCGACGTGGAAGTACGCCGCCTGGTGCTGTGGCGGCACGGCCGCACGGAGTGGAATCTCGTCGGTCGAGCCCAGGGTCATGCCGACGTCCCGCTCGATGAGGTCGGTCGTGCTCAGGCCGAACGCGCGGCCGGGCTGCTGGCGACGTACGAGCCGGCCTTCGTCTGGTCCAGCGACCTGACGCGGGCACGGCAGACCGCCGCGGCCCTGACCTCACGCACCGGACACGACGTGGTGCTGGACCCACGGCTGCGGGAGTACGACGTGGGCGCGCGGCAGGGGATGACCCGGGAGGATTTCCAGCAGGCCTTCCCTGACATCTACCAGCGCTACCTCGACGGCAACGACATCGTGCAGATTCCCGGAGCCGAGGTGACGTCGCAGGTGCGCGAGCGCATGCTGGCCGTCCTGACTGACGCGAGCCAGGCGGTGGGGGAGGGCGAGACCGGGATCCTCGTCGGGCACGGCGCCGCCCTGCGCACCGGCGTCCTGGCGTTCTTCGGCGTCCCCGTGGACGACGACGCATCAACACCGGCGGGACGGCGTCGCGAGATGCTGGCCGGGATGGCCAACTGCGCGTGGACCGTTCTCGAGCAGCACCCGTCGTACGGCTGGCAGATCGTCGACTACAACGCGCAGAACCTTCCGGAACCCGTCTCGTTGGACGACTCACCCCTTTCACGCTGACCCATGTCCGCGAATTGCGCGAAGGGTGCCGACTCGTGGGGCGAGAGGTGCTCAGATGAGGGCGGACGCGCCACGTTTGGCGAGCTGGTCGGCGATGATCACGCGTTGGATCTCGCTGGCGCCCTCCCAGATCCGTTCGACCCGCAGCTCACGGGTGAACCGCTCGGCGACGTTCTCGCGCATGTAGCCACGGCCACCGAAGATCTGAACAGCCCGATCAGCGACCCGCCCGGCCATCTCCGACGCGTACAGCTTCACCATCGAGCAGCGAGCGTGCGCCACCTTGCGGTCGACCCCGGCGTCGATCGACCGCGCGGTCTCGTAGACCATCGAGCGGGCCGCGAAGAGCTCCGTGAGGCTGTCCGCGAGCATGGCTTGCACGAGCTGGCGGGTGATCAGCGGCTGTCCTCCGACGATCCGCTCCTGAGCGAACGCCGTCGTGTCCTCGATCAGCCGCTGGGCTGCGCCGAGGCAGCGCGCAGCGATCATCATCCGCTCGAACCGGAACCACTCGTACGAGAACGACATCCCCGCGCCCTCAGCCCCCGACGAGGTGTGACGCAGGGACGCGGACGTCCTCGAATGCGACGATCGGGTGGTGGTGCGCGATCGTGTGGGAGTACTCGGGCGTCCGGACCACCCGGACCCCGTCCGTCGGGATCTCCACGACGAACATCGCGTGCTCACCGGCGTGCGTCCCTTCGGTCAAGACACCCTGGAAGAAGACGTAGCTCGCCTCGTTGTACGACGTGACGTGCCACTTCTCACCGTTGAGCACGTAGTCGTCACCGTCGCGCCGAGCCGTGGCCACCAGGGCCGCGACGTCCGAGCCCGCGTCTGCCTCCGTGATCGCGTAGCACTCGACCATCTCACCGCGCACCGTCGGCAGCAGCCAACGCTCCCGCTGCACGTCGTTCGCGACGTCGACCCACCACGCGGGGGGCGTGTGCATCACCCAGCCGAGCGCGTTCGTCACCCGGCCGGCCTGCTCCTGCACCAGGACCTGCTGCAGCGAGGTGCACCCCTGACCGCCCGCGGCAGCCGGAATGTTGGTGGCGTACAGGCCCAGGCTGATCGCGCGAGCGCGGTGCTTCTCGACGAGACCAGGGCTCAGTTCACCGGCGTGGTGCTCGGCCTCGATCTCGAAGGGGATGAGCTCGTCAGCGAAGGCGCGCGCCGTCGCTTGCAGGGCGAGATCGGTTTCGGACAACCCGTACATCGACACTCCGCTCGCTTGCTTCCGCACTGCTAGGTGCCTGTCTTGACTGACTGTTCAGTCTATGCCAGCGTGAAGGCCGTGACCAGTGCGAGCCTGCCACGCACCGCAGACGCCGTGGTCGTGGGCGGCGGCACGATCGGTGCCTGGTGCGCGTGGTTCCTCCGACGCGAGGGGCTCGACGTCGTCGTGATCGAGGCCGCGACCCTCGGCAAGGGCGCGAGCTCGCGTGCCGCCGGCATGGTCCGGGCTCAGGGCGGCACCGAGACGGCCGTCCGGCTGGGCCTGTACTCGCGGGACTTCTATGCCGCCCAACGCGCCATCCTCGGCATCGACTCCGGGTTCGTCGCGCAGGGCTACTTCATGCCCTGCTTCAGCGAGCAGGAGGTGACCGAGGCGAAGGCGCGCATCTCGATGCAGCAGGCCCTCGGTCTCGACGTTCGCTGGCTCGGCTCCGACGAAGTCGACGCGATGAACCCGGTGCTGAAGCCGGGTATGACGCTCGGCGCGTCGTACGCCGCAGGCGATGGCTACATCGACCCACCCAGCAACGTCCTCGCCTACACCGCAGCCCTCGTCGGGTCGGGCGTGAGGATCGTCGAGCACACGTCGTTCACCGGGCTCACGACGCGGGATTCGAGGGTCACCGGCGTGCAGACGTCAGCCGGCGAGATCGCGACGGACCGGGTCGTCCTCACCGGCGGTCCGACGCTCGCGGCAATCGGACGTGCCGTCGGGGCACGCATCCCGTCCGGCGGCGCTCGTCACCAGGTCGTGGTCACCCAGGACCATCCGGAGCTGGCCGCCGACCGGCTTCCGATGGTCTTCGACGTGGCGTCCGGCATCTACTGGCGTCCTGAGGAGGGCGGCATGCTCTGGGGGATGAGCAACCCCGCGGAGAGCCAAGGGGTCGCGCACACGTTCGACTGGGCGTACTACGAGATCGCCAGGAAGCGAATGGCCGACTTGGCCCCGATCACCCAGGGACTCGGGCTACGGAAGGCCTGGGCCGCCACGATCGACTTCACCCCGGACCACCTGCCGATCCTCGGCCCGGTCATCACTCAGGAGGGTCCGCTGGCGGGCACGACGGTGGCTGCTGCGGGCGGTCACGGGATGATGTGGGGGCCGGGGGTCAGCAGAGCGGCGGCCGACCTGACCCTGCACGGCACCACCGACGTCGTCGACACCACCGACCTGGGACTCGACCGCTTCGACGATCAGGGCCGGTCCAGACTGGCTGTCGACCCGATCGCGCTCCCGTTTCCCGAGACCGTGGATCAGCCCTGACCAGAGGCGCGAGCCTGCTGCCTAGCCGGTCGGTTGACCGTCCCGGGTCGCCCGGGTCTCGGCTACCACCAGGGCGTCGACCGCGACCACGCCGTCAGGGCCGCAGATCAGCGGGTTGACGTCCAGGGCCAGTAGCACGTCACCGAGCTCGACCGCGAGCTGACTGACCGCCACCACGGCGGAGACCAACGACTCGAGGTCGGAGGCAGCGGCACCGCGGAATCCGCCCAGCAGCCTTGTCAGCCCACTGAGCCCGGTGATCAGCTGACGCGCGGACACGGAGGTCAAAGGCGGCAGACCGACCGCGCGTTGCGGCAGGACCTCCACCAACGTGCCGCCCGTAGCCACGACCACGAGCGGTCCCAGCAACGGGTCACGGACGACGCCGAGTGCCACCTCGACTCCTCGGGTGACCTGCTTCTGTACCAGGACTCGTGGCCCGAGACGTCGGCAGAGGTCGTCGTACGCAGCGAGCGCGGCCGCTGTGTCGGCCAGGTCTGGACGGACTCCGTCGACCTCCGTCTTGTGCGCTACCTCCTCAGCAGCCGTCTTCACCACGACGGGGAAGCCGAGCCGTTCGGCCACAGCTGCCACCTGATCACGGCTGTCGACGCACGCCGACGCGACCGTCGAGATGCCATAGTCCGCGAGCATCTCCAGCGCCGTCACCTGATCGATGGGCGCCTGATCGCTCAGTCGTGACTGCCAGCGGTCAGCGCGCGCTGGGTCGATCACCGGGACGGGACGCGCAGGGACGGGTCTGGCCTGCGCGATCAGGTGGCCGAGCGCCCTCAGCCCTGACCGGGTGCCTTCGAGCACCGGGATGCCGGCAGCCCGTAGCGTCGCCGCCTGCGTCGGGTCGACCGAGTTCGCGAGGTTGCTGAGCACGACGACCGGCTTGTCGGTCCGTGCGGCGACAGACTGAACGGCGATGGGATAGGACCAGTTGTCGTCGTACTCCTCGACCAGGTCCAGCCCGGCCGCCACCGCGGCGACACCCGGGTCGTCAACCAATGCCTGGAGGGACTCGGTCATCAGCGTCTCGGTGTCCACGCCGCGTCCCCACACGTCCAGCGGGTTCGTGGGTTCGAGGCCGGGGTCGAGCAGGCCGGCCAGCCTCGCGATGGTCCCCTCGGCGAGCTCGGTGAACGGCACACCCAAGGCGTCCGCGTGGTCGGCGACCAGCGCGCGCTCTCCTCCTGAGTCGTGCACGGTTGCGATGCCCAGCCGCTCGAGGGGAGTTCCGCGCCTGACCCGACGCCCGATCGCGAAGAGCTCGAGGCTGTCGACGAGCTCGTCGAGGCTCGTCACCCGGTGCACCCCGTACGCCGAGAACAGCGCCTCCCAGGCGGCGTCGTCGCCGGCGATCGCCCCGGAATGCGCCGCCACCAGCGCCCGGCCGGTCGGCGAGCCACCCACGGTCAGCGCCACGACGGGGACGTCCTGCTCGGCGGCCCGGGCCAGCGCCGACTGCATCGCATTGGCGTCGCGCAACGTCTCGGCGAACAGCCCGATCACGCGCGTCTCAGCCAGTCCGAGGGCGTAGTCGACGTAGTCGGCCATGGAGGTGACGAGCTCCTGTCCGGAGGACACGGCCAGCGCGTAGTCGAGGGCTCGATGGGTGCGCAGGAGCGAGGAGAACGCTGATCCGGAGTGGGTCACGACGGCAACGCCGCCAGGCGTCAGCACGTCCCGCTCGACGTAGCCCACGGCGCGGACCCCCTTGGCCGGGTTGACGAAGCCCATCGATCCGCCGCCACACAGCGGCATCGAGGCTGCCCGGGCGATCGACCGCAGCTCGCCACTGAGACCGTGCGCCGTCCCGAAGACGACCGCGGCTCGGTCGCCACGCTCGGCAGCCAGCCGGAGCTGTTCGGGCAGGGCTGTGTCGGGGACCCCCAGCATCACCAGGTCCACCGGTCCGTCGAGGTCGAGCAGCGAAGGCACGCACGGTCGGTCCTGGACCGAGGTGTACTTCGGGTGGACCAGGTGGACCGTGGGTGCCGAGGGACTTCGCAGCACCTCGGTCGTCATCCGGTCGCCGAACGAGCCTTCGCGGCGGCTGGCACCGACCAGCGCGATGGACCGGGGCTCGAGGAGCGGGGCGAGAGAGGAGCGGTCGTCACCCATCCTGACGACTCGTGAACCATCGTCGTACGACTGCCGGGCTGCCGACGTGCACACCACTCACGAGGACACGGTAGTCCGACCTGCTGATCTCCACAGCCACCATCCTCGACACCGACCTGACTGACTGACTGTTCAGTCTATGGAGGTGGTAGCGTCCTCCACAAGATCTGTTCTCTGGGATCGGAAGACGTTGAGGGGCGCCATGGCAGGCAAGAGCACGGCTGAGTCCTCGGGGGAGATCGTGGACCAACGTCGCGAGCAGATGCTGGTGGCTGCAGCTGAGCTGATCGCCGAGCGCGGCTTCTCCGAGACGCGGATCGCGGACGTCGCGCGGAGGGTGGGCGCCTCGCCGGCGCTGGTGATCTACTACTTCGGCACCAAGGACGATTTGCTCACCGAGGCGCTGAGGTACTCCGAGGAGAAGTTCTACGTTGTCTGCAACGAGATGCTGGCCAGTACTCCCGGCGTACGCGACAGGCTGGAGAAGCTGGTTCGGCTGACCTGCGTGCCGGACGGCGACGACCAGCTGCCCGGTGCCTGGGGCCTCTGGTTCGACCTGTGGGCGCAGGCGTTCCGGCATCCGATGGTGGCCAAGGACCGGCTGGCGCTGGAGAAGCGATGGCGGTCGACGATCGAGGGGGTCGTCGCCGACGGAGTCGCCGCTCAGGAGATCTCCGACGTCGATACCGAGGACTTCGCCGTCACCTGGGCCGTGCTGCTCGACGGACTCTCGATCCAGGTGGCGCTCCAGGACCCGATCGTCGACGCGGAGCGTGCTTTCAGGATCGCGATGACGTTCGCCGAACAGGCGCTCGACCTACCGCCCCGGCGGAAGCCGGCTCGCGGGAGGTCCGCCGCGCGACGCAAGACCGGCAAGGCTGCCGCGAGAGCCCGCGACTAGCAGCTCAGCCCTCGGGATCTGCGGCCCAGGGGTCGGTCGGCGGGGTGTCGCCGCTGGGCAGCACGCGTACAGCGGAGGTCGACAGCCGAACGGTCACCGCGCGGCCTTCGTGCAACCAGTCCGGCAGCGCCCCGTGGACGTTCGGCACCTCAGCAGTCAGCGAGGTCGACCCGATCCGGACGTCGACGTGGGTGTGAGCACCCATGAACACCAGGTGCTCCACCACCGCGTCATAGCAGTTGGACTCACCTGGTCTCGCCTCCTCCGGCGGACTGATCTCGACGCGTTCGGGCCGGATGGCAAGGCTCACGGCATCGCCTGGGCTGACGTCGGTCGAGGTCCGTGCCTGCACGTCCAGGTCTCCGAGTCGGCAGCTGGCGGTGCCGTCCCGAACCGCCTGGAGAGTGGCGTCGTAGAGGTTGGTGGAGCCGAGGAAGCCGGCAACGTACGCCGTCGCAGGTTGGGAGTAGACCTCGCTCGGGCTGCCCACCTGCTCGACCCGGCCGTCGCGGATGACGGCCAGCCGGTCCGACATCGTCATGGCTTCCTCCTGGTCGTGCGTCACGTAGACGAACGTGGTCTTGACGCGACGCTGGACCTGTCGGAGCTCGAGCTGAAGCTGCTTGCGCAGCTTGGCGTCGAGGGCTCCCAACGGCTCGTCGAGCAGCAGGACCGTCGGCTCGAGGATCAACGCCCGAGCCAGTGCAACGCGCTGTTGCTGCCCTCCGGACAGCTGGTGCGGCTTGCGCTTCTCGTACGCCGACATCTCCACCAGGTCGAGGGCGGCACCGATCCGGCGCTTGGCCTCGGCCTTGTCGACGTTGTGGTACTTCAGGCCGAAGCCGACGTTGTCGTGCACGGTGAGAAAGGGGAACAACGCATAGGACTGGAACACCGTGTTGACGGGGCGCTTGTGTGGCGGGATCGCCACCAGGTCGACGCCGTCGAGCAGGATGTCTCCCTCGTCCGGGCGCTCGAAACCGGCAACCATCCGCAGTGTCGTGGTCTTGCCGCATCCCGACGCGCCGAGCAGGGAGAAGAACTCGCCTGCACCGATGTCGAGCCCCAGCCCGTCGACGGCCACGGCCGCGTCGAACCGCTTCACGAGGTTCTTCAGCGAGAGCTGTCCGGGCTGATCCTGACGGGCCGCCTCGGTGTGCGCGGCCGCGTCTGTCATCGTGCAGGTCCCGGCCCGACCAGGGCAGCGGCGAAGGTGCCGACGTTGCCGATGAAACGGTCGACGTCCTCGGTCGTGTGCTGGACCGAGATCAGCCACTGCTCGATCTTGCCCCACGGCGGCAGGAACACTCCACCGTTGTGCTGGACCAGCCAGTGCGCCTCGCCGTAGCGATCGTCGATGACGAGGAAGTCGCGCAGGTTGCGCGTCGGCTCGGGCAGGAAGGTGATGCAGCCCTTGGCTCCCGCCGTCGTCACGTGCCACGGAAGGGCGTGCCGCTCGATGACCGCGTTGATGCCGTGTGTCAGGCGTTCGCGCAGCATGGTGATGTGGTCGTATGCCGCATCGTCCAGGATCTCCACGAGGGTGGCGCGCGCGGCGGCCATCGCCAGGGGGTTGCCGTTGAAGGTGCCGACCTGCTCGTAGCGGCCGTCGGCGATCATCGACATCACCTCCGAGGTGCCGCCGATGGCCGCCACGGAGATGCCACCTCCGACCGCCTTGGCCAGGCAGATCAGGTCGGGTGTCACGCCGTGCAGTCGGGTGACGCCGCCAGGCCCCACGGTGAGGCCGGTCTTGACCTCGTCGAAGGTCAACAACGCGCCGTGGGCGTGCAGCCGGTCGCGCAGTCCGGCAAGGTAGCCGTCGTCGGGATGGATGATCCCGGCGTTCATCATGATCGGCTCGACGATCATGCCCGCGATCTGGCCGGGATGCGCCTCGAGCACCCGGTCGACGGCGGCCAGGTCGTTGAACCCGACGATCCGCACCAGGTCGCGGATGCCGGCGGGAATCCCACTGTTGCCGGCGACGCGCGTCGGGGCGTGCACCGGGCCCACTTGGTCGAGGTCGGGCAGCACGGAGACCTGGACCGAGTCGTGGTGGCCGTGGTAGCAGCCCTCGACCTTGATGATCAGGTCGCGACCGGTGAACGCCCGCATCAGGTGGACGGCGTCCATCGTCGCCTCGGTCCCTGAGTTCGCGAAGCGCCATTGGGGAAGGCCGAAGCGGTCCCGGAGGTTCTCCGCGACCACGATCGAGTCCTCCGTCGGTTGGGCAAAGTGCGTGCCGTGACGGACCCGGTCGCTGACCGCCGCCACGATGGCCGGGTGAGCGTGTCCGACCAGGTTGACGCCGTACCCGCCATGGAAGTCGCTGTATTCGCACCCGTCCACGTCGAAGATCCGCGAGCCCCGGCCGTGCGTCATCCACACCGCCTGCGGCTCGGCGATCTGCCAGTTCGAGGTGGCTCCTCCGGGCAGGACTGCGCTGGCCCGCTCGGCGGTCTCGCGACTCACGGGCTGTCGCTTCACGAAGATCTCGGTCTGTGCCGCGATCACCTCGTCGAGTGCGGAAGTCGCCGTTCGTTCGGTCATCGGGGCAGACATTGCGGGCTCCTTGGAACTCATTGACTGATCGTTCAGTCTATGTGAGTCTGGACGACAGGGACAAGGACCCGGACGTCGAGGGGAGTCGCCATGGCGTCGCAGAGACCAGGCATTCGGCCGTCAGCAGCCACCCCGTTCGGACCCTCTCCTTCGCGTTCCCAGCTCAGTCGTCGCACCGTGCTCAAGGCCGCGGTGGCCGGTCTGGCGGCGCCCAGCGTGGCTGCCCTGCTCGCCGCGTGTGGGGGCGACTCCTCGTCCTCCGCCAGCGCGACCGGCGAGACGATCGCCGCCCCCGACAACCCGGTGAAGTGGCCGCTCAGCGAGAAGCATCCAGCCATCGCGTCCGGCCAGCAGGTCAAGCCCGGCGGCACCCTGCGGATCTTCAACTACGCGGACTACCTGGCGCCCGCCGTTCTGAAGGCGTTCGAGAAGAAGTTCGACGTCGACATCAGGTTGTCGACCTTCAACGATGCGGACGAGGCGCTGACCAAGGTGGCCTCCGGTGAGCTCGCCTTCGACGTCTACTTCCCCAGCTACGACTCCCTCGGTCGACTGATCCAGGCCGACCTGCTGGTGCCGCTGAACCACGACTACATCCCCAACGTGTCGAACCTCTGGCCGGAGTACCTGGACCCGTGGTACGACCGCGGGTGGCAGTACACCGTCCCCTACACCGTCTACTCGACCGGAATCGGTTGGCGCACCGACATGATCGAGGAGGACGTCGCGTCCCGCGACAACCCCTATGACGTGTTCTGGGACCCGCAGTACAAAGGCAAGCTGGCGATCATCGACGACTTCCACACAGCGATGAGCATGGTGCTGCTGCGCAACGGGATCCAGGACGTCAACACGTCGAGCTCCGACGACATCGCGATGATGCGTGAGCAGCTGCTGGAGCTGCGTGACACGACCCGGCCGCGGGTCACGATCTCGATGTACAACGACCTTCCCGCCGGCCAGTACGGCTTGGCTCAGATGTGGTCGGGGGACGCCGTCAACGCTCAGTACTACCTGCCCAAGGGCCAGTCGCCCGACATCCTGCGCTACTGGTTCCCGTCCAACGGCGAGGGCATGGTCGACAACGACCTGATGGTGGTTCTGGCCCAGGGCAAGAACCCCGTGGCTGCGCACTTCTTCATCAACTACCTGCTCGACGAGAAGGTCTCGATCAGGAACTTCGGTTGGACCGGTTACCAGCCACCGATGCAAGCGGTCACACCCGAGTCGATGGTCGCCAGCGGGATAGTCCCGAAGAACCTGGCCACGGCCACCGTCCTCCAGCGGTACTTCAAGACGGCGGTGCCTCTGCTCCAGCTGCCCGCCGCAGCGGACGCCGAGTGGCACCAGGTCTGGCAGGAGTTCAAGGCCGGTGGGTGATCGCGCGCCACGGCCAGTGACACAGCGTCTCTGGCCTTTGCTCGCACTCCCCGGAACCGTCTGGTTGGCGCTCTTCTTCGTCGCGCCGATGTATGTCGTGCTGGCGATCCTGTTCGGTACCGTCGACCCGATCCTGCGCCAGCCGGTCCCTGTCTGGAACCCGGTCAACTGGGACACCAGCCAGTTCCAGTTCGTGCTGCAACACATCACCGGGGCTGACGGGTTCTTCGGCCCGGCGCTGATGCGCACGGTCGGGTATGTGACCGTCGCCAGTCTGCTCTGCCTGGTCATCGCCTACCCGGTGGCCTACTACACAGCGCGCTTCGCGGGTCGGTGGAAGGGTCTGCTGCTGGCCGCGCTGATCGCCCCGTTCTGGATCAGCTACATGATGCGGATGCTGGCCTGGGTCAACCTGCTCCAGACCGACGGCCTGGTCAACAAGACGCTGAGCGCTGGTGGCTTGTTCGACATCCACGTCAGCTGGTTGTCGGGCCGGCCGTCCACGGTCATCCTCGGACTCGCCTACGGCTATGTGCCCTACATGATCCTGCCGTTGTTCGCGGGCCTCGACAGGATCCCGGCCGCCACCTTGGAGGCCGCCCGCGACCTCGGAGCGAGCCGTTTCGAGACGTTCCGTCGGGTGACGTGGCCGCTGAGCCGCCAGGCCGTGGTCGTGTCCGTGCTGGTGACCACCCTGCCGATGCTGGGGGACTACTTCACCAACGACCTGCTGTCCGGGTCGCCCGAGACGTCGATGGTCGGCAACCTGATCAACAACTCGGTGCTCACCCCTGGGCAGACCGGCCAGGCCGGCGCCTTCGTGCTGTTGATCCTGCTGGTGTCCATCGTGCCGATGGTGATCTACGTGCGAGCCGGCCGGAGCGGTGCGGACGTGATGTCATGACCACCGCCGTGCGCTCCCGCGATGTGACGCGGACCAGACCCCGTGGCGTCGTCGGCTGGTGGCGAGATCCCTGGCGCAAGCCTCGGGTGCTGCTCGTCCTCACGCTGGTCTACGTCGTGTGGTCGCTGATGCCGGTGCTCATCGCCGTGCTGTTCTCGTTCAACGCCGGTCGCTCGAGGACGTCCTGGCAAGGGTTCTCGACGCGCTGGTACTACGGCGATGACATCCGTGCGGTGTGGAACGACGCGAGCCTGCACACCGCCCTGACCCACACCCTCTGGCTGGGTCTGCTGGCAACAGCGATCACGATTCCGCTCGGCGTCGCCATGGCGCTCGGGCTGGACCGGTGGCGGGGACCGATCCCGGCAGGGGCCAACCTCGCGGTCCTGGTGTCCTTCGTGCTGCCGGAGATCCTGCTTGCCGTGTCCCTTCTGTTCGTCGTCACCGTGATGTCGACGCCCTTGCACCTGGGGACGTGGGGGCAGGTGGTGGGCCTGGTGACGTACCAGCTGTCGTACCCGGTGGTGATCGTACGCAGCCGGCTGATGACGATCGGGCGGGACTACGAGGAGGCCGCGATCGACCTCGGCGCGTCACCGGTCGGCGCCCTGCGAAGGGTCTTGCTGAAGATGTTGCTGCCGGCCATCTTTGCCAGCACCGTGCTGGTCTTCGCCGACGTGATCGACGACTTCATCCTGGTTCGCTACCTGTCGGGTGACTCCACCACCGAGCCGGTCTCGGTCAAGGTCTACAACACGGCGCGGGCCGCCCCGACCCCGGCGCTCAACGCCTTGACCACGCTGCTGCTGCTCGCCTCGTTGCTGTCGGTGGCCATCGGCTACGTGGTGTACCGGCGGCTGACCCGCGGGGAGAGGGCCTCAGGCCGCCTCGACGTGTTCACGGGAGAGGCGTGACGCGGTACCCTGACTGTATGTTCAATCAGAGCGTCCCAGCCCCGATCGACGCCGGCGACCTGGCGTTGTCCCTGAAGCCGTTCGGGTCCAGCCGGATGCTGCCCAAGGCGGCGTACGTCGATCCGGCGGTGCTGGCCTGGGAGCGTGCCCACATCTTCTCCGGCTGGCAGTGCATTGGCCGGGCCGAGGACGTCCCCGAGGCGCGGAGCATGAAGGCCTTCGACCTGGGTGAGTCCGGCGTGTTGGTCGTGCGTGACAGCGACGGCGGCCTCCGGGCCTTCGAGAACGCCTGCCGGCATCGCGGGCACGAGCTGCTGCCGTGTGGCGGGACCGCCCAGCCGCGCGCGATCGTGTGCCCGTACCACGCGTGGAGCTACGAGCTCGACGGGTCGCTCAAGGGGGCGCCGGGCTTCAAGAACCACGGTGACTTCGACCGCTCGGAGTTCGGACTCTTCGCCATGCCCGTGCGGGAGTGGCACGGTTGGCTGTTCGTCGATCCGTCCGGCAAGGCGGGCAGCTTCACCGATCATGTCGGGGAGCTCGAGGACATCGTGACGCGCTACGACGGGGCGCGACTGCGGACGCCCGTGACGCACACCTATGACGTGGCGGCGAACTGGAAGGTCATCATCGAGAACTACCAGGAGTGCTACCACTGCTCGATGATCCATCCCGAGCTGTGCAAGGTCAGCCCGCCCACCAGCGGAGAGAACATCGACCGCGCTGGTGCCTGGGTCGGCGGCTGGATGGACCTGCGCGAAGGTGCTGCCACGATGTCGCTGGACGGGTCCAGCAGGGGCGTCACGATCGCCCGGCTCGACGAGGAGGAGCAGCACACGGTGATGTACCTCGCGGTGCTGCCCAACCTGCTGATCAGCCTGCACCCCGACTACGTGATGACCCATCTGCTCACGCCGATCAGCCCGGACCTGACGCGGATCTCGTGCTCGTGGGCCTTCCCACCGGAGGCGGCTGAGGCTCCCGGCTTCGACCCGTCGTACGCCGTCGACTTCTGGGACCTGACCAACCGGCAGGACTGGAACGCCTGCGAGGGCGTGCAGCGCGGGATCAAGGCGCCCAGCTTCGTACCCGGTCCCCTCGCGCCGGAGGAGGACGGGGTCTACCAGTTCGTGTCGCTGATGGCCCATGCGTACGCCGGCGAAGGGGTTTGACGGGCTGCGTCGGGCCGCAAACCCGGCTGACGACCCTCGATTTCGCGATGGAATGGCCCTCCCGCTAAACTCGTCGGGCCCACCAGGGATCCGGTTCGTCCGGAGCCGCTGACACGGCGGGCGCACCGCACCGCGGGGCTATGGCGCAGTTGGTAGCGCGCCTCCATGGCATGGAGGAGGTCAGGGGTTCGAATCCCCTTAGCTCCACCCAGACCGACGTGCGACCCTGTCGGGGATGAGCCTGCGGGCGTTCCGCACCATCAGCGGCGTGAAACATTCGAGCATTGACACACCGTTCTGTCGCGAGCACCGTGGGTGAAGAGGGGGGTCCGGTCCCTTTCCTGTCGAAGTGAGCCTGCCGTGACACCGACACAGCATCGCGCCGACCGGCCCGCTCACCACTTCTCCGGTGGCGGGCATGGGCAGCGTCCGTAGTGCGCTCATCGTCGCCAGCTACGACTACGACGACCCCGGGCTGACGCGCCTGCGCGCCCCGGCCCAGGACGCTCGGGCGCTGGCGAACGTGCTCGGAGATCCCGAGGTGGGCGCGTTCCAGGTCGAGACCGTGCTCAACGCACCGGCGCACGAGATCAACCGGACGATGGAGCGCTTCTTCGCCGAGCGCGGTGTCGACGACCTGCTGCTCCTCCATTACTCCGGGCACGGGGTCAAGGACGAGAGCGGCGACCTCTACTTCGCGGCCGCGAACACCGAGCTCGCGTACCTCTCCGCGACCGGTGTGTCGGCCGACTTCGTCAACCGGTTGATGAATCGCACCCGGGCCCGAAGGGTCGTGCTGCTGCTCGACTGCTGCTACGCCGGTGCCTTCGAGAAGGGGCTCGGGACCCGCGGCGACAGCAGCCTGCACCTCGAGGAGCGCCTCGGCGGCCGCGGTCGCGCCGTCATCACGGCCTCGAGCGCGATGGAGTACGCCTTCGAGGGTCGTGACCTCGACACGTCGAACGAGGGCTCTCCGTCGGTGTTCACCTCCGCCCTCGTCGAGGGACTCTCCTCCGGCGACGCCGACCAGGACCAAGACGGCATGATCGGGCTCGACGAGCTGTACGAGTACGTCTACGACGCGGTTCGCCAGGTGACCCCGAACCAGACCCCGAGCAAGTGGTCGCTCGGGATGCAGGGAGAGCTGTACGTCGCCCGGCGCAACAAGCCGATCACCACTCCCTCGACGCTGCCTGAGGATCTCCAGGAGGCGATGGTCAGCTCGTTCCCATCGATTCGCTCCAGCGCTGTCCGCGAGCTCGGCCGGTTGCTCCGGGGTCGCCATGCCGGGCTGTCGTTGGCGGCGCGCCACGGGCTCGAGCGGTTGAGCGGCGACGACAGTCGTTCGGTGTCCTCGGCTGCCTCGGCCGCGCTGGCGACGTTCCCCTCCCAGCGCAGGCCCGACCTGCCCGAGGAGTTCGCGGCTGCCGTGACCACGCCGGCTGATCTGGACGTCGCCCCACCGGCCGAAGGCCTCGGACCCGTAACCAAACGGGAACAGGGGTTGACCGAGTGGCCGGAAGCAGAGCAGCCAGAAACTGAAGACTCGCAAACAGAGCAGCCGGAAACAGAGCAGCCCGAGACAGAGCAGCCGGAAACAGAGCAGCCCGAGACAGAGCAGCCGGAAACAGAGCAGTCGGAGTCCTCAGCGCGGGCCACCACGAAGCCACCGCGCCCCCGGACGCCGCCTGCGATCCGACCGGTCAAGCCGCCGAAGCCGCCGGCTTCCCGTTCTCACGGCGGACCGGCATCATCGCCGCGGCCGTCTCTGTCCTCGTGGCTGCGGGGATCGTGTACGCCGCCACCAGGGGATCCTCGGACCAGGAGGGGCCGGGGAGCAGCGTTGCCATCTCGACCGACCAGGCCGTGGTGACGGTCGGGAATCCTGCCGGTGGTGCCCTCCAGGTCGTCGACCTGCGCACCGGTCAGGTCCGTGAGCTCGTCTCCGCCGAAGCGTCCCGACCGTCGCTGTCACCCGACCGACGCTCGATCATCTACCTGCTCACGATCGGCGGACCCGAGCGGGAGGCGCACGTCATCGATATCGACGGTGGCGGCGACCGCGCCTTGTTCGACTCCGGCCCGTGCGCACGCTCGACCCGACCGACCTGGTCTCCCGACGGCACCCGGCTCGCGGTGATCTGCACGCGCAACTCGGCGGAGCCGACGTTGTGGACCTCGGATCCGGACGGTGGGTCCCTTCGACAGGTCAATCTCGACGTGAGCACGTCCGGGGTCGACGGCAGGCTCGCCGGATCACCGACCTGGGCACCGTACGGCGACGTGCTCGGCATCGTGCTCGGCATCCGAGCGTCCGACAGCTCGATCGACCTCTTCTGGGTCAACGCGGACGACCCGTCCGACGTTCATCAGGTGACGGACACGACCGGCGCGGACTACGACCCGGACTGGTCGCCGGAAGCGGGCAAGCTGCTCTTTCAGCGCAACCCAGACACTCCGAAGTCCGTCGGCGGGTCACCACAGACGATCGCCTCGCTCGAGGACGGGGGCAGCCCGAGCGCGCTGACGCCGGAGGATGGCTTCGGCTCGGGCTCCTGGTCGCCGGACGGGTCGGAGGTCCTTCTGACACGGGCACAGGACGGTGCGCTCATGGTGGTCGGCAGTGACGGGGGAGAGCCCCAGCCGGTGCCTGACTTCAGCGGGCCTGCATCTTCGCTGGCCTGGAGCAGTCGCTAGTCGACGTCAGGACGTGGGGTCAGGGCTCGCGGCAGCAGCCACGAAGGCGTCGACGAGCTGTTGCTGCTGATCGACGGTCGCCGCGGACAGCTCGATCGACTGACCGTTCACCGTGAGCTTGAGCACCTGGGTGGGGTTCTTCGTACCGCCTCGACGCAGCCAGGACTTCACCGCGCCCACCACCTGCGTCGCAAGCTCGACCGAGCTCTTCAGCGCGACGAGGAGTGCGCCGATCGCAGCCGGGTCGAGGCCTTTGCTGCCGTCGGGTGCGGCGCCGGAGGGGACCCGCTTCACCGAGTCGACGTCGAGGGCCAGCAGGTCCTGGCGCAACGTCTCGGTCACCATGGACAGCCGCTCGTCGTCCGCCTCTGGGTCGATGATCTCGATCTGCAGCTCGATGGTCATGCCACCTCCCGAGCCGGGACCCGCGGCGCCCACGACGACGCCTCGCCCGGTCTTGTGTCGCGATGATACGCGGAGCAGCTCGGCTCGACGAGACACCGAAGTCTGCAGCTCCGTCCTCAGCGGTCGTCGGTTCGGCCGACCAGCCCGTGCTCCACGGCGTACAGGCTGGCTCCGACGCGACTCTTCACCCCGGTCTTGGCGAACACGTGCTCCAGGTGGTTGCGGACCGTTTTTTCCGACAGCGACAGTGCCCGGGCGATCTCCCGCGTGCCTTGTGCCCGCGCCACCAGCCGCAGAACGTCTACTTCGCGGTTGGTCAGGCCGTCGGGCCACACACCACGCCGGGACGGGGTCACGCCACAGGCGTCGAGCACCGCTTCCACGGCATCGCCGCGCAGCTGCTTGGCCCGGACCGCGTCGCGCAGACGTTGGGCGGCGCCCGCACGGTCGTGGGCCGATCGGTACGGCCGAGGTTCGAGCGAGGAATGGAAGAGGTCTGCTGCGGCGAGGATCTGGTCGTGCAGGGTCAGGTCCGCACCGGACAGGCCCCGCGGAAAGCCGCTGCCGTCCAGCCGTTCGTGATGGTTGCTCGCCAAGCTGGACTCGCGGCCCAACCCTGGGACCTGGCTGAGGATGCGCCCGGTCAGGTAGGGGTGGAGCTGCACGCGTTCGCGCTCTGCGGTGACGAGGGGGGAGGTCTTCTCCCAGATGAGGTTGGACACGCCGATCCGGCCCAGGTCGTGCAGGTGGCCGGCCCTGGTCAGCAGTGACACGTCACTCGTGGGCAGGCCGGCGTGCGCGGCCGCTGCGCCTGCCAGTTGTGCCACGCCGCGGGAATGACCGACCGTGTACGGGCTCTTGAGGTCGACGAAGTCGCCGAGTGCGGCGACCAGTGCCGTGAGCTCGCGCGGCTGGACGGGATGCTGGGCGTCGGGAGCCTGCTCGACCGCGGCCTGCCACGCGTTCAGGTCGGGTGCCACGAGGATCGTCTCGGGCTCGGCCACCAGTGCATCGACGACTCCGGGGTCGAACTGGCCCCCGCGTCGTCCTTCCGCCGCGTCGACGGCGCCGGGAACGCCGTGCAGCCGGTGAAAAACCTCGCTGATGTCGGCCACCTGGGCGATCCGCAAGGCGAGCGGGATCGCGTCGCCGCGGACACCGTCGGGAAGACCTTTGCCGTCCCAGCGCTCGAACGTGAACGGGAGCGCGTCCCGCACGTGGTCGCCGAGACCGATCCGCTCCGCCAGCAGGCCGGCCGAGGTGCAGTGCGAGCGGACCATTCGAGTCAGGTTCCCGCGCGTGTTGCGCAGCAAGGCCCCAGCGATCAGGATCCGGTGGGGGAGCGGCTGTCCGCGCCCGAGGTTCTGCAGCAGGAACCGCGCATAGGGAAGCCCGTTCCAGTCGACCAGGAACGAGTCACGGCGTACGGCGAGGTCGTCACCGAACCACCGTGAGTACTCGTGGGAGTCGGCATGGCAGCCCACCCACATGACCATGGTCACGTAGAAGGCGGCGGCGCGCTCACGCTCGTCACAACCGAGCCGTGCTGCCAACCGCTCTGCGATCAGCGCGCTGCGCAGAACGTGCTCCAGGGGCAGACCGAGTCCCAGGTCGATCGCCAGGGACAGAGCACCCAGGATCTCGGCACGAGTAGGTGTCGCCGAGCGCTGCGCATCCCCGCGAGTCCGCTCCATCCGTCCATCGTGCCACCGACCTTCAGGCAGGGTCGGGGAGCTGAGCAGCTGGGGTCGGTCAATAGCTGAAGGTCGTGGCCGCGTCGTCGCCGATCCACTCCCAGAGCTGAACCGTTCCACCCAGGGTCGCGTTGTCGACGAGGCTGTCCGGGTCCAGTGAGCGGGCGTCGAAGCAGATCGGGCAGGTCTGCAACACGCCACCCGCTGCCGAAAGCCGCTTCATCAGCGACGGGATGTCGGGGCAGCCGTCGCAGGCGGTACCGACGGCGACTCCCTGGGTGGCGAGGCGAACCGCCTCCTTGGTCAAGAACATCAGTGTCGGGCGGCCGGCCTCCGCGGCTCCCACGGCGACGAGCAGGGCGACGGTGACGCGCTCGGGGTCCTCCAGCCCTGTGGTCAGGCTGATGGCGGCTTTGTTGCTCATGGCGTTCCTCTCCTCCGGTGCATGATCAGTCGTGCTGCTCGGGGCGGTAGCCGCTGCACAGCAGGTCGAGCTGTCCGATTCGCCGGACCTCGCCCACATCGGCGAGGGCCTGTTGTTCGATGAGGAGCCAGCCCTCGCCCTTGGCGGGCTTGATGACGCGGGCGCGCCAGCGGAGCAGCGTCCGGCCCGCGATGTCGCCGATCGTCGCGTCGACCAGCTCGAAGGCTTCGACGTCGCCGAACCAACCGGTGAACGCGGCGGTGACCTCGGCGGCTCCGGTGTACTCCACGAATCCCCGTGGCAGGAGGGCCCGCATCACGATGTCGTCCTCGAGCGTGGCAGCGAGCAGGCCGAAGTCCTGCGCTGCTATGGCTTCGACGAAGGCGCCTGCCAAGGCAAATCTGCCGGCGTCGGTCGCGTCGGGCGGCTGTGTCGGGCTGTCGTTGGTATGTGTCTGCGTATCCATGCCTCAGTGATACGCGGGTGACCGCCCCGTCGTCCTGAGGCAACTGCCCCATCTTTGCCGGCCGATCTGAGTCATGCTGCCGGATGAGGTGGTCGTGACGTCGTCGGTCACAATGTGAGTCAGCTGATGCCGTCGATCCGAAGGAGCAGAGATGAGCGAACCGTCGACCGAGGTTGCTGCGGTCCGAGAGCTCTTGCGCGACGAGTTCGGGCGGATCCGCGAGCTCGTCGCAGAGGTGTGTGACGGTTTGACGCTGGAACAGGCGACCACCTGTCCGACGCCGGAGACGAACTCGATCGGCTGGTTGCTGTGGCACCTGACCCGCATCCAGGACGACCACATCTGTGGCATCACCGGACAGCAGCAGGTGTGGACGGCCGACGGCTGGTACGACCGTTTCGACCTGCCGTTCGAACCCGAGGCGCACGGGTACGGCCATGACAGCGTGCAGGTGGCGCAGGTACGCGTGGAGCCTGAGCTGCTCGACGGCTATCACGCCGCCGTCCACGAACGGACACTCCAGTACGTCGACACCGTCGATGCTGACGGGCTGGCCCGGGTCGTCGACGACAGCTGGGATCCGCCCGTCACCGCGAGCGTCAGGACGGTGAGCGTGGTCAGTGACTGCCTGCAGCATGTCGGTCAGGCGGCATACGTGCGTGGTCTCCTGGCCTGACCGAAGGGTCAGGTCGGAGTCTGCGTCGACTCAGAGACAACTCGATCTCTGACGTCGGCGTTTCTGAGCAGCGAGAGCGCGGTCGCGGGGAACACCAGCACCGACACCAGCCCGGCGCACACCAACGCCGCCCCGGTCACCGGTCGCATCAGTCCGGTCAGGACGCCGATCTGGGTGGCGGTGACGATGAAGGGCAGCGAGGTCGCCTGCAGCAGGGCGGCCGCGGCTGCGGACCGGCCCCCGAAGCGGCGTACGTAGAGCAGCGCAGGCAGGCCACGGACCGCCAGCAGCGCCAGCAGAAACACCGGCACGCGAAGCAGCGCTGACGGGCTCGAGACCAGCTCCTCGACATCGAGCCGTACGCCGCTGGTCACGAAGAACACCGGGATCACGAAGCCGTAGCCGATCCCCTCGAGCTTGACGCGGAAGTGTGGGTGGGTGGAGGAGTCGCGATCGAGCAGGCCGACCGCGGCGCCGGCGAGGAAGGCCCCCAGGATGCTCTCGAGACCGAACCGCTCGGCCAGCACGACGAAGGCGATCAGGATCGTCACCGCAGCGCGGACCCGGATCTCGGCCGTGGTGTCCTGCAGCCGCACGAGCACGTCGCCGAGCCGCATCGACCGCTCGGTCACCGCGATCGACAGGCCAGTCACCACGACCAGCCCGACGAACACGCCGAGCAGGATCAGCTGCCCGCCCGTGCTGGCGTCGGAAGAGGAGAACAGCAAGGAGAGCATCAGCACGGCGGCGAAGTCAGCCACCGAAGCCGCCGCGATGGTCGTCTGTCCGACGGGTGAGCTCACCTGGCCGGCGTCCTTGAGGAGGGGTACGACGAGGCCGAGCGAGGTCGCGGAGAGACAGATCGCCAGGAGAAGGGGGCTCTTCAGCCAGCCCGCGGTGTCGAATCCGACGCCGGCCACCAGTCCGATGGCGAGCGTGATGCCGTAGCCGAGCACCGCTCCGCCGAGCACACTCCCACGCAAGGCTCGGACGTCGATCTCCAGACCCGCGAGGAAGAGCAGGAAGGCCAGACCCGAGCAGCGAGACGATCTCCACGACCAGGTCGGCCTCGACCCAGCCCAGCACAGAAGGCCCGACCACGATGCCGAGGACGATCTCGAGGACCACGGCCGGGACACGCAGCCGGGGCACGAAGCCCAGCGCCAGCGGCGCGGCCACGGCGACCAGCAGGACCACGAGCAGGTTGACGAAGTCGGTCTCGGGCATCCGGACTCCTCAGGTGGCGCGCCAGCCGCGAAACGCCGCGAGCAGGTCGTCGCGGACCCGTGGGTCCAGCGACTCGGGAGGCAGCGATCCGATCGTCGCGATCGTCATCCGGAACTGCTCCAGATAGGTCTCGCAACCTGGACAGGAGGTCACGTGCAGAACGAAGCGCCCCTCGGTGTCGCGGTCCAGGGCGCCGTCGAGGTAGTCGGTGACCAGCTCGACGAGCTCCTCGCAGGTCAGGTCGTCGGACGCGTCCGAGCCGGTCATGGTGTGGCACTCCATCGTGCGGCACCGCCGAAGTGGCTCTCCAAGAGGGCACGTACGGCGGTTCGGCCGCGGTGCAGGATGACGCGTTGGTTGCTGGGGCTCAACCCGAGCAGGTGGCACACCTCGTCAGAGCTGAATCCGTCGATGTCTCGCAGGGTCACGACCAGCCGCTGCCGGGCTGGGAGCGAGTGGAGCGCCGCGGCCACGACGGCTCGCGTCTGCGCTCGCAGCACCTGGCCCTCCGGGCCGGATGTGTCCGGCCACGGCGCAGGTGGATTGCGCCAGTGACCCGGATAGTCGTCATGCGGGTCGCGGAAACGGTGTGAGGGCGTTGCCGGTAGCCCTTCCTCGCCCAGCAACGGCCGGACGTCTGTGCGCCGCTCCCGTACGCCTGTCGTCTTCGCGATGTTGGACAGGATCCGGAACACCCAGGTGCGCAGCGCGGACCGCGCCTCGAAGGCGTCGATGCCGCGCAGCACCGCCAACCAGGTCTCCTGCACGATGTCGGCCGCGGACTCGGGTGTGTTGACGTGGCTGCGGGCAAGCCTCAGCATCGTCGGCGTCCAGGCGTCGACGAGCATCGCGAAGACTGCCTCGTCGCGAGCCCGTAGTCCGGCCACCAGCTGCGCGTCCGCGGGAAGATCGGACGCGCGGGCGAGTGGCCGCGTGGGGAGGCGGCCGCGCTCGGAGTCGTCCACCGCACACCTCCGGAGTGGCCTACCTCGCCACGTTAGACCCGTGACGCAAGGGCTGGATGCCGTTCGCCAGCCGACGTTCGCGACTCGTAAGGCGTTGGTCTCCTCATCAGCGGGGCGCGTGGTGAGCGCGGTGCCCGGGTGCGCCGGTGCCGCTGCGGTGCGTGGAATGCTCCGGGTGAACGTCACAGCAGCTCGGCATCCTGCTCGACGCAGAGCAACGCGGGGCCGTCGGCCGCGAACAATGTCTCGAAGGCAGCGTCCAGGTCATCGCGGCGATCCACCCGGATGCCGGTCGCGCCGCAGAGGTCGGCGTACGCGGCCCAGTCCGGGTTGTGCAGCGACGTGTGCCAGACAGGGAAGTGGCCCGCCAGCTGTTCCTTGCCGATCTTGCCCAGAGCGTGGTTGTCCAGCAACAGGTGCTTGATCGGTATGCCGTACTTCACGGCGGTGTTGAGCTCCATGGCGTACTGGGCGAAGCCGCCGTCGCCGGTGACCGCCAGGATCGGCCGGTGGGGCGCTGCCGCCCACGCACCCAGCGCGGCGGGATAGCCGAAGCCGATCGACCCGAGGTAGCCAGACATCAGGACCGGCTGGCCCCGCGACTCCAGGTAACGCCCCAAGCTGTAGGCGTGGTTGCCGACGTCGACCGCCACCACGGCATCGGTCGGGAGGTGGCGCGACAGCGCGTCGAAGACGGCAGCCGCGGACACTCCGCGCCCGCGGTCGTCCTCGACCCGGCGGCGCTTCTCCGCTCGCCACAGTTCCCATCGCGCAGCAACGTCATCGGTCTGGTCCTGCGGTGAGGAGGACGGCCCGGTGTCCAAGGCGTCGCTGAGCTGGGCGACCACGACGGCGGCGTCTCCGAGCACCGACGTGCTCACCGCGTGGAACCGGCCCACCGCCTGTGGGCGATCGTCGATCTGCACGATGGGCTTGTACGCCGCGACACCGGTGTGGTTGGAAAAGGAAGCGCCGACCACGATCAGCAGGTCCGACTCGTTCATCAGCCAGCTGGCGACGGGTGTCCCGCTGCGTCCGAGCACCCCGGCGCCCAACGGATGGGTGTCCGGCACCAGACCCTTGGCCTTGAACGTGGTCAGCACCGGCGCGTGCAGCCGCTCGGCGAGACTCGTCAGCACCTCCTCGGCACCGCGGGCTCCATGACCGGCGATGATGACGGGCCGCTGCGCCTCCCGGATCATCGTGGCCGCGGCGGCGATGGACTCCGGCCTGGGCGGGACCCGCAGGTCTGCATACCGTCCTGCCGGCGCGCCGGCCTCCGCGTCGCTGGTCTGTACCTGAACCTCGTCCGGGAGCACCAGGTGGGCCACGCCGCGTCCGTCCGTCGCGTGCTTGACCGCCAGCGCAGCGAGCTCTGCATGGTCGCTGCCGGCCAGCACGGTTGTCGTCGAGACGGTGACGTCCTTGAACACCGCCGAGAGGTCGACGTCCTGGAACGCACCTCGACCCAGCACGTCTGAGGGGACCTGCCCGGAGATCGCGACCACGGGAGCGCCGTCGAGCTTGGCGTCGTACAAGCCCGTGAGCAGGTTCGTGGAACCGGGCCCGGCGATCGCGAAGCAGGCGGCAGGACGGCCGGTGAGCTTGCCGTAGGCGCTCGCAGCAAACGCGGCGGCACCCTCGTGCCGGATACCGACGAACGTCAGGTCGCCGCGCTCCTCGGCTCGACGCATGGCGTCGGCGAAGCCCAGGTTCGAGTGACCGACCATGCCGAACACGTGCGTGATGCCATGGGCCACCAGGGTCTCGACCATGACGTCGGCGACCGTCCGGGTCTGAGCCGGTGCGCCAGGAAGCTGGACGTAGGCGCCGTCTGCGCGCTCGTCGACGGCGTACGCCGTGACGGCGTCCGAGAAGCCCTCGGGCGGTGTGCCCGTCGTGGGGTCGTAGTCGTACCCGTGCCAGGGACAGCGCAGCCAGCCGTTCTCGATCGAGCCTTCGCCGACCGGCCCGCCTTGGTGGGGGCACCTGTTCTCCAGCGCTCCGAGCACACCACCGCACCGGGTGAGCGCGACGCTGTTCCCGTCCACGACGACGCTGCGCACGCGGCCTTCGTCGGGTACGTCGACCGGGTCGACCCGGTGCCAGCGTCCGGCGTCGGCACGCCTGTGGTCGATGGTGTCCGTCATCTGTAACGCCTCCTGCTGCCGCAAGACTGGATACGTGAGTCGCGAGAACAGTCCCCGCAGCCGATTGCGCGTTACACCACACGTTTCTGACCGAGGAGGTCGTCCATGAATGCCGCCGCCGACCGACTGTCGCGCCTGGAACAGACCAGACGCTCGCTGCACCTCGTGGCGGAGCTGCTGCTGGCCGGTCCGCAGTTCGAGCAGAGCCGGAGCATCGAGCTGCAGGTGCGACCGGGCGGCTTCGGGACCACCGACCTGCCTGATGCCCAGGTCGACGGCGCCGACCTCGTCGTTGGGAAGAGCCGGGTGCCCCTGCACGGGCGGTCGGTTCCCGAGCTGGCGGGTCAGGTGGGCATCATCCCGCGGCCGCTGCGCGACGTGTACGCCGTTGGGCCGGACCTGGACGCGGAGACGACCCTCGACGTCGACGAGACCGCAGCGCACGAGATCGCCCGCGCCTTGGAGCTCGGCGACCGGGCGCTCGACCAGCTCGCTCCGGACCGTCCGCGGGTGCTGTGGCCCGAGCACTTCGACGTCGCGATCGACGCCGATGAGGTCAACTACGGCGTGTCACCGGGCGATGCGTCCTCGCCCGAGCCGTACGCCTACGTCGGCCCCTGGCGCTTCTCGGATCAGGACGCGCGCGTGGGCGGCGAGTTCTGGAATGCGCCCTTCGGGGCCTCCCGGACGATCCGTGAGCTCGGTGACGCGGAGGCCGTCCTGGCGTTCCTCACCGAGGGTCGCGATCGCGCGACCGCCTTGCGCTGATCGGCCCTGAGCTTCCCGCAGCTGCGGGAGCTGAGACGCGGCTAGAGCGCCGCCAGGGCCTCGGCGATCGGGGTCTGGCCAGCGACCACCTCGAACTGCCGGTGGATCGTCTTCGGTTCGTCGAGCGCCGCAGCGACCACGGCGGCGACGTCGGCGCGAGAGATCTGGGCGCGCGTGACGTGCTCGGCAGCCGTGACCTGGCCGGTCGGGTCGTCGTCGGTGAGGCCTCCCGGCCGCACGACCGTCCACCCGAGCCCGCTGTCCCGAGCGAACGCGTCAGCCGCCGCCTTGGCCTGGAGGTAGACCTTGAAGAGGTTCGGCTCGCCGTTGTCGTCGGTGTCCGCCAGGTCGTCGGCTCGGTCCGCTCCGATCGAAGAAATGATGATCAAGCGACGTACGCCGGCGAGCTCGCACGCGTTGGCCAGCAAGATCGCACCGTCGAGGTCGACCGTCTTCTTGCGTTCGATGCCGCTTCCCGGTCCTGCGCCGGCCGCGAAGACCGCCGCATCGGCGTCGCGAAGCACGTCGGCAAGCGCCTCCACAGTGCTGGACTCCAGGTCCAGCTCGACGGCTTCAGCACCCGCGTCGGCGAGGTCGTCGGCGTGGTCGGGGTTGCGGATCAGGCCCACGGGCGAGTCGCCACGCTCGGAGAGGATCCGTTCCAGGTGCAGGGCGATCTGGCCGTGTCCACCGGCGATGACGACGCGCATGGTGCCTCCTGGTTGTCAGGCGCTTCAGGACCAGGCTGTCCGGTCCCGAACAGTGTCACAGGGTCACGCCGATTCCGCGAAGTGCGGAAAGTGCAGGTCTTGATCGGCGCGTCGACCTGCACTTTCCCCGCATTTTCGCGGAGGGGCCAGGACAGGCGGTGACGTCTGGCCGTCTGGCGGTGTGGGCGGGCTCACGGTCCGCCAACGCCGATCCGTTGGGATCCCCGGCGTCGAATCGATAGCCTGGGACGGTGTCCAGTCGGACACGACCCCACAACTTTCTTGGCGCTTCCAGGCGCCGCTACGCGTATGGCTTTGCTCCGGCGGGCCGGAAGGCCAGAACCTCCATGACGAACGAACGCCCCACGCTCAAGCTGAGCGCACCGCAGATCATCGGCGGTGCGCTTGCTGCCGCATCTGCTGCGGTGGCCTCGTCATGGCTCGGCGTCGCCGGCACGGTGCTGGGCGCCGTGATCGTGAGTCTGGTGGCCTCGATCGGCAGCGCGATCTACACCCATTCCCTGGAGCGCAGCTCGCTCGTGATCCGCGAGACGCTCCCCGTCGTCCCCCTCCGCACGATCAGCGGTGCGAGTGCTCGCGGGAGCAGGACCGCCGTCATGCCCGTGGCGGCCACTGCGCCCCTCGTCGACCATGCCGCGCGGCGCAGCAGTCGCGAGCAAGAGCCGGCGCGAACGGTCCCGTGGCGCACCGTCGGCGTCAGTGCCCTGGCCAGCCTTGCGCTGGCGGCCGCGGTGCTCACCGGGTTCGAGCTGATCGTCGGCAAGCCGGCGTCGTCCATCGTCGGCAACAGCGGTGAGGATGGCACGACCGTCTCGCAGCTCGTCGGTCCTGGCGTGTCTGCCGCGACTCAGGACGGCCCCCGCCCGGCCGCCCAGCCGATGCCGAACGGCTCCGAATCAGGAGCCCAGCCGAGTCCAGACCGGAGCTCCGACCAGGGCCAGCCGAATGGGACCTCCACGACACCGACGCCCACGCCGACCACACCGGCGCCTTCGTCGCCGACCGGCGAACCGACGACGCCGACCCCGACCTCTCCCACGGATGAGCCCACACCGACGTCTGGGACGCCGACCCCGTAATGGTGGCAAACGGGGAACCTGATGCCTGCGGGAAGCGTCTGATCGTCATCTGACGAAGGAGATGTCTCATGGGCAGTTGCCTACGTGGTCGGGTCGGGCTGAGCATCCTGCTCGGCCTCTCTCTGCTGGCGCTCGTCGGCTGCGGCGCCGGCCATACCGACGGCGGTCTTGGTCCGGACCCCGGTGTTGGTGGCGCGCTCATCCAGTCGAAGGTGGCCAGGGCCCCGGTCGCCGCCTCGGTCGACTTCACGGACACCGCGACCGGGATGCGCCGACTCGGTCACGACCTGTCGGCCCAGCTCCCGGCCGATTCCGGTCAGGGCGGCAACCAGGTGTTCTCTCCGGCCAGCCTCGCGATCGCCTTCGCGATGCTGCGCGAAGGCGCCGGAGCGGCCAGCGCGCGAGGAGATCGACCAGGTCCTCGGGTTGCCGCCCAACCGCCAGGCGGCGTACAGCGCGCTGCTCCACTCCCTGGCTGACGTGGGCAAGGGCGACAGGCTCGAGATCAACGACGCACTGTTCCTCGATCCGGGCCTGGCCGTTCAGCCGGCGTATCTCGACGCGATCAAGAAGTGGTACGGCGCCGGACTGCACCAGACGCAGTTTCCCGAGCCGGCGTTGAGCGACATCAACGGCTGGGTGAAAGCACAGACGCACGACCGGATCCCTCGCCTGCTCGACCAGCTCGACCCGGCGGCGGTCTTCGCCCTGGTCAACACGATCTACCTGAACGCCAAGTGGGCGACACCCTTCGACCCGACCGAAACCACGGACCTGCCGTTCACCACGGCCGCGCGGTGGCACCGTCACGGTGAAGACGATGCACAGCGCAGGCCCAGCTACGACTACGCACGCGGAGAGCGGTTGGCAGGCGGTCCGGCTGCCGTACGCCGGCGGCGCCTTGTCGATGTGGGTGCTCGTCCCGGACGGCCACGCCGATCCCGAGGCAGCTGCTGGCGAACGGCACTCTCACGGCGGCGATGTCAGGCGCGGCCACCAGGATGGTCGGTCTGCACCTGCCGCGCTGGGACACCGAGACCAAGGCGGACCTCACCGACGTGCTCGGTCGGCTCGGACTGCACCAGACGTACGCCGCCGGACAGTTCCCGGGGATCACCCGCGATCCTTCGTTCTTCATCTCCCAGGTGGTCCAACAGGCGAACATCACGGTGGGCGAGAAAGGCACGATCGCAGCCGCGGCCACCGCCATCGTCGGGGAGACCTCAGCACCGATGCCGGCGGACATCCAGGTCAACGCCGACCACCCGTTCGCCTTCGCGATCGTGCACGACAAGACCGGCGTCCCGCTGTTCGAGGGCGTCGTCGGGGATCCATCGCAGAAGTAGCCCTCACGGGCACACCACGGTCCGAGGCTATGGCACGGCCTGGACCGAGCCACGACGCAATCGTCGCCGCGACGACAACGTGCTCGCACGGCCGAACCCCGCTGCGCTACCCTGGGACCATGCAGAAGTTCCTGCTCCTTAGATAGCCGCGCTGATCACCGGTCCACCTCAGCGCGGCTGCCCCTCATGCTTGAGGGGCTTTTTTGTGCCCGGATGAGACCCATCGCGGCGCACGACCGCCGGCCGGTCCGACCGACCAGACCGGCACCCGACCGCCCGTCCTTCGAGCAGGAAACCCGCACAGGAGAGCAGCCATGAGCGAGCAGCCCGACCAGGTCGTCGATCCGACCGAGCCCGCCGCGTACGACATCGAGGCCATCCAGACCAAGTGGCAGAAGATCTGGACGGAGATGGACCCGTTCAAGGTCCGTGACGACGACAGCGCCGAGCGGCGCTACCTGCTGGACATGTACCCCTACCCGTCCGGCGACCTGCACATGGGTCACGCGGAGGCCTGGGCGCTGGCCGACGTGATCGCCCGGTGGTGGTTCCAACAGGGCTACGACGTGCTGCACCCGGTCGGTTGGGACTCCTTCGGGCTGCCGGCCGAGAACGCCGCGATCAAGCGCAACGTGAACCCGGCGCTCTGGACAGATGCCAACATCGAGACGCAGGCCGAGTCGTTCCGGCGTTACGCGATCAGCTTCGACTGGTCCACGCGGCTGCACACGCACGACCCGTCGTACTACAAGTGGACGCAGTGGCTGTTCCTGAAGCTGTACGAGCACGACCTGGCCTATCGCAAGGACTCCCCGGTCAACTGGTGTCCGAACGACCAGACCGTGCTGGCCAACGAGCAGGTGGTCGGCGGTCACTGCGAGCGCTGCGGCGCCGAGGTGACCAAGCGCAGCCTGACGCAGTGGTACTTCCGGACGACCGCGTTCAACCAGCGGCTGCTGGACGACATGGCCGCGCTGGAGGGCAAGTGGCCGGACCGCGTGCTGGCGATGCAGCGCAACTGGATCGGCCGCTCCGAAGGCGCCTACGTCGACTTCGCGATCGAGGGCCGCGACGAGCCTGTCTCGGTGTTCACCACCCGGCCGGACACGCTGTTCGGTGCGACGTTCTTCGTGGTCGCTGCGGACGCGCCGCTGGCGACCGAGCTGGTGACCGACGCACAACGCGCGGCCTTCGAGCAGTACCTGGCTGAGGTCCAGCGGACCACCGAGATCGAGCGCCTGACCGAGGGGCGCGACAAGACCGGAGTCTTCCTGGGCGTGCACGCGACCAACCCGGTCAACGGGGAACGCATCCCCGTCTACGCCGCGGACTACGTGCTGGCCGACTACGGCACCGGCGCCATCATGGCCGTGCCCGGCCAGGACCAGCGGGACTGGGACTTCGCCACGAAGTTCGGTCTGCCGATCGTTCGGACCGTCCAGCCCAGCGAGGACTTCGAAGGGGAGGCGTACGTCGGCGAAGGCCCGGCGATCAACTCCGCGAATGACGAGATCAGCCTGGACGGGTTGCGTGTCGACGAGGCCAAGTCGCGGATCACCGCGTGGCTGGAGTCGAAGGGCTCCGGCCGGGGCACGGTCATCTACCGGCTGCGTGACTGGCTGATCAGCCGCCAGCGCTACTGGGGGCCGCCGATCCCGATCATCCACTGTCCTGTCGACGGTGAGGTGCCGGTCCCGATGGACCAGTTGCCGGTCGTGCTGCCCGAGATGCGGGACGTCGACATGCAACCGAAGGGCGTCTCGCCCTTGGCGTCGGCCGCCGACTGGGTCGCCGTGACCTGCCCGCGCTGTGGTGGTCCGGCCACGCGCGACACCGACACCATGGACACCTTCGTCGACTCCTCCTGGTACTACCTGCGCTACCCGACGCCGAACGACGACAGCCAGCCGTTCGACGTCGAGGCCGTGCGCCGGTGGGGCCCGGTCGACCAGTACGTCGGCGGCGTCGAGCACGCGATCCTGCACCTGTTGTACGCCCGCTTCGTCACCAAGGCCCTGCACGACCTGGGCTACGTGGACTTCGTGGAGCCGTTCACCGCACTGATCAACCAGGGCGAGGTGATCAACGAAGGCAAGGGGATGAGCAAGTCGCTGGGCAACGGCGTCGATCTGGGTGAGCAGATCGAGCAGTTCGGGGTGGACGCGATCCGGCTGACGATGGTGTTCGCCGGACCTCCTGAGGACGACAAGGACTGGGCCGCCTTGTCTCCATCGGGCTCGCTGCGCTTCCTGCAGCGGGCGTGGCGGCTGTCGGGAGATGTGACGAGCACACCCGGCATCGATCCGAGCGGAGGTGATGCGGGGTTGCGGAAGGTCACGCACAAGGTGATCCACGACGCGACCCAGCTGCTGGCCATTCAGCGGTTCAACGTCGTCGTCGCTCGGGTGATGGAGCTGGTGAACGCGACCCGCAAGGCGATCGACTCCGGTCCCGGCGCTGCCGACCCGGCGGTGCGTGAGGCGGTCGAGACCGTGGCGATCGTGCTGAGCCTGGTGGCGCCGTACACCGCAGAGGAGATGTGGGAGCGGCTGGGACACCAGCCGACGGTGGCGAAGGCCGGCTGGCCGGTGGCGGACGATGCCCTGCTGGTCCAGGAGTCGGTGACCTGCGTGGTGCAGGTGAAGGGGAAGGTCCGGGCGCGGCTGGAGGTCGCACCGGACATCTCCGACGCCGAGCTGGAGGCGTTGGCCCGCTCCGACGAGAGCGTCGTCCGGGCGATCGGCGACGCCGAGATCCGCAAGGTCATCGTTCGCGCGCCCAAGCTGGTCAACGTCGTCACCGGCTAGCCACCGGCTAGCCACCGGCTCGCGACCGGCTGGCGACCGGCTGGCGACGGGCGTCTGCTGTGCTTGCCTGAGGCGGCGACCATCCATCCACGGACGCTCTGACCGCCGGGATGACGTCCCGGCGCGAGCCAGGTTACGGACCGGTAATCTCGCGGCATGACTCGCGCCGCCGCCCTCGTCTCGGACTCCACGTCGGTGGACGCCGCGATGGCGAAGCGGCTGGAGGTCACGATCGTCCCGCTGCAGGTCATCATCGGCGCCAAGTCGTACGACGAGGGGGGCGCGGCCAGCCCGGATGACGTCGCCTCGGCGCTCCAGCGGTGGCAGCCCGTGTCGACCAGTCGCCCCGCTCCCGACGTGTTCCTGCGTGCCTACGAACGGCTGGCCAAGGCCGGGGCGGCGGCGATCGTCTCGGTCCACCTGTCGGGTGAGGTCTCGGGCACGTTCGAGTCGGCCGAGATGGCGGCCCGGGACGCATCGGTTCCCGTGCACTGCGTGGACAGTCGACACCTCGGCATGGGCACCGGCTTCGCGGTCCAGGCGGCCGCGGCGGCACTGGACCGGGGTGCTTCGGCAGCCGAGGCGGCCGAGGCCGCGCGCGCGAGAGCCGAGGCGACCAAGGCGTTGTTCTACGTGGACACGCTGGAGTTCCTGCGACGCGGCGGTCGGGTCGGCGCAGCGGCCGCGCTGGTCGGCTCCGCCCTTGCAGTCAAGCCCCTGCTGGAGGTCAAGGACGGCACGATCGTGCCCCTGGAGAAGGTGCGGACCTCCGCCAAGGCGTTGAGTCGGCTCGAGGAGATCGCGGTCGCCGCTGCCGGCGAGCGAGACGTCGACATCGCGGTGTCCCACCTCGCCAACCCCGACAAGGCCGAGGACCTCGCGTCCCGTCTTCGCGACCGTGTCCCGCACCTCGGCGATCTCGTGGTCAACCAGGTGGGTGCGGTGATCGGCGCGCACGTCGGTCCGGGCATGCTCGCGGTCGTCATCGCGCCGCGCTGACGTTCCTTCATCCACAGCGCATGGCCTCCCGGCCGTTGTCCACAGCCGGGCCAGGGGTCGTGGTGAGTGGGACCTGTCGTTCCTAGCGTTGCCGGCATGTGGGGACGACGGACGACTGGCCAGGGCGACGCGGCAGCGGCTGCACGGCGCCGACTGGCGGCGATCGCCGCTGAGTTCGATCGCGGTTCCGGACCCACGCGCGGCAGTTCGCCGACGCCCTCGCCATCCCTGCGCACACCGCCGGAGGCCGAGGCGGCCGGTTCAGAAGGCAGCCGGCCCCGTCACCTGGCCCCGGCGGCGGACCGAGGGCGTTGGCGGCTGACCGCACAGCAGGTCGCGATGGTTGCCCTGCTCGTCGCGGCACTCGTCGCGGTGGCTGCCTGGTGGGCGCTGCGCGCCGTGCCGCGCACCGAACCCGTCCCGCTGGCCTCGACCGGAGCCCCCGTTGCGGTCCCCACCGTGGCCCCGTCCGTGCCTGCGCCCGGCTCGGGCACACCATCGGCCTCGACCCCCTCCGGTGGTGTGCCCGTCTCCGTCCCCGCTGGGATCGGCATCGTCGTGGATGTCGCCGGCAAGGTACGCCGTCCGGGGATCGTCGAGCTACCGCCGGGTTCGCGGGTCGTGGACGCCCTCGCTGCAGCCGGCGGTGCCCGGCCGGGCGTCGACACGGCCGGGCTCAACCTGGCACGACCGCTCGTCGACGGTGAGCAGATCGTCGTCGGTCTCGAGGTCCCGACCGACCCCGCGGCGGGACCAGCCTTGCCGTCGAGTACGGCCACGTCCGCGGCTCCGTTGAGCGTCGACATCAACACCGCGACCCAACCCGAGCTCGAGACACTTCCTGGCATCGGTCCGGTGACGGCCCAGTCGATCCTCGACTGGAGGGCCCAGAACGGCGCGTTCACCAGCGTCGACCAACTGCTCGACGTGTCAGGCATCGGCGACGCGACGTTGGCCGACATCGCGCCGTACGTCCATGTATGACCAGAGCCCATCTCGACCTGCGGCTGGCTCCGGCTGCACTCGGAGTATGGGGTGCTGCGGCCCTCGGCCTCGGGTGGAGCCCGGTGCATGCGTTCACGGGAGGTGCGCTGCTCCTCGGCGGCGCGTGTCTGGTGAGCTCGCTCGACCGCCACCGGAGACCGGCCGACGGCCAACGTCCAGGCCCGGCGCGGTGGTCCGCGACCGTGGTCGTCGGGCTGATCGCCACAGCAGCCGCCTTCGGCGTGGCCGCGCTGCGTACCGCCTCGGTCCACGCGGGCCCCCTGGACGAGCTGGCTCTGTCGCACGCCTCGGTGCAGGTCGACGCCGTCGTGACCAGCGATCCGGTGAGCAGGCAAGGGACCTTTGCGGCCTACACCGTGACTCGCCTGCGGGTCGATCTGGTGACGGCCCGCGGTCGAGCGACACGGGTACGCACCCCGATCCTGGTGATCGCCGACGAGACGTGGCTCCGCGTCTCGCTCGGTGAGCACGTCGCCACCACGGGAAGGTTGCAGCCCGCGATCGGCACCGACGTAGCGGCCGTGCTGCTGGCCAGCGCGCGCCCGCGGGTGACCGCAGCCGCCCCGTGGACCGAACGCGGAATCGGGGCGGTCCGTCAGGGGCTCGTCGAGGCTGCCAGGCCGCTTCCCGATGCCGAGGGAGCCCTCGTCCCGGCGCTGGTGGACGGCGACGACTCGACGATGCCACCCGAGGTCGCGACCGACTTCCGGACGACGGGTCTCACTCACCTGCTGGCGGTGAGTGGATCCAATCTCACGCTGGTGCTGGCGTTCGTCCTGGTCGTGGCGCGCTGGTCCGGCGTCCGTGGTCGATGGACCGTGCTGGTGGGGCTTGTCGCCGTCGCGTTCTTCGTCCTGTTGGCGCGACCCCAACCCAGTGTGCTTCGGGCAGCCGCGATGGGTGTCGTGGCGTTGGCCGGTCTCACCTCGGGCGGAACGAGAGGTGGGACGCGGGCACTCAGCGTCGCCGTGGTCGGGCTGGTCCTGCTCGATCCCGCGCTGGCCCGATCGATCGGCTTCCTGCTCTCGACCACCGCGACGGCCGGCATCCTGCTCCTGGCGCCGGGTTGGCGAGATCGGCTGGGCCAGTGGATGCCGCGTCCCCTGGCCGAGGCGATCGCGGTGCCGTTGGCTGCCCAGGTCGCCTGCACGCCGGCGATCGCCGCCATCTCCGGGCAGGTGTCGCTGGTCGCCGTTGCGGCGAACGTGCTGGCCGCTCCTGCGGTCGGGCCGGCCACTGTGATCGGCCTGATGGCGGGGCTGGCCGCCCTCGTGAATGACCCGCTGGCGCACCTGGCAGGGCGGCTGGCCGGTGTCCCTGCCTGGTGGATCGTCGCCGTCTCACGTCAGGGGGCCGGGTTCAGCGGCGCCAGCGTCGAGTGGGCGGTCGGACCGATGGCACTGGCCGCCCTGGTCTGCGTCTGTGTTGCTCTGGTCGCGCTGCTGCCGCGGGTCCTGGGCAGTCGGCTGGCGACTGGCGGAGTCGGTCTGCTGCTGGTGCTCGCCGTGGTCCAACCGCTCGGGCGGCTGGGCTGGCCGCCGTCGGACTGGCTGATGGTGATGTGTGACGTCGGTCAGGGTGACGGCATCGTGCTGAACGCCGGTGCCGCCACGGCAGTCGTCGTCGACGCGGGTCCTGATCCGCGGGCGATGGACCGTTGTCTCCAGGACCTCGGCGTACGCCGAGTCGCTCTGGTGGTGCTCACGCACTTTCACGCCGACCACGTCAACGGCCTGCCCGGAGTCCTGCACTCACGTCAGGTCGGCGAGATCGAGACCACCGGCTTGCGCGACCCTCCGGACCGAGCGGCTGCGGTCGACGCCTGGGCCGATCGCGCTGGTGTCCCGGTCACGGTGGCCGCGCTCGGCGAGTCCCGCCAGGTCGGCACCTTGAGCTGGACGGTGATCGGGCCGGTGACCAGGTCACCGCCATCGCCTGCGGCTGGCGACGGCGCGGGCCCCAACAACGCCAGTGTGGTGATGCTCGTGGCGTCCGGGGGCCACCGGATGCTGCTCAGCGGTGACGCCGAACCCGAGGAGGAGGGTGATGTCCTCGACGAGCACCTCGACCTCGAGGTCGACGTCTTCAAGGTCGCGCACCATGGCTCGGCCAACCAAGACGCAGGCTTCGTGCTGGGCACCGCTGCCACGCTGGCGCTGATCTCCGTCGGTGCCGACAATGACTACGGCCATCCGGCACCGGAGACCTTGGCGCTGCTGCACCGGCTGGGCGCTGCGACGTACCGCACCGACCAGGACGGAGACATCGCGGTCGTCGATCGGGCGGGTCAGCTGGGAGTCGTCACGTCGAACTGACCGCTCAGTGCGGTGGGTCGTCCCGGGTTTCGACGGGGGACGGCCTGGGCAAGAGCGGTGCGCAACAGGACGTCGAGACGTCGTCGCGAAACCGTCGCTGCCGCGTGACATGCTGACCCCATCATGGCGAAGCAGACCGCGGCCGAGATCCTCGGCACCAGCACGCTGATCACCGGCTCGGACGAGTTCCTCGCGGATCGGGCGATCGCAGCGCTCCGCGACGCGGTCAAGGCAGCGGACAGCGACGCCGACGTCAGCGAGCTCGATGCCGGCGAGCTCGGCGTCGGGGCCCTCGCAGAGATCGCCAGCCCCTCGTTGTTCGCCGCTTTGCGGTGCGTGATCGTGCGGCGACTCGAAGACCTTCCTGACGAGGCGGCCCCCGGCCTGGTGGCGTACGTCGCCAGTCCCGCGACCGATGTCGCGCTGGTGCTCCATCACACCGGTGGCATGAAGGGCAAGGCCGTGCTCGACAAGCTGCGCAAGGCCGGTGCGATCGAGGTCAAGGCCGCGTCGCCGAAGAAGTGGGAGCTGCCGGCCTGGGTGCAGGCGGAGCTTCGCAGCTACCGCAAGAAGATCGACAAGGACGGAGCGACCGCGTTGATCGACGCGCTCGGTGAGGACATGCGAGCCCTCGCCGGCGCCACCAGCCAGCTGGCCGCCGACTGCGCGGACGAGTTGATCACCCGTCAGACCGTCCGGGCCTACTTCGGTGGGCGGGCGGAGGTGAAGGGTTTCGCCGTCGCCGACGCCGCCATCGACGGCAAGACGACCGAGGCGATGGAACAGCTCCGCTGGGCGCTGGGCGGCCGGGTCGACCCCGTGCTGATCACCAGCGCGATGGCCTCCGGGCTGCGTGCCCTGGCTCGCTATCAGTCCGCACCGCGGGGGCTACGGGAGGGCGACCTGGCCCGCGAGGTCGGCGTACCACCCTGGAAGCTGAAGTCGATCGCCGCGCAGTCACGCGCCTGGTCGTCCCGGGGGCTGGCGACGGCGCTCCAGGCGGCGGCGCAGGCCGACGCGGACGTGAAGGGCGCGGCGGGTGATCGGTTCTGGCCGTGCGAGCGCTTGGTGATCTCCGTCCTGAGGGCTCGGGCCCTGCAGTAGACGCAGGCTCGGCAGCGAGGCGGCAGCGCAGCGGCGCAGAAACCCGACCCTGGACATGAAACGACGGGCTGACCCGATCCAGATCAGCCCGTCGAGGGTGACAACCTCGGGCGAGCCGAGGCTCGCGAGGTGTCGGCAGGTCAGAGAGAAGCGGCCTTCCTGGCGATGGCGGACTTCTTGTTGGCTGCCTGGTTCTTGTGGATGACTCCGGCAGAGGCAGCCTTGTCGAGCTTCTGGTTCGCGGTCTTGGCAAGCTCGAGCGCCTGATCCTTGTCACCGGCGTCCGCGGCCTCGCGGAAGCGACGGATCGACGTCTTCAGTGCAGACTTGACCGACTTGTTGCGCTCGTGAGCAGCGTTGGTCTGCTTGTTGCGCTTGATCTGGGACTTGATGTTCGCCACGGGGCAGAGCCTCTTTGAATCGATGTCTGGGGGATCGGTGGTGATGCTGATGGTTCTCAAAGCGTCGAGACGCGAGCGCCAAGATTACCAGCGCGCCGCACAGGCGGCCAAATCGGCGTAGCGGAGCGTCCGGGTGCAAAATGCGTCCATGACCTCCCCATTCACGCCCAGCCGTGCGCTTGTCGAGGGCGCCCTCGACCGGCTCGAGAGCGTTGACCCGTTGATCAATGCCGTGTGCACGGTGAACCCGCGGGCCATGGAGGACGCCGCGGAGCGGGACGAGTCGGCCAACGACGGCGCGCACGGGCCGCTGTCACGGCGTGCCGGTGCTGCTCAAGGACAACATCGACACGGCAGGCCTGCCGACCACCGCCGGCTCCCTGGCCCTGGCCGAGGTCCCGCCCCCGACGCACGACGCTGCGCTGGTCCGGCGGCTCACGGATGCCGGCATGGTCGTGCTCGGCAAGGCCAACCTCAGCGAGTGGGCGAACCTTCGCGACGAGAGGTCGACATCGGGCTGGAGCGCCTACGGCGGGCTCACCCGCAACCCTTACGGCCTCAACAGGTCGGCGGGAGGGTCGTCCTCAGGCAGTGGCGCAGCAGTAGCCGGCGGCATCACGCATTTTGCCGTCGGCACCGAAACCGATGGGTCCATCACCTGCCCTGCTGCGTTCAACGGCTGTGTCGGCCTCAAACCGACGGTCGGACTCGTCCCCACCGCCGGAGTCGTGCCCATCTCCTCTTCACAGGATTCTCCGGGCCCGTTGACCACCACCGTCCCCGAGGCCGCAGCGTTGCTGGGAGTGCTGACCGGTGAGGGTGCCGACCGCTACACACCAGATCCTGAGCGACTGCGCGGCAAGCGGATCGGGGTTCCACGCAAGGTCTTCTGGGGCTACAGCCCGGAGGCGGACGCGCTCGCCGAGGAAGCCCTGTCCATGCTGTCGGAGGCGGGGGCCGTGATCGTCGACGAGACAGACCTCGACTCGATGGTCGACTACGGCTCCGACGACGAGTTGGTCGTGCTGCTCGCGGAGTTCGAGGTCGAGCTCGGCCGCTATCTCCGCACGCGAGAGGGCGACGGACCGAGCTCCATGGCCGATGTCGTGACCTACAACCGCGAGCACGCAGACACCGAGCTGCGGTGGTTCGGGCAATCGTTCCTGGAGGCGGCGCTGACGGCCCCCCGGCCGGACTCGCCGGAGTACGCCGCGGCGCGCGCCTCCTGCCTGAAGGCCGGGCGCGACGAGGGGATCGACGCGGTTCTCCGCGAGCACGGGCTCGACGCGTTCGTGACGCCGTCCTACGCACCCGCGATCCCGATCGACCTCGTCAACGACGAGCACCATCACGGATCCTGCACGCAACCTTCGGCGATGGCGGGCTACCCGATCCTTACGGTGCCTGCAGGACTGGCGCACGGTCTTCCCGTGGCAGTCTCGTTCTGGGGAACCGCCGGCAGCGAGCAGGTGCTGCTCGACATCGGTCATGGGTTCGAGCGAGCGCGCGACCCGCTCGCCCCACCCACGTTCCCGCAGTTCGTCTGAGGTGGGGGGACGTGCTCAAGGCGTTACTTTACGGTCTCGGCACCGCCGGGCCGCTCGTCCTCGGTGCCGCCGCCGGTCTTTACTGGAGGCTGCCGGTCCGCGTGCTGGCGGCCCTGATGGCCTTCGGCGCGGGGACGATGATCGCGGCCGTGTCGTCGGAGCTGTTCCAGCCGGCGTTCGAGGAGTTGGGCGGGCTGCGTGCCGGGATTGGTCTGCTGTCGGGAGCGACGATCTACGTCGTCTCCGACCGCCTCATCGAGCAGCGTCTTGGTCCCGCCTCTCTCGGGTGGGCCCTGATGCTCGGAACGGTGTTGGACGGCGTGCCCGAGAACACCGCCCTGGGCGTCTCGTTGACGCAGACGGGCGGGGTCGTGCTGTTGGTCGCGGTCGCCGTCGGCAACCTCCCGGAGGCGATCAGCGGTGCTGCGGAGATGCGGCAGCAGCACGGGGTCCGTCACAGCCGCGTCATGCTCATGTGGGTCGCGACCGCCGTCGTGCTGGTCCTCGTCACCGTTCTCGGCCACGCTGCCTCCGACACGATCTCGCGTGGAGCCATCGCGACGGTGCAGGCGATCGCGGGCGGGGCGACGATCGCGGTGCTCGCCGACTCGCTGATTCCGGAGGCCTATCGCGAGGGTGGTTGGTGGGTCGGTCTGGCCACGGCGCTCGGCTTCGTCGTCGCTTTCGCTCTCGGCGCCTAGGAGTCGGTGCGCAGCCGCTCGATCAGCGCCATCGCGTCGTACGGCGCCCGGACCTTGGCGTCGTTGTCGAAGTAGACGTAGCAGTCCAGGCCCTCGGCCGTCCACTGGCGCACCCGGGCGGCCCACGAGTCGAGCGCCTCGGGCGTGTAGCCACTCACATACAGCTCGTCCGCGCCGTGCAGGCGGACATAGACGAAGTCAGCGGTCACGGCGTCGATCGAGGGAAACCGGCCGGCAGAGTCCGCCACGACAGCGGCGATCTCGTGAGCCCGCAGCAGGTCGAGGAAGCGCTCGTCGACGAAGCTGGGGTGCCTGACCTCCAGGGCGTGACGCAGCGGGATGTCGACCGAACACGCGGTGAGGGCGCGGCCTTCGAGTCGCTGATCGTGGCGGGTGGACAGCCTGGCCGCTTCGCCGGTCGTGCGTGGCAGGCCGTCGAAGAAGGTCGCCAGCCGCTGCTCGTCGAAGCCGAGCGTCGGAGGCAGCTGCCACAGCACGGGACCGAGCTTGGAGCCCAAGGCAAGCACCCCCGAGGCGAAGAAGTTGGCCAGCAGCACCTCGGGCTCCGCCAGCTTCTTCATGTGGGTGATGAACCGCGGCCCCTTGACCGCGAAGACGAAGTCGTCGGGCGTCTCGTCGTGCCAGCGGGCGAAGCTGCTGGGTCGCTGGAGCGAGTAGAACGTGCCGTTGATCTCGACCGACGTGAGGTGCTCAGCGGCGTACGCGAGCTCGCGTCGTTGCGTCAGCCCCGTGGGGTAGAAGGTCCGTCGCCAGTTCGGGTAGACCCAGCCGGAGATCCCGACGCGAGCGGTCGCCATCGGTGCGGACGACGTCAAGACGGTCGCGGGAACGAGGTGCCGACCACCTTGTCCCAGACCCGGTCAGGCAGGATCGCGTGCTGTCCCATGAACACCCGCGCCGAGGCGGTCACCGGGTAACGGGTCTTGGGGCGACGGGACGTGACGGCCTTCTCGATCGCCTTCGCCACGGTCTCCGGGCCACCGCCGAGCTTCCCGAACGGACCCTCGTACGCGCTCGCGGTGCTGGCGGCGACCGCCGTGTTGAACGCCGTGTACGGGCCTTCGTCCTGGGTCACCGACTTGACCGCGGTCTCCGCGAAGCTGGTCCGGATCAGCCCTGGCTCGATGATCGCCACGTCCACGCCGAACCCTTGAACCTCAAACCGCAACGCGTCCGACAGCGCCTCGACAGCGTGCTTGGTCGCGTGGTAGGCGCCCCCGCCGGGGAACGTCAGGCGACCGCCCATGGAGCTGACGTTGATGATTCGGCCCCGGCGGGCCTCGCGCATGGCCGGCAGCACGAGCTGGCACATCCGCACGAGACCGAACACATTGGTCTCGAACTGGCGGCGAAGGTCGTCCAGGGACACCGTCTCCACGGCTCCGCTCTGGCTGTAGCCCGCGTTGTTCACCAGCGCACCAACGGCACCGTGGTCGGCCTCGATCTCTTCGACAGCCGATGCCATCGACGTCTCGTCGGTGACGTCGAGCGTCAGGGCTCGGCATCCCTGGTCCCGGAGGTCGGCGATGGACTCCACTCGGCGAGCGGTGGCGTACACGGTCAGCCCGGGTCGCTTGGCGAGCCGGATCGCCGTGGCCCGGCCGATGCCCGTTGAGCAGCCGGTGATCAGCACGGCGGTCTCACCGGCAGAGGATGTGGGGCGGCCAACCATGTGTCCACCCTGCCACGTCGGACCGGGGCCGGCCGTGCAGCGGCGGTGCGAGCGCAGTTCCTGCCAAGTCGTCAGGTGTCGGGCAGACTGCACGGGTGAGCGCACCCGCGAACAGTCGAAAGGTCGGCGTCGAGGAAGAGCTGATGCTGGTCGATCCCGAGTCAGGACGGTTGCGCGCGGTCTCTCATCACGCGCTCGCCGCTCACCATGAGCGCACGAATGGTGCCGCCGGGGACGAAGGTCACCAGGATGGCTTCGGCGCCGATGCAGGCCTGGAGCAGGAACTCTTCCTGCAGCAGATCGAAACCGGGACGGGGGCGTTCACCGACATCGAGGACCTCGTCGCCGACGTGAGGCGCTGCCGCCAGGTGGCCGCCGAGTCCGCCTCCGTGGCAGGCGCCGACCTGGTCGCGGTGGGCACTCCGGTCTTAGGCGGCGAGGACCGTGAGGTGACCCCCAAGGACCGCTACCGACGTATCGTCGAGCGCTTCGGAGAGGTAGGGCGCCAAGGGTCGGTGTGCGGGATGCACGTGCACGTCGACGTCACTGATGCGGAGGAAGCGGTCCGGGTGATGGATCTGCTTCGACCGTGGCTACCGCTCCTGCGGGCCCTCAGCGTCAACTCGCCGTACTGGCACGGAGCCGACACCGGATACGCGAGCTGGCGGTCCCAGGTGTGGGGGCGCTGGCCAAGCGCCGGCCCGAGCGAGCCGTACGGCGACCTGGAGGGTTATCGCCGCGCGACCGAGGCCGTGATCGCGACCGGCGCAGCCCTGGACCACGGCATGCTCTACCTGGACGCCCGCCCCTCGGCCAGCTACCCCACGGTCGAGGTCCGGGTCTTCGACGTCGTGACCGAGGTGGACGACCTCGGCCTGATCGCGGCCCTCACCCGAGCCCTGGTGGACGCGGCGGCAAGAGATGCGCTGCCACGGCAGGCTCCGTGGCGCAGCGACCTGGTGCGAGCGGCGCACTGGGTGGCGTCTCGGGACGGTATGGCGGCGGCCCTCGTGCATCCACGGTCCGGTGAGCTCGCAGCGGCCCGCGAGGTCGCCGAGGCGGCCTTCGAGGTGTGCTGTGGTGGATTGACCGAGGACGAGCAGGCGGCGATGAAGTCCCGCTTCGAGGGGCTGGTCGCGCGGGGGACCGGCGCCAGTCGGCAGCGTGCGGTCGTCGAGCGCGGCGGCTCGGTCGCAGACGTGGTCAGCGACCTGCGCGACCGTTTCACGGCTTCCTGCCGACCCGCGTCCTGAGCCGCGTCCCCGGGACCGATGAGTTCTGGTCGTGCCCTGAGTCCGTACCGGTGACGCCGCAACATCGGCGCCACCCGCACCCGATCGAGAGGAATGCGATGTGCTCCGAATCAGCTGCCCTCGGCGGGGTTCGCTGTCGACGCGGGAAAGTTCCTTTCGGTGCTGGTGGAATGAGGCCTAGGGTGACGGCGATGACTCAAGGCCCAGCGACGACGGTGGAGACGGTGGACACGGTGGAGACGACTGCGCCGGTCTCGGAGGAGGAGTTCCCTCGGCTCGCCGACCCGTATCGACGCGAGCTGCTCGCGCACTGCTACCGAATGATGGGCTCGATCCACGACGCCGAGGATCTCGTGCAGGAGACCTATCTGCGTGCCTGGCGGTCCTACTCCGCCTTCGAGAACCGCTCCTCCCTGCGCACCTGGCTCTACCGCATTGCCACCAACACCTGTCTGACCGCTCTGGACGGCAAGGCCAAGCGGCCACTGCCGACCGGACTGGGTCATGCCAGCACCGGATCGGATGACCCCCTCGTCGAACGGGGCGAGGTGCCTTGGTTGGAACCGGTGCCCGACGCGCTGTTCGGCGATGACCCGACCGACCCCGCTGCGGTCGTCACGTCGCGCGAGAGCGTCCGACTCGCGCTGATCGCTGCGTTGCAACACCTGCCGGCCCGCCAGCGGGCTGTGCTCGTGCTCCGCGACGTGCTGCGTTGGAAGGCTGCTGAGGTGGCCGAGGCGCTCGAGACATCGACAGCGGCCGTCAACAGCCTCCTGCAGCGTGCGCGCGCCCAGCTCCAGGCGGCCCAGCTCACCGAGGACTCGATCGTCGAACCGGACTCGAAGCAACAGCGTGAGCTGCTCGACCGTTGGGTGGAGGCCTTCTGGGAGAAGGACATCAATGCGATCGTGCGGATGTTCAGCCAGGATGCGATCTGGGAGATGCCTCCGTTCATCGGCTGGTACCAGGGCCCGGAAGCGATCGGCCGGCTCATCGATCGCCAATGCCCTGGGCAGGTCCACGACATGCGGTTGGTACCGACCCGGGCCAATGGCCAACCGGCGTTCGGGCTCTACATGCGCTCCGAGGACGGACCGTTCCTGCCCTTCCACCTCCAAGTGCTCACCATCGGCAAGGGAGGCGTCACTCACGTGGCCGCGTTCTTCGACCGTGCTCTGTTCGAGTTGTTCGGGCTTCCGCCGCAGCTGCCGGCCGAACCCGCCTGACTTCGGTCGTTCAACTGTGCCTGACGACACGGCCCGGCGAGCGGCGGGCCTGCACCAGGAGCTGGCGCTGCTTGAGCGGTCCGTTGCCTATGCCCGGTCGAGCCTGCAGCTGATCCAGCCCCGCCTCATGCACGTCCCGACGCCCTGCCGGGAGTGGGACCTCACAACGTTGCTCCATCACATGGACGACTCGCTGCGTGCTCTGCAGGAGGCCGGCGAGACGGGCCAGGTTCTGATGCTGAGACAGGGCGAGACTGAAGCTCATCACCTCGTCACGTCGTTGAAGAGCAGGGCGGGCGCATTGCTCGGTGCCTGGACGGCCCGGCACGGCGCCGACCTGGTTTCGGTGGCGGGTTGTCCGCTCGCCGCTCAGATCCTGGTCGGCACCGGTGCACTCGAGATCGCGGTGCATGGCTGGGACGTCGCCCAGGCATGCGGCAGTGAGCAACCCATCCCGGCGCCGCTGGCCCTGGCACTCCTGCCACTGGTCCCGGTCGTCGTCAGCGATCGGGACCGCGGGTGTCGCTTCGACGCGGCGGTTCCTGTGCCCCCCTGGGCGAGTCCTGGGGACCATCTGGTCGCTGCTCTCGGCCGGCCGCCGTGGCGCGCTGTCGACTCCGCGACCGGCTAACCCAGCCGGAGACGGCGGCGTACGCCGGCCAGGCAGCGGACCCCGAGATCGGCGCGAAAGGCGGGCAGGTGGGGGAGTCCCGGTGGAGCAGGCTGTCCACTCGCCATCACCAGGTAGGCGCCGAGCGAGGCCAGCAGCCGGGTTGCATCGTGCTGTTCCGCGGGTCCTGAGGTCGGCACGGGTGAGGAGCTCATCGAACCGTTCGGTCTCCGCCCACTCGACGGCCAGGACGAAGACGTCGCCCCACCAGGGGCCACGGCGGGACATGCCCCAGTCCACGGTGACCACCTGACGGTCGGCCCGTCTCACCAGCAGGTTGTCGTGCCGCACGTCCCAGTGGCAGAGGGTGTCGCCATCGACCGGCCCCCCCTCGCTCACCCGGGCCATCAGGTCTGCGTAGCCAGACCGAGCCCACTCCGGCAGCAGGGAGAACAACTCGTCGGGCGGGTCGGCGAGCAGCAGCGTCTGGTGCTTGTGCATGATCTGTCGCGACCGAGTCCGTCTGGAGGTCCGGCGGGATCGGCGTGAGCTCTCTTGCCTGCACCAGCACCGCGTCGAAGACCGCCTTCACGTCCTCGGGATCGTTCCAGTTCGGGTGGTCGCCGTCCACGTCCTCGAGCAGCAGCGCCACCCAGCGCCCGTCGTCGTACGAGCCGAGCAGGTGGGACCGGTACGGCGCCGGCCCGATCGCCGACAGCACGGCGACCTCGTGCCGGAAGTGGGTGGGGGTGTCGGGGTTGATGTCCGCGCTGACCGCCTTCACGAAGGCGCGTGCCCCGGTTTCCGTCACGACCGTCGCAGCAACAGCAGGACTCATCCCTCCGGTGCGCGCGATCACGCGACACACCGGTGCGCCGAGCTCATCGTCGACCCAGCCGAGCAGCTGGTCCGGCATCGCGGCGTACGGCGTCCGCACACCCGCCAGCCGCTTCTGGTCAGGCAGCATCGTCGCGGCCCCCTGGCACCGACCCGAGTCGGCGGCGTAGCCAGTCCTCGGTCACCTCGGCGTACCACGCCTGGTGGTCACGAAGATGCGGTGAGCCGTGAGGGACGACGTCTTCCATGCGGGTGGTGAAGTACAGCCACAGGTTGGCCAGCCAGGCGTCCACCGAACGCGACTCCAGGGTGCTCGTCAATGGATGCTCGGCCAGCACGGCATCGGCGTCGAGACCGTCGCCGTGGGCAGCGATGAGCACCGTGACGAGGTCGAGCCAGGGCGCAGCGAGCATGGGCCAGTTCCAGTCGCAGATCCAGACCTGTCCGTCGTCGCCGATCAGGATGTTGTCGTCGCGCAGGTCCAGGTGAGCCAGGGTCGCGCCGACACAGCGCTCGCTGGACTCGTGAGCCAAGGCAGACACCTGCTCCAACCAGGCGTTGTCGCCGTCGCGCTCGCGCACCCGCTCGATCCACGGGCCGAACTCAGCCGCATCGGGGACGAACGCCTCGAGTGCCAGCTCGGCAGGCGGTGCGGCCAGGTGCGCGGCGACATCGGCGAGCCGTCTGCTCACCAAGGCGAGCTCGTCTGGCCGCCACGGCCGACGCGGGGGGTGACCCGCGACATAGGGGAATCCGAGCACGATCCAGTCGTTGGTGCCGTCGTACACCTCCAGCGTCCACAGCAGCGGGATAGCGCCGCACTCGGGGGAGAGCGCAGCGAGATTTCGCGCCTCCACGCGGTAGGCGGCACTGATGCCCCAGCCGTGCAGCCGGTCGTCGGCGCTCGATGCGGCCTTGACGAAGATCGTGGTGCCGTCGGCCAGGTCGAGTCGCGAGGCGAAACCCGCGGTGAAGCCCGTCCCCGTCGTGGTCGCGGCGATGACCTCAGAGCCTGCAGCGGTGGCGATGGTCGCTCGGACCGCTTCTGGGAGGTGCTCCCAGAGCCGTCGCCTGGCCGTGGCTCGGACTGGCACGGAGACACCACTACGCAGGCTCACCGCATCGTGGCGCCAGTCGGCTCCGCGTGGCAGGGCCGAGTCGGTCACGGGGTCTCGGTCTCCCATGCGGCCTGATTGTGGCTTGATTCTCGCCCCACGGGACCACGGATTATGCGTGGGGCGGTGAACTGTCCGCCGCCCGGCGCACGGGGGAGGACTGGTCGATCAGATCGTGTGGGTCGAGCATTTTGCTCCACGAGTTCGCGTGGATCGTGGCGTCTGCGATGATACGACGATGGACGCGGGTGAGCGACTCGCGAAGGGTCCTGGCGCTCTCACTGGACCTGCCCCTCAGGCAGCCCAGGTGCTCCAGCGCGCGCAGGAGGTCGCGGAACAGCTGTCTGAGCAGGCTGAGCAGGAGTCTCGGCAAGCCACCGAGGACGCCAGAGCGGCTGCGCGCCGAGGCCGCCCAGCTGCACGCCGAGGCGATGGAGATGCGCGAAGAGGCCAGCCGTCTCCGGGCTGCCGCCGAAGCGGCGCAGGCGGAGGCATCCACCGATGCGAGTCGGCTGGTGCGTGACGCGGGCGAGCAAGCATCCATGCTCATCAAGGCTGCCGGCGAAGAGCGTGACTCGATCCTGGCCGCGGCTCGCGAACAGTCCGCCCTGCAGGTGGCCAACGCGCGCGCCGAGGCCGACGAGACCGTGGAGCAGGCCACGACGCTTCGCGCGCAGGCGCGGGCCGAAGCGGACGAGGTGCTCACCAGCTCCCGCCAGGCGCTGGCCGAGGCCAACGCCCGCCTGGACGAGATGGAGAAGGTCCGCCACGAGGAGGCCGAGCGTGCGGCCCGCGAGCTGGTGGAGACAGCCGCAAGCGAGGCGGAGCGAATCCGCTCCGAGGCGGCCGAACAGGCAGCCGCTGTGGTGGCGGAAGCCGAGTCCGCTGCAGGCCGCCTCGTGGAGGAGCAGGAAGGTCATCGCGCCTTCGCGGAGGCGGAGAGTGCCCGGCTGCTCGACGAGGCCCGTAGCGAGGTCGAGCGACAGCTCGCCGCCGCGGCCGAGCAGACGGAGTGGACGAAGCGCACCGTCGATGCTCTCCTCGCCACGGCCGATCAGGAGCGCCAGCACATCGTCGCGCGCGGCCACGGCGAGAGTGCCCGGCGTACCGCCGAGGCGCGCCGACGTCTCCAGCTGATCCTGCATGCCGCGCACACCCGGCTGAGTGATCGTGCGGAGAGCGCACGGCGGCTCAACGATGACCTCCATGTGCAGGCGCTCGGCCTGATGTCACAGGCGGAGACAGACGCGGAGCAACTACGTGCGCAGGCCGCTGAGGCAGCCGCATCGATCGAGAAGGCGGCTCAGCAGGTGTATGCCGAGGCCGAGGAGCGGGCCGGGCGACGGGTGGCCGAGGCTGAGGGCGGAGCCCGCATGCTGCGTGAGCAGGTGGCTGCCGAGGTCACGCGCGGTCAGCGTGAGGCCCAGGACCTGCTGTCGGAGAGCCGTGCGGAGGCGCGTCGGATCACCGAGGAGGCCGCCGTCGAGTCCGAGCAGATCCGCGAACGTGCCCGCACGATGCTGGAGGAGGCCCGTGCCGAGGTTGCGGCTCTCGCACATCGCCGCGACGACATCGTCCACGAGCTCGGCGAGGTGTCCGGTGTGATCGCCGCCCTGGCTGTGCCGACGTCGCGACCTCGCATGCCGGACAGCGCTGGTGACCGACGCCCCCGGCGCAGGGACTCCGACCTCGGACGACAACGTCCCGGACACCCGATGCCGATACCGCGCCTGAGGTGTCCGAGCAGGCCCCGGAGCCGAACGCCGCCGATCACCCGGCCGACCCCGCTGAGGCCGCACCGGCCGGACCCGGCGAGGATGCGACCGCTACCGCCCGCGATGGCGAAGCTCGAAACGCCGCCTCGACCTCGGAGCGGCTCCACAACGTGAATGTCTCGATCCGCGATCTGTTCCGCAACAACGATGGGTGAGAATGATGACCGCAGCTAACGATCAGTTCCGACAGGTCCTGCGGGGCTACGAGCCGTCCGAGGTGGACCGCCGGATCGAACAGCTCACCTCGAGTGAGGACGCCGCCCGCGCGCAGGTCCAGGAGCTCACCTCCCGTGTGCACGCAGCTCGAGAAGGCGCACGCCGACGCGCTGCAGGCGGCCCAGGAGGCGGAGAAGTCCGCGACGCCGTCGTACGAGGACCTGGGCAGCCGGATCGGGCAGATGCTCTCCCTGGCCGACGAGGAGGCGACCGAGCTCCGGACCTCCGCCAAGGATGACGCCGATGCCGTGCATCACTCGGCACACCAGGCGGCGGAAAAGGTCAAGACCGAGGCGGACGCCTATGCCAAGCAGCGACGAGAGGCGGCCGACAGCGAGGCGGAGTCGATCCTGAAGCAGGCCCGACGCCAGGCTGACGAGATGTTGGACGGGGCCGATCGCGATGCTGCCGCGCGCCGGCAGGAAGCCGAGGCGGTCTACGAGAACCAGCGCGCCAAGGCGGCGGCGGCTGCGGCGGACTTCGAGATGACCCTGGCGCAGCGCAGGGAGAACGCCGAAGGCGAGTTCACCCAGCAGCTCGCTTCGCAGCACGAACAGCTGGGCGCCATGGAGCAGCAGGTCGAGCTGGTCAAGAACGAAGCGGACAAGATGCGCGCTGACGCCGAGCTTCAGGCTCGTCGCATGCTCGAGGACGCCGAGCAGAAGGCTGCCGAGGCCATCGCGCAGAGCCGTGCGCACGCGGATCGGGTCCGAGCCGAGTCGGAGCGTGAGCTGTCGGCCGCCACCCAGCGGAGGGACAGTATCAACGCTCAGCTGAGCAACGTTCGTCAGATGCTCGCTACCCTCTCCGGCGCTGCCCCCTCCGGCCTGCTCTTCAGCGTGGCAGGGGATGGTGACGACGCGTCGGGCAGCTCAGCCGACGCAGTCGGCGGAGCTGCCGACGGGTCGTCGCTCAACAGACCAGGGGCGGAAGGGTCCGACGCAGTCGGCGGAGCTGCCGACGGGTCGTCGCTCAACAGACCAGGGGCGGAAGGGTCCGACGCAGTCGGCGGAGCTGCCGACGGGTCGTCGCTCAACAGACCAGGGGCGGAGGGGTCCGACGCAGTCGGCGGAGCTGCCGACGGGTCGTCGCTCAACAGACCAGGGGCGGAAGGGTCCGACGCAGTCGACGCATCCGACGGCGACGCAGTCGGCGACGATGCCGACGGGTCCGACGGTGACGAGAGCGAAGCTGCCGAGGTGTCAGAGGGCGACGAAGGTTCCTCCGAGGAAGGGTCCCGGCAGCAGTAACCACCGGCTCGAGGCAGCGCAGCGGTCAAGACTGTCGATCCGGCGTGGGAAGATGGACCCTCGTGGCGTCCGCCACCTGTGCCCGCTCCACCCCCACGACCCGGAAGAACTGCTGACCCGTGGCCTCATCGTCCAAGACGCTCGCGTCTGCGCCGCAGCCTGGCCAGACCGACCCGTCCATCATCCGAAACTTCTGCATCATTGCGCACATCGACCATGGCAAGTCGACCCTCGCGGACCGGATGCTGCAGCTCACCGGTGTGGTGGACGAGCGCAATGCCCGGGCGCAGTACCTCGACCGGATGGACATCGAGCGCGAGCGCGGCATCACGATCAAGAGTCAGGCTGTCCGGATGCCCTGGACGGTGACCGAGGGGCCGAACGCAGCCTCGACCTACATCCTGAACATGATCGACACCCCTGGACATGTCGACTTCACCTACGAAGTGAGCCGGTCCCTCGAAGCCTGCGAAGGGGCTGTGCTGCTCGTCGACGCGGCGCAGGGGATTGAGGCCCAGACGCTGGCGAACCTCTACTTGGCCCTGGACGCCGACCTCGACGTCATCCCGGTGCTCAACAAGATCGACCTGCCGAGCGCTCAACCGGAGAAGTACGCCGCTGAGCTCGCCCACATCATCGGGTGCGAAGCCGACGACGTGCTGCGGGTGTCGGCCAAGACCGGCGAGGGCGTCACCGAGCTGCTCAACAAGATCGTGGGCACCGTCCCGGCACCGACCGGCAACGCCGACGCCGCGCCGCGGGCGCTGATCTTCGACTCCGTCTACGACACCTACCGGGGCGTTATCACCTACGTGCGCGTGGTCGACGGCCGGCTCAGCCACCGCGACCGGATCAAGATGATGTCGACCGGCGCCGTGCACGAGATGTTGGAAGTTGGGGTGATCTCACCGGAGCCGAAGAAGGAAGCCGAGATCGGCGTCGGTGAGGTGGGCTACCTGATCACCGGCGTCAAGGAGGTCCGCCAGTCCAGGGTCGGTGACACGGTCACCTCGGCAGTGCGCGGCGCGACCGAGGCGCTCGGCGGCTACCGGCACCCCAACCCGATGGTCTACTCCGGGCTCTACCCGATCGACGGCGACGACTACCCGACCTTGCGCGACGCGCTCGACAAGCTCCAGCTCAACGACGCAGCCTTGATGTACGAGCCGGAGACGTCCGGGGCGCTCGGCTTCGGATTTCGCTGCGGGTTCCTCGGGCTGCTGCACATGGAGATCGTGCGCGAGCGGCTCGAGCGCGAGTTCAACCTCGACCTGATCTCGACCGCGCCCAACGTCGTCTATCGGGTGGTGATGGAGGACGGCAGCGAGGTCACCGTCACCAACCCCAGCGAGTATCCGGGGGACGGCAAGATCGCCGAGGTGTACGAACCCGTCGTGCGCGCCACGATCCTCAGCCCGTCGGACTACATCGGCGTCATCATGGACCTGTGCCAGACCCGGCGCGGAGCTCTTCAGGGCATGGACTACCTGTCCGCTGACCGGGTGGAGCTGCGCTACACGTTGCCGCTGGCCGAGATCGTGTTCGACTTCTTCGACGCGCTGAAGTCGCGCACGAAGGGCTACGCCTCGCTCGACTACGAACCCATCGACGAGCAGGCCAGCGACCTCGTCAAGGTCGACGTGCTGCTGCACGGCGACCCGGTCGACGCGTTCTCGGCGATCGTGCACCGCGACGCGGCGTACTCGTACGGGGTCGGGCTCACCGAGAAGCTCAAGGAGCTGATCCCGCGCCAGCAGTTCGAGGTGCCGATCCAGGCAGCCATCGGTGCTCGGGTGATCGCGCGGGAGACGATCCGCGCCATCCGCAAGGACGTGCTGGCCAAGTGCTACGGCGGCGACATCACCCGCAAGCGCAAGCTGCTGGAGAAGCAGAAGGAAGGCAAGAAGCGGATGAAGATGGTGGGCCGCGTCGAGGTGCCGCAGGAGGCCTTCATTGCCGCGCTCAACACCTCCGAACCCATCGAGAAGACCAAGAAGTAGCCAGATGACGAGCGCGGTCGAGCTCCCCGCGGAGCTCCTCTCGTACGCCGAGCGGGGTCCGGAGTGGGCGGTCTGGGTCGACGCCCTGCCACGGCTCGTCCGCGACGTGATCGACGAGTGGGAACTCGCCGTCGACGGGCCGCCCTGGCATGGTTACTGCGCGTTGGTGCTTCCGGTCAAGACGTCTGACGGGATACCGGCGGTGGCCAAGTTCTCCTGGATGCACGAGGAGCAGGAACACGAGCACCTAGGTCTGCAGGCCTGGCAGGGCAACGGCACCGTCCGGATGTACCGTGCCGATCCCGCCCGTGGCGTGATGCTGCTGGAGCGGCTCGACGGCGATATCACGCTGGAGACGGTCGAAGCGGTCGAGGCGTGCGAGATCACCGCCGCCTTCTACCCGCGGCTGCACATCCCCGCGCTCCCGCAGCTCCGGACGCTTTCGTCGTACATCTCACGCTGGACCACCGACCTGGACCGTCTTGACGTGACGGCGCCCATCCCGCGCCGCTTGGTCGAGCAGGCGATCTCGCTCGGCAAGGACTTCGTGGCCGATCCGGGTACTGACGGCACGATGATCCACGGCGATCTTCATTACGAGAACGTCTTGGCCGGGGACCGCGAGCCCTGGCTGGTGATCGACCCCAAGCCGATGTCAGGCGACTCACACTACGAAGTGGCGCCGCTGCTGTGGAACCGGTTCGACGAGATGGGCGAGGGAGGCCGGCTGCGCAACGAGATTCGCCGTCGCTTCCATGCCGTGGTCGACACCGCGATGCTCGACGAGGCTCGCGCCCGGGACTGGGTCGTCGTACGGATGATCCACAACGCGATGTGGTGTGTCGAGGACAACCCACGCGGATTCGACGCTGATGGGCAGGCGTACCTGACGATGTGCATCACGCTCGCCAAGGCGGTGCAGGAGTGACGCAGCAGTTCAGGTGTGCGCACGAGGTCACGGTGCTCCTGGCTGAGGGTGGTGACCCCGCGGCGATGGGTGCCGCAGTGACGGTCGAGCTCTGCGGTCACTGGGACCACGACCCACCGTGCCGGTGGCCGCACCACACTCAGGCCGTGGCCGGCCCACAGGGACATGTCGTCCAGGTCGACTTCGACGCGCCTCCGGACGACGAAGCCGCGGTACGCCGACGGATCGACGCCGCCCTGTCCCGTGGGACCCTGACGGGACCAGAGGGCCGGACCACGACCTGGGAACTGGTCTCCCGCGGGTGACGTGAGGACGAACACGCGCGTTCGATGCGGAGATCTCGGACAACTCCGCTAGGGTTGACCACGTTGGCCCGCACAGTTCTGCCTCGGGCCACCCTGTTTCTTTCACCGGGTCTCATCGAGACCTCGTCTGACTCAGTCGTCACACCGACCACGCGCCGCTGGGCACGGAATGCCAGGCATTCCGCCGCCCGCGCCGGGCAGGACGACCTTTCTCACGTTCGGAGTATCCCGGCGGGCGCATGCCTGCCGCACCACACATGACTACAACACTCAATGCACCCAGCGCTGCGACCACTGAAGTCCCTTCAGTCACTCCAGCCACGCCCGCCGACGACGGCTTCGCCGCGCTCGGCGTCAGTCCCCGACTCACCGCCGCCCTGTTCCGGGCCGGCATCACGACCCCGTTCCCGATCCAGTCGGCCACCTTGCCCGACTCGCTCGCTGGCCGTGACGTGCTCGGCCGCGGCCGCACCGGCTCCGGCAAGACCTACGCGTTCGCCATCCCGGTCCTGCAGCGACTGGCCAACGACGGCGGCCAACGTGCTCCTGGCCGGCCCCGTGCCCTGATCCTGGCGCCCACGCGCGAGCTGGCCAGCCAGATCGACGCGACGCTCGCCCCGCTGGCCAAGTCGCTCAACCTGCGCACCCTCACCGTCTTCGGTGGAGTCGGCGCGGGCCCGCAGATCAGCGCCCTGCGCAACGGCGTCGACATCGTGATCGCCTGCCCCGGTCGCCTCGCGGATCACCTGCAGAGCGGCCACGTCAAGCTCGACCGGGTCGCCATCACCGTCGTGGACGAGGCCGACCACATGGCCGACCTCGGCTTCCTTCCCGTCGTACGCCGGCTGCTCGACCAGACACCGCGCGAGGGCCAACGGTTGCTGTTCTCCGCCACCTTGGACGCGGCCGTGGACGTGCTGGTCAAGCGCTTCATGCACAGCCCGATCACGCACAGCGTCGACTCAGCGCAGTCGCCGGTCACCGCGATGGACCACCACGTGCTGCACGTCGGCCACGAGACCCGGCTTCCCGTGCTCGTCGACCTGGTGACGGCCCCGGGTCGTACGCTCGTCTTCACCCGCACCAAGCACGGCGCCAAGCTCCTCGCCCGCAAGCTCACCGCGGCGGGCGCACCGGCCGTCGAGCTGCACGGCAACCTCTCGCAGGGAGCCAGGACGCGCAACCTGGCGGCCTTCTCCGACGGCACCTCACCGACCCTCGTCGCGACCGACATCGCGGCTCGCGGCATCCACGTCGACAACATCGCGCTCGTCGTGCACGCCGATCCGCCCGTCGAGCACAAGGCCTACCTGCACCGGTCGGGACGTACCGCACGTGCCGGAAACTCCGGCACGGTCGTCACCTTGATGACCGACGCACAGGTCCGCGACGTGCGCGACCTCACCCGCAAGGCCGGCATCAAGCCGACCATCACCAAGCTCGGCGCCGGCCACCCGCTGCTGTCCGAGATCGCCCCCGGCGAGCGAACCCTGGTGACGCCGCCGCCGGTGGTCGCCGGGCAGCCCGGTCGTGGTCAGGGCGGTGGAGGACGTGGCCCTCGCCGTTCCGGTGGTGGCGGCAACCGTCGCACGGCGTCGTCGACCGGCTCCGGTGGCGGCTCGTCCCAGCGTGGCTCACGTCGTGGTCGCGGGTCGTCGAACGGGCAGGCCGCGACCAGCTCGCGATCCGCTTCGGGCAGCGCTGCGGCGTTCTCGTCCGGTTCACGCCGCGGTCGCTGACGAACCAAGCTGTACGGTCGGTCTTCCCTCGAGCAGGGGAGGCCGGCCGGCTTTGTTTCGGGCGCTCGACGTACTCCCGTGGACCGATGAGTTCGGCAGATCCGTACCGTCATACCTGGGAACGGCCGATCATCCGGCCGGAGCCCCGATGAGAGGACACTGCCATGGCCAAGGTCACCCCGTTTCTGTGGTTCGACACAGGCGCCGAGGACGCGGCGAACTTCTACGTCTCGCTGTTCAAGAACTCCACGATCACCGGAATCTCTCGCTACGGTGACGCCGGGCCGGGTCCGGCCGGTTCGGTCATGACCGTGTCCTTCGAGCTCGACGGATCCCCGTTCACGGCGATCAACGGCGGCCCGGCTCATGCCGAGTTCAACCAGGCGGTCTCGTTCGTGATCGACTGCGCCGACCAGGCAGAGGTCGACCACTTCTGGGACGCGTTCGTCAACGGTGGTCGCGAAGACGCCTGCGGGTGGGTTCGGGACCGGTTCGGACTCTCGTGGCAGGTCGTCCCGCGTCAGCTGTTCGACTATCTCGGTGGCCCGGATCCCGAAGGTGCGCAACGCGCGATGCAAGCCATGCTCGGCATGAAGAAGCTCATCGTCGCCGATCTCGAGGCCGCCTACTCCGGCTGACTTGCCAGCAGCAGACCACGGATTCATGGAGGAGCCGAGCTCGCCCGTCTGGGAGGATGGGCGGCATGACGGCGCGGCTGCTCTCCATCAACGTGGGTGCTCCCGTGGACGCCGAGTGGGCCGGCAGCCTGCGTCGTACGGCGATCATCAAGCACGCTGTGAGCGGTCCGGTCCAGGTCGGCGAGCTCGGCATCGTAGACGACCAGGTAGCGGACACCAAGCACCACGGGGGGACCTACCAGGCCGTCTACGCATTCGCCCGCGAGGACCTCGACGGTTGGGTCGAGCGACTGGGTATGCCGATCCCGAACGGTCAGTTCGGTGAGAACCTCACCACCACCGGCATCGATGTCAACGAGGCGCTGATCGGCGAGCAGTGGCGGATCGGCAGCGCCTTGCTGCAGGTCGCTCACGTGCGGATCCCGTGCAGCGTGTTCAAGGGCTGGATGGGGTTGTCCGGCTACGACGCCACCGCCTGGGTCAAGCGCTTCACGATCGAGGGGCGTCCCGGTCCGTACCTCCAGGTCGTGCAGCCCGGTCAGATCACGGCAGGTGACGCCATCGAGGTGACGCACAAGCCCGACCACGACATCACGGTGACCACGATGTTCCGTGCCCTCACGACGGAGCGGGAGTTGCTGCCCCGGTTGCTGGACGCGGGGGACGCTCTGCCGCCCGCCGTGCGGGCAACGGCTGAGAAGTACGCGGCGGCTGGATGACGCGCTGGGGTGACGTCTCCGGTGACACCTCTGGGGAGGACTACCAGCGGCGTTTCGACGCGCTGGCGGCGTCCGGCCGGGCCGTCCACGGTGAGGCCGACTTCGTCGCGGCGCTCGCCGGCAGCGTGGGCGGCAGCGTGGGCGGCACCCGGATCCTCGACGCCGGCTGCGGCACCGGCCGGGTGGCGATCGAGCTGAGCCGTCGCGGCTTCGAGGTCGTCGGCGTCGACGTCGACGTCTCGATGCTGTCCGTCGCCCGCGACCTCGCCCCGGGAATCGCCTGGTTGGTCCGCGACCTTGCCGCGCTGGACGCGGCGGACCCCGATCTCGGGGGACCGTTCGACGTCGTGGTGCTCGCCGGCAACGTGATCCCGCTGCTGGCGGAAGGCACCGAGAGCGTGGCTGTCGCGCAATTGGCGGGGTGCTTGTCGCCCGGAGGCCGGCTGGTCGCCGGGTTCGGGCTCGACGTCGCTCACCTGCCGCTGGACGATGTCCCGGTCACCCTGGCCGACTACCACGGCTGGTGCTCTGACGAAGGACTCGAGCGGGAGGCGGTCTTCTCCGGCTGGGAGCGGGAACCGTTCACCGAACAGGCGGGGTACGCCGTGTCGGTCCATCGGCGTACGCCAGCTGGCTGAAACGCCGCGAAGCCGACGACCCTCTGACTCAGCACCTACCGATCGGTAGCCATCTGTTCTACGGTTCTCCCCATGGTGGACTCCTCTGCGGCTTCGGCAACCCTTGACAACCGACCGGCATCGGTCGGCCGGATGTTCTTCGATCGGGTTGCGGCGACCCCGGACCGGGAGGCCTACCGCTATCCGTCCAGCTCTGCCGAGGGCGGGTGGGCCTCTGTCACCTGGGGGGCCACGGGGGACCGGGTCACCAAGATCGCAGCCGGGCTGATCGCGCTCGGTGTGGAGCCCGAGCAGCGCGTCGCCATCGCGTCGGGCACCCGCTATGAGTGGATCCTGGCCGATCTGGCCATCATGTCCGCCGGGGCTGCGACCACCACGGTCTACCCGTCGAGCATCTCGGAGGACGTCTCCTACATCGTCGGCGACTCCGACTCCCACGTCGTCTTCGCCGAGGACGACACACAGACCAACAAGCTGCGCGAGCGCCGAGCCGACCTCCCCTCGGTGTCGAAGGTCGTCACGTTCGACGGTGCGACAGACGGGGACTGGGTGATCAGCTTCGCCGATCTCGAGCAGCTGGGGTCCGACCTGTTGGCCGAGCAGGGCGGCGTGGTGATGGACCGGATCGAGAAGACCTCTCCGGAGAGCCTCGCGACCTTGATCTACACCTCCGGCACGACGGGGCGGCCCAAGGGCGTGCGACTACGCCACTCGGCGTGGACCTACGAGGGGTACGCCGTCCAGGACCTGGACATCCTCTCCGTCGACGACGTCCAGTACCTGTGGCTGCCGCTCGCGCACTCCTTCGGCAAGGTGCTGCTGTCGACCCAGCTGGCCATCGGCTTCGCCACCGCAGTCGACGGGACTGTCGAGAAGATCATCGACAACCTCGCCGTGGTCCAGCCGACGTTCATGGGGGCCGCTCCGCGCATCTTCGAAAAGGCCCACGCCAGGATCAACACGATGACCGCCGACGAGGGCGGAGTGAAGAAGAAGATCTTCGACCAGGCGTTCAAGGTCGGCATCGAGGTGTCGCGGCGCAAGCTGGCCGGCGAGCGGGTGCCGCCGCACCTGATGGCTCAGCACGCGCTGTTCGACCGGCTCGTCTTCGCAAAGATCCGGGCGCGCTTCGGTGGTCGGGTGCGATTCTTCATCTCCGGCGCGGCGGCGCTCAACCGGGACATCGCCGAGTGGTTCCTGGCGGCCGGCATCTTGATCCTCGAGGGCTACGGCTTGACCGAGACCTCGGCCGGCACGTGCGTCAACCGCCCGACGAAGTACAAGATCGGCACCGTCGGCCTTCCGTTCGCGGGCACCGAGGTCAAGATCGCCGACGACGGTGAGCTGCTGATCAAGGGGCCGGGCGTGATGGACGGCTACCACAACAACCAGCACGCCACCGAGGAGTCGCTGCAGGACGAGTGGTTCCACACCGGTGACATCGGGGAGGTCGACGACGAGGGCTTCGTCCGGATCACCGATCGCAAGAAGGACCTCTTCAAGACGTCCGGCGGCAAGTACGTCGCGCCGCAGATCATCGAAGGGCAGTTCAAGTCCGTCTGCCCGTACGCGAGCCAGTTCGTGGTGCACGGCAACGAGCGCAACTTCGTCTCCGCCATCATCACGTTGGACGAGGACTCCATCGAGGGCTGGGCCGCGCAACACGGTCTCGGGGGCAAGTCCTACGCCGAGATCGTGTCCTCCGACGCGGCACACGAGATGGTCCAGGGGTACGTCGACAAGCTCAACGCCAAGCTCAACCGTTGGGAGCAGATCAAGAAGTTCGTGCTCCTCGACCGCGACCTGTCGGTCGAGGAGGGCGAGATCACACCCAGCATGAAGGTCAAGCGAAAGGTCGTCGAGGAGCACTACAAGTCCGAGCTGGACGCGCTCTACTCCTCCTGACGGTCGGCCGCATCGCGATCGAGCTGGGCGAGTGCCAGGTCTCGGCGAGACCAACCAGCGATCCGCCTCCCGTCACCGCGGCGCCCGAGTGAGCATCGACCTCAGCACGTGCGGGAAGTCTCGCGCTGACGCTCCCGTCGCCGACCTGGCGGCGACCGGGCTCATCGGCGGCTTCGTGGTGGTGTGCAGCCAGGTATGGAACAAACCGCCCAGATCCTTGTCCGAGACATCTTCGGCCAGGGCGCGGAACCCCGCGGTGTCACCGTTCCCGCCTGCGTTCAGCGTGGCCCAGCGGCGCAGCACGGTGAAGAAGGCCTGATCGCCGATCTTCATCCGCAGCGCCTGAAGCGTCATCGCACCGCGCACGTAGACCGGGAAGTCGAACAAGTGGTCCGGTCCGGGGTCTCCGATCTCCAGGCTCCACAGCTCATGGTCGGCAGGCACCTCGGTCATCAGGAAGTTGAAGATGTCAGCCGGGGTGTCGAAACCCTCGTGCCCGCTCCAGAGCCATTCGGCATACGTCGCGAAGCCTTCGTTGAGCCAAACGTCGGACCATCGCCGCAGCGCGACACTGTCCCCGTACCACTGGTGCGCCAGCTCGTGGACGACCACACCGTCGTTGGGGCTGCCGTGGAAGAAGTCGGAAGAGTACGTCGGCCGCGTCTGGTTCTCCAGCGCAAAGCCGATCGGCGCGACGTCGACGACCGCCCCCGAGGTGTTGAACGGGTACGCACCGAACGTCGCCGACTCGAACCGCAGGATCTCCGGTTGCCGCGCCAGTGCGGCCTTGGCGTAGTCCTCCACCGTGTTCACGTCGATGTGGGACGTTGTCGAACTCCAGTCGTCCGGGTTGGGTGCGTCCCCGCGGGGAGCCCCCGGGACGCTCCAACCGTCCATCGTGTGCGCGTCCCTCTCGAACGACGTGGTGCCCTGTCCGGACGGACCCACGACGTCGTCCACGAACACGCCGAGTGTCTGCACGTAGTCGTCGCTGACATAGCTGATCGACAGCTGGACAGTCTTGCCGGCGTACCGCGACAGGTCGACGATCCACCTCTCGTAGCCGTCGCTCTGTCCACTCGCCGCCCACCAGCGACCCGTGGTGCCGGTCGAGGCGCACGTGCCGTCGCCGTTGTCGGTGACGTAGTGCTTCAGGAACGGGTGCAGCACGAGGTTGAACGGACAGGCGAAGCCGAGACTGTGAGTCGTGTGGCCGTTGAGGTCCCGGAGCGTGGTCCAACGGTTCGTCCGGATCGGTCGGGCCTCGACGGTCAGGAAGTCGTACTCCGGCTCCGTGTCCCGGTTGACCCAGAAGGACAGCTGCCCGCCGGCTGCGGGCACGGCGAGTCGGTGGCTCAACCGCTTGTACGACTGTTCGGCCACGTCGGTCTGGTCGGACCAGGCGTACCGCGAGCCGGTCCTCGGCGCCGGGATGCTGGCGTCGCCGAGCTGGGGATCGACCGCGTCCCAGAACGGGATGCCGTTGGCGTGATAGCGGTGCAGGTCGAAGTGACCGATCGCCATCGTGGCGAGGTAGGAGGCCATCGGCTCGGTGGCGATCCAGTTCCAAGTCGTCCATCCGGCATGCCTTGATCGCGATGTCAGCCGACCGTTCGACACTGCCTCGAGACGGCTAGGGACGGTGATGTGGAACGAGAACGACGCCTTGTCCGTGGGGTGGTCGTTGGCCGGGAACCAGATCGACGCCACATGCGGTTCACCGACGACGACCGCGCCGTCGTTGGTGTGCACGAAGCCCACGGTGCCCACACCGGGGTCTTGGAACTCCTTCGGGCGGCCGTGGTAGCTCACGACCGTGGTGAAGGTATGGCCGGAGAGGATGCCGTGGGATGGGGTGACGACGAGTTCGCCCGAATCTCGCGTCCACGTGGCCGGGGCGCCTGCGACGTCGAGCGCCACGATGTGCAAGCCGTCGAAGTCGAAGTTGAACCGAGACAGGTTCTGGGTCGCCGTCGCCTGGATCGTGGCGGTGCTGACCATTCGCTCGGTGGACGGGTTGTACGACAGGTCGAGGTCGTAGTGCGTGACGTCGTACCCGCCGTTGCCGTCGAGCGGGAAGTACGGGTCACCCGCACCGGCACTGCCCGGCGTGAAGTGCATCGTCTGCGCGGCCGACTGGCTGTTCGCGGCGGTCGCGCACAAACTGAGGACCACGGCTGCGATCGTGACCCCGATGGACATCCGGCGATGGCGCATGCTGCCTCCTGGTGCTCTTGTCCCACTAGTACTCCCGTTCCACGCGAAGGCAAGGCCAAGAGCGGCCGGTCCGGTCTCGTCGCGCGAGGCAAACGGGTTTGAGCTCGAGCGGTTCGAGGTCGGCTGCGATGATGGTCGCGATGCCGTCCGTTCTCCCCGAAGGTCAGCCTGCGCCCGCTGACGGCGCGCTCCCGCCTTCGGCGCTGGAGGATGTCGGCGCGCGCCGTTTCGGGTTCTATGTGCACGTACCGTTCTGCGCGGTGCGGTGCGGTTACTGCGACTTCAACACGTACACCGCGTCCGAGCTCGGTGACGTGCGTGGCGCGTCCAGAGCGTCGTACGCCGAGGCCGCGATCGAAGAGATCCGCCTGGCCCGCAAGGTGATCGGTGACGTCGACGTGCCGGTGGATACGGTCTTCTTCGGCGGTGGAACCCCGACCCTCCTCCCGCCCGGTGACCTCGTAGCAATGGTCGACGCGATCCGGTCGGAGTTCGGGCTGGCCGACGGTGCGGAGGTCACGACCGAGTCCAATCCGGACAGCGTCTCGCCGTCCGACCTTGCGGACCTGCGCGCCGGCGGGATCAACCGGATCTCGTTCGGGATGCAGTCGGCTGTGCCTTCGGTGTTGGCAGTGCTCGACCGCACGCACGACCCGGAGCGCGTGCCTGCGGTGGTGGAGTGGGCTCGGTCGGCCGGCTTCGACCAGGTGAGCCTCGACCTCATCTACGGCACCCCGGGCGAGTCCCTCGCCGACTGGCGATCCAGCGTCGAGGCGGCGGTGGCGCTGGCGCCTGACCACGTCTCGGCATACGCGCTGATCGTCGAGGAAGGGACCGCGCTCGCCCGGCGGATCGCCCGGGGTGACATCGCGATGACCGATGACGACGACCTCGCGGACAAGTACGAGCTGGCCGACTCGCTGCTGGAGGTGGCGGGGTACGGCTGGTACGAGGTGTCGAACTGGGCGCGTTCGGAGTCCGCGTGGTGCCGGCACAACCTCGGCTACTGGCGAGACGGCGACTGGTGGGGGGTCGGCCCGGGCGCGCACTCACACGTCGGCGGTGTGCGTTGGTGGAATGTCAAGCATCCCGCGCCGTATGCCGAGCGGATCGCCTCTGGGCTGAGTCCGGCGGCCGCGCGTGAGGTCCTCGATGAGGAGACCCGGCGGGTTGAACGCGTGCTGCTCGAGTCCCGCCTGGTCACCGGCCTGCCGCTGGAGGTCCTCGATGACGCCGGCCGTGCTGCGGTGGCGGGTCTGGTGGCGGCCGGTCTGGCCGACGTGGCGGACCTGGGCAGAGCCGGAGCCGCGGAGCGGTTGGTCCTCACCCGACGTGGCCGCCTGCTCGCCGACACCGTCGTGCACGCCCTCCTCCCTCGTTGAGCCGTCACTTATGGTTCCTTGAACCGTCAGTTGTGGTTCCTTGAGCCGTCAGTTGTGGTTCCTTGAGCCGTCAGTTGTGGTTCCTTGAACCGTCGATGTGGCGCCGATGCGTCAGCTGGTGACGAAGTCGATGAGCTCTTCGACCCGGCCGAGCAAGGCGGGCTCCAGATCGGCGTACGAGGTGACCTTGGACAAGATGTGCTTCCAGGCACGCGCCAGGTCGGCTTGGTCACGGTGCGGCCAGCCGAGCTGCTGGCAGACGCCATGCTTCCACGACATCGAGCGAGGGACGGTGGGCCAGGCAGTGATTCCGAGGCGTTCAGGCTTCACCGCCGCCCATACGTCGACGTAGGGGTGACCGACGATCAACACATTCTTGCTGAGCGGACCTTTCGCGATCGACGCGGCGATCCGGCTCTCCTTGGAGCCGGTGACGAGGTGATCCACGAGCACGCCGACCCGCCGATCAGGACCGGGCTGGAACTCCCGCAACCGGTCTGATAGGTCGTCCACGCCTTCGAGGTACTCCACGACCACACCCTCGATCCGCAGGTCGTCACCCCAGACCTTCTCGACCAGCTCGGCGTCGTGTCGCCCCTCGACGTAGATGCGGCTGGCCCGGGCAATGCGGGCTGTGGTGCCGGGTACGGCGACAGAGCCTGAGGCCGTACGCGTCGGCCGCCTCGGCGCGATCCGCGGTGGAGCGCTCAGGACGACCGGCCGCCCCTCGAGAAGGAAGCCGGGACCAAGCGGGAACGTCCGCCGCTTGCCTCGCCGATCCTCCAGTTCGACCGTGTCGAGATCACGGTCGACTCGGACGATCTCGCCGCACCAGTCCGTCGTGACCTCTTCCACGACGAGGCCGGGTTGAGCCTCGATCGGAGTCGAGCGCCCGCGCTTGGGTGCGCGCCAGTCCGACTGAAGGACGTCGGCGCCATACCTGTCGAAGGACATGGCCCACAACGCTAGCCAGCCAGGACCGCGGCCGGGCGGTGCAACGCCGGATAGTCGCGCGCCGACTTCGACGGAACCACAACTGACGGTTCAAGGAACCACAAGTGACGGTTCAAGGAACCACGAACTGACGGCTCAACGATCGGGGGCAGGGGTTAGAGGAGGTTGAGGCGGGGTTGGTCGGCTGGTGGCTGGGCAGTCGAACGATGCGGGTCGGCCTTGCCGGCGGCAACAGCAGCCGCGGACTGGGTCGACAGCTGCTCGTAGCCCCGAGAGACGGCGTCGACCAGACGTGTCGCCTCCCAGGGCCAGCTGTCGCCGCCTGCTGCCAACGCCTCGACCTCCGCGACTCCCTGCGCGTACAACGAACGGATCAGCTCGGCGATGTCGGAGACGTCAGCTCGTTGGTCCTGCACGAACTGCTTGTCCACGGGCGTGCCGTGACCAGGGATGACGACCGACGTCTCCGTGAGCATGCCGATCAGGAGGTCGAGCGTGTTCGGCCAGTCCAGCGGGAAGCAGTCACCGCCGAAGGCGGGTGGCGCCGACTGCTCGATCAGGTCTCCGGCGAAGACCGCGTCGGCGTCCGGCACCCGGATCACGATGTCGCCCGAGGTATGCCCGCGCCCCGGGTGTGCCAGCTCGACGATCCGGTCGCCGAGGTCGATGGTCGCCACTGACGCGAACGTCTCGTCAGGAAGTCGACACTCGCTGTCGAGCACCGCCTGCAGCACCTCGGAGGTGATCTCAGGTTGGGCGGGGTCCTCGGCCGGATCCGCCAGAATTTCCCGCTGGATACGTGCGCAGGCCTCGATCATCCTGGCCGCGGCGTTCTCGTGAGCGTGGATCCGGGCACCCTCGAACGCCAGGTTGCCGAGCACGTGGTCGAAGTGCTCGTGGGTGTTGACGACCCAGCGGATCGGCGAGTCGGGCGCCAGGCTTTGGACATCGTGACGCAGCTGGACCCCATGCGTGTACGCCGCTCGGGTGTCCACGACAAGCAGCCCCTCGGAACCGTGGACAACGCCGATCGTGGTGTCCCACTGGGGATAACGCCCGGCGAACACCCGATCCGCCACCTCGGTGAAGCCACCACCCCGCTGGTACACCGTCGACCCGTCCATGCGGGCAGACTAGCCGTGGCCGGCTCAACGGCCGGGCCCGAGGCCGACCCAGCACCGACCCAGCACCGACCCCAGCGCCGACCCAGCGCCGACCCAGCGCCGACCCAGCACCGGGACAGCACCGGACACAGCCGGCGACGGTCCGGGAGACCGCGGGTCGAGGCGGGACCCGGACGTGTCAGACCTAGTAGAGTTGGCACTCGGGAAACGTGAGTGCCAGGGCCGCCCGGCCGACGGATGGAGGTGGAGATGCTCGACGACCGCAAGCTCGACGTCCTGCGTGCCATCGTCGAGGACTACGTCCAGTCCCAGGAGCCAGTGGGTTCCAAGGCCTTGGTCGAGCGCCATAGCCTCGGGGTCTCCCCGGCCACCGTCCGCAACGACATGGCTGTGCTGGAGGAGGAGGGGTTCATCACCCAGCCGCATACCAGCGCCGGCCGGATCCCCACCGACAAGGGCTACCGCCTCTTCGTCGACAAGCTCACCGACATCAAGCCGTTGACCGGCGCCGAGAAGCGGGCGATCGCGACGTTCCTGCAAGGGGCCGTCGACCTCGACGACGTCGTCCACCGCAGCGTCCGGCTACTCGCCCAGCTCACCCAGCAAGTGGCCATCGTCCAGTACCCGACCCTGTCCCGCTCGACCGTGCGCCACGTCGAGGTCGTCACGCTCACGTCATCACGACTGCTGCTCGTGCTCATCACCAGCACCGGGCGGGTCGAGCAGCGCGTCATCGAGCTCGCCAAGCCGATCGATGACGAGACGGTCGGCGAACTACGGGCCCGCCTCAACACCGCCGTGGTCGGCCAGCCGCTGACCGACGCCGCCGCTCGGGTCACCTCGTTGCCCGAGGCCTTCCACCGTGACGACAAGGCGGTCGTGACGCAGGTGGTGGCAGCCTTCGCCGCGGCCGTGGCCGACGACCGGTCCGACGAGAAGGTCGCGATCGGGGGGACCGCCAACCTGGTCCGCTTCGGCGAGGACTTCGACCGATCGATCAAGCCACTGCTCGAGGCGCTGGAGGAGCACGTCGTACTGCTTCGGCTGCTGGGCGAGGCCACCAGTCCGAGCCTGGTGACGGTGCGGATCGGTCACGAGGTCCCTCACGCCCAGCTTGCCGCGACATCGGTGATCGCCACCGGCTACGGTCCAGATGAGCGTCCGGTTGCCAACCTCGGTGTCGTCGGGCCGACCCGGATGGACTATCCGGGGTCGATGGCCGCAGTCAACGCCGTGGCCCGTTACGTCAGCCAGATCCTGTCCGACGCCTGAGCGCGTCCCACCAACGAATGCTGGAGCATGTCGAACGATCTCTATGAAGTCCTCGGGGTCTCGCGCGATGCGAGCCCTGAGGAGATCAAGAAGGCCTATCGCAAGCTGGCTCGCCAGCTGCATCCCGACGTCAACCCCGATGCCCAGACCCAGGAGCGGTTCAAGGAGGTCACGCGGGCGTACGACGTGCTGAGCGACCCGAAGAAGCGCGAGATGTACGACCTCGGCGGTGACCCACTCTCCGCGGCGGGCGCTCAGGGCTTCGGGCAGGGGTTCTCCTTCACCGACATCATGGACGCATTCTTCGGCCAGACCGCGGGTGGTCGGGGTCCACGCCCGCGCACGCGTCGCGGGCAGGACGCGTTGATCCGCCTGGGCCTCGAGCTCGGCGAGGCCGCCTTCGGTGCCGCGAAGGAGCTCAAGGTCGACACCGCTGTCACCTGCACGTTGTGCAGCGGAGCCGGGACTGCCCCCGGCACGTCGACGGCCCCCTGTACGACGTGCTCGGGCCGCGGCGAGATCAGCCATGTCCAGCGGTCCTTCCTCGGGGAGGTACGCACGATGCGTCCCTGTCCGACCTGTCGTGGCTTCGGCACCGTGATCCCCGACCCGTGCTCGGAGTGCTCGGGCGACGGTCGGGTGCGCGCCCGCCGGGCCATCAACGTCAAGATCCCCCCGGGTGTCGACAGCGGGACCCGCGTACAGCTGTCCGGCGAGGGTGAGGTCGGCCCTGGGGGAGGACCTGCCGGGGACCTGTACGTCGAGATCGACGTCGCGCCGCACCCGGTCTTCACCCGACACGGCGACGACCTGCTCTGCACGATCACGCTGCCGATGACGGCCGCCGCCCTGGGCACCACGATCGACCTCCCCACCCTGGAGGCCGATGTCGCCTCCCACGAGGCCGACGTGGAGCGAACGATGTCGCTCGACATCCGGCCGGGCATCCAGTCCGGCGAGCAGCTTGTGCTGCGCGGACGAGGTGTCCCTCGCTTGCGCGGCACTGGGCGCGGCGACGTGATCACCACGGTCGTCGTCCAGACGCCGAGCCGGCTCGACCCGGCGCAGACCGAGCTGCTCCGACAACTCGCCGCACTCCGAGGTGAGGAGCAGCCGGTCGCCACGGTCGAGGACAACCGTCACAAGGGCGTCTTCGGTCGCTTCCGCGACGCCTTCAAGGCCCCCTAACCGAGTTGTCCGGCGTACGGCGCGCTCTGGCCTCCGTACTTCTGACACGGCAGAGGAGAGCGTCGTGACACTGCCTGTCTTCGTGGTCGACGGCGATGCGTTGGAGTCCGACAGCATCACGCTCGACGGCGACGAAGGACGCCACGCCGTGGTCGTACGCCGTCTCCGCGTCGGCGAGCACCTGCTGCTGACGGATGGACGCGGCCAGGCGGCCGAGTGCCAGGTCTCGACCTTGGCGAAGTCCTCGCTGGTTGCGGACGTGCTGGTACGCCGGTCGGTGGCGGCCCCGCAGCCGCGACTGGTCGTCGTACAGGCCATTCCCAAGGGTGACCACGCCGAGCGTGCCGTCGACCTGCTGACCGAGGTCGGGGTGGATGTGATCGTGCCGTGGGCCGCCTCCCGGAACGTCGTGACGTGGAAGGGTGACCGCGCAGAGAAGGCCCTGGCCCGCTGGCGCGCCACGGCAACGGCGGCCGCCAAGCAGTCGAGGCGGCTGTGGCATCCACAGGTGCCCGAGCTGCATTCCACCACCGACGTGCTGGGGCTGGTGGCCGGGGCTGCCGCGTGCTACGTGCTGCACGAGACCGTGGCAACGCCGCTGGCCGGTGTCCACCTACCGGCGGAGGGGGACCTGGTCCTCGTCGTGGGCCCGGAGGGCGGGATCACCGACGAGGAGATCGAGGCGTTCACCTCAGCCGGGGCTCGACCTGTCCGGTTGGGCCCTGAGGTGCTTCGATCGTCGTCAGCCGGCATGGCTGCCTCCGCGGTCGTGCTGTCGCGCACCCGGTGGCCCTGAGCCCGCGTTGTCAGGGCGCCTCCCTCCGGAGGTCGGCGCGGTACGCCCCGACAAGTCGGTCAGGAGACGGTGAACGTCTTGTCGTCGACGTTGCCGGGCTGGCCGTTCTGAGGGCTGTACTCGAGGCAACGGATGGTGTAGGTCCCCGGCTCGAGTTGGCCGAGTTCGATGGTCGCCTGCGTCCACTCACCCTCGACGTCGTCACGAATCCCTCGTCGAGCTTGGCGCCTGAGCCGTCGAGAAGTTGCCAGTTGACAGTGCCCTCGAACGTGTTGCCGACGACCTTGACGGAGACCGGGTTGTTCAACGTCTGCCCTTCGGCAAGGAGGACCTGGATGAAGGCTTGGACGTCGCTGTCCTCGGGCAGAGTGAACGGCAGCGGGACGCCGAGCAGGGTCGAGATGGGCTCGCCGTTGTAGGTGACCTCGTTGAACCCCTCGCCGGCCTGGAAGTTTCCCGTGAAGAGAAGTGCCGTGATCGCGAGCTTGCCGCCGCCGTTGCCAAGCCCGGGGTCGGCTGCCAGCTGGGTGGCGGCTCCTGCAGGACCGGTGAGGTCGAGTCGCGCCCCGTTGTTGGTCTCCGCGAAGCCTCCGACCCGGACTCCCTCGGGCCACCCGGTGGTGTAGTCCGGGTCTGCTGGTGGCGAGCTGAGCATGAGGTTCATCACCGCAATGTTGTCGTCGACCGGTACCGGGTGCCTCTCCGCGAAGATCCGGTGAGTCGTCGCGCCCACGTACAGCAGCACCCCGGGCTCGAGCTTGCCGCCCGGCGGCGGCGCTGCGGTGTCCTCGGTCGAGACGCTCTTCGTCGGCCCGTTGACGGCGGGTCCCGCTCCGTCGGGGTCGCCACCGGAGCCGAGGACGGTGACGCCGGTGATCACGGCTGCGGTAGCCGCCGCAGCACCCAGGCCGGCGTACAGCCACGACCGGCGGGGCGAGCCGGACGTGCGGGTGCGCTGCTGGATCTCGTGCAGCGCGGACGGATCGGTGTGGACCATGGCGGCCTCCTCGTGCAATGCCTGTGACAGCAGCTCGGCGGTGCGGTCCCGGCCGTTCTGGATGTCTTCGTCGGGGCTCATCGGTGCTCCTCCAGCGTCGTACGGAGCGCGGTCATGCCCCGATGTGCGTGGCTCTTCACGGCACCCCGGCTGATGGCCAGGGCGTCGGCGATCTCTGCCTCGGTGAGCTCGCTGTAGTAGCGCAGCACCAAGACCTCGCGCTGCCGGGTCGGCAGTCGGTGCAGCGCATCCATGACGGCGGCTCGCGTCTGTCCCGCCATGGCGTGAGTCTCGGCGCTGGCCTCGTCCTGCAACCGCGTGGGCGTGTGCTTCGCGACCACCAGGTGGTGGCGCTGTGCTGATCGGGCGCGGTTGACGACGGTGCGTCGCAGATAGCCCAGGGCGCTGTCCGGACTTCTGAGCCGTCGCCACCTGTCGTGCAAGGCGACGAAGCTGTCCTGGACGATCTCCTCAGCCTCCCCGCTGTGGCGTACCAGCAGGGCTGCCAGGCGGACCAGGGAGGCGTAGTGAGCGGCGTACAACTGGGTGACCGCCTCGTCGGCGTCCCACCGTTCTGCCACCTCGACCCCTCTCGAGGCGGTGGCGTGGCCGGGTCTTCTCAAGACTTCCGGGCGCCCCGATAAGGTCGTCATACCGGATACACGCCTTGCACCGCCGGTTGGTTGACACGCTTTGCCGATCCCAGCGATGACATTCTCGGCGTACGCCGCGCAAAGTCCTCGGACCAACACGGCTGGTGGCAACCACAAGGCCCAGCGAAGGAACCACAACTGACGGTTCGGGGAACCACAAGTGACGGTTCAACGGAGGAGGGTGGAGATGACGTCGCAGCCGGACTGCTTGTTCTGCGGGATCGTCCGTGGAGACGTACCCAGCGACAAGGTCGCCGAGGACGACCACGTCGTCGCATTCCGCGACATCGACCCGAAGGCGCCTACGCACATCCTGGTGATCCCGAAGGTGCACGTCGCGACGCTGCCCGAGCTCGCCGCCTCGCATCCACAGGAGGCCGTGGCGGTGTTGACAACCGCTCGCCAGGTGGCCATCGACGACGGCGTGGGCGACGGCTACCGACTGGCGTGCAACAACGGCGCGTCCGCGCAGCAGACGGTCTTCCACGCCCATGTCCACGTCCTGGGCGGGCGGCCGTTCACCTGGCCTCCCGGTTGACCAGCACGTCCCGCGACTGCGGGAATGTCCACGTCACACCGGCGCGTCGACCTGCACTTTCCCGCAATTGCCGGGAGGGGGTGGCGGGCGAGTCGCAATTCCGGGTGAACTACGTATCCCCGTGCCCGTAGCATGGTCCGCACGATGACAGAACAACCCGTGAGAGACCAACCAGGGCCGCGACACGTGATCGTGATCCCGAACAGCGTTCCCGTCGTTGCCGTCCTCGGCCCTCGCGATGAGTTCCTCGGCATCATCGAGCGCGAGTTCGAGGCCGAAGTGGCGGTCCGAGGCAACGAGGTCAGCCTGGTCGGGGACCGGGGTGAGGTGGCCCTGGTCGAGCGACTGATCGATGAGCTCGTGGCGATGGTCCGCACAGGTCAGGGACTGACCTCCGAGACCGTCGAGCGAGTGATCGGCATGTTGCGCACCGAGACCGAGGAGCGTCCGGCCGACGTGCTGACGCTGAACATCCTCAGCAACCGCGGTCGCACGATCCGGCCGAAGACGCTCAACCAGAAGCGCTACGTCGACGCCATCGACAAGCACACCGTGGTCTTCGGCATCGGCCCGGCCGGCACCGGCAAGACCTACCTCGCCATGGCCAAGGCCGTCCAGGCCCTCCAGGCCAAGCAGGTCAACCGGATCATCCTCACCCGACCTGCTGTCGAGGCGGGTGAGCGGCTGGGATATTTGCCCGGGACCCTGAGCGAGAAGATCGACCCCTACCTGCGCCCGCTGTACGACGCCCTGCACGACATGCTCGACCCCGAGACGATCCCCAAGCTCCTGACGGCTGGGACGATCGAGGTGGCTCCGCTGGCCTACATGCGTGGACGCACGCTCAACGACGCGTTCATCATCCTCGACGAGGCGCAGAACACCTCGCCGGAGCAGATGAAGATGTTCCTCACCCGGCTCGGCTTCGGCTCCAAGATGGTGGTGACCGGTGACGTCACACAGGTCGATCTGCCCTCGGGCACCAAGAGCGGACTGCGTGTCGTGCAGGAGATCCTCGAGGGCATCAAGGACATCAGCTTCTGCCGGCTGACCGCCCAGGACGTCGTCCGGCACCGGCTGGTCGGCAAGATCGTCGGCGCCTACGACACGTTCGAGGCCCGCGACCAACGACCCAGCCGCCCCCACGGACCGACGTCGGTGATCGAGGGCCGATGAGTGTGGAGGTTCTCAACGAGTCGGGTGTCGAGCTCGATGTCGCGGAGTTCGCCAAGCTGGCCCGCTTCACGATGGGTCGGATGCGGGTCCATCCCGAGGCTGAGCTGTGCGTGCGTCTGGTCGACGAACCCACCATCACGGAGTACAACCAGCGCTGGATGGGCAAGACCGGTGCGACCGATGTGCTCTCCTTCCCGATGGACGAGCTGCGTCCGGGCAGTGAGAACGAGCCCGAGCAGGAAGGCATCCTCGGTGACATGCTGCTGTGCCCGCAGTATGCCGCGGCCCAGGCGCCGTCGTTCTCCCGCACCGTCGACGACGAGCTGCGCCTGTTGACGATTCACGGCATCCTGCACCTGCTGGGCTACGACCATGCCGAGCCGGAGGAGGAACGCGAGATGTTCGCGCTCCAGGCGCGCTTGCTGGCCGAGTGGCTCGGCGTGAAGTCCGGCGACTCGGTCGAGTGACCTGATGACCTTCTCCGACCCGCTGCTCTTCGTGATCGCCGCGCTGCTGGTGATTCTCGCGGGAGTCCTGGCCAGCGCCGACGCTGCGTTGTCGACGATCTCCAAGGTGCGTGCCGAGGAGATGGAACGCGATGGGCGTAGCGGAGCCCAGCGACTCGTGGCGATCCTGCACGACGCACCACGCTTCCTCAACACCGCGCTGCTGTTGCGGATCCTGTGCGAGACCACAGCGACCGTGCTGGTCACGCTGGCGGTCGTCGACCTGATCGCGACCACGTGGCTGCAAGTCGTGACCGCGGCGTCGTCGATGATCGTGGTGTCGTACATCGCGGTCGGCGTCGGTCCGCGCACCATCGGCCGGCAGCACGCTGAGCGAGTGGCGCTGATGACGTCGCGCCCGATCGCGGCCCTGACCGCGGTCCTCGGCCCGATTCCCCAGCTGCTCATCGTGATCGGCAACGCGATCACGCCGGGCCGCGGTTTCCGCGAAGGACCCTTCGCGACCGAGGCCGAGCTGCGTGAGCTGGTCGACCTGGCCGAGCAGTCCCGAGTGATCGAGTCCGAAGAAAGTCGGATGATCCACTCGGTGTTCGAGCTCGGCGACACCATCGTCCGTGAGGTCATGGTCCCGCGCACCGACATGGTCTTCATCGAGCGCTACAAGACGCTGCGACAGATGATGTCGTTGGCCCTGCGCAGCGGCTTCTCGCGTATCCCGGTCGTGGGCGAGGACCTCGACGACATCGTGGGGATCGCCTACCTCAAAGATGTCACGAAGCGGGTCTTCGACCGCCACGAGGCGGAGTCGACCGAGCGGATCGAGACCGTGATGCGACCGTGCATCTTCGTCCCCGACAGCAAGCCCGCCAACGAGCTGATGCGGGACATGCAGGCAAAGCGCACGCACGTCGCCATCATCGTCGATGAGTACGGCGGCACCTCCGGACTCGTCACCATCGAGGATCTGCTCGAGGAGATCGTCGGCGAGATCACCGACGAGTACGACGTCGAGCCGGTCGAGGTCGAGCGCCTCAACGGCGGGGCCGTCCGGGTCAGCTCGCGGATGCAGGTGGACGAGCTCGGGGAGCTCTTCGACGTGGAGATCGACGACGAGGACGTGGAGACGGTCGGTGGGCTGATGGCCAAGCACCTGGGCAAGGTGCCGATCCCCGGCGCCGAAGTGGTCTTCGAGGGCCTGCACTTCCAGGCCGAGTCGCTCGCCGGTCGCCGTAACAAGGTGGTGACCGTGGTGGTCAGCCCGGTCGGCTGGTTGGGGGACGGCGAAGGCACGGTGGAGGATCCCGTCGGCCACGAGGCTACGGAAGCACGCGACGATGCCGGGTCGAACGCGGACGCGTCAGCCCCGGCCGCGACCCCTCCGATGTCGAACCCGTGAGAGCCTGACCGAGCACCGACGGGTCGGCCCGCGCCATTAGGCTGATCGGCATGGCCGTCGACCTGACCGATCCCGAGGACAGCAAGCTCCTCACGCTGGCCCGAGCCAGTCGGGCCCGTGCCCAGGCCTCGGAGGGCGCGGCGATCCGCGACACGGACGGGCGGACCTACAGCTCGACCAACGTCGACCTTCCCTCGCTTCAGCTGTCCGCACTGCAGGTCGCCGTCGCGATGGCGATCAGCAGCGGCGTCAAGGGTCTGGAGGCGGCGCTGGTCGTGACGGACAGCCTCGGCGTCGATGACGCGGACGTCTCGCTGGTGCGCGACTTCGCAGGCTCCGGAGTGCCGCTCTACCGCGCTGACACCACCGGCGTCGTGGCTGACTCCGTCACGTCCTGACTCAGCGAGGTATCTGGACCCCTCGCCTGACCTCCTAGCGCTCGAAGCGTCACCCGATTCCCGACCTTGGAGGTCACCATGCAGCTCAGCTCCCGGTTCCGGTTCCTCAAACCGCGCGTGCCACGACACGGCACCGTCATCGCCTACGTCGCGCTCGCGCTCGCCACCGCCGTACCGGCGTCAGCAGCCCTGCAGATCCGCAGCGCCGACATCGTCAACGGTCAGGTCAAGCGGGTCGACCTCGGCGACAACGCCGTCATCGGCTCCAAGGTCGCCAACGACAGCCTCAGCGGCGCCGACATCGACGAGGCGTCCCTGCTCGTCACCCGGATGAGCAACCACATCAAGGGTGGCCTCACCGTCTCCGCGCCCCAGTCTCCAGCCTCCAATCCCTACCCGTTGAGCAACGCGGGCTACAACCAGCCGGCTGAAACCTCAGAGCTGTACTTCGGCACCTTCAAGGTCACGTTCCCCAGCACCTGTGACCCGAGCTCCGGTGGCGGCAGTCGCAGCGCGTCGGTCGAGATCTTCGTCAACGGCAAGTCCGTCGGCAGCGGGTACATCAGCGACCAGGGCACCGACAGCGTGACCAAGTCCGGTCCGCTGCTGACGGTGGGCGGAGGATTCGTCACCGCCAAGCCGGCGCACCGCACCGTGACCGCCCAGGTGCAGAGCTCCTGCGACCAGTCGACGTCATCGGGTACGCCGAACGTGGTGTCCGTCAAGGTGGATGTGGCTCGCTTCCGCTGAGCCCTGGCACGAGGGGTACGGCGCGATTCACGCGTCGTACCCCTCGTGCGTCACAATCAAGGCGTGACCGACCAGCCTTCGCCGCCAGCCTTCCGCAGCGGCTTCGTCAGCCTGGTCGGCCGACCCAACGCAGGGAAGTCCACTCTGACGAACGCCCTGGTCGGTCAGAAGGTGGCCATCACGTCCTCACGTCCCCAGACCACGCGACACGCGATCCGCGGAATCATCCACCGGCCGGACGCGCAGCTGATCATCGTGGACACCCCCGGGCTGCACAAACCACGCACGTTGCTGGGTGAACGCCTCAACGACCTGGTCAGGTCGACCTGGGCCGAGGTCGATGTCACGGCCGTGTGCCTGCCCGCCAGTGACCCGATCGGTCCGGGGGACCGGTTCTTGGTGAAGGAGCTGGCCAAGGTCAAGCGCACGCCCAAGGTAGCGGTGGCGACGAAGGCCGACCTGGTCGCTCCCGACCGGATGGCCGAGCACCTGACCGCCATCACGCGGCTGGGCGCGGAGGCTGGAGTCGACTGGGCCGAGATCGTCCCGGTGTCTGCAGTCTCCGGGGACCAGGTCGGTCTCTTGCGTGATCTCCTGGTCGCGACCCTCCCCGAAGGGCCCCCGCTCTACCCGGAGGGCGACCTGACCGACGAGCCGGAGGAAACGCTGGTCGCCGAGCTGATCCGGGAGGCCGCCCTCGAGGGAGTACGCGACGAGCTACCCCACTCGATCGCCGTTGTGGTCGAGGAGATGGCGATGCGTGAGGGCCGGCCCGAGAGCCGGCCACTGCTCGACATCCATGCCAACCTGTTCATCGAGCGGTCCAGCCAGAAGCCGATCATCATCGGCAAGCAGGGCGCGCGGCTCAAGGACGTCGGCTCGAAAGCCAGGCACCAGATCGAGGCGATCCTGGGGACGCCGGTCTATCTCGATCTGCGGGTCAAGATCGCCAAGGACTGGCAACGCGACCCCAAGCAGCTACGCCGGCTCGGCTTCTGAGCACTCAGCTCGGCACGCGGGGTGGCCCGTCAGATCGGAGGCAGCCCATCGCCCTGTAGGTCGAGCGCCCAGCAGGTCGTGGAGTGGGATCCGGAACGCCAGGACGCTGCGGTCGGGTAGTAGTAGTAATAGTTCCGCGTCTCGGTGACGTAATCCTGGAAGGTCGACTCGCAGAACTTCTGGCTGCGTGCCCTCGTCGTCGTGACGCCCGGGAACGGAGCACTCGGTCCGCCGAGGGTGAGTGACTCGGGGATCAGCTCGGCTTGGTGACTTCGGTTGCAGGAGGTGAAGATGACCGCCTGGTCGACCTTGGGCCAGTGAAGTGCGCAGCCCCGGAACTGTCGGGGCACTCCGCCGGCCAGCATCCCCTTCACGCTTCCGGCGCGCGGAACGCCGCGGTCCCCGTTGTAGCTCGGCTGTTGGATGGCGTCGCAGCGGATCCACCCCTGCCCGGCCTCGATCTGAGCCTGGCTCGGCAGGATGACGGTGAGCCCGAGGGTGCTGATCGTGGGGGTTCCGCCGACGTAGCCCGCAAAGCGGGAGTGACAGACCCGCCACACCCGGTCGATGTCGGTCGAGCGTGGCGACGTCCCCACGCTGAACACCGCAAAGGTCTCGGCCGTGTGCTTCTTGGTGCACGGCACCGGGAACGATCCGTCGCGCTGGTTGTTGAAGGCCTTGCGACCCGTGTTGTAGCAGGCACCGACCGCCGGACGGCCCGCGATTGGGTCCTTGGGCGGCTTCTTCGTCGGCGAGATCGTCGTCGGACTGACTTCCGTGGGCTCCGAGGCCGACGTCTCGGTAGGCGTTTGGGTCGGTGTGGGATCCGTCGGCTCCGGGGACGTGGTGGTGACGGCGTCGGTCTCACCCCGAGGGGCAACGGCGACGTCCTGCGCTGTTCCGCACCCGCTCAGCAGCACCGCGGCCGCCACGACCACGATGATGCGCGCGGGCCCGAAACGTGTCTTCACCGGGGCAATTATGCATGGTCGGAGGTGCACTTTGGAGGCTGACAACGCCGACCGGCACGTCGATCGCGCGAGATCAGTCCGCTGTCTGGTTCCAGCAGAAGCCGAAGCGTTGGCCGTTGTCCCAGTCATCGGAGGAGGGGTAGGTCCATGCGTAGGTGTAGCCACCACCGAGCCCGAGCACGTCTGAGATGTAGGTGTCGCAGCGCTTCTGCCCGTCGGCGCCCACGACGTCCTCCCCAGGGTAAGCGGCCGAGTCCGACCCCAGACGAAGGGCAGTCAGGGCGCGGTAGTCGTGGTCCTGGTTGCACATCACCAACAGGGCGTCGGCGCTGCCCGGCTCGCCCCGTGAGCACACCCCGTAGTCGTCGAGCGCAGCATCGCTCGCGTTGAAACCCTTCACGGTGCTCGGCAGGTCGCCGAGGACTCGAGCGGACTGCAACGCGATCACGTCGCAGCGCACCCATCGCGCCCCGGCGTCGAAGTCGGCCTGGGTGGGCAGGAAGTAGGTCACGGACAGTCGCGAGAGGGCTCGGGTAGCCGCTGAGCCGCCGATGTAGCCGGCGAAGTCCGCCCGACACAGCAGCGAGGCCTTCTCCTGTACGGCGTCGTTGCCGATATCGACGCCGTTGAACGCGATGTCCTTGGGAAGAGTCTCCACGGCGAAGGTGAGGGACGTGTGCGGGGACTCGCAGCTGGTCGTGGCACCGGCGTTGGAGTATCGGCCGATCGCCCCGAACGTCAGAGCACGGCACTCTCCGACCTTGGGCGGTGGAGCAGGATCCCTGGTCGGGGTCACCTTCGGCGTCTTGGACTTCGCCGGCGCCTTGGACTGGTCGACCGGCGTGGCGGCCGATCCGTTCGACGAGCTCGATGCGCTGCACCCGCCCACGAGGATCGCCAGAACGACGGCCAGGCAGAGGATCGGGCCTCGCCGGAGACGGAGATGACGCCGACGAGGGAGAGGAGCTTGAAGCGGCGACATGGTCCGACCACTCTAACGAGGGCGCTCAAGCCAGCCGCGGACCTGATCGAGGCGACGAACGGGTGTCTCGCCTGGGTCAGTGTCGTGGAGTCACAGCCGGAGCTGCAGCGCAGACCCCCGAGCGTTCACCGTGCAACCGAGCTCGTCGTTGACCGCGATCATGTGCTCGTTGGACTCGGCGTTCCAGGTGTCGATGGTCTCGAGGGCGGGCTGCTCCTCGCGCAGCCACAGCAGCATCTCTGCCTTGAGCCACATGCCGAGCCGGTGTCCCCGGTGCGCCTGGATGACCGTCGTGTCCTCCTGCATCGCCGCGCCCGGGCAGAGCTCGTTGACGCAGACGATGGTGTGCCCGGCCCACTGACCCGTCGGCACGTGACGCGCCATCAGGCGGTACAGGTGTTGACGTCGGTGGGACATGGCGGCGTCGTAGGCCCTCAGCCGCTCGACCGGGTACACGTCCGGCGTGGTCGCCATGTCGTCTGTGGGCGCGTCGTTCATCGCCTCGAACAGGCTGATGAGCCCAGGCAGCCATCCCTCGGGCGCCGGGCCGTCGAGCCGGACGAGCTCGTAGTCGCCGGCCTTGCCGGCCGCGTCGTCGGCCAGGGCCTGGATGTGGTCGTAGTCGAGACGCTGCGGATAGAGCCTTCGCTGGGCCATCGGCTGCGCCACCTCGAAGCCGTACTCCAGCAGCAGGTCCTCACCGGGGGTACCGCGAGTGCAGAACGTCAGAAGCAGGTTTCGACCATGTTCGCGACACCGCGCGGTCTGGGCATTGAGCAGCTGCGAGCCGAGGCCGCGGCGCTGCACGTTGGGATGGACCGAGCAGAACCCCAGCGCCATGTGCGGGTTGTCCCAGCGCGGCAGCTCGAGCGACCCCATCGCCACGGCGTCGCCGTCTTCGCGCACGATCCACATGGCGTCGTAGGGTCGGTCGTCGTGCGTGTATCGCGCCTCGGCCGCGACGCTGGCGCCAGTGATGGTGACGACGTGCAGTCCTGCGGCCAGCGCGCTGGCGTTCTTGGTCTCGGCGAGCTGCTCAGCCGTGCCGGCGTCCAGGCTCAGGGGATCGATGCGCTGCACGTTCATGAGTGTCATCAAACGACCAAACCGGAATCGCGGCAACAGCAAGCCCCACCACGGGCCTCGACCGCTGACTCTCACGCCGTGGTCAAGCAGGTCCCTTCGCCGACACAGCGGTGCTAGCCTGGCCACACCATGATGGACATGCCACGGACCCTCGCAGGCTCGAGCCTGCTTCTTCGGTGCCGCGGCGAGGTTCGATAGCCGGACCCCTCGCCGCGGAGACGTGCTGCTGTCCCGCCGGCATCCCTTGACACTCCGAAAGCAGCCCTCATGGCCATCCAACCTCAGCAACCCAGCGGTATGCCGTTCGGCCGTTACCGCGCATTCCCGCCGATCGATCTCCCGGATCGCACCTGGCCGGCCCGCACGATCACCCAGGCGCCGCGCTGGCTCTCGACCGACCTGCGTGACGGCAACCAGGCGCTCATCGACCCGATGACGCCGACCCGCAAACAGCGCATGTTCGAGCTGCTCGTCGCCATGGGCTACAAGGAGATCGAGGTCGGTTTCCCCTCGGCCAGCCAGTTCGACTTCGACTTCGTACGCCAGCTCATCGAGCAGGACAAGATCCCTGACGACGTGACGATCTCGGTGCTGACACAAGCGCGCGAGGACCTGATCGAGCGCACGGTGCAGAGCCTGGTCGGCGCAGACCGCGCCAACGTCCACCTCTACAACGCGACCGCGCCGCTGTTCCGCCGCGTGGTGTTCGGCGTTGACCGTGACGAGTGCCGCGCGATCGCCACCCGCGGCACCGAGATCGTGATGAAGTACGCCGACGAGCACCTGCAGGCTACCGACTTCGGCTACCAGTACAGCCCTGAGATCTTCACCGACACAGAGCTCGACTTCGCCGTCGAGGTGTGCGAGTCCGTGACCGACGTCTGGCAGGCCGGTCCGGGCCGCGAGATCATCCTCAACCTGCCCGCCACCGTCGAGATGGCTACCCCCAACGTCTACGCCGACCAGATCGAGTGGTTCAGCCGCCGGCTCACCCGCCGCGAGCACTCGGTCGTCTCTCTGCATCCGCACAACGACCGCGGTACCGCCGTGGCCGCGACCGAGCAGGCGATGATGGCCGGCGCCGACCGCGTCGAGGGCTGCCTGTTCGGGCACGGCGAGCGCACCGGCAACGTGTGCCTGGTGACGCTGGGCATGAACCTGTTCAGCCAGGGCATCGACCCGATGATCGACTTCAGCGACATCGACGAGATCCGCCGCACCGTCGAGTACTGCACGCAGCTGCCCGTCCACCCGCGACACCCGTACGCCGGGGACCTGGTCTACACCGCCTTCTCGGGCTCGCACCAGGACGCGATCAAGAAGGGTCTCGAGGCGCTCGACATCCAGGCCAGCAAGGAGGGGCGGCCGGTCGGCGAGATCGACTGGAAGGCGCCGTACCTGCCGATCGACCCCAAGGACGTGGGCCGTTCCTACGAGGCCGTCATCCGGGTCAACTCGCAGTCCGGCAAGGGCGGCGTCGCCTACATCCTCAAGGCCGAGCACAAGCTCGAGCTGCCCCGTCGGCTGCAGATCGAGTTCAGTCGGATCGTGCAGGGGCTGACCGACGAGGAAGGCGGCGAGATCTCGGGTGAGGAGATCTGGGCTGCGTTCCGCGCGGAGTACCTCGACCGTCGTACGCCGCTCGAGCTCAACTCGGTGCACACGTCATCCGCGGAGGGGGAGCACGACCAGCTCGCGGTGAACGTGTACGTCGACGGCCAGCTGCACTCGCTCCAGGGCTCCGGCAACGGGCCGATCGCGGCCTTCGTCTCGGCGCTCGGTGAGGTCGGCCATGACGTCCGGGTGCTCGACTACGCGGAGCACGCGTTGTCCGCAGGTGGCGACGCGACCGCGGCGGCGTACGTGGAGTGTGCGGTGGGCGACCAGATTCTGTGGGGGGTCGGCTTCGACCCCAACATCGTGACCGCGTCCCTCAAGGCGGTCACCTCCGCGGTCAACCGTGCGGGCTGACCCGAGCTGACCCGCTGCGTGCCGTCTCGGCGCCCTAGGTCTGCACTCGGGTCGTACGGGTGTCATCCGGACGACCTAGTCCGAACGGTCGATTCCCACCGATATCGGCAGTGATCCGGGCGTGCCCTTGCGACGATGGACAGGACTCCCAGCCGAGTCTCGGTCCGTCGCGCTGTGAGGAAGGGCCTGATGAAAGAGTCGAACACACCGGACGCACGCCATTGGCAGTCGCGCCCGGTGTGGTCGAGCCTGATTCGCCTGCTGGCCTTCACCGTCCCGCTGGTCGCCTCCGTCATCGTCGGCTCCGTGGTCGGCCGTCTGCTTCCGACGCCGGACACCGCGCTGGAGCTGGTCGGCTGGTGGGCTGCTGTGCTGGCGGCGTCTACCGTGGCGGTGATCGGTACGGATCGCTGGGCGCGCAAGCTTCTGCCGCTGGCCACGCTGATGCGGCTGTCGATGATCTTCCCCGACCGGGCGCCCTCGCGGCTGAAGGTGGCGCGGCGCTTCGCGGGGAGTCGCGCGATCAAGGCTGAGCTCGAGCGTGCTCACCGCTCGGGTGTCGTGGGAGACCGCCAGGCTGCTGCCGAGACGATCCTGTCGCTGGTGGGGGCACTAGGGGAGTACGACAGCCGAACGCGCGGACACTCCGAGCGCACGCAGCTGTTCGTCACGATGCTGGCCCAGGAGCTCAAGCTTCGCGACGAGGATCGCGGTCGCTTGATGTGGGCCGCACTCGTCCACGACATCGGCAAGCTCAAGGTCCCGCACGAGGTGTTGAACAAGCCCTCCGCTCCCACGGAGGAGGAGTGGGAGATCCTGCACAGCCACCCCGTTCAGGGTGCGATGATCTGCGAGCCGCTGCGGGAGTGGCTGGGTGACTGGTGGCTTGCCATTGAGCAGCACCACGAGAAGTACGACGGGACGGGATATCCGCGCGGCCTCGCCGGCAACGACATCAGCTACGGCGCGCGGATCGTTGCCGTGGCTGACAGCTATGAGGTGATGACCGCCGCGCGGCCGTACAAGGTCCCGATGTCGGCGGCAGCTGCTCGCGCCGAGCTGACCCGCTGTGCGGGCAAGCAGTTCGACCCCGACATCGTGCGCGCCTTCCTCAACATCTCGATCGGACGCACCCGGAAGCTGGCCGGCCCGCTGGCCTGGGTGGCGCAGATCGCGTTGGTCAGGCCGGGTCCGGTGCTCGGCAACGTGCTCGGAACTGCCTCCGGTGCCGCTGCTGCGGCCGCCGGCGTCCTGGCGCTCAGCCTCGTACCGAACGTGTCGGACCCTGCGGCTGCAACTACGCTGCACCGCAAGGACGGGCCTGGCTTCCACGCGCCAGGACCGGCAGGATCCACGAGCGGCCTGGGGAACGAGACCCCACTGCCCAACAAGACGACGTCGAAGCCCACCGGGTCGGGAGCGCCTACTTCTCAGGACTCCACCCGGGACGGGCGCGACTCCACACGGACGACGAACACGAAGGGACCTGGTTCGACGAACCGACCCGGACGGACCACCGGGAGCACGAGTAGCCCCCCGGCGGGTCGCCCGACAACCCCGACCGGACCAGGCGGCTCGACGGGACCCGGGACGCCGCCCCAGACGACGACATCGGCTCCACCCAGCTCGAATCCGGTGCCGGTCGACGCGCTCTCCGACGTTTTCACGGTCGCTGAAGACGTGGCCGAGACGCTGGACGTGACGGCGAACGATGTGATCGGTGACCACGGCCCGCTGCGCCTCACGTCGGTATCGAACGGCTCGCGCGGCACCGCGAGCGTCACGTCGGACGGGAAGGTGCGCTACGTGCCGTCGTCGAACGCCTTCGGCAGCGACACCATCACGTACACGGTGCGCGACCAGGGCCGCGGCAGCGACACTGCGACGGTCTCGATCACGATCTCGCCGGTCAACGACCCGCCCGTGCCGCAGCCTGACGCGTACACCGGGAAGGTCGGGAGCCTGATGACCATCGGCGCGGGCTCCGGTGTCCTCGCCAACGACACCGACGTGGACGGTGATGCTCTCACGGTGACCGGTGACAACTCTGTGCTCGTGGACATCAGTTCCGACGGGGCCGTGCGCTTCCTGCCAGTCCTCGCCGGAACGACCACGGTGCGCTACACCGTGTCCGACGGCACGACGTCCCGGACCGGAACCGCGACCTTCACCATCACCCTGCTCAAAGCGCCGCCTCTTCCGCTGTTCACGACACCGTTGTACGCGTCTGCAGAGCTCGCCACCCCCGGCTGATCGTCAGGGCCGACGCCCAGTGGTCGCAAGGCCCCAGGGTCAGTCGGCGTCCGGCACCTCGGAGACACAGGCGGTGCCGACTCTGCGAAAGCCGATCCCCCTGTAGACCCGTGCCACGTCGTCGCTCTGCGCGGAGCAGAAGACCGTTGTCACTCCGTGGTCGAGAGCATGCCTGGCCAGGGCATAGGTGAGCTGCGCTGCCAGGCCACGGCGCCGGTAGGCCGGGAGCACACCGACCCCGGCGATCTCGGCCACGCCGCCGACCGGGGAGTAGCTGCCCCCTCCGACCGGTCCGACGGTGGCATCGTCGTCGTAGACCGCCGCCTGGACGAGCCTTCCGGCACGCATCGAGGCGAGCAGGGACTCGTGAAGGTCGGCATACCGGGAGGTCAGGGCGCCATCACGTTCGGCCAGCCCGGCCAGCCCGCTCTGGGTGCCCAGATGGGAGAAGGCCACGGAGATGGCGGCGCGTGACGTGGCCACGTCCTCCACGTCGGCGGGAACGTCGGCGCTCAGGATGCGGGCGGTCCCGGGTCCGCCGCGTGGACCTCCGTCCAGGACCAGAAGCGGGCAGTGCTCGACGGGTATGGCCAACGCCTCCAGCATCTCCGCCAGGCCGGGGGTGCTCTCGGCGACGAACTCGATCGCCAGGGGAACTCCGAGCGCACGCTGGCGGTCGTGCAGACGGTGCACGTCATCGGCAGTGATGTCGCCGGTGGTGCCGTGGCGCGGTCGCCCGTAGAACGGCCAGCCGGCATCGGCGACGAACAGGGTGAACGGGCCGACCTGCTCCGTGCGGGCGCGGGCGCGTGGCACCTGGTCGTAGTAGCGCTCGAGCGTGGCAAGGATCGGGTCGGGAGAACTGGGTGGTGGGGCAGCGGTCGTCATCGCAGCCGAGCCTGTCACAGACAAGGGACGTAACCCACCCCGTGGATCGTCGTTGGGCCACCACAGGTGTAACTCCGTGTGACAGCAAGGAACCGCACACGGGTATCCCAGAGCAACCGCATCCCGCCGGACGCGATCGGCGGCCGCCCGCGAGGAAGAGAGCACCCTTGAGGCTCAACACCCGCCATCTCGGCATCCGTCATCTCAGCACGGCGCTCGTCGTGACACCGGCCATCGCCATCGTGGCCGGTCTGGCGGTGCCTGCGGCGCAAGGCTCGTCCGCCTCGACCGTGGCCGCGGCTCGTGGGGCCAACGCCGCGGACCCCTACGGTCGGGTCTGGAACATCCTCCCGCCCGGACAGTCGGGCACGATCACCGCAAGCGACCTCGCCAAGGTCACTGCAGGAGACCCGGAGCACCGCATCGCCGTCGACGGCGAGAACGCCCCGGACAACTTCGCCGACCAGCTCGAGATGTACGACGCGCTGAACAAGGTCCGGCCGCACCGCCTCAAGACGTCCGACCTCGCCACGTACTACAAACGTGCCAACTTCACGCCTGGGCGGGTGGTCGCCCAGGAGTCGCCGCGGCCGGGCGTCGACATCGCCTGGGACCAGTTCGGCGTCCCCTACGTGACCGGATCGACGTACGACAACACGATGTTCGGCGCCGGCTACTCCGGTACGAGGGACCGGATGTTCTTGATGGACCTGCTGCGCCACGCGGGGGCGGCCCGGCTGGCCGAGTTCGCCGGAGACACGCCGTCCAACGTGGCAATGGACCGGGAACAGCTGCGCTCGGCGTTCTACACACCTTCGGAGGCGGCCCGTCAGGCGAAGAACCTGCCCCAGCGCTTCGGTGCGGAGGGGGTCAAGCTGCTCGGCGGTGCCGATGCGTTCCTGGCTGGGATCAACGCGGCTCAGGAGGCGATGTGCCCGGCCGGCAACGTGCTCGCTCCGGACTGTCCGGCGGAGTACGCAGCACTCCAGAAGACCCCTGAGCCGTGGACCCGGGCGGACCTGACCTACGTGGCCTCGCTCGTGGGCGGCATCTTCGGCAAGGGTGGAGGCGCGGAGTACGACAACGCGATCTGGCTGCAGCGTCTGCAGGCCAAGTTCGGTGACCGGGTCGGTCGGCAGGTCTACAACGACCTACGCGAGAAGAACGATCTCGACGCGCCGACGACCTCCTCGGTCCGTACGCCGTACGGCGGTGGACGGATCGCCGAGGGCAGGCCCGGCGTTGCCCTGCCCGACCTCGGTGGCCGGCACGCTCCCGGTACCGGAGCCGAGCTTCCCGGCTCTGACCCGACCGCACCAGCGACGTCGGCGGGCGTCGTTGACGGACCGTTCGGATCGGTGGATCTGTCGGTCCTGGGCAACGGCATGAGCAACGCGTTGTTGATCGGCGCCGACCACACCAAGTCCGGCCATCCGATCACCGTCTTCGGGCCGCAGACCGGCTACTACACACCGCAGCTGCTGACCGAGGAAGTCCTCAGCGGGCCGGGTGTCCACGCGCGGGGCGTTTCGTTCGCGGGGACCCAGCTGGTCGTCGAGCTCGGCCGCGGCACCGACTACGCCTGGAGTGCCACGTCGGCCTCCAACGACCTGGTCGACACCGTGGTGGAGAGGCTGTGCAACGCCGACGGCAGCGAAGCGACCATTCGTTCCAACCACTACGTCAGCCGCGGCCGCTGCGTGCCCATGGATCGGCGGGTGCACCAAGAGGACACCACGCCGAGCGCCACCGGTCCTGGCCAGCCGCACCACTACGAGTTCCTGGTGCTGCGAACGCGACACGGAATCGTCCAGACCCGGACGACCGTCGCCGGTCGCCCGGTCGCGATCGTCCTCCAGCGCAGCACCTACGGGCACGAGGTCGACTCCATCGCGGGCTTCTCGCGCTTCAACAACCCGAACCGGATCCATGACGCCGGCGACTTCCAGCGTGCGGCCGACCAGATCGACTACACGTTCAACTGGTTCTACACCGACGACCGTGACATCGCGTACTTCTCTTCGGGAAGGCTGCCGATCCGGGCCCCGGGGGTCGACTTCGACCTGCCGCGGTGGGGCGATGTCCGTTACGACTGGAAGGGCTGGTTGCCCTTCGGCCGTCACGTTCACCAGGTCAACCCGCCCCAGGGCTTCCTCGTGAGCTGGAACAACAAGACCGCTCCCGGCTTCAGCGCCGCCGACGATGTCTGGGGATACGGGTCCGTCTATCGCAGCCTTGCCCTCAGCGACCGGGCCCGGCGGACCCTCGCGCACCGCAAGGTCGCCGTCAACGACGTGGTGGGCATCGTGGCCGACGCTGCGACCGTGGACTCGCGTGCCCGCTATACGCTGCCGCAGCTGCTGCGGGTGATCGGCTCGGATCCGCGGACCAGACAGGCCCGCACGCTTCTGCGGGCCTGGTTGCGCGACGGTGCGCACCGGGTCGACCGTGATCGCGACGGCCACTACGCGCACGAGCAGGCGATCGCACTGTTCGACGACTGGTGGCAGCACGGCCGCAAGTCCGTGGCGTACGACGTGATCGCCGACCGGCTCGGCGGCGCCCTGACCCACCGACTCCCGTCCGGGATAGACAACCATCCCCGTGGCGGTCGTGGCTCGTCGTGGAACGGGGTGGCCTGGTACGGCTACCTCAACAAGGACCTGACCAGCGTGCTGGACCGGCGCGTGTCGTCCCCGTACCGGCTCTCCTACTGCGGTCGGGGCAGTCGGTCAGCCTGTCGTGACACGCTACGCACGTCGCTGCGTGCCGCAGTCCAGCGGGTGCTGGCCGAGCAGGGCAAGAGGAACGTAGGTGGCCTGCGCTACGACAAGTCAGCTGACGACATCCGATCCGTCACGGCGGGGACGGTCGGCACGAGGCGGATCGACTGGCAAAACCGACCGACCTTCCAGCAGGTGGTCGCCTTCACGGATCACCGCAACCGCTAGCTGGCGCCCCGCTCGGGTGGTCGGCCACAACCGCATCAGCCGATCGGGTGAAAACCACGCGAGTTGGACCTGATCGGCCCGCGTCGCTGAGACAGTGAAACGCACTGTCACCAGGTGCGACGACGCTAGGTGCAAGGACGGTCCGCGCGTGAGCCGACATTCCACAGAAAGGGACGGCCGGAAGTGGCGGTCCCATCCTGTGCGTGCTGCCGGGATCCGATTTCTCGCGTTTGCGCTCCCCCTGGCGTTCTCGGTCGTGGTCGGGAGCGTGGTCGGCACCCTGCTGCCGGCGCCAAGCACGAACATCGGCCTCGTGGCGTGGTGGGCCATCGTCCTGATCTCCTCGACCCTGGCCGTCATCGGTGCTGATCGGCTGACCCGCCGGCTGCTTCCGCTCGCCACCTTGATGCGGCTGTCCATGCTCTTCCCGGACCACGCGCCGTCGCGCGTCAAGCTCGCGCGGCGGGTCGCCGGTAGCCGGGCGATCGCCGCGGAGCTGCAGCGCACCGCGCATGCAGGCATGGCCGAGGACCGGCAGGTGGCAGCCGAGACGATCCTCACGTTGGTGGGTGCGCTGGGCGACTACGACACGCGCACCCGAGGTCATTCGGAGAGGACCCAGCTGTTCGTCACGATGCTGGCTGAGGAGCTCAAGCTGCGCGACGAGGATCGCGGTCGGTTGATGTGGGCGGCGCTGGTGCACGACATCGGCAAGCTCAAAGTGCCGCAGGAGGTCCTGAACAAGCCCGCCCGGCCGACCGAGGACGAATGGGAGCTGCTGCACAGCCACCCGCACCAGGGCGCCCTCATCTGTGAGCCACTTCGCGAGTGGCTCGGGGAGTGGTGGCCAGCCATCGAGCAGCACCACGAGAAGTACGACGGCAGCGGCTACCCGCACGGTCTCGCCGGCAACGACATCAGCTACGGCGCCCGGATCGTTGCGGTGGCCGACAGCTATGAGGTCATGACGGCATCACGCCCCTACAAGCGGCCGATGACCGCGGAAGCTGCACGCGCGGAGCTGACGCGGTGTGCGGGAACCCACTTCGACCCCGACATCGTCCGCGCCTTCCTCAACATCTCGCTCGGCCGGATGCGGCGCTCGGCAGGCCCGCTCGCCTGGCTCATGCAGGTCCTGCTGGTGCGCCCCGGTCCCGTCTTGGGCCAGATCCTCGGCGCCTCCGCCGGAGCCGCGGGAGCCGCTGCGACGGTGCTGGCGCTGAACGTCTCACCCAGCATCGCCCAGGACGCCCCCGCCAGACACCAAGCCGCCCCGCAGGCGACGTCCGTCAGACACCCTGACCCGACGCCACGCACGCAGCCGCCGACGAGTACGCCGTCAGCGCCCGACCGTTCGTCTCGGCCACCGGCGGACCCGGTAGCCCCGACCGTCGTGCCCCAGACCCCGGCCGTGCCTTCTGTGCCCGTGTCGCCGTCGCTGACCAGTCCGTCGCCGACGCCTGCCCCGACGACGCCTTCACCGGAGCCGCCCCTCCCACCGCCGCCGACACCCCCGACGACCCCTCCACCGACCAGCCCGCCGCCCGCCGCGCCGCCGGTCCTGCGCGATGACAGCGTGAGCCTGGCCGAGGACACCCCGGTCAGCATCGACGTGCTCGCGAACGACTCGCCTCGCACCGGTGGCACCCTCGACATCGCGGGAGTGTCACCGCCGTCCCACGGGTCGGCGACGAAGACCGGCGACGGGACCGTCCGGTATCACCCAGCCGCGGACTACAACGGCCCGGACAGGTTCAGCTACACCGTTCGGGACGGTGACGGCACAGTGCTGTCAGCGCACGTCACCATCGCGGTGGAGCCGGTTGACGACCCGCCCATCGCACGTCACGACACCCAGTCGCTGCCCGAGGACTCGGTTGCCGAGCCGCTCGCCCTGCTTGACAACGACATCGACGTCGACGGCGGGACCCTGGTCGTGACGTCGGTGACCGGCGCGCTCAACGGTGCGGTGACCCGCCAGCCGGGTGGTGCCTACACCTACACGCCGGACCCGGACTTCAACGGTGTGGAGACGTTGACGTATGCGGTTTCGGACGGCAATGGCGGGACGGACTCGGCAGGTGTGACGCTGCAGGTGACTCCAGTCAACGATCTGCCGGTGGCGGTCAACGACGCCCAGTCGGCCCTCGAGGACTCCGTCGATGTGCCGTTGGCTCTGTTGGGCAACGACACCGACGTCGATGGCGACGGTTTGGTGGTGACTTCGGTGACCGGTGCGCTCAACGGTGCGGTGACGCAGCAACCGGGTGGCGCGTACACCTACACGCCGGACCCGGACTTCAACGGTGTGGACACGCTGACGTACACGGTTTCGGACGGCAATGGCGGGACGGACTCGGCTGCTGTGACGCTCCAGGTGACTCCGGTCAACGATCCGCCGGTGGCGGTCAACGACGCCCAGTCGGCCCTCGAGGACTCCGTCGATGTGCCGTTGGCTCTGGTGGGCAACGACACCGACGTCGATGGCGACGGTTTGGTGGTGACGTCGGTGACCGGTGCGCTCAACGGTGCGGTGACGCAGCAACCGGGTGGCGCGTACACCTACACGCCGGACCCGGACTTCAACGGTGTGGACACGCTGACGTACACGGTTTCGGACGGCAATGGCGGGACGGACTCGGCGGCTGCCACGGTGACGATTGATCCGGTCAACGACCCCCCCGTGGCCGGCCCGGATGCGTTTGCCATCACCACCGGCCAGGTCTTGTCCGCGAACGCAGCCAACGGTGTCCTGTCCAACGACAGCGACGTCGATGGCGACCCCCTCTTGGTGACCGGTGACAACAATCCCGCAGTGGACATCAATCCGGATGGTTCCATCCTGTACACGGGCGTCCTTCCCACCACCGAAGTGGTGCTCTACACGGTCTCGGATGGCACCGTCACGGTCACTGGCACCTTGACGATCACCGTGAGCCTGCTGCCGCCGTCCATCACGCAGCTCTTCCTCCAGCCTGTGGACACCTACTCGACCGGGGCACTGACCTCGACCCCCCCGGTGGGTGCGGTCAGCGACTGGGACCTGGACGGCAATCCGGGTCTGACGATCAGGTCCAGCGACATGAAGCCCACGGAGTCGGATCCGACGAAGTACCAGATCTGGAGCTACCCGGTGCCGCCAAGCGGCATGAACTTCGACGGACCGATCACGATGGATCTGTGGACCTCGCTGAAGGACCAGGCCAACAAGGATCTCGACTATGCAGCGTGGGTCTATGACTGCAACGGTGTCGCCGGCTGCTCTCTGCTCGCCTCGACCGTGAATGTCCACGTGAACAACTGGAGCACGACGACGACCTGGGAGAAACGGACGGTGACGGTCGGCAGCTCGAAGACGCTGGTGCCAGCGGGGCACACGATCGAGGTCCGGCTGGCGTTCAACCACACCGACGTATGGATTCCCCTCGACTCGGCGCACCCGACCTCCCTGAACTACACCGGCTGAGTCCGTCACGGGATGGACTGCCCCGAGAGTCGTGCCGACGATGAAACACGCACCCGACATACGCGGGTCTGTCGGTGAATGACCGCGCGGTACGGGACAATCGGCAGATGTTGGTCTCGGAGCGCATCGGCCAGTTCTTCTTCGAAGGGGCCAGGCTGGAGTACACCGAGTACGGCTCCGGTGAGAGTTGCTGGTCCTGTTGCACGGCCAGCTGATGCCTCGCCGGATGCACGAACCTCTGGCGCGGAGCATCGCGGCCGAGGGCTACCGCGTCATCACCCTGGACCTGCTGGGCCACGGCCGCAGTGACCGACCCAACGATCCGAAGCGCTACTCCATGTCGGACTTCGGACGTCAGGTCGTCGCCCTGCTCGACCACGTCGGGGTGGACGCCGCCGTGGTCGGAGGAACCTCCCTGGGGGCCAACGCGACCCTCGAGGTCGCCGAGCATGCGCCGGAGCGGCTGCGCGGGATGGTGCTGGAGATGCCGGTGCTCGACAACGCGCTCGAGGCGGGCATCGTGGCCTTCGGCCCCCTGCTGTTCCTCGGTCGAGTGCTGCCATGGACCGTGAGTGCGGTCACCTTGCTGACCCGAGCAGTGCCACGAGGTCTGGTGCCGTTCTGGGTCGGCATCGCGCTCGACACGATGCACCAGCAGCCCGGGCCGATGGCCGCGGCCGTCCATGGCATCTTCTTCGGTGAGATCGCGCCCTCGTCCCGGCGACGCCGCCTGATCGAGATCCCGGCCATCGTGATCGGCCATCCGAACGATCCGATCCATCCGGCGGCAGACGCAGAGATGCTCAGCCAGGAGCTCCCCAACGCCACGTTCGTGGAGGCCCGGTCGATCCTCGAGTGGCGAAGCCGACCTGAACGCATCACCGGCGAGGTGCTGACGTTCCTGGCCTCGTGCTGGCCACGGCAGGCCGCTCGCGTGCGGCGTACGACGTCGACCGCACCACGACGCGCCCCGGCCACGGCGACCAAGCGCACAGCCCGCAGGCCTCGCAAGGGCACAATGGAGGCGTGAACCTCTACCGTGACGAGGCTGTCGTCCTGCGCACGCAGAAGCTCGGCGAAGCCGACAGGATCGTCACGTTCCTGACCCGCCACACCGGCCGGGTCAGGGCGGTGGGCAGGGGCGTGCGGCGGACCAAGTCCAAATTCGGATCGAGGCTCGAGCCGTTCATGCAGGTCGATGTGCAGTTTGCCCGCGGTCGGACTCTGGACGTGGTGACGCAGGCGGAGACAATGGCGCCCTACGGCGAGGCGATCGCCGGTGACTACGGCCGCTACACCGCCGGCACAGCGATGCTCGAGACGGCCGAGCGGCTGGTCGCGGAGGAGATGGAGCCCGCCGTGCAGCAGTACCTGCTCCTGGTGGGCGGCCTGCGGGTGCTGGCCTCGGGGGAGCGGGAGCCTGGCCTCGTGCTCGACTCGTTCCTGCTCCGGTCGCTGGCCGTGTCGGGCTACGCCCCGACCTTCGACGACTGTGCCCGGTGTGGCGCGGCCGGTCCGCACCGCAGCTTCAGCGCGGGAGCGGGTGGAATGCTGTGCGCCACCTGCCGGATCCCCGGCACCGCCAACCCACCGCCGGAGACGGTGTCCCTGCTCAGCGCGCTGCTGACGGGCGATTGGCCGACCGCCGAGGCCGTGGACCCGCGCTTCCGCAAGTCCGCCAGCGGCATCGTGGCGGCCTACCTCCAGTGGCACCTCGAACGTGGACTCCGTTCCCTCGCCCACGTCGAGCGCTAACCCCCTGCCGCCGAGGCTTGCCTGGAAGCGCCGCTGGGAGTTTGCCTAGAAGCGCCGCTGGGAGTTTGCCTAGAAATCAAGCCGGGTGGCTTGTTCTCTAGGCAAACCTGCCTTGCAGACCAGCCATTTGCCTAGATGACTAGGCAAACCGAGAGGGAGTAACGCGCGCTGCAGCCGGAGCCGGTATGCCGTCCGCGCCGACAGCCTGCGCAGGTTCCGTGACGGCGGCCGCGTGGTCGGTCTGGGCGGCGGCGGCGTGGTCGGTCTGGACGGCGGCGGCGTGGTCGGTCTGGACGGCGGCGGCGTGGTCGGTCTGGACGGCGGCGGCGTGGTCGGTCTGGACGGCGGCGGCGTGGTCGGTCTGGACGGCGGCGGCGTGGTCGGTCTGGACGGCGGCGGCGTGGTCGGTCTGGACGGCGGCGGCGTGGTCGGTCTGGACGGCGGCGGCGTGGTCGGTCTGGACGGCGGCGGCGTGGTCGGTCTGGACGGCGGCGGCGTGGTCGGTCTGGACTTCGGCACCGGGGTTGGACTGGCCGCCGGTGGTCCCGTCAGGCACGAGCGCGGGTCCGGGCTGCCCGGTGTCGAGGCGGTGCTCGCGGAGAAACAGCACGATGACGAACCCGAGCAGCGCGAACGGCGCCGCCGAGAAGAACACCACCTGCATCGAGTCGGCGAACCCATTGACCACGGCGTTGTGCAGCGCCTCGGGAAGCCGCGCCACCTCGGCCGGTGTGCCGAGGCGAAGATTGGCGGCCGTGAGCTGGTCAGTCGGCACCTTGAACTCGCGGATCCGCTCAGGGATCGTGCTGGCGTTCTCGTGCCGCAGCAGAGCGCCGAACATCGCCACCCCGATCGCACCACCCATCGAGCGGAAGAACGTCGCACCGGCGGTGGCGACCCCCATGTCGCCACGGGGTACGGCGTTCTGGGTGGCGAGCACCAGGACCTGCATCGTCATGCCGATCCCGATGCCGGTCACGGCCATGTCGACGCCGACCACGACCATCGAGGTGTCGGCGTGCAGCCTCGACATGAGCACCAGGCCAACCGTGAGCACGAGCAGGCCGACGACCGGGAAGATCTTGTAACGACCGGTGTGGGTGATGACGCGGCCGCTCAAGGTCATCGCGCCGATCATGCCGAACATGAGCGGCAGTGTGAGCAGGCCGGAGGTCATGGGGGAGTGGCCCCGGACGATCTGCAGGTACTGCGGCAGGAAGATCATCGCGCCGAACATCGCAATGCCCACCGCCAGCCCGGCAACCGCGCAGATGACGAAGGTGTGGTTGCGGAACAGGTGCGGCGGCATGATCGGCTCCGCGGCCCGGCGCTCCTGCCACACGGCCAGCGCGAGAAACGCCAACGCGAGGCTGACGAAGGCCAGCGTCCAGCCCGACATCCAGGCAAACGTGTCTCCGCCCAGCGACAGCACCAGCAGGATGCTGCTGACCCCCGCCACGATGAAGAACGCCCCGAGCCAGTCGACCTTGTGACGGCGTCGGGGGAACGGCAGCTGCAACACACGCTCGGTGACGACGAGCGCGCCCAGGCCGATCGGGATGCCGACGAAGAACGTCCAGCGCCATGACGTCTGCTCGACGATGATGCCGCCGATGAGCGGACCGAGCACGGTCGCCAGTCCGAACGCCGAGCCCATGTAGCCCTGGTAGCGGCCGCGTTCGCGCGGCGAGACGATGTCACCGATGATGGCCTGGCCCAGTGACATCAGGCCGCCGATGCCGAGGCCCTGGATGGCGCGGGAGCCGATGAGCATGCCCATGTCCTGCGAGAAGCCGGCCGCCAGTGAGCCGACGATGAAGATCCAGATCGCCGACTGGTACATCAGCTTGCGGCCCCACAGGTCGGACAGCTTGCCCCAGATCGGCGTCGAGGCGGTGCTTGCCAGCAGGGTCGCCGAGACAACCCACGAGAGCTGGTCCTGACCACCGAGCTCGCCGACGATCGTCGGCAGGGCCGTCGCGACGATGGTCTGCGAGAGCGCCGCGACGAGCATGCCGAGCATCAAGCCGGTCAGCACGGTGAGCACCTGGCGGTGACTGAGGTGTGGCATTTCGTCCGCGGCCGGCGGTCCGGGCGCAGGCTGCTGGGCCGAGGAAAGCCCAGACGGGGACATCGGTCTGGTGCTCACGAAAAGGACTCCCGGGGAGCAGGCGAAGGGAAACTAGTTAGCAAGACTATATAACTAGGCCGGGTGCGGCCAACCACCGGTGCAGCGCCATGTCGGGGTCTCAGGCGGTGAGAGAGTGTTTCCCGTGACCAAGCCCACCTTCGCCGAACCCCCGGACCTGCCGCGTGAGCTGATTCCCCGCCACGTCGCCGTGATCATGGACGGCAACGGTCGCTGGGCGGCGGCGCGCGGGCTACCCCGCACGGCCGGGCACGAGAAGGGCGAGGCAGCACTGTTCGACGTGGTCGAAGGCGCGATCGCGGCCGGCGTCGAGGCCCTGTCGGCATACGCGTTCTCGACCGAGAACTGGAAGCGGTCACCCGACGAGGTGCGGTTCCTCATGGGCTTCAACCGCGACGTGATCCGGCGGCGGCGCGACGAGATGCACGCGATGGGGGTACGGGTGAGGTGGGCCGGCCGCAAACCGAAGCTGTGGGGGTCGGTGATCAAGGAGCTCCAGGTCGCGGAAGAGCTGACGCGCGACAACACGACGTTCACGCTGACGATGTGCGTCAACTACGGCGGCCGCGCCGAACTCGCCGACGCCGCCGCCGAGCTCGCGCGGCAGGCGGTCGCCGGCAAGATCAGGCCCGACAAGATCGACGAGGCGCGGCTCGCGAAGGCGCTCTATGTCCCCGACCTGCCTGACGTCGACATGGTGCTTCGCACGTCGGGGGAGCAGCGGTTCAGCAACTTCATGCTCTGGCAGGCGGCGTACGCCGAGATGGTGTTCATGGACGTGCTGTGGCCCGACGTCGACCGGCGCACGTTGTACGAGGCGATCGACATCTACGCCCGCCGCGACCGCCGGTACGGCACCGCGTAGGCACCGACAACTGGGATGGGCACGTCAGGGCAGAGGGTCGTAGCGCACCGCCACGGTGTCGTGGTTGCTGCCCCAGTTCAACGAGAAGGTCCAGCAGCCTGCCTGGGGCACGTTGATGATCGATGGTCCTGGGCCGCCTTCGACCCGTCGCTGCACCTGGAGATCTGTGCCGTTCAACGACGCAGAGAGACCATGAGATCGCCCTGCCCAGCCAGCTTGGTCAACCCGAGGATCTTGTTGGTGTGATCGTGGGCTGGAGGCGACAGCGATCGCGTAGACCGCGACGAGGCCCCTCATTCGGTCAACCTCTTCCGATCCTCGTGACTTGGACAGCTCAACCATCGCCGAGTTCACCGAGTTGTCAGAAGTGGGCGCGGCTATAGCGCTCCCTACCTCTGACAAGTCAGGATGGCGAGCTGTTGGGTGGCCCGGGTCATGGCGACGTACCGGTCGACGGCTCCCTCGATGCCGTCGCCGAACGACTCCGGGTCGACGAGGACGACCAGGTCGAACTCGAGCCCCTTCGCGAACTCCGGACTCAGCGAACGCACCCGCGGCCTCGCCTCGAACGTCGGAGAGCCGATGACGCACGCGATGCCGTTGGCTGATGCGGCGAGCCACGTGTTCAGGATCGAGTCCAGGTCGGACATGGATCCGTGCACGACGGGTACGCCGCTGTCCCGGATCGAGGTCGGCACGTTGACGTCCGGGAGCACGGCGCGGATCACCGGCTCGGCCTCCGCCATGACCTCGGACGGAGTTCGGTAGTTGATGCTCAGGGAAGCGGTGGTGATGTTGTCCAGCCCGACCCGCTCGAGCCGTTCCTCCCAGGTCTCCGTGAACCCGTGCCTGGCCTGGGCGCGGTCGCCGACGATGGTGAGGCTCCGCGACGGGCAGCGGAGCAGCACCATCTGCCACTCGGCATCCGTCAGCTCCTGAGCCTCGTCTACCACGATGTGGGCGAACGGGCCGGCGAGCAGATCCGGGTCCGGGGCGGGCAGCGCGGTCTCGTCGACCAGGGCGTCGTGGAAATCCTCGCCGCGCAGCATCGACACCAGCCCTACGCCGTACTCGTCGTCGGTGGCCTCGCTGAAGTCGTCCACGACCCGCGCCATCTGTTCGCGCTGGGCGGCGTTGACGGCGTGCTGACGACGCCTCCGCCGGGACGCCTCAGGGTCGCCGAGCCGCTGCCGGGCCGCGTCGAGGAGGGGCAGATCAGAGACGGTCCAGGCCTGCGGGTCCACGCGCTGCAGCGCCCTGACCTCGTCGGGAGAGAGCCAGGGAGCGCACCTGCGCAGGTAGGCCGGCACCTCCCACAGGTCTGCGACGAGGTCGGTCGCCTCGAGCATCGGCCACGCCCTTGTCACGGTCTGGACCAGGCCCTTGTTGAGCCGCAACGCCGCCTCGAACTGGTCGAAGGACACATCCTTGGCGTCCAACGTGGCGTGCAGCTTGTCGGCCAGGATCGTGGCGACTGCCTCCCAGACCTGGTCGCGGGCCTCGTTGTGCGGCGTACCGGGATCCGGTGCATCGAACGCCTCGACCCAGTCGTCGACGTCGATCGCCACGTCCGACCACGGGGTCTCGACGACGATCGCCGTGGTGGGTGTCTCCTCGTACAGCTGGACCGCGGGCTCGATGGCCCTCACCATGTCCGCCGACGCCTTCAGCCTGGCCACCGTCGGGTCGGACTCGCTCGGAGCAGCCACTCCCTCGGGAACGAGGTCGCGAAGGGTGCAGATCTGCACACCCTCCTCGCCCAGGCTCGGGAGTACGTCGGCGACGTAGGCCAGGTAGGGCTGGTGTGGACCGACGAAGAGCACGCCGCCCCGGCGATGACCGAGCCGCGGGTCGGAGTACAGCAGGTAGGCGGTCCGATGCAGAGCGACAACGGTCTTGCCGGTCCCCGGACCGCCGTCGACGACGAGGGAGCCGCGCGATCCTGCCCGGACGATGGCGTCCTGGTCGGCCTGGATGGTGCCGAGCACATCGTGCATGCGGCCCGACCGGCTGGCGCCAAGGCTCGCGATGAACGCCGACTGGTCGTCGAGGGCTGCATGCCCCTCGAAGCCGTCCGGAGTGAACACCTCGTCCCAGTAGTCGCTGATCCGGCCCCGGTTCCAGCGGTACCTGCGGCGACTGGCCAAGCCCATCGGGTTGGCATGGGTCGCGCCGAAGAACGGCTCAGCCGCGGGGGACCGCCAGTCGACGAGGAGTCGGCGACCTTCACTGTCGGTGAGGCCGAGCCGTCCGATGTAGACCGGCTCGGGGTCGTGGTCGCTGACGATGCGGCCAAGGCAGAGGTCCAGGCTGAAGCGTTGCAAGACGCCCAGCCGAGAGGCCAGCCGGTGGATCTCCAGGTCCCGGTCCATTGCCTGCTGTCCCATGCCTCCGGGCGCTGCGCGCTCGGCATCAAGCCGTCGGGTGAGGTCGGCCACCGACTCCTCGAGGCTCGCCGAGATGGCCGCGAAGTGCTGCTCGTCCGTAGCGATCATCGAGGGGTCGGCCTTGGCGGCCAGGCGGTCGGAAAGGTCGAACGCGCTGCTCATCGGCGGGGTCACGCGATCAGCTCCAGTCCGTAGCGTGTGGTCAGGTCCGGCGATTCTGCGGCACGACGGGGGTCTTGCCGCAAGCCCCCCACTGCGCTATACGTTGGAAGTGGCGAGGGGTTGGCCCTCGCCCTTCCGCGCGGTCTTCTTGGCCGACTTCTTCGCCGCCTTCTTGGTGGTCGGCGTCAGCCCGGCGCTGGTGGGCATGGCCGCCGGGGCGGATTCCGGTTAGAGCCTGAGCCTGATGGTCAGCTCCACCGTGACTTCGTCACCGGGCGACAGGGCCTGGGGCCGGCGCACGCTGTCCTTCACGGGGAGCAGATATCCGCCGTCCTTGGGAAACAGCGAGGTCTGAAAGGTGACCCCGCCGATCCTGGCGTCGACCGGGATCACGCCCCACCCGTAGGTGGCGGCCGCGGCAACCTCTCGGACGTCAGCGGCCTCCTCGTCGGGAAGAGGGACGAAGTAGTACGGCGACGGTCCGCGCCACTCGATCAGCCGGCCGGCAAAGGACATCTGCATGAGGTCAGTCTCGTTCTCGATGACGATTCGATCGATGGCGGGGGCGGCATGCCCACGCCATGAGTACCCCGGCAATGGCCCGAACGCGTCATTGCCGGGACTACGAGGGGGGGCAGCCTCACAAAGGGCGGGGCTTCGCGGGACCGATGGAGGACGCATGAACCCGACAGCAACGGCGTCCGAAGAAGCGCCACATCAGCTTGATCGTGAACTTGTCGAACGTCTCCTGGCCCTGGGTGTGCCCTGTTCGCCGAGGAGCGGGGCGTCAGACCGTGAACTCGACCTGGTCGGCGTTGACGACCGACGTGGTGACGCCGGGGTACTCGGTGTCGGCGACGAAGAAGTTCGTGTAGGCCACCATCAACTCGCCCCCGATCGGCACCTCCCGACCGTCGGGCAGCGGCAGGTCCCACGGCCCCTCGTCGGTGGTGTGTCCGTCGGCGACCAGGGTGGTGTCGTAGCCCTCGATCAGCGCCCGCGCGGTGGTGGCCCGGATGCACGCGTCGGTCGCGGCCCCGCAGATCACGAGGTGCCCGACGCCGAGCTGGTCGAGCTCCTTCCGTAGAGGAGTCTCGGCGAAGGAGTCCAGGTACTGCTTGCCGATCACGGTCTCGCCCTCGCCCGGCCGGACCTCTTCGACGATCTGCCAGGGGTCAGAGCCCGGCTTGAAGGGACCCGCCTCGTGCTGGATCCAGACCACGGGCGCGCCCACGGCCTTGGCCCGGTCGATCAGCGTGCGGATGCGGCCGATCACGGCGTCGCGCTGCCAGCCATCCTCGGTGTTGCCGTTCTGCACGTCGACGACGATGAGCGCGCTGGTACGTGGTTTGCTGTCGCTAGTGGTCATGCGGCCCAGGCTATAGCCGAAACCGGTCAGTTTCCGTCCGGTTCACCCGGCAAGATCGTGGTGATGCCTCCGCCGCTTGCCGTCACCGAGGAGTAGCCATGTCCACCTACGTCGTCGACGCTCCCGCCGCCATCGAACTGGTGACACACGGCTTCAGCGACCCCGGCACACACCGGTTGATGGCGCCTGCGCTGATCCGGTCGCAGGTGCTGTCCCTCCTCCACGAGTCGGTGGTGGACGGTCGTCTCGATCGCAAGATGGCGCGTGACCACGTCGAGCGCATCAACTCCTTGCCGATGCGGCTGCTCGGCGACTCGCGCTTGCGTCGTACCGCCTGGCGGGTTGCGGACGAGCTCGGCTGGGCGGCGACGTACGACGCGGAGTATGTCGCTCTCACCCGGCTGCACGCAGACGCGCTGATCACCGGCGACGCGACGTTGGCACAGGCATTGCGCGGCGTCGTCGAAGTGGCACCTGTCGCCACGCTGCTCTGAACAGCACGCTCCACGACTGGAACGAGCAGTCAGGCACCGGAGGTGTCACAGCCGGGGGCCATGTCTTGTCTTATGGGGTGACAGGTAATCCTGGAAAGAGGAGTTGACGATGAGGGCATTTGTCGCAGGGGCGACCGGGGCGATCGGCAGGCAGCTGGTGCCGAGGCTCGTGGAGGCAGGACACGAGGTCCATGGGATGACGCGCAGCGCGTCGAAGAAGGCGCTGCTCGAAGACCTGGGCGCTGTTCCGGTGGTCGCGGACGCGCTCGTTGCCGACCAGGTGGCCGAGGCCGTGGCGCAGGCCAAACCAGACGTGATCATCCACCAGCTGACCGCGATCGGGTCGCTGAACCCGCGCCACTTCGATCGTGACTTCGCCCTCACCAACCGCCTGCGCACCGAAGGGACCGATCACCTGCTCTCAGCCGGCCAGGCGATCGGCGTACGCCGGTTTGTGGCCCAGAGCTATGGCGCCTGGCCTTATGCCCGTACGGGTGGACCGGTGAAGAGCGAGGCGGATCCGCTCGACCCCACACCGGCGCGCGAGATGCGGGGAACCATGGCCGCGATCCGTCATCTCGAAGAGGTGGTCCTCGGCGCGCAGTGGACCGAAGGGATCGTGCTGCGGTATGGCGCGTTCTACGGGCCTGGCACGTCGATGGCGGCCGACGGCGCGCAGTCCGAGCTGGTCCGCCAGCGCAAGTTCCCCTTGGTCGGTAACGGAGGTGGTGTCTGGTCGTTCATCCACGTCGCTGACGCTGCGGAGGCGACGGTGGCGGCCGTCGAACGCGGCCGGCCCGGTGTCTACAACATCGTCGACGACGACCCCGCGCCGGTCGCCGAGTGGCTGCCTGCGCTCGCTCAGGACCTCGGCGCCAAGAAGCCGATGCGTGTGCCGAAGTTCGTCGGGCGGCTGTTCGCGGGGGAGGCCGGCGTGGTGATGATGACCGACGCCCGCGGTGCCTCGAACGCGAAGGCCAAGCGCGAGCTCGGCTGGCAGCCGGCCCATCCGAGCTGGCGGCATGGTTTCGTAGCGGTATGACCGATCGTGAGCAGCTGCTCGACGAGCTGCGGCCGGTAGCCTTCGCGATCGCCTACCGCATGCTCGGCAGCGTTTCGGAGGCCGAGGACGTCGTCCAGGAGGCGCTGCTGCGGGTGCACCAGACGCTCGATTCGGGCGAGGAGCTGAGCTCGCCGCGCGCTTTCGTCGCGACGATCACGACCCGGTTGGCGATCAACGAACTCCGGTCGGCACGAGTACGCCGCGAGCGGTACGTCGGCGACTGGCTGCCTGAGCCGATCATCACCAACGGCCGTGACGACCCGGTCCAGCATGCCGAGACGGCTGACTCGCTGTCGCTGGCGATGCTGGTGCTGCTGGAGAACCTGTCGCCGGAGCAGCGGGCCGTCCTGTTGCTGCACGACGTATTCGGCTACGGGTATCCGGAGATCACCACGATCGTCGGCAAGAGCGAGGACAACGTACGTCAGCTCGCCACCCGGGCCAGACGTCACGTGGAGAAGGGGCGACCCCGTTTCGAGACGACACGCGAACAGCGCGACGAGCTGGGCCGCCGGTTCCTCGCGGCAGCCCGAGAAGGCGACCTCGCCGGACTCGAGGCGCTGCTGGCTCACGACGTCGAGCTGACGGGCGACGGTGGCGGCAAGGTCCCTGCGCTTGCGCGGGCGCTGCGCGGCCGCGACCGCGTCGCGCGGCTGCTGCTCAACTGGATGCGGTTGGCCGTCCGCGTGCCGGGGGCTTCCATCCGTCCCGTGCAGATCAACGGCGGTCCGGGTGCGCTCTTCCTGGATCACGATGAGCGACTGGTCGGGGTGTGGTCGCTCGAGGTCGACGGTGGTCAGATCACCAGGATCAGCTCGATCGTCAACCCCGACAAGCTCGGCCACCTGGGGCCGGTCGGCGACTTCACGTCCCTGCTCCGGGCAGCGCGGTAGCGCGACTCGCCCAAGGTCGGCGCGGTGGCAGCCACCCGGCTAGCCGGTCAGCTGAACCGGGCGGACTCGACCATGTCGATGAGCTCGGCACGGTTGGCGGCGTCCGGAGTGATCCGCGCCCCGCCGACCACACGGTGGCCCTCCACGTCCAGGATCCACTGGTCGAAGGTCGCGCTGGGCACGTCCCAGCTCAGCCAGCCGCCCCCGGCGGTGTAGATGGTGACGACGCCACCTCGGCACCGCTGGATGTCACCGGGCGCGGTGGTCTCGAGGTGGACCCCATGGTAACCGCCGATGGTCACCGGATTGGCTTGCGTGGCCTTCATGTTCTTCTGGGCGACCAGGAGGGAGGCGAGGTCGCGCACGCTCGTGCCGGCCTCGACACGCTTCCCGCCGAGGCAGGGATCGGTGTCCACCTGTGTCACCTTCCCCCAGAAGGCGATATCGCCGCTGTCGGAGCCGATCACCGAACCTCCGAATGAGGAGAAGTAGCCGGCGGGCACGTCGACGATGGCCCGCGTCGGACCGTTGTCATCCAGGAGCCCTACGGCGTACTTGCCGGGCTCCAAGGTGGTGCCCTCGGGGATCTCGCTGAGATCGATCGGCTCGTCCGACGGGGGAGCGGTGGTGGGGTCGGACGACTGGGTGGTCGTGGTGTCGCCGCTGTTCGGGGTCGTGTCGGTGCTGGAGCAGGCGCCGACTGTCGCCAGCGTGGCCAGCGTGGCCAGGGCCGCTGACGCGGTAGCAGCGGTTCGTCGGATCATGATGGCCTCCAGTCAGGTGCAGAGCTCTCTGTACAAGACGAGGTCTGAGCGTCGTTCCCGGTTCCCGTGGATTCTGGGAAACACGGTCAACCGATCTCGGGCACGACCGCGTTGGCCGGCGCTTGCACCGCGACCTGGCAATCGCCCGTGGAGACGTGACACTCGAGCAGGTCCACCCCACCGTGCTGCTTCGTGTGGAAGACGACGGTGTCGTCGTCCAGCCACTGCACCAGCCACACAGACCGGGTTTCGGCGTACCCGGGAGGCGCGTTGAACTCGAAGTCCTGTCCCGTCAGGCCGTCCCTGACGAAGTGCGGCTCCCTGCCCGCGGCCGTGATCCGCGTGCCGACCACCGAGAACTCCACGACGCCGTCGAAGGGCACGAAGTCCGCGGGATCATTGGTGCGATCACTGATCAGGAGAGTCCGGGCCAGGCCCCGGTTGCGGAGGATCGCCTGATAGGGCTGGAGCGACTGCATAGGCTTGAAGTCTCCGGTGGCGAGCTCGATCCGCCAGGTCGGCGACAGCGCCTCGCCGAAGGTCAGGTCCGTGAAGCCGTAGACCGCGTCGGCATCGACCGCGTAGAGCCCGGACGTGACGCCGGTGTACGGCAGGTCGACAGGATCGCGATCGCGGTACACGACCTGACGTGATGCGGTGTCGTAGACAACCACCTCCGGGTAACGCGGCTTGGGGAACTCGAACCAGGCGACTTCGGATCCGGAGTCGCTGGACACCATGCGGCCCGCGTAGCTGCCCCAGAGGACGTCGCCCCCGTCCGACTCGTCCTCCCAGTGCGACTCGCCGATCGCGCTGATCTCGTTTGCGGCACCGCCGTCGGTGAACCACACCCGGTTGTCGGCGGTGCGGACCATCACGCCGTCGTCGGTGAGGTCGAGCTCGACGATCCGGCCGGGCAGGGTGATGTCCTGGTCGCCGTAGTGCACGGTCGCCCCCTCGGCGTGCGTGATGGGGCGAGAGCTGTCCACCGTGGGCGGGCGGTTGGTCGGCTGAGGCGCCGAGTCGCGGTCGGTCACGGCGGAGTGCAGGGCACCCGCCACGACCACCGCGGCGGCTGCGGCAATCGCAGTCGACACGGTCACGGTGCGGCGCGTACGCCGCCGCGCAGTCTCACGCAGCGCGTCGAGCGGAGGGGGCACGATCTGGTCGCCGAGGCGGTGCAGCAGGTCCAGGTCAGACATGGCGATGCTCCTCCCTGTCGTCGAGCAGACCAGCCAGCCGGGCTCGGGCCCGGGACAGCCGCGACTTGACCGTTCCTTCGGGAACTCCCAGCTCGGCGGCGATCTCTGCGGTCGCCAGGTCGGCCAGGTAGTGGAGCACGACCACCTCGCGCTGGCTTTCGTCGACCTGTGACAAGGCGGCCACGATGGCGACATGCTCGGGGCCGACCTGCACCGGCTGCTGCGGGCCGGGCACACGGGCCTGGTACTTGCGCACCACTGCCGCGTGCCGCCAGCCACCGCGCAGGTGGTTGAGGGCGGTCGTTCGTACCCAGGCCTCCGGATTCTGCACCTGGGCGAGCTGGCGGCGCTTCCGCAGGGCCGCGACGAAACCTTCCTGCACTGCATCCTCGGCGTCGGACAGATCACCGCAGATCGCGTAGAGCTGCACGACCAGACGGCGGTACGACGCGTCGTACAGCTCGTCCAAACGTGGTCTGTCGACCATGCCGGCCTCCTCGGACATTCCCACTCTGCTCCTGCCAGGGCGGTGGTGTGGAGCTTCCGAACAGACGAGTCCTGAGAGCCGCGGCTGGTTCCCGCGAATTGTTCGACCTGTCTCCCATGCGGAAGTAGAACGTCCGGAACTGGTCCTAGGGTCGCTCGTATGACGAACGCCACCACCATCGACCTGCTGATGCTCGACACCGAGCAGATCCTCGAGGCACAGCTCGACGACTGGCGCAAGCTCAGCCAGGCCTTCCATGGGCGATTCCGCACCAACGACTTCGCCACCGGCCTACGGTTCGTGGCCGCGGTGGGCGAGGTAGCGCAGGCCGGTGGCCGCCACCCGGGCGTGACACTGTCGTCCGACCACGTCGACGTGACCCTGATCAGCCACGATGCCGTCTATCGCCCCGAAGACGGGCCCGAGCGGATCGTGTCGTGGGTGACGCGGCGCGACGTCGAGCTCGCCCGCGAGATCAGCAAGATCGCCGCGGAGCTGGGGATTACGCCTCAGCCGCAGGAGGTCGCCACGATCGAGCTCGCGCTCGACACCTCCGACGCTGCGGCGCTGGGACCGTTCTGGGCGGCGCTGCTCACCGGTGACAGCGGCACGTTCGCCGGCGACGACATACGCGACCCGTCGGGACAGCTGCCGAACCTGTGGTTCCAGGAGACCGACGCACACGAGACCCCGCGACAGCGGTTCCACCTCGACGTGTGGCTGCCGCACGACGTGGCCGAGCAGCGCATCGCGGCCGCTGTCGCGGCAGGTGGCCGGGTGGTCGACGATGCCAACGCTCCTGCGTACGTCGTGCTGGCCGACGCCGAGGGCAACAAGGCCTGCGTGTGCTGCTTCCTCCGCTGAACCGGGGTCAGGCGACGCAGAACTCGTTGCCTTCGGGGTCGAGCATCACGATGTGACCGAGGACCTCGCCGTGGGGATCCTCGCGGACCATCGAGGCCCCGGCGGTGACCAGCTCGGCCGCCTTCGCCCGGATGAGCTGCTCGCGCTCGACCAGGTCCCAGGGCGGCTCGCCGGCGACCCGGATGTCGATGTGCAGCTTGTTCTTGGCCGTCTTGCCCTCGGGCACCCGCAGGAACCCGACGGCCGGACCTTTGCCGTCCGGGTCGACGAGTGAAGCACCGTCGGGGTCGTCATACCCCGGCTCAGGGACGTAGCCGAGCGCGCCCGCCCAGAAGGCAGCGAGCCGGTGCGGATCAGCCGCGTCACCACACAGGGTCCAATGTGTCGCCATGGTGCCAAGGTACCGCCAACCGGGCATGGCGTCGGGCACCCGTTCCACGAGGTCGGCCGGACGCCAGGCGGTCAGCGGTGGTGGGCGCAGGTGTGGCAGGTGCCGAAGATCTCCAGCGTGTGCTCCACCTCGGCGAAGCCGTGCGCGTGCGCAGTCTTGGTGGCCCATGTCTCGACCGCCGGGCCTTCGATCTCGACGGTGAGCCCGCAGCCGCGGCAGACGAGATGGTGGTGGTGGCCGGTGCTGCACTGGCGGTAGACAGACTCGCCGTCCGGCGTCCGCAGTACGTCGATGTCACCTCCGTCGGCGAGCGCCTGCAAGGTGCGGTAGACCGTGGTGAGGCCGACGTCGTCACCGCGTTCGCGTAGCGCGGCGTGGATGTCCTGCGCGCTGCGGAACACGTCGCTGTCGCCCAGCGCTGCCACCACGGCCTTGCGCTGCCGGGTCGGGCGGGCGCCGACCGTGACGCTGCTGGTGGTCTCGGGCTGCCTGTCCATGCTCGGTCCCCTCAGTGCTCGTCGTAGTGGTCGCCGTGCATGGCGTGCCGATGGCCGTCGTGAACGTAGTCGATGTGGTCGCCGTGCTCGACCGCCTGATGGCCGCAGTCCTCGCCGTGTTGGTGCTCATGCGCCTGCTCGGGTATGACGTCGTGCGGCATGGCGTCGTCGCTGACCGGGAACGGTTCGGCCAGCCGCCGACGCCGCCTCAACAACGCCCCGAACGGCCACGCCGCCACGAACCCGGCCAGCGCCAGCAGCACGATCGTCGAACCCGGGGCGACGTTGGCGTAGAAGCTGGTCACCACGCCGGCGACGGACGCCAGCGTCCCGAGCAGCATCGCCACCACGATCGTCACCTTGAACCCGCGCGCCACCTGCTGCGCGGTCGCCACCGGCACCACCATCAAGGCGCTGACCAGAAGCAGCCCCACCGTGCGCATCGCGACCGTCACGGTCACGGCCGCCATCACCGAGGTGGTGATGGTGTAGACCCGGACGCGCATGCCGGTCACCCGCGCGAACTCCTCGTCCTGGCAGACCGCGAAGAGCTGCGGGGCGAAGCCGATCGCCACGAAGATCACGATCGCCGCGAGGACCACGACCGTCCAGACGTCCGATGGCGACACCGTGGTGATCGACCCGAACAGGTAGTTCTGCAGGGTCTGTGCGCTGCCGCCGGCCAGGCCGGTCACCATCACGCCCCCGGCGATACCGCCGTAGAAGATGAGCGCCAGTGCCACGTCCCCGCTGGTGTTTCCGCGCTCGCGGACCAGCTCGATGAGAACGGCGCCAAGGATCGCGACGATCACCGCGGTCCAGACGGGGGAGTGGCCGGTCAGCAGGCCGAGCCCGACTCCGGTCACGGCGATGTGGCCGATGCCATCGCCCATCAGGGCCAGCCGGCGCTGCACGAGGTAGGTGCCGACCGCCGGTGCGGCGAAGCCGGTGAATGCCGCCGCCAGCAGCGCGCGGACCATGAAGTCGTAGGCGAGCAGGTTCACAGGTCCCACCCGCTCTTCATCGGCACGTGGTCGGAGTGCAGCCGCGGCCGGTGGTGGTCGTGGAACGACTCGAGCGTCTCGTCGTCGGGCGGCGGACCGTCATACGCGACCCGCCCCTCGCGGAGTACGACGGTTCGGTCGATGAGTGGTGCCAGCGGGCCGAGCTCGTGCAGCACGAAGAGCACGGTGGCTCCCGCGCTGACCATCGGGCGCAGCGTGTCGGCCAGACCGATCTGGTTGTGGTGGTCCACGCCTGCGTTGGGTTCGTCGAGCACGAGCAGGTCGGGTTCGCCGGCGAGGGCGCGGGCGATGAGCACGCGTTGCTGCTGACCGCCCGACAGCTGCCCCACGGCGTCGTGGGTGCGGTCGGTCAGCTCGACGGCGGCGATGGCGTTGCGCACGGCCTGGCGGTCGCGCCGGCCCATCGGCATGAGCAGCCGTCGTCGCGACAACCGGCCGGAGCCGACGACCTCGGCCACCGTCGCGGGGACGCCGCCGGCGGCGGTGATGCGCTGAGGCACGTAGCCGACGCGCTGCCACTGCCGAAACGACGCAAGCGGGTCACCGAACAGGCGTACGTCGCCCGACGTCCACGGCGTCAGCCCCATCAGGCCGCGCACGAGCGTGGACTTGCCCGAGCCGTTGGCACCCAGGATCGCCACCACCTCTCCGGGCCGGACGGCGAGCTCGATGCCGCGCAGGACAGGCCGGCCGCCGAGCGCGACGTTGCCTCCGTGGACCGTGACGACCGCGCTGCCGGCTGGGCCGTGCGCCTGGGTGGGAGCAAGGCTGGGGGTCTGACGTGGGGTGGTCATGAGCAACCGTTCGCCTTCTCCAGAGCCGCGAGGTTCTGGCGCATCAGGGACAAGTAGGTGGCATGGGGGTCGGAGCTCGACAGCCCCTCGATCGGGTCGAGCACGGCGGCGGTGACGCCGATGTCGCCGGCGAGTGTGTCGGCGTACTTCTTGCTGCCCAGCACCTCGGAGAACACGGTGGTGATCCCGTCGGACGTGATCAGGTCCTGGATCTGGGCGATGTGCTGCGGGCTGGGCTCGACGTCGGGGGAGAGCCCGGCGATCGGGATCATCGTGAGGTCGTAGCGCTGGGCGAGGTAGCCGAACGCCGCGTGGCTGGTCACGAAGGCGGTGCGTCGGCAGTTGCTGAGCCCCTGCTTGAACGCGACGTCGAGGCGTCGGAGGTCGGCCTTGAGAGCGTCGGCGTTGCGACGGTAGTCGGCCGCGTGCTTGGGGTCGACCTGCACCATGTCGGCGGCGACCTTGTCGGTGACCTTCTGCAGCAAGGTCGGGTCGAGCCAGATGTGCGGATCGCCGGCGAGGTCGGTGTCGGCCTCCTCGGGTGCGCCGGTGTTCTCGAGGGGTACGACGGAGGTGACGTCGAGCGTTTTGCCGGAGGCGTTCTGCTCCACGGCCTGGTCGACCGAGGGCTGGAAACCCTTTTCGTAGATGACCAGGTCGGCGACACTCAGGTCGGCCACCTGACGAGGGGTGAGCTCGAGGTCATGGGGCTCGAGGCCCGGCGTGGTGAGGTTGGTGACGGTGGCGTGGTCGCCGACGACGCGCTGGGCGACGTACGCATACGGGTAGAACGCCGCCTCCACCTCGATGCCGGTCTTGCCCGAGTCGGTCAGCGCGCCACACCCGGACAGGGCCGGGAGGAGGGAGGCGGCGGCGACCGCGCCGATCACGCGCTTCATGAAAACGATTATCAACTCATATGAAAACCATTGTCAACTGTTCTCGGCGGAGGCGATCCGGCAGGCGAGGGCGCAGTCAAGTCGCCGGCAGCGGCGTAGGAAGAACTGCGGCGGGGTTCGAGCAGATCGAGGTGACGGAGCGGCCCGACTGGCTGGCCTTGGAGCGCGGCATGTGGGAAGAGGGCGCCCGCTCGACCCGGGAGACGACCCGGCGCTCCAGTCGTTCCGGGACGAGGGGACTCGCGTGCTGGAGACCTGGGGCCTCCTCCGCCGCGTGATGGCCACCGCGCTGGCTCCCGCCTGACCTCGTGACTCGGACCCTGGCCGTTGCCAGGAAGGCCTGGGGACCGCACCCTGGTTCCGAGCCGTGGTGGACAGGACCGCGGGTGACGCGAGTGGGACGATGGGCGTGATGAGCTCGCACCCGATCACGCGCCACCTGCTGCGCGCCAAGGACCTGGCCGATGCCCGGTATGCCGAGCCGCTCACGGTGTCCGACCTTGCGGCTGCCGCGCGGCTGTCGTCGGCACACTTCAGCCGGGAGTTTCGCCGTGCCTTCGGCGAGACCCCTCATGCGTACCTGCTGACCCGGCGTCTGGAGCGGGCAGCCGCGTTGCTGCGCATGACCGACCACTCCGTCGCCGACATCTGTGTCGCGGTCGGGCTCACGAGCATCGGATCGTTCACCACGACGTTCACGCGGGTCTACGGCACCTCGCCCACGGCGTACCGGGCGAGCCTGCCGCCGGCGTCGGCGTACGCCGTCATCCCGGCCTGCGTCGTACGCGCCCACGGGCGGCCGCAGAACCGCACGTTTCGAGAAGACACCCGTCCGAGCTGATCCCTAGTGTCGTCGACACAGATGGCTTACAGACAGACGAAGGAGATCACGATGCGAGTCGCGAGTACGCAGGTGTGGGTGCACGACCAGGACGAGGCGCTGGACTTCTACACCAGGAAGCTCGGCATGGAAGTCCGGCAGGACGTCACCGTGCCGGAGATGGGCAACTTCCGGTGGCTGACCGTCGCGCCCCCCGGGCAGGACGAGTTCTCCATCGTGCTGATGGCCATCATGGGGCCACCCATGTTCGACGCCGAGATGGAGCGGCAGATCCGCGACCTGCTGGCCAAGGGCGGGACCAGCACGGTCTTCCTCACCACCGACGACTGCCAGAAGTCCTACGAAGAGCTGTCCGCGCGAGGCGTCGAGTTCCAGGAGGAGCCGACCGAACGTCCCTACGGCATCGACGCCGGCTTCCGAGACCCGTCGGGCAACAACTTCCGCCTCACCGAGCCGCGAGACCTCGCCTGACCCGCGCCCTCGACTCCCGGAGTTGCGGGGACGAAGCGGGCTGCACGTCTCCCGCAACTCCGGGAGATGGGGGAGGGCAGGGTCGGTCGGTGCCATCAGGACCCGCCTAGGCTGGGTCGTGTGAGAGATGCGATGGGGGACCGGCTGTTCCTCGAGCCAGGCCTGGACTGGCGTCCGGTTTCACCGAAGCTGGTCACCGAACGTCGGATCCCGGTCGCGGTCGTCGGCCTGGTCGGGCTCGTTCTCGTGGCCGGGGCCGCCGTGCTGGCGTCGCGCGGTTCGTCCTACCTCGGGCTGCTGATCCCCGGACTGGTCGCTCTCGCGGTGGCGGCGGTGAACTGGTTCTGGGTGGTCCCGCGAATCGTGTCCTCGTGGATGTACGCCGAGCGGGAGCAGGACCTGCTCGTGACGCACGGGCGGCTGCGACGGTCGCTGTCGGTCGTCCCCTACGGCCGCATGCAGGTCATCGAAGTCTCGGCCAACCTCATCGCACAGCGCCTCGGTATCGCCACCGTCAAGCTCGTCACGGCGTCGGCATCGACGGACGCGACCATCCCTGGCTTGCCGGTCGAGGACGCGCATGCACTGCGGGACCGGCTCGCGGCCAAGGGCGAAGCGCTGTCGGCGGGCCTGTGAGCGTCGACGCGACCGACGTGGAGGCGGACGGGCGCGCCGGCATCGAGCTCCGCCGACTGCACCCCCTGACCCCACTGTTCAAGTCGTGGCGGCTGGTCGGGCTGGCGGGCGCACTCGGCCTCGGCGCTTTCCGCGACGACGCCGCCAAGCTCGCTTGGATCTGGCACGCCCTGCACGGGGATGCCGAGACGGGCGTGGTGGTGCGGGCGTTCCTGGTCGTAGCGGCCGCGGCGGCGGCGTCGGTCGCCCTCGGGTGGGCGTCCTGGCGTGCCACCGGGTTCGCGATCGTGGCCGAAGCCGGGGAACCGGGGACCCTGCTCTATCACCGAGGCATCATCAACCGACAACGCAGCCAGGTCCGGCTCAAGCGCGTGCAGTCCGTCGACGTCAACCAGCCGTTCGTCCCGCGGCTCCTCGGCCTGGCGGCGGTGAAGCTCGACATGGCAGCCGGCGAAGGTGCGTCGGTCAACCTGTCCTACCTGAGCGTTCCGGACGCGTGGGACCTGCGACACGAGATCCTGCGGCATACGTCGGTGAACGCGGCGACGGACTCGCAGACGGCCCATGGTGAGCCGGCGGCCGTCATACCGGATGAGGTCATCGGGCACGTCGACACCGAGCACCTGGTCAAGGCGAGTCTGCTCGACGGCGCGTGGGTCTGGCTGTTGCTGCTCGTGTGGTTGGTGGCCGTGGTCGTGCTGGGCGTGGTGTTCGGGTGGCAGGCGCTCGCTGCCGGCGCCGCCGGCATCATCCCCGTGTCGATCGCGATCCTGGTCCAGTTGCGGCAGCAGGTGGCGACCATCCTGCGCGACGCCGACTTCACCGTGATGCGTACGCCGACCGGCATCAGGACGCGTGCCGGCCTCACCTCCACGACCAACCGGACCATCGACGTCGACCGGGTGCAGGCCCTGCGCGTCGAGCGCCCCGTGCTGTGGCGGCGGTTCGGGTGGGCGCGAGTGAGTGTCGACGTGGCCGGCGCCGACGAGACGACAGGCGCGTCGCTGATGCCGGTGGCCGATGACGCGGTGGCGGTGCGTCTGGCCAGTGACGTCGCTGGCGAGGCGATCGAGTCCGGCGACGTGGTGGGTCCGGGGCGGCGGGCGCGGTTGTTGGACCCATGGGCCTGGCGTTGGTTCGGGGTGGCGTTGCTCGACCACGGTGCGGTCAGCCGGACCGGATGGCTCACGCGGACGGTGAGCTACGTCCCGTACGCACGCGTCCAGAGCGTGTCCGTGCAGCAAGGCTGGGTGCAGCGGCGGTGCGGGTTGGCCACGGTCTACCTCGACATGCCGAGCGGGGCCAGCCGGTGGGTGGGTCCGCACCGGGACGTCGTCGAGGCGGTCGACCTGGTGCGGGCCCTCACGGAGCAGGCACGTCGTCACCGGGCCGCCGGGCGGGTTTGAGGAGTTCGGTCTCAGCTCACGAGTGTGGTGGCGGCGGCCGTCACCTCGTCCACCGAGCGAGCAACGCTGAACTGCTCCACGACGCGAGCGCGACCGGCTCGGCCTTCCAGCTCGGCCGACCCGGGATCCGTCAGTCGGGACACCAGCGCCGCCGTGAAGGAGGCAAGGTCGCCGGCGGCCGCCACGTGACCTCCCTCGCCCACCGACTGAGCCATCCCCGCGACCCCGAAGGACACCACCGGTCGCGCGCAGGCCATCGCTTCCAGCGGCACGAGGGCCATCCCCTCCCACCGGGACGGGACGGCGACGACGTCGGCGGCTGCATACCAGTCGACCACGTCCTGCCGCGGCCCGGCGAAATGGACACGAGGCACCCCGCGTCGCTCCAGGGCCTCCCGATCAGGGCCGTCTCCGACCAGCACGAGTCGGGCCTTCGGTACCGCACGCAGCACCTCGGGCCAGCAGTCCAGCAGCAGGTCCTGACCCTTCTGCCGGCACAGTCGGCCGACGCAGACGACCAGGGGGTCGGGTTCGAGCGCGAGGTCCCGGCGCGCTGCGGCGCGCTCCCCAGGGCAGAACGTGTCGGCGTCGATCCCGTTCGGGACCACCAGGGCGTTGCCCGCCGCGACACCGACGTCCGCACCGGCGTGCGCCTCCGCGTCACTGACGAGGATGACCAGATCGGTCCACCGCACGGCGAAGCGCTCCCACCCGACGGCCGCGGACCGGGTGAGCCCGTCGACTGCGAGGAAGGACCAGGCGTGGGGCTGGAAGATGGTGGGGATGGAGCCGCGCACGGCCAGCCGCCCGGCCAGGCCTGCCTTCGAGCTGTGCAGATGGATGACATCGGGAGCGACCGCGTCGACGATGGACCTCAGCCTGCGGACCTCATCGGGCACGTCCAGTCCGGGATCGCGGCCCGCCTTCCAGGGGACGATTCCCACCCGGCTGTCGAGGCGGGCGGTCAGCTCACTGGGTGCCGGGCAGGCGACTCTGACGTCCCAGCCATGGGCAGCCTGATGATCGGCCATCGCCGCGACCATGGCTCCGACCCCAGCCTCCACCGCCTGCGTCACATGCAGGATGCGACGGCTCATCCCGGACTCAGCCTCCGCTCTGCCGGAAGACCTGTCCAACCGTTCGCACCATGATCTTGACGTCTCCCCACAGCGACCAGTTCTCGATGTAGTAGTTGTCGAAGGCAGCGCGCTCAGCCACAGAGGTGTCACCACGCAGTCCGTGCACCTGTGCCTGCCCGGTCATCCCCGCAGGAACACGGTGACGCGATAGGTACCGCGGGATGTGATGACGGAAGCGCTTGACGAAGAACGGACGCTCTGGCCGTGGACCGACCAGGCTCATGTCGCCCACCAAGACGTTCCAGAGCTGTGGCAGCTCATCGAGAGAGGTGCGCCGGAGGAACCGGCCGACCGGCCCGATCCGCGCCTCGTCGGCCACGTTCCACCGCGTGGCCGACTCCTTCTCGTCGGATGGCTTGATCGAGCGGAACTTGAGGAGGGTGAACGGTCGCTCGTCCAGACCCACGCGCTCCTGACGAAACAGCACGCCGGGGCCCCCCTCGAGCCTCACCGCGAGCGCACACGCGGCCAGAAGCGGACTGAGCAGGATCAGCGACACCAGGGAGATTCCGACGTCGAACGAGCGCTTGACCCGCCAGGCGAACTTGCGGAAGGGAGCCCGGCGGATCCGCACCAGCGGGACTCCCCAGATCTCGTCCATGTCACGGGTCGTGGCGTGGATCTCGAAGAGCCGAGGAACGAAGAAGATCTCGCAGGCGAGCCGGTCGCAGGTGCGCAGGATCTCCACCAGCTGCACCTCGCGCATCGTCCCGAAGGCCACGATGACCTGGCGGGCGTCGTGCTCCCTGATGATCTCCGCGATGTCGTTGTAACCCCCGAGGAGAGGGGCGGGAAGATCAGCGGGGTCGGTCACCCGCGGATTGTCGTCGACCAGACCCACGACCTCGATCCCGTACTCCGGCCGGGTGTTGAGGTTGTGCACCAGTGCGATCCCGACACGCCCGGCGCCGATGATCACGGCGCGGTGATGGACATAACCCTGACGACGGGCCATTCGGACCACGCAGTACGCCGCAAACCTGATCACGCACAACAGCGGGAGGGCCAGCAACAGGTACCACGGGCCGTTGTGGTTGTCGCTCGTAGTCAGCACGTGCAAGGCCATGGACACGAAGAGGAGTGCGACGATGCCGCGCGTCAGGTCGGGGAGATCGTCGAGCAGCGAGAGCGTCAGGCGCGAGCGGTAGAGGCCGGAGAGGTGGAGCGAGAGGAGAAGGGCGGGCATGGCAGCCACGTCTGACGGATCGGACGGTGTCACCAGCGCCACGACGAGCAGAGCGATCACGTCGCCGGCCACGAGGTAGGGGCCGACGGGGATGCGGGGAACGTGGAATCGCCTTGCGGGTACGCGCGAAGGCCCCGTCTGTCCCCCGGCGGACTGCAGCGAGAACGGACGTTGGCCCTCCGGCGTCCGCACAGAGGCATCCACAGGATTGACTCCTTGACTCATTTCAGCGACGGCGCAATGACCCCCCACGACCGAGATGCCGCGAGACTTCATCCTAGTGCCCGCAGCGCGAGCATGAGGACCCGTTCCTTGGTTCCATCCGGCTGTCGGCCGAATGGCCGACTCGAGAGAGCGATCCGGAAACACCGGGAGAGTCCTCGCGTCGAGGCGGCACGATCTACGCTGGCGAGGTGCCCGCTTCGGATCCGACCGTCGAACGATGGTCGACGGCTGCCACCAGGCACCCCCGTGGGTGCGCCTCCACCCCCGCGTCACCCTGATGGAAGCTGATCACGAGACACCGGCCGACTCCGCGCGCCACCGAGTCGGGGAGTCCCCGGAAACCAACCGGACTTTTGGTGAACGCGTCCGTACCCGCACGACCGTCGCCGTCACCGCGTTGCTGCTGGTCAGTTCCGCCCTCGGACTGCTGCGTGACCTCACTCTCGCCGGATTCTTCGGTGCGAGTGGGGACACCGATGCCTTCCTCGTCGCCTGGACGATTCCGGAGACCGTCACGGTCCTCCTCATGGAGGGCGCGATGTCCTTCCTGATGGTGCCGGTGTTCGTGAAGGCCTTGACGCGACGGGGATCGGTGACTCCGATCATCCGCGCCACCCTGCTGCCGCTTCTCGTGATGCTCGGGCTTCTCACCGCCCTCTCCGTGGTGGCGGCTCCCGTGCTGATCGACCTGCTCGCTCCGGGCATCGCGGACCGTGCCCTGGCCATCCGCTGCTTCCGGGTCGCGGGGTCGACGGTGCTGTTCATGGGGCTGGCGGGGTACCTGATGGCCGCGCAACGGGCCCATCATCGCTTCATTGCGCCGGCCAGCATCTACGTCGCCTACAACGTGGGAATCCTGGCCACGATGTTCGCCCTGCACACGCGGCTGGGGGTCTTCAGCGCCGCCCTGGGTCTCGCGGTCGGCAGTGCGCTGATGGTGGTCGTGCTCGTCCCCGGCTTCGTCCGAGTCAGCCCGCTGAGCGGGCTGCGGCTGACCTTCGACCGACGGCTCCTGCTCGCGGCCACGGCCTTCATTCCGACGGCTGCGTACTCGCTGAGTCGGCAGGCCCAGGTCTTCGTCGAGCGGATCGTCGGCTCGACCCTGGACCCAGGCTCGATCTCGTACGTGAACTTCGCGAGCAAGGTCGCACAGATGCCGATGCTGATCGCGGTCACGATCCTGACCCTGTCCTTTCCCGCCCTGGCGCGCATCGCCGCGGATCCCGATGCCCTACGGGGCAGGGTCGATCAGGAGCTGCGCCGGATGGTCTTGCTGATCCTGCCCGCCATCGCCTTCCTCATCGTGTTCGCCGAACCCAGTGTCCGCCTGCTGTATCAGCGCGGCGCGTTCGACACCAGCGACACCGTGGCCACCGCCGACGTGATGAGGGTGTACAGCGCTGGCCTGCTGGGCCAAGTGCTGCTCGGCGCGGGAACGATCGTCTGCTTCAGCAGAGGAAACCGGAACTGGATCCCGGCCGTGTCGACGGCCATCGGTCTCGTGGTCACGATCGTGCTCGACGTTACTTTGGTCCACCTGTTCGGGGTCGTCGCGCTCGCGATCGGCAACGCGGTCGGTGTCAGCGTCAGTGCGCTGCTCCTGATGGGCGGCATGCGTCGTCGCGTGGTCCGCTTCGGGACACGTGACCTCCGAAGGGTGCTCCTGATCGCGACCGTGGCGGCGTTCGCGTCAGCCGGCGCTGGCTGGCTGCTGAGCCGGACCTTCTCATCGTCCATCATGGAGGTGCTCGTCGGCGGTAGCCTGACCGTCGGCCTCTTCCTCGTGCTGACGGCCGCGAGCGGGCTGGAGGAATCTCGGGTGGTGGGGCATGCGATGCGCAAGGCGGTAGGCCAGGCTGCGGCCGGCCTGAGGGGAAGGCGGACATGAGCCGGGCCACCTTGATGTATCACGCCGTCGACACGCTTGCGGATCCGTTACTGGTGCAGGTGACGCCGGATCGGCTCCGCCAGCAGTTCGCAACGCTGCGGCGTCTCGGGCTTCGGGGAGTCGCCATGCGCGAGCTGCTCGCTCCGGACGGGCCGCCCAAGGGTGTGGTGGGGCTGACCTTCGACGACGGATACGCCGACTTCGCCACGCAAGCGGTCCCGATCCTCAACGACTTCGGGTTCTCGGCCACGGTCTTCGTTGTCGCCGGAAATCTGGGCGGCAACAACGACTGGGATCCCCCGCCGCGCCGGCCGATCATGACCAGTGACCAGGTGGTGGCCGTTCACGAGGCCGGCCATGAGATCGGGTCCCACGGCGTTCGGCACGTGCGACTGACGAACCTGTCGCCCGAGGAGCTGGACTTCGAGGTGCGTGAGAGCAAGGCGGTCCTCGAAGCCTTGATCGGGTCCCCGGTGGTGGGTTTCTGCTACCCGTACGGCGAGCTCGACGCAGACTCTGTCGCTGCCGTGCGTGGCACCTACGACTACGCCTGCGGTGTCCGCGCCCGGGCCGCGGAGGACCGCTGGTCGCTGCCCCGGTTCCACGTCGGAGAAGCCGACGGTCCCGCACGGCTCGGGGTCAAGCTCGCCGTGCGGCGTGGCCGCGAGCGGCTGCAGCGACGCGGCTCGTGAAGGTCATGCACGTGATCACGGGCCTCCGCATCGGGGGTGCGGAGAACCAGCTCCGGCTGCTCACGCGGTACACCTGCACGCAACCATCGGTGGTGGCGCTGACCCACGCGGACGAGGTGGCCGACTCGATGCGAGCCGACGGCGTGCCCGTGTTCGACCTCGGGATGCGCAGCAACCGCGACGTCACGGCGGTGCCGCGATTGGCGCGACTGATGGCTCGCGAGAAGCCGCAGGTGGTGCACGTCCACCTGTACCGAGCCACGCTCTACGGACGGCTGGCCGCCCGGCTGGCCCGGGTCCCGGTCGTCGTCACGACAGAGCACTCCCTGCTGGACGGTGTGTTGGAAGGACGGCGTACGACAGCATCGGTCCGCCGGCTCTACCTGGCGACCGAGCCCCTGAACAGCGGCACGATCGCGGTGTCGAACGCCGTCGCGGCTCGGCTGGTGAGCTGGGGCGTCCGACCCGACAAGGTGCGGGTCGTGCCGAACGGTGTCGAGTTCCCCACCGAGACGTCCGGTCTCGAGCAGCTTCGTACGACGACCCGTCGTGATCTCGGATTGCCTGCTGACGCCCAGGTGATCGGGGGCATCGGGCGGCTGCACCCGACGAAGAGATGGGATCTGCTGCTGCGTGCACTCGCCGGTGACCTCGGCGCCGATCGTCGGCTGCTCCTGGTCGGCGAAGGGGAGGAGCGTGACGCCTTGCAGGCTCTCGCGGTCGCCTTGGGAGTCTCCGACTGGGTCCGAATGGTCGGAAGCCGCGCCGACCTTGCCCCTATGCTTGCCGCCATGGATGTCGCCGTCTCCCCGTCACCGCAGGAGACTTTCGGGCTTGCGCTGGTCGAGGCGGTTGTCGCGGGGCGGCCGGTTGTGTACGTGAGCAGTCCGGGGATCGAGGCCCTGGGGCCGCTCCCGGGTGTCACGAAGGCACTCGCCCGGGAGGACTCGCTGCGAGTGCAGGTGCTGGCCGCGCTGGAGGGTCCGCGGGTCACGCCGCCGAGCTCCGCGCTGGCCGACTACGACATCCGCAGCGTCGCGGCACAAGTCGATGCCGTCTATGACGGGCTGCTCCAACGGCGAGGACGTCCATGACCGCAGAACGTTCGGCGTCGTCCGCAGGTGGTGGCGGCGACGAGCCAAAGACGACGTCACCATGGCCGGGCTGGGAGGTGGCGAGGGACTGGCTGAAGGACGTCGGGGTGAAGGTGGCCCGGTCCTTGCCTGCTCTGATCGTCCTGCTGGCAGTCTTCGGGGGTCTGCTCGGGATCCTCGTGGCAGCGCTGAGCTCGGATCGCTACACGGCACACGCCTATCTCCTGGTCACCACGACCGGATCCGGCGCCGACGTCTCGGCGGTCAACACCGCCCAGGCGGTCGCTCGCGTGGCGACCAGCGAGAGCGTCTTGTCCGCGGACGGTTCCAACGCTCGGCTGCTCGATGCCACCAGAGACAAGGACTTGACGGCCACCTCGTCGCCGGACGCTCCCCTCGTCGACCTCGCGGCCACGTCGAGCTCGCCGAGCGATGCTGCAGATCTCGCCGACGAGTTCGCTCAGCAGGTGGAAACGCACGTGTCGGAGTTCAGGGACGTGGCGCAGATCCGGGCCGAGGTGTTCGCGCCGGCCAGCCTGCCGCGTGACCGCTCGTCGCCGAACGCGCTGGTCGACCTCGTCGCCGGTGTCGCCCTGGGCTTGCTGGCCGGCGCCGTGCTCTACGTCGTCAGGCGATCGTGACGCCCGACCGCGTCGGTTTTCCACCCACCGGCTCGTGAGATGCGGGGCTGAGCAGTGGCTTGCGGTCGCTGACGGCCGAACGCAGCTGAACGCCCAGGAGCACGGAGTAGAGGACGGCCGTCGAACCCGAGAGGTCACCGTAGAGGTCGTCGATGAGGAATCGGATCAGTACGCCGAACGCCACCAGTCGCATCACGTCGTGCACGTCAAAGAGCTGTGGGCGGCGCAGCAAGGTCAGGTGCCGGGTTGCCAGCGCGCCCAGGAGCAGCAGGTAGCTGCCCAGTCCGAGCACGCCCTGCTCGCTGAGCAACAACAGGTATTCGTTGTGCGGGCTCAGCAGCTCTCCGCGGGTGTAGCTGTTCACACCGACCTGTTCGCTGCCGGATGACAGTCCGAGGGGTGCATGGCTGTCGCGGAACGCGGCGAACTGCTTGATGCCGACGCCCGTGACGGGTGACGTCTGCCAGATCGACACGGCCGTGGACCAGAGGTCGTACCTGTCCTGGACGGACTTGTCCGGCTGCGTCGCCGTCGTGCCCAGGGTCGTGAAACGTGCTCCGACGGTGCTGTCGATGCTGGAGAGTCCCACGAACCCGAAGACGGCGATCGCCACGACGACCAGCAGGGTCCGCGCGGCGCGCAGCAGACCGGCTGCCACGACCATCGCCACCGCCGCGGCCACCGTTGCCAGCAAAGCGCCCCGACTCAGGCTGAGGAACAGCGGAACCATCAGGGCCGCTGCCCCGCCGGCTGCCCACGGTCGCACGCGCCGAGGCCCCCGCAAAGCCACAGCGAGGAGTACCACCTGCGCGCTGGACACGACAGTCGCCATCGCGATCTGGTCGGAGACGCTGAACGTCCCGATGGCACGGATCGTCTCTCCGGCATACCCCGCTCCGGTGCCGGTGACCGACTGGTAGGTGCCGATGATCCCTTCGACGGCGCCGAGTGCGACGACCGCGCCGAGCAGCAACACCACGTCGAAGCGGTCCCGGAGGACGAGGACGACGGCGAGCGGGACGAGACAGAACAGCTCCGCGTAGCGCACGGCCCCGACGATGCTCAGGCTCGGGTTCGTCGACCACATGGTCGTCAGGAGCGCGGCACCCATCACCAGGACCGGACAGATCATCAGCCGTGAACGCAGGACGTCGAGGTCCCGCCCGGCCAGGACGCGGAAGCCGGCGACGCCGACCAGTAGGACGGCACCGACATCGGCCGGCGTGACCGTGGCGACACTGACGCCGGCGGCGTGGCCACTCACCGGGTAGCCGACGAGCGCGACAGTGAGGATGGCCAACCAGACCGGCCGGCGGACCAGGTCGGCGAATTGGAGGTCATTGAAGAGGCCGGCGAGAACGGGCCGGCGTGGGGCGTCCACCACCATCACGTCGGGATCCTTCGTGTCCGAGCCACGCGCCTGCCGAGCGCCAACCCTACCGTACGATTTCGGTGAGAAAGGCGGAAGTCGACGGCTGGCCATGGCTAGGGTCGGCATCTGACACGAGTGGCGCGAACTCCCTTCTGAGGTGCATCAGACTCCGCGCGATCGTTGCCATCAGCAGCTGGAGGGGCGTCATGGGGAATGGCTCGCGCACGGTGCTCGTTGCCGACGACGGCGACCTGATGGGCCGCTCGGCCCTGTCGGCGGTGCGTGCGCTCGGCCTCGCGGGCCATCGTCCGGTGGTGACTGTGGCCGGGCACGCCACGCTGGCGAGCAGCTCACGCTGGTGCGCCGGGACCGTGACCGTGCCAGGAGGCGACGCCGCCGGCTGGCTGAGGGCGGTCGAGGCGGCGACCATCGAGGCCGACGTCTCGCTGACCCTTCCGTCCAGCGACGGCGCCGTTGTGTCGCTCGGCCTGCCGGGCGCTGCTCTGGTGGACAAGCGGAACGTGCGCGCCAAGGCTGCCGCCGCCGGACTGCGTGTACCTGAGGAGCAGGTCTTCGACGACCGGATGGCACTCGAGCACGCGGACGGGCTGCCGTACCCGATCGTGGTGAAGCCCGCCGTGCGGCTCGGACCGTCCGCTCCGAACGCCGTGCGAGTCGATGGACCCGGGGGTATCGAGCGCATCGTGACCGGGCAGCCACTGGTCGTCCAGCCCTTCCTCACCGGTGCGATGCACGCCTGTGGAGGGCTCGTCATCGGGGGACGGCTCGTCGCCGCGGTGCACCAACGTTACGAGCGGATCTGGCCACCCGAGTGCGGTGTCTCCAGCGCGGCCGTCACCATCGACCCGGATGCCGAGCTGGAGGAGCGGATCCTGGAGCTGGTGCGCGGTCATGAGGGAATCGTGCAGGTCCAGCTCGTCGACGGTCATGTCATCGACGTCAACCCGCGGGCCTACGGCTCGCTGCCGCTCGCGGTCCGCGCCGGCGTCAACCTGCCGGCATTGTGGTGCTCGATGCTCGATCGGGACTCCGCGCCCTCGAACCCGGTCCGAGCCCGCGTCGGGGTGCACTACCGGTGGCTGGATGCCGACCTTCGCGCCGTCTGGAGACTCGTCCGGTCGGGCAGCATGCCCCTGCCGGCCGCCTTCCGTGCCCTGGCGCCACGCGGCGACACGGCGCACAGCGTCGAGGACTGGCGCGACCCCAAGCCCTCCTTCGTCAGGATGGCCGGCTGGGCACGGGGATCCCGGTGACGGACTCGTCCGCGCGGGCGGCCACCCCGATCGGAGAACACATCGACAGCCGAGGTGTCCCCCCTGATCCTCTGCTCAGCTCGCTGACCGTTCGTGAGTACACCGCGTACGGCGTCCCCGACGAGGCCACGGCACAGCGTCGGGAGGCTGCCGCCGACATGGCTGTCGCCGAGCTTCACGACGTGATGCTTCCGGAAGGTCTGGTCACGTCGCCGCTCGGCGCCGCCTGGGCGGGCGATGTCGATGTGCACGTGGGGGCACCACCTCCAGCGCAGCGGCTGCGGGACGCGGGGTGGATCCCCCTGGACGGGGTGCTTGCCGCGCTGGGTCACCGGTCCCGCGGACGCTGGGCGGCTGTCGACGAGGCGGGCGATGTGCTCGGTGCCATCGACATCCATCTGGAGGCCCCGGACCTGGACTGCGTGCAGCGGGTGCTGCACCGCTGCGTACGGAGGGGGGAGGTCAGGCTTCGGGAGGTCCTCGAGCTGCGCGTGCTCGCTCGGCGCGGCCTGCTGTCCGGCCTCACCTCACCTGTCTTGTCGGTGGCGGCCGCCGCGGAGGCGGCTCTGGGCGGTGACGTCTTGCAGATCTGGCTCTCCGAGGTGCCCGTTCGGCGGCCCCCGCTGCCGACTCCGCGGACGTTGGGCCGACGGGTCCGCAACCGGTTGCGCCCGGTCAGAGACGCTCTTCGCCCGAGGCTGGTCGTGGCCCTGTCGGGGGTGGACGGCGCCGGCAAGTCAACGCTGAACGCGCGGCTACGGGACCAGCTGGAATGGGCGGGCGTCCCGGCCTCGACCGTGTGGGCACGCCCCGGCAACCACCTGGGTCGGCTGACCGCGGTGGCCGAGGCCGGCAAGCGACTGCTCGGACACGACCAGCGCCCGGGGGTCGCGGTGGCGGCGGCCGGGGAGACACCGGCTCGCTCCCGCAACCGCGTGATCGGTGGCGGCTGGACGCTGGTCGTGACCCTCGCCTTCCTTGCTGACGCGTGGCGCCAGCAGCTGCGGAGTCGCGGGGTTGTGGTGTGGGACCGGCATGTCCTGGATGCCCTGGCGACGCTCGACTTCGCGTACGGCGGAGGGCAACTGCGGCTGGCCCGCGCTCTGGTCAGCGGACTTCTTCCCGAGGCTGCGGTCACCTGTTACCTGGACGTGGCTCCCGAGGTGGCCGCCAACCGGAAGCCCGGCGACGTCATCGGCAAGCACGCGATCGAGCAGCAGCTGGCGAGCTACCGACGTGAGGTCGCACGTCGTCCTGACGTGCTGGTCCTGGACGGAACAGCGCCGATCGAGGACTCGGCGCGTCAGATCCTGCGGGCGCTCGTGGAGCGTTGCGCACCGGTTCGGACCAGGGACCGATGACCGCGGCGTGGCGTGCCTGACGGCTGAAGGACAGCCCGACGTCAGGGGCGTTGCCAGGCCCGCACGTAGTCGACCTGCTGGCGGGCGACAGTGCCGGGCTCAGGCGGGATCCGGGAGTACACGAACAAGTCGACGATGATGTTGGTCATCCCGGTCGAGCTGCCTCGTGCAGTGCAGACGAGTCGGCCGTCGACATAGAAGTCGGTGCCACCCGAGCTCTTGATGTCGGCGCCGTAGACGTGGAAGTCATCGGTCGGATCGAAGCCGAGACTCGTCAGTGTGCAGGATCCGCCCAGACCCGAGTGCTGGCTGAGGTACAGCCGTGTGTGGTTGTCGGAGTATGCCTCGAACACATCGGTCTCGGTCCACTGCTCGTTGCCGGGCGCCTGCCAGGTCCAAAAGCCCGGCCAGAAGCCCTTGGGTGCCGGCAGCTTGGCGCGGATCTCGATGTAGCCGTAACGGAAGGCATAGCTCGGCGTCGACGTGATCAGGCAGGACGACCAGTCGTAGTGCGTGCCGGAAGGCGACCGGATGTCGTCCGGCTTGGCCGTCATGGTCAAGACACCACCGGCGACGTCACAGTTGGCCCCCTGATTCCACTCCAGCTGCTGGTTGCCCTTGTTGCCGTGCCCGCGGTCCGCCTCGGCCGAGGACTCGTCGGCCCATCGTGACCAGTCGACGGCGTTGCCTGTGAACTCGTCGTGGAAGCGCAGGTCCCACTGGCCCACGGGCTGGTTGATCAGGGGTGTGATCGCGTCGACGACGAACGACTTGGGGCTGCCGACCCGGTGCCAGCGTCGGTCCTTGTACACGCAGGACGAGTAGGTGTAGTGGCCGGGGGCGAAGGTCTTGGTCCTGCTGTAGCGGGTGCCGGACGTCGTGATCGGAACATGCACGCGCTTCGGGTAGCCGAGCCGGGCTCCGTCGGCGTCGCGGACACAGATGCCGTAGCGCCCCACCACTGTGGAGTAGGGCGCCCGGACCACCGTGGTCGCCTTGACCGAGGACCCCGCGACGAAGGCGCGCAGTCGCACCCGGTCCAGGTCAGCGGCCTCGACCCGCTGTCGGCTCTGCTCGATCCGGAGGACCGATGAGGACGCAGCCGCGGGGTCGGCAGGTGCACCGAGGGCAGGCAAAGAAGAAGCGGCACTCATGGCGATGAGTGCCGCGACGGTCAGCGCCGTCAGTCGTCTGCACACCATGAGAACGACGGTAGCAATGAGTAACCAGTCGTGTACTGAAAGTGAGAATACTCCTCGATGTCAAGCGCTCGGCGCCACGCCACGCTGAACTACGGCGCGGCCGGGCCGGAGGTTTGCGACCGCGCCGCTCGTCGGCGCCGGATCTGCTGGCGAAGGGATCTTTCCAGCGGTGATGGCGGCCGCGCCGCGTCGGTTACCGGACGCGGCCAGCGTGTGGACGCTGTCCTCCACGTTGGCGAAGCGTGACTTGTAGTGCTCGCCGCCTCGCAGCAGGCGGTACTCCGTGATCCCGTCCTCGAGCGCACTCCGAGCCGCGAAGGCATAGAGCAGCAGGCCGACGGAGTACGAGTCGAACTGCGGGTTGCGGCCGCCCTGGTAGCAGCTCTCGACGCCGGCGAACCGGAAGCCGTAGAGGGCCGCCGCCGGGATGCCGTCGAGCTCCAGGATCGTCAGCCGAAGCCATCCTCGCTCGAGCGCGGCCTCCGCGAACGCCTCGTGGAAGCGTCGCCGTCGGCCGCTGGCGAAGCGGGCTGCCGACCCCCACCGCTCCTGGTGGAGGCGGAACAGGATGTCTCGATCTGCGGCGAACGTGTCCGGTGTCGTCTGCCGGAAGACGACGGAGAAGTCCCGGTGGAGGCGTCGCTCTCGGCTGGTGAGCTGCTTGCGGAAGTTGCGGCTCTTGCCGGCGAGGAAGTCCGACCAGGTGTCGGCGTCGAAGCGAATGAGCGGGCTGGCGACGTCGCGGGTCTCCTGCCACGGCAGCGCCATCCAGTCCTGCGGCGCGGCGAGGTCGTCGAGCACGACCGCGTCCCATCGGCGGCCCGAAACGGCGAGGAACTCGCGCAGCATCGGCTCGGCCGCACGCCGGTGCTCGGACGCGCAAATGGGTCCCAGCTCGTCGGCGGCACCGTGGCCGATCAGTCGCCACCGTCGCAACAGGCCACCGGTGAGATGCAGCGGGAGGATGATGCTGGGCTCGTCTGCTGAGTCGGTGAGCACGACCGGTGAGCCGTTCCCGAAGTGCTCCCACCAGATCTCGTGCCAGACCCGGGTAGCGAAGATGTTGCGGGTCTTGGCTGCCAGCGCGTCCCACTGCGTCGTCGAAGGTCCGGGGAGCGCTGCCATGGCGTGGAGTCTAGGGTCCGTCACGTCAGCTCATGTCGTGGCAAGCCAGACGACGCACGGAGTCCTCGGCGACTCACAGCCAACCGGTGAGCCGCCCGACCAGCGCCCCTGCCACCGCTGCCACCATCACCACGCGGACCGACCGGCCGCCTGCGTCGAGCACCGGCCACGACAGATAGCTCAACCAGAGGACGAACGCGGCCACGACGACGAGAGCCGGGACGGCGACGGCCAGCGGCGCCGCCAACCCGACCAGCATCAGCACCAGCACCGCGACGGGAATCACCAGCGCAGGCAGCTGTGACAGACGAACAAGGAGTCCGCGGCTTCGCGCGCTGATGGTTTCCCTGGGGGAGGACCCTGCGCCGGAGCGTTGGGGGTCGCTGGTCGACATCCAGTGCAGCCTAGCCGTCGGCCGAAACTGTCAGCGGGGCCGTGCGGGACGTTGGGGAGCCGCGGACCGCCGACTCAGGACATCCGGCAGACTTCTCGCGTGTTGGTGATCTCGCGGTTCCGGTATGACGACGCTCTGACCACGCAGGCGCGGTCAGAGCTCGAGACGTGCCTGGCGATGCTGGCGGAACGCAACGGCTTTGTCTCCGGCTCGGTCGGGCGTGCGATGGACGACCCGACGTTGTGGGTGCTCCAGTCCTCCTGGCAGGACGTCGGCTCGTACCGCAGGGCGTTGTCGTCCTACGAGATCAAGGCGACCGTGGTGCCGCTGCTGTCGAACGCGGTCGACGAGCCGTCGGCGTACGAGGTGATCGTGGGGGAGGGGGCCACCGAGCCCAACCAACCCCGGCCGCGAAGCACCTAGGGTGCTGCCTCAGCTTTGCGCCTGGGCCTCTCCCGCCCCGGCAGCGCGACGGCGGCGCCACGCGAGCGGCGCGCGCCAGAGCCGACCGACGAGGACGGTGGCGACGATCCAGAGCGCCCAGGCCAGCGGAGTCCAGGCGCCGCCGACGAACGTGCCCTGGCCGTCGGCATAGGTGTAGGTGACGCTGGACTGGACGAAGTCGAGACCGCCCCAGGTGAACGTGCCCGTGAGGTGCGGATCAGCCGCGGTCAGACCGTCGCCGAACGCCACCGCCGCCTCGCGCAGCCACTCGGTGAAGAACAGCTGCGCGGTGAGGAAGAAGATCGCGGCGGCCCACCAGGACGGCCGCGGCTCGTCGCCGAAGTGCGCGGACAGGTACCCGGTTGCCAGCTGTTGGCTGTTGCCGAGACGCGCCAAGCGCGGGACCGGTCCCCATGTCTGCGGAAGCCGTGAGCAGGTTGTCACGGACCTCTCGGCGGGTCGCGATGCGGACCTTGCGGGGCAGGTCGTACAGCCGCTGGTCGAGGGACCAGACCACCCGCTCGATACGGAGCCGGTCCAGCCAGGTGACGGGGTGAGCCATGTCAGACTCCTTCGATCGGTTCGGGTGGGACGGGGCGGTCGAGTACCGCCCCGACGCTGTCGGCAAGAGACACCCAGCTGGCCTTGCCCGCGGCGAGTGCCGCGTAGCCGTCGGGGGTCGGGCGGTAGTACTTGCGGGCCGGGCCGGAGCTCGAGGCCACCAGCCGGGCCGCGATCCGACCCTCGCGCTCGAGGCGGGCCAGCGCCGGATAGACGGTGCCCTCCAGGATGTCGGTGAGGCCGATCTCGTGGAGCCTTCGTACGGCCTCGTAGCCGTAGGACTCCTCCTCGGCGAGCAGCTGGAGCAGCAGCAACGACAGCACGCCCTTGAGGAGCTGGGAGTCGTGTGCCGTGGTCATGAGACCAGAGTATGCCGAGTACCTGGTTAAGTCTAGTAGGTCGTGACTCGGATCCCCGAGATAGCTGCCGGCTTCTTGTACGACGGGGCGTTGTCGACGTACGAGCGGCTGGGGTTCACCCGCGACCGGCAGATCGACAAGCATCGCTGGGTCGTCACGACGGTGGTCCCTGCCGCCTCGTCGTGACCCGAGCCGCAAATCGGTGGACGCCGCCCGATAGGCTGCAGGCTGCTCCCTACATCGGGGAGTTGACCACCGACCACCAGCCGGATGGAGAAACCCATGGCTACCTCTGTCGTTGACGCCGTCGTCAGTCTGTGCAAGCGCAGGGGGTTCGTCTTCCCCTGTGGCGAGATCTACGGGGGCACCCGCTCCGCCTGGGACTACGGTCCCCTCGGCGTCGAGCTGAAGGAGAACATCAAGCGACAGTGGTGGCGCTACATGGTCACCTCCCGCGACGACGTCGTCGGTCTCGACTCGTCGGTGATCCTCCCGACGAAGACCTGGGAGGCATCGGGCCACCTCGCGACGTTCACCGACCCGTTGACCGAGTGCCAGAGCTGCCACAAGCGGTTCCGCGCCGACCACCTCCAGGAGGCGCAGGCGTCGAAGAAGGGCATCGACAACCCCGACGACGTAGCCCTGGCCGACATCGCGTGTCCCAACTGCGGGACGCGCGGCGCCTGGACCGAGCCGCGGCCGTTCAACGGGATGCTCAAGACCTACCTGGGTGTCATCGAGGACGAGTCAGGTCTGCACTACCTGCGGCCCGAGACCGCGCAGGGCATCTTCCTCAACTTCGTCAACGTGATGAACTCCTCGCGCAAGAAGCCGCCGTTCGGGATCGCCCAGACCGGCAAGGCGTTCCGCAACGAGATCACGCCCGGCAACTTCATCTTCCGGACCCGCGAGTTCGAGCAGATGGAGATGGAGTTCTTCGTCGAGCCCGGCACCGACGAGGAGTGGCACCAGACCTGGATCGACTTGCGCACCGACTGGTACGTCGGCCTGGGCATCAACCGCGACAACCTGCGCCACCTCGAGCACCCGGAGGAGAAGCGCTCGCACTACTCCACCCGGACCGTCGACATCGAGTACCGGTTCAACCTGCCGGGCCGCGAGTTCGACGAGCTCGAAGGCATCGCCAACCGGACGGACTTCGACCTCAAGGCGCACAGCGCGGCGTCGGGCCAGGACCTGTCGTACTTCGACCAGGCCACCAACGAGCGGTGGACGCCGTACGTCATCGAGCCCGCGGCCGGGCTGACGCGCTCGCTGATGGCGTTCCTCATCGACGCCTACGGCGAGGACGAGGCTCCCAACGCCAAGGGCGGCGTCGACAAGCGCACCGTGCTGCGACTCGACCCGCGGTTGTCCCCGGTCAAGGCTGCGGTCCTTCCGCTGTCGCGCAACGCCGACCTCTCACCGAAGGCCAAGGCATTGGCGGCGGAGCTGAGGCAGAGCTGGAACGTCGACTTCGACGACGCCGGCGCCATCGGGCGTCGCTACCGACGACAGGACGAGATCGGTACGCCGTACTGCGTGACGGTTGACTTCGACACCCTCGACGACGACGCCGTCACGATCCGCGAGCGAGACACGATGAAGCAGGAGCGGGTGTCCCTCGACCAGGTCCGCGGCTACTTCGCGGAGCGCCTGCTCGGCTGTTGACCCACCGCCTTGTCCGGGGTCACGCGAGCGTGGACAACGCCACGGCACCCTGACAAGTCGGTCATGGATAAGAGAGAGTGACCCCATGCCTGCTGTGAAGCTTGCCTGCGCCGTGTCCACTGTCGCCCTCGTGGCGGCTCTCAGTGGATGCAGCAGCGGCTCCGGCGACGACGCCAAGCCGAGCCCGACGACCGAGACCGCCACCACGGGTGATGACGGCACAGCGCTTCCTGGCACCGAGCTCAAGCTCGGGAAGAAGGCAGTCGTCCACTTCAAGGCGGACAAGAAGCACGACTCGCTGATCAAGCTGTCCGTGACCAAGGTCAAGAAGGGCAAGGTCAAGGACCTCAGGCAGTTCGAGCTCAACGAGCAGGCGCGCAAGTCGTCGGTCTACTACGTCTCGACAAAGCTCAAGAACCTCGGTCCTGACACGCTGTCGGGCCAGAAGGTCACGCTCTACGGCAAGGTCTCCAAGGACCTGGTCGTCCCGCCGGTGGTGTTCGGGTCGTCGTTCCCGGCCTGCGACTACACGGCCCTCCCGAAGAAGTTCAAGAAGGGCAAGACCGCCCGCGGCTGCATGGTGATGCTGGCCCCCAAGCACGGCAAGATCTCCGAGATCCAGTGGCGTGCTCCCGACAACTCCGAGCCGATCTCGTGGACCGTTCACTGACCACGCTCGCGACGCGCCCCCTTCAGCTCGGACCGCTGGAGGTCGACCCACCCGTCGTGCTGGCGCCGATGGCCGGTGTCACCAACGCCGCCTTCCGATCGCTGTGCCGTGAGCAGGGAGCGGGTCTCTACGTCTGCGAGATGATCACCAGCCGCGGTCTCGTCGAGCGCGACGAGGTGACGCAGGCCATGCTCGTGTTCGACCCGAACGAGCGTGTTCGATCCGTGCAGCTGTACGGAGTCGACCCCACCTACATGGCGCGTGCCGCCCAGATCCTCTGCGAGGAGTACGGCGTCGCTCACATCGACCTGAACTTCGGGTGTCCGGTGCCCAAGGTGACCCGCAAGGGTGGCGGCGCAGCCCTGCCCTGGAAGCGCCGCCTGCTCGCGAGCATCCTGGAGGCCACGGTGGCGGCCGCCTCCCCGTACGGCGTGCCCGTGACGATGAAGACGCGCAAGGGGATCGACGAGGAGCACCTCACCTACCTGGAGGCCGGGCGGATCGCGCAAGAGACGGGTTGCGCGTCGATTGCCCTGCACGGCAGGACCGCGGACCAGCACTACTCGGGAAAGGCTGATTGGTCGGCGATCGCCGCGCTCGCCGACCACGTCACCATCCCGGTCCTCGGCAACGGGGACATCTGGGAGGCCTCCGACGCCCTGCAGATGATGGAGGAGACCGGGTGCGCCGGAGTCGTCGTCGGGCGCGGATGCCTCGGGCGGCCCTGGTTGTTCCGCGATCTCGCGGCCGCCTTCGCGGGTGGGGCCGCGCCACCGCTGCCGAACCTGGGGGAGGTCGCGACGATGATGCGTCGCCATGCCGAGCTGCTGGTGGCCTACATGGGGGAGGAGCGCGGCTGCAAGGAGTTCCGCAAGCACATCGCGTGGTACCTCAAGGGTTTCGCGGCCGGTGGGGAGCTTCGCCAGTCGCTTGGACTCGTCGACACCCTGGCGACGCTGGACGGGCTGCTGAGCCGGCTCGACCCGGCTGAGCCGTTCCCGACCGTCGAGCTCGGCAGCCCGCGGGGCCGCCAGGGGAGTCCGCGTCGCGTCGCCCTGCCTCAGGGGTGGCTCGACGGCCGCGACGACCTCGAGGTGGACTCCGCAGCCGAGATCGGGGTGTCCGGAGGCTGAACGGCCCTCGGTACAGCCGCTGACCTGGCGAAATGCCGGTGTGACAGTTCGTCCGCATCTCGGCGTAACCTGCGTCACGGTCGCTCGTTGATCCCACGGTGCCCGAAATGGTCCGGGCCGTCAGGGAGGAAACCTTTCATGCGCAAGAGCACGACCATCTTCACAGGGGCGGTCTTCGCCGCCATCGGCGCGTTCGTCGCGTCAGGACTGTCGAGCCCCGCCACCGCCTCCGATCCGACCAGCGGGACGGTGTCGGACACCCAGAAGAGCCAGACGTGGACCGGTGGCCCGTTCGTCACGCCCAACGTGTCGGGCCTGGCCACGGATCAGCCCCTGTGCGACACCCCGGACGCGTGTGACGACTACGCGCTGACGGTCAGCACCCCCGCCGGCTACGGCAGCACCCACAACCTCACGGTCAAGGTGTCGTGGCCGACCGCGGCCGCCGACTTCGACGTCTACCTGCTCGACCAGCAGGGAAACGTCATCTCGACCGCAGCCTCCAGCGCCGACCCCGAGGTCCTGATCGTCCCGCCGGACTCGGGCACCTACACGGTCCGCGTGGTGCCCTTCGCGCCCTTGGGACAGAGCTACTCCGCCACCGCGACGTTGGCCGACAAGCCCGTCAACCCCGCACCGGGCACGTCCCCCGCGCCCGGCTTCCAGAACTACAAGGCGCCCTCGAGCTTCAACGACTCCAACGACGCCGGTGAGCCCTCGATCGGCAACGACTGGAACTCCGGCTCGAGCTTCTACCAGGCCTACCTCTCCACCTACAAGGTCGACTTCGACGACAGCGTGACCCCCGCGAAGGCCACCTGGCAGGACGTCTCGGCCAACGCGACCAACGGTTGCGTGGTGGGCAGCACGACCAGCCTCGACCCGATCCTCTACACGGACCGGGAGACCGGTCGGACGTTCGAGTCCCAGCTCTCGGGCAACGACTCCCTGACCTGCTACACCGACGACGGCGGCAAGACCTGGCTCCCGAGCACCGGTGGCGGCATCCCCAGCGGCGTGGACCACCAGACTCTCGGCGGCGGCCACTTCTCCGACAACGGTGTCGGCGGCGCCGGGCTCTACCCGAACGCCGTCTACTACTGCAGCCAGGACATCGCGACCGCGCTGTGCGCCGTCTCCCGTGACGGTGGCACGACGTTCGGCCCCGGAGTGCCGGTCTACAACCTGCTCGACTGCGGTGGCCTGCACGGTCACATCAAGGTCGCTCCGGACGGCACGGCGTACCTGCCCAACAAGGGGTGTGGCGACACCGCAGGTCTGGTGGTCTCCAAGGACAACGGCACGAGCTGGACGCTCAACCATGTGACCGGCAGCACGCCGGGCGACTCCGACCCGTCAGTGGGGATCGGGTCCAACGGCACGGTCTACTTCGGCTACGTCGGCGCTGACGGTGCACCGGGGGTTGCCACCAGCACCGACCAGGGCGCGACCTGGAAGTACACCCAGCAGGTCGGCACCGAGTTCGGCATCAAGAACGCCGTGTTCCCCGCGATGGTCGCCGGCGACGACGACCGCGCCGCCTTCGCCTACCTCGGCACGCCGACCGGTGGCAACTACCAGGACCAGGCCAACTTCCACGGCATCTGGCACCTGTACGTGTCCTACACCTACGACGGCGGCCAGACCTGGGTGACCAGCGACGCGACGCCCAACGACCCGGTTCAGCGCGGCTCCATCTGCACCGGTGGCACGACCTGTGGCAACGACCGCAACCTGCTCGACTTCATGGACATCACCATCGACAAGACCGGTCGGGTCCAGGTCGGGTACGCCGACGGTTGCATCAACGCCTGCGTGAACAGCACCGCTGAGTCCGACAACGGCCGCGACGCCTACGCCACCATTGCTCGCCAGTCCAGCGGTCGCACGCTCTTCGCATCGAGCGACCCGGCCGCCAACCTGCGGTTCGCCGGCACCTCGGTCACCGCGAAGAACCTCTCGGTGACCGACACGGTGACGGTCGTGAACAACGGGGGCAAGGTGGCCAAGGGAGTACAGGTCAAGGTGCTCGACGGGACCAAGGGCGTAGGGCTGACCAACGCCGTTACCCTGCAGCCCGGGCAACGCGTGACGCAGAAGGTGACCTGGACCGCGAAGGGCGCCGGCAAGCACACCATCACCTCGATCATCGACCCGGCTAACGTCGTGGCCGAGTCCAACGAGGGTGACAACAAGGCTGTCTCGTCGCTCAAGCTGAACTAGCCGGGGGCTCCTCGTGGTGTCGGGACCGGACCTGCTCCGTGTCCCGACACCGCGATGTGTCTCCGCGACCGCTACTCTCCCTTGACGCCGGACGACCTCATCGAACCAGGAGTACCCACGTTGAACGCCCGCCCTCCAGCTTTCGCGGTCCTGACCCGACCGGCTGCCTTCACGGTTGTGACCTTGGTGGCTGCCCTCGGCCTGGTCGGGTGTGGTTCGGACTCCACCTCGAGTCCGTCATCCGAAGAGACGACGGCGAGCTCAGGGGGGTCCGAAGAGACCGACATGGAGAAGGCCCCCGACGCCGAGGTGTGCTCGGACCAGGCGACCGCGCTCGATGCGCCCTACAGCGACAGCTTCCCGGAGGACTGGCCGTTCCCGCCTGAGACCGTCGTCTACGACGTCGAGGATCGCGGTGACGCCGGCACGATCGTGTCGGCAATCTCCTCGGCGCCCTTCGACGACATCCTCAGCTACCTGAACAACGAGGTCGTCGACGCCGGCTTCGAGATCGAGGGCGGCGAGACCGAGGAGCACGACGCGGAGGCGGAGTGGCGCGGCGCAGACTTCCACGGGCGCTGGGCGATCCGTGAGTCCGTGACCTGCCCGGGTGAGACGTCGATCCAGGTCCTCGCCGGCGCGAACTGACCGCGAAACTGCAGTCGCGTCCGACCGATTCGCTTCGCGGGACGAAACCCGGCCATTCCGGCTAGGCTGCGCCTCACCAGCCGAAGGGATCAGAGATGACGTTCACCACGTGGCACTCGTCGACGTCGGCCCAGTCCAGCCGCCCGAGGGGAACGCTGACGCGGCGGCTGGTCGGCGCTCTCGCGGTGACCCTGGTCGCGGTGACGTTGCCCCAGCTTGCCGCGAACGCAGGGGTCTTGACGCCGACGGCCACGATCACCAAGCCGGACGCCCGGGTGACGCCCGCCGGGAAGTTCCGCGTGGAGTGGACGGTCACGCCGGGCTCGGCCGACGTCGCGAACTCCGACGTGCGGGTCCGCTCGGCCCGTTACGACGGTGCGTTCTCCGGCTGGACACTCTGGCAGGACGCCACGACGGCGACCAGTGGCACATACGACCCCAACATGGTGGGTGTCATCTGCTTCTCGGCCCGTGGGCGCGACGTCAACGGGCAGGTCGGGGCCTGGTCACCTCAGAAGTGCACGATCGAGCCGGTGGACGGGGCCAACATGAGCCGCGCCCAGGAGTTCTGGGACGTCCACAGCTGCTCGAAGTGCTACGGGGCGACCTACACCGCCTCTATCCACCATGGTGAGTGGATGTTTCTGGACAATGTCACGACGAAGCGCCTCGCGTTTGTCGTGGACACCTGTCCGACTTGCGGAACCTTCTACGTGATGCTCGGCATGAAGGGGATGGGCAAGGTCGACCTCACCTCACCGACCGCAGAACGCAAGGTCATCAAGACCTTGCAGACCTGGAGGCGTCCGCACACCGGGAGACTGTGGCTCAAGGTGATCTCCCCCGACCAGCACACGGTCGCCATCGACGCGGTCGCCGTCGGTCGCCTGTAGCCGAGCCTTCGGAGGAGGAGACGGTCGGGGTCCGGCCCGCGTCCGACGAGCCCAGGATTGCCGGGCAGTAAGGTCGGGCGCGATGGACACGCCCACTGCGCCCTACGACGACGCTGACGTCGAGCGGTTCCTTGCCGAGCCGAGCGACTCGCGCCGTACGCCGTTCGAGCGCGACCGGGCCCGGATCGTCCACTCGGCAGCGTTGCGGCGGCTGGCCGCGAAGACCCAGGTCGTCGGACCATCCACGGACGACTTCACGCGCAACCGGCTCACCCACACCCTCGAGGTCGCTCAGGTCGGACGGGACGTGGCCGTGGCCGTCGGCTGCGACCCCGACCTGGTGGAGGCTGCGTGCCTGGCCCACGACCTCGGGCACCCGCCGTTCGGGCACAACGGCGAGCGGGCGCTGGCCGAGCTGTCCGCAGACGTCGGCGGGTTCGAGGGAAACGCCCAGACGTTCCGGCTGCTCACGCGTCTGGAGCCGAAGACCTTCGATGTCGACGGGCGCACCCTGGGACTCAACCTGACCAGAGGCGTGCTGGACGCGGCCACCAAGTACCCGTGGTCCATCGACCAAGCGCCGATCCCAGCGGGACGACATGCAGACGGGCTGCCGCGCGCCGTGCGCAAGTTCGGCGTCTACGCCGACGACCAGGAGATATTCGGGTGGATGCGCACCGGACGCTCCCGGGCGCGAGACGTGCGTCGAGGCGCAGATCATGGATCTCGCGGACGACATCGCCTACTCGGTGCACGACGTCGAGGACGGCATCGTGGCCGGGCGGATCGAGCTGACGGCGCTCGCCGACCGCGGGCTTCGCGCCGAGCTCTGGGCCACCGTCCGTGACTGGTATGCCCCAGCGACCTCCGTCGACGAGCTGGAGGCGGGGTTTTCGCGGCTCGTGGGCATGGACGCCTGGCCCCGGGCGGCCTACCACGGCAGCCGTTGGCAGCTCGCGGGCCTGAAGAACCTCACCAGCCGGTTGATCAACCGCTTCTGCAGCGGGGTCCAGGAGGCGGTACGGGCGACGGCGCTGCCACGACCGATCATCCGGTACGCCGGTCGGATCCCGGTCCCGACCAGCGTGGCGACCGAGATCGTCATCCTCAAGGGCATCGCCGCCCACCTCGTCATGAAGGCTGACGACCGAGTCACCGTCCTCAACCGTCAGCGCGAGCTGATCGGCGAGCTCGTCGATGCGATCTGGAGTGGTGCACCGGGGACCCTGGAGCCCGCTCTGGTCGCGGACTGGGCGGCAGCGGGCGACGATGCGGGCCGTCGACGCGTGGTGGTGGACCAGGTCGCGTCCCTCACCGACCTCAGTGCTGTGGACAGGCACCGGGCACTCGTGGCGACGGCATAGACTCGCCGCGTGGCAGGCCGGATCCGGGAGGACGACATCGCGCAGGTGCGCGAACGTGCTCGGATCGAGGAGGTCGTCTCTGCGCACGTGACGCTCCGCAACGCCGGGACCGGCTCGATGAAGGGGTTGTGCCCCTTCCACGACGAGAAGACCCCGTCCTTCAACGTCAACACCTCGCGCGGCTTCTTCCACTGCTTCGGCTGCGGCGAGGGCGGCGACGTCCTCACCTTCGTCCAGAAGGTCGAGGGCATCGGTTTCACCGAGGCGGTCGAGCGACTTGCCGACCGCTACAACGTCCAGCTGAGGTATGTCGACGAGGGCGTCACCGGACCACGTCGCGACCAGGGGCAGCGGGGTCAGCGGCAGCGGATCGTCGAGGCGCACAAGGCCGCGGCCGAGTTCTACGTCGACCAGCTCGAGACGCCGGAAGCCCTGGTCGGGCGCCAGTTCCTGTCGGAGCGCGGCTTCGACAAGGAGGCGGCCGCGATGTTCACGATCGGCTTCGCTCCCCGCGGGGGAGAGAGCCTGCTGGCGCACCTGAGGGGTCGAGGCTTCTCCGACGACGAGCTGACCACCGCCGGACTGGTCGCGCGCGGTCAACGCGGCCCCTACGACCGGTTCCGCGGCCGGCTGCTGTGGCCGATCCGTGAGCTCTCCGGCGACGTGGTCGGCTTCGGAGCGCGGCGGTTGTTCGATGACGACCGGGTCGAGGCGAAGTACCTGAACACTCCGGAGACACCGGTCTACAAGAAGAGCCAGCTGCTCTACGGTGTCGACCTGGCCCGCAAGGAGATCGCCCTGCGCAGCCAGGCCGTCGTGGTCGAGGGCTACACCGACGTGATGGCCTGTCACCTGTCCGGGGTGCCGACCGCGGTGGCGACCTGTGGGACGGCCTTCGGTGAGGATCATGCCCGGATCCTGCGGCGGCTGCTCCTGGACCATGACGAGTTCCGTGGCGAGGTGATCTACACCTTCGACGGTGACGAGGCCGGACAGAAGGCTGCGTTGCGCGCGTTCCAGGGTGATCAGCAGTTCGTCGGCCAGACCTACGTCGCGGTCGAGCCGGACGGCCGCGACCCGTGTGACCTTCGGCTCGCCGACGGGGACGCCGCGGTGCGGGAGCTGGTTGCGCGTCGCGTCCCGCTGTACCGCTTCGTGCTGAGCAACGTGATCTCGAAGTACGACCTCGACCGCGCCGACGCACGGGTCGACGCGACGCGCGAGGCAGCGCGGCTGGTGGCGAGCATCCGGGACCGTTCGAAGGTCGAGGCGTTCGCGCGGGAGCTCGCCGGCATGGTCGGTGCCGACGTCGACGAGGTGCGCGCCGAGGTCCGCCGCGCCGCCAAACGTCCCGAGACCAGCCGGTCCAGATCCGTCGAACCATCGCGCCCTGGAGACGCCCCGGGTGAGGCCACGACTCAGAGCGACGACGCACAGCACGGTGGCGCACCGGGACGGGGCCAGTCCCACGACGTGCCGGATCCGCGCGAACGACGCTTCTCGATCGAGCGGGACGTGCTCAAGCTGGCGCTCCAGCATCCGTCGGCCAGCACCGCGACCTGGGGTGACGTCGAGGCCGACGACTTCGTTCATCCCCACTACCGGACGATCTTCGAAGCGATCGTCAGCCTGGGTGGTCCGACCGCCGCGGCCCCGGACCTGGTCACGGACAAGGTCGTGGAGCCTGCGGTGACGAGCCTGGTCTCCGCGCTGGCGGTGGAGCCGTTGCACGTGACGGGTGAGCCCGACGCCAAGGTCGTGGCGGCGTACGTCGTCCGGCTGCGCGAGCTCACGGCGCTCAGACGGATCGACCAGGTGAAGTCGAAGCTACAACGGATGAATCCCGTCACCCAGACCGTCGACTACAACCGGATGTTCGGGGAGCTGGTGGCCCTGGAAAGTCATCGGCGCACTTTGCGCGAACAGGCCATAGGAACAGGTATGTGACATCTGGCGGTCCGAATGTCGGAACATAGCTATGGGTTTCGTCAAAGTTCCACGTCGCCGGCGGAGTCGTTGCAAACTGAGGGTCATGGCTGCGCCGCAGACTCTTGCGGAGGCGACGTGGGGGATGCCAGTCGCCACCGCACGCGTACCACGACAGCGAGAGCCGGAATCCCCGGACTCGGTGCGCTTGTACCTGCGCGAGATCGGCAAGATCCCGCTGCTCACCGCGGCCGACGAGGTGCGGCTCTCTCACGCTGTCGAGGTGGGCGTGCTCGCCGAGGAGCGTCTCGAGACCGCCGATGAGCTCGACTGGGAGGACCGCTTCGACCTGGCCCATCTCGCGGATCGCGGGCGCCAGGCCAAGGCGACGCTGGTCAAGTCCAACCTGCGCCTCGTCGTAGCGGTCGCCAAGCGCTACGGGTCACCCGGAATCTCCCTGCTCGACCTGATCCAAGAAGGCAACATCGGTCTGATCCGTGCCGTAGAGAAGTTCGACTACCGACGCGGCTACAAGTTCTCGACGTACGCGACCTGGTGGATCCGCCAGGCCATCTCCCGCGGGATCGCCGACCAGGGGCGAACGATCCGCATCCCGGTGCACGTGGTCGAGGCCATGCATCGTGCGCTTCGCGTCCAGCGGTCGATGTTCCAGCTGCTCGGTCGCAACCCGTCGATGGACGAGCTCGCCGGGCAGCTCGAGCTGTCGGCCGAACGCACCCGCGACCTGCTCAAACTCGCCGACGAGCCGATGTCCCTCGACATCCCGGTGGGCGAGGGCGACTCCGGTCAGCTGTCGGACCTGATCGTCGACGACAGCTCGGCGATGCCGGTCGACGAGGTCGGGCTGCTCATGCTGCACAGCGATGTGGAGCGGCTGCTCACGATCGTGACCGCCCGCGAGCGGACAGTGCTGCGCCTGAGGTTCGGCCTCGAAGGTGGCCGCACGCATACGCTCGAAGAGGTCGGCCGGGTGCTCGGGGTGACCCGCGAACGGGCCCGACAGATCGAGGCGAAGGCGTTGGCCCGGATCCGGATGACGCACGACGTCGACAACTTCCGCGACTACCTGCATTGACGGACGCCCCCGCAGACGAGGTCAGGGGAGGCGGGCTCATTCCCGCAATTCGCGGAAGAGGGGCAGGATGGCGGTATGCCCTCGAGTCGTCGGTTCCGTCTGCCCTCGGACGTGCGCAGCCGACTGGTGCTCGATCGGAGCGAACGACCGCTCGCGTGGGCCAGCGACCGCGCCGGGCAGTGGTACGTCGGCACCGACCGGGCGCTCTACTTCCATGAAGGCGCTGACTTCCGACGCCTTGGGTGGGAGCAGGTAGAGCGTGCCGACTGGCAGCAGGAGGACTCAAGGCTCTCCGTCGTCGAGGTCGCAGGCTGGGGCGAACCTGAACCGCGCACCGAGATCGAGGTCGACGATCCTGGACTGCTGCTCGACCTGCTGCGTGAACGCGTCACCAAGAGTGTGGTCGCAACGGTGTACGCGAGGGTCCGAGGCCGCGCCGGGCTGTCCGTCGTCGGGCGGCGCTCGCCCGTGGGAGAGGGTCCGATCGTGTGGTCCTACTTGCTGGCGGAGGGGCTCGACCCAGGCGACCCGGATGTGATCGAGGTGGCCGAACGCACGCTGCGCGAGGCCGAGCGCGAACTGGCGGGGCTCTGAGCGAGCAGCCGAAGGCGCTTCGACGTACGCCGGTCGGGCTTGCTAACCTATCCGGGTTGCCCGGCGGCGTGAGCTGGCCGGGCACCTTCCCGCGTAGCTCAATTGGCAGAGCAGCCGGCTGTTAACCGGCAGGTTATTGGTTCGAGTCCAATCGCGGGAGCCCGCAAGACCGCAGATCCGAGCGCATCTGGACGGTCCTCAAAGTGTCGGCGTGCACTCGTCGTCGTGCACTCGTGAACCGAATGCCGTCTCAGATCGTGCCGACGCAGCGATCTGCTCTGTCGCCACATCGTCTACGTTGTGTTCGGTGTTGCAACGTTCTGCGGCATGCTGAGCCGCTTGAACATCGAAGGGAACGGTCTCGTCATGACGAGCCCGGACTATCTGCACGGAAGGCGACCGCTCGGCTCCGCCGAACCTTCCTCAGAGCCCATCGGTACAAGGCCGGGAAGCAGCACAACCCGGCCGACCAGATGACCCCAACCAGTACCTCGGGGGCGGCGGCGTCGGCTAGATCGCGCTGGGACAGCGGCATGTGAGTGCGTGAGGCCCTGGGCGGCACTGAGCGCCGGGTGGAAGAGTTGACCACCGTCGGCAAGGAGGTCTGAGACGTGAGTGCCCTCGGTGATCTCATGGACGCGCAGCCACAGGAGATGCGTGCCGCTGCATACGACGCGTTGGCGGGCGCCGCCATCCGGGTCTTCGGGGTGACCGCCCTCGAGTTGCTCTTCCTGGGGCACAACTCGGGGGTCGCCTACCGAGTGGAAACTGCCGATGGTCGGCGTCTGCTACTTAAGGTCCACGCTCCACAAGGCGACAGCGAAGGCTTGTCCGAGCCTGCCGTCCTCGGTGGCCTCGAGTGGCTGGCCACCATCACAGAAGAGACGGCCTTACGCGTGCAGACGCCCGTGGCGGACCCCACCGGTGCCCTGTTGCCCACCGTGCACTTCCGCGGCTTGGCACTCCCATGCTCGCTCCAAGTGTGGCTGGAGGGTGAACACGTCGAAGCGCTCTCTACCGACCAAGCGCGAGCCGTCGGCGAGCTGATGGGTCGTTGGCACGCCCTCTCAGAGCGTCGTGCGGTGAGCAATGAGGGCGCGGTGCACTACGACAGCCGCTACCTGGAGCATGCGCTTGACGACCTGCGTGTCCTGACTGTCACCGGCGCGATCACCCTCGAGTCCTGGCACACGATCGAGCAGGCAACCACCCTGGCCTGCCGACTGATGGACAGCATCGGAACCTCCGCTGACGTGTTCGGCGTGGTCCATGGTGACCTAAACCCCGACAATGTCATCGTGGCCGACGACGGGACCGTACAGTTCATCGACCTCGCCCAACTGGCCCTGGCCCCCTATCTGTGGGACGTCGGGGTGGCTCTCTATCAATACTCCTACCAAGACGCCTCGGTGCGCCGAGCACTGACGGCGGGATACCGCGACGCACGACCCGGGCTGACGTTCCCGCCGCTGGCCTTGGAGGCCTTCGTCTGCGCCGCCGCGCTTTCCAACCTCGCTTTCCAGTGTTCAATCCCTACGCAGCGGACCTCGACGTTGTTCCATGCCAACGTCCAGAAGTTCGCGACGAAGTACTGCGACGACCTCGTTCACGGGGTGCCGTTTGCTCTCGAGTAGCAAGCCTTCATATCGGCAGAAGAGTGCGCCTGAGGACCGCAGGTGGGTCAGTCGGCGGTGTCGAGCGGCTCCTCGCTCAGGCGGGCGGCGATCATCGCGTAACGGCACCACGGGTGCTCAGACGTGTCCACTGGTGTCCCGCGTCGAGGACGCGAAACCCCTTGCTGACAAGCGGCTTTGCGCTGTTTCCGCAGGTCAGTGCAGCGCGCTTGGAATCAAGTCGTGACTAGTTCGAGTCCAATCGCGGGAGCCCGAGGGCGTGATGGTCAGGGAAGAGACGAGCCATGCCCGCGAGCCCTCGTAGCCGCACCGCACGTTGCTTCCTGCGTAGCGAACCGATGAGTTCCGAATAGGGCCGGGGTCTGTATGGCCATGACTGCGACGTATACCTTCGACATCTTCACCAGCCTGGATGGCAACGCTTCATACGGACCGCCCGGCGACTGGGGCGGCTACTGGGGCAAGCAAGGGCCTGAGTTCCTCGACCACCGGCTCGCGGCGTATGAAGGCGAGCAGCGGATGGTCTTCGGCGCTACCACGTTCGGTCTGTTCGTACAGATGCTGCCCGCGATGGGCAAGGACGAGCGGGACGCGTGGGTGGACCGCATGCTCAACTGCCCGACCACCGTTGTCTCGTCGACGCTTCAGGGCCCGTTCGACTGGCCCGACGCGACCGTCGTGAGCGGTGATGCCGTGGAGATCGTGCGTCGCATGAAGCAGGAGTCGGATGTGCCGATCCGTTCGCACGGGAGCCTGTCGTTGAACCGCGCGCTGATGGCCGCTGGTCTCGTCGATCGGATCCAGATCACCGTATTTCCGGTGGTCGCCGCCCAGACCGGAGACGAGCCCGTCTTCGCAGGTGCTGGAGACTTTGACCTCGACCTGCTGGAGACCCGTACCCTCGACGGCCGCACTCAGGAACTCGTCTACCGGCCCACCCTGCGCACGTGGCCGGCCGGCTGATCAGCGCCTGGGCATGCCGCAGGTGAGGGAATCCACGCCCGCGGATGTGTCATCCCCGACATCGATTGTGGTCACTGCACAGTGAAGCGCCTGTCCGACCAGCTTCGGCAGTAGCGTTTGGCTCATGCGGTGCAAACCCGCGTGTGGGAGGTGGCGACGTGCGCGTACGAGGAATCGGTTGGCTCGGAACCCGGACTGATCACTACGCCGAGATGGTAGGGCTCGCTCGTGATGTGCTCGGCCTGGAACTGGTGGCGGACGAGCCGGGCATGGCCGTCTTCGACCTCCCGAACGGTGACGCGTTCGAGATCTTCGGCCCCGGACACCACGGGGGCGGGCATCCAGCCTCCGGCGTCGTGGCCGGATTCCTGGTCGACGACGTCAGAGCGGCACGGGCGGAGCTCGAAGCCTCAGGCAACGAGGTCACCGAGGTCACGACCGGCCACACGTTCGAATGGGTGCACTTTCGCGCGCCGGACGGCAACGTGTACGAACTTCTGAGCGGCCCGCATCCGGACCTGGCGGCAAACGGTCCAGACGGTCGATAGCAGGTCGGGGCCGTCGTGATCCGCGGCCCCGGAAGGCGCACCGGCCGGACGCCGGTCAGAGCACCCGGTAGTGGAGGTGAACGGTGCCTCCTCGGAAACGGTGTTGTTCCAAGAGCTGGAGCGGGACCCGGACGTCCACCGGGAGTGCACGCTTGCCGCCACCGACGACCACGGGACAGAGGACGAGATGGCATTCGTCGACCAAGCCCGCGGCAATCGCCTGGCCGGCGAGCTCAGCGCCGCCAATCGTGAGGTCGCGGGTCGAGTCCTGCTTGAGCTTTCGGACCGCCGCTGGATCGAAGTCTGGTTCGATCCGGGTCCGTGCGCTCGAGGGGGTCCTGAGCGTTCGGGAGTACACGATCTTCTCGGCCGCTCGCCAGATCTCCGCGAAGTCCCCTGTGACCGAGGATTGCTCAGCGCTGGTGTCCACGGTCTCCCAGTACACCATCGTCTCGTACATCCGACGACCGTAGAGGTGGGTGCCGATCGGGCGCTCGAGATCATTGACGAACGCGTGCACCTCCTCGTCGGGTGCCGCCCACTCAAAGCTGCCGGACTCGTCCTCGACGTACCCGTCGAGCGATGCGATCGCCGCGTAGATCAGCTTGCCCACGCCCTGCCTCCACCCGGTCTCGTGTTGGTGCCGCCGGCCTTCGTGTGACACCGCCACACATGCTAGGTGCCGATCCGTGGCAACGCGCAGCGGAAGCGACGTGAAGGCGCCGGCGACGGGTGACGCGTCAGTCGTCGGGCATCGAGCGGCGGTCACCGACGGGACGCTCCAGGAGCGGGAAGGCCAGCGAGCCAGCACGGACCCACCACTCCATCACGTCGTACGAGAGTCGACCCGCCATGACCGATGGGTCGCCGTCCGACAGCCGTGCGGCCTCGGCAGCGTCGACGGCAAAGATCGACATCCCGCGATACGACGGGTCACTCTGCTCGTCGAACGGCCCGTTCACCGCGACCACGCCCTGCTCTGCCAGCTCGGCGCGGTAGGCGAGGTGGCGAGCCTGGAGCGCGTCGAGCTCCGTGGCGGACATCTCCGGCGCGTCGGCCGGCCGTCGCAGGACCACGACCGTATAGACGTCGAACGCGTCGGGGATGTTGGGGTCGCGTGCCACGGCCTGATCATAGGCCGGGCTCCGGGACTGGCTACGCCTCGTCGCCGCCACGCCAGACGGGTGGGCGCCGCTCAGCGAAGGCCAACGGGCCCTCCACGGCGTCGGCTGAACGCAGCATCCGCTCGTAGCGAGGCAGCTCGCGGGAGCGCAGCCGCCGGAATCCCTCCCGGACATCCAACGCCGCGGTCTCCGCCAGCACCTCCTGCACCGCGGCCACCGCGAGCGGTGCGGCCGCGCAGATCTGAGCGGCCAGGTCCAGCGCTGCGCCCATCAGGTCCTCGGCTGCTACGACACGATTGACCAGTCCCCAGCGCTCCGCCTCGGATGCGCCCATGCGACGACCGGTCAGCAGCATCTCTCGCGCGACCGCCTCGGGCAATCGCCGGGGCAGCCGGAGCAGCCCGCCGGAGTCTGCAACCACGCCCACCAGCACCTCGGGAAGGGCGAACTCCGCATGCTCGGCGGCGACGATCAGGTCGGCAGCCAGCGCCAGCTCCAGCCCACCCCCGAGCGCCAGTCCGTTGACAGCCGCGATGACGGGCTTGGAGCGGTCGAAGAACTCCGTCAGCCCCGCGAAACCACCAGGACCGTGGTCGGCGTCGACGGCCTCACCGGCCGCCGCCGCCTTGAGGTCCCAGCCTGCGCTGAAGAAGCGGTCGCCTGCCCCGGTCAGGATCGCCACCCGGAGGGCGGGATCGTCCTGGAGCTGGGCGAAGGCGTCGTACAGAGCCTGGCTGGTGGCCACGTCGACCGCGTTGGCCTTGGGTCGGTCGAGGGTGATGACGAGCACGTGCCCGTCGACCTCACGGCGTACCGGGTCGCTCATGGCACCTCTCTCGTGGTCATGACCAACACTGTCGCACCGCGGCTACGCCCCATGCGGGCGGAGCATCGATCGAGCGATGATGTGCCGCTGGATCTCACTGGTGCCGTCCCAGATCCGTTCGACGCGCGCATCGCGCCAGAAGCGCTCGATCGGGAGCTCGTCCATCAGCCCCATCCCTCCGAAGATCTGCACGGCCTGATCGGTGATCCTGCCGAGCGCCTCGGATGCGAACACCTTCGCCATCGCCGCATCCTGGTCGGTCATCGTGCCCTGGTCGAGCTTCCAGGCCGCCTTGAAGGTCAGCAGCTCGGCGGCCTCGAGCTCGGTGGCCATGTCCGCCAGCGGGAACCCCACACCCTGGAAGCGTCCGATCGGCTGGCCGAACTGCACCCGCTCCGCGGCCCACCGCGTGGTGAGCTCGAGGACCCGCCGCGCGCGCCCGACGCTGCTGGCAGCGACAGTGAGCCTGCTGGCACCCAGCCACTCCGACATCAGCTCGAACCCTCTGCCTTCCTCACCCAGCAGGTTGGACGCCGGGACGCGGCAGCCCTCGAAGACCAGCTCGCTGTGGTGGTAGCCGCGATGCGAGACACTCGACGGTCCCCGCCGCACGGTGACTCCCGGCGCGTCGAGGTCGACCAGCAACCCGGTGATGCGTTTGCGTCCAGCCGGGGACTCGCCATCGGAGCCGGTGACCGCGAACAAGATCACGAAGTCGGACTTGTCGGCGTTGCTGATGAAGTGCTTGGTGCCGTCGACGACCCACGCGTCGCCGTCGCGGACAGCTCGCGTGGTCATCGACCTGACGTCGGACCCGGCACCCGGTTCGGTCATGGCCAGGCAGTCGTGCCGCTCCCCTCGAATGGCGGGCAGCAGGTACTCCTCCCGCTGCTGGCCCGTGCATGCGAGCAGGATGTTGCTCGGCCGGGCGACCAGCCATTGCAGGGCGTAGCTGGCTCGCCCGAGCTCGCGCTCGACGAGCGTCATCGCCACCGCGTCCAGTCCACCGCCGCCGAGCTCAGCCGGCATGTTGGCGGCGTACAGCCCCGCCTTCAACGCCTTGGCGCGGATGTCCTCGACCACGTCGGCGGGCACGTCGTCGAGGCGGTCGACGGTGTCCTCGTGCGGGTAGAGCTCCTTCGAGACGAAGGCGCGCACCGTGTCCACGATGGCCCGCTGCTCGTCGTCGAGGCCGAAATCCATGCTGGTCTCCTAGGTCCGGTCGTCGCGGCGTCTGATCCCCATCGGCCTGCCCACCACACCAGGTCGGGGCAGCCTCGAGTGGGACTGCCGGATCAGGTCCAGTCGTGTCATCAGGTTGTCGGGAAGGTCGGAGGATCGCCCACGCAGCATGTCGACGTGGACGAGCAGCTGTTCGGCGGTCGCGAGCAGGTCGTCGGACGTGCCATGACGCATCTCGTGGAACACATGGACCCGCTTGTGGTCGTGATCGAGCAGCTGGAGGCTCAGCGTGAGCGGTTCGCCCTCGCCGACCTCGCGGCGGTGGTGCAGGTGGGTCTCGACGGTGTACAGCGAGTGGCCGCCAGACCGGTACGCGTCGTCGATGCCCAGGAAACGGAAGAACGCGTCCGCGTTGTCGCCGAAGACGAGCAGGTAGCACGACTCGGTCATGTGCCCGTTGTAGTCGACCCACTCCGGGAGGACAGCGGCCCGGTGCAGGCGCAGTGGCGCGTCGACGGACGAGCCCTCAAGCCAAGCGGATCCTGCGTTGCCCGAGCCGGTGGCGGCTCGCTCTGTCATCAGGCATCTCCCGCGTCAGGTGGTGGAGCCCCGATCCCGAGGCCGAGGTGGTCGGGGCGGGGGAGCGACGCGTGGTCTGTGACGAGCTGCTGGACCCGGGCATAGCGGTCGTCGTCCAACGGGGAGGTCGTCCCTCGTGTGGTGTCTACGTGCAGGTAGAGGTACTCCCCGGTGGCAACGGTCTTGCCGTCGTCACGCTTCAGCTCGGTGTACAGCCGAATCCTCTTCGGGTCGGCCGACACCATGATCGTGCTCGCCGTCAGGACGTCGCCCAGCCTGCACTCGTTGACGAAGCGGATGTGGCTCTGCACCGTGTAGTACGCCGCCCCTGAGACCGTTCGGTAGTCCGCGCTCAGGTCGAGGGCCGCGAAGATCTCCTCGTTCGCGTCACTGAAGGCGATGCCGTAGCTGGCGTCGTGCATGTGGTCGTTGTAGTCCAGCCACTCCCGAGGCACCTCGGCCCGGTAGGTGGAGAACGGCGCGGGCGCCTCACTCATCGATCGCACGGTGCTTCTTGAGCAGCAGCAGCAGGTCGACGAGGAAGGCGTCACGGCGCTGCTCCAGCTGAGCCACGGTCTGTCCGCCCGCAGCCTCGACCACCCCGGCCACCACTCGGTCACGTAGCTGGGGGGTCAGCGTTGGCGCGTCCAGCCGGGTCCACGGTTCGAGCAGAGCCGGGGCGAAATGGTCGAGCATCCGGGCCATGCCCCCGGGTCCGCCGGCGAGGTGGAAGGTCAGCATCGGACCCATCAGCGCCCAACGCAGTCCGGGCCCGTGCACGATCGAGTCGTCGATCTGCTGGACCGTCGCCTGTCCGGAGTCGACCATGTGCAGAGCCTCGCGCCACAACGCCTCCTGCAACCGGTTTCCGACGAAGCCGGACACCTCATGCTCCAGGGTGAGACAGACCTTGTCGGCCCGGGCGTAGAAGGCCTCAGCCCAGGCGACGGTCTCGGGGTCGGTCTTGACGCCGCCCACGACCTCCACGAGCGGGATCAGGTACGGCGGGTTGAACGGATGGCCGACGACGAAGCGTCCTGGTGTCGTGCACGCCTCCGCCATGGCGGTCATCCCGAAGCCGGAGGTGCTCGACGCGACCACGACGTCAGGCTCGGTGAACGCGTCGATCTCCGCAAGCAGCGCCACCTTCGCGGTGAGCACCTCGGGCGAGGACTCCTGGACGAAGTCCGCTCCTGCAACGCACTCGGCGAGGCTGTCGGCGAACACCAGGCGGGCCCGGCTCGCACCTGGCGCCAGTCCGAGTCGCTCCAACGACGGCCATGCCGCGCCGACCAGGTCCTCGAGCCTCGTCGGGGCCTCCGGAGCCGGGTCCCACGCGATGACGTCGTACCCGAGGCGCAGGAAGTGCGCGGCCCAGCCGCCGCCGATGACCCCGGTCCCGACGACGGCGACCCGGTGAACAGCGTCAGGAGCCGGCCTGGCGCGCGAGCTCACCAGCCGACCTGGTCGAGGCCCTTGAGTCCGAGGATCGAACGCGCCTCGTCAGGCGTGGCGATGTCGAGGGAGAGCTCGGTGAGGATCCGGCGGATCTTGGCCACCTGCTCGGCATTGGACTGTGCGAGCTGTCCCTTGCCGATGAACAAGCCGTCCTCGAGTCCGACGCGGACGTGCGACCCCATGATGGCCGAGGCGGTGATCATGTTGAACTGGTGACGGCCTGCCCCGAGCACCGACCATTCGAAGGAGTCGCCGAGCAACCGGTCAGCGGTCGACTTCATGTGGGCGATGTGCTCGACCTCGGCGCCGATGCCCCCCATCACTCCCAAGATGGTCTGCAGGAAGATCGGCGGCTCGACCAGGCCGGCGTCGAGGTAGTAGGCGAGTGTGTAGAGGTGGCCGATGTCGTAGGCCTCGTACTCGAAGCGCGACCCGGTCTGCGCACGGACGTCGGTGAGCATGTGCTCGATGTCGGCGAACGTGCTGACGAAGGGCTCCACCCGGGTGCTCTCCAGGTAGGGCTCCTCCCAGTCGAACTTCCAGGAGCCGGCGTACTTGGGGATCATCGGGAAACTGCCGTAGTTGAAGGTGCCCAGGTTGAGCGTGCAGAGCTCAGGCCTGGTCTCGTAGATCACCCGGAGCCGGTCCTCGACCGACATGCCGGTGCCGCCGCCGCTGGTGATCGAGACCACCGCGTCGGTCGAGTCCTTGATGCCCTTGAGGTACTCCAGGAACACGGCAGGATCAGCGGTCGGTCGGCCGTCGCGTGGGTCACGCGCATGCAGGTGGATGATCGCGGCCCCCGCCTCGACGGCGTCGACCGACTGCTGGACGACGTCGTCCACGGTGTACGGGAGCGCTTCCGACATGGTCGGGGTGTGCCCGGCGCCGGTGACGGCGCAGGTGATGATGACCTTGCGGGTTTCGGCCATGACGGTCCTCGGCCTCGTGACGGGTGCGGCCGCTCACGCCGCACGATGCGAGCACTTGTCGCACTGGATGAAACGGTTCTCCGTCCGGGCCGCGTTGTCAAGAGCGTCGGGTCAACCCACCGGGGAGTCCCAGGACGTCACGGCGGCGGTGACTTCCTTGGCGGCCTGGATCGCGACCGGGCCGAGCTCGGCGAAGCGGGACACGGGGACCCGGTCGACCATGCCCCAGATGCTGAAGACGGCCAGCGGCCGCCCGTCCAGAGCGTTGAGCACCGGAGCCGAGACCCCGTACAAACGGGACTCGAGCTCTCCGGCGCACTGGGCCCAGCCGCGGACCCGGGTAGCCGTCAGCTCGTCCAGCAGCTCCCGACGGTCCGTCACGGTGCTGTCGGTATACCGAGGCAGGGGGTCCTCGAGCATCGCGGTCGCCTCGTCGGTGGGGAGCCAGGCCAGAAAGGCCTTCCCGGTCGACGTCGCGTGCAAGGGAACCTCGCGCGCGAACCAGCTGATGGCCAGCACCGACGGAGGCGCGGCTTCACTGATGTAGGTGACACCATGCCGTCCTGCCACCGCGAGGTTCGCCGTCTCGCCGGTCAGCGCGGAGACCCGCTCGAGGACCTGCTGTGTGCGGCGCACCAGGCCGTCGTAGCCGGCAGCAGCCGACATCCGGAGGAGCGCCAGCCCGACCTTGTACCGGTTGGTCGCCGGGTCTCGCTCGACCAGACCGTGCGACTCCAGGGTTCCGAGCAGACGCCAGGCGGTGGCCCGGTTGATGTTGTAACGCTCCGCCAGCGCGGCGGCCGTCTCGCCACGAGGGGCCGCAGCCGCCACGCCTCCGAGCAGCGTGAGGGCACGGTCGACCGACTGAACTCTGCCGGACCCGGTGCCGTTGAGCGCTGGCCTCCCGGAGTCCGTGGGACTGGTCACAGGCCCCATCGTGACACGCCGTCGCGCCGGGCCCGCCCCAAGTGGCAGAACCCGGGGTGTACCACTAGGACTTCGCGACGGGGGGAAGAGCGGCTGCGGCCTCGGCGATGGCCGGCAGCGCCAGGTAGCTCAGGTCGCGACACTGCCGGTCCCACCACGGGTCGTCGTACGGCCATGCGGACATCTTCACCACCACGGTCCGTCGCGGTCGGTCGACGTACACGAACTGGCCGCGCATTCCGTCCGCTGTGACGCCGTGACCGCGATCGTCGAGCGGCCACCAGTGATACCCGAACCCGGCATGGCTGGTGATGGTGCTCGGCAGCCGTCCCGGTGCCAGGAACGTCCGCTCGGGTCGGCTGCTGGCCTCCACCCAGGCTTCGGAGAGCAGGGCAGCGCCGCGCCAGCGCCCGTCGATCTGGAGCACGCCGAACCGTGCCCAGTCCCGCGCCGTCATGGCGACGGATCCGGCCGCGAGCGCCACCCCGCCGTCCGAAGCCGGCGCGTCGAGACCAACCACGACCGGTCGCTCTGCCTCGACCGAACCGACAAGCTCTGACAGCGCGTCGGCGAACGTCTGGCCGGTGGCGCGCTCACGAACCCAGTCCAGGACCATCGAGTCCGGGCTGCAGTACGCGTAGCGGCTGCCGGGCTCTGCGCCTGGCGGAATCTCGCGCAGTCGGTCCCGGGTCCCGCCGGTGCCCTCCCGCCAGCCCCGGAGGAACTGCGAGGCACGGCTGCTCGCGTCGTGGTAGTCCTCGGACCAGTCGACTCCACTGGTCATCGTCAGCACCTGGCGCACGGTCACCCGGTCGTAGCCGCTGCCGGCCAGCTCCGGGACGTAGTCACACACGGCGCCGTCGAGATCAGCGATGGTGCCGCGGTCCACGGCGAGACCGGTGAGGCCGGCGAGAACCGATTTCGTCGCTGAGTTGCCGAGCAGTCGATCGTCGGGGTGGACCCGGTCGTCGTAGGCCTCGTGGACGACCGTTCCGTCGACCACCACGACGAGCGCGGTGGTCGAGGTCACGGCGGAGAACTCCGCCAGTCCCATCTCGCGGCCGGCGCCCACGATCCTGGCTGACAGGGGTCGCAGCGCCCGCGGCCAAGGGCTTCCTCGCACGGCCTTCACCTCGACGTGGTGGAAGCCGCGCTGTGGCTCGACGAACTGGTCGAGGGGATTCATGGAGTCGATTCTGTCGCGGAGGACGCCATGGGGAGCAACCCCGCCACCACGATCCCAGCTGCGCCAGGAGCGTTTGGTGCGATTGCTCCTGACAACAGGCGGGAACGGCCACGATAAGGGCGCGATTGTGCGGCAAGTGCTTGACAGGGCCCGTGTGAATAGTGAACGTTCGTTTCGCGATGTGAATCGCATCCGGAAGACGCCGGAACGCTTTTCGTGGGGACGATGAACACCGGCGATCACCAGCGGAGGGCGTGCTCATGACCGGACACGACAACGAATCGTCGTACGGAGATCAGTCGGAGCAGGGCCTCTGGCTCGCCTCACCGTTCTCCCGAAGGACGCTGTTCCTCGGCGCGGGCACGGCAGCCATGGCCGCTGCACTCGCCGCGTGCGGCGGAAGCGACACGTCCACCTCGGGCTCGGGCTCGGGCGGCGGTACGCCCAAGCCTGGCGGCAACTTCCGCCTCGGAGTCACAGGCGGTGGCACCAAGGACATCTTCGACGGCCAGAACATCGTCACCAAGCCCGACCAGGCGCGCCTCGTCAGCGCCTTCGAGACGTTGCTCACCTTCGACAACGAGTACCAGCTGCAGACCGACGGTCTCGCGGAGAGCGTCGAGGCCGACAACCCCAAGCAGTACACGATCCGGCTGCAGCAGGGCATCGAGTTCCAGAACGGCAAGACCCTGACCGCCGACGACGTCATCTACTCCCTGCAGCGGATCGGGACGGAGGGCAACGGCCTGACCGGGTACGCCGCTACCTCCTCGATGGACATCGCGAACATCAAGAAGGTCGACAAGTGGACGGTCCAGCTGCCCCTGAAGACAGCTGACTCCACGATCCCGCAGACGCTGGCCAGCTACACCTTCGGCATCGTCCCCGTCGGCTACAAGGCGTTCTCCGGTGACCCGTCCACCCAGATCGGCACCGGTCCCTACAAGCTGAAGAGCTTCACACCCGGCCAGGAGAGCGTCAGCGAGCGCAACGCCAACTACTGGCGCAGCGGCGAGCCGTACTTCGACACGGTCACCATCACCGACTTCTCCGACGCGACCGCCCAGGTCAACGCGCTGCTCGGTGGTCAGATCGACGCGATGACCGACCTGCCGGCCTCGCAGGTGGCGGCTGTGCAGTCCAAGGGTCAGAAGGCACTGATCTCCAAGACCGGCGGCTGGCTGCCGCTCTGCATGGCGATCGACATGCCGCCGTTCGACGACAACCGGGTGCGCCAGGCGATGCGGCTGATCGTCGACCGGCAAGGCATGATCGACCAGATCGCCTCGGGCTACGGCTTCATCGGCAACGACCTCTACGCCCCCTTCGACGAGGGTTACAACAGCGACCTCCCGCAGCGCGAGCGCAACATCGACGAGGCCAAGTCGCTGCTGAAGTCGGCCGGCATGGAGGGCCTGACCGTCGACCTCCACACGACCAACGGTGCCGCCGGGATGGTGTCCCTGGCCACGGTGTTCGCGACTCAGGCCAAGGATGCCGGGGTCACGGTGAACGTCAAGAACGACCCGAACTACTACGGAGACTCCTATCTGAAGCTGGCCTTCTCCGTCGACTTCTGGGGCACCCGTGGATACCTCAACCAGGTGCAGCAGGGCTCGCTTCCGAACTCGCCGTACAACGAGACGCACTGGCCGCCGAAGTCGGGCGAGGGCTCGAACTTCGGCTCGCTCTACAGCCAGGCACTCGCGGCGACCGACGACGCGAAGCGGATCGAGATCGAGCACGAGATGCAGCAGCTCGAGTACGACCTGGGCGGCTACATCATCCCTTACTTCGGCAGCCTCATCGACGGTTACTCCACCAAGGTCGCGGGGCTCCAGCCCAGCAAGGGAACCTTGAACCTCGACACCTTCGGGCACGGATTCCGAACTATCTGGTTCAGCTGAGAGGGATCGCCCACGATGCGTTGGCTGCGGCTCGGCGGAATCCCCGGGTTCATCATCAGGCGGCTGATGCTGGGTGTCCTCGTCCTGGCCCTGGTCTCGATCGTGGTCTTCATCTCGACCCAGGCCCTCGGTGACCCGGCGCGAGCGATCCTCGGGCGCAATGCCACCCCCGAGGCTCTGGCCGCGCTCCAGAAGGAGCTCAATCTCGACTCCTCGTTGCTCGGGCAGTACACGAGCTGGGTGGGCGGGCTGCTGCACGGATCGCTGGGCAACTCACTGGCCGCCAAGCAGCCGGTTGGTGACGTACTGGGCTCGCGGCTGGTCAACTCCACCGTCCTCGTGGTCGGCGCGGCGATCATCTCGATCCCGTTGTCGATCGCGATCGGGTCGTACGCTGCACTGCGGCGCGAGAAGACGTTCGACACGGTCTCCTCGAACCTGCTGCTCCTTCTCGCTGCGCTGCCCGAGTTCGTGGTCGCAGTCCTGCTGGTCATCCTGTTCGCCACAACCGTCCTGCACGTGCTTCCGGCGATCAGTCCGGTGCCGCCCGGACAGCGCCCGTGGGACGACCCGCAAGTCCTGGTGCTCCCGATCCTGACGCTCGTGATCGCGGTCGCACCGTACGTTGCCCGGATCATGCGCGCCTCGATGATCGAGGTGCTGGAGAGCGACTACGTCGAGATGGCCCGGCTCAAGGGGCTGTCGGAGCGGACGGTGCTGATGCGGCACGCTCTCCCGAACGCGATCGGGCCGGTCTTCCAGGTGATCGCGATCAACCTGGCCTACCTGGCCGGCGGCGTGGTCGTCGTCGAGTACGTCTTCAACTACCCCGGCATCGGCAGCGCGTTGCAGGACGCCGTGGTCAACCACGACCTGCCTGTCGTCCAGGCGCTGGCCATGTTGATCGCCGGCGTCTACGTCGTGCTCAACCTGATGGCCGACGTCGCGACCATCCTGGTCACTCCTCGGTTGAGGACTCGGCTGTGAGCGCCACCGAGCAGGCGCCGGCCCTCGCCGAAGGCGTCGGCACACCGACTCCGGCGGTGCGCTCGACCGCGCTGCTCGCGCGCTCGCTGCGGCTGTGGCGGACCCGGATCGGTGCACTCTTCGTGCTCATCCTCGTGGTGATCGCGGTGGTGGGGCCGTGGATCGCGCCCCACGGCGCGGCGGAGTTCGTCGCGATCCCGAACTCGCCACCTGGCGGGGACGCCGGAGTACTGGGCACCGACTACCTCGGTCAGGACGTGCTCAGCCGGTTCCTGTACGGGGGACGCGGCATCTTGGTGATGGCGGCCGTCTCGACCGCGATCGGGCTGGTCGTCGGCGTCGTGATCGGACTGGTGGCTGCGTACGCCCGCAACGCCCTCGACGACGTCCTGATGCGAGCGATGGACGTGATCATGGCCTTCCCGCAGATCATGTTGGCCCTGGTGGCGGTCAGCCTGGTCGGAGCTCAGCTGTGGGTGATCATCGCGGCGATCGCGATCACCACGGCACCTCGCGTGGCCCGGGTTGCGAGAGGCGCTGCCCAGCCGGTCGTCGAGCGTGACTTCGTCGCGGCCACGGAGTCGATGGGTCTGTCGCGGGTGAGGATCCTGTCCGGTGAGCTGCTGCCGAACATCCTGGGTCCGATGATGGTGGAGGCCAGCCTGCGGCTGACCTACTCGATCGGGGTGATCGCGGCCCTCGCCTTCCTCGGACTGTCGCCTGACCCGAACGGAGCCAACTGGGGCTCGATGATCCAGCAGAACCAGATCGCCCTGTCCACCCAGCCCTGGGGGGCCCTTACCCCCATCCTGGCCATCGCGCTGCTCACGATGGGCACCGGTTTGATCGGTGACGGCATCGCCCGAACCGCGGCCGGTATCGACCGTGAACGAGGTGACGAGTGACCGACCAGCCGACCTTGGACTCCGTTGACTCGACAGCGGCTGTCAGCGTCCAGAACCTGCAGATCAGCACGACCACCGGGGCCAAGGTGGTCACCGACGTCGCATTCGAGATCGCTTCAGGTGAGGTGCTCGGCCTGGTCGGCGAGTCTGGTTCGGGGAAGACCACGGTCGGGCTCGCTTTGCTCGGTCACGCTCGTCGCGGGCTGCAGATCGACGGCGGCACGATCATGCTGGGGGAGCACGACATCCTGCAGATGGATGACGCCGAGCTGCGCCGGCTTCGTGGCTCGCAGGTCTCCTACGTGCCCCAGGACCCGGCGTCGTCGCTGAATCCGGCCCTGCGCATCGGCATTCAGCTGCGCGAGGTGCTCGAAGCGCACGGCTCGAGCGGCGCCAAGGACAACAGCGTGCGGATCGCAGAGATGATGCGGGAGGTCGCCCTGTCCGACGACCCCGCGTACCTGCGGCGTTACCCGCACGAGCTCTCCGGGGGACAGCAACAGCGGGTCGGCCTGGCGATGGCCTTTGCGAACAGGCCCAGGCTGATCGTGCTTGATGAGCCCACGACCGGCCTCGACGTCACCACCCAGGCCACCGTGCTGTCGACGGTCCGAGAGCTCGCCGCCCTCCACGACGTCGCTGCCTTGTATGTCAGTCACGACCTCGCCGTGGTGGCGGCGCTGGCTCGACGCGTCGCGGTCATGTACGCCGGCCGCGTCGTCGAGCTCGGACTGGCAGAGGACCTGTTCGAGTCGGCCGCGCATCCCTACACGCGGCGCCTGGTTGGTGCCATCCCACGGCTTGCCGGAGGTCGGAGTCTGGTCGGCATCCCCGGTCACGCCCCCTCGCCGGGCCGGCGCCCGGTCGGCTGCTCCTTCGCGCCGCGCTGCTCGTTGCGGATCGACGAGTGCGAGGTGGAGGTCCCAGCGCTTCTGCCGATCCGGGACGAGCACAGCGCCCGGTGCATCCGCTCCCAGGAGGTGATGGCGCAGGCCCAGGCGAAGGCCGGGGACCCGATCGGCATCACGCCCGCCGACGACGACTCTGCCGTGCTGTCGCTGAACGACGTGGTCGCGCACTACGGGAAGACCGAGGTGCTGCACTCGATCAGCTTCAGCCTCGACCACCACGAGTGCCTGGCCGTCGTGGGGGAGTCGGGGTCCGGCAAGACCACGACCGCCCGCTCGATCGCCGGGCTGCACCGAGGTTGGACCGGAAGCATCCGGTTGGGAGGAACCGAGCTGGAGACCGCGGCGCGCTCGCGCAGCACGGAGTCCCGGCGCCAGATCCAGTACATCTTCCAGAACCCGTACGGCTCGCTCAACCCACGCAAGACCGTGGGTGAGACGGTCGGGCAGCCGCTGTCGGTCTTCGGACTGGCCAAAGGTCGAGAAGCGGACAAGCGCGTCGGTGAGATGCTCGAGCAGGTGTCGCTGTCGGCCGGCTACGCGCACCGGTATCCCGATCAGCTGTCGGGGGGTGAGCGGCAGCGTGTCGCGATTGCGCGTGCGTTGATCTCGCAGCCGTCGATCCTGATCTGCGACGAAGTGACCTCGGCGCTCGACGTGAGTGTCCAGGCCGCGATCGTCGAGCTCCTCGGGACTCTCCAGCGTGAGCTCGGCCTGTCGATGGTGTTCGTGACGCACAACCTTCCGCTCGTCCGTTCGATCGCGCAGAAGGTCGTCGTGCTGTCCGAGGGCAACGTCATCGAGTACGGCAAGACGGCGGATGTCCTCGCGCACCCCAAGCAGGAGTACACGCAGGAGCTGATCGCGAACACACCGTCGCTGGAGTCGGCCACCGGGCGCACCGATGTGACCCGGCCTCCTCGGGCGCAGCCCGGCGTCACGACGTGAGCGCCGACCGACCGCCGAACATCCTGCTCGTGATGGCCGACCAGCTGGTCCCGGGCGCCCTTCCGTTCCACGGCAACGCCACCGCGAAGGCACCCACGCTGTCGGCGCTGGCGGAGAGCGGGGTGGTCTTCGACAACGCCTATACCGCGAGCCCGCTCTGCGCGCCGGCACGCGCATCTTTGATGACCGGCCTGCTGCCCTCGCGTACGCACGCCTACGACAATGCCGCGGAGTTCTCCTCGGAGATCCCGACGTTCGCCCACTACCTGCGCGCGGCGGGATACCGCACGGTGCTCGCGGGGAAGATGCACTTCTGCGGCAGCGACCAGCTGCACGGCTTCGAGGAGCGCCTCACCACCGACATCTACCCGGCCGACTACGGCTGGACGCCCGACTGGGACCGCCCGGACCATCGACCGCACTGGTACCACGACATGTCCTCGGTGATCGACGCTGGGCCGTGCATCCGCTCCAACCAGCTCGACTTCGACGACGAGGTCTGCTTCGCGGCCGAGCGCGAGCTGTACGGCCACGTGCGCTCGCAGGACGAGAGACCTTTTTGCTTCGTGGTCTCGTTCACCCACCCGCACGATCCGTACGCGATCCCTCAGCAGTGGTGGGACCTGTACGACGACGAGGACATCGACCTGCCGGTGTTCGATGGCCCGAGTGGTGAGGCGCATCCGCACGAGCTCCGGCTGCGCCAGGTCTGCGCGATGGAGCAGACGCCGATCGAGCCTGAGCAGGTGCGGGCTGCGCGTCACGCCTACTACGCCGCCGTCTCGTACGTCGACGACCGGATCGGTCGGCTGGTCGATGTGCTGCGCAACACCGGTCATGTCGACGACACCGTCGTGATCGTGACGAGTGACCACGGCGACATGCTGGGCGAGCGTGGTCTCTGGTACAAGATGAGCTTCTTCGAGGGGTCGGCGCGGGTACCGTTGGTGGTGTCAGCGCCGGGTCGCTTCGCTCCCGCGCGGGTGGCTGCTCCGGTCTCCACGATGGATCTCCTCCCGACCCTGGTCGGGCTCGCGAACGACGGAGACCTGTCGGCAGTCGTCGGAGACCTTGACGGGCAGGACCTGCTTCCCCTGATGGACGGGACCACCGACCGACGGGAGGTCGTCACCGCGGAGTACCTGGCCGAAGGAGCGGCGGCTCCGATCGTGATGGTGCGACGTGACCGTCTCAAGCTGATCCACTCGCCGGCCGACCCGGACCAGCTCTTCGACGTCGTCGCGGATCCGCTCGAGCGCACCAACCTGGCCGGAGATCCCGAACACGCCGATGACCTGGCCGCGCTCAGGGCCGAGGTCGAGGCTCGGTGGGACCTGTCGGAGATCGAGGCCCGCGTTCGGGAGAGCCAGCGGCGTCGACTCGCCGTCGTCCGGGCGATGGGGGTGGGGGCGCAGACGGTCTGGGACTACGCGCCCCCCTACGACGCCTCCCGCCGTTACATCCGCAACCACATGGATCTCGGTGACCTGGAGACGGTGGCCCGCTATCCACCGGTGCGAAGGGTCGTGCCCGGAGAGCCCTGACCTCAGTGGTCAGCGGCGACCCGGAATCCGGTGTTGCCCGTGCTGCTGTCCGGTGTATTCGCGCTGCGAGCGTCGACGCGATACCGCCAGCAGTAGCTCTCGTGGCACAAGTAGCTTCCGCCTCGCATCACCCGGGCAGAGCCGAGCCCCGGGCCGGACGGTGAGACACGGGGGGAGCGCTGGTAGTAGTCGGCCGCGAACCAGTCTGCGCACCACTCCCACACGTTGCCCGTCATCTCGTGCAGCCCGAAGCCGTTCGGCCCGAAGCTGCCCACCGGACAGGTGCCGACCCAGCCGTCCAGGCCGGCGTCGTGGCTGGGGAACCTCCCCTGGAAGACGTTCATCCGGTGTCGGCCGCCCGGCTCGCGCTCGCTTCCCCACGGGAAGTGGTCGCCCTCGCGCCCTCCGCGGGCCGCTCGTTCCCATTCGGCTTCGGTGGGCAGTCGGCACCCCGCCCAATCGCAGAAGGCCACGGCGTCGTGCCAGCTCACGTGGACGACCGGGTGCTGACCTCGACCTTCCAGACCCGTCCCGGGACCTTCGGGATGACGCCAGTCGGCGCCGTGGATCTCGCGCCACCACGGCGCCGACGCGACTGCTCTGCTCGGTGGGGTGTCGTCGGGGAGCAGCCCGACGAACACGAACGAGCTCCCGAGATCCTCGGCGGTCGTGCGGTACCCCGTCGCGTCGACGAAGGTGGCGAACTCGTCGTTGGTCACGGCATACGCAGCGAGCCGGTAGCCGCTCACCTCGACGGGGTGGACGGGACCCTCGCCGTCGGCCGGGTAGCCACGGGGGTCGTCTGTCCCCATCAGGAATCCACCACCGGGGATGTCGGAAAGAAACATCCCGGCGCGGACGTCGCGGTGCTCCGCCGAGGCGACAGGCGGTGTTTCGTCGACGGTGCGATGGGCTGTCTCGCGCGCCGAGGAGTCTCGCTGTGGACCGCAACACGCGCTCATCCGGCCAGTCTGCCCGAGTTGTCACGAGGACGTGAGCGGGACCCGTGTGTACGCCCTGACCACTCGGTCCAGGACGTGCGACGAGCGCCTCGGTCCTGGGACAGGGACTGAGGCGCTCGCCGCCCCGCTGATGTCAGCGGGCTGGGGTGGGACTAACTTGCAAGGCGGGTGTTCTCGGTGTCACCGACCTCGTCGACGGATGCGTCCGCACCGTGGTTTCGACAGCCACGAGGACTGTCCTGAAGTACGTCGGAGCGGGTTGGGGGGATGGCCCGCTCGACGTACGGAAAGAGAATGTGCGCAAGATGCGACGTGCGGCGGACAGGTAGGCCGACGACGCGTGGCGCGCCCGCGAGTGATGTGCTCATCGGAGTCTCTTTCGGTAACTGGGCGACCTCGGTGAGGCCCCTGGTTTTGCGTCCCCGCCTCGCGGCGGGTTTGCCTTTGTCGGGTGAGAGCCCGGCACGAATGAGTATGCCGGAGCCCGCACCAGGGTTGTCCAGGTTTTGCGGGAAAATCATCCGAACGGGCCAACGAACCGCGTCTGCAGCCGTCTGCAGCCGCGGCGACGGGCGCGGATCCCACCCCGTCTCAGCGCGCACTCAGGCTGACCCCCTACGGTGTCCGTCGTGCAAGCAGCAGGGTGGTATCCCGATCCGACGGGTCGGCACGAGTGGCGGTACTGGCGACCAGGGTGGGGCGACCTGGCAGCGGATGGCAGCACCGAGGTCGGCGACCCGTTGCGACCGCATTGGCGCCGGTACGTCGGACTGGCGCTGCTCGCCCAGCTCGTGATCCTCCCGGTGATCGGCTTCGTGCTCGTCGACCGCAGCGACAAGCTCGACGCGCGAGTCGGCGTGGTGCAGGCGGCCGACCAGGACCCACCCGAGCCGAGCATCGTGTACGCGCCGTGCCCCGGCGAGCGGATCCAACACATTGCACTGAGCGCCAGCACCGGCAAGGGCACCCTGACAGAAGTCATCTGGTCCGCGAGCGGCGACGCTCCTGCCGACCAGCCGATCACGTTCGGGCAAACGCCGACCGGCATGGACACCAAGCAGCGCCTGGTCCATCCGGTCGGACCGCGCCAGAGCCTCGTCCTGCTGGTGTCGACCAACCAGTTGAGAAGCCCGGCTGTGCTGAACTTCAACATGGCCGACGTCCCGACCACGGGCGCGCTCTCCTACCACGGGACCTACACCGACTCCGCCGAGTTCCGGGCTGCGGCTCTTGATACCACTGGGTGTGGCGCAGAGCGCGACCCGACGAGGAGTCTGCTGACAAAGCTGGTGGTCGTTCAGGTGGCCCTGGGCGTGGTCGGCGTCATGCTGCTGATGCTGCCGCGCTACCCCGGTCCTTCCTCGCGGTACGCCTGACGCAGTCGAAGGCCCCCGCTCAGAGGCCGAGTCGGACGCTGGCCTCGCAGATCCCGATGACGACCACGCTCGCCAAGGCGAGCGTGGTCAACCACCGAACATTGCGCAGACAGGCGGTGGACCTCACGGCCGGCTGGACAAGCTGGCCGAACGGCACGAACTCCCTGGGGTGCGGCAGACGCTGCTCAGGCAGGCTCAGGGCCATGATGATGCTCCTGTCGACAGTGTGGTCGGAGACGGTCAGGGTCGGGTGAGCAGCTGCCGGTGGGCCTTCCAGGCCGACACGTTGCCGACGTTGTCCACACCCCTGGTCTTGTAGACCAGCACGCCAGTCTTGAGACCTCTGAGGCTGCTCGTCCACTGGTGGGTCGCCGTCGGCGTCACTCGTGCGGGGGTCGCCCTGGTCCATGCCGTGGCCTTGCTGGGCGCTCTGACCCAGCGCTGCGCCTTCGTCCGGTACGCGTACCAGACACCGCGCCGCTGCTCGATCGCCTTCACCTTCACCTGGCGCACGCCGGTACCGACGTCTGTGGCTCGTCCCTTCAAGGTGGTCCACTTGGCGACCGACTGCCGCTTGTACTGCGGAAGCGTGAACCGCACCTGCGGCACGACGGTGTCGGCGGTGACCGTGACGGGCAGCGTCGGCAACGGTCCGGCGATGTTGCCGGCCTCGTCAGCGATCGTGACCTGGGGGATGAAGACTCCGGCTGCTGAGTAGCGGTGCGTCAGGGTGGAGCCGGAGACCCACGGACCCGTGGTGCCATCGCCCCAGTCGATGGTGCGTGTGATGTCGGCTGCTGCGCTGAGGTCGTCGGACAGCGAGTCCTGCTGGACGGTGACGTCCGTCCACTTGGCCCATCCGCTCGTCGGCGACACCGAGAAGGTACCGATGGGAGCGACCACGTCCGCGACGACCGCGGTCAACGTGTAGGAGCTGTGGTTACCGGCGGCGTCCGTGACGGTCACGACCGGGTGGTAGACCGCGGGGAGCGGGCCGTAGTTGTGATCGAAGGACGTCACGGTGCCGATTCCCGTGGAGGCCGGCGTACCGTCCGTCCAGTCGATGCTCTGACTGATCGCACCGGCTGCCGAGACGTCGTCCGTCAGCGAAGTCTGCTGGACCGTCACGCCGCCGAGACTGGAGTTGGGCGGGGTGAGCGTGTACGTCGCGACGGGCGCGGTCAGGTCAGGAAGGTTGGTCGACGCCTGCGTGGCGCGTCCGCGTCGAGTCAGGTTGTACGGCGTCACGGTGACGGTGACCTTGCTGCCGACGCCGAGCGTGGTGTGGCCGGTGAACGACGTCGTCACCACCTTGCCCTGGTCGAGCAGGGTGCCGGAGGCGTTGGTCAGCTTCACCTGGTACGACGTGGCGCGCGTCGCCGCGTTCCACGACGCGTTGACGGCGTACGTCGGCCCTGACTTCGTGGCCGCAAGGACCAATGCCGTCACCTGACCGGGCTTGGCCGGGGGTTTGGCTGACGCGGGGCTCATGGAGCCGGGAAGCATCGTCGTGACGAGCGCAGCAGTGATAGCCGCTGCGAACCCCCACGACGTGCGGGCATACCGAGATGTACTCATGTGGTGTCCTCCACATTCATGCGCCACGTCGGGTGCGGACCGAGAAGGGAGGTCGACGACGGCGCAACCTGTCCGATCTCATCGTGAGTCCGGCCCGAGCCCGGCTGTCCCGTCGTTCTTGTCACGTCTGGCCGAACGGGCTCGGCGCACGCTCCGAACGGGCTCAGCGCACGCTCCGAATGGCGGAGTGATCTCGACCGATCGACGGGTGACTTTGCGTCCGGTGGCTCGTTATCGTCGATGTACGCCGGTGCACCTGACGTCTGAGGGGGCTGAGGGAGAGGCCGGCGACACCGCAAGCAGCTGCTGTGAGGCTGCGACAAAGACGGCCCCGGTGCGGCGATCTCGGTCTGCATCGGGGTTTCGTCTTGTCCAGAGCGGTGTGACGCGGAACCTCACTGAGGTGGCGCACAGCGTCGGGGCACAAGAAGAGCCGGATGGCGGGTCCACGTGACCTCTGTCATCCGGCTTCATGGGGGCCGTACCCGCCTCCGCGATCCGGAACCTGGCCCGATCGAGTCATTTCGCGATAGCCCTTCTGGGCTATGCCCGGCATCGGCTCGTGTCAACGGACCGCTTCGGAGATCTCCAGGAGATGTCCGTCGGGGTCGCGGAGGAACGCTCTCACCTCGGTGCCCCAGTCGACCGGGGCGGTCAGGAAGGTCGCCCCACGCTCTGACAGCGTCGCGTACACCGCTCTGCAGTCGCTCACCCGCAGCGTCATTGCGTGGCTGACCCGGTCCACATCGGCAGGAGCGGCGAAGCTGACGGACGGCTTGTCGGCCGTGGGGGGCCCGCCGCTGACCAGAAGGATCCAGCTCCCCGCAAAGTCGAGGACGGCGCTGGTGCCGCCGTACTCCCGGTAGAGCGCCGCGCCGAGGATGTCGACCCACCAGGCGCGCGACCGCTCGAGGTCACTGACCACGAGGATCTGGGTCATCACCACGTCGGGGTCCGGAAACGCGTTGTCAGGGCTGGCCACGGTCGCCTCCCTCGTCAGGTGTGCCCAGTCTGGCATCCGCCCAGTCCCGGCGGCGCGCAACGTGGTGGTTCGAAGGGGGAGCTGGCAACAGGTCGGGACCAGCTGTCGTTTTGCTCCGCATGTGTCTCGGCTGAGCTAGCATCCCGTCTTGCGAGCGGTCGCTGCCGCACGGGGCGGCGATGGTGCAGCACATCGACGTGCGAGACCGGGATGAGGGAGAGACGGATGCCAAACCGGTGGTTGGTTTCCCTGGCTGTCCTTCCGGCCCTCTTCCTCGCCGCCTGCGGCGGGTCCGAGGACGTGGCACGTTCGTCTGATCCCACCAAGGAGTCGACCGGTCCGGGTCAGCAGCTCTGCTTGGTGGCTTCTGCTGCCGCAGTTCAGGAGGTGGTGGGCAGCGACGCCGGCGCCGGCACCCCTGTCACCATCGATGAGGGATCGGCCGCCTGCACCTGGCAGTCGGGGACCGATGCGGCGCTCGCCATCGCCGTCTTCGCCGACGCGGGAGCTCTACCCGAGGGGGATTCGGCCAACAGCCAGTTCGCGGAGCTGGTCGGGCTGTCGGCCGACGGCTTCTCGAACACGAGTCTTTTCAGCCGAACCGCAGACGGCAGGGCCGTCGCGGCCCTGGTCCTCAACAACGGCACGTCGATGCCGGAGCAGGCGGTCACGGCAATCCTGGACTCTCTCGAGTCCGTCAAGACCCCAGGCGACTAGCTGCCGCCCTGCTGTACGAGACAAGCCCACGCGTCTGCTTCTTGGTGGGGCGGGCGGGGCTCGAACCCGCGACCCAGGGATTATGAGTCCCCTGCTCTGACCAGCTGAGCTACCGCCCCCGGACCGCACAGATCATGTCACGGCAGTACCGGAGAATCGACGCTGCTCGGTGCGAACGACACTGGGATGCGCCGATCGGATGAACTTTCGTGGATGAGTCACCTGGGTGAGCAACCACGCCTACTGTCATCACAACGGGACAAGCGCCCGCATCCACGCCGACTTCGTGACGACTCGACGCCCTTGCTTCGACGCCTCACTGACTCAGGCCCACGCACCACTGTCGAAGAAGAGGTACTCATGAACGCCCGCACCCTGGTGGCCGCCTGCGCCACCGCCTGCGCCACCCTCGGCCTCGCCACCGCGTCGTACGCACCGGCTCATGCCGTCCTCGGGTCGGACCAGGCGAGTCGGTACGCCGCCACGTCCAACCCGTGTGACGCGGACTCGCAGGCCGGTGGACCTGTCGAGAAGGTCCGCGGTCCAGGACCCGACGTCGACAGTGGCTACAGCCTGTCCGGCGGCGACAGGTCGGGGTACTGCGTCAAGGTTGTCCGACCGCAGCAGGACGGCGACCCCAGTCATACCGTGGTCATCAAGTCCGGCGACCAGGTCCAGCGCAAGAGCTACGGCACCGGCCACAGCAAGTCTCGGATGGCGTACAAGGCAGGCAGCCAGTGCCACGTGACGGTGTGGGTCAAGGTCGACCACCCGCACAGCCCCACCGGCGTCTACAAGGCCACCGTCGACATCGCGAAGTGCACGCTGTACAACTGATCGGCAGACCATCACGCACCGACCGGCCGCGACCCTCGAGGGACGCGGCCGGTCGGCGTCTGCCGGCTCAGACCGGGCCGGGGGAGACGCCGGTCGGCGGCTGCACAGGGACGTAGTGGTCGTGGCGGAAGAACGCACGGAACGAACCGTGTCCGGAGATCCGCGACGAGATCCGGTCCGTCGCGAGTGTGGCGCCACCGGACGTGTCGCTCAGGTCGACCTCGATGGTCGAGGTGTCGGTCCCCGGGTCGTTCGGGTCGTAGACGTGCAGCGTCAGGTGGCCGGCGTCGAGGTCGTAGCCGTAGGCGAGCACCTGGTGGCAGTGGCCGAGTCTTTCGACCTTGGTGCTGAAGTCCATCGGCGAGACGCGGCCGCCGGCGACGAGGCCGAGCGGACAAGGACGATCGGCGTCGAGGTCGCGCTTGACCTTCGGCCACTCCTGGTGCGCCATCACCGAGCCCACGCCGTCGATGATGAACGCGTCACGGTCAGGCGTGGACATCAGGCGCAGGTAGCGCGCCACGTTCGAGGCGACTCCGTGGTCGAGCGCGAAGCTGTCCACGAGGCGCCGGGTCACGTACGTCATCAGTGTGCTGCTGCCAGGGGGTGCGCTCGCGGTCTCGGGCACCCGCAGTCGCGGCTTGGCAAGGAAGAGGTCCAAGGCGGCGTACACCATCCCGCCGCACACCCCGTTGCTCGCATCGCCGATCGGGATCGAGCGTCCGGCGCCTGGGATCGGGATGGTGACGATCGGGATCCCGGTGGGGAAGTGGTTGGTGAAGCGCATCCCGGACGTGCTCGGCAGGAACCCCGCCACCCGTCTGCTGGTCATCGCATCCTCCGCCGCTCAACGGGACCGAGGTGATCGACGGCCCCATCCTGAGGGAGCCCAGCGACGTCCGCCAGATACACGGACGGCCAATCGACGGCAGCCGAGCGTCCACGCCTCCTAGGATGACCGGAAACAGGCGGGGAGGAGGGGGAAGCGGTGAAGATCGCGTTGTACGGAGCGTCCGGCATGATCGGATCCCGGATCGCTGCGGAGGCCGTGGCTCGCGACCACGCGGTCACCGGGATCACCCGCTCGGGCGCCACCGACCTGCCCCCCGGCTGCACCTCACGCCAGGGAGACGCGGCCGACGGCGACGACGTCGCGCGCGTCGCATCCGAGCACGACGTCGTGGTCTGCGCGATCGGCCCGAGCCGGACCGGCGTGCGTCACGAGGTCTTCCTGCAGACGATGGCAATCCTGGGTGAGAACGTCGGCTCCCGACGGCTCATCGTCGTGGGCAACGCCGGCAGCCTTCATGTCGCGCAGGGCCTGCGCCTGATGGATACCGTCGGCTTCCCACCGGCCGCCCGGGCGGAGGCGGTTGCCCAGCTCGCGGCGCTGGAGCTGCTGCGGGACACCGGCGCTCTGCTCGACTGGGTCGTCATCACGCCGGCGCCGTTCGTCGCCCCGGGCGAACGCCGCGGCGCCTACCGGCGCGGCATCGACATGGTGCTCGGGGACCAGATCAGTGCCGAGGACTTCGCCATCGCGGTGCTCGACGAGGTGGAGCACCCGCTGCACCATCGCTCGCGCTTCACCGTGGCCTGGTGACAAGGCCGACCGTCTGCAGAGGAGAAGCATGGACGTCGTCTCGCTCGGCTACCGGACCGACCTCGCCCTGCTCGAGCGCGGCGGCTCACGGATCGAGGACCGGGGTGACCACCTGGTCGTCACGTCGCCGGCCAACCCGACGTTCTACTGGGGCAACTTCCTGCTCCTCGGCGAGGTGCCCGCTGCCGATCAAGCGCCGGTCTGGCTGGATCGGTTCCGGTCCGCGTTCCCCGATGCGCAGCACGTCGCCCTCGGAATCGACGGCACCGCGCGTACGTCGGTGGATGCCCAGGCTTTCGTCGACCTCGGGCTGAGTGCGGAGACGTCCTCGGTGATGACGGCCCAGTCGGTTCACCCGCCGGCCAGGCCCAACACCCGTGCGACGTACCGAAAGCTGGAGACCGACGAGGACTGGGCCGCCCACATCGAGCTACGCATGGCGATCGACGACGAGGTGGGCGACCTCGACGCTCACCTCCGGTTCGTCACCGCGAAGGCCCAGACGTCGCGAGAGCTGGGGGAGGCCGGACATGGCGCGTGGTTCGGTGCCTTCATCGACGGTCGGATGTTGTCCTCGATGGGCTTGGTGCGCGCGTCCGGCGAGCTGGCCCGCTTCCAGACCGTCGAGACTCACCCGGATGCCCGCGGGCAGGGCCTGGCTGGGACCTTGGTGCACCACGTCAGCCGGTACGGCTTCGACGAGCTCGGTGCCACCACTCTCGTCATGGTCGCCGACCCCGACTATGTCGCGATCCGCGTCTACCGGGCCGTCGGGTTCGTCTCGTCGCAGACCCAGCTGCAGCTCCAGCGCGCACCCTGACCCGCGCAACGGTCCGACGTCTGCGGGGCTCTGGCCCCGGACACGTCGGATCGTTGGAGAAGACGCTAGGCCGATCGCTGGCCGCGCAGCGACACCCAACGTTCGAAGAGTGGGTCCACGAAGCGCCAGTCCGGGCTCGTCTCGGGCCCGATCGTCACTCGGCTCAGGTGCTGGCCCTCCCGACCCAGCTCGCGCAGCGCCGACTGCAGGGTCGCCCGGCTCAACCCGGCCCGCTCGGTCGCTCGGGAACCGGTCGGGCGTACGCCGTCCGCGAGCGCCGCCAGCACGGCTTTCTTGCCGGCGCTCAGCGCGTCCCAGTTGGCCTGCAGCGCCTCACGGGTCTGGTTGAGGGCTCGGTCGAAGATCGCGTCAGCCAGAGCCAGTCCCTCCAGCGCCGCATCGTCGGGAGACGCGAGCGTCGTCGCCCCCGACCGGCGCGTCTCGAGCTCTCGGTGCAGCAGATGGGCCAGCAACATCGTGCGCTGGGGATGTCCGGCTGCCACCGTCACCAGGGGCGCCAGAGCCTCCCCGGGATCGGCGTCGAGGCTGGCGAAGCGCTCGGCCAGCTCGACCAGCACCTCGTCGACGGGGAGGGGGTGCAGCTCGAGCGGCTCAGCCTGTCCGTAGAGAGGCCGCTCGCGGTCGGTGAAGAGGCGTCGCATCAGGGACGGCTGCGACCCGGCGTAGATGTAGGTCGCGGCCTCACCGTGGTACTGCACGTGGGAGCGCAACAGCCCGTCGAGGTTCGATCCCGCGCTGAGCAGGTCCTGGAACTCGTCGAAGACCACGAGCGTCTGTGCCCGGTCCCGCTCGTACAGCCGCAACGGCAGGTCCAGAAGCTCAGCCGCGGCCGTCAGGGTGAGGTCGTGCGAGGGCGGCTGCTGCCGCGGGCCGAGGGTGACTCCGACCCCGCTGGTGGTCAAGGACAGGCCCAGCCGCGCGCCGAGCGCGTCGAGATGCCCGCGGATTCGGTGATCCTTCAGCCGCCCGTACGCCGTCGCGATCCGACCGCACACCTCGGCCAAGGACGTGACGCCGTAGAAGTCGACGTGCACGGTGTGCCAGCCGGTCTGGCGCAGGTGCTGCGCGTGCGCAAGCAACAGCGAGGTCTTGCCGTAGCGACGGGGTCCGGCCAGTCGGACGTGGGCGCCTTCGGCGGCGGCCAGGTGCAGCTGGTGCAGCTCGTCACGTCGGTCGATCAAGGCGTCGGGAGCGATCGGGCTCTCGAAGGGAAAGGCACGGCGCATGGGATCCAGCCTATCCCAGACGTATGGCATTCGCAATACATATACGTATGTCAATTACCATACATCTGCTCAGACGATCGGTGGGATGGGACTGCCGCTCGGCCCGCCCGGCGTCGGCGAGGGACCTCCGGGTTCGGTCGGCTGCGGGGTCGGAGAGGTGGACGGCGGGTTCGGGCCTGGGCCCGGCCCCGGTGCCGGAGCTGGCGGAGGCTGGTGTTGGAACACCAGCACGGCGATCCACAGTGCGAGCGCGGCCAGCGCACAGATCACCGCGAAAGACGCCAGGAACGTCCAGCGCCCGGCCGCGGACAGGCTGGCTGGCCACGGCAGCGGCCACAGCCGCCAGCGCCCGACGTGGACCCGCTCCCACCAGTGCGGCCGGAACGGCGGGCCTTGCACGGTGCCGATCGGGGGCTGGTCCTCGAGCGTGACCGCGCTGAGCAGCCGCTCAGCGATGCAGCGGCCTTCGGACCACGAGGTGGTCGAGAACGCCACCCACGGGGACAAGTCTTCCTCGTCCTCGTAACCGACGACCGCTCCGGGCTGGTCGTCGGCGAGGTCCGCGATCGCCACGCGGAACCTGGCTCGGGCGTAGGAGTCGGTCTCGGCGCCAGCGGTCAGCATCACCACCGTGATCCCGGAGCCGGGGGAGGACTCCTCGGCAACGAGGCGACCGGTCTCGACTGATTCGTCAGCAGGTGACGGGCTGCTTGCGGCAGGTTCGAGCCGACCGGCGTACGTCAGACCGGCGTCGTGGCTGTCCAGTCGGCCGACCAGCACGATCGACCCGACTCTTGGCGGGTCGCGGCGCAGCAGCGGGGACAACGTGACGCCGTCGGCCGTGCCGCCCGCCTCGCTCATGACCCTCCGCTGACATCCGTTCATGCACCCTGGTGGCCGGTTGGCTCCGGTCGCCCGCCCGCGTTGTGCCCTTGGGCTGGTCTGTAACACTTACCTTCGCACTCACCTGCACCGCAGAGCGTACCTAGTGCGTCGACCACAGCGCGTCACGAACGGGCGGCGATGAAACCTGACGGGAAGCCAGCTATGACGACGAGCCCACCGGGCACCGCCGGAGCCACCCCTGGGCCGCTGTCGGGAACGGATCCGGGAGCGACCGAGCTGGCGCGCCTCTCCCAGCTCACGCAGCGCTCGATGGACCAGGTCAAGCAGGTCATCGTAGGTCAGGAGCACATGGTCGAGCAGCTCATGGTGGCGCTGATCGCCCGCGGCCACGTTCTGCTCGAAGGTGTCCCCGGAACGGCGAAGACGCTCGCCGTGCGGACCTTCGCCGACGTGGTCGGCGGCAATTTCACCCGCATCCAGTTCACGCCGGACTTGGTGCCGTCCGACATCGTCGGCACCAGGATCTACCGGCCGAGCAAGGAGGCGTTCGACGTCGAGCTCGGCCCGGTCTTCGTCAACTTCGTGATCGCCGACGAGATCAACCGGGCGCCGGCGAAGGTGCAGTCCGCGATGCTCGAGCTGATGGCCGAGCACCAGGTGTCGATCGGCGGACAGACGTTCGAGCTCCCCGATCCGTTCATCGTGATCGCGACCCAGAACCCGATCGAGTCCGAAGGCGTCTATCCGCTTCCCGAGGCTCAGCGCGACCGCTTCCTGTTCAAGGTCGACATCAAGCACCCACGGGGGCAGGAGGAGTTCGAGATCCTCCGCCGGATGTCGGTCGATCCTCCGAGAGCTTCTCGCGTGCTCGATCCGGCGATGATCCTGGAGCTGCGTACGGCGGCCGACCGGGTCTTCCTGCACAACCTCGTGTCGGAGTACATCGTCCGACTGGTGCTCGCGACCCGCGCCCCTGCGGAGTTTCACCTGTACGACCTGGACGGCGTGATCGAGATCGGCGCATCGTCTCGCGCGACCTTGGGACTGGCAGCGGCGGCCCGTGCGGTGGCCTTGATCCACGGACGCAACTACGTGCTTCCCCAGGACGTCGCCGTCGTGGCGCGGGACGTGATGGCGCACCGTCTGGTGCTGAGCTTCGACGCGGTGGCCGACGAGGTTGACCCGGGCGCGATCGTCGACCGCATCGTCAGCGCGATCCCACCGCCGCAGGCGGTCTGGAACAACTCGTCACGACCGGAGTTCCGCTGACCGTGGCCACTCGTCGAGGTGCCGACTCGGGGACGGAGCTCTCGCTGTCGCAGCTGGCCCCGGAGGCCGCGCTCCGTCGTCTGGAGCTGCAGATCGTACGTCGGCTCGAGGGCTTCCTGCACGGCGAGCACCTCGGGCTGCTGCCCGGACCCGGCACGGACCTCGCCGAAGCCCGGTTCTACGTACCCGGTGAGGACGACGTGCGCCGGATGGACTGGGCAGTCACCGCACGCACGACGATTCCCCACGTCCGTGACGTCATCGCCGACCGAGAGCTGGAGACGTGGAGCCTGGTCGACCTGTCGGCGTCGATGCACTTTGGCACGGCGGCCCTGGAGAAACGCGACCTGGCCGTGGCCGCCGTCGCGACGATGGGCTTGCTGACCTACCGGGTGGGCGACCGCTTCGGTGCCCTCGTGCTGCGCGACGGACAGCTGCGGCGCTGGCCGGCGCGCACCGGTCGGCTGGCGTTGTTCGGCCTGCTGCGCTCCCTCTTGGGCAACTCGTCGACCGGGGGGTCGCTGCCGGGCGACACCTTGGCCCAGTCGATCGCCACCTTGGCACGCGCGCCGCGTCGACGTGGGCTCCGCGTCGTCGTGTCGGACTTCATCGACCGTGAGGACTCCGCGGGCGACGTCGAAACGCCACCGAGCTGGGAGCGCCCGCTCCGGCAGCTCGCGTCGCGCCACCACGTGATCGCGATCGAGATCATCGATCCGCGAGAGCTCGACATCCCCGACGTCGGGACGATCTTGATGCGCGACGCCGAGACCGGTCAGGTCCGCGAGCTGCACACGTCCAGCCGCCGAGTGCGGGCGACGTACGCAGCCGCGGCCCGGCTGCAGCGCGAACGGACTGCGCGCGCGATGCGGCGAGCCGGTGTCGGCCACCTGGTGCTGCGCACCGACCGGCCGTGGCTGACCGAGTTCGCGCGCTTCGCGCTGGCGCACCGCCGGATGGCGGCCGATCTACGCCGGCGTCGGACGGGTGTGCTGCGGTGAACTGGTTCAGTGGAGCGGACTACCTGGCTCCCGATCGGCTGTGGTTCCTGCTGCTCGTCCCCGTGCTGGTCGTGCTGTACATCGTGCTGCAGCGGCGCAAGACCCGGCTGGCGGTGCGTTTCACGAACGTGGCGCTGATCGACACGGTCGTCAAGCGTCAGGTCAACTGGGTGCAGCACGTGGCGGCAGCGTTGGCGCTGCTGACCCTGGCCTTCGGGATCGTGCTCTTCGCTCGCCCGACCAAGGACGTCAAGGTGCCGCTCAACCTGGACAGCCAGGTGACGGTCGTCCTCACGATCGACGTGTCGCTGTCGATGTCCGCCACGGACGTGGACCCGGACCGGATCACAGCGGCGAAGTCGACCGCGAAGGAGTTCATCGACCAGCTGCCGTCGAACTTCAAGGTCGGCGTCGTGAGCTTCTCCAAGGTCGCCAACGTCGATGTGCCGCCGACCAAGGACCACCAGGCGGCGATCCAGGCGATCGAGGGGCTGAAGCTCTCGGAGTACACCGCGACCGGTGAAGGGATCTACAGCGCGCTGTCGGTCATCCTGCAAGATCTTGCCGCGACCGGTGCTGACACCGCCGACAAGCCCCCGGCCTTCATGGTCCTGATCAGTGACGGTGCTCGCACGATCGGAAGATCCCAGGTGGCGGCTGCCCAGGCGGCCAAGGACGCCCGGATCCCGATCTACACCGTGGCCCTGGGCACGCCCGACGCGACGATCACGTCGGGTGGACGCACGATCCCCGTGCCCGTCGAGATCCCGCAGCTGGAGGAGGTGGCCAAGATCAGCGGAGGCAAGGCGTACGTCGCGGAGTCGCCCAACGACCTCGTCAAGGCCTACTCCTCGGTGGACCGCCAGATCCGCTACGTGATGGAGCGCGGAGACGCCACCTCGGAGTACATGGGCTATCTCGTGCTGCTCGCGTTGTTCTCGACCGGAGCCGGCTTGAGCGTGGCCGCTCGCTGGCCCTGACGACGCGTAGGTGCGCAAGCCCGCGTACGCCGGTGCGGTCGGCCCGTGCCGGTCAGCGCCTCGTGAAGCGGCGCGCTGACCACAGACCCCAGCCGACCCCCAACACCACGGTGATCACGATGGCGGGCCACCATCCCCACCAGTGCTGGCTCAGGGCGATCACGGCCAACAGCAGGAGTCCAAAGACGAAGGACGCGACGGTGTAGCCGATCATGGCCAGTTCAACGAATGCATCAGGGACCACACCGTCGCACAGTCCGTGCTCTGGCTGACAACTGACAGCACCACCGGAGTGGTCACGCCTCCACTGGCGACGGCGAGGGTGCCGGCGCTGACGAGGGCGCCGGCCTCGCACAGCAGCCAGATCTTGCCCTCGGTCCCGAGGTGGGCGCGGGGGGTGGCCACGTGCGGACGGCAGTCGAAGCCGTAGAACGGGTCGTCGGGGTACTGCGGAGACCGGTAGGTCGGCATCCAGGCGAAGTCGCAACCGCGGTCATCTGAGTAGGCCCGGCTGAAGCGCGACCAGTCCTCCGACAGCGAACGGCCCTTCATCTTCGCGCACGAGGACGAGGTGCAGGGCTGGTCGTAGCGGGCCCGCCAGGACCGGATGTAGCGGTGGTGCCAGGCACGCCGCTTGGCCGCTGTGCCCCAGTCGCTGCGGTGACGGGGGTGGCGGGCGAGGAACCGGTGGAATCGTCGAGCGAGCTCGTGGACGCAGACGACGCGGTGGCGGGAGCACCATCGAGTGGGCGTGGCCTTTTTGAAGTTGTGGTGAACGAGGTGACGAGGAATGGTCGGCTGCTCGAGGGTGGCGGTGGACCTTGCCGTCATCGGGGCGGATGCCGGGGCCGACATCGGGGCCGACGTCATGACCGGCGGGTCGGCCAGGGTCGTGGCCGCCGGGTCGGCCCGGGTCGCAGCGCCGCTCGGAGCGTGCGGGGTGACGACGAGCACGGCGGTAGCCACAGCTGCGCGCGACGCTGAGCGGCCGCCTGCTGGGTCGGGTGAGGTCGGGCATGTCTCCTCCTCGGGTACGCGGGGTGACCACCGTGGGCGACCCAGGCCGCTGCCTCGACGGGTTGTCCCTGAGCTGTGGACGGAGGACCCCGGACGGCGTACCGGTGGACAGGGGATCCGACGCGCCGGAGGCGAGGAGTTCGGCAAAATCTGGTGCGTGTGATGGCGATGAGGCACAATGGGGTCAGAGTTCACGAATGATCCTCGTGGGACGAGTCAGCTGGGGAAGGCGAAGCTCGAGCCTTGAGGAGGATCAGTGGACCGCACCATGAAGCAGAGACGCAGGCTCCGGCGCCGCAATGGCGCGCGGAGTCCTGTTCGTCCATGCATCGCCGTCGGCGCTGTGCCCGCACGTGGAGTGGGCGGTCGGCGGCGTACTCGGTGTTGCCGTCGATCTGTCGTGGACTCCGCAGCCGGCCAAGACCGGCGCCTACCGGGCCGAGCTGTCGTGGAGCGGGCCGACCGGAACCGGCGCTCGGATCGCCTCGGCGCTGCGCGGCTGGGAGCAGCTGTTGTTCGAGGTGACCGAGGACGCGTCAGCCTCGAGCGAGGGTGCTCGCTACTCCTTCACGCCGGAGCTCGGGCTCTTTCACGCCGTGACCGGGCTGCACGGCGACATCATGATCCCGGAGGACCGGCTCAAGGCCGCGGTGGTGAAGTCCGCCATCGGTGACCTCCCGCTGCTCGTCGAGATCGACAAGCTGCTCGGCAAGGCCTGGGACGAGTCGCTCGAGCCCTTCCGCCATGCCGGCGAAGGCGCCCCCGTTCGATGGCTGCACCACGTCGTCTGACCCGTTGACCCGTCACTTATGGTTCCTTGAGCCGTCAGTTGTGGTTCCTTCCGCGGCGCCTGTGGTTCTTTCCCGACAACCACAAGGCCTTGAGAAGGAACCACAAGTGACGGTTGAACGGCGGGGCTAGAGGGGGATGTTGCCGTGGCGGCCTCGGGAGCCGGTGTCGGCGGCAGCGAGCGCGGCCGCGAGCGAGGAGCGGGTGAGCCCCGGCTCGACGACCTCGTCCACGACACCGATCTCGACGGCCCGGTCCACGCCACCGGCGAGCTTCTCGTGTTCGGCGGCAAGCTCGGCCTCGACCGTCGGACGCAGGTCGGCCGCGACAGCGGCGATCTTGCGGCGGTGCAGGATCCGGATCGCGGCGATCGCACCCATCACGGCTACCTCGGCACCCGGCCACGCGAAGACCCGGGTCGCACCCAGCGAACGGGCGTTCATCGCGATGTAGGCCCCGCCGTACGCCTTGCGGGTCACCAGGGTCACGCGTGGCACCTGCGCCTCACCGAAGGCGTGGAGCAGCTTCGCCCCGCGGCGCACTACACCGTCCCACTCCTGCCCGACGCCAGGGAGATAGCCGGGTACGTCGACGACCACGATCAGCGGTACGCCGTACGCGTCGCACATCCGCACGAAGCGTGCGGCCTTCTCCGCCGAGGGCGAGTCCAGGCAGCCGCCGAGTCGCAGCGGGTTGTTGGCGATCACCCCGACCGAGCGACCGCCGAAGCGGCCCAGCGCGGTGACGATGTTCGGGGCCCACTTGTTGTGCAGCTCGAGCATCGAGCCCTCGTCGAGCAGCTCCCGCACGAACGGGTGCACGTCATAGGCACGCTTGCGCGACTCGGGCATCTGCTCGGACAGGTCCCGGTCGACGATGTTCGCCGCGTCGAGCGTGCGTTGGTCGCCCAGCAGCGCCACCAACCGCCGCGCCTCACCGAGGGCGTGCGCCTCCGACTCGGCCAGCACGTGCACCACTCCCGAGCGCCGTCCGTGCGGTTCGGGTCCACCGAGCCGGAGCATGTCGACGTCCTCGCCGGTGACGGAGCGGACCACGTCCGGACCGGTCACGAAGATGCGGCCCTCCGGCCCGAGGATGACCACGTCGGTCAGGGCCGGACCGTACGCTGCGCCGCCGGCAGCCGGCCCGAGCACCACGGAGATCTGCGGGATCTTGCCGGACGCCTGCGTCATCGCGTAGAAGATGAGGCCCACCGCGTGCAGCGACAGCACGCCCTCCGCGAGCCGCGCGCCCCCGGAGTGCCACAGCCCGACGATCGGAGCCTCGTCGGCCATCGCCCGCTCGTAGGCCCGCACCACGACCTTGCAGCCCTCGTTGCCCATCGCGCCGCCCATGATGGTCGCATCGGAGCAGAAGGCGACCGTGTGGACGCCGTCCACGTCGCCGACGGCCGCCAACATCCCGCTGTCGTCGTCCGCGCTGATCAGCTCCAGCGTGCCCTCGTCGAAGAAGGCCGCCAGCCGGAAGTTCGGGTTGCGGGGATCCTCGTCGCGGGGCAGCTTCGGAGGCTTGGCATGCTCGGAGGTCGCCTGTCCGGCATTGACGGAGGCCGGGACGGGCGGGTTGTCGGTGGTGGTCATGATGACTCCCCAGGGGTGTCAGGCAGAACGGAAGGCGATGGCGACGTTGTGTCCGCCGAAGCCGAAGGAGTTGTTCAGGGCGGCGATGTCTCCGCCAGGGAGCGTGCGCTGCTCGGTCGCCACGTCGAGCTTGACGGCCGGGTCGAGGTTGTCGAGGTTGATCGTCGGGGGTACGACGCGGTGATGGAGCGCGAGCACGGTGGCGACCGACTCCAACGCCCCAGCCGCACCGAGCAGGTGACCGGTCATCGACTTGGTCGAGGTCACGACGACGTGGTCGATCTCCCCACCGAGCGCGTTGGTGATCGCCAGGCACTCGGCCACGTCACCCTGCGGAGTCGACGTGGCGTGCGCGTTGATGTGGTGGACGTCGCGGGCGGCGAGACCGGACTCCGACAGTGCGATCTTCATCGCCCGGGTCGCACCCAGCCCTTCGGGGTCGGGTTGCGCGATGTCGTGGGAGTCGGCCGTGACACCGGCACCGGAGACCTCGGCGTAGATCCGAGCACCACGTCGCTCGGCGTACTCCGCGCTCTCGATGACCAGGGCTGCGCACCCCTCACCGAGCAGGAAGCCGTCGCGGTCGATGTCCCACGGGCGGGAAGCCCGCTCCGGGTCGTCGTTGCGCTTGGACAGCGCCATCATGTTGGCGAACGCCGCCATCGGCAACGGGTGGATCGCCGCCTCGGTGCCGCCGACGACGACGACGTCCGCGCGCCCGAGCCGGATCATGTCGACACCATGGGCAATCGCCTCGTTGCCCGACGCACATGCCGAGACCGGGGTGTGGACGCCCGCCTTGGCGCCGATTGCCAGACCGATGTTCGCGGCCGGACTGTTGGGCATCAGCATCGGGATGGCCAGCGGCGACACCCGACGCGGCCCCTTCTCCTTCAGCGCGTCGTAGTTGTTGAGCAAGGTGGTGACACCGCCGATGCCCGACGCCATCGCCACGCCGAGCCGCTCGGAGTCGACCTCACCGGCTTCGGCCGCCTCAGCGAGACCAGAGTCCTTCCAGGCCTCCAGCGCCGCGATCAGCCCGAACTGGCCGGAGCGGTCCAGTCGCCGAGCCTTGACGCGCTCGAGCACCTCGCTCGGCTCCACGGCGACACGCGCGGCGATGCGTGCGGGCAGGTCTTCGGCCCACTCCTCGGTCAGGGCCTCGGCTCCAGAGGTCCCTGCCAGGAGGGCGGCCCAGGTCGTGGGCACGTCTCCTCCGACAGGGGACGTCGCACCAAGTCCGGTCACGACGACGCGCTGGGAAGTCATCAGGTGGTCACCTCGTAGGTTTCGGCCGACGTGCCGGACGGAAGGTCCAGGCGGTGTGCCGCGGTAGTCGCCGGGGCGCCGCCTCTGCGGACCGTCCGCCGGACACGTCGGTGGGGTGGTTCAGGACTGGGCGTTCTCGATGTACGCGACGGCGTCGCCCACGGTCTTGAGGTTCTTGACCTCGTCGTCGGGGATCTTGACGCCGAACTGCTCCTCGGCGGCGACGACAACCTCGACCATCGACAGCGAGTCCACGTCGAGGTCGTCGATGAACGACTTGTCGAGCTGGACGTCTTCGGCCGGGATGCCCGCGACCTCGTTGACGATCTCGGCGAGACCGGCGCGGATCTCCTCAGTGCTGGCCATGGATGTGGCTCCTTCGATCAGGGGGTCAGGGTTGTGATGGTGCACCCCGACGAATCGGGGTCGCCCGCAGCATGTCTGCGGAAGTCTCTGGGGGAGTCACGGCAGGGTGACCACCTGGGCGGCGTACGCCAAACCGGCGCCGAAGGCGATGAAGAGCGCCACGTCGCCACTCTTGGCCTCGCCCGACTCGAGCAGGGCCTCGGTCGCCAGGGGAATCGAGGCTGCCGACGTGTTGCCCTGGTAGGCGATGTCGCGAGCGATCACGACTCCCTCGGGGAGCTTCAGGGCTCGCGCCATGGCGTCGACGATGCGCATGTTGGCCTGGTGCGGCACGAACACGTCGAGGTCGTCGATCGTCATACCGGCCCGGTCCAGGGCCTCGCCGGCGATCTTGGCCATCTCGAACGACGCCCAGCGAAAGACCGGGTTGCCGTCCATGCGCAGCGTCGGCATCTCAGGCTTGTCCATCTCGAGTACGTCGGTCCAGGTCTCGTTCTGGCGGATCAGGTCGAACTTCGACCCGTCGGCACCCCAGACGACCGGCCCGATTCCCTCGGTGTCGGACGGCCCCACGACGGCCGCGCCGGCACCGTCGGCGAAGATGAACGCCGTACCGCGGTCGGTCGGGTCGGTGATGTCGGAGAGCCGCTCGACGCCGATCGCCAGGACGTACTTCGCGCTGCCGGCCCTGACCATGTCGGAGGCCAAGGCGACCCCGTGGCAGAAGCCGGCGCAGGCGGCCGAGATGTCGAACGCGGCGGCCGGCGTGCACCCGAGCTCCTCCGACACGAGCGTCGCGACGGCGGGCGTCTGGAGGAGGTGGGAGACCGTCGCGACGATCACGCAGTCGATCTGGGCGGGGTCGATCCCGGCGCGCGACAGCGCCTTGCGGGACGAGGAAACGCTCATCATCTGCACGGTCTCGTGCGGCTCCGCCCACTTGCGCTCGATGATCCCGGAGCGGGTCCTGATCCACTCGTCGCTGGAGTCGATGTGCTGGCAGATCTCCTCGTTCGTCACGACGCGGCTCGGTCGATAGCCGCCGATGCCGTGGATCGCGGCGTGGCTGGCCCCGCTGCCGGTGCGGATCGTCTTGTCTGTCATGACGGGTCACTCACTTTCGGGGTGCAGCCGGACGAGCGGCTGACCGGGGGAGACCAGATCGCCGTCCTCGACGATCCACTCGACGATAGTGCCGCCGTGCGGAGCGACGACCGCCGTCTTGCCGCGGAGGTTCTCGACCTCCCCGATCAGGACGCCGGGCTGCAGGAGGGTGCCGAGGGGGATGTCGGCGGACTGACGGAAGGTGCCCTTCGAGGGCGACACGAGCATCCGCCAGGTCGGGGTCGAGTCGATCGGGGAGGCGTCGCCATGCTTGTCGGCGAACGCCCGAGCGTCGTCGAGCTGGTCCGGCGTCTTCAGCGCGAAGGTCTCGACGCCCCTGAGCTGGCGCTTCGCGATGCCGACCAGCGTGCCGGCCGGCGGCATCTCGAGGATGCCGGTGACCCCCAGGTCCGCCATCGACTGCATGCACAGATCCCAGCGGACCGGGTTGCTCACCTGGGTGACGAGGCGGGCGAGCACCTCACGACCGGAGTGGATGACCTGCCCGTCGCGGTTGGAGATCAGCCGGGTCCGGGTGTCGTGCGTCGAGACCGCGCGCGCCAGCTTGGCGAGCACCTTCACGGCGGGCTGCATGTGCTCGGTGTGAAAGGCGCCCGCGACGCTGAGCGGAATGAGTCGCGCCTTTGCCGGCGGGTCGTCGGCCAGCTGCTGGAGCTGGTCGAGCGTGCCGGCGGCGACGATCTGGCCCGTGCCGTTGTCGTTGGCGGGGGTGAGCCCTTCGCGTTCGAGGGCAGCCAGCACGTCCTCGCGCTCACCACCGAGGATGGCGGTCATGCCGGTGGGGGTCCTCGCCGACGCCTCGGCCATCGCCCGCCCGCGCTCGCGCACGAACACCATGGCCTGCTCGGCGGTGATGACGCCGGCTCCCGTGGCGGCTGCGATCTCGCCGACGCTGTGCCCGGCCACGGCCCCGATCCGCCCGAAGGCGTCCGCCGGATGAGGGAACAGGGCCAGCGCCGCCAGCAGGCTGGACGCGACCAGCAGAGGCTGGGCCACCGCGGTGTCCCGGATCGTCTCGGCGTCGGCCTCGGTGCCGTAGTGGGCCAGGTCGAGGCCACCGACCGCGGACAGCCAGGTCAGCCGGTCGGCGAAGTCGGGGTCTTCGAGCCAGGGCGTGAGGAAGCCGGGCGCCTGGGCGCCTTGACCGGGAGCAACGATGACGAGCACAGCTCCATCCTGCCGTGTCCCGGCCCCCCTCCCGGGGTGGTGAGGTCACGAAACTTGACCCCGTCCCTTTGGAGGTTTCCTACAAACGGCTACACCATCGATCCTCGCGTCGTCAGACCGCCATCAGCCGTCCGAGCGTGAGGGCCAACCGCAACGTGTACGCCTCGCGCGCCTCCGAGGGCGACAGGCCGGTCACGTCGGCGATGCGCTTGAGCCGGTACCGCACGGTGTTGGGGTGCACGAACAGCGCTCGACCCGTTGCCTCGATCGAGCCGGACGTGTCCAGGTACGCCGTGAGGGTCTCGAGCAGACCCGATCCGGCGTCGACGAGGGGCTGGTAGACGTCGGAGACGAGCTGGCGTCGGGCGTGACCGTCGCCGGCGAGCGCCCGCTCGGGCAGCAGGTCGTCGGTCGAGACCGGCCGCGGTGCCTCCGGCCAGGCCGGGGCGGCCCGAAGTCCCGCGATGGCGGTCCGGGCAGACACGTTCGCCGCCAACAGGTCGTCCACGACGGGCCCGGTGACCAGCGGCCCGGTCCCGAAGTAGTCCGCGATCGAGCTCGCCGCCTTGTCGGGGTCGTCGACTCCACCGAGCACGACGACCAAACGCTCACCCTGCACCGCACACAGCGCGTCGAGTCGGTGCGCCCGCGCCGAGCGCTTGATCGCGTCCACCGCGACGGCCGAGTCCCCGTCAGGCGTGAATCCGAGGACCACGCACACGCCGCTGGTGGAGGCCCAACCCAGCGCAGTGGCGCGTGACCGGATCGCCTCGTCGGCCTCCCCGCGCAGGACGGAGTCGACGATCAACGCCTCCAGCCGGGCGTCCCAGGCGCCTCGCTGCTCGGCTGCGCTGGCATAGACCTCCGCTGCGGCGAAGGCGATCTCGCGTGAGTAGAGCATCACGGCTTCGCGTACCCGCGGCGCGTCCTCGGCGCTGACCACCTCGTCGACGTGCGCCTCGACCACGCCGATCGTCGTACGCACCATCTCGACCGTCTGCTGCAGCGTGACGACGCCGGTGAGCTCGCGGGGCGCGGTACCGAAGACGTCGGCGGGCACGGTCGGTCCCGAGCGATCTGAGCCGGGGCGTCGGAACCACTCCACGAACGAGGAGATGCCGGCCCCGGCGATCATGCCGATCCACGAGCGGTCCTCGGCGGTCAGGGCTCGAAACCACGGAAGATCGTCGTTCATCTTGGCAATGGCGGCGTTCGTCAGGGTTCCGACGGATTGTTCGAGCCGTCGAATCGCCGTTTCGGTGCCTTGTGCCATGCCGTGAGCCTACTCACCTGCGTTTGTGAGCCTTCAACAAATTCTCAGGTATGCCGTCGACTCCGGTCAACTGCCACCCGACCCTCCGCGCACCTGCGGGTAGGTGCAGGTCGACACGCGTGCGCGGGCTGAACCTTCCCGCAATCCCAGGGATCGGCGTGGTGCGGGTGGACGCGTCGCGGGCCCTCGAGGCGTCCGGCAGGATGGGCGTATGGACGGGATCGAGGCGCTGTCGGAGATCGCCTTCTGGAAGGAGCGTGGCCGTGAGGAGACCCGGCGCGTCGAGGCCTACCGCAAGGCGGCCTGGGCTCTGGCCGACCTGCCCGACGGCGAGGTCGAACGCCGGATTGCGGAGAAGTCGCTGACCGACGTCCCGAGCGTGGGACCGTCGACGTCGGCCGTCGTGATGGAGGCCGCGACCGGCGTCGTCCCGAAGAAGCTCGCCGACCTTCGCAAGAAGGGCGCAAAGCCGCTTGCCGAGGGCGGAGAGAAGCTCCGGGCAGCCATCAAGGGTGATCTGCACGCACACTCGAACTGGTCAGACGGCGGTTCGCCGATCGAGGAGATGGTGCATGCCGCGCGCAGTCTCGGCCACGACTACCTGGCGTTGACCGACCACTCGCCGCGCCTGACGGTGGCTCGGGGATTGACCGCGGAGCGCCTCACCGAACAGCTCGCGGTCGTCGCCGGGATCAACGCACGGATCGAGTCCGACGGTGACGATTTCAGCTTGCTGCCCGGCATCGAGGTCGACATCCTCGAGAGCGGCAAGCTCGACCAGAGCGCGGCGATGCTCGGCCAGCTCGACGTGGTCGTGGCCAGCGTCCATTCCAAGCTGCGGGCCGATTCCACGACGATGACGCAGCGGATGGTCGGTGGCATCTCCAACCCCTTCACCAACGTGCTCGGGCACTGCACCGGGCGCCTCGTCGAAGGTGGCCGGGGCACCCGACCGGAGTCGACGTTCGACGCCGAGGTGGTGTTCGCGGCGTGCGTCCACTTCGACGTCGCGGTGGAGATCAACTCGCGGCCCGAGCGTCGTGACCCCCCGTCCCGACTGATCCAGGTGGCGCTGGAGGCCGGCTGCTTGTTCTCCATCGACACCGACGCGCACGCGCCCGGCCAGCTCGCGTTCCAGGACTACGGCTGCGCGCGGGCCGAGGCGAACGGCGTACCGGCCGATCGGATCGTCAACACCTGGCCTCGGGAGCGGTTGCTCGAGTGGACTCATCGCAAGCGCTGATCCGTGGTGGGGCTCGGTCCGACGAGCCGGCGGCGTGAGAGCCTGCGGCGTATGGCGATCAGGGCGGTGGCGTTCGACATCGGCGGCGTGCTGGAGAAGGTGGGCGACCTGGAGGAGTGGCTCGGTGCCTGGCGGCGACACGTCGGGCTGGACCACGGCGACTTCGACGATCGACTCGGCCAGGTCGATCCGCGGGGACTGATCGGCACCGGGGAACTGTCCGAACGGGAGTTCCGGCAGGGCTACATCGACGCGTTCGGCTTCAGCGAGTCCGAGGCGGACGAGTTCATGGCCCAGATGTGGGACTGGTACTGCGGGGAGCTCGACACCGAGCTGGTCGAGTTCGTGCGAGGACTTCGGCCGGCGTACACCACCGGGATCATCAGCAACTCCGCCGACGGGGCCCGCCGCGAGGAGCAGGCGCGCTACGGCTTCGAGGAGCTCGTGGACCACATCGTCTACTCCCACGAAGTGGGGTTGGCCAAGCCCGACCGGCGGATCTACGAGCTGGCCTGCGAACGCTTCGGCGTCACCCCGGAGGAACTGGTCTTCGTCGACGACGTCGACAGCTGTGTCGAGGGTGCCCGGTCGCTCGGGATCCACGGCGTGCTGCACCGCTCGACTCCGGAGACGGTCGCGGCTGTCACCACCCTGCTTGGCTGACCGCGCCATGCCGCCCAGTGCTCGGAAGGCACCCTGCTCGGGCGTCAGAGCAGCCAGTGCGCGGACCACGGCGGGATCCAGGCCTGGTCGTCCGCCCCGAGGGTGAGTCCGTCGCCGCTCGGTCGGTCCTCGGCAAGCGTGTCCCGCGGAACGGTCAGCCCGACGTCGCGCAACGTCGACATCGGATAGGGCCGCCACTGGGACGAGACGTTGTAGAGGCCGACCCACGGGCCCAGTGGGTGCCGCCGCACGATGGCGAGCACGGCCGGGTCAGCCACCGGCAGCACCTCGCTCGACACCGACGCGTGCAGGTGCGGCGTGACAGCGCGGGTACGCACCAGGGCGGTGAGCATCGCGAACACGCGTCCGGATGGCGACGCGGGGTCGGCACGCTGCTCGGCCGCGTTCCAGTCCATCCGGGGACGGTGCAGCCAACGGTTGTCGCCGGCGTGACCGGGCTCGGTGTCCCAGTCCGTGTCGTTGGCCATTCCGAGCTCGTCGCCCATCCAGACCACGGGAATTCCGCCCCAGCCGAGCACGATGGCGTAGGCGAGCCGGATCCGGCCGATGGCGGCGTCGATCTGATCCTCGTCGCCGGAGGCGAGCGCCAGCGGAAGCCCCGCCAGGCTCGCGGTCATGCCGCTGATCCGTCGGTCGTGGGTGAGGGGGTTCTCCTGGAAGACCAGCCCCTCGGCGTACGACGCGGGGAAGTCGCCGCTGAAGAAGTCGGCCAGGAACTGCCGGTGCGCGTAGCCGGAGAGCCCCACCGAAGCCGCGTCCTCGTCGGTGATCGACCACCCGATGTCGTCGTGGCACCGGACGTAGTTGATCCAGGCCGTGGTCGTGGGGATCGCCGGGGTGTTGCCGAGGGCAGCGGCCGCCAGCCGGACGTCCTGGCTGGCGAGCATCGACCAGACCTGGACCATCAGGCTGTTGTGGTAGGCCAGGTCGCTGACCTTGGCGAAGTGTCGGCCCTGCCCGAGGTAGCGCACCACGTCGTGGGGCGCGAGGATCGCCTCGGCCTTGAAGAGCAGCGCCGGGCAGGCGATCCGCGCGAACGCCCGTAGCGCCTGGGTGATGTCGTGGACCTCGGGCTGGTTCTGGCAGTTGGTTCCCATCCGCTTCCACAAGAAGGCGATGGCGTCCAACCGGAGCACGTCGATCCCGGCGTTGCCGAGGTAGGACACGATGTCGGCGAACTCGTAGAAGACCTCGGGATTGGACCAGTTCAGGTCCCACTGGTAGGTGTTGAACGTCGTCCACACCCACGCGTTGAGATCGTCGTCCCAGCTGAACGAGCCCGGTGAGGTCTCCGGGAAGACCTCCGGCAAGGTCGCCTCGTACCGGTCCGGGAGCTCGCGGTCGGGGAAGGTGTGGAAGTAGTCGCGGTGTCTCGCGTCACCGGCCCTGGCCTCGCCGGCCCAGGGGTGCTCGCGGGCCACGTGGTTGAGCACCAGGTCGAGCACGAGCGAGCTGCCACGGTCATGCAGGTCAGCGGCCAGCCCTCGCAGGTCGTCCATGGTGCCGAGCTCGGGGTCGACTGTCCGGTAGTCGGCCACGGCGTAGCCGCCGTCGTTCTCGTCGGGCCGGGGCTTGAGCAACGGCATCAGGTGGAGATACGTGACACCCAGGTCGTCGAGGTAGTCCAGCTTGTCGCGGACTCCTGCCAGGGTCCCGGCGAACCGGTCGACGTAGGCGGCGTACCCGAGCATCTGGCCGTCCTGGAACCAGTCCGGTCGCAAGGTGCGTTCCATGTCGAGGCGGTGCAGGGCCGGGCTGCGTTCGGCGTACGTCGTTGCGGCCAGGTCGAGCAACCGGGGCATCAGCTCGGCAACCTGCTCCGGGGAGTAGACGCCCGCCAGGCCGGTCCTGAGGTCTTCCTGTCTGCGCTCGACGCGAAGCCGGAACAGCTCCTGGCGCTCCGCGCTCAACCCGGCCAGGACCTCCTCCACCCCGCCACCCGCCTTCCGTTGACCCGTCAGTTGTGGTTCCTTCTCAAGCCCTTGTGGTTGTCCGCCACAACCACAACTGACGGTTCAGGGAACCACAAGTGACGGTTCAAGGAACCACAAGTGACGGTTCAACGGGGTGGTCAGGCGCCGGCGCCTTCTTGCCGGACGTGGGCCACGGCAGTGGGGTCGGCGATCTGGTACTTCTCGATCGCCTCGGCGGCCCGCTCACGGTCGACTGAACCCTGCTCGGCCAACGCTTCCAACGCCCCGACCACGATCGACTCCGCGTCGATGCGGAAGAACCGCCGAGCGGCCGCCCGGGTGTCGGCGAAGCCGAAGCCGTCCGCGCCCAACGAGTGCCAGTCCGAGCCGACCCACTGCGCGATCTGGTCCGGGACCGCCCGCATGTAGTCGCTCACCGCCAGGACCGGACCAGCCGTGTCGGCCAGCTTCGAGGAGACGTACGGCGTCTTGGGCTCGTCGGTCGGGTGCAGCAGGTTGTACTCGTCAGCGCGCAACGCCTCTCGCGCCAGCTCGTTCCACGACGTCACCGACCACACGTCGGCGCGCACCTGCCACTCCTCCGCGAGCAGCTGCTGTGCCTTGATCGCCCACGGCACCGCCACACCGGAGGCAAGCAGCTGGAGGTGCGGGCGCTCGTCGCCGTCGCCGGTGTCGGCCGGCTTGGCCAGGTGGATGCCGCGCAAGATGCCGTCGACGTCAACACCCTCCGGTTCGGGCAGCTGCACGGTGGGCTCGTTGTAGACCGTCATGTAGTAGAAGACGTCTTCGCCGTGCGGGTGCTCGTCGGTCGAGCCGTACATCCGCGAGAGACCGTCCTGCACGATGTAGCTGATCTCGTAGGCGAACGCCGGGTCGTAGTGGACGGCCGCCGGGTTGGTCGCGGCGATGAGAGGGGAGTGGCCGTCGGCGTGCTGCAGGCCCTCGCCGGTCAGCGTCGTACGCCCAGCTGTCGCGCCGATCAGGAAGCCGCGCCCGAGCTGGTCGGCGAAGGCCCACATCGAGTCGGCCGTCCGTTGGAAGCCGAACATCGAGTAGAAGATGTAGACCGGGATCATCGGCTCGCCGTGCGTGGCGTACGCCGTGCCGGCCGCGATCGTCGACCCCATCGCACCGGCCTCGCTGATGCCCTCGTGCAGCATCTGGCCCTGGGTCGACTCGCGGTACGTCAGCAGCATCGCCCGGTCGACGGACTCGTACTGCTGGCCGTGCGGGGAGTAGATCTTCGACGTCGGGAACATCGAGTCCATGCCGAACGTGCGGTACTCGTCCGGTGCGATCGGCACGATCCGATGACCGATCTCCGGGTCCTTCATCAGGTCCCTGAGCAGCCGGACGAACGCCATCGTGGTGGCGATGGCCTGCTTGCCGGACCCTTGCTTCAGCTCGGCGTACATCTCGTCGCCGGGGAGCTTGAGCGGCGTCGGGTCGACCCGGCGCTGCGGCAGGGGCCCACCGAGCTGACGGCGGCGCTCCATCATGTACTGGATCTCGGGGGAGTCCGCTCCCGGATGGTAGAACGGCGCGACATCGGCGTTGTCGATGTCCTCGTCGCTGATCGGCATGAACAACCGGTCGCGGAACTTCTTCAGGTCGTCGTTGGTCAGCTTCTTCATCTGGTGGGTGGCGTTCTTGCCCTCCAGGGCGTCGATCGTCCAGCCCTTGATGGTCTTGGCCAAGATGACCGTCGGCTGGCCGACGTGCTCGGTGGCCGCCTTGAACGCGGAGTAGACCTTCCGGTAGTCGTGCCCACCGCGCGGCAGCTTCTGGATGTCCTCGTCGCTGAGGTCCTCCACCAGCGCGCGCAGTCGCGGGTCGCCCCCGAAGAACTTCTCGCGGACGTACGCGCCGGTCTCCACGGAGTAGGTCTGGAACTGGCCGTCCGGTGTGGCGTTCATCTGGTTGACCAGGACGCCGTCGACGTCACGCGTCAGCAGCTCGTCCCACTCGCGGCCCCAGACGACCTTGATCACGTTCCAGCCGGCACCACGGAACGTGGACTCCAGCTCCTGGATGATCTTGCCGTTGCCTCGGACCGGACCGTCGAGCTGCTGCAGGTTGCAGTTGATGACGAAGGTCAGGTTGTCGAGCTCCTCGCGGGCCGCGACCCCGATGGCGCCGAGCGACTCCGGCTCCGCCATCTCGCCGTCGCCGAGGAACGCCCAGACCCGCTGCTGGCTGGTGTCCTTGATGCCACGGTTGTGCATGTAGCGGTTGAAGCGCGCCTGGTAGATCGAGTCGATGGCGGTGAGCCCCATGGACACCGTCGGGAACTCCCAGAAGTCCGGCATCAGCCGGGGGTGCGGGTACGACGACAGACCCTTCCCCTTGCCCTTGGACACCTCTTGCCGGAAGCCGTCGAGCTGGTCCTCGCTCAGTCGGCCCTCGAGGAAGGCGCGGGCGTAGATGCCCGGTGACCCGTGGCCCTGGATGAACACCTGGTCGCCGCCGCCCGGGTGGTCCTTGCCGCGGAAGAAGTGGTTGAACCCGACCTCGTAGAGGCTGGCAGCCGACTGGTAGGTCGCGATGTGGCCGCCGACCTCGAGGCCCTTGCGGTTGGCGCGCGACACCATGACGGCGGCGTTCCATCGGATGAAGGCGCGGATCCGGCGTTCGATGTGCTCATCGCCGGGGAACCACGGCTCGCGCTCCGGTGGGATGGTGTTGATGTAGTCGGTGCTGCGCAGCGCCGGGACGCCGACGTTGTTCTCCCGGGCACGCTCGAGGAGCTTGAGCATGACGTACCGGGCCCGGGTCCGACCCTTCTCGTCGAGCAGGGCGTCGAGCGAGTCGAGCCACTCCTGGGTCTCTTCGGGGTCGATGTCGGGAAGCTGCGTCGGCAGACCCTCGTGGATCACCGGCGGTCGACGGTCTTCTGCGGCAGCCACGTGTGTCCCCTTCGTCGTTCGGTGCAGGCGCGAAACGGTCCTGCGCCAGTCATTCTCCCAGGTTTGGCACGCCGACTCATCCGGCGTCCGTCCAGCCTAGCCAGCGAGTCCGTCGACCCAGAATTCCCGAAGGACTTGCGCGCAGCCGCGGTTCACGGTGGACTACCCTGCGTCGACGGTGCACGCCGGGTCACACAGGTGACGCGGGTGCCCGGCCAGAGGTGCCAAGGAGGCAACGGGGTGAGCGCGACCGCGGACAACGCGGCCAACGGACCGGTCAGCCGGTTCGGATTCGAGTCCGGCATGGTGGTCCAGGAGCTTGGCTGGGACGAGGACATCGACGAGAACCTGCGCTCGGGCATCGAGTCCGCCATCGGAGGTGAGCTCGTCGACGACCAGTACAACGACGTCGTCGACGCGGTCGTGCTCTGGTGGCGTCAAGACGACGGCGATCTCGTCGACGGCCTGGTCGACTCGTTGACGGACCTGGCCGACGGTGGTGCCATCTGGCTGCTCACGCCGAAGGTCGGGCGTGACAACTACGTCGACGCCAGTGACATCTCGGAGGCGGCCCCGACCGCCGGGCTGTCGACGACGACGAGCCTGGCCGCCGGTCCGGACTGGTCGGCCACGAAGCTGGTGTCGCCGAAGGCGGCCCGCAGCGGACGACGCTGACCCCGGCCGCGTACGCCGCTGATGCCGTTGAACCCCGCCCGCGCCGCGAAGGTTCTCGCGGAGGCGGGAGTGATCCGCCTGCACCGACCCTCCCGCTTGCTGCGGCTCGGCAGCACCCTGCTCACGTGGGGAACGGGCACGGCCGGTGGGTCGATCGCGCTGGCCGTCCGGTTCCCTGACCAGACCGGGCTCGTGGACGACCTCGGGTCCTTGACGTTCGCCGAGGTTCACGGGCGTAGCAACGCCCTTGCCCGTGGACTGGCCGACCTCGGCGTGGGTGAGGGCGACGTGGTGGCCGTGATGTGCCGCAACCATCGCTACTTCATCGAGTCGAGCTTTGCTGTGGCCCGGCTCGGGGCCGACCTGCTCTACCTCAACACGTCCTTCGCGGGGCCGGCCCTGGTCGACGTGCTGGAACGCGAGCGGCCGGCCCTGGTCATCTACGACGAGGAGTTCGCCCACCTGGTCGAGGAGGTCCAGGCGGACCTGCGCCGCGTGCTGGCATGGACTGACACCGACCGTGCGGCTGGCTCAGGTAACCCTCCCATCGAGTCCTGCGAGTCGCTCGTGGCCGATCAGGACGACGCCGACCTGCGCTCCCCGGACCGAATGTCCCAGGCGACGATCCTCACGTCCGGCACGACCGGCACGCCGAAGGGCGCGAGCAGGTCCGCGGGCGGGATCGACGCCGCGGTGTCGCTGCTCTCGCGACTGCCGCTGAAGTCTCGCTGGACGACGCACATTGCCGCACCGCTGTTCCACACGTGGGGCTGGGCGCACTTCCAGCTCGGCCTGCTCCTGGGCTCGACGATCGTGCTGACCCGTCGCTTCGAGCCTGACGTGTGCATGCGCCTGGTGGAGGAGCACCGGTGTGAGTCGCTCGTCGTGATCCCGGTGATGCTGCAGCGGATCCTCGATGCGGTCGGTCCCGAGGGGGAGGTCCCGACGGCGTACGACGTGAGCGCTCTGCAGGTCGTCGCGGCCAGCGGGTCGGCGCTGCCCGGCGACCTGTCCGACCGCTGGATGGACGCGTTCGGTGACTCCCTGTACAACATCTACGGGTCGACCGAGTGTGCCTGGGCGACGATCGCGAACCCCGATGACCTCCGCGCGGCACCGGGTACGGCGGGCAAGCCTCCCATGGGGACCGAGGTGGCGTTGTTCGACGACGACGACCGGCCGGTCGGGGACGGCGAGGCCGGACGGATCTTCGTGCGCAACTCGATGCTGTTCGAGGGTTATACGGGTGGTGGCTCGAAACCCCGCATCGGTGACCTGATGGCCACGGGCGACGTGGGCCGCTTCGACGAGCAGGGGCGGTTGTTCGTCGAGGGCCGCGACGACGACATGATCGTCTCCGGCGGCGAAAACGTCTTCCCGCAGGAGGTCGAGGACCTGCTCGCCCGTCACCCTGCGGTCGCGGAGGCGGCTGCCCTCGGCATCGACGACCCGCAGTTCGGTCAGCGGCTGCGCGCCTTCGTCGTACGCCGTCCGGGCGCCGACTCGGACGACGACACTCTGGCGGACGAGCTGAAGGACCACGTCAAGACCAACCTGGCCCGCTACAAGGTGCCGCGCGAGATCGTCTTCGTCGACGAGCTGCCCCGCAACGCGACGGGCAAGATCCTCAAGCGCGAGCTGGCGACCTACGATCGAGAGGACTAGCCGCCCGACCTGCGGCCAGCAACACTCCCGGCGGCCGGGTCGAGATCTCGACGAGCTCGACGGGCTCGCTCGACGTCAGACAGAACGGAGCACCAGCCATGCGCCTCGAGATAGGTCAGCCCGCACCGGACTTCACCCTCAAGAGCCAGCATGGCGAGGACCTGTCGCTGTCCGACTTCCGCGGCACCAAGAACGTCGTGCTCGTCTTCTACCCGTTCGCCTTCAGCCGCGTCTGCACCGGCGAGCTGACCGAGCTGCGTGACCGCATCGCAGAGTTCTCCGACGACCGGACCGCGCTGTTGGCCGTCTCGTGCGACCACATGTTCAGTCAGCGTGCCTTCGCCGATCGCGACGGCTACACCTTCCCGCTGCTCTCGGACCACTGGCCGCACGGTGCGGTCTCGGCGGCGTACGGGATCTTCAACGAGAAGGTCGGTTGCTCGGGCAGGGCGACGTTCATCATCGACCGTGACGGCCTGCTGCGTTGGCGGGTGGAGCACGAGATCCCTCAGGCGCGCGACCTCGAGGTCTACCGGAAGGTCCTCGCCGACCTCGGCTGACCCGACGGGGTGGCGCTCATGAAACGGTGCGCCATGGCACCCTCACGCGCCGTCACCTGCAGGTTCGTCGAACGCCGTTCTCGAGCTCCGACGGTCTCGGGGCAGTGGCAGTTTGGGCAAAGAGGTGGCGGCTGAGCCTGTCTCAGTGTTCGATGGTTTCTGACACGACCGCCAGCGAACCGAGACGTTGGCGGTCGTTGTCCTTGTCTCGGACCCGTCCAAACACCGCGAACGCACCGTTCGTGCGCGCTGAGGCCCCGAATCGGTGCTTTGGGGGTGTCCGGTGGGGCTTGCGCTTTGGTATGACGCGGTGCGGGCCGTTAGGCTGCCTGGGCTTTCGGGGCGTATAGCTCAGCGGTAGAGCACCTGCCTTACAAGCAGGTGGTCGCAGGTTCGATCCCTGCTGCGCCCACCCGAAATCGTGGGTTCATCGTCGAGGCGGTCGCTTGCCACCGACCGGTACCCAAGAAGTGTCTGGCATTCGTTGCTTCCCCGAACCTGCCCGAGAACAATCGCCCCATCCGCGTCGGCTCGGTCCGGCCGGGTCGTCCGGCAACTCGACGATGGAGGGCCAGCGCGCGATGTCCGTTGCAGCTGCACGTTCGGCCCCTGACCTCAAGAGTCGACGTGACCGGCCCGCGCTGGCGGGCGAGCTCCTCGTCATCGGGCTGCTCGTCTTCGTGTACGACCGGATCCGCGGCTTCTCGGGGCAGCGCTCCGACCTGGCCCTGAGCAACGGCCACCATGTCCTCTCCCTCGAGTCCCTGTTCCACATCGATGTCGAGCTGGCCCTCAACACCGCCCTGTCACATCACCAGGGCTGGGAGTACGTCGCGAGCTGGTACTACCAGGTGATGCACCTGTCCGCTGCGCTGCTCGTCCTGCTCTGGTGCTACCTGCGGCACCCCGGGTTGTACCGTCCGGCCCGCAACGCCCTCCTGGTCATCAACGCGGTCGGTCTGGTCGTGTTCTGGAGCTTCCCCGTCGCTCCACCTCGGTTGCTCACCGGGTCGGGCTTCGTCGACTCCGCCGTCTTGTCCGGGGTCGCCGACAAGACGACGATCGTCACGCCGGATCTGTACGGAGCCATGCCGTCACTGCATCTGGCCTGGGCGACCTGGGTCGCGGCCGTGGTGTTCGGCATGACGGCAGACCGCACGGTCCGTGCCTTGGGCGTCATCCACGTCGCGGTCACGTCGCTCGTGGTGACGGCCACCGCCAATCACTACGTGCTCGACCTGGTCGCGGGAGTCGTGTTGGCCCTGGCTGCGTTACGGCTCTGCGTGGACAGCGCAACCTTGTTCGGATCGTCGCCCAGTGCCGACAGATCGACGTCGCGCCCGAGCCAGGCAGCAGTCGGCGCTCCGGCAGGCGACGCGGGCTGAGCGCGCGAGGCGACCGCCTACTGCTGCTGGTCGGTGGGGCGGATCAGCACTTCATTGATCGCGACGTGGCGCGGCCTGGACACGATGTAGCCGATCACGTCAGCGACGTCGGTGTCCTCGAGGCGCTGCATGTCCGCGAAGCGCTGCGTGAGTCCCTCGCGGACCTCAGGCCGGTTGTGGTCGGGGAGCTCGGTGTCGACGGCGCCGGGCTCGACCAGTGACACGCGCACGGATCGCCCGGTCACCTCTTGTCGGAGGGACTCGCTGAAGGCGCCCACCCCGTGCTTGGTCGCGTTGTACACCCCACTGCCCAGGCGGGCCACCCGACCGGCGACCGAGGAGATGTTGACCAGGTCTGCGCTGCCGCGGGAGCCGTTCTCGGCGGCACTGAGCAGATGAGGAAGCGCGGCCTTGGCGCAGTACAGCAAGCCCAGCAGGTTGACCTGCACCATCCGCTCCCACTCCTCGACCGGAGCGTCGAGGATCGGACCCAACAACATCACGCCCGCGTTGTTGACCAGGATGTCGAGCGAGCCGAGCTCGTCGACCGCTGTCTGGACCGCGGCCTCTGCCTGGCTGCGCTCGGTGACATCGGCCTCGATCACGACCGCACGCCCACCGTCGTTCTCGATCTCCTTCGCCAGCTCCTCCAGCCGATCGCGCCGGCGAGCGACCAGGGCCACGGCGGCCCCGCGACCGGCAAGCTCGCGTGCCGCTGCTCTTCCGATGCCGCTCGATGCCCCGGTGACCAGGGCGACGGACCCGTTCAGACTCGTGTCATATGCCATTCGTCCGAGTTTACGTACCCGCCGAAATCGCCGTTCGCCTGTCGAGATGCCTGGTGAAACGACGCGCAGCAGCGAGGTCGCGCCGGACACCGCCCGGATCTTGGCGGGGCTGGATAGGGTCGATACGTGACGAGTGCTCCGACCGTGGCCGAGCTGGTGGAGGCGATCGAGCATCGCTATCCCCGCCGCTGGGCGAATGACGCAGACGCGATCGGGCTGATCGTCGGAGAGTCGTCGGCACCGGTGGGGCAGGTCCTGTTCGCGGTGGACCCGGTCCAGGCCGTCGTCGACGAGGCGATCTCGGTCGGGGCGCAGGCACTGGTCGTGCACCACCCCCTGCTCTACCGACCGGTCTCACAGCTGGCGTCCGACCAGCCCAAGGGTCGGGTCATCCACGACCTGATCAGTCATCGGCATTGCGCTGTACGTCGCTCACACCAACGCCGACAGTCCTCCGCTCGGAGTCTCGGAGTCGATGGCGCTCGCCCTCGGGCTCGCCGATCTCCGCCCTCTGGTGCCCCATCCCATCGACCCGCTGGACAAGCTCGTCGTGTTCGTGCCGACGCCCAACGCCTCGAAGCTGATCGACGCACTGGCCGAAGCCGGTGCCGGCGAGCTCGGGTGACTACGACCGTTGCGCGTTCTCGACGCCAGGTGAGGGCACCTTCCGTCCCGGTGCCGCAGCGAGCCCGACCATCGGAACGCGCGGCGAGGTGGAGGTCGTGGCCGAGACCCGGATCGAGATGGTGATGCACCGGGATCGCCGGGAGCGCGTGATCGCCGCACTGCGCGCCGCCCACCCCTACGAGGAGCCGGCCTTCGACGTGCTCGAGATGGCTGCCTGGGCATCGGACCGGGGTGACGGCCGGGTCGGGCGGCTTCCGCTACCGATGCCGCTGCGCGACTTCGCCGCGCACGTCAGCGCGAGCCTGCCCGCCACCGCGGTCGGGGCCAGGGTCTCGGGCGATCTGGACAAAGAAATCCAGTCGGTCGCGGTCCTGGGCGGCGCCGGCGACTTCCGTCTCGACGCCGCGCGGATGGCCGGAGTCGACGTCGTACGTCACGTCGGACCTGCGACACCATCCCGCGTCGGAGTTCCGCGAGTACGACGGTCCGGCCCTCGTCGACGTACCGCACTGGGCCGCGGAGTGGACCTGGCTGCCGGTCGTCCAGCAGGTCCTGACAGACGACCTGGCAGCTCACGGCCTCGCAATCGAGTCCAGCGTGTCGCGCATCTGCACCGATCCGTGGAACCATCGAGCCGCCAGCCCCGACGACAGCCCCCACGCATGAGGAGCACCCCCTGAAAGCCGATCCGTTCATCCAGCTCAAGTTGCTCGACCTGCAGGCGGTTGACTCCAGGCTGGACCGACTCGACCACCAGCTGAAGCACCTCCCCGAGCACGCGGCACTCTCGGCGTTGTCCGAGCGAAAGACCGACGTCAGCTCCAGGCTCGGCCGAGCCGAGACGGAGGTGTCGGACCTCGAGCGCGAGCAGCGCAAGGCCGACGCGGACGTCGAGCAGGTGAAGGCCCGGCGACTGCGCAACCAGCAGCGGATCGACGGCGGCACCGTCGGCGACCCCAAGCAGCTCCAGGCGATGCAGCACGAGATCGTCGCCCTGGACAAGCGGATCAGCGACCTGGAGGACGAGGAGCTGATGGTGATGGAGCGACTCGAAAGCGCCCAGGCCGAGCGGGATCGCCTGGCCGTGGAGCTGTCCGACATCGAGAAGGACGGATCGGAGCAGCTCCAGGCCCGCGACAGCGCCGTCGCCGTGCTCACCGAGAAGCAACAGCAGGCGCGTGCCGAGCGGGCCGGTCTCGCCGCCGACATCTCGGCCGACCTGCTGGCGCTGTACGAACGGCTCCGCGCCCAGCTCGGAGGAGTCGGGGTCGGCGCGCTGCACCAGAAGCGCTGTGGCGGCTGCCAGCTGAACGTCGGCGCCTCCGAGCTTGCCCGCTTCGCCAGCGCCCCTTCGGATGAGGTGCTGCGCTGCGAGGAGTGCAACCGCATCCTGGTGCGCACCCACGAGTCCGGGCTCTGAGGGGACGGGGCCGGATGCCTGACAGCACGCACGCACAGCCCACCGCCACCACCACCACGTCATCATCGAGGCCGATGGCGGGTCGCGAGGAAATCCCGGCCCGGCGGGCTTCGGCGCGCTGATCCGGGACGCCGATACCGGCGACGTGATCGCCGAGGCGGCGGAGTCGATCGGGCGTGCCACCAACAACGTGGCGGAGTACCGAGGCCTGATCGCCGGCCTCGAGCTCTACCTCGAGCACACCCCCGATGCCGAGCTCGAGGTCCGGATGGACTCCAAGCTGGTGATCGAGCAGATGGCCGGACGCTGGAAGGTCAAGCACCCCGACATGCGACCGCTGGCGATCCAGGCGCAGCAGCTGGCGCCCTTCGGTACGCAGTGGACCTGGGTCCCACGCGAGCGCAACAAGGCGGCGGACCGGCTCGCCAACCAGGCCATGGACGCAGCGGCACGCGGAGAGGTGTACGACGTCGACGCCGGCACCGAGCGACAACCAGCCGGGTGACCCGACACCCGATGGCGATGGAGCCCCCGTCTCCGGGGGGTGGTGGTCAGGCTCGTCCCGCGGTCCACTCACCGGTGCTCGGGTGGACCGGCCAGGAAGGTCAGGCAACCACGCTGATCTTCCTGCGTCACGGCGTCACGCCGCACACCGCCGACAAGCGGTTCTCCGGTCCCGGGGGTGACGACCCCGGTCTGACCGACGAGGGCTGGGCTCAGGCCGAGCGAGCGGCAGGGGCGCTGCGTCGTGACGGCGGGATCGACGCCGTGATCACCTCACCGCTGCAGAGGACCCGCGACACGGCTGCCGCCGTGTCCAAGGCCTTGGGGATGGACGCGCTCGTCGACGAGGACTTTCGCGAGTGCGCCTTCGGTTTGTGGGACGGGCTGACCCTGGCCGAGGTCCGTGAGCGCTGGCCGAGCGAGCTGGACGCCTGGATGGCGTCGTTCGACGTGGCGCCCCCGGGCGGTGAGGCGGTGGCCTCGGTGAGGACGCGGGTCGAGAGTGCGCTGGGCAGGACCCTGGCGGCGTACGCCGGTCAGACCGTCGTGGTCGTCAGCCACGTCACGCCGATCAAGCTGTCGGTCCGGTACGCCCTCGACGCCCCGCTGCCGTCGGTCAACCGGATGCTGCTGGCCCCGGCCTCGCTGACGACGCTCTCGTTCTTCGAGTCCGGGGCAGCCGCGCTGCGCCAGTTCTCCGCTCTCCCCTGACCGGTGCTCGCCGCGACGTCGAGGCAGACACGAACAGGCCGGGACGCTGCTCAACCCCGAGCGAGGGTCATCTCCAGCTCGAGCTCGTCATGCAGCGGGATGCCATGCGCTCCCGACCTCGGAATCTCCGGCTTCAGCTTCTCCCGGCTCCGGTCAACCGCCCCGGGGTGAATCCGGGCCAGCCGGAACCCGCGCCGTTGGTAGAACCGAAGTGCGTCGATGTTGTCGTTTGTGGTGACCACCCACAGCCGCCGACAACCGGCGTCCCGAGCAAGGTCCAGGACAGCCGTGAGCAGGGCGGAACCGACACCCAACAGCCGGGTCGCGGCGTGCAGCGTCAGGAGCTCGCAGTCGCCTCCATCGACGACGTAGGTGGCAACCCCCGCCAGCTCACCCTCGGACCAGGCCAACACCGCAGGGTGATCCAGTGAGTTGACGAGCACGCCGCGCCTCGCGACCCACAGCGTGTTGCGGTTCTGGAGGAAGGCCTCGAGCACCGCTCGATGCTCGGGCTGACTGGCCACCAGTTCCATGAACGCAGTGTCGCATTCGCGCGCGTCCGCCCTGCCGTCATCGCAGAAACCACCTCCTACTGGATTCAGCACCCTCTCCACGTCCATGCTGCGGCAGTGGATGTCCCACCACTGACACGACCGCGGCAGCACTCCAACAGCGCGGAGCAGTCAGACGGTCGAGACGATCACATCCCAGCTGTGGGTCTGCTCTGGCGTCGGCTCGACCCGCCACCCCAGACCGGCGAGCAGGTCGACAAAGCCCTTGGCGGATCGGGGGTCGGAACCGTCCTCCAGCAGGGAGCGAACGATCCGGCCCTTGGTCGCCTTGTTGAAGTGGCTGACGACCGACCGCTTGCCGCTCGTTTCCTGCAGGACTCGAAGCGAGACCACGCGGGATGTCTGGTCGGGGCGGGGCCGCCAGAACGCGGCGTACATGCCGGAGCGCAGGTCGACCACCAGGTGCTTGGCCAGCAGCGGACGCATGACCTCGTCCATGACCTGGCGCCAGTGAGCCGCCACGGTGCCGAGACCCGGTAGCGTCACGTCGCCGGACAGTCGGTACGCGGGGATGCGGTCACCGACGCGAAGCAGTCCGAAGGTCGAGCTCGTCACCGCCAGTCGCGACGCGGCTCGACGCTTCGCGGACGTGCTGAGGCTGTCGAGGCCGAGCGCCTCGTAGAGCACTCCGGTGTAGATGCGGCCGGCCGGCGCGGTGGCCGCCTCGGGCAGCCCGGCGTTCCGCGTCACCTCATCGGCCAGGCCCGGAGGCAGCCTCAAGGCTTGCCGGGCCAGAGCAGCGTCGGCTCGACACAGCCGCACCAGCTCTTCGAGGATGACGTGCCGTGCCTGCGTCAACTCCGGAAAGCTCAGAGACGCCAGCTCGAGCGACCGACCACGGGTAGGCCTGAACTTCGCTTCGGACGGGGGCAGCAGGACGAGCACGCCCGAAGCCTAGATGCCGGCTCAACCGACACCGGCCGGAAGCTTCTCCAGGGCGGCGGCAACGGCATCGCGCAGCTCCGCGTCGCTCCAGTCGTGATCGACGATCGATCCGGTGTTGTAGGCGTCGTACGCGGGCAGGTCCAGGTGACCGTGCCCGCACAGGGCGGTCAGGATGACCTTCTCCTCACCGGACTCCTTGCACCGCAGCGCCTCCTCGACGGCTGCCGCCAGAGCGTGCGTCGGCTCGGGGGCGGGCAGGATCCCTTCCGACCGCGCGAACAGCACGCCGGCCGCGAAGCACTCCGTCTGCGGCTTGGCCACCGCCTCCATGTGACCCTCCTCGTAGAGGTGGCTGATCAGCGGGCTCATGCCGTGGTAGCGCAGACCTCCCGCGTGGATGGGGTCAGGCACGAAGTCGTGGCCGAGGGTGTGCATCTTCATCAGCGGCGTCATGCCGATGGTGTCGCCGAAGTCGTACGCGTAGGTGCCCTGGGTCAGCGACGGGCAGGCGGCAGGCTCCACGGCGCGAACGGTCGGCGCCATCCGGCCGGCCCACTTCTCGCGCAGGAACGGGAACATCAGACCGCCGAAGTTCGACCCGCCTCCGGTGCACCCGACCAACAGGTCAGGCGTCTCCCCGATCTTCGCGAGCTGGAGCAGCGCCTCCTCGCCGATGATCGTCTGGTGCATCAGCACGTGGTTGAGCACGCTGCCGAGGGCGTAGTTGACGGTCGGGTCCTGGGCTGCGACCTCCACCGCCTCGCTGATCGCGATGCCCAGCGAGCCCGTGGAGTCCGGGTCCTGGGCGAGGATCGTCCGACCGGCCTCCGTCAGGTCCGAGGGGCTCGGGTGCACCGTGCCGCCGAACGTCTCGATCATGATCTTGCGATACGGCTTCTGGTCGTACGACGCTCGGACCTGCCACACCTCGCACTCGAGGTCGAACTGTGCGCACGCGAACGCCAGGGCGGTGCCCCACTGGCCCGCACCGGTCTCCGTCGTCAGCTTCTTGATCCCCGCCTTGGCGTTGTAGAACGCCTGCGGCACGGAGGTGTTGGGCTTGTGCGAGCCGGCGGGTGAGACACCCTCGTACTTGTAGTAGATCCGGGCCGGTGTCCCGAGCGCCTTCTCCAGTCGGTGCGCCCGATACAGCGGGCTCGGCCTCCACAGCCGGTAGACGTCGAGGACCTCGTCGGGGATGTCGACGTACTGGTCGGTGGAGACTTCCTGGAGGATCAGGTCCATCGGGAACAGCGGGGCGAGGTCGTCTGGCCCGACCGGCTGCCCGGTACCCGGGTGCAGCACCGGCGGAGGCGGCGTCGGCAGGTCGTGCAGCACGTTGTACCAGCGCGTCGGCATCTCGCTCTCGTCGAGCAGGATCTTGTGCTGCAGGGGAACGCTCACGGTGACCTCCAGATCTGGCCGCCGGGTGTCGAGCCGGCGGGAGAGACGGGTGATCAGCCTCGCACCGGCCAGGGGAGGTGGACAAGGGGTGCTGTCCCGACGGACCCGTTCGGTGCGGGATGCTCGATCGACGCGACAGGTACGGAGGTCCAGGACAGTAGGCTGAGTCAGGTCAGCGCCCCATCCAGGAAGGCCCGCCTCGTGCCCAGACGCAGCGTCAACCTGCACGACCACGACGGTGCCACGTTCACCGAGGGCATGTCAGCGATCGAGAGCGAGCTGGACGTCCCGCGGGACTTTCCCCCCGACGTCCTGGCCGCCGCCGAGCAGGCCGCTGCCAACCCGAAGCTCCCGGAACTCGACCGCACCGACATTCCGTTGGTGACGATCGACCCGGAGGGATCGATGGACCTCGATCAGGCGCTGCACATCGAGCAGCGTGGCGACGGGTTCCGGGTGTACTACGCGATCGCGGACGTGGCCGCGTTCGTGGAGCCCGGCGGTCCGATCGACGAGGAGGCGCATCGCCGCGGCCAGACGCTGTACGCCCCCGACCACAGGATCCCGCTGCACCCACCGACACTGTCCGAGGACGCCGCCAGCCTGTTGCCCGACCAGACCAGGCCGGCGCTGCTGTGGACGATCGATCTCGACTCCGCGGGGGAGGGGATCAAGGTGGACGTCGAGCGGGCACAGGTGAAGAGCCGGTCGCGCTGGGACTACGTCGCCGTCCAGCGGGCGATCGACGACGGGTCTGCCGATGAGGTGTTCAGCTTGCTCAAGGTCGTGGGGCAGCTGCGGCTCGAGCGCGAACGCGAACGCGGCGGGGTCAGCCTGCCGCTGCCCGAACAGGAGGTGGACGTCAGCGGGGCGGGCTGGAAGCTCGTCTACCGCGAGGTCCAGCCCGTCGAGGAGTGGAACGCCCAGATCTCGCTGCTCACCGGGATGGGTGCGGCCGAGATCATGTTGTACGGCGAGGTCGGAGTGGTGCGGACGCTTCCGCAGCCGCCGGACTTCGCCGTGGCCCGGCTTCGGCGGACCGCAGCGGCCCTGCACCTGGACTGGCACCCCGATGTCGACTACCCCGACTTCGTCCGGTCGATCGACCCCAACACTCCAGCCGGCGCGGCCATGCTCAACGCCTGCACCAGATGTTGCGAGGCGCGGGCTACGTCGCCTTCGACGGCGGCGTGCCCGAGCACATCGAACACGCGGCGCTCGCGTCGGAGTACGCGCACGTCACGGCACCACTGCGGCGGCTGGTGGACCGGTACGCCGGCGAGGTGGCCGTGGCGCTGTGCGCCGACACCGACGTTCCGGACTGGGTGCGGGCGCGGCTGCGCGACCTGCCCAAGGAGATGGAGGAGTCCGACCGACGGGCACACCAGTTCGAGCGCGCTGTCCTCAGCCTGGTCGAGGCCGGGGTGTTGGCCGGACAGGTTGGTCAGACCTTCACCGGTGTGGTCACGGATCTCGACGAGAAGGACAAGACCTCCGGCGTCGTCGTCCTCCAAGACCCAGCGGTGGAGGCACCGGTGTCCTCGGTGTCCGGCGAGCTGCCGCTCGGCGAGGAGGTCACCGTCACGCTGGCGGAAGCCGATCTGCACACCCGCAAGGTCCGCTTCGAGTTCACGCCCTCGACCAGCGACTCCGGCGCCCTTGCGGGATCAGCCGAGCCTCGTGAGCCGACCTGAGGCCAGCTCAAGGTGATGCATCCGAACGGACGATGGCGTCGACAGCACCGGGCTGGGATAAAGGAACCATCGAAGGAGAGGTGACGTCATGGGTGAGGCTCGCGTGATCTCTGCGCGCCGTGCCGTGTCCGGGGCAGTCGTCTCGGCGTTGCTCGGAGCCAGTGCAGCAACCCTCGTCATGACGCACCCGTTCACCGACGAGGGCGATGGTGGGCTCCGCCTGCTAGGAACCCACCACGCCCGCGGTGCGTCGGACGGGCACCCGCCGCCCGGGTGGAGCCATGGTGACGACCGTGACCAGGACGGCTGGAGGGGCAACGGCGTCCCACCGGGCTGGAGCCATGGTGACAAGGACGGCTGGAAGGGCAGCGGTGTCCCACCGGGCTGGAGCCGTCACGGCCTGCCGGAGAAGCACCAAGACGCTGCCCAGCAGCATGGCCAGAAGGACAAACAGCACGGCCAGAAGGACAAGAAGCACGAGCACGACCGCTAGTGCCAAGCTCACGGGGTGCACCCGTTGGACCCGGGATCTGCGGCGTACGGGGTGCAGCGCGGCTCCCAGACCCCGATAGGCTGGTACCGCGGGCGAGCCGACCGGGCGGCCGCGGGGTCACACCGGTACTCCGGGTGGTCTCGAGGAAGGTCCGGACTCCGCAGGGCAAGGTGGTGGGTAACGCCCACCCGAGGTAACTCGCGGGACAGTGCCACAGAGACAGACCGCCAGCGGCCTCGGCTCGTGCGGACCTTGTGTTCGTCACGAGTCGAGGTGCGGGTAAGGGTGAAACGGTGGTGTAAGAGACCACCAGCGCTCCGGGTGACCGGGGCGGCTGGGTAAACCCCACCTGGAGCAAGACCAAGAAGGGCCATCGGACTCTCTCCGAAGGCCCGCGCAGGCGCACCGACCGGAAACGGTCGGCGACGGGCGGCCCGCCCGAGTCTGCGGGTAGGTCGCACGAGCGTGTCGGCGACGGCACGCCACAGATGGATGGCTGCTCAGGGTCAGGTCGCAAGGCCGGCCCCCAACAGAATCCGGCCTACGAGTCGGCTCGCCCGCCCTTCGTCCAGCACGCTCGCACCCGACCTGCGGTTTGCTCGTCGGGAGTAGCGTGGGATGGGAGGTCAGGCCATGAACCTGAGATGTTTGCTCCGGGGCCATCGCTGGGGCCCCCTCGAAGGAGCCGGACCCAGCGCCATTCACACCTGCACCTACTGCGGCAAGACCAAACACGTGGGACCAGAGCCGCCACCTGAGGCGCACGACCACCTGGGAATCAACCGCTGAGGTGGACCGTCCTCGCTGAGCAAAGTCGCCGCAGTTGGGTAACACTCAGCCATGAGACTGCGGACCGTGTCGCCGAACCAGCCGGGCTGGACCCGACGTCGCACCGGCAAGGGCTTCGTGTACGTCGACTCAGACGGCAACCGGCTGGGTGGGACCGACGTCGAGCGGATCAAGTCCCTGGTCATCCCGCCGGCCTGGAAGGACGTCTGGATCTGCCCCTTTCCGAACGGGCACATCCAAGCCGTCGGAGTGGACGACGCCGGTCGGCGCCAGTACCTCTACCACCCGGTCTGGCGGCAGAAGCGCGACGAGGCGAAGTTCGACCGGATCCTGCAGATGGCCAAGAAGCTCCCCAAGGCCCGTGCCGTGGTGGCCGCCCACCTGATCGGGGAGGAGGGCGCGAACACGATCACGCGCGAGCGCGTGATGGCCTGTGCAGTGCGGCTGATGGACATCGGGTACTTCCGCATCGGCAGCGACGCCTACGTCGAGGAGCACGGCAGCTACGGGCTCACCACCTTGCTCAAGTCCCATGTCCGCAAGCGGGACAACGCTCTCGTCTTCGCGTTCACCGGGAAGTCCGGTATCGCCCACGAGATCGCCGTTGACGACCCGGACGTGAGCCGGATCGTCGACCTGCTGCGGCGGCGACGAGGGGGAGGGGAGGAGCTGCTTGCGTTCAAGGACGGGCGGGTCTGGCGGGACGTGAACGCCGAAGGAGTCAACGCCTACCTGCTCGAGCTCTTCGGTGGCGACGTGACCGCCAAGGACTTCCGCACCTGGCACGCCACCGTCATCGCGGCCACGGTGCTCGCCGAGGACCCCAACCCCGGCGAGACCAAGACGGCCCGACGCAAGGCGATCCGTCAGGCCGTCGTCGAGGTCTCGGAGTACCTGGGCAACACTCCCGCGATCGCGCGCAACTCCTACGTCGACCCTCGCGTGCTGGACCTCTACGAGGACGGCACCACGATCGCCCACGCTCTCCGCAGCGCACCGAAGAACCCCCAGCGGCGCCAGGAGCACCTCGAGCGGGCTGTGCTGAGGATGCTCACCAAGTCTGCCAGCTCGGCCTCCCGCGCGCGCCGCGCCCGTCGGGCCGCCTGAGCCGGTGGGCCGACTCGACAGCAGCGGTGCCATCGAGGTCACCCCGCCTTCGGTCTACCTCAAGCAGTGGCAGGACGCCGCTGCCAGTCTTCGGACCGCGGATCCGCTGGCACATCTCGGCGTGCGTGCCGGTGACGACGTCCTGGTCGTGGTCGCTCATCCCGACGACGAAACCTTCGGGTGCGGGGCAACGATCGCGGCGCTCGGGCAGGCCGGGGTCTCGGTCCACGTCGTCGCGCTGACCTCGGGAGAGGCGGCCCTTGACCACGTCGACCGCACCGTTCCGGGGCTGGCGGAGCGGCGTCGTGACGAGTTCGCCCAGGCGTGCAGCCGGCTTGGGGCCGCGACGTGGACCGGTCTCGACCTGCCGGACTCACGACTGAGCCATCACCGACTCGACATCGGACGCCGGGTGGGGGCGCTGGTCGAGCAGGTCCGTCCGGCACACGTCCTGACCACTTGGTGGGACGAGCCGCACGCCGATCATGCCGCACTCGGATCGGAGGTTGTCTCGGTCGCACGTCACAGCGGCGTCCAGGTTTCTGGATGCCTGATTTGGGCACTGCACTGGCTACCACCCGATGCCGTCCTTACGAGAGAACCCTCTGTGACCCTCATCTCGACTCCGAGGATCGCCCGCAGCGCACGAGCGCACGCCGTGGCGAGCTACTCCTCCCAGACCGAACCCCTCGCCCCTGACCTGATGCCCGTGCTCACACGTGAAATGACCGTGTGTGACATGGAGATCCTGGTCACCCGGTGAGGCTCGTGGATGCGCGCGTCGAGGTTCCCGACTTCGATGCCCTTTATCGCGCAGACTCCGATCCCTGGGGCGTGAACTCGACCTGGTACGAGCAGCGCAAGCTCGCGGTGATGCTGGCCTGTCTCCCGAGGACACGCTACGCACGGGGGTGGGAGCCCGGCTGCGGCCCGGGGATCACCACTTCGGCGTTGGCCGGACGCGTTGACAAGCTGGTGGCCACCGACAGCTCACAGGTCGCGGTCGACCTGGCCCGGACCCGATGCCGGGAGCTGTCCCACGTCGTCGTCGGTCGCTCCACGCTGCCCGACGTCCCGGTAACTCCGCCGGTCGACCTGATCATCGCCGCGGAGTTCCTGTACTACGTCGAAGACCTGCCGGGCGCGCTGGACGCGTTGTGGTCGGTGGCCGCGCCGGGATCTCATGTGGTGTTCATGCACTGGGCCAACCGGCCTGACGACGCCTATCGCTCCGGCCCTGACATGCACGCACAGATCGCCATCGACGCCATCGATCGTGAGGCGCTTCGCGTCGTGGCCCACTCCGACAGCGATTTCACCCTGGACATCTACGAGGCGACCTTGTGACCGAGCACCCGCTCGGTTCTGTCCTCGCCAACCTCCCCCCCGACAAACTGCGCACCAGTCCCCATGAGATGCGACGGTGTCTGCTGGAGGTCGCGGAACGAGGCGCTGGGATCTGGATCGGTCCGCTGGATGTCGTCGTGACCGCGCTGGTGGACGTGGCACGGGTCGACCTCTGCCTGGCCCGCCTGGTGGAGGGTCACTGCGACGGTATGCGCACGCTCAGCCAGGCTGGGACAAAGGCGACCGACGGGGTGTACGGCGTCTGGGCGTCCCGCTCCGTCGGCACCGGTCTCCGGGGGGTTGCGCTCGACAGTGGCTGGCAGGTCAGTGGTGAGCTGCGCTTCGCGTCGGGAGTAGGCCTGATCGACCGGGCGCTCGTGCCGGTCTGGCTGGACGAGGACCGTCACGTGCTCCTCGACCTGCCGGCAGACTGCGGGGTTGCGGACGAGAGCTCGTGGCAGACCTCCGGCATGGACGCCGCCCGCACATTCACCGTGCACGTGGACATCGAGTCCGTCGACGCCCAGCAGATCGGCGCCGAGAACTTCTACCTCGACCGCCCGGGATTCGTCGTCGGTGGTCTGTGCGTCGCGGCCGTGTGGGCCGGGGGAGCTCAACAGGTTCTGGACGCTGTGGTCGACGGCGTACGTGCCTTCACCCCGACCGAACACCAGCGCCGACGCATCGGTGTCATGGAGCAGGCGGTATGGCAGTGCAGGGCCTTGCTCTCCGCGACGGTGAGCCGGCTCGGCGCGCTCAGCCCGGGCGCCACGGCTCGTGAGATCGCGCTGACGAGGACGGCTGTTGTACAGGCGTGCGAGACGGTGCTCGCGGAGGCACCGGTCGTGGTCGGCCCGGCCGGTCTGAGCCGCAACGCACGACTGGCCCGTGTCCTGCAGGACCTGGCGATCTACGTCAGGCAGCACCACATCGACGCCGAGCTCACGCGACTCGGCCAGCAGGCGCTCGACTCTGCCGAACAGCCGGCCGAGTGAGGTCGCGTCCCTCGATCGTCGTGGTCATCCCCGCCCACGACGAGGCCTCGGTCATCGCTGACACCCTCCGCAGCGTCGTCGCGGCACTCAGGTCCGCGCGGAGGCGGCGCGTCATCGGGCAGGCGACCGTCCAGGTCGTCGCGCACCGATGCGCGGACGAGACGGCCGCGCGGGCTGCTGCCACCCTGCGAGGTCTTGCTCTGGGAGACGTCGTCGAGGACGTCGAGTCCGCGTCGATCGGACGCGTCCGAGACCAGGGGGTGCGGCGAGGCATCGCGCGACTGGGGTCGCCGCCGACGTCGACCTGGGTGCTCTCCACGGACGCGGACACCTGTGTCCCGCGTGACTGGGTGGTGCGGATTCTCGCGGCCGCGGGTCGTCACGATGCCTTCGCGGTGGTCGGACTCGCCGAGCTCGACCGATTCAGGGGTTCGCGACGGGCGTTGGCGGCGTACGACGCCTTGCTCAGCGCCAAGATGCGGCCGGGCGACGACGCCTGGCAGCACGACCACGTCTACGGTGCCAACCTGGCCGTGCGCGCCGACGCCTACCTCGCGGTCGGCGGCTTCCCGCACGTCCGGCACGGCGAGGATCAGCAGCTCGTCGATGCGTTGCTGAGGCACGGTGTCCCGGTGTTGCGCAGCAGGGAGGTGGTCGTGACCACGAGCGGTCGGCTGGACGGACGGGCCGAGGGCGGGTTGGCCTCGTTGCTGCGGGACCTCGATGAACCTCGTCACGTTTCTCCGGACCAAAGTTGGGCATCGGTCCGACGAGGCGTGAATGCGGCGGCTTCGCCGCCTACCGTGAAGGGATGAACACGATGACCGAAGGTAACTTCACCGTCCCCGGCCTGTCGCTCGAAGCGGGCCACAAGGTCGCCCATGCGCTGCAGAACCGTCTGCACGCCCTGAACGACCTCCAGCTCACTCTCAAGCACGCGCACTGGAACGTCGTCGGTCGCGACTTCATCGGCGTCCACGAGATGCTCGACCCGCAGATCGACGTCGTTCGCGAGGCTGTCGACACCACCGCGGAGCGGATGGCCACGATGGGCATCCCGCCCATGGGGACTCCCGGCGCCATCGTCAAGGAGCGCTCGTGGGACGACTACTCGCTCGGGCGTGCGAGCTGCGAGGAGCACCTGGCCGCTCTCGACGTGGTGTACGACGGCGTGATCTCCGACCACCGCAAGGCGATCGAGATGGTGGGTGAGATCGACCCGATCACCGAGGACATGCTGATCGGCCAGACCGCCGACCTCGAGCAGTTCCAGTGGTTCATCAGGGCCCACCTGGAGTCCACCGGCGGGAATCTCGACACCGCGGGCGCCTCCACGGAGCAGGGGGCAGCCGAGCAGGCCGTGAGCTCCAGCGACAGCACCCACCAGACCTCGTGATGGACGGACCCGCGCGGCGCAGCCGCGCGGGTCCGGCTCGTCAACAAGCCACCGTGGTCCTCGCAGCCGCGCGGGTCCGGCTCAACAAGCCACCGTGGTCCTCGCAGCCGCGCGGGTCCGGCTCAACACGCCACCTCGGCGGTCGCGGTCAGGGAAGGGTCAGCACCTCGGCGCCGGTGTCGGTGACGACCAGGGTGTGCTCGAACTGCGCGGTGCGCCGACGGTCCTTCGTCACGACTGTCCAGCCGTCGTCCCACATGTCCCACTCGATCGTGCCGAGGGTGAGCATCGGCTCGATCGTGAACGTCATGCCGGTCTCCATGACCGTGTCGAAACGTGGATCGTCGTAATGCGGGATGACCAGGCCGGAGTGGAACGTCGTACTGATCCCGTGCCCGGTGAAGTCCGTCACGACGCCGTACCCGAACCGCTTGGCGTACGACTCGATCACCCGGCCGATGACGTTGATCCGCCGTCCCGGACGGACCGCCTTGATCGCCCGGCGCAGTGACTCCTCGGTGCGCTCGACCAGCAGTCGGCTCTCTTCGTCGACGTCTCCCACGAAGTAGGTGGCGTTCGTGTCTCCGTGCACGCCACCGATGTACGCCGTCAGGTCGATGTTGACGATGTCGCCGTCCTCGAGCCGGCGGGAGTCCGGGATGCCGTGGCAGATGCACTCGTTGACCGACGTGCACAGCGACTTCGGGAAGTTCCGGTAGCCCAGCGTCGACGGGTAGGCGCCGTGGTCGCAGAGGAACTCGTGTCCGACGCGGTCGATCTCGTCGGTCGTGACACCGGGTGCGATCACCGAGGCCGCCGCCCGCATGGCCTGGGCTGCGATCCGGCCGGCGACGCGCATCTTCTCGATCGTCTCGTCGGTCTGGACGTCGCCGCCCTGGTGAGGGGCGGGTTGCGGCTTGTCGACGTACTCCGGTCGGTCGATCTCGTCGGGCACGGTGCGGCGCGGTGAGACCGGCGCGGGGGTCAGAACACTCACACGGCGAGTGTAGTTTCTGTCCGCCGCGTGTAGTTTCTGGCTCATGGCTGACCGTTACTACTACTGCGTCAAGCACCACGCCGTCGAAGGCGCCGACGGGTGCACGGCAATCAACCGGCTCGGACCGTACGCCACGCGTGAGGAGGCCGAGCACGCGCTCGAGAAGGCGGACCAGCGCAACCAGGAGTGGGACAGCGACCCGAACTGGAACGACGACAAGTAGCGTCCGGCAGGTGACAGGGCCACGTACGACCGGTTCCCCGGGAGGCGCTGGTGCGGCCGGATGGCGCAGATGGGGGCCGTGGGCGGGCGCTGCCGGCATGCTCGTGGCGTTGTGGTTCTACGGCTTCATCGGGCTGGTTGCGCCCTGGTGGGTCGTCCCGCTCATGGTCCTGGTGTGGCTGGTGCTCGCGGCCGTGGCCTGGCGCAGCCACCTGCGCCGACCCTGGGTGCCCTTGCTGATGCCGGTGGTGGCCCTCGCGGTGTGGTTCGGCGTGGTGGTCGCTGGTGGCGCCTGGTGGGGCTGGTCCGCCTGACCCGGGCTGCCAGGCTGTGCAGGGGTCAAAACGTGTGCTCGTCGCCCGGGAATGCGCCGGACGCGACGTCGGCGGCATAGTCCTTCGCTGCCTCGAGCAAGACGCCGTGCAGGTCGGCGTACTGCTTGACGAACCGCGGGATCCTGCCGGTGCGGAGACCGGCCATGTCCTGCCAGACCAGCACCTGCGCATCGCAGTTGACGCCCGCCCCGATGCCGATCGTCGGGATGTCCAGGCGCTTTGTCACTTCAGCGGCGACGTCACCCGGCACCATCTCCATGACCACGGCGAAGGCGCCGGCCTGCTGCAGGGCCAGGGCCTCCTCGAGCATCCGCTCACCGGACTCGCCCCGGCCCTGGACCCGGTAGCCCCCGAGCCCGTGCTCGGACTGCGGCGTGAATCCGATGTGCGCCATCACGGGGATACCTGACGTCGTGAGCTTCTCGACCTGGGGAACGACCGGGTGGCCTCCCTCGAGCTTGACCGCGTGCGCGTTGGCCTCTTTCATGAAACGCACCGACGTGTGGAACGCCTGCTCCGGGCTGGCCTGGTAGGACCCGAACGGCAGGTCGGCAACGACCAGAGCGCGGCGGACCGACCGGGTGACTGCGCGGACGAGCGGGATCAGCTCGTCGACCGTGACGGGGAGCGAGCTCTCGTTGCCGTAGACGTTGTTGCTGGCGGAGTCGCCGACCAGCAGAACGGGGATGCCGGCTTCGTCGAAGGTCTGAGCGGCGTACTGCTCGTAGGCCGTGAGCATCGCCCACTTCTCGCCGCGGTTCTTCATCTCGATCAGGTGGCGTGTCCTGATTCGCTTGATGCTCGCGCTGTCCGAGCCGGTCGTCCCGCCGGGCTGCGGACCCGTCCCGTACGGCGCCGTCGTCTCGCTCATAGTGACCTCGTTGTCAGCTCTCGAGGCTCCCTGCATGGAGTCCCCGGATCTGGTCCCAGCCTGACATGCGGATCACGGGCGCGCGAGGTGACCGTACTGTCTCGTCCGTCACATCGGCGTCGGCCGGGGTAGCGTGCGTCAAAAGCCAGCCCCCGACGCAAGGTCCGGTCGATGACGAACCCGTCCGCGATGCCCTCACCGGTCAAGGTGCGAAAGAAGCTGTACGAGCGTGAGCTCCTGCGCTTGCAGCGTGAGCTGGTCGAGGTCCAGGAGTGGGTCAAGGCGACCGGGCAACGCGTGGTCGTGGTGTTCGAGGGGCGCGACGCTGCCGGCAAGGGCTCGGTCATCAAGCGGATCACCGAGTTCCTGAGCCCGCGGGTGGCCCGTATCTCCGCACTACCCACACCGACCGAACGGCAACGCGGTCAGTGGTACTTCCAGCGCTATGTCGAGCAGCTCCCGGCGCGAGGTGAGATCGTGCTGTTCGACCGGTCCTGGTACAACCGCGCCGGTGTCGAGCGGGTGATGGGCTACTGCACCGAAGCGGAGTACCGACAGTTCCTCGCGCAGTGCCCGATCTTCGAGAAACTCTTGATCGACGACGGCATCTGGTTGCGCAAGTACTGGTTCTCCGTCAGCGACGAGGAGCAGGAGCGGCGGTTCCGCTCACGCATCGATGATCCGCTGCGCCAGTGGAAGTTCACCCCCAACGACCTGGCGACGCGGACCCGTTGGGTGGACTTCTCTCGCGCCAAGGACGAGATGTTCGAGCACACCGACGTCCCAGAGTCTCCCTGGTACGTCGTCGAGGCCGACATCAAGCGCAACGCTCGGTTGAACATGATCCACCACCTGATCAGCAGCCTGCCCTACGAGCGGCAGCCGCGACCCGAGATCGACCTGCCGCCACGGCCACCGGACACCGGATACGCCCGCCCGCCGCGTGAGCTGTACCGGCAGGTCCCTGACCACGCCGCCACCCTCGGTCGCTGACCGAGATCACTCGTCGGATGGCTCGGGCATGCGAACGTGCTCAGCGGTCACCGGCTGGTCGGTGAGGTGTTCACGCCAGGCGTTGGTGATCGGCAGGCGTCGGTCACGGCCGAAGTTACGGGCGGAGATCTTCGGGCCGGGCGGGTACTGGCGGCGCTTGTACTCCGCCCGGTCGACCAGGCGCTGCACCTGCTCCACGATCTCGCGGTCGAATCCCTGCGCCACCAGGTCCGGTGCACTGACGTCGGCCTCCACGTAGTCGTCCAGGATGTCGTCGAGCAGGTGGTAGTCCGGGAGCGAGTCGCTGTCGAGCTGACCAGGTCGTAGCTCCGCCGATGGAGGCTTGGCGATCGCATGCTCCGGGATCGGCGGCTGCTCCCCTCGGGCCGACGCGTCGGCGTTGCGCCACCTCGCCAGCTCCCAGACCAGCGTCTTGGGCACGTCCATGATCGGGGCGAAGCCGCCGACCGCATCCCCGTAGATCGTGGTGTAACCCACCGCCAGCTCGCTCTTGTTGCCGCACGCCAGCACCAGGTGGCCGTGCTGGTTGGACAGCGCCATCCACACGACCGCGCGGATCCGGGCCTGCAGGTTCTCCTCGGCGAGACCGTCCACCTTCACGGCGGCCCGGAACGCGTCCACCATCGGCGCGATCGGCACGGTGTCGAGGTTGAGCCCGGTGCGCCGGGCGAGCTCGGCCGCGTCGGTCCGGGAGTGCTCGGTCGACCACTCGCTGGGATTGGACACACCGAACACGTTCTCGGGGCCCAGCGCATCACACGCGATTGCCCCGACCAGGGTCGAGTCGATGCCACCGGACAGCCCCAGCAAGACGGTGCGGAAGCCGTTCTTGCGGACGTAGTCCCTCAGCCCGAGCACGAGCGCGTGGTAGATCTCGGCCAGGTCGTCCAGCGGTGGCGCCACGGCCGGACGCACGCTGTCGTACGCCGGGACCGGCTCGCTGGACAGGATCGTGCGGCGTACCCGCAGCCCGAAGAAGTCCCGCTCGGGATCGGGCATCGCCTCGGTCGCGGCCGGCAGGTCCAGGTCGACCACGAGCAGCTCGGGCACGAACTGCTTCGCGCGTGCGACCAGCGCCCCGGCAGCGTCGACAACGAGTGAGTCCCCGTCGAAGACGAGCTCGTCCTGTCCACCGACCAGGTTGACGTAGGCCAACGCACAGACCCCCTCGCGCGCCCGCCGACTGCACAGCTCGAGCCGGACATCGTCCTTGTTGCGCTCGTACGGCGAGCCGTTCGGGACGACCAGGAGGCCCGACTCGGCAGCATCAGCCGCGGCGGACGGCCCCTCCTGCCAGAGGTCCTCACAGATCGCGATGGCCACGTCGACGCCATGGATCTGGACGATGTTGAGAGTGTCGCCCGGGACGAAGTTCCTGATCTCGTCGCCGACCCCGTAGTTCCACAGATGGTGCTTGGCCTGCCTGGCGACGATGCGTCCGGCGTGCAGCACGGCCACGGCGTTCTGCGGTGAGCCCTTCGGGCTGCCCAACCGGTCGACCGGCGGGTCGGCGCGGTCGAGGAAGCCGGCCACCACCACGACGTCGCCGTGTCCTGCCTCCGCGAGCCGGGTGGCCAGTTGCTCCATTGCCGCGCGCGACGCGTCGACGAAGGACGGACGGAAGGCCAAGTCCTCGATCGGGTATCCGGTCAGGCACATCTCGGGGGCGACGAGCAGGTGAGCACCGGCGTCGGCCGCCTGGCTGACCGCCGACGCGATCAGGTCGGCGTTGCCCGCGAGGTCACCGACCGTCGGATTGATCTGGGCCAGGGCCACGCGCAGCAGGGGCACCCTGCCAGCGTAGGCCAGGTGGACGTGGCAGCTGCCTCGACCAGACACCGGCCGCCCCCCGACTCCGCACCTGATGACGTGAAACCGGTGAACGGCCGGTGTCTGGTGGGGTGATCGTCAGGTGGGTCACGTAACCCGGTGGAAACATCGAGACGGCAAGATGGGCGACATGGGTAAACAGGAAGACTTCGTGCTGCGCGCCCTCGAGGAGCGCGACGTGCGGTTCGTACGGCTGTGGTTCACCGACGTGTTGGGCTCGCTGAAGTCCGTGGCGGTCGCCCCGGCGGAGCTCGAAGGGGCGTTCGCCGAGGGCATCGGGTTCGACGGCTCGGCCATCGAGGGCTTCGCGCGGGTGTACGAAGCGGACATGCTGGCCAAGCCCGATCCGTCGACCTTCCAGATCCTCCCGTGGCGGGGTGAGGGGCCGGCGACCGCCCGGATGTTCTGCGACATCGTGATGCCGGACGGCGCCCAGTCGTACGCCGATCCGCGCTTCGTCCTCAAGCGGATCCTGTCCAAGGCGGCTGACCAGGGCTACACCTTCTACACCCACCCCGAGATCGAGTTCTACCTGTTCAAGGACCGTCCTCGTGACGGCACCGCACCAGAGCCGGTCGACCGCAGCGGCTACTTCGACCACACCAGCCAGAGCGTCGCCCACGACTTCCGCCGCGAAGCGATCACGATGCTGGAGTCGATGGGCATCTCCGTCGAGTTCAGCCACCACGAGGGCGGGCCCGGCCAGCAGGAGATCGACCTGCGCTACGCCGACGCACTCTCCACGGCGGACAACATCATGACGTTCCGGGTCGTGATCAAGGAGGTGGCGCTCAGCCAGGGGATCCACGCCTCGTTCATGCCCAAGCCGTTCACCGAGTTCCCCGGTTCGGCGATGCACACCCACCTGTCCCTGTTCGAGGGTGACCGCAACGCCTTCTTCGAGGTCGGCGGCGACTACCACCTGTCCAAGACCGGCCGGGCGTTCATCGCCGGGCTGCTCGAGCATGCGGCGGAGATCACCGCTGTCACCAACCAGTGGGTCAACTCCTACAAGCGGTTGGCCGGCGGGGGAGAGGCGCCGTCCTATGTCTGTTGGGGTCACAACAACCGCTCAGCGCTGGTCCGGGTGCCGATGTACAAGCCCACCAAGGGCCAGTCCACCCGGGTCGAGCTACGCAGTGTCGACAGCGCCGCCAACCCCTACCTCGCCTTCGCCGTGATGCTGGCGGCCGGGATGAAGGGCATCGAGGAGAACTACGAGCTGCCGGCGGGAGCCGAGGACGACGTCTGGACGCTCACCGAGGCCGAGCGACGCTCGCTGGGCATCGCGCCGTTGCCGCAGAACCTGCATGACGCGATCGGCGTGATGGAGCGCTCCGAGCTGGTCGCCGAGACCCTGGGCGAGCACGTGTACGACTTCTTCCTGCGCAACAAGCGCGCGGAGTGGGATGAGTACCGCCAACAGGTGACCCCCTTCGAACGCGCCATGATGCTCCCCATCATGTGACGCGACGGTTCACTCCCGCGATAGCCTCGGCGGCGTGAAGAAGGCGCTGGTGATCCAGCACGAGGACGAGTGCCCTCCGGCCTGGTTCGGCACCTGGTTCGGCGAGGCCGGGCTCGATTACGCCGTCGTGCGGGCTCACCGAGGGGACCCCGTGCCGGAGACCATCGGCGGGTATGCCGCCCTGGTGGTGCTTGGCGGTGAGATGGGGGCACACGACGACGTGTCCTGTCCGTGGCTCACTCCGACCAAGGCGCTGATCCGGCGCACGGTCGAGGCCGGGGAGACCTTCCTCGGGATCTGCCTGGGCCACCAGCTCGCCGCAGCCGCGCTCGGTGGCGACGTCATCGTCAACCCGAACGGCCAGGCCAAGGGGCTCACGCTCGTCAGCCCGACGAGCCAGGGCGCCAGCGATCCGTTGATCGAGGTGGTCCGCCCCGGGTCGATGGCGGTGCAGTGGAACGACGACGTGGTCTGGCAGCTGCCCGTCGGCGCCGTCGAGCTGGCCACGTCGCCGGACGGGACGGTGCAGGCGGCCCGCTTCGCCGAGCGGGCGTGGGGCGTCCAGTTCCACCCGGAGGCCGGCGCAGATGTCTTCGATGCCTGGACGACCTCGGCCAAGGGCGACGACGACCAGCGTGAGCAGCAGCGCAAGGCCGCTGCGCTGATCAGGGAGGCCGACGGTCGGCTGCAGGCTGACTGGCGCCCCCTCGCCGTACGCTTCGCCGAGCTCACGCTCGAGGCGGCGAGCCGGTGAGATCGACACAAGCGGCGCGTCCACCCGGTGCGGGCCGGCCGTCGGACCACGGGATCCGCGTGCGGGAGAGTGAGCCCGGCCGGCTGGCCAGGCTCGGTTTCTCCGACGTCGACACGGCGAGGCGGGACTGGGCCGCGGTCGGTCGCCCGGAGGACGAGGAGCTGCTGGTCAACCTGGCGGCGGCGGCAGATCCCGACCAAGCCCTGCGGCTGCTGGCCCGGCTGGTGGAGGCCGCACCGGACGGTGAGGAGCTGCAAGCGCGTCATCGGCGAGCGTCCGACGGTGGGGCGGTCGATCGCTCTGGTGCTCGGCGCCTCCGCGGCGCTGGGCGACCACCTGTGCCGGCATCCCGAGGACTGGCACGAGCTTGCCGACCCGCAGCCTCGACACGATCCGCCCCAGCGCGGCGGCCATCGCCGACGCGCTGGCCGATGCAACGGACCGGGACCAGCTGCGCCGCACCTACCGGCGGCTGATGCTGGGCCTGGCCGCTCGTGACCTCTCGTTGGAGCTGAGGGTCGAGGACGCGGCCGCCGAGCTGGCGGACCTCGCCGCCGGAGCCGTCGAGGCTGCGCTCAGGATCGCCTGCGCCGAGGTCGATCGGCCGACGGACACCTTCCGACTGAGCGTGATCGGAATGGGCAAGTGCGGGGGCCGCGAGCTCAACTACGTCAGCGACGTCGACGTCATCTTCGTCTACGAACCGGTCGACGGCGCAGACGACAACGCGGCGCTGCGCTCGGCCACCGCCGTCGCGGCCGCCATGATGCGGGTGTGCTCCGACCACACGCGCGAGGGCACCCTGTGGCCGGTCGACGCCGGGCTGCGACCAGAGGGACAGGTCCGGGCCGCTGGTCCGCACCCTGGCCAGCCACGAGGCGTACTACCAACGCTGGGCGAAGACGTGGGAGTTCCAGGCCCTGCTCAAGGCACGTCCGATCGCGGGAGACGAGGATCTCGGGCGACGCTACATGGAGACCGATCGCCCCGATGATCTGGTCGGCGGCTGAGCGCCCCGACTTCGTCCCCGACGTCCAGGCGATGCGGCGTCGTGTGGTCGAACAGATCCCGTCGGAGGAGGCCGACCGGCAGATCAAGCTCGGTCCGGGGGGACTGCGCGACATCGAGTTCGCTGTGCAGCTGCTGCAGCTCGTGCACGGCCGATCCGACGAGTCGCTGAGGGAGGCCAACACCTTGCTGGCCCTGTCCGCCCTGACGGCGGGCGGCTACGTCGGTCGCGACGACGGAGCCTCCCTGGCCGAGGCCTACCGCTTCCTGCGTACGCTCGAGCACCGCCTCCAGCTGAGCCATCTGCGGCGCACCCACACGATGCCGGCCGACGAGACCGCTCTGCGCGCCCTCGGGCGTTCCCTCGGCCGGATGACCGAGCCGGTCGCGGCGTTGACCCGCCAGTGGAAGGCGCACGCCCGGGAAGTCCGTCGCCTGCACGAGAAGCTGTTCTACCGCCCGCTCCTCGAGGCGGTGGCGGCCCTGCCCGGCAGTGACGTCCGGCTCACGGCGGACGCCGCGCGGCAACGCCTGGAGGCGCTGGGGTACGTCGATCCCGCCGCGGCCCTGCGTCATCTGGAGGCTTTGACGTCGGGGGTGTCCCGCCGAGCGGCAATCCAGCGCACGTTGTTGCCGGCCATGCTGGGCTGGTTCGCCGACGCTCCCGATCCGGACGGCGGGCTGCTGGGCTTTCGCAGGCTCAGCGATGCGCTCGGGTCGTCCCACTGGTACCTCAGGATGCTCCGTGACGAGGGCGCTGCCGCCGAGCGGCTGGCCACCCTGCTCGCGACCAGCCGGTACGCCACCGACCTGCTGATGCGCGCCCCCGACGTCTCGGCTCTGTTGGCCCACGACGAGGACCTGGCGGCGCCGCAGGCAGACGCCCTGTTCACCGAGGCCCGCCGAGCTGCCGAGCGGCAGGAGGACCCGATCGAGGCGATCAGTGGGGTTCGAGCGGTCCGGCGCCGTGAGCTCTTCCGAGTCGCGGCTGCCGACGTCTTCGGGCTGGTCGACGTCGAGACCGTCGGACGAAGCCTGTCCGCGATCACGCGCGGCGACGTTGGAGGGGGGTCTGGCGGCTGCACAGGCGGCGGTGCAGGCCGAGCGCCGTGGACCGCTGCCCACCCGACTGTCCGTCATCGCGATGGGTCGGCTCGGCGGCCTGGAGATGTCCTACGGGAGCGACGCCGACGTGTTGTTCGTCCACGACCCGCTGCCGGAAGCAGACGACCGTGAGGCCACCGAGGCAGCCTTCGCGGTCGCCAACGAGCTGCGGCGGCTGCTGGCGCTTCCCGGGGCCGACCCACCCCTCCCCATCGACGCCGACCTGCGTCCTGAGGGACGGCAGGGACCGCTGGTCAGGACCCTGGCGTCGTACGAGGCCTACTACGGGCGCTGGTCCAAGGTCTGGGAGGCGCAGGCGCTGCTCCGGGCCGCCCCCGTGGCGGGCGATGTCGAGCTGGGGGAGCGGTTCGTCGCGTTGATCGACCCGCTGCGCTACCCGGCGGAGGGGCTGAGCGAGGCCGACGTCGCCGAGGTACGCCGGATCAAGGCCAGGGTCGAGGCGGAGCGTCTGCCGCGGGGCGCCGACCGGGCGACACACCTCAAGCTCGGTTCGGGTGGGCTGGCCGACGTCGAATGGACGGTGCAGCTGCTGCAGATGCGCTACGGCCATCAGCACGAGGGACTTCGAACGACCCAGACGCTACCGGCGTTGCAGGCCGCTGTGGACGCCGAGCTGTTGGCACGCGCGGACGCCACCGAGCTTGCTGCAGCGTGGCGATCGGCCAGCAAGATCCGAAACGCCACGATGTTGGTCCGTGGGCGATCCTCCGACAGCCTCCCTCGGGAGGCCCGCGACCGGGTCGGCGTGGCGTTCCTGTGCGGCTACCGGCCCGCGGACGGTGGCCGGTTGATCGAGGACTACCGGCGGGTGGCCCGCCTCGCCAGCGGGGCGGTTGATCGCGTGTTCTGGCGCTGAATCAGCTTTGGGTGACTCGCTTGATCACCCGAGCACCCGGGTTGCCTGCCTTGGGCGCATGGATCATCCGGTCGCGTTCGCGGGGGGTCAGTCCGCCCCACACACCGTACGGCTCCTGCACCATCAAGGCGTGCTCACGGCAGCGCGCCAGGACCGGGCAGTGCTCGCAGTACTGCTTGGCCTGGAGCTCCCGACGCTGGCGTACCGGGCCGCGCTCGGAATCAGGCGGGAAGAACACCTCTGGGTCGACCTGGCGGCAGACCCCGTCGTACTGCCACTCCCAATTTTCCATGATCGGGTTGGGGAGGCGGGTGAGGTTGGCCATTCAGGACCCCTTTCGCTGAGCGTGCGGCTCGGAGGGACTTGCCTGCATGTGGCGCGATGTACCCAGCGGTTTGACGGTTAAACCACCATGTCTCGGTGCATAGGATTTCCCGGTGCCGCAGGTGGCGTCCTGAGTCGCTTCTGCGCGTCCTGGCGGGACCGACGTCGGACCAGAAAGGGCCCGAGGCTGCAACCCCCCGCAACCTCGGGCCCCACTCCCTCTGGGGGTGTGTTTGCAGCCGTCGACGTCTGTGGCTCTGGGAGGTCCCACCGACTGTCGGCTGCACGTCATCGGGCCTCTCGTCGCCACCACCGAGCGGTGGCGCGGGAGGTCGCCGTCAACCTGAGGCACCAAGGTAGATGGTCACTATGGGCCGGTGGATCGGTCGATCGCATGGCGTTTGACGCCAGTCGCCTGAGGGGTGCTCGACCGTTCAGCCGATAGCGCTGCACTATCGCCCCATGCGACCTCGCGCACCCGTGTCGACCGATCGGGGGACTCCAGGCTGTCGTTTGGTTCGAAGCCTCGCGAATGTCTTCGCGGGAATGCCGGACGATGTCATCGTCATGGAGGACGACAAAGATCGGAGGGACACCGATGACGCTTCGGGACGTCGCAAGCGACGTGAGCCGTCGGCAGGAGCCCGGCCAGGCACGCCACGCCATCTGGGCCGAGCGCGCCAAGATGCTGCGCATCGACCGGTTGACCGGACTCAGCAACCGGGTCGGCTGGGACGAGGCGCTGGCCGAGGCCATGTTCGCGGCATCCCGGTACGGCGCACCGCTCGTGGTGGCGCGCATCGACCTCGACGGCTCCGCGGACGCGGCGACCGACAGCCCGGTCCCTGACCAACCTGTTGTGTCCTTCGCCAGCCGGGCCCGTGGGGTGGTCCGCAACGGTGACCTGTTCGCGCGGCTGGACGGCAACGTCCTGGTCGTGGCGTTGTCACGCTGCCCGGCCCCCACCGCCGTCCGCGTCCTCGAGCGGATCCGCACCTCGGTCGAGGACGAGCAGACCTGCTCGGTCGGCTGGACCGTCTGGGACGGCCAGGAGGCTGCCGAGGTCCTGATGGAGCGAGCCGGCCAGGCCCTGTCGCTCGCCCAAGAGCGTGGTGGCGACCAGATCGCCTGCACCTGAGGCTCACCCACCCCCAGATCGCAGCCGCAGCCACCGGGGGCTGCGGCTGCTCTGTGATCAGTCGACCTGGAGCGCGAACGCCGTGAGGGCCATCAGCAGCGCCTGAGCGTGGTGCAGCTCGGGCGTGAGCGAGTCGCCGAACACCTCCACCAGCCAGCGCGTCCCGGTCTTGTCGCTGCCACCGGCCGCGATACCGACGCGAAAGCCGGTCTGGATGAGGAAACGGCGCTCGGCGTCATCGCCGTGGAGCGCGTCGGTCACGAAGGAGCCACCCTCGACGGCGCGAGCGGTCTCCGGGAAGTCCTGCAGCTGGTAGCCCAGCGGGTCGAGCTGCGTCGGGAGCCACTGGCCGTCTCGGGCCTCCTCGTCACGAGGCGTTCCGCAGTAACGGTCGAGGATCCGGTCGCCTTCGATCTGGCTGACCCAGTAGGCGGCAGCGTTGGACGTCTCGCAGACCGTGGCGGCCACGCGCGCCAGCCGCGGGCCGACCTCACCTGGCTGCTCGAGGATGCCTCGGGTGACGGCGTTGACCGCGTCGGCCAGCTCGCGAAAGTCCGCTGCCGTGCGCCTGGACCCAGGGACCCGTGCCCGCGTCGGCAGCGTGGCGTCCCGCCCGGCCAGCTTCTGGCGGTACTGCTCGGCGTCGGCGAGACGCAACAGCGCGCGTACTTGTTCAGCCGGGTCGAGCTCCAAGCGGTTGAGCTCTGCACGGCTGGCGACTCCGCAGGACAGGCCCTCGCCCAGTCCGAGCAACGATGCAGCCTGCAGGAGCCGTCCCATCTCGTCCTCGACCTCTTGCGGATCGGCGTCGGGGATGGCCAGCACGAACTCGTCACCGCCGATCCGACCGGCCAGGGCCCCACGGAAGCGACTGGCCGAGGTCGAGACGAGGACGCCGATCTCGCGCAGCAGCCGGTCCCCGGCCGGGTGGCCGAGCTCGTCGTTGACGACCTTCAGCTTGTTGACGTCACAGAGCACGACGGTGAGACGTGGGGCGGTCTCGAGGTGGATGGCCCACTCGAGCAGCTGCTCGTCGACAGCGCGGCGGTTGGCCATCTCGGTCAGCGGGTCCGTGTAGGCCAGCGCGTGCAGCTGGCGGTGGTAGTCCACCCGTGAGACGCCCGAGGCGAGCAGTTCACCGATGAGGGCGCCCAGCGTCAGGGCCGCCTCGTCAAAGCCGTCCTCGGACTTGCGCGTCACGTACAGCGCGCCCCAGAGCCGGTCGGCGACGATGATCGGGAAGCTGGCAGCCGAGCCCTGCCCGGTGCGGGAGAGCACCTGTCGGTCGTACAGCGGAAGGTCGTCGGCGAGGGTGCCGGTCCACAAGGGAGCGTCTTCCGACACGGCCTGGGCCCGCGTCTGTACGGCTACGGCGAAAGAATCTCGTCCTTCCCAGGGATCCGCGGCGATGAAGGCTCCCGCCTTGATCACGATGTCCACCCGGCCGTGGCGGTGGTCGATCCTGCCGACGTAGCAGCCGTCGGCAAGCAGCTCAGCCTCGACGGAGTCGACGACGACCGAGAGCAGCGTGTCGAGATCACGTGCAGAACGCGTGGCATGTGCCAGCGTGCGCAGACGATCCGGGACTTGGCCCATGAGATCAGTCTGCCGTGTCGGTGCGGTGGATGTCGGGACCGGACCCCCATTGTGGACAGACGGTTGGGGACAAATCGTCCGTTCACCCGGCTGATCAGCCGAACGACCACCGAGCGGTGCCCGAATGGAAGCAACCGTGCGGGCGTGTCCCGCGCCGGGTGCGGCGCTCAGCGCGCGAGAAAGACGGTGGTCGCGCCGGCGTACTCGCGGGCCCCTTCGAACCGGGGGAGTGCGGAGGCGAGGCCGTTGTCGAAGCTCGCGAGGTACGCCACGGCCGCGGCATGATCGGGGAAGACGGCGCGGGTGGCGATGTGCTCGGCCTCCACCTGGTCGAAGTGCTGCCGCAGAGCCCCAGCACCGTTCTCGCTGCTGAACTGGGTGATGGTCTTGCGTCCCCCGGCCTCGGTCATCAGGTCCGCGAGATGGTCGTCACCGTTGGTGACGGCGACGAACAGCCCACCGGGGCGCAGCACTCGACGTACCTCGACAAGGGCCTGGCGGAGGTCCGGTACGTGGTACAGCATCCACATCGCGGCTACCGCGTCGAACGATTCGTCGTCGAACGGCAGGTCCTGGATGTCAGCTCGTTGAGCCGTGACGCCGCGCGCCGCGGTCAGCTCGACGAAGCGCGCCGACTGATCGGTGGCGGTCAGCGACGCGTCGGGGTTGGCTGCGGCAATCCGCTGTGCGAAGGCGCCGGTGCCGCAACCGACCTCGAGGATCGTGCTCGGATGGGCTGCGTGGATGGCGTAGGCGGCGGCGGAGGCCGGATCCCGTCCGTCCACGCAGGCGTGCCAGACCGATCGTCGGGTCTCGAGATTGCCCTCGTCGCGGTACTGGGCGTCGACAGCTGCGGCTGATGTCATCGTCTGCATCAGTGGAACCTAGCAAGCGACGCCACGGCCGTCGCGCTCAGCGCTGCAGGACGCGGACCCGTCGGGTGTGGTCCTGGCTGTGGTAGCGCGGGAGCGGCCCGAGTGACACGCGCATGGTGAGCGGGCCGCGAAGGCCTTGGAGGCAGCTGCGGGGGAACGACACGCGCACGGTGTCCGTCGCGAACCGCCAGGTGGCCGCGACCGGGCAGGCGATGTCGTGGTCGACCAGCTCACCGAAGATGTGCAGCTTGTTGTGCAGAGAGCCGTCGGCCCGGATACGCGAGGATGCGGTGAACACGTTGTCCGGGTTGGACGGCTGGCCGAACGTGAGAGCGAAGTAGCCCGAGCCGGGCCGGAGGTTGACCACGGCCGCCCGTCCCGCGATCCGGTCATGCCCGTTGGTCATCTTGGCCCGGGTGATGTCCCAGCGCGGCGACGAGGCGTCTCCCCGCGGGTCATGCACGGCCTTCGACTGACCGGCGGCGGGCGAGGCGAAGGCTCCGAGGAGCAGGACGGTGATGGCCAGCGTGGGGACAAGGCGAGATCTCATGGCAGTAACGTGCTCGCGTGATCACGGTCCGTCAAGGAGACGAGGCAACCTTGTGGACGGAGGCCGATCCGAGGGTGCTGGGGATACTGGCGAGTAACCGACGTCGCGCGCGGCCAGCGCGTTGAGGTGTGGTCATCGTCACCAGGGGATCATGACGACAAAACCAGTCAATCAGGATTGGGTGCAGGTTTGGCCTGCGCCGGGGAGGGCATAGTGCCCGCATGGGAACTCTCTTGACCGTACTCGTGATCGTCCTCGTCGTCGTCGTCATCTTCGCGGTGCTGCGCCGACGCTGAGCCAACCAGTTCGACCCACGCGGAGAGCCGCAACCGAGTATCTCGGTTGCGGCTCTTCGCAGGTATGGACGCCGTAGGGTCGCGGCATGACGAGCCCGTGGGAGGACCCGGAGTGGCAGAAGTCCGCCCGCTCCTGGATCGAGCACAGACTTGCCGACCTCGGACTCCAGTGCACGGGCCGGGTGACGCAACCGCACATAGTCGCCTGGTCGACGGTGATGCGGGTCCCGACCGACGCGGGCGACGTCTGGTTCAAGGCCAACATGGATGCGCTGCGGCATGAGGGGGCGGTCGCGGAGATCGTCTCAAGGCGTCGCCCGGACCTTGTTCCGCCGCTGCTCGCGCTCGATCCGGAGACCGGCTGGATGCTGATGACGGACGCCGGCGAGCAGCTTCGCCAGGTGGTCGCGCGTGAGCAGAGCCTGGACCGCTGGTGCGACGTGCTCCGTCGGTACGCAGTTCTGCAGCTGACGCTGATGGACGAGGTGGACGCCCTCCTCAACGCCGGTGCTCCGGACCTGCGGACGGCCACGTTTGTCGAGCGGTACGAACGCCTGGTCGACGAGGTTGAGGTCGACCAGCGGTTCCGAGACGCCACGGCGTACGTCGCCGAGCTGAACGACCGACTCGCGGCGTACGGGATACCGGAGACGATCCAGCACGACGACCTGCACGACGGCCAGGTCTTCGTGCGCGACGGCCACCACCTCCTGATGGATTGGGGCGACGCCTGTGTCTCTCACCCCTTCCTGACCCTCTCGGTCACCCTCGAGGGAGTGATCGCGTGGGGTCTCGACGACGTGGAGAACTCCACCGATACAGCGCGATTCCGCGATGCGTATCTCGAACCGTTCGCAGCACGCTTCGGGGGCGACCTCGTCCAGGCGGTCGACGCGGCGTTACGTCTGGGCTGGGCATGTCGCGCCGTCAACGGTCATGTCCCTGGCGACGACGACGCGACGCGGACCCGATTGCGCATGTTCCTCGACAGGCGCGCCTGACGAGGGTTCGCGGTGTGTACGCTCGCCACCCGTGAGCCGACTGCTGCACATCAACGGCCCTCCGGGGATCGGGAAGTCAACCCTCGCTCGCCGCTACGTCCAGGACCATCACGGTGTTCTCAACTGCGACATCGACGTGCTGCGCACCCTGATCGGTGGATGGCAGCACAACGTCGGGGAAGCCGGTGCCCTGATTCGGGCCGCAGCGCTCGCGATGATCACGGCATACCTCGAAACCGGACACGACGTCGTCGTGCCGCAGATGCTGACGAAGCTCACCGAGATCGAGCGTTTCGAGGCGGCGGCGAACGCTGCTGGGGCGACCTTCGTGAGCTGCCTGGTCATGGACGCGCAAGAGGCTTCGGTCGCGAGATTCCATCGCCGCGGGGCGACGGGTGATACAGCATGGCATGACGAGGTGCGAGCGATCGTCGAGGCGAGTGGCGGTGATGACTCTTTGAGGCGCTGCCACAGTGAGCTCGAGGCCTTGCTGCCGCTTCGTCCGGCGACACACGTCATTGCCAGCAACGAGGGCGAGACCGAACAGACGTACCTCGCGCTTCTGGCGACGATGCGGTAGACCGGCCCCGTCGCAGCCGATGAGCTGCCCGAGCGCGGCTACGGCCGAAGATGGCAGGAGCACTCCCGCCTCGGGTTCGGCCAAGATTGTGGCGGCGATGTCGAAAACGTCCGTCGCTGAATCGACACGTGTGTATGAGCGAGAATGTTGACAACGATGTGACAGGGGCCGGCGACGCGGTGACCGGTGAGCTGCTGGCCTGGATCGAGGCGGCCGTGCGGCACGTGGCTGGTGCGACGGAGGGGCTCTCCGAGTCCCAGCTGAGAACCCCCGTCACCCGCTCCGGCTGGACCACCCTGGGGCTCGTCGGTCACGTGCGTGATAGCACGCTCTTCTGGCTGAACAACGTCATCGGTGGCATCCCCACCACCATGGACGACGAGGAATGGGACAGCGACCCGTCCGTATCCGCCGAAGAAGTGGTCGGACGCCTCACCCGCGACGTGTCGGAGGCCTGTAGGTCGGTCCGTCATGTGAAGAGCACGGCGGTCCCCGGTTGGTGGCCCGAAGGCGCTTGGGGCGGCTACCGCCAAGACACGGTGCGCGGGGTGCTCCTTCACCTGCTCAACGACAACGCGGCGCACGCCGGTCAGTTGGACGTCGCCCGTGAGAGTATCGACGGCGCCGTCTGGGACTTCTCGCGGGACGGCGTGCGCGTTCCCTGAGTGCAGAGAGGCAGCTTCGGAGCGTCTTGGCGACGGCGGGGGCACGCGGGCCGTTCGTGCGACGCCCATGACGTCGAGATCGGCGGCGCTGCTTCGACCTCGTGCTGGAGGTGCAGCCGAGGCCACCAGAACCCGTACCAACCGGTCGACCAGTCGATCAGCAAGGAGCATGCAGTGAAGTACGTCATCCTCATCACGTCGAACCCGGAGCCGTGGGGACACCCCACGTCTGATTTCGTCGCGGAGCACCAGGCACTCCCTGCGGCGACGCGGGAGAGGTTGAACAAGGAGTTCGAGGAAGGCTTCTCGGAGATGATGCAACGTGGCGAGTTCGTGCACGCCGAGGCGTTGGGTGACCCTGCTACGTCCAGGCTCTTCCGCTGGCAAAGCGACGAACGGGTCGCGACGGATGGGCCTTACGCTGAAGGCAAGGAGCACCTCGCGGGGTTCTTCATCATCGACGTCGAGAGCCAGGCACGAGCAGAGGAGATCGCCCGCCTCTTCAGTGGCCCAGGAGAGACGATAGAGCTGCGGCCGGTCATGCGTGACGACTCTGGTGAGTGAGGGTGGCGAGCGTCGCCGACGACGTTGAAGGGTGCGACGTGAACGACGGCTTCGAAGACGTGTGGCGAGCTGAGGTGCCACACGTCCTCGCCGCGCTCACCAGGCGCCACGGACAGTTCGAGGAATGTGAGGACGCCGTCCAGCAGGCGCTGGAGGCGGCGTTGGAACAATGGCCGCGGGAGGGGCCGCCCGAAGATCCGACGGCTTGGTTGTTTCGGGTGGCCTCGCGGCGCTTGATCGAGCAGTTCCGACGTGACAGCAGCCGACGCAGGCGCGAGGAAGCCGTGGCGCGGCTCGACCCCGAGATCCCACCCGAGTCCGACTTTGCGCGTGAGCCTGATGCGGACGCCGACTTGTTGCAGCTCATGGTGCTGTGCTGCCATCCGGCGCTTTCGCGGAACTCGCAGGTGGCGCTGATGTTGCGGGCGGTCGCCGGGCTCACCACTCGGCAAATCGCTGCCGGCTTCATGGTGCCGGAGGCCACGATGGGGCAGCGGATCAGTCGGGCCAAAGCGACGCTGACCAAGGCGGGGGCGCGTTTCGATCCCCCTGCACAAAGCGAGCTTCCCGAACGCATCCTGTCAATTCGCCATGCGGTCTCGCTGCTCTACACCCAAGGACATATGCAAAGTGACGGCGCGCAGGTAGCCGACGGCACGCTTCGAGGTTCGGCCATATCTCTCGCCAGACGGCTCCAGCACGCGGTGCCCAGGGACCCGGAGAACGCAGGTCTGCTGGCTCTTCTGTTGCTCAGCGAAGCGAGGATGCCAGCGCGGATCGACACCTCAGGCGACTTCATCCCGCTTGAGGACCAAGACCGTACTTTGTGGGACCGGGCCCTGATCCACGAAGGCATCCGCCTGCTCGAGGCGGCGTTGCCCCATGGTTACGTGGGAACCTTCCAGCTGCAGGCCGCCATCGCGGCCGTGCATGCTGAGGCGGTTGACCACGGCGAGACAGATTGGGGTCAGATCCTCGCGCTCTACGAGATGCTCGAGCACGTTGCACCATCAACGGCGACCAGGATCGGCTGGGCCACTGCGCTTGCTGAGGTTCGGGGTCCGCGCGCCGGGCTCGAGGCGCTCGATTCCCTGTCAGACACCGACCATCACCGGTTTCACGCAGTTCGGGGACACCTCTTGGCCCGGCTGGGTGAGACTGAAGCAGCGCGCCAGTCCTTGTCGCGAGCGGCACGTCTGACGCGGAGCATTCCCGAACAGCGCTATCTGAACCGGGTCATCGACAATCTCGGTTGAGCCTCGGTGAACTGGTCGAGGTCCCATGAGCGATCGATGACGGCCCAGTTGCTGCCGCCACCAGGGCACGCCACGGCCTCAGGGTTGCGGCCGATGAGTGCCGACGGGGCTGACTCGACCTGGCCAAACCCCAACACTTGGATCTGGTGGCTTCCCGTTGGCGGTGGTCTGCCGGTGGTCTGCCGGTGGTCTGCCGGTGGTCCTCCCCGGTCCGCGTGGTTCAAGGAGGGGTACACACGCGGACCAGGAAGCTTTGAGTCAGCGGACAGGCAGCCCCTGCTTGCGCCGAGGGAGCGGCACGCCGGCCCGGGCAGTCTCGACCGCCACAACCAGGGGCCTACGCACGAGCAACGCGTCGATCTCTACCTGCGTCAACGGGCCAGGACGGCTGGTGGCCTCGATCATCACGCCACTGAGGAGCGTGATCTCGTCGAGCCGTTGGGCGTCCACCGTCCACGGTCGCCCGTCATCCGGGAGTCGATTCGCCATCCGGTTCTCCTCGTTCGCAACACCGAGGGCCGGGGCATCACACATCAGGGGGCAGTCGTCACCCTTTCTCTGCACAGTACGCTAAATCGCGTCGTACGGGAATGACCTGCAAGGGCCCACCCGCACCCGGATACGCGTTCCCAGCGCCAGGTGCGGACGATCGTACGTCGATGAACGCGTATGTCCTGACAACGATCCCTCGCACGAGATGGCACCTTGCCTGCGAGTCGGCCCATCGTGGAACTGCACGCGGGGTAGTCCGCCGTGTCGCCGTGGCAGGAATCGCCGGCCGACCTATCCTTTGACCGTGGCCGATCTGACGGAGCCTTGCCCGAACTGCGACACCCTGATGCGCTGGGAAACCTCTCACGAGCGCTGCGACGGCTGCGGTTACATCCGGCCCTGTTGTGAGGGCGCTCCCTGCAACTGAGCCGTCTACTCGTCGGCGGCATCGCCTGAGGCCGATTGGCTACGGTGGCTCGATGTCGTCAGTAGTTCGTGCGGGTGACCCGCGGGTTGCCCAGGTCCCGGTCCAGGAGCGCTACTTCGCGGAGTACCGAGCGGAGCTGGCACGCGATCGGGACGCCCCCACCGATCCGGACCTCGAGCTGCTGGCCAGTCGCCACGTCTCGCCGCCGGCCGTCGCGCCGCACGTCTCGGGCGCGGCCATCGACGTGACGCTGTGTGACGACGCCGCACTGGGGACCGCAGACGAACGAAAACGACCCCTGACGCTGGAAGACGTTGAAAGGTGTCTTCGCAGGTCAGGGGCCGTTTCAGGCACCTAGCACACGGCCATCAAGCCAAGCCGGATCAGATGTCGTAGTAGAGCTCGAACTCGTGAGGGTGCGGGCGCAGCGACATCGGAAGGACCTCCATGGTGCGCTTGTAGTCGATCCAGGTGGAGATCAGGTCGGGAGTGAACACGCCGCCTTCGAGCAGGAACTCGTGGTCGGCCTCGAGCGCATCGAGGACGGCGGTGAGCGTGGCCGGCACCGTCTCGACGTCCGCGTGCTCGTCGGGCGGGAGCTCGTACAGGTCCTTGTCGATCGGCTGCGGCGGCTCGATCTTGTTCTTGATCCCGTCCAGCCCAGCCAACAGCATCGCGGAGAACGCAAGGTACGGGTTTGCCGACGGGTCGGGGCAGCGGAACTCGATTCGCTTCGCCTTCGGGTTGGCTCCGGTGATCGGGATCCGGATGCAGGCGGAACGGTTGCGCTGGCTGTAGACCAGGTTGACCGGCGCCTCGAAGCCAGGCACCAGACGGTGGTAGGAGTTCACCGTCGGGTTGGTGAAGGCCAGCAGCGACGGCGCGTGCGCGAGCAGCCCGCCGATGTAGTAACGCGCGGTGTCGCTCAGGCCGGCGTACCCGCTCTCGTCGAAGAACAACGGCTCGCCGTCCGCCCACACCGACTGGTGGCAGTGCATCCCCGAGCCGTTGTCGCCGAAGATCGGCTTCGGCATGAAGGTGGCGGTCTTGCCGGCCTGCCAGGCGACGTTCTTGACGATGTACTTGAACTTCATCACGTTGTCGGCGCTGACGAGCAGCTCGTCGAAGCGGAAGTTGATCTCCGCCTGTCCTGCCGTGCCCACCTCGTGGTGCTGGCGCTCGACGATAAGCCCGGCCGCCTCGAGCTGCTTGGACATCTCGGCGCGGAGGTCGGCGAAGTGGTCGTACGGCGGCACCGGGAAGTAACCGCCCTTGTACTTGACCTTGTAGCCGCGATTGCCGCCGTCTTCTTCGCGGCCGCTGTTCCAGGCGCCGGCTACGGAGTCGATGGAGTAGAAGCCGGTGTTCTGCTTGGTCTCGAACCGGACGTCGTCGAAGACGTAGAACTCCGCCTCGGGGGCGAAGAACGCGGTGTCGCCGATGCCGGTGCTCTTGAGGTACTCCTGCGCCTTGCGCGCGATGTTGCGCGGGTCGCGGCTGTAGGCCTCACCGGTCAACGGGTCGTGGATGAAGAAGTTGACCACGAGCGTCTTCTCGGCCCGGAACGTGTCGAGGTAGGCCGTCGTCGGGTCCGGGAACAGTGCCATGTCGGACTCGTGGATGGCCTGGAACCCCCGGATCGAGGATCCGTCGAACATCAGACCGTCGTCGAACACCTCCGGTCCGAACGACGACACCGGCACGGTGAAGTGCTGCATGATCCCGGGCAGGTCGCAGAAGCGTACGTCGATGAACTCGACGCCTTCGTCTGCGATGTAGCTCAACAACTCGTCGCGGTCGGCGAACATCGATCCTCCTTGCATCCCGGCCGGCCCGGTCTGGCCGTCGGTCGTGGTGCCACCGTAAGAGGCGGCGATTTCCCTGCCGTGTCTCCTGTGTTTCACGCGTGTTACGTTGCCGCCCGTGACCGCTGAGCCACTGCCGGAGCCGCCTGACCAGGACTATCCCGGCCAGCGTCGAGGCCTGCCCGAGAACGGTCCAGGAGCGGTGGCCGGCTGGGGCCGGCGGGTCGTTGCGCTGGTGATCGACTGGGCGTTGTCCATGCTCGCGGTCGGTGCGTTCATCGGTCAAGGCGTCTGGAGTGGCGGTGGCGGTGCGGCGCAATGGCTGCCGTTGGCGGTATTCGCCCTCGAGGTGTGGATCCTGACGACGTTGCTCGGCGGCTCGGCCGGTCAGCTGATCGTCGGGGTCACCATCCGGCGTACCAGTGGAGCGCCGCTCGACGTGCTGAGGGCACTGGTCCGGACAGCACTGTTGTGTCTGGTCATCCCGGCGGTGATCTACAACCGCGACCAGCAGGGTCTGCATGACCTCGCCGTGGACTCGATCGCCGTACGACGGTGAGCTCCGCGGCCCCGACCTTGCGCTAGGCAAGTCCTCTCTTTGCTAGGCAGGTTTGCCTAGATAACAAGCCATCGGAATAGAAATCTAGGCAAACCACAAGGGTCAGCGGGACGAAGGTTGTTCGCGGTGGGGGAGTCGGCGTACGACGGGAAGGCGGCTGCAGCCACAGCCAGGCCCCGTGCAGCCGGATCAGCAGCGCCACCCGTTGCGGCATCAGCGGCTGGGTCAGGGCCACGCCGAGCAGCCGACGGGTCGTGACCGGCAGAGCCTCCCCGGTGAACGATCCGGTGAAGACCACCCGGTCGTCCTGGCGCAACGTCACGAACGCGCCCACCTTGGGCGGCTTCCGGGCACGATCCGACGTCTGCGTGGCCAGGACCCCGCCATCGTCGGATCCTTCGGGCGACGGGCCGGCATCCAGGACGAACTTCAGCTGGTAGTCGCCGAAGACCCCGAAGAACGGTGACACGTAGAACTGCTTGTCGGTGTGCGCAGTGCCGTGCGAGTCGAGCTCGAGCACGTAGCCGTGCCGTTCGCCGTAGGTGTTGTGCACCTCGGCCAGCACACCCTCGAGCGTGCCATCAGGCGCATAGCACCAGAAGACCGACAACGGGTCGAAGACGTACCCGAGCACCCGGGCGTTGGCCAACATGATGACGCGATGGCACGTCCAGTCCGCTCCCTGCGCGGCGACGAAGGAGCGGACGTTGGCGCCGAGCGTCCCTGCCGATCCGCCGACGTGGTCACGTGCCTGGAACGACGCCAGAGCCCGCAACCCCCGCGGAGCCACTTCGGGCCGGTCGACGTCGACCAACCACTGGTGCGCGCGATAGCGGAACGCATGCTTGATCGGGTGGAAGCGTGCATGGCGTACCTCGCCACGCACGACTGCGGGGAGGGGGAGCACCTCAGCAGCCGATCTCGCTCCTGGCCGAGCGGCTGTCTGGGGCGAGGCTTCACCGGAGTGAGCCATCACCACTCGACCCCGAAGTGCCGTGCGGCCGCGACGCCGCTGCGACAGCCGTCCTCATGGAAGCCCCAGCCTTGGTAGGCGCCGGCGAACGCTGTCCGGGCGGTGAGCAGGTCCGGGATCCGCTGCTGCGCGGCGACGGACTCCGGCGTGTAGATCGGGTGGGTGTACTCCATCGTGGCGATCACGCTACCCGGGTCGACCTGCTCTGCGCCGTTCAGCGAGACGACGAGCGGGTGCTCGTCGGGGTGGTGCTGGAGCCGGTTCATCCAGTACGACACCTTGACGCGATCAGACTGGTGATCGCAGCCATCCATCGAGAAGTTCCAGCTGGCGCGTTCGGCGAATCGGGCTGGCAGGACGGAGTCGTCGCGGTGCAATTGCGTCTGGTTCGCGGAGTACCGGAAGGCGCCCAGCACGTCCTTCTCGGCAAGCGACGCGTCAGTGAGCAGGTCGAGGGCCTCGTCGGCGTGGGTGGCGATGACGACCCGCTCGAACACGTGCTGCTCGTCGGCGGCGTCGGTGACCACGACGTCCGCGGCAGCCCTCAGCCCGCCAGTACGCCGTTCGACCGACACGGCCGGCCGGCCGGTCACGACGCGATGTGCAGCAAGCCGGGCGCTGATCGCCTCGACATAGGACCGCGAGCCACCCTCGACGACATACCACTGGGGCGCGTCCCGCAAGGCCAGGAAACCGTGGTGGGACAGGAACGCGAACAGGTACCTGGCCGGGTACTCGAGTGCGTCGCGCTGACCGCTGGACCACACGCACGCGACGATCGGCAGAGCGTAGTGCTGGACGAAGTGCTCGCTGAAACCGTGCCGAGCCAGGAACTCGCCGTAGGTGATCTCAGCGTCATCGTCCTCCGCGAGCAGCGACATCGCCAGCTTCTGGAACCGTCTCACGCTCAGCAGCAGGCGCCAGAACCTCGGGTCTACCAGTCGACGCTTCTGCGCGAAGATGCCGCGAGCGCCTCGGCCGCCGACGTAGCCCAGTCCACACCCGTCGCAATGGATGCTCATGCTCATCTCGGTCGGCCTGATGGTGACGCCGAGCTCATCGAAGAGTCGTTGCAGCAGGGGGTAGGTGCGGTCGTTGAGGACGATGAAGCCGGAGTCGACCGCGCTCGACCGGCCACCCACGGTGACGTCGTGGGTGTGCGCGTGCCCTCCGAGGCGTCCCTCGCGCTCGAAGACCGTCACGTCGTGCGTTCGAGCCAGGAGGTAGGCCGCTGTCAGGCCGGAGACCCCGGCGCCGATGACCGCGACCCGGGGCCGGTCAGGCGTAGCTGGATCACTCACGTGAGGTATTCGTTGCAGACGTCCTGCCGGATGGCTCGCCGGCGAGTCGTGCGGGGCGGAGTCGGTTGCACGGACTTCTTCGCTCGCAACCGGCCATGAGCGTTCGTGCGGGTGGCTTGTTGAGCCGGTTCCGGCGACTTCGTCGCTCGCAACCGGCCATCAACGCCCGCGCATCGACTGGCGGGCTGCCTGGCGAGCCTGCTTGGCCGTGGTCGGCATCGGGCCGCGGGGGATCGGCATGGCCGGACGCATCGCGTCGAGCGCCTTCAGCCGCTGCAGGACGTCGGTGACGTCGGCCGGTTTGATGTTCTTGGGGAGCTTCATGATGTGCTTGCTCAGCCGGTTGACCGGGACGACGCCCTCGGCTTTCTCGTTGTCCGTGCTGGCAACGATGTCGTAGATCGGCACCTCGCCGACGACGCGGGCGTGCTTCTTCTTCTCCACGCCGAGCAGGTTGCGGACCCGCTGAGTGTTGCCCTCGCCGATCAAGATGATGCCGGGCCGCCCGACGACACGATGGACGAGATCCTGGTTCTTCGTGACGGCGACGGCCGGCTGCACCTGCCAGCCGCGCCGCAGCACCCCCAAGGCCGCCGCAGCGGCACCGGGCTGGCCCTCGAGCTGGGCGTAGGCCGCTCGCTCGGCCCGACGGCTGAAGACGATCATCCAGGCCAATGCCCCCGAGGAGACGCCGACGATCACGCCGGCGACCGGGTGAAGCAGGTACCAGAAGAGCCCACCGAAGATCAGCCCGACGACCAGGAACCAGGCGAAGCAGACGAGCCCGACGCGCTTGTCGCGCTCGCGGGTCATCTTGTAGGCCTGGATCAGCTTGCTGATCGTGCCCTGCTTCTTCTCGCCCTTGTCCTTGCGTGCCATGGCTGGTGTGTCCTCGTTTGCTGCCGGTTTCGGAAGAAGCTGCTCAGGCGGTGGCCTGGACGCTCCGCGACTCTACTGCTTGCTTGTACAGCCGTCCTGCGCGGTACGACGAGCGCACGAGCGGACCGCTCATCACTCCGACGAAGCCGATCTCCGTCGCCTCCTGCTGGAGCTCGACGAACTCCTCGGGCTTCACCCACCGCTCGATCGGGTGGTGGCGCACGGAGGGCCGCAGGTACTGGGTGATCGTGATCAGGTCGCAGCCGGCGTCGCGCAGATCGCGCAGCGCCTGGCTCACCTCGTCGCGGGTCTCGCCCATGCCAAGGATCAGATTGGACTTCGTGATCAGGCCGAAGTCGCGGGCTGCGGTGATGACACCGAGGGAACGGTCGTACCGGAACGCCGGACGGATCCGCTTGAAGATGCGCGGCACCGTCTCCACGTTGTGCGCGAGCACCTCCGGACGAGACTCGAACACCTCGCGCAGCAGGTCGGGCTTGGCGTTGAAGTCAGGAATCAGGTTCTCCACGCCGGTGTCCGGGTTGAGCGCGTGGATCGCCCGGACCGTCTCGGCGTACAACCAGGCTCCGCCGTCGGTCAGGTCGTCGCGCGCCACTCCGGTGATCGTCGCGTAGCGAAGTCCCATCGTCTGGACGCTCTCGGCGACCCGGCGGGGCTCGTCGCGGTCGAGCGGCTCGGGCTTGCCGGTGTCGATCTGACAGAAGTCGCAGCGCCGGGTGCACTGGTCACCGCCGATGAGGAAGGTCGCCTCGCGGTCCTCCCAGCACTCGAAGATGTTGGGGCAGCCGGCCTCCTGGCACACGGTGTGGAGACCCTCGGACTTCACCAGCGACTGGAGCTGCTGGTACTCCGGACCCATCTTCGCCCGGGTCTTGATCCACGGCGGTTTGCGCTCGATCGGGGTCTCGGCGTTGCGCACTTCCAGGCGCAGCATCTTCCGGCCTTCAGGGGCAATTGTCACGCGCCCCAGCGTACGCGTTGGCCCCAACGCTGCCGAATCGCCCGCTGCACGCCGGCCCCGCTTCCCCGGTCGGACGCGACTCAGGAGGGGGGCTGCAGCCCGTAGGTGATGGGCGAGCCGTCGCTGGTTGCCTGCGGTTGCTCCGGAGGCTCCGGACGGGTGAGCTCGGGACTATGGTCGTACGCGGCCCAGGACAGCATCTCGGCGAGGTGCCGCTCGACGAAGGGCAGCACCTCCTCGACCGTGACCACCCGGCCGAGCTCGGAGCTGAGCGTGGTCACGCCGGCGTCCGAGATCCCGCACGGGACGATCGCGTCAAAGCCCTCCAACGTGTTGTCGCAGTTCAGAGCGAGCCCGTGCATCGTCACGCCGCGGGACACCCGGACACCGAGCGCGGCGATCTTGCGCTCGGGACGCCCGTCGTCGGAGGCCGCCACCCAGACGCCGCTGCGGCCCTTGACCCGGCCGGTCGGCAGACCGACGTCCGCGCAGACCCGGATCAGGGCCTCCTCGAGCCGGCGGACGTAGTCGACGACGTAGACGTGCGAGGGGAGCTTGACGATCGGATAGCCGACGAGCTGCCCGGGGCCGTGCCAGGTGATCTTGCCGCCCCGGTCCACGTCGACGACCGGGGTGCCGTCGAGAGGGCGGTCAGCCGGCTCGGTGCGTTTGCCCGCCGTGAAGACCGGTGGGTGCTCGAGCAGGAGAGCGAGGTCGCCGATCTGGTCGGCCACCCGCTGAGCGTGCAAGGAGCGCTGAAGCTCCCACGCCTCGTCGTACGGCATGGCGTGGTCGCCGAAGCCGACGTGCTCGAACCGGACCGCCCCTCCAACGCGGATGGCGGGGGGATTGAGACCGACGGGCCGCTCAGCTGGCGCAGCCGCCCGAAGTTCCGCGGAAGGGGTCTCGACAGGTCGGGTGCTCACCACGTCCCCCACCGTAGCCGCGTCAGCAATTTTCGGCCGCCGGGCCCGTCCGGATGCGCACGCCGGTACGGCCCGGTCAGAGCGCCGGGCCCTCTGCGTCCCGGGCGAACCGGATCTGCGAGACGCCGAGGTAGCGGGACGCGAAGCCTGCCTCGCAGTAGGCGAGGTAGAACTCCCAGATCCGACGGAAGTCGTCGTCGTAGCCGATCGGCTGGATCGTCGCCCAGCGAGCCAGGAACGCCTCACGCCAGCGGCGCAAGGTCTCCGCGTAGTGCAGGCCGAGCTCGCGCCGGTCGGTGATCTTCAGGGTCGTGTGCTCGTCGCAGACGTCCTCGATCGCCTGGATCGACGGGATCAGACCTCCGGGGAAGATGTACTTCTGGATCCACCCGTACGAGCGCCGAGTCTCGAGCATGCGCTGATGGCTCATCACGATCGCCTGGATCGCCACCTTGCCGCCCGGCGCCAACCGCTCGTCGAGGGTCTGGAAGTAGCTGGGCCAGAACTCTTCGCCAACGGCCTCGATCATCTCGATCGAGACGATGGCGTCGTACTCGCCCTGCACGTCGCGGTAGTCGCAGATCTCGATGCGCGCGCGGTCGTCCAGACGGCGTTCCTTGATCCGCTGCATGCCGAGCTCGGCCTGCTCTCGCGACAACGTGATCGACGTGACGTTGGCGCCGCGTTCGGCCGCCCGGATCGCAAGGGAGCCCCAGCCGCTGCCGATCTCCAGCACGCGAGATCCTTCGGTCACCCCGGCGTAGTCGAGGATGCCGTCGATCTTGCGGAGCTGCGCTGTCTCGAGGTCCTCGTCGAGGTCCTTGAACCAGGCCGCCGAGTAGGTCATCGTCTCGTCGAGGAACTGGCTGAACAGCTCGTTGGACATGTCGTAGTGGGCCTCGATGTTGGACTTGGACCCGGAGCGCGTGTTCGTCGTGTGATGCGGCAGCTGGCGGTCGATGACGATCCGCAGCTTGCGGACCGGTGCAGGCACCAGGTCGGCCAGCTTGGCTGCGAACGGCGTGAGCAGGTCTGCCAGATCCGTCCCGGGTCCCGGGCGCCACTCTCCCGCGACGTACGCCTCACCGAACGCCATCTTCAGGTCGCGACCCAGCCGGCGGTAGAACTTCTCCGGCTCGACGATCTCGAAGACCGGGGTCCCCGGGGCGGTCGGGCCCCAGCCGGAGCCGTCGGGGAACGTGAAACGTACGTCGACCCGCCGGGCGGCAGTCTTCACAATGGCTTGCGCGATGCGGCTGGCAGCTGCGTCGTACAGCGTGGTTGCTCGGTTCAACGGATGTCCCTTTGCTCAGTCATGCGGTGACCAGGGTACGGTCCACCGCGCCGTCCGCCGTCGCCGTGCCACCCGTTTCGGGAGCACGTCGACGACCCTGTGGACAACCTCCGCGGCCGGCGCTCGGTCTGCGACAGAGTGAGGCGATGCCCGCCCATGCAGGTCCTCGCCGCACCCCACCATGTCGGGCCGCTCGCCCTCCGGCGACTCGGTCGCGATCGGTCCGGACCTTGCTCACCATCGGTGTCCTCCTGGTATTCGTCACCACTGCCTGGCTCGGATTGGCAGCTCTGACTTCGGCGGATCCAGCGGCCCGAACCCCGGAGACCCTGGCGCCTCCCGCCGGGTCGTCTGCCCGTGCCGAGCCGACCGTCGTCCCGGCAGGTCGGCGGTGGGCCGGAGTCCTGCGACGACTCGACGCGCGGCGTGATCGTGCCTGGCGACAGGGGCGCCCAGCGGCGCTGCGCCGGGTCTTCGTGTCCGGGAGTCGGCCGCTGTACGCCGATCGGGCAGCGTTGCGCAGCTATCTCGACCGGGGGTACGCCGTTCGCCGTGTCGAGGTGCGCTACTGGCGCGTGCACGTGCTCGTCGAGGCGGACCAGGTGGTCCGGTTGGAGGTGGCCGACCGGCTGGGCCCGGTCTCGGTGAGGAGCCCGGGCGGTGCGGTGAGGGTGCTGCCCGCCGACCGGCCAAGCCGTCACCTGATCACGCTCGCCGCGACCCGCGCGGGCTGGCGGATCAGCGCGATCCGCGCCCTGTGACGTCCTCACGCGAACGCCGCGTCGACCTGGGCCTGGACCGTCGCGTGCTCGAAGGTGAATCCGACCTCCGTCAGGCGTCGGGGGACGGCATGCAGGCTGCCCAACATCTCGTTCGCGAGCTCTCCCACGACGGTGCGGAGCACGAACGCGGGGACCGGGATGGCAGCGGGCCGATGGAGGGTGTGGCCCATCGCCTGGGTGAACTCGCGGTTGGTGGCGGCGACCGGTGCCACGAAGTTGAACGGGCCCGAAAGAGCCTCGTCGGTCGCCAGTCTTGTCGCGGCAGCGAGGTAGTCGACCAGCGAGATGCTGGCGAAGAATTGATGACCGTCACCGAGGCGGCCACCGACGCCTGCCACGAACGGGATCTTGACGATCTTGAGCACGCCGCCCGAGCGGTGCAGCACCAGGCCCGTACGCATGATGGCAACCCGAGCCCCGGCATCCGAGGCGGGCTGGGTCGCCGCCTCCCACTGTCGGCACACCTCGGCCAGGAAACCGCTGCCCGACGAGGAGTCCTCGTCCACCTTCTCCTCGCCCCGGTCGCTGCCGTAGTAGTTGATCCCGCTGGCGTTGACCAGTGCCGGACGAGGGCCGGTGAGACGAGCGATCACCTCGGCGATCGTGCCCGTCGTCTGCTGGCGGCTCCGAAGGATCTGCTCCTTGTACGACTTGGTCCAGGGCCAGTGCTCGATCGGTGCCCCGCCGAGGTTGATCACGGTGTCAGCGGCCGCGACGTGCTCGGGATCAAGCCCCCCGCTGGCGGGGTCCCAGCGGCGCTGGTCGGGCCCCGTCACCTCACCCCTCACGAGCACCGCCACGTCGTGACCGTGGTCGCGCAGGTGTCGGACCAGGGCTTTGCCGAGGAACCCGGACGCCCCGGCGATCACGATGCGCATGCCCCCATCCTGCCCAGCCCGAAGCGTTGACACACGGCTCGCACCGGGCTTGCGTAGGTTCGCGGGGAGTTCGTCGATAGATTCGGCGGTATGACGACCTACGCGCTGCGGCAGCGGGTGGCCTGCTATGTGACCCGGACCACCGAGCGTGGCGAGGAGCTGCTGGTCTTCGACCATCGTGACGACCAGCCCGACGATCCCTCCGGCACCCAGGTCCCCGCCGGCGGTATGGGGCGGTTCGAGGCGATCATCGACGCCGCTGCCCGTGAGGTCGAGGAAGAGACCGGAATCGTGGACACGACGTACGTCGGGCAGGTCGGTTTCGTCGAGCTCGGGCTGGACGAACCGGGAGGGCCGTCGATGACGACGTACGTGCATCTCCGGACTCCCAGCGACGGCCCCGACGCATGGGAGCACACGGTCGGTGGCGACGGTGAGGACGGCGGACTGGTCTTCCTGTGCCGGTGGGAGCCGTTGCCGCTGGGGCTCGAGCTGGCCGGCGGGCAGGGTCGGTTCCTCGACGCCGTCCCGGCTGGGTGAGCCCAGCCGACCCCGGCCGATTGGGCGGGGTCGCGCTGGTGGTGCCGGTCGAGATCCAGAGGTTGGTCAGATACCGAGCTCGGCCTCGAAGTTGGCTTCCTCGAGCCGCTGCTTGATCGTCGAGAGGAAGCGAGCGGCGTCAGCGCCGTCGACCAACCGGTGGTCATAGGTCAGCGCCAGGTAGACCATCTGCCGGATCGCGATCGTCTCGCCGAGGTTCGGGTCGCTCAGCACCACCGGCCTCTTGACGACCGTGCCGGTGCCCAGGATCGCCACCTGAGGCTGGTTGATGATCGGAGTGTCGAACAGGGCGCCGCGGCTCCCGGTGTTGGTCAAGGTGAACGTCCCGCCGGACAGCTCGTCCGGGCCGATCTTGTTGTCCCGGGTGCGGGCGGCCAGGTCGGCGATCTTGCGGGAGAGCCCGGCGATCGAGAGGTCGCCGGCATCCTTGATCACCGGCACGAGGAGACCGCGCTCGGTGTCGACGGCGACGCCGAGGTGCTCACCGTCGTGGTAGGTCACCTCACCGGCGTCGGTGTCGATCGATGCGTTGACCTGCGGGTAGGTCTTGAGAGCGTCGATCGCCGCCTTGGCGAAGAACGGCAGGAAGGACAGCTTGACGCCTTCGCGCTGCTCGAACGCCGCCTTGACCCGGTCGCGCAGCCGCGAGATGGCGGTGACGTCGACCTCGACGACGGTGGTCAGCTGAGCCGAGACCTGGAGTGACTCGACCATCCGCGCGGCGATCACCTTGCGAAGCCGGCTGAGCTTCTCGGTCTTGCCCCGCAGTGCGCTGACCTCCTGCGGGGGAGCGCTGGGCTCCGACGGCGTACTGCCGGCGGAAGCTGCTGGAGCCGACGCCGCCTCCTCGGCCTTGGCCGCCGCCTCGAGCACGTCCTGCTTGCGGATCCGTCCCCCGACACCGGTGCCGGTGAGCCCGGACAGGTCGACGTTGTGCTGCGACGCGAGCTTGCGCACCAGCGGGGTGACGTAGCTGCGCCCGTCGGACTCCGCTGGCTTGGCAGCCTGCTGCTCGGCAGGTTGTGCAGGCTCGGGCTCCTTGGCCTGCTCGGGCTGCTTGGCCTGCTCGGGTTCCTTGGCCTGCTCGGGTTCCTTGGCCTGCTCCGGGCTCGTCTTCGGGCTGCTCGGGCTCCTTGGCCTGCTCGGGCTCCTTGGCCTGCTCGGGCTCCTTGTCCTGCTCGGGCTCGGACGGGGCTTCCTCCTGCTCGGCAGCCTCACCACCGCCGTCACCGGAGTCTCCGGAGCCGCCGGACGCGCCCTCGGCGCCGACCAGCGCCAGCACCGCACCGACCTCGACGGTCTCGTCCTCGCTGACCTTGATCTCCAGCAGCTTGCCGGCGACGGGGGAGGGGATCTCGGTGTCGACCTTGTCGGTGGAGACCTCGAGCAGCGGCTCGTCGACCGCGACGTCGTCACCGACCGACTTCAGCCACTGGGTCACGGTGCCCTCGGTGACGCTCTCGCCGAGGGCCGGAAGCGTCACCTCGGTGGCGTCGCCGCCGGATTCACCGGTGTCCGCCTTCGCGGCGGGCGCCTGCTCGGACGGGGCAGCCTGCTGCCCGCCCTCGTCCGACGACTCGTCGGAGGGAGCTTCATCGGGCTCGCTCTGCTGGGTGGACTCCTGCTCCTCTGCAGCCTCTGACGCCTGTTCGGAGTCTGGACGGACTCCTCTGCGGAGGAGGAATCGCTCGACTCCTCTGCGTCGGAGGAATCACTCGACCCTCAGAGGAACCGTCGTCGGAGCCTTCGCCCGCCTCGCCGATCACCGCCAGGACCGCGCCGACCTCGATCGTCTCGTCCTCCTGCGCCTTGATCTCCAGCAGCTTGCCGGCGACGGGGGAGGGGATCTCGGTGTCGACCTTGTCGGTGGAGACCTCGAGCAGTGGTTCGTCGACCGCGACGTCGTCGCCGACCGACTTCAGCCACTGAGTGACGGTGCCTTCGGTGACGCTTTCGCCGAGTGCAGGGAGGGTTACGTCAGTCGCCATGTCGGTCGAGGGCCTCTCGTTCGTTCGCAATGTGGTTCACAGGCTGTTCAGACACCCTAGTGCCGCTCGGCTGGGGTGCATCCTCACGCATGGTTGTGAAGGGGCTTGCCGGCGAGCGCCAGGTGAGCCTCGCCGAGTGCTTCGTTCTGCGGTGGGGTGCATGTGGACCAGGCCGGCGACGTCTTCTGGGAACGCCTCCCAGTTGTAGATCAGCTGGGCCTCACCGATCAGCTCGCCCACTCGGGCTCCGACCATGTGGATGCCGATCACCGGACCGTCCTTGCGCCGCACGAGCTTCACGAACCCCTGCGTCTTGAGGATCTGGCTCTTGCCGTTGCCGCCCAGGTCGTACGTGAGCGTCTCGACCTGGTCCGCGCCGTACGACGTCTTCGCGTCCTCCTCGCTCACACCGACCGATGCCACCTCCGGGTCGCAGTAGGTGACGCGCGGAATGCCCGCTTCGTCGATCGGTGCCGGTTCGAGGCCGGCGATCTGCTCGGCCACGAAGATGCCCTGCTGGAAGCCGCGATGCGCCAGCTGCATGCCCGGGACGATGTCACCGACGGCGTACACCCCGGACACATTGGTGCGCAGCCGGTCGTCGGTGAGCACGAAGCCGCGGTCCATGGCGATGCCCTGCGTCTCATAGCCGAGGTCGGCCGTGCGTGGGCCGCGCCCGACGGCCACCAACAGCAGATCGGCCTCGAAGGAGTCACCGGACTCGACGGTGACCCGGACCCCGGAGTCGGTCTTGTCGAGCGACTGGAACGGCGTGGACGTCTTGAACGTGATGCCGCGCTTGCGGAACGCCCGCTCGACCGCCTTGGAGCAGGCGGCGTCCTCGGCGGCGACCAGCCGTGGCAGGGCCTCGATGATCGTCACCTCGGCGCCCAGCGAACGCCAGGCACTCGCGAACTCGACCCCGATGACGCCTCCGCCGAGCACGATGGCGTGCTTCGGGACGGTTTCGAGCTGGAGGGCCTCCCAGCTGCCGAAGACGCGCTCACCGTCGAGGTCCAGACCCGGCAAGGACTTCGTGTAGGAGCCGGAGGCCAGCACGATGTGGTCGGCCTCGTAGCGGGTGCCATCGACCTCGATGGCGTTTGCCGACGCGAGGGTGCCATGGCCTTCGATGACGGTGACCTTGCGGCTCTTGATCAGACCCTGGAGGCCCTTGTACAGCCGGGCCACGACGCCGTCCTTGTAGGAGTTCACGCCTGCGAGATCCACACCGTCCAGCGTCGCGGAGATGCCGAAGGTGTCGGCATGGCGGACCGAATCGGCGATCTCACCGGCGTGAAGCAGCGCCTTGGTGGGGATGCAGCCGCGGTGCAGGCACGTGCCGCCGAGCTTGTCCTCCTCGACCAGCCCGACGGTGAGGCCGAGCTCGGAGGCGCGCAGCGCGCAGGCGTAGCCGCCGCTGCCACCCCCGAGGATGAGGATGTCGAATCGAGTGCCGGCGTCCGCCACGGTCTGCCTCCGAAGCCTGGTCGAGTCGGGTAATCCCCGCCATCCTTGCACTGGCCGCGAGGAGGCTGCCACGCAGGCTGGATGCCCTCCGCGACCGGTCGAGCATGGGTGAAATGCGGGGGCGTGTGGCCGCGTGCGCGATACTTGGACACAGACACCGCCATGGCTCGAGAGGAACACGATGGGGATTCTGCGGCGCCGACGCAACAAGCCAGGCACGTTGCGCGCGGCTGAGTCCGCGGACGCCAAGTACCTGAAGGAGTGGATCGCCACCCGCTCCGGGATCGAGGGGTTCATCGAGCCGCGGACGGCCGTCACCGACATCACGATGCTGCTGGTCGCGATCGACGGGGAATGGACCCGTCGGCGGGTGCCGTCGGTGGAGTGGGCGCACAGCTTCGCGAACAAGAACGGCATCCCCAGCTATGACGCTGCTGTCGTCGGCTACCCCGACCGGATGCGCGCCTACAACAAGCGCCAGAAGGGCGAGAGAGCCGGCCCGGCCGATCCGCAGCCGTGACCACATCGTTTGCCGCCCCGGTCACGGGAGGAGAGGTCGTCGGTTTCGTTGGCGGATCGGGGCCGGAGATCTTGTTGCTCCATGGCGGACCTGTCTCCAACTACTTGGAGCCTGTCGCTGACGGGCTGCGTGGCCGCTACCGCGTGGCGACCTACCAGCAGCGCGGTCTCGAGCCCTCGACCTTGACCGAGCCCTACGACGTCGCCACTCACCTCGCCGACGTCATCGCTGTGCTGGACCACCTCGGCTGGTCCCGGGCGATCGTGGGAGGACACTCGTGGGGCGGGAATCTGCTGCTTCACCTGCTCGCAGAGCACCCCAGCCGGGTCCGAGGTGCCCTCGTGATCGATCCGCTCGGTGGCATCGATGACGGCGGGTACGGCGAGTTCGAGGCTGAGCTGATCCGGCGTACCCCACCTGAGGACGTGGCACGCGGGACCGCCCTCGACGAGAAGATGATGGCTGGCGAGGGCACTCCGGAGGAGGCGGTCGAGTCTCTGAGGATCTTCTGGCCCGCGTACTTCTCGTCTCCGGAGAAGGCAGGTCCGTTCCCCGACCTCCGGATCAGCGCGGCGATGGCCGGGAACACCCTCGCCTCAGCCATGGCAGAGCTGCCCACGCTGAAGGCTCGGTTGGCCGGGTCGGGCGTGCCGACCATCTTCGTGCACGGGGAGGCCAGCCCGATGCCGGTCAGCGCCTCGACCGACACCGCCCGCGTCATCGGTTCCGCGGCGGAGGTCGAGGTCGTGTCCGGAGCTGGTCACTTCGTCTGGATGGAAGCACCGGATTGCCTCACCACTGCCCTCGACCGTCTGGTGACGAGAGCCAGCTGAGCTGCGTCAGGAAGACTTCTCAGCGGCCAGCTGGACGAGGGTGCGTACGGCGCTGCCGGTGCCGCCCTTGGGGGTGTAGCCCTCCGGGGACCCCTCGTTGAAGGCAGGTCCGGCGATGTCGATGTGGGCCCAGGGGATTCCCTCGCCGACGAACTCGCGGAGGAACGCCGCGGCATACGACGCGCCACCCCACTGCTCGGGGTTGTGCTGGCTGAGGTCGGCGATCTTGGTGGTCCGGACCTTGTCCTTCATCTCTTCGGGGATGGGCATCGGCCACATCTGCTCACCGGCCCGAGCGGCGACGGCGGGGATCTCCTGGTGCAGGTCGTCGTCGTTGGCGAAGACGCCGGCCACCTTCTCACCCAATGCGACGACGCAGGCGCCGGTCAGCGTGGCCACGTCGACCAGGACGTCGGGCTTGTCGGAGTTGGCCGTGGTGATGCCGTCAGCGAGGACCAGGCGGCCCTCGGCGTCGGTGTTGAGCACCTCCACCGTCTTGCCGCCGTACATGGTGAGCACGTCGCCGGGGCGGGTGGCGTGCCCGGACGGCATGTTCTCGGCGAGGCAGGCGTACACCGTCACCCGGACCGGCAGCCCGAGTTCGGCGATCGCGAAGATGGCCGCTGAGACGGCGGCGGCACCGGACATGTCGCACTTCATGGTGGCCATCGCGTTGCTGGGTTTGATCGACAGACCGCCGGAGTCGAACGTGATGCCCTTGCCGACGAAGGCCAGGTGCGCGACCGCCTTGGACGGCTTGTAGGAGAGCTTCACCAGGCGCGGGGGACGGATCGAGCCCTTGCCTACCCCCATGATGCCGCCGTAACCCTTGGACTCGAGGGCCTTCTCGTCGGAGATGCTGACCGACACCTTCGAGCCCTTGCTGCGGTCCTTGAGCTCTTGGGCGAACGTCTCGGGGTAGAGGTCGTTCGGCGGCACGTTCACGAGGTCGCGGGCGAAGTTGACCGCGGTCGCGACTGCGGTCGCGTCGGCCACGGCCTGCCGCGCACCACGGGAGCGCGCGACGTCACTGATGACCACGAACTCACCGACCGGCTCGTGCTTGGTGCTGAGGTAGCGGTCGAAGCCGTAGTTGCCCAGCAGTGCGCCTTCGGTGACAGCGCGGATCTGTGCGTCGCTCTCGGCGGGCAGGGCGAGCACCACGGTCTTCTTGCCTGCCGTGGCACGCGCGGCGGAACCGCAGGCGCGACGCAACGACTCCAGGTCGGTCTCGCCCTCCGGCGCCGGGCCGAGCCCTACGACGACCAACAACGGCGCCTTGAGCTTGCCCCCGGTGGGCACCTTGCACGTGTCGCCGAGCTTGGTCGACACGCCCATGTCGCGCAGGCTCTCGACAAAGCCCTTCCCGAATGCCGTCGACCACGTCGGCGGCTCCGGGTGCGGGGGAGATCGTTTCGTTGGCGTCCTTGCCGCCCTTGCGTTCTGGCGTCCTTGCGGCCGAGCCGTCGGCTGCTGGGCTCGGCGTCCTGCGGGCCGTAGACGCCGATCACGACGACGTCGGACTTCACTCCGGAGGCGCGCGCGCTGCGCAGACTCGCTGTGGTCAGAGGGGTCTTCGGGCTCAACGGGCTCACAATGCTCACTTCGACCTGGATGGTTGTTTCCGGGCATGGGGGTCGGTGGACGACCGCGACTCTACCGCTTGCGATAGGTTCGCGGACCATGGCCGAAGACCCCTCTGCGACAGCAGGCGATCTCCTCACTTCTCCGTTGCACGACCGGCACGTGGCGCTGGGCGCGAAGTTCGCCGAGTTCGGTGGCTGGTCGATGCCCCTGGAGTACTCAGGAGCCGTCAAGGAGCACAACGCCGTGCGGTCGGCGGTGGGCGTCTTCGACGTCAGCCACCTGGGCAAGGCGGTGGTGCGAGGGCCGGGCGCAGCGGCGTACGTGAACTCCTGCCTGACCAACGACCTGGGCAAGATCGCCCCGGGCAAGGCGCAGTACACCCTGTGCTGCGACGTGGACGGTGGTGTGGTCGACGACCTGATCGCGTACCTCAGGAGCGAGGACGAGGTGTTCCTGATCCCGAACGCCGCCAACACGACCGAGGTCGTACGCCGGCTGGCCGAGTCCGCGCCTGACGGGGTGGTCGTGGAGAACCAGCACCGCGACTACGCCATCCTCGCTGTGCAGGGGCAGCGCAGCGATCAGGTGCTCGAGGCGATCGGCTTCCCGACCGGACACGGCTACATGTCGTTCGTGGAGGTCGAGCACGACGGCGTGCCGGTGATCGTGTGCCGCACCGGTTACACCGGCGAGCTCGGCTACGAGCTGGTGATCCCGAACGCCGCGGCGGTCTCGGTCTGGGACGCGCTGATCGCCGAGGGCGCCGAGCACGGGCTCGTGCCGGCCGGACTCGGTGCCCGTGACACGTTGCGGACCGAGATGGGCTACCCGCTGCACGGCCAGGACATCTCCCGGGACATCTCGCCGGTGCAGGCCCGGCTGGGGTGGGCGGTCGGGTGGAAGAAGGAGTCCTTCTGGGGCGACTCGGCGCTGCGCGCAGAGAAGGAGTCCGGTCCCACGCGGCTGCTCCGTGGGCTGGTCGCGTCCGGACGTGGCATACCGCGTCCCCACATGCTGGTCGCGTCGCCGGACGGGGGGCCACTCGGGGAGATCACGTCGGGGACGTTCTCGCCGACGCGGAAGTCCGGGGTGGCGCTGGCGCTGCTCGCCGCCTCCGTGCAGGACGGTGACGAGGTGGTGGTCGACGTCCGGGGTCGGCACGAGACCTTCCTCGTGACCAAGCCACCGTTCGTCACCCCTTCTACGTGACCGCCCCGCTGGGGTTTGCCTAGAAAACAAGCCGGAAGGCTTGTTTTCTAGGCAAACTTGCCTTGCGAACAGTGCATCTGCCTTGCTCAGCTATGCCGACCGGTCGGTTTGGCGGCCGACCCCGTCGTCGGCGACGTGCTCCGGTTCGGCGACGTGCTCCGGTACGGCGACGTGCTCTCTTACTCGACGTGCTCCGGTACGGCGTCAGTCGATGCGTCAGCCTGCGAGGAAGGAGAACCTGACCTCACGGTCGTGGTTGTCGACGTTGAGGTCGACCAGGCAGATGCTCTGCCAGGTGCCGAGGGCGAGCTGGCCGTCGAGCACGGGGATGGTGGCGTACGGCGGGACGATCGCCGGCATCACGTGCGAGCGGCCGTGACCGGGGCTGCCGTGGCGGTGCCGCCACCGGTCGTCCGCGGGGAGCAGGTCGTCGAGAGAGGCCAGCAGGTCGTCGTCGCTGCCGGCGCCGGTTTCGAGGACGGCCAGGCCGGCGGTGGCGTGCGGGACGAAGACGTGCAGCAGGCCGTCACCTCGTCGGCGTACGTAGTCAGCACAGTCCGGTGTCAGGTCGAGTACGACGTCGCGGTCACCGGTCTGGTAGGTCCGGGTCTCGGAGTGCATCCGGTCATCCTGACATTCACCAGCGCCGCGCTGTCAGCCGGGACCAGGTGGCACGTCAGCAAGGCAAACCCCCCGAGGACAAGGCAGGTTTGCCTAGATAACAAGCCATCGGAATAGATCTCTAGGCAAACCGCAAGGGTCAGGTGAAGTGGGCGCGGCGGGCGGTACGTCGCAGGGCCGCCAGCACCGGACGCCCGGCCAGCAGCACGGCGGTCGCGGTCAGGATGCCGCGCGGCACGTCCCAGCCGAGCGAGGTCGTCGCCCAGAACAGCCAGTAGCGGTGCAGGTTGTCCACCAGCGCGTCACCGGGCACGTACGTCACCTCGGGGGAGTAGGCCGCAAACGGCCAGAACCACAAGTTCAGCAGCATGCCGTAGAACAGCCCGGCCACGATGCCGTACGCCGCCAGCATCAGCACCTCAGCGCGCCCCCGCACCTCAGGCAGCATGCCCGCGAACAGGCCGACCCAGCCGCCCGCGAACATCTGGAACGGCAGCCACGGCCCGACACCTCCGGTGATCAGCGCCCCGGCGAACAACGTGAGCGCCCCGAGCACGAAGCCGAAGCCGCGCCCGAACACCCGCCCGCCCAGCACGATCACGATGAAGCTCGGCTCCAGCCCGGCCGCTCCGGGCCCCAGCGCCCGCAGCGCAGCGCCCACCGCGGCCAGCATGCCGAGCATGGCGATCGCCTTCGCGTCGATGCCGCCCGAGGAGAGGTCGGCAATCACCACGGCCGCCAGCAGCGGCAGCAGGATCACGAAGAACCATGGCGCGTCCGTGCTGTGGGAGTTGTCCAGTGCCGCACCCGGCTCGACGACGAACGGCCAGGCGTAGGCCGCCAGGCCGATCAGCGACACGACCGTGAGGACGAGGACGGACCGTAGGGGGAGCCTGACCAGGGGCTGCGCCGAGTGCTGCGTGAGCGACGGAGCGCGTGCTCACGACGTCACCGTCGGCAACGCCGCCGCCACGTCAGCCACCGTCAACCAGGGCTGCGGCGCCAGCACCTTGGCGACCTGCGGTGCGAAGGCGGGTGAGGAGACGAGCACCTCCGGCGTCGGGCCGTCGGCCACGATCTCGCCCTCCGCCATCACCAGGACGCGGGTGGCGACCTCGGCCACCAGCTCGACGTCGTGGGTCGCCAGCACCACCGCCCGGCCGTCCGCGACCAGCTTGCGAACGATCCCCATCAGCCGTCTTTTCGCGCCGTAGTCGAGGCCTCGCGTCGGTTCGTCGAGCAAGACCAGGGACGGCGCGGCCGCCAGCACCACGCACAGGGCGAGGATCAGCCGCTGCCCCTCCGACAGGTCGGTCGGATGCCGGTCGAGCGGCACGTCCGGGGCCAGCTCGGCCAGCAGACGTCCCGCCGTGCCGGCCTCCGCGCCGGCGTCCCGGTCTGCGGTGGCACACTCCTCGGCCACCGAGTCGGCGTACAACAGGTCACTGGGATTCTGCGGGACCAGTCCCACGGCTCCGATCAAGGTCGACGGCTTCGTGTCACGGGGGTCCAGCCCGCCGACGTCCAGCGATCCCGATGCGCGCACCAGTCCGACCAGAGCCTTCAGCAACGACGACTTGCCGGCGCCGTTGCGCCCCATCAACGCGACGATCTCCCCGGTCGACACCTGGGCCGACACGTCACGCAGGGCCGCAGTCGCGCCGTACCTGACGATCAGGTGCTTGACCGCCGCCAGCGCCTGGCCGGAACCCGCTGTCCCGTGGGTCGGTGGCTGTACGTCGGACAGAGCCGTCCGCATCGACACCGCCTCACGCCGGGCGTCCCGGACCGAGAGGGGGAGCGGAGTCCAGCCACCGATGCGCCCGAGCTCGACGACCGGCGGTGCGACGGGAGAAGTCCGCATCACGTCGGCCGGAGAACCGGACACCACCGGCGCCCCGGCACCAGGAACCAGCAGCACCTGGTCGGCGTACTGGATGACCCGCTCGAGCCGGTGCTCGGCGAGCACGACGGTCAGGCCGAGGTCGTGCACGAGCCGCTGGAGAGCGGCCAGGACCTCCTCGGCCGCCTGCGGGTCGAGCGCGCTGGTCGGCTCGTCGAGAACCAGGATGCGTGGGTGAGTCGTCAGCACCGAGCCGATGGCCACCCGCTGCTGCTGTCCTCCGCTCAGCGTCGCCAGCGGGCGCTGCCGGAGCTCGGCAAGACCGAGCAGGTCCAGGGTCTCCTCGACCCGTTTGCGCATGGTGCCCGGCGGGACGCTCAGCGACTCCATCCCGTACGCGAGCTCGTCCTCCACCGACTCGGTCACGAATCCGGCCAGCGGGTCCTGGCTGACGTAGCCGACCACGTCGACCAGGTCGCGCGGCCGGTGGTCGCGCGTCGACCGCCCCGCGACCGTGACGTCTCCGCTCATCGTTCCGCCGGTGAAGTGCGGGACCAGACCGTTCAGCGCCTTCAGCAGGGTCGACTTGCCGGAGCCGGTAGGACCCACCACCAGGCACAGCTCGCCCTCGGGCACCTCGAAGCTCACCCCGGCCAGAGTCGGGTGGGGCGCATCGTCGTAGCGGACACTCACGTCCTCGAACCTGATCATGCCGCCACCTTCGGGATCGGCGCCTCCGCAGCCGACGGGCGGCCGACCCGGTCCGGAGGGAGCGGCGCCGCAAAGGCGGGAAGCACCCCGACGAGGGCACCGATCAACGCAAGCAGCGGAACCGTCGGAAGCTCCATCGGGTACGGCGGATGGGCGACTGCCGGATCCTGCTGCGCCACGACGACCATCACCGCGGCACACGCGACACCCGATCCGGCCACCAACCATTCCGGCAGCGCCCACGGATCGGGGCGATAGCGCGTCCGGACGGTCCGGCGTCCGCCGACGAAGAGGCCCGCCGCGGCCAACCCGGCTCCGAGGGCCAGCATCGGCAACCCGAGCCAGGCGGAGGCGCTCCCGTCCAGGAGTCCGTACATGCCCACGCAGACGCCGAGGACGCCCCCGAACACCAGCGCTGCCGTGGTTCGCCGGGTTCGGACGGGCACGTCCGTGGTCCGGCCGTAGCCACGGCTGTCCATCGCGGCTGCCAGCTCCACCGACCTGCTCAGGGCGCCCTCCAGCACCGGCATCGCGGTACGCCGGAGTCCGACCAGGCCGCGCCGGTCGTATCCACGCAGCCGCTGTGCGCCGCGGACTCGCACCGCGTCGGACACCAGCTGTGGCGCGAAGGTCAGGGCGACCACGGCCGCCACCCCCACCTCGTACAGCGCGCCGGGCACGCAGCGCAGCAGACGTTGCGCGCTGGCAAGAGCGTTCGCCGCGCCGACACAGCAGATGATCGTGGCCAGCTGGAGCCCCTGCTCGAACGCCGTGATCACCGCCTCCCAGGTGATCAGCCCACCGAGCTTGAGACCCGCCGCCCACTGCGGGAGCGGAACCTCGGGCAGGTCGACGATCACGTGGATGCCCTGCGACTCACTCGACAGCACGGCCTGGAGCACGATCCGGACCACGATGATGATCAGACCCAGGCGCAGGAAGGCCCCGTACGCGTAGGCCCACGGAGCTGACGAGCGCCTCGCCACGACGACGAAACCAGCGACCGCGAGGACCAGCAGGCAGATCAGCGGGTTGGTGGTCCGGCTCGCGGCGGCCGCCAGTCCGAGCGCCCACAGCCACCAGGCGCCTGGGTGCAGGGACCGGGCGAAGCCGGGTGAGTGGACGGCACGCATGTCTGCCAGCAACCCTCGTCAGGACTGGCGACGCCGCAGGAGCAGCGCACCGGCTCCGAGCAGGACGACCACGAGGACCGGGACACCGATGGTCACGAGCTTGTTGGACGAGTCCTCCTCCGCCACAGCCTTGGTGCTGCCGCCTTCGGAAGTCTGGTCTCCGGGAAGGACCAGGTCGACGGGCTCGTCGCTGGGCGGCTCCTCGGCGTTGCCGACGGTGCTCCCGCAGCTCTGGGAGGGGTACTCGTTGATTCCGCAGATCTGGCCGCTGTCGTCGGCTCGGACCGGTACCTCGGTCTGCAGGGCCTGCTGCGCGGTGAGGCTCTTGTCGGCCACGGCACAGACCCCTTCGGCCGGCGGCGTCGTGTCGTTGCCGACGGCGTCGGACTCGCTGCCGTAGTCGATCACGAAGGCGACCCGCTTCGCGCCGCTCTTGGCCGGGGTGTCGCCGCAGATGGCGTCGAAGTCACCGTCAGCGCGCGGGAATCTCGGCTCTTTGACCACGAGCGCCCACCGGAAGCCGTAGACATCGCCGTCCTGGGGAATGGCCGACTTGTCGTTGGCGCCGACCGTGGCGTACTCCCAGGTCTGCTTCTTGTCGTTCCACAAGTAGTAGCCCCAGTAGACGTACCCCTTGACCCCCTTGGCCTGCACCGGGTGCGAGGCGATCGCGAGCTCGGTGGCCCGTTCGGGCGAGGCAGCGGTGTGGCGGGCGGGGCTCGGGGCGGCGTACGCCGATGGCCCCGCACCGACGATGCCGGCGATGAGGAGGACGGCAAGGAGGGCGATCCCACGTGTGGTGACGTGCCCCGGGCGTTGCTGGTCGATCATGACGACCCTTTCGAAATGGTGGGGTCGTGAGGAAGCCCGGGCCGCTCGACGGGAAACCGCCGGTCGGACCGGCCCCGTCCCGCAGACCTCGACGGATGTGTGGAGCCGTGCCCGACGCAGGTCTCCCGGCTTGCACCCTCGAAGGAGGGCACTTCACGGTTGCGGGTCAGCGCCGGAATCTCACCGGCTTCCCCTACGCAACGGGCGTATCCGGACTGTCCCATGCGGGGAGTCCGGAGTCAAAGACGGTCGCGTCACACCCATCGAACGCCCTCGGAGCATGGCCTACGCTCGAGCCATCGCAGCCCACGACGGAAGCGGGGACCTTGATGGCCTGGACCTGGACGATCGAGACCAGCGACGGAACGCCGGTCGAGCTCGACTTCGACGTGCCCGAGTTCTCGTCGCAGAGCGACGCCGAGTCCTGGTTGGGAGAAGTCTGGCGTGATCTCTCCGAGGCGGGAGCCGGTCAGGCCACGCTGCTCGACGACGACCACGTCGTCTACGGCCCGATGTCGTTGTCAGCCGAATAGCCGCCCGAGCCACCCGACGTCTACGGGATCAGTACCCCGCAGACGACGGATCGTTGCGTCGGGGGCCGAGAAACGGAGGTCAGCCGCGACTTGCGGGTGGCCGCGTCAGGGAAGCGTCGCGTTGGATGTCGGGTGCCAGGATCTCGTCGATCCGCGCGAGCACGTCCGCGTCGAGCTTCTGGCCCGATGCCTTGACGTTCTCCGTCACCTGCTCCGGACGGGACGCGCCGATGATCGCTGACGAGATGGCCGGGTTGGCGAGCACCCAGGCGATCGCCAGTTGAGCCATCGACAGCCCGAGCTCGTCGGCGACCGGGCGCAGTTGCTGTACCCGCTCCAAGGTGTCGTCCTTCATCCGGTCGCGCATCGAGGACCCGGCCTCTTCGTGGGCGGCCCGCGAGTCGCTCGGCGGCTGCTGTCCCGGCAGGTACTTCCCGGTCAGCACGCCCTGCGCGATCGGCGACCAGACGATCTGGCCGATCCCGAGCTCCTGGCTGGTCGGGATGACCTCGCTCTCGATCACCCGCCAGAGCATGTTGTACTGCGGCTGGTTCGACACGAACGGGATGCGCAGCTCCCGGGCCAGGGCGTGGCCCTCACGGATCTGCTCGGCAGTCCACTCCGAGACCCCGATGTACAGCGCCTTCCCGGCTCGGACGACGTCGGCGAACGCCTCCATCGTCTCCTCCAGGGGCGTGTCGACGTCGTAGCGGTGTGCCTGGTAGAGGTCGACGTAGTCGGTCTGCAGGCGCTGGAGACTGCTGTTGATCGACTCGTGGATGTGCTTGCGGGACAGTCCGGAGTCGTTCGGCCCGCCGGGACCTGTCGGCCAGAACACCTTCGTGAAGATCTCCACCGACTCGCGTCGCTGTCCCTGCAGAGCCCGACCCAGCACCGACTCGGCCTTGGTGTTGGCGTAGACGTCTGCAGTATCGAACGTGGTGATGCCCTCGTCGAGCGCTCGACGTACGCACGCGTGCGCCTGCTCCTCCTCGACCTGGGATCCGTGCGTCAGCCAGTTGCCGTAGCTGATCTCGCTGACTCTGAGGCCTGATGTTCCGAGATGTCTGAAGTCCATTCGTCGAGCCTACGGTCCCGCCCCACGCCCGCAAGCCGAGCGGACGTGACGTGCAGCATCAGCCGGTCTGCCCCGGCTCGACGGTCAGATCGAGTCGCCGACCGACACCCGCGGCTTGGGGAGCCGAAGTCGGCGCATCTGCCATGCACGTAGCAGGGCGTACATCGTGGTGCCCTTGGTCTGCTCGGCCCCGAAGCGCTCGGTGATGGCCTTCTTGACCCCGCGGGTGATCCGGAAGGAGTCGATGGCGAGGAACAGGATGACGCTGAGGAAGAGCGTCGAGGACAAGGCGTTCGCCCACGCTGATCTGACCAGGGTCAGCGCGAACATCGCGAACATGAACGGCAGCAGGAACTGCCCGGCGGTGAAACGCGAGTCGACCCAGTCCCGGATGAAGCCCTTGACAGGCCCCTGGTCCCGCGCCGGGAGGTGTGAGTCGGAGCCCGTACCGTCCAGCGCCGACCGCTGCCGCTTCCGCGCCTCACGGACCCGCTCGCGCTGCAGGGCGGAGGCCTCCTTGCGGGTGCGCGGCGGCGTCATCCGCTTCTTGCGCAGCGCCTCGGCCTCCTTGCGGCTGGGCGTGGGACGCCCCTTGCCGCCGACCTTGTCGGCCGACTGCTCCGTCGCTGGCTCTTCGTTCGTCGTACGCCGACCAAACACCGATCCGTGCCTATCTCGATTGACCAACCGCGTGGAATGTGCGACGTCTGGATCCGGGTTCGGATCGTGGTCGCGATGCTGGGCAGCCTACCTGCCGAGCAGGGACCGCCCCTACGTCGTCGGCGCTGTGCCCAGGAGCCTTCGCGGTATCGCCGGATTGGCCGCGACCCGTAGGGTTGGCGGTGACGACGGTCCTCCGGGCCGGTCCGGACACACAGAAGGAGCAGGCGAGCGATGAGCGGCATCATGCAGCGGATCGCGCTGATCTTCCGGTCGAAGGCCAACAAGGCGCTCGATCGGGCTGAAGACCCACGCGAGACTCTCGACTACAGCTACACCAAGCAGCAGGAACTGCTCCAGAAGGTACGCCGAGGACTCGCCGACGTGGCGACCAGCCGCAAGCGTCTGGAGCTGCAGATGCAGCAGCTGGACCAGCAGGGCGAGAAGCTTCAGGCTCAGGCGCAGCAGGCCCTGGCGCAGGGCCGTGAAGACCTCGCCCGTGAGGCCTTGACCCGGCGGTCCGCGCTTCAGCAGCAAGGCGCCGACCTGCAGCTCCAGCACGCCAACCTCCAGAAGGAGGAGGAGAAGCTGACGACAGCGTCGCAGCGGCTCCAGGCCAAGATCGAGGCTTTCCGCACGCGCAAGGAGAGCCTGAAGGCGACGTATACGGCGGCCGAGGCGCAGAGCAAGATCAACGACGCCTTCTCCGGCATCTCCGAGGAGATGGGCGACGTCGGCATGGCGATCGAGCGCGCCGAGGACAAGACAGCCCAGATGCAGGCCCGGGCCAGCGCTGTCGACGAGCTGATCGCCTCCGGTGCTCTCGAGGACCAGGTGTCCGGCGGCAAGGACGACATCACCCGGGAGCTGGAGGCGATGTCCGCCACGGGCGACGTGGAGACCGAGCTGGCCAGGATGAAGAGTCAGATCGCCGGCGCATCGACACCGGCCCAGATCGAAGGCCAGAGCTCCGAGGAGGAGAAGGCATGATCATCCGGATTCTGAGCGAAGGCCAGTTCGATGTCCCCGACGACAGCATCGACGCGCTCAACGAGCTCGACGACAAGCTCGAGGCGGCGGTCGAGGCCGGTGACGAAGCCAACTTCGGCTCGGCCCTCGGCGCCCTGCTCGACCGGGTGCGCAATCTCGGCGAACCCGTCGCGCTGGACGCCTTGGTGCCCTCGCAGCTGGTCCTGCCGCACGAGTCGGCGACGCTCGCAGAGGTTCGTGACCTGATCTCAGGAGACGGCCTGATACCTGGCTGAACCCGGACTGACCGGCGATCGCGAGCGGCGAAACTCAGGGGAAATTCAGGGCTTCCACCGAGCCACGTCTCAGGAACAAACGGCAGACTGAAAACGTCATACTCAGTGACGCCATTGGGGCGTCGCGACGGGCGTTTCGGTGCCCGCCGACCCCGTAGAAATGAGGCATCAGCCGTCATGGCCAGGACCCGATTTCGCAGCGACGCCGGGCTCACCGCCCGGATGAGTCTCGTGATGCTGCTGCTGGGTGGTCTTTACGTCTCCGTGTTCGCGGCCCTGGCCGTGTTCACGACCCTGAGCGGTCCCTTCCTGCTGTTCTTGGCCGCGGCCTTCGGTCTCGGCCAGTGGTACTTCTCGGACAAGCTCGCGATGAGGGCGATGCGTGCCCGGGAGGTGTCCCCGACCGAGGCGCCGGAGCTGCACGGGATGATCGACCGGCTGTGTGCGATGGCTGACATGCCCAAGCCCCGCGTGGCGATCGCGGACATCGACGTGCCGAACGCCTTCGCCACCGGGCGCAGCCCCCAGCACTCGGTGGTCTGCGTGACGACCGGCATCCTGCGCCGGCTGGACCGCGACGAGCTCGAGGGCGTGCTGTCGCACGAGCTCTCCCACGTCGCCCACCGCGACGTGATGGTGATGACCATCGCCGGCTTCCTCGGTGTGGCTGCCGGTCTGGTGATGCGGTGGGGCTTCTACTTCGGCGGCGGTCGTGACCGCAACAGCGCGGTGCCCGTTCATCGTGATCTGGCTCGGCAGCATGGTCGTCTACTTCATCTCGTTCCTGCTCACCCGGGTGCTCAGTCGCTATCGCGAGCTGTCGGCCGACCGGTCCGGCGCGTACCTGACCGGGAAGCCGTCCGCGCTCGCCTCCGCCCTGACGAAGATCTCGGGTGAGATGGCCCGGATCCCGACGCGTGACCTGCGCGAGACGCAGGCGTTCAACGCGTTCATGTTCGCCCCGGCGCTGAACCGCGAGTCCGTCGGAGCACTGTTCTCCACTCACCCCCCGCTCGACCAGCGCCTGCAGCAGCTCTCCGAGATCTCGTCCGACCTGTCGCGTCCGACGAGCTGAGCGCGAACTGTTGAACTGTTGTACGCCGGTCGACGCGGCCGGCGTACAACCGTCTCCGCACCCTGACCGTGTAAGGATCGACCCGTGAAGCTGTTCCGCAACGTCTTCGGTCGTAGCGAGCCGCCTGCGGCGAACCTGGACAACCTGTTCGCCCTTCCGTCCGCCGCGATCACGCTCGAGGTCGCGAGCGGCTTCAAGCCGACCGGGGCGGCGTCGGTGTGCTACCGGCAGGCCGAGGGCGGTGCGTTCGCCACCGCTCAGCGCGACGTCCAGGACCTGCTGGACGCCGATGGCGGCCCGAAGGTCGAGCGAACGACGGACGACTTCGGCTACACGTGGCTGGTCTGCCGCGCCGACCCGAGCGACCTGGCCTCGCTCGTCAACGACGTGCATGCGGTCAACTCAGCCCTGGAGAACGCCGGTTTCGGGCCATCCCTGCTGTGCTCGTTGGTGGGTTTCGCCGACGACGCGGGTCGCCGCTTCGCCTTGGTCTACCTGTACAAGCAGGGCACCTTCTACCCGTTCTCCCCGAACGGCAGCAAGCAGCGCGACAACGCCCTCGAGCTGCAGATCAAGGGCGTCCTCGAAGGTGAGATGCCGATCGAGCCCGACCTGTCGCGCTGGATGGCCGTCTTCGACGCCCCCGGCCTCTCACCCCCCTCGCTGCCCACCTGACCGTCCAGGTTTGCCTAGAAAACAAGCCGGAAGGCTTGTTTTCTAGGCAAACCTGCCGTGCAAAGGGGCTATTTGCCTTGCGGACCTGGGGACGAGGGCGGGGTGGCCACGAGCCGTCGCTTGGCCCAGCTCGAATGGCGGTCCGCACGGAGGCGCGTGCTCGCCTCGTCGTCAGGCCTGAGTGCTGTCCACGAGCGCGGCGTGCTCCGACCGGGTGATCCGGTAGAAGACGTGCTCGGCGATCGGACTGGCCGGGTCGAGCGCGGGATGGCGCTGGGTCGCCACATGGCGCAGCCCGAGTCGCTCCATCACGGCGCGCGAAGGCAGGTTGATCGTCGCGGTCAGAGACCACACCTCGTCGTAGCCCGCCAGGTCGAACGCGACGGCAAGCGCGGCCCGTCCTGCCTCCGTCGCGTAGCCGTGCCCCCATGCGGACCGGGCCAGCCGCCACCCGACTTCGAGGCCGCCTGATCCGGGTACGCCGTCCGGCATCGGGTTCAAGCCGGTGAAGCCGATGAATGCCCCAGTGGCGACCGGCTCGAGCGCCCACAGACCGTAGCCGAGCTCGGCCATCCTTTCCTCGATCCGGTCGGCGAAGTCGTCGCTCTCCTGACGCGATTGCGCACCGGGGAAGTAGCGCATCACCTCCGGGTCGGCGTTCAGCGCCGCGAACGCGTCGCGGTCAGCCGGTCGCCAGGCGCGCAGCCTCAGCCGCTCGGTCGACGGCTGGACGAGCGCAGGCAGCCGTGGCAGGTGATCGAGCGAGACCACAGGCTCAGTCCGTTGCAGGCGCCGCCGACGGCAGGGCCAGCATCCGGTCCAGCGCGACCCTCGCCCACTTCTGCGACTCCGGGTCGACCGAGATCACGTTGACAGGGTTGTCCGCCACGAGGTTCTCCAGCGCCCACACGAAGTGCGGGAGGTCGATCCGGTTCATCGTCGAGCAGAAGCACACCGTCTTGTCGAGGAAGACGATCTGCTTGTCCGGGTGCGCGTTGGCCAACCGCTGCACCAGGTTGAGCTCGGTCCCGATCGCCCAGGCGGTGCCCGGTTCAGCGGACTCGATCGTCTTGATGATGTACTCCGTCGACCCGACCAGGTCGGCCTTGGTGACCACCTCGTGCGTGCACTCCGGGTGCACGAGCACTGTCACGCCGGGCACCCTGGCTCTGACAGCGTCCACGCACTCGGGGGTGAAGCGGCCATGCACCGAGCAGTGGCCCTTCCACAGGATCAGTCGGGCGTCGCGGAGCTCCTCGACCGTCAACCCTCCCAACGGGCGACGCGGGTCGTAGACCACGCAGTCGTCCAGCGACAGTCCCAGCTCGCGGACCGCGGTGTTGCGTCCGAGGTGCTGATCGGGGAGGAACAGCGCCTTCTCGCCGCGCTCGAACGCCCACGTCAGCGCAGTCCTGGCGTTGGACGACGTACAGACCGCACCTCCGTGTCGACCGCAGAATGCCTTGATGTCGGCCGAGGAGTTCATGTAGGTCACCGGCACGGTCAGCCCGGCAATCCCCGCGTCGGTCAGCGCGTCCCACGCGTCCTCGACCTGCGCCAGGCGGGCCATGTCGGCCATCGAGCACCCGGCCGCGAGGTCGGGCAGCACGACCTGCTGGTGGTCGTCGGTGAGGATGTCGGCCGACTCGGCCATGAAGTGCACCCCGCAGAACACGATGTAGTCCGCCTCCGGCCGCGCCGCCGCGTCCCGCGCGAGCTTGAAGGAGTCGCCGGTCACGTCGGCGAAGGCGATGACCTCGTCGCGCTGGTAGTGATGGCCGAGCACGAAGACCCGCTCGCCCAAGGCGAGCTTCGCTGCCTCCGCGCGCGCGATGAGGTCAGGATCGGCCGCCGCGGGCAGGTCGCCAGGGCACTCGACACCGCGTTCGGCCGACGGATCGGCGCCGCGGCCGAGCACGAGCAGCGGCAGGGAGGGAGACGTGGTCACCGGCAACCTCGAGTCGTCGCAGTCGGGAAACGCGGGGCGGGTTGCTGTGAAGTCTAGGCGGTGACGCTTCACAGGAAGTGGCCGGAGGGGAGGTACGCCGAGGGCGGCTCGAGACCACGAAGGGCGAGGTAGCCGCGGTTGAACACCTGCATCCCCGCCTGGATCCCGATGTCCACGGCCCACCCGTGATGGGAGGTGAAGTAGCCGACAACGATCGGCCCGTCTGCCCGGGTCGCGGGCCAGGGCCTCCCAGAGCAGGCCCCCGGCGAGCAGCCGCGTGCCGATCCCCTCGCCCGGGTGCCAGGTCGCACGGCGTACGTCGACAGGCCCCACGGACCCTCACGTCTGAGGGCAGCTACGACTCCGACCACGACCCCCGCGTCGTCCTCGGCCACCCAGCAGCCGGACGAGTCGTGGGCGATCAGGTGCTCGATCCGCCGCCGCCAGTGCGGCACGCAGCGGGTCGCGCCGCTGCGGCGCCGGCCAGTCAGCCGAACGAGCCGAGTCGTCCAGCGCGTAGAACGCCTCGTCGGTGGCGATATCGACCACCGGGACGTCGTCGTCCGTCATCGGGCGGATCAGCATCCGCGGACCTCAGCGCGGCCGGGTTTGCGTGGGTCTGGTGGCCCACAAATGAGCACATGTCGTTGATCGACAGATGTCCGGGTGTGGCTCTGCAAGTGTCGTGACGAGGGAGCGGCGCAACGAGCGTCGCCATGGAGAGGACGGTATGGCCAACCACGTATTCAAGTTCTTCCGGAACAACGGCAAGCTGCTCGCGGTGGCAGCGGTGATGGGGGTCGTCGGCCTGAGTGCCCCGGCGCTGGCCTCCAGCGTTGCCAGCTTCGCCGACAACGCGGACAAGGTCGATGGGAAGCACGCCGTGGGATACGGCGCCTCGACAGCGGTGCGCAAGGGCAAGCTGGTCGCGACCAGCCCGCACTCCGGCCGGCTGCCGAACAACATCATCGCCAGGGCACCCGACTCGAGCCGACTCGGCGGCAAGACGGCAGGCGCGTACCTGAAGAAGTCCCAGGTCATCAACGCCAAGGTGACGTGTGCAGGCACGACCTACTCGCCGTACGACAGCACCGACGCGGTGAGCTCCATCAACTCGATGCGCTACTCCACGAGCAACGCGATCATCCGGTGCAACATGGAGCTGCCGAACCACGCCGTCGTCCAGGCCGTGTCGTGGGGCGTCAGAGACAACAGCGCCCAGGACATCACCTGCGAGCTGTGGAGGACCAGGATCGCCGGAGGCACGATCGGTCAGGAGTTCAACATGGCGGACGTGTCGAGCGCGGACACACCGGGCGACACCCGGATCCAGGACGCGACGATCAAGAAGCCGGTGGTCAACAACATCGCCTTCAGCTACTTCACCCAGTGCCGGATGGGCAACACGTCCGACATCGGCCTTTACGGGTCGACGGTTGCGTACAAGATCCGCGCCGATGGCGGTACCCCGCCCGTGACGGCCGTGCTCAAGACTTCCCCGAGCAAGGCGCCGACACACAGCGGCAACTGACAGCCGAACCTTCGCAGCTGCCGTCGGCCCACGCTCGTGGACCGACGGCAGCTCAACGCGGTCAGCGCGGAGGCGCGGAGCAGATCACCGTGTCCGACGGGGTGTAGACCACGTGGTCGGCCTCCTTCTTGACCAGATCGCTGGAGCCGACCTTGCGGAAGTAGCGGTACACGTCGACGTCGAAGCCGCCGTACCCGGTGTTGGCGACGCACGTGTCGCTCGGGTCGTAGCGGGTCTTCGCCGAGGTGAAGTCGTAGCGGTCGGATACGCCCGCCGTGATGTCCCAGTACTTCGTGGAGAACAGCTGCACGTGCATCTCGCCGGACGAGCTCGGCGTGGACGGCACCACCCAGGCGTGGACCAGCACGCCGTACGGCGTCGAGTTGCGCCATTTCAGGTCGACGGTCGGCCACGCCACAGTGGCCTCGCGGCCGAGCGGGTAGCGGTCGATGTAGAAACTGTGCGGCGTGTGCGTGATGTCGTCCATGCCCGGCGAAGAACGCCGCGTTGTACGTCGTCGTCACGACCTGCGAGACACCACCGCCGAAGTCCTCGGCGAAGACGCCGTTGCTGATGATGAAGCCCTTCGTGAAGCCGTTCTCCTCGGTGCGTTCGCCGACGGTTTCGTTGAACGAGAAGGTCTCGCCGGGCTTGACCAACGTGCCGTCGATCAGCTCAGCAGCCCTGCCCTGGTTGATGTTGCGGTACTCCGCGTACGGGAAGTAGGTGACGAAGTCACTCACCTACTTCCTTGACGCCGAGCCGCCTCAGGTCGCCGGTCGTCACGTCGGCTCGGGCGACCGACGTCCCCACCTGGATCCGACGCTGCGAGGGGTCCTGGGCGACTTTGCGGACGGCGCCAGCGATCTCCGACGGACGGACCGTGACACCGGGCCTGGCCGGGATGACGACAGGCCGGCCGTCCCTGAGCACGAGCGAGGCGTTGCGTGGCTTGGCATCGATGCGAGCGAGGGTCGGACGAGCGTTGCGACCCAGGACTGCCTCGTCCACCGACAAGGAGAGAGAGCCGCCTTCGACCTTCCAGCCAAGCGCCGGCGCGAACTGCCTCGGTGGCAGCGGCAGCGTCTGACCTGGAAGTGCAAGCCGAATCGGGCGGGACACGATGGCTCGAACGTGCGCGTCCACGAAGTCGCGAAGCTCCGACCCGGTCATCGTGGGCTGCTGCTCATCCACCGGCAGATCCACGCCCGTCGCGGTGCGGAAGTAGGCCTGCTTGACCGCAGCGCCCGCGGCGGCACGGTCGACCTCCTTGCCGACCACCGGCTGCCGGATGACGGGGCGCACACCGCGCAGCCGGATGGCGCCCTCCGAGGCGGGGGTATCCACCTTGTCGGCGATGGCGGCCACGGCGGCGTCGACCGCCTCGTCGTCAGCGCGGGTCACCGGGGTCACCGACGACTCCGGCCCCGCGAGCACGTCGATCATCCTGATGGGGTTCCAGGACCGGCCGCCACCGGCGTTCAGCACGGTCTGCTCGGCGTCGAAGGAGAGACCCGCGGTCGCAGGGTCGACGTTGTAGGCCTCGCCGCCGTACTGGAAGGTGACCGGTCGAGCCGCTCGTCCGGCCAGCTGCTTCGTCAGCTTCGAGCGGGCCTCGTCTGGATCGAGACCGCCGATGTCGACCCCGGCGACCCTGGTGCCGCTCGGCACCCGGTCCCCGATCAGGGCGTAGGCCGCGACGTAGAGACCGGCGAGCACGACGACCAGGCCGCCGAGCGTCACCCAGGGCCAGCGGCGACGTCGGCGCGCCGACGGTGACGTCTCGGCGCCGACGGTGTCCGTCCGACCGTGTGGTTCCTTCGTACCCGTCATCAGTGCCCCATGGCTCTCGTCGCGCCCGCTTGGTCGTGGTCCTGCCGGGATCAGGATAGGCAGTGACTCGCGGCTGCACCTGACCCGCGGCGCGGCCGGCGTCACCTGGTTGGCACGATGGCGCCATGCGCGTGCTGTTCGCACCCGACTCGTTCGGCGGCACCCTCACTGCGGTCGAGGCGGCATCTGCCATGGCCGAGGGCTGGCGCCGTCGCGCGCCCGAGGACGAGCTCGTGCTGGTGCCGATGAGCGACGGTGGACCGGGTTTCGTCGACGTGCTGCACGCCTCGCTTGGGCGGGGAGCTGCTGTCGGTCACGGTGCTCGACCAGTACGGCGACGACACTCCGACCGGTGTGTTGATGGTGGAGGACACCGCATACGTGGAGTCGGCCCAGGCGTGCGGCCTCCATCTGTCCGAGCGTCGCGACCCGGAGCGCGGAACGTCGTTCGGTGTCGGTCAGCTGGTCGCGGCAGCCATCGACGACGGGGCACGGCGGGTCATCGTCGGGCTCGGGGGCTCCGGCACCAACGATGCCGGTGCCGGACTGCTCGCGGCGTTCGGAGCCACGGCCGAGCCGGACGAAGCGCTGGTGGGCGGCCCGCACGCGCTGGAGCTCGTGGCGAAGGTGGATGTTGCGGGTGCCCGCGACCGCTGCGAGGGCGTCGAGCTGGTGATCGCCTCTGACGTGGACAACCCGCTGCTGGGGCTGCGCGGCGCTACCAACGTCTTTGGCCCGCAAAAAGGCGTCGCGGAGGAGCGCAAGCAGCACCTCGATGCTCAGCTCGAGCGCTTCGCCGACCTGACCGATCGCAAAGTGGCCGACGCGAAAGGCGCCGGAGCCGCCGGCGGTCTCGGCTTCGCGCTGCTGTTGCTCGGTGCGAGTCGGGTCGGCGGGATCGACGTGGTGAGCGAAGCGGTCGGCCTCGCTGAACTGTGCCGGGCAGCTGATCTGGTGGTCACGGGGGAGGGCGCCTTCGACTTCCAGTCCCGCTCAGGGAAGGTGCCCTACGGCGTGGCAGCGGTCGCCGGCAAGGCGATCCGTCCATGCATCGCCCTGGCCGGTCAGGTGCTCGTGGGTTCGCGTGAGATGCGGGCGCTGGGCGTCGAGTCGGCGTACTCCATGGTCGACCTGGTCGGCGAGGAAGCGGCCCTGAGCGAGCCGCACACGAGCCTGGCCGCCCTCGCTGAGCGCGTGGCCCGCACCTGGTCGCGCTGACGGGGTCGTACGGACCGGGTCGGCGAGCCGGGCCGGGTGTTACCGGGTTCGAGGGCTCGGTGTGACACCATGGAATACATCACGGGGCAGCCATGGTTGCCCTCGACAGACGGACACGCCCCGTCGACACGACCCGACTCCGAACCTTTTGGGGAGCACGCGACATGACCGTCCAGGACGAGACCACCACCGCGACGACCGAGAAGACCGTCGACGGTGTCCTCTTGACCGACCACGCAGCCGAGAAGGTCAAGGCGCTGCTGGACCAGGAGGGTCGTGACGACCTCCAGCTTCGGGTGTCGGTCCAGCCCGGCGGCTGCTCCGGGCTGCGCTACCAGCTGTTCTTCGACGAGCGCAACCTCGACGGCGACTCCGTCCACGACTTCCACGGCGTGTCCGTGGTCGTGGACCGGATGAGCACTCCCTACCTCAGCGGCGCGACGATCGACTTCGTCGACACCATCGAGAAGCAGGGGTTCACGATCGACAACCCCAACGCCGGCGGTTCGTGCGCCTGCGGCGACTCCTTCCACTAGTCACTGGTCGGCGGCCTGACCGCCTCCTCAGACGAACGCCCCGATCCGGTCAGCCGGTCGGGGCGTCTCGCTGTCCGGGCAGCCGGCCAAGTCCATCGGGCCCAGTCGAGGTACGGGCGGGCGAGCGCTGCCTGAGTGGAGAGCTCGGCACGGATCTGATGCCAGCGCTGTTGCTGCGTTGCCGGTCGTTGACGGTCCGGCGAGGCAGCGGACAGACCGGGTAGGAGAGAGCGAGCTGCGCGGCGTCGTCGTAGATCTCCTGCTGTGGGAGAGGCCTGTGTCCGGCAGCCCGAGCCTGTCGGGAGGCTGCCGGTCTCGACGGCTCACTGCCCTCATGCGGTCCACCCGCGTCACGCTAGGGCGGTCCGGCCGCTGCGACCAGGGGTACCCACGGGTAGTCTTGTTCGACGTGCCTATTGCCGTCACCGGTTCAGCCGCGACCGACCACCTGATGTCCTTTCCCGGGCTCTTCGCCGACTCGCTCGTCGTCGACCAGCTCGACAAGATCGCGTTGTCCTTCCTCGTGGAGGATCTCGAGGTCAGGCGGGGCGGGTGCGCCGCCAACATTGCGTTCGGGCTGGCCGCTCTGGGTGCCCGTCCGGTCCTCGTGGCGGCCGTCGGCGAGGACTTCGCCGACTATCGGTCCTGGCTCGAACGCCATGGCGTCGACTGTGAGTCGCTGCACTACTCGGAAACGCGCCACACCGCTCGCTTCATCTGTACGACGGACACCTCGCACGCGCAGATCGCGTCCTTCTACGCCGGGGCCATGAGCGAGGCGCGGGACATCGAGCTCAAGCCGATCGCCGACCGGGTGGGCAAGCTCGACCTCGTGGTGATCGCCCCCAACGATCCCGAGGCGATGATCCGCCACACCCGCGAATGTCGCGAGCGAAGCATCCCGTTCGCGGCCGACCCGTCCCAGCAGCTGGCCTTCTCCGACGGCGAGATGATCCGCGACCTGATCGACGGAGCCTCGATCCTGCTCTCCAACGAGTACGAGGCCGCGTTGATGGAGCAGAAGACCGGCTGGTCCTCCGACGACATCCTCAAGCGCGTGGGGACTCGGGTCGTCACACTCGGGTCAGCGGGAGCCCGCGTCGAGAGCGTGGACACCGACCCGATCATGGTCCCCGCGGTCCCTGGCGTCACCGCGGTGGAGCCGACCGGAGTCGGGGACGCCTTCCGGTCGGGGCTGCTCGGGGCAGTCTCCGCCGGGCTCTCCTGGACGGCCTCGGCGCAGGTCGGGTGCGTGCTGGCGGCGTACGTCGTCGAGCAGGTCGGCACCCAGGAGTACTCCTTCAGCCGGCAGTCCTTCCTGAACCGACTGGCGCAGGCCTACGGTGACCACGCGTCAGCCGAGGTGGCGGCCTGGCTGGCCCCGGCGGTGTCCTAGCTCTGCTTCCAGGGGCGTTTCCGCCCGTCTGGTGACCTCGTCCGGCCTGTCGTTGGGTGGCCGACCTACGCTGGCGGCATGACGATCTGGAGCTGGTCCTCGATGGCCGACACCGTCCTGGACCGCACCGTCGTACCGGGCTACTCCCGGATCGGACCCCGTCTGCGCCGACGCTGGTGGCCGGCCGACCCTGCTCCCCGGAGCCTCGACGGGCGGCACGTGATCGTCACCGGAGCCAGCTCCGGCCTCGGCACAGCGGCTGCTCGAGGCATCGCCGAGCTCGGAGCCACGGTCCACCTGGTCGGCCGCACCCTGGAACGGCTGGAGCAGGCCGCCGAAGACATCCGCGCCGGGCAGCCGGACGCCGACCTCGTCTGCGACGTCTGTGACGTGAGTGACCTCGGGGCGGTTCGCGCCTACGCCGCCGACCTGGTCGAACGCGTCGACACCCTGCACGCCCTGGTGCACGACGCCGGTGTGATGCCGCCCGAGCGGACCGAGTCGCCCCAGGGTCACGAGCTGGCGCTCGCCACCCACGTCCTGGGGCCACTGCTGCTCAGCGAGCTCCTGCGGAAGGCGCTCCGAGCTGATGGGGATGCCCGGGTCATCTGGGTGTCGTCGGGCGGCATGTACACCCAGCCGTTCACCCACGAAGTCGCCACCGACCTCGAATACACCGCCGAGGACTACAGCGGGGCGACCGCGTACGCGCGCACCAAACGCATGCAGGTGATCGTGGCCGAGCAGCTGGCCGCCCGGCTCGAGGCGGACGGCATCTGCGTCCACAGCATGCACCCCGGCTGGGCCGACACCCCTGGTGTCACCGACTCCCTTCCGTCGTTCGCGAAGGTGATGAGGCCGCTGCTGCGCAGCCCGGCCGAGGGCGCGGACACGATCGTCTGGCTGACGGCGTCCCCAGCAGGCGAGCGCGACGACCGGGAAGTTCTGGTGCGACCGGCGGCCCCGGCCCACCGTGTACCTGCCTTGGCAGCGCGAGACCCCGACCGACCGGGCACTGCTGTGGGACAGCTGCATGGCGGCGATCGGCGAGCCGACCAGCTGACCCCCATGACCGGTGACCCCGGCAGGGACGATCGGCGGTCAGACGTGCCGGATCCGGTAGACAGTGGCCGGCTTCTCCTCATGGATCGGCTCGTACGGCGACCGGGCGACGAGTTCCTGAGCGCGCATCCGGCACCAGGCCGCCACGTCGGGGCCGGCTGCCGGATCGTCGGAGATGAGGTCGACGAGCTGACCGACGGTCGTCGCGGGGAAGGATCGGCCGAGCTCGATGATCGGGAGCGGACACATCAGCCCACGACAGTCGAGCACCACGTCCGCCGGCTCCGGCGGGCTCGGCCTGTCAGCCATCGGTCTGCCCGGTCGCGACACCGGTCGACGCGCGCAACGCGCTGACTGCCTGCGCCGCGGCGCTGACGAAGCGGTCGAGGTCGGCATCCGTCGTGGACGGCGAGACCGAGATGCGGACGTTCCCGTGGGTCAGCACCCCCATCGCGGCCAGGACGTGGCTGGGCTCGAGTGCGGACGCCGTACAGGCCGACCCGCTGGAGACCGCGAAGCCTGCCTTGTCGAGGGAGGTCACCATCGCCTCGGCGTCCACGTACAGGCACGAGGCGTTCACGATGTGGGGCAGCCGCTGGTCGGGATCTCCGGCGAGGTCGAGGTCAGGGATCGCCTCCGACAGCCGTTGGCGCAGTCTGGAGGTCGCGGAGTGCATCCGACGGGCGTCGTCCTCGCGGGTCACCTCCACCGCCTGGAGCGCGGCTGCCGCCGCCAGCACGCGCGGCACGTCCACGTATCCGGCCATGGTGGCCTCGCGCTCGTCGTCTGGCCACGGTGGTCGCCACCGCACGCCTTTGCGAACGGCCAGCACGCCCACACCAGCCGGCCCTCCCCACTTGTGCGCGCTCGCAGCGAGCACGTCCCAGCACGGCGGTATGACCGCCCAGCCGACGGCTGCTGCGGCGTCGACGAACAGGGGTACGCCGTTCGCGCGGCACAGCGCCTGCGCCGCCTCCAGCGGCTGTGCCGTCCCGACTTCGTGGTTGGCCGCCTGGAGACAGGCCGCCGCGACCCCTGCTGCCTCGACGGCGCCCCGCCAGGCCTCGAGATCCACTCCTCCGAAAGGGGTGACCCCCACCGAGACCGCGGCGGCCGCCTCACCGCCCTGGCCCGCGCCGTGTCGGCACGCCTGCAAGACGGCGGAATGCTCGACCGCGCTGTGCGCCACGGTGGCCCCTGTCCGCCGACGTCCCAAGCGCAGGCCCAGGATGCCGAGGTGGCAGGCCGTGGTGCCAGACGACACGAACGAGACCTCGTCGGGGCGGGCACCGACCAGGGTGGCGATCACCTCGCGGGCGTTGTCGAGCAGGACCCTCGCCTGCCGCCCCTCATGGTGCAGGCGCAAGGGGTCAGCCCACCCCTGGTCCAGGGCAGCTTCCAGGACGGCGCGACCGGCCGGGTGCAGCGGCAGGCCCGACGCGGCATCGAGGTACACCCGGCCGCCGCCGACAGCCCGGCTCGTCACTGACACAACACGACCGTATCGACCCGACCTCAAGCGTCGCGCCCGACGGCTCTGGAGTAGGGTTTGGGAGAGCTGGATCGGCTTCGGCCGCACCGCTTCTGACCAGGTTCGCAACAACGTCGGAACAAGTCGAATCAATTGACTTCACCTACTCGAGAGTCTGAGGAAGGCGCCACGTGAGTCGTCATCTCACCGAGCGTGCCGCACCGCGTCGGCGGGGGCGGACGGCGGCCGCGTCGGCGATCGGCGTCGTGTCGATGCTGGCCCTGACCGGGTGTTCGGAGGACACCACGGCGCAGTGGAAGCGGCTCGGCCTGCCCGAGCCCGGAAGCGACCGCTCGGTCTATGTCCACGACCTCTGGATCGGATCGTGGATCGCGGCCGGCATCATCGGGGTGTTCGTCTGGGGGCTGATCTTCTGGGCGGTCGTCCGCTACCGGCGCCGCCACCCCGACGAGCTGCCCACCCAGGTGCGCTACAACCTTCCGATCGAGGTGCTCTACACGATCGCCCCGATCATCATCGTCGCCGTGCTGTTCTTCTTCACCGTCGAGAAGCAGAACAAGGTGCTCGCCGAGGTCAACAACCCCGACCACGAGGTCATCGTCACCGCCCAGCAGTGGTCGTGGACCTTCAACTACCAGCACGAGGACGGCGCCGGCGGAGAGGACGTCTACGACGCCGGGACGACGGCCCAGGAGCCCACCTTGTGGCTCGTCGAGGACCAGACCGTGACGTTCACGTTGCACTCGCCGGACGTGATCCACTCCTTCTGGGTGCCGTCCTTCTACTTCAAGCGCGACGTGATCCCGGGTCGCGACCAGTCGTTCTCGATGACGCCGACGGTCCAGGGCGACTTCGTGGGTCGCTGTGCGGAGCTGTGCGGGTACCAGCACTCGCGGATGCTCTTCTCCGTCCACGTCACCAGCCAGGAGGAGTTCGACCAGCACATGGCCGAGCTCGCCGACCCCAATGGCCTGAACCAGATCGGCACCCTGCTCGGCGGTGAGGACTCATCCTCGGTCGCCGGGCTGGTCACATCCGAGGAGGGCGGCGAATGACCGCGATCGATGCCGGCCGTGCGACCCGCGTGTCTGCCGGGGTGCGACCCCGGACCAAGGGCCAGATCGTCGTCAAGTACCTGACGACCACCGACCACAAGGTGATCGGCAACCTCTACCTGATCGCGTCCTTCGGCTTCTTCCTCGTCGGCGGGCTGATGGCGATGGTCATCCGGGCCGAGCTCGCCCAGCCGGGGTTGCAGATCGTCGATGACGAGGTCTACAACCAGCTCTTCACGATGCACGGCACGATCATGCTGCTGCTGTTCGCCACCCCGTTGTTCGTCGGGTTCGCCAACGCGATCATGCCGCTGCAGATCGGTGCCCCCGACGTGGCGTTCCCCCGACTGAACATGTTCAGCTTCTGGCTGTTCCTGTTCGGCGGACTGATCGTGCTGTCCGGGTTCATCGTGCCCGGTGGCGCTGCCGACTTCGGCTGGTTCGCCTACTCCCCGCTCAGCAACGCCATCCGTTCCCCCGGAGTCGGAGGGGACCTGTGGGTCATGGGCCTGTGGATGGCCGGTCTGGGGACGATCCTCGGTGGCGTCAACTTCGTGACCACGATCTTCTGCATGCGTGCACCGGGCATGACCATGTTCCGGATGCCGATCTTCACCTGGAACATCCTGGTCACCTCGCTGCTCGTGCTGATCGCCTTCCCGATCCTGGCCGGCGCGCTGCTCGCACTGGAGGCCGACCGGTTGCTCGGGGCGCACATCTTCGACGCCGCCAACGGCGGCCCGATCCTGTGGCAGCACCTGTTCTGGTTCTTCGGCCATCCCGAGGTCTACATCATCGCGTTGCCGTTCTTCGGCATCATCACCGAGATCCTGCCCGTTTTCAGCCGCAAGCCGATCTTCGGCTACATCGGCCTGGTCGGCGCGACGCTCGGCATCGCTGCCCTGTCGGTCGCGGTGTGGGCGCACCACATGTTCGTGACCGGGGCCGTCGACCTCCCGTTCTTCTCGTTCATGACGTTCCTGATCGCCGTACCGACCGGGGTGAAGTTCTTCAACTGGATCGGCACGATCTGGGGTGGCTCGGTGTCCTTGGACACCCCCATGCTCTGGGCCGTGGGCTTCTTGACCACATTCCTGTTCGGTGGGCTGACCGGCATCATCCTGGCCTCGCCGCCGCTGGACTTCCCGCTGTCCGACTCCTACTTCGTGGTCGCGCACTTCCACTACGTGGTGTTCGGCACCGTGGTGTTCGCGATGTTCGGCGGGTTCTACTACTGGTGGCCCAAGATCACCGGCCGGATGCTCGACGAGCGGCTCGGCAAGATCCACTTCTGGCTGCTGTTCATCGGCTTCCACACGACGTTCCTGGTGCAGCACTGGCTCGGCGTCGAGGGCATGCCGCGCCGGTACGCCGACTACAAGGCCACCGACGGGTTCACCGGTCTCAACGAGCTCTCCTCGATCGGCGCCTTCGTGCTCGGCGCCTCGACGATCCCGTTCCTCTACAACGTGTGGAAGTCGCGAACGGCGCCACTGGTGGAGACCGACGACCCGTGGGGCTGGGGCCGCTCGCTGGAGTGGGCGACGTCCTGCCCCCCGCCACGCCACAACTTCACCAAGCTGCCCAGGATCCGCTCCGAAAGCCCAGCCTTCGACCTGCACCACCCCGAGGTCGCCCTGATGGAGCTCGAGCACAACGGCAAGATCAACGAGCAGGAACAGGTCTCTGACATGTCGGAGATGACCGGGCGGGCCGAGCATCTCGAGGAACAGGCCCATGGGGCTCCACCTCAAGGTGAGACCCGCACCACCGGCGTCGTCGAGGACGACAGGAAGGACGGCCAGTGAAGGCGGAAGCCTGGATCTTCGGGGTCAACGCGGCCTTTTTCGCGCTGGTCACCCCGTCGTACTGGTTCTTCTCCGAGGACCCCACCGGCACCGCAGCGCTGGTCATGACGACCGGGCTGGCGGCCTTGGTGACGTTCTACCTGGCTTTCCACGCCAACAAGATGGATCCGCGTCCAGAAGATCTCAAGGATGCCGAGGTCGTCGACGGGGCCGGTGAGCTGGGGTTCTTCCCGCCCTACTCGTGGTGGCCGCTGTGGTGCGCTCTCGCGCTCGCGGTGTGCGTGCTCGGCGTGGTGTTCGGCTGGTGGCTGTTCATCATCGGCGCCGGCGCCGGCTCGATCACGCTGATCGGCTGGGTCTTTGAGTACTACCGGGGCGAACACGCTCACTGACCCGTTGGGGAGGCTCCCGGCGCGGCGTCGGCCTCCGTGTGACAGGTGACACACAACCTTTCCGCTCCGGCGTGCGTCCTAACGCTCAGAAGGCGTCGAGAGTGGACTCGCGCGGTGGACACGAAATTTCTTGGTGTCCGTCCGGCTTGTTACCCTTGACGCGCAGCAGCAAGTTGCCTGTTCAAGGGAGTTTTTTTATGCCCGCACGGGGGATCCGTTCCCACCTGACCGCTGTCGCTGTCGCGACCGCGGCTCTGAGCCTCGTGCTCGCCGGGTGCAGCGGTAAAGACGCGGCCAGCAACACCGGAGCAGGCCCCGGTGACCAGGCGGCCAACAATGCCGGTCCCAAGGCGGCGGAGCAGCCCCAGGAGCCGGCGACATCGGCTGCCGTCATCACCACCAACGTCGACCGCACCAAGCCGGTCACCGTCGACACGCCGGTGTCGGCGAGTGTGGACGAGGGCATCTTCGACTCCGTCGTGATGCGCGTCCTCAAGGGCAAGCGGGTGCCGGGCAGCTTCAACGCCTCGAAGACCCGGTGGACGGCTGACTCGCTGCTCGAGCCGGGCACGGCGTACGTCCTGATGGCTCGCGCCAGCGACGGTGACGGCCTGGCCAAAGCCAGCCGCACCCCGTTCCGGACCGAGAACCTCACGCTCGACCAGCAGACCTACCCGAGCCTCACGCCGCTCCAGGGGGAGACCGTCGGGGTCGGCATGCCGGTGATCGTCACCTTTGACATCCCGGTCACCAACCGTGCGGCCTTCGAGAAGCGGATGAAGGTCAGCGCAACTCCGAAGACCGTCGGCACCTGGCACTGGATGAACGACCAGGAGGTGCACTGGCGTCCGCGCACCTACTGGAAGCCCGGCACCGACGTGACCGTCGACCTCAAGCTCAACAGCGTCGACGCCGGTCACGGCATCTACGGCCAGATGGACCGGCACGTCGACTTCACCATCGGCAACTCGGTCGTGATGAAGGCCAACCTGCAGACCGACCAGATGGCTGTGATGGTCAACGGCTCGCTGGCGCGGACCATCCCGATCACGGGTGGAAAGTCCGGGTTCGAGACCCGCAGCGGCACGAAGCTCATCGTGGAGAAGTTCGCCGAAAAGCGGATGGACGCGGCCACTGTGGGCATCAGCCAGGGCGATCCTGAGTACTACGACATCCCTGACGTCCAATATGCGCAACGTGTCACGTTCACCGGAGAGTTTCTGCACGCTGCACCCTGGTCGGTGTCGGCTCAGGGCTCGTACAATGTGAGTCACGGGTGTGTGGGTATGAGCACCGACAACGCGCAGTGGCTGTTCAACCTGACTCACCGGGGTGACCCGGTCGAGGTGACCGGCACCCAACGGGGTCTCGAGGATGGAAACGGGTGGACGGACTGGAACCAGTCGTTCGCGGAGTACCGCCAGGGTTCTGCACTCTGAGGGTGCTTCCGGCGAGGGCCTGACGGCCGCACTCGCCACCAAGAACTGACGCCCCGCGTCCTGCTGTGAGGACGCGGGGCGTCGCTGTGCTCACAACTCCTCGCTCCCCGTGAGCGGTGACTTCAGGGCACCCCGCCGGCCGCCGCGGGTCCAGCCGGAGGCTGGATGGCGAGTCCGGTGTCCGGCAGACGGGTGGCGCTTTCTCCCGGCGCGTGAGGTACCCGGCCCGGGGGGCCTGGCGTGCTGCGACGGGTGTCGCGGCGGCTCGCTCCGAACCGTCAGGCCGGCGCTTGGGTCTGGTGCTGGGTGTCTGGTGACGATGGCGCCCTGGCTCGCTCCGAACCGGTCAGAAGCCGGCGTCTCACACGCCGCACGGCGCGGCTGGGGCGGCGCACTGGCGCGGCTGCGGTGAGACGGCGTACCGCGGCTGACGGCTCACGCGGCGTACTGCGGCTGAGCGCCATACCGCGGCTGACGGCTGAGGCGGCGTACCGCGGCTGACGGCTGAGACGGCGTACTGGCGGCTGGGGGCGGCGTACTGCGGGGCCCAGGCGCCGTACTGGCCGGCATCCGGCCGGCCGCCACAGCTCTACAAGGCAGATGCACAGTTCTCACGGCAGATTTGCCTAGATAACAAGCCGAAAGGCTTGTTATCTAGGCAAACCCCGCCCGCGCCACCAGCCCTAGCGGGAGGAAGGTTTGCTGGAGTCTTCCAGCTCGAACTCGTCGCCACCGACCTGGCCGCCGGTCTCGATGCCCTTGTGGGCGTCAGGTGCACCGTCGGCAGGCACGTGGTCGTGGTGATGGGCGGCTTCCTCGAGCTCGGCCGCCGTGGGCTTGACCACGTCGTCGCCGTACCAGAACTGGGACAGCTTGGCGCGGACACGCTCCTTGCCCTGCTTGGGCGCGGCCACACCGTTGACGTCCTCGCGGGCCGGCAGCTGAAGCGGCACCGTCTGGTCGTGGGTGGTGAGGTTGTAGGCGCTGATCGGGTTGATCGGCTTGTGGATCTCGGAGTACGACCCGTCCGGTGCGCGGACGATCACGCCGGTCTCGTAGCCGTGCAGCAGCAGGTCACGGTCGTGCCGTTGCAGCGCAAGGCACCACCGTCTGGCGATGATGAAGGCCAGGACGGGCAGCACGAAGACCGCGATCCGTAGGAACCAGGTGATCTGGTAGATCGACAGATGGAACTCCGGACCGATCAGGTCGTTGCCTGCGCCCGCCCACAGCACGCCGTAGGCGGTGATACCGGCAGCGCCGAGCGCCGTACGGGTCGGGTGGTTGCGCGGACGGTCGAGCAGGTGGTGCTCGCGGTTGTCACCGGTGATGAAGCGCTCGATGAACGGATACGCCCCCAGCACCGTGAAGAGGATGCCCATCAAAGCCAGACCGGGAATCATCACGTTCCACGAGATCGTGAAGCCCGCGATGTGGGTCTCCCAGTTGGGCATCAGCCGGAGACCACCGTCCAGCCAGCCCATGTACCAGTCGGGCTGGGAGTCAGCCGTCACCTTCGACGGGTCGTAAGGCCCGTACATCCAGATTGGGTTGATCTGCATCAGCGCCCCCATCAGGGCGGTGACGCCGAAGACGATGAAGAAGAAGCCGCCGGCCTTGGCCATGTAGACGGGCATCAGCGGGTAGCCGACGACGTTGTCGTTCGTGCGGCCGGGGCCAGGCCACTGAGTGTGCTTGTGGTAGACGAGCAACAGCATGTGGGCAGAGATCAGCCCGACCAGCAGCCCGGGGATCAACAGCACGTGGACGGTGTAGAGCCGCGAGATGAAGTCGTCGCCGGGGAACTCGCCTCCGAAGACGAAGAAGGAGATGTAGGTCCCGACCACCGGGATCGAGCGCATCAGACCCTCGGCGATCCGCAGGCCGGTGCCGGACAGCAGGTCGTCGGGCAGGGAGTATCCCGCGAAGCCCTCGACGATTCCGAGCTGCAGAAGCCCCAGGCCGATCAGCCAGTTGAGCTCACGGGGCTTACGGAAGGCTCCGGTGAAGAAGACCCGCAGCATGTGGATCGTCATCGCGGCGAGGAAGAGGTTCGCCGACCAGTGGTGCATCTGCCGCATCAGCAGGCCACCGCGGACGTCGAAGGTGATGTCCAGTGTCGACGCGTAGGCCTCGGACATGTGGATGCCGCGCAGCTGGGCGTAGGAGCCCATGTAGTCGACTTCCTCCATGCTGGGCTTGAACCACAGCGAGAGGAAGACACCCGTCAGCAGCAGGATGACGAAGCTCCACAGCGCGATCTCTCCGAGCATGAACGACCAGTGGTCGGGGAAGACCTTGCGGAGCTGCTTCTTCATCAGCCCAGCCAGGCCGACGCGGTCGTCGAGCCAGCCGACCGGACCTGCCGCCGGGTTCTTCTTGGCACCGGGCCGGGCCTGCGTCGATGTGCTCGACGCCCCCGTGGACTGCGTGGTGCTCATCTCATCAACCTCGTTCCCAATAGCTGGGGCCGACGGGTTCGTCGAAGTCAGCGGTCGCGATGATGTAGCCCTCGTCGTCGATGTCGAGCGGCAGCTGCGGCAACGGCCGCGCGGCCGGCCCGAAGATCACCCTGGCGTTGTCGGCCAGGTCGAACGTCGACTGGTGACACGGGCACAGCACCGAGTGGGTCTGCTGCTCCCACAGGCTGATCGGGCAACCCACATGGGTGCAGATCTTGGAGTAGCACAAGATGCCGTCGATGCCCCAGTTCTTCGCCTTCGTGCTGGGGGTGATGTCGTCGGGCTGCATCCGGACCAGGATGACCGCAGCCTTGGCCTTGGCGTTCTGCAGCTCGACGCCCTCGTACGCCGCCGGCACGACGTTCCCGTTCTCGTCCTCGGACTCGAAGAACAGGGCGGGCTCGGCGTTGACGAGCGTCCCGACCTCGAGGTCGCTGGGCTTGATCGGTGCGCCGGTGACGTCGAGGACCACCCGGACACCGTTCTTCCAGACCGTGTGGGCGGGCTTGCTCCCGGGCAGCGGACCGAGGTCGCGCAGCAGCACGACGGCGGGCACCCCGAGCAGTCCCAGGCTCGTCAGCAGGCTGTTGCGGATCAGCCGACGCCGGGTGAAGCCGGATTCCTCGGCGCCTTGGTAGAAGGCGGCAAGCGTCTCCTCGCGGTCCTCTGGAGTCGAGGCCGCTCCGTGGCGGTACTCGATGATCTCGTGGTCACCCATCAGCTTGCGGGCCCACTGGATCAGCCCGATCCCGATGAGCAGCAGCGCCAGCCCGAGCGTGAGCCCCAGGAACAGGTTGGAGGCGCCGTAGCCGTAGACCAGCTCACCGTTGCCGGGCTCGAAGGCGAAGTAGGCGACGGCGAAGCCGACGGTCAACAATGCCGCCAGCAGGAACATGCCGGCAACCTGGCGCTCGGCGCGACGCTCCAGCTTGGGGTCGACGTCGGTGGGCCGGGGCTCGTGCTCCGGAAGGCCCGGGTCGGCGATCGGCCCCACCTCGGTCGAGGCCCGGTTGGGATCGAAGTCTGCGCGGCGCTCGATCTCGTTGTGGTCGGTCATGCCTTGTTCTTCTTTCCGGCTCGAGCCCCGTTGTTCGCGATCCAGACCGCGGCGAGCACGAGTGCTCCGATGCCGAACAGCCAGCCGAACAGGCCTTCGGTGACCGGGCCCTTGCTACCGAGCGCGGCGCCTCCGTACTCCGTCTTGTTCTGGAGCGACTCGATGAACGCGATGACGTCCTTCTTGTCCTCGGGGGTGAGCGTCGTGTCCGGGAAGTTGGGCATCTGCTGCGGACCGGTCAGCATCGCCTCGAGGATGTGCTTGGGAGTGGAGTCCATCAGGCTCGGCGCATAGCGACCGCTGGGCAGCGCACCGCCCTGTCCGGCAAAGTTGTGGCAGGCCGAGCAGTTGGCGAGGAAGATCTCGATGCCCCGGCTGACGCTGGCGTTGCTGGTGTCGGTGGCCTCGGCGTCGGGAATGGCCGGCCCGGGACCGAGGGACGCGACGAACGCCGCGAGGGCCTCCACCTCGGCGTCGCTGAAGGTCGGTTGCTTGGCCGGGATCTGCGTGCCGGGCTGCTGCGCAGGCATCCGGCCGGTACCGACCTGGAAGTCGACGGCGGCGGCGCCGACGCCGACCAGGGGCGGACCGTAGTTGCTGCCGCCCTTCATGAGCACGCCCTCACCGTTGAGGCCGTGACAGGACGAGCAGCCGACGGTGAACAGCTTGCGACCCTGGGAGATCAGCTGCTCGTCGGCCTTGGTCGACTCACCTGCCACAGCCGGGCGGAAGGCGGAGTACAGGCCGGCGGTCATCACCAGGCCGAGCAGCACGACGACCAGCCCCGCAAGCGGGTGACGCCGTCGTGTCGACAGGAACTTCACTGAAGTCGTGTCCCTTCTCTCCGGCCAAGGCCGTTCGTCGAAGCAGGTCTCACGGGCGGACTACGGGTCAGGCGTTACTGCAGCAGGTAGATCGTGGCGAACAGGCCGATCCAGACGACATCGACGAAGTGCCAGTAGTACGACACCACGATCGCAGTCACGGCTTGCTCGTGGGTGAACGTGCGGGCCATGAACGTGCGGCCGAGCACGAACAAGAAGGCGATCAGGCCACCGGTCACGTGGATGCCGTGGAAGCCGGTGGTGAGGTAGAAGATCGAGCCGTACGGCGACGACGGGATCGTGACGTTCTCCGCGACAAGGGCGGAGTACTCCAACACCTGACCGGCGATGAAGAACGAGCCCATGACGTAGGTGAGCACGAACCACTCGCGCAGGCCCCACTTGCGGAAGTCGAGGACCCCACCAGCGCGCCCGACCTGTCCTCGCTCAGCGGCGAACACGCCGAGCTGGCAGGTCACCGAGCTGAGCACCAGCACCGTGGTGTTGACAGCGGCGAAGGGAACGTTCAGCTTCGCCGTCTCCTGAGTCCACAAGGCGACAGTGTCCGGTGTGGCGCTGCGGAGCGTGAAGTAGCAGGCGAACAGCGCCGCGAAGAACATCAGCTCGCTGGAGAGCCAGACGATGGTTCCCACGCTGACCATGCTTGGTCGGTCGTGCTGTCCGTGCAGCCGGGAAGCGGAGATCGCCGTCGTAGTCGCCACCCGGCCATTATGGCCTCACGCACCCCGATGGGACACATCGACCCCCCGTGATGCATAAGGCCGGTGACCGTGACCTGGGGCACGTCGCCGGGCCGCGCCAGTGGGGCCGCCAGCGGCTCGCCCGGGACACCTGCTCCTGGCCCATCCGCCTAGGCTGATGGCGTGAGTTTCCTGGCCCATGCCGACGAGGGCGAGCAGGTCCCGGCGATCACGCTGGGACGGGTGTTCTCGGCCTGGACGCTGGACTGGCTGGCGATCGTCGCGATCGTGGCGGTCGGCGTGGTCTACCTGGTCGGTGTACGCCGGCTGCGCCGCCGTGGCGACCACTGGTCGTGGCTCCGGACCGCCAGCTTCTGCGGACTCGGGCTGGGCTCCCTGCTGGTCGCGACATGCTCGTCGTTGGCGACGTACGACACCGTGCTGATCAGCATGCACATGGCGCAGCACATGGTGCTGTCCATGCTGGCACCGGTGTTCCTCGCGCTGGGCGCCCCGGTCACCCTGGCCCTGCGGACCCTGCCGCGTGGGGGGCGCAAGGCCCTGCTCGCACTCCTGCACAGCAAAGTTGCGGCAGTGCTGTCGTTCCCTCCGGTCGCGTTCACCATCTTCGTCGCCAGCCCGTGGGTGCTCTACTTCTCCGGCTGGTACGAGGCCACCTTGCGCTCACCGGTGCTGCACGATCTGCTGCACGTGCACTTCCTCGTGGTCGGGTGCCTGTTCTTCTGGCCGTTGCTGGGACTTGACCCCGTACCCGGGCGAGTCGCTTATCCGTTCCGGATGTTGACCGTCTTCGCGACGCTGCCGTTCCACGCGTTCCTGGGCGTGACCGTCCTGTCGATGAACCAGCCGATTGCCGCGAACTGGTACAACGCGCTGAACCGCACCTGGCCTCCGTCGCCGCTGGACGACCAGCACATCGCCGGCTCCCTCCTTTGGGGGAGCGGTGACGTGGTCGGGCTGGTGATCTTCACGGTGCTCTTCGTGCAGTGGGTGCGCCAGAGTCAGCGGGAGGCGGAACGCGAGGACCGCAGGCTGGACCGCGAGGAGGCGGCCGAGCGGGCGACGCCGTCGCCCCGGTAACATCAGCGGCGCGCATTGCACGCTCACGGACGAGGGCAGGTCATCCATGCTGGTGCTGGTCTACAGCGACGACTCGAACACCCGCAACGAGGTCAGGCTCGCGCTCGGCAAGCGACCCCACCCCGACCTGCCCGAGATCGAGTACGTCGAGTGCGCCACCGAGCCCGCGGTCATCGCCACGATGGACGCCGGGGGAGTGGACCTCGCCATCCTCGACGGTGAGGCCGTCCCGGCCGGGGGGATGGGGATCTGCCGCCAGCTCAAGGACGAGATCTACCAGTGCCCGCCGGTTCTGGTGCTCACCGGGCGGCGCGAGGACGGGTGGTTGGCCACCTGGTCACGCGCCGAGGCAGCGGTACCGCATCCGATCGACCCGATCGAGCTCGCCGAAGCGGTGATCAGGCTGCTCCGCCCGCGTGCCGAGCTCACCGCCGGCTAGGCGACGACCGTGGGGGACGAGACCACGCTGACCTGGCCCGACGTGTTGTCGAGCCTGATCGCCAGACGTGACCTGACCTCGACCCAGACCGGTTGGGCGATGCGCCAGATCCTGTCCGGTGAGGCGACGCCGTCCCAGATCGCCGGCTTCGCAGTGGCGCTGCGGGCCAAGGGAGAGACCGTCGAGGAGGTCGAGGGACTGGTAGCGACGATGTACGAGTTCGCCGCACCGTTGAGCTACCCGGGCCGAGCCGTGGACATCGTCGGGACCGGTGGGGATCGATCGCACACCGTCAACATCTCCACGATGGCCGCACTCGTCACAGCCGGGGCAGGTGTGCCGGTGGTGAAGCACGGCAACCGCGCTGCCTCGTCGTCGTGCGGCTCCGCCGATGTGCTCGAGGGGCTCGGCGTCCCGCTCGACCTGCCGGCCGAACGTGTTGCCGAGATCGCCCAGGAGGTCGGGCTGACCTTCTGCTTCGCTCCGGTCTTCCACTCGGCGCTGCGGCACTCAGCCGTGCCACGGCGTGAGCTCGGAGTGGCGACGACCTTCAACTTCCTCGGTCCCCTGGCCAACCCGTCCCGGCCGGCAGCCCAGGCGGTCGGCGTGGCTGACCCCCGGATGGCGGCGATCATCGCCGGCGTGCTGGCCCAGCGAGGGGTGGACGGCTTCGTCTTCCGTGGCCACGACGGACTGGACGAGCTGACGACCACGACGACGTCACAGGTCTGGTCCATCGTGGCCGGGGAGGTGACCGAGCACGTCCTCGACCCGACAGAGCTGGGGGTCGCCCGAGCTCAGCCGTCCGACCTCAAAGGTGGTGACGTGGCGTTCAACGTGGCGGTGGTCCACCGGCTGCTCGCGGGCGAGACCGGTCCGGTCCGCGACGCTGTGCTCCTCAACGCCGCCGCCGGCATCGCGGCGTACGACACCTCTGGCCAGACCGCGAGCCTGCACGACCGGCTGGCCACCGGCCTGGAGCGTGCGACCGAGGCGGTCGACTCCGGAGCGTCGAAGGCCAAGCTCGAGACCTGGCTCGCCGCAGCGTCGCTCTGACTGGGTCTCCATGTTTGAGGTATGCCGAGGACAGCCGTAAGTCGCTGCGGTTTCCCCTTGACCTTCATAGGCTGGCGGCATGACCGAGGTGATGCCGTTGCCGCGTTTCCGTCCGCTCGAGCGCGGCTCCGAGAGGGTGATGCTCGAGAGCATGCTCGACTTCTACCGCGCGACAGTGGTCAACAAGGTGGCCGGTCTGACCGATGCTCAAGCGTTCACCGCAGCGGTGTCGCCGTCCACGCTGACGCCGGCCACGGTAGTCAAACACCTGGCCGGAACGGAGCGTTTCTGGTTCAGCATCGACTTCGCCGATCTCGACGTGGTCTGGCCGTGGCCAGACGACGACCTGCACGGCAACTTCCGAATCGAGCCGGGCGACACGCTGGCCACCATCGTTGCCGACTACGTCGAGGAGTGCGCGAACTCTCGACGCGCGATCCAGCGTGCCGACCTGGACGATTCTGCCTGCGGAGCGGGCATGGACTTCACCCTGCGCTTCGCGATGCTGCACATGATCGAGGAGACTGCTCGCCACTGTGGCCACCTGGACCTGTTACGTGAGGCGACCGACGGCGCGGTCGGCACCTGAGGACCGCGCCATTCGTGCAAGCCGGGCTGACGGTCAGAGGGGACGTTCCTTGGTGGACCGGGCTACTCCTCGACGCCGAGGGAGAAGGCGGCCTCGAGGTCGTGGCTGGAGTACGTGCGGAAGGCGATGTGCGTCTCTGTGGACAGCACGCCGGGCACCTTGTTGATGTGGTCCGGCACCAGCGCCGCGACGTCGTCGTGCTTGCGCACGCGCAGCAGCGCGATCAGGTCGATGCCGCCGGTGACGGAGTAGACCTCGCTGACTCCCTGGATGGACGCGATCTGCTGGGCCACCTCGGGGATCTGCGACACCTCGGCCTTGATGAAGACGATCGCGGTGATCACGGGCACTCCTCGCTGGTTCGGTCCGTACGCCGACGAGCCTAACGCCCGGGGCGCCGGTGCCGTCGTGACACCATGCCGGTGTGTGGTGGCAGACGCTGATCGGCGTGCTGGCGGGGCTGGTCCTGACCTGGACCGTGCTGCTGGCGGTGCTGTGGTTCAGCCGCCCTGACGAGACACGGCTCAAGGACCTGCTCCGACTGCTTCCCGACGTCATACGTCTGGTGTCGCGCCTGGCCCGGGACGGCACGCTGCCTCGGGGGATCCGGCTGCGGCTGTGGGCGCTGCTCGGCTACCTGGCGCTGCCACTCGACCTGGTGCCCGACTTCATCCCGGTGCTGGGGTATGCCGACGATGCCATCGTGGTCGCGCTGGTGCTGCGGTCCGTCGTACGCCGAGCCGGCCACGAGACCCTGGAGCGCCACTGGCCGGGCACCCCGGATGGGCTGGCGGCCCTCGACCGAGTTGTCAGAGCTCGCTGAGCGTCAACACCGACACCCCACACTGACAAGTCATTCAGGCCAGCCGGCCGAACAGGTCGTCGCGACCGGTGACTCCGCACTTGCGGTAGATCGCCTTGGCGTGGTCGTTGACGGTGTACGGCGACAACCTCAGCTCGCGGGCGATCTGTTTGGTCGCCAGCCCGGACGCCAGCTGCTCCAGCACCTCCGCCTCCCGGCGCGTCAGGTCGTGGATCCGCGCGACGGTGGGCAGCAGCTGCCGGATCGAGGCTGCCTGCAGGACGACAGCGACCTGGCCATCGCTCAGATCGGAGCCCTGGACCCACAACCACCGGCCGCTGACGGTTCGAACGACCGTGTGCGGCGGGGAGCCGCCGCGCCGTACCGCATTGGCCGCGTCGAACACCACGCGCGTCACGTCGTCGATGTGGGTCTCGTCATGCCCACCGGGGACCAGGTCTTCGAGCCACGCGCGTGCCTCGTCCGACGCGATCAGCTGATTGCCCCCCTTCAGCAGGATGACGCCCGGGGGAAGTGGTTCGGGCACACCGGAGAAGCGTCGGGTGGGGTGGCAGCGTACGGCGCGGGCCAACGGGGCGCACAGCTGCGCCGCGGTCGCGACGTCGGCGTCTCCGAACGAGCCCCGCCGATCTTCGCGGAACAAGGCCAGGGCGCCCCACACACGGCCGCTGTCGCGCAGCACGATCCGAAGCTCGGACTCGAAGCCTTGGGGTCGAAGAATCTCGTTGAAGCGGAAGCTTCCGTCGGCTCGAGGGTGGTCTCGCGCCAACCAGCCCACGGGGACCGTGGCGCGACCAAGCTCCGTGTACTTGTTCACGTCGTCCTGAAGGGCTTCGTTGGCGGCCATCTCGGCCGTGTGCTCGGTGCCTTTGCCACCGAACTGGAAGGTGCGGAGCCCGTTGATGGGATCCAGCCCGAACAGGCACCAGCCGTCGAAAGGGAGCAGGGATTGCACGACCTCCGCGACGTGAGCGCCGAAGTCAGGTCCGGAGGCGGGTCGTCCAACCAGATCGAGGAACTGACCCCGCGCCTCTCTGACCGTACTGGTCATCTCCTGATGGTGGCACCAGGGCATCCCTAGAACTAGGGATTTTCGCCAACTGAGCAGGTCAGGACACTCGCGGAGAGCCTGGGGGTGCGAGGAGAGAACGGAGTGAGACATCATGCGTGCAGACGGTGACGGAAGTCAGGCGTTGGGATGGCGACGAAACCGGACCGCACCGATGGCCGCGGCAGCGCTGATTGTCTGTGCCGCTCTGGCCAACGGTGCTGCCGCTGACGCGGGCCGGGCTGGCTCCGGCGTTGGCGCGTCGCGGCTCGTCGCGAAGGCCCAGGCTCATCCTGGCCATGATCCAGGTGGGAGAATCGCCTGGTCCCAGTTCGTCGATCTCGACTTCAACGGCTCCCGCATTGTCTCGAGCGACCCGAACGGGCACCGACCCCGCAGACTGACGGATCCTGCCAGCGACGTGTACGACGTCGACCCGCAGGTGTCCCCGAACGGACGCCTCGTGGCGTACGAACGAGACATCCCCGACCCGACGTACGGATACGTGTCCACGCTTGGCATCGTCGGCGCCGACGGCCGAGGGGAGCGCGCGTTGGACGTCGGTTGCGTCGACCCGTGCGTGGGAACCAACCAGCCGACCTGGACTCCGGACGGTCGCCACCTCATCTTCGAACGCGTGATCGGACCGATCGACAGTCAGGGCAACGCGGTCTCGGCTGCGTTGTGGCAGACGGACCTGGAGGGCGAGCACCTGAGGCGAATCACACCGTCGTGGGTGGACGGACGCTTCGAGGACACCTGGGCTCAGTTCGCGCCGGGGGGCTACCTGGTCCTCGCACGGCTGAGGCTCGCCACCGACACGATCGCGATCTTCCGGATGAACCCTGACGGGACCGGAGCGTGTCGTTTGACGCCCTGGCGCTTGAACGCCGATCTTCCGGACGTGTCGCCGGCCACGACGGGGCCGACGAAGGACCTGGCCGTGTTCGAGACCCACGGCCACGGGGAGGCTCCTCCCGGGATCTCGTCGGCGGTGGCCACCACGCGGGCAGTCTGCGGTGGGCCCCACCCGATCCGCTACCTGACGTCTCCGAAAGCGCTTCCGGTCTCAAACTTCAACCCGTCGTGGTCTCCGGACGGTCGCCAGGTGGCGTACGTGAGGTTCAAGTACCTGGACTCCGACCCGATCGTGCACGGGGACATCTGGCGGATGCGGTGGAACGGCGAGGGCAAACGACCCGTGTCCCAGCTCGATCTCTTTGAGTACCGCCCGAACTGGGGTCCGACTCCCGACGACGACAACGATTGATCGGTCGGCTTGTCGAGCCGGTTAGAGATTGTCGATCGGGACAGGATCGATGTCGTCGGCGGGAGTGAATCCGAGGACACGCCCGTAGAAATACAGTTCGGCCTCCAGTGCCCGTTTGATGTTGGCGGCCTGTCGGAAACCGTGGCCCTCACCCTCGAACATCACCAGGGCGACCGGCAGACCCTTGACGCGCAACGCCTCCGCCATGCTCGTCGCCTGGTTGGGCGGGACCGCTTTGTCCTCGGTCCCCTGGAACAAGATCATCGGGCTGCTCAAGTCATCGAGATGGTGGATGGGGGACCGCTCGACGTAGAGGTCCTGCCGCTCGGGATACGGCCCGATCAGCGAGTCGAGGTACCGCGACTCCAGCTTGTGGGTCTCCTTGGCGATTGACTCCAGGTCACCGATGCCGAAGTGGCTGGCACCGGCGGCGAAGACGTCCGACGCAGTCAGGGCTCGCAGGGTCGTATAGCCACCGGCGCTCCCACCCCGGATCGCGAGGCGGTCGCGGTCGGCGCGTCCTTGCTCGGCCATGGCAAGGGCGCCCCTGACGCAGTCGTCGACGTCGACCACGCCCCACTGCCCGTCCAGCCGCTGCCGGTAGCTGCGGCCGAAGCCGCTGCTCCCGCCGTAGTTGACGTCCAGGATCGCGAACCCCCGGCTTGTCCAGTAGTGGAAGCCCAGCTTGAAGGACGCTGAGTGCAGCGACGTCGGCCCGCCGTGCGACTCGACCAGGAGCGGTGGACGCTCGCCCTCCGGGCCTGCTACGTCGCCATGGGCCGGCGGGTAGTAGAACCCGTGGACGGTCTCACCCGCGGAGTTGGTCCACTTCACGCTCTCGGCCAGGCTGGTCATCCCCGGATCGACGGTCAGGTCGCTCGACGTCTCCACGGTCTGCACGTCCGGAGGGCTCGGCATCACCGTCGTCCGGGACGGCCAGGAGGACGACGGCCCTGGATTTCGTGCGCGTCGACGCCAGGCTGAGGACCCGGCCGTCCGACATGGTGGCGAGACCGTCGATCACAACCAGGTCGCCGTCCAGCGCAGTGCAGGAGCCGTCCCTCGGGTCGATGACGACGAGCCGGGCGATCCCGGTGTCCCACGCGGCTGCCAGGAGACGCCCGTCGGGCAGGAAGTCGTAGTCGCGCGCCCCGAGAAACCAGTTCGGGCTGCCGAACTCCAGCCCGTCGACCACGAAACGCCGGGGCGTCACGTCGGACTCCTCCGGATCGAGCACGGCGAGGCTGGCCCACCCGCTGCTCTCCTCGATGAAGAACAGTCGTCCGTCCGGAGCCCAGCGTGGCTGCTGCACCCAGGTCGACCCGTCCGTGACCTCGGTGACCGAGGAAAGTCCGCCGTCGCCGTCGAGATCTGCCCGGTGGACCGTGCTCGCCTCCCACGGCATGCGTGGCAGGTCCCAGCTGACCCAGGCCAGCCGGTCACCGTTCGGGCTCAGGTCGGCGGCCGCGACGAAGTCGGTTCCCTCGACGATCACCTGGCCACCATCGGCGTTGTCCCCGTCGAGGTCGAGGCTGACCAGGGTGTTGACCGGCGCCGCAGGATCGGTGTGGTCCTCGCGGATCGCGATCACCCGACGTCGTCGTACGTCGATGACCGGCTCCGCGTACCGGTGGACACCCTCGGGTGTGATCGCGGCGGGCGCAGCAGAGGAGTCACCGACGTCGAGGCGGTACAGCCGGAGGTCGTCGAGGTTGGCGAAGATGACGATGCCGTCGCGTACGGCGTAGGGGCCGCCGCCGTACTCGTGCACGCGTGAGCGCACGTTCCAGGGAGCGGGGGTGATGCTGGTGGTGACGCCGTCCGGAGTACGCCGCACGAGCTCGCCGCGCCCACCCTCGCTGGCCCGGGCCCGGAGCCAGTACAGGTCAGGCCCGTCGACGCGGGGGAACCCGATGTCGAGCGCGCCTTCGTCCACCAGCACGTCGGCCGTGATCGGGGATGGCCAGGAGCCGTAGGGAAGGGTGCTCATCGAATCCTCCAGAACGCGTGTCGACGAGGTCCAGACGTTACTGGCCGCGCACGAACCCGGCCATCTGGCGCACTCGACCGTTCGGCTGATTCGTCGCCATAGCGCCATGAGCGGAGGCGGTGGATCACTAGCCTCGACAGGATGGCTAGTCACACCGGCACCGTCGGAGCTCCGGCGGTCGAGCTCGAGCCCGGGCGCACCCGCGCGGGCTCTGTCGCGTCGCCGCCGGGTCATGGCGCGCCGGTCTCGGACTCGTCGTCGCGCACCACCAGGACTGACCGCCTGCTGGTCGTCTTGTTCTGCGTCACCGCCGCGACGGGGGCCGGGCTGCTGTTCGTGGTCGAGCCACTGGTCGCGAAGCTGCTCCTGCCCGACTACGGCGGCTCGGCGACGGTCTGGAGCACCAGCTCGCTGTTCTTCCAGGTCCTGCTCATCGGCGGCTACCTCTACACCCACGGCTCGACCCGACGGTGGGGCGCCGGCCGCCAGCCCTGGCTGCATCTCGCGGTGCTGTGCGTCCCGCTCGTCGCCTTGCCACTGACCCTTCCCGCCACAGCCGTGCCACCGCTGGACGGAAGTCCGGTCCTGTGGCTGCTCAGGACGCTCGGACTGATGGTCGGGCTGCCGTTCCTCGTCCTCGCCACGACCGGACCGTTGCTCCAGAAGTGGTTCTTCTGGGCCGGAGGCCCACGGGCCGGGGACCCCTACTTCCTGTTCGCGGCCAGCAATCTGGGCAGCTTTGGCGGCTTGCTGGCGTACCCCTTCCTCATCGAGCCCCATCTCAGCCTGCAGGCGCAGCGACAGCTCTGGTCGCTGGGCTACCTGGTGTTCGTGCTTCTCACGGCCGGTTGCGCTCTGAGCGCGCTCCACCTGGCCAGACGGACCGCGTCTCCTGCCGACCCCTCGACCCCTTCAGCGGTCGTGGTTGGCCCCGCACGCGTCGTGGCCGTCTCTCGGCGCCAGACGTTGCGATGGCTGGGGCTGGCATTCCTGCCCTCCTCCCTGATGTTGGCCGTGACCGCTCACATCTCGACCGATGTCGCGGCGATCCCGCTGCTGTGGGTCGTGCCGCTGGCGATCTACCTGGCCACGTTCGTGCTCGCCTTCGGCCGCCTCGGCCAGACGAGCTCCCCGCGGTTCGTCAGGTTCACCGTCGGGATCGGCTTCGCCGCCGCGGTCACCGCCATGATCACCACGCCCACCCCCGTCGTGGTGTCGGTGGTGCTCAGCGTGATCGTGCTCTCGACCGTCGGGTACGCCGCGCACGCCCGGCTCGCGGCCGAGCGGCCGCACCCGCAGCACCTGACCTACTACTTCGTGGTCATCTCCGTCGGTGGCGCGGTCGGTGGCGTGCTCAACGGGCTGATCGCTCCCATCGTCTTCGACCGGGTGCTCGAGTATCCCTTGGTGCTCCTGGCGATCCCCTTGCTCGCTGTCGGTCAGTTCCCCAAGCCGGTGCGCAGCTTCGGCGGCCGCTATCACCCGTCGCTGATGGCACCGCTCCTGGTGCTCGCCGTCGTCGTCACGACGCTGGTCTGCCTCTACGGGGTGAAGAGCGCGCTGTCGGTGTCCACCTTCGCGTTTGCCGGCTCGGTCGCCGCGACGATCGCGGTCGGGCTGCTCCTGACACGTCGACCTGCGCTGCTGGCCGTCGGGCTGGCCGTCACGTTCGTCGCGCTGGCGGTCGGCACCAGCAGCAACGTGATCGACCAGCGCCGCACCTTCTTCGGGTCGTACACGGTCCGATCGGACGGTGTGATGCACACGATGATCCACGGCACGACGTTGCACGGCACGCAGTTCCTCAGCTCGGCCTCATCGCAGACCCCGACGACCTACTACAGCCGTTCGGGGCCGCTCGGGGACGTCTGGGCGCTCGACAACGGCTCCTTCGACTCGGTGGCCGTCGTCGGGCTCGGCGCCGGCACGATGGCGGCGTACGGCCGCCCTCAGCAGCAGATGACGTTCTACGAGATCGACCCGGAGATGGTGGCGATCGCTGAGGATCCTGACCTGTTCACCTATCTGCGGGACTCGCAGGCTGACGTCGAGACTGTCGTCGGAGACGGTCGGCTGCGGCTGGCGGCCCAACCGAGCGGCACCTACGACGTGATCGTGCTGGATGCCTTCAGCTCAGACTCGATCCCGGTGCACCTGCTGACGGCCGAGGCGATGGACATGTACGCCGACCGGCTCACGCCCGACGGCCTGATCGTCGTCCACATCACCAACCGGCTCTTCGACCTCGAGCCGGTCCTGTCGGCGGCTGCGCGCGAGCAGGGCTGGCAGGGGGCTGTCGGAGCAAGATCGGCGAGTGAACCCGGAGCCAGCGACAGCCGGTGGGCGGTGCTGAGCGCGGACAGCGATGTTGTCGGCCGGCTCGTCTCGGACGCCGGGTGGCGCCCGATGGACGTCGAGGCGCCTGTGGTGTGGACCGACGACTACTCGTCGATGCTGTCCGTGCTGCGCTGATCCCGCTCAGCATCCTCGCCTCATCGCACCGGCTGGGCGACCGTGCTGCTCAGGCGCGGGGTGTCGAACGGCACCAACGCGTCCCGCGAGGAGTCGATGGAGTCGAGGAGCTCGCGATGAGACTCCGCTCCGTCGACCGGACATGACCACGTGCCCTCGACGGTGACGAGCCGGACGCCGGGTTGCTCGAGCCAGCGCAGCACCTTCTCCGACTCCTCGGTGGTGGCCGCGGGAGCCGGGCCCGGACCGGGCAGCACCGTGTCGGCGCCTGCGCGCAGGGTCTCGGTCCAGTCGCGGGCACTGGCGCCGGCGGGAATCAGCCCGGCGGCCGCGAGTCGCCCGTGCCGGACGACGTGCACCTCCCAGCGACCGAGGTCGTTGCGACGGGCGGCCACGATCTCGGGACAACCGGTGAGCGCGCGTAGTCGTTGGGACCGGGCGGCGGCCCGAATGAAGCTCGTCATCCGGTTGCGGTGCGACGTAGCCTCTTCGAACCGCTCCGCCACAGCCAGGGAGTCCATCCGGCGCCGAAGTGCAGCCGTGACGGCCTCCGGTGACGCGTCGAGCGTGCGCCGCAGGGCGTCGACGGTCACCGTGTAGTCGTGCTCGCTGGCGCTGCCGTCGCACGGTGAGAGGCAACGACCCATCTCGGCGAGGACACAGGCGCTGCGGCTCGGGCGACGGGGAAGCCGGCCGCTGCACTGCCGGATCGGAAAGCTCTCGTGCAAGGCGGCCATGGCGGCCTCGGCCGAGGAACGGGAACGGAAGGGGCCCAGATAGTCGGCGCCGTCATCGAGCACCTGCTTGACGAGGGAGAGCCGCGGCCAGTGCTCGACCGTGAGCTTGACCCAGCTGACCCGCTCAGGGAACTTCGAGCGGCGGTTGTAGCGCGGCTTGTGCTCGGCGATCAGCCGCAGCTCGCGGACCTCTGCCTCGAGCGGGGTCGCGCAGGTGATGCCGTCGACGGCACTCGCCAGCCCCACCATCTCGCCCATCCGCGAGCGGGTCTCGCTGGCCGTGAAGTAGGTACGGACGCGCGAGCGCAGGTCCTTCGACGTACCGACGTAGAGCACGCGTCCCTGGCTGTCGCGGAACAGGTAGACCCCTGGTGCGTGCGGAAGCTGCTCGGCCAGGTGCCGCTTCTTGCGCTGTGCTGTCGACACCCGGGACGAGAACGTCGACAGCTCCTCAAGCGTGTGGACGCCGAGGTTGCCCAGTCGCTCCATCAGCCCGTGCAGCACGTCCACGGTCGCCCGCGCGTCGGACAGCGCACGGTGATTGGGCGTCGTCGAAGCGTTGAAGAGACGTGCCAGGGACGACAGCTTGCAGTTCGGCGCATCGTCGCGCGTCACGACCCGGCGGGCGAGCTTGGCGGTGTCGAGCACCTCGAAACGTGGCCAGGGCAGCCCCTGCTGGTCGGCGTAGTGCTTGAGGAAGCCGACGTCGAAGGGAGCGTTGTGCGCCACGAGCACACAGCCGCGCGCGAACTCGAGGAAGGCCGGCAGCGCCGAGTCGATTCTGGGCGAGCCGGCGACCATCGCGTTCGTGATCCCGGTGAGCACGGAGATGAACGGCGGAATGGGCTCGCTGGGCCGAACCAGGGTCTGGAACTCGCCGAGCACCTCGCCCCCGTGCACCTTGACCGCTCCGATCTCGGTGATCGAAGACCCACCGGAGGCGGAACCGCCGGTGGTCTCGAGGTCGACGACCACGAAGGTGATCTCGCGCAGCGGCCGCCCGAGCTCGTCGAACGTCTGCTGGACCGCCACACCCGAGCCCGCCCCGTCAGGCTGGTGCGGGGCGGTGGTCGCCGCGAGCAAGGTGCTCATGACTCGAACGGTAGAGCCGCCTGCCGACGAAACCCGTTCCGACGCGCCTGGACCTCGACGCCACACGCCGGGCCTGGTCGTGCGAGGGAGCCGGCCCGGTCGCGGCACTACGCTGGACTGACCCGACCAGCAGGCGAGGAGACGACGATGGGTGACGCGACCGGCGCGGGCTCGCTCACCGAAAGCCCGCGCGACGAATCCGGTTCCTCGACGACGTCCAGCTCGTCCGACGACACGGCCGTCGGGCTGCCCGGCGCGAACCAGAGGTGGCGCTGCGGGGCGTGCGGCAACCTCACCCGGTTCGACGTCGTACGGACCGCGACCACGCGTGAGTACTGGCACCTCGACCTGTCGGGTGAGCCTCAGGTCGAGGAGACGACCACGCTCGCCCACGCCGTGAGCTCCGTGCTCTGTCGCTGGTGCGGCCGCAACGACGCGATCGAGGTCGTGGCTCGGCCCGGTGGTACGCCGCCATGACCGACGCCGAGCCCGCCGGCGAACCCCGAGCCCTGCCGGCCCTGCTGCGCGGGCGGGTAGTGGCGCTCGCGTCGCAAGGGCTCGGCCGGATGCCGTTGCCGCAGCTGCCGCCGGCGCTTCGCAAGTCCGCGTCCTTCGCTCCGGCCAAGCGCGCCAAGCTGGTCGGCAATCAGATCGCGCAGGCCGTCGAAGACGACCCCGAGTTCCGCGAGCACCTGGCGACGCAGGTCCGGGCGGTCGCGTCGGACCTGGCCGCTCGGGTCGAGTCCGGCGACCCGGACGAGATCAGTGACGACCTGGTCGTGGAGGCCGGCGCGTACGCGTTCCTGGCACGCCCCGAGGGGTGGCATACCTGGGTGGATCGCGCGCTGGAACGCCTGAGCACGGCTGCGCCGACCGGTGGCGATGACGCCGCGGCGATCGAGAAGCTCCAGACCGACCTCAGCCGGTCGAGGGGAGAGACCAAAGCCGTCCGCGAGAAGCTCAAGGCGCAGATCGACCAGCTCAAGGCCGACAACGCCCAGCTGCGTCGCACCCTTGGCCACGTCCGCGTGCAGCTCAAGGAGGCTGAGGAGGGCGCTGACCGGGCCACGTCCGCGGCAGACTCCACGCGCCGCGACGCGGAGGCGGCCGCCCGAGCGGCCGACGCCGAGCAGCGGCGGCTGCGCCAGCGGATCGAGCAGCTCGAGTCGGACCAGGCCGCCAGCCGGCGCGCCGGGCGCGACGACAAGGACAGCGAGGTGATGCGCCTGCGCCTGCTCCTCGACACGATCATGGAGAGCACGTCAGGTCTGCGGCGAGAGCTCGCGCTCCCGCCGGCGGAGGTGCTGCCGGCCGACACGGTGCAGTCGGTGCAACCCGAGGCGGCCTCGCCGACAGCCGGGGTCGGCCGCGCCCTGCTCAACGATGACCCGACGCTGCTGCGCAAGCTGCTGGACATCCCACGCTCACACCTGATCGTGGATGGCTACAACGTGTCCAAGACCGCCTGGCCGACCGCCCCTCTGGACCAGCAGCGCTCACGGCTGACCAGTGGCGTCGCAGGTCTGGTCGGAGGTCGATCCGTCGAGACCACCATCGTGTTCGACGGTGCCGACCTCACCCATCCGCCGGGGGTGACCTCGCCGCGCGGTGTCCGGGTGCGGTTCAGTCCGCCGGGAGTGATCGCGGACGACCTGATCCGGCAACTGGTGAGCGCGGAGCCGATGGGCCGCTCGGTGATCGTGGTGTCCACCGATCGCGAGGTGGCCGAGTCCGTGACGAAGATGGGCGCACGCTCCGTGGCGTCGACGGCCCTGATCAAGGCGATGGGACTGTGACCTCCAAGGGCGCCGTCGTCGTAGGCGTCCACGCCGCCCCGGCACATTCCTTCAGCAAGGACTCCCAGGACTCGATCCGCCTGGTGGAAGGACTTGGCGTGGAGGGGGATGCGCATCTCGGACGCACGGTCCAGCATCGCTCTCGCGTACGCCGTGACCCGACGCAACCCAACCTGCGACAGGTCCATCTGATCCATGCCGAGCTGCTCGACGAGCTGGCCGGATTGGGCTTCACGGTCCGCCCCGGTGACGTCGGCGAGAACATCACGACCCGCGGTGTCGACCTTCTCGCGCTGCCCCGCGGGACACGGCTGCGGCTCGGTGCGTCCGCGGTCCTCGAGATCACCGGCCTCCGCAACCCGTGCCGCCAGCTCGATACGTTCACTCCTGGGTTGATGCGCGCCACGCTGGACCATGGCTAGCGACGGCCGACTCGTGCGGAAGGCCGGCGTGATGGCTGTCGTGCTCGACGGCGGTGACGTGCGGGTGGGGGACCAGGTGACGCAAGAGCTGCCGGCCTCACCGCACCAGCCATTGGAGCCGGTCTGATCGATTCTGCGATGTCGCGACGCGCCCGGCTCGGGGTTGGTCGGTGCGCGCTTCGTCAGATGGGCAGCCGGCGAAACAGCGGGCGGGGCACGTGGCGGAGACCGGACATCACGAACCGCAAGGTCTTCGGGACCCAGATCTGCTCGGCACGCGCCGCGACGGCTTCGACCACGGCGCGCGGCGACCTCGTCCGGCGTCACGGACAGCGGCGCAGGCGTGAGCCCCTCGGTCATCTTCGAGCGGACGAACCCGGGCCGGACGACGAGCACCCGCCCGCCCGCGTCTCGCAGTGCCTCTCCGAGCCCGGTGAAGAAGCTGTCCATCCCGGCCTTGGTCGACCCGTAGACGAAGTTGGAACGCCGGGGCCGTTCTCCGGCCACGCTCGACAACGCCACCAGCACGCCGTGACCTTGCAGGCTCACCTGCCGGGCCAGCGCGACGCCGCAGCTCACCGCCGCCACGTAGTTGGTCTGCACGAGGTCCAAGGAGACGTCCACGTCCTGCCAGGCCGCCTCGGGGTCGCCGAGCGACTCCGAAGGCCAGCACCGCCACGTCGATGTCACCGTCCTCGGCGACGGCCGCGACCAGCGCCGCATGGCTGTGTGGCTCGCGGGCCTCGAAGTCATGCGCCACGGTCGTGCACCCGAGAGACGTCGAGCTCCTCGACGACGGCGTCGCGCCGAGACGATGGCCTGCGCCGCGACGTGCACGTTCACCGCACCCCGGGCGGCGTACCGGCGGGCGACTGCAACCGCGATGTCGGAGGTTCCTCCGAGCAGGAGCAAGCGAACGTGGCTGGCCCAGCGCGTCGATCATCGGGTCTCCTTCGAGGCGTTCAGAGGGACAGGCGCCGAGCGAGGTCTGACTGGAAGACGCCCGTCGGGTCGACCTGTTGTCGGACTGTACGGAACTCCTCCAGCCGGGGATACATCCGCCTCAGCGTGCTGGCTGTCGAGCCGCGCGTCCTTGGCCAGGTAGACCCGGCCGCCGGCGGACAGCACGAGCTCGTCGAGATCGCGGAAGAGCCGGTCCAGGCCCGGACGAACCGGAAGGTCCACCGCGAGCGTCCAGCCTGCAGTCGGGAACGAGAGCGGTGCCGCATTTCCCGCACCGAACCTCTTGAGCACGTTCAAGCATGAGACATGACCGGACGCGGCGATGGTCTCGGTGCAGCGTCGTACGACGTCATGAGCAGTGTCGGGGACGACGAACTGGTACTGGCAGAATCCGCGGCTGCCGTAGAGCCGGTTCCACTGCGCCACGACGTCGAGCGGGTGGAAGAAGGTCGTGACGTCCTGGATCTCGTCGCGCCTGTTCGCCGGCGCCTGCCGGAACCACAGCTCGTTGAACGCCGTGGCGGTGTGCGGTTCACCAGGCCACGAGGAACCAGCCGCGGCACCGTCCCCAGCTGCGGCGCGGCCAGCTCGTGCTCCCGTCCGCGCAGCCGTCGGGGGCAGCTCGTCGGCCGGGCAGACCGGCCAGAGGTCACCACGCCGCGCCCCAGCCGGCTGCCCTCGCCAAGGCGTCGAACCAGGCCACGGAGTACGGCGACTTGGCGTCCTCGCTCCTCCAGCCGGCCCATCAGGGCGTCCAGGTCCGGCACGCGCGCGGTGTCCACGATGAAGTACGACGTCTCCACGGGCTGCAGGTGATGGTGGCCCGGAGGATGACGCCGGTGAGTCCCATCCCTCCCGCAGTCGCCCAGAAGAGGGCCGGCCTGCTCACCGTTCGGCGTCAGCCGCCGACCTGGCCGTCCGCGGTGAGCAGGTCGATCTCGGTCACATGGTTGGCGAAGCTGCCGTGGACGTGATGGTTCTTGCCGTGCACGTCGGAGGCGATCGCGCCGCCGACGGTGACCTGGCGGGTGCCAGGGATGACCGGGAGCCACAGGCCCCGACCCAGCAGCTCACGCATGAGGATGTCGAGGCTGACCCCGGCGTCGGTGGACACTGTCGCCTGGTGCGTGTCGATCTGGTGGATCCGGTCGAGTCGGGTCATGTCCAGGACGACACCGCCGGCGTTCTGGGCGGCGTCCCCGTAGCTTCGGCCAAGACCGCGCGCCGTGACCCCGCGGCCGCCGCTGCGCGCGACCCACGCCAGAGCGTCTTCGGGCGTGCGCACGTCGACGACCTCAGCCGTCGAAGGCGCGGTGCGTCCCCAGCCGGTCAAGGAGCGGCGAGCGGTCATGCCAAAGCGACGTTCATTCCCACGAGGACCAACCATGCCACGCCCAGCACCTGGAGCACCCGGTCGCCGAGCACGATGTCTTCAGGCGCACCGGCAACGCCGCGGTCGATGTCGACGGCATACCGGAGCAGTCCGAGCACGAAGGGGGCGATCGAGAAGGCTGCCCAGGGCGTGGCCGCGCCCTGTCCCACCTCGAACGCCCACAGGCTGTATGCCGTGATGGCGACCGCTGCGGCAAGGCTCCACACGAAGCGCAGGTAGGACTCGGAGTAGTACTGCAGGGAGTTTCGCGTCTGTGCCTCGACCCCGACACTGAAGGTCTCGGAGTAGCGCTTGCCGGCCACCATGAAGAGCGAGCCGAAGGATGCGACGAGCAGGAACCACTGCGACAGCGGCAGGTCGGTGGCGACGCCTCCGGCGATGGCCCGCAGCAAGAAGCCCGAGGCCACGACCGCAAGATCGATGACCGGCTGGTTCTTGAGCCACAGCGAGTACGACCACTGCAGAGCGGCGTAGCAGATCATCGTCACGCCCAGCATCGGGTCGACGCTGAAGGAGAGTGCGAGCCCGAGGGTGGCACACCCCGCCGAGGCAGCCCAGGCGACCGGGATCGGCAGGGTCCCCAGCGCGATCGGACGCATCCGCTTGGTGGGGTGACGGCGGTCGTGCTCGATGTCGCGGATGTCGTTGACGAGGTAGACGGCGCTGGCGCACAGGCAGAAGGAGACGAACGCGCCCACGACGGCGAGGATCACCTGAGGGTCGTCAAAGGCCCCCGCGGTGAAGGCAGCAGCGGCGACCAGCACGTTCTTGATCCACTGCCGCGGCCGGAGCGCCCGGACCAGTGCGGAGAACTCGCTCTCCTCGAGCAGACGATGCTCGACCGGATCGGTGTCGGCGAGCAAGCGCAGCGGGCAGCGGTGCGCTGCGCGCGAAACCGTGCTCGTGGGTCGATCGACATTCATCCTTTGTACCGGTGCGAACACGCTCTGTAAGCGGGAACGACCAAGTCGGAAGCCGACCTGCCGCTGTCGTCCAGAGTCAGCCCGTTCGGACGAGGAGGGCCTCACCCGTTCGGTGGGTACGCCGCTCCGCGTCGCCTCGCCGGGGCCTCTCAACGGTTCCGCCAGTTCCCAGAACTGTCGGTGGCGCCTCATAGCCTCGAGGCAGACATGAAGACATCCCGTCCGGCTCACCGACGAGCGGGACTCGTGACCTGGAGGTCGTGATGGCAGCAGAGGCGGCGCAGCGGGGCGACTGGGCCTGGTCCCAGCCACCGAGCAGTGACTCAGGCCGACCCACCTGGGTCGGCGACCACATCCCGGTGGGGCGCCCCGACGACCCGACGGTGATCGACTGCGACCGATGCACCATGCGCGGGATCGGGTGTGCGGACTGTGTGGTCACGGTCCTGCTGGGAGGTCCGCCCTACGGCGTCGAGCTCGACGAGGTGGAGGAGCGAGCGCTCGGCGTGTTGGCGGACGCCGGCCTGGTTCCGCCCCTCCGGATGGCCGAGCCGGCACCCGAAAGCAGCGAATGTCGGCCTGACGGCACCGGGAGCGGGTGCAACGGGCGTGACTGGTGTGACACATGTGGTTATAGAGGTTGACGTGACTGATTTCACCCAGACAATCCTGAGAAACTCGCGGGCAGAGTTGGTGGCCTTTCCGCGTCCTCGGTAGTGTGTGCCCGGTCGTTGCCAGCCCCGCCACGCACCCTACGGAGCCGGCAGCAACGCAGTAGAAGGCAGGAGCGGGGGCGACTGCTATTCGTGTCCGCTATCAAGAGGGAGACCGTCGACCCGTGTCGAACGGCCACGCACACCACTTGTCCATCTCCGCCAAACGCCTTTCGCTCGTCTGCGCTGCAGCGCTGGTCGGGAGCCTGGCGCTCTCGGCCTCTCCCGGAGCGGCCGACCCGAACGGGTCCAACGGCGCCTCGACCGGCGACAAGCCGACGATCAGCGAGGTCAAGGACCGGATCGACACGCTGAACCACCAGGCGGAGATCGCCTCGGAGAACCTCAACACGGTTCGCGTCGAGATGCAGGCCGCTCAGCAGCGGCTCTCCGCCTTGCAGGCTGATGTCGACCGCAAGCGCTCGCGGGTCGAGAAGCTGCGCTCGATGGTGGTCGGTACCGCGCTTGTCCGACTTCCGCAACGGCGGCGGCCTCTCCACGACCACCTCGTTCCTCGTGGCCGACAACCCGAGCAGCTTCATGAACGGGGTCGCGTCCAAGGCGATGGTGGAGCATCAGCAGACCGGACTGCTCACCAAGCTCACCCAGCAGCAGCGTCAGCTCGGCGTCCAGGAGCAGCAGGCGCAGCGCGAGGTCGCGGCCATCAACAAGGATCGCGCCAAGATCGCCGAGCACAAGGCCGAGCTCGACGACCGGACCCAGCAGGCGCAGGACATCCTCGACAACCTCGAGGCCGCCGAACGCGCCCGCCTGGCCAGGCTCCAGGCCGCGGCCGAGCCGACGTTCAGCGCCCCCACGCGCAGCACGCCTCGCGCACCCGTCAGCAACGTCCCTGCATCCGGTCGGGCCGGCGTCGCCGTCCAGACCGCGCTGGACCAGATCGGCGATCCGTACGTCTACGGAGCGGCCGGACCCGATGCCTTCGACTGCTCCGGCCTGACGATGTACGCCTGGCGGGCCGCCGGAGTGGCCCTGTCGCACTCCTCGAGCGTCCAGTCGACGCAGGGCACGCCGGTATCGATCTCGTCGCTGATGCCGGGAGACCTGGTGTTCTACTACTCACCGGTCTCGCACGTCGGCATGTACATCGGCGGCGGCCGCGTCGTGCACGCTCCCCACACGGGATCCACCGTGCAGATCGTGTCCTTGTACTCGATGCCGATCAACCACGCCCAGCGCGTCGGCTAACCCGCCTCCTCCACAAAGATCCGACGTCGGCGAGGTCCTGACCCCGCAGACGTCGGATCTTTCGTATCGGTACTGGCCGGCCTACTTCGCGATGACCGTCCACTTGGTCGGCTTCAGCGCGATACCCGCGCGGTCCTTGATCGCGTTCGACAGCGTGACGGTGTAGATCTTGCCCACCCGCAGGTTCGACTTCGGGTTCAGCGTCGCCGTCTTGCCGCCGTTGCTCGTGGTCACGACCGCAGCCAGGTTGGCCTGCGTGCCCTTCACGTAGATCCGCATCGTCGTGGCGTCGACGTGCTTCACCTTCTCGCTGAACTTCACCACGAAGTTGCTGGTGACCGGGGCGGTGTTCTTCGGCGACTTGCTGATGACCCTGGGAGCAACGCTGTCGACGCGAATCGTGCGCCACGGTGACGACCCCAGCGTTCCTCCGGCGCGGTCGAACGCGACGACCCGCCACTCGTAGGCACCGTCGATGATCGTGAAGGGCGTGGCCCAGTCAAGTCCGACCGTCTGCACCGCCTCGAGGAGCAGGGTCTCGTTCGCCGGCCGTCGATCGAAGCGGTAGCTCGCCGCCCCGGCGACCGGCTGCCAGCTGAACAACGCGTCGCGTCCGCTGACGTAGCTGCCGGAGGCAGGGGAGACCTGAACCGGACCCGTGCCGGAGATCGTGAACGAGCGAGTGCTCGACCAGTCGCCGGGTCGGTTGTCGGCGTCGAACCGTCGGACCCGCCACACGTACGGCGAGCCTCCTGGCGGAAGCGGCGTGCCCGGTGAGAACGACGCCACGTTGCTCGATCCGAGCAGTACCCGGTTGGACAGCGACAGGTTCTGGTCGCCGTTCTTGTAGATCTCCACCTCGTACGACGCGGCGTACGGCGCCGCCTCCCAGACCAAGGGCGCTCCGGCGGAGACGGTGGCCCCGGTGTTGGGTGAGGTGAGCTGCGGGGTGGCAGACCGTTTCACGAGGTTGGCGCGCCCCACTGTGCTGGTCCGCGGGAGGCTCCAGCTCAGGCCGTTGCCGGAGCCGTCGATCGCCTGGACCCGCCAGTAGATCGGCCCCTCGGGGAGCGTGCTCTGGAAGGGGCTGTACGACGCCTGGTCGATCACGTCGTTGACCAGCATCGGGTTGAAGTCCGGGTTGGCCGCGATCTGGATCCGGTACGTGCGGGCCTCGACCGTGCTCGGGGAGTTCGTCGAGTCCGCTGCGCTGCCGAGGGCGTTCGTGTCGAGGTAGTCCGACCAGCTCAACGTGATCTCGTCGGCGAACTTCGTGGAGTCCGACGTGCCGCCGGGGCCGTGGTCCGGAAGCGGGGTGGACTGGTCGTGCTCCCGCTCCACCAGGCCGCCGACCGGATTGGACCGCTTGTCGAAGGCATTGGTCGCCGACGTCGGGTCCGCAGCGCAGAAGCTGACGGTCTTGCAGGGGCGGACGAACCAGTAGTAAGCGTCGCCGGCCTGGCTGTCGGGCAGCAGGTCGGTCGGTGTCCACATCGTGTTGCTGGTCAGGATCGGAGTCATCAGCTGGTTGGTCAGCTCGCGGTCACGCGACAGGTAGACCATGTAGTAGCCGACCTGCGGGACCGGGTTCCAGCGCAGCACGGGGGTCTGCTGCAGGCCCGTGCAGACCAGCCGTGCGCTCGGGGTCGGGTCGTCGAGCCAGCTCGAGCACGTCGTCGTGGGACTGGTCAGGCCGGTCCCGGTGAGCGAGAGCCGCTGACCGTTGACGGTGTTCATGTTGTCGATCCAGAAGTTCGTGCTCGGCCCGTTGGCGATGAGCACGTTTGACGCGTCGTACGCCTGGACGAACCAGCGGTAATGGCCGGGGGAGAGGTAGGTCGTCGCGGTGTCGGTGATCGCTGAGTTGCTCGTGGTGCCGATGGAGGTGACCGCCTGGCTGCCGGCGACCCCGACCCAGACCTGGTAGTGGTCGGCGGGGGTGGTGCCGGCGAAGTAGGGCTCCCAGGCTAACGAGGGGAACCTGGACGTGTGCTGCTCAGCGGGAGTCAGGGCGGCCAGGTTCGCGGCCGGGGAGTCCACGATCGTGTCGGAGACCTGGAAGGTGGGGTCCGAGCCGAAGATCGGGACCGCAGACTTGTGGTTGCTCGCGTCGATCGAGGCGACCGTCCAGTGGAACGGACCGTCCACGGAGCTGAGCCGGTTGGGCGGCGTCCAGGACAGCGAGTTGGTCGTCGTGGTGGCCGCGACCGCTCCGGTCTTGGTCTTGATCTTCACCTCGTAGCGCACCGCGTCGACGGCGGCCTCCCACGTCACGGTCGGGACGTCGACGGTCTGCACCTCGCCGAGCGGCCCGTTGACGGGCGAGACCTGCGTGACGAGGCCGTCGTCGAAGGTGAACGACGAGATCGACGAGTAGATGCCGTTGACGTTGCCGGGGTCATCTTGCGCGCGGACTCGCCAGTAGGTGAGCGAACCGGGGTTCGGGGCGCACGGGTCGTTCTGGAAACGCGCCGTGTACGTGGTCTGCCGGGTGGTGCAGGTCTGGTAGGTGCCCGGTGAGAAGTTGCCGTCCGGACCGACGTCGAGCTGGTAGAAGGAGGCCTGGTGGACCGGGCTCCACTCGTAGTAGAAGGGGTTCGGCACGCCAGTGGCCCCGTTGGCGGGGTAGAGCAGCGTGGGCTTGTCCGGCCACGCCCGCTTGAACTGCCACTTCGGCACCTCGCTCCACGGGCTGCGGTTGCCGCCGATGTCGATCGAGCGGACCTGCCACCAGTACTGGTCGTTGTTGTAGGTGGTCGTTCGCGCATAGCGGGTGGACTTCACCGTGACCTGGTCGGTGATCGTGTTGAACTGGTCGTCCGGGCTGACGCGCAGCTCGTACGAGACAGCGCCGACGACCGGGTTCCAGTCGAGCACGGCATCGGTCACCGGCGTACTGACGTTGTTGGCCGGCGCGCGCAGGGTCGGATTGGCCAGGCCGATCGTCGAGAACGAGCGGACCGCCGACCAGGTGGTGCTCAGGCCGTTACCGAGGTTTGCCCGGACGTGCCAGAAGTAGGGCTGCAGCGGCGTACGGCTGGAGAGCGTGACCGACTCCGTCGACACCGTGAAGGTCTGTGGGCCGACGAACTGGTCATCGGTGTCGACCTCGACCTGGTACGACGTGGCGTTCACGACCGGCTGCCAGGTGAGGGTGGGAGGGCTGCCGGGTTGCTGCAGGGTGGCACCGTCCACTGGCTGCTGCAGGGTGGGCGCGCCGACGGTCGAGTGGTTGAAGGACGCCTTGGCCCAGGCGCCGGCGCCGTTGGTGTCCGAGACGCCGCGGACCCGCCAGAACAACGACCCCGACGGGAGGGTCTGGGTCGGGGTCGCGCTGCTGTTCGTCGTGCTGATGGAGTACAGCACGTTGGAGAAGTCGTTGGTCTGGGCCAGTTGGACGTCGTAGCGCGATGCGCCACCGACCCGGCTCCACTGCAGCACCGGGGAGCCTGCCGAAGACCCGGCTGACGGGCTCAGGCCCTTGGGTGCGCCGGGCGCGGCCAGAGCAGCCGGCGAGCCTCCCACGATCTGGAGCAGGGCGGCAAACATGCCCACGACGAGCAGCCGACAAACGGTGCGATTCACCAGGCCTCCTAGACCGAGAGTTGCCAGTGCTGACCGTAGGTGACGCGCGCCCGACCAGGGCGGTCTTTGCCCCAAGATCAACCGAACGGCCGAGCGGGGAGGAGGTCGCCGAGCCCCCGTAGGATGAGGCGGTGACGGAGCCCGCGGAAGCAGCCTCGGTGAGCCGGGCCCGTCAGCTTGCCGCCGCAGCGGTCATCGTTGTGGTCGCCGTGGCTGGAGTGGTCGTCGCCCGCGCGGGTGAGGGTGAGCCCACCACGGCTCGACCCGATGGCCGGCAGGGCGGCGACATCACGTCGCCCGACGTCGGCGTCCGCGACGCCCGTGCGATCGAGCTGCTGTCGGACCAGGAGCGTGCGCTGAAGCGGTCGTCTCGGCCCGGGTACGCCGACACGTGGGATCCGCGCGCAGGCGCCCAGCGCGGCGCAAGCATCATCTACGCCAACCTGGCGGCGCTGAGGGTCGGCCGCCTGCACGCCCGCTACGTCGGCGAGGACTCCGGCGGCCTGAGTGGAAGCGAGCTCCGCCGTTGGGGGGACGCGGCGTGGAACGCCGACGTCGAGGTCGCCTGGCGCTCGCGGGGCGTGGACCGAGCTGATGTCCAGGCGAACCTCACCTACACGTTCGTCGAGCGTGACGGCAAGGTCTACGTCGCCGACATCGCCTCGGCGGCCGGGGAGCGGACGCCGATCTGGCTGCTCGGGCCGCTGGACGTACGCCGCTCGGGGCGCACCGTGGCAGCGTCCACCGACCATGCCCTGGCCGGCCGACTCGACGAGGCACTGCGTCAGGCGGTGCGGGACGTGCAGCGCGTCGTCCCCTCCTGGCGCGGCGACCTGGTCGCCTATGGTCCGTCGACCCAGGATGAGTTCGACACGCTGATCGCCGCCGCGCCGCAGGCCTACACCGGCATCGCTGCTGTGACCACGACCGTCGACGGGTCCCGCGACCCCGAGCGCCGGTGGTGATCGTCGTCAATCCCTGGGTGTTCGACGGTCTCGGACCGATCGGAAGGCACGTCGTGGTCAGCCACGAGGCGACTCATGTTGCGACCGGCGCCACCACCGTCTCGATGCCGTTGTGGGTCGCGGAAGGTTTTGCCGACTACGTGGGGGTCGGCTCCGTCGACGTTCCCCTGCGGGTCTCGGCACGCGCCGCCGTCCGCCAGATCCGGAAGTCCGGGCTTCCTGACCGGTTGCCTCGCGACTCCGCCTTCCATGCCGGAGGCGGAGCCGAAGCGACGTACGAAGAGGCCTGGCTCGCGATGCGTCTGATCGCGCGGCAGTACGGGCAAGATGCGCCTGGTCGCCTTCTACGAGGACGTGGTGCGCCGTCCCAGTGCCGTCGCTGCCGCTCTACGGGACAACCTCGGGACCACGCAGGGCGCCCTGACGAAGCAATGGCGTTCCACCCTTCGGGCGCTTGCCGATGGTCGATAGCGTCGGTCATCGACATGACGCGCACGCTGGTCGTCACCAATGACTTCCCTCCCCGTCGCGGCGGGATCGAGAACTTCGTGTTCGCATTGTGCGAGGCGATGCCGCCCGACCAGGTCGTCGTCTACACGGCGCGGATGGCCGGGTCGGACCTGACCGACGGTGCGACGCCCTTCCCCGTGGTCCGGGACCGGGCCCGGATGCTGCTTCCGACCCGACGTGTCGCGCACGCAACGGCAGCGCTGGCTCGCGACCAGGCCTGTGATCGGGTGGTCTTCGGCGCCGCGGCGCCGCTCGGGCTGCTGGCGAGAGGGCTTCGTCGGCGCGCCGGGATCAGCCACGTCACCGTGATCACGCATGGACACGAGGTGTGGTGGGCGCGCGTGCCAGGTGCGCGACAGGCGCTGCGGCGGATCGGTGACGACGCCGACGTCGTGACGTACGTCAGCCGATTTTGTCGCGACCGGATCGCACCGGCGCTGTCACCGGCGGCGCGGGGTCGGATGCAGCAGTTGTCACCGACGGTGGACACCGCGAGGTTCCATCCCGCCGTCGACGGGTCACCATGGCGACGCCGGCTTGGCCTCCACCGGATGCCAAGGTCGTGCTGTCCGCCTCCCGGCTGGTACGCCGCAAGGGCCAGGACACCCTGATCAGGGCATGGCCGGCGGTGATCGCCGCCGAACCGTCGGCGCGGCTGGTGATCGTGGGCGACGGACCCTCGAGGCGCCGGCTGCGTCGCCTGGCCGCCGCCAGCGCGGCAGCCGACACGATCAGCTTCGTCCCCGGCGTCGCCTGGGACGACATGCCCTCGATCTACGCGATGGCCGACGTGTTCGCGCTTCCCTGCCGCACCCGGCTCTGGGGGCTCGAGCCGGAGGCGTTCGGGATCGTCTTCCTGGAAGCCGCGGCCGCAGGCCTCGAGGTCGTGGTCGGTGACTCGGGGGGTGCCGGTGAGGTGGGTGAGGCCCTGGGCGCCACGGTCGTGGCGTCGACCGACGCGGGGGAGGTGGCTCGCGCCGTGGGCGAGGCGCTGGAGCGCTGTCGCGTCGACCCCTAGATCAGCCCGTGACTTCGTACAACGTGAAAGCGGGTGCGTCCTCGACGAGAGACAGGCGGAACCCCGCCTGTCGCAGAGGAGAGGCCACCGACGTCGGGTCCTCTCCGACAGCCAGCACGTACGTCGGGCCGTCGTGGTCGACGAAGCTTCGCAAGGCAGCGATCCGCTCGTCGCGCGACCTGGTGGTGAAGAAGAACGTGTCGATGTCAGGAGCGACCCGTGACCGGTCAGCGAGCCATGCGACAGGGAACGGGTCGTTGGTGATGATCCCGGCTTGCCGCGGAAGGTGCGACACCGTGGCCAACCAGGGGACCTGGCCGTTCGATCCTCGTTCGATCCCGAGGCCGCGCTGGCTGGCCACCGCGGTCCACGCCATCGACAGCGCCAGCGTGCTCGCGAGCAGCAGCGCCAGCGCGGCCGGTGCGAGCACGCGGGATCGCTTGGACATCAGCCGATGAGCCGCCAGCGCAAGGGCCACGAACAGCGGGGTCTGCATCGGTGAGGAGATCCGGAGATCGATCGCGTCGATGCTGGTCGTCAGCTCGCTGAGGCAGATGAACGCGGCGTAGCAGGCGAGCCAGGCGCAGACCGGGAACCCCGGGCTGGCGACGGCGCCGCGTACATCGCCGGCGCGCACCGTCCGGACCAGCCCCGCACCGAGCACCAGGATCACTCCCCAACCGATGCCGGACAGCAGCGGACCGATGGCGAAGGCCTGGTTGGTGACGAGGTTTCCGGTGCTGGTCCCGACCTGGAACAACACGTCCGGCACGGAGTTGGTGCTCGCTCCGCGGGGACCGAAGGGGCCGACTCCGAGCGTCAGGTTGCGGATCACCGTGACCAGCACTCCGGTGGCTGCCAGCAGAGCCATCGCCGCGGTGACCCAGCCAGCGTGTCGGTGGCGCCCACGCCGGAGAGCCGCGAACGCGACCACGGCCGCGAACGGCAGCAGGGCGCACCCCACGTAGCGCAAGAGGCACGCCACACTGATGCTCGCCACCAACGTCACGCCTGTGGCCCAGGTGAGCCTTCTGCGAGCGTGGATCAGGGCGATCTGCAAGACGGCCAGGTTGGCTGCCAGGTTGAAGACAGGCTCGGACCAGAGCATGGCGTGGATGTCGACCGTCGAGATCGTCACCGACACCCAGGCCGCCACGGCCGCGGCCGTTCGGGTGGACCCGGTGGCGACGAGGGCGAGCCGGTGGGAGACCAGCACCTGCGCCACGGCGACCAGCACGTTGCAGCCGACCATCGCCGTGCCGGCGCCCAGCACGGCGATCAGAACCGGGAGGCCGATCGGGAAGAACGTGAACGGCGAGCCGTCCAGGAAGATCAGACTTCCGCCGTCATGCAGCGTCGTGCCGGCCCGTGCGTACGCGACGGAGTCGGCGGAGATCCCGATCCCGTGACGGGTAGCCAGCAGGATCATCGTGACGGGAATCGACGACAGCGCCAGCGGTAGCCACGGCAGCGCGCGCAGAGTGCGTTGAGGTGCCGGCTTCCTGCTCGCTCGGCCGGGGCTGGAACGCTCTTGATCGCCGGCCGGAGGCGGCGTCATCACGTCCGCGGCGGACGAGGTCATGGCTCGTCGACCCTCGCGAGCAAAGTGAATCCCTGTTCCGAGTCCACGGTTTCGTATCGGAACGGCTGGTTGAGCTCGTGGGCATACTCGACACCGTCGCGGTCGTAGCCTTGCCACTCGCTCTGGTCGACCAGGATGTAGGGAGCGCCCCGGAAGGTGACCTGGTCGACCACGGTGTCCGGCGGTGTCAGCCAGTAGACGCGATGGTCGGAGACGAGGAAGACCGAGACGGAGGAGTTTGCCTGCACCTGCGATCCAGCTGGTATCAGCGCCGTGATCCGGTCGAAGGCCTCCGCCCGCTCGCTGCGGTGCCAGAACGTCGGATCAGCCATCACCTGGAGCCCGAAGAACGGCAGCATGCAGACGTTGACGGCCAGGATGCCACTGGCCGCCCAGCGCCGGACCTGACGGCTGCTGCCCGCAGTGCTGTCCATGCGTCGGATGCCGTCGATGGCCGCGATGAACAGGATCGTCATCAGCGGCAGCGAGTAGTGCCAGTACGGCGTCCAGTACACCGAAAGCGGCGAGGCGAACCGCGTGACGATGATGGGGATGGCCAGCAGTGCGAACGACGACCTCACCGCCAGAAACCCGACCACGGAGAACGTCAACAGCAGTGTCGTCAGCTTGACAGAGGGCGACACGAGCGCGACGGGGAGATGCACCACGGTGTCGAGCAGCGAGGCGTGCTCCCCGCCGCCCGCCGCGACACTGAGGAAGTCGTACTGGCCGCGGGGGTTCAGGGATGGGATGACGAGCCCCACGATGACCGCGAGGTAGGCGCCGCAGAGAGCCATCAGGGTTACGCCGATGCGCCAGGCGCCCTTCAGCACCAGGCAGAGCCCCAAGGTCGCGACGACGAGTGCCAGGTCCTCCTTGACCAGCAGCAGGGGAAGGCTCCACAGCAGCGGCGCTTCGCAGCTGACCGTCAAGGAACCGGGCACCGACGACGACCAGGATGATCGGGGCGAAGGCGTTCTCGTGGAAGCCGACCGTGACGGCGGACTGGACCCCGAAGCTCAGGGCGTAAGCAGCGGCAAGGGCGAGGCCTGCCGACCTGCCGAGGTGGCGCTCGGCGGTGCGTCCCAGCACGAAGACTGAGGCTGCGATGAGCGCGACTTGAGCCAGCTCGATCGTCAGCGGGCTCGGGAAGAGCCGGTAGAGGGGGGCGAGCGCGGCCAGCGCTGGGCTGAAGTGCTCGCCGAGCTGGTTCATCCCGGGACTCTCGACGTCCACGATCGGGGCCCCGAGGTGGGCGTAGCCCTGGACAGCCTGCGCGAAGACGGCGGTGTCCCACGTGCCAAGTCGCTGGCCGTACTTGACCACGTCCAGGACGCCGTAGAGCACGAGCACTGCTCCGGACAGGAGCAGGTGGGGGAGTGGTGAGAGGCGGGCCTGCCGCTCGCGTGTGAACGCAGGAGCGATGGGCTGCCGGGACCCTGACAGAGTCGCGGCTTCTGCAGTCATCGCTGCCTCAGATCGCGGGATCTTGGGTGCGGTCAGGCTTGAGCGGTGATGCTCACTTGGAGCAGTCGGCGCCCGAGCCCGTGATCTGGCCGCCCTGTTCGAGGGAGTTGCAGGTCTTGGAGAACGAGCCGTGCACGACGACTCCGAGGCCGATGACGGCCAGGACGATCACGCCGGCGATCAGTGCGACCAGCAGTCCGTACTCGACGGAGGACGCGCCGGACTCATCCGTGCGCTCGTGCATCTGTGGCCTGATCATGGCGTCCTCGTCTCGGTTCGGTGGTGCGGAACCTGTGTCGGCTGCGGCCCTTGAGGCCGCAGCCGACACAGTCGCGCAACTACTTGGTGCAGTCGGCGCCAGAGCCGGTCACACCGGAGGAGATGCCGGTGCAGGTGTCCTGGAAGCCCTTGTGGACGAGCTTGCCGATGGCGAAGACCGCGAGCACGATGACGGCGGCGATCAGGGCCACGAGCAGGCCGTACTCGACGGCGGAAGCGCCCTCTTCGTTGCGACGCTTCGGGCTGAGATTACGGAACATTTCGAGCATTTGTCTGGTCCTCCCAGAGAGTTCTTCTTGGCTGGAAGGATTTCCAGCTAATAGCAATCGTTCCCGACTGGCGCGATGAGCGGTATCGGGCTTGCGGCTAAACCCCGATGACCGAACGGACGATGGGACACCCCCCGCCTGACCGGCTCAGTCGGTTGCCGACACCGCGTTGGTCTCAGGTGTGATAAGTCCGGCCTGGATGGCCTTCATGATGGCCTGGGCACGGTTCGCAGCGCCCAGCTTGTCGTAGATCTTGGAGATGTGGGTCTTGGTCGTGGACTCGCTGATGAACAGCCGCCGCGCGATCGGACCGACGCCGAAGCCCTCGGCCAGCAGCCCCAGCACCTCGGTCTCGCGCGGGCTGAGCCGCGGGCCGGACGGGGTCATCCGGCGCCGCATGGCGCTGGCCAGGTCGGGCGCGGTGAACGAGCGCGGGGAGACTGCCGCATGCCGGGCCGCGGCCACCACGTCGTCGCTCGGGGCGTCCTTCGGCACGAACGCCGAGGCGCCCGCCTCCAGGGCGGCGAAGAGGTGCTCATCGCCGGCGTACATGGTCAGCACGACCAGACCGACGTCCGGCCGCTGCTCGCGCAGCTGACGGACGACGTCGAGGCCGCTGCCGTCCGGCAGCCGGATGTCGCACACGACGACGTCGGGAATCATCTCGGAGGCCATCTTCATGGCCTTACCAACCGACGAGGCCTCCGCGGTGACGCTGAAGTCGGGGTGCCGGTCGAACGCGCGACGCAGCCCCTGACGGATCAGGTCGTGGTCGTCAACCAACAAAACGGTGTATGCCATGAGTTTCTCCATTGAGGGTTGGGGCCGCCGACTCCGCGGGAAGCAGGACTGCGGAGACAACGGTTCCGCCACCGACGCGGTCGCCGATGGTGAGGACTGCATTGATACGGGCGGCGCGTTCCTTCATGATGTGCAGCCCGTAGTGGTCGTGGCGAGGGCCGACGGCGCCGATGCCGTCGTCCTCGATACGAAGCTCTGCGAAAGGTGGTTCGACCCGACAGGTGACCCACATGTTCTCGCCCTGTGAGTGCTTGCGGGCGTTGGTCACTGCCTCCTGGCCGATGCGGAGGAGCTCGGTCTCCACATCGAGGCGTAGCCGTCGAGGACTCTCCTCGAGCGACAGGTGAACGGTCATGCCGGAGGTCTTGCCGACCTCGCGGACGTAGTCGCCGAGCACCGAACCCAGGCCGACGCTGTTGGACACGCCACTGCGGAGGTCGAAGATCGACAACCGCAGCTCGGTGACGACGCGGGTGAGCTCGTCGCGCAGCGAGACCAGTCCGTCCTGGTGACGTTGGTTGCACTCGTAGCGCGCGAGGTCGTCGACGAGGTAGCCCATGGATGCGATCTCCTGCGCGATGCCGTCATGGATCTCGCGAGCCAGGCGATGGCGTTCCTCCACCGTGGCCAGCGCCTTGACGTCACTGAACAGGGCAGCGGACTCCAGCCGCAGGGCCTCGTCGCTCAGCGACTCCTGGACGGAGGTGAGGACGTCCTCGGAGACCGAGATCGGTCCGTCGACGACGACGGCCCCGATCGAACGGTGCCCGACGACCAGCGGGATGCAGACGCGGAAGCGATGGCTGGCCCGGCCGTGCGGCTCTGGCTGCTGCATGGCCCGGCGCAGTCCCATGGCCATGCCGATCAGCGGGTCGGCGCCGAGCGCGGCGGTGAAGGAGTCGTCGCCGCGGTGGGCCACCACGACCGGCAGGTCGGACTCGTGACGGATCAGCAGTGCGGCCCGGTTTCCACCGAGCGCTGCGACCGCGGTGGAGAGCACGTTCTCCGCGACGACCTCGATGTCGAGACCGCCGGGCAAGTCGCGGGTGATCGTCCGCAATTGACCGAGCAACCGGTGTGCCGATGCGTACGGCGATGCCGAGGAGTCGCGGTGGACCAGGTGCAACTGGCGGATCCACGCGCCCAGCAGGCCGAACGCGAACCCGGTCGTGATCCAGGGGCCACCACGGTCCAGCGGGACGTTGAAGGGCGTACCGAGCTGACCCTGCAGGATGAGCAGGGTCAGGGTCTGCGCTGCGGTGATCGAGAAGGCGCCCTTGAGGCCGTTGCTCATGCCGGCCAGCAGCGGTGGTGCTGCCACGTAGATGAAGTACGAGTCGGCCGACATGCCGGCCATCGTCACGATCGTGACGGTGAAGACAGCCTCGGCCAGCAGCGCGAACGGGTAGGCGCGGTCGGCAGGCCCCTCCCACACCGCCCACCACGTCGTGACCGCACCGATGGCGATCAGGAGCAGAAGGATTCCGATGGAGCTGTTGACCTCACCGGTGACCCACGCCAGCGCGAAGCCGGCGAGGATGCAGAAGCCCCTCGCGCCGACGTCGATGCGGGCCCGGTGGAGCCCTGCTCGCAGTGGTGCCTTCATGTAATCAAGCGTGACAGAGTGTAAGGACTAGTACGGTCGGTTCTGGAAAAAATAGTTACCCTGGGCTATAGAGCATAGCCCAGGGTAGTCACAAAACATGATATATGTGGTGATTTGGTCGTCAGCGACCGGCGCCCTTGAACGCCGCCATCATCGCGATGACACCGGGTCCGAGCACCGCCAGGAACAGCGTGGGCAGGATGCAGAAGATCAGCGGGAAGAGGATCTTGACCGGGACCTTCTGGGCCTTCTCCTCCGCGCGCTGGCGACGCTTGGTGCGCATCTCGGTGGACTGGATCCGCAGCACCTGTCCGATCGGGATGCCGAACGCGTCCGCCTGCACCATCGCGGTGACGAACGACTTGAGCTCCGGGATGTGGGTCCGCTCGCCCAGTGCTCGCATGGCGTTGGTGCGGCCCATGCCGATGTTCATCTCCTGGAGCACGCGGGCGAACTCCATCGCGAGCGGGCCGTCGGTGCTCTTGGCCACCCGCGACAACGCGGCGTCGAACGCCAGTCCCGCCTCGACCGAGATGGTCATCAGGTCGAGGGCGTCGGGCAGGTCCTTCTGCATCTGCTCCGAGCGGTTGCTGCCCATTTGGTAGATGTAGAGGTTGGGGAGGATGAAGCCGATCATGCTGAGACCGACGCACACGACCAGCGTGACGATCAACCCGGTGCCCAGCACCGTCGTGATCAGGATGCTCAGCAGCAGCATGCTGGCGAATCCGGCAGCTTTGAGGCCGGCGATCCGGTCTGCCGTCCAGCCGACCGGGTTGCCGGCGACGTCGAGACGATGCTGGATGCGCTCGGCGTTGTCTGACGGGGTCAGCCGTCGTCCGATGCTGGTGAACTTGCCCAACAGGGGCTCGATCACGCGTTCCTTGAACGGCTTGTCGAGGTCGTCGGTCATCTCGCTCGGGAGGCCCTTCATGGCCTCCAGCGCTGCCAGGGACCGTCCGACGGCGCGCTTCTCCTGCGTGGCTGACGCCGATCACGGTCAGTGCGACGCCGAGCGCCGACGAAGATGCCACCGACACCGATGGCCAGGATGAGCGTGGAGGAGAGTCCGGACATCATCACACCTCGACCTTCACGGCCTTCTTGAGCCAGAAGATTCCGACGGTCATCATGACCACTCCTAGGACGATCATTCCGTAGCCGATCGTGTTGTGGAGCATGGGTTGGAGGTAGGTAGGCCGGGCAAGCGACAGGTACGCCACGAAGAACGGCGGGAGTCCGCCGAGGATGAAGGCGCTCAGTCGGCCCTCAGCGCTGAGCACGGCGACCTGGCGGCGCAGGTACTCGCGTTCGCGGATGGTGGCGGCCACGTTGAGCAGGAGCTCGGCCAGGTTGCCGCCGACCTCGCGCTGGATGCGGATCGCCATCACGACCCACTTGAAGTCGAGGCTGCCCATCCGGTCGGCGACGGTGTCGAGGGAGTCCTCGATCTCGACGCCGAGGCGCTGCTCGATGATCGCCCGCCGGAACTCGCTGGAGATCGGCTCGCCGCCCTCCTTGACGACGGTGTCGACCGCCTGGGGGAGCGACAGACCGGCCTGCAGCGCGCCGGCGACGATCTGCAGTGTCTGGGCCAGACCGTTGTTGAAGGCCTTGATCCGGCGCTTCTCCTTGAAGGACAGGTAGACCCAGGGCAGGACCGCGCCGAGGAAGAAGAAGACGAGAGCGAAGATGATGGCTGCCGCCGCCCAGCAGGAAGCCGGCCATCGCGCCGCCGACGGCGATGCCGGCGTGGATCAAGATCCACTCGGCGGGCTTGAGGCTTGAGGCCGGCGCGGTCGAGCTTGTGGCTCAGCGACTCCTCGAAGTCCCGGCGGTCGATGAGCTCCTGGGCGATGGCGACGGCCGACTCCTTGAGCTGGGCGCCGCCGTCCTGCTTGGTGGCCTTGTCGCTGCGCTTCATGCCGTGCACGGTGTACAGCGAGAGCTGCTGCTGCATCGGGCGTCGCGGCGGCAGGAGTGATCCGCGTGGACGCGAAGGCGAGCAGGACGGCCATCCCCGCGAAGAGCAGACCGAGCGCCGATCGAGCAGCGAGGTGCCCGACAGGTTCAGGCCGGAGTCCGTGGGCTCGTACGTCGGGCGCGGCCGCCGAGGCCGTGGCAGCGTCCAGGCTGACGAAGGCGTTGTCGCTGTAGGTGGTCCCGTCGGCCTCGACGCTGATCGCCAGCGTGCCCTCCTCGCGACTTCCCCGTCGGGGCGGGGAACGTGACGACCAGCTGGTTGGCCAGGTCGTTGGCCTCCTCGGTGAAGAGCGCCTCGCAGCTTGTCGAGGTCTGACGTGGAGGTGACCGTGCCCTCGGTCGGCGGCCGAGATCTGCTCGAGCGGCGAGTTGCCGGGGAGCTTCTGGTCCAGGGACACGACGTCGACGCGGACGCCGGAGTTCTTGGCCTGCTGGCAGGACGGTGGCCAGGCTCGGCGTCGTGGTCGTGTTCTTGCCGTCCGACAGCAGCAGGACGCTGCGCTGGCCGTCCTCGCCCGGTGTCGTCGAGCGCCTTGAGCACGCCGTCGTAGAGGTGGGTGGCCGGCGCTCAGCGCGAGGGAGTCGATCGCCTTGGTCAGCGCGGCGTGGTCCTGCGTCGGCGGCTGGACCGTCGTGACCTCGGTGGCGAACGTGACCAGTCCGACGAAGACGTCTTCGGGCGCCGTGTCGACGTAGGCCTGGCGCGGCCTGCTGCGCCGCCTGGAACTTGGCTGCCGTCCATGCTCTTGCTGACGTCGATGGCGAGGATCGCCGTACGACGCACGGTCTCGCCGGAGTCGGCCACCGGCTTGGCGGTCGCGTCGACCGGCTTGCCGTCCATGGTGACCGCGATGGACCCGGGGTCGGGCGTGACGCCGCCGGCGAGGCCGGGGATCGAGTACAGCACGGTCACGTCGGCGCCCGAGGTCTCGACGTGGTCGATGCGGCCGTCGGTGCCGGCCGCGTTGCGCTGCTGACGGCAGCGCCGACCAGCAACGGGACCGCGCAGAGAGCTCCCAGGGTGCGCAGGATGCGAGGGGTCATCGCAGAGGTCCATCCAGCATGAAGAGTCGGGGGTCGATGTTGACGCCGTAGTGCGTCGAGCTTCTCGCTGAACTTCGGGCGCAGGCCCTTGGAGCGCAGCGAACCGCGGGACTTGCCGTTCTCGTCGTAGCCGGCGCTGTAGTCGAAGGCGAACAGGTCCTGCAGGGTGATGATGTCGCCCTCCATGCCCGCTACCTCGGTCACGTAGGTGATCCGGCGGGAGCCGTCCTTGAGACGGGTCTGCTGGACGATCAGGTCGACGGCGCTGGCGACCTGCTCGCGGATGGCCCGGACCGGAAGGTCCATGCCGGCCATCAGCACCATGGTCTCCAGCCGCGCCAGCGCGTCGCGCGGAGTGTTCGCGTGCAGGGTCGAGATCGAGCCGTCGTGGCCGGTGTTCATGGCCTGCAGCATGTCGAGGGCGGCGGCGTCGCGGATCTCACCGACGACGATGCGGTCGGGACGCATACGCAGCGAGTTGCGGACCAGGTCGCGGATCGTGACCATGCCCTTGCCCTCGATGTTCGGGGGGCGGGACTCCAGGCGGAGCACGTGGTCCTGGTGCAGCCGGAGCTCGGCGGCGTCCTCGATGGTGATGATGCGCTCGTCGACGGGGATGAACGAGGAGAGCACGTTCAGCGTGGTCGTCTTGCCGGCGCCGGTACCACCGGAGACGAGGATGTTGAGCCGGCCCTTGACACAGTCGCGGAGCATGTCGGCCACGGCCTGGGAGAACGTGCCGAACACGACGAGGTCGTCGACGGTGTAGGGGTCGGCGGAGAACTTACGGATCGTGAGCATCGACCCGTCGAGGGCCAGCGGCGGCACCACGGCGTTGACACGGCTGCCGTCCGGCAGACGCGCGTCACACATCGGGCTCGACTCGTCGATCCGGCGGCCGACCTTGGCCACGATCTTCTCGATCGTCCGGCGCAGGTGGGCCTCGTCGTTGAAGCGGCCGTCGACGCGCTGCAGCTTGCCGCCCTTCTCGATCCAGATGTCGTAGGGCCCGTTGACCATGACCTCGGTGCAGTCGGTGTCGCGCAGGAACGGCTCGATCGGGCCGTAGCCCAAGATGTCGTCGGCGATCTCCTGGGCGATCCGGACCCGGTCGCTCATCGTGAGCGGCGTGTCCTCGCCGGCGATCACCTCCTGCAGCGTCGCCCGGACCTGCTGCTCGAGCTCGGCCTGGCTCTTGTTGGCGTCGTACAGCTGCGGGCCGATGGTGCTGACCAGCCGCTGGTGCACGGTCCGCTTCACCTCGGCGAACGGGTCCTCGACCGAGTGGACGCGGTTGCGCTGGCCGTCGGCCGAGGTGTTCGCGTTGGTGGTCGGCGGCGGGGAGTGCCCCGGTCGAGCTGGGCTTGGGCCAGACGGTCGGCAAGGCTCACTTGGCTGCCCTCCTACGAAGCAGTCCGCCGCCGCGCTTGGCCTCGGGCGTGACCCCCGAGGCGTCACCGGGCGGCACGCGGAACGACGGGGTCACCCGACATGCAGTCCTGCGCGAGCTTGCGGATCACCTGGGACACCGCGTGCCGCGGACTGTCGAGGACGATGGGCCGTCCCTGGTTGATCGAGGCGGGCACGTCGTTGGACTGGGGGATCGCTGCCGCGATGGGCAGGTCGAGGGTCTTCTCGACCTCGGTCGGGGTGAGGCCGACCTTCTGGTCGGCACGGTTGAGGACGAAGCGCCACTTGTCGCGTGGGTGGTTGAGCAGACCCAGCGTCTCGGAGGTGATCTTCAGGCTCTTCAGCGCGGGCACGTCGAGCGTGCCGATGAGCAGCAGCAGGTCGGACTCGTCGAACGCCTGCAGCACCACGTCGTCGAACGCCGGCGGGGTGTCGACGACGACGACGTCGAACGTGCTCTTGAGGACGCGCAGGATCTGCCCGACCATCTCGCCGTTGATCCGGTCCTTGGCCTCCGGCTGCACCGGGGCGGCCAGGACGCGCAGACCGGGGGAGTGATCGGTCAGCAGCGACTCGACCGCGGCCGGGTCGAGCTTGCGGTCGATGCCCACCGCGTCGGCGATGGTGTGCACCGGGAAGAGCTGCATGACGATCGAGACGTCGCCGAAGGCGAGGTCGAGGTCGACGATGCAGACGTTGCGCTTGCCGCCGTCGGCGAGTGCCGCCGCGAGGTTGGTGGAGACGGTGGTCTTGCCGACCCCGCCCTTGGCGGAGAAGACCGTGATGAGCGAGCCGCGCGGATCGCTCGACGCCGGCGTTCTCGCCGTCGCCGTTGGTCAGGGCGACGTGCAGGGCGTAGACCCGGGAGACCGCCTCGCTGAGACCCGTGAGGTCTCGCTCCTCGACGACCTCGCGCATGCCGGCCCGCAGCGCGTCGGCCAGCACGGCCGTGTCGACGCGGCGACGCACCAGGATGACGCCCAGGGCGGGCTTGGTCACACGCAGCGTGTCGGCCAGGGCGACCCCCGCCGACTGGTCGACCGAGGGGCCGAGGATGACGGCGTACTCGCCCGGGTGCACGTCCAGGTGGCGGCGCAGCTGCTCGAGGCCGGGCACGATGGCGCGTGCCTGACCCGACGGCCGACTGAAGTGCGTCCGCGGAGCCGGCGTCGACTTCGACGATGACAGTCATGTCTGCCTCTCAGTTGAACAGCGTCGTGAAGCCGACCGGCCGGAGCGGTCCGGACCTTCGACTTGTCGTTGAGCAGACCCAGCGCGAGCTGACCGTTGGTCGACGCCGAAGATCACCTTCTGCGCCTGGTCCTGGGTCAGCGCCAGCGTCAGCAGCGTCTTGGGCAGCTGCTCGGTGGTGGCCGCGCCGGTCTCGTCGGTCGTCGTCGTGCTCAGGACGCGTCGTGGTGCCGACCCCGATCACGTCGACCTCAGGGAGCAGCAGCTGGGTGAACGGCTGGCCCGTCCGACGGCGGTGGGGTCGGCGGGGTCAGCGTTCTTGCTCGGCAGCGGTGCCGGACATGAAGACCGAGACCTTGGAGCCGGGCGTGATGAAGCCGGCAACCCGCGCCGGGTCGGTCAGCTGGACCGAGACCGCCATGGTCCCGTCGGGGATCGTGATCGTCGACTGGCTGCCGGGCGCGCCGAACTTGCCGGGGATGATCTGCTCGTCCGGGAAGATCGTGGTCAGCGCGACCTCGCCCTTGAGCGTCTCGGTGTTCTGCACGGCGCCGTCGAGCAGGTCCTTCTCGGGGAACGCCCGCAGGTCGAGCTTGCCGGCGGCGACGGCGTCGTCGATCGACTCACCGGCCTCGATCCGCTCGGTGGCGGCCAGCACCTCGACGGGCTTCTGGTCGGCTGCGGCACGGTCGTTGATCCCCTGGACGTACAGGAAGATCATGGCAGCGCCGATCGCGGCGATCACGACGGCGGCGATCATCAGTAAGGTGCGACGTCCCATGAGGGTCAATCCTTTGTTCGTGGTGGTGCCGGGGGTTGTGGTGTTGGTGCTGGTCAGTCGGTGAGGCGGACGATCTTCGGGTCCCTGCCCAGGGATGTAGTCCGGACCTCGGCCACCCGCCGGGTGGCGCGGGGAGTGCAGCGGAGTTGAAGAACACGACCTGGACCGACTGGACGTCGTGACGCCGCTCGGGGTCAGGCCGTTGTTGGCGGTGGCCGGGGTGGCCTTGGTGGCGGTCTCGGTCTGGTCGGTGACGAATCCCGGGCCGGAAGGAGACGATCTGGTACTTGTTGCTGCCGCCGCTGCTCGGCTCGACGCCGAGGACGGGCACGAAGACCAGCCGCGGTGAGTTCCAGATGTTCGGGCTGAGCACGGGCCCGGTCCGCAGGTACGTCGCGTTGGCGATCTCCCCGATGTTGGTCGTGGTGTCGGTGAAGAAGCAGGACAGCGTGTCGTTGTTGATCGTCTTGCTGAGGAACGACTTGGTCGCCGGCACGCCGCTGGCCGGCACAGCCGGCGTTGGCGTTGGACGGGCTCGTGGTGTTCTTGGTCAGCAGGCCGTTGAACTGGCCCGAGATGCCGGTGACGAAGCCGGCCGTCGCGGCGTTCTGGGCCATGCCGGTCTCGGTGTCCACGCAGTTCGTGCCCTCGTTCGGCCAGAGCACCGTCCGCAGCGGCGTCGGGGAGCTGGTCGAGCACAGCCAGTTGGACGCAGCGTTGGGGAATGGCGCCAGGCTGTGGTCGAGGCCGACGGCGATGTTCCTGGCCGTCACCTGCCACTGTCCGGTGGACTGGAAGGACAGCGTGCCGAAGTTACCGCTGTTGGAGCCCTGTCCGCAGGTCAGCAGGGCATTGCCGACGGTGAACGTGCGGGCGGCCAACACCTCGTTGGAGCCGTTGCCGGTCGTGACTGCGGACCAGTTGGCACCGATCTTGACCCGCACGTACCAGACGTTCTGCACGCTGGTCACCGCGGCTGGGCAGGGGGGCGGACACGTTGACCTGGGTGTTGGTGGCACCGGTGACGTTCACCGTGACCGGCTCGGGGCCGGCGCTGCCGTTGCCGGACTCGAAGAAGCCGACCTGCGTCACGCCGCTCAAGTTGGTGCCCGTGATGACCAGGCTCGTGGTGGTGTCGTTGGGGGTCACGGTGTTCGGGGTGACCGCGGTCAGGGTCGCAGCGTTGGTCTCGCTGGGGTGGGACAACAGCACCGAGGAGGCGGCGTGTCCGTTGTTGGGCTCGGAGATGGTCTGCGGACCGTAGTCGCAGCCGGTGTAGGCGTAGAACGGCAGCACGGGGATCTTCGCGGACTTGATCGCCACGGTCGCCCGGGCCTGCACTTTCGGTGCCGGTGTAGCCGAGCACGCCGGCGAGTCCGAAGTCGACGTTGGCCTGCGGCGCCAGCACCGTGATCTCGTTCTTGTTCGCCACGAGCGTTGTGCCGTTGTTGATGAAGTGGCCGTAGTAGACCTCTCCGTCGGCCTTGGTGCCGTTGACGAGCTGCGACGGCACCACGCAGTTCTGGCTGATCACGCACGAGCCGAGGCTGTCGTCCTGCGGCTGGTTCTTGTTCAGGTAGGCGGCAGCCTGGATCACGGCGTCGTCTGTCGCCTGTGGTGAGGTGCTGGCCGCCGGAAGGTTGTCCCCGCCCTTGACGGCCGCGAACGCCGCGAAGTCGGCCTGCGACTGGACCGACCGCTTGCGTGCCATCGCGTTGCCGAGGTCGACGGCCACCGCCGCGAAGGAGAAGAGCATCACGCAGGACAGCGCGACGATGATCGCGACCGCGCCGCTGTCGTCCGAACGCATCCGCCGGCTCATGGGCACGCCGCCGGGGCTGTCGCGCCGACGTTCTCCACGCGCGACGTGGTGTTGACGGTGATCGTGCCGCTGGCGGGCAGCGGGATCAGGCCGAGGTTGACCACCGGGAACGAGACACTGATCTTCATCGTGTCTCCCGGCTGCAGCGTGGTCAGCAGGTTGCCGGTCCCCTTCGCCGCGATCGTGCGCTTGACGGTCGACCCGGTACCGGTCTGGGCACCGCTGAGCTCGCTCTTCACGAACGTGGTGAAGTCCGAGCAGACGGGGTAGTCACCGACCGAGGCGCGCCGGGCGCCTTCTCGGGCGGCCGCGACGGCGGATGAGCGGGCCCAGAAGTAGATGCCGTACTGGACGATGCCGAAGATCAGCAGGATCAGGACAGGCAGGATCAGCGCGAACTCCACGGCGGCAGCGCCACGGTCTTCGCGGCCCCTCGCGTGCAGTCGACGGAACATCAGCCTTTGCCTTCCCCAGATGGAGGACCGCTCGACAGAGAGGTCCGACTAGCAAGTTAGACGGCCTGACTGCCCCCCCGGCGCGATTTGGCTGTTCTGGTAGGGCAAATGAACCGTGTGGACGCGGCCCCCATGGGCCGTTCGGTTGATGGACGAAAGGGATATTAGCGGCGCTAGTACTCACTGATCGCATCGGATCGACTACAGAGTGCTAGTCCTGTGGACACGTATGTCTGCGCCTGCGGTCCAGAGCCAGCACCGTGCCCAGACCCGGCCGCTACATGTAGAGGGACTCCACGTCGTCGTGGCAGGTGCGCATCACGACCGCGCGCCGCAGCTTGAGGGTCGGGGTGAGCTCGCCGGTCTCCTCGGTCCAGTCGGAGGCCAGGATCGAGAACTTGCGGACCGCCTCGGCCCGGGAGACCGCGGCGTTGGCCCGGTCCACGGCGGTCTGGATCTCCGCGATCAGGTCGGGGTCGCGCACCAGGGAGGCCAACGCCGCCCTTCTTGCCGTGGGCCTTCGTCCACGCCGGCAGGGACTCGGCATCGAGCGTGACCAGGGCCGCGACGAAGGGTCTGCCGTCGCCGACGACCATGCACTGGCTGACCAGCGGGTGTGCCCGGATCCGGTCCTCGAGGACGGCGGGAGCGACGTTCTTGCCTCCGGCGGTGACGAGGATCTCCTTCTTGCGCCCAGTGATCCAGACGAACCCGTCATCGTCGATCTCGCCGACGTCGCCGGTGTGGAACCAGCCGTCGGCGTCGAGGCTCGCGCGGGTCGCGGCCTCGTCGTTGTGGTAGCCGGCGAAGACCTGGCCGCCCCTGAACAGCAGCTCGCCGTCGTCGGCCACCCGGACACTGGTGCCGGGGATCGGCTTGCCCACCGAGCCGATCCGCTGATCGCCCGGCAGGTTGACGGTCAGGGCAGCCGTCGTCTCGGTCAGCCCGTAGCCCTCGAGGACGGGCAGTCCGATGCCACGGTAGAAGTGAGCCAGCCGCTCGCCGAGTGGAGCACCACCGGAGACGGCGTACTGCGTGCGCCCACCCAGGGCCGCCCGGAGCTTGGTGTAGACGACCCGGTCGAACAGCCGGTGCCGTGCGCGGAGCAGCGGACCCGGCCCACTGCGGTCCTGCGCCTGGCTGTAGGAGATGGCCGTGCTGACCGCACCGCCGAAGATCTTGCCTCGACCGTCCGCGGCGGCTCGCTGGCTCGCGGTGTTGAAGACCTTCTCGAACACCCGGGGGACCGCCAGGATGAACGTCGGCGTGAACGACCCGAGGTCGTCGAGCAGGCGCTTGATGTCGGAGCTGTGTCCCAGCCGCACGCCGGCCTTGACGCTGCCGACCTGGATGATCCGGGCGAAGACGTGAGCCAGCGGGAGGAACAGCAGCGTGCTCGCGTCATCGATGTCGAAGAGCTCGTCGAGGAGCAACGTGGCCACCCCGACCTCGAACATGAAGTTGCCGTGCGTGAGCATGCAGCCCTTCGGTCGGCCGGTGGTGCCCGACGTGTAGATCAGGGTCGCGACCGACCGTGGGGTGACGGCAGCACGACGCGTCTCCAGGTCCTCGTCACTGACGACGCTGGTCCGCCGACCGGAAGCGATCAGCTGGTCGAGCCCGCTGTCGTCGATGCCGACGACCTGTTTGAGCGCGACCAGGTCCGCGCTGATCGCGTCGATGGTGGCCCGATGCTGGGCGGTCTCTGCGATGGTCAGCACGGCGCCCGAGTCAGCCAGGATCCAGTTGATCTGCTCCGGTGACGAGGTCTCGTAGATCGGCACCGTGGTCGCGCCGATGTACCAGATCGCGTAGTCGGCCAGCGTCCACTCGTACCGCGTGCCCGAGATCAGGGCGACCATGTCACCCGCGGCGACACCGACGGCGATCAGCCCCCTCGCGAGCGCCTGCACGTCGCTGAGGAACTCCGAGGCGGTGACGTCCACCCAGTCGGTCCCCACCCGCCGGCTGAACGCAATCGCGTCACCGTGCTCACGGGCGTTGGCGAGGAGGTCGTCGGTGAGGTTCCCGGTGTCCGGCACGACGTAGGTCGCCGGAGCGGAGTACTCGCGCACACGACCTCCCGAGCTCGACAGTCTTCGCGGCAGGCTACCGCGCGGCCGACGGCCGGGAGACGACGGTCAGGTCGACCGGAGTTCCGGCGCGAGGCGCGGCTGGGCAGACTGGTGTGACCCGCTGTCCGAGTCGAGAGGCGACCGTCGTGCCGAGTGTCGACATCATCGACGAGATGTTCGTGGTGGCCAGTCCGGCAGCGACACGGGCGATCCTGTGCGACGAGGTGCGTTGGCGTGAGTGGTTCCCGGGCCTGACCCTCACGGCGTACGACGATCGGGGTCTCCTGGGCGTGCGGTGGAACGTCACCGGCGACCTTCAGGGCACCGCCGAGGTCTGGCTGGAGGAGTGCGGCGACGGCACGATCGTGCACACCTATCTACGAGCGGAACCAGTCCCCACCCCGCGACGGCGCAAGCCCTGGCAGCTCGAACGTCTGGCCCGGCGGCGTTACGCCCTGCCTCTCAAGCGCCGGCTCGTCGCCGTCAAGGACGCTCTCGAGGTCGGGCACGAGCCGGGTCTGCCACGCGTGCCGCTGAGTCAGCGAGTAGTGTCGCCACCGATCACGAACGCGACACCGCCACGCCGCACCACGGCGGAATCTCGCGCCGAAGAAGGGGACACCCGCAATGGCAGACCAGACGACGTCGAGCATCCTGATCTCGGCTGAGCCCGCTGCCGTGATGGCGGTGATCGCCGACTTCGACGCCTACCCCGAGTGGGCCAAGGGCGTGAAGTCCGCGGAGGTGTTGACGGAGTACGACGACGGCCGCGCCGGAGAAGTGGCCTTCGTGCTGGACGCAGCGCCGATCAGGGACGAGTACACCTTGACCTACGACTGGGACGGCGACGCCCAGGTGACCTGGTCACTGGTGGAGGCGAAGATGCTCAAGTCGATGGAGGGCGCCTACATCCTCGCGCCCCAGGGCGACCAGACCGAGGTCACGTACCAGCTCGCGGTCGACCTCAACATCCCGATGATCGGCATGCTCAAGCGCAAGGGCGAGAAGGTCATCATCGACACCGCGCTCAAGGGCTTGAAGAAGCGCGTCGAGTCGCAGGCCTGACGGCCGCGGCTGCAGCCCCGTCTCGTGCGCGTCATTCTGTTCACCGGCAAGGGTGGGGTCGGCAAGACCACCACGGCGGCCGGAACCGCAGCCCTGGGTGCGGCCCGCGGGCTTCGGACGCTGGTCCTGAGCACGGATGCAGCGCACTCTCTCAGTGACGCCTTCGACCGTGAAGATCGGCGCTGAACCTGTCGAGGTCGACACGGATCTGTTCGTGCAGCAGGTCGATGCGCAACGCCGGTTCGAGCGATCCTGGGGCGAGGTCCAGGGCTACCTGCTCTCCGTGCTCGACACGGTCGGCGTGGATCCGATCGCTGCCGAGGAGCTCACCGTGCTGCCGGGCGCCGAGGAGGTGCTCGCCCTGCTGGAGGTGCGTGACCAGGCACGCTCGGAGCGCTGGGACCTGATCGTCGTGGACTGTGCGCCGACCGCGGAGACGTTGCGGCTGTTGGCCCTCCCGGAGGCGCTGGGCTGGTACATGGATCGGGTCCTGCCCATGGAGCGGCGGATGGTCAAGGTGCTGAAGCCGGTGCTGACCCGGGCGGCCGGGGTCCCGATGCCCCATGACTCGGTGTTCGACGCCCTGGAACGGCTGCACGCTGACCTCGCCGAGGTGCGCGACCTGTTGACCGGCCCCACGGCATCAGTCCGGTTGGTCCTCACGCCGGAATCGGTCGTGGTTGCCGAGGCGCGCCGGTCGCTGACGACCCTGTCGCTGTACGGATACCGGGTGGACGGAGTCGTCGCCAACCGGATCTTTCCCGATGCCGACGCGGACGCCTGGCGCCAGCGCTGGGTCGAGGCCCAGGCCGAGATCATGACCGAGGTCGCGGCGTCGTTCGCCCCTCTGGACGTGTGGCGGGCGCCCTATCGGCCTGCCGAACCCGTCGGTCTGGCCGAGCTCTCATCACTGGCCGAGGCCCTGTACGGCGAGGCCGACCCGTTCGCCATGCCCGACGGTCCGGACCCGGTCGACGTACGCCGGTCGGGGTCCACGGTGGTGCTTCGGGTGGCCCTGCCCTTCGCCGACCGCCGGGACGTGGACCTCGCGCGGCACGGCGACGAGCTGGTCGTCACGGTCGGGTCCTACCGCAGGCTGCTCGCCTTGCCGACGGCCCTGCGTGGTGCGACGGTCGTGGGAGCCGCGATGCGCGACGGAGCGCTGGTCGTCTCGTTCGACACGACGAAGGACAAAGGGGTGGCCGCCGGACACGTCCACGGAGCCGCACGACGACCGGCCCGACAGCGGCGGTACGGCGTCTGGCAGCGCCATCGGCGAGAATGCACAACCATGAGCAACGAACCCGTCGGTTCACTGGCCGAGGAAGCCGCAAAGCTGGTCGCCGTCCTTCAGGGCTGGGCGGGCGAGCACGCTGGTCCAGAAGGGGCCGCCCGCCCCGGTCATGAGGCGCCGGCCCCTGGAGCCAACGAGCCCGGACATCCGGTCCAGGAGCCCGGGCGGTCACGCGATGACGCCGGTCCCGGAGACCAGGGCAGCCCAGCCGGCCATGACGACCACTCCGCCGAGTGTCGGTGGTGTCCGCTGTGTCAGTCGATGCGGCTGGCGCGTGCGGCGACCCCGGAGGTGCGCGAGCATCTGACCAGCGCGGCGGTGTCCCTTGCCCTGGCCGTGAAGGAGCTGCTGGACAACGTCGACGCCTCCACCGCAGACCCGGACCCCGTCGAGAAGATCGACATCGACCTCGACTCCCCGGAGGACTGACAGGCATGACAGTGACGATCGGTGTCGACGTCGGCGGGACCAAGATCGCCGCCGGGGTGGTGGACGGAGGCGGCAAGATCATCGACCACGCCCGCGTGGACACTCCCGCCGACGACTCCGAAGCCACGGTCGACGCCATCATCGAGGTCGCGTCGAAGCTAGGTGACGCCCACGGCGAGGCGGTGGCCGTCGGCGTCTCGGCGGCCGGCTTCGTCAGCTCCGACCGGGCGACCATCCTGTTCACCCCGAACCTCGCGTGGCGCAACCTGCCGCTCCGTGACCAGCTCGAGGGAGAGCTCGACCTGCCGGTGGTCATCGAGAACGATGCGAACGCGGCGGCGTGGGGGGAGTTCACGCACGGCTCGGCGGAGGACGCTCACGACCTCCTGATGGTCGCAGTCGGTACCGGCATCGGCGGCGGGGTGGTCGTGGACGGAGAGCTGGTGCGTGGTCGCTTCGGCACGGCCGCCGAGATCGGCCACCTGCGCGTCATCCCCCAAGGGCATCCGTGCGGCTGTGGACAGTTCGGGTGCTGGGAGCAGTACGCCAGCGGCTCTGCGCTCGTACGTTTCGCCCGGGAGCGGGTCTCTGACGCAGACCGGCTGCTCACCGAGGCCGGCGGCGACCGGGAGGACATCGACGGTGTCCTGGTGACCCGGTTGGCACGGGAGGGAGACCCGCTCTGTGTCGACCTGCTGGCTGACCTCGGGCGCTGGCTGGGGGAGGGGATCGCCAGTCTCTGCGCCGTGCTCGACCCAGGACTGGTGGTGCTGGGGGGCGGAGTGGCCGAAGCCGGAAACCTGCTGATGGATCCGCTGCAGCAGGCGTTCGACCTGACCCTGCCGGCCAAGGACAACCGGCCCCATGCCGAGATCCGGGTGGCATCGCTCGGCAACGAGGCCGCGATCATCGGCGCCGCGGCGCTGGCGCGCACCGAGACGTGACGCACGGGCTGGCCGTCGGCATCGACATCGGCGGAACGGTCGTCAAGGCCGGCGTGGTCGACCCCGAGGGTCGCGTCGTGGAGTCGGTTCGCCGTGACACCCCGTCGTCGAGCGCGCCCGAGGTCGAGGGGCTGATCGCCGACATCGTGGCCGACCTAGCGGCGCAGCACTCGATCGTGGCGGTGGGAGTGGGGGCGGCCGGCTTCGTCGACGCCGCTCAGTCCACCGTGCTGTTCGCGCCGCATCTGGCCTGGCGCAACGAGCCGCTGCGGGACGCGGTTCACCGGCGGGTCGGTCTGCCCACCCTGATCGACAACGACGCCAACTGCGCAGCCTGGGCGGAGGCCAGGTTCGGGGCGGCGCGGAACGAAGCGGACCTGGTCTGCCTGACGCTGGGTACCGGGATCGGCGGTGGCCTGGTCCTAGGGGGCGAGCTGTTTCGCGGGAGCTTCGGCGTGGCCGGCGAGTTCGGGCACATGCAGGTGGTCGAGAACGGCCGCGCCTGCCCGTGCGGCAACGCCGGTTGCTGGGAGCAGTACGCCAGCGCGAACGCGTTGGTACGCGACGCCGCTGCCCTGATCGAGTCCGGCTCGACCCGGGTCGCGGCCCTGCTGGCTAGAGCCGGCGGGGACCCGGCTGCGGTCACGGGACTGTTGGTGGCGCAGGCTGCGGTGGCCGGTGATCCCCTCGCGGTCGAGCTGCTCGCCGAGACCGGGCGATGGTTGGGCGTGGGGATCGCCAACCTGGCGGCCGCGCTTGGACCCGGGGGCCTTCGTGATCGGCGGCGGGGTCTCCGACGCGGGCGACCTTCTGCTGGGTCCTGCTCGAGCGGCGTACCGAGGTCAGCTGTCCGGGCGCGGCTTCCGGCCGGAGGCTCGGATCGTGCGAGCGGCCCTCGGCAACCAGGCCGGGCTCGTCGGTGCCGCTGACCTCGCTCGCCGCCACGCCGGCCAGCTGGCCGACAGGGGTGTCTAGACCTCTAGATGGCACGCCCTGATCCGGGCTGGCCCACACGTTCTGACAGGGCGGACACGCGTCCTGATCCGGTCGGGCGGATACGCGTCCTGATCAGGGCTGGCCCACACGTTGTGACAGGGCGGAAACGCGTCCTGATCCGGGCTGGCGGACACGAGTCGTGATGCCGGCGGAGTCGGTGGCCAGGACGCGAGGTGAGCAAGGCAGTTCCACCCTGTGCACGGCAGGTTTGCCTAGATAACAAGCCTTCCGGCTTGTTATCCAGGCAAACCGCAACCGCGACCCAGGCAAACCGCAACCGCGACCCAGGCAAACCGCAACCGCGACCCAGGCAAACCGCAACCGCGACCCAGACAAACCGCAGCGGGCACGGATGCCAAAGCAGGTCAGCGGGGTCGGGTGTAGTCCGGCACGAGCTCCTGGGCGAGCTGCTCCAGGAAGAGACCGACGTCGGTGACGATGCCGCGCGCCTGCGACGATCCACGGTCGGCCAGCTTGGTCACCGTGGCGGGGTTGATGTCCACGCAGACGAGCGGGATCGACGCGGGAAGGATGTTTCCGGTGGCCACCGAGTGCAGCATGGTCGCCACCATCAGGCAGAAGCCGACGTTGTCGAGCTGACCGCGCATCGCCCGCTGACCTTCGATCACGTCGGTGTAGACGTCCGGCAGCGGGCCGTCGTCGCGCACCGAGCCGACCAGCACGAACTCCTTGCCCCGGGTCACCATCGCGTGCATGATCCCCCCGGTCAGCACACCTTGCTCGACCGCGGCTGCGATCGAGCCGGCCTTGCGGATCGTGTTGAGTGCGCGGATGTGGTGCTCGTGACCGTGCTCGACGCCACGGCCATGGGCCAGGTCGACGCCCAGGGACGTGCCGTACAACGAGGACTCGATGTCGTGCGTGGCCAGTGCGTTGCCGGCGAAGAGCACATCGACGAAGTCGGCGTTGACCATGGCCACCATCGCGGGGGCGGCGCCGGTATGGACGACGCCGGGACCGCCGACCCAGAGCACCCTCTTCCCGGCCGCCTTGGCCTCGCGCATCCCCTCGGCGACCTGGCGGACCAACAGCGTCTGCGGCTTCTCGCTGGAGACGTCGGACTCCATGAATCCGAAGACCTCTTCCTGCGTGCCCCCCACCGGTACCGGGGTCGTGACCTTGACGCCGGAGGCGCCGCACACGACCTGCATCCCGATCCTCACGTCGGACATCGGCAGGGTGTAGACGCGGGGGGTCTCGCCGCTGTCGTCGACGATGAGACCGCAGTCCATCTCCGGGTTGCCGACGTGCAGCCACTTGTCCCGGTAGCGGACCCGGGTCTCCAGGTTGGTCGTGGAGTAGAAACCGTCGGGAAACACGCCGTCGGTGTCGGCCGGGGTCACCGTCACCTCACCTGGGTCGACCATGTTGACACCGCGGGTCTGCAGGCGCATCAGCATCCGCTGCAGCGAGTCCTCGTCCTCGGCGCTGACGAGGATCCGGGCGTATGACGTGTCGGTCGCGTCATGTCCGAGGTCGAACTTCTCGACGACGTGATCGCCGCCGTAGTCACGAATGTCGTTGAGGACCATCGACAAGATCCCGCTGTCCATCAGGTGCCCGGTGATCTCGACGGTCTCACTGGTCTGCGTGCTCATGGGCCACAGGCTAGGGGAGCGGTCCCCGGTGAGCTGGAGGTGGTCGTGAACTCGGGCGCTGGCCCAGTCAGCCGAGTGGCGGTCCGGCGTGGTCGGGACGGCCGGGCCGGGTCCGCCACAGCCACGCCAGACCGAACATCGGCAACACCAGCGGCACCAAGCCGTAGCCGATTCCGTAGCCGCTCCACACGGTCTGGTCCGGGAACTCCACGAGCACGCTCAGCGTCCCGACGAGGAGCACGCCGAGCAGCTCGGTGCTGCAGGCCGTCCACGCCACCTGTCGCCAGACCGGCCCGCCTCGCACGAGTGCGACGGTGGCTGCGACGTAGATCAGTGCCGCCAGCAAGGACAGCACGTAGGGCACCGGAGCCTCGCTCGCCTTCACGCTGAGCTGGTACGCCGACCGACCCGTGGCGGCTACAGCGAACAACGCGTACACAGCCACCAGTAGCCGCCCCGGACCGCTGCGCAGTGTCGGCTCCGTTCGCTCCGCCACCCCTCAGCCACCCCAGATCTGGTCGAGCCGGAACTCCACGGCGATCACCGCCAGTGCGCCGACGATGATGACCGCAGTGCCCCAGCGGGTGCGTTCGGTGGCGGCCCAGACGAACGCGACGGGCGGGATCAGCACGGCTCCCACCAGGTACGCCGAGAACGTCAGGCCGTTGACGTCGCGGTCGGTCTGGCCCAGCCGCACCACCCCGACCACGACCTGCACGAGCAGCGCGACGTCCAGCGCGGCCAGACCGCCGGTCGTGAACCACCCCGGGTCCCGGTCGCGGACGATGTCGACCACGGCCAGCAGCGCCGTGAGCACGGCGAGCACGACGACGAGAGCAGTCAGGACGGCAGACATGAGGACACGGTCTAGACGACCGCACCGTTGTCGGGGCCGTCCTGCGAGTCGCCGTCGTCCATCCGGGCCACGAGCGTGATGAACCCACCGACGAAACCGGCTACCGCCGCCAGGGACGCCCAGGTGGGCAGCTGGATCGCGAACAGCACCGCCACGAGCAGCAGCAGTGGGCCGCCGACCACGCCGACCCACGCCAGCTGCTGCCAGGGCTCGAGCTGTGGCAGCGGCGGCGGCGGCTCGGGCACGAAGCGGTCTTCGAGCTCGTCGGCCCCTGCGTCCTCCTGCGGGCGACCTCGCGACGCGGAGGCATCCCCGGTACCGCTGCCGGCGGTCGCGGTGGCGTCCCGGCTGGACAGCCAGCCCCGCAGGTCAGGGCGTCGGTCCCGCGGCTGGTCGTCTGGCAGCGAGGCGTCGGCGTCCGCTGCCTGGTCCGTACCGTCCCGCCCGGGCCAGTCCAGGTCCTCGGTGACCGGCCAGGGGTGGACGTCGCCGCGGGGTGGCTGGTCGAACCCGGCCACGATCTGAGCCCAGGTGAGGTCGTCGCTGGCATCCACCAGCCCCGGGTCCTGCGCGGAGATCATCGCCTTGACCCGGTCTGACTCGGCGGCGTCGACGTACAACCGGTCCTGCACGCTGACCCGGAACTCCGGGCGGTCGAAGCCGGAGGCCGAGCTCGACTCGACCGGTTTGGTGTACGCCGCGACGCCCTGGTCCTTCAGCTCGCTGAGCAAGGCGTCGGCGATGCGGGGATCGAGGTCAGCGACCGGTGTGTACGCAGAGGCGGTGAGTCCGTTAGAGCGCATCGCCGACCCCGATGTCACTGGGCGGCACGACGTCCGGCGGGTCACGCAGCAGCCGTCGCATCCATGCTGAGGAGTCGTCGAAGATGCGTTCGGCGTCGTGGTCGAGGACAGCCACGTGGTAGCTGTCGGCAAGCACGTGCTCGGTCACGTCGAGGGAGGCCACCTGCTGGACGACCGTGTGGCCCGACAATGCCGGCACGACGTGGTCGACGGCCGAACGGTGCACCACGACCGGGCAGCGCACCCGACCCAGGTCAGCCCGGGTGACCTTCCACAGGCGACGCAGCGAGTCCAAGGCGCGCAGCGGGACTCGGTCGTAACCCTCCTCGACGACTCCGGGCTTCTTGATGTCGCTCTTGATCCCGGCCACCGACCCGATGAGGTGCTTGAGCACCGGTGCAGCGAACAGCCGCTTGGCGGGGTCGAGCACGGAGGGGTTGACCAGCATCAGCCCTGAGACGTCACGCGGCCGCTCCTCGGCCAGCCGCAACGCCAGACAGCCACCCATGGACAGGCCTGCCACGAACACCGGCTGCCCCAAGATCAGCAGGTCGTCGAGGGCTCGGGAGACCTCGGCGTACCAGTCGGTCCACCGCGTCCGGTTCATGTTCTTCCAGCTCGTGCCGTGCCCTGGCAGCAGCGGCACCCTGACCCGGAATCCGTCGGCCGCCAGGTGCGCCGCCCAGGGGGTCATCGAGGCCGGCGTCGAGGTGAAGCCGTGGAGAAGCAGGACCGCTGCACCAGGTCCGCCGGGAGCACCTTCGGCGTTGAAGGGCTCGGCGTGCAGCAGGTCGGGCACCGGCGTACTCCTGGCGACGTGTCGGTGGAGCTGAGGTCCTTGGTCTCCCAATCGTGACACGCGGCGCAAGCCTTGACGAGCCGGTCGGGTCCGTCGTTGCTCGCGCGAGGGGCCAGCCCTAGGGTGAGGCCGAGGAACAGGCCCCTATGGAGGAGTTCGTTCGGTGTTCTACTGGTTGCTCAAGCGGGTCTTCCTCGGACCGCTCCTGAAGCTCATCTTCCGGCCCTGGGCCGAGGGAACCGAGAACGTTCCCGAAGAGGGTGGCGCCATCTTGGCGAGCAACCACCTGTCGTACTCCGACTGGCTCTTCATGCCGCTCGCGATCCCGCGGCGGGTCACCTTCGTCGCGAAGGCGGAGTACTTCACCACTCCGGGGCTGAAGGGCTGGCTGCAGAAGACGTTCTTCTCCGGTGCCGGACAGGTCCCGATCGACCGCTCCAGCGGAACCGCCGCGGCGGGCGCGATCGCCACCGGGCTGCGCATCCTCGCCAACGGCGAGCTGTTCGGCATCTACCCCGAGGGGACCCGGTCGCATGACGGTCGGCTCTACCGCGGGCGCACCGGGATCGCCCGGATGGCGCTCGAGGCCAAGGTGCCCGTGATCCCGATCGCCACCATCGCCACCGACATCGTGGCCCCACCCGGCAAGGTCTTCGGGAAGTTCGCCCGGCCCGGCGTGAGGTTTGGCAAGCCCCTCGACTTCTCGCGCTACGAGGGCATGGAGGACGACCGCTTCGTCCTCCGCTCGATCACCGACGAGATCATGTACGAGATCATGGAGCTGTCCGGCCAGGAGTACGTCGACGTCTACGCGACCCAGGCCAAAGAAGAGGCGCAACGGGAGGCGAAGGAAGCCCGTGCCGAGGCCAAGGCCGAGGCGAAGGCGGAGGCCAGGGGCGCCAAGGGCGCCAAGGGCGCCAAGGCGGCGGCTCGGCCCAAGGGTGACTCGGAGGGTGAGTCGGCGGGTGAGTCGGAGGCCCCGGCGACGCCTTCGAAGGATCCAGAGGACCAGCCGGAGTCGCCCAGGCCGAACGTCGAGGGCTGAGACCTCGGTCGCCGATTCCGCAGGGCGTTGTCCGGCGAGTGTCTGGACACGGTGGCCAGCGGGGGCTGGTGGGGGTGCGTTGTCCGGCGAGTGTCTGGAGACGGTGGCCAGCGCTGGGCGGTGGGCGGTGCGTCTGTCCGGCGAGTGTCTGAAGACGGTGGCCAGCGCGGGCCGGTGGGGGTACGTCTTCCGGCACTGGTCGGCAGACGTAACGCGGCGGCGATGTGCGTAGGCGGTGCGTTGTCCGGCGAGTGTCTGGAGACGGTGGTCAGGGTGGCCGGTGGGGGTGCGTTGTCCGGCGAGTGTCTGGAGACGGTGGCCGGCGTGGCCGGTGGGGGTGCGTTGTCCGGCGAGTGTCTGGAGACGGTGGTCAGGGTGGCCGGTGGGGGTGCGTTGTCCGGCGAGTGTCTGGAGACGGTGGCCGGCGTGGGCGGTGGGGGGGCGTTGTCCGGCGAGTGTCTGGAGACGGTGGCCGGCGTCGGCGGCGATGTCGTAGGCGGTGCGTTGTCCGGCGAGTGTCGGGACACGGTGGCCAGCGCGGCGGCGATGTGCGTAGGCGGTGCGTTGTCCGGCGAGTGTCTGGAGACGGTGGCCAGCGCGGGCTGGTGGGGGTACGTCTTCCGGCACTGGTCGGCAGACGTAATCGGCGGCGGTGGGCGTAGGCGGTGCGTACGGTCGTACCTCGGAGCCCGTCAACCAGAGAAGGACTGCCATGCCCACGATCGACCTGCAGGCCGAGACCTCGGTGGCCGGCGTGTCCGATGGTCTGTCGGCGTACGTCGCCCGGCCCGGACCCAGCTCGCCGGAACCGGTACCGGGAGTGGTGGTGATCCATGAGGCGTTCGGTGTCGACGACGTGATGCGCCGGCAGGCCGACCGGCTGGCGGCCGCCGGGTACCTGGCGGTCCTGCCGGACCTGTTCTCCCAGGGCGGTCAGAAGCGTTGTCTGAAGTCGACGTTCGCGGCGCTGAAGTCGGGACATGGACGCGCCTACCGTGACATCGAGGCTGCCCGCGCGTGGCTGGCGGCACAGCCGAGCTGCACCGGCCGAGTCGGGGTGATCGGGTTCTGCATGGGAGGTGGCTTCGCCTTGATGACGGCGGCAGGACACGGGTTCGACGCGAGCTCGGTCAACTACGGCTTCCTGCCGTCCGACCCGGAGGCGGCGTTGGCCGGAGCTTGCCCGATCGTGGCCAGCTACGGGCGTCGCGACCGGCCACTCAAGGGCGCGGCCCAGCAGCTCGCCGACGTGTTGGACCGCCAGGACGTGACGTACGACGTGAAGGAGTACCCCAAGGCCGGGCACTCCTTCCTCAACGACGCGCCGGCCGGTCCCGGGTGGCTGCGCCCGGTCATGAAGGTGTTCAACGTCGGACCGGAGCCGGACTCCGCCGCCGACGCCTGGAGGCGGATCGAGGACTTCTTCGCCTGCCATCTGCGCTAGCCGGGCGCGCGGCCTGCGCGAGCCGGTATCGCGAGCGGGTATCGCGGGCGTGCGTCGGGGTATCGCGAGCCGGTATCCAGCATGCGGACGCCTGGTCCGGGGTTGAATGCTACTGGTGGGTCATCGCTAGGTTTGAGAAGCCCGTGTGCATGCAGGCAGGACCAGCATCCCCGCGACCCCGAGGAGATCCCATGCGCGTCGGAGTACTGACCGGAGGCGGCGACTGCCCCGGCTCTGAACGCCGTGATCCGCGCCGTCGTCCGCAAAGGCGTCGGCGAGTACGCCTACGACTTCATCGGGTTCCGCGACGGGTGGCGTGGTCCGTTGGAGAACGTCACCTGCGAGCTCGGCATCCCGCAGGTCCGCGGCATCTTGCCGCGCGGCGGTACGGTGCTCGGCTCGTCGCGGACCAACCCGTTCAAGGTCGACAACGGCGTCGAGCGGATCAAGGACAACCTGGCGGCCAACCGCGTCGACGCCCTGGTTGCCATCGGCGGCGAGGACACGCTCGGCGTCGCCACGAAGCTGGCCGACCTCGGCGTGAACGTGGTCGGAGTCCCCAAGACGATCGACAACGACCTGTCGGGCACTGACTTCACGTTCGGCTTCGACACGGCGGTCAACATCGCGACGGAGGCGATCGACCGGTTGCACACCACAGCCGAGTCGCACCACCGGGTGCTCGTGGTCGAGGTGATGGGCCGCCATGCCGGCTGGATCGCCCTGCACTCGGGTCTCGCCGGTGGCGCCAACATCATCTTGATCCCCGAGCGTCCGTACGACATCGAGAAGGTCTGCAAGCTCGTGGAGCAGCGCTTCGAGCTGCAGTACTCACCGATCATCGTGGTCGCCGAGGGGGCGGTCCCGGCCGAAGGCACCATGGAGACGGTGAGCGGGGATCTCGACGCCTTCGGACACGTCCGCCTCGGCGGGGTCGGCGACCGGTTCGCCCACGAGATCGAGACGCGTACGGGCAAGGAGGCGCGCGCCGTCGTGCTCGGGCACGTTCAGCGTGGCGGAACTCCGACGGCCTTCGACCGATGGCTCGCGACCCGATTCGGGCTGCATGCGATCGAGGCGGTGCACGACGGCGACTTCGGCAAGATGGTGGCGCTGCGCGGCACCGACATCGTCCGCGTCGACCTGAGCGAGGGGACCGCCGAGCTCAAGACGGTGACCCCCGAGCTGTACGCCGAGGCCGAAGTCCTCTTCGGCTGAACCGTGGCCACCGGCAAACCGTGGCCATCCCCCTGGCCAGTGCCAGCAAGGCAGATCGCCTGTCAGCACGGCAGGTTTGCCTAGAGATCTATTCGGGGGAATAGATCTCTAGGCAAACCACAGCGGGGCGGGGGCAGGGCAGGGGCAGGGGCAGGAGACCCTGGCGGGAGCCGGCTAGTGGTAGCCGCCGACGAGCAAGGCGTTGCGCAGGTCCGCCACGGCCGTGTCGCGGATCCCGACCGGTGCCAGCCCGTAGGCGCGCTCGAGCGTGGCGAGGATCGAGGTCGTGTCGTACGACGTGTGGTCGACACCGGAGTGCGTCATCCGCTTGGACAGCAGCAGCGCCGGGATCCGGGTACCGGGACCGAACGCGTCGTACGGCGCCGGGAGTCGAGCTGCCGGTGCCAGGCGGTGACACGTGGTCCCACTGTCCGCCGAACTCGTCGTAGGTCACGATGATCAGCGTGTCGCCGCGCCGACGGCCCCTGCTCGACCGCCTTGATCAGGTCGACCAGGTGCTGGCTTCCGCTGGTCGCGCTGGCGTAGCCGGGGTGCTCGTTCTCCGCGCCGTACGGCTTGACGAAGCTGACCGTCGGGAGCCGGCCGTGCTTGGCCGCGCGACAGGAACGTCGTCTCGTCCTGAAGGTGCGCGCGACCTGGTTGCCCGGGCGCGTAGGCGGCGAAGTAGTTGAACGGCTGGTGGTGGTACTGGAACAGCGGACCCGGGTGGCCGGAGTTGGCGTCATCCCAGCCACCGGAGTACCACGCCCACGAGATGTCCTTGCCGCTCAGCCGGTCACCGATGTTGGGGTACTTCGTGTCGTCGATCAGGGGGATGAACGGGCCGTTGGCGCTGTAGGGCCGGCTGGACGGCTGCACCGTGTTGACCGCGAAGTCACCGCACGCCAGCGCGTAGTTCTCCGTGTCAGCCGGGTCGGCGCACTGCTGGGTGAGCTGGCCGTCCCTGACCGGGCCCGTGGCGGTGTACTGCGGATAGGTCGCCGGCATGCCGTTGCTGTCGAGGATGGAGTTGGTCGGCCGCTTGGTCGGATCCGGCACGGTCGCCGTTCTGGTCGACCCACGGGCGCGCGACCGGCGATCAGCCACTGGTGGTTGAGGAACGAACCGCCGTTGGCGCCCTTGGAAGAAGTGGTCGGCGATGACGTAGTTCGGGGCGCCGCGCCTGTGCAGGTAGGAGTAGATCGGCAGCTGCGTGGTGTCGTAGACGCCCATGGTCAGCCCGACCGCGTCGGACCCGGTGACGTACCGGTCCTGCTCCCCACCGTCGATCTGGTACTTCTCCTGGTAGAAGCGGTGCACCAGGTCGCGGGTGCAGCCGCCGGGCTCACCGGTGCCGTTGAGGTACCCCGTTCGGCGCGAAGACCCCTGGCGGCGGACAGGTGGTGTCGGTCGGCTGGATGTAGTCGTCGATCGTGAACGGCTGTTGTGAAGGCGCTGTCCGGTGTCCCGTGCGCCGGGTCGTGGCAGGTGGACGGCAGTGGCGGCGAGGTCAGGTTGACGTCGTTCTGGCGCAGGCAGGTGTACGTCGAGCCGTCCTGCGCGCGCTGCGGTCCAGTTCGCCGGGTGGCGTCGGGGAGACCGACGAGGTGGTCTGACCGCCGACGTCACCCCAGCTCGCCGTACAAGTTGTCGAAGCTGTGGTTCTCCTGGTAGATCACGACCACGTGCTTGTACTGGCCGAACAGGCGCGGTGTCGACTCGTGGTGCCCGCGGTCGGGCCTGCCCGGCCGCGTGCGTGGTGCCGGCTGGCGTCGGTCGGCGAAGCGCCGAGCGGGGAGGGTGCTGCCGAAGTGCTCGTCGGTGCGATGACGGCCGCTGCGACGAGGGCTGAGGCTGCGATCCCGACTTTCGTGACGAGTGCGCATCAGAACTCCTCTGGGAAGAATGGTCTCTCGCGACGTTTCCACTCTCTCCGGACTCCTGCAACCGGACACACGCACACGGCGGACGTCGGTCCCCCGTAGGCTTGGCCACGTGACCATCCCCAGCCTCGAGGACCTGCGGCGTCTCGGTGCGGCGCAGCAGCCCACCTGGCCCGACCGCGACGACGTCGACTCGGCCGTCACGACGCTGCGCGCGTTGCCTCCCCTCGTCTTCGCCGGGGAGTGCGACGACCTGAAGTCTCGGCTGGCCGACGTGGCGGCCGGCAAGGCGTTCCTGCTGCAGGGTGGCGACTGTGCGGAGACGTTCGAGGGAGTGACGGCGGAGAACGTCCGCGCCAAGCTCCAGGTGCTGCTCCAGATGGCGGTGGTCCTCACGTATGCCGCCTCGGTCCCGGTGGTGAAGCTGGGCAGGATCGCCGGCCAGTACGCCAAGCCGCGCTCCTCCGACATCGAGGTCCGGGAGGGCGTCTCCCGACCGGCGTACCGCGGTGACGCCGTCAACGGTTACGCCTTCACCGAGCAGAGCCGCGATTCCGGATCCCCAGCGGCTGGTCCAGGTCTACAACTCCTCGGCCGCCACGCTGAACCTCTGCCGCGCCTTCCTGTCCGGGGGCTACGCCGACCTGCGCCAGATGCACGCGTGGAACACCGACTTCGTCCGGACCTCCCCGGTCGGCGCCGTCTACGAGAAGATGGCCAGCGACATCGACCGCGCCCTGGACTTCATGAAGGCGATCGGCGCCGAGTCCGAGGAGCTGCACCGGGTCGCCTTCCACTCCAGCCACGAGGCGCTGATCCTCGAGTACGAGCACGCCATGACGCGGATCGACTCGCGCACCGATGCGCCGTACGACGTGTCGGGTCATTTCCTCTGGATCGGTGAGCGCACCCGGCAGCTCGACGGTGCGCATGTGGAGCTGCTCTCGCACGTGCGCAACCCGATCGGCGTCAAGCTCGGGCCGACGACGTCACCCGACCAGGCGGTCGCGCTGGCGGAGAAGCTCAACCCGGACAACGAGCCCGGACGGCTGACGTTCATCACCCGGATGGGTGCCGCGAAGGTCCGCGACGTGCTGCCCAACCTGGTCGAGAAGGTCACCGCGGCCGGCGTGAGCGTGGGCTGGGTGTCGGACCCGATGCACGGCAACACGTTCGAGACGTCGACCGGCTACAAGACCCGCAACTTCGACGACGTGATCGACGAGGTCAGCGGATTCTTCGAGGTCCACCACGGGCTGGGCACCTGGCCCGGCGGCCTGCACGTGGAGCTCACCGGCGGCGACGTGACCGAGTGTCTCGGCGGCGGCGAGGCGCTGGACGAGGCCGGGCTGCAGCACCGCTACGAGTCGGTGTGCGATCCGCGGCTGAACCGGACGCAGTCCCTCGAGCTGGCCTTCCTGGTCGCCGAGATGCTGCGCGCCTCGCGGGACTGAACTCCGCTGGTTGCGCTGTGCGGTTGCTGCCGTGGCCCGCGATTCCGCGGGGGTCAGTGAGGATGGAGCCATGATCGACCTGCGTAGCGACACCGTGACCCGTCCGACGGACTCGATGCGGGCTGCGATGGCTGCCGCCGAGGTCGGCGACGACGTCTACGGGGAGGACCCGTCCGTACGCCGGCTTGAGGAGCGGGTCGCTGAGCTGTTCGGCTTCGAAGCCGCCCTGTTCACCGTCACCGGGTCGTTGGCGAACCTGTTGGCTGTGCGTGCGCTCGTCGGTGTGGGTGAGGAGGTGCTGTGCGAGTCGTCCGCGCACATCGCCCGGGCGGAGCTCGGCGCACACGGCGCGGTGACGGGGCTGACGATGCGCACCTGGACGGACCCGCGTGGGTAGGCCGACCTGGCGGCGATCGAGTCGCTGGTGGCCCCGGACCTCGGGCCGTTCTTCGTGAGGACCACGGCGGTCTCGGTCGAGAACACGCACAACTTCGCGGGAGGCCGGGTGCAACCGGCACAGGCGCTGGCCGGGCTGCGGGACCTCGCCGACCGACGTGGTCTGGCGGTACACCTCGACGGTGCCCGGATCTGGAACGCTCATGCCGCGACCGGCGTACCCCTGGCCGAGCTGGCGGCGTGTGCCGACACCGCCGGCGTCTGCCTGTCCAAGGGCCTCGGCGCGCCCGTGGGGTCGCTGATGCTCGGCTCGGTCGATCAGGTGACACAGGCGCGGATCTGGCGCAAGCGGCTCGGCGGCGGGTGGCGGCAGGCCGGGGTGCTCGCGGCAGCCGGCCTGTACGCCGTCGACCATCACGTCGACCGGCTGCTCGAGGACCACCAGAACGCTCGACTGATCGCCGAGGCCTGTGGCGTCGACCCAGCAGACGTCGACACCAACATCGTGGTGATCCGGACGTCCGACGCTGCTGAGCTGGTGGCTCGTTGCCGCGACGAAGGGGTCCTGGTCGGTGCCGTCGGCTCCGAGGTGGTGCGTGCGGTGACGCACCTGGACGTCTCCGCTGCCGACGCCAAGACCGCCGCCGCAGTCCTGGCCTCTGCCCTCCACCCCTGATCCTTTCCGGTGACCGGCGCAGGTTTGCCTAGATATCAAGCCGAAAGGCTTGTTATCTAGGCAAACCTGCCTTGCAAACAGGGGAACTGCCTTGCTCGGTCTGCCCGGTCTGCCCCGCCTTGTCTTGTCTAGCCCAGGACTCCTGACTGGTTCGGGAGTACGCCGTTCGGCGCCCGGCCCGCGACCCAGCCCGCCGAAGCCTTCCGGACGTCCGGCGAGCTGGCAGCCGCTCCGGTCACGCGGTCAGGTGAGGAACCTCGGCCTCGATCTTGCGTCGCGGCGCCAGCTCGACGAGGTACATCGCAGTCAGCACGAAGCCGCCTCCGACCAACATCCGCCCGGTGAGACCCTCCCCACCGAGCAGCACCGCGAAGAAGGCCGCCCAGACCGGTTCCATCGTCATGATGATGGCGGCGCGCGCGGACGACAGGTGCGCCTGCGCCCAGGTCTGGCCGAGCATGGCCAAGGCGCCGGCCACCACGGCCATGTAGATCAGTGAGGACCAGCCACCGAACGAGTCCGGGGCCCCGATGCCGTTCGGCGCGGAGACGAGCGTGCAGATCACCGCGATCACGGCCATCTGGACCACGGCGAGTCCGAAGGCATTGCTGTTGCGTGACCACAGTCCCAGTCCAATGATGTGCAGCGCGTACAGCAACGCCGACGCGAAGATGATCATCACGCCGTAGGACACGGTGAACCCGGACAGGGACAACAGCCCCAGGCCGACGGTCGAGATCAGGACGGCGATCCAGATGGTCCGGGTGATCCGCTCTTTCAGCAAGACGGCGGCGAAGATCGGCGTCGCCACGACGTACATGCCGGTGACGAAGCCCGACACGGTGGCCGGCGTGCGTTCGAGTCCGGTTGTCTGCAGGACCTGCGCAACGCCGTACACGAGCCCGAGGACCACGCCGTGGCGCACCTCCTCACGCGAGAGCCGCTGCACCGATCGAGGAGCGATCGCCCACAGGACCACGGCCGCGATGGCGAAGCGGATGGAGAGGAAGTCCAGCACGGAGATCTCGTCCAGGAGGTCCTTGATCATGAAGAACGTCGAGCCCCACGCAGCAGTCACCCCCAGGAGGGCGAGCGTCGGGAGGACGCGCTGGGCTCGGCCGTTCACCCGGCAACCCTAGAGGCGGCGGCACGGTCACCGCGCCGGCATCGTCGTCCACAAGCACCGGAGAAGGAACCACAAGCCCCGGAGAAGGAACCACAAGTGACGGTTCAACGGAGGGGTCAGACGATCTCGATGGTGATGGTGGATCGGTAGGGGGCCATGTCCCCTCCGCCGGGAGACTGGTCGACGACGAAGCCGAGCCCGAAGTAGGGAGCGTGGTGCACCGACGTCGACTTCGAAGCCGGCCTGCTTCAAGGTCTGCTCGGCCTCGTCGACGCCGTAGGACGTGACGTCGGGCACCTCGACGAGGTGAGGGCCCTTGCTCACGACGAGCTTGACCGGGTCGCCGGCATACCCGCGGCCGGTTGCGAGGGGTCTGCGAGATGACGGTCCCGGCGCTGACGCTGTCGTTGTACGTCTCGGTCCGGTTGACGTCGAACCCGGCGTCTCGGAGAGCAGCCTCGGCAGTGTCTGCGTCCTTACCGGTCCAGTCGACGATCGCGATGGGCTGGGGGCCCTTGCTGATCACCAGGTGCACCTGCGCCTCGGGCTTGAGGGAGGTACCGGCGCGCGGCGTGAAGCTGATGACGACACCGCGGCGTACGGTCTCGCTCCACTGACGCTCCGGTTTCGCGACGGTCAACGAGGCGGCGTTGATCGCGGTGATCGCCTCGGACTCCGTCTTGCCCTTCAGGTCGGGCACGTCATGGCGCTCCGGACCCTTGGACACGACGGCGGTGACCGTGCCGCCCCGCTCGACCTTGTCGCCTGCGCCGGGGTCGGTGGAGACGACGTGTCCGGGTGGGACCTTCTCCGAGTACGCCGCCGACGCCACCTCGAAGGTCGAGCCCGGCACGCTCGATCTCGGCCTTGGCCGTCTCCTGGCTGAGCGAGACCACGTCCGGGGTCGGCTTGAAGCGACCGACGCCGTACCACCAGCCGCCCATCGCGGCTGCCGGCGGCGAGGAGCAGGACGAGGAGGAACGCGATCCATCCGCCCTTCTTGCGCCGGGACCGTTTCGGCGCTGCGGCCGGACCACGGCGCTCCGGGCCGTACGCGGTCATGGCGCCGACTGGCCGGGGGTCCGAGGCGGGGGTCTCGAGAGTGTCGGGCGGCGGTGCCGCACCCACGATCAGGGTGGGGTCGACCGCGCCGCTGGCAGCCACGAAGTCGGGTCCGGGGTGCCGGCCGGTGCGAAGTCGTCGTAGCGGGAGAGGTCGAAGACCTCGTCGGCAGGGTTGCGGCGGTCGGCCAGGCTGCGCCCCGACTCGTCGAGGTCGTCGAACAGGCCGGGAGGCAGGTCGAACTCGTCCTCCGGCGACGTGACGATCGCCACCGTGGGGGTGAGGTCATCGGTCAGCTCGGGATCGTCCTCGACGTTGTTGTCCAGCGCGTGTCGGACCCGGCGCAGCTGCTGGAGCATCACGTGGGCGTCCGCCGGCCGCAGGTCGCGCTGCCGTGCGGTCGCCCGCGCGACGAACGCGTCGAGGTAGGGAGGCACGTGCTCGACGAACAGCGACGGTGGCGGGACGTCGTCGTGGACGTGCTTGTAGGCGATCTGAATCGGGCTCTCGCCGATGTGCGGCTTGCGGCCGGTCAGCATCTCGAAGAGCAGCACACCGAGCGAGTAGACGTCTGAGCGGGCGTCTGCTGCCCCGTCGGTCACGAGCTCAGGTGGCAGGTAGGACACCGTCCCCATCAACACGCCACCGGTCGCCGTGGCCGTCGTGGCGGAGCTGATCGCGCGGGCGAGTCCGAAGTCGGCGACCTTGATCTGCCCGTTCGGGTTGATCAGGACGTTCTCCGGCTTGACGTCACGGTGGATGATCCCGGACTCGTGCGCGGCGGCGATCGCCTTGAGCACCTCCTCGAGCAGGGAGAGCGCGCGTCGCGGAGGCAGGGGGGCCTCGTCGCGGATCAGGTCGCGCAGCGTGTGCCGGCCGGCGACGTACTCCATCGCGAGGAACAACGTGCCGTGGTCGTCGCCCTGGTCGTACACCGCGACGACGTTCGGATGGGCCAGCCGGGCTGCCGCTCGGGCCTCCCGTACGAACCGCTGGCTGAAGTCCTCGTCGTCGGCGAGGGCGTGCGGCATGACCTTGATCGCCACGATCCGGTCGAGGCGGAGGTCGGTGGCCTCGTATACGGTCGCCATTCCACCGCGCGCGATGCGTTCGCCCACGCGGTACCGCCCGTCGAGCAGCTGCCCCACGAGCGGATCGGTGGTGGCCGACCTGTCCACGGCCCCGAGTCTACGGATCTCGCGGGGTGCGGCCGGACAGCCTCGCCGGGCCCGGTGACCACGCTCACGCAGGCGGGTCCTCCCACGAGGTACGCCGGGGGAGTCGGCGTGGCACCCTGGTGGCGTGACCAGCCAAGCCCCCCACACTGACCTGACGACCCTCGTCCCCTCCTGGCTGACCCTTCGGGAGGCCGCCGACCAGCTCGGCGTCAGCCCCAACCGGGTGCGTCAGCTGGCTCGCGAACGCCAGCTCGCCACGGTTCGGCTGCCCGGCGAGGAGCCGCGCGTGCCCACGGAGTTCCTCCAGGACGGTGCCGTGGTCAAGGGTCTCGGCGGCACGCTGGTGGTGCTGTCCGACCACGGCTTCGATGACGCCGAGGCGATCGAGTGGCTGTTCACCCCCGACGACTCCCTGCCGGGCCGTCCGATCGACGCGCTCCGCGAGGACCGCGGCAAGGAGGTTCGGCGCCGCGCTCAGGCCGTCGTGTGAGAAAGCGCGGGATCGGTAGGGTCGTTGAGTGACCGAGCCGCGTCTGACACCCGCCGTACGCCGGGTGATCGGCGCCGTCGTGGCGGTGCTCCTTGCCGTGGGCGGCTGGTCGCTGTACGACACCAGCGTCGACACGAAGCTGAACGGTCGTCTCGGCCCGCCTGCGGCGACCACCGCTGACTCGTCAGCCCCGTCCGGCACATCGGACAGCCCAGGGCCCTCGGTGACCGTCGAGACGACGGACGACGAGTCCGGTCTCGCGTTGGTCCCGGTGTACGTCCTTCCCCCCGAGGTCTCTGCCACCCTGGCGGCGATCGACCGGGGCGGCCCCTTCCCGTACGACCGCGACGGCGTCACCTTCGAGAACCGTGAGGGTCTGCTCCCGGCGCACGACACCGGCTACTACCGGGAGTACACCGTCGACACGCCAGGCTCGGACGACCGCGGCGCACGTCGCATCATCACCGGCTCGGCGGGCGAGTTCTATTACACCGACGACCACTACGAGTCCTTCGTGAGGATCATCCGATGAGCGGACTGGCGCGCCTGTTGGCCGGGCACATCGACCCCGGTGTCTACCACTGGGGCAGCGCAGCGGATGTGCCCACGATCGAGCGGGCGACCGAGCACGCCGGCTGGCGGTTCGTCACGCTCGACACCTGGAAGGTCGAGGACAAGCCGGGCTTCCTCGACGTGTGTGAGCAGGCGTTCGGCTTCCCCGACTGGGTCGGGCGCAACTTCGACGCGTTGTCGGATGCGTTGTCCGACGTTCGCGGACGAGACGGTGCCGGTGTCCTCGTCCTGTGGGACGGCTGGGCACCCCTGGCCCGGGCGAACCGGCGGGTCTTCGAAGTGGTCCTGGACGTGTTCGCCAGTCGGGTCGACTTCGAGCGGGGCGGCCCGTTCGCGGTGATCCTGCACGGGCCCGGCCCGACCGACACCGACCTCCCCGAGCTCGACGAGCACGCGCCCTGACGCTCGGCGCGTCGACAGGGCGCGGACCGGTCACGACAGGCCTGATCCGGCCCAGGCGTCAGTGCGCCCGCTGGGTGGCCCGGTCGGTGAGCTCGAGAAGGGCTCGTCTGGCCTCGTCGTCCGCGATCGGCGCATGCTTCAGGGCACCCCGGGCCGCGCTGGTCAGCTCAGAGATGACGGTCTCGACCGCGGCCAACGCCCCGGTGTCGCGCAGCACCCCTTGGATGGCGGCGATCCCCCCAGCGTCGAGGTCTGCGCGCCCGAAGTTCTTCGCGAGCACCTCGTGCTGGTCAGGACTGGCCTTGCCGAACGCGCGGGCCACGAGCAGCGTGCGCTTGCCCTCCCGGAGGTCGTCGCCGCTCGGCTTGCCCGTGACGTCACTCTCGCCGAAGACACCGAGCACGTCGTCGCGGAGCTGGAAGGCCTCGCCGAGCGGGATGCCGTACGACGACAAGGCGGTGAGCAGCGCGGGCTCGGCCCGAGCCAGGGCGGCACCGAACTGGAGCGGGCGCTCCACGGTGTACTTGGCCGACTTGTAGCGCAGCACGCGCATCGCGTCGGATGCCCGGCTGGAGTGGCTGGTCTGCGCGAGCACGTCGAGGTACTGGCCGGCCACCACCTCGGTGCGGAGCTTGTCGAAGTACACCCGACCGCGCGCAACCGCCTTGGGCTTGAAGCCGCTCCCGGCCAGCAGCTCGTCGGACCAGGCCAGCAGCATGTCGCCGAGCAGGATCGCCGCGCTGGTGCCAAAGCGCTCGGACTCGACGGACCGCGGGTCCTCGCGCCGCATCCGGGTGAACTCGCGGTGCGCAGCGGGGTGGCCTCGGCGGGTAGCGGAGTTGTCCATCACGTCGTCGTGCACGAGCGCGCTGGCGTGCACGAGCTCGATGGCGGAGGCGGCGGCGATGATCTGCGTCGGTCTTGTCTCGGGAGCCACCGGCACAGCGCCAGCCCCAGTACGCGAACGCCGGGCGCAGCCGCTTGCCGCCGCCGACGGCCTGGCGAGCGGCAGCCAGCAGCGGGACGAGCTCGGTCCCGATCGGCGCCAGCGCCGCCTGCTTGGCGGTGATGAACTCCTCGAGGACGTCGGCGACCTGATCGCGGAAATCCGCGGACACCGGGTCGGGGACGGGGGAGTCGCTCACACGCGCGACCCTACCCTCGCCCCGGGAAGCGCTGAAACGTCAGCTCGACACCTACAGTGTCCGAATGCCGTCGACGATCCGCGAGAGGCTCGACTCGGGTGAGAAGTCGTTCTCGTTCGAGTTCTTCCCGCCGAAGGACGACGAGGGCGAGGTCCGGCTCTGGCAGGCGATCCGCCAGCTCGAGCCACTGCACCCGACGTTCGTGTCGGTGACCTACGGAGCCGGCGGCTCGACTCGGGACCGGACGGTTCGGGTGACCGAGCGGATCGCGAGTGACACCACGCTGACTCCGGTGGCTCACCTGACCTGTGTAGGGCCACTCGCGAGAGGAGCTCCGGCAGGTCATCGGCGCATACGCCGACGCCGGTGTCCGCACCATGCTCGCCCTGCGCGGTGACCCGCCCGGTGGCCCCGGGACGCCCGTGGACTCCCGACGCCGGGGGGCTCAGCTATGCCAGCGAGCTGGTCGGGCTGATCAAGGAGCTCGGCGACTTCACCGTCGGCGTGGCCGCCTTCCCCGAAGGGCACCGGGAGGCCCTCTCGGTCGAGGCGGACGCAACCGTGATGAAGGCCAAGGCGGACGCTGGGGCAGACTTCGCGATCACGGAGCTGTTCTTCCGACCGGCTGACTACCTGGCACTGGTCGATCGCTGCACGTCGGCGGGGTCCGCCATGCCGATCATCCCCGGCATCATGCCGATCACGAACCTGGGACAGATCAAGCGCTTCGCGGAGCTCTCCGGACGCGAGGTCCCGCGCGAGGTCGTCGCACGCTTCGACGGCGTGAGCGAACCGTCGGAGGTGCGCAAGGTCGGTGTGACGATCGCGACCGAGATGTGCGACGAGCTGCTCCGCCAAGGGGCGCCGGGACTGCACTTCTACACGCTGAACCGCTCGCGGGCCACGCGTGACATCTACGCCGCGCTGCGGCTTCGCGTCTGACCCTGGGTCCGGACCCCGACCCCGCCGGTCCCACATCCGCGAGCTGCAGAGCGGCTCAGGCCTTGCCGAGGCGGGCCGCGACATGGGCCGCACCCCAGGCCACGTAGGGGATCGAGGCGCCGGGGTACATCGAAGCGCCGACCAGGTGCAGGCCAGGCAGTGGGCTCGTCTGCGCGGCCCGCTGCACGTGAGCCCGCCATCCCGACCAGGCCAGCCCGTACGCCGATCCGCCGGTCTCCTGGATCAGGTCGATCGGAGTCCGGTCCAGACGGGTGACCACCTTGTCGCGTACGTCGATGCCGCGCCGGACCATCGTCACCAGCACGTCCTCCTGGGCAGAGCCGCGCCGGAGCACGGTCCACGCGTGCTGGCCGTCCGGCGCGGAGCCGCTGGTGGTGAGGACCAGCAGGGGCTCCCCGTGCAGCACGACCTCGGCGGGCAGCACCGGCACGTCGCCCGTCAGACCCAGGTGGGTGACCGCGACCGGGATCGCCGGAGTCGCGGTCTCGAAGACCCGTTGCCCCGGCAGCTCCGGCTCCGACGACAGCCACGAGCCGAAGACCGTCCGTGGGTCGACGTCGGTGACCACGATCTGGCCCGGACGCTCCGACCCGTCCGCCATGCCGACTCCGCGGACGGCACCGCGGTCGAGCACGATCGAGTCCACCTCGGCGTCGAGCTCGAGGCGTACACCTCGTTCGTGCAGACGTGTCACCAGCGCCTCCACCACGGACGACATTCCGCCGTCGCGCACCTGCCAGACACCGAACGCCCGCTCCACGTAGGGCTCGACGGCCAGGTAGGCCGGAGCGTCCTTCGGCTCCGAGCCGCCCAGCCGGACGGCATGTTCTGCCATCAGGCGCAGCCGTTCGTCCTTGAAGGACCGCCTCGAGAGCTTCGCCAGGGACACCCGGGGAGACAGCCCGCCGGCCACGTCGCGTCGGCCGAGCAGCGTGCCACCGTCGGGCTGGTCCAGCACCGTCGTGCGGAGGTGGTCCCAGACCGGGCCTTGCGCGTCGACGAACTTCGCCCACCTGGTGCCGGCGCCCGCGCCGAGCCCGGCGTCGACGGCAGCGATCTGTGCGGCGCGCGACCCCGTCGGGAGGTCGACGTAGCTCGAGTCGGCGAAGACGTGCCGGCGTGCCGGTTCGCGCAGGACCAGGTCGACGTAGCGCTCGATCGGTCGGCCGGACTTGCGGAAGAGGTCGCGCAGCACGGCCGGCAGCGTGGTCGAGGAGGGTCCGGCGTCCCACCCGAACCCGTCCTGCTCGATCCGCCGGATCGCCCCTCCGGCGTACGGGTTGCGCTCCAGCACCGTGACCTGGTGGCCGAGCTTGGCCAGTCTGGCCGCGGTGGCGAGCCCGCCCAGCCCGGCGCCGACGACGAGCACGTCAGCCACGGGCGTCCTGGCGTCCTGGGCGGTGGAGCCGTGCGCCTTCCAGCGACGCCAGCCGCGTCGGACCACGCGCATCAGCACGATGACCAGCACCAGCCCCAGGCCGAAGAGCGTCACGGCGATCCCGAGCGCCAGCCAGGGGTGGTAGAGCGCGAGCGTGATGACGCCCACCACGGCGACGTCCTCTCCGAGGGAGACGGCGACGTTCGTCACCGGTTCGGGCGAGGCGTTCACACCGAGTCGGATCCCCGCCTTGACGAGGTGGGACGCCAAGGCCGCCCCACCGCCCATCGCGGCGTACCACCACTGGCCGAACGCCTGGTCGAGGGTGTCGGCCTGGCCCGCGAGCAGGTAGCCGAGCATCGCGCCCAGCGTCGGTCGGATCACGGTCGAGATCGAGTCCCAGGCGGTGTCGACGTACGGGATCTTGTCGGTGACGAACTCGACCAGGAACATGCCTCCGGCGATGACGAGAACGCTGGTGCCCTGCACCGACACCGGGATCTCGGTGAGTCCTGCGTAGCGACCGAGCAGGTTGAGCATCACGATCACGGCGTACGCGTTGATCCCGCTCGCCCAGCCGGACGTCAGGACGAGCGGCAACAGTTCCACGCGGACACTCTAGGGAATGCCGAGGCGGCACCGAGGACGACATCGGGCCGGGCGTAAGGGTCAGATGAGAAACTGGTCATTGCGAAGTCGGTGCACCTGTGTTTGGGTGGCAGGGAGTTTGCATGACCGCACCCGTCTGCACACAGGAGATCCTCGTATGCCCACCCGCACCGCTGCACCACGTCGACGACTGATGTCCCTGGCAGCCGGAGCGAGCGCCGTCGTGCTCACCGCCGCCGGCTTCGCCCTCGGCCCCGCCACGTCGTCGGCCTCCACCACCGCCAGCACCGTCGCCACCGGTCGCGACTGCCTGGCCGCCATCGGGACCGGGCCGCACGCCCAGGCCCGCCAGCGCGCCTTCGACGCCGCGTCGCGCACCTACGGCGTGCCGGCGCGTGTGCTGCTGGGGGTCTCCTACCTGGAGTCGCGGTGGGACGACCACGGCGCCTCGCCGAGCACGTCAGGAGGCTACGGCCCGATGCACCTGACGAAGGTGAGCACCGAGCAGGCCGGCGACGCGAGAGGGCGAGGGGACCTTCAACTCCTCGACCGGGCCTGACTCCCTGCACACCACGCGACTCGCGTCGCAGCTCACCGGCCTGAGCGTGCGTCGCCTGATCTCCGACGACGCCGCCAACATCTGTGGTGGGGCTGCGCTGCTGGCCTCCTACCAGCGCGACCTCGGCCGGACGCACCGGCACGACGACGTCCACCTCGTCGTGGTACGCCGCCCTGGCCGCCTACAGCGGCAGCGCCGATCCCGTCGATGCGCGGATGTTCGCCTCTCGCGTCTTCGCGACGATCAAGTCCGGGCAGGCGCGCCGCACCCTGGACGGACAGCGGATGCGGCTGGATGCCCAGCCATCCCTCGCGGTTCCGGTCGCCAAGCAGGCCGCCGCGGGTGGCAGTGCGAGCAGCGAGGCCGACGCGCACCTCGACTGCCCGGCCACCGTGGACTGCGAGTGGGTCCCGGCACCGTACGAGCAGTACGGAAGCTCGCCGTCGCAGTACGGCAACCACGACCTCGCGACCCGGGAGCAGAACCTCTCGATCGACTACATCGTGATTCACGACACCGAGGCCAGCTATCCGACGACGTTGAAGCTGGTCCAGGACCCCACCTACGTGTCCTGGAACTACTCGATCCGTTCCAGTGACGGTCACGTTGCCCAGCACCTCGATGCCAAGGACGTCGGTTGGCACGCGGGCAACTGGTACGTCAACATGCACTCGATCGGGATCGAGCACGAAGGCTTCGCCGCCCAAGGTGCGAGCTGGTACACCGAGGCGATGTACCAGAACTCGGCCCAGCTCGTCCGCTACCTCGCCGACAAGTACTCGGTGCCGCTGGACCGGGCGCACATCATCGGTCACGACCAGGTGCCCGGGATCCTCCCGGCCTACGTGCGCGGCATGCACTGGGACCCCGGCCCGTACTGGGACTGGGAGCACTACATGGACCTGATGGGCGCTGGCCTCCACCCGGACCGACGCAGCAAGTCCAACATCGTCACCGTCAAGCCTGGCTTCGCCGACAACCAGCAGGTCGTGACCGGCTGCTCCGGCAGTGGACCGTGCGCCACCCAGGGGACGAACTTCGTCTACCTGCACACCAAGCCGGACCTGTCCTCTCCGTTGGTGAAGGACATCGGCCTGCACCCGGACGGCTCGTACTCGACGACCCAGGTGTCCGACCACGGGGCGCGGCTCGCCGCAGGCCAGAAGGTCTACGTGGCGCAGAAGGCCGGCGACTGGTTGGGCGTGTGGTACCTCGGTGACATCGGGTGGCTGTACTCGCCCAAGAGCGACCCGGTGGTGCTCCCCTCCGACGGCAAGGTCGTGACCGCCAAGGCCGGGCTGACGGAGGCGCCGGTCTACGGTCGCGCCTACCCGGAGCAGTCGGCGTACGACGGCACCCCCATCCCGTACCAGACGGTCGGGCCGTTGCAGTACACGATCAAGGCCGGTCAGAAGTACGTCCTGGCTGACGACACGGTCCCCACGGACTACTACTACGCGAAGACCTACGACGACTCACGTCCTGGAGACCACACGGTGGTCACGGGACAGGACACGTACGACGAGATCTGGTTCGGTCACCGGATGTTCTTCGTGCGAGCCGCCGACGTCGACGTCTCCGACGGCTAGCAGGACCACGACACGATCCGACGTCTACGGGCCTGCAACCCCGTGGACGTCGGATCGTTCGGCTGCCCGCGTACAGGAGAAGGTCCGAAGTCAGCTGATCTGCACGACGACGATGTTGGACGCCTTGCCGGCGCCACCGTCGAAGACCCGGAAGCGGTTCGGACCGGGGCGGCCGGTCTCGATGTAGGTCGAGAACCGACCACCGCTGACCGTGGCGCTGGTGGGGAAGTCAACCCAGGACGTGCCCTCGCGACGCTGGACCTGCAACGACGTCCCAGGTGCGGCACCTCGGTAGGTGCCGGTCAGGTTGACGCGCTGGTAGGTACCGGCCTGGGACGGGCTGGCCGTCAGCCGGATGCCGGGCTGCGGCTTGCGGGGGGACCGCGTCGGGGGGGTCGAGCCGGCCGGCTCCTCCGGGGTCGTGGGAGCAGTGGTCCGGGGTTGCTGGGTCGGCTCGAACGTCGGGAACGTGATCCCGCCGCTGTCCGACGACGGGGTCGAGCCGATGCCGGCGACGTCAGCGGCCTTGATGGCGATCACGCCGACGATGCCTCCGACGAGCAGGGCCACGATGACGAGCACGGCGAAGCCGACGAGCAGCTGTTTGCGCCAGTCGCTCTCGTCGTCCATCGATGGAATTCCTCGTCTGCGCAGGTGGCTGGTTCGGGCGGGTTCTATGGTGACAGACGGTGGAGGGGCTGTCCGAGTTGCCCGGCTCGCGTCACGATCCGGTCACAGTCAGTCGACGTCGATCGCGGTTGCGCCGGTCAGGACGAGCAGCTCGTCGTACGACGTGCGGAACACGGTGTGGGAGTGCCCGGCCGCGGCCCAGATCTCCGGGTACGCCGCCAGCGCCCGGTCGAGGTAGGTCGGGATCGGACGGGGGTGGCCCAGCGGGGCCACCCCACCGATCGTCTGTCCGGTGTGCTCGCGGACGAAGTCCGCGGTCGCGCGACCCAGGGCCGCGACACCGATCCTGGCTGCGGTCTGCACGGTGTCCACGCGATGCGCCCCTGAGGTGAGGATCAGCACGGGGGATCCGTCGGCGTCGAAGACCAGCGAGTTCGCGATCGCCCCGACCTCGCAGCCGATGCTCTGCGCGGCCGCCGGGGCGGTCCGGACGCCTTCGTCGAAGACGTGCAGCTTCTGGTCTGCACGGTCGTCCCAGCCGCGGGCGCGGAGCTGGTCGAGGACGGGTGCGATCCGCGCGCGGATGCTCGGGCGGATCGCCGTGGTGGCGGCGGGGCCGGCCGCGTCGTCGGTGCTCGAGGTCATGCTGACGACCCTAGAACACGTGCTGGTCCACCGGTTCGGCACAACCGCTTGACGGACAGCCGGAGGAGAGGTTTACTTGGGAGCATATTCGAACACGCGTTCGAACACGTCGAGCGGAGTTTCGCGGCCCGCTCGTCAGAGGTCGCTCAGGCACCTCTGAAGGCGATCGCTTCGGCGGGGACGGCTTCGACCCCCGTTCCCGCCGGGCGGCCGCCAGTGAGCACGTCAGGTCTCGGGAGCCCGGTCGGCTCACCGTTTTTGCGTTCGGGAGGTCTCATCAGCATGCGAATGTACGACGAGCCGATCGAGGTCCGACGCGGTCTGGTCGCCGGCCAGGAAGCGCCCGAGCAGTTCATCTGGCGCGGTCGGCTGTGGGTGGTGCGCGACGTCGTCTCGCACTGGGTCGAGACCGGCGCGTGGTGGGACCAGGAGGGGATCGCGGCCCTGCTCGGGGTGGGGGCCGAAGAGGCCGGTGTGACGAGGGGCGGGGGAGTGACAGCAGTCCCGCTCGGTGCCGACCTGCTGGCCGAGTCCGAGCGGTGGCGGGTGGAAGCCATGGCCGGGCGGCAGCGGTGGAGCCGCGCAAACCGGCTCACGAAGCCATGGGGTGCCCCGTCTGGGCAACCTCGATCTGGCGAAGACGACGACGCCGATCGGGGCTACGGGGTCTTCGACCTCGCCTTCGACTGGACCCAGGCCCAGTGGCGGCTCATCGGCTGCGCGGACTGAGAGCGGCGTACGTTCGGCATGGATCCCTTCGTCCACCTCCACGTCGCCTCCGGCTACTCGCTGAAGTACGGCGCCTCGCACCCACACCGGCTCGTCGACCGCGCGGTCGAGGCCCAGATGGACACCCTCGCGCTCACCGACCGCGACGGTGTCTACGGTGCGGTCCGGTTCGCCAAGGCCTGCATGAGCGGTGGAGTCCGGCCGATCCTCGGCGTCGACCTGGCGATCGAGCCGTCCGGTCTGGTCGGTCGGAGTGCGCCGGTCCTCGGCCGGTCGCGGACACCGATCGCGTCCGTACCGCTGCCGGCCCGGGCCAACCGATCCGGTGGTGTCGACGCTCGCCGCGCTGGGCGGTCGCGGACCTCTCCTGCACGTGGCGGGAGCTACCGCGACGGCATGGATGACGACTCAGGGGCGCAGGGGCGGACGCTTCCGCGGGTCACCGTGCTGGCCGGCAACAAGGCCGGCTGGGCGGCGTTGTGCCGGCTCGTCTCGGCGACCCACCTGCGGGGAGAGCGCGGCGTCCCGGTCACCACCCAGCAGCTGGTCGCCGAGCACCTGTCGGGGGCGGTGCCGGGAGGGGGCGCCGAGGGTGAGGCGCCCGATCTGCTGCTGATGCTCGGGCCGGCCTCCGAGCTCGGCTGGGCAGCGACGTTGCGACGCGACGACCTGGCCCGTGGCGTCCTCCGGTCCTGGCAGCAGGTCACCGCACCGACCCAGCTGCTCGTCGAGGTCGTCTCGCACCGGGTCCCCGGGTCCGGCCCGGGCTCGAGCACTCATGCGGCCCGGATGGCCGGGCTGACCGCCTCCACCAGCCTCGGGGTCGAGAGCGTCGTGCTCACCAACGCCGTCCGCTACGCCGACCGCAGCGATGCCCCTGCTGTGGACGTGCTCGACGCCGTACGCCGTCTGGTCCCGCTCGACGTCCGGCACGTCGACCGGGTCAACGCCGAAGGCTTTCTCAAGTCCGGCAAGCAGATGGCCGACATCTCCGACGAGATCTGTCGGCTGGCCGGGTTCGACCAGCGCGAGGCCGAACGGATGCTCACCCGGACCCGGATCGTGGCCGACCGGCTGGCCCTCGACCCGCGCGCCGACCTCGGGCTCGGCGAGGTCCACTTCCCGGAGTTCGATGGACTGCCCCCAGCGACGGAGTCGCGGGGGCAGGCTCAACAAACCACCCGCTATCACCGAAGCGGGTTGGCGAGGCTGCGGGAGCGGTGCGAGGCGGGGATCGGTCGTCGCTACGCGCCCGACCAGCACGCTGCCGTCGAGAAGCGGCTGGCCGACGAGCTCGGCGTGATCGCCCAGCTCGGCTATGCGTCGTACTTCCTCACCGTCGCCGACGTCGTCGACCTGATCGGGGAGATGGGGGTGCGCGCCGCGGCCCGCGGGTCCGGCGCGGGGAGCGTCGTCAACTACCTGCTCGGTATCTCCGGCGTCGACCCGTTGCGCTACGGGCTGCTGATGGAGCGCTTCTTGTCGCCGCTGCGCCAGGCACTGCCCGACATCGACATCGATGTCGAGAGCGCTCGGCGCACCGAGGTCTACCAGCGGATCCTCGAGCGCTACACCGGCAACCGCTGCGCCTGCGTCTCGATGATGGACACCTACCGGGTCCGGCACGCGATCCGCGACGTCGGGGCGTCGCTCGGCATGCCGATGACCGAGATCGACTCGATCGCGAAGGCGTTCCCGCACATCCGGGCCAAGGACGCCCGGGCCGCCTTGCGCGAGCTGCCGGAGCTGCGGGCGTCCGGGCTCGGTGAGGAGCGGCTCGACGTGTTGTTCCGGCTGGTCGAGAAGCTCGACGGGTTGCCGCGGCACATCGCCGTCCACCCCTGCGGAGTCCTGTTGTCCGATGCCACGTTGCTCGACCGCACCCCGGTCGAGGCCAGCTACCTCGGGTTCCCGATGAGCCAGTTCGACAAGGACGACGTCGAGGACCTCGGGTTGCTCAAGCTCGACGTGCTCGGGATCCGGATGCAGTCGTCGATGGCGCACGCGATCGAGGAGGTACGCCGGGTCGACGGGCTCGACCTCGACATCGACGACGAGACGCAGGTGCCGCGCGACGACCCGGCGACGTACGCGCTGATCCAGAGCACCAAGACGCTCGGCATGTTCCAGATCGAGTCCCCAGGACAGCGCGAGCTGGTCGGCAAGTTCGCACCGGAGACCTTCGACGACATCGTCATCGACATCTCACTGTTCCGGCCCGGTCCGGTCAAGAGCGACATGGTGGTGCCGTTCCTGCGGGCGCGGCAGGGCTGGAGCATGCCCGAATACCTGCACCCCGACCTCGAGCCGATCCTGAGCCAGACCGGCGGGGTCGTCGTCTTCCATGAGCAGGTGATCGAGATGATCGCGGTGCTCACCGGATGCACGTTGGCCGAGGCGGACGAGGCCCGTCGGGCGCTCGGTGACCACGAGGGCAAGCACGACACCAAGACCTGGTTCTTCCCGCGTGCCCTCGGGCGCGGCTACCCGCTGTTCGTCGTGCAGCGGTGCTGGGCCGTGCTCGAGGCGTTCGCGTCGTTCGGGTTCTGCAAGGCGCACGCGGCGGCGTTCGCGCTGCCGACGTTCCAGTCCGCCTGGCTCAAGACCCACCACCCGGCAGCGTTCCTGGCCGGCGTGCTCACCCACGACCCGGGCATGTACCCCAAGCGGCTGATCCTCGACGACGCCCGCCAGTTCGGGATCGAGGTGCTGCCGTTGGACGTCAACGCCTCCGACGACGTCTACCGGATCGAGATGGTCGATGGACTCCCCGCGGCGACGGAGTCGCGCGGGGAGACTCAACAGGCCACCCGGGATCACCGAGGACCTCTCGACGTCGCTGCACTCGGCCGGGGATATGGCATCCGGCTCTCACTCGCGGACGTGAAGGGGATCAGTGACGCGGAGGTGGCGCGGATCATCGCGGCACGGCCCTACTCGTCGCTCACCGACCTGTGGCAGCGCGCCCGGCCGTCCCGCCCGATCGCCGAACGCCTGGTGCTGGCCGGGGCACTCGACACTCTCTACTCCATCGGGTCGCCGGTGTCCGTACGCCGGCGGAGCACCGTCACCCGACGCGACCTGCTGCTCCAGGTGGCCGAGCTCGACCGGTGGAGCCGGGCCACCGACAAGGCCGTCCGGGCGGCGTCGTCGTCGCAGTCCCGGTCCCGGGCCCGGATCGCCGCCTCCCGTTCCACCGAACTTCCCAGCCATCCACCGGCTCCACACGCCACCCGAGCCGCACGACGAGACGGGCTGCCTCCCGATCCCGAGCGCGACCTGCATCCGGCGCGCCGCAACCTCGACGACCCGCGAGTGCTGGCGGCGGCCCAGTCGCAGGCAGCACTCCCGGTCGAGCCGGTGACCGCGGTCCAGCTCACCCTCGACCTCGGTGACACCCCGGCGATCACCGAGGCGTCCGGCCTCCCCGAGATGTCCGGCGCCGAGCGGGTCCGAGCCGAGCTGGAGATCCTCGGCCTCGACGTGAGCAACCACGTCGTCGACTTCTACGCCCCGATGCTGCGAGAGCTCGGTGTCACCTGGTCGCGTGACCTGCTGCACCGTCGGAGCCGGTCGGAGCTGTTGGTGGCCGGGGTCAAGGTCGCCACCCAGACGCCGCCGATCCGGTCCGGTCGACGGGTGGTGTTCCTGACTCTCGACGACGGGAGCGGGCCGGTGGACGCGACGTTCTTCGAGGACGCCCAGGGGCCGTACGCCGCCACGTTGTTCCACTCCTGGCTGCTCGTGGTCCGCGGTGAGCTCCGACGTACCGGACCCAAAGGAGTCTCCCTGCGCGCCACCGGGTGCTGGGAGCTGACCACGATGTTCGAGGCCTGGAAGCACGGGGGCGTCGAGGCGGTCCACGACCTGATGGACGAGGAGCCGCTCGGGTTCACCGGTGAGCAGGCGGTCCAGATGACACATGGCGCCGCGGAGTCCCGCTCCACCCGGCCGGTGATGTCGGCACCGCCTCAGTTCAGCGACCCGGCCGAGGCCGGGAAGGAGCCCGCGGAGCCCGAGCCGAAGGCCGGGGGCATGGGTCGTCGCCGGGTGCTGGTGCACGCCAGCGGGTTCAAGCAGTCGCCGTACGCCGACATCCGTCCTGCCGGTGACGACACCAAGCAGGTCCCGCGCAAGCTCTGGCACCGTTCACCGGGAAGTGCCGGGTGACCTCCTGCCCTCCCGGCGGGAGGAGGTGCGCCGACGCGTCGCCGCTAGGGTTGTCGCACTCGCCGGTCGCTGAAGGAGAACACCTGTGGTCGAACGCCGGAGCACGATCCGGGCCGCTGTGGTCTGGGATGCCGTGCAGGGGGTGCTCCAGGCTCGCTCGACAGGCACCGGCTCAGCCGGGCCGGCCGACGTGGACCGGCCGCTGGAGGTCGTCGATCTCGGTGGCGGCACCGGCGGGCTGGCGGTTCGGATCGCTGGACTCGGCCATCACGTCGTGGTGGTCGACCCCAGCCCGGACGCCTTGGCCTCCCTCGAACGCCGCGTCGCCGACGCCGGCATGGTGGACGGCACGGTTCGTGGTGTGCTCGGTGACGCCGCCACTCTGCCTGACGTGGTCCCCGCCGGCAGCGCCGACGTCGTCATCTGTCACGGTGTCCTCGAAGTGGTCGACGTCCCGGCCCAGGCTCTCGATGCGGCGGCCCAGGCCCTCGCGCCCGGAGGAGTGCTCAGCCTGCTGGCGGCGCAACGATCCGCCGCCGTCTTCGCCCGGGCGATCGGTGGTCACGTCGCCGAGGCGCGGGCTCTGCTCGCCGACCCCGACGGGCGATGGGGCAGCACCGATCCGATGCCACGTCGGTTCACCCGCGACCAGCTCACCGACCTGCTCGAGGCAGCGGGGTTCACCGTGGGGGAGGTCCGCGGCGTACGCGTGTTCGCCGACCATCTCAGCAGCACGGTCGAAGCCGAGCCCGGGGCGGCCGAGGCGCTTCGAGCGCTCGAGGCGGAGGTCGCCACGCACACCGACTTCGCTGCCATCGCCACCCAGCTGCACCTGCTCGCCACCAAGCCCGTCCAACCTGCCGCACCGTGACGTCCCATGACGCGGCTGCCGCCCCCCGACAGGTCAAGCGCGCGTTTCGAGGCAGGCGCCAGACCTGACGACACCGGCTGCACGGTCATCCACGTCGACATGGACGCGTTCTACGCCGCCGTGGCGATCCGTGACCGGCCGGAGCTGCACGACCAGGCCGTCATCGTCGGCGGGGGTCACCGAGGAGTGGTGCTGTCGGCGACCTACCCAGCGCGTGAGTACGGCGTGAAGTCAGCCATGCCGATGACGCGAGCCCGGCGACTGTGTCCGCACGCGCTGGTGATCATGCCCGACTTCGACGAGGTCTCCCAGGTCTCCTCGGCAGTGATGGAGACGTTTCGCGCCATCACTCCGAAGGTCGAACCGCTGTCGATGGACGAGGCGTTCCTCGACGTGTCCGGCTCGTTGCGCCGATTCGGCTCACCGACCCAGATCGGGGAGTACCTCCGGGTCCGGATCTTCGACGAGCAGCGCATCACCTGCTCGGTCGGGATCGCCGGCACCACCCAGCTGGCCAAGCTCGCCTCCCGTCGGGCCAAGCCGGACGGGCTCGTCGTCGTACCCCAGGACGCCGTCGTGGCGTTCCTGCACCCGCTCGGTGTCGAGGAGCTGTGGGGTGTAGGGGAGAAGACAGCCGGACAGCTGCACCAGCTCGGGCTGCGCACCGTCGGCGACCTCGCCCACACCCCGATCGAGGTACTGCGACGTGCGATGGGTGCCGGGCCCGGGAGTCGGCTGCATGCCCTGGCGTGGGGCGACGACGACCGTGTGGTGGTGGCCCGGCGTGGCCCTGACGAGCCGGACCGCAGCATCGGGCACAGCGAGACCTTTCACCGTGACACCGACGACGCTGCCGTCATCTTGCGCGAGCTGCTCCGGCTGTCGACCAAGGCGGCGGCACGGATGCGGGCCGCCGCCGTCGTCGGCCGCACCGTCACCTTGACCGTACGGTTCTCCGACTTCACCACGATCACCCGGTCCCGCACCCTGCGCGACCACACCAGCCAGACCCCCGAGATCTACGCAACCGCCGCCGACCTGTTCGCCGGGCTCGGGCTCGAGCGTGCCCGGATCCGACTGGTCGGGGTCCGGGTCGAGGGGCTCGTCGACGCCACCTCCGCCACCCGGCAACTGGTGCTGGGGGAGCGGCCGTTCGGTTGGGAGGACGCCGAACAGGCCGTCGACCGGGCAGTCGGGAAGTTCGGGAGTCAGGCGGTCCGGCCCGCCACGTTGCTCAAGACGTCGCGGCCCTGACCTGGGGTCGTGAGGGGTCTGTCAGTCCCACGCCCCGTAGACGGTGACGACGAGGCGCTTGTTGTTGGTCATCATCCAGAGCTGGCGAGCGTCCTCGATGTACATGTTGATGCAGCCATGGCTGTGCTCGACGAACGGGTCGGTCATGTAGCCGGACCCGTGCAACGCCTCGCCGCCGTCGAAGAACTGCGAGTACGGCATCGGGCTGCCGCCGAACGTGCGCGAGGTGTGGTCGATGTCGCGGTAGTAGACCGCGTGGGTCCCCACCCGAGTCTGGGTGCTGGAGCCACCGCCACGGACCAGCCAGGTGTTGCGGTAGTTGCCGTTGAGGAACAGCACGACCTGATGCATCGAACGGTCGTAGCAGATGTGCCAGCCGGCCCGGCGGCAGATCCTCGGAATCTGACCGCGATGGCGGATCGTGTCGAAGAGCAGGTGAGACCAGGTGGCGTGGTTGGCGACGCCGTACGCCGTCATGCCCTCGCGACGCTGGTAGCGGATCACCGCAGCCCTGGTCAGATCACCGAACGTTCCGGTGATCCCCGCGTGGTAGACCCCGGCCCAGCGCAGCCGGTACTGCAGCTCGCGGACGTGGGCGATCTTGTAGACGCCCTGGTCGGACATGCCGTGCCGGACGATCTCTCGGGCGAACCGGTCCCGCATGGAGAAGCGACGCGGTGCAGCCGTGGCCGACGCCGTCGGCACCGCGGCGGCCAGCGAGGCTGTCGCGACAGTGCCGAACGAACCGCCGGCCGCTTTCGGCGCAGCCGCTGCCTGAGCCGGAGCAGTCGAAAGAAGGCTTCCTCCCACGACGATGGCGGAGAGGACCCCCAAGAACTTCTTCACACTGATTCCTTCACAAGGTGGGAGACGGACCGGCGTTTCGAACACGGCGGGCGCTCAGCGTAATACGCTGGAGGGCGATCTGCTCCCTTCGACCGTTTGGTCGGCCAACGGGTTCGAAGCCGGCCGCTCGAGGAAAACGACCTGACACTGAGTTAGACGCCCCAAAGGCGAATTTGGTTGGCTGGGTTTCGTGAGCGTTCAACCGCGCTTAGACTGGGACGAAGAACCGACACACCTCATCGGTGGGAGGACATGGTGCCGCTCTCAGAAGAAGAGCAGCGTCTGCTGGAGCAGATGGAAGAAGCGCTCGCCGCTGAGGATCCCAAGTTTGCCTCGGCTCTGCGAGGCGCTGCGTCGCGCCAGCACCACAAGCGCATCATGTTCGCCTCGGTGGTCGGGTTCGTGCTGGGCGTGGCCGTGTTGATGACCGGCGCCGTGCAGATGATCACGGCGGTCGCGGTCGGTGGGTTCCTGGTCATGCTCGGTTCGGCGTACGTCGCGCTGACGCACTGGCGGAAGATGTCCGAGCCGGAGTTGCCCGACAACGTTCACCCGATCAGCAACGCCAAAGGTCGCCAGGCGGCAAGCAAGCAGTCCGGATTCATGAACCGGATGGAAGATCGCTGGCGCCGACGCCGCGACGACTACTGATGGCCGGACCGCAGCGGCGAAGCCGCGCGGTCCGGCTCAACGACCACGGTGCCTGTGGCGATGCAGCGGCGAAGCCGCGCGGTCCGGCTCAACGACCACGGTCCTGTGGCGATGCAGCGGCGAGCCGCGCGTCCGGCTCGAGCACCGACCTCAGGCATCGACCGACTCCGGTCGCTTCGCCCGGCTCCGTAGCCGGTGCCAGCCCGCGCGAAGGTCAGGCAGCAACGAGGCCGGCCAGAGCACCGCTCGGATCCGCTGGCCGGCGTCTGCCGTCTTGGAGATCACGCCCATCACCTCACGGGCGTCGTCGGCCGACGAGGCGCCGGGGGGCAGCGCGGCTGCGTAGCGCACCCGCTCCACCGTCAGGGTCAGCCGCCTGAGTGCGGCCAGTCCCGAGACGTCCCCCTCGAGCATCGGCTCGACAGCACGTTGCCGGGCCCTCGGGGTCATCGAACCGGTCCACGGCATCCGGAGGTCGATGATGTGGTCACGAAGCTCTCTCCAGGCGGACTCCGCGGCCTCTCCGTCATCGACGGGACGGGTCATCCGGCGCCGCCGGATAGCCAGCCGGGTCGTCGCCGGCAGCGCGAGGACGACCACGACGAGGGCCGCGAGCAACCACCAGCGTGACGGCAGCGTGGTACGTCCTCCGCCTGCGTTGCCTGCACCGGCCGCACCATCGGTCGTCGTGCTCCCGGTGTCGCGCGGGCCCTTCGTGGTGTCTGTCTGCTCGGTGGCGTTGGGCACCGTTGCGGTGTTGGTGGGGAGGTTGGTGATCCGCTGCGCATACGAGGGGAACGGGGCTCCCACGCTGGGCGTGGGCTCGAACTTCACCCAACCGACTCCCTCGAAGTACAGCTCTGGCCAGGCGTGCACGTTGAAGGAGGTGAAGACCCAGGTGTCGCCGTCGGCACGCTCCGGTTGCAGGAAGCCGACCACGACGCGGGCCGGGATACCCAGCTCGCGCGCCATCATCGCCATCGTCGCGGAGAAGTGCTGGCAGAAGCCCTTTCGCTGTTCGAGGAACTTGGCCATCGCCTCGTAGCCGTAGCCGTAACCGGCCTTCAGGTCGTACTGGAACTGCTTGCGGTCCTGGAAGAAGCTCTGCAGGCGCACCGCCTGTTCGTAGTGGTTCGCGGCTCCCGACGTGATCGCACGAGCCTCGCTCTCGACGATCTGCGGTACGCCGTTGGGCACCGTGCCGTACTTCTTGAGGATGTCGGCCGGCACGCGACCGGCGCTGGCGAGCTGCTCACCCGTGGGCTCGACCGAGGCGTACGACAGCTGGTAGCCGGTGAGTGCGGCCCCGGCCAGGTCGGTGTTGGCGGTGACGACCTGCGACTGCGGGACGTAGGACCAGTCGCCGCTCACACCGACGGAGCGGACGTCGAACGGCACCGGCAACCAGACGCTGTCGTCGGGAAACTCGTCGGTGGGGGTGATCTGCATCGTGTGACTGCTGGTGGCGATATCGCCGTCGAGGCCGGTCGGGCCGGGGAGCACGGAGTTCGCGGGCAACGTGGTGGAGAGCGCGATCGGACTGACCGACCAGGCATTCGGGCCAGGCTGGTCGAGGACGCTGAGCCGCAGGTAGGTCGGCCTGATGTCACCGGTGACCCGAAGGATGTCCACCGGATCCTTGCGCTTGAGGCTGTTCGCCAGGCTGACCATCGGGTCCGAGAAGCTCAGCGACGTGCCGCCGGTGCCCGTCCCCTTGCCGGGACCGTCGAACAACGTCGTGGAGAAGACCGGCACGAAGATCGGTACGACGACGGCGGTGGCCAGGGCCAGGCTCGAGATCCGGCGTCCGGAGGCGGTGAGGCCACTGGTGTCGATCGTTCCGTCAGCGTTGGGGGAGATGTCTCGGGCCACCAGTCGGCCCCAGTGGGCCAGTCGGTCGCGCTCATCGACCATCAGCATGGCGATGAAGCCGACCGCTCCGGGCAGGAAGCCCAGGAACGAGACGCCGTTGGGGAGCGACGCCACGGGGACCGAGTACAGGGCCAACAAGGGCAGCCCAGCGAGCGGCACGCGGTGCAGCGTCACGGCGAGGAAGTCCACGAGAATCGCGATCAGCGCGATGTAGAAGACGACCATCAAGGTCAGTCCGGGGCTGGCTGGTGCTGGTGCGGCGTAGGTCTGGGCCACGTTCATGGCGGCGGTGATCTTGGCGTCGAGCCGATCGAGCGTGCCCGCTGTCGGGAACAGCCCGAACTTCAGCTTGTCGGCGTAGCAGCAACAGCAAGATCTCGACGAGCGCGATCAGCTGGGCCATCAGGACGAGCACTGACGGAAGTCGAGCAGCCCGGAGCCCGGCACCGACCAGGATCACGAGAGCGCTGACGAACGCGGCAGCGAACACGAAGCCCTTCTCGGTCAGCGCGGGCAGGAAGGCAAAAGACGTCAGCACCGTGGCGAGCCAGGACAGCGCCGTCAGCCGGTGGAGGTCGTGCAGGGAGGTCGCTCATGCGGCCGGACCCTCCTCGCCTCGAGCCTCGGCGGACGAAGTCGCGTCCGGCGCGGGTCGACTGGGCGAGGTCCTTCCAGAGCGCTGGGCAGGCGGGCACCGGGGCGAGCCACGATCACTCCCCAACCGTTCTGACGCAAGGGCAGCGGCCTGGTCGTCCGCGGACGGGGCGGTGGTGTCCGAGGGCCGGCCGGACCGGGCCCAGCCGGCTACGTCGATGACGATCGCCAGCGCCCGGCTGGCGCCCGACCCGAAGCGTGGACAAGGCGGCGACGTCGGTCGGGGTGGTTGCTCCGAGGATGGCGATGACGAGCCCCGACGCGTTGCGTTCGATGGACGCGTCTGCGATGTGCTGACGTGAGGAGGTCTTGATGACGGCCAGCGAGTCCAGCAGGAGCTGGATCTCGACCCGGCGCTGATCCCGCGGTCGTGCCAGGTGGCGTCCCCACCGCGCGCCTCGTCGGTGAGCAGCCGCAAGGTGAAGCCCTGGCCGGACAGGTGGGACCCGATCGAGGCAGCGGCCGACACGGCGAACTCGAACGACGAGGCCGGTCCCGACCCGCGGTGGGCCACATCCCGGGTGTCGACCATGACGGTCGCGCGGCTCTGGTAAGGCTGCTCCTCCCGCCGCACCATCAGCTCGTCGGCCCGTGCGGTCGAACGCCAGTGGATCCGGCGCAGGTCGTCGCCCATCCGGTACTCGCGGACCGTGATGTCCTCGGTGCCGGCGGCGGCGAAGGCGCGCGGCCGGTTGTCGCCCGTGCCCGACCAGTCGCCCGACAGCCGCGCCGGCGGAAGGTCGACGACCACCGGCGTCACGACCAAGGCAGCCCGCGCGGTGAAGGCGCGGTTGAGCTCCACGAAACCGAACGGGTCGCTGAGCCGAACCGTCAGCGGGCCGATGCTGTAGCGACCGCGGACCTCCGAGCGCACGGTGTAGGCCATCGACCGGTGCCAACGTGGTCGCAGCTGATCGAGCACGAAGCGGGGGCGACTCCCGAGCACGTACGGGACCTGGTCCTCGAGCAGCATCAGACCGGTCGGGACTCGACCAGGATTCTGCAGGTGCAGCGCGACCGTGGCGCTCTGGCCGGCCTGCACCCGGCTCGGGGTGATCTCCCGCGAGCACGACAGCAGATAGCGCACCCGGTTGGCGAGCAAGGCCGTGACGAGGGGCAGCATGACGAGCAGCAGCCCCACCCGCAGCAGGTCCTTCTGCCCGAGCACGATGGCGCAGGCAGAAGCAGTGAGGCCGGCGGAGAAGAACGCTCGCCCGCGAGTGGTGAGAGTGGACAGTGCGGTGCGCATCGCAGCCGGCGGGGGTCCGGTCAGGAGGACTCGTCGTCGGACGAGCCCTCGGGTACGGCGATCTGGCGCAGCAGCGATGTGACCACGGCGTCCGCCCCGCGGCCGCCCATTTGCGCCTCCAGACCGGTGATCAGGCGGTGTGCGAGCACGGGGACGGCCAAGGTCTGCAGGTCGTCGGGGATGACGTAGTCCCGGGCCTCGAGGGCTGCGTGCGCCCGGGCAGCCCGTACCAGGTGCAGGCTGGCCCGGGGCGATGCGCCGAGCCGGAGGTCGGGGGAGCGGCGGGTCGCCGAGGTGATGTCGATGGCGTACTGCTTGACGGCGTCCGACACGTGCACGGTGCGCACGATGTCGACGAGCTTGGCGATCTCGGCGCTGTCGGTGACGGGCTCGAGGTCGTCGAGCGGGTTCGCAGCCGAGTGCGAGTCGAGCATGGCCAGCTCTGAGCGTTGGACGGGGTAACCCATCGAGACCCGCGCCATGAAGCGGTCGCGCTGCGCCTCGGGAAGGGGGTAGGTGCCCTCCATCTCGATCGGGTTCTGCGTCGCGATCACCATGAAGGGTGCGCTGAGCTCGTAGGTCGTGCCGTCGACCGTGACCTGGCGCTCCTCCATGCACTCCAGGAGCGCGGACTGCGTCTTCGGCGAGGCGCGGTTGATCTCGTCGCCCACGACGATGTTGGCGAACACACCGCCCGGCCGGAACTCGAACTCGCGGGTCTCGCGGTTGTAGACCGAGACTCCGGTGACGTCGCTGGGCAACAGGTCGGGAGTGAACTGGATCCGCTTGACCGTGCAGTCGATGGAGCGGGCCAGTGCCTTGGCCAGCATCGTCTTGCCGACGCCGGGCACGTCCTCGATGAGGAGATGACCCTCGGCGAGCAGCACGGTGATTGAGGTCCGGACGACGTCGGACTTGCCCTCGATCACCTTCTCGATGTTGTCGCCGACCCGGCTCGTCACGGAGGCGAGGGTGTCGAAACTGCTCATCTGTTGGTTCCCCTTGAGTCCTGGTCATGCCGCCCAGCGCGCGCGGGCTGCCGATGGCGGCGATCCGGAGGACTGCATCTTGGCAAGCAGACGCGGCTCAGGCCATGACACAACGATAACGATGTGGTGACGCGGCGGGTGCTCGTCACGTGTAGTCCTCATCGGGCCGGTTCCCGAACCGGCGGCCCGACCGTACCCCAGTCCGTCGCGCACCCCAGGTCCACGGCCGCTCCACTGCGCTCCACCGCACCTCGTCGCTCCGACCGGCAGCCACCTCGATCCCGTCCTTGCGCCGCTGACCAGGGCACGAGCAGAGGCCATCCGGACCCGTCCTGGTTCCTTCACCGACCTGTGAGCGGGGAATCGGGGCGCGAACATCCCCAAATGCGCGGCGAAGTGGGGGAGTGTGGAGTATGGTGGAGCGCAGTGGAGGAAAGACCGTGTCAGTGGAGGGAAGGGGACCCGGATGTTCTTGGGCACCCACACCCCCCGGCTCGACGAGAAGGGCCGGATCTTTCTCCCGGCGAAGTTCAGGGACGAGTTGTCGGAGGGGCTTGTGGTCACACGAGGGCAGGAGCGCTGCCTCTACGTCTGGCCGAGCGCTGAGTTCCGCTCGTTCACCGACCAGCTCCGCAAGGCGCCGGTCACCAACAAGAGCGCTCGCAACTTCATGCGGATGCTGTTCGCCGGCGCCTCTGCCGAGACCGCCGACAAGCAGGGTCGGGTGACGTTGCCGCAGATGCTGCGCGACTACGCAGGACTGCACCGGGAGTGCGTCGTGATCGGTGCGTTCAACCGGGTGGAGATCTGGGACGCGGAGTCCTGGAACACCTACACCGCCGAGCAGGAGCCGGCGTTCGCCGACTGGTCGGAGGAGGTGCTCCCGGGCTCCACCGAGTTCTGACAACGAGCAGCGCCGACCGCGTCGTAGGTCGAGGTCTCCGGACCGCCTCTCGCCCTCGCTGGCACACCTTCCCCGGTGCCAGACAGGACGGGGAGCGGTCGGGGACCTGGGCCGTACGAAACGGCAACGCACCCACCCTCCCTCGACCTCACTCCTCTCCCTCAGCCGACAGATCACGCACCCACTCCACGCCGCACCCACGAGGCGCACCCCTCACCCTCACCACGGCAGCATCCGCGAATGCCGCCCCGCAGTCGAGTCAGTCAGCACGCCACGCAGAGCACGAACGAAGGGTCGAGCGCATGTCGAGTTGGGGATGGACGGCACCGGACGAACGCCCGGTCCGCCGGGTCAGGGAAGAGGTCCGCGACGGGGTCGCGGTCGTGGCCTTCTCGGCCGTGATGTCCACGGCGTTGTCCGTCGTGGTCCTCCTCGTGACGAAGCTCGCCGGCTGATCGATGCGTTGATCGCGTGATGTCCGAAGCTACGTCATACCCCGGTCCTGCTCGACCGGGTCGTCGCCCTCGTCTCACCTGCGCTCCAAGGTGACCCGGCCGTCCTCATCGACGCCACGGTGGGGATGGGCGGCCACTCCGAGGCGATCCTGCGGGCCTGTCCGCAAGCGCACGTGGTCGGTCTGGATCGCGATCCTCAGGCGTTGCAGCTCGCCGGCGACCGGCTGGCTTCGTACGGCGCTCGGCTGACCCTCGTGCACGCCGTCTACGACGAGATTCCCGAGGTGCTGACCAGCTTGGGGCTGACCCGGGTACAAGGCGTCCTCTTCGACCTCGGCGTCTCCTCGTTGCAGCTCGACGAGACCGATCGTGGCTTTGCCTACGCCCAGGATGCTCCGCTCGACATGCGGATGGACCCCACGACAGGCCGCACCGCGGCGGAGGTGCTCAACACCTACTCCGTCACCGACCTGAGCCGGATCCTGTCCCGCTACGGCGAGGAGCGGTTCGCTCGCAGGATCGCCACGACGATCGTCCGCGAGCGTGCCGTCGCGCCCTTTGACACCAGTGCGCGCCTGGTCGACCTGGTGCGAGCCAGCATCCCGGCTGCCGGCACGACGGACGGGCGGCAACCCTGCCAAGCGCACGTTCCAGGCCCTGCGCATCGAGGTCAACGACGAGCTCGGTGCGCTCGAGCGGGCCTTGCCATCCGCGGTCGATGCGCTGGCTCTGGGCGGCCGGATCGTGGTGATGTCGTACCACTCGTTGGAGGACAGGCTCGCCAAGCGGGTCCTCACTGGCCGCTCCCGCTCGACCGCTCCACCCGACCTGCCGGTCGTGCCCCTCGAGCAGCAGCCCGAGCTTCGGCTGGTCACCCGCGGCGCCGAGCAGGCGGATGCCGACGAGATCGCTGCCAACCCACGCGCGGCGTCGGTCCGGGTTCGGGCCGCGGAGCGCATCCGGGCGGTGGCGGCATGAGTACCTTCATGAACCAGGCTCGCGCCCGTACGCTCCGTCCCACGGCGGGACTGCCGCGGCCCAGGCTGACCATCGTGCCCAAGGTGGCGGTGCGGGCCCCACGGATTCCGTTCGCGCTGCTCGTCGTGACCGTGCTGGCTGCTGGGCTGATCGGACTTCTGCTGCTGAACACTGCACTGCAGCGCGGCGCGTACGCGGTGACGGCCCTTCAGCAGACGTCGTCCGACCTCTCCTTGCGGCAGCAGAACCTGCAGACCGAGGTGGCCGCCCTCGAGGCCCCCCAGCGGATCAGCCAACGCGCGATCCGTCTGGGCATGGTCGCCGGCGACAGTCCGGCATTCCTGTCCCTCAAGACCGGCAAGGTGATCGGGGTCCCTCAGGCGGGGACCCGCGCACAACGACCGGCGATCGGGCTGGTCAGTACCGCGACGTCCCACTCGTCGGCACCCGTACCCCCGGCGCCGGCACGGGCGCGGCTCAACGCCAAGCTCGCCCGCACGGTGGCCGACGATGCGCCCAGCCTCACCAGCGGCGCCGTCAGGGTGGCCAAGCAGCATCCGGGCCACCGAGGCCGCCCAACGGAGCGAAAGCCGGGCGACACCAGGTCGACCTCCACCGATCCCCGCGCGCCGCGGGATACAAATAACACCAGCAACACAAGTAATCAAGAATCACAACAGTCACGCAGGTAACACTGGTCACAGCGATGACCGGGATCTGGGTCAACGCGCGAGGGAGGACGTGTGACGCAGCGCAGGCCGTCACCGCGTCGCGGGGGCACGCCGAAGTCGGCTGCGGGGAGCGCCAAGCGTCCGGCGACGTCGACCCGCGCACGGTCAGCCCGCCGGCCCGCAGGTCCGCCCGGCTCACCGGCGCAGCGAGTGCCGGCACCCCGGACGCGGCCGCGGGCGCGTCGAACCGGAGGACTTCGGCTCAAGACCGGACCGTTCCGACTGTGGAGCGCCTTCTGTGTGGTGGCGTTCGTCATCTCCTTGTTCGCCGCCCGGCTGGTCCAGCTCCAGGGAATCGACGAGAACGACTATGCAGCGATGGCCGCCGCAAAAGGGGCCAAGACGATCGCCCTCGAGGCGCCCCGTGCACCGATCTACGACCGGAACGGCGTTGCACTCGCCCAGACCGTGGATGCGTCCAAGCTGGTCGCTGACCCGACCGACGCCCATCGGGACGCAACGAAGATCGCAGTGATCCTGCACCGGCGGCTGGGCGTCGACTACATCGACGCGGTTGCCAAGCTGCGCAAGACCTCGACGCGGTACGTCGAGCTGGCGCGCCACGTGAAGCCGGAGCTGGCCGCCGCTGTGGTGAGCCAGATCCAGCGGCGTGGCTTCCCGGGCGTGTACGCGGCCGAGGACACCTTGCGGATCTACCCCAACGGCAGCGTCGCCGCCAACCTGGTCGGGTTCGTCAACGACGAGGGACATGGCGGGGCGGGCTTCGAGTCCTCGCTGGACACGCTGCTGTCCGGGGTCGACGGGTCCGCCACCTTCGAGGTCGCCGACGGACAGCAGCTCCCGCTGGCCGACAGCACGATCGTGGCGCCCAAGGAAGGCACCGGAGTCCGCCTGACGATCGACCGTGACCTTCAGTTCCTCGCCCAGAACCGGCTCGATGAGGCCGTCCGCCAAGCGCGAGGGACGTCCGGCTACGCGGTGATCATGGATGTGAAGACCGGGCAGACCCTTGCTCTGGCGGACACGCCCACGTTCGACCCCAACAAGCGCGAGCTGTCGTCGCCGGACAGCTACGGCTCCGAAGCGCTTCAGGACGTCTACGAGCCGGGAAGCGTCGAGAAGGTGTTGACCTTCTCCTCCCTGATCGACGGCGGCTACGTCACTCCGCGCGAGAAGCTCACCGTGCCGCCGACTCTGCCCCGCGGCGATGCCACGATCCACGACTACTTCTCCCACCCGACCTTGCACCTCACGGCGACCGGCGTGGTCGCCAAGTCCTCGAACATCGGGACGGTGCTGGCCGCGCAGAGGATGCCGGACCACCAGTTCTACGGCTATCTCCGGTCGTTCGGACTCGGTCAGCGCACCGACGTCGGCCTCCCCGGGGAGTCACCGGGCCTGCTGCCCCGGGCCAAGGACTGGCTCTCGATCAACCACGACACGATCTCGTTCGGTCAAGGTCTGTCGGTCAACGCTCTCCAGATGGCCGCGGCGATCTCGGCGGTCGCCAACGGTGGCGTCTACGTCCAACCCTCGCTGATCGAGGGCTATGTCGACCACGACGGCCACGTCACGCCGCCGGACCCTCCGGCCCGGCACCGCGTCATCAAGGCATCGACCGCCTCGAAGGTCGCGCGGATGATGGAAGCCGTCACAGGACCGGACGGGACGGCTCCGGCGGCCGCCATCAACGGCTACCGCGTCGCGGGCAAGACCGGCACTGCCCAGCGCGTCGATGAGTCCTGCAGCTGCTACGACGGATCCTTCACGGTCTCGTTCGCCGGTTTCGCTCCCGCGGACGCTCCGCGGTTCGTCGTGTATGTCGTCGTCCAGCAGCCCAAGGACGGCAACGGAGGAGGTATGACCGGCGGCCCGGTCTTCCACGACCTGATGGCGGCGACGCTCCAGAAGTTCGGGGTGCCGCCCACGGGGCAGCGCCAGCCGGCCCTGCCCGTCGAGTGGTGAGCCTCGAAGCACCGTCGCTAGCCTCCTACCTGTGTCGTCACCCGAGGTAGCGCCGTCGCGGCCGATGTCCACGGCCCCCGTGTCGCTGGCCGATCTGGCCGGGGCGCTGTCCCTGCGCCCGCTCGACCCGGCTGCCGGGCAGCGCACGGTCACCGGCGTGTCCCAGTCCTCGGGGTCGGTCCGCGCGGGCGACCTCTACGTCGCGCTCCCGGGGTCGCGGACCCATGGCGCCAGCTTCGGCCCGGACGCGCTCGAAGCCGGTGCTGTTGCCTTCCTGACCGACCAGGAGGGAGCAGCCCTGCTCGCCGGCTCGGGACTTCCCGTGCTCGTCGTCGAGTCACCCCGGGCCGTGCTCGGGGCGGTCGCGTCGCTCGTGTACGGCCATCCGTCCCGGCGTCTCACCCTGATCGGCGTCACCGGTACGCAGGGCAAGACCACCGTGACGCAGCTGGTGAACGCAGGCGTGCACGGGACCGGTCGCCGTACCGCGGTGATCGGCACGATGGGCACCTGGATCGACGGCAGGCCGGTGAAGTCATCGCTCACGACGCCCGAGGCACCCGACCTGCACGCGTTGTTCGCGGTGATGCTCGAGCTGGGCGTGGAGGTCTGCGCGATGGAGGTGTCGAGCCACGCGATCGTGATGGGCCGCGTCGACGGCGTGGTCTTCGACCTCGCGGTCTTCACGAACTTCGGTCGTGACCACCTCGACTTCCATCCGAGCGTCGAGGCGTACTTCGCCGCGAAGGCGGAGCTCTTCACCCCCAAGCGGGCGGCCCGGGCACTGCTGAACGCCGACGACGCTGAGGTGGCGCGATTGGCCAGCGAGCCACAGATCCCGACCCACACGTTCGCGATGGCGGAGACCGCGACCGGACGCACGGCTGACTGGCGGTGTCACGACGTCGTCTCCGGACCTGGAGGCTCGACGTTCGTGCTGGACGGTCCGGACGGCCTGACGCTCAGCGGTTCCGTGGAACTCGCTGGTGACTTCAACGTGGCGAACGCCGTCACGGCGATCGCGGCGATCGCTGAGGTCGGACTCGACGCCAAGGAGGCCGCAGCGGCGATCGCTGACGTCGCGACGGTTCCTGGGCGCATGGAGTCGATCGTCGCCGGTCAGGCGTTCGCTGTCGTGGTCGACTACGCGCACAAGCCGGACGCGGTCACTGCCGCCCTGCAAGCGCTCCGCCCGGTCACGAGGGGCCGGTTGATGATCGTCGTCGGCGCGGGCGGTGATCGCGACCAGGGCAAGCGACTCCTGATGGGGCAGATCGCATCGCGGCTCGCCGACGTCCTCGTGGTGACCGACGACAACCCGCGCACCGAGGATGCTGCCGCGATCCGTGCCGAGATCGTCGCTGGAGCGCGGGGCGGCGCGGCCGAGGTGGTCGAGCTCGGCGACCGGCGGACCGCGATCGAGCATGCCCTGCGCGAGGCACGCCCGGGCGACGCGGTGTTGATCGCAGGCAAGGGTCACGAGACGGGGCAGGAGGTCGGCGGCGAGGTGCTGCCCTTCGACGACCGCCAGGTGGCTCGCGAGGTGTTGGCCGCTCTGACGGGTTCGGCTCGCCCGACGGCGGAAACCACCCGATGATCCCGCTGACGCTGGCCGAGGTGGCCACGGCCGTGAAGGGACGGCTGGCCGACGCCGGAGACGGGACCAATGTCACGGTCCGCGGAGCTGCCTTCGTCGACTCCCGCGACGTCGTCGCAGGCGGCCTCTTCGTGGCTGTGCAGGGGGAGCGGGTCGACGGTCACGACTATGCGGCCGGAGCCGTCGAGGCCGGCGCGGCAGCAGTACTGGTCGAGCGCCCGGTGGGCGTCCCGGCGGTCGTCGTCGACGACACCGTGGCGGCGCTGGGAGCTCTCGCCGCTCACGTCGTGAGCACGCTGCCTGGCCTCACGGTCGTCGGGATCACTGGCTCGCAGGGCAAGACCAGCACCAAGGACATCCTGGCTCAGCTGCTCGAGCGCGCGGGAGAGACGGTGGCGCCGGCGGGCTCGTTCAACAATGAGATCGGGGCTCCGCTGACCGCGCTGCGGGTCGGGCCGTCGACGGCGTACCTGGTCTCGGAGATGGGAGCCCGCGGACGCGGCCACATCAAGGACCTGGCCGCAATGCTGCGTCCATCGGTCGGGCTCGTGCTCAACGTGGGCGTCGCTCACCTGGGGGAGTTCGGGAGCCAGGACGACATCGCGGTCGCCAAGCGTGAGCTGGTGGAGGCCCTGCCGGCCGACGGGCTCGCGGTCCTGAACGCCGACGATGCCCGTGTCGTCTCCATGCGCGACCACACCGTGGCGCGGGTGGTGACCTTCGGCGAGGCAAGCCATGCCGACGTACGCGTGACAGACCTGACGCTTGACGATGGCGGCCGTCCTGCCTTCGTCCTGCACGCAGGTGCCGACGCCGCGGACGTGGTGGTGCCCCTGGTCGGTGCACACCAGGCGATGAACGCTGCGGCAGCCGCTGCGGTCGCTCTCGGCCTCGGCATGCGTTTCGTCGACGTGGTCGAGACGTTGCGGACCCTGACAGCCCGGTCACGCTGGCGGATGGAGGTGTCACAGACCGGGGACGGCGTGACCGTGATCAACGACGCCTACAACGCGAACCCTGACAGCATGCGCGCGGCCCTGACGACGCTCGCCGACCTTGGCCGGGGGCGGGAGATCGGCCGCACCTTCGCGGTGCTCGGTGAGATGCGAGAGCTCGGCGACACCGCACCCGAGGAGCATGAGGCGATCGGACGGCTCGTGGGTCGTCTCGGCATCTCGAGGCTGGTCGTCGTCGGTGACGAGGCGAGACCGATACAGGTCGGCGCCGGCCTCGAGAGCTCGGGCCCAGCGGGCTCGACCGCGGTCTGCGTCGCCGACGCCGACGAGGCAGTGGCGCTGTTGCGTGGCGCGTTGCAACCAGGCGACATCGTCCTTGTGAAAGCATCCCGGGCAGCAGGCCTCGAACGGATCGCCGAGGCCCTGATGCAGGATGACCAGACGAGGCGAACGAGTTCGACGAGAGAGGCTGACGCATGAGAGGGCTGCTCCTGGCGGGCGGACTCGGGCTGATCGGCACGCTCGTCGGAACCCGCTGGGCGATCACGCTCCTCGCCAAGCAGGGCTACGGCCAGCCCATCCGAGACGACGGCCCCACCTCGCACCACACCAAGCGGGGTACGCCGACGATGGGTGGTCTCGTCATCATCCTGGCGGTGCTGTTCGCCTACTTCGGAGCCAAGCTGCTGTTGTGGGATCCGCCCTCAGCCTCGGCCCTGCTGCTGCTCTTCTTGTTGGTCGGTATGGGTGCCGTCGGGTTCGTCGACGACTACATCAAGGTCGTCAAGCAGCGCAGCCTGGGGCTGCGGAGCAAGGCCAAATTCACCGGCCAGACGCTCATCGCGGTGATCTTCGGCTACCTCACCTTGCAGTTCCACGACAGCCGTGGCAACGGTCCTGCCTCGGCTGCGATCTCGTTCATCCGGGTCATCGACTGGCAGATGCCGACCATCCTGGTCATCCTCTGGGTGTTGATCATGGTCGCCGGCACCAGTAATGCGGTGAACCTCGCCGACGGAGCCGACGGCTTGGCCATCGGCAGCTCGATGATGGTCTTCGGCGCGTACACCCTGGTCGGCATCTGGCAGAACAACCAGTTCTGCGCGATCACCGAAGGTCCGCAGTGCTATGACAACGTGCGGGATCCGCTCGATCTCGCCGTCGTTGCGGCGGCGATCACCGGCGCGTGTTTCGGCTTCCTGTGGTGGAACGCCTCGCCTGCCCAGATCATCATGGGCGACACCGGCTCGCTGTCGCTGGGCGGCGCGATGGCCGGTTTCGCGATCATGACGCGCACCGAGCTGCTGCTGATCGTGCTCGGTGGGCTGTTCGCCATCATCACCTTGTCGGTGATCCTCCAGGTCGGCTACTTCAAGCTCACCAAGGGCAAACGGATCTTCCGGATGGCGCCGCTGCAGCACCACTTCGAGCTGATCGGCTGGGCGGAGGTGACGATCGTGATCAGGTTCTGGATCATCTCCGGCATCTGTGTGGCGACCGGCCTCGGCATCTTCTACGCCGAGTGGGTGTCCGGGACGTGACCGGCGTCGGCGCACCCGACTGGCTGAGCGCTGCCGACCGGAGCGCGCCGTGGCACACGCTCGCACGTCGTCGTCGCGGGTCTCGGGGTGTCCGGCTTCGCCGCAGCTGACGCGTCTGCAGCATCTCGGCGCCACGGTCACCGTACTCGCGGACCACGCGGACGCCGAAAGCGAGGAGAAGGCCACCCTGCTGGAGATCCTGGGGGTAACCGTGCGGCTGGGCGAGGGCGCGACGTCCGAGCTGCCCGGCTCGGCCCAGCTGGTCGTCACCTCGCCGGGGCTTCCGCCGTACGCCGCCATCTTCGCACGGGCAGCGGAGCGCGATCTTCCGGTCTGGGGGGAGCCCGAGCTGGCATGGCGGTTGCGAGACCCGGCGACATCAGACACCCTGGCTCTGCCTGACCGGCACCAACGGCAAGACCACGACGGTGCAGATGCTCGACGCGATGCTTCGGGCCGACGGACTGAATGCTGTCGCCGCCGGCAACGTGGGGCTGGCCCTGTGCGAGGTCGTGATGAACCCCGAGCCCTACGACGTCGTGGCAGTAGAGCTCTCGTCACACCAGCTGTACTGGTCGGATTCCCTGTCGCCGCACTCCGCGGCCGTGCTGAACCTCGCGCCCGACCACCTGTCGTGGCATGGCGACCTCACGGCGTACGCCGCCGCCAAGGCCAAGATCTATCACCGGACCCAGCGGTCGGCGGTCTACAACGTCCAGGACGAGGCCACCCGCACGATGGTGGAGGAGGCCGACGTCGTCGAGGGATGCCGGGCGATCGGCTTCACGATGGGCATCCCCGACGTCGGCATGGTCGGCGTGGTCGACGACGTGATCGCCGACCGGGCCTTCATCGAGGGTCGCGAGCGCAACGCCGCCGAGCTGGCCGGCGTCTCGGACGTGCCCGACCGGCGCGCCCCACAACGTCGCGAACGCGCTGGCCGCCGCGACCCTGGCGCGGTCCTTCGGGGTCGCCGGACCGGCCGTCCGTGACGGGCTCCGCTCGTTCGCCCTGGACCGGCACCGGATCGAGCAGGTCGCGGTCGTCGGACGGCGTCACGCTACGTCGACGACTCCAAGGCGACCAACCCGCATGCCGCCCTGGCTTCCCTGCGCGCGTTCGACTCGGTGGTCTGGGTGGCCGGCGGGCTGGCCAAGGGTGCGACGTTCGACGAGCTCGCAGCGGCTGCCGCGGACCGGCTGCGCGGCGTGGTGCTGCTCGGGACGGACCGGGCTGTGATCGCGCAGGCGCTCGCGCGACACGCCCCCGATGTCCTCGTGATCGAGGTGGCCGACACCGACACTGGGGTGATGGAGCGCGTCGTCGACGCTGCGACCACGTTGGCCCGCGAGGGCGACACGGTCTTGTTGGCGCCGGCCTGCGCGTCCCAGGATCTGTTCGTGGACTACGCGCAGCGCGGTGACGCCTTCGCTGCGGCCGTGAGGCGGCTGGGCGACCGCTGAGTCCGCGCACCGGTCGAAGGGGCCACCTGAGGGTCAGGCAGCCGAGGGAAGGGCGGACGTGGCGACCACCACCGAAGGTGCTCAGCGTCGCTGGCGGGATGCCGGCGGAGAGGGCTTCGCCGCCTCCCTGAAGCGCACGCTCGACAAGCCCCTGACGTCGTACCACCTCGTGCTCGGCGTCTCCGGGCTGCTGCTCACCCTTGGCCTGCTCATGGTGCTGAGCGCGTCGAGCGTGTCCTCGTTGCGCGAGTACGGCAGCTCCTACGCGATCTTCATGCGGCAGGCGATGTGGGTCGCCATCGGTGTCCCGCTGGCCTGGATCACCTCACGGCTGCCTCGCGGCCTGATCCGCGGCCTGTCCTGGCCGGCCCTGGTGGTGTCGATCGGGCTGATCGCTGCGACCTACGTGCCCGGCGTCGGCGTCACGATCCACGGCAACCGCAACTGGATCTCCTTCGGCGGACCGTTCCAGCTCCAGCCCTCCGAGCTCGCCAAGCTGGCCCTGGTCCTGTGGCTTGCCGACGTCTACGCCCGCAAGGGCAGGCTGCTGCGCCAGTGGCGGCACCTGTTGGTCCCGATGGTGCCCGCCTGCCTGGTCGTGGTCGGGCTGGTCATCGGGCAGGGCGACCTCGGCACGGCGCTGGTGCTGTTCGCGATCGTGCTCGGGATGCTCTGGGTGGTGGGTGCACCCGACCAGGTTGTTCCTGAGCACGTTCCTCGTCATCGCCGTCGCGGCGTTCGCCCTGGTCAGCACCGAACGCGAACGCGTCGACCGGCTCACGGGCTTCCTCGACCCGATGGCCGACTACGGCGGCAGCGGATGGCAGGCCAGCCACGGCTTCTTCGCCCTCGCGACAGGTGGGCTCTGGGGACGCGGTATCGGAGCCAGCAACCAGAAGTGGGGCGGGCTTCCGGAGGCTCACACCGACTACATCTTCGCGATCATCGGTGAGGAGTTCGGGCTGTTCGGGACGATCGTCGTGCTCGGGCTGTTCGCGACCCTGGCTTACGCCGGGGTTCGGATCGCCGCACGCACCAAGGATCCGTTCGTGAGGTACGCCTCGGCCGGGATCGTGGTCTGGCTGCTGTCCCAGGCACTGATCAACATCGGTATGGTGCTCGGGCTGTTGCCGGTCATCGGCATCCCGTTGCCCTTGATCTCCTACGGCGGGTCCGCGTTGCTCCCGACCTTGGTGGCCCTGGGCCTGCTGATGTCGTTCGCGCGGACCGAACCAGGAGCGAAGGCTGCCCTGCGGGCGCGGCGACGTCGTCCGGCTCGACCGTAGACGAGCCGGCCCGTGTCAGAAAGGACCCGATCAGTGCGCGTGCTCATGGCCGGTGGCGGTTCAGCCGGCCACACCTCTCCCCTCATCGCGACAGCGGACGCGCTCCGCCGTCGATGCGACGAGCAAGGGGAGGCGCTCCAGGTGCTGTGCGTGGGCACCGAGCGCGGACTGGAGACCCGGGTGATTCCGGAGGCGGGATACGAGCTCGCCCTGATCCCTCCCGTCCCGTTGCCGCGCAGGCCATCGGCCGACCTGTTCAAGGTGCCGTCGAGGTTGCGCCGCGCGGTGCGGTCAGCCCGAGCGATCATCGAGGACTTCGGGGCCGACGTGGTCGTCGGCTTCGGTGGCTACGTGTCGATGCCCGTCTACGTCGCGGCCCGTCGCGCCAAGGTGCCGCTGGTGATCCACGAAGGCAACGCGCTGCCTGGCATCGCGAACCGGTTCGGTGCCCGGGTGTGCACGAGGCTGGTGGCGACCTCGTTCCCGGCCACGAAGCTGTCTCACGCCCAGTACATCGGCCTGCCCATCCGGCGGTCGATCTCGACGCTCGACCGCGCCGACCTGCGCCCGTTGGCCCGCGAGCACTTCGGACTGGCCCAGGACACCCCGACCCTGCTGGTCACCGGAGGTTCGCAGGGTGCTCGACGGATCAACCAGACGATGTCGGCCTGCGCCGCCGACTTCGCCGCAGCCGGCGTCCAGGTGCTTCACGTGAAGGGGCCGAAGGGTGAGGTGGACCTGCCGCCGCTTCCCGAAGGCGCTCCGGCCTACGTGGTGGTCGACTACGTCGATCGGATGGACCTTGCCTACGCCGCGGCTGACGCGATGGTCGGACGAGCCGGATCCAACTCCGTGACGGAGACGGCCGCCATCGGCCTGCCGACCGTGTTCGTCCCGCTGCCGATCGGCAACGGCGAGCAGTCGTTGAATGCCCGCGCAGTCGTTGAGGCCGGTGGCGGACTGCTGGTCGACGACGCGGCCTTCACCCCCGGGTGGGTGCGCGATCATCTTCCGGCACTGGTTGCGGATCCCGCTCGGCTCGGGCGGATGTCGACTGCGGCGTCCGGGCTGATCCGGCGGGATGCCGACGAACGGCTCGCCGAGCTGATCCTGTCGGCGGCCCGGGGCACGGCGAAGGCGCCCGGCTGATGAGGGTGCCGGTGCCCGAGGTGATCCCACCCTGCGAGGAGCTCGGGCGGGTGCACTTCGTCGGGGTCGGTGGCGCCGCGCTCTCGGGGCTCGCGCGGATCATGGCGGCTCGCGGCGTCGTCGTCTCGGGCAGCGATGCCAAGGACTCGGTGCTGCTGGACGGGCTCCGGGCGATCGGCGTGACCTGCTGGGTCGGGCATCACGCGACCCATGTGGACCAGGCCGACACCGTCGTGGTGTCCACTGCTGTGAGAGACGACAACCCCGAGGTCGTACGAGCCACCGAACGTGGTCTGCGACTGTGGCCGCGCTCGGCCGCAGTGCAGTCGGTGATGCTCGGGCGGACCGCCGTGGTCGTGACGGGGACCCATGGCAAGACGACGACGACCTCGATGCTCGCGACAGCGTTGATCGCGTGCGGGGCGGATCCGTCGTACGCGATCGGCTCGACCCTCAACGCTTCCGGTCTGAACGCCGCCGCGGGGGAAGGGGAGCTCTTCGTGGCCGAGGGTGACGAGAGCGATGCCGCGATCCTCACCTACACCCCGGCCGGGGTGATCCTCACCAACGTCGACAGCGATCACCTGGACCACTACGGCACGGTCGAGGCCTACACCGCCGTCTTCGACGAGTTCGTGTCACGGATCCAGGCCGGCGGTTTCATCGTCTGCTGTGTCGACGACCCAGGGGCTGCGCGATTGGCCGACGTGTCCGAGCGGGCCGGTCTCGAGGTGATCCGGGTCGGTCTCGCCGAGACCTGCGACCTGCGTGCTCGTGCGGTGGCATTCGCCGGGGAGACCTCCACCTACCAGGTTGTGGAGGGGACGCGCCTGCTCGGCACGGTCACGCTGCAGGTGCCAGGGGTCAACTACGTCATCGACTCCCTCGCGGCCCTTGCCGCCGGCCTCAGGCTCGGCTTCGGTTTCCAGGACCTGGCGGTGGGGCTGGCTGGATTCCGGGGCAGCGCCCGACGGATGGAGTTCAAGGGGTCCGCCGGTCAGGTTCGGGTGTACGACAGCTACGCCCACCATCCGACCGAGATCGCCGGCGACCTGCAGGCGGCGCGGGCCGTCGCCGGCGACGACCGGTTGCTGGTGTGCTTCCAGCCGCACCTGTACAGCCGGACCCGGATCTTCGGCACTGAGATGGGTCACGCCCTGTCGAGTGCCGACGAGGTCGTCGTCATGGACGTCTACCCCGCCCGGGAAGCGCCCGAGCCGGGGGTGTCGGGGGGTCTGGTGGCCGAAGCGTCGACGCTGCCCGCCGACAGCGTCCACTACGAGCCTGACTGGGAGTCGGTGCCGGCCCTGGTGGCCGAGCTGGCCGCTCGCTCCGATCGGCCCACCGTGTTGGTCACCATGGGGGCCGGCGACGTGACCGAGGTCGGACCGCACGTGCTGGCCCTCCTCGTCGACGCTGGCGGAGGGAGGCCGGACGATGGCAGCACGATCTGAGACCACGCGTTTCCATCGGCGACAGTGGGCCCGGCGACTGCGGGCTGCCCGGCCCTGGTTGCTGACGGCCCTTGCCCTGGGCGTGGCCGTCCTCGCCGGCTGGGGTGTCTTCTTCTCATCCTGGTTGGCGACCGAACGCGTGGACGTGGCAGGCACCTCCATCGTCACCGACAGCGAGATCCGCGACGCTGCTGACGTTCCCCGTGGGACTCCGCTGGCCCGGGTCGACCTCGACGGCGTACGGACCCGGATCGAGCGACTTCCCGCCGTCGCGGCGGCACAGGTTCACCGCAGCTGGCCACACACGCTGGAGATCACGGTGACCGAGCGGACGCCGATCGCAACGGTGGCTCATCGCGGTCGGTGGTTCGTCATGGACCGCGAGGGCGTGCTGTTCCGCCCCACCCCGATCCGTGACACGACGTTCCCGGTCGTCGTGCTCGCTCCGTCCGCGGACGCCTCGGCGCGGCACGAGGTGGCGTCGGTGGTAGCCGCGTTGCCCGACCAGCTTCTCGAGACGACCCGCCGGGTGCGTGCCCGCTCGATGGACTCGATCACGCTGTCCCTGGACGACGGCCGCCAGGTCACCTGGGGGAGCGCTGACGAATCCGACCGCAAGGTCGAGGTACTGGCGGTGCTGCTCAGGCAACCGGCCTCGGTCTACGACGTCAGCGTCCCCGAACAACCCACGACCCGCCGTTGATCCCTCCCCACCTGTTTCCCGCAATTCGCGGAAGTGGCGGGGGTGCGGGTGCGCGGGTCGTTCGTCAGGGGCCGACGAAGGGGCCGCCGCGCCAGGTGGGGAACGGGGCGTTGTCCACCGCGACGTCGTACGCCGCCCGGGCCAGCAGCCGCGTCGAGTCGAGGATGGGAAGCGGCGACACGTCCGAAGTGACCAGCAGTGGGATCTCCGTACACACCAGGGCGACCGCGTCACAGCCCTCCTCGGCGAGCTGCTCGATGATGCGGACGTAGGCCGCCCGCGACTCCGGACGCAGCTCGCCGTTCAACAGCTCGTGAAGATGACCGTGTCGATGAGCTCACGACCCTCGGCCGGCGGCAGGAGTCCGGTCAGGCCGTGTCGGCCGAGTGCCTCGGAGTACAGCGTGCCATCCATGGTGTAGCGCGTGCCCAGCACTCCGATCGTCGTGTGCCCACGACGAGCGGCTTCGGCCGCCACCACGTCGCCGATGTGGAGCCCGGGGAGGGGGAGCGGGTCACCGGGCAGTTCCAGGGCCATGTGTGCGGTGTTGTCGGGACAGACGAAGAAGTCCGCGCCGGCGTCCGCGAGTCGCTGCACGCTCTGAGCAAGGATGCCGCGGATGTGCCGGTGGTCCCCGCTGTCCCAGGACGGCATCGATCGCGCCAGCGCGATGCCGTCGAGCGTGACGTCAGGATGGTCGTGCTCGCCGAGGTCGGCGAAGCCGTGCCGGCAGAACGTCAGGTAGCACAACGCCGCACCCTCGGCGCTGTGCGCCAGGATCCCGAGATGGTGCACGGGTCGTCACCTTCCTCGCTCCGGCGGACCAACGGGTGCCGCCCGACAAATCTTGTCGGTGTCCGGGCGTGTCTGCATCATGCGTCAGCCCTCAGGACCTACCTTCATAGACATCACGAGGTTGACATAACTATAACTCTCTACTTGAGGGTCAGGGTTGTCGAAGCCGACTGGGGAAGTTCCTCACCTGAGGAAGACGACACAACGAGAGGCACGTGCCGTGGCAGCACCGCAGAACTACCTGGCGGTCATCAAGGTCGTGGGCATCGGCGGCGGTGGCGTCAATGCCGTGAACCGGATGATCGAAGTAGGACTTCGAGGCGTGGAGTTCATCGCCATCAACACCGACGCTCAGGCACTGCTGATGAGCGATGCCGACGTCAAGCTCGACATCGGTCGTGAGCTGACGCGTGGCCTCGGTGCCGGGGCGAACCCCGACGTGGGCGGCCGTGCGGCCGATGACCATGCCGAGGAGATCGAGGAAGTCATCAAGGGCGCCGACATGGTCTTCGTGACCGCCGGCGAGGGTGGCGGCACCGGCACCGGCGGCGCGCCCGTCGTGGCGCGGATCGCTCGATCGCTGGGCGCTCTCACCATCGGTGTCGTGACCCGGCCGTTCGCCTTCGAGGGGCGCCGCCGGGCCAACCAGGCCGAGGAGGGCATCGCCGCCCTCCGCGAAGAGGTCGACACGCTCATCGTCATCCCCAACGACCGGCTGCTGTCGATCTCCGACCGCAGCGTCAGCGTGCTCGACGCGTTCAAGCAGGCCGATCAGGTGCTGCTGCAAGGCGTGTCCGGGATCACCGACCTGATCACGACACCGGGTCTGATCAACCTCGACTTCGCCGACGTCAAGTCCGTGATGCAGAACGCCGGCTCCGCACTGATGGGGATCGGCCGTGCCAACGGCGACGACCGAGCAGTCGTCGCCGCGGAGATGGCGGTGTCGAGCCCGCTGCTGGAGGCCTCCATCGACGGAGCGCACGGCGTGCTGCTCTCGATCTCCGGCGGCTCCGACCTCGGGCTCTTCGAGATCAACGAGGCCGCGGCTCTGGTCTCCCAGGCCGCGCACGCCGAGGCCAACATCATCTTCGGCGCCGTGATCGACGATGCCCTCGGTGACGAGGTCCGGGTGACCGTGATCGCTGCGGGATTCGACGGCGGTATGCCGAAGCGTCGCGACCAGTCGCAGCCGGCCTTGCGCCGCGACCCCGCCCCGCCGCCGCTCAGCGGCCAGGCCAGCCAGCGCGTCCAGCCGGCTGTCGTCGGGACGGCAACCCTGGAGGCCGAGCGGCCCCCCGTCCCCGTCGCGCGAGACAACGAGCCGAAGCCGGCCCAACCCGCCCCGACGCGCCAGCCGCGGGCGATCCCCTTCGACGACAACGAGGATCTCGATATCCCGGACTTCCTCAAGTAAGGCGTCCACGCTGGCACCACTCACCGACCGCAGCGCCGTGACCTTGACCGTCACCTGCTGGAGAGGGCACCGGTGTTTCTCCATCGCGACCAGATCGAGTCAGACCTGGGCCGCATCGACCTCGCGTTCACCGACCGGCACGGCGGGGTCAGCGCCCCACCGTTCGACTCCCTGGACCTGAGCAGGTCCAGGGAGGGCAGGGACGACGAGCTGAGGACCAATCTCGAGCGCCTCGCCACCGCCTTCGGGGTGAGGGGTTTCGCCACCATGACCCAGGTCCACGGGGCCGAGGTCCGCGAGGTCCACGGGCCCGGCCCGGTCGAGACGCCCTGCGACGCGCTCATCACGACCGACCCGGACGTCGCGTTGTGCGTGCGGGTCGGCGACTGCGTGCCTGTGCTGCTCGTCGATCTCACCACGGGCACGATCGCCGTGGCGCACGCGGGACGTGCGGGCGTGGCCGGGGGCGTCGTCCCCAACGCGGTTGCAGCCATGCGTCGAGCGCGGTGCCGGCACCATCCACGCCTGGATCGGTCCGCACGTGTGCGGTGGTTGTTACGAGGTGCCGGGCGAGATGCGGGAGGAGATCGCCGCTGTCGTGCCCACGGCCTTCGCCTGCACCACCTGGGGGACTCCCTCGCTGGACCTCGGAGCAGCGATCCGCAGTCAGCTCGAGCGATCGGACTGCACGATCCATCAGGTCGACGTGTGTACCCGCGAGTCTGTCGACCTGTACTCCCATCGTCGTGACGGAGCCTCCTCCGGACGCTTCGGTGGGATCGTCGTACGTCGCGGGGTCGAGCATGGCTGAGCCACGTCGAGACGAGATCGGTCGTCGACTGGACGACGTACGTCGGCGGATCGCCGACGCCGCCCGGTCAGCCGGGCGCGACCCTCACGAGATCACCTTGGTGGTCATCACCAAGACCTGGCCGATCAGCGACCTGGACATCCTCATCGACCTCGGCGTCACCGACCTCGGTGAGAACAAGCACCAGGAGGCCGAGGACAAGGCGGCGGCCCTCCGCGACCGCGGTGTGCGATGGCACTTTGTCGGACAGATCCAGTCCAACAAGGCCACCAAGATCGCCGCGTACGCCGACGTCGTCCACTCGGTCGACTCGGTGCGGATCGCCCAGCGCCTGAACTCCGGAGCCCACCGGACCGACCGGCAGCTCAGCTGCCTGATCCAGGTCAGCCTCGATTCCGCGGACACCGCCGAGACCTCCGGCAGAGGCGGTGTCTCACGAGCCCAGATCGGCGAGCTCGCCGACTCGATCGAGAACGCCGGACGGCTCGACCTTGCCGGCGTCATGGGGGTCGCTCCGCTGGGGGAGGACCCCGGCCCGGCGTACCGACGACTCGCCGAGGCGCTCGACCGACTGCGGGAGACTCACCCCGGCGCGACCGCCATGTCCGCCGGGATGAGCGGGGACTTCGAGGAGGCGATCAAGGCCGGCGCGACACACGTGCGTGTCGGCAGCGCGGTGCTCGGAGAGCGCCGTCGAAACGAGTAGTGTCAGACCAGGCAGTCCTGGCACGCACGAGCAACTCGAGGACTGCGTCATCGATGAGGTGGAGGAACCGAGGTCATGGCTGGTGCAATGCGCAAGGTCGGGGTCTACCTGGGCCTGCTGGAAGACACCGACCGCTACGAGGACGACTACTACGCGGATGACGTCGACCATGACATGCGGGACGCCCGGGACGGGGTCGACCGTTCACCGGCACCGCGTCCGGTGCACGCTGTGCGCGACGATCGCCCCGCCCGCGACAACACCGTCGCATCGCTCGCCGAGCGTCGCCGTCCGACTCAGGTGGCTGAGCTCTCACGCATCACGACGCTCCATCCGCGCAACTACAACGAGGCCCGCACGATCGGGGAGCACTTCCGTGAGGGGATCCCGGTGATCATGAACCTCTCGGAGATGGACGACAACGACGCCAAGCGCCTGGTCGACTTCTCCGCCGGTCTGGTCTTCGCCACGCGCGGCACGATCGAGCGCGTCACGAGCAAGGTCTTCCTCCTGTCGCCGCCGAACGTCTCGGTGGCCGCCGAGGACAAGCAGCGCATCGCCGAGGGCGGGTTCTTCAACCAGAGCTGACCGGACTTTCCCTCGACGAAGTCGCTCGGGGAAGGCCGCACACGGCCACCGCAAGGGCTCGTTGACTGCGCCCCGTCTAGGCTTGGACCGTGGTCGTTGCCGGCATCATCATCGAACTCGTCTTGTGGTTCTACATCCTGCTCGTGCTGTCGCGCCTGGTCGCCGACTGGGTGCAGATGTTTGCTCGGTCATGGGGCCCGCGCGGGCCGGTGCTGGTGCTGATGGAGGTCATCTACAGTTCGACCGATCCCCCGATCAAGCTGTTTCGGCGGTTCGTACCCCCGCTCCGCCTGGGCAGTGCGTCCCTCGACCTTTCGGTCATATTCGTCCTGCTCATTTGCTACGTTTTCTACTACGTGAACCGCCGGTACCTTCTGTTCGGTTAGGCTGAACAGGCAGTTCACCGTCGGGACACGGGGGACTTCCTCGTGAAACCTCGGGCGCGGCGGCGGCTTGGTCGTCGGTACGCACGGGAGATCGCGGGTCGCACCCGTGTCGCGGCGGTGTCCACCGCTGTCACACGCTCCTCAGGGAGTAGCGTGGCATCGCAAGATCCGATCAGATTGGACTACTGAGGTGAGCTCATGCCGTTGACGCCCGAGGACGTACACAAGAAGACGTTCACGCCCGTTCGCCTGCGTGAGGGTTACGACATGGGGGAGGTCGACCAGTTCCTCGACGAGGTCGAGGTCGAGCTCACGCGCCTGCACCAGGAGAACGACGACCTTCGGCAGAAGCTGACGGCGGCATCGACGTCAGCGCCAGCTCCAGCGCCGGCGCCTGTCGTACAGGAAGCGCCCAAGCGCCGGAGCCCGAGCCGGAGCCCGTCAGGGAGCCAGAGCCTGTCGCGGCGGCCATCCCAGCCCTGCCTGCGGTCAGCACCGTCCCGGAGGCGTCCAGCGCCGCCGCGCGCCTGCTCGAGATCGCCACGCACAACGCTGACCAGCTGGTCAACGAGGCCAAGAACGAGGCGGACAAGATCCTGGGCGAGGCCCGGATCAAGTCCGAGCGACTCGAGGCCGACTCCAAGTCCAAGGCTGATCGCCTGGAGTCCGACGCCCGCACCCGCGCCGAGAAGCTGGACGCCGAGACGTCCGAGCGCCGCGCCCAGCTCTTCGGCCAGCTCGAGCGTGACAAGGACAACCTGGCCCGCGAGCTCGAGGACCTGCGTGCCTTCGAGCGCGAGTACCGCAGCCGGCTCAAGGGTTACTTCCAGTCCCAGCTGCGCGCGCTCGACGGTGAAGCCGACGGTGACGAGGTGCCGCTCACGCCGTCCGCTGACGGTGAGACCCCGCGTCGCCTCCGCGAGCTGCTCGGTGAGGACCAGCAGCAGCACTAGCTGGACGGATCCGGGCGACGCAGTCGCCGGATCCGGCTCGAGAACCACCCGAGTCCTAGGTCATGGACGAAGCCCCGGTCACCTCTCATGAGGGGCCGGGGCTTCGCTTTGCGTGGACAGGTCTGGCCCGGCCGCTACGCCTTCTCGACTGAGAACCTCAGCCCGAGACTCTCGTCGTGCTGCCAGCCGGGTGCGGCCGTCTCGGCTCGCTCGGTGCGTACCGCGAGCACCTCACGGGCCACCAGGTCGGCATGGTCGGTCAGGGCTTGCGCGGCCTCACCGTCCCCGGACCAGCTGAGCACGATCCGGTCCGAGACGTCGTACCCGTTGCTCTTGCGGGCCTCCTGCACGAGCCGGATCACCTCTCTGGCCAGTCCGGCTCGCACCAGCTCGGGGGTCAGGCGCAGGTCGAGCGCGATCGTCTCGCCGTGCTCGTTGACGACGGACCAACCCTCGCGCGGGCGCTCGGAGATGATCACGTCGTCCGCGCTCACCTCGACTCCACCCTCGAAGTCGATCGTCGCGGTGCCGCTGGTCGACAGGGACTCGGCCAGAGCGGTCGCGTCGGCCGCCGCTATCGCGGCCGCCACCTGCGGCGTCTGCTTGCCGAACCGCTTTCCCAGGTTGCGGAAGTTCCCCTTGGCGGAGTGGTCGACCAGGTCGCCGGCGGACGCGAAGGACTCGACGTCGACGACGTTGAGCTCGGCCGCCACCTCGGCCCGCAGCTCGGCGGACAGCTGTCCGTGAGCCGCCGAGGAGATCAGCGCGCGCTGCAACGGCTGCCGGGTCTTGACCTTGGCCTCGGCGCGTGCGGAGCGGCCGAGCTCGACAAGTCGCCGCGCCAGCGCCATGCCGGTGTCCAGACGCTCGTCGATCACGCTCGGGGTCGTAGGCCGGCCAGGTGGACAGGTGCACCGACTCGGGGGCTGCCGGGTCGGTCGGTGCGAACAGGTCCTGCCAGACCCGCTCGGCCACGAACGGAGTCAGCGGCGCGAGCAGCCGGGTGAGCACCTCCAGTGTCTCGTGCAAGGTCGCGAGGGCCGCGGGGTCGCCGTCCCAGAAGCGGCGACGTGAGCGGCGCACGTACCAGTTCGACAGGTCGTCGACGAACGTCGCTCACCCGGCTGCCGACGCGTTGGGTGTCGAAGTCCTCCAGCGCCTGCCGTGACGTCACGGGTCAGTCGGTGCAGCTGCGAGAGCAACCAGCGGTCCAGCACCGGGCGCCGGTCGGCGGCTGGGGCGGGCTGGTCCGGCGTCCACCCGTTGGTGCGCGCGTACAGCGCCTGGAACGCGACGGTGTTCCAGTAGGTCAGCAACACCTTGCGGACGATCTCTTGCAGCGTGGCGTTCCCGACGCGACGGGCCGCCCAGGGCGATCCGGACGCCGCCATGAACCAGCGGACCGCGTCAGCACCGTGTTCGTCCATCAACGGCATCGGCTCGAGGATGTTGCCCAGGTGCTTGGACATCTTGCGACCGTCCTCGGCGAGCAGCAGCCCGAGGCAGACGACGTTCTCGTACGACGTCTGGTCGAACAGCAAGGTACCGATCGCCATCAGCGAGTAGAACCAGCCGCGGGTCTGGTCGATCGCCTCACAGATGAACTGTGCGGGGTAGGCACGGGCGAACTCGTCCTCCGAGCCCGCGACGTATGGGTAACCCCATTGAGCGAACGGCATCGACCCGGAGTCGTACCAGGCGTCGATCACCTCGGTCACCCGCCGCGCCGGCGCCGTGCACTCAGGGCAGGGCAGCTCGATGTCATCCACGTACGGCCGGTGGGGATCCGTCGCGCTCAGGTCCTGATCAGCGAGGTCACCCAGCTCGGCCAGCGATCCCACGCAGGTCAGGTGGTTGTCGTCGCATCGCCAGATCGGAAGCGGCGTTCCCCAGTACCGGGTTCGGGACAACGACCAGTCCACGTTGTTGTGCAACCAGTCGCCGTAACGACCCCACTTGATCGTGTCCGGGTACCAGTTCGTCTTCTCGTTCTCGCGGAGCAGCGCCTGCTTGACCGACGTGGTGCGGATGTACCAGGCAGGGAGGGCGTAGTACATGAGGGGGGTGTGGCAGCGCCAGCAGTGCGGGTAGGAGTGTTCGTAGGCGACGTGCCGGAACAGCACTCCGCGCGAGTCGAGCTCCCGGACCAGGTCGGCGTCGGCGTGCTTGAAGAACTGGCCACCGACGAGGCGCACGTCGTCCTCGAAGTGACCATCTCGGCGTACCGGGTTGACGACGGGCAGCCCGTAGGCGCTGCACACCACCATGTCGTTCTCGCCGAACGCGGGGGACTGGTGAACCAGCCCCGTGCCGTCCTCCGTGGTCACGTAGTCACCGAGCACCACGAAGTGCGAACGTCCGGGCGGGCTGAGGTCGCGCAGGCGCTGGCTGTGGTCGGCCTCGGTGCTCGGCTCCGCCGTGGGGAAGTCCACGAGGTCGAGCGGCCGGTCGTAGGTCCAGTACTCCATGTCGTCGCCGGTGACCCGCGACTGGATCGTCCAGCCCTCGCCGAGGACCGACTCGAAGAGCGGCTCGGCGACGACGAGGCTCTCGTGGCCGTCGGACGCGACGACGTACTCGACCCCGGGGTTGACCGCCACGGCGGTGTTGGACACCAGCGTCCACGGGGTCGTGGTCCACACCAGCAGCGCCGCCTGACCCGCGAACGGGCCGGACGTGAGCGGGAGGCGGACGTACACCGAGGGGTCGACCACGGTTTCGTAGCCACCGGGCTGTCCGAGCTCGTGGTCGGACAGTGCTGTCTCGCAACGCGAGCAGTACGGCGAGATGCGGTGGGCTTCGTAGAGCAGTCCTCGGTCGAAGATTTGCTTGAGCGACCACCAGACGCTCTGGATGTAGGACGAGTCCATCGTGCGATAGGCCTGCGACAGGTCGACCCAGTAGCCCATCCGCTCGGTCATGTCCTCGAACTCACCGGTCGAGCGCTGGACGGACTCTCGGCACTTCGCGTTGAACTCGGCGATGCCGTACGCCTCGATCTGCTGCTTGCCGGAGACGCCGAGCTCCTTCTCGACGCCGACCTCGACGTGCAGCCCCTGGCAGTCCCAGCCGGCCTTGCGATCGACCCGGTGGCCCTGCATGGTCTTGAACCGCGGGAAGACGTCCTTGAAGACGCGCGCTTCGACATGATGGGTTCCGGGCTTGCCGTTGGCGGTGGGCGGGCCTTCGTAGAACGTCCAACGGGGACCGTCCTGGGTCAGCTTCAGGGACTGCTGGAACGTGTCACGGTCGTGCCAGAACTTCAGGATCTCCCGCTCCATCGCCGGTAGGTCGACCTGGGGAGGGACCGCGCGGTAGCCGGGTTTCACGTCCGGGCTGGCGGGGCCGGACGGTTCGTGCGTCTCGGGCTCGGTGCTCATCACGGTGCCTCGTCGTCTCGTTCGTCACGGTGCGGACGGCCGGTCTTCCGGTGCCGCGTGTGGCGAAGGGACGACTCCGCCGAGGAGGCGGATCCGCGGTACCACCCTTCTTGGCCGCTCTCCGGAGAGCACGGCCCGCTCATGGCGCGTCGTGGCCGGTTCTAGTGAGCGGGCCTGCCTGGTGGCCGGTCCGCCGTTCTTCCGACAGCTCCGAGGTGATGGCCTCATCAGTGCCGTACGACGCTCGGCCATTCTAGGGGATGCTGGCGTTCGACCTCATCAGGATTTGCCGAGCGTGGCTGTTTGAAGCCGGGACGATTACCGCCTATCCTCTCGGCACCGTGTTCGCGGGGAACACGCCGAGCCAACGAGAGGCCCACCGATGGCTGCGAGAAGGACGTCGGCGATTCAGGCCGTCAAGAAGGCCGTGGCCAAGGCGGCCCGTCGTTCCCCCGCGTCCCGCGCCGACAGCAGCCGAGGTACAGCCAAGAGCGCACCCGTGAAGGCCGCAGCGAAGAAGGCAGCACCGGCCAAGAAGGCGGCGCCGGCCAAGAAGGCGGCAGCCAAGAAGACAGCAGCCAAGAAGACCGCACCGGCCAAGAAGGCGCCGGCCAAGAAGGCTGCACCGGCGAAGAAGACCGCACCGGCCAAGAAGGCGCCGGCCAAGAAGGCTGCACCGGCGAAGAAGGCGGCACCGGCGAAGAAGGCGGCACCGGCGAAGAAGGCGGCGGCCAAGAAGACGGCACCAGCCAAGAAGGCGCCAGCCAAGAAGGCGCCAGCGAAGAAGGCACCGGCGAAGAAGGCTGCACCGGTCGCGTCCGCCGGAGCGCCGACCCGTACCCCCCCGAAGACCCAGCAGTCGGCGACAGCACCGCCGGCCAGGAAGGCAGCATCTGTGAAGACGGAGACCGGAGCCGCGACGGCACCAGCGAAGAAGGTGAGGGGCGGCAAGCTCGCGGTGCGCGAGGGAGAGAAGCCCTGGACCACGGGCGAGGTCAACGAAGTCCGTGCGAGCCTGGAGCAGGACGCCACCCGGTTGAAGGCCGAGATCGCCGCGACCGAGGAGGAGATCGGCCACCTGTTGCGCGAAGGCGGCGAGGGTGCGGGGAACGACCAGGCCGATGTCGGCTCGAACACGTTCGAGCGCGACCACGAGATGACGATGGCCAAGAACGCCCGCGAGAGCCTGCACATCATCGAGGCGGCGCTCGGCCGCATCCAGGACGGGACCTATGGCGTCTGCGAGTCCTGCGGTCAGCCGATCGGCAAGATGCGGCTCCAGGCCTTTCCCCGTGCGACACTGTGCCTGGAATGCAAACAACGCCAGGAACGTCGCTGAGCGACGAAACCGCAAGCCCTCCGTCCGTCCAGAACCGCCGTCCGCGGCTCATGCTGTGGGCGGCTGTTGCTGCTGTCGCCTACCTGTTCGACCAGGGCACCAAGATCTGGGCCGAGCACGCCTGGTCCGATGGTGAGCCGCGCACGATCATCCCTGGCCTGCTGAGCTTCCATCTGGCACACAACCCCGGTGCGGCGTTCAGCCTGGGGACGGGCTACACCGTGCTGCTGACGCTGATCGCGCTGACGGTGATCGTGGTGTGCATCAAGATGGCCCGTCGTCTGGGAAGCACCGGGTGGGCGATCGGTCTCGGCCTGCTGCTCGGGGGCGCACTCGGCAACGTGACCGATCGGATCTTCCGCGATCCCTCGCCCTTGCGCGGACACGTCGTCGACTGGATCGAGCTTCCGCACTGGCCGATCTTCAACCTGGCCGACTCCGCGATCTGTGTTGCCGCCGTCATCTTCGTCGTGCAGAGCGCCCGCGGGGTCCACCTCGACGGGCACCGCGAACGAGCCTCCGCGGGCGGGTCCGACGAGCCGGCCGACGACCACTCCACCCCGTCGTGACGTCAGAGCTCTCCAGCCCCGGTACGTCTCCTGGTCGCAAGCTGCTGCATGTCCCAGGGGGTCTGGCGGGCGAGCGGGTCGATGCGGCCATCGCCAGGATGTTCGGGCTCTCCCGGACCAAGGCCGCGGAGCTGGTGGCGGCCGGTGAGGTGACCCTGGACGGAGTGCAACCGGCCAAGTCGGACCGCGTGCACGAGGGTGCCTTTCTCGAAGTCGTGATCCCAGGCCCGGACGCCACCGCGCGGGTGCGACCCGAGATCGTGGCCGGGCTACGCATCGTGTACGACGACGACGCGTTCGTCGTGGTCGACAAGCCGGTCGGGGTGGCGGCGCACCCGAGCGTCGGCTGGACCGGACCGACCGTGCTCGGCCATCTCGCCGGTGCGGGTTTCGGCATCGCGACCTCCGGAGTTCCGGAACGCCAAGGGATCGTGCAGCGCCTCGATGTCGGGACCTCGGGGTTGATGGTCGTGGCCAAGTCGGAGTACGCGTACTCACGGCTCAAGAACGCGTTCCGGCAGCGCAGCGTCGAGAAGACCTACCACGCGCTGGTGCAAGGCCACATCGATCCGCTCGTCGGGACGATCGACGCGCCGATCACGCGCAATCCCAAGCACGACTACAAGTTCATGGTCGGTGAGGGCGGACGGCACAGCGTCACCCACTACGAGACGCTCGAGGCCCACCGGTTCGCGTCACTGCTGGAGATCAAGCTCGAGACCGGGCGCACCCACCAGATCCGGGTGCACCTGAGCGCGCTGCACCATCCCTGCGTCGGTGACCTGACCTACGGCGCTGACCCGGTCCTGGCCAAGCGAGTGGGGGTGCTGCGCCAGTGGTTGCATGCCGTACGCCTGGGGTTCGAGCACCCGGAGCGAGAGACGTGGGTGGAGTTCGAGTCGCCGTACCCGGCTGACCTGGAGCACGCCCTCGACGTGATCCGCGATGAGCGCTGACGTCTCAGCCCCACAGATCCGGCGGCCCCGGGCCGAAGAAGCCCACGCTGTTGCCGACCTGTTCTGGGCCGTCCGACAGGAGAACGTGCCCGCCATCCCGCCGATGGCGCATCCGCAGGATGACGTTCGCCGCTGGGTGCGTGACCACCTGTTCGTCGAACACGAGGTCTGGGTGGCCGATGCCGGCGGCGAGCTCGTCGGGTTCATGGCACTGGGCCGTCCCGACTGGATCGAGCACCTCTACGTGCGCGCCGACTCGACCGGCCACGGCCTTGGCTCCCGCCTCGTCGAGCTGGCCAAGCAGGAGCTTGCAGGCCCGATCCAGCTGTGGACCTTCCAGAGCAACCTAGGAGCGCGGCGTTTCTATGCGCGCCATGGCTTCGACGAGGTCGAGTGGACCGACGGCGACAACGAAGAAGGCGCCCCGGACGTGAGACTCCTCTACCCGGGCTGATCGATCCCCGCCGCGATGAGCCAGGACCGGAGGACTGCCGCGAACTGGTCGGGTTGCTCAAATGGCAGGTAGTGGCCTGCCCGGTCCAGTGCGAGGTAACCGGCGTGCGGGTAGCGCGCCAGCGCATCGAACTGATCGACGTACCCGCAGATTCGATCCTGCCGACCGCTAGCCACGAGCACGGGTCCGTCGTACTGCGTCGGGTCGTCCTCGTCGCAGACCGGGTAGCCGGTTTCGCGGAGCTCAGTCAGGTAGGCATCGTCTGAGCGGCTCGAGCTGATCAGCCGCGCCACGGTCGTCGCGACGGCGATGTCGTCGCTGGCAAGAGCCAGGTCGAGGTGACTACGCACGCCGGGATCGACGTCGACCGGCCAATCGAGGGGTACTGTCCGGGGCACGTGGGGGAGCGTCCGGTCAGCAAGCGTGATCCGGACTCCGCTGCACACCAAGGCCAGGCCCGACACCAGGTCGGGACGCCGGCGGGTGACCGCCGCCGCGATGTAGCCGCCGTACGAGCAACCCACCAACACAGTCGGCCCGTCCAGCCCCTCGAGGTGCTCGATCACGGTTTCGACGATGGCGTCGGAGGTGGGGGCTACCGGGGCGGAGCCGCCGCAGCCGGGGAGATCCAGATAGCTGCGCTGCAGTCCGTGGATCGGCCCAAGGGCGGGCTCGAACGCTGCGGACATCACGCTGCCGTCGAGGCTGAACCAGGGGAGCAGCACGACTCGACGGCCGGAGCCCACCACGCTGGACGAGAGTGTCACTCCACCATGGTCGCGTTCGACATCTTGAACGCGAAAGGCGGGTGCGATGCTCGCCTCATCGTCCTGCGGTCGACGACCGGACGGCCGCGCCAGCAGCATGCCCAAGTCCTGTGGAGTGTGGTGGATTGCCGCAGGTCGAACAGTTCGCCGGGTTGCCCCGAGGTGCGTCGTGATGGGTCCGTATCAGCGTCGCCGGCTTGTAGCCTTTCTCAGATGAGCACCGGACTGGAGATCGCGGAAGTCCACGCTGCGTCTCCATGGATGCCCGACATCGTGGCCCTGTTCGAGTGCTACCGGCGAGACTACGGGCAGCCGGGAGACTCGGTCGAAGTCCGGGACTGGCTGAAATCTCAGCTGGCCAGTGGTGGTCTTCGTGGATTCCTCGCCCACCGCGGCGGCGAGCCCGCAGGCATGGCGCTCGTCGCATCGATCCCCGCTTCCTTGCGGCTCGGGCACTTCTGGCAGCTCCGGGACCTGTACGTAGCGGACCGCCACCGTCGCCAAGGCGTCGGCCGGGCGCTCCTGGCCCGCGTTCGGGATGCGGCTGCGGCCGAGGGGGCGCTGCGGGTCTCCTTGACCACGGAGGCTGACAACATCGGAGCTTTGACCTTGTACAGGCATTTCGGGTTTGAGCCCGTCGACGGCTACACCTCGATGTCCTTGAAGACAGAAATCCCGATTGACCTACGTGCTGAACATCCGGGCATGTGAACGTCCGCGTCTCCGGCCGCTCATGAGAGGTCGGCCTGTCCGATCGAAACATGGCGCTGCGGCCATTACGGGAACCTCAAAGGGGACACACCGAGTCAGCCCCACAGGGAGTCGGGCCGGGTGACTCGCGCCGCATCGAGTCCGTGCGTACGCACGCGCGCCATCCTCATCAGAAAGGCCGCGATCCCGGCCGCGCCCTGCATCCAACCGGTCCCTGGTGGGAGAAGCGGGGGATCGTTGCGATGCTCGATGAAGCGCCACCGGGTCCCGGCTCGGTCGGTGATGGCGCGGTCGAGCAGGGCGTCGGCCATCACGCCGGACAGCCGTAGAGACTCTCCTGAGGCGCCAGGATCCCGATGCTGGCGCTGCGCATCGTCGAGATACATCTCACCGACGCCGGCGGTACCGCAGCACCGTCCGTCGTTGTCCCAGAACCCGGGGCGGAGCCGACGGGGAACACCGGAGGATGCCACCGCCTGCAGGCACTGTGCGTGCCAGTCCAGGGGAGCTCGACCGGAGACCTCCCGAACACCGGCCTCATGAAGCGCCAGGAACAGGTAGGAGGTCCCGGTAGGGCCATGGCACCAGGTGTACGTGTACTCGTCGTAGTCGACGTTGCCATACGGGATCACGATCGGGATGCGCATGCCGTCGCTCAGGTCGGCTGCTGCGATGACGTGCTCTGCGCCGCGGATCGCGGTCTGGATCCAGTCAGTTCGACCCAGTCGGTGTCCTGCGGTGCACAACGCACTGGCGATGCCGGCGGCGCCATGGGAGTAGTTCGGCATCTCCATCACCTGGCCCTCCCGTAGGTACCAGCGCGCGCCGGAGGCGTCCTCGACCGCGGACTCGACCAGCGCCTGGGACGCGATGGTCATGATCTCGTCGGCCAGCCGATGACCGGTCCAGACGGCCGTGAGGGCGATCCCGGCATTGCCCAGGACGAGGTCCGTCACAGCGTCAGCACCCTCGTCGAACACGGTGGAAGGCCAACCTGCCTCGGTGGCCAGGTCGAGCAGTCGACGCAGCGGCACCTCCTCCGAACCGGGATCCAGCAGGTGCAGGGCCGTGGCGTCCCCGGCGAGGCCCAGGAAGTAGCAGGGCTCGACTCGGTCCCGAGCATGCGCCGTGAGGGTCGTGACGATGCCCGCAGCCAGTTCACGCTCGGAGTGCGTCCAGTCCCGCGCCAGTCTGATCTCCGCCAGCACGGGGGCAAGACCGGCGATCCCGCTGTGCAGGGAGTCGGGGAACTCGTCCGGCTCACCGTTCCCGTCGTCATCGACAGACAGGGGGATCCACGGAACACCCTCGTTGTCCCAGCGCACCTGGTCCAGCACCCACCCCCATGCCGACTCTGCGACGTCGCGGAACTGCGAGGGATCGTTCATGACCGGCAGCGTAGGCCGGAGCGTGGGGGACGTCGATGGCTGTGCACGCCTCGGTGGTCGGCTCGCCGACGCGGTGGGGGTCGGGCCCTGGGGGTCGAGCCCTGGGGAGGAGAACGTCGGGTTTCCCCTTGTGGACAAGGCGAAACGGTCTGGCCACTGTCGGACATCTCACGTAGAATCGAACACATGTTCGACACCGATGGCCACAGCAACGTCGTGGTCAAGCCCGTGATCGACCTCAATCAGCAGACCCCGGTCGACGCCTACGAGATCCCCGACCGGATCCGCGAAGCCGTCCACCTGCGCACCCCGATCGACTGCTTCCCCTACGCCGCCTCGAGCCGACGCACCGGCGACCTCGACCACACCGTCCCCTACGTCAGCCCCGACACCGGCGGACCACCCGGCCAGACATCGGTCGACAACCTCGGCCCGATGACCCGGTCCCACCACCGGATCAAGACCCACGGCCACTGGCAGGTCGCCCAACCCTTCAACGGGGTCTCCGTCTGGCGCACCCCACACGGCCGCCACTACCTGGTCGACCACACCGGGACCGAGCAGGCAGGTCTGGCGCTCCCAGCCGCGTGAGTCGAGCAGCCGAGCAGCCGGGAGCCGAGTCGCGCGAAACCAGGTCGCGCTTTCACGCCACTTTTGGCACCCTGGCCGGCGTGGCTGACACCTGGATGATCGACGAAACGGCGTACGCAGGCCCCGAGCACCTCGACGAGGACTTCGTCGCGGCGTACGACACCAAGCAGGGCTACCCGGACTTCACCACCGACCTCGAGGTCCTCCGCCGCCACGGCGTCCTGGACGAGACCTCGACGGTGGTCGACCTAGGCGCCGGAACCGGACGCTTCACGCTGGCGGCGGCTCCGCACTGCCGCCGCGTGGTGGCCGTCGATGTGTCGCCGGCCATGCAGGCCCACACCTCGAGGACCGCCGATGCGGCCGGGCTCGCCAACGTCGAGTGCGTCCAGGCCGGGTTCCTCAGCTATGAGCACGCCGGTGGGCCGGCCGACGCCGTCTTCACTCGCAACGCTCTCCACCAGCTCCCCGACTTCTGGAAGGGGCTCGCGCTGGCCCGCGTCCAGACGATCCTTCGCCCCGGTGGCCTGCTGCGGCTGCACGACCTCGTGTACGACTTCACGCCGGCCGAGGCGCCGGCAGCCCTGGAGACCTGGATGGCCAACGCCGTGCCCGACCCTGCGGCCGGCTACACGCGGGAGGACTTTGCCACCCACATCCGCACGGAGTTCGGCACCTACCGGTGGTTGCTCGAACCGCTCATCGAGGCCGCGGGCTTCGAGATCCTCGAGGTCGACGTACGGAGCCGGATCTATGCCGCCTACACCTGTGTGGCGCGCTGATCACAGCGATCAACCGTGGGCGGGTGCTCGGCAGCCGACCACCTCGAGTGTCGGTCGGACATGGCAGCCTGTCGGGACGTAGGCTGTGGATCTTCCCTCAGCCGCGCCGGCTGCGACAGGCGCAGCAGAGTCTGTCTTGCCCGAAAAGTACTGCCACGACCATCGTGAGGAGCCATCGCGCCGATGTCGGACAGCTTCGTCCACCTGCACGTGCACACCGAGTTCTCGATGCTCGACGGTGCGGCCAGGATCGGGGAGCTCTTCGACGAGACGGACCGGCTCGGGATGCCCGCCCTGGCGGTGACCGACCACGGCAACGTCTTCGGCGCGTTCGAGTTCTACAAGGCGGGCAAGGCGCGCGGGATCAAGCCGATCATCGGGACGGAGGCCTACCTCACGCCCGGCACGAGCCGATTCGAGAAGCGCCGCGTCCAGTGGGGCAACGGTGGCTCCGACGACGTGTCCGGCGGTGGCGCCTACACCCACATCACGCTGCTGTCGGAGACCACCGAAGGCATGCACAACCTCTTCCGGCTCAGCTCGCTGGCCTCGATCGAGGGCCAGTACTACAAACCCCGGATGGACCGCGAGCTGCTGGAGCGCTACGGCAGGGGCATCATCGCCACCACCGGATGCCCGTCGGGTGAGGTGCAGACCCTGATTCGGTTGGGCAAGTACACCGAAGCGGTCAAGGCGGCAGCCGACTTCCGCGACATCTTCGGGGCAGACAACTACTACGTCGAGCTGATGGACCACGGTCTGTCGATCGAGCAGCGCGTGCGCTCCGAGCTGCTCCAGATCGCCAAGGACCTCGACCTCCCTGTCGTCGCGACCAACGACCTGCACTACACCCGTCGTGAGGACGCCGTCGGGCACGAGGCGCTGCTGTGCGTGCAGTCCGGCTCGACCATGAACGACGCCAACCGCTTCAAGCTCGACGGTGACGGCTACTACCTCAAGACACCGGCCGAGATGCGCGACATCTGGCGCGACCTGCCGGAGGCCTGCGACAACACGCTGCTCATCGCCGAGCGCTGCGACGTGCAGTTCGCCGAGGGCCGCAACCTGATGCCGCGGTTCCCGGTTCCGGAGGGCGAGTCGGAGGAGACCTGGTTCGTCAAGGAGGTGGAGCGTGGCCTGGGCCGCCGCTACCCCGACGGGATCACGCCCGAGGTGCGCGACCGCGCCGACCGGGAGACCGCCTGCATCCTCCAGATGGGCTTCCCGGGCTACTTCCTGGTCGTGGCTGACTTCATCAACTGGGCGAAGCAGCAAGGCATCCGGGTGGGTCCGGGCCGTGGCTCCGCGACCGGGGCGATCGTCGCGTACGCCATGGGGATCACCGACCTCGACCCGCTGGTCCACGGACTGCTGTTCGAGCGGTTCCTCAACCCCGAGCGCGTCTCGATGCCCGACATCGACATCGACTTCGACGAGCGCCGGCGCGGTGAGGTGATCCGCTACTGCACCGACAAGTACGGCGACGACCGGGTCGCGCAGATCGTCACCTACGGCACCATCAAGGCCAAGCAGGCGATCAAGGACTCCTCGAGGGTGCTGGGGTACCCGTTCGCGATGGGCGACCGGATCACCAAGGCGATGCCACCGGCGGTGATGGGCAAGGATGTCCCGCTCGCCGGGATCTTCGACTCCGGCCATGCCCGCTTCGGTGAGGCAGGGGAGTTCCGCGCCCTGTACGACGCCGACACCGACGTCAAGCGGATCGTCGACACCGCTCGGCAGCTCGAAAACCTCAAGCGGCAGTGGGGTGTCCACGCCGCGGGCGTCATCATGTCGAGCGAGCCGCTGATCGACGTGGTCCCGATCATGCGCCGCGAGCAGGACGGCGCCACGATCACGCAGTTCGACTATCCCGCGTGCGAGACGCTCGGCCTGCTCAAGATGGACTTCCTCGGCCTGCGCAACCTCACGGTCATCGACGACGCGCTCGCCAACATCGCCACCAACCGCGACGTGACGATCGACCTGGACGCACTGGGGCTGGATGATCCGAAGACCTTCGAGCTGCTCTCGACGGGTGACACCCTTGGCGTCTTCCAGCTCGACGGCGGCCCGATGCGCGCGCTGCTGCGACAGATGAAGCCGGACTGCTTCGAGGACATCGCGGCGGTGCTGGCGCTGTACCGGCCAGGCCCGATGGGGGCCAACAGCCACACCAACTACGCCCTGCGCAAGAACGGCAAGCAGGAGATCTCGCCGATCCACCGTGAACTCGAGGAGCCGCTCAAGGAGATCCTCGCCCCGACGTACGGATTGATCGTCTACCAGGAGCAGGTGATGGAGATCCCGCAGAAGCTCGCGGGCTACTCCCTGGGCCGAGCCGACCTGCTGCGCCGTGCGATGGGCAAGAAGAAGCGCGAGGTGCTGGAGGCGGAGTACGAAGGCTTCCGCGACGGGATGGTCGCCAACGGCTTCTCCGAGAGTGCGGTGAAGTCCCTGTGGGACATCCTGGTGCCGTTCTCCGACTACGCGTTCAACAAGTCTCACACCGCCGGCTACGGGCTGGTCTCCTACTGGACGGCCTTCCTCAAGGCGAACTTCCCCTCGGAGTTCATGGCAGCCCTGCTCACCAGCGTGCGTGGAGACAAGGACAAGTCAGCGGTCTATCTCAACGAGTGTCGGCGGATGGGCATCAAGGTGCTGCCCCCGGACGTCAACGAGTCCGACGCCAACTTCACTCCTGTGGGTCGAGACGTCCGCTTCGGCTTGTCAGCGATCCGCAACGTCGGCAACAACGTCGTCGCCGGGCTGGTGGCTGCCCGCGAGGGCGATGGCAAGTTCACCGACTTCAACGACTTCCTGGACAAGGTGCCAGCCGTTGTCTGCAACAAGCGAGTGCTGGAGTCGCTGTGCAAAGCCGGTGCCTTCGACTCCCTGGGCTACACCCGCCGGGGCCTGGTCGCGATCCATGAGGAGGCGGCCGACTACTACGTCGACTTGAAGAAGAACGAGGAGTTCGGGCAGGACTCGCTGTTTGCCGGGCTCGATGACGACAGCTTCTCCGCCGGCACGATCGAGGTTCCCGACCACCAGGAATGGGACAAGAAGCTGCTGCTCGCCCACGAACGCGACATGCTCGGCCTGTACGTCTCGGACCACCCGCTCAACGGCCTCGAGCACGTGCTCGCCTCGGCCAGTGACGTGACGATCGGTCAGCTGATCACCGACGAGAGCCGCGAGGAAGGCGCCGTGGTCACCGTGGCCGGTCTGATCACCTCCGTCGTGCGCAAGACCACCAAGAAGGGCGATCTGTACGCCGTCATCACCGTCGAAGATCTCGAAGGTGGCATCAACGTGATGGTCTTCCCGCGCGACTACCAGCTGTCGTCGACCCTGCTCGTCGAGGACTCGGTGGTCCTGGTCAAGGGCAAGCTCAAGCGCAGCCGCGACGACGCGATGGAGCTGACCTGCCTGGAGATCACGATCCCCGATCTGACCAAGGGCGCCTCGGACGGTCCTGTCGTCATCTCCCTCCCGGCCGTGCGGGTGACACCTCCCGTCGTCGACCAGCTCAAGGACGTGCTCGTCACGCATCCGGGCGTGGCCGAGGTCCACCTGAAGCTGCAGTCCGCCGGCCGCACGATGGTGATGCGTCTCGACGAACGGCTGCGCGTCACTCCATCACCTGCCCTGATGGCCGATCTCAAGGCGCTTCTCGGTCCGGCGTGCCTGTCGGTGTGACCACGGTCCCGGCGGCCCAGCGACGTAGGATCTGCCCGTGACCAGTTCGGGGCAGCCGCCGACCACCGCGCCTGTCGAACCGCCGCCGTCCCCGATGTCCGCGTCGGACCGGCCCACCTTCGATGTCGAGGGTCCCGCGAGCTCAGGTCCCGAGCGGCTCGTCTACGGCGGTATCTGTCTGGTGAGCGGCGTCGTGGCCGCCCTGCCCGCGGCCTGGATCTGGACCTCTCTCGCCGATCCGCCCTCCGCCCGGTTGACGTCGAGCGGCTTGAAGTTCGGAGAGGCATCCTTCGACCAGGTCAGCGGGATCACGCTGTGGTTCGTGGTCGTGAGCTTCGGGTTCGGCGTGGTCCTGGGGTTCGGCGCTGCGTTGTTCGGTCGTCGGCACGGGTTTGTCACCGTCGTGGCCGTGCTGCTGATGAGCTGGGTGGGCGCCACGCTGATGCTGTGGTTCGGGGTGCACGTCTTCGGGCCTGACCATCCGGTCGACTTCGTTGCCCTGTTCAACGGCACGCCGACGCAACGCACCGCGATGCTGTCGGATTTCCAGAACGGTGACCTGTTGGTGAGCTCAGTCCGGCTGAGCTCACCCATCGGGTTGCTGGCGTGGCCGATGGGCGGCATGGTCGGCACACTGGGGGGAGCGTCACTGTGGCCGCGCAGCACGAAAACGCCGTGGTCAGACAGCGCCGTTACGCCCCCGCACGCCCCTCTCGTCAAGTAATCTCGCGGTGCTGAGTGACGAGCCTGGCCGGCTTGTCCACCGCCGAGTGTCACGAGGGGGACCCGATGTCGAGCAACACGCCACCACCCGGCCAGGGGGGACCTGGCTGGGGTCAGCCCGGTCCGCAGGCTCCTGGCTATGGTCAGCAGGGTCCGCAAGGCCCCGGCTACGGCCCCGGTGGTCCGCAGGGCCCCGGCTACGGTCAGCAGGGTCCGCAGGGCCCCGGCTACGGCCCCGGTGGTCCGCAGGGCCCCGGCTATGGTCAGCAGGGTCCGCAGGGTCCCGGCTATGGTCCCGGTGGTCCGCAGGGTCCCGGCTATGGTCCCGGTGGTCCGGCTGGCCCCGGTGGGTACGGACCGGAGCACGGGCCAGGTGGGTTCGGTCCGGGAGGTCCCCCGCCGTCGGGTTCCGGGGGTCGCGGACGAGCCGCCACCGTCATCATCATCGCCGTGGTCGTGGCGGTGGTCATCGCCGGCAGTGCCTTCGCGTTCACGCTGATCAAGGACCGGTTCACTGCCAGCGGTCCGCAGGCCGCCGAGGCCATCCCCGCGAACGCGCTCTTCTACGTCGGTATCGACCTCGACCCCTCGGCGGAGCAGAAGATCAATGCGTTGCGCTTCCTCAACCACTTCCCGGCGTTCGAACAGGCCTCCGGGGTGACGGACGCCAACGCCGACGTCCGCAAGACGTTGTTCGACAAGGCGCTGGAGTCCGCGCCCTGTGGTGACATCACGTACGACGCCGACATCGAGCCGTGGATCGGCAGCAAGTTCGCGGTGGCCGGCATGCCGCCGGCCCAGGGCGGCACCGACCCGATCGTCGTAGGCGCGATCGAGGTCACCGACGAGGCGGCCGCCCGCGATGGCATCACGAAGCTGAGCGAGTGCGGCGGCAGCGCGGAGTCGTTCGGTCTGGCCTTCACCGGGGACTATGCAGTCGTGGCCGAGACCCAGGAGCAGGCGGACAGCTACGCCAGCGACGCCGGGTCGAGCTCACTTGCCGACAGCGACAGCTTCACGTCCGACATGGACGCCCTGGGTGACCTCGGTGTCGCAACGGCCTGGGTGAACATCGACGGGGCTGTCGACGCCTTCGGCCCGACGTTCCCCGTCGACGGCAGCTCGTCGGAGCTGGACTTCCTGCGCTCGACGTACCAGCGCGCCGCCGTGACGTTCCGCTTCCAGGCCGATCACGCCGAGTTCGCCACCGCGGTGTACGGCCAGACGCCGGACGTCAGCCACGGCGACAACCAGATCGTCAACCTGCCCGACTCGACCGTGTTCGCTGCGTCCGAGGCAGGTGGTGGCGAGCGCCTGGCGCAGTCGTGGGACGACATCATGGCCGAGGCCAACAAGTCGGGCGTGGACATCGAGAGCCAGATCCAGTCCTTCGCGGACCAGACCGGGCTGGTCATCCCCGACGACATCGAGACGATCCTCGGCGACAACGTCATGTTCGCGCTGGACGGCGGCGGTCTCACCGCTGACGCCCTCAGTGCTCAGGACCCGTCACAGCTGAACCTGGGGGTGCGCTTCACCGGCGACGCGACCAAGATGAACGCGATCTACGACAAGGTCGTGAGCCTGCTTCAGCAGGAGACCAGCGGCAGCGTTCCGTTCGTGAAGAAGGACGCCGCCGACGGTCTCGTGATCGCCTCCAACGACACGTACGCCGACCAGCTGGCCTCCGACGGGAACCTCGGTGACACCGACGCGTTCACCTCGGTGGTCGAGGACGGAGCGAGCAAGGAGTTCGTGCTCTTCTTCAACTTCGACCAGATCGAGGAGCAGGTGCTCCAGGCCGCCCAGGACTCAGGGGCGCCACCTGGGGTGATCGACAACCTGCGGCCGCTTCAGTCCGTGGCCATCACCAGCGAGACCGACGGCGACTACCTCATGGGCTCGTTCGTCATCTCCGTCAACGACTGATAGCGAGTGGCTCGTCCGTGCCTAGTTGGGAGACCACTGGGTGCGGGCCATGCTCGTGGCGGGCAGCGACGGGACGGCTGACATGGCCTGGAGCTCGGCACGCATCATGGAGGTGCCGAGTCGTAGTCGGCTGACCACGTCGGGCGCCTCCAGGAGGGCCTGGCGTTCAGCAAGGTTGAGCACCAGGGCGGCCGCGAGCGTGTACGAGAGGTCGACCGGGCTGGTCGGCGTTTCCCCGTCGAGGATGTCGTCCCCGCGCATCGCGGACACGGTGTCCCGGTAGACCTCGAAGAGCTCCCGCGCGCGCTCGGCCGCCTTCTCCCCGTCCGCGGGCGACTCTCCACCGGAGGCGTCCGGCAACCACTCGACGTCGGCGCGCAGGTACTCCTGCGAAGGGTCCAGGCTCTCGACATGGAACCGTCGACGCCCGACCACCATGATCTCGAACGACCCGTCCGGGTTGGCCGTCACCTCGGTCACCAAGGCGGCGCAGCCGGTCCGCTGGATGGTGTGCACGCCGCGCGCCCCGACCGCGTACCCCACCTTGATCGCGACGACGCCGAACTCACGGGCAGCGTCGGGAGGCAAGGCGATCAGGTCCCGGACGAGCAGCCGGTAGCGATCCTCGAAGATGTGGAGCGGCATCACGATTCCCGGGAACAAGACCGTGTTCAACGGGAAGAGAGGTAGCGGCTCACCCACGTGTCGAACCTAACACCAGACACCGCTGTGCCGGAGGCTTCTGCGACGTCCGACCCGGTGTAGCTGCCCCCGGGATCAAGGCGATCACGGTGGCCCGTGAGCCCGTCCGCCATGAGTCCGGCACCGCGGCCGGTCCATCTAGACTGTTCGCATGATCCGCCACATCGACGTGCGCCGGCGGCTTGCCGCGGGAGAGCGGTTGGACTACCGCGCGCTCGTGCCGCGCGCCGAGTTCGACGTCGATGCGGCTGTGGAGTTGGTACGGCCGCTGTGCGAGGCGGTTCGGTCGGACGGTCACCGCGAGCTGGTTCGCCAGGCGGCGGAGTTCGACGGGGTCGAGATCACGTCCGTGCGAGTCCCGCCCGCGACGGTCGCCGCTGCCCTGGACGGCCTGGACCCGGACCTGCGCGCGAGCCTCGAGGAGTCCGTGCGCCGGCTGCGGCTCACCTGCGAAGCCGAGCTCCCCGCCGACGTGACCACGACGGTGACTGACGGCGGCCAGGTGACCCAGCGCAACGTCCCCGTCGGCCGAGTCGGTCTCTACGTTCCGGCGGCCAAGGCGCCGCTCATCTCGTCGGTGCTGATGAATGTCGTGCCCGCGCAGGTCGCCGGGGTCCGCTCCCTCGCGCTGGCCAGCCCGGCCCAACGCGAGCACGGGGGCCTCCCACACCCGTCGATCCTGGCCGCGTGTGCCTTGCTGGGGATCGAGGAGGTGTATGCCGCCGGTGGCGCCGGCGCTGTCGCGATGTTCGCCTACGGTTACTCCCACGAGGACGAGTCGCAGGCCTGTGCTCCGGTCGACCTGGTCACCGGCCCGGCGAACATCTACGGCGTGGCGGCCAAACGACTGCTGCGAGGTGTCGTCGGCATCGACTCCGAAGCTGGTCCGACCGAGATCGCGATCCTGGCCGACGACACCGCCGATCCGGCGTACGTCGCCGCTGACCTGATCAGCCAGGCCGAGCACGACCCGATGGCCGCCAGCGTGCTCGTCACCCCGTCGGAGGCTCTGGTCTCCGCGGTGGAGGACGAGCTTCGCCGCCAGGTCGGGCACACCAAGCACGCCGAGCGGGTCACCGAGGCGCTGACCGGCGTGCAGTCAGCGATCCTGCTCGTCGACGACCTCGAGCAGGGCGAGGCAGTCGTCAACGCCTACGCCGCCGAGCACCTCGAGATCCAGACCGCCGACGCTTCCGAGCGGGCCGCCCGCATCCAGAGCTCCGGCGCCGTCTTCGTCGGTCCGTACGCCCCGGTCTCCCTGGGCGACTACACCGCCGGGTCCAACCACGTCCTCCCCACCGCGGGCTGTGCCTGCCACTCCTCGGGCCTGTCGGTGCGCAGCTTCCTCAAGACCATCCAGGTGATCGACTATTCCGCGGAGGCGCTGGCCGAAGCGGCTCCGCACGTGTACGCCCTGTCCGACGCCGAGGACCTGCCTGGCCACGGGGACGCCGTCCGGATCCGGCTGGGACGCTGATGTCCGGACTCCAGCGCGCCGGGCTCCCGCTGCGGCCCGAGCTCGCGGGGATCGAGCCGTACGGCGCACCGCAGCTCGACGTACCCGTGCTCCTCAACGTCAACGAGAACCCGTACCCGCCGTCGGCGCAGGTGTGCGACGCGATGGCGGAGGCGGTCCGGGGCGTGGCCTCATCGCTCAACCGCTACCCGGACCGTGAGGCGGTCGCGCTGCGCCAGGCGCTGGCTGCGTACCTCGGACACGGTCTGGACGCCCAACGGATCTGGGCCGCGAACGGGTCGAACGAGGTCATGCTGCACATCCTGCAGGCTTTTGGTGGTCCGGGCCGGACGGCGGTGTCGTTCGCACCGACGTACTCGATGTATCCCGAGTACGCCCGGGACACCTCGACCCGCTGGGTGACGGGACACCGCTGCGACGACTTCAGCATCGACCTCGACCACGCGTTGCGGCTGGTCGAGGACGAACACCCCGATGTGATCCTGCTCGCTTCTCCCAACAACCCGACCGGCACGGCGCTGGGACTGGACACGATCAAGGCGCTCTGCGCGGCGGCACCGGGGGTCGTGGTCGTCGACGAGGCGTACGCGGAGTTCCGCCGGGACGGGACGCCGTCCGCTCTGACCCTGCTCGACGACTACCCGACACTGGCCGTGACGCGAACGATGTCCAAGGCCTTCGCGCTGGCCGGTGGCCGACTGGGCTATCTGGCTGCCAGCCCGGCCTTCGTCGACGCCTTGCGGTTGGTCCGACTGCCCTACCACCTGTCCGCGGTGACCCAGGCCGTGGCGACCGTCGCGCTGGCACACGCCGACGAGCTGCTCGGCACGGTGGCCGCGCTGCGGGAAGAGCGGGACGCCACGGCGCGATGGCTGCGCGACCAGGGCCTCCAGGTTGCCGACAGTGACGCCAACTTCGTGTTGTTCGGCACGTTCACCGACCGACATGCGGTCTGGCAGGGCATCCTCGAACGAGGAGTCCTGATCCGCGAGACCGGTCCCGAAGGGTGGCTCCGCGTGTCGGTGGGCACACCGGACGACATGGCCGCCTTCCGACAGGCACTGCTCGACACGCTCGACGACAACCAGGAAGAGTCCTCATGAGGCTGATCGCACGGACCAAGCAGATGAGAAGGTGCACCGTATGACGGGTCGAACCGCCCGGATCGACCGGGAGACCAAGGAGTCGAAGGTCGTCGTCGAGCTCGATCTCGACGGCACCGGACGCGCCGACATCTCCACCGGCGTCGGCTTCTACGACCACATGCTCGCCTCGCTGGCTCGGCATGCCCTGTGGGACCTCACCGTGCGGGCCGAGGGGGACGTCCACGTGGACGCCCATCACACCGTCGAGGACGTCGCCATCGTGCTCGGTGAAGCGCTGCGAGACGCACTCGGTGACAAGGCAGGGATCCGACGCTTCGGCGACGCCCTGGTCCCACTCGACGAGACCCTGGTGCAATGCGCCGTCGACGTCTCCGGACGTCCCTACTGCGTCCACACCGGCGAACCCGACGGCCAGGCCTACGTCGTGATCGGCGGCTCCTACGTCGGTTCGCTCACCCGACACGTCCTGGAGTCGATCAGCGCCCACGCGTCGATCGCCATCCACGTCCGCGTGCTGTCCGGGCGGGACCCGCACCACATCGTCGAGGCCCAGTTCAAGGCGCTGGCTCGTGCGCTCCGCGATGCCGTGGCGCACGATCCTCGAGAGGACGGCATCCCCAGCACCAAGGGACGGCTGTGACGGCTGAGCCCGCGACCGTCGTCCTGCTCGACTACGGCTCCGGCAACCTCCGCTCCGCCGAGCGGGCGCTGCGCCGGGCCGGTGCGGCGGTCGAGGTGACCGCCGACTACGCGGCAGCGCTGGCCGCCGACGGACTCGTCGTGCCGGGAGTCGGGGCCTTCGCGGCCTGCATGGACGGTCTGCACGCCGTCCGGGGGCCGGAGATCATCGGTCGCCGACTGGCCGGTGGACGCCCCGTTCTCGGGATCTGCGTGGGTCACCAGGTGCTGTTCGAGACCGGTGTGGAGCACGGCGAGCAGACTGCCGGGTGCGGTGAGTGGCCGGGTCGGGTCGAACAGCTCGACGCCCAGGTCCTGCCGCACATCGGCTGGAACACCGTCGACGTGCCGGCAGGGAGCCTGATGTTCGCCGGCGCCGAGCAGGAGCGGTTCTACTTCGTGCACTCCTACGCCAACCGACGCTGGGAGCTCGAGACCAACGGCCGGACCCGGGCACCTCTGGTCGCGTGGACCACACACGAGGACGACCGTTTTGTCGCGGCTGTCGAGAACGGTCCACTGTGGGCCACGCAGTTCCACCCAGAAAAGTCCGGCGATGCGGGAGCCGTTCTGCTCCGTAACTGGGTCCAACAGTTATGAAGAAGCCTCGCCCCGCCTCCGTCCGCCCTGCTGTGATCCTTGCTCTCGTGGGTCCCGTTCTCGCCCTGACGGCGGGATGCGGATCCGACGACGCGACACCACGTGCCGAGACGGGCACGGTGAGCCAGTCGTCGCCGTCCGAGCCATCGACGTCGGGCGGGTCCGGTGACTCGACGAGTGAGCCGACCGACTCCAACCGCGCGGTGACTGTCTCCTTCCGGCGAAGCGGCGGTCTCCGACCGGTCGATGAGAGGTTCGTGTACTCCGCCGAGCGGCCGCCGCCCCCAGGCACCAGTCAGACCGACCTCGACAAGATCCTCACCGCGGCCTCCGACCCCGCCCTGCGTGAGGCCGACCTGACCCCGGTTCCGAAGAACCCCTGCTGCGACCTGCAGTCGTACCAGGTGACGATCAGCTATGCCGACGGGTCGTCGCAGACGTTCCGGACCGTCGACGGCCTGCAGCAGCCCCAGGTCTTCGAGAACCTGCTCGGCATGTTGGGATGACGCTCGTGACCACGAGGTTCCCCCGGTGAGCAAGGAGCGTGCCGTACGCCGTGCGGCTCGCGAGGCCGAGCGGGAGCAACGTGCCGTCCAGCGGCAGCGGCTCGAGGCGGCCGAGGTGCAGCGGCGCGAGCGCCGCGCCCGCTGGCGTCGACGACTGGCCTGGCTGCCCGGGGTGGGCACCCGGTGGAGCCGGTCGACCGGGCCGCTGGCGGTCAAGCGACGCCGCGTCTGGGGGTTGGTCGCGCTGGCCTTCCTGGTGGTGCAGCTGCTCACCTGGATCGTGACCCCGAGCTGGGGCATGCGCGCTGCCGTGTTGGTGGTCAGCATCTTCGCGCTGCCGCTGGCAGCCGCGCTCAGCTCGTCGTGACCCGGCTCCGTAGGCTTTCGACCATGAGGTCCCTGGAGCTGCTGCCCGCCGTCGACGTGTCCGAGGGTCGTGCCGTTCAGCTCGTCCAGGGAGTCGCCGGGAGCGAACGCGTCTTCGGCGAGCCGGTCGAGTCGGCGCAGCGCTGGCAGCAGGCCGGTGCGCAGTGGGTGCACCTGGTCGACCTGGACGCCGCGTTCGGGCGTGGGCACAACCGGGAGCTGCTCGGCCGCGTCGTCGCCTCCCTCGATATCGACGTGGAGCTGTCGGGTGGCATCCGCGACGACGAGACGCTCGAAGCCGCCCTGGCCACCGGGTGCCGACGCGTCAACATCGGGACGGCAGCGCTCGAGGACCCCGAGTGGTGCGCCCGGGTGATCGTCGAGCACGGCGATCGGGTCGCCATCGGGCTCGACGTCCGTGGCACGACCTTGGCCGCGCGCGGCTGGACCAAGGACGGCGGCGACCTGCACGAGGTGCTGGACCGCCTCGACCGCGAAGGCTGCGCACGGTACGTCGTGACCGACGTCAACAAGGACGGGATGCTCCAGGGTCCGAATCTCGACCTGCTTCGCGACGTCTGCTCCCGCACCTCCGCTCCTGTGGTGGCCTCCGGAGGGGTCTCCACCGTCGACGACCTGGTCGCCATCGCCTCCCTCGTGCCGGAGGGTGTCGAGGGAGCGATCATCGGGACAGCGCTGTACACCGGTGCCTTCACGCTCGAGGCCGCCCTCGAGGCCGTGCGCAGATGAGCGTGGCCATCCGCGTCATCGCCTGCCTGGACGTCGACGACGGCCGGGTCGTCAAGGGGGTCCGCTTCCAGGAGCTCCGCGATGTCGGTGACCCGGTCGAGCTGGCTCGCCGGTACGACGAGCAAGGGGTCGACGAGCTGACCTTTCTCGACATCACAGCGTCGAAAGACCGTCGTGAGACCGTCCTGGACGTCGTGCGGCGTACGGCCGAGCAGGTCTTCATCCCGCTGACGGTCGGAGGGGGCGTGCGTACGGTGTCCGATGTCGACGTCCTGCTGCGCGCCGGAGCCGACAAGGTGGCCGTCAACACCGCTGCGATCGAGCGGCCGGCTCTCATCGAAGAGATCGCGCAGCGCTTCGGGCGACAGGTGCTCGTCCTGAGCGTCGACGCCCGACGTGACCCCGGCACCGCGTCAGGCTTCGAGGTGACGACTCATGGCGGCTCGCAGGGGACCGGGATCGACGCCGTCGAGTGGGCTCGCCGGGGCGCCGAGGCGGGCGCTGGCGAGATCTTGCTCAACGCGATGGATGCCGATGGCACCCAGGGAGGTTTCGACCTCGAGCTGGTGGCAGCGATCCGGGCCGTCGTGTCGATCCCGGTGATCGCCAGCGGGGGCGCCGGTGTCCCCGAACACTTCCCGCCGGCCATCGGTGCCGGTGCGAACGCCGTCCTGGCGGCCAGCGTCTTCCATGACGGCTTGCTGACCGTCGCCGGAGTGAAGCAGGCCCTCGCCGCGGCCGGCTACCCGGTCCGCTGAGCGAGCACCTCAGGCGCGGAAGCTCTTGCGGCGCAGTCGCTCCACGGACTTCGGGTCGCCGTCGAGCTCGACATCGGCCACGGCAGACCTTCCGTAGACGTAGAGCGCGAGCTCGGAGGGCAGCCCCCGCACCACCACGGGGTGATCGCCCTTGCGTGCGACGGACTCGTCGTCGGTGTCCGTTCGCGCCAGCACGATGGCGACGGGGGAGTGCCGGGTGATGCCCTTGGCGAGGAAGCGCATCGGTTTCCAGATCTGGTGCTCGGCCCACACGGGAAGGTCGCGTCGTGTCCAGTGCGGCTGCGCGCGGCGAACATCCTCATGGTGGATGAAGTGCTCGATCAGGTTGAGCCGCCGGTCGTTGCCCGGTAGCCGGAAGAAGGACAGCGCCGGCGGTCCGGTCCGGAACTTCTCGACGAGATGCTCATAGGGCGAATCGAGCACCAGGTCGTCGACCCCGCCATCTCCGACACCTGGCACCGACGCCTTGATCGACCCGACCGGGTTGGACTCGCGCAGGACCAGGTGGGCGACCAGATGATGGGCATCCCACTCGCCGCTCAACGTCGGCGCACTCGGGCCGACCTGGAGGAAGGTGTCGGCCAGCAACGCACGCTCGATCTGGGACACGGCCGGCCCCCGGCCCGCCGCCGTCCGGGTGTCGTAGGCGCGTCGAACGTCGTCGGAGGCTGGCGTCATGGGCCCAGCCTAGGTCGGTGGACAGGCCCGATCATCTGAGCCGCAGGCAGAATGGAGCCATGCCCCACACCCCCGACGCGATCCAGTACAACGAGCAGGGCCTGGTCCCGGTGGTGGTCCAGGAGGCGACGACCCATCAGGTACTGATGCTCGCCTGGATGGATGCCGAGGCCGTACGCCGCTCCCACGAGTCGCGGCGGGCGACGTACTGGAGCCGCAGTCGGCAGGAGTACTGGGTGAAGGGTGAGACGTCCGGCCACCACCAGCACGTGCGGGAGCTTCGCGTCGACTGCGACGGTGACACGCTGCTCCTGGTCGTCGACCAGACCGGCCCCGCGTGCCACACCGGCACGACGACCTGCTTCGACGACGGGTTGCTCGGCGGCTGACCTCGTGACGGCGTGCTGGTGGCCTCCGATCAGGGGCGGCGACTGGACAGGACGCAGAACTCGTTTCCCTCGGGGTCGGCAAGACAGACCCAGCTCTCATCGCCGGTCTGACCGACATCGGCGGGTCGAGCACCGAGCTCGAGCAGGCGACGGACCTCTTCGGCTTGCTCCCTGTCGGTCGGGTTGACGTCGAGGTGGAGCCTGTTCTTGACGGTCTTGCCCTCGGGCACCTGGGCGAAGGTCAAGGTCGGTGGCACGGGGCCCGGGTGGTTCTTGCCTTCAGGCGCCCCAGGGGAGCCGATCGTGACGATGCCGTCGTCCTCGTCCTGCACCTCGTAGTCGAGGACCGAGCACCAGAACCGAGCGAGACCAGCGGGATCGGCACAGTCGATCGCCAGCTCGGTGAACTTGCTGGTCATGTGACGACCTCCCAGGAGAGACGGCGGGTCGCCCGGGCCACCGGCTCAGGGCGGTCGGTCGGGCACTCGACCACCGTTCCGCAGCTGCGGCTGACTGCACAACGCCCCGGGTGGGTGGAAGGATACGGGGCGAAATGGAGGCGATGATGGCTGAGTACCCCCAACTGCTGCACACGGCAATCGACACCACCGACGCGCGCGCACTCGCCGAGTTCTATCGGCAGCTGCTAGGTCTGCAGTACCGGCCAGGCGACGAGCCCCCGGCGGAGGGCGACGTGGACGACGCCGACTGGCTGGTGCTCGTGGACTCCAACGGTGCCCGCAAGCTGGCCTTCCAGGAGGTCGAGCGGCTGGAGCGGACGACCTGGCCCACCCATGACGTCCCGATGCAGATGCACCTCGACTTCACCGTCTCGAGCATCGAGGAGCTGGAGCAGCAGCGGGAGCGCGCCGAGTCGCTGGGAGCGACGTTGTTGCTCGATCGGACCGATGACTCCGACGAGCCGCTCTACGTGCTGGCGGACCCCTCAGGTCACCCGTTCTGCATCTTCGTCGCCTGACGGCGCGCAACGCTCGCACCGGCCCGTCAGGCCTGGTCAGACGGTGAGGTCTGTCGGTGCGCCGTGGTCGACTCGGACGCATGAAATACGGACTCGACATCACACCGGCAGGCCCCTGGGGACGACCCGACCAGATCGCCGAACTGGCCGCACTCGCTGAGCGGCACGGGTGGGACGGCGTGTTCTGCGAGGACTACCTGTGCTTCCCCGGCGACGACGGCCCAGTGGACACCTACGACGTCTGGATCACCCTGGCCCTGATCGCCCAGGCCACGTCAAGCATCACGCTCGGCACGATGGTCACTCCAATGCCAGCCCGGAAGCCGGCCAGCATCGCCCTGCAAGCCGTCACCGTGGATCACCTCTCCGGCGGACGTCTGCTGCTCGGCGTCGGGCTCGGAGATGACGAGCCGAGCAACTTCGCCGCCTTCGGTCAGACGGACTCATTGAGACGGCGCGCCGGCCTCCTCGACGAGTCCCTTGAGGTGATCACCCGTCTGTGGTCCGGGGAGAGCGTCTCGTTCGAGGGCTCACACCACCGACTGGACCGGGCACAGCTCCTGCCGAAACCGGTCTCCACGCCGCGGATCCCCATCGTCGTCGGTGGAGCGATGACGAAGCCTCGGCCAAGACGTCGCGCCCTCAGGTGGGACGGCGCTTGCCTGTACCGGATCCCGCCGTCGCAGGGATGGCAGGACGTGACTCCAGACGATGTACGCCAGCTGCGCGCCGACTCACGCGCCAGGCCCGACGAAGGTGCGGGCTTCGTGATCATGGTGGGCGGGCGTGAGCGCGCGACGGACCAGGAGGCCCTGGCAGGAGATCGCCGTTACGTCGCGGCCCTGGCGGCGGCCGAGGCGGACTGGTTCCAGGAGTACGTCCCGCCGCGGCTCCCCCTCGACGAGGCCCGTCGCCGCATCGAGGCCGGGCCGCTGCGGGACGATCATCGCTGACCGCCGACAATGGGTGCCGTGACGAGCACTCCATCCCTTCCGCAGGCCCCGGGCGCGCCGAAGGCGACCCGAGTGCGCTACGGCCCCACGCTGCTCCTGGGACTGGCCGGAGCAGTGGCCGTTGTGGTGGGCGTCGCCAAGCCGTGGGCTCGCGCCACCGCCCACCAGTCCGGGCTGCCGCCGATCCAGGCGCAGGTCTCCGGAGCCGACCTGGCCCCGCTCGCGGGTGCCCTCGGGGTGGTCGTGCTGGCGACTTTCGGCGCCGTGATCGCGACGCGCGGCCGCGTACGACGCGGTCTGGGCGTGCTCATCGTGCTGGCGGCCGCCGTGGTGCTGGTGTCTGCGCTCCACCCACCCGGAGCGTCCGGCGCACTGCGAGACGCGCTGTCGGCCAAGGGCTGGGCAGGCGGTGACCTGCAGACCGAGGCTGCCGCCTGGAGGTGGGTCGCTCTGACCGGGGCGATCGCCTCGGTCATCGCCGGTACGGCGATTTCGCTCTACGGCGACCGATGGGCGACGATGGGCGCGGAGTACGACGCGCCGGGCGTGACGACGAGCTCCGAGCGCTCGAGAGGGACCGGTCAGGCCCCCACGACCGAGGCCGAGGTGTGGCGCGAGCTCGACGAGGGACGCGACCCGACCAGCCACGGCGAAGCATGACCCGCCACAATGGCACACAACGGACCGGACAGAAGGAGCCAGCGACATGGCCGACAGCCATCACGGATCGACCCCCGCCGCGTGGACCGCGGTCATCCTCTGCCTGGTTGCGTTCTGTATCGGGGGTGCCGGTCTGATGCTGGACAACTGGGTCGTGTTCTGGGTCGGTGTCGGGCTCCTGGTCGTGTCGGGAGTGGTCGGCAAAGTGATGCAAGCGATGGGTCTCGGGTCCGAGTAGGACCCTGATCCGCGACGGGATGCTGTGGAAGCCTGATGTCTGTTCTCGACGAGATCATCGTCGGCGTGCGCGAAGACCTCGTCCGCCGTCAGGAACTGGTGAGCCTCGACGACCTCAAGGAGGCGGCCTCGCACTGCGACCCCGCCCTCGATCCGATGCCGATCTATCGGTCTCCCGGGATCTCCGTGATCGCCGAGGTCAAGCGCTCCAGCCCCAGCAAGGGTGCGCTCGCAGCCATCGTCGACCCGGCCGCGCTCGCGAGTGACTACGCCGCTGGAGGAGCGGCGACGATCAGCGTGCTGACCGAGGAGCGGCGCTTCGGCGGCAGCCTGGACGACCTGCGCGCCGTTCGCGCCGCGGTCACCATTCCCGTGCTGCGCAAGGACTTCATCGTCAGCTCCTACCAGCTGTGGGAGGCGCGCGCCGCTGGTGCCGACCTGGCCCTGCTCATCGCGGCAGCCCTCGACGACAACCAGCTGGCCGGACTGATCGACCGCTCGCGCTCGATCGGGCTGACTCCGCTGGTCGAGGTGCACACGGAGGAAGAGGTACGCCGCTGCGTCGACGCCGGAGCCGACCTGATCGGTGTCAACGCCCGCAACTTGAAGACGCTCGAGGTCGACCGCGACACCTTCCAACGGCTGGCCCCGACCATCCCGGACGGCATCGTCCGCGTCGCCGAGTCCGGCGTACGAGGTCCTCATGACGTCCTCGAGCACGCCCGCAACGGTGCGGACGTCGTGCTGGTCGGTGAGACCCTTGTCACCGGGAAGGACCCGCGCACCGCGGTCTCCGACATGGTCGCCGCCGGTGCCCACCCAGCGCTCAAGCAAAGGCACACCTGATCATGAGCAGCTCGCTTCCCGACGCCGCTGGACACTTCGGTCGCTTCGGCGGTCGGTTCATGCCGGAGGCGCTGATCGCGCCGCTCGACGAGCTCGAGCAGCACTGGCGCGAGGCCATGGTCGACGCGGAGTTCACCGAGCGGCTCGACCGGATGCTGCGGGAGTACGCCGGGGTGCCCTCGCTGCTCTACGACGCCGAGCGCTTCTCCGAGCTGGTCGGTGCCCGGGTCCTGCTCAAGCGCGAGGACCTCAACCACACCGGCGCTCACAAGATCCGCAACGTCCTCGGGCAGCTCCTGCTCACCCAGCGGATGGGCAAGAAGCGGGTGATCGCCGAGACCGGCGCAGGTCAGCACGGCGTCGCCACGGCCACGGCCTGTGCCTACTTCGGGCTGGACTGTGTCGTCTACATGGGCGAGGTCGACACGCAGCGACAGGCCCTGAACGTCGCGCGGATGCGGATGCTGGGCGCCGACGTCGTCACGGTCACGACCGGCAGCCGCACGCTGAAGGACGCCATCAACGAGGCGATGCGCGACTGGGTCGCCAACGTCGACTCCACGCACTACGTGCTCGGAACTGCCGCCGGGGCGCATCCCTTCCCGGCCATGGTCCGCGACTTCACGCGTGGGATCGGCGATGAGACCCGGGTCCAGTGCCTGGACCTGATCGGCCGCCTTCCGGACGCCGCGCTCGCCTGTGTCGGAGGTGGCTCGAACGCGATCGGGATGTTCACCGCCTTCGTCGAGGACGCCGCGGTTCGGCTCTACGGCTTCGAGCCCGGTGGTGACGGCTTCGAGACCGGACGACACGCGGCCACCATCAGCGCGGGCGAGGTCGGGGTGCTGCACGGCACACGGTCCTACCTGCTCCAGGACGAGGACGGTCAGACCATCGAGTCGCACTCGATCTCTGCCGGGCTCGACTACCCCGGGGTGGGTCCGGAGCACGCGTGGCTCGCAGAGACGGGTCGTGCCACCTACCGACCCATCACCGACGCCCAGGCGATGGACGCCATGGCGGCGCTCGCGCGAAGCGAAGGCATCATTCCCGCGATCGAGAGCGCGCATGCGCTGGCGGGTGCCTACGACGTGGCCCGCGAGCTGGGCCAGGACGCCGTGCTGGCGGTCTGCCTGTCCGGACGCGGCGACAAGGACATGACCACCGCCGCGTCCTGGTTCGACCTCGTGGACACCGACCAGATCTTCGACGACGTGGAGGACGACGTCGCCGCCGGCGAGGAGCCGACGTGACCGGAAGCGCCGGTCCGGCCGTTGCGGCCGCCCGAGCCGAGGGTCGCGCCGCCTTGGTCGGCTACCTGCCGGCCGGCTTTCCCGATGTCGAGACCTCGATCACGCTGATCCGCGCGATGGTCGCCGGCGGCTGTGACGTCGTCGAGGTGGGGCTGCCGTACTCCGACCCGGTGATGGATGGGCCGACGATCCAGGCAGCGGCCGACCGGGCCCTGTCGGCGGGCACCCGGACCCGCGACGTCTTTCGCGTGGTGGAGGCGGCCGCCGAGCACGTCCCCACGCTGGTGATGACCTACTGGAACCCGGTCGAGCGCTACGGCGTGGAGCGGTTCGCGGCCGACCTGGCGGCGGTGGGCGGAGCGGGACTGATCACGCCGGACCTGATTCCCGACGAGGCCGACGAGTGGATCAGGGCGGCCGACAAGCACGATCTCGACAAGGTTTTTCTGGTCGCCCCGTCGTCCACGCCCGCCCGGCTGGCCAGCACCACGCGGGCCTGCCGCGGCTTCGTCTATGCCGGGGCCGTGATGGGGGTGACCGGGGCGCGGGAGCAGACCAGCAGCCTGGCTCCCCAGCTGGTGGCCCGCGCCCGGGAGGTCACCGACAAGCCGATCTGTGTGGGGCTCGGCGTCTCCAACGGCGCGCAGGCGGCGGAGGTGGCGGCGTTCGCGGACGGTGTCATCGTGGGCAGCGCGTTCGTCCGGGCCGTTGACCGCGCTCAGGCGGCCACTGACGGCGATGTAGCGGCCGCTGTGCGCGACCTGGCCAGCGAGCTGGCCCGCGGCGTACGTCGGGAACTTTGAGAGACCGGGCTCAGTTGAACTACATCGTGATCACTGGGACGTCGCGATGAGGCGGGCCAGCTGTCGCGTCGCCCTGGCTGGATCGGCCATCGTCCTGCTCGGGCTGATCACAGCCTGCGGATCAGACCCGCAGGTCGACTCGGGTGCCCCGGACAACCCCGGCGGGGTCATCGTCTCGGAGGACACCGGTGCGGGGCCGTTTGCCGGTGCCGAGCCTGCCCAGCCGTATGCGATGCCGGACATCACTTTGACCGCCACCAACCACCGACCGTTCAACCTGCGCACCGATACCGGCTACCCGGTCACGTTGGTCTTCTACGGCTACACCCACTGTCCCGACGTGTGCCCGCTGGTGATGAGCGACGTGACGGCGGCGCTGCTCCAGCTCCCCGATGAAGTCCGGAAGCAGACCCAGCTCGTCTTCGTGACGACGGACCCGAGCCGGGACACTCCGGAGGTGCTCCGGGGCTATCTCGACCACTACGACCCGGACTTCGTCGGCCTGACCGGAGCCCTGGACGACATCGTGGCGGCGTCGGACGCGATGGGCGTGGCGATCGAAGGGCGGCACAAGCTGCCCAGCGGAGGGTACGACGTCGGACACGGCGCACAGGTCATCGGCTTCCACGACGACCGGGCCCCGGTGATCTGGACCGAAGGCACTCCGGTCGCCGACATGGTGAGCGACATCGAGAAGCTCGCAGCCTCGTGACCTCGGGCCTGACCAGGTGTCCGCGCCCAGGCCGAGAGAGGTAGCGTGCACTCGCGATGAACGCGATCTCCCTGGCCTCGATCCCCAGCCCCGGCGAAGGGGTGTGGCACATCGGCGCCTTCCCCGTCCGCGGCTACGCCCTGTGCATCATCCTCGGGATCGTCGTCGCGGTGCTGGTGGGCGATCGACGGTGGGTCGCGCGCGGGGGGTCGCCGGGGGTGGTCGGCGACGTTGCCGTGTGGGCGGTGCCGTTCGGCCTGGTCGGAGGTCGGCTCTACCACGTGATGACCGACCCCGAGCTCTACTTCGGCGCGGGCAAGGATCCGATCAGCGCCCTGTACATCTGGCGGGGCGGCCTCGGCATCTGGGGTGCCATCGCGCTCGGCGCGCTCGGCGCCTACATCGGATGCCGCCGCAACGGTTGCTCGTTTCGCGCGTACGCCGACGCGCTCGCGCCGGGCATCGTGCTCGCCCAGGCCGTGGGTCGGTGGGGAAACTGGTTCAACCAGGAGCTGTACGGCAAGCCGACCGACCTGCCGTGGGGCCTGGAGATCGACCCGGCGCACCGCGGGGAGTACGCGCAGTACGCGACGTTCCACCCGACCTTTCTCTACGAGTCGCTGTGGGACGTCGGAGTTGCCGGGCTGGTGATCTGGCTCGACCGCCGCCTCAAGCTCGGCTACGGCCGGGCGTTCGCGGTCTACGTGATGGCCTACACGGTCGGGCGCGGCTGGATCGAGTACCTGCGGGTCGACACCGCCAACCACTTCTTCGGAGTCCGGCTCAACGTCTGGACCTCGATCCTGCTCTTCGTGCTCGCCGCGGCGTACTTCGTCATCGTGGGCCGTCGTCACCCTGGACGTGAAGAGGTCGTGGAGGTCTCAGACGACGAGTCGCCGGACGACTCGACCGAGGTCCCCGTCAGCGAGCACACCGGTGGGACTGACGAAGCGGAGGGGGAAGACACCGAGGTTAGGTCGACCTGAGTCAGCGGCCGTCGGCCGCCGCGGCCACAATGGCGACATGGCTGACCCGCACGATGACGAGGCTTCCTCGATCCGGACCGACACCGACGGTGGGGCGATCTCCGAGGAGGAGATCGACCACGAGCACCCCGATGTCACAGGTGGTTGGCTACGGCCGGCCGTGTTCGGTGCGATGGACGGTCTGGTCTCGAACTTCGCCCTGATTGCCGGCGTCGTCGGCGGCACCAAGGGAGACTCCCAGGTCGTCGTCCTGACGGGCTTGGCCGGGCTGGCCGCCGGTGCCTTCTCGATGGCAGCGGGGGAGTACACCTCGGTTGCCAGCCAGGCGGAGTACACCGCCAAGGAGATCGAGATCGAGCGACTCGAGATCATCGCCAAGCCGCGGGCAGAGCAGGCCGAGCTGGCTCAGATGTACGTCGACCGCGGCATCGACCGCCACCTTGCCGAGCAGATCGCCGAGCAGGTGCACGCGGATCCCCAGCTGGCCGTCGAGGTGCACGCCCGCGAGGAGCTCGGCGTGGATCCCGACAACCTGCCCTCACCGAACGTCGCCGCGGTGTCGTCGTTCCTCTCCTTCGCGGTGGGGGCAGCGCTGCCGGTGGTGCCCTACCTGCTCGGTGCCAACGCGCTCTGGCCGGCGCTGATCATCAGCCTGACCGCCCTCTTCGGGTGTGGCGCGATCGTCTCTCGGGTGACGACCCGGACCTGGTGGTACGGCGGGATCCGGCAGATGGTGCTGGGTGGCCTGGCGGCCGCCCTCACCTACTTCATCGGGGACCTGGTCGGCGCCTCGCTCGGCTGACGGTCGTCGGGTCGCCCGGCGGGCACAGCCTAGGCTGACCGCATGTTTCGTCGGAGGTCGCGCGGACTGCGACCGCTGCTCAAGCGCGGCCTCATCGCGGTGATCGCCGCACAGGCCGCCGTCGTCGCGACCTTGACCGGCATCGACTCCTGGCGCAAGCGGGTGCGTCCCCGCTCCAACACGTTCCCGCACAGCGACCCGGTCGACGTGCCCGTCGGTGACTCGACGACCACGATCTACACGTTCGGTGAGGACGTGTACGCCGACATGCTCGCTGCCATTCGAGGCGCTCGTGAACGCATCCTGTTCGAGTCCTACATCGTCAAGAACGACGCGGTGGGGCAGCGAGTTCAAGCAGGCGCTGTGCGATGCGGCCGATCGTGGCGTCGAGGTGTACGTCGTGTTCGACGGCTTCGCCAACCTCGTGGTCCCGCGGCAGTTCTTCGTGTTCCCGCCGCAGCGTGCAGGTCATCCGCTACCCGACCTTCCGGCGTTGGCGTCCTGCTCTTCAACGTCCGCAAGTCCGGACGCGACCACCGCAAGATCCTCGTCGTCGACGGTGAGGTCGGCTTCGTCGGCGGCTACAACGTCGGCGCCCTGTACGCGACCCAGTGGCGGGACACCCACCTGCGGGTCGCCGGGCGCGGCAGCCTGGGAGCTGGAGAACGCCTTCGTCGACCTCTGGAACCGGCTCCGGTCACTCAGAGCAGCTCGCGCCTGGACGACCCCGGCACCTCGGTGTGGGACCCGAAGATCAGGACCCAGCGCAACGTGCCCGAGCAGCTGGTCTACCCGATTCGCGGGATGTACCTGGAGGCGATCGACCGGGCCAGGGACCACATCCTCGTCACCCAGGCGTACTTCATCCCCGATCGCGACATCCTCGAGGCGCTGCTGGCGGCCTCCGCCCGTGGCGTCAAGGTGGCGGTCCTCGTACCGGCGCTCTCGAACCACGTGCTCGCAGACTGGCTGTCCCGGGGGTTCTACAGCACGCTTGCTCCGCCACGGAGTCGAGCTGTGGCTCTTCCAGGACGCCATGGTGCATGCGAAGACCGCCACGATCGACGGCCGGTGGAGCACCGTCGGCACGGCGAACATCGACCGACTGAGCCTCACCGGCAACTACGAGATCAACCTGGAGATCGTCGACGACGCGTTCGCGGCCGAGATGGAGCGGGTCTTCGAGACCGACCGGTCCAACGCGAGACGGCTCGGCGCGGATGAGTGGTTCTCTCGACCGGTGGTGGCCAAGCTCAGTGAGCTGATCCTCACGCCGCTGCGCCCCCTGCTGTAGACCCGCTACGACCCGACGGGGGCGCCACCGGACTGTTGCAGGGACGAGTAGAGGACGACGCCCATCACGATCAGGACGCAGACGCTGACCACGATGACGGCCCACAGCACGGCGACGTAGATGCGCTCCCGGGTCGACCAGCTGGCCGGGAACATCCGTTCGCGCCACCGCACCGTCATCGAGCCTCCGTCCCTCATGGTCAGGGACACGGTACGCGAGCCGGCGGCCGCCCGGGTGTCGGCGGCTCGGCTTGGCCCGATCGCGCCGTCTCAGGGTGTGGCGTGGCCGCAGACCTCCGTTGTTACTCTCGTGTAGTCTCGCCGAAACATTGCAGGGCCAACGTCGTCCCGGCAGCACAGCACTACCGCACCGCACCGGCCTCCCGCGCGGTGGCGCACCGGTCGCGGGACGACGACGGGAGATGAGCCCAGATGCGAGCTGTCCCCCCACCCCAGGGGCTGTACGACGGACGCCACGAGCACGACGCCTGCGGTGTCGCGCTCGTCGCGACGCTCAGCGGCGTCGCCTCGCACGACATCGTCGCCAAGGCCCTGACCGCGCTGCGCAACCTCGACCACCGCGGCGCCTCCGGGGCCGAGCCGGACTCAGGTGACGGCGCCGGCATCTTGCTGCAGGTCCCGGACACGTTCCTCCGGGACGTCTGCGAGTTCGAGCTTCCCCCGGTCGCCAGCTATGCCGTCGGGACGGCCTTCATCCCGGGTGATGACGAAGCCGTCGCCAAGACCAAGCGGCACATCGCCGACCTCGCCGCCGAGGAGGGCCTGCGCGTCGTGGGTTGGCGGGACGTCCCGACCGTGCCCGGAGCTGCTCGGGTAGCCACGGCGCGCGGATGCATGCCGACGTTCGCCCAGCTGTTCGTGAGCGGCGCCGCCGGTCGGGTGGTCGGTATGGCGCTGGAGCGAATGGCGTTCTGCCTGCGCAAGCGAGCCGAGCACGAGACCAGCGTCTACTTCCCGTCGCTGTCCTCGCGCACACTGGCCTACAAGGGGATGCTCACCACCGACCAGCTCGACCGGTTCTTCCCCGAGCTGACCGACGAGCGGATGACCTCGGCGATGGCCGTGGTGCACTCGCGCTTCTCGACGAACACCTTCCCGTCGTGGCCGCTGGCCCATCCGTACCGGTTCATCGCGCACAACGGCGAGATCAACACCGTGATGGGCAACCGCAACTGGATGCAGGCTCGTGAGTCGCTGCTTCGTTCGGACCTGTTCGCGCCAGGCGGGGGCGGCCCGGCGGCCTCGGACGGCAGTCTCGAACGCCTGTTCCCGATCGTCACCCCCGGCGCGTCCGACTCGGCGTCGTTCGACGAGGCGTTGGAGCTGCTCCACCTCGGCGGCCGGTCGTTGCCGCATGCGGTGCTGATGATGATTCCCGAGGCGTGGGAGAACCACACCGAGATGGATCCCCAGCGCCGGGCGTTCTACGAGTTCCACTCCGCCCTGATGGAGCCGTGGGACGGTCCCGCATGCGTGGTGTTCACCGACGGCACCCAGATCGGCGCTGTGCTCGACCGCAACGGTCTGCGCCCCTCGCGCTACTGGGTGACCGAAGACGGCCTGGTCGTGCTGGCGTCGGAGGTCGGGGTGCTCGACATCCCAGCCTCCTCTGTCGTGCGCAAGGGTCGCCTCCAGCCCGGTCGGATGTTCCTGGTCGACCTGGACGAGCAGCGGATCATCGAGGACGACGAGGTCAAGCAGACCCTGGCCGCCGAGGCGCCGTACGACGAATGGCTGCACGCGGGCCTGATCAAGCTGGCGGACCTGCCGGCCCGCGAGCACATCGTGCACACCCACCGGTCGGTGACGCGACGTCAGCAGATCTTCGGCTACACCGAGGAAGAACTTCGGGTACTGCTCACGCCGATGGCGCGCAACGCCGCCGAGCCCATCGGTTCGATGGGCACCGACAGCCCGATCGCCGCGCTGTCCGACCGGCCCCGACTGCTCTTCGACTACTTCAGCCAGTTGTTCGCGCAGGTCACCAACCCGCCGTTGGATGCGATCCGCGAGGAGCTGGTGACATCGCTGGCGGGGACGATCGGGCCCGAGGGCAACCTGCTCGACCCGGGGCCGGCGTCCTGCCGTCAGGTCGTGCTGGGCTTCCCGGTCATCGACAACGACGAGCTCGCCAAGATCATCCACGTCAACCGTGACGGGGATCTTCCCGGCTACGCGACGCACGTCGTGCACGGCCTGTACGACGTCGAAGGCGGCGGCCGGGCCCTGGCCGCACGCCTGGAGGCGATCTGCGCCGAGGTGTCCGAAGCGATCGCCGGTGGAGCCCGGATCATCGTCTTGTCGGACCGCCACTCGACGGCCGACCAGGCGCCCATCCCGTCGTTGCTCCTCACCGGCGCGGTGCACCACCACCTGGTGCGAGAGCGGACGCGCACCCAGGTGGGAGTGGTGGTCGAAGCGGGTGACGTGCGCGAGGTGCACCACGTCGCGCTGCTGATCGGCTACGGCGCAGCCGCGGTCAACCCCTACCTCGCCATGGAGTCGGTCGAAGACCTGGCCCGGCAGCAGGTGCACCTGACCGACATCGAACCCGAGCAGGCCGTACGCAACCTCGTCAAGGCGCTCGGCAAGGGCGTGCTCAAGGTGATGAGCAAGATGGGGGTCTCGACCGTCGCCTCGTACACCGGCGCGCAGATCTTCGAGGCGGTCGGGCTGGCGGCGTCCGTGGTGGACCCCTACTTCACCGGCACGACGTCGAAGCTCGGCGGAGTCAGCCTCGACGTCTTGGCCAGCGAGGTCGAGGCACGGCACCGGCGGGCCTACCCGGTCAACGGCATCCCGCCGGCCCATCGCCGTCTCGACATCGGCGGGGAATACCAGTGGCGTCGTGAGGGTGAGCCACACCTGTTCGACCCCGAGACGGTCTTCCGGCTGCAGCACTCGACCCGCTCGGGCCGTTACGACATCTTCAAGCAGTACACGAAGCTCGTCGACGACCAGGCGCAGCGTCTGATGACGTTGCGTGGTCTCTTCACGTTGAGGGACGATCGACCCGCCATCCCGATCGAGGAGGTCGAGCCGGTCTCGGAGATCGTCAAGCGCTTCTCCACGGGCGCGATGTCCTACGGGTCGATCAGCCAGGAGGCCCACGAGACGTTGGCGATCGCCATGAACCAGCTGGGCGGCAAGTCCAACACCGGTGAGGGTGGAGAGGATCGGGACCGACTGCACGACCCGCAGCGGCGCAGCGCGATCAAGCAGGTGGCGTCGGGACGCTTCGGCGTGACGAGTGAGTACCTCACGCACGCCGACGACATCCAGATCAAGATGGCGCAGGGTGCCAAGCCCGGAGAGGGCGGTCAGCTTCCGGGGCACAAGGTGTATCCCTGGGTCGCCAAGACACGGCACTCGACACCGGGGGTCGGCCTGATCTCCCCGCCCCCTCACCACGACATCTACTCCATCGAGGACCTGGCGCAGCTGATCCATGACCTCAAGAACGCCAACCCCTCGGCCCGCATCCACGTCAAGCTGGTGTCTGAGATCGGTGTCGGGACCGTGGCGGCTGGGGTGTCGAAGGCGCATGCCGACGTGGTGCTGATCTCGGGTCACGACGGAGGCACCGGCGCCTCACCGCTGACCTCCCTGAAGCACGCCGGCGGCCCGTGGGAGCTGGGGCTGGCCGAGACACAGCAGACCCTGCTGCTCAACGGGCTACGTGACCGGATCGTGGTGCAGTGCGACGGGCAGCTCAAGACCGGCCGTGACGTCATCATTGCGGCACTGCTCGGCGCGGAGGAGTTCGGTTTCGCCACCGCGCCGCTGGTCGTCTCGGGCTGCGTGATGATGCGGGTCTGTCACCTCGACACCTGCCCCGTCGGGATCGCAACCCAGAACCCGGTGCTGCGTGAGCGGTACGCCGGCAAGGCCGAGCATGTCGTCACGTTCTTCGAGTTCATCGCCGAGGAGGTCCGGGAGCTGCTGGCCGGGCTCGGGTTCCGGTCGCTCGACGAGGCGATCGGACACGCGGAGATGCTCGACACCCAGAAGGCCGTGGATCACTGGAAGGCATCGGGCCTGGATCTCGAGCCGGTGCTGCACGTTCCGGCTCTGCCGGCGGCTGCGGCGCGTCACCAGACCGTCTCCCAGGACCACGGCCTGAGCAGGGCGCTCGACAACGAGCTGATCCGGCTGAGCCGGCCCGCCATCGAGTCCGGCGAGCCGGTCCGGGCCCGGCTGCCGATCCGCAACGTCAACCGCACGGTCGGGACGATGCTGGGACACGAGGTCACCAAGATGCACCCGGACGGCCTGCCCGACGAGCTCATCGACCTGACCTTCACCGGTTCGGCCGGGCAGTCGTTCGGGGCCTTCCTGCCGCGGGGCATCACGCTCCGCCTCGAGGGTGACGCCAATGACTACGTGGCCAAGGGGCTCTCCGGCGGACGGGTCGTCGTACGTCCCGAGCTCGAGAGCACCTTCGTCGCGGAGGAGCAGATCATCGCCGGCAACGTCATCGCGTACGGCGCCACGAGCGGTGAGGTGTTCATCCGGGGCCAGGTCGGCGAGCGCTTCGCCGTCCGCAACTCCGGAGCTTCTCTGGTCGTCGAGGGAGTCGGTGACCACGGGTGCGAGTACATGACCGGCGGAGAGGTCGTCGTGCTCGGCGCCACCGGCCGCAACTTCGCCGCCGGCATGAGTGGGGGAGTCGCGTACGTGCTCGACCTGGACGAGAACCGGGTGAACGCCGAGCTCGTCGACCTGTCACCGATCGACGCGGAGAGTGCCGCGCGGGTGCTCCACCTGGTGACCCGGCACGCCGAGGAGACGGGATCACCGGTGGCCAGCGCGGTCGCGCTGGAGTGGGCCTCGGCCCGGCATCGCGTCACCCAGGTCATGCCGCGTGACTACCGCAGAGTGCTCGACGCCAAAGCGGCTGCCGAGCGCGACGGCCTGTCCGAGGACGAGACGACAGCAGCGATGATGGGAGCACTCCATGGCTGACCCCCGCGGCTTCCTGACGACGCAGCGCGAGGTGGCGCCGCGCCGTCCTGTCCAGGAGCGGGTGCAGGACTGGCAGGAGGTCTACCCCGACGACGTCGGTCGGACCCTCCTGCCGATCATCACCAAGCAGGCCGGTCGCTGCATGGACTGCGGTATCCCGTTCTGTCACCAGGGGTGCCCGCTCGGCAACCTGATCCCGGAGTGGAACGACCTGGTCTATCGCGACGACTGGGAGGGCGCGATCGAGCGACTTCACGCCACCAACAACTTCCCCGAGTTCACCGGTCGGCTGTGCCCGGCCCCTTGCGAGACGTCCTGCGTGCTCGGCATCAACCAGGAGCCGGTGACGATCAAGAACGTCGAGGTCGCGATCGTCGACAAGGCCTGGGACGCGGGCTTCATCCGGCCGCAGCAGGTCGACTGGCTGACCGGCAAGACCGTGGCCGTGATCGGGTCCGGCCCCGCTGGACTGGCTGTGGCCCAGCAGCTGACCCGGGCCGGTCACACGGTCGCGGTGTACGAACGCGCCGACGAGATCGGTGGTCTGCTCCGCTTCGGGATCCCCGAGTTCAAGATGGAGAAGCGGCAGGTCGATCGTCGGCTGGACCAGATGCGCAAGGAGGGCACGGTGTTCCGTGCCGGCGTCGAGGTCGGCGTCGACGTCACGGGCGAAGAGCTGCGGGAGCGGTTCGACGCGGTCGTCGTGGCCACCGGCGCCACGGTCGCGCGCGACCTGCCCATCCCCGGGCGCGAGCTGGGGGGCATTCACCAGGCGATGGACTACCTGCCACAGGCCAACCGGGTGGCCCTCGGCCAGACCGTCGACGGCCAGACCACCGCGGCGGGCAGACACGTCGTGGTGATCGGTGGCGGTGACACCGGCGCCGACTGCGTCGGCACGGCACACCGCCAGGGTGCGGCATCGGTGACGCAGCTGGAGATCATGCCGCGGCCCGAGGAGGTGCGGTCGGCAGGACAGCCATGGCCGACGTACCCCATGATCTATCGCGTCTCCTCGGCGCATGAGGAGGGCGGGGAGCGCCGGTATGCCGTCTCCACAACGCAGTTCCACGGCGATGAGTCGGGGCAGGTGTCGTCCCTCGAACTGGTGGAGGTCGAGCTGCGCGACGGTCGCTTCGAGCAGGTCGCCGGCTCCGAGCGCGACCTTCCCGCCCAGCTCGTGCTGTTGGCCATGGGCTTCACCGGGCCTGAGCAGCACACCGTGGTGTCGCAGCTCGGACTCGATGTCGACGAGCGTGGCAACGTTGCCCGCGACGGCTCCTACATGACCTCACAGCCCGGCGTCTTCGTTGCAGGAGACGCGGGCCGTGGTCAGTCGCTGATCGTCTGGGCGATCGCAGAGGGGCGTTCGGCTGCCGCAGCCGTCGACGCCTATCTGACCGGCTCGACGACGCTGCCGGCTCCGATTCCGCCGACGGCGCGTCCGCTCGTCGTCTGATCCGTCGGAGGACCCGTGGCGTGGACAGCGGCCGGAGGTGAATGTCCCGCCGCCGACGTGGACGTCATCGGCCGCGAGGCCTGAGGGCTTGTAGGCTCGTCTGGTGCGTAGAGCAAAAATCGTCTGCACCCTGGGACCCGCGACGGCGACGCCGGAGCGGATCCGAGCCCTCGTGGACGCCGGTATGAACGTGGCTCGCCTCAACCTCAGCCACGGCGCGTACGAGGACCACGAGAAGGTCTACCGGATGGTGCGCGAGGCCTCCGACGCCACGGGCCATGCCGTGGGAATCCTGGTGGACCTGCAAGGCCCGAAGATCCGGTTGGGAAAGTTCAGCCAGGGGTCGGTCAAGGTCACCCCGGGCGATGCCTTCACGATCACGACCCGTGACGTTGCCGGCGACGGCGCGTGCTGCTCGACGACGTACGCCGGACTGCCGGGTGACGTCAAGGAGGGCGATCAGATCCTGATCGACGACGGCAACGTCCGGCTCACCGCCACCGACGTGTCCGACACCGACGTGAAGACCACCGTCGAGGTCGGGGGGAAGCTCAGCGACAACAAGGGCATCAACCTCCCCGGTGTCGCGGTGAGCGTCCCGGCGATGAGCGAGAAGGACATCGAGGACCTGCGCTGGGCCCTCCACCTGCGTGCCGACATGATCGCGTTGTCGTTCGTCCGCTCCGCCGAGGACGTCGACGACGTACGTCGGATCATGGACGAGGAGCACGAGTGGATCCCGGTGATCGCCAAGATCGAGAAGCCCCAGGCCATCGACCACATCGACGAGATCATCGGCGCCTTCGACGGCGTCATGGTCGCCCGCGGGGACCTCGGCGTGGAGATGCCGCTCGAAGACGTGCCGTTCCTGCAGAAGCGTGTGGTCGAGGCCGCCCGACGCAACGCCAAGCCGGTCGTCGTGGCCACCCAGATGCTCGAGTCGATGATCTCCTCGCCGCGGCCGACGCGCGCCGAGGCATCCGACGTGGCCAACGCTGTCCTCGACGGCGCCGATGCGGTCATGCTGTCCGGTGAGACCAGCGTCGGCGACTACCCGATCGAGACCGTCGAGACGATGGCCCGGATCATCGAGTCGACCGAGAACCACGGACTGGCCCGGATGGCCGCCATCCAGTGGGAGCCGCGCACCCGTGGCGGCATCATCGCCAAGGCGGCCGCCGAGGTGGCTGAGCGGGTCGGGGCCAAGTTCCTGGTCGCGTTCAGCCAGTCCGGCGACACGGCTCGACGGCTGTCCCGCTACCGGTCCGAGGTCCCCGTGCTCGCCTTCACGCCCGAGCCGGTGGTGCGCTCGCAGCTGTCCATGACCTGGGGGATCGAGACGTTCCTCGGGCGCGAAGGTCGACCATACCGACGAGATGGTGATGCAGGTCGACAAGGCGCTGCTCGACATCGGACGCTGCGACGAAGGCGACCTGGTCGTGATCGTGGCCGGCAGCCCCCCCGGAATCCCCGGCTCGACCAACGCGCTACGCATTCACCGGATGGGCGACGCCATCAATGGCGTCGCTCCGGCCTACCGCGCGCAAAAGGGCAACGGCTAGGCGTGCACGCGTCATCGACTCGCTTGCCGTCGTGATCACCGGCTCTCTCCTCGGCTGGCGCTCGGTGCTGTGGCCCTGAGCCTGGTGGCCGGGTGCGCGAGCACACCCTCATCGTCGCCGACCGCCTCCGGTCCGCGAGCCAGGATCATCGGCCAGTACGGCGCCGACGGCACCCGCCGCCTCCCCGAGCGCTCCGTCGACGCAGGAACGGAGTGCGAGGTCACCCGGCCGGGGCCCGGTCTCGCCAGACGACCGGCGAGCCCAGCGGCCGTCGAGGTCGCGCCGAACACCTGACCCGATCGCGCGACGGATCGCCTCGATGACCCTGCGGGACCGGGTGCGCCAGCTCGTCGTGGTCGGCTTCGGCGGGACGCAGGCTCCGGCTGACCTGATCCGGAGGATCCACCCCGGCGGACTCATCTACTTCTCTCCCAACCTCCGCAGCACGCCTCAGATCCGCGCCATGTCGCGTCGGGCGCAGCTGGTGGCACGACGGTCTGGGCAGCCGCTGCTGCTGATGACAGATCAGGAGGGTGGCCTGGTGACTCGGCTGCCCGGCACCAGCGCGGTCCCCGGGGGGCCGACTTCGAAGGAGATGCCGGCTGGGCGCGGCGCACCGCAGTCCGGACCGGCCGTTCGCTGGTCGACGTCGGAGTCAACGTCGACCTCGCCCCGGTCGCTGACGTGAACACCGTCGGGCGCGGTGGCGTGATCGGCACCCGGTCGTTCTCCTCCGATCCCCAGACCGCGGCCGGCTCGTGCGTGCGCAGGTCTGCGGCTACCACCGCGGGGGCGTGGCCGCGGCGGTCAAGCACTTCCCCGGTCACGGGTCGACGACCACCGACAGCCATCGGTCTCCCCGGCCCGGATCCTCGAGAGCCGGCGCGCCTGGCGGCGCACCGACCTGCCGCCGTTCACCCGCGCGGTGGCCAGCCACGTCGACCTGGTGCTGCTCGGCCACCTGGCCTTCCCCGCCATGGATCGCCACCGGTCGCCCGCCACGATCTCGCCGCGACTGGACCCGCGGGCTGCTGCGCGCTCAGGTCGGATTCGACGGGGTGGTCATCACCGACGCGCTCAACATGGGGGGCATCACGGCCTACGGGAGCACCGGATCGATCGCCGTACGTGCGCTCCGCTCCGGCGTCGACCTGCTGCTGATGCCACCGCAGCCGGCGGTGGCGATCCAGGCAGTCGCCGCAGCTGTGCGGCGGGGGACGATCAGCGAAGGCCGGCTCAACACCTCGGTGCGCCGGGTCCTGGAGCTCAAGCAGCAGCTGGGGCTGTTTCGCTCCGCGAAGCGCCTGCCCCCTGCCGCTGACGGCGCACAGGCGACGTCCCTCCGGCGCGCGGGTCGTGACTTATTTGTGATCTTGCTCGGACGAGGTAGGCAGGACTTATGACAAGTCAGCCAGAAGATCCCCTGATCTACCACGGCGGCCATCCAGATGACCCCTTCCGCGAGGAGCGGGACCGGGAACTCGACTGGGGCCAGGACGAGGCGTTCTTCTCTCCACGAGGAATCGACGACCGGCAGCGCGACCAGCATCGGTCCGCCCGGGCCGACGAGGACGAACCGCGTCGGCCGGGATGCGGACAGGTCGGCGGACCAGCCAGTCGCCGACAAGCCTGAGTCGAGGTCCTGACGACCTCGGTCGTTGGTGCCCTGGGTGGGAGTCGAACCCACACTGTACGGGTTTTGAATCCGCTTTCTCTGCCGGTTGGAATACCAGGGCGCGCTCATACGGTAACGGTCCCGTCAGGGTCGGACCAAACCGGAACGATAGCCTTGCGCGGTGAGTGAAACCGTGCCCCCACGCGGCTCAGGGGCAGCCCGTCCACGCGTCGTGATCGCCGAGGACGAGGCGCTGATCCGCCTGGATCTCGCCGAGATGCTCGCCGAGGAGGGCTACGACGTCGTCGGCCAGGCCGGCGACGGCCAGCGGGCGGTGGAGCTGGCCGAGGAGCACCGTCCTGACCTGGTGATGCTCGACGTCAAGATGCCCAAGCTGGACGGCATCTCGGCCGCCGAGCGGATCGCCGGCCAGCGGATCGCCCCGGTCGTCATCTTGACGGCGTTCAGCCAGCGCGACCTCGTCGAGCGCGCGCGTGAGGCCGGCGCGATGGCCTACCTGGTCAAACCGTTCGACAAGCGCGACCTGGTGCCCGCGGTCGAGATGGCCCGTTCGCGCTTCGCCGAGCTCCAGCAGCTCGAGGCCGAGGTGGCCGACCTCACCGACCGGCTCGAGACCCGCAAACAGGTCGACCGGGCCAAGGCGATCATCCAGAAAACGCTCGGCGTGAGCGAGCCGGACGCCTTTCGATGGATACAGAAGACGGCGATGGATTTGCGGCTTTCGATGCGAGATGTCGCACAGGGCGTCGTCACGCACGGATTGGACGTCACGAAATGACAACTTCGGCCGTGAACCGCTCAACGATTCGCTGACTCTGCGGCGCAAGCACGCTAGGTTCTCACCATCCAACCCCAAGCTGACCCTGCGTCGGCAGTTCCACCTCGATCATCGGAGGGTACATGTTCCGTCCCACGCGCACAGCGCAGCTTCTTGCGGTCTCTGCCGCAGCAGCGCTGGTCCTCAGTTCCTGCGGAGGGAGCGACGACAGCAACAACGGCAATGCTGGCGACACGTCGACGCTCACCGACGGAGGAGACGACGTCTTCGGCGGCTCCAACCGGCGACGGCACGCTGAAAATCGGGACACTGCTCCCACAGACCGGTGACCTCGCCTATCTCGGCCCGCCCGAGTTCGCCGGCGTCGACCTGGCCGTCAAGGAGATCAACGACGCCGGTGGCGTGCTCGGCAAGCCCGTGGAGCAGGCCAAGGCCGACTCCGGCGACCTGACCCCGACATCGGCGGCGAGCAGACCGACAAGCTGCTCAACGCCGGCGCCGACGTCATCGTCGGCGCGGCCTCCTCCAGCGTCTCGCTGAGCGTCATCGACAAGATCATCGGCGCGAACAAGGTGATGTTCTCCCCGGCCAACACCTCGCCGGCGTTCGACACCTACGACGACAAGGACCTGTACTTCCGGACCTCGCCGTCTGACGTGTTCCAGGGTGAGGTGCTCGCCAACCTGATGGTCGAGGACAACCTCAACAACGTCGCGATCATGGCTCGCCAGGACTCCTACGGTGAGGGCCTGTCGAAGCGTCTCAAGGAGGTGCTCGAGGAGAAGGGCGCCACCGTCGCGGCGTACGAGCTGTACTCCGCCGACGCCACCAACTACACCGCAGAGGTCAACAAGATCGCGGCGTCCAAGCCGGACTCGCTCGCGTTGATCGGCTTCGAGGAGACCACCAAGATCGTCCCGCAGCTGATCGCCAAGAACGTCGGACCCGCAGGACATCCCGACGTACTTCGTGGACGGCAACACCGCCGACTACTCCGACGAGAGCTTCGACCTCGAGGGCGTGAAGGCGACGTTCCCGGCGGCCGCCGAGGTTCCCGTCGACTTCAACAAGAAGCTCGACGCGATCTGGGCCCCGAAGAAGCTCAAGGACTACACCTACGGTGCACAGTCGTACGACGCCACCATGCTGATCGCGCTGGCGGCTGACGTGGCGGGCGACGACGACGGGCTGGCGCTGTCGAAGGAGATCATCAACGTCTCCAAGGACGGCACGGCGTGCACCACCTACGCCGACTGCCTGGCACTGGTGCAGAAGGGTGAGGACATCGACTACAACGGCATCTCCGGCCCGGTCGACCTCAACGACACCGGAAGCGTCAGCAAGGCCACCATCGGCATCCAGGAGTACGGTCCGGACAACAAGTACAAGCAGATCGACTCGGTCTCGGGCGTCATCGAGTAGCCCACACCTCGACTGAGGCAATGCGTCAGGGCCCGACCACCGCTGGTGGTCGGGCCCTGACGATGTGTCGGTCCGACCCCGACAGGAGCCGACAGGACAGCAGCCGTCAAGCGACGGCGGCCGCCAGCGACCAGGCCACCGCGCGGGGTGGATGCGTAAGCAGACCCCCGCACGCGGCGTGCGGGGGCTTCCGGCGGTCGCTCAGGCCTTGGCCAGCGTGCCGAGGTAGAGCTCGATCACCTTCGGGTCGTGGATCAGGTCGGCGCCGCTGGCCGGTGTAGGCGTTGCGGCCCTGGTCGAGGACGTAACCCCGGTCGCAGATCTGCAGGCAGCGACGGGCGTTCTGCTCGACCATGACCACGGAGACGCCGGCTCGGTTGATCCGCCGGGTCTGCACGAACACCTGGTCCTGCATGACCGGGGACAGCCCGGCCGACGGCTCGTCGAGCAGCAGCACCGACGGCTCCATCATCAGCGCACGGCCCATGGCCACCATCTGGCGCTCGCCACCGGACAGCGAGCCGGCCCGCTGGCTCTTGCGGTCGCGCAGGGCCGGGAACAGCTCGGCGACGAAGTCGAAGCGCTTCTCGAAGTCCTTCGGCCGCTGGTACATGCCCATCTCGAGGTTTTCCTGGATGGTCAGCGAGGGGAAGACGTTGTTGGTCTGCGGCACGAAGCCGATCCCTGACGACACCAGGACGTCGGCGCGCTGGTTGGTGACGTCACGCTCGCCCAGCAGCACCTTGCCGGACTGGATCTTGACCAGGCCGAACAGGGCCTTGAGCAAGGTGGACTTGCCGGCGCCGTTGGGACCGATGATCCCGACGAGCTCTCCCGGCTGGCAGTAGAGGTCGCACTCGTTGAGGATGTTGACCCCGGGGAGGTAGCCCGCGACCAGGTTGTCGGCGCGCAGGATCGCTCCCTCGGCCGCCTTGAGGTGCGCCTCGCGCTGGGTCGCCGCTGTCGCAGATGACGAGTCCGGCATCACTGAAGCGTCGCGCTTGGGCGGCTCTGCTGGCGTCTGAGCGGGGTGCCGTCGCTGCCGTCGGTGCCGTCGAGTGCTCGTGGGTCGTCAGCTGCGGCCATCGTGCGCACCGTCCGTCAGCTCCGGGGTCGATCTCGTGCAGCGCTTCGGCGGCGATCTTCTCCTCCTCCTCGAAGGTCAGCTCCGAGTCATGGTGGGCTCCGAGGTAGGCGTCGATGACCCGCTTGTCGCCCATCACCGCATCAGGGGGCCCCTCGGCGATGATCTTGCCCTGGGCCATCACGATCACCCAGTCGGAGATGTCGCGCACCATGTCCATGTCGTGCTCCACGAAGAGCACGGTCATGCCGTCCTCGCGCAGCGACTTCACGTGGCCCAGCAACGACTGCTTCAGCGCCGGGTTGACCCCAGCCATCGGCTCGTCCAGCATCACCAGCTCGGGCTCGACCATGAGTGCGCGGGCCATCTCGAGCAGCTTGCGCTGCCCGCCGGAGAGGGAGCCGGCGAAGTCGTCCTTCTTCGCGTCGAGCTTGAAGCGGTGGAGCAGTCCCATCGCGCGCTCGGTGTTGCGGTTCTCCTGGGCTCGCCACAGCGGTGGGAACATCGCCTGGAGCATGCTCTCGCCGGACTGGCCGGTGGCGCCGATCCGCATGTTCTCCATCACCGTCAGCCTGGAGAGCACCTTGGTGAGCTGGAACGTCCGCACCATGCCCAGCCGCGCCACCTTGTACGCCGGGACACCCGCGCAGGCCCTTTCCGCTGAAGGACCAGCTGCCCTCGTCCGGCTTGTCGAAGCCCGTCAGCAGGTTGAAGAACGTCGTCTTGCCGGCGCCGTTCGGGCCGATCAGCGCGGTGATGACGCCGCGCTGGATCTCGACGTGCTCGACGTCGACCGCCGTGAGCCCACCGAAGCGACGGACGATGCCGTCGGCCACGACCAGCGGGTCGGGCTTGGACGCTCCGGGTTCGTGCTCGACGCCCTTGAGCACGGCGCGGGCGTCCACGGACTGGTCGACCCGGGCGGGGCCGACCTCCGTGTCGTCGCCAGACTTGATCATGTCAGCGGGCATCGATCGCCAGCTCCCTTCGATCACCGAATATGCCTTGAGGTCGATAGATCATCAACAACATCAAGGCAAGTCCCATGAAGATCAGCCGCATCAGGCTGGCCTGGTTCGTCGTCATGATCGACGCGGGGATCAACGGGTCGGCACCTCGCGTGGCCGCACTGAAGAACAGGTCGAGGAAGCTGAGCAGGAACCAGAAGATGATCGCGCCGACGACCGGCCCGAGCACGCGGGCGGCACCGCCGACGAGCAGCACCGTGTAGGCGAAGAACGTCACGTCGGTCGCGAAGCCTGCGGGGGAGATCGCCGCGCTCTTGAGGGCGGTCATGAAGCCCGCCAGTGCCCCGAACATGCCGCCGAGGATCAGCGACTGCATCTTGTAGGAGTAGACGTTCTTGCCGAGGCTGCGCACGGCGTCCTCGTCCTCGCGGATCGACTTGAGCACGCGACCCCAGGGGCTGCGCATCAGCAGGAAGACGATCAGGCAGGACAGGGCCACCAGGGTCCAACCCACCACCACGACGAAGAAGTCGTAGGGACGCCACATCACGAGGCCGCTGATCCCCATCGACTTGGTGAACGGGTTGAGGTCGGCGAACGTCCGGTTGAAGGACTGCAGACCGTCGAGGCCGCCGAAGTAGTCGAGCAGGGTCACCGAGCCGACCGTCTGCCGGATGATCTCGGCCGCCGCGATGGTCACGATCGCGAGGTAGTCGGCGCGCAGTCGCAGGGTCGGCACGCCCAGGAGCAGGGCCAGGACGACGGTGAGGGCCAGTCCGACCACGATGCCGAGCCAGAACGACAGACCCCAGGTCGCCACGATGGAGGCCAGGGCGTACCCGGCCACGGCCATGAATCCGGCCTGTCCGAAGTTCAGCAGCCCGGTGTAGCCGAAGTGGACGTTGAGTCCGATTGCCGCCAGGCAGTAGACGATCGCTGTCGGACCGAGACCTTGCTGCAGGCTCTGGGTGAAGATGCTGTGCCAATCCATGACGGTTCCTCCCTCAGCCCACTCGCTCGGCTCGGCCCAGCAGGCCTTGCGGACGGAAGAGCAGTACGACGATCAGCACCAGCAGCGCACCCACGAACTTGAGCTCCGCGGGCATGAACAAGCGTCGACTCCTCGATGAAGATCCCGATGATGAAGCTGCCGAACAAGGCGCCCCAGATCGTGCCCAGCCCGCCCAGGGTGACCGCGGCGAAGACGAGCAGCAAGATCTTGAACCCGATCTGGTAGTCGAAGCCCTGGGTGAGTCCGAGCAGCACGCCGGACAGGCCGGCCAGAGCCGCGCCGCCGATCCAGACGATCGAGATGACCCGCTCGACGTTGATGCCCGACGACGCCGCGAGCGCGGGGTTGTCCGCCACCGCTCGCATCGCCTTCCCGGTGCGGGTGCGCTGCAACGCCACGACCGCGACACCAAGCACGATGATCGACAGCACGATCACGATGATGTCCTTCGGCGTGATCAGGATCGGGCCGATCGTGTAGGGCTCGGGGCTGGAGAACTGCGAGTAGTTCTTGCTGTCGCCGCCGGCGAAGTACTGGTAGACGTTGCGCAGGAAGATCGACAGGCCGATGCTGATGATCATCATCGCGATCAACCCGGTGCCCCGCTTGCGCAGCGGACCCCACAGGACGAAGTCCTGGGCCCACCCGAACAGCCCGGAGACGAGGAAGGTCACGACCACGGCGGTCACGATGGTGACGTTGGTGCCGCCGATGCGGATCTCGCCGGGGAGCTGGTCCACCGCGAAGGCGACCAGCGCCCCGAAGGTGACCAGCTCACCGTGCGCGAAGTTCGTCAGCCCGGTGGTGCCGAAGATCATCGACAGCCCCAGTGCGGCCATCGCCAGCAGCAGCGAGAAGACGATGCCGCCGACCAGGAGCTGGAGTGCCTGGGTCGCCTTGCCGGTCGAGCCCGCGACCTCTCCGATGGGGAAGGTGATCGAGATGTCGGCCTCGAGGTTGGTGCTCGTCTTGAGCTCCAGCTGGTCGGGGTTCCGCAGCCCGCGACCCTCGGGGAGGGTGCTCTCGTCGATCTTGACGATGAAGTCCTTGCCGAGCACGTCGAGAGAGTCGCCGAGCAGGATGTCGAAGCGACCGTTCTCGTCGCTGGTGGCCTCGCCGACGACGGCGCCTTGCTCGTCCTCGACGGTGATGTCGACTCCGGAGACGGGGACCGCTGGCTTCTCGCTGGTGTCGGCCATGCAGCCGACGATGTGGATCGTGCCGTCATCACGGGTCGGCGCCTTGCCGCACGCGGACGCCTGGGCGACGGCCTGAGCCGGTCCTGCCAAGGCGATCGCTGCGATGACTGCCGCCACGAGGACAGACAAGGTACTAGTCAGGCGTAGTCGCACAAATGACTCCTGTCGCGTCTACTGCTGGTCTCCACGACCGCGTGGCCGGACTGTATCGCGTTCAACAGAATCGCGTCACCAATGGCTCGCAGCCGTCACCGAAAACTGATCACAGCGGCGGTCAGGACCGGCGCGACCAGCAGGGCGGGCAGCAGATCACCGACCGGGACCTGCTTGATCTGAAGCAGGCGCAGACCGACTCCGGCCAGGAGAAGTCCCCCCGTCGCCGTCACCGCGACCAGGTGGGCGTCCGGCAGGAGGCTGCCGGCCAGACCACCCACCAAGGTGAGCGAACCTTGCACGACGCCGACGACGATCGCCGACGCGGCGACACCCCAGCCGAACGTCGAAGCGAAGGCGATTGCGGCGAAACCGTCCAGCGTTGCCTTGAGAATGAGCTGGTCGGCACCGTTTCCCAGACCGTCGGAGAGCGACCCCAGGATGGTCAACGGCCCGATGCAGAACAACATCGACGCGGCCACGAAGCCTTCGATGAAGCGCCGTCGCTCGTCGGAGTCGTGGGCGCGGGCCAGTCGACGCTGCAGCCAGCCGCCGACGGACTCCAGGCGGTACTCGACCCGCAGCAACGAGCCCGCGATGCCGCCGATGAGCAGTGACCCGAGCACGATCAGGACCGGCGCGGAGTCGCCCACGGCGTCGCTGAGGACAGGGTCTGTCACGGTGAACGCCGACAAGGCTGCCACCAGCAGCGTCACCAGGCCCAAGCCATCGGTGACCACGTCCCGGGTCCGCTGCGGCAGCCGGTGTCCCAGGACCACACCGATGCCGGATCCGGCCAGCACGGTCGCGACGTTCACGACGGTCCCGAACCCGCGAAACACCGCGATCTCCTCCTTGGCGCTGGTCACGATCGCCACGGACCGATCAGGTGATTCGGTACTCGGGTGGCAGGACTTGATGATCCGGTCGTAGTCTGTTCCGCGCACGACGGCACGCCAGAGCCTAACCGGCTCGCACCAGCCGGCGGCGATCACTGCCACTCGGGGGAGTGAAGAGAACTGGAGACGTCATGATCCGAGGCCCGGTCCTGGTGCGCGACGCAGTCCCTGAGGACGCCTCCGCCCTGCAGGCGATCTGGAACGATTTCAACGCTGACTCGGATCGGGTCGGGCGCAGCGAGCTCTCGTGCGACGAGACGGAGCGAGCCGTGATCCGCCTCGAGACCGATCCGTCCGAGCGCCTGCTGGTTGCCGTGGTGGAGGGAGAGCCGGTGGGGGTGGCTCACCTCCGACGTGCGCCGATCTCACCGATCCACGAGGAGGACGCGGTCCATGTCGGCTACCTGCACGTGCTGAGCGGGTTCCGTCGCCGTGGGGTCGGGAAGCAGCTGCTGGAGGCGGCTGCGGACTGGGCTGAGGAGAAGGACTCCAAGCACATCGTGGCGTCGGTGGCAGCCACCGCCCGGGACGCCAACCGCTTCCTTGCCCGCCTTGGTCTGGGCCAGGTCGCTGTGGTGCGTGCCTCGACCGTGAACAGCCTTCGTTGCAAGCTGACCGGGGCGTCGGCACCGAAGACCGTGATGACCAACGTGATCGCCGCCCGCCGACTGATGCGGCGGTCGCGCGCCACCTCGTGACCCGTCCCGACGGTCGCCCCGGCGTGGCGCCGGTCAGCGACGCTTGGCCACGAGCTGGCAGGTGATCCGGGCCGTGCACACGCGCCGGCCCTCGGCATCGGTGATCACGATCTCGTAGCAGGCCATGCTGCGGCCCTGATGGACCGGCGTGGCCACACCCGTCACGACGCCGTCGGAGACCGCTCGATGATGGGTGGCGTTGATGTCGACGCCGACCGCCACCTTGTCGGGATACCCGTGCAGGGTCGCCCCGATCGAACCCAGGCTCTCCGCCAGCACGCAGGAGGCGCCGCCGTGCAGCAGGCCGAAGGGCTGCCGGTTGCCCTCGACCGGCATCGTTCCGACGACTCGCTGCGGACTCGCCTCGGTGATCTGATGCCCATCCGGTCGTGGATGGTCGCCACCTCACCGAGGATCTCGCCGAGGCTCCCTTCTCTGCGGTCGGAGTCCTGCTCTGGCGTCTGCCCGTCCGTCACGTCAACCGTCTCCCGCGTCCATCCGATGTCGGAGCCCCAGACTAGAGTCGGCACGTGGCTTCGACTGACGCGACCTCCATCGACCCAGCTGCTGCGACAGGAGGTGGGAGGCGTCCTGTCCTGCTGCTCCTCGACGGACACTCGCTGGCCTATCGCGCCTTCTTCGCGCTTCCGGTCGAGAACTTCTCCACCACGACCGGGCAGCCCACCAACGCCGTCTACGGCTTCACGTCGATGCTGATCAACGTGCTGCGCGACGAGGCGCCCACTCATCTCGCGGTCGCCTTCGACGTGTCGCGGCAGACCTTCCGCTCCGAGGAGTACTCCGACTACAAGGCCAACCGCTCCAAGAGCCCTGACGAGTTCAAGGGGCAGGTCTCGCTGGTCAAGGAGGTGCTGGACGCACTTCGTGTCGTGTCGGTCGAGAAGGACGGCTTCGAGGCCGACGATGTGATCGCGACGCTGGCCACCCAGGCCGAGGCAGCAGGCTTCGACGTGCTCATCTGCACAGGAGACCGTGACGCCTTCCAGCTCATCAGCGAGCACACCACCGTGCTCTACCCGCGCAAGGGCGTCTCCGACCTGGCACGGATGACGCCTGAGGCGGTCTTCGACAAGTACGGCGTCCAACCCGCCAACTACCCCGATCTGGCGGCCATGGTGGGAGAGACCAGCGACAACCTGCCAGGAGTGCCCGGTGTCGGGCCCAAGACCGCCGCCAAGTGGCTCGCGCAGTTCGGCACTCTCGACGAGGTCGTGGCGCGCGTCGACGAGATCTCCGGCAAGGCCGGCGAGTCGTTGCGCGAGCATCTGGCCGACGTCATCCGTAACCGTCGGATCAACCAGCTCGTCCGCGACCTCGACCTCCCGGTGGGCCCGGCCGATCTTCAGCAGCAGGCCTGGGACCGCGACGAGGTCCACAAGATCTTCGACGGGCTGGAGTTCCGGGTCCTTCGGGATCGGCTGTTCCAGACCCTGTCGGCCGACGAGCCCGAGATCGCTGCGGGCACCGAGATCGACGGCGTCCAGCTGGCACCGGGTGCGCTGCCGGGCTGGCTGGCTGGCCACGCCGCAGGCCAGAGGCTGACCGGGGTCGAGGTCCAGGGCCAATGGGGTGCCGGTACCGGTCAGCTCACCTCTCTGGCGCTGGCAGACGCCGAGGGAGGTGCCGCCTGGGTCGACGCGGTCGAGATCAGCGCCGACGACGAGGTCGTGCTGGCCCAGTGGTTGGCCGACCCTGACCGGCCCAAGGCGCTGCACGACGCGAAGGGACCGATCCTGGCGCTGGCCGCCCGCGGCTGGCCGGTGTCCGGTGTCGCTGCGGACACAGCCCTGTCGGCGTACCTGTCGCACCCTGACCAACGCTCCTACGACCTCGCCGACCTGACCTTGCGCTACCTGCACCGCGAGCTCAAGGGAGGGGCCGCGTCGACCGACCAGCTCTCGTTCGACCTCGACGGCGACTCGGCGCTGGCACAGGAGTCCATGCAGAAGGCCAACGCCGTGGTCGATCTGGCAGCGGCCCTGGAGACCGAGCTCGGCACCCGTGGAGGATCCCGGTTGCTCGCCGACGTCGAGCTGCCCCTCGTCGGGGTGCTCGCGAAGATGGAGCAGGTCGGCATCGGCGTCGACGTGGACCATCTGATGTCGCTGGAGGCCCAGTTCGCCGGCCGCGTGAAGGAGGCTGCCGACGAGGCGTACGCCGTGATCGGCAAGCAGATCAACCTCGGCTCGCCCAAACAGCTTCAGGTGGTGCTCTTCGAGGAGCTCGGCATGCCGAAGACCAAGCGCACCAAGACGGGCTACACGACTGACGCGGAGGCACTGCAGGGTCTGTTCGAGAAGACCGAGCACCCGTTCCTCCAGCACCTGCTCGTGCACCGTGACGTCACCCGCCTGCGACAGACCGTCGAAGGCTTGCTCAAGACCGTCTCCGACGACCACCGGATCCACACCACGTTCAACCAGATGATCGCGGCGACCGGTCGGCTGTCATCCACCGAGCCCAACCTGCAGAACATCCCGATCCGCACCGAGGAGGGTCGCCGGATCAGGGAGGCGTTCGTGGTGGGCGAGGGCTATGAGTCCCTGCTGACGGCGGACTACAGCCAGATCGAGATGCGGATCATGGCGCACGTCTCCGACGACACCGGTCTGATCGAGGCGTTCCACTCCGGGGAGGACTTCCACTCGGTCATGGCGGCCCGGGTCTTCCAGGTGGAGGCCGGGACTGTCAGCGTGGCGCAGCGGTCGAAGATCAAGGCGATGAACTACGGCCTCGCCTACGGCCTTTCCTCCTACGGTCTCAGCCAGCAGCTGAACATCGAGACCAGCGAGGCGAAGGGTCTGATGGAGGAGTACTTCGAGCGTTTCGGTGGCGTTCGCGACTACCTGCACGGAGTCGTCGAGGAGGCCCGGCGCACCGGGTTCACCGAGACGCTCCTCGGCCGCCGTCGCTATCTGCCGGACCTGACCAGTGACAACCGCCAGCGCCGCGAGATGGCCGAGCGGATGGCACTCAACGCTCCCATCCAGGGCAGCGCGGCCGACCTGATCAAGGTCGCGATGCTCAAGGTCGACGCAGCCCTGACGGGTGAGGACCTAGCATCCCGGATGCTGCTCCAGGTGCACGACGAGCTGGTCTTCGAGGTGGCGCCCGGCGAGCGCGAGCGCCTCGAGACGCTCGTCCGCCGAGAGATGGCTGCCGCCTACGAGCTCGCGGTGCCGCTCGAGGTCTCCGTCGGGGTTGGCCGGACCTGGCACGAGGCTGGTCACTAGCCCAGGCGTCCAGCGCCGGGGGACGAAGCACAAACCGTACTAGCGGGTAACCTTCGTCACAGAGCGCCACCGCGGGAATGACTTTAGGTCTGACGCATGCGATGCTCTGCGGCGAGGGAGCGGCGGACGACGCAGAAATCGGCATGGGACGGCCATGTCGTTACCCAACGTGACTCCGGACAGGACACGTCCGCCTACATACACATGCTGAAGACACTGCTTGGCGGTGTCATCTTGGCGGTCTTCGGAGCGCTGACGGTGGCACTGGGAGATGTTCTCGGCCTCGATCTGGATCATGTGGCGCTGCTCGGTGCAGCCCTTGGTGCAGTCGTTGGCCTCGTACCGGACCGAACGCCGCTGATGCGGGTCGTCGGATTCCTTGCCGGCATGGTGATCGGATGGGCCGTGTTCGGCCTGCGAGCCGGTTACCTGCCCGATACCTCTGGCGGCCGCGCAGTCGCAGCCTTCATCGCGATCATCCTCTGCTTGGCGGTGGCGGCCGCCTCCCTGCGGCACATTCCCCTGTGGTCAACGCTGCTCGGGGTCGCGGGCATCGTCGGTGCCTACGAGTCGACGTACACCAACGCCCCATCGCAGTTCCTGCACGAGTCGGGGACGGCGTTCACGACCTTGCTGCTGGCTGCCGCGATGGGCCACCTGGCCACCACCATCCTCGGCCCGGAGATCCAGCGCGAGCGCGACGATGAGCGAGTTGCCGCCGACCTCTCGCGTAGCGGACCGCCGGAGCCAGGCGGGACCGTGCGGGGTACCCCCACGTCGTCAGCCGCCGGCACGCAGGCCACAACCAAGGAGGGCGCCAAGTGAGCCGCCGACACCGATCGTTCACGTCCTCGCCCGTTGGTCGAACCCTCGTCGGCGCCACTGCTCTGGGTTGGGTGCTGACCGGACCGGGAGCGGTCGGCCTGGCCGCGGCTGACGGCGACAGCGACGTGCAGATCCAGAACACCGAGACCATCCAGGTCTACACCGATGCCACGGGCAAGGTGGACACCAAGAAGATCTACGAGCAGCTCGTGCTGACCGGGAACGGCCCGGTCGACTTCGCCAACCCGGTCTCGACCGACGGCCTGCGCAACCTGGACGGCTTCTCCGGCTTCGACGTGAAGGACGGCGCGGAGCAGATCTCCACGACCGTCGACGGCCAGCAGCGGCTGCGCAGCGTCAGCGAGTACGACGGCGACCTTCCGCTCGATGTCGCGGTCACGTACGTGCTGGACGGCAAGGAGGTGTCTCCCGGCGATGTGGTCGGTGAGAGCGGAGACCTCGAGGTGAAGTACCACGTCGAGAACGTCACCGGGCAGCCGCAGCAGATCGAGGTCAGTGACGGCCGGGGCGGCACGATCACCAAGACGGTCGACGTGGTGCTCCCGATGGTCGGCTCGTTGACAACGGTGCTGCCGGCGAACTTCACCGAGGTGCAGTCCGACCAGGCCAACATCGCTGGTGACGGTCGCGGTGGCACGAAGATGACCTTCACCATGACGCTGGTCCCGCCGATCGGGTCACCGACCGCGGACTTCGGCTACACCGCGAAGATCAGCGACGGGCTGATCCCACGGGCGACCGTGTCCGCGCTGCCGGTCAGCCCACTGGCGAGCTCTTCGCTGAAGACGGCTGCTGACAGCTACCAGGGTGGCTCGGAGACCGGCGCTGACCTGACCGCGGGCGCCACCGAGATCGACGAGAACCTGCTCAAGCTGCGCGACGGCGCCCAGGACCTGTCCAAGGGGCTGCTCAAGCTGTACGCCGGAGCCGGCCAGCTCAGCGACGGTCTCAACAACGACGCCGCACCGGGCACCCAGCAGCTGGCGGACGGCTCGACCGCACTGGCCGACGGCGCAAGCCGGCTCTCTGCCGGCAGCGGCGACCTCGTCGGCGGTCTTCACCGGCTGCGCGACGGTACGGGTGACCTGCTCGGCGGCAGCCGCGACCTGCGAGCCGGCGCGGTCCGTGTCCGCGACGGTGCCAGCGACCTCAACGACGGCGCGGTCCGGCTCCGCAATGGTGCCAGCGACCTCAACGCCGGCGCGGTCCGGCTCCGTGCCGGTGCCAGCGACCTCAACGACGGCGCGGTGCGGCTTCGCAACGGCGCAGGAGATCTGCGCGACGGATCGCGACGGTTGAACTCCGGTGCGCTCCAGCTCGCGAGCGGGCAGGGCGCTCTGGCCGACGGTCTGCGGCTTCTCTACCGGGGCGTTGACACCTTGCCCGAGGACGTCAGAGCCCAGCTCGCGACGAACACGGACTACCAGACGCTGCTCGGCACCTTGACCTCGATCGTGAACGGCATCGGCAGCGTCAGCGACTCACCGGCCTCGCCGACGCTGCTCGGGGGCATGAACGCCATCGAGTACGCGATGCGCTACCCCGCCCCGACCGCGAGTCTGGACTGCGCGGTCGCTCTCGGCGGCGGCACGCCCACGAAGTGTGGAGCCATGGACGGTGTCGACTTCATCGCCAACCAGCTCTCGACCGGCGCCAACGACCTCAACCAGCTCAAGGGCGCGACGGGTCCGTTGGTGCAGATCAACGGATGTGCGGTGGTCCCGGGAACGACGAACACCCCGGCTCCGCCGGCGTCCCAGGCAGGGATCTCCCAGGAGTGCGTCCTGATCGCCACGATCTACTACGGCCTGTTCAGCCCGGATCCAGCGGCCCCCGGCGCTCAGGCGAAGGTGTTGCTGGCGGCATCCAAGCTGCTGGAGATCTCGGCCAAGGTGGACGACCAGCTGCTCGACAACGATGGCGACCCGGAGGTCGAGGGACTGCCCAAGCTACGTCGGGCGCTGTCCAACGGCAGCCCCACCACCTGCAACCGGACGAACCCGAATGCAGCAGACGCCTGTGGTGTCGCGCAGGCGTTGCTGATCATCAGGGCAGGCGTCCCCGAGCTGGTCGACACGCTGACGAACCAGATCTCCGACGAGCTGAAGGCCAACATCGGCGTACCCACGGCCGGCTGTGATCCCGACGGCGACCCTGCGCTGTGCTGCCGCAGCGCTCGCGGCCGGTGGTCAGGATCTTGCCGACGGCAGTCAGCAGCTCGTGGCCGGTTCGACGAAGCTGGCCGACGGCACGGTCCAGCTGGCCGACGGATCTCGTCAGCTGGCCGACGGGACCGTGGTGCTGGCCGATGGGACGCGTCGCCTGGCAGACGGCACCATCGTGCTGACCGACGGCACCCGGCGGCTGTCCGATGGCACCGTCCAGCTTGCCGACGGCACCCTCCAGCTCAGCGGTGGGGCGGTCCAGCTGAACAACGGCGCAATCCAGCTCGACCAAGGTGGCGTCCAGCTGCAGGACGGGGCGCAGCAGCTCTCCGATGGTGCAGGTCTGCTCGACGGCGGGCTCCAGCAGCTTCTCGCCGGCATCATCAAGGCCGCGGACGGCAGCAACCAGCTGCGCGACGGTCTGCAGACAGCGTCTGACGGTGCTCCGCAGATCGCCGAGGGTGCGACCAAGCTGTCGAAGAAGGGCACCCAGAAGCTGATCGACGCGGGCTCCGACACCGCCATCGAGTTCGGCACGAAGTACGCCCAGCTGAAGGCCGGCGCGGACCGTGCCGAGCAGGACAGCATGGCGTTCGGTGCCCCCGAGGGTGCTCAGGGACTGACCGCCTACACCTACGAGATCCGCGGCGAGGACGGTGAAGGCTCGCGCAACTGGGGCCGAGGCGTCGCCGGTGTGGCGATCTTCGGGCTCGGCGCGGGTGTCTACGCGCTGCGTCGCCGGCTGATCTGATCAGTCCCGAGGGCTGATACGTGACCCGGGCCGCTCAGAGGGTCCGGGTCACGAAGATCGCCGTGCCCGGCAGCAACGCTCCACGGACCGGCCCCCAGCCACCCCAGACCTTGGCGTGGTGTGGGGGCCACTCGGGCTCGACGACCTGCTCCAGCATCAGGCCGGCCGCGCCGATGGCCCCGACCCAGTCACCGATCGTGTGGTGCGGCTCGACGTAGGTCGGTGTGCCGTCGTCACCGGTCTCGACGTACGCGGCCCGGTCGAAGTAGGACCGGGTGACCGTCAGTCCCGCCGCGCTCGGCTCGTCAGGGAACATCCGGCGTACCGGGTGGACGACCGAGAACACGCATCGCCCGGGGGAACGCAGCACCCGCCTGACCTCACGCAGTGCCCTCGCGATGTCGACGATGAACGGGAGCGCCCCGAACGCGGACGACACGAGGTCGAAGCAGGCGTCGGCGAAAGGAAGCTGGGTCGCCGACCCGCACACCACGGGTACGTCGACAGACGTCTCGGTGTCGAGCCGTCGGGAGTGCTGCAGCTGTCGGAACGACAGATCGAGCCCGGCCGCGACGGCGCCGTGCGAGCGGAGCCAGCGGGCGCACTGGCCGGCGCCGCAGCCGAGGTCCAGGACGCTCAGCCCGCTGACGTCACCGAGCAAGCCGATGTCCGCCTCGTCGAGACCCTCCGGGCTCCAGACGAAGCCTGCATCGCCCAGGAACTCGCCGTGCTCGGACTGGTACTCGTCCGCCTCCTCGTCCCAGTCCCGGCGATTGGCCGGGAGCGCCTCGGCGTCGGTGACGTGACGGAACTCGCTGGACACCCTCGCACTCTAAAGCCCCCGATGGGTTTGCCTAGAGAACAAGCCGGAAGGCTTGTTCTCTAGGCAAACTCGCCTTGCAGACCAGCTGCTTGCCTAGTGATCATGGCAAACTTCGTCGGCGTCTTCGTCGGCGTCTCCGTCGGCCTCCTCGTCAGGGTCTTCCTCAACGTCAGGCGGCGAGCGCGGAGCGGAGCGTGGTCGAGGCAGCGGCCGCGACCTTCAACGTGAGCAGGTGGTCAGCCCGCGTACGCCCCAGGTTCACCGCCACGATCGGTATGCCGCGCCGATGCGCGGCCAACGCGTAGCGGTAACCGGAGTGCACCATCAGCGAACTGCCGACCACCAGCATCGCGTCGGAGTCGGCCAGGGCACCGGTGGCCTGGGTGTGCCGCCAGGGCGGGACGTTCTCGCCGAAGAAGACCACGTCGGGCTTGACCACTCCGCCGCACCGTGGACAGGGCGGCACGACGAACCCGGAGAAGTCGAGGCCGTCGAGATCGGCATCGCCGTCGGGAGCCACGGGCGCGTCCAGCCCTGTCCACGCCGCGTTGAGCCCGGCCAGGTGCGACTGCCACGCGTCACGGGCCGAGCCGTGACGGCACGTCAGACACCGCACCCGGTCCAGCCGTCCGTGCAGGTCGATCACCCGCCGCGAGCCGGCCGACTGGTGCAGCCCGTCGACGTTCTGCGTCACGAGCAGGCGGACGGTCCCGCGCTTCTCCCAGTCCGCGAGCGCCAGATGCGCGTCGTTGGGGTCGGCGCGTCCGAAGCTGCGCCATCCGATCAGGCTGCGGGCCCAGTAGCGCGAGCGCATCAGCGGATCACGCACGAAGGGCTGGAACTCGATCGGGCGCTGGCGTTTCCACTCACCGTCGAGGCCGCGGTAGTCAGGGATCCCCGACTCCGTGCTGCAACCCGCCCCGGTCAGCACGAACACCCGGCGATGGGCCTGCAGGAAGTCACGCACCGCGGAGGCGTCTCCGCTCGGTGGCTCGACAGCGGGCACGGCCAACCGACGGCTCGAGGGGTCGCGCACGATGCTCATGACACTTGCGAGCGTACTGACCGCACGCCCGTGGATCGAGCGCGCCGAGCTCGCCCGATCTCGACCCCCGCTCGCCCGCGTCGGTGGTTCGGTGCGGCAGCCGCCCCGGCGATGAGTGAGGATGGACGACATGGCTGGAGCGAAGGTCGGGTACGCCGCAGCGCTGGAGCAGTTCGCGCCGAACGAGATCATCGACGTGGCGGTCGCCGCAGAGGAGCACGGCTTCTCCGGGGTGATGGCCGCCGACCATTTCCAGCCCTGGGTGCCCGAGCAGGGACAGGCGTCGTACGTCTGGAACGTGCTCAGCGCCCTCGGCCAACGCACCGCCGGTGACCTGGGACCGGGGGTCACCTGCCCCACCTTTCGGCACCACCCCGCGATCGTGGCGCAGGCGGCCTCGACACTGGAGGCGATGTACCCCGGCCGCACCTGGCTCGGGCTCGGTTCGGGGGAGGCGCTGAACGAGCACGTCTTCGGGGGCTACTGGCCGGAGGCGCCGGAGCGGATCGCGATGATGTTCGAGGCCATCGAGATCATCCAGAAGCTCTTCACCGGCAAGGACGTCAAGCACAAGGGCGATTACTTCCGGCTGCACACGACCCGGTTGTGGACCCGTGCCGAGGAGCCGCCGCCGATCCTGGTCGCCACCGCGGGGCCGATCACGGCGAGGAAGACCGGAGCCCGCTGCGACGGGATCATCACGCCAGGCGCCACGACGGAGAAGGTCGCCGCTGTGCTCGCGAAGTTCGACGAGGGCGCCACCTCGCAGGGCAAGGACCCGGCGACCATGCCGAAGCTGCTCCAGCTGCACCTGTCCTGGGCGCCCACCGACGAGGAGGCGATGGGCAACGCCCTGGAGCAGTGGCCGAACGGTGGCATGAAGTTCCCCAAGCAGGACATCCGCTCACCGCACGACTTCGCGTCCATGGCGGCGCTGGTACGCCGGGAGGACTTCGACGGCCGGATGGTGATCTCCTCCGACCCCGATCAGCACCGGGCGGAGATCCAACGATTTCTCGACCTCGGGATCACCCAGGTCTACCTGCACAACGTCGGGCGCAACCAGGCCGAGTGGCTGGAGGTCTTCGGTCGCGAGGTGCTGCCCAAGCTCACCACCTGAGAATGCCGGTCGGCGGGGTCGTCGGTTCAGTTCATCGAGGGAAAGCCGAGGCCGACGGTGGTCCCGACGGCGACCACCGCGCCGGCCGCGATCGTCTGATGGGTCACCGGTGGAGCGTCCTCGCGGGCTGAGAGCGTAGAGGCCTGAGTGAGCCGGACATGGAGACCCGCCAGGGTGAGGGCGTGTATCGCATCGCGCAGCGCGAGTCGTTCGCAGGGCGGCACGGTCGTGTATCCGGTGGGCAGCACCTGCAACGATGCGATCACCTGGTCGAGCACCGCGCTCCGGCGAGAGGACACGATCAGCTCGACGTGGGCGCGCGGGACCAGGATCACCTCGGTCCAGAGCTGATCTCGACGTTCGCGGCCGCCCGAGTAGACCGCGAGCCCGCTGACCCTTGTGATCTCGCGGACCCTTCCGACGACGAGCAGGCTGGAGGGTGGGTCCTTGAAGGTGATGCTCGAGTGCTGGGGGTTGCCTACGGTTGGTCCGACACGGCGCAGGCACGGGCCTGAACGGGTGGCGTCGGTGTACACCGTGGTGTCCGCGACGGGCTCGCCACACTCGACCCGGTTGTGGCCCCAGGAATTGGGGATCGAGACGGCGACGGAGTGGTAGCCGGCCAGCCGCATTCCCGGCCCCGCGGACGGCGGCGGCAGTGGGAGCGCGCTGGCGGTCGGCAGATCGGGCTGATGCGTCACGACCAGGAAGCCGGCCGTGATGGCCACGCCGGCCGCGAAACCGGCCAGGGCCAGTCCGACCGGACCGGGGCGAGGGAGCGCGCGACGCTGGGTCACGGTGGCGAGCCGGGACTGCAACCGTGCGAAGTCGGCCTGCGGGGTCATCGTCACGGGCCCCGCCTGTTCAGTCAGCACTCGCTGGAGGCGGCGTTGCATCACGGTCGACTCGGTGACCCTGACCCCGGATGGGGGACCAGTGAACTCTGGCGCGGCGGTGAGCAGCACGTCGCGGCGAGCCCGGTGCATCGTGTACGCCGGCTTCGGGGGAAGCCAGCCAACCGCCCTGCGCAGGTCGCGGTCGCCCAGCCCGACGTACACGCTGAGCGCGACGAGTGCCCGCTCCCGAGGCTCGAGATTCGCGAAGGCCCGCCCCATCGACCGGTCTCCGGGGTTCCCCTTGACCCGGTCACCTTCGTCGTTGGGATCCCCTGTTTGCTGACCGCGAAGCCCGGGCGCTCCCAGCATCACGTCGTCGCGTAGCTCGAGCGTCCGCCAGGAGCCGCGGCGTCCGGCGGTATCCGCCTTGGCCACCTCGTCCGCCTCGGCTGCCTGGACTGCTCGGCGCACGAACGGGGCCAGTGCTGCGGCCAGCCGGTGCGGACTGCGGCTGATGCTCGGCCAGCTGCGGTAGACGTCCAGCCACGCGTCGTCGACGAGGTCGTCGGTCCGGTCGCAGCTCGGCGCGACCAGCCGGACCAGGACGGACACGACCGAGGCGTGAGCCATGAAGAATCGCGCGAAGGTCTGGTCGTCCACATCGCCAGGTTAGGCTCGCGGTCCTAGCCTGGGCAGGGTGACGATCCACTCCGACCACCCGTTCCAGACGCCGCCGGAGCAGCGTGACCCGGTACGCCGCTGGCGCGGTCGGCTCGGCGGCACCGTCTCGCTCTGGACCAGCGGAGCCGGCGACGGACCAACCGGTCGGGCGGGACTGACCGTCTCCTCGCTGCTCGTGGCCGCCGGTGAGCCCGGCCATGTGCTGGGTCTGCTCGACCCGGTCTCAGCCCTCTCCGAGCGCTTGTTGGAGACCCGGACCGCCGTCGTACAGCTCTTGGAATGGCGTCACCGCGACCTTGCCGACGCCTTCGCGGGGGTGGCTCCTGCTCCGGGTGGCGTCTTCACCTTGGGGGAGTGGGAGGACACCGCGTGGGGTCCGCGGCTGGTCGACGCGTCCAGCTGGGCGGGTGCACGTCTCGGGGAGGGTGACCCGGTCGAGGTCGGCTGGTCGCTCCTGGTCGACCTGGTGATCGAGCATCTCGACGTCGCCGACGAGCACCAGCCGCTGGTGCACCGCCGCGGCCGCTACCTCCGCCCCACCTGACCGACGCGTCAGGGTGCGCCGTGCTCCGAGCCTGGCGCCGACTCTGACAACGCGGCCAGGTAGGCGGTGAGCCGGTCGTCGGACCACTGGGCCTCCAGGTCGGTCACCACCCGGTCTGCCACCTCCGCCGGCGTACCGTCGGCCGAGGTCCAGTCCGTGCGCGTCCACCCCTCCAGGTACGCCGTGCTCGAGGTCTCTCCCAGTCGCATGGCGGCCTCGTCGATCGCCTCCTGGAACCGCCCCGGCATCGGCGCCTTCGTGACGGCGTCGCCGTCACGGGCCACCACCAAGGAGGGCAGCTCTCGCCACGAGGTCAGCTGGTACTCGCTCATGCCCCGATCGTAGGCGGCCACGGCTGGTTGGCAGGATGAGACCGATGACCACGGACTGGTACGGCGCGACCATGACCCCCCTGGATGGCGGCTACAGCGGCGAGACGTTCCTCGTCGGTGAGGACCCGACCGACCAGGTCGTGCTGCGCATCTATCGACGCGACCCCGGCCGCGCCGTCGTCGACGCCAGTCTGTTGCGCCTGGTCCGCGGGATCCTGCCGGTGCCCGCGGTGATCGAGGCACGGCCGGCGCACGGCGACGAGCCGGCGCTGCTCGTGACGGAGAAACTCGCCGGTATCCCCCTGGACCTGCTGCTCAAGCAGGATCGGCATGGCGTGGACTGGGGACAGATCGGGCGCCACCTCGGCTGCATCCTGGCGAGGCTCACGGGGATACCCTTCCTCCGCTCTGGGATGTTCGACGGCCCGGAGCTGACGATCTCAGGCGCGGACCTCCCCACCGACTTGAGACAGTTCGCGCTGCACTACCGCGACAACGGCCGCATCGCCGCCTGGCAGGAACGTGACGTCGACGCCTTGCTCGACCTGATCGACACCGCCGAGGACATCTCGGCCGAGGCGGTGGAGGAGAGCGAGGGCCGCACCGTCCTCGTGCACAGCGACTTCAACCCCAAGAACCTCCTCGTCGACCCCGCTTCCTCACAGGTGACGGCGCTGCTGGACTGGGAGTTCGCGTACGCCGGAGCGCCCTACGCCGACTACGGGAACCTCACCCGCTTCGATCGTGACGGCCGGATCACCGAGCCTCTCCGCGACACTTTCGTGGAGCTGGCTCCCGGAATCCGCGACGTGGACCAGCGGGGCAGAGCGGCTGACCTGTGGGCCCTGGTCGAGCTGGCCGGAAGGGTGCCCTCCAACGCGGTGTGCGAGCTGGCCAGCACTCTGCTGCTGGCCCAGGCCCGAACCGGCAACCTGCACGCCTGGCCGTGGGACGTGCCTCGCGTTGACCCGTCACCGGCAACCCGCGTACCCTAGACGGTGCGCTTCAGGCCTGCATGTCCTCAGACGGAGCAGGCCGTGCTCGTACTCCATTAATCCCGGCACGCCACGTCGCCAGGGTCACCTCGGTGGGAACACGATCCAAAGGCCTTGGGCGCGCACGCACGACATCTATCCACCCGACGGAGTTCCTCCTACATGACGAGCAGCATCGAAGCACCTCCCGCCAGCACCGAGACACCGCAGGTCGCGGTCAACGACATCGGAACGGCGGACGACTTCCTCGCGGCGATCGACGCCACCATCAAGTACTTCAACGACGGCGACATCGTCGACGGCACGATCGTCAAGGTCGACCGCGACGAAGTCCTTCTCGACATCGGCTACAAGACCGAAGGCGTCATCCCTTCGCGTGAGCTGTCGATCAAGCACGACGTCGACCCCGGCGACGTCGTCGCCGTCGGCGACAAGGTCGAGGCCCTGGTCCTCCAGAAGGAGGACAAGGAAGGCCGCCTGATCCTGTCCAAGAAGCGCGCCCAGTACGAGCGCGCCTGGGGCACGATCGAGAAGATCAAGGAAGAGGACGGCGTCGTCACCGGCTCTGTCATCGAGGTCGTCAAGGGTGGCCTGATCATCGACATCGGTCTGCGTGGCTTCCTGCCCGCCTCACTGGTCGAGATGCGTCGGGTCCGCGACCTCCAGCCGTACGTCGGCAAGGAGCTCGAGGCGAAGATCATCGAGCTCGACAAGAACCGCAACAACGTCGTGCTCTCGCGTCGTGCGTGGCTCGAGCAGACTCAGTCCGAGGTCCGTCAGAACTTCCTCACCCAGCTGCAGAAGGGCCAGGTCCGGCCCGGTGTGGTGTCCTCGATCGTCAACTTCGGTGCGTTCGTGGACCTCGGCGGCGTCGACGGCCTGGTACACGTCTCCGAGCTGTCCTGGAAGCACATCGACCACCCGTCCGAGGTCGTCGAGGTCGGCCAAGAGGTCACCGTCGAGGTGCTCGACGTCGACATGGACCGCGAGCGCGTCTCGCTGTCGCTGAAGGCGACCCAGGAAGACCCCTGGCAGCAGTTCGCGCGCACTCACCAGATGGGTCAGATCGTGCCCGGCAAGGTCACCAAGCTGGTGCCGTTCGGTGCGTTCGTCCGCGTCGACGAGGGCATCGAGGGCCTGGTGCACATCTCCGAGCTCGCAGAGCGTCACGTGGAGATCCCCGAGCAGGTCGTCCAGGTCAACGACGACGTCATGGTCAAGATCATCGACATCGACCTCGAGCGTCGCCGTATCTCCTTGTCCCTCAAGCAGGCGAACGAGGGGGTCGACCACACGTCGGAGGAGTTCGACCCGACGTTGTACGGCATGGCCGCCTCCTACGACAACCAGGGCAACTACCAGTACCCGGAGGGCTTCGACCCGGAGACGGGCGAGTGGCTCGAGGGCTACGACGAGCAGAAGGCCGCCTGGGAGCAGCAGTACGCCGAGGCGCATGCTCGCTGGGAGGCACACAAGCAGCAGGTCGAGGACGCCGCCAAGGCTGACGTCGAGGCTGTGGAGGCGTCCAGCTACTCCTCCGACAGCACCAGCGCCGGAGACGGCGAGGCTGCCGACACCACGACCGAGAGCCCGGCCAGCGCTGCCGTGCCGAGTGGCGGCGACGCCGACGGTTCACTGGCATCGGACGAGGCGCTGCAGGCGCTGCGCGAGAAGCTCACCGGCGGTCAGTGACAGGCGGTCCGCACAGGTTCAGTCGCGCGGACCGACACACCAGACCACCGGGTTCTTCGCCAGGTCCAGCGTGGACGGCCCCCCACCTTCGGGTGTGGGGCCGTTCCCCGTCGGCGTACCTCACCGGCTCAGTCGTCGCGCTGTGCCTGCTGAGCGGATGCACGACAGGCAGTCCCACCGGCGGGGACGTGCCCGACCGGACGGCCCCGAGCGCAGCCGGGCGACCTGCGTCGGCCGGTGACGGCGCCGGGTGGGTCGTGTCGCTCGGCGACAGCTACGTCTCCGGCGAAGGCGCCCGCTGGGGAGCCAACACCTCCGGGCCGGGCCGTCGGGTCGACGCGCTCGGACCTGACGCGTACTTCGACCGCCGCGGACAGGAGAGCGAGCCCGGTTGCCACCGCGCCTCCCGTACGGTCACGGTGCCCCAGGTGGCCGGCCTGCGCGGCAGGAACTTCGCGTGTTCCGGCGCCACGACTCGCTCCGACGCCTCTGGAGTGCGCTTCACCCCGGGCCTGGATTTCAGCCATGAGCCGGACGGTGATGGTGTCGGTCAGGCCCTGGCCCTGCAGCGCTTCGCCGCGCACCACCGGGTCGCCGCGATCGTCGTCTCGATCGGCGGCAACGACTTCGGCTTCGGTGCGTTGGCCAGCCGTTGTGTCACCGGCTTCGGGTCATCGAAGGCGGGGGCGCCCCAGCTGTGCAGTGACGACGCCGACCTGAGGGCGCGCTTCAGCTCGCAGGCGCGGTCCCGCGTGAAGGCCAAGGTCACCGCGGCGTTGCACCGTGTCAGCACCGCGATGCGACGCGCGGGGTACGCCGAGGCCGACTACCGCCGCATCCTGATGACCTATCCGTCGCCGGTGCCACCCGGAGACCGGCTGCGCTTCGGCGATACCGATCGCGATCGGCTCGGTGGTTGTCCGCTGTTCGCGGCCGATGCCAGCTGGGCCGACTCCGTGGTGCTTCCGGCGATCAACGCCACCGTGTCCCAGGCAGCGCGGTCCACCGGATCGCCGTTCGAGGTGCTCGACCTCGCCTCGGCGTTCGATGGGCACCGGTTGTGCGAGACGGGGACGAAACGGCTCTCGGAAACCGAGCTGCGTTCCTGGAGCGCGGCACACGCCGTCGACCGGGTCGAGTGGGTGAACCAGCTCTACACGACCCTGGCCCCCCACCAGATCCAGGAGTCCCTGCATCCGAACTTCTGGGGCACGGCTGCCGAACGGGCCTGCTTGCGCCTCGTTCTCGAGCGGCTCGGCGCGCCCACCTACCGGTGCACCCATGCCGGACCGGGCCTCCGTGACGGAGACCCGGTCATGACGTTGTCCCGGTGATCGAGCCTGCGAGATCTCAACGTTGGCTGGCGGGTTGAGCGGGACCCTGCGACTGGCGTCGCCCGGGCTCGTCGATCAGTGATGAGGCTTCTGGACGTACGGCGTGCTGGGCAGGTCCACCGAAGGGGACCAGTCACGCGGTAGACCGGACGCGGCACGGAAACCGTACCCGTCGGACTTGATCAGGTGGGCCAGCCGGGCGCCGTACCAAGCGGCGACGAGCGCGGCGGCCACCAGCGGGATGAGAGCGGCGTAGATGGTCATGGCAGTAAGTCTGCCTTCAGCCAACTCCGGCCACGAGTGGCAGACGGGACACCCTACCTCGATTTCCTGCCAAGTTTCTGGCAGGATGGCGGCCAAGGGAGGTCGTTGGATGCTGAAGAACGTGGCTGTACTGGTCTACGACGGGGTAGCGCCGTTCGAGCTGGGCGTGCTGTGCGAGGCGTGGGGGCTGGACCGGGACGACCAGGGCGTTCCCAACTTCGACTTCGCGATCTGCGCACCCGAGCCGGGTCGCGTCCCGACCAGTCTGCCGGGGTTCGCGTTGGAGGTGACCGAGGGGATCGAGCGGCTCGTCGAGGCGGACCTGATCTGCCTGCCGGCGATGCCGCGCGACCACCCGGTACCCGACTGCGTCATCGAAGCGCTGCGAGCGGCGTACGCCCGCGGAGCACGGCTGCTGTCGGTGTGCGCCGGCGCGTTCGTGCTCGGAGAGGCGGGGTTGCTCGACGGCCGGTTGTGCACGACCCACTGGCGCTACGTCGACGAGTTCGAGGCGCGGTTCCCGAAGGCCAAGGTGCACTGCGACGTGCTCTACGTCGAGGACGGTCCGATCATCACCTCCGCCGGGTCAGCGGCCGGGCTCGACGCGTGCTTGCACATCATCCGGAGTGAGTTCGGCGCCAGTGTCGCTGCCACGGTGGCCCGCCGGATGGTGGTGGCGCCGCACCGCGACGGCGGTCAGGCCCAGTTCATCGAGTCGCCGGTTCCGGTGACGACCGCCGACACCCTGCAGCCGCTGCTGGAGTGGGTCGGGACCAACCTCGGAGCCGACCTGAGCGTCGAGGCGCTGGCCGCCAAGGCGATGATGTCGCCGCGCACGTTTGCCCGGCGCTTCAAGGCCGAGACCGGCACGACTCCCTACCACTGGATCACCAACCAGCGGGTCCTGCTCGCCGAGCGACTGCTCGAGGAGTCCGATGAGACGATCGAGCGGATCGCCACCCGGGTCGGCTTCAGTAACGCCACCGCCTTCCGTCACCACTTCGCCCGGCTGCGCGGCACCAGCCCGCAGCGGTATCGCCGGATCTTCCGGACGCCGACTCAGCGGGCGGGCTGATTGACCTGCTGCTGAGCCTCGTGCCGGGTTGGACCGCGCGGGATGGCAGGCTGAGCCCATGCTGCGCGTGGGGCTCACCGGTGGGATCGGATCAGGCAAGTCGTCCGTGAGTGCCATGTTGGCGGCCCATGGTGCTGTGGTCATCGACGCCGACGTGTTGGCGCGCGAGGTGGTCGCCGCAGGTACGCCGGGACTGGCCGAGGTCGTGGTCGCGTTCGGACCGGACGTGCTGACGGACGAGGGCGACCTGGACCGCGCGGCGATGGGGCGCCGGGTCTTCGGCGACGACCTGGCACGTGAACGGCTGGAGAGAATCATCCACCCCCGGGTCAGGGCTCGGGCAGCCCAGATCGAGGCCGAGGCAGGGCCTGACGCCATCGTCGTGCACGACATCCCGTTGCTGGTCGAGACCGGACAGGCCGACCAGTTCGACGTCGTCGCTCGTGGTCGACGCGCCTACTGAGCTCCAGGTACAGCGGTTGGTGGAACACCGCGGGTTGAGCGAAGCGGAGGCGCGCTCTCGGATCGCAGCTCAGGCCGGACGTGATCAGCGGCTTGCGGCTGCCGACCACGTCCTGAGCAATGACGGGTCGCTGGCACAGCTGCAAGCCGCTGTCGACGAGGTCTGGACGGACGTGCTGCGGCGGCAAGGCGCACAGAACTCAACAAGGCGCGCGACTGACGGAACGCGCGACCAACGGAAGGCCCGCCCCTCGGAACGCCCGGCCGACGGAACGCGCGACTGACGGGAACGCTCGTCAGGCGGCGAGGTCGGGGTCGGCGAGCCGGCGCAGCTGGGCCAGCGCCTCACGCTCCAACTGGCGGACCCGCTCGGCCGAGACGCCGTGCCGCGCACCGATGTCGGCTAGCTTCTCCTGGCGACCGTCGGCGAGGCCGTAGCGGGCTCGGATGACGTCAGCCGACCGTGGGTCCAGGAGCTCGACCAGGTCGTCCAGCCGCTGGCGCGACTCCACGTCCAGGAAGGCCGAGTCCGGTCCGGGTGTGGTCTCCTTGGCAACCAGGTCGCCCAGGGACGTGTCGCCGTCCTCGTCGACGGGGGTGTCGAGGCTGACGTGGTCACGACCCCAGCTGATCAGGTCGAGCACCCGCTCGATGTCCATGTCGAGCTCAGCGGCGATCTCCTCAGGCTCGGGGTCGCGGCCGAGCTGTCGCTCCAGGGTGCGTCGGGCGGACCCGATCTGGTTGAGCTCCTCCACGACATGCACGGGAAGCCGGACCACCCGGGCCTGCTGGGCGATGCCGCGGGTGATCGCCTGACGTACCCACCAGGTGGCGTACGTCGAGAACTTGTAGCCCTTGGCGTAGTCGAACTTCTCCACGGCCCGGATCAGCCCGGTGTTGCCCTCCTGGACCAGGTCGAGCATGGGCATCGCCGAGCGACCGTACTTGCGCGCGATGGAGACGACCAGGCGGAGGTTCGCCTGGATGAAGCGCTGGGTGGCGCGGTCACCCTCTGCGACCAGCCATTCCAGCTCCTCACGGGTGGCGCGCTTGGGAGCGCCCCCCTTCGCGCGGGCTACCCGACCGGTGTCGAGGAGGTGCTTGGCCAGCAGGCCCGCCTCGATGGCCTTGGACAGCTCTACCTCAGTGGCGGCATCGAGCAGCGGCGTGCGCGCGATCTCGTCGAGATACATGCCCACGCTGTCGCGGCCTTCGATCCCGCTGTCGCGGGAGTCGAGTGTTGCGCTGCGTCCCCGTGCCGATCGAGTCTGTGCCACGGCGATCCTCTCCTTCGCTGTCCCACCAGAGCCCCCATACAGCGGCCTGTACTGGGACAACGCCTCTGGTGTCCGCAAGATTCCTACTCGTACGTAGGTATTTGGCTCCACGGGATGTGGAGTACCTGTAGAACGCCGAGCAGATGAGAGGAGTTGCCCGTCTCAGGTGCTTCTTAAACGCCGCGAACTTGTGCAGTACGCAGGTGGTTCACACCACGGGACCGTGGGCCGCCCCGGCCGTGTCCAGGATCCACGCGTAGAACTCCGCTTGCTCGCGCCAGGCGTCGTAGCGGCCACTTGCTCCGCCGTGGCCGGCCGACATCTCGCACTTGAAGAGGACCCGGCTGGAGTCGGGCAGCATCTCGCGCAGGTGCGCCACCCACTTGGCCGGCTCGACGTAGAACACCCGCGTGTCGTTGATGGAGGTGTGGGCGTAGATGGCCGGATAGGCGCGCGGCTGGATGTTCTCGTACGGCGTGTAGGACTTCATGTACGCGTACACCTCCGGGTCGTGCAGCGGGTCGCCCCACTCGTCCCACTCGATGACGCTCAGCGGGAGCGAGGGGTCCAGGATCGTCGTCAACGCGTCGACGAAGGGCACCTGGGCCACGATGCCACCGAACAGGTCCGGCGCCAGGTTGGCCACGGCACCCATCAGCAGGCCACCTGCGCTGCCGCCCATTCCGACCAGCTGAGGGGTTGTGGTCCAGCCGGTGTCGACCAGGTGCTGGGCAACCGTCGATGTAGTCGGTGAAGGTGTTCTTCTTGTGAAGAAGTTTGCCTTGCTCGTACCAGGAGCGCCCCAGCTCGCCCCCGCCTCGGACATGAGCCAACACGTAGACCATCCCCCGGTCCAGCAAGGAGAGCCGGGCAATGCTCATGAACGGGTCATAGCTGATCTCGTACGAGCCGTAGCCGTAGAGCAGGACCGGTGCGGAACTGTGCGCTGCGACGGTCTTGTGCCGCACGATCGAGACCGGGATCCGGGCGCCGTCGCGTGCGGTTACCCACTCGCGCGTCTGAACGTAGTCGGCGGGGTCGTAGCCCCCGAGTACCGGCTGCTGCTTGCGCAGGTGGAGGTCACCGGTCTTCGGGTCGTACTCGTACACCGAGGCCGGGGTCACGAACGAGCCGTAGCTCAGGCGCACGAACGGCTGCTGCCAGTCGCCGAAGCCAGTAGCAGTCGCCTCGAAGAGCTCCTCCTCGAAGGCGATGTTCGCGCCTTCGCCGAGGCCGTCGGCATCGATCGGGAAGACCCGGACCTGCGGCAGGCTGTTCTGCCGCAGGTTGACTGCCATGGTCGTGGCCGAGACCGTGACGCCCGAGAGCCGTACCGCGTCATCGTGGGGGATGACGGTCTCGAGCTCGTCGATCGAAGCGAGCGTCACGGGCCCGATGCCCAGCGTGAAGTTGAGGGCGTCCCGGTTGTGCAGGACCACCAGGCGGTCCTGCTGGCCGATCACGGCATGGTCGACGTCGTACTCGACACCCTCGACGCGTGGGATGACGACGCGAAAGTCACCGGTCGGGTCGTCGGCCTCGAGGATCCGCGCCTCCGACGTGATCTTCGACCCGACCGAAAGGATGAGGTAGCGGTCGCTCGTGCTTCGCTCGATCCCGACGCCGAACTTGTCGTCGGTCTCGGTGTGGACGGTCACGTCGTCCACGGCGGCCGTGCCGAGCTCGTGCCGCCAGACCTTGTCGGGGCGCCACGCGTCATTGACGGTCGTGTAGAAGAGGTGCGTCCCGTTCGCCGACCAGGTCACGCTGTGCAGGGTGTTGGGGATCTCGTCGGGCAGTAGGTCGCCGGTCCTCAGGTCCTTCACCCGAACGGTGTAGCGCTCGTCGCCGACGACATCGGTCGAGTACGCCAACAGGTTCTCGTCGAGGGAAACCGTGAAGGCGCCCAGGGAGAAGAAGGCCTTGCCGTCCGCGAGCTCGTTGCAGTCGAGCAGGACGTCCTCATCGACGATATCGACTCCGGGCTCGAGGACCGGGGGAGTCCAGTCGTCATCGACGGCCTTGGTCCGGCAGACGATCGGGTACTGCTGGCCCTCCTCGGTCCGTCGGTAGTACCAGTACCCTCCGCGACGGCTCGGCACGGACAGATCGGTCTCCTGGGTGCGTGACTTGATCTCGCCGAAGATCGATTCCCGAAGGTCGGCCAGGTGGGCCATCTGGGCGTCCGCGTATGCGTTCTCCGACTCCAGGTAGGCCCGGGTATCGGGGCTGTCCTTGTCGCGCAGCCAGTCGTAGTTGTCGACGAACGTGTCGCCGTGGTGGGTGCGCTCGATCGGGCGCTTGGCAGCACGGGGGAGATCGACGTCAGAGGTCTTCGTCTGTGTCACGTCGCGACCCTACTCGGTGCCGGCACGCCCGCGGTCGTCTGTTCGATCCGTCAACGCTCGTGCAGGCGCTCGGCCGCACCGCGATCGGCGAATCGTGCCCTCCGGTAGAAGCGCGGATCCCAGAAGCCCCACTGGTCGAAACGTCGCATCACGACGGCGAGCCGTCGCGTCAATGCGTCGGTCGCGGGGACTTCGCCATCCTCGACACCGCCGATCAACGCTGCCAGGAGGTCGACTCGCCGGTCTTCGGCCTTGGCCCAGCTGGTTCGACCAGCCTCGGTGGCCGCGATCATCACGTGCCTGAGGTCGTCGGCAGGGCCCTCACGCGTCACCCAGCCACGATTCTCCAGGCGACCGAACAGGCGCGACATGACCCGGCGGTCCACCCCGACGGCCTCCCTGACGTCACTCATCACCCAGCGCGGGCGTCTGACGAGCAAGGTGAGCACCCGGCCCTCGAGAGTGTCGAGCTCGATCTCGCGATCGGCCCTGCTGCCGATCCAGGCAAGCTCGCTCGACGCCCGTACCCACGCGCGCGCCACGGCGCGGAGCTCGTCGTCTGGTGGGTCTGCCTGATCACGTGCATCCATCCCAGCAGAAGATCAGCGGCGACCGACGAGATGTGGGGTGGTCGCGCTCGGGGCGAACCACGCTGTGGACAGCGGCTGGAACGCCGAACGCCTGGGGACGATACGCGGCCGGGCCGCGGCCGGGTGACGAGGACGTGTGTGGTCGTCTACCTGCGGTAGACGACCACACAGGCGTTCTGCCGGAGCAGGGCCGCGACGGTCCGGCTACCGGCGGGGACGTCCGGACCGCGACACAATGGCGGTATGACTGTGCGCTATCACCTCAACGCAGATGTCGGCGAAGGCTTCGACTCGGATGTGGACCTCATCGAGATCGTCACCCAGGTCAACGTGGCTTGCGGGTTTCACGCCGGGGACGAGCAGACGATGCGGACCCTGTGCAGCATGGCCGTGGAGCACGGCGTCGAGGTCGGCGCGCAGCCGTCGTACCGGGACAGGGAGAACTTCGGCAGGGTGGATGTCGAGATCGGCCACGACGACCTGGTTCGAGACCTGACCGAACAGGTCGAGACGCTGAGGACGGCAGCGCGCGAGGTCGGGGCATCCGTGAGCTATCTCAAGCCGCACGGCGCGCTCTACAACCGGATCGTCCACGATGCAGAGCAGGCCGGCGCCGTCGCCGACGTGGCGATGCACTTCGACCTGCCCCTCATGACCCTTCCCGGCTCGGTCGCGCAGCGCCTGGTCGAGGACCGGGGAGGCAGCGTGATCCGTGAGTTCTTCGCCGACCGCGCCTACGACGCCGACGGCCGTTTGGTGGCACGCTCGGCTGACGGGTCGCTGATCACCGATCCCGAGGAGGTCGGTCGCAGGGTGCGGCGGCTGCTCGCCACCAACACAGTGGCGACCATCGACGGAGGATCGATCGACGTCGAGGTTGACTCCATCTGCATCCACGGCGACACACCCAAGGCCGGCGAGCTCGCCCAGGCAGCCCGCGACGCGCTCGGGCTGGCGGCTCGGTGAGACGGCTCCCGGTCGGGCCACGGGCCTTGCTCGTCGAGCTGGACGACGACCGGGACGTCACAGCTACCTACCAGCAGCTTCGACGACTGGCGGACGCGGGACGGCTGCCGCCCGCGCGCGACATCGTTCCTGCCGCGCGCACGATCCTGATCGATGGGGTCGATCCAGACGACTGGTGGCAGCAGTTCGCCGCGGCGGACCCCCCGGAGAGTGGCGCGGGGCAGACGCTCACCGGCGAGATCGTCACCTTGTCGATCCGCTACGACGGGGACGACCTCGAGGAGGTGGCCAGGCAGTGGAGGTGCGAGGCCGAGGACGTGGTGCGGCGCCATCAGGAGGCAGAGTTCACGGTTGCGTTCTGCGGTTTCGCGCCGGGCTTTGCCTACTGCACGAGTCAGCCCGCGCTCCCCACCGTGTCCCGCCGGGACGACCCGCGGCCCCGCGTGCCGGCCGGCTCGGTCGGCTTGGCAGGCCCGTACTGCGGCCTCTACCCGGTTGCCATGCCCGGCGGGTGGCAGCTCATCGGGAGCACCGACGAGACCATGTTCGACGTGGCTCGGGAACCGCCTGCGCTGCTCCAACCGGGTGACCGCGTGAGGTTCCGGTCGCTCGACCCGACGGGATCCGGTCGGTGATGCTACGCATCGAGGAGGCTGGGCCACTGACCCTGGTCCAGGACCGGGGTCGGCCGGGTTCGATGCACCTGGGAGTACCGAGCTCTGGAGCCTTGGACCCGGAGGCGTTGGCCCTGGCAAACCGCTTGGTCGGGAACCCCGCAGAGGCAGCCGGACTGGAGATCGTGCTGGGCGGCCTCGCCATGCGACCGGAGCGCTCGGTCCGGATAGCTGTCACGGGCGCCCAGGTCGGGCTGCGGGTGGGCGGACGTGCCGCCTCGTGGGGGACGGCGGAGTCCGTCCGAGCAGGGGAACGGATCGAGATCGTGGCGGCCGACGCCGGGCTGCGCTGCTGGCTGGCGCTGTCCGGCGGCATCGATGTGCCCCTGGTGCTGGGAAGCCGGTCGACCGACACGCTGTCGGGGCTCGGACCTCCGCCGGTCGAGGCGGGAACGGCACTGGCGCTCGGACGGCCTCCGGACGCGGCGAGGTCAACCGGTGCCGTCGAGGAGCTGTCCGAGGCGGAGGTGGCGGCCGTGCCGGTCCGATGGGCTGAGGTGGTCACGCTGCCGCTTGCTCCGGGTCCGCGGGATGACTGGTTCACCGAGGCGTCGCTGGAGCGGCTGCTCGAGCACGACTACGTGGTCGCGCAGGACTCCAACCGCACCGCTGTGAGGCTGCTCGGCGAGGAGCCTCTCGAGCGAACGGTCACCGACGAGCTTCCCAGTGAGGGCTTGGTCAACGGCGCCGTGCAGGTGCCCGCCTCCGGGCAGCCGCTGGTGTTCCTGGCCGACCACCCCGTGACCGGCGGCTACCCCGTCGTGGGCGTCGTCACCGAGTCGGGGTTGGCGGCGTGTGCTCAGGCTCGACCAGGCGACCGGGTGCGGTTTCGCCGGCTCCGGTCCGGTCCGGGTCGCTGACAACGGAGTCCGCCGGGTCGCTGACAACGGAGTCGTCGTCGTGATCCACGGGCACCGGGCGGCGTACCAGGTCCGGGTCGTCGGCTGACAGAGTACGGACCGGCCCGGGGCCGGTGTCGGCGGTCTCGAAGCGGACGGTGACGCGGCCCAGACCGGCGCCCCAGACCCAGCCAGGCCCGAATTCCGGGTGCTCGACGTCGACTCCGGGCATCCACCCTCGGCCGTGGCGTGGACGGGTGTGCGCCACGTTGGGGTCGCCGTCCGGCAGCACGAGAGGTTCGTCGAGCGCGTCGTCCTCGTCGACGAACAAGTCGTCCTGGATCCAGTCGGCCAACCCGGAGACGCCGACGCCGAGCAAGCGAACGCCGCCGGAGGTGTCGAGCTCGGCGAGCAGCCCGCGCGCCAGCCGGCTGACGACGGCGGGCCGATCGGTGGGTCCGGCGATCGTTGCGGACCGGGTCAAGGTGGTGAAGTCGTGCATCCGGACCTTGACCGTCACGGTCCGCCCGGACAGCTTCGCCTTCGTCAGGCGCTCACAGACACTGCGCGCGTGTCTGTCGACGATGGCCGCCAGCAGCACTGGGTCGACCAGGTCGACCTCGAAGGTGTCCTCGACGGACACCGACTTCGTCTCGCGCTCGGCCACCACGGGACGGTCGTCGTCTGCGCGTGCCAGCGCGTACAGACTGGTGCCGTGAGCCTGCCCGACGACCCGGATGACCTCATCCAGGCTGAGCAGGCGCAGCTCCTCGACGGTCTGGACGCCGACCTGGCGCAGCCTGCCCGCGGTGGCGGGCCCGACGCCGGGAATCACGGTCACCTGCAACGGAGCCAGGAGATCCTGCTCGGATCCGGCCGGGATGACCACGGCACCGTCGGGCTTGTCGAGCTCACTGGCGATCTTGGCGATCAGCTTCGAGGTTGCGATGCCGACGGATGCCGTGAGCCCGCCGGTCACCTCGTGAACCTCGGCCTTCAGGTCGGCCGCGACCCGGTCCAGCCCTGCCGGGGACAGGTCCAGCGGCTCGGGCGAGGCTGCCAAATCGACGAACGCCTCGTCGAGCGAGAGTGGCTCGACGAGCGGTGAGCGGGTTCGCAGCGCCTTCATGACCAGCCGACTCGAAGCCCGGTAAGCGTCGAAGCGGCCGACCAGGAACGCCGCGTGCGGACAGCGCGAGCGTGCTTCGGCCGTGGACATCGCCGAGCGCACCCCGAACCGACGAGCTTCGTAAGAGGCGGTCGCGACGACTCCTCGCTGCCCGACACCGCCGACGATGACGGGCTTTCCGCGCAGCGAGGGCTTGTCCCGCTGCTCGACCGCGGCAAAGAACGCGTCGAGGTCCAGATGAAGGATCGACGCCACGTTACGCACAGGTTCATCATCCCCGATCACGTTCTCCACAGGCCCGCGTCCGCGCCGGACGGAGGCCCTCTTCACGGCGCAGGATCACCGCTCATGAGCAATCGCCGACAGCCACGCGACCCCGACCGAAGGACCACGACGCCCGTCACGAGGGTCAAGGACCCGGCCGACGTCGTGACGATCGTCCCCTATCTGCTGGGCTTCGACCCGGAGGAGAGCCTCGTCCTGGTGGCGTTGGAAGGCCCTCGTCAGCGCTTCGGGCCGTGTGCCCGCCTCGACCTGGTGGACGAGCGCGACCACGAGGGGGCGGTTCAACACCAGGTCGGGTATGTCTGTGACCTGATCGCGCACCACGGGTTCGATCCGGTGGTGCTCGTCGCGTACTCGACGCGGGTCGAGGTGGCGGACGCTGTGGTCACGGGCCTCCTCGCTGCCCTCGCCTCGCAAGGCGTCACGGTCGTCGAGGCGCTGCGTGCAGACGGCTCGCGTTGGTGGTCCTACGTCTGCGACGACGCGGTGTGCTGTCCACCTGGGGGGACGGCGTACGACGCCGAGTCGTCCCGGGTGGCCGCCGAGGCCGTGCTGGCCGGGCTGGCGCGCGCTCCCAGCCGGGACGCCCTACGGGAGCAGTTCGAGCCGCATCCGCTTCAGCGGGCGGCCTTCGACGAGTCATTCCGTGCGATGCTGCGGGGAGCAGACCTGGGCTCCTGGACTGAGAGCGGCTTTCGCCAGGCAGTCGTCGATTCTGTCGCGGCGTCGGAGCCGATGGCTATGGATCACCTCGTCCGGCTGGTTCTGACCGTTCAGAGCACCCCGATGCGGGATCTGGCGTGGTCGCTCATCACCCGGGACAACGCTGCTGACCACTTCGCGTTCTGGTCCGGTGCTCTTCGGGCCGTTCCGGACGACCTGCTGGCACCGGTCGGGAGCCTCGCGGCTTTTGCGGCATGGCTGTCGGGTTGCGGCGTGCTGGCCTCGCACGGAGCCGAACGCGTTCTGCACGTGCACCCGGAGTACTCGATGGCGCGGTTGCTGCTCGAGCTGTGCGCGTCCAGCGTCAACCCGGGGGTCTGGACCTTCGGCGAGCAGGGCAATCGCCCCGAACGGACGGCCTGACCGCCTCCTGCTGGCGCTGGGAGTGGCGTGGACCGCCGAAGCACGGCAGGCTGAGGCTGGGCGGACCGGGCTGCGGACACCGCAGACGACGTGCCGTGAGGAGGACCGACGATGGGCCAGGAGGTCGAGCGCCGGGAGTTCACGCGCGACGACAGGCGACGCTACCGAGAGAAGGTGCGCACCTGTCTGGATGTCTTCGCACGGATGCTGCGTGAGTCGCGGTTCGAGGTGGATCGTCCGATGACCGGCCTCGAGGTCGAGCTCAACCTCGTCGACGACAACTGCGACCCAGCCATGAAGAACGCCGAGGTCCTGGCCGCAATCGCCGACCCCGACTTCGTCACCGAGCTCGGTCAGTTCAACCTCGAGATCAACGTGGCTCCTCGCCGCCTGAGCGAGGGCGGGGTCGGGGCTTTCGAGCAGGATGTTCGCGAGAGTCTCAACGCAGCCGAAAAGAAGGCTCGCAGCGTCGGCGCACACATGGTCACCGTGGGGATCCTCCCGACCCTCCAGACCACCCACATGCACACGGACACGCTGTCGGAGAATCCGCGCTACCGGCTGCTCAACGACCAGATCTTCGCCGCGCGCGGTGAGGACCTCGAGATCTCGATCCGGGGCGTCGACCGCCTTCGCGTGACTGCTGACTCGATCATGCCCGAGGCGGCCTGCACGTCGATGCAGCTGCATCTGCAGACCAGCCCGGACGACTTCCCGACCTACTGGAACGCCTCCCAGGCGATCGCCGGGATCCAGCTTGCACTGGGGGCGAACTCCCCGTTCCTGTTCGGCAAGGAGCTGTGGGCGGAGACGCGGATCGCGCTCTTCGAGCAGGCAACCGACACCAGGAGCGAGGAGCTGAAGTCGCAGGGGGTTCGCCCGAGGGTGTGGTTCGGCGAGCGGTGGATCACCTCGATCTTCGACCTCTTCGAGGAGAACGTCCGCTACTTTCCCGCGCTGCTGCCGATCACCGAGGACGAGGACCCGGTCGCCGTCCTCGACAACGGCGACACTCCCCAGCTGCCGGAGCTGCGGCTGCACAACGGCACGATCTACCGCTGGAACCGGCCGGTGTACGACGTCGTCCGTGGGGTGCCTCATCTCCGGGTCGAGAACCGGGTCCTGCCGGCAGGACCGACCGTGGTCGACATGATGGCCAACGCCGCCTTCTACTTCGGACTGGTGCGCTCCCTGGCCGAGGACGAGCGACCGCTGTGGTCCCAGATGTCGTTCTCGGCTGCTGAGGAGAACTTCCATGCCGGCGCCCGGGACGGCATGGCGGCCCAGGTCTACTGGCCGGGACTTGGGCAGGTCGGCGCCGCCGAGCTCGCCCTGCGCCGGCTGCTACCCCGGGCGCGAGACGGATTGGACCGCTGGGGGATTGCCGCCGAGGAGAGCGACCGCCTGCTCGGGATCATCGAGCAGCGCTGCCTGACCGGTCGTAACGGAGCCACCTGGCAGACGGAGATGTTCCACAAGCTGTTCGACTCACGCGCCACCGACCGTTTCGATGCGCTGCGCGAGGTGGTCCGTCGTTACAGCTCTTTGATGCACGAGAACGTTCCCGTGCACGAGTGGCCCATCGACTAGTCGGACAGGTCACTAGTAGCGTTCGGCACGAGTCCGCATGCGAGACCGCTCGCAGGCCGGTGAGAAGGAGCAGTTCATGGGCGTCATCGTGGTCGGGTACGTACCGAAGGCCGAGGGTCAGGCGGCGCTCCGGCTGGCCGCCGAGGAGGCCAAGCTGCGCGGCTCGAGCCTCGTCGTCGTCAACTCCCACCGGGGCGGCCGCGAGTTCGACCGGGACGAGGCCGCGGAGTCCGAGTCGCAGCTGGAGGAGGTGCGACACCAGCTCAAGGACGCCGGGGTCGAGCACGAGATCCGTCAGCTCGTGCGTGGCATGGACCCGGCGGAGGACCTGATCAACGTCGCCGGCGAGGTCTCCGCCGACTTCATCGTGATCGGTCTGCGTCGTCGCAGCCCGGTCGGCAAGCTCATCTTGGGCAGCAACGCTCAGCGCATCCTCCTCGACGCGCCCTGTCCGGTGCTCGCCGTCAAGGCGGCCGAGTAGCGCCGTCCTGGGTCTCACCTGTTCGCGCAAGCCGGGTTCTGGCAAGATCACGGGATGCCCGTGCAGATCGTGCAGGATGCCGCCGCGGACGAGGTCTTGTCCACCAACGCGTTCGCGCTGCTCGCGGGCATGATGTTGGACCAGCAGTTCCCGATGGAACGCGCCTTCGCGGGACCCGCCAAGATTCTGGACCGGTTCGGGACGTTGGACCCCGAGACGATCGCCTCGGCACCGCCCGAGGAGTTCGCAGCCATGTGTGCCGTACCGCCAGCCGTTCACCGCTTTCCTGGATCGATGGCCGCACGGCTGCAACAGCTCGCCCAGATCGTAGTGAGCGACTACAACGGTGACGCCGCCGAGCTCTGGCAGGGTGCAGACAGCGGGTCCGAGCTGTTCCGGCGGCTCAGCGCGCTGCCAGGCTTCGGCAAGCAGAAGGCTCAGATCTTCGTGGCACTGCTCGGCAAGCAGCTGAACGTCCGGCCTGAGGGTTGGCAGCAAGCAGCAGGCGCCTACGCGGAGGAGGGCGCGTACCGATCGGTGGCCGATGTTCGCGACCAGGCCTCTTTGGAGAAGGTGCGCAGCTTCAAGAAGGAGCAGAAGGCGGCCGCCAAGGCAGCCCGAGGCTGAGTTGGCGGCCGCCAACGCAGCCCGGGGCTGAGCTCGCCCGCTGGTCGTCCGCTGGGCCGGCTGGGTCGAGCGTCGACTCGCTCAGGCGAACTGACCGCGGCGACGGCGTACGTCGTCGGGCACCGCGAGTGCCGCCGCCTCCTCGTCGTTCACGATGTCTCCAGCCACCAGCCGAAGCGGCAGCACCCCGGCCCAGACCCCTGCCTCGATGTCGGACCGGTCATCGCCGACGCCACCGGTGCGCTGTTTGACCGACGCCTCACGGAGCGCCACAGCAATCACGGTCGTCGCCGCCAGCTCCTTGCGGGTGTGTGGCCGCAACGTGGAGGCCCGGCCGGGAACGACCTGGTCCACGATCAGATCGAGCGCATGGCGCATCTCCGCCTCGGTGTCGACCTTCCTCGCCTGTCCGATGACGACGGCCGAGCGGTAGTTCATCGAGTGATGGAAGGCGGACCGAGCCAGGACCAGGGCGTCCACGTGCGTCACCGTCACGCAGATGTCCTGATCCGGGGCGGCGGCCAGAGCCCCGGCGGCGACCGAGCCATGCAGGTAGAGGGTTCCGCCGTCGTCAGGGCCGTCGGGATCCACGCCGAAGACGATGGGGAGGACCACCGGGTGCCCGCCCATCATGACGCCGACGTGACAGACCAGCGCTTCGCGGAGTACGGCGAGCAGGTCCGCACGGTCGGTACGGGCCCGTTCGGTGTGCCGGCCGACGCGGGTACGGGCTGTGGGGGACAGGGACGCATCGGTGCTGCTCACGGTCATGGCTCTATTCTCGTCCTGATAGTGGCTCACGACACGAGCCAATTACCAACGATCTGAGCAGGCCACATTCTGGTGTGCCACGACAGGAGGTCCTGATGGCGTCCACACCACCGGTGCCGCTGGCGCTGACGCTCGACCGTCGTAGCGGGGACACGCTGCCGGTCCAGGTGGCCCGGCAGGTACGCCGCCTGATCGCGTCGGGCGCGCTCGCTCCCGGACAGCGTCTGCCGTCCTCGCGCGCCCTGGCCGCCGAGCTCGCCGTGGCCCGCGCCGTCGTGGAGGCAGCCTTCGACCAGCTCCTCGCGGAAGGCTGGGTGAGGACCCGACACGGGGCGGGCACGTTCGTTCATGACGTCGGCATCCGTCGACCGGGGGCGCCGCGGAGCCGGCCCGGGCCGTCGTCCAGACTCGACGCGGTCGGTGTTGACCGCGTGAGCTTCGACACCGGGACCCCCTACGTCGATCCTCGGCTCGAGCCCGGCTGGCGACGCGCCTGGCGAGAGATGTCGGCCGCGACCCCGCCGCGGGGGTACCCGGATCCGGCGGGACTGAGGGAGCTCCGCGAGCTGCTGGCGGCCTACGTAGCCCGGCGACGCGGGCTTACATGTGATGCGTCGGAGGTGCTCGTCACTGCCGGGACGACCCACGGACTGTCGTTGGTGCTCGGTGCACTGGCCGGCGGAGCTGTGGCGATCGAGGATCCCGGCTATCGAGCCGCGGTCGACGTGACAAGAGCATCCGGCTTCGCCGTGGTCGACGTCCCCGTGGACGGGGACGGGCTGATGGTCGAAAGCCTCAGCCAGGTGCAGCGGCCGGACGTCCGTGCGGTCTACGTGACGCCGGCTCACCAGCACCCCACCGGGGTGACCTTGTCCGCGGCGCGGCGGATGGGTCTGGCCGCCGAGGCCCGTCGTCGCGGGGCGTTGATCATCGAGGACGACTACGACTCGGAGTTCCGCTACGACGTCGCTCCGCTCCCGGCGATGGCCTCGATCTCGGCCGACGTGATCTATCTCGGCACGGCCGCCAAGGCAGTTCACCCGGCACTCCGTCTGGGTTGGTTGATCGGGCCGGCCGATCTGGTCGCAGAGCTGGCCGCCGGCGCAGCGGTTCGGCATGACCACGCCTCGTGGCCGGCGCAGCGCGCTTTTCTGGCGATGCTGCGGGACGGCTACGTGGACCGTCTGGTCCGGTCGGCACGGCGGGTCTACGGCAGGCGGGGTGACCTGATCCGCCGTCGGCTCGATCCGCTGGTCCGAGTCGCGGGCGCCGGTGCCGGGATGTACGTCACCATTCCCTTGCCCGCCCGGAAGGCGCAGGCGGTCCGAGCCGCCGCGTTGACGGCCGGGTTCGACATACCCTCTCTGGCGGCCTATGGACGCAGCCACAACACCCACGGCCTCGTCCTCGGCTTCGGGGGCGTGAGCGACGACGAGCTCGACCGCTGCCTCGACGTGCTGGAGTCAGCCCTGTCCGCACCGTGATGCGGATTGCCCCTTGCGGCATCCGGGGGCTGGCTTGAGCAGCCTCGACGCCGTGTCACAATAGAGGCGCGGCATCTTGACGTGACCGGGCTTTGCCGCGCCCCCGAGTCGATCTACGAGAGGACGTTCGTGTCGCCGAGCACGTCCCGCACCCTTCCTGAATCTCTGTTATCTCACCCTTCGGTGGAGCGTCTCATCGCCCAGGGACACCGAGAGGGACAGGTGTCTCCCAACGACGTCCGCGACACGTTCGAGCAGGCCGACGTGTCGGCAGCACACCGCAAGGCGCTGCTCAAGCACCTGTCGCTGCACGGAGTCACGGTCGCAGTCAGCGCCGACGACAGCGCGAGTGGTAAGCGAGTGGTCGCCGCTGCCAGCGGACGCGCGACGGTGTCGGCGGCGGCGAAGAAAGCCTCCGACAAGAAGGCACCTGCCAAGAAGACCGCGGCGAAGAGCCCGACGAAGACCGCTGCGAAGAGCCCGACGAAGAGCCCGGCCAAGGCACCCGCGAAAAAGGCTGCCACGGTCACCAAGACCTCGAGCCGATCGACGGCTGCGAAGCCGACGGAGAAGCCGGCAGCCAAGACCGCTGCGAAGGCTCCCGCGAAGAAGACCGCTGCCAAGTCCGAGCCGACCACGGCGACCTCGGTGAAAGCCACAGCCAAGAAGTCGGCGGCCCGTGCCACGAAGGCCAGCAAGGCCGAGTCGGACGCACCGCCGGTGGAGATCGACGCGGCGGCGCCTCTCGCGGAAGCCGTCGACGTCGACGGCAAGAAGGCGTTGGCCGACATCGACGACGCCGTCTTCGAGAAGGACCTCGTGAGTGATCCCACGCTCAAGGAGGACGAGAAGCAGGGGTTCACCCTCTCCGAGGCCGACGAGGCTGACGAGCCCGAGCAGACGGTCACCGTCGCGGGAGCCACAGCAGACCCCGTCAAGGACTACCTGAAGCAGATCGGCAAGGTTCCCCTGCTGAACGCCGAGATGGAGGTCGAACTGGCCAAGCGGATCGAGGCCGGCCTCTTCTCGGAGGAGAAGCTCGGCCGAGAGGGCAAGATCTCGGCCAAGATGCTCGATGAGCTGGGCTGGATCGCCGAGGACGGCCGTCGCGCCAAGAATCACCTGCTCGAGGCCAACCTCAGGCTCGTGGTCTCGCTAGCCAAGCGCTACACGGGTCGCGGCATGCTCTTCCTGGACCTCATCCAAGAGGGCAACCTGGGTCTGATCCGTGCGGTCGAGAAGTTCGACTACACCAAGGGCTACAAGTTCTCCACGTACGCCACCTGGTGGATTCGACAGGCGATCACCCGCGCCATGGCCGACCAGGCCCGCACCATCCGGATCCCGGTCCACATGGTCGAGGTCATCAACAAGCTGGCACGCGTGCAGCGGCAGATGCTCCAGGACCTGGGTCGCGAGCCGACGCCGGAGGAGCTGGCCAAGGAACTCGACATGACGCCGGAGAAGGTCGTCGAGGTCCAGAAGTACGGTCGCGAACCGATCTCTCTGCACACGCCTCTGGGCGAGGACGGCGACTCGGAGTTCGGTGACCTGATCGAGGACTCGGAGGCGATCGTCCCGGCGGACGCCGTCTCGTTCACGCTGCTGCAGGAGCAGCTTCACGCGGTGCTGGACACCCTGTCCGAACGCGAGGCCGGCGTCGTCTCGATGCGCTTCGGACTGACCGATGGCCAGCCGAAGACCTTGGACGAGATCGGCAAGGTCTACGGAGTGACGCGCGAGCGAATCCGACAGATCGAGTCCAAGACGATGTCGAAGCTCCGCCACCCCTCGCGTTCACAGGTCCTGCGCGACTACCTGGACTGACCAGGCGCCCGGGAGACCGCAGGTCATGGCGGGCTGCCCGTCTGACGAGTCGGTAGGTTCGAAGCCGTGCACGACACGAACCGTTGGGCCCGCTGCGCACGCGGCCATCGTCACTGGGGGTCGCTGGGCGCAGCCGGGCTGCTGCTCACCCGGCGTACGCCGCTCGGAGCGGTCTCGACCCCTGAGGTGATGCTCCAGCACCGCGCGGACTGGGTGCACCACGGAGGTACCTGGTCGGTCCCCGGTGGCGCCCTGCACCGAGGCGAGACGGCCTGGCAGGCGGCACTCCGTGAGGTGCTCGAGGAGACCGGCCTGGACCTGGCCGACACGCCCGGGAGCTCGCGCGGCACGTCGATGACCATGGCGGCTGGAGCTACACCACGATCGTCGCCGTCTGCGATGTCGCACCGGACCTGCGCGAGGTCGCGGGCGGTGAGCAGCAAGACCTGGCCTGGCTGTCGGCTGCCGCTGTCGACGGGTTACCCCTGCATCCCGGCTTCGTCGACAGCTGGTCGCAAATCCGGCGGCTGATGATCGGCTGAGTCCGCTCAGCTCGCTGCGAGCTCCTCGGGCGTAAGCGCGCGCAGCACACAGAACTCGTTGCCGTCGGGGTCGGCGAGCACGACCCACGAGACGTCGGACGGCTGGCCCACATCCGCGCGCGTCGCGCCCAACGAGAGCAGCCGCTCGACCTCGGCATCGCGGTCGTCTGGACGCAGGTCGATGTGCAGACGGTTGACGACCGACTTCTCCTCCGGCACCCGCAGGAACAACAGGTCGGGGGAGACGCCGTCCTCGGGGCTGCCGGCCGGTGGCTCGAGGCACACTTCGTCGTCGCTGTCGTAGGTGCGACGCCAGCGCAGCGTCTGCTCCCAGAACGACGCCAGCTTCTGAGGATCGGTGGAGTTGACGCACACGCATTGCCATCGCAGGGTCATGACCTCATCGAAGCAGCGCCTGCAGGCAGTACGCACCTGGTTATCCACTGGAGCCGACCATCCGCCCGGCCCTACGTTGGACCCATGACAGCGAGCTACGTCAAGTCCGTGACCGTCGACTGCGCCGACCCGCTGGTCGTGGCCGCGTTCTGGGCGGGCGCGCTCGGGTCGAACGTGGACGAGGACTCCACCTCGGACAAGGCGTTCGTCGAGCCGGCAGGGTGGGGCGGCCCGAGCATGTGGTTCGTCAAGGTGCCCGAACCCAAGTCGGCCAAGAATCGGATGCACTTCGATCTTCGCGCACCTGGGGCCGTCGTCGACGAGGTGGCCCGCTTGGCCGCGCTGGGTGCCACGGTCCAGCACGAGCGCGCACGGGCTGGTCGTCATGCTCGACCCGGAAGGCAACGAGTTCTGCGTCGAGTGAGCTCTAGACCTGCGGTCATCAACCTGGCATTCGGCAGACCATGTGGCGAATCGGGGCGTACACCCCACGAGAAAAATCAACCCGCCGGTTTCACACACCTGGGGGACCAGACTCACTAGCATCACCCCATGGCCATGCGCTCGGGCATGCGGCCGGGGGACCCATGGCATCCGACTCCGACGACGGAGGGCTTCGTTCACGAGGCCCTCTTCTACCGCGGTCTGTCTGACTTCCTCAGCTCCACGACCGCCTTCATCGAAGGGGCGCTAGCGGCGGACGAGCCCATCCTGGTCGCCGTCTCCGATGAGAAGATCAACTGCCTGCGTTACGAGCTCGGCAGCTCCGCCGCCGACGTCGAGTTCGTTGACATGGCGGTGCTCGGTCACAACCCGGCCCGGATCATCCCGGCCTGGCGCAACTTCCTGGATCGACGTGGAACGGCTGCCGCATCCGTACGCGGCGTCGGCGAACCCATCTGGGCAGCACGCAGTGCAGTGGAGCTCGTCGAGTGTCATCGCCACGAGGCGCTGCTGAACGTCGCCTTCGAGAACGCCAGGGCTTTCACTCTGATGTGCCCCTACGACGCCGACGCACTGCCGACCGACGTCGTCGAGGCGGCGGTCCGCAACCATCCGTACGTGCGCGCAGCGACGGAGTTCGCGGGGACGATCGATCGCTTCCGGTGCCTGAGCTCGCTCAGGCCTACCTGGATGCACCGTTGCCTGAGCCGTCGGTGCCGTACACCGAGATCGAGTTCGGCCTCGAGGGCCTGTACGCCGTGCGAACCTTGGTGGGGACCGTGGCCGCCTCGGCAGGCCTGTCGCGCGAACGGGCCTACGACGTCGTGCTCGCTGTCAACGAGCTGGCAGCGAACAGCATCGCTCACGGTGGTGGCGTCGGGGACCCTGCGGGTCTGGACGGAGGTCGACCGTGTCGTCTGCGAGTTCCGCGACAGCGGGTATCTCGACGACCCGATGGCCGGGCGCGAGGAGCCGCCCGTGGACGGTATCGGGCACCGTGGCATCTGGATGGTCAACCAGCTGTGCGACCTGGTGCAGATCCGGGTGTTCCCCAGCGGCACCGTGGTCCGGGTGCACATGCAGTTCGATTAGCCGTCGTCCGTACGAACGACGAAACGGCCACCCGCTGGGTGGCCGCTTCGGATTGAGATGTCTGGGGGCGACGCGAACGCCGCGCCCGGGTCAGCGTTCGTCGACTGGGGTAGGGCTCGGGGGGTCGGTCAGCTGGCCGGTCTCGTCGTGGATCGACGCCGCGACCAGCTGAAGCTTGTCGCCGTGCTCGCGAGCGTGGTGAGCGCAGAAGAGCAGCTCTCCACCGCTGGCCAGCTCGACCCGCACGTACGCCTGGGCGCCGCAACGGTCGCAGCGGTCCAACGCAGTGAACTGCGGGCTGGGTGCAACAGCTGTGGTCACGTGGGCCTCATTTCGTTCTCTGGGCAACTACACGAGGGACAACCATTGAACCAGGGTGGTCATTCCCCGATGTGACGCCTACCGCTTCGTGGACTCGTCTGCAGTTGCTCGGGTGCTGCTGTGATGTCTGACGCTGCTATGACGCTCTGGATGGTTCCATCGGCCGGTCCTGCTGTGACCTGAGACACCTTGTACCACTGCGATGTACCCACTACGAGGCATCGTGGACCTTTGACCGTGCCATCCGTGGGAGAAGTATCCAAATCGTGTCCGCGTGTCGCGTCAGTTTGGGCCGAACGGCCGAGGCCGAACGGTGCCCTTGCGGGGCCCCACACGCGGCGTGGTGGCCGTGGCCGGTCAGCGCTCACCGGTATCGTTCGACGGCGTCCCATCATCGCGCTGATGCACCCGCACGGGTCACAGCACGTCGTAGCACCGCGAGGAGTTCCGTGCCGACCCGAGGTTCGACCGTCGACGCGTCCTACAACGCCCGTCACCTGCTCGTTCTCGAGGGTCTGGAAGCCGTCCGCAAACGGCCGGGGATGTACGTCGGCTCCACCGACACGCGCGGACTGATGCAGTGCGTCTGGGAGATCATCGACAACGGCGTCGACGAAGCGCTGGCGGGCGTGTGCCACGAGATCCACGTCACGCTGCACCATGACGGCTCGGTCGAGGTGCATGACGACGGCCGCGGCATCCCCGTCGACATCGAGCCGAAGACCGGCCTCTCAGGAGTCGAGGTCGTTTTCACCAAGCTGCACGCAGGCGGCAAGTTCGGCGGCGGGTCGTACGTCGCCACCGGTGGCTTGCACGGGGTCGGCGCCTCGGTGGTCAACGCGTTGTCGTCCCGCCTCGACGTGGTCGTCGACAGAAGCCCCGCGAGCTGGGGGATGTCGTTCCAACGTGGTGTCCCTGGCATCTTCGTCGGTGAGGGTCCTGGTGGGGACTTCACGCCGAAACCCGGCAGCCTGGCCAAGGTCGGCAAGGTCAAGAAGGGTGTGACCGGCACCCGGATCCGCTTCTGGCCGGACCAGCAGATCTTCACCAAGGGCGCCACCTATGCCTACGACGAGCTCGTCACGCGGGCCAGACAGACGTCCTTCATCGTCCCCGGGCTGGCGCTCACGATCCGCGACGAACGCGGCGAGGAGCCGGTCGAGGAGACCTTCAAGCACGACGGCGGTATCACGGAGTTCTGCGAGTTCCTGGCCACCGACGACAAGGTCACCGACATCCGGCGACTGCAGGGGGTCGACCACTTCACCGAGACCGTGCCGGTGCTCGACGACGCCGGTCACATGACGCCTCAGGACGTCGAGCGCGAACTCACCGTCGACGTCGCGATTCGCTGGGGGAACGGCTACGACAGCGAGGTCCGGTCGTTCGTCAACGTCATCGCCACGCCGAAGGGGGGCACGCACGTCGCCGGCTTCGAGCGCGCGCTGACCAAGACGTTCAACGACGTGGTCCGTTCCACCCGCGGTCTGATGAAGGCCGGTGAAGCCGACCTGGTCAAGGACGACATCCTCGAAGGGCTCACCGCCGTGGTCACGGTGCGGCTGGCCGAGCCCCAGTTCGAGGGCCAGACCAAGGAGGTGCTCGGCACCCCCGCCGCACAGCGCATCGTCAGCAAGGTCGTCGCGGCGCAGATGAAGTCCTTCCTGACGTCCACCAAGAAGGCCGACAAGGCGCAGGCGCGTGCCGTGCTGGAGAAGGTCGTCAGCGCTGCACGCACGCGCGTGGCGGCCCGCCAGCAGCGCGACACCCAGCGCCGCAAGAACGCCCTGGAGTCCAGTGCCCTGCCCGCGAAGCTCGCCGACTGCCGAAGCAACGACGTCGACCGCAGTGAGCTGTTCATCGTCGAGGGCGACTCCGCGCTCGGCACGGCCAAGCTGGCTCGCGACTCGGAGTACCAGGCCCTGCTGCCGATTCGGGGCAAGATCCTCAACACCCAGAAGAAGTCCGCCGGCGAGATGCTGCAGAACGCCGAGTGCGCGGCGATCATCCAGGTGGTCGGCGCCGGCAGCGGACGGACCTTCGACATCGACCAGGCGCGCTACGGCAAGATCATCTTCATGGCCGACGCCGACACCGACGGCTCCCACATCCGGTGCCTGCTCGCGACGCTGTTCCACAAGCACATGCACCAGCTGCTCGTCGAGGGCCGGATCTACTCCGCCGTCCCCCCGTTGCACCGGATCGAGCTCTCCAACCCCAAGAAGGGCATGCCGAAGTACGTCTACACGTACTCCGATGACGAGCTCCAGCGCAAGCTTGCCGAGCTGAGCAAGAAGAACGTGCGCTGGAAGGACCCCGTCCAACGCTACAAAGGGCTCGGCGAGATGGACGCCCACCAGCTGGCGGAGACCACGATGGACCCGCGCCACCGCACCCTGCGCCGGATCACGATCGACGACGCCGACGGAGCGGAGCAGATGTTCGAGCTCCTGATGGGCAACGACGTCGCACCGCGCAAGGAGTTCATCGTCCAGGGTGCCTACGAGCTCGACCTCGGCGCGATCGACGCCTGACCCGACGTCTCGGGCACACACGATCGGGGGCGATCTCACATGACCCCACAAAGGGTGGCTCTACCAGGGACGACGTGAAGTTACGCACGCACGTCCGACACGCGTCCCGTGGGGTGGTCACCCGTGGACAAGCAACCGCAAGCGAGGTAGGAAAGGAGTCATGTGATGGCCGTCACGCCGTCTGGGGTGTGGGCCCGGTTGGAGGAGGATCATGAAGCGATCGATCAGGCGCAGGCTCGGAGCCGGAGGGCTCATCGCGTCCCTGGCCTTGGTGACCACCGGGTGTCTACAGGATCCCAACGGCGGTAGCGGCAGCGGTGCCGAGGGCCTGAACGGCTTCGTGGACGGCGGAAGCGCCGACGGCGACGGCACCGTCACGATTCTCGGCGCCTTCGGTGGTGACGAGCAGAAGAACTTCGTGGCGTCCCTCCAGGAGTTCGAGGACAAGTCGGGCATCGACATCCAGTACACCGGTGACCAGGACTTCACCACGACAATCAAGACGAAGGTGACAACTGGCGATGCGCCGGACATCGCGTTGTTCCCCCAACCCGGTGGATTGCTGGAGCTCGCCGCGGACGGTTATGTACAGCCGATCGACACCTTCCTCGACTATGACGCTCTCGACGCCAGTCTGGTGCCGGGCTTCCTGGAAGCCGCTCGGCTGAACGGTCGGGTCTACGGCTCACCGATGCGGATGGCCGTCAAGAGCATCGTCTGGTATCCGAAGCAGGCCTACGAGCAGCTCGGCTACTCCACTGATCCCAAGTCCCTCCAAGAGCTCACCGACATCGCCGACAAAATCAAGAACTCCGGCACCGCACCGTGGTGCATGGGCTGGGAGTCCGACCAGGCGACCGGCTGGGTCGGCACGGACTGGATCGAGGAGCTGGTCCTGCGGATGTGGGGACCGGACGTCTACGACCAGTGGGTCAACCACGAGATCCCGTTCAACGACCCGAAGATCGTCAAGGCGTTCGATGAGTTCCGCAAGCTGATGTTCAGCGATGGGACCACGCTCGGCGGAGTCAAGGGAATCCTGAACACCGGCTTCGCCGACGCGATGACGCCGGCCTTCGACAACCCGCCGAAGTGCTACCTGCACCGCCAGGGCAACTTCGCGACCACCTTCTACCCGCCCGATGTCCAGGCCAACCTGGACAGCAGCGTCGGCACCTTCGTCTACCCGCCCATGGACGGCGGCTACGCCGGACAGCCGATCCTGGGCGGCGGCGACATCGCGGCGCTGTTCAACGGAAACGACGACGACGCGATCGAGGTCATGAAGTTCCTCACGTCGGACAAGTTCGGTGACAAGTGGGCCCAGGCCGGTGGCTGGCTCTCACCGCACACGACCTTCGACCAGAAGAACTACCCCGACGACACGACGCGGAAGATCGCTGAGCTCGCCTACAACGCGGACGTGTTCCGCTACGACGCGTCCGACTCGATGCCGAAGAACGTCGGGTCGGGCACCTTCTGGACCGAGATGGTGAAATGGGCCCAGGGCGAGAGCTCTGAGGATGCCACCACCAACATCGAGAATTCGTGGCCGAGCTCATGAGCACGGAGGCAGCCGTACACGACGCCCCCGTCAGCGAGCCCGACGAGCCGGAGGCGCGTAACGTCAACCGGGCCGACGTCAGCAAGCTCGTCATCGGCCTGTTGGGCATGGTCCTGGTGGGCTGGGGCATGGTCAACGTGTTCTTGGCCTTCGGGTACTACCCGGAGAAGTTCCACGGAAAGTTCGTCATCGGCGCCCTGGCGCTCGTCGCCGGTGTGGGCGGCGCCGCGGTCTTCTTCTTCTTCCTCAACATGCTCGTGGAGGGCTTTCCCTCGCGAGCCTCGACGGCCCTGATGCCGATCGCGTACCTGCTCCCGGCCGTAGGAGTGATCGGCCTGGTGCTCATCTACCCGGCCATCCAGACGATCAACTTCTCCTTCGCCAACGCGGACAGCACCGAGTACGTCGGACTGCAGAACTACAAGGACATCTTCAAGACCCAGGAGTTCCAGGACTCGATCATCAACAACCTGCTGTGGCTGCTCGTCGTGCCGGCGCTCGCGGTCGCCTTCGGGGTGGTGATCGCCGTGATGGCGGACAAGCTCTCGACGACCGGAGAGAAGGTCTCGAAGTCGCTGATCTTCGTGCCGATGGCGATCTCGTTCGTCGGTGCCTCCGCCATCTGGGGCCTGGTCTACGCCTACGACAACCCGGGTCAGGCGCAGACCGGCTTGCTGAACGCCGTCTGGACCGGGCTCGGCGGTGATCCCCAGACCTGGCTGCAGATCTCGACCGGCAGGCTCAACTCCTTCCTGATGATGGTCATCTTGGTGTGGCTGCAGGTGGGGTTCTCGATGATCCTGCTCTCCTCGGCGATCAAGGGAGTTCCGGAGGAGACCTTGGAGGCCGCCCGGATCGACGGCGCCTCGGAGTGGAAGATCTTCTGGCAGGTCGTCGTCCCGCAGATCAAGGGCACGATGATCACGGTCTACGTCACCGTCGTGATCCTCGTGCTGAAGGTCTTCGACATCGTCTACGTGCTGACCAACGGCCGTGACAAGTCCAACGTGATCGCGAACCTCTTCTTCAACGAGCTGTTCGCGAACGGACAGGCCGGCATCGCCTCGGCCATCGTCGTGGTCCTGTTGATCGCGGTCATGCCCGTGCTCTACTACCAGGTCCGCCACTTCCGTCAGGAGGAGATGAACCGATGAGCATCATGGTGATGCGCGACGGTCGCCGTCGCAGCTGGGTGTCCATCGTCACGATGGCGGCTTTGTGCCTGCTCTGGACTGTCCCGACCATCGGGCTCCTCGTCACGTCGTTCCGGCCGCGGGTCGACGCCACGCAGTCCGGTTGGTGGGACGCCCTGCTGCACCCCTTCACCGCGGCGTGGACCGTCAACAACTACGACCGTGCACTGCACGGCCCGACCGATCTGCAAGCCGGCTTCATCAACAGCATCGTCGTTGCGATCCCGGCCACGATCATCCCGATCATGTTCGCGGCGTTCGCGGCCTATGCGTTCACGTTCATGGACTTCCGCGGGAAGGACATCATCTTCGTCATGATCATCGCGGTCATGGTGATCCCGATCCAGGTGGCGTTCAGCCCGATGCTGAACGTGCTCGGTCCGAACGGCCTGAACATCTCCGGCCAGTACATCGGGGTCTACCTGCTGCATACGGGGTTCGGCATGCCGTTGGCGATCTACGTGCTGCGCAACTACATGACGACGTTGCCGAAGACCGTGATCGAGTCCGCCAAGATCGACGGTGCGTCGCACTACCAGACGTTCTGGCGGTTGATCGTGCCGATGTCCGTGCCCGCGCTGGCGGCGTTCGCGATCCTGCAGTTCCTGTGGGTATGGAACGACCTGCTGATCGCCAAGCTGTTCCTGAACTCGGACAACACCACGATCATCGTCCGGCTTCAGCAGCTGCTCGGGTCACAGGGCCAAGGCCAGGAGCTGCTCACGGCCGGAGCGTTCATCTCGATGATCGTCCCGATGATCGTGTTCTTCACCCTGCAGCGCTACTTCGTCCGTGGTCTGACGTCCGGAGCCGTCAAGGGGTGAGTCTGGAGCCGTTGCACCTGTGCGATGGGGGCGTGAGCGTGGTGCTCACGCCCTCATCGCGTGGTGAGCCCTCGATCACCTACTGGGGCGCTGAGCTCGGCCCGCTCGAACCAGCGGACCTGGCTGGGCTGAGCGAGCTGCGACGTCCCGGCATTCCGCAGTCGGCGCTGGACGAGCCGCGATCCTTGCCGGTGCTCCCGACGACCCCGTCGGGGTACACGGGAACTCCGGCAGTCGAGGGATGGCGGCCGGGCAGGGGAGGCCCGTCGCCGGCGTGGACCGACTGGACACTCAGCCGGCAGGGGGGTCTCGTCGAGCTGCGTGGCCGGGACGCCGATGCGGGGTTGCTGGCCGAGCTCGAGCTCGAGCTCACCGCGACCGGCGTGCTGCGGATGCGCACGACCGTCACCAACACCGGCCCGGGTGACTTCATGGTGTCGGCGGTCCGCAATGTCCTTCCGGTGAGCGCTGAGGCGACCGAGCTGCTCGACCTGACAGGGCGGTGGTGTCGTGAGCGGTCGCCGCAACGGACCCGGTGGAATCACGGGACATGGGTCCGGCAGGGCAGACATGGGCGGACCGGGCACGATGCCACGTTGCTGATGGTCGCCGGCACTCCAGGGTTCTCCTTCGCCAGCGGATCGGTGTGGGCGACGCACGTCGCGTGGAGCGGTGACCATGCGTCTTATGCCGAGCGAACCCCCGAGGGGGAGGCCGTCCTCGGCGGTGGTGAGCTGTTGAGTCCCGGAGAGATCGTGCTCGCCGAGGGTGCCGCGTACACCACACCCTGGCTGCTGGCGGTCTTCGCCGCTGACGGCCTGGACGGTGTGAGCCGTCGCCTGCATCCGTGGGTGCGGGCCGGGGCACCGCATCCGGGCTCGCCGCGCCCGGTCGTGCTCAACACCTGGGAGGCGACCTACTTCGACCACGTCCCGGACCGGCTCATCCGACTGGCTGACGCGGCCGCGGACCTCGGCGTCGAGCGCTTCGTGCTGGACGACGGGTGGTTCACCGGGCGGCGCAACGACCGATCGGGTCTGGGTGACTGGACCGTCGACTCGGAGCGGTATCCCGAGGGCTTGCACCCACTGGTCGAGCACGTTCTGGGTCGAGGGATGCAGTTCGGCCTGTGGGTCGAGCCGGAGATGGTCAACGCAGACTCTGACCTGGCCCGCGCGCATCCGGAGTGGCTGTTGCGGGGACGGGCCCGCCTCCCCGGCGAGTGGCGGCACCAGCAGGTGCTCGACCTGCAACACCCGGCTGCATACGCCGAGGTGCGCGACGCGCTTCTCGCCCTGCTCAGGGAGTATCCGGTCTCCTTCCTGAAGTGGGACCACAACCGCGACCTCGTCGACACGCTGCACGACGGACGATCCGCCGTGCACGGTCAGACGCTTGCTGTCTACGGACTGCTGGACGAGCTTCGCGCCGCCCATCCCGGCCTCGAGATCGAGACCTGCGCCTCCGGAGGGGGGCGCGTCGACCTGGAGATGCTGACGCGGACGGACCGGGTCTGGGCCAGTGACACGAGCGACCCCGTCGAGCGCCAGCACATCCAGCGCTGGACCGGGCTGCTGGTGCCGCCGGAGATGATCGGCTGCCACGTCGCCAGCCCGGTCTCGCACACCACCGGGCGCACCCATCGCCTGCGGTTCCGGGCGGCCACCGCGCTGCTGGGACACTTCGGCATCGAGTGGGACCTGACCACGCTGACCGCCGAGGAGTCCGTCGAGCTCGCCGCCTGGGTGGCGGTGCACAAGGATCTGCGCGCACTGGTGGGCGTCGGGACCGTCGTGCATCCCGAGCACCCCGACCCGGCGGTCCTGGTCACTGGCGTGGTGTCGCCGGACCGGGACCGCGCGGTCTTCGTGGTCGCCACGGTTGCGAGCACGCTCACCCAGGCGCCCACCCCGGTCGCTCTGACGGGTCTGGATCCTCAGACGACCTACGTCGTCGGACCGCTGGGTCCCCCGGCCGGCCAGCCGCTGATCGACCTCGGTGCGACCTGGCTGGACAAGGGTCCGGTCGAGGTGGCCGGCGCGGTGCTGATGCGATCCGGGCTCCAGCTCCCTGCGACACCCCCCGAGTCGGCGTACGTGATCGAGGTCGTCGCTCGGGACGTCGCGGCCCCGACCTGATGTTGGAGGTGCCCGGCTCGTGGGTCTGGGACTTCTGGCTCGCCGACGACGGCGCGTCGTACCACGCCTTCTTCCTCCACGCGCCACGCCGGCTGATCGACCCGGACCTGCGCCACCACCACGCCCGGATCGGCCATGCCGTGTCCGACGACCTCACGGTCTGGGAGGTGGTGGGGGACGCGCTGCTTCCCGATGTGCCGGTGGCATTCGACGACCTCGCCCTGTGGACCGGGAGCGTGGTCCGGGACGACCAGGGCCTGTGGCGGATGTTCTACACCGGCCTGAGCCGGAGCGACCAGGGCGCCGTGCAGCGGATCGGCGCCGCGGTGTCTGACGACCTGAGCTCTTGGCGGCGACTCCCGGCAGAGGGATTGCACGAGGCGGATGCTCGCCACTACGAACGCCGCAGCGGCTCCACATGGCCCGAGGAGGCCTGGCGGGACCCGTTCGTCGTGCGTGGCCGGGAGGGACACTGGCACGCGTATGTCACGGCCCGGACCGGAGTCGGCCAGGGCTTGGGGGTCGTCGGGCATGCCACGTCGCCGGACCTCGAACGCTGGACGATCCAGCCGGCGCTGAGCGAACCGACCGGTCGCTTCGAGTGGCTGGAGGTGATCTCCTTGGCGTGCGTCGACGAACGGTGGGTGCTGCTGTTCTCCTGCCTCTCGGCCGAGATGCCCGGTGCGCGGCCAGGCGCAGGTGGTGTGTGGTCCGTGCCGGTCGACGGGCCGGGGGCGCCGGTCGACGTCCGGGCCGCTGTCCGCGTCACCGGAGAGGACCTGTACGTCGGCAAGGTCGTGCGTGACCGGTCGGGGCGGTGGAACCTCCTGGCCTTCCGCAACCGCGACGCGGCAGGGGACTTCGTGGGCGGGGTGATCGACCCGGTCCCGGTGCGGTGGAACGCGCAGGGCACCGGGCTGGAGGTCGTCCCGGGTCTGCGACCGGACTCGGTGTGACCCCTCCGTCCAGTGCGCGACACCCAGGTGGCGGTGGCATAGCGCGCTCGCTAGTGTGATGGTGGTCACCCCCTTTTACGAAGGACCGTCCGGCACGTGCCTGCCGGTGAAAGGAGCGCTGCACCATGGCCACAGTTACGTTCGAGAAGGCTCAACGCTGGTATCCGGGAGCCGACACGGCCGCCGTCCCCGGCATCGACCTGGAGATCAACGACGGGGAGTTCATGGTCCTGGTCGGACCCTCCGGTTGCGGCAAGTCCACGACCTTGCGGATGCTCGCGGGCTTGGAAGAGGTGAACTCGGGAAAGATCTTCATCGGGGACCGCGACGTCACCAACATGCCGCCCAAGGACCGCGACATCGCGATGGTCTTCCAGAACTACGCGCTGTACCCGCACATGAGTGTCGCGGACAACATGGGCTTCGCGCTCAAGATGGCCAAGGTCCCCGCCGAGGAGCGACGCAAGCGCGTCGAGGACGCCGCGAAGCTGCTCGGTCTGATGGAGTTCCTCGAGCGCAAGCCGAAGGCCCTGTCCGGAGGTCAGCGCCAGCGGGTGGCGATGGGACGCGCGATCGTGCGCGAGCCGCAGGTGTTCTGCATGGACGAGCCGCTGTCCAACCTCGACGCCAAGATGCGGGTCCAGACCCGTACCGACATCGCCAAGCTCCAGACCGACCTCGGCGTCACGACGGTCTACGTGACGCATGACCAGGTCGAGGCCATGACGATGGGTGACCGCGTTGCCGTGATGAAGTTGGGTGAGCTGATGCAGGTCGACACCCCGCTGAAGCTCTATGACCGTCCCACGAACCTGTTCGTGGCCGGCTTCATCGGTTCGCCGCAGATGAACCTGATGGAGGCCACGGCCGCTGACGGCAAGGCAAAGATCGGTGAGTACGCGGTGCCGGTCGACCCGGCGGCAGCCTCGAAGATGAAGGGCCGGATCACGGTCGGCGTGCGTCCTGAGGCTTGGCGGCTCGTGACGAAGGAGGAGGGTGGCCTTCCCGTGGACGTGACGGTGGTGGAGGAGCTCGGAGCCGACGGCTTCGTCTACGGCACCAGCGGAGTCGAGGGAACCCCGCACGACATCATCATCCGCGTCAGCTCTCGTGACTCGGTGAAGAAGGGCGAGACGCTCTTCGTCACGACCGACCCGAAGAACGTCCACGTGTTCGACACCGACAGCGGCGAGCGCCTCTCCGAGTAGCACCGATGCGTGGAGCCTGTCGAGACCACGGTGATCTCGACAGGCTTGATCAGCGAGTCACCGAATTCCTTGGGGGCGAAAACGGGTCGCCGGGAAATGTCGCCGTGGACCAGACTTGCTCGATGAAGACGCTCACGGACATCTACCCGCTGTACGCCTTGCGCGTCACCGCCGGACCGCTGGAGCTGCGAGTCGTGCGCGACGACGACATCCCGGAGCTGGTCGCACTGGCCGAGGACGGCATCCACGATCCGGCGACCATGCCGTTCTTCTTCCCCTGGACCGACGCCCCGGTCGAGGAGCTCGGCATCAGCATGGCCCGCCACTACTGGGGAGGGCGTGCAGGTCAGACCAGGGACAAGTGGTCCTTGGAGTGCACGGTGCGCCGCGACGGCGAGCTGCTCGGAGTCCAGGCGATCGACACCGAGCACTTCCTCGTGACCAAGTCAGGGGAGACCGGCTCGTGGCTCGCGAAACGCTTCCACGGTCAGGGCATCGGGACGGCGATGCGCCGGGCCGTCTGCATCCTCGCGTTCGACCATCTCGGCTTCGAGGAGATCACCTCGGGCGGATTCGCCGACAACCACGCATCCTTGGCGGTCAGCCGGAAGGTCGGCTACCGAGACAACGGAACGTCGCGGCTCAGGCGTCGTGACCACGACCTCGTCGTGCTCCGCCGGCTCGTCCTCACCCCCGACGATCTGGTCCGCGACGAGGTCGTGATCGAGGTCGAAGGAGCTGCCGAGGTCCGGCGCTTCGTGGGTCTGGACACGTGAGCGCGGTGGGTCAGCGCGGAGCCCGGTGTCGGAGCAGCAGCACCGACAGCACCGCGGCGATCAGCGCTGCCACAGCGGCGCCCCAGAAGATCGCGTGCATCTGCGCGATGCCGGCCTCCTTGAGCGCGTCGACGTAAGCGTCGCAGATCCGGCCGGTCCGGCAGACCTCGGCAATCGTGGGCCGCTCGGAGGAGACGGCGTAGAAGCGTCGCAGCCCGATGGTCGTCAGCGCGGAGATCCCGACCAGCATCCCCACCATCCGGGCGACGACCAGCAGCGCTGACGCGATGCCGTGGACTCCGGGCTTCGTGCTGGACAGCAGCGCCGCGTTGACGGGGGCGATCGCCAGCCCGAAACCGAACCCACCGACGATCAGCGGCACGCTGGCCTGCCAGTGATCGAGCGAGGTCCGGTCCCACTGCGCCATGGCGACGAACGCCAGCGCAGCCACGACCATGCCGGTGCCGGCCAGCATCCCGACGTCGTAGCGCTTGCACAGCCAGCCGCCGACGAGCGCGCCGATGGGCAGCGCGGCGAGGAACCGAACCAGGACGAGGGCCGCTCCGAGCTGGGAGTCGGGAAACGTGGTCACTCGAGCGAAGATCGGGATGTCCACCAAAGCGGCGATCAAGGACGAGCCGACGAAGAAGGAGACGACGATCGCGCCCCACGCCCCCACTCGTGTGAGGGCGCCACGCGGGATCAACGGCGCCGACGCCGTGCGCTGGCGCCAGGCGAACAGCGCCGCCGCGACGGCGCTGCCCGCCAGGTAGAAGGGACCAGCGGGGGAGAAGACCTGCACCTCGGGATCGGCCGTCGCGAACGCGAGGACGATGCCGGCCAGGGACAGGCCCAGCAGGGCGGCACCCGGCAGGTCGGCTGCCCTCGCCACCTGGCTCGTGACGCGCAGGTCCACCAGGGGTCGTCGGGCGCTGACCTCACGCATCACGAAGCCCAGCGCCAACACGTAGAGCGCCATGGCCATCGGAGTCGACCAGCGGGAGTCCCCGAGGTACGGAATGTAGGCGCGTCCGGTGGTCAGCCCGGACGTGAGACGCTCCGGTGCGGTCAGCACCAGCGCCAGCGTCACCATCGCTGTTGCGCCCAGCAGGCCGCCGAGCACGTCAGGCAGGTCACGGCGGTCATCGACGCTGCCACCCGGCGCCGCTGGTGTGGTCGTCTTGGCCAGCGCGACGAGGGACGCAGCCAGGACCAGGCCGACCGCCAGATTGATCCAGAAGATCGTGTGCCAGGTCGACACCGCCAGCACCAGGGCGCCGTACAACGGCCCGACGACGCTGCCCAGCTCCTGCACCGCGCCGATGATGCCGAGCGGAAGGCCGCGCTTCTCCGCGACCCAGATGTCTGCGACCAGCGCGAGGGTGGCAGGCACCAAGCCACCGCCGCCGACGCCCTGGAGGAACCGCCCGAGCACCATGGAGACCAGGTCGTACTCGGCGGCTGTCACCAGGGATCCGATGGAGAACACGACCAGCGAGCCGACCAGCACCGGAACCCGCCCGCGCAGGTCCGCGATCCTGCCGATCAGCGGCAGCATCGCGATGTAGCCCAGCAGGAAGCCGGAGACGATCGGCGCGGCCCGTTGCAGCTCGTCGATGTTCAGCCCGACGGACGCCATCATGTCGGGCAGGGCCAGCACCACGACATAGGTGTCGGCAGCCGCGAAGCCGACCGCCACGGCAGCCAGCACCAGGAGGGTTCTGGGCGCCAGTCCGTTGCGCGCCGTCTCCGGTCTCGCCGTCACGGCGTGGTCGTGGGAGGGGTCACGGCGTCGCCACGGTGTCAGGGGGCCTGGATGTCGACCGCGTCGGCGTCGAGGTCGAGCTGGATCGTGTAGGTCACGTTGTCGAAGCCCTCGTAGAACGGCCCGGTGACCTTGACGGTGTCGAGCACGTCGTCGTCGGTCAGCGTGTAGGTCACGTCGAAGTCGTCGGTACCGGCCGACGGGAACACCGCCTTGACGGACTCACCGGGCAGCGTGCCCTCGATCTGGGTGAGAACGGTCCCGCCGTCGCGCTTGGAGTCGCCGACCGTCGGGTCCTGGGTCTTCGGAAACAGCGCGGAGATCCCGGTGTCGGTGTCCATCAGGTCGGCGGGGTCAGGTGCGCCGTACTGCGCGGGGTCGATCTCGCTGTAGGGAGAGAACGGAAGCTTCGCGTAGACCAGGCCGTCCACGGCGACGACCGGTGCCGTGATGTCGATAGCGGTCTGCACCTTGACCTCACCGGTGAAGGCGGGCGCGTGAGTGCCGGTGCCTGTGGCGCTGAGCAGCCCGTCGAGGTCGGACGGCAGCTGGTCCGTGCTCAGCGTGAACCCGATGTACTCGGCGTCGTCGAAGCTCTTCTTCGCCGCGGCGAGCCGGTCGGCCGGTGACCGGTCCGAGGAGGCGTCGCTCGTGCCCTGGCACCCGGCGACCACCGGTGCGAGCAGGATCGCAGCGAGGCCGAGGACGCGAGTGGTCAACCATGGTCTACGCACGGGGACAGCCTTTCATGGCCGAGGGGCGCCGCTGATGGCCAGGATCGGCTGAGCCGCCGGAGCTCCGGATCCGTCCCGGCGGCCGTGCTCCTCAGGCAGGTCCACAGGAGTTCCGCTGGCGGCGGCGGCCTTGATCGGTTGCTGACCGGCATACGCGGTCAGCAGGATGTCCTCACCCTTGAGGAAACGGTGACAGCGCACACCGCCTGTGCCGCGGCCCTTGCCGGGGTACTCCGAGAAGCTCGTCACCTTGACGGTCCCGGCCTCGGTGCCGGGCAGGGCGTCGGACGAACCGGCCACGGTCACGACGAGGTTGTCAGCCGACGGGTCCAGCGCGCCGAACCAGGCCACCCGGGCGCCCGTGGACAGCCGGACACCGGCGATGCCGCCGCCGGACCGGCCCTGTGGTCGCACCGTCGAGGCCGGAAAGTGCAACAGCTGGGCATCGCTGGTGACGAACACCAGGTCATCATCGGCGTCGCGCAGCTCCACACCGCCGACGACCTCGTCGCCGTCGTCGAGGCGGATCACGTCCCAGGCGTCGCGGTTGAGGAGCTCCGGTTGTACGCGTTTGACGACGCCAGCGGCCGTGCCGAGCGCCAGCCCCAACGAGTCCTCGGCCAGGGACGTCAGCGTGACGGCCCGTTCGCCGGGTTCGAGCGCGAGGAACTCGGTGATCGGCGCGCCGCCTTGGAGGTGCGGGGCGTTCGCGGTCGGCGGGAGCGTCGGGAGGTCGAGGACATCGAGCTTGAGCAGCCGCCCCCGTGACGTCACGACGCCGATCGTGCCGCGCGCCGTCGCGGCCGCCACAGCCGTGATCGCATCGTGCTTGGCCCGGGCACCGGCTGCGCCGAGCGGCTCGTCGCTGCTGCTGCGCGCGAGCAACCCGCTGGACGACATCAGCACCAGACACGGGTCGTCCGCGACCTCCAACGGCACCGTTGACGTGACCGGGGTGCCGGCGGACTCCAGAAGCACGGTGCGACGCGGGTTTCCGTAGGTCTTGGCGACGTCAGCGAGCTCGTCACCCACGACCTTACGGAGCAGGGCTTCGTCGTCGAGGATGGCGGTGAGCTCCTCGATGGTGCGCTCGAGGTCGGACTTCTCCGACTCCAGCTCGATCGTGGAGAACTTCGTCAGACGCCGCAGGGGCATGTCGAGGATGTAGGTCGCCTGCGTCTCGGAAAGGTCGAAGACATCCATCAGCCGGGTCCGTGCCTGCTCGGCATTGTCACTGCCGCGGATCAGCTGGATCACTTCGTCGATGTCGAGGATCGCGACGAGCAGACCCTCGACCAGGTGCAGCCGCTCCTGCGCCCTGCGGCGGCGGTAGATGCTCCGTCGGCGTACGACGTCGTCGCGGTGGTCCAGGTAGACCTGCAGCATCTGCTTGAGACCCAACGTCCGGGGCTGTCCGTCGACGAGCGCGACCGCGTTGATGCCGAAGGAGTCCTCCATGGGGGTCTGACGGTAGAGCTGGTCGAGGATCGCCTCGGGGTGGAAGCCGTTCTTGATCTCGATCACGAGCTGGAGGCCCTTGGACCTGTCGGTGAGATCCTTGACATCGGCGATGCCTTGCAGCTTCTTGGTCTGCACGAGCACCTTGATCCGCTCGATGACGCGCTCGGGTCCCACGTTGTACGGGAGCTCGGTCACGACGATGCCCTTGCGGCGCGCAGTGACGCTCTCGACCCGCGCGCTCGCCCGCATCCGGAACGACCCGCGGCCGGTCTCGTAGGCCTCCCGGATGCCGTCCAGGCCGACGATCTTGCCTCCGGTGGGCAGATCGGGGCCGGGGATGAACCGCATCAGGTCGTCGAGCGTCGCTTGCGGATGGCGGATCAGGTGCCGCAGCGCCTGGACGACCTCCACGAGGTTGTGAGGGGCGAGGTTGGTCGCCATGCCCACGGCGATGCCCGAGGCGCCGTTGACCAGCAGGTTGGGGAACGCTGCGGGGAGCACCACCGGCTCGAACTCGCGAGAGTCGTAGTTGGGCTTGAAGTCGACGGTCTCCTCGTCGATGCCTTGCGTCATCGGCAGGCCGGCCGGGGCCATCCGGCACTCGGAGTAGCGCATGGCGGCCGGTGGGTCGTCGGGGGACCCGAAGTTGCCGTGGCCGTCGATCAGGGGGAGCCGCATCGCCCACGGCTGGACCATGCGCACCAACGCGTCATAGATCGCTCCGTCGCCGTGCGGGTGCAGCCGGCCCATCACCTCACCGACGACGCGGGCGCTCTTGACATGGCCCCGGTCCGGCCGGACGCCCATGTCGTTCATCGTGTAGAGGATCCGGCGCTGGACCGGCTTCAGCCCATCGCGCGCGTCGGGTAGCGCCCGCGAGTAGATCACCGAGTAGGCGTACTCGAGATAGCTGGACCGCATCTCGTCACGGACGTCGATGTCGACGATGTGCTCGTCGAACTCTTCAGGCGGGGCGGTGGTCGATCGACGTGCCATGGGTGGGTGGTTCTCCTGGACGGTCTGTGGTCGCGAGTGGTGCCGAGGCCATTGTCGCGGGTCCGGTCTCCGGGTGGTGGCATCGACCCGCGGCCGGCGGAGCGGGCGGAGTGCGAAAGGCCCGGATTTTTGCACCGCAGCGTAGCGGCAACCTCACGCTGAGCAGCGACTTTTCGGGCCTGGTCGGTAAAACGGCGCGCCGCACGCCTGAACGCCCGGTTCAGTGTTCCTGCGCTGCTACGTTCCGACGCAGCGGGGGACCGGTGTCCGGTGCGAGAGAAGGGGCTGACATGTCCGGGTCTGCGACAACGGGTGTGGCGCTGGCCGTAGCCGCGGCCGCGCTGGGCTTCCTCCTTCTCGGTCTGGTGGCCGCCCGCACCTGGCAGCAGCTGCGATTCGCTGCCGAGCACGACGAGCTCACCGGCTTGCTCTCACGGTCGGCAACCTTGCGCCACGCCGCGACGGCGTTGACGAAGCGGCACCACGACGGCGGCCGGATGGCTCTGCTCCTGGTCGACCTCGACGGGTTCCAACGCATCAACGACCAGTTCTCCCACCAGGTCGGCGATGAGGTGCTGCGGGTGGTCGCCGAGACCCTCGCCACCGCGGCCGAGCCGGGAGACCTGGTCGGGCGGGTCGGTGGTGACGAGTTCGTGATCCTCCGGCCGCGCGTACGTCGTCACACCGACGAGTGGGCCGAGAACGTCCGCCAGGCCGTCTCGGACCGGATGGACATCGGAGGTACGCCGTTGCGGTTGACCGCGTCCATCGGTCTGGTCATCGCTGACGGGTCGGTCGGTGACGTGGCTCGGCTGATGCGAGACGCGGATCTCGCGGTGCAGGCGGCCAAGCGTTCGGGCGCGGACCGGATGAGCGTGTTCACCGCCGACATGCGCGACGCAGACGGGCGTCGCTACCAGCGCGTGGCCGAGGTGATGTTCGCCTTGGAGTCCGGACAGATCGAGACCTGGTACCAGCCGGTGATGAACCTCGAGACGGAGGCGATCGCCGGAGCAGAAGCGCTGGTGCGGTGGCGCCATCCGCAGCGGGGCGTGCTCACGCCAGAGGAGTTCCTGCCCGACATCGAGGCGGCCGGATTCATGCCGATGCTGACCACGATGGTGCTGGACCAGGCGTGTGAGGCGTTCGCCACCGGGTTGGCCGAAGAGCACGACTGGATGATCACGGTCAACCTCAGCAAGTCCGAGCTGTCGTCCAACGTCGTGGAGCATGTGCTCAGCGCGCTCGACCACTGGGGGCTGCCGGCTCGTCGGCTGCGGTTCGAGATCGACGAGCGGACCGTGCCCGCGCCTCCGATCGTGCAGATCCTCGAGCGCCTGGTCCAGGCCGGGGTCCCGATCATCGTCGACGACTTCGGGACTGGGTGGTCGTCGTTCGGACAGCTGCTCCGCATCTCCCCGACCTCGGTGAAACTGGATCGCCAGCTCGTCCGGTCGGTGTCGGCCACGGACCAGGACACCCGGGTTCCGCGCCAGGGCTTCGACTTCCCGGGCTCACGGCGCGGCGGCGACTGGAACGCTGCCCGCGAGCGGGCCGAGGCGATCGACTTGATCTCGGCGTTCAGCACCCTGGCGACCCGGCTCGACATGGCCGTCGTGGCCGAGGGGATCGAGACTCCTATGCAGTGCGACCTGGTCCGTCGCCTGGGCTGCACTCTCGGCCAAGGTCATCTGTTCGCACCGGCGATGCCGTATGACACGTTCATGAGCTGGGCTCGGTCGACCATCGGCGCCAGGGCGGCGGCGATGGCCCTGCCCGACCTGTCGCAGTTCACCGGCGCCCACGTCCGGTCCGATCGCGGCATCGCGTTGAGCGCGCCGAGCTGATGGCGCCGACGCCCTTTCCAGAGCCCCGCCACGAGCTCAGCCGACCCGGCGGAGCTGTTCGTCACGCTACCTCGACTTCTTCCGGGCACCGTCGCGGGAAGATAGCGGGCCTTCGGATGCCCGCAGCGCTCCGTGGTCCTGCCTTCCGGGTGGTCCCTGCTCGAGATGGTCAAGCACCTGGCCTTCATGGAGCAGCGCTGGATCGTCTGGGGGTTCCTCGGCGAGGCGGTCGCCGAGCCGTGGGGTGACCGCGAGCCTCGCAGCCACCGGTGGGCGGTGCGTGACGACGAGACGGTTCCGAGTAGCGCTCGACTGCGCATGGGGGCGAGCGCACGACCCAGGTGCTCCGTACCCACGGCTCGAGCGAAATCGCGGCCGACACCGGCCGGTTCGGCGGTGGACGACGACCCCCCCTACGCTGGCTGGATCTGCTTCCATGTGCTCCAGGAGTACGCCCGGCATGCGGTCAGATGTCGCCGTGAGCTGATCGACGGCGCGACCGGGAGTGCCCGCGCGCTGACCTCGTCGCCGCAGTTTCTACGGGGTCAGCGGTAGGAGCTACTTCTCTGAGGTCTGGGAAGTCGTCCTCGGTGTAGGCGTGGGTGCCGGCCGCGCCGGCGCTCGATGGCTGTCGCCTCGTCAGCCGCGAGCTCCACCCGGCGGATCTTGCCGGAGATCGTCTTCGGCAGCTCGGCGAACTCCAGCCGCCGGATCCGCTTGTACGGCGCCAGGTGCTCGCGGGCGAACCTCAGGATGTCGAACGCGAGCTCCGTCGGTCGGCTCCTGGCCCGGCGACCAGCACGACGAACGCCTTCGGCACGGCGAGCCGGACCGGGTCGGGCGAGGGGACCACGGCCGCCTCAGCGACGGCCGGGTGCTCGATCAGCACGCTCTCCAGCTCGAACGGGCTGATCCGGTAGTCGCTCGCCTTGAACACGTCGTCGGCCCGGCCGACGTAGGTGATGTAGCCGTCCTCGTCGACCGACGCCGACGTCGCCGGTGTGGTAGAAACCGCCGCGCATCGCCTCGTCGGTACGGCTGGCGTCGTCGCGGTAGCCCTGCATCAGGCCCAGCGGCCGACGGGCGAGCTCCAGGCAGATCTCGCCGTCGGTCGCCGACCTCACCGGTGACCGGATCGACCAGCGACGACGACGTATCCCGGCAGCGGGCGCCCCATCGAGCCGAGCTTGACCGGCTGGCCGGGGGAGTTGCCGATCTGTGCCGTGGTCTCGGTCTGGCCGAAGCCGTCCCGGATCGTGATGCCCCATGACTTCTTGATCTGCTCGATGACCTCGGGGTTGAGCGGCTCGCCGGCGCCGACGCATTCCCGCAGCGCCAGCCGGTGCGAGCCCAGCTCCGCCTGCGTCGAGCATCCGCCAGACCGTCGGCGGCGCGCAGAACGTCGTCACGCCGACCCGCTCCATCATCGTCGAGCAGTCGTTCGGCGTCGAACCGCGCGTAGTTGTGGATGACGATGGTGGCGCCGGCGTTCCAGGGCGCGAAGAAGCACGACCACGCGTGCTTGGCCCAGCCCGGCGAGGAGATGTTGAGGTGCAGGTCGCCCGGTTGCAGCCCGATCCAGTACATCGTGGACAGGTGACCGAGCGGGTACGACGTGTGAGTGTGCTCGACCAGCTTGGGCTGCGCCGTCGTCCCGGACGTGAAGTAGAGCAGCAGCGTGTCGTCGGCGGCGGTGTCGCCGCCGATCAGCGGCTCGACGCCATCCGCGACGCCGTCGTCGTAGGCCAGCCAGCCCTCAGGCGCCGAGCCGACGCTCACCTTGACCAGGTCCTCGATGCCCTCGACCGCGTCGAACTTGCCCGTGTCGGCCGCCGCGGCGACCACGGCCCGGACGTTTCCCCGGCTGATCCGATCATCCAGGTCGGACGACGACAGCATCGTGGTGGCCGGGATCATCACCGCGCCCAGCCGGATGCACGCGAGCATGGCCACCCACAGGGGCGCCACGTTGCCGAGCAGCAGCAACACCCGGTCGCCGCGCTCGACGCCGTTCGCGTCCAGGTAGGACGCCAGACGCTGAGACAGCAGCACCACCTCGGCGAAGGTCAGCTTGGTCTCGTCGCCGTTGTCGTCGACGATCCACAAGGCTGTCGGCGGAACCGTGCTCGGCGGCCAGCAGGTCGACCCAGTCGGTCGCATAGTTGAAGCGGTCGAGCTGTGGCCAGCGGAAGTCGCGGTAGGCCGTCGCGTAGTCCTCGCGGTGTGCCTGCAGGAAGTTTCGGGCCTCACGGAAAGCCTGGGTCGCTGCCGGTGCGCTGCTGGTGTCGGGGTCTCCGTTCATAGGGGCAGTCTGGTGGGGTTTGCCGACCTCGTAAACACCGGGACCAGATAGATTGCCGGTGTGCCCGAGCCGGAGGTCGACGCGCCGCTACCCAGCGCACTGGGAGGCCGACGTCCTGCTGCTCGACGGCGGCGCCGCCCGACTGCGGCCGATTCGGCCAGACGACGCCGAGCAGCTGGTCGCCTTCTACTCACGCGTCTCCCCGGAGTCGAAGTACCTGCGCTTCTTCGCGCCCTACCCGACGCTCAGCGATCGCGATGTGGAGCGCTTCACCACCGTGGACTATGTCGACCGGGTCGCCTTCGTCGTGACCGTCGCCGAGGACATCATCAGCGTGGGTCGCTATGACCGGCTCGACGACGGCGAGGCGGAGGTGGCGTTCCTGGTGGAGGACCGCCACCAGGGCCGCGGCCTGGCTCAGCTGCTGCTGGAACATCTCGCGCAGGCAGGACGAGAGCGTGGCGTCAGCAAGTTCATCGCCGACGTGCTGCCTGACAACAGCCGGATGATCCAGACGTTCAGGGACTTCGGCTATCACGTCGAAGGCGGTTACGAGGACGGCGTGCTGCGCCTGGTGTTTCCCATCGAGGCCACCGACACCGCCGTCGGCGTGATGCGCTCCCGCGAGCACCGAGCCGAAGCGCGTTCGATGGAGCGCTTCTTCAAGGCGCAGAGCGTCGCGATCATCGGAGCCAGCCGACGTCAGGACACCATCGGAAGCACCTTGGTGCGCAACCTGGTGCTCGGCGGGTACACCGGTCGGGTCTACGCGGTGAATCCCGCCGCCGACGCCGTGTCCGGCATGCCGGCGTACACGTCGGTCCAGGACATCGCGGAGCAGGTGGACCTGGCGGTGGTCGCGGTGCCTGCGGACGCCGTGTCCGAGGTCGTCCTCGACTGCGCCGCCAAAGGGGTGCACGGCATGGTGGTGGTGTCCAGCGGCTTCGCCGAGAGCGGCCACGAGGGTCGCCAGCGTCAACGACAGCTCGTGGCCCTGGCCCGGTCCTACGGACTACGGCTCGTCGGCCCCAACTGCCTCGGCGTGATCAACACCGCCAGTGACGTGTCGCTCAACGCCTCCCTGTCGCCGGTGATGCCGCCGCGCGGACGTGTCGGCTTCTTCTGCCAGTCGGGTGCTCTCGGGGTTGCGATCCTGGAGACCGTCGCACGGCGCGGCCTCGGCCTCTCCACGTTCGTCAGCGCCGGGAACCGCGCCGACGTGTCCGGCAACGACCTGCTGCAGTACTGGCAGGAAGACGATGCGACCGAGGTGGTTCTGCTGTACCTCGAGTCGATCGGCAACCCGCGCAAGTTCTCCCGGATCGCCCGCCGGGTGGGCCGCGAGAAGCCGGTCGTGGCGGTCAAGTCCGGGCGGGCGAGCCAAGGCGTGCCGGTCGGACAGACGTTGCGCAGCACGGCGGCGCCTCAGAGCGCTGTCGACGCGATGTTCCGTCAGGCCGGCGTCATCCAGGTCGAGACCCTTGACGAGATGTTCGACGTCGCTCAGCTGCTGGCGCACCAGCCGCTCCCGATGGGGCCGCGCGTCGCCGTGGTGGGCAACTCCGACGCACTCGGACTGCTGGCCGCAGACGCGGCCGCCGCGTCGGGACTCGTCGTGGAGAGAGCCATCTCCCTGAGCTCGGACGCCACTGCCGAAGACTTCGAGAAAGCCCTTGACGAGGCCATCGACACCGCGACCGTTGACGCGGTGATCGCGGTCTTCATCCCGGTGCTCACCACGACCGGCGAACAGGTTGCGAACGTTCTCGCGGCCGTGGGAGAGCAGTCCGACAAGCCGCTCGTCTCGACGTTCCTGGGCAGCGAAGGCATTCCCGAGCTGTTGCGCGTACCCGATCTCGAGGGCGCGGCCGGACGAGGCTCGGTCCCCTCGTACGCCGCTCCCGAGGCTGCCGTTCGGGCGTTGTCCCGCGTCGTGACCTACGCGCAGTGGGTCAACCGGCCGCAGGGCACGGTGCCGGTGTTCGACGACGTTCGGCACGCTGCCGCCCGGCAGGTGGTCGTGAAGCTCCTGCGCGACCACCCCGAGGGATCCGACCTCGACGATGACCAGCTGGCCGAGCTGCTCGGTCACTACGGCATCAGGGTCGAACCGCACACGCGGGTGACGTCGCTGGAGGAGGCCGTGGACGCGGCCGGCCGGTACGGATGGGACGTGGTGCTCAAGGCGACCGCGGACCATCTGCGCCAGCGTCCCGACCTGGCTCACGTCTGGCGCAACGTCGACGACACCGACGACATGGTCGCCGCGTGGGACAACCTCAACGAGCTCATCGACGAGCCCGACCGCGCTGATTTCGTGGTCCAGCCGATGGCGGCGCCCGGCATCCCGATCTCGATCGGAGTCATCGAGGACGCGCTGTTCGGGCCGATCGTGTCCTTCGGCATGGCGGGGCCGCCGTCGGAGCTCCTCGGCGACGTGTCGTACCGGATCCCGCCGTTGACCGACTCCGACGCCGCAGACCTGGTCCGTGACGTCCGGGCCGCTCCGCTGTTCTTCGGCTACCGCGGATCCGAGGCGATCGACGTCCGGGCGGTCGAAGAGCTCATCCACCGACTGGCCCAGCTGAAGGACGACGTTCCCGAGGTACAGGTCCTCGACCTGAGCCTGGTCCTCGCAGGAGCCGAAGGGGCCAAGGTGCTCCGGGCATCGGGCCGCATCTGCCCGGTCGCCGATGCCCGCAGCGACTGGTTCACGCGCAGGATGACCGGTCCGACCAGCGACGACGACACGCTGATCACCGGGCTTCCCCCGGTCACCCGCTGAGCGTCGGCCAGCGCGTTTCACGCGGCCGTCAGACGGGTACGACCTCGGTGTTGTCGGACCGCACCGGCGTGACCGAGGAGGATCCATGCCATCCGCTGACACTGCCACCGAAGCTTCGCGACCTCCGTCGTCCCTGCGTCGCGTCATCGCCGCCAGCCTGATCGGGACGTCCCTGGAGTGGTACGACTTCTTCATCTACGGCACAGCTGCTGCCCTGGTGTTCAACAAGCTGTTCTTCCCCAGCTTCGAGCCGCTCGTCGGATCGCTGCTCGCGTTTGCCACGTACGCCGTCGGGTTCGTGGCGCGACCGCTCGGCGGTGTGGTCTTCGGGCACTTCGGGGACCGGGTCGGCCGCAAGACGGTCCTGGTCGTGACCCTGCTGCTCATGGGAGTCGCCACGTTCGCGATCGGACTGATGCCGACGTACGCCACGATCGGCGTCTGGGCCCCGGTCGTCCTGGTCGGGCTTCGGTTCGTCCAGGGCCTGGGTCTGGGAGGCGAGTGGGGCGGTGCGGTGCTGATGACGCTGGAGTCGGGGGGCCAGGAGCGTCGCGGCTTCCATGCGAGCTGGCCGCAGGTCGGCGTGCCGGTGGGGCTGCTGCTCGCTAACGGCGTGCTGTCCCTGACGGGCAGGCTCACCTCCGACAGCTCCTTCACGTCGTGGGGCTGGCGGGTGCCGTTCCTGTTGAGCGGCGTGCTGATCCTCGTGGGGCTGTGGATCCGGTTGTCGATCGCCGAGAGCCCCCTGTTCCGTGAGGTGCAGACCTCCCGTCGCCAGGCAGGCGCGCCGATCGTCGAAGTGTTCCGGCGCCATCCCGTGCGGGTGCTGCAGGCCGTCGGCGCCAGGGTGGGGGTCGACGTCGCCTTCTACTCCTTCGTGCTGTTCATCACGACCTACGTCGTCACCTACTCCGGGCTTCCGGAGAGCTACGCCCTGAACGCCGTGCTGGTCGCGGCGGCGTTCCAGGTGCTGTTGATCCCCTGGTTCGGCGCCTTGTCGGACCGCTTCGGCCGGCGTCCGGTCTACCTGTTCGGCCTGGTGGGGGCGGCCGTCTGGATCTTCGTCTTCTTCGCGATGCTCGACACCGGCAGCGCGTTGCTCATCGCCGTGGCGACCGTCGTCGCTCTGTTCTTCCATGCGGCGATGTACGGACCGCAGGCGGCGTTCATTGCCGAGATGTTCCCCACCGAGGTGCGCTACAGCGGTGCGTCCATGGGCTATCAGCTCGCAGGCATCCTGGGCGGTGCCGTCGCGCCGATCATCTCCGTAGCGCTGCTGAATCGCTTTGACACCTCACTCGTGGTGTCGCTCTACGTCGTGGCGATGCTGGCCGTCTCGGCGGTCTGCGTCATCTCGGCCCCGGAGACCTCTCGGGACGATCTGCATGCGCGCTCAGTTCAGGGCCGTCCCGAGCCCGCCACCGCGCAGCTCTCGCACTGAACCATCGCCGGCGGCGGACGCGGCTAGCGCTTCGGACGTGCCCGGTCGCCGGACTCGTCCGAGGCATCGGTGCTCGACGACGGCGCTGCGTGCAAGGATGTGGAGATGCGTGAGTCCACCCTTGCCGACCGGTCCGACGACCTGCGCGACGCCATCGACCGGGTCGGCTACTACCCGGCGGTCGTGGCGGACGCGGTGCAGTCTGCCCTCGCCGGTGAGGCCGTGCGCAGCTTCGTGATACATCACGAACCGACGTTCGACCACGACGAGGTACGCCGTCACGTCACGGTGCTGGTGCTGACCCCGAGCCGGGTCGTCGTGGCACACACCGACGAGCACCCACCGGACGACCTGCTCCCGGCACCGTACGCCTCCACGTCGACCGAGGCCGTTCCCCTGGACCAGGTCGCCAGCGTGGCCGTAACCCGGATGGTCGCCAACCCGGCCGGTGAGTCCGAACCGGGCTCAACCGACGTCACCGAGGCAGTGCTCACCGTCGGTTGGGGCGCCGTCCGGCGGGTAGATCTCGAGCCCGCCACGTGCAGCGACCCCGACTGCGTCGCCGACCACGGCTACACGGGCACGCTGGCGGCCGAGGACTTCGCCCTGCGGATCAGCTCCAGTGCCGACGGTGCCGAGGCGGTGGCCAGCCTGCTCGAGTTCGCCAAGGCGCTCAGCGCCGCCACCGTCCGGTCCTGAGTGTGGACAAAGGCACGGTCGTAGCAACCGCCCACCCGCGCTACGGCAAGGGTTCTCTCGCGGAGCTGTTGCCGTCGGCGGTGGCTGCCGTCGGCGGCCCTGGTTGGGACAACATGCTGGCGCTCCCACCGATGGACTCCTACGTCGTCTTCCTGGTCGATGGACTCGGCGAGCTCCTCCTTCAGACCCACAGGGACGAAGCGCCGTACCTCGCGGGGCTTCGGGGCAGGCAGCTCACGTCCGGAGTTCCCTCCACGACGGCCACCAGTCTGACCAGTCTCGGTACGGGCCTGCCCCCTGGCGCACACGGAGTGGTGGGCTTCACGTCGCGAATCCCCGGCACCGACCGGCTGCTGGACGCGCTGCGGTGGGACAAACACGTGGACCCGCGCCAATGGCAGGACCAGCCCACGGTCTTCGAACGGTCGCGGGACTGCGGCATCGCGGCCACGGTGGTGAGCAAGCGGGTCTTCGAGGGAACCGGGCTGACCGAGGCGAGCCAACGCGGTGCGACGTACGTCGGTGCCGACACGGTGGGGGAGCGCATCTCCGGGGCGGTTCGCGCGGCCACCGAGAACGGCTCGATCACCTATCTCTACGAGGGGGAGCTCGACGCCACGGGTCACCGACGCGGTTGCGGGTCCTGGGCGTGGCGGCATCAGCTCGCCATGGTCGACAGCTTCGCCGCTCGGCTGCGCGAGGCGTTGCCCGCCCGGACGGGCCTGATCGTGACGGGGGATCACGGGATGGTGGACGTCGACAGCGAACGCCGTGTCGACGTCGACGAGGAGCCGCAGCTGATGGAGGGAGTGAGCCTGTTCGGTGGTGAGGCCCGGTTCCGCCATCTCTACTGCGACATCGGTGCTGTCGAGGACGTCGCGAAAGGCTGGAGTGACCGGCTGGGTGCCGAAGCGATCGTGCTGACGCGGGAGCAGGCCATCGACGAGGGGTGGTTCGGGTCCGTCTCGTCGGCCGTCCGGCCGAGGCTGGGCGACGTCATGGTGGCCAGTCTGGGTGATCTCGCCGTCGTCTCCACGAGTCGCTTCCCCTATGAGGCCACGTTGATCGGGCTGCACGGCTCGCTCACCGAGGACGAGATGTTGGTGCCACTGCTCATCGACGTGACGGACTGAGAGCGCACCCGAGGCTGCCGGGGCGGTCCTTGGTGCAACCTCTGCTGGCTCCGTTCAGGTCGTGAACGGCAGCACGTCGGGGGAGAGGGCGGCGGCCTTCGCGCGGGCGCTCGTCATCCGACGCCGATGGTGGGCCCGGCACAGCACCTCATAGCCCACCTCGGGCTCAGGTCGGTCATGCTGATCGGTGTCGCCGACGACGATGACGTCTCCCTCGGTGACCATCTCACCGTTCTCGGTCCGGGCGTTGTGCGTGGCACGGGCACCGCACCAACACAGCGCCTCGACCTGAAGGACGTTGACCTTGTCGGCGAGCTCGATCAGCCGGGCCGAACCCGGAAAGAGCTGGGTCCGGAAGTCGGTGAGGATCCCGAACGCGAACACGTCGATCTGGAGCTCGTCCACCACTCGCGAGAGCTGGTCGACGTGCGCGGCCGTGTAGAACTGCGCTTCGTCACAGACGAGGTAGTCGATCCGGGCGCCGTTGGTGAGTGAGTCGACGACGTACCGCCAGAAGTCGAAGTCTGGCGCCACCTCGATCGCGTCGACCGTCAGTCCAAGGCGGCTCGAGAGACGCGCCGTACCCGCGCGGTCGAGGCTGGTGAAGATCCGACCGACCCGGCCACGGGCTGCGTGGTTGTGGTCCATCTGCAGCGCCAGTGTCGACTTGCCACAGTCCATCGTCCCGGTGAAGAAGGTCAGCTCGGCCATCGCGGACCGATCATGCCAGTGATCCCCGACCTGCGCCGGTGGTGGCCCCTCAGCCGTTCGGTCGAAGATGCCCTGACATCCCACCATCGGCCGCCTGGCTGCCTCATCATGGGGGGCGTGAGTCCTGAGTACCTCAAGGAAAAGCAGTTCCCGGTGCCCGGGCGCGGTTTCCTCGCGTCGGTCATCGCACTGTTGGCGGTGCTCGGCGCAATCGGGGGCTGGTTCTTCGTCTCCTTCGAGTGGCGCGTCGGGTGTGCCGGCTCAGGCAGCCGCCTGGCGCCTGCCCCCGGCTCCCGGCAGGCGTTCCGGTGCGAGGACCTCGGCCAGCGCGACGCGCGGATCTTCTTCGCGGTGCTGGCGGTGGTGGGTCTGATCGCGGTGGCCTACGCCGCTCGGCGATGGATGTTCGGCAAGCTCGCGAACGTCGTGCTGGTGATCGCCGTGCTGCTGCCGGTCGTGCTCCCCTACCTCGGTTACCTCGCCGTGACCCGGCCGTCGGACAACTGCGATGCCGTGGCCACGAGCAACCTGAAGGCCGAGATCGCGAACTGGAAGGACGACGGCAAGAAGGGTCCGAAACCGGACTTCTGCGACCGGGTGTGACCGGAGTCCGGCCGGCACAGGGGACCGGCCGGAAACATCGCGACGCCGCGTTACCAGTGCACGCCCTTGAGGACCTTGGCCAGCAGGACCTGCTCGGTCGTCGGCTTCTCGTCCAAGCCATCACCCTTGGCCGCGGCCGAGTCCGGGAAGACCTGAAAAGCCATGTGCAGCACGCGGAACACCGACTTGGGCATCAGCGCGTGCGCGACCTCGCCGAACGTGCCGAGCGCGGTGTTGATCTCGTGCGGCTGACCCTTGATCGCGGCCATCACCAGATCCGCGGCCTGCGCCGGGGTGATCGTGGGGAAGGCGTCGTAGATCTTCGTCGGCGCGATCATCGGTGTACGGACCAAAGGCATGTGGATCGTCGTGAACGTCACGCCGTCGCCAACCAGCTCTGAGCTGACGACCCGACTCCAGGCGTCCAGCGCTGCCTTGCTGGCGACGTACGCCGAGAAGCGCGGCGGGTTGGTCTGCACGCCGATCGAGCTGATGTTGACGATGTGACCGCCGCCTGAGGCCTGCATCCCGGGCAGGAGCCCCATGACGAGCCGGATCGCGCCGAAGTAGTTGAGCTGCATCGTGCGCTCGAAGTCGTGGAAGCGGTCGGTGGACAGTCGCAGGGATCGACGGATCGAGCGGCCGGCGTTGTTGACGATCACGTCGATCGTGGTGTGGTCGGCGATGATCTGCTTGGCCAGCCTGTCGATGGCATCGAGGTCGGACAGGTCACACGGGTAGACGTGCGCTGTTCCTCCGCCGGCCTCGATCTCTGCCTGCGTCTCCGCCAGCGCCTCCTTGCCCCGCGCCACCAGGATCGGCGTCCCGCCGGCCTGGGCCACCTTCAGGGCCGTGGACTTGCCGATCCCGGAGCTGCCACCGGTGATGACGACGTTCGCGCCGGTCAGGCACTCCCGCAGCGCAGCATCCTGGGCTGTCGTCGCGTCGAGGTGCTGCTCCCAGTAGTCCCACAGGGCTGCGGCGTAGCTCGCGATCTCCGGGCAGGAGACGTCCGACCCGGTCAGAGCCTCCTGCGTGCGCAGGGAGGCGAACGTGCAGCTGAACGACAGGTGCCCCAGCACCTCCGCCGGGATGCCGAGCCGTCCGATGGTCTCGTTCAGGCCTCGTTGGGCGACCGAGGTGCGCAGCGCTGAACGGATCATGTTGATGGGGGTGAGCGACGGCGGCAGCATCGAGGTCAGCCGCCGATCGACGGGGAGGGCGAAACGCGGCGCTTTGGCCGCTGAGGCGAGGGCGTTGATCACCTCGACCGTGGTCTGCGGCTCAGGGGAGACGAGGTGGAAGGTGTCGCCGTCGAGGCCGCGCGCGTGCGCCAGGTGGTCCATCGCTGTGGCCACGTAGTCGACCGGCACGACGTTCGTGTCACCAAGGTCGATGCCGACCAGCGGCAGCCACTGCGGCAACGTGTCGCGCATCAGCTTCAAGGCGGGGAAGAAGTAGTACGGCCCGTCGATCTTGTCCATCGCTCCGGTGTCGGAGTGGCCGACCACGATCGATGGTCGGTAGATCCGCCACGGCACGCCGGTCTGCTCTCGCACCATTCGCTCGGACTCGAACTTGGTCTCGTGGTACGCCGAGGGGAGCTCTTGGCCTTGGTCGAACATCGTCTCGTCGAACTCTCCGACGTAGTCACCGGCGACCGCCACCGAGGACACGTGGTGCAGCACCCCGGCCTGGAGGGCCTCGGCCAGGGCCAGAGCCTCTCGCGTCCCGCCGATGTTCAGGCTCTGGTTCCGCTCCGCTGACGCCGCCATGTCGTACAGCGCGGCCAGGTGGAAGAAGTGTTTGATCGAGCCGCTCAGCTCGGTGATCGTCTTGTCATCGAGGCCGAGCCGATCGGCGGTGAGGTCGCCCTCGACCGCAACGATCCGGGTCGACGACCGCCACTGGGTACGGTGCAGGTGATCGAGCCGGCGACGTGAGCCCTCGCGGACGAGGACGTAGATCTTGCCCCGACGATGGGCCAGGAGCTCGCCGATCAGGTGCCGCCCGATGAAGCCGGTGCCGCCGGTCACGAAGTAGGTCATGGTGCGGTCAGGTTACTCAGGGGTAAGACCGCCTGGCTACCAGCCGACGCCCACGCGGGCGCCGACACCCGTGACCGCTGCCCTTCAGCCCGAGCCCGTCAGGAGTCCTTGCGCTTGCCCAGCATGATCTCGTCCCAGCTCGGGACGCTGGCGCGCCGGCCACCGCGCCGTTTGCGGTCGGGAGTCGGCTCGGTCTCCGGCTCGGTGTCGGGCTGGTCCGGCTCGATCTCCGGCTCTTCGAGCTCGGCTCCCGACTTTTCGGGCTCCGGCTGCGGCTGGTCGAGCCGGTCGAGATCGCCGGCGGAGGTCTCGACGGCCTGACCCTCTGAGGCGCTGTCCGGCTGAGCTCCGGGGCGGTTGACCGCCCGAACCACCGCAGTCAGCTCGTCGGTGTCGTCCTCGGCCAGGCTGAGCAGGTCCTCCCCGGGGAGGTCGTCGTCTCGGGCGTCCGAGGAGCCGTCCGGAACGGCCGAGAGCCTGCGGTCGTTGGCACGGGCGGACTCACGCGGCTGCGGTCCCTTGCTGGAGCCTTGGCGCTCACCGGTCAGCCACTTCGCCTCGTCGTCCTCGGCGACGGAGTAGCGGCCCATCGAGTCGAACACGAACAGCGCGGCTCGTTCACGCTCTCCAGACCGGTACGCGACCCCGATCGACCAGCGGCCGTCGTCCCGACGCCAGGCGTCCCACTGCGCCGAGTCCAGGTCGATACCGCGCCCACGCAGCCGCTCCGTGACGACATCGGCGAGTCGGCGGGCCGGACCTTCGGCGTTCTTGCGACGGACATGGCTGCGCCGTGCGAGCTCGGCGACGTGTTCACGCTCAGCCAGCACCGGGACGCAGTACGGCATGATCTTGTCGACGGAGACCTGAGCAAGGCTTGCCACAGCCTCAGGGGTCTCGCCGGACCTGATCCGGGCCTGAATGTCGCGCGGGCGTAGGGCGCTGTCCATCTCGATCTCCAACTGGCCGAGCCGCGCACGGTCGCCGCGAAGCGCCGCGCGAAGCCTGTCGTCTGCGGGAGCGCCGAACTCGGCTCCGGAGTCGTCGACGAAGACGACCTGTCGGCCGTCTGCGCTCAACCCCACAAGCTTGAGCTTGCGCATGCCCTGCCTTCCCGCACTGCGCCTCGGCTCCTTCCCCAGAGCGAGGCTTGCCCTAGTGTCGTACGCGCGGACCCCGGAACAAAGAAAGCGCGCCGCACGCTCGGCCAACTCCGAGCCTATTTCACTCCTGACCGCCCCGTATGGCGACCGATGAGGCTGCTGCGGCGGGCTGCGCGACCTTCCAACCGGTCGCCCAGGCGATCAGCGCAGCGAGCAGCCCGCTGACGGCCGGCACCCAGTACGCCGTGGACGCGCCGCTGGAGTCGATGATGTGACCAGCGATGGCGGCGCCGGGAGCGATCCCGATCGCGATTCCGGTGAAAACCCAGGTCATGCCTTCGGTCAGCCGCTCCGCGGGGACCTCGGTCTCGATCAGCGACATCGTGGCGACCAGTGTCGGGCTGATCGCGAACCCCCCGACGAAGAGGTTGACGGCCAGGATCCACAGGCTCGGGGCGAACGGGAGCGGGGCCATGACCAGCGCCAGGCTCAGCGCACCCCATCGGAAGCGAACGCGCGGCGGTGCGCTGACCTTGACCAGGCCGGTGATGACTCCCGAGATCAGGCTGCCTGCGGCCCAGACGGCCAGCAGGGCCCCGGTCAGCCCCGGATGGCCTTGTTCTCGGGCAAACGCCACCGTCACGACCTCGGTCGCGCCGAACAGTGAGCCCAGCGCCGCGGAGACGAGGACGATGGCTGACATCGAACGCCAACCGAGCGGTTCGCGGACGTCGAGGGCATGACGCACCGATGTCGGTGGCTGGGTGGAGCGCAGGCTGGCGAAAGCCACGCCACCGACGACGGCGAAGCCGACGACGGCGAACATCCCCGCCACCGGAGAGATGCCCGTGGCGAGCAGGGTCACCAGGATCGGTCCGACCATGAAGATGGCCTCGTCCACGACCGCCTCGAACGCGTACGCGGTGTGCAGCCGGGCTCCGTCGGTGACCACGTAGGACCAGCGAGCCCGCACGCAGGACCCGATCGGCGGGTAGGTGCCCCCGGCGATCAGCGCGCACAGGTGGGGGACCGGGGTCGGTGCCGAGCTTTGGACGGCCACGATCAACGCGGTCAGTCCGACGCCGTACATCAGGGCGGCCGGGAGCACCACGGTGCGTTGCCCGAGATGGTCGATCACCCGCGCGAGCACAGGCGCCGCGATCGCCTCGCCGATGATGAAGACCGCCGAGATCACGCCGGCCCGGCCGTACGAGCCGGTCTTGCCCACCACCAGCAGGACGATGCCCAGCGTGGCCATGGAGATCGGCAGCCTCGCCAGAAAGCCGGTCGAGGTGAAGGCCAACGCCCCCGGCAGGGAGAGGACCTTCCGGTACGGCGCCAGCACAGCCACAGCGTAGGCCCCAGCGGCGACACCGACGACTGGGTGCGAGGATCGACCTCATGTCCGCCTCCCCGTTCGATGCGCTCCTCGTGGTCTCGTTCGGTGGTCCTGAGAAACCCGAGGACGTCGTTCCTTTCCTGGAGAACGTCACACGGGGGCGGGGCATCCCGCGGGAACGGCTCGAGGAGGTCGGCCAGCACTACTTCCTCTTCGGTGGGCGCAGCCCGATCAACGACCAGTGCCGGGCCCTCGTCGCGGCGGTTGAGGCGGACTTCGCCGAGCACGGGCTCGACGTGCCGGTGTACTGGGGCAACCGCAACTGGGACCCTTACCTGGCCGACACCCTCGCCACGATGCGCCAGGACGGGGTGACCCGGGCGGCCTGCTTCGTGACGAGCGCCTATGCGTCGTACTCCGGCTGCCGCCAGTACCGGGAGAACCTGTACGACGCCGTGGAGGCCGTCGACGGGGCACCGGCGCTCGACAAGCTTCGCCACTACTTCAACCATCCTGGCTTCGTGACTGCGTTCGCCGAGACCACGCTGGCCGCGCTGACAGACCTCCCGGACCAGCAGCAGGCTGACGCCTCGTTGGTGTTCGTCACCCACTCGATTCCGACCGCCATGGCCGAGACCTCGGGTCCCGACGGAGGGGCGTATGTCGATCAGCACCGGTCCGTCGCGGCCCTGATCGCCGGCGCGGTGGCCGCCGAGACCGGGATCGAGCGGCCCTGGGAGCTCGTCTACTGCAGTCGGTCCGGTGCTCCGCACATCCCGTGGCTGGAGCCGGACGTCAACGACCACCTCGAGACCCTGGAGGCGGCGGGCACGCCCGCGGCCGTCGTCGTGCCGATCGGCTTCGTCTCGGACCACATGGAGGTGGTCTACGACCTCGACACCGAGGCCCGCGAGACCGCACAACGGCTCGGACTCGGTTTTGCCCGGGCCGCGACCCCCGGTGTGCACCCGGAGTTCGTCAGGGTCGCTCGCGACCTGTTGCTCGAGCGGGCAGCGCGTGAGAACGGCCGGCCGACCGAGCGGGCGTCGCTGGGACACCGACCAGCCTCCTGGGACGTCTGCGCCGCGCACTGCTGCCCGAACCTGCGAGCGGACCGACCAGCGGCGTGCCAGCTGCCCGCGGACGCGTCGGGCGAGGTGGCTGGGTGAGCGACGATCAGGAGCTGCTCGACCTCGCTGTCGCCACCGTCCGCAGCGCCGGCGAGCTCGTCCGGCAGGGTCGTCGCGGCCGCGTGGTGGTCGCTGACACCAAGTCCAGCCCGACTGACGTGGTCACCGCCAATGACATCGCCTCGGAGAACCTGATCAGGTCGAGCATCCTGGCGGCCCGCCCCGACGACGGCTTCCTCGGCGAGGAAGGTGCGTCCATCCCGGGGACGTCGGGGGTGCGCTGGGTTGCCGACCCGATCGACGGCACCGTCAACTACCTGTACGACATCCCTCAGTACGCCGTCTCCCTGGCCGCGGAGCGCGCTGGGCAGGTCGTCGCAGGTGTGGTCCTTGCGCCCTCCACCGGGGAGACGTTCACAGCGCTGCGCGGGAAGGGCGCCTGGCTCGACGGTGCATCGATCCAGGTGTCCGGGGTCACCGATGTCGGTCAGGCCCTGACCGGAACCGGCTTCCACTACCGGTCTGATGTCAGGGTCCACCAAGCTGCCGAGCTGGCCCGGCTGATGCCGCGGATCCGCGACATCCGCCGGCTCGGGTCGGCGGCTCTTGACCTGTGCTTCGTCGCCTGCGGACGCCTCGACGCCTACGTCGAACGCGGACTCCGGCCGTGGGACCGCGCGGCAGCACAACTGATCGTTCAGGAGGCCGGCGGCCGGGTCGAGGGGCTGGACGGCAACGCGCCCGACGAGCTCATCACGGTGGCGTCTTCGTCCGGGCTGTTCGAGGCGTTTCGGGCCTGTCTTGTCGACAGTGGCTTCGCGGCCTGGCCGATGCCCGACTGGCCGTAGCGCGCGTCAGGCGTGGGTCGGGGGCTGTGGGGGTGAGGACGGCTCCGGCACCTCGCGCCGCGTCCGCAGCCACCTGACGGACTCTGCGGCGGACATCGGGCGCGCCAGGTGCCAGCCTTGTGCGGCATCGGCGCCGGCGTCGTACAGCCAGTCCTGTTGCGCCTGGCTCTCCACACCCTCGCCGACCGTGGTCAGGCCTAGGTCCTTGGCGAGTCCGATGGTGGAGCGCACGATCGTGGCGGTGCGCGGATCGGTGAGGACACGAGCGACGAAGACCCGGTCGATCTTCAGGGTGGAGAGGGGCAGGTCATGCAGGTACGCCAGGGATGAGTAGCCCGTGCCGTAGTCGTCCACAGCCAACCGCACCCCGTGGCCGCACAACCGCTCGAGCGTCGCGCGGGCCACCGCGTCGTCCGCCACCAGGAGGGTCTCGGTGATCTCGAGGTTCAACGCGTCTGCCGGCAGGTTCCGGGCATCGAGACCGACCAGCACCGAGTCGCACAGGCTGGCGTTCAGCAGGTCCGACGCCGACAGGTTGATCGCGACGGGAATCTGCACTCCTTGGCTCCGCAGCAGCAGAGCGTGGTCCAAGGCTTGGCTGAGGACCGCGGCCGTCACCGCGGGCATCAGGCCGGTTTGCTCGGCCATCGGGAGGAAGTCGTCGGGAGCGACCAGTCCCCGGCTCGGATGCTGCCAGCGCACCAGCGCCTCCAGGGCCGTCGGACATCCGGTGGACAGGTCCGTCATGGGCTGGTACTCCAGGCTGAGTCCGCCGTCGTGGACGGCGTCCCGCAGGGCCTCGACCAGGCTCAGCCGGTCCCAGGTGTCTCCGTCCAGCTCGTTGCTGTAGACGTGGATCCTGGACTGCTGTGTCTTCGCGCTGTACATCGCCACGTCGGCGCGGGCCAGACCCGCCCCAGACTCATGGTCCCGGTCGAGCGCTGCGAGGCCGATGCTGCCATCGACGTGCAGACTCATCACGCCGACGTTGAAAGGCGCCTCCAGCGCCGTGAGCAGCGTCCCGGCGACCCGCTCGGCTTCAGCTACCGGTCCGCGAACCAGGACGGCGAACTCGTCACCCCCGAGGCGAGCGAGCTCGAGCTGCCGCCCCAGGGCGTCGCTGAGACGGCGAGCAACCTGGCGCAGCAGGTCGTCGCCGGTGCGATGTCCCAGGGAGTCGTTGACCTCCTTGAAGCGATCGAGATCCAGCAGCAGCACCGTGTGAGACGGTCCGGGGTGGCCGTCGGGTGCGCGGTCGATGCGAATCTTGGCCTCACGCAGCGACTCGTAGAAGGCCCTCCGGTTCGGAAGGCCGGTGAGCTCGTCGGTGCGTGCCTGCTCGCGGGACGCGGAGAGGGAGGTGGCCTGACTCACGGCCTGCATGAAGCGGAGCAGCACCACGGACAGGGCCGCCGTCGCCAGCCACACGCTGGCCGCGGCTACCGGAGCGAAGCGCGACACGACCAGGACCACCAGGCAGACACCTCCGGACAGCGCGGGAAGCAACAGCGAGGTCAGCCCCAGGCGCACCTGCTGCACTTCCGCCACAGGTTCGATGCCGCGGGGTCGTCGATCCCGCCACGCCGCCACCGCGATGAGCGTCTCGGCGAGCGCCCAGGTGGCGTCGACAGGGCTGCCGGGTGTGTAGCTGCCCGAAGCGATCTGCAGGAGGAACCACGTGTCCGCGGCAGCGAAGCTGACCATGCCCGCGCCGAGCAACCACCACTCGGGTCCGGCCGAGCGGCCGAGCGCCGTCAGGACCCCGACGATCAGGCAGAGGACGATGAGATCGCCCACGGGATAGGCCACGTTGGTGATGACGGCCGCCGGCTGCAGCCCGGCCGTGTCGGTGATCGTGCTCAGGGCGAACGCTGCCGGAAGGGCTGAGATCGTCAGGCCGACGATGAGCCCGTCCACCGGTGTCGCCGCCCGAGGGCCGATCGCCTGCCGCTGTCGTAGCTGGGATCCGGCCAGGACCAGCACTCCGGCGATCGAGAGCGGGTAGAACAGCACCCACAGCCCGTCGGAGAGCGACGGGTAGGCAATAGAGTCCATCGCTTGCAGGTGGACGGAGTAGTAGAAGGTGGCGGCTGCATAGCTCGTCATGCCGCCCCCGAGCAGGGACCAGGCCAGCCGGGCGCGCGGAACGCGGATCGCACGCATGACGACGATGACTGCCGAGCCCAGAGCCACCACGTTGTACAGTCCGACTTCCCAGAACCGGCTGTACCCCGGTGTGACCCGGACACCCGGCACGGTCGAACCGGCGTACGCGGCACAGGTCACGATCACCCCGGCTGAGAGCGCACGAAGCCAACGCGGCGTCGACGTGTCGACGAGGTTGGTGGGCTTGCCCATGATCGGTCCGTTCGCCCGTAGTCAGAATGTGACCGTACGTGATCTTTGCGGCGAGCGTGATAGCTGGCCGCCACAGGTGGCCGAACGCCCGAGGGGAACTGGGCCGAACGCGTGATGCGCCACCTCGGGAGGCATCAGCAGAGCTGCGATCGGATGGGGCGCAGGCGTGTGTTTGGACACGTTGCAGGCGGCTGCACGGGGTCAGATCCCGCCGCCACCTGAGACACGAGGGGTCTGACGTAGCGTGACGGCGCGAAATCAGGCACAATCTCGCCGCCGGGACGGGCACAAAACGCGATGCTCCCGCGTTACACGACTGCATCGCCTGACACACCACCCAGAGCACGACACACTGCACCCGCAGCGCATCACCTGGAACGACGACTGAGCGGACTGAGCGACACAGATGGCAACTGACTACGACGCACCACGCAAGACCGACGAAGAGCTGAACGAGGACTCCATCGAGGAGCTCAAGGCTCGCCGTCACGACAAGAACTCGGGGAAGGTCGACGAGGACGAGGTCGAGGCCGCCGAGTCCTTCGAGTTGCCCGGCGCCGACTTGTCCCACGAAGAGCTGTCGGTCCAAGTGCTCCCTCGCCAAGAAGACGAGTTCACCTGCTCCAGCTGTTTCCTCGTCCACCACCGCAGCCAGCTCGCCACCGAGAAGAACGGCGTCCTGATCTGTCAGGATTGCGCGGCTTAGCCCGTTTCGTGGAGCAGGCGAGATCGAGCGCCCCGACAGGCCGACCTGGTCAGCTCGTGACCTTTTCCTTGGTCTTCTTGGTCGCGCCCTTGTTCATCCCCGGAGGCAGCGTTCCGAACGACTTGACCCAGTAGTTCGCCGCGCGACGGGTGGCGTACATCCGAGCCACCCCCATCGCCATACCGCTCACCGCGGCCCAGGCGATCGCCTCGCGGTTACCGATCTCGGGGCTTTCCGGCGCCGTCGGCGGCTCCTTGCCGGTCGCGGTCTTCCACGTGGCGTTCAGCGCCTTCGTGGTGGCGACACCGGCCACCAGCGCGGAGGTCGTTCCGAGCATCTTCCAGCTCTTCTTGCCGCGCTGCTTGGGCTGGTCTGACTTCTTCGACTTCTTGGCCACGTTCTCAGTCTGTCACGCTGTGGCCGCGCAGTCTCGCGGCGACTGCCGAGGGGTGCCGGGTCGAGACCAGCCAGTACGGCGCGGGGTCCGACCGGTCGGCCACCTCGATGCGCACCGCCTCACGACAGTAGGGCCGGGTCACCAGGAACGCCCGGGCGTCCGCCCCGGGCCCGAGCGCGCGTCGGGTCGCCTCGGCGTCGAGCGCCTCGACCCCACCGACCTCCGTGAGCGGCAGCACGCCTCGCCCGGCGTAGAACGTCGTGTCGTCGACGCGAACCTCGGCCCTTCCGTAGGACCACAGCCACGAGCCGACGATCACCGCGCTGACGATCACGGCCACCACCGTGGCGGTGATCGGGGTCGCGACGTAGAAGGCCCAGCCGACGCTGACGACGAAGGCCAGCCCGAGCAGCCACCACACCACGGGCACACGAAGCCGCTCCGAGTACGACGTCACACCGAGGTCAGGCACCGGGCAAGCCTCCCACGCGAACGAGCCCGCCATCGCCCCGAGTAGGCTGGTCCGTCGGGCTGCCCTGCCCGCCCAAAGCCGCCCGACCGTTCGAGGGAGTTGACCAGGTGAGCGCCGTCGAGGTCCTCGTCCAGCGTCTCGACGAGGTCGCGCTGCCCGCGTACGCGCATCCCGGCGATGCGGGCGCCGATCTCGTCACCACGGTCGACGTGCAGCTCCAGCCGGGAGAACGCGCCGTGGTCCCGACCGGGATCAGCATCGCCCTGCCCGACGGGTATGTCGCTCTGGTTCACCCGCGGTCCGGGCTCGCCGCCCGGTTCGGGCTGTCCATCGTCAACGCTCCAGGCACCGTCGACGCTGGGTATCGTGGCGAGGTGAAGGTGGCGCTCGTCAACCTCGACCCGCACCAGCCGGTGACGCTGTCGCGAGGCGACCGGATCGCCCAGCTCGTCTTCCAACGGGTGGAGCGGGCCAGGTTCGTCGAGGTCGACCGCCTGCCCGGCTCTGACCGCGGCGCCGGCGGGCACGGTTCGACCGGCGGTTTCGCCAACCCGAACAACCAGGCCATCACCCAGGAGGGCGTGTCGTGATCTTCCGGCGTCGCAAGGCGGAGCGTGACGAGCCGGCCGAAGGTAGCGGCCGCGAGCAGGCGATCGGGGAGGCCCCCTTCGATCAGTCAGACGAGCTGGACGAGCTCACCACCGCGCGTCCGCGTGGCCCGTGGGACCGCTCGGAGACGACGGCCGATACGGACGAGCCGTCGTACGTCGACCTCGGCGGACTGGTCGTGCGCGGGCGCCCCGGCCTCGAGCTTCGCCTTCAGGTCAACGAAGCCACCGAGCAGGTCGATGCCGTGATGCTTGCCGGACCGGAGTCGGGTCTGGAGCTGCGTGCGTTCGCGGCCCCCCGGTGGGACAGCATCTGGGACGAGGTTCGGCAGGACATAGCAGCAGAGGCCTCCAAGCGCGGAGGTACGGCCACGGAGGTCGACGGCGAGTTCGGCACCGAGCTCAAGGTGGTCGTCCCTGTGCAGACGCCCGACGGGCGGCAGGCCACCCAGCCGAGCCGGATCGTCGGTGTCGAGGGACCACGCTGGCTGCTGCGAGGGACGTTTCTCGGGGCCAGCGCCCAGGACGCCGATCCGGACGGGCTCGTCGAGCAGGCCTTCCGCGACGTCATCGTGGTCCGAGGCGAGGGGCCGATGGCGCCGCGCGAGATGATCGCCATGCACATGCCCACCGAGGCGGTCCTGGAGCCGGACCCGCTGGAGTCGCCGCCGCCCGACTCGCCCCTGGACGGCGACCCGGAAGCGTAGGCTGGCCACATGACCACCGAAGCGCCTCCCGGCCGCCTGCGTCGAGCCCTGCGGAAGCTGTCTGCCACCGCGGACGAGATGGAGGCCACCGAGCTCGGTGAGGAGCGCGAGAAGGTCGGCGGGTGCACCTCGATCGAGGGACTTCATGACCGCGAGGTCGTCAGCGTCTTCGGTCACGTCAAGCACGTGACGCTTGCGCCGAGGGCCGGTACCCCAACTCTCGAGGCCGCTCTCTACGACGGGTCCGGAGTCGTCACGCTCGTCTGGCTCGGCCGGCGTACCATCGCCGGTGTCCGGCCGGGAGCCAACCTGGTCGCGCACGGTCGGGTGTCGTGTCACGAGGGCCGTCGCATCATCTACAACCCGCGCTACGAGCTGCGCGCGTCCTGACCGGGGAGACCGACCATCCAAGACGACTCGTGACCGACGCCACGGCACCCAGCCTGCTCTCCGACGACCAGCACGCGACGGTGGAGGCGGTCGTCCGTGCGCAGCTGGCGAAGGCCCTCGGTGGCAAGCGCGGCATGCTCGAGGGCGCCGTCCCCACGTTGGGGTTCACCATCACGTGGATCTCATCGCACCACCTCAAGGCCGCGCTGCTGGTCTCCGGTGTGCTCGCCCTGAGCGCCCTGGTGCTGCGGATCGTGCAACGCTCGAGCGTCCAGTTCGTCTTCAACGCGATCATCGGGATCAGCATCGCGGCGGTCTTCGCCCTGAGGTCGGGCCGCGCCGAGGACGCCTTCCTCCCTGGCCTGATCTACAACGGGGTCTACGCCGTCCTGCTGACCTTCTCCGTGCTCGTCCGGTGGCCGCTGGTCGGGTTCATGATCGGAAGCGTCACAGGCGAGCCCACCGAGTGGCGCCGGGACCGGGCCCTGGTCAGCCTGTGCTCGAAGCTCACGCTGGTCCTGGCGGCACCCTGCGTGGTTCGGGTGATCGTGCAGTACCCGCTGTGGGCCAGCGGCCACGCAGGCTGGCTCGGGATCGCCAAGCTGGCGATGGGATGGCCACTGCAGCTCGCCTCGCTGGCGGTGATGGCCTGGATGCTCGGGCGCGGTCAGACACCGATCGCGTCCCACGCGCGGCGGGAAGACCCAACGGACCCGGCCGAGCGCAGCGTGGAAGCCGAGGCCTGAGCGTCCGGTCGCCTCTGCTGGTCAGTGCTCGCCGGTGTCGCCGTGGTGCGCGTGAGGGGACAACAGGCTCTCGAGGTCCGGCTCGGAGGCGGAGGTCGCCACGAACAACAGCTCGTCGTGGGCCTCCAGCGTGGCGTCCGGCTCGGGGGTGTGGACGTGTCCCTCGCGAAGGATCGCCACCAGGGAGGCATCGGCCGGCCACGAGACCTCGCGTACGGGCGTCCCGACGTACGGCGAGTCGTCCGGCAGGGTCAGCTCGACCATGTTGGCCTCACCCTGCTTGAACGTGAAGAGCCTGACGATGTCGCCCACCGTCACCGCTTCCTCGACCAGCGCTGACATGATCCGCGGCGTGGAGACAGACACGTCCACTCCCCACGCCTCGTTGAACAGCCACTCATTCGCCGGGTGGTTGACCCGGGCGACGGTGCGCGGGACGGCGAACTCGGTCTTGGCGAGCAGCGAGATCACCAGGTTGGCCTTGTCGTCTCCGGTGGAGGCGATGACCACGTCACACCGCTGCAGGGCGGCCTCGTCGAGGGAGGACAGCTCGCACGCGTCAGCCAGCAGCCACTCGGCATCGGGCACGGTGTCGGCCTTGATGGCTCGTGGATCCTTGTCGACGAGGAGCACCTCGTGGCCGTTCTCGAGCAGCTCGGCCGCCACCGACCTGCCGACAGCTCCTGCTCCTGCGATTGCCACCCTCATCAGAGTTCCTCAGGTCCCGCGCTGATGGCCGCTTTGACGGTGTCGGCGTCGGCCTCCGACATGACCAGGTGCAGCAAGTCTCCGTCCTGCAACACGACCTCGGGTTCAGCCATCATGCCTTCGCCCAGTCGCGTCACGAACGCCACGCGCAGGCCGGTCTCCTCAAGCTCCCTCAGGTTGCGCCCGATCCAGGCCTCGGGTGCGTCCACCACCTCGATCCGGATGGATCCCGAGGGGTCACGCCACTCCGGTTCGGACCCGTCAGGGAGCAGCCGCCGCATGATCTGGTCGGCGGTCCACCGCACCGTCGCCACGGTGGGGATACCGAGCCGCTGGTAGACCTCGGCGCGACCCGGGTCGTAGATCCGGGCGACCACGTTGTCGATGCCGAACGTCTCGCGTGCCACGCGGGCGGAGATGATGTTGGAGTTGTCCCCGCTGCTGACAGCTGCGAAGGCGCCGGCGTCGCTGATCCCGGCAGCCTCGAGCACCTGCTGGTCGAAGCCGTAGCCGGTCACCTTGTCCCCGGAGAAGCCCGGACCGAGCCGTCGGAACGCGTCCGGGCTCGAGTCGATGACCGCCACGGTGTGACCGCGTTCCTCGAGACTGCGCGCCAGTGTGGAGCCGACTCGACCACATCCCATGATCACGACGTGCACGTGTCTCCCTTGGCCTCTTGGTCGAGCCGACGGGGTGCGCCGGCACAACTTGCGCTGTGGCATGACGCTACACCGATGGAGCGCCCGCGCGCCGCCACGGTCGCGGCTCTCGGGGACGCGCCGCGTGGTCTAGCCTTCAGCCGTGGGTATCACCGACATCGGGAAGCGGGTCGTCCTCGGACGCAAGCTTCGCAACACCCAGCTGGGAGAGACTCTCCTCTCCAAGCGGATCGCCCTCCCGGTGTTCGCCAGCGACGCCCTCTCGTCGGTGGGGTACGCGCCCGACGAGATCTTCTTGACCCTCTCGGCAGCCGGCCTCATCTACTACTCCGCCTCGTGGAAGATCGGCATCTGCGTGGCGCTGGTCATGCTGGTCGTGATCGCGTCGTACCGGCAGAACGTCCAGGCCTACCAGTCCGGCGGCGGCGACTACGAGGTCGCAACCACCAACGTCGGCTCGGTGGCTGGACTCACGGTCGCCAGCGCTTTGATGGTCGACTACGTCCTCACCGTGGCCGTGTCGATCTCGTCGGCCGCCCAGTACGCGGCGGCCGCCATCGAACCGCTCCAGGACCACGAGGCCACCATCGCCATCGTCGCCGTCCTCTTCTTGATGACCATGAACCTGCGTGGAGTGAAGGAGTCGGGCACGGCGTTCGCCATCCCGACGTACATCTTCATGTTCTCGATCTTCGCGATGATCCTGTGGGGCTTCTTCCGCTACTTCAGAGGCACGCTGCCGGACTCGGAGCTGGCGGACTACTCGCTTCAGGGCACGCAACAGGTCGCCGGTGGCCTCGGCAGCATGGCGTTGGTGTTCTTGATCCTGCGCGCCTTCGCGTCGGGGTCAGCCGCCTTGACCGGTGTGGAGGCGATCAGCAACGGCGTTCCCGCCTTCCGCAAGCCCAAGGGCAAGAACGCCGCCACCACGCTGCTGCTGCTCGGGACGATAGCGGTCACGATGGCCCTGTCGATCCTGACTCTGGGCAACCTGATGCACGTCCGTCTGGCGGATGTCGACAACGGCGTCCGTCTGATCGACCCGTCCGGCCACCTGGTGCCGAAGGAGTTCAACCAGGACCCGGTCATCGGCCAGCTCGCGCTCGGCATCTTCGACCACTTCACGCTCGGTTTCTACATCGTCGCGGCCGCCACCGGCGTCATCTTGGTGCTCGCGGCCAACACGGCCTTCAACGGCTTCCCGGTGCTCGGCTCGATCCTGGCGCGGGACGGCTACCTGCCCCGGCAGCTGCACTCCCGGGGTGACCGGCTGGCGTTCAGCAACGGCATCCTGCTGCTCGCCGGCTTCGCGATCCTGCTCATCTACGCGTTCGACGCCCAGGTGACCCGACTGATCCAGCTGTACATCGTCGGGGTCTTCGTGTCGTTCACCGTCAGCCAGGCCGGCATGATCCGGCACTGGACCCGGCTGCTGCGGACCGAGCACGATCGCGCACAACGAGCCCGGATGATGCGCAGCCGGATCATCAACACGGTCGGGCTCGCGGTCACCGCCTTGGTGCTCGTCATCGTGCTGATCACGAAGTTCACCCACGGCGCCTGGATCGCGATCCTGGCGATGACCGTGCTGTTCTTCATGATGCGAGGCATCCGCCGGCACTACGACCTGGTGGCGCGCGAGCTGCTGGCCGCCGAGGACGACGCGTCGCTCCCGTCCCGGGTCCACGCGATCGTGCTCGTGTCCAAGGTGCACAAGCCGACGCTGCGCGCCGTCGCCTATGCGCGTGCCTCGCGTCCGAACACGTTGGAAGCCATCACGGTCGACGTCGACGAGGAAGGGACCGAGAAGCTGCTGGAACAGTGGGACGACGCGCATCTCCCCGTGCCACTGCGGGTGCTGGACTCGCCCTACCGCGAGATCACCCGACCGATCCTGGAGTACGTCCGCGACATCCGCCGGCGCAGCCCGCGCGACGTCGTGACGGTGTACATCCCTGAGTACGTCGTCGGACGGTGGTGGGAGCAGATCCTGCACAACCAGAGTGCCCTGCGGCTCAAGGGTCGATTGCTCTTCACCCCCGGCGTCATGGTGACGTCGGTGCCGTTCCAGCTGCGCTCGTCGGCGGCTGCCGAGCGCCGGGCGGAGCGCGACCAGTTCATGAGCAGCAACATCCGCCGAGGTCCCGCCACCCGACGGCGCAAGAAGCCATGACCGCAGGGTCGGCCGGCCCGCGGGGCGGACCTGACCAGTCCCCGCGGCCCGACGACGCTCTCGTCGGCCAGGTTGTCGAGGTCGAGGTGGGTCGGGTCGCGCACGGCGGCCACCACGTCGCGCGGCACGACGGTCGCGTCATCTTCGTCCGGCACTCCGCGGAAGGGGAGCGCGTCCGCGTGCTCGTCACCGATGGCGCGCAGGGGGCGCGATTCCTCCGCGGAGACGCCGTCGAGGTGCTGACCGCCTCGCCTGACCGCGTCTCGGCACCGTGTCCCTATGCCGGGCCGGGGCGCTGCGGAGGTTGCGACTTCCAGCACGTACGGCTCGACGCCCAGCGCGCCCTCAAGACCCAGGTCATCTCCGAGCAACTGCACCGCCTCGCCGGTCTTGACCTGCACGGTCGACGTCGAGCCGGTGGCCGGTGATCGGGACGGGCTGGACTGGAGGACCCGGGTGCGCTGGTCCGCCACACCGGATGGGCGGCCGGGCCTGCTGGTCCACCGATCCGCCGACGTCGTAGCGGTGGACCGCTGCCTGATCGCGCATCCGGGACTGCCGGCGCCGGACGCCGCGATTGCCGAGGGCGCGGAGTCGGCGTCCTCGGTGCTGTCCGGCGCAGGGGAGAGCGTCGTCGTGACGGACGCTCGATCGGCGCCACCGGTGACCGAGCAGGCGGCCGGCCGGACCTGGCGCGTGCACGCTGGTGACTTCTGGCAGGTCCACCCCGGGGCCGCAGACGCGCTGGCCGCGGCCGTGCTGGAGCTCGCGGCCCCGCAACCTGGGGAGCGGTGCTGGGATCTGTACGCCGGTGTCGGGCTGTTCAGCGGTGTCCTCGCGGAGGCAGTGGGGCCTGAGGGCGCTGTCGTCGCTGTCGAGTCACACCGCCGGGCGGTCGCTGACCTGCAGCACAACCTCGCCGACCTGCCGCAGGTCCGGGCCATCACCGAACGCGTCGACAGGTTCGTCCGGAGCCGGCAGGCCCAGGGACACGTCGAGGTCGTGGTCCTGGACCCGCCGCGCGCCGGGGCCGGCAAGGACGTCGTACGCCGGATCGCCGCCCGGCAGCCACGCAGCATCGTCTACGTCGCCTGCGACCCCGCCGCCCTGGCCCGCGACCTGGCCACCTTCGCCTCGCAGGGCTACCGGCTCGAGTCGCTGCGAGCCTTCGACATCTTCCCGATGACCCATCACGTCGAGTGCGTCGCCTCGCTGACCCGAGCCTGAGATCTGCCAGGATCGAACATCGTGAAGACAACGACGACATCTCGTCGGGTGGCCCTCGTGACCGGGGTGGGGCGCCTTGTTGGCATCGGTGCCGGGGTCGCGGTCCGGCTGGCCGAGGACGGGTGGGATGTGGCGACGTCGCACTGGGCGGCGTACGACGACCGGATGCCGTGGGGCCGCCATGAGGGCGATGTGCGGGAGATCGAGCAGGCGCTGCGCGCCGCCGGAGCCTCCACCCTGGCCGTGTCGGCTGATCTGTCCGAGGTCGAGAGCCCGGGGGCGATCTTCGACGCCGTGGAGGCCGACCTCGGTCCGGTCACGGCGCTCGTCCTGTGCCACTGCGAGTCGGTCGATTCCGGGCTGCTCGACACGTCGGTCGAGAGCTTCGACCGCCACTTCGCGGTCAACGCCCGCGCCACGTGGCTGCTGATCCGTGAGTTCGCGCAGCGCTACCAGGGGACTCCGGGGGAAGGCCGGATCGTGGCGCTGACCAGTGACGCGACCGTCGGCAACCTGCCGTACGGAGCCAGCAAGGGCGCCCTCGACCGGATCGTGCTCGCCTCCGCCCGTGAGCTCGCCGACCTGAGGATCACCGCCAATGTCATCAACCCCGGCCCGATCGACACCGGCTGGATGAGCGACGACCTCCGCGCCCAGATCGAACAGCTGAACCCGCGCGGCCGAGGCGGGCGGCCTGCCGACACCGCTGCCCTGGTGTCGTTCCTCTGCTCGGACGAAGGCGAGTGGATCAACGGCCAGCTGCTGCACTCCGACGGCGGCCTGCACGCATGACGGCCGGGGACGTGACCCAGGGAGGCGACCCGGGCGGATCGCCGTACGGGATCAGCCTTCACACCCCGGCCGACGGGGAGTGGCGGCGGCGGGGGCCGTCTCCCGGTGCGGTGCGGATGTTCGGTGCTCGCGCCGATGGGTTGCGTCGCATGCCCGGCGGGCAGGGCCACGCCTGGACGGATGACCGGCTCGTGCTGAAACCCGTCGGCTGCGTCCCGGAGCACGCCTGGGTGTGCCAGGTGTACGCGCGCTGGAGCTCCGATGATGTCCGCGTACCGGAGCCGGTCCCGCCCGCGAGGCGGAGCGGGCGACGGCTGGTCGGTCGACGGATGGGGTGCCCACGTCTACCTGCCGGGCCGCGATGCCGAGCTGCTGCGTGAGATCGGTGTCGTGAAGCAGGCGAGCGACGCCTTCCATGACGCCGTCAGGCGCTCCCGCGTCCGCGACTTCCTGGACAGCCGCGATGACCCCTGGGCCTTCGGCGACCGCCTGGCCTGGGAGGCGGTCGGAGCCCGTGGGCGATGCCGAGACTCTGACGTGATCGAGCGGCTGCGAGGACACCTTGCTCCTGTCTGCCGCGCCGGCCCAGGTGATCCACGGCGACATCCTGCCCAACGTGCTGGTCGCGGACGGGCTTGCGCCGGGCATCATCGACTGGCCGCCGTACTACAGGCCGGCGGCGATGGCCAACGCGTCGCCGCCACCGATGCCGTCACCTTCCGGGGGGCGTCGCTGTCCCTGCTCGACGAGTGGGCGACAGGAGAGGACTGGGACCAGCTGCTGGTTCGCGCCCTCCTCTACAGGCTCGGTCCTACCGGCATCTTCGCTGTGCGGGGCCGGCTGATGGGCAGCCTCGTCACCCATGTCGAACGCGTCCGGCCCGTGGTCGATGCCGTCTTGTCTCGTTTGCCGGCCTGACGCCGGCTTGCCACCGGCACCGGTCGTTGCTCCCTCTTGTCACAGGTCTCGAGGGCTCGACCACCGAGCGTCTGGAGAGCGGAACGAGGGTGAGCGCTAGGGTCGCGAGAGCGGGGTACAACGGTCCGAGCCCATGGTGTATCTTGATATCAAGATACTTGCGGTCAGCCCGACGAAGGAGACGTAGCGGATGAGCACCCAGGCCAGTTCGGTGGACAGCTTCGGCGCGAAGGCCGGCCTTGACGTCGGCGGCACCGAGTACCAGATCTATCGGCTCGACGCGGTCACCGGAGACGGGCTCGACGTCGCCACGCTGCCCGTACAGCCTGAAAGTGCTGTTGGAGAACCTGCTGCGCACCGAGGACGGCGCCAACATCACCGCGGACGACATCCGCGCCCTGGCCGGTTGGGACGCTGAGGCCGATCCGAGCAAGGAGATCCAGTACTCGCCGGCGCGCGTCATCATGCAGGACTTCACCGGTGTCCCCGCCGTCGTCGACCTCGCCACCATGCGCGAGGCGATGAAGGACCTCGGAGGCGACCCGGCCAAGATCAACCCGCTTGTCGCCGGCCGAGCTCGTGATCGACCACTCGGTGATCGCCGACGTGTTCGGCACGTCGCAGCGTTCCAGCGCAACGTCGAGATCGAGTACGAGCGCAACTTCGAGCGCTACCAGTTCCTGCGCTGGGGCCAGGGCGCCTTCGACGACTTCAAGGTCGTCCCACCGGGCACCGGCATCGTCCACCAGGTCAACATCGAGCACCTCGCCAAGGTCGTCTTCACCCGCGAGCACGACGGCGAGACGCTGGCCTACCCGGACACCTGCGTCGGCACCGACTCGCACACCACCATGGTCAACGGCCTCGGCGTCGTGGGCTGGGGCGTCGGCGGCATCGAGGCCGAGGCCGCCATGCTCGGCCAGCCGGTCTCGATGCTGATCCCGCGCGTCGTCGGCTTCAAGCTGTCCGGCGAGCTGCCCGAGGCCACCACCGCGACCGACCTGGTCCTGACGATCACCGAGATGCTGCGCGAGCACGGCGTGGTCGGCAAGTTCGTCGAGTTCTACGGCCCCGGTGTGTCGCGCCGTGCCGCTGGCCAACCGGGCGACGATCGGCAACATGTCCCCGGAGTACGGCTCGACCATCGCCATCTTCCCCATCGACGACGAGACCCTGACCTACCTGCGCCTCACCGGCCGCAGCGACGAGCAGGTCGCCCTGGTCGAGGCGTATGCCAAGGAGCAGGGCTCTGGCACGACGCCGACAAGGAGCCGCGCTACTCGGAGTACCTCGAGCTCGACCTCTCCACCGTCGTCCCGTCGATCGCCGGCCCGAAGCGCCCGCAGGACCGGATCTCGCTGACCGAGGCGAAGGAAGGCTTCCGGGCCGCACTGGTCGACTACGTCGACGTCGACGGCGACGTCGAGGCAGGTCACCAGCCGCAGCACGGCGTGAGCTCGTCGGTCGACGAGGGTCGGCTGAGTCGTTCCCGGCCAGCGATCCGCCGTCGGTGACGTCCGGGCAACGGCGTCGGGCCGCCGCACCACGTCGCGGTCACGCCGGATCGACCGGCCGAGCCGACCCACTCCGGTGCGGCTCGAGGACGGCAGCGAGTTCGAGCTCGACCACGGCGCCGTGGCGATCGCCGCCATCACCTCGTGCACCAACACGTCGAACCCGTCGGTGATGATCGGGGCCGCGCTGCTGGCCAAGAACGCCGTCGACCGGGGACTCACGCGCAAGCCGTGGGTCAAGACCTCGCTGGCCCCTGGCTCGAAGGTCGTCACCGACTACTTCGACCGCTCCGGCCTGACGCCGTACCTGGAGAAGCTCGGCTTCAACCTGGTCGGCTACGGCTGCACCACCTGCATCGGCAACTCGGGTCCGCTCATCCCCGAGGTCAGCCAGGCGGTCAACGACGCCGACCTCGCTGTGGCCGCGGTGCTGTCGGGCAACCGCAACTTCGAGGGCCGGATCAACCCCGACATCAAGATGAACTACCTGGCCTCGCCGCCGCTCGTCGTCGCCTACGCGCTGGCCGGCTCGATGGACGTCGACCTGTTCAACGAGCCGCTCGGGCCAGGACACCGACGGCAACGACGTGTTCCTGCGCGACATCTGGCCGTCGCTGAAGGAGGTCGAGGAGATCGTCGGCCAGCTCGATCACGGCCGAGATGTTCGCGCAACGACTACGCCGACGTCTTCGCCGGCGACGAGCGCTGGCAGGGGCTGCCGACGCCCGGAGGGTGACACGTTCGCCTGGGACGACGAGTCGACGTACGTGCGCAAGCCGCCGTACTTCGACGACATGCCGGCCGAGCCCACGCCGGTCGAGGACATCAACGGAGCTCGGGTGCTGGCCAAGCTCGGCGACTCGGTCACGACCGACCACATCTCACCGGCGGGCGCGATCAAGAAGGACTCGCCGGCCGGGACCTACCTCGCCGAGCACGGCGTCGAGCCGCGCGACTTCAACTCCTACGGGTCCCGTCGGGGCAACCACGAGGTGATGATCCGCGGCACGTTCGCCAACATCCGGCTGCGCAACCAGCTCGCACCGGGCACCGAGGGCGGCTTCACCAAGGCCTTCGTCGACGGCGACGGGTTCTGCTGGTGACGTGACGACGATCTACGACGCGTCGGTCGCGTACGCCGCGGCCGGGACGCCGCTGGTGATCCTGGCCGGCAAGGAGTACGGCTCGGGGTCGTCGCGTGACTGGGCCGCCAAGGGCACCGCGCTGCTCGGCGCCAAGGCCGTGATCGCGGAGTCCTACGAGCGGATCCACCGCTCCAACCTGATCGGGATGGGCGTGCTGCCGCTGCAGTACCCCGAGGGCAAGAACGCCGAGTCGCTCGGGCCTGACCGGCGAGGAGACGTACGACGATCACCGGCGTGACCGAGCTCAACGAGGGTCGAGATCCCCCCGTCGGTGCAGGTCACGGCCTCGATCGAGAAGAACGGCGACAAGACCAACACGTCGTTCCAGGCCGTCGTCCGGATCGACACCCCCGGCGAGGCGGACTACTTCCGGCACGGCGGGATCATGCAGTACGTGTTGCGCAGCCTGCTGAACGCACTGATCCGCTCACGTTGGGGATCGACTCGCGCTGGAGCCGTGGACCTGGGGGGTCCTGGCGACGGCCGTGTTCGCCGGGGCGACGGTGCAGGGGCTCGTCGGGCTCGGGATCGGGCTGGTCGCTGCGCCGGTGACGGCCCTGGTCGAGCCGAGCCTGATGCCAGGCTCTGCTGCTCTGGCTCGCCGCCGTGATGCCGGTGGTCACGCTGGCCCGCGAGCACGACGCCATCGACTGGGCAGGGCTGTGGTGGTCGCTCCCGACCCGCGTGCTTGGCACCGCGTGTCGGCGTCGCGCTGGTCGCGGCGTTCTCGGCACGGGAGCTCGGGGTCGCGGTGGCGGTCATGGTCCTGGTCGTGGTGGCGTTGACGGTCCGGACCATCACGCTCCCGGTGACGCGTACGAGCCTGCTCACCGCCGGCTTCGTCTCCGGCGTCACCGGCACCGCGACCTCGATCGGCGGCCCGCCGATGGCGTTGCTGTACCAGCACCGCGACCCGCGTCAGCTCAGGTGCACGCTGGCGGTGTACTTCCTGGTCGGCGCCGGGTTGAGCCTGGCTGGCCTGGCCCTGGACGGGACCCTGCACTCCCGAGAGCTGTACGTCGCGCTGGCGCTGTGCCCGGCACTCGGGCTGGGTTTCGGCGCCTCGCGGCTCCTGCACCGTCGGGTGGACCCGGTCACTCCGGGCTGGGGGTCCTCGCTGGTGTGCGCGCTGGGCTCGCTGGTGCTCCTGATCCGCAGCATCGCCTGAGCCGATCCTCGGGACTGTCGCTGTCCGGGGCTCGTGGCAGAGTGACGGCATGGATCTGAGGGTGTTCATCGAGGCCCAGCAGGGGGCGACGTACGACGACCAGCTCCTCGTCGCACGGGCGACCGAGGACCTCGGGCTTCGACGCGTTCTTCCGGTCCGACCACCTGCTCGGCATGGGCACCCACGGTCTCCCCGGCCCGACCGAGTCCTGGGCGACGCTGGCCGGCGCTGGCCCGGGAGACCCGTCGCATCCGGCTCGGCACGCTGGTCACGTCGGTGACGTTCCGCCCACCCGGGCTTGCTCGCGATCACGGTCGCCCAGGTCGACCAGATGAGCGAGCGGCCGGGTCGATTTCGGGCTGGGCGCCGGCTGGTTCGGCACGCGAGCACGCGGCGTACGGCATCCCCTTCCCCGCCACCGGCCGAGCGCTTCGACCGGCTCGAGGAGGCGCTGGCGGTCCTCACCGGGCTCTGTGGCGCACCCCGGACGGCGAGACGTTCTCCTTCTCCGGCACTCACTACCAGCTGACCGACTCGCCCGCCTTGCCGAAGCCCACCCGGACCGGCGGGCCACCCGTGATCATCGGCGGCAGCGGCAAACGACGCACGCCCGAGCTCACCGCGCGCTACGCCGCCGAGTTCAACATGCCCTTCTCCGACCGTCGAGAGCGACCCGCGCCCAGTTCGGTCGTGTCCGCGACGCCTGCCGAGGCGGTCGGGCGCGATCCGGACGTCCTCGTCTGGTCCAACGCGCTGACCGTCTGCTGCGGTGCGACCGACGCCGAGGTGGCTGCGTCGAGCCGATGCGATCGGCTACGACGTCGAGGAGCTGCGCGCCGAGGGTCTCGCCGGGACGCCTGACGAGATCGTGCAACGGATCGGTGAGTACGCCGCCGCGGGCAGCCAGCGGATCTATCTGCAGACGCTCGACCTGTACGATCTCGACCACCTCGAGCTGGTGGCCGGAAGGTCATGCCTCAGCTGTGACGGCCTACACCTGGGGTGAGCTTCGCAGCGCGACCTTGAGCCGCCAGTTCCCGCGGATCCGTGGACGTGGCCCGGCGTCTGTGGTCGAGCTGGTGCGGCGGGTGGGTCCGATCCAGTCGCAGGTCGCGAGGGCGCCGTTCGTGACGGTGTCGTCCAGGCTGCCCGGCGCGTCGTACGCCGACATCACCGCGTGCCTACGAGTCGTTCGAGCTGGTGCGCGGGTCGAGCCTGCGCGGGACTGTCCACACCTGCGCGCGCGAGCATCACGCGATGGTCGATGCCGTCACCCGCCTGGTGATGGAGAATGGCTGGACCCGAAACCTCGGTCTTCACCGGACGACGGCCGCACAGGTGCAGGCCGGCATCGAGAGCGTTCGCGACGGGGGAGTGGCGCACGCCTGACCAGCTCCGCGAGCACCTGGTGGCCTGGCTGCGCACGCACGAAGGTGCGGACTCGGCGGAGCGGGCGCGCACCAGCGGTGTCGGTCGCTCCTTCGCGCACGTTCACAGCGGTCTCGTCCGGAGGCCGCTGGGCGACGCTGGTTGGGACCGGCAGGCAGCGCCGGGCTACCGGCTGGCTGCCGAGTTGATCGATGACGATCGGACGAAGGTGCTCGACGATCCCGACGGCGCGCTGGTGGCGCTGACGAGGCAGCACCTGGCGGCGTTCGGCCCGGCCAACCGGCGTGACATCGCCTGGTGGAGTGGCGCCGGACTACGCCAGGTCGACCAGGCGCTGGTAGCGCTGGGGGACGAGCTGACCGAGCGGCCGGGTCCGGACGGGCAGACCTACTACGACCTTGGCGAGGGGACGGCAGCCGGTGAGGATGATCCGGGAGTGCGCCTGCTGCCGGAGTTCGACGCGCTCCTCGTCGGCTACGACCCGAAGACTCGCGACCGCTTCCTCGCGCCCGAACACCTGGCCCACGTGTGGCAGCAACGCAACGGGCTGTTCGCGGCCGCGGTGCTGGCAGGCGGCCGGCTCGTGGGGTCGTGGCGCTTCGACGGCACCGGTGACGAGCGGCGGCTCGCGGTCCGCATGTTCCCGGACGCGCCGAAGCTGACCGAGGCAGCGCTGACGGACCAGGTCGCCGCGTTGGATACTGCGCTGGCCACCCGAATCACCGACGTCGAGATCACCAGATCCTGATACCTGATTCCGCACCGAGAAGGACGATGATGACCCAACAGAGCTCCCGGCTGGCCGCCTACGGCATCTGCCTGCACGACGACCAGATCCTGCTCGCCCGTTGGGTGTCGCAGGACCGTACCGACCGACACTGGACGCTGCCCGGCGGCAAGGTGGAGCACGGTGAGGATCCGTTCGACGCAGTGGTCCGCGAGGTCGCCGAGGAGACCGGCTATGACGTCGAGGTGGCGGCGCTGCTCGGCGTCGACTCCCGGACTCCGCGCCCCGAGCACCACAACATCGGGATCTACTACCAGGTGCAGATCGTCGGGGGAGAGCTCCGCCACGAGACCGACGGGTCAACCGACCTCGCCGAGTGGGTCCGGTGGGATGACGTCGACGCGCGTGAGCGATCGACGCTCGTCGACATCGGTCGCAACCTCGCGCGCATCCGGCCACGCAACGGTCACGTCGCGCCGATCACGGTCGAAGGTCCGGTGTTGCGGCACTGACGCCTAGGCGTCGTACGCCGCCCGGAGCCTGGCGGCGTAGTCCTGCGACTCCCCTTCGGCGTACTTCGTGCGGGGCCAGAAGAAGCCGCGCAGCCCGTCGCCTTTGGTGCGGGGTACGACGTGCACATGGGCGTGGGCCACTGACTGGCTGACGATGTTGTTCATCGCCACGAAAGTCCCTTGGGCTCCCAGCGCGCTCGGCATCACCGTTGCCAGCCGCTGCGCCGTCGTGAAGACAGACGCCAGCAGCTCCGGTGGCAGGTCCGACAAGGTGACGTGGTGGGGGCGCGGCACGATCAGGGTATGGCCCTTGAACAGCGGCCGATGATCGAGGAACCCGACGACGTCATCGGTCTCGATGACCAGCGCCGCCGGAACCTCGCCGCGTGCTATTGCGCAAAACAGACAGGTATCCGCCACGCGCTCCAACCTAACCGCCTCGGCCCGGGGAGGTTTCTCGGCGTCGTGGGACGACGTGACCTCCCCACATCGGCCGCCTACGCCTCGCTCGGATACGCCGGGTGGACGTCTGGCTGACCAGGCCGCTGTGATCCGGGGACCTGGTCAGCCGGACGCTCATCACCAGGGGATCTGGACCCGCTTCGTCGCGGCAACGGTGCCCGGCCTGAGCGCGTCGCGCGGCGGGACGGTGGTCGAGCGCGTCCGCGAGCCGGGCGCATCGGCGTCGAAGGACACCGTGCCGGGCAGCCGGAGACTGGAGCGGCTGAGATCGACGGCGTACGCCGACGGAGTGGGATCCACGGTGACCACCCAGTCCCGGGACGACGCGACCACCACGAGCCCCAGCCGGTGTCCCTGGCTGAGCACGTTGTCCTGCGGCGTCAGCTCCACGGTCAACCGATGACGCCCGGGGTCGTCGAGCCGCGCCCAGCCCCGCGCGAGCGTCTGGAGCTGGGTCGTCCCGACCCGTCGTGTCACGTCGAGGTAGCAGGCATCGTCGCTGACCGTCGAGTCGCCGTAGCAGGACTCGGTCTGGAGGGTCTGTGCGCCGTCACCAGTGGTGAGCACCCGCTGGTCGACGCCGTAGTCGACCAGGAAGACACCGACCTGACCGGTCGGCACCTGCGTCCTGACATCCAGACGCACCCGAGTCGTCCCGCTGAGCCGGCTGTCGTGCGCCAGCGGTGCGGACGTGTAAAGCAGGCGTGAGGAGTTCGGGCCTTGCGTGATGGCCTGGCTCTCTCGTTGGGTCGCACTGTTCGTGAAGGACGCGGTCGACTTCTTGGCCGCCTTGCGGGCCAGGGTGCCGTCCAGGTGCGGGCGCAGCGTCGTACGTCCGGACGTGACGGGCCAACGGTTGCTCGCCACCCACTGGTCGGGCCGCACCTCGACGTCGACCTTGGGCTCGCGCAGGATGCCGTTGTGGATGCCGTAGAGCTGGCTGTCGAACCACCGATGCAGCGTGGCGACCCATCGGGCGCGGTCGGAGTCGAAGGGGTCGACATGTCCGAGCCGGCTCAGCCACATCTTGCGGGTGACGCCGTTCTCGCCCAGGTCTTGCCACCAGCGCGAGAAGTTGGCGCCCTTCACGTTGGTGTCCTGCAGGCCGTGGGCGATGAACACGCTGGCGGTCACCGCACTCGCCTGCGGGAGCGGGGCATCGCGGTAGTCCCGGCGTGACCAGAACTGCGTGTAGGCGCCGGTCTCGTCCCCGTCGTCCGCAGCCATCTGTGCGTTCGTGGCCGAGCAGTCCACCGGCTCGGTCCGGTTGCGCTCGACAAAGGCCGACAGGAACGTCGGATAGTTGTAGGAGAACGGCAGACCTTGATAGCGGGTGTAGTCGTACCAGGAGCTGATCGCCGAGATCGGCACGATCGTCTTGAGACCTTCGACGCCGGTGGCAGCGACACCGTTGGCCAGGGTTCCGTCGTACGACTTGCCGATCAGTGCCGAGTCGCCGTTGGTCCATCCGGCTGTCACCGGGTTGCCGGCGGCATCGACCGCGCTCGCGCGACCGTTGAGCCAGTCGACGACAGCCTTGATCGACACGATGTCGGACTCCGCGCCCTCGTCGGCGCAGCCTGTGGAACGGTTGGTGCCGGCCATGTCGACTGCCGCGTATGCGTAGCCGCGGGGGACGAAGTAGTTGTCGTAGAAGAGCGGGAACTTCGTGGGGTCGCCGTCAGCGTCGTACCGCTTGAGCTCAGACTCGTTGCCGCGCCCGCAGCATGCGTAGTAGGGGCTGGCATCCATGATCACCGGGATGCGCGCCGAGCCGTCCAGCTCGGCCGGCCGGACGATGTCGACCGCGACGCGGTCGGGTTCGCCGTTGCCGTCCAGGTCGGGCGCGAGGACCCACACCGACTCGCGGATCGCGTCAGCGTAGGAATAGATCGGTGCCGTTCTGCCGTCGTGCAACCGGTACGGCGCCGGGCTGGCCGGGTTCGAGACCGCGCCGGCAGCGGCGGAGAGGCCCGCAAGCGGCCGGGTCGTGCGCGCCTCGGCAGGCGCGAGCGACGCGACCGGCACCGCAAGCGCGGCGGCCAGGAGTGCGGTGAGGACGGCTCGCTTCGGGCGCGGCAGGCTCATTGAGGCGACTATGCCACCGGACGATCCAGGACGGAAGGGTCAAGGGGTACGGTCAACTGCTTCGCCAGTATTCGAACAGACGTTCGAAGAATTGGTATGCTGGGCAGGTGACAGCGTTCGCCCCGCCAGGATGGCCCGACCAGGTCCGACCTCCGGGCGCCCCGTGGTGGGAGGACACGGCCGTGGGCTGGCTGCTCGACCAGTGTCCTCCTGACTACCGGATGTACCAGGGGCTGCGTCGGCACCCTGTCGTGCTGGCGAGGTTCACTGCTCTGCACACCGAGGCGAGCATCCAGGCGGCCCAGCGGGGCATCTCCGAGGCACGCACCAGTCTGAGGGAGGTGCTGCCCACGGAGTCCGTCGAAGGCGCCATCGCCATGTGGGAGCGGGAGGGTGCTCGGCTGCTGAAGATCCGTCGTGCCGTTGGCCTGATCGAGGAGGCGTTCCGCGGGCGGCAGTTCCGCGCCCGGCTCTGATACGTGACGTGGGCGACAACCGCCCCGAGCCTGCACGTCGCGCTCGTCTGCACGCGCCTACACTCGATCCGTCGGGGCCTTCGTGCGAGCGAAGGTCGACGAGGAGGAAGGGAGTCCATGAGCCTGCTGGACGGTATTGCGGGGCCGCGCGACCTGCGGGACCTCGACGACGCGCAGCTGCGCGAGCTGGCCGAGGAGATCCGCACCTTCCTGGTCACCGAAGTCTCCAAGACCGGCGGCCACCTCGGACCCAACCTCGGCGTCGTCGAGCTGACGCTGGCAATCCACCGGGTCTTCGACTCGCCGCGCGACCGCGTGGTCTTCGACACCGGCCACCAGTCGTACGTCCACAAGATCCTCACCGGTCGGGCAGCAGACTTCTCCACGCTGCGCCAGGCCGGCGGCTTGTCGGGTTACCCGAGCCAGGCCGAGTCCGACCACGATGTGGTCGAGAACAGCCACGCGTCGACCTCGCTGTCGTGGGCGGACGGGCTGGCGAAGGGCTTCCACGTCCAAGGCGCGGATCGGCACGTCGTGGCCGTTGTTGGGGACGGAGCGCTCACCGGCGGCATGACGTGGGAGGCCCTCAACAACATCGCCGCGGCCAAGGACTCCAAGCTCGTGGTCGTCGTCAACGACAACGGTCGCTCCTACAGCCCCACCGTCGGCGGGCTCGCCGAGCACCTCTCAGGGCTGCGCACCGACCCGCGCTACGAGCAGGTGCTCGAGCAGGTGAAGTCGCGACTCACCCGGACCAAGCTCGTCGGCCCGCCCCTCTACGACGCCCTGCACGCGATCAAGAAGGGCCTCAAGGATGCGTTGGCGCCTCAAGGGATGTTCGAGGACCTCGGTCTGAAGTACGTCGGACCCATCGACGGCCACGACCGGGTGGCACTGGAGCACGCGCTCAGCCGGGCGAAGAACTTCAACGGCCCGGTGCTCGTGCACGCGATGACCCAGAAGGGTCATGGCTACCAGCCCGCCGAGCGCCACGACGAGGACAACTTTCACTCTCTCGGCGCGTTCGACCCCGAGACTGGGGAGGTGCTGGCCGCCGCGCCGACGATCTGGACCGACGAGTTCAGCCAGGAACTGGTCGAGCTCGGCGCCGTCCGCGAGGACATCGTGGCCATCACGGCAGCGATGCTCTACCCGACCGGGCTGCACCGATTCGGCGAGAAGTTCCCCGAGCGCACCTTTGACGTCGGGATCGCTGAGCAGCACGCCGTCACCTCGGCGGCAGGGATGGCGATGACGGGTCTGCATCCGGTGGTCGCCATCTACGCGACGTTCCTCAACCGTGCGTTCGACCAGGTGCTCATGGACGCGGCGCTGCACCGCTGCGGGATCACCTTGGTGCTGGACCGCGCCGGCGTCACCGGAGAGGACGGGGCGTCCCACCACGGGATGTGGGACCTGTCGATCCTCCAGGTGGTGCCCGGACTCCGGATCGCGGCTCCCCGAGACGGTAGTCGGGTCCGCGAGCTGCTGAGGGAGGCGGTCGAGGTCGACGACGCTCCGACGGTCGTGCGTTTTCCCAAGGGTGCAGTCCAGCCCGACCTTCCGGCTCTGGATCGGATCGGCGGTGTCGACGTGCTCTCGCGCGAAGGGGAGTCCGACGTCCTGATCGTGGCGGCGGGAGCGATGGCTGCCACCTGTCTGGACGTGGCCTCCAGACTGCGTGCCCAGGGAATCGGGGTGACGGTTGTCGACCCACGCTGGGTCAAGCCGGTCAACCCGACGCTGGTCGAGCTCGGTCGTGACTATCGTCTGGTCGTCAGCGTCGAGGACAACGGCCGCGTCGGCGGGTGCGGTGCCGCACTGGCACAGGCCCTGGCCGACGGTGGCGTCGGGACGCCCACCATGGTGTTCGGGATCCCCGCTGAGTTCCTGGACCACGGCAAACGAGCCGACATCCTCGAAGCCATCGGGCTCGGCGCGCAGAGCCTGTCCCGAGACATCACCGCGCGCGTCGCCGGGTCTCGACCGGGCGGAGTCGCCCAGCAGGTCGGCCGCCGACAACGCCTGATCTGCAGTCCTCCTCCTGCGGGTTTAGGGTGATCCGTGGCATGCACCTGCTGCGACGGAGGTCGACGTGAACCTGTTCCGCACCAAGACGATCGAGCAGTCGATCAGAGACACCGAGGAGCCCGAACACCAGCTGCGCAAGCAGCTCGGGGCGCTCCAGCTCACCGTGTTCGGCGTCGGTGTGATCATCGGCACCGGAATCTTCGTCCTGACCGGCGAGGCGGCAGGCGCCAAGGCCGGTCCGGCGGTGGCACTGTCCTTCGTGTTCTCCGGGATCGCCTGCGCTCTGGCTGCGTTGTGCTATGCCGAGTTCGCGAGCACGGTCCCGGTCGCCGGCTCGGCGTACACGTTCTCCTACGCCAGCCTCGGCGAGCTGGTCGCCTGGATCATCGGCTGGGACCTGATCCTGGAGCTGGCTCTGGGTGCCAGCACGGTCGCGGTCGGCTGGTCGACCTACTTCGCGGACGTGATGGGGCAGGCCGGCATCACCATCCCGAGCTGGGCCTACGGAGAGGGTCACAACCTCGTCGCCGCTGTCATCGTGCTGATCCTGACCGGTGTGATCTGCCTCGGTATCAAGGTTTCCTCGCAGGTCAACGCCGTCATGGTCGTGATCAAGCTCGCCATCGTGCTGCTCGTCATCGTCGCCGGCGTCTTCTTCATCAAGGCCGGCAACTACTCACCGTTCATCCCGCCGTCGGGGTCAGAAGCCGCAGCGGGGGCAACGCCCACCGCGTCGTTGCTGCAGGACCTCGGCTTCTCGCCGGGTGCCTTCGGCATCAGCGGCATCTTCACCGGTGCGGCCCTGGTCTTCTTCGCCTACATCGGCTTCGACATCGTCGCCACCGCCGCGGAGGAGACCAAGAACCCGCAGCGCGACATGCCGATCGGCATCTTGTCCTCGCTGGGGATCTGCACCGTCCTGTACGTGGCGGTCTCGCTCGTGGTCACGGGGATGGTCAAGTACACCGACATCAAGGTCGAGGCACCGCTGGCGGAGGCGTTCAGATCGGTCGGACATCCCGGCATCGCGACCACGATCTCCGTCGGGGCCCTGGTCGGCCTCACCACGGTGATGATGATCTTGCTGATGGGCCAGAGCCGGGTCTTCTTCGCGATGAGCCGTGACCGGTTGCTCCCGCCCGTCTTCTCCAAGGTCAACGAGCACACCGGCGCGCCGGTCCGGACCTCTCTCACCACGGGTGCCGTGGTCGCCGTGATCTCCACGTTCGTCCCGCTCACCGAGCTCGCCGAGCTGGTCAACATCGGCACGCTCTTCGCGTTCGTGCTGGTCGCCATCGGGGTCCTCGTCCTGCGGCGTACCCGGCCCGACCTCGAGCGCGCGTTCCGTTGTCCCGCTGTGCCTGCGGTGCCGATCCTGGCTGTGCTCACCGCTGTCTACCTGATGCTGAACCTTCCGGGGGCGACCTGGGTGCGCTTCTTGATCTGGATGGCGCTCGGCTTCGTCGTCTACTTCACCTACAGCGCTCGGAACAGCCGACTGGTCACCGATCCGAACTACTCGCGCGAAGCCGACGACGTTGCCGCAGAAGGACGACGGGCCACGCCGGTGACCGACTAGCCGGCGCGGATCCTCAGGTGGTCACCGGTCGGTCAGGCTTCCGCCGACCGGCAGCACGATGGCATCGTACGTGCCGATCGAGTCCCGATCCGGCGTGCAGACGCCCTCGGACACGCGGCAGACCAACATGCTGAGCCGGTCACGGGAGAAGCTGGTGCCCGTGGTGCCGATCGCGACATAGCTGTCGTCGTCGATCCACTGCGTGAGCAGGACCGTGCCGAACTTCAGCGGGTCCGGCGTCACGTCACGTTGCGTGCTCACCTCGAAGATCTTCGATCCCTGCTTCGGCATCGTCATCACGTAGGTGCCTGCCGGTGACAGCTGCGGCTCGCCGATGCCGGGCACGAACGGCCGGTCCTGGCCGAGTTCGGTGTTCACCGCCGTCGAGAGGTCTTGTGAGCTGTACGCGAACACGCCACCGGCCACGTCGAAGAGGTAGGACGCGCTGGTGTTGGGCCGCAGCACCTCCTGGGAGCTGTTCGTGAGGTCGTAGGCGACGGTGCCGGCGCTGCTGTGCCAGTACGCCGTCTCGCCGTCGATGGCGTGAACCACCGGCAGGCTGAACTCGTCGCGGATCTGCGACAACGGCTGGTTGCCCTCGCTGGTGCGCGCGACTTCCTGGCGCGTGCTCGTGTCGTAGACGACGAACTCCGGGCGTGGCTTGGCCTCGGTGTCCACCCACTCGACGTAGGCTCCGGAGTCGTCGGCGGCGAGAAGGGTCCCTTGTTGCTGGGCGGTCTCGCCGATCTTCGTGGTCTTGGTGGCGTCGGTGAACAAGATGTCGTCATGGTCGCCTCGGTCGGAGGTGAAGACGAATCCGAAGTCGGTCTGCACCAAGGACGTCACGGCGTGCGGGCTGACGTCGATCGCATCGTCACCGTAGTAGATCGTCGTGTCGACCGCGTAGGTCTGCGTGCGGGTCACGAAGCCACCCGTCGGAGTCACCGGTTGCAGGTCCTTGCCGCCCAAGGTGTCGCGGTCGATCAGCGCAGGAACCGCGATGGCTGCCGTCACCAGGGCTGCCGTCACGCCGACCCCGATGCCGATCCGGGTACGCCGGATGCGCCGGTCCCCGTTCGACATGATCGCCTCGAGGTCGAGCTCTGGTCCCCCCGCGGCCGTGGCACGCTCGTTCATCACGTCCCTCAACAGTTCACCCATCGTTGATCACGGTCCTACCGCCATTCCATCTGTCTGGTTCGCGAGCAGCACGACATCGGGACCCAGGATCGATCGCAGCCGTTTCAGCCCGTCCGACACCTGGCTCTTGACCGTCCCGACAGAGACCCCCAGCGCCTCTGCCGTCTGGGCCTCGGTCAGGTCCTCGTAGTACCGGAGCACGATGGCAGCACGTTGCTTGGGAGCCAGGTTCTGCAGCTCCTGCCACAGCCAGTCCCGCTGGGCGAACTGCTCCGCCTGGCCCTCCTGGCCGATCTCGGGTACGTCGTCGCGTGGCTTCTCGTTCTTCCAGGCCTTACGGCGCCACCAGGAGATCGCGGTCGTCGTGATCGCCTTGCGGGTGTACGCCTCGGCCTTGTTGATGTCGCGCAACCGTGGCCAGGCGACGTACGTCTTGGTAAGGGCCTCTTGAAGGAGATCCTCGGCGAGGCCATGGTCGCCCACCATGAGGTACGCCGCCCTGAACAACGCGCCTGACCGCGCACGGGCGAACTCCGCGAACGCGGCGCTGTCACGGGCTGCCATCTGGCCGTCCTCCTGGGCTGGGCTCTCAACGATCCTCTGATCACCCTGACGAGGCCAGCATGGCAAATAGTTGGGTGTGACTGGTCTGGATCTGCTGAGCCGGCGCGTCCATGACGCAATCGGACTACGCGCGGCCGGCTGGGTCGCTACGCCGACCGCCGACGACCTCGGCGCGCGCGAAGGTAGTCGGCGACCACGTACTCACCGAGCCGGCTCGCCTCCGGCGTCAGCACCCGCCCGCCGTTGCGGCGAGCGACGGCGTCCACGAAGCGCGCCAGTCCGGGATCATCGCCGAGCAGGAAGAAGTTCATCGTGGCACCCAGCCGGGTCATCGCGTCGACCTCACTGACCGTCGCGCGGATGGTCTCGGCCGTCGGCGGCCAGTGGAAGTACGGATAGGCGTCTCCGTCGTCGGCAACCAGGTGCGCCGTCGGCTCGCCGTCGGTCACCACCAGCACGACCGGCTCCGCCTCCGGATGGCGGCGCAGATGTCGACCGGCGATCTTGAGCGCGTGCTGGAGATTGGTTCCCTGGACCCATTCCGGCTCGACCTCCGCCAGCTGCAGCGGGGTGAGCCGACGCGCGACGCGGTCGAAGCCGATGATCTCCAGCGCGTCGTTGCGGTAGCGCGTCGCGATCAAGTGGGCCAGGGCCAGGGCGGTCTGCTTCATCGGCTGCCACCGACCCTCCTGGATCATCGAGAACGACAGGTCGACGCACAGCGCCACCGCCGCCGTTGTACGCCGCTCGGTCTCCGCGACCGCGAAGTCCTCGACGTCCAGCCGCGGTCGCCCCGGCCCGTCCGCCTGCACGGCCCGGCGTAGGACGGCGTTCTGCACGGTCCGGACGGCGTCGATCGGGCGTTCGTCGCCGAAACGCCAGGGCAGGAAGGCACCGGTGCGTTCGTCGGCCGCGCCCGAGCGCTGGTCGTCATGGTCTCCGCGTGCGTCGGCCTCGAGCCGGGCGAAGATCCGGCGCAAGGCGCTCTCACCGAGGCGCCGCAGCGCCTTGGGCGTCAAGGAGAGGCCGTCCGCATCACGGCGTACATAGCCCTGGCGCTCCAGCTCGGCCTCGAGCTGACGCAACGTCTGGAGGTCGGCGACGTCAGCCGCCGGGAGCTGCCGCTCCAGCGCCTCGACGTCGACGTCGTCCAGGCTGGCCCCGGGGTAGTCCTGGCCAAGCTGGTGCTCGAGCGCCTCCAGGTCGGCCAGGTCGGCGACCGCGCCGACGGCGTCGCCGTAGCCCAGCGGCTCGTCCCCGGTGATGTCCACCGGCTCACCACGACCCGCGCCGGGTCGCAACGCTGACAGGTTGTCCTGGAGCTGGGCCAGCTGGCTCTGGAGGTCGACGTCGCCCAAAGCCTGAGCCATCAGCTCACCGAGCTCGGCCCGCTGCTCGCGGCTCAGCGAACGCATCATCCGCTCGGCGGCGGCCTGCCGACGGGCGAGGGAGTCGATCAGCTCTTCGACGTCACCGGGGCGGTCGGGGAAGAACTCGCCGTGCCGGTCCATGAACTGGTCGAACTGCTCCTCGGTGTCCTGGCCGCGGGCGTGGTCAGCGAGCAGCTGGTTGAGGTCGGCGAGCATGTCGCGCACCCGCTGCATCGCCTCGGGGTCGTCGCCGGAGAGGGCCTGCTTCATGCCGGCGAACTGTGCGTCCAAGACCTCTCGCTGCAACATCTGCTGGATCTGCTGGAATCCCGCTCGTGCCTCGTCGGAGTGCCAGTCGTAGTCAGCCAGCTCCCGTACGGCACTTCCGATCTGCGCGGGCAGGTCGTCCAAGGTCATCTCGGCGAGCCGGGCCTCGTCGCCGTCCTCGCCGGCGAGCTGCTCGCGCTCCGCGGCCAGCGCCTGGTCCAACATCTGCTGGACCCGGTCGAGCGTCCCGCCGAGGTCTCCTCGCTTGCGAAGCCGGCGCCGTCGGCGTTCGATGTCTCGCCGGAGGTCAGACAGCCCCCGGCGACCGTCGGCGCCGCGTCGAAGCAGGTCGCGCAGTGCTTCGCGGACCGACCTGCCCTCGAGCATGTCGTTGCCGATCTCGTCGACGGCGGCCCGGACGTCGAACGGCGCCGCGAGCGGGTCCGGGCCGCCGTGCCAGGCGCCGTAGCGATAGCCGCCGGAGCGGCGTCCGCGAGATCGTCGGGGCTGTCCGGACTGTCCGGGCATCGTCAGGTCCCGTAGACGGTTGCGCCGTCCACGCTGTCCTTGGAGAGCCGACGGGTCAGGTGGAGCCCCTCCAGGACGAACTCGATGGCTGCGGCGACCTGTCCTGGAGACACGTTGTCCTCGCCGACGTCGAGGGCGTCGAGCACGGCCGCCAGACCGGGGATGGTCCCGAGCTGGGCGAGCACGTCGGCCGCGGGGACGAGGGCCCCGGTCTGGACCGTGTCACCCTCGACGAAGTGCTGGGTGAAGCCGCTGAGGTCGACCCCCGAGAGCCGTTCGCGGTACGTCGCAGCGATCGACACGCGCAGGAGGTGCTCGAAAACGTCGTCCTCGCGACCTTCCTCGCCCATCTCGAACTCGACCTTGCCCTGCAGCGTGACCAGCACCGCCGGTAGGTCACCGACCCGGGCCACCGGTTCTTCCTCGTCGCTGAGCGCGCCACGGCGCAGCGCGGCCCCGGCGATGCCTTCGGCCGCGGCCACCGCGAACCTGGCCGAGACGCCCGACCGCTGGTCGATCGCGCTGGATCCGCGCAGCTCGTCGCTGAGACGAGCGATCACCTCGATGAGGTGGTCTGGCACCTGCGCCACGAGCTCGGCCTCCTGGGCGATCAGGGCGACCTCGTCGGCGACGTCGAGCGGGTAGTGCGTGCGGATCTCGGCGCCGAAGCGGTCCTTGAGCGGCGTGATGATCCGGCCTCGGTTCGTGTAGTCCTCGGGGTTCGCCGACGCGACGAGCAACAGGTCCAGGGGCAGGCGCAGGGCGTATCCGCGAATCTGGATGTCGCGCTCCTCGAGGACGTTGAAGAGCGCGACCTGGATGCGCTCGGCAAGGTCCGGGAGCTCGTTGAGCCCGAAGATGCCACGGTTGGCGCGGGGGAGCAGTCCGTAGTGGACGGTCTCAGGATCACCCAGCGTGCGGCCCTCGGCGACCTTCGTCGGGTCGATGTCGCCGACCAGGTCAGCGACGCTGGTGTCGGGAGTGGCGAGCTTCTCGCCGTAGCGGTGCGAGCGGTGCCGCCACGCGATCGGCACCTGGTCGCCGAGCTCGGTGACCTGGGTCCGGCAGGACAGGCACGCCGGCTCGTACGGGTGATCGTTGATCTCACACCCGGCCACGACCGGTGTCCACTCGTCCAGCAACCCGGCGAGCGTGCGCATCAGGCGGGTCTTGCCCTGGCCTCGCTCGCCCAGCAAGACGATGTCGTGACCGGCCAGCAGGGAGGTCTCGAGCTCGGGCAGCACGGTGTTGTCGAAGCCGACGATCCCGGGGAACGTCGGCTGACCGTCTCGGAGTCGGGTCGCGAGATTGTGCCGGACCTCGGCCTTCACGGACCTGTACTCGTGGCCGGCCGCTCGGAGCTCACCGAGCGTGGACATGGCCGGCGCAGAGGTCGCGCAGGCTGAGGGCGACGAGGCGGGCGAGGCGGCGGAGGTGGGGGAGGGGCTCACCTGACCCAATGTACGACGGCACGACCCACATCAAACCGAGCGATCAGCCCATGGGGAGCATCTTGGCTGTTATGGTGCGAATCTCGGGGCTGACACGAAAGGGACATCATGAAGAAGTCAATGACGTTGCTCGCCATCCCCGCCATCCTGGGGCTCAGCCTGGCCGCTGCCGGACCGGCGTCGGCCGACGCATCTGGCGACGGGTCGGGCTACGGCACCCAGCCCGGCTTCGCCGTCGCCAACAGCCACACCGAGTGCGCGGGCCACGGGGCCTTCGGTGCCTTCGGCAAGGACAACAACTTCGCCGGCGGGGCCAACGGTCAGGCGACTGGGGCCAACAACTCCAACCTGTGCGGAAACCCGCAGCGACCCTGATCTGACGCAAGGTCGAGCGGCCACTTTCACGTGGCCGACTCCAGGAACCGGGCGAGGTTCGGGTCGGGACTCCGTATCCGGCCCGAACCTCCCAGACCGCCCTGCAGCGCGGGGTCAGCCGTCCACGAGGAGGCCGCGCATCGGCCCTTCGAGCCGATCGCGTCGGCGCGACACCATCGGCAGCAGGGTGAGTCGGTGAGTACGTTCGAGACCGGCGTCGTCACGGCGGGACTGCTCGGTGGCGATCGGGCGCCAGATCTGGTCGATGACCTCGTGCGGCGTACCGGACACGTCCTCGACGCTGCGCTGGGTGTGCTCGGCCCAGAGCCGGAGCCGGGTCTCACGAGCCACGTCGGCGTCGCAGGTCAGGACGTTCATCTCGGTGTCGTTGAACAACGAGTGCTCGTTGAGGTTGCCCGAACCGATGGTGAGCCATCGGTCGTCCACGATCCCGATCTTGGCGTGGACGTAGACCGCGGAGTCCGGATCCCCGTGCTGGGCGCTGATCGTCGTAGCGAGCAGCCGTTTCGCACCGTCGTCGGCCGCGGCGAGGATGCTCATCTGGCCACGCGTGGTGTCGCGGCCGTTGGCAGGCTTGACCGGCAGCACCAGGAGGATGCGGAACTCGTCGCAGGGCGGGTTCCTGAGCCGGTGTGCGAGCACGTCGACGACCTCAGGCGACCAGAGGAACTGGTTCTCCAGGTAGATGAAACGCTCGGCCGTACGCAGCGCCCGTAGGTAGGCATCCAGGATCGTGAACTCTCCGTCGGGCAGGAAGTCGTAGACCTTCTCCGGCACGGTGCGCAGGACCTGAAGCTCGGTGGTCCCGGCCCGGGGAGGTGGTGCCGGAGTGTCGAGCGCTTCGCCGGTGACCTCGTGCCAGCGGCGTACGAAGTGGGTCGCGACGTCCGCGACGGCCGGCCCGCGGAGTCGGACGGCCGCGTCGTGCCAGCCGAGCGGCCCCCGGGGCGGATGCTCCGGGTTGTCGTGTCGATCGCCCTCGAGCGCGGTGAAGTCGATGCCGCCGACGAAGGCCAGCGACCCGTCGACGATGACGATCTTCTCGTGGTGGCAGTGCATCAGGTACTCGCGGTTGTCGAGGGCGCACACCACCTGGCAGTCGCGCATGAACTCGGTGCGGGCGGCCTTCACCATCCGTCGGGTCGGCTTGAACGCCGGTAGTGGCGGCCCGGCCCACATCAACAGTCGCACCGGCACCCGTTCGGCGACCTCGGCGAGCAGATCCCGGAGGGTCAGGGCATCAGGTCCGCGCGTCAACCTGAAGTCGGGCGACGAGTGCCACCCGGCGATGTGGACCGACTCCTGGGCTCCGGCAATCGCCTCCTGCATCGACGCGAGCGCGTCGACTCCGTCGATCAGCACGGTCACCTCGTTGCCCGGATGGACAGCGGCGCGCGGCGACCACCATCCCCGCTGCTCCGGCTCCATGGCCTCGTCCCACCCCACCTTGCGGAGCCGGTGGTGATGGTGGCGTCGCTGAGCAGTCTCCATGCGCTCACCGATCCAGTCGTCAAGACGGTCGAAGCGCGGAAGCCGGGGCATGCTCAGCATCGTGGCACAGCCGGCCCGATCTCGTTGCAACCGACGGGACGTCTGGACCGTCAGAGTGACGATGCCGTCGTGACCGTCACACAGAGGGGAAAACAGATGCACTCGATCATCAGGAGCGCGGCCGTCGCGGTCACGCTCGTGGCGGGGCTGTCCGCCTGCGGCCAGCGGAGCGACCAGGATCAGGTGTCTGAAGCCGCTCAGGTTCCGCACCCCTACGACGGTCCGATGCAGGTCAAGCTCGACCGCACGGATCGTGCGTCGGTGGAACGGCGTTCCGGCGCGGCGGGTCGCGCCCTGGAGTGCGACAACCCCCCGTACGCCGGTGGAGGCGCGGACTACGGCGACGGTCTCGAGTCGGTGCAGGGCACCGCGACGGACGCCTTCGGTGACTGGCTGCGGGCGGAGGGAGTCGGCCTTCCGGACCGCGACTACCACCTGGAGCGTCAGGACGACGGCCGGGCCTTGCTGTCGTTCGACGTGGCGCAGCGCACCAAGGTCGCGGTCATCGTCGCCGACGGGGTGCACGACTTTGCTGGGCACGAGGGCTGGGGTGTGGAGTCCTGGGCGCAGTGCGACCCCGCTGAGCTCCCGGAGCAGTACGACCAGGCCCTGGGGATCGAGGTGTGGGAGGACGACAGCGGTCACCGGGTGCCGGTGTCACGAGTGCGGTCGTTCCGAGGGCCGGAGCACTGCGACTGGCAGGACATCACGTTCCTCTACGTCGGTCCGGACCCGCACGCTGACCTGTACCTGCGTGACACGACCGGCGAGCTGGCCGACGCTCTCCGCGCGGAGTACTCCGACCAGGTCTCTGTCCCCGACGACGCCATGAGCACCGGCTACCGCCACGACGGGCGGGAGCTGTGGCTGCAGCCAGGTCGTCCGAGGGCTGCGTACCTGGTGAACGTCGACGACCCTACGGACGTGGAGCAGTGGCCGGCCGCCACGAGTGGTGGAGTCGGCTGCGCGTGAGTGGCAGACTTCGAGGCATGGCGGACCCCGTGACGGTAATCAAGGCCGCTGAGCTGGTGGCAGCCGACCCGACGCCCGGCATGGCACGGTCCCGCGCCTTCGAGACCGGGGGCCTCTGGGCGGGCCGGGTGGTCACCGAGCCCGGCATGGTGTCCGGGTGGCACCACCACGACGCGAACGAGACCAGCATCTACGTGGTGTCGGGCGTGATGCGCCTGGAGTTCGAGGGCTACGACGGTCATGTCGACGCCGAGGCAGGCGACTTCGTCCACGTGCCCGCCCACACCGTGCACCGCGAGAGCAACCCGACCGACCAGCCGTCGGTGGCGGTCCTGGCCCGCGCGGGTGGCGGGGTCCCGACGGTCAACGTCGACAGCCCTGCAGGCGAGGGCTGAAACGCTGCGGTCACGACTGGTGCCAGGTCGCGGTGGCCCCCTCTCCGACCCGGCGCCGTAGGGTCGACGTCGTGGGTGAGCCGGTTCGTTACGAGTCCGACGACGAGGACAGCGGTCGCTGGCGCAGCTTCCCTTTCCGCCCGGGCGACATCGTCATCTCGACGCGCTCGAAGAGCGGAACGACCTGGATGCAGATGATCTGTGCGCTCCTGGTCTTCCAGACCCCCACACTCCCGCAAGCGCTGACCGAGCTCTCGCCCTGGTTGGACTGGAAGATCAACCCGCTCGACGACGTCGTACGCCGGTTGCAGGCCCAGTCGCATCGCCGCTTCTTCAAGACCCACACCCCGCTGGACGGCGTGCCGATCGACCCGCGCGTGACCTACGTCGTCGTGGCGCGAGACCCCCGTGACCTGTACATCTCGCTCTATCACCAGGGCGCGAACATCGACCGGGCAGCCGTGCGCCGGATGCTCGGCAAGCCCGAACCCGACCCGTCGACTCCCGAGCCGGCTCGTCGGCCGCTCGACGAGGCGCTCCGCAGGTGGATCGACGACGACGCAGAGCCACGGGACAGCATGGACTCGATCCGCGGCGTCTTCCACCATGTCACTGATGCTTGGGAACGCAGCAAGACTCAACCGAACGTGCTCCTCGTGCACTACAGCGACTTGCTGGTCGACCTCGAGGGACAGATGCGTTCGCTGGCCGCACGACTCGGCATCGTCGTGCCCGAGGCCCGCTGGCCGTCTCTCGTCCAGGCGGCGACGTTCGCGAGCATGAAGGCCCGCGCTGACGCGACGGCGCCGAGCGGAGGCGTGCTCAAGGATGCTGGCGCGTTCTTCAGGCGAGGCCGATCGGGCGGCTGGCGCGAGGTGATGTCAGCCGCCGACGTGCGGCGCTACGAGGAACGGGTGGCCGACCTGGCGCCCCCCGAGGTGGTGGAGTGGCTGCACCGCTGAGCGGCGGTTCCTGGCGAGTCAGCGATCCGCAAGGGTCCACACCCGCACGTAGTCGAAGTCCGCGGGGAACCTCTCGACTCCGTCCTGGGCCCCCATCGACACCAAGCCGATGCGCGCGTGGTCGCCCAGCTGGTGAGTCCACGTGCCACCGCGTACCCAGCGCCGGTGCTCTTGCCGGGTGTAGGCGGTGTACAACTCGCGGGAGGTGCCGTTGGGTCGCTCCACAGTGCGCCGCACGATCCGCAGGTAGGTCCAGTTGGACGGCGTCCCCACGACGGTGTTTCCGTACTTCGGGGTGCCGTTCGACAGCTTGACCTCCTTGGCGAACTCGGTCTGCCGGGTCTCCCAGATGGCGACATGGACCAGCTTGACGTAACGGTCGTCGTCCCGGTAGACCACCAAGCCTGCCTGGTCGTAGTTGTAGCAGCAGCCCTCGCTGGGCATCCGGACCCGGACTCGGGTCTGCACGACGTAGTCCTCCGCTGGTGCGGCTTCGGTCAAGATCGAGGCGTTGTCGGTGTCCCCGGACAGGTCTGCGTTCTGGGTGGTCCACTGCAGATGCCCGTCCGCCAGTTCGTAGCCGCCGGCCGGCTCGCGGACCCAGGACCACTGGTCGGCCAGCTGCCCTGAACGGAACTGGTCCGACAACCGCCAGACGGCGCGACCCGGCCGCAGCGGTTCCACCGGCACCGGCCGATACCTCGTGTGAGTGGTGGGTTGCGCCGCCGGGGCCGGCATCGGCTCGGCGGACGCTGATCGCCCCGCACGAACGGTGGGCCATCCTCGTACCCAGTCGATCGGGTCGAGGAGCGCCGGACGTCTGGTGAAACCGGGCTCATCGGCGAAGTAGGGGTCGAACCTGTCAACCGCGTGGAAGACCGTCCACCACTGGCCGTCGAAGTCCCGGAACACCGAGTTGTGGCCGGTACCCACCCAGCGGTTGCCGTTCATGGTGAGCACGGGCGTCCCGCCGACCCGTCCGGCCAGGAAGGAGTTGCCGTCCCGGTCGACGAACGGGCCCAACGGGTTCGAGGAGCGCCCGGCGAAGACGCTGTAGCCGGTCAAGGGACCGTTGCAGCAGTTCGTCGCTGACGCGAACAGGTAGTACCTCCCGCCGTGCTGGACCACGTTCGCCCCCTCGTACCGGTTGGGGATCGCCACCTGGGTGGGGGCGCCTGCGAGCGACATCCCGTCGCGGTGCACCCGGATGTGCGTGCCGTACAGGCCGCCGTAGTAGCTGCCGTAGTAGAGGATCCCGCTCTGGCGCACGGCATCGCCGAGCACGTCGGGGTCGAAGGTCCAGAAGAAGTCACACCCCGGCCCGTTGCGCCGTGGCGGCACGACCGGCGTGTCTGCGCTGTGCCAGGGCCCGGTCGGGGACTTGCTGGTGGCCACGCCGATGGCGTTGTCACCGTGACAGCCCGGCTCTCCACTGATGCGGTCGTCGACATCGGTGACGACGTACGTCAGGTAGTACCGGTGGAACGTGCGGGAGTAGACCACGTCCGGCGCCCACAAGGCGGCGCCTTCGGAGGCCCACGAGGGCAGGTCGGGGAGCGCATCGCCGACGTAGGTCCAGTGGACCAGATCCAGGCTTCGCATCATCGGGATCCGGTGGAAGGTGTTGGCGTCCGGTCCGGCCGTGTCGCCATCGTTGAGCGGATCGGTGGTGCAGTACATGTACCAGTGCCGATCGTCTGGCTGCTGGGCGTGGAGCACCGTCGGGTCGGCGCAGCTGTCCACCGTCCCGTCACCGGGGATCTTCGGCGCGAGCGGGTTGCGGTAGGTGTCGGCCTCGGACCCCAGGGAGACGGGAGCGGTCGACACCAGGAAAGCGAGTGTGAGAACCGCGGCAGACAGCCGCTGACGACGCGTCATGTCTCCACTTTGTGACCTATTCAGATGATTCGCAACACGAGGTGCGTCAGGCTGGTTCCCGGTTGCGCGTTTCGCCGTCCCGGTGGGCGGTCATCCCTTGAGGCCGGACCGCGAAACCCCCTCGATGACGAATCGCTGGGCCACCAGGAAGAGCAGCAGCACGGGCACGCTGGCGATGACGGCGCCTGCCATCAGCAAGTCGTAGCGCACGCTGTTGGCAGACTGCAACGTCGACAACCCCGCCTGAAGAGTCTGGTGCTCAGGACTGAACAGGACGTAGACCGGCCAGAGGAAGTCGTTCCAGTTCGTCAGGAACGCCAGCAGCGCCAGCGTCGCCAGCGCGGGTTTGGACAACGGAAGCACCACCTGCCGGAACGCCTGCCAGCGGTTGGCGCCGTCCAGGATCGCGGACTCCTCGAGCTCCCTGGGCAGTGACATGAAGAACTGCCGCAGGAAGAACACCCCGAAGGCATTCGCGGCCGTGGGCACGATGATCGCGAGCAACGTGTCCAACCAGTACAGCCGACCGACGATCTCGTAGTTCGGGATGATCAGGATGACCGGAGGAACGAACAGGGTCGCCACGATCACCCCGAAGACGATTCTGCGACCTGGGAAGTCCATCCGCGCCAAGGCATACGCCGCCAGCGCGGCCGTGATGACCACGATGGCCGCGTTGGCCGAGGCGGCCAGCATGGAGTTCGTGAACCAGCGAAGAACCGGGGTGCCGGAGGCGTTGAGGATCTGGTGGTAGGCGTCCAGCGTCGGGTCCTTCGGGAACAATGTCGGCGGTGTCGAAGCGGCCTCCCGACGGGACTTGAACGACGTCAGCACCATGAAGGCCAGCGGGCTGACGAACATCAACGTCACGATCCCCAGCAGTGAGACGCGCAGGGCTCTCATCGAGGACCTCGCTCGCCGTCACGGAACAGGACGAAGACCATCAAGGATGCGGCGATCAGGACCAGCGTCAGAATCCAGCTGGCCGCTGCGGCCGAGCCCATCTGGAAGTTTTGCAAACCGGTCTCGGCGATCTGGAAGATGGCGGTCCGCGTCTTCTGGCCAGGTGCGCCGTTGGTCATCAGGTAGGACTGCCCGAACATGTTGGCCGATGCGATGATGGTCGTCATCGTCACGAACATCGTGACCGGACGGAGTCCGGGAAGCGTCACGTGCCAGAACGCCTGCCAGGCGTTCGCGCCGTCCACCCTTGCGCAGCCTCGTACTGCTCGCGAGGGATGTCCTGCAAGCCTGCGAGAAAGATGACGGCGTTGAACCCGAGAGTCCACCACACCGTCACACCGACCAGGGCGACCCAGGCTTCGGGTACCGAGCTCAGCCATGGAGTGGCATCGGGCAGCCCGACGACTCCGGCGAGGTAGTTCACCGCGCCGATGTTCGCGTCCAGGAGGAACCGCCACAGCACTCCGACGACTGCGACGCCGAGGACGTAGGGGGCGAAGTAGATGGCGCGAACCAGGTTCCGTCCTGGAAACGACTTGTTCATCATGACGGCAATGGCCAGCGGGATTGCCAACAACAACGGGACGCTGAACAACGTGAAGATGCCGGTGGCTTTCATCGAGTTCCAGAACGGTTCGAAGGACACCGAGCTCGGGTCGGTGAGATCGCGATAGTTCTGCAGTCCGACGAACGGCTTGTTGGGCAGCGTGAAGTCCCAGTTGTGCAGGCTGATCCAGAGGCCGAAGGCGATCGGAGCGAGCACGAAGGCGGCGAACAACGCCAAGTACGGCGCGAGGAACAACCACGCCGTAAGGGGTCGATCCCGTAGGCCCGACCTCGCCGGCGGCGTCGGCCCTCTCGAAGGAGCCGGGGTGGTCGCTGTCTCGAGCGTCTGTGTCACCATCGATCAGCTGCCGAACTTGTCGAGGTTGTCCTGCATCAGCTTGGTGGCGTCCGACTGGGCTTTCGTCAGCGCCTCCTCGACGGACTTCTGGCCGAGCACGGCTTCATTCACCGCGACCTCGAGAGTCTGCGGCTGCACGTCGCCGAGGCCAGGGACGGGCGGCAGGAAGTGCAAGTGGTCGACCTGTTCACGGATGCCGTACTGGACGGACTCCGTGTACGCCGACTCTTCCCGTGCGGAGTTGCGGGCGGGAATCATTCCGGCTTTCGACCACTTGGACGACTGCTCGCTCATCCAGCCGATGAAGACCTTCGACGCGTCCGAGCGATCCTTGTCGCCCGCCGCCTGGGAGGTGAGGAAGAAGTTGTGGGAGTTCGCCCAGGAGCCGGGCTCCGCACCGATCGTCGGCAGGGGAGCGATGCCATAGTTGATACCCGCGGCCTCCAGATCGTTGATCTGCCAGATGCCGTCCCACGTGATCGACGTCTTGTTGTTCTTGAAGGCCAGGTATTGGGCGTCGATGTCGACCTTCTCCGGGCTGTACCCCTTCGCGATCTGGTCGGTCATCCAGCTCAACGCCTGCATGCCCTCGTCGGACGCGTACGTCGCGGCAGATCCGTCCTCGGCGTACGGCTCCCCGCCGAACTGCCAGAGCAGGCTCAGGAAGATCAAGTGGGCGGGCCACTGGTTCGGCATCCAGAACGGAGTGTCGTAGCCGGCCTGCTGCAGCTTTGCGCACGCCTCGTCGAAGCTGGCGGCATCCGTCGGTGCCGACTCCACGCCGGCCTTGGCGAAGTGGTCCTTGTTGTAGTACATCGCCAGGCAGTGCACATCCAACGGGATGCCGTAGCGCTTGCCGTCGTAGATGCCCGGCTGCCAGACCGCCGGAGCGAAGTCGGACTCGTCCAGCTTCAACGCTGACGCCACGTCGTCGACCGGCACGATGATGTTGCGCGCAGCGTTGGTCGCCAGCTGGTCCAGGTGCATCGCGCCGACGTCCGGGCCCTTGTTCGCCTGAACCGCTGCCGGCAGCCGCTGATAGAAGTCAGCCCACTCGATGGTGTTGGGCTTGATCGTGATGTTCTTTTCTGCCTTGTTGAATGCGTCGACCAGGCTTGCCATGGTCGGGCCATCGCCACCGGTGAAGCCGTTCCAGTAGTCGAGGGTGACCGGATCACCCTCATAGGCACCGGTGAACCCGCCGACACCCTTCCTCGTTGCCACCCACTCCTTGTCCACCGCCGCATCCGGTGACGAGTGCGGCCGTGGTGAGCGCTGTGAGGCTGAGGAATCGACGGCGGGTGAAGGCAGGGGGGACGGAGGGCGATGCTGTCGGGCGGGGTGAGACGTTCATGTCGGTAGCTCCTGTTCGAGTGAGAGATGGCCATCGGGTTCTGCCAGAAGACGGAGCACGGTCCAGGACAAAGGGGGTAGCGCCGCCGTGACCCGTCCGTCCGGAGATGGACGTCTGTCAGCGCTCGCGGTACGACCCTGTCGGGAGCCGCTCGTGCATTGCTCGCGCGCGGATCGTCGTGACACAGTGTTGTCGCGACGATGTCCTTCGTCTCAGGAAAGGAGCGCACGTCGACGTCGAGGGTCGACCGGCTCGGCGGTGCTCCGGTTCACCGCGAACACGGCCAGCTCCCCGGAGTCGCCGTTCCAGGTCGCTACCGCGTCGACGACGGGCACAGCGCCGTAGCGGGCCGTCGGATACGTGGGTGACCGGGACTCGGTGCGCAACACTTCCCCACGTGCGTGCCGGCTCACGTCGGCGAACGGGTGGAAGACAGTTTGCCGCCACGACGGTCCTCCAGCCTCGGCGAGGATAGGAGCGATGACGTTGACGAGCTGTGCCTGGCAGGCGATCCCGACCCTGTCGGCGTGTCGGAGCAGGGTGATCAGCAGGGAACCGACCACGACGGCATCCATCACGTTGTAGCGGTCCTCGATCAGGGTTCGGGACTCAGACCATTCAAGATCATCTTGACCTGCCCAGTTCTGCTGATACCACACGTTCCATTCATCGACCGACACCCGGAGCCGCTTGGTGGACTTCACACGTGCGGCCACGTGATCCGCGGTGGAGACGATGGCGCTGATGGCGTGATCGAGGTCGACGGCGGAGGCCAAGAAGCTGGCATCGTCACCGTCGACAGGCTCGTAGTAGCTGTGGAGGGAGACGAAGTCCACGAGTTCGTAACACTCCTCCAACATGGTCGCCTCCCATGACGCAAAGGTCGGCATGCCGGTGTTGGAGCTTCCGCAGGCGACGAGCTCGATGGACGGGTCGACCATGCGCATGGCGCGGGCCGTCTCCGCGGCCAGCCGGCCGTACTCCGACGCCGTCTTGTGACCGACCTGCCAGGGCCCGTCGAGCTCGTTGCCGAGGCACCACACTTTCACCTCGTACGGTGCTGCGCCGGAGTTCGTGCGCCGTAAGTCCGACCAATAGGTCCCGCCCGAGAAGTTGCAGTACTCCAGCAGGGCCGTCGCTGCCGAAACGCCGCGCGTGCCCAGGTTGACCGCCATCATCGGCTCCACAGACGCCGAGGTGCACCAGGCGATGAACTCGTCGACGCCGAACGCGTTCGACTCGATGGTCCTCCAGGCGAGGTCGAGGCGACGAGGGCGATCAGCGACCGGTCCGATGCCATCCTCCCAGCGGTACCCGGAGACGAAGTTGCCACCGGGGTAACGCACGATGGTCGGCCCCAGCTCATGCACCAGGTTCAGGACGTCGCGGCGGAACCCGCGGTCGTCCGCAGACGGATGGCCGGGCTCGAAGATGCCGGTGTACACGCAGCGACCCATGTGCTCCACGAAGGAACCGAACAGGCGCGGATCCACCGCACCGATGCAGAAACTGGGAGAGAGATGGACAACAGCCGACTCCATGCCGCAAGTCTGGAGGTTACGGGCGTCGCTCGCACGCCATGGTCGCTGTCCTGACTGGTTCGAGCTGCCGCGGGAAGATGCTCGATGCTACCTCTCAGGATGTCCTCAGTCACCCCGATCTAGGCTGCGAGCCATGGGTGACACGGCGGTGTGGAGCGAAGGCCTCACCAAGCGCTACGCCGCGACGCTCGCCGTGGACTCGGTCGACCTGGACGTGGCCACCGGCACGGTGCTCGGCTTCCTCGGCCCCAACGGTGCCGGCAAGACCACGGTGATCCGGATGCTGTCGACGATTCTCGACCCGGACGCCGGGTCCTTCTCGGTCGCGGGGGCGTCGGGGGACGACCGCGTCGCGGTGCGGGAGCGGATCGGTGTGCTTCCCGAGAGTGCGGGCTACCCGCGCCACCAGACCGGGCAGGAATGGCTCGCCTACCACGGGCAGCTGTTCGGTCGATCGAGCCGGGAGGCCCGGGCCGCGGCGGACGTCTGGCTGGACGAAGTCGGACTGGGCGAACGTGGCTCGTCGCTGATCGGCAGCTACAGCCGCGGGATGCGACAGCGACTCGGTATCGCGCGGGCTCTCATCCACGACCCGCAGGTGCTCTTCCTCGACGAGCCGACCCTCGGGCTCGACCCCGCGGGGCAGCGGCAGATCCTGGAGCTGGTCTCGCTCATCGCGCGCCAGCGACAGGTGACGGTCGTGTTCAGCAGCCACCTGCTGGCGGAGGTCGAACAGATCTGCGAGAAGGTGCTGATCCTGAACCAGGGCCGGATCGTCGCGCAGGGCACCGTCGCCGACGTCGTGCGTACGGCTGCTGCCCCGCGCGCCGCCGTCGTCCAGGTCGCCGCCGAGGACGTCGCCCGGGCCGTCGCCGTCCTGGAAGCGGCCGGAGTCGGTGCGGTGCCCTCACCGGAGCGCCGTCCCGGGAGCATCGTCGTCGATCTTGGATCCGGTGCGCCGCCGAGTTCGTTCTCAGAGGTGGTGCTCACGACTCTGATGGAGGCCGACGTCGCAGTCCTCGGCCTGGAGATCGAAGGTGGCCGCCTCAGCGATGCCTTCCTCACGTTGACGGCGTCGTCATGAGCGGCGAGACGATCGGTTCGCCGGTCGCTGCCAGGCCGCGGCTTATCCGCTCGGCCGCGGTCGTCTGCCGCCAGGAGCTCCGCGACCTGTGGCTCTCCGGGCGCGGGACTCCCTCTCCTGCTGGCGTTCTCGGTGCTGCTGAGCGTGACGTCGTACCTGGTGGCGTCCAACCAGGCGCTGAACTTCCTCGAGCAGCGGGAGTCGGTCAACCTGACCCTCCAGATGGCCGTGGCTGTGAGTGGTCTGATGGTGCTGCTCATTGCCGGCGACGGGGTCAGCGGCGAGCGAGAGCGCGAGACGCTCGAGACGTTGCTCCTGACCTCGGCACCCCCCGCAGTCTCGTGCTGGGCAAGGCTGCCGCCGCCTTGTCGTTGTGGCTGGCGGGTTTCGTGGTGACGAGCGGGTACGTCGTATTCCTGGCTCGCGGAGTGGGGATCGCCGCCGACGCGCTGCTCTCCGGCTTCATCGTGGGAACTCTGCTGTCGGTGTTCCTGGCGGGCTTCGGGCTCTTCATCAGTGCCTTGTCCGAGCTCGAACAAGTTCAGTCTCTCCGTCGCACTCTTCGCTCTGCTCGCGTTGTTCGCGCCCTCGCAGATGCCGACGTCTGCGCAGAACGGCTGGGCGGGGGACCTGTTGCTGCACGTCGACCCCTTCACTGCCGGCCTGCAGTACCTGAGCAAGGTCGTCGTGGACGCGCACGGGCTCGGCTCGGACCTGTCCTGGTTGGCCGGCCCAGCGGTGGCCGCCGTGGCAGCAAGTGTCGCCGCCTGGATCGTCAGTGGTCGGCTCCTGCTCACGCCGAGGCAACGATGACCTCGGTCCTGAGATCTTTGCTGGCCGCCATCCGTCTTGGCAGGTGCTCTGCTCGCTGCCGCGATCGCACCGTCGGCGTCCGCACGGCTGGCGTCCACGGGGGAGTCGTCGGCGACGCCCGGAACAACAGCTGGACCCGCTGTCGACACGGCGCCGACCTGGTCGGTGCGGCTCGACCAGAGCCAGCTCACGAGCTCGTTGGGAAACCGGTTCACTTTCGTGTCGACGCTGCGCAACGAGACCGGTCAGGTGCGGCCCGGCACGATCGCGTATCTGAACGTCGTCTCGATGCAGTCCAACGTTTACGTCGACCCGGAGGACTGGTCGTCGAAGCGGACCCGGTTCCTCGGCGACGTGCAGCCGGGCGCGACGACCAGGCTGACCTGGAACGTGCAGGCGGTCAACAGCGGCCGGTTCGTGGTCTTCGTGGTCGTGACCTCGGCCTCCGGCAGCGACGAGGTCGTGACAAGTCCAGCCCTGCGGGTCACCATCGCCGACCAGCGGCGACTCAACCCGACCGGAATCCTGCCCGTGGTGCTCGCGGTGCCGATCGTCATCGCGGTCGCTCTGGTGTGGTCGTGGCGGCGACGGCGTCGGTTGCGCTGAGCGCTACGTCCCCCGCAGAGCGCTCCGTGACATCATCGGAGCGTGCCGAACTCCGTCCCCGACCTCCTCGAGCTGCTGGAGCTCGAACGGCTCGACGTTGACCTCTACCGCGGACGGCAGCCCGACACCGCGATGCAGCGGGTCTTCGGGGGCCAGGTGGCAGCCCAGGCGTTGCGGGCGGCCTGCGCCACCGTGGACGACGGGCTCACGGTGCACTCGCTGCATTCGTACTTCCTGCGGCCGGGCGACACCGCGGTGCCGATCATCTACGACGTGGAGCGGATCCGGGACGGTCGGTCCTTCTCCACCCGCCGGGTCGTCGCCCGCCAGCACGGCAAGTCGATCTATTACCTGACGGCGTCCTTCCACCTGGACGAGGTCGGGTTCGAGCACCAGGATGCGATGCCGGACGTGCCGGACCCGGAGGAGTGTCCGTCGATGGGTGACTTGCTCCGCGCCCTCAGCGGTCGCGACGACGACCGCTCCTGGGAGCGCGAGTGGGCCGCCCTCGACGTGCGGTACGCCGCTGACTCGCGGCCAGGAGGCCGGCTGGAGGACGGCCGGCAGCCAGCGCGCACCCAGATCTGGATCCGTGCCGCTGACAAGGTGCCGGACAGCCCGGTGATCGACACGTGCGTCCTCGCCTACGCCAGCGACCTGACCCTGTTCGGCGTCAGCCTCGTGCCCCATGGACTGATCATCTCCTCCCGGCAGATCCAACCGGCATCCCTGGATCACTCGATGTGGTTCCACCGTCCCTTCCGCTCCGACGACTGGATGCTGTACGACCAGCACTCACCGTCCGCGTCCGGCGGCCGGGGCTTCGCCCTGGGTCGGGTGTTCACCCGGGACGGTGCGCTTGATCGCGTCGGTCGCCCAGGAGGGCCTGATCCGGCCGATGGGCAAGGCCCGAGAGCAGCTGACAGACGGCTGAGTCGGTCCCCGCGCTCCTCAGAGCAACGCGTTGACCGCCTCGAGCTGACGGTGCTCGAGGCGCTCGACCTCGGACGCGCTGCCGATCGTCGAGGATGTCGCACACCCAGTCCCAGTGCAGGGCCACGACGTCACCGACCGTGACCGCCGACAACAGTCCCTGACCTGAGTCGGACCACCGGACGCATTCCTCACGCGGCTCGCCGACGAAGAGCTCGTGCGCCGTCCCACTCCAGCGGACGGGACCGGATCGACGCCCGCTCGCCGTGCACCGACGACCACCGTGCCGGTGCGGATCCGACACTGCTCGAGGACGTTCATCGGGACCCGGTCGTCGCGTCCGCCCAGCAGCGACGACCCACGGGTAGACCTCGAAGACGTGGAAGCTGTGGTGCGCCAGCGCCCGGGACTCGGCGTCGGTCCAGCTGCCGGCCGTCTGGCCGCGGAACCTGGTCCGGAGCTCTGCCATCAGCGTCGGCCGGATCGAGCTCGTCGAGCAGGTCGTTGCCGATCCAGTACGCCTCCACCACGCGATCGTCGAGCGGGTCGTCGATGCCGGCGCTCGCGGCGATCACCTCGAGGTAGTGCCAGGCGCCCTTCGAACTGACGTGCCCGCCGGCGTACCTCGACCTCGGCGTCGGCCGCCCATGATCCCCATGAACTCGCCGGCTCCGGCGGGACCGCAGTAGCCGAGCTCGTTGGGCGGGTAGGCGTAGCGCGCGAATCGCAGAGCGCCGGCGCTGAGCGCCGTGACAGTGCTCAACAGATCCTCGGCAGCTGCTCGCCGATCGGCATGTCGACCACTCGCGTCCCTCCGAGTCCGGTCTTGGCCACGACCATGCCGGGGTGGCCGTCCACGCACGAGCCGATGACCGCCGCCCCGCGACCGAGCGGATGCGCCTGCATCGCCGCGAGCACGTCGTCGGCCCGGTCCGCCGGCACGATGCAGATGAGCTTGCCCTCGTTCGCGACGTACAGCGGGTCGAGCCCGAGCAGCCCACAGGCGTCCTTGACCGTCTGCGGGATCGGCAGCTGGTGCTCGACCAGCTCGATCCCCACCTTGGACGCCTTGCCGATCTCGTTGAGCGACGCCGCCACACCACCGCGGGTCGGGTCGCGCAGCACGTGGACGTCGGCCCCCGTGGCGATGATGTCGGCGACCAGCCCGTGCAGGGCGGCGGTGTCGCTCTCCACCGTGGTGCCGAACTCGAGTCCCTCTCGGCAGCTCATCACCGCGACGCCATGCACGCCGATGTCGCCGCTGATCAGGACGACGTCACCCACCGCTGCCCGGTCGGGACGGATGTCGACCTCCGGATCGAGCACACCGATGCCGGAGGTGTTGACGAACACGCCGTCACCGCTGCCGTTGTCGACGACCTTGGTGTCCCCGGTGACCAGTTTGATCCCGGCGTCACGGGCCGCCGCCCCCAGCGCCTCGGCGATCCGTCCGAGCTCGGACAGCGACGTGCCCTCCTGGACGATGAAGGCTGTCGACATCACCAGCGGCCGCGCCCCCGACATGGCCAGGTCGTTGACCGTGCCGTTCACCGCCAGGTCACCGATCGAGCCTCCGGGGAAGAACATCGGCTTGACCACGAAGGAGTCGGTGGAGAAGGCAAGCCGATCGGTGCCGGTGACGTCGACGACGGCGGAGTCGCCGAGCTCGGCTGCGGCCGCGTCGCCGAACGCGGGCAGGAACAGGTGTTCGATCAGCTCACTCGACATCGCCCCACCCCCGCCGTGACCCATCACGACGGTGGGGGAGTCGCGCAGCGGAGCAGGACAGACCCAGCCGCCGAAGTCCAGCGGTTCGCCCGGGGCGTCCGCACCGATCGTTGCGTCGGTCATGTCAGGCCTCCACCAGTTCGAGCCGGCGGTAGAGGTAGTACGCCGCACAGGCGCCCTCGGACGAGACCATGGTCGCGCCGAGCGGATTGCGCGGAGTGCACTCCTTGCCGAATGCCGCGCACTCGTGCGGCTTGATCAGTCCCTGCAGCACCTCGCCGGACCGGCAGATGGCCGATTCCTCGGTGTGCATGTCCGAAACGCTGAAGCGGTGCTCAGCGTCGAAGTCGCGATACTTCTCCGACAGCCGCCAACCGCTCTGCGGGATCATGCCGATGCCGCGCCAGGCCCGGTCGGTGCGCTCGAAGACGTCCTCCAGCATCTGCATCGCCGGGACGTTGCCCTCCGCACGCACGGCACGGGGGTAGGCGTTCTCGAGCTCGGCCCTGCCCTGTTCAAGCTGCAGCACGGTACGCCGGATCCCCTCGAGGATGTCGAGCGGCTCGAATCCCGTGACCACGATCGGCACGCCGTACTTGTCGCACAACGGCGGATACTCGGCGGTGCCCATCACGCTGCAGACGTGGCCGGCCGCCAGGAACGCCTGCACGCGACAGGTGGGCGACTCCATGATGGCCGCCACCGCCGGTGGTACCAACACGTGGGAGACCAGCAGGGAGAAGTTCTTGATGCCGAGTCGCTTGGCCTGGTAGACCGTCATGGCGTTGGCCGGTGCGGTCGTCTCGAAACCGATGCCGAAGAAGACCACCTCACGGTCGGGGTTCTCCCGTGCCAGGTTGAGCGCGTCGAGCGGCGAGTAGACGACCCTGATGTCGCCGCCTGCGCTCTTGATCCGGAACAAGTCTTCGCTGCTTCCGGGCACGCGCAGCATGTCGCCGAAGGAGCAGAAGATGACGTCGGGCCGGGATGCGATCGCCAAGGCCTTGTCGATGATCTCCAGCGGCGTCACACAGACCGGGCAGCCCGGGCCGTGGATCATCTCGACCTGGTCGGGCAGCAGCTGATCGATGCCATGCCGGATGATCGAATGCGTCTGCCCGCCGCAGACCTCCATGATCGCCCACGGCTGTGTCGTCGCCTCGTGTATCTGGTCGAGCAGGCGCTTGGCCAGATCCGGGTTGCTGAACTCGTCCAGATACTTCATGACTGCGCTCCTTCGTCGACACCGGCCTGCTTGGCTGCGAGGGCGAATCCGTCGCCGAACTCCTCCTCGAGGATTCCCATCCGCTCGAAGTTCGCGAGCGTCTCGTTCGCGGACTTCTCGTCCAGTCGTTGGATCGCGAAGCCGACGTGCACCACGACGTACTCTCCGACCGAGACGTCGGGGATGTACTGCAGGCACACGTCCTTGCGGATCCCACCGAAGTCGACGTCCGCCATGAGAGTGCCGTCACGCTCGGCGACGCTCATCACTTGTCCTGGGACTGCCAGACACATGTGCTTCTCCATTCATCCATTCGTGTGCCTCAGCCGCTTGCCGCGATGAGGATTTGTCCTAGAGCCAGGCCTCCGTCGTTGGCCGGGAGCTGCTGGGGCCACAGCACGCCGCCGGGGTCATGGCGGAGCCGTTCGAGCACGGCCGCGAGCAGGATGCCGTTCTGGAACACGCCACCGCCGAGCACCACCGGCAACGGCCCGTAAGCCGCCCGGGCACGACGGCTGACCGTCGCCACGAGGTCGGCGACCCCGTGGTGGAAGCGGGTCGCGACCACGGCAGCAGGTACACCGGCCGTGACGTCCCGCACGACGGCGCGCACGACCGGGCCGGGATCGATGACGGCCAGCTGTGCCTGAGACGTCGTCGGGCCGAGCTCGAAGGAGTAGGGCGCGCCGGCGTCGGTGCAGCCGCGCGCCAGGCCCTCGAGCTCGATGGCGGCCTCGGCCTCGAAGTCGGCGACGTGGCGGACGCCGGCCAACGAGGAGACCGCGTCGAAGAGCCGGCCCATGCTCGAGGTCGGCGCGCTGCCGAGGCCGGTCTCGAGCTGGTGCAGCAGGACCCCGCGCTCGTCTTCCGGGCAGACCTCCACGGAAGGGATGCGCGAGTCCCAGGCCACACCCGCGGCGTACAGGTGTGCCAGTGCCATCCGGTACGGCCGCCGGACGGAGAGGTCGCCGCCGGGCAGCGGCACGTAGGAGAGGTGGGCCAGCCGGCGGAACCCGCTGTAGTCCGCGAGCAGTACCTCGCCGCCCCAGACGGCCCCGTCGGTGCCGTAGCCCGTGCCGTCGAACGCGAAGCCGATGGTCGGAGTGCTGCCGTCGAGGCCGTGCTCACCCATCACCGAGGCGATGTGCGCGTGATGGTGCTGGACGGTCTCGAAGGGATCTTCGCCGGCGACGCCGCGCGCCCACGAGGTCGACCGGTACGCCGGATGGGCGTCGGCAACGACCCGGCCCGGCTCGACCCCGGTCAGGGCCTTGAGATGATGGTGCGTGGCGGTGAGGGCGTCGATGGTCGCGACGTCGTCCATGTCGCCCACGTGCTGGCTCAACCAGGCGTAGCGGCCTTCGGCCACCGCGCACGTGTTCTTCAGGTCGGCACCAGCCGCCAGCATCGACGACACCTCGACCGGCAGCGCGACAGGAAGCGGCGCGTAACCCCGCGACCTACGGATTGCCATCTCGTAGCCCTCGACGACTCGCGTCACGGAGTCGTCGCAGGGCACGTGGATGGGGCGGTCGTGCCGCAACCAGGCGTCTGCGAAGGGAGCCAAGCGGCTCAACGCCTCGGCGTCGTCGGTGACGATCGGCTCGCCGGAGAGGTTGCCGGACGTCATCACCAGCACCCGCGGGCCTGCGGCGTCGCCGTCCAGACCGAACAACAGCCGGTGCAACGGCGTGTAGGGAAGCAGCACGCCGAGGTCCGGGTTGCCGGGGGCGACCGCTTCACACACGTCGGTGGCGCCAGACGGGTCGTTGCGACGGGGGAGCACCACGACCGGCCGACGGATCCCGGTGAGCAGCTCGGCAGCTGCGCCGGACACCTCGACCAGGCGCTCTGCCGTGGCCAGGTCAGGGACCATCACCGCGAACGGCTTGGCACCGCGCCGCTTGCGTCTGCGCAGCACGTTGACGGCCGCGGCGTCGGTGGCGTCGCAGGCCAGGTGGTAGCCGCCCAGTCCCTTGACGGCGACGATCGAGCCGGCAGCCAGCAGGGCGCGCGCGGCGCTCAGCGCTTCGTCACCGGTCAGCGGCGCGGTGTCCGGTCGGACCAGCTCGAGCCGAGGCCCGCAGTGCCGGGCAAGCGATGGTCTGGGCGTGGAAGCGTCGGTCAGCGGGATCCGCGTACTGCGCGGCGCAGCGATCGCACATCGGGAAGCCGGCCATCGTCGTCGTGGGTCGGTCGTAGGGCAGGCCGGTGATGATCGTGAAGCGAGGCCCACAGTTGGTGCAGGTGATGAACGGGTGGCGGTACCGAGGATCGGCCGGGTCGCTCAGCTCGGCCTCGCAGTCGGCGCACATGGCGATGTCGGGTGAGGCGAGGGTTCGCGAGGTGCCGGCCGCGGTCGTCATGGCGATCGTGAACCCGGTGCCGCCCTCTGCGGGAATCTCCAGGTCGTCGACCGAGTCCACGACAGCAAGGGGTGGCGCCTCGTCGCGCACTGCCTTGACGAAGGCCGTGACGTCGTCGCCCCGCCCCTCGACCTCGGCGATCACACCGGTGGCATCGTTGCGCACCGATCCGGACAGGCCGAGCCTGCTGGCGAGGGCGTAGACGAAGGGCCGGAAGCCGACGCCCTGCACGACGCCCGCGACGGTGACTCGCCGGCGGACGCGTTCGGTCTCGTGGGGACGCGATGTCGTCGCAGCGGGGTGATGCAGGCCGCCAGACCTCACGCTCGGTCCTTCCCTGAGGGGTCAGACCTCCGCCGACCCATAAGGTACGTCTCGACCCTACGACCGTTGGACGCTTCTGGACACCCCCTTGGGACGACAGACAAGGGCCGCCACCTAGGTCCGCGGCGGTAAGGCGTCTTGCCAAGCCGCCACCAGAGGGATAACTCTCTGTGTAGGTAGCTGCACTGACAGGAGTCTCGGGAGGCTGGTGGGGTCCGTGATGAGATTGATCTCCCCGAGGGACGAGGTGTCGACGTACCGCTACCTCCGCATCGCCATGCCCGTGCTGGTCGTCCTCCTCGGCAGTTCCGTCGCGAAACAGGTGTTCGCCCCGGAGCCGGACTGCTGGTTGGGCTCGATCAGCGCCTACTACTACACGCCTGCACGGGCTGTCTTCGTAGCGTGCCTCTGCGCGATCGGGGCGTGCCTGGTCATCTACCACGGAAACACGGCCCGCGAGGACTTCGTGCTCAACATCTCGGGGTTCCTGGCCTTCGTGGTTGCCCTGGTTCCCACGCCGTTGAAGGAGCTCGTCATCAACCCTGCTGAGCGGGTGGGGCCGGCGGACGAGCCGGTGTGCAAGCGGAGCAACGTACCGACGGCGTCTCAGCTCACCGCCGCGATCGACAACAACGTCTGGGCGCTGCTCGTCGCCCTGACGTTCGTGGTGGGTGTCGTGGTGTGGTTCCGGGTGATGTCGCACCCCGCTGGCTGGCTGAGCGCAGCCGTGATCCTGCTGGTCGCCTCTTTGGCGTGTGGATGGCTGCTCTTCTGGTTCGACCGGTCCGACCTTCGCGACCACGGTCACCTCTACTCGGCGGTGGCGATGTTCGCGGGGATCGTGGTCGTGGTGGTGATGAATGCGTTCCGGTCCGATGCCATCGACCCCTCAGGCGTTGCTGCGCCGGCGCCTTACCTGCTGCTCTACAGGCTGATCCTGGCCGCGATGCTGGCCTCCATCGTCGTCCTGGGCGCGGTTGCCTTGTGGGGTCGTTTCGACCACGCGATCTTCTGGCTGGAGGCTTCGCTCATCGCCCTGTTCGCAGCATTCTGGGTGGTCCAGACCAAGGAGCTGTGGATCAAGACGTCGCGCTCCTGAACCTCCGCAGGGTCACGGGCTCGGCTCCTGCTCACCCGACCCCATCATCCTCAGGCCTGCCATCGCCTCGGTGGCAGCAGCCTGGTCGACCCGCTCCAGCGCGAAGCCCATGTGGATGATGACCCATTCGCCGGGTCTCAGATCCTGCTCGTCGAGCTCGAGCATGCCGATGTTGATGCGCCGGCAGGCACCTTCGACGTCCACGAGGGCAAGCTGTCCGCCGTAGCCCTCCACCATCTCCACGACCTGCCCGGGAATGCCGAGGCACATGGGCTACTCCCTTCCTTCGCCGTGGTGCGCGGTAACGCCGACGCCGTGCGTCAGCAGCTCGCTCACCAGGGAGCGGACAGCTTCGGCTGCGGGCGTGACCGCCGCCGCGACTGGCTCACTCAGCCCGATACGCTCGCCGAGGTCCCGTGGCCTCGTGCCCACGACGTAGGTCGCAGGCAGCTCACCGCCCAGGGCCGTAACGCCGGACAGCACAGCCACCGGGTCCATGCTGTGGGCGTCCAACCCGGCAGCGCCGTCGCGAGCAGCTGCGCTGAGCGACGCGGCGTCGACCTGCAGCACATCGACCGCACCGGGCGGACCGTCGCCCGGGACGGCGTCGACGAGCACGAGCGCTTCGCATCCGTCGAGCAGGTCATAGGCCAGGTGCATCCCGCGAATGCCGTAGTCGATCACGCGCACGCGGTCGGGGGCGCCAGGCGCGGCGACACCCCCGTCGGCGACGAGACGTCGGACCACCTCTGGTCCGAAGCCGTCGTCCCCCAAGAAGATGTTGCCGATGCCGGCGACGAGAATCGTCGAGCTCACCTCACATCTTTCGGATCCGCGAGTAGCGACGGATGTCCGGGATCGACCGGAGCAACACCACCAATGCCACGATGAGCACCAGGGCTACCAGCACGACCGCAATCCATCCGATGACCGCCATCACTGACTCCTTCTCACATGCGCCGCATTTCCAGGTAGCGCTTCATATCAGGGATGGACTTGATGCCCACCCAGATGCCGACGAGGGCGACACCGGCCAACAGGGCCGAGGTCAGGGTTCCGATGAACTTCACGACGAGTTCTCCTTCCGTGGACTCGCTTCGACGTCGGCGAGAGGTTCGATCTCGTCCGGCGCGAAGTACAGGTAACGGCCGTACCACTCGTGCATGTCGGCCGCGGGGTCGTCGACCAGGACAACGGCGACGTGCGTCTCCCCGTCGAAATCCTCATGCACGGCTGCGACGCGTGCGACCTGATCGGCGAAGAACAAGTCCTGCGCGTCAGCCCGCCGGCTGGGATGCACTCGGACCATGCTTCCCTTGCTCACGGGAATCCCGTTGACCAGCACGACCGCCTTTTCGGGGTCGACCTGGGGAGCGTCCTCGCCGAAGAGGTCCGGGCCGAACGGGTCGCCATCACGTGTCGGCGTCACCAGGGGAGGCCCGAACGGGTCCGCGCCGAGGGGGTCTGCGGCGACCTGATCAACAGATGGGCCGGTGGCGAAAGGACCGGCGCCGAAGGGATCCGACCCGAAGGGGTCCCGCAGGACGCCGTGCAGTCTCTGCATGTCCTCGGGCGACATCTGCTCGCAACGGTCGACGATCTCCGCGGCGCGCGGGTCTGTGGCTCGTGCTTCGGCCTTCTCCTGGTCGGTCATGGTGAGCACGCGCAACGTCAGGATCTCGTCGATCTCGGTCGAGTCGAACAGCGCCACCGAGCTCTGCTCGGCGATCTCCGGGTGGTCGTAGAGGATGATGGGCGACCCCAGGAGCAGACTCTCGTCGCCGTTCACCCCCGCCAGCACCGGCCAGCAGCGGTGCTGCTGGCACTGTGCTGCCGCGTCACGGGCGTCGTCCGGTGGGTCGATCACCGACACGAAGCCGGCGCCGTCCCCGGTCAGGTCGAGCAGCAGGTGCGTGCCCACGAGAGACCGGCGGATCACGTCGGCCGCCTCCAGACCGTCCACCGAGCCCTGGTTGTCGACCCGCACGACCAGACGACACAGACCGTCGTCGTCGACAGGCTCGGCCGTCGCGGTGATGGTGGCCTGCACGTGGGCCCGCTCACGGACCAGCCGCGCCGACGTCTCGGTCTGGCCCTCGGCGGCCAGCGGCTCGACGTCCTGCCCCGGGTGGATGTCGACAGCCCGGATGACGCCCGCCGTCAGTTCGTCCATAGAGACCTGGACCGTGTGTTCGACCGGGACGGCCTCGTCCCACGCCAGCCAACGCGTCGTGCCCACCGTGACCTCCGGCACGTCGACGTACGATCCGTCGTCACCGCGCCGTTCGGTACGCCGGCGCTGCAGGTGGAGGAAGCGCAGGTAGATGTCGAGGCCGGCCGTCGGCGCGGAACCGCCGATGCGCATCAAGGCCTGCATCTCGACGAAGGATTCTTCGCCCAGGCCGGCGTCAGCCGCGCCGCGCGGGCCAACCACCCCGAACTGCCAGCGCGCCATGTTCTTGCTCGACGTGGCTCGGTACGGGTAGAGGAGGTACCCCTCGTAGAGCACGGCGTCGGCCACCATCCGGGCCTGATCGAGCCGGTTCACCGGGTGCGCTCCTTGGCCGCGGCCAGAAGTCGGGAGACGACCTCTTCCCATGTGGTGAGGCCGTGGGCCACCTTGTAGTCACCGAGCTCGTCCAAGGTCTCTCGGTGCAGGCGCAGCCACCCGGCGTTGGGGAAGTGCAGCTGCATGCAGGTACGCCACACCTCCACGGGCATCTTGTAGTTGGCCTCCAGGTGCCACGGCACCTGCTCGATGCCGAAGCCGTTGGTGCCGCGGGTGAACACCGTGCCGGAGAACAGGAAGTTGAGTGGCACCTCTCCGGACGGCCCGAGCGCATGCAGGTACTTCGAGGCCGCGACCTCGAAGTCGTAGGTGACCGGCATGGGAAGGTCGACGAGCGTCGAGCCCTCGAAACCCTGGATCATCGTGCTGCACTGCATCCACTGGAACGGCTTGAGCGTCTGGGACCAGCGATCACGAGTACCGAACTGGTCGGCGAGACCAGTCGTCTCGTCATCGGAGTAGGCACGCTTCTGCGGTTCGACGCGCACGACGGAGCGAAGGGCGATGGCGTGAACCGTCGCTCCCGTGCTCTCCGAGACCTGCAGGCGGGCCGTCAGCTGGGGGGCGGCGGCGTACGGCTCGGCGACCACGTCGTCGATCCTGAACTCCAGCTCACTCACGACGCTGCGCCTCGCGTGATGTCGGAGTCGCGGACGGGCCTGCTGCGCTCAGCCACGTTGTCCAGGAAGGCACTGATCTGCTCACGAGCCTCGGCGCCGCCGTCGAATCCCTGCCAGACCATCCGGAGCCGCCCAGACAGCTCGTAGCAGGCGTCGATGGGGACGAGATAGCAGCGCGCATCCGACCGGTCGTCGGGAGCGGTGACCAGCAGCGCTTCGACATCGGGGGTGAGCGCTCGTAGCTGGGGGTTCGCCTCGACGATGCTTCCCCAGGACTCGAGATCGAGCTCGGACTCGGCCACGCCGGCCGGACCGGGGTAGAACGCGACGACGCGTCCGAGGACCGAGCTCTTGAAGAAGAAGGACAGTCCCACCGGGATCTGAAGCGAGTCCCAGGCGGCAGCGCCGAGCTCGAGGTCGGGAAACGACAGGTACGTGTCGGGCACAGCCCGATAACGTTGATGGGCGTCGGGGGTCGAGAACAGCAGGTAGCAGCCTCGGCACGTGCACATCAGCTGGCGGCTCTCGATGTCGACCACGTGCGGGTGCTCTGAGCCGATCACCTCCGCACACATGTCACAGGCCTCGTCCCGCGCTGCGGGCGGAGGCCGGGTCGCGATCCGGCGCAGCACCGAGAGCGGGCTCGAACCGAGGCCGGCTGATGCGCCCCCGTTGCTGGTGTCGGTGTCGCTGGTCATGCCGGGGCCACCGCCGGAACCGCGACGGAGAGCACACCGTCGCGGACGAGCAAGGGCAGCGGGTCGAGATGGACCCCGTCGTCGTCCAACGACGCTCCCGCGCGGCGTACGTCGTAGTGGGTGCGACACCCCGGGCAGGTCAGCACGCCTGCCCCCACGGGCTGGCCGAGGGGTCGCTCCAACCGCGCGCCGGCCAGGTCCCGACCGCAACTGGGGCAGTGGTCGCGGTAGACGAACAGGTCGGAGCCGAGCCGACAAGCGACCACAGACGTGCCGTCGACCAGGAAACCGCCGACTTCGCCGGCCGCGAGCTCGCCCAGCTCAGGCACCGGCGTCCAGGCCGCCGTCATGGCCGGGGCAGCGTCGTCGAGCCGGACCCGCAGCGCATCGACCGGGATGACGGCCGGACCCGCCGCAGCAGAAGCGGGCGCCTCCTCGACCTGGATCGACGTGACCTCAGGCGCAGCGGCCTCGATCGCACCCTCGACGGCGAGCTGCAGCGTCACCGACGACGACGGACACCCGTCGCAGCTGCCGAGCAGCCGGATCCGGACGACTCCTTCACTCGTGACATCCACGAGCTCGACGTCACCGCCGTGCGAGCCCAGGTAAGGCCTGACGCTGTCCAGGGCCGCAGCCACCCGGGTCGTGACGTCGTGCGGATGCAGCCCATGAACGAGCAGCAGGCTGGCGACGAGCTCATCGTCCGCCAGGGCATCCAGAGCCGACCCGTCCAGGCGTCCGACGTCAGCCAGGATGTCGAGGATCCGCTCCAGGCCCGCGCCGTAGAGGTTCGTGATCAGCGCGACCAGGTCCTCGGCACGCTGACGCGCCACCGCCCCGCCAGCAGCGCTCGCGTCGAGCAGCGTGGCGATCCGTTCGCCGGTGGCCCGAAGTTCCTCTGCGCCCGTGTCGGGTGAGTCGCCGTGCGCCACCGATGCCTACTCGCCGGTGACGGACTGCGTCGGCGAGTGCGTCAGCTGCAGACTCTTGCCGCCACCCAGATACATGTGGACACCGCAGGGCAGGCACGGGTCGAAGCTGCGCACCGTGCGCATCACATCGATGCCCTTGAAGTTGTCGAGGTCGTTCTCCTCGAAGATCGGCTGCCCCTGGACGGCGTCCTCGTACGGACCCGGCGTGCCGAAGCTGTCACGCGGGTTGGCGTTCCACGGCGTCGGCGGGTAGGGGTGGTAGTTCGCGATCTTGCCGTCGCGGATCACCATGTGGTGCGAGAGAACTCCCCGCACGGCCTCGGTGAACCCGCAGCCGATGCCCTCGTCGGGCACCTCGAAGCTCTCCCACGTCTTGGTCCGGCCCGCCCGGATCTCCTCCAACGCCTTCTCGGCGAAGTGCAGCGCACACGCGGCCGCATAGGCCTGGAAGTACGTCCGCGCGCGGTTGCGCTCGATCGTGTTGCTCCACTGCGGGATCTTCCACTCGAACTCGACCGGGCCCTTCAGCGCGGTCTTCGGAAGGTTGATCTTCACACTGGTGCCGGTGGCCTTGACGTAGCCGATGTCGACCAGACCGGACAGCGCCGTCGACCACAGCCGTGCGAGCGGTCCGCCGCCGGTGTCCAGCGCGAGGTGGTCGGTGCCGTCGTACCAGCGCGGCGACATCACCCAGCTGTACTTGTCGTCCATGTCGCGCTTCTGCGGGCGTGGGTTGGTGTGCTGGTTCCAGGGGTGCCGCCGGTCGACCGGGTTGCCGAGCGGATCGTTCTTGACGAACATCTCCTGCCCTTCCCAGTCGTCGTAGTACGACGAACCGAGCAGGATCCGGATACCGAGGTTGATGTCGACCAGGTCGTTGGTGACCAGCTTGCCGTCGACCACGACGCCGGGCGTGACGTACATGGCCCGACCCCACTGCGTCATGTCCTTGTAGTCGAAGTTGCAGACGTCGGGGTCCTGGAAGGAGCCCCAGCAACCGAGCAAGGTCCGGCGCAGGCCCACCTGCTCGTAGCCCGGGAGTGCCTCGTAGAAGAAGTCGAAGAGGTCGTCGTGCATGGGCACGACCTTCTTCATGAACTCGACGTAGCGCATCAGCCGGCTCATGTAGTCGGTCATCAGCTGGATGGTCGCCACCGTGCCAACGCCGCCGGGGTACAGCGTGGAGGGGTGCACGTGGCGTCCCTCCATCAGGCAGAACATCTCCCGCGTGTAGCGGCTCACCTGAAGTGCTTCGCGGTAGAACTCGCCGGTGAACGGGTTGAGGGCCCGCATGATGTCGCCGATGGTCTTGTAGCCGTGCTCTCCGCCGTGCGGCGACTCGGTCCGGTTGGCGCGTTCGAGCACGGCCGGGTTGGTCTCGGCGACCATCTTCTCGCAGAAGTCCACCCCCACCAGGTTCTCCTGGAAGATGTTGTGGTCGAACATGTACTCGGCAGCCTCGCCGAGGTTGACGATCCACTCGCCGAGGTTGGGCGGCTTCACGCCGTACGCCATGTTCTGCGCGTAGCAGGAACACGTGGCGTGGTTGTCACCGCAGATGCCGCAGATCCGGCTGGTGATGAAGTGCGCGTCGCGCGGGTCCTTGCCCTTCATGAAGATCGAGTAGCCACGGAAGATCGACGAGGTGCTGTGGCACTCGACGACCTGCTTCTGCTTGAAGTCGATCTTCGTATAGATCCCGAGACTGCCGACGATCCGGGTGATCGGGTCCCAAGCCATGTCGACGATGCCGTCGGCATTCGCCTGGAGTTTGGGGGGGTGAGCCATCGTGCCGGCCATGACGCCGCCTCTCTGGGTACTTCGCGGGAAGGAAAAAGTGAGTGGGCTTCCTACCTGGGGTGAGGGCTACCTACCAGGTACGGGTGGCACCGGTCGTGAGCTCGGAGCCGGAGTGCCGCCACTTGGGTTCTTGGTCGATGGTGTGCGTCGTGATCTTGCGCAGCTTGCGGATCGTGGAGCCGTAGACACCGACGGCCGTCGTGGAGAGCTTGCCGCCGGGCGGCTCGTCCATGAACGGCATGAACTTGTCAGGGAAACCGGGCATCGTGCAGCCGATACAGATTCCGCCGACGTTCGGGCAGCCTCCCACCCCGTTGATCCAGCCGCGCTTGGGCACATTGCACTTCACGACGGGGCCCCAGCAGCCAAGCTTCACGATGCACTTGGGAGAGCCGTACTCGGTGGCAAAATCGCCCTGCTCGTAGTAGCCGGCTCGGTCACAACCCTCGTGCACGGTGGCGCCGAACAGCCAGGTCGGTCGTAGCGCGTCGTCCAGCGGGATCATCGGCGCCTGCTCGGTCGCCATGTAGAGCAGGTAGACCAGGGTCTCCGACAGGTTGTCGGGCTGGATCGGGCACCCTGGCACGTTCACGATCGGGATCCCGGCCTTGGACTTCCAGTCCCAGCCCAGGTAGTCGGCGACGCCCATCGCCCCGGTCGGGTTGCCGGCCATGGCGTGGATGCCGCCGTACGTCGCACAGGTCCCGACGGCGACGATCGCCGTGGCCTTCGGTGCCAGTCGGTCCAACCACTCGGACGTGGTCACCGGCTGGCCGGTGTCGGGGTCGTTGCCGAAGCCGCACCAGTAACCCTCGTCGTGCAGGTTCTCGTTCGGGATCGAACCCTCGACGACGAGGACGAAGGGCTCCAGCTCGCCCCGGTCGGCCTTGCGGAACCACTCGAGGAAGTCGTCCGCGCCGCCCGTGGGGCCACACTCGAAGTCGATCAACGGCCAGTGGACCGCGATCTGGGGGAGGCCGGGAAGCGCGCCGAGGGCGATCTCCTCGATACTGGGCTGGGTCGCAGCCGTGAGCGCAACGGAGTCGCCGTCACAGCTCAAACCGGCATTGATCCACAGAACGTGAATGAGTGTGTCTTCGGCCTTGACGGCGGCGGCGGTGGGCATGGGCTCCACGCTTCCTGGAACTCGAGGTTCCTCGCTGCTGGGGTCGACTCTCGGCCTACTTGCGCAGCGACTTCTGGTCTAACACCACGATGAATAAGGTGTCAAGGATTGACATTCGTCCGGATCTGTGGCGCGAAACCAGGGGTCACTGAGCATCAAGCCATGCATACCAAGCGTCAATGTTGTCGCCGCTGCGAACGGACAAAGCGATCACATCGACAGCCTGGTTGAGACTTGCTGCTTGCTTGCGCAAACGGTCCAGATCGAAGTCGACATACGGCAGGAGGTCGGTCTTGTTGACGACCACGAGATCGGCGGCCGCGAACATGTGCGGATACTTCAGCGGCTTGTCGTCTCCTTCAGTGACCGAGATGATCACGACCTTGGCCTGCTCACCGATGTCGAACAGCGCTGGGCAGACCAGGTTCCCGACGTTCTCGATGAACAGCAAGGAACCCCGACTCGGTGCCAGCGAGGCGATCGCTCGCTGCACCATCGGGGCATCGAGGTGGCACCCCGCCCCGGTGTTGACCTGAACCGCGCGGGCGCCGGCAGCGGTGATGCGCTCGGCGTCGACCAGCGTCTCCTGGTCACCCTCGATCACACAGATCTCACGTTCGCCGGCTCGCTCGACGATGGTGCGTTCGAGCAGCGACGTCTTGCCCGAGCCGGGGGAGCTCATCAGGTTGAGCGCGGTAATGCCCTGACCGGCGATCCAGGCCCGGTTGTGGGCCGCCAGGTGGTCGTTCTTGGCCAGGATCTGCTCGCCGAGCTCCAACGTCTGGGTCTCGCTCGACGTCTGCCCGTGGTCGCCGTCATGTCCGTGGTCGTGGGCGTGCCCGTGGTCGTGAGCATGGCCGGGGGTATCAGGGCGCCCGCCTGCCGCGACGGAGGAGACCCGGACGTTCAGCTCGTCACCACACCCGCAGGTCAGGCACATGGCTGCGCCTCGAGCTCGACGGAGGTGACCAGCAGTTCCTTGCCCGCGGTGATCCGCACGTCCGCGCTCCCGCACGGGCACAGCAGGATCAGGTCGTCGACCGAGAACTCCTCTCCACAGGACTGGCAGTGTGCACGCCCGGGGACCGGCTCGATCTCCAAGGTGGCGCCTTCGATCGCCGTCCCGGTGGTGGCGACGTCGAAGCAGAACAGCATCGCGTCGGCCACGACTCCGGACAGGGCGCCCACGGTGAGGTGCACGGTCGACACGCGTCGGCCTGCGGTCCGCTCGACCACCATGTCGACCACGCTCTGCGTCAGGGCCATCTCGTGCATCCGGGTCTCACCTCGCGATCACCCTAGGCAGCCTGCACGTCGCTGCGCAACGAGCCCGAGTGTCCCGCGTCAGGCCACGGTGACGGTGACCGCGGGGCTGGTGCTGGCGAGATAGGGCCGGCCGGCGTACGTCACCCGGTAGGTCGTCGTGCGAACCGCGGAGACCGCCTTGCGGTAGCTGCCGTCCGCGTGGGTGGTCACCGTGGCCACGCGGTGGAAGGACCCGCCCACCGGTCGGGCCAGGACGGCGAGCCTGCGGCCGGAGGTCTTGCCGTCGGGGGCGGGCGTCGTGAGGACGCCGCTCAGCACGCTGGAGCCACCACGCCTGACCCGGTCCCTGCTCGAGGACAGCGAGAGTCGGGTCGGGTAGAGCGTGCTGCGCGCGGACTTCGTCGCAGCCGAGCTTTTCGCCGTGACGGTGACCTTGTAAGTCCGTCCGTTTCGCAGGCCGGCCAGCTTCGCCGAGGTGGCCTCGGGGCCGACGGACACGGACTTGCTGCTCCCGGGGCGCGAGACCCGGACCGTGTATCCGTAGAGCGTGCTGTACTTCGTGACCGAGGACGGCTTCCAGGTGACCTTGGTGCTGCCGTCGCCGCCAGAGGCTCTGACGCCGGCCGGAGAGGTCATCGGGCAGCCGGGGAGGTGTCCCATGGACATCCCTGAGCCGGTGTAGCTCGGTGAGGACGCATCGGCGGCGAAGGCGGTGTCGCGGTTCCAGCCCGAGAACGCGGTGTCGTACATCTCGGTGTCCTGGTTCTTCATTCCGGTTTTCAGGATCCCGACCCCGTATCGTCCGTCGCCGGCCGCGGAGGACGTACGGGCGAACCGCGCACACGAGACCCGAACGGGAGTGTTCGGGGCCACGCTGCGGTGGCTCTCGATGCCGACGTCGCCGTCGGCACCCTTGAAGAGCACCTGGTTCAGAAACCACGGACCGGCGTCGCTGAGCAAGACACCGCTGGCATGCGCGCCGTGGGCAGCCGACGTGCTGTGGTTGAGACCGATGGTGCTCGAGGCGACATCACCCTCGGCCCCGCCGGAGGCCTCGATGCCGTGCGGGTTCGCCCGCGGGGCGTTCGAGGCGCCGATCGTGACACCGTCCAAGAACGTGCCGCTGACGCCGTCGAGGCGGATGCCTGCACGCTGGAAGTTCGTGATCGCCACGCCGCGGATCTCGATGTTCCCACCACCACCGCCGGTGTCTCGACGGACCAGGATGCCGAAACCCTCGTTGCCCGTGCCGCGTCGGGAGATGCCGTCGATCGTGGTGCTGTTGACGCTGCCGAAAGCGTTGCGAAAGGCGATTCCGCTCAGGTCGGAGGTTTGCGGGGGTCCAGTCACCAGGTCAGCGACGATGTGCAGGTCGGTCACGGACAACTGGGCTTCTCCGAAGACGGTGCCCGAGGTCGAGGAGATCACCGGGCCGGAGAACGTGCCTCGGACCATGATCGTGAAGCCGTTGCCGTCGAACGTGTAGCCATCTGGGACCACGATCGTGTTCGTCGTCAGGCAGTCACTGTTCAGCTGGTACGACGTGCCGTCGTCGCTGACCGCCGATGCGCAGTCCTGAACACCCGCCACTGCCGGCCCGGCGGGCATGGTGAGGGCGAGCGCGGCGAGGCCGACGGCGGCGATGACCGCAGCCGGGCGACGGGCGAGACGGGCTGCGGGCATGAGGGGGCCTCTCGGGGGCGACGGTGGTGGCCCACCCTGTCAAAGTTCCAGCCGCTTTGTCTGACAATGGCGAGATAAAACCGATGCAGGGAGTCAGGCCGGGTCGATGCCCTGCCTGGCCGACCAGGCGGCCAGCAGCTCAGCTTCGCGGTCCTCACTGATGCCCCAGCCCGGGACCATGGGGGGTTGCTCGTCCTTGATCCACGTCCAGGTGTCGGAGATGGTCTCGGTCAACGGCCGGGGCGACAGGCCGCTGGTCAGCGCCCGGGTCGGGTCTGCCGCCAGCGTCCACTCGCGCTCACCCTCCGTCCACAACGGCAGGGACTGGTAGCTCTCTCCCTGCTCCTGAAGCCACGCGGCGTCGTCGACCCACACCAGCTCGGTGTCGTGCGGTCCGACCGCTCGCACGGTGGCTTCGAGGAGCTCACCGAAGCCGAACGGAGGAGCCGGGGAGACGCTGTTGAAGATGCCCCCGGTGCCCTTCTCGGCCAGCGTGATCGTCCATTCCGCCTGGTCGCGGGCGTCGATCACCTGCATCGGGGCATCATGCGGTCCCGGGGTCAGGACCTGGCCGCCCCGGGCGATCCGGCGTACCCACCAGGTGAAGCGCCCGGTGTGGTCATGCGGCCCCACGACGTACGTCGGCCGGATCACGGTCAGAGCGTCGCCGTACGCGGCAGCGGCCCGCTTCTCGCAGAGCACCTTCAGACCTCCGTAGGTCTCGGCGGTGACCTCTGTCGTGGTCGGATCCTCCAGGCTGACGAGTTCTCCGTCCTCGGTGAGACCCGGTGCGTCGGTGTCCGCGAACACCGACATCGTCGAGACGAAGACGTGGTGTCCGCCCCGCCCGTCCAGGGCCTCGGCGAGCCGGTCCACCTGGGCGGGCACGTAGGCGCAGACGTCCACGGTGACGTCGAAGTCCCGCCCGTCGAGCACCGACAGGTCGCCGTCGCGGTCAGCCCGCAGGTGCTCAGCGTCGTCGAACAGGTCTCCTGTGGGCCGGGTCTGCCCGCGGTGCAGCAAGGTGACGTCGTGGCCGCGGTCCAGGGCTGTCTCGGCCATGGCTCGTCCGACGAAGCGGGTACCGCCGATGAAGAGGAAGCGCATACCTCGACCCTAGGCGTCCGGCCCGGGTTCTGCCCGGGGTCACGCTGAGGGCTCAATCTGTGACTTCAGGTGACTGGGTGACAGCAGAACGCGATGACGTCTACGCTGATCCTCGTTACTGCTGTGACGCCTGACCACTCGTGGGGCGTCTGAGCCGGGCACGTGACGTGCGGGCCCGGTCGTCGTCAGGCTCCATCGGAGCCGCGCACCTGGGGAGGTGAGCGCGTCGTGCATCGTCGCCGGTCGTTGATCATCGCCGTGACCGCCTCGGCTGCCGCGCTGGCCGTCTCGGCGGGACCGGCGCTGGCGGCCTCCAAGCCGGTGTTTCAGATGCCCTTCGCGTGCGGCGAGCGGTGGGAAGCCTCGTCGCGTGCGACGCACAGCCCCAGCGCGCTGTCGGTGGACTGGAACCGCGATGCGCACGACCTCGGCCACATCGTGGTCGCGAGCGCTCCCGGAGTCGTCACGTCGGTCGTCAACCTGGGGAACACCAGCTACGGCCTGTACGTGGTCGTCGACCATGGTGGCGGCTGGACAACGCTGCATGCCCACCTCCGGCGGGCCTTCGTCTCGGTCGGCCAGCGTGTCGACCAGGGGCAGGTGATCGCCCTGCTCGGCAGCTCCGGCGGTTCGACCGGTCCCCACCTGCACTACGAGCAGCGGCTCGACCGCACCGACCAGCACGCCGTGTTCAACGGGGTCAGCCTGCGGTACAACTCCTGGGTCACCTCGAGGAACTGCGGCGATGTCCCTGTCGTCGGCGACTGGAACGGCGACCGGCGCAGCGACGTCGGTGCCTTCGGTCGCCAGCCGGTGTCGGCGGTGTTCCGCCAGCGGCTTCCGGACGGGACCGCCGACGCCACGTCATTCGGTCGACCGACCGATCAGCCGGTGGTGGGGGACTGGGACGGCGACGGTCAGAGTGACCTGGGTGTCTACCGCCCGGCGACCTCGGTGTTCACGGTGCAGCGGGCCATCGGTGGCCGCAAGACGTTCACGTTTGGACGTCCCGGGGACATGCCGCTGGCCGGCGACTGGAACGGCGACGGTTTCACCGACGTCGGCGTGTTCCGTCCCTCCACCCACACGTTCTACCTGCGAAGTGCGGGAGGCAACTTCTCCACGCGGGTGTTCGGGTCGGTCTCGAGCCTCCCGGTCGCCGGAGACTGGGACGGTGACGGCCGGTGGGAGATCGGTGTCTACGACCAGCAGACCACGACGTTCTCCCTGGCGCTGTCGAACGGGAAGACCCGCACGGTCCGGTACGGCACCCAGACGTCTGTGCCGGCCGTGGGCTTCTGGACACGCGACGCGGTCAGCGACCTCGGCGTCTGGGACCGAACCACCGGGGTGTTCTCCAAGCGGCTGGGTCCCCATCGCACGTCGACTGTCACCTTCGGCAAACGACGCTGACCTGCGCGTCAGCGGGTGGTGACGCGACCGAGCAGGTGCGTGCCGGACGCGCCCCGTACGCCGAAGTCCAGCCGGCTCTCGATCTGGCGCGCACCGAACGTCACGCGGCTCGGAAGCTCGATCGGCCGGCGAAAGGCCACCTCGACGGCATACGACTCCGGAAGCCGGTTCTCCAGCGCCGCGAGGCAACGCGCCTTGGTCCACATGCCGTGAGCGATATGGCGACGGAAGCCGAAGGCCTTCGCCGTCACGTCGTAGAGATGGATCGGGTTTCGGTCGCCGGACACCGCGGCGTACCTTCGGCCAAGGCCGCCCGGCAGGGTCCACTGGCTCGGTCCGCTGGGTGCCTCGTCCGGCAGGTCCTGGTGGACGTCGTCGGCGTCCGGTCGGCCCTGACCGCGCGAGAGCAGCACCGTCTCGTCGCGCCAGACGACCTCGTCGCGGATGCGCGCCTGCGAGACGACGGTCACCGTCCGCCCCCGACGATGCGGAGCCAGGTGCTCGACCCAGACAGCAAGGTCGAGCAGTTCGGACACACCGATGGGTCGGCGCTGCTCGATCCGGTTGCTGATGTGAACGGCGCCCATCGCGGCGAACGGGAACGCGGGATCGGTCATCACGCTGAGGTGCAGGGGGAACGCCAGCAGATGTGGGTAGGTAGCCGGAAGCACGTCGCGGATCGGGAACCCGCAGACCTCGCGGTAGGCCGAGATGTGAGCGAGGTCAGGCTCGATGGACGGAAGCTCCAGCCGCACCGGTGGGAGAGCGTCCGCACGCTTCGCGCTCGGCTGACCCCGTAGCCGGTTGGTCCCGGGAATCGACGGCAGCACCGCTTTGACGTAGAGAGATCCGAGCGACGGTGACTCGTCGAGGACGCGCACGTCCGCGTCATCGCCTGCCACGTCAGGCTCCCAGCAGGCTCTGTCCGCACACCCGGACGACGTTGCCCGTCACGCCGGATGACCCGGGGTGCGCGAACCAGGCCACCGTCTCAGCGACGTCGACAGGCAGTCCGCCCTGGCTCATCGAGTTCATCCGTCGACCAGCCTCGCGGATCACGAGCGGAATCGACGCTGTCATCTGCGTCTCGATGAACCCCGGCGCGACGGCGTTCACCGTCACGTCGTGGCCGGCGGCGATAGGGGCGAAGGCGTCCACCAGGCCGATCACGCCGGCCTTCGACGTGGCGTAGTTCGTCTGCCCGAGGTTGCCGGCGATCCCGGCGATCGACGCAACCCCGACGACGCGGCCGTTGGGGCGGATCAGCTTCTGCTCCAGCAGCTCGGTCGTGATCTGCTCGGGCGCGGCCAGGTTGACGTCGATCACCGAGGTCCAGCGGTCCTCGGCCATGTTCGCGAGCTTCTTGTCGCGCGTGATGCCCGCGTTGTGGACCACGATGTCGACGCCGTCGTGCTTCTCCCTGACGGCGCGCGCGATTCGCTGCGGTGCGTCGACAGCGGTGATGTCCAGCGACATCGCCTCACCGTCCAGCTCGCTCATCAGCGTGTGCAGGCCCTCGGCCGCCTGGGCCACGTCGATGCCGACGATGCTGGCCCCGTCACGGTGCAGCACGCGCGCGATCGACTCGCCGATGCCGCGCGAGGCGCCGGTGACGACGGCGACCCGTCCGTCGAGTGGTCGGAGCAGGTCGACCGTGGCCGGGGTGGCGCCGGCCTCGCCGCCGATGCGGACGACCTGTCCGGACACGTAGGCCGACTTGGGCGACAGCAGGAACTGCACGGTCGAGGCGAGCCGATGTGCGGAGTCCGGCGCGACGTACACGAGCTGAACCGTTCCGCCGCGGCCCACCTCCTTGCCCAGGGAGCGGGTGAAGCCCTCCAGGGCGCGCTGGCTGATCCTTGCTTCCGGTGACTCGGCGTCCTCCGGGGGACTGCCGAGCACCACGATGTGCGGGCAGGTGGCGAGCGAGCGCAGGACAGGGGAGAAGAAGTCTCTGAGCGCGACGAGATCGCCCGGGCTTGCCAGGGTGCTGGCGTCGAAGACCAGCCCTTGCAGCCGAACGCCGTCCGGGGCTGCTCGCTCCACGCTGCCGCCGGCTGCGGTGATGGCGTCCGCCGCAGACGGTGGCCAGCTGCCGCCGCCCCCGACGAGGAACGCACCGCTCAGCACCGGGCCGCCTTCGGTATAACGCCGCAACGGTGTCGGATCGGGGAGCCCGAGGTTCTTCACCAAGAACTTGCCCACCGGTGTGCCGGTCAGGGACTGGTAGCGGTCGGCCACAGAATCTCCTCAGGGGTCTGGCGGCTGGTCGGCTTTCGCGGCGCGGCGTCGCAGCGGTTCATGGGCGTCGACTGTGGTGCACGTCTCCGAACGTCGGGTAGGCGGCCCAGCACCGCCACGCTAACGTGGCTGCAAACGTAACTGGTTGTGTAAACGACAGTCCACACCTGGTCGATGAGTGTGGTGAGCGCGACAATGACCGGGACCGCGTCGGGCGCCGGATGGCCCCGACCGAGCCTGGGTCCGCGCCAAACCCGAGTCGAGGAGTTCCTGATGCCGAAAGCCCCTTCCGACGTCCGGCTGCGCCGGGTGGCCATCCTGGGCGGCAACCGGATCCCGTTCGCCCGATCCAACGGCGCCTATGCGCGGGCCAGTAACCAGGACATGTTGACCGCGACGCTGGACGGTCTGGTCGACCGCTTCGGTCTGGCCGGGGAGCGGCTGGGCGAGGTCGTCGCAGGAGCGGTGCTGAAGCACAGTCGAGACTTCAACCTGACCAGGGAGTCAGTCCTCGGGTCGCGGCTGTCGGCCGAGACCCCTGCTTACGACATCCAGCAGGCCTGCGACACGGGGCTGCAGGCCGCGATCGCGGTGGCCGACAAGATCGCCGTGGGTGCGATCGAGGTCGGCGTCGCCGGAGGGGTCGACACCACGTCGGACGCTCCGATCGCCGTGAATGAGAAGCTGCGCAAGATCCTGCTCGAGGCCAACCGGGCCAAGTCCCTGCAAGGACGGCTCAAGGCGCTGTCGAAGGTGCGGCCTGGTCACCTGGCACCTGCGATTCCGCAGAACGCCGAACCTCGCACCCGGCTCTCGATGGGGGAGCACGCGGCCCTGACCGCGCTCGAGTGGGAGGTGAGCCGCGAGGAGCAGGACGAGCTGGCCCTGCGGTCGCACCAGCGGCTCGCGGCGGCCTACGACCGCGGGTTCCTGGACGACCTCGTCACGTCGTACGCCGGGCTCGACCGGGACCAGAACCTGCGCGGAGACACGACCCTGGAGAAGCTCGGGTCCCTCAAGCCGGTCTTCGGCAAGGGGGTGACCGCCACGATGACGGCGGGGAACTCCACCCCCCTCACCGATGGCGCCTCGGCCGTGTTGCTCGCGTCGGAGGAGTGGGCCGAGCAGCATGGGCTTCCGGTGCTGGCCTACCTGACGCTGCACGAGACCGCTGCGGTCGACTATGTGTACGGCGGTGAGGGGCTGCTGATGGCGCCGGCGTACGCGATGCCGCGGATGTTGGCCCGGGCAGGGCTGTCGCTGCAGGACTTCGACTTCTACGAGATCCACGAGGCCTTCGCCTCTCAGGTCCTCGCCACCTTGAAGGCCTGGGAGGACCCGATCTTCTGCAAGGAGCGGCTAGGTCTCGACGCGCCCTTGGGTGCGGTCGACCGGGACAGGCTCAACGTGGTCGGCTCGTCCTTGGCCGCGGGTCACCCGTTCGCCGCCACCGGTGGCCGGATCCTGGCCACTCTGGCGACGCTGCTGGCCGAGAAGGGCGAGGGACGCGGCGTCGTCTCGATCTGCGCCGCCGGCGGGCAGGGCATCACCGCCATCCTCGAACGCTGACGTCCCGGCCCTTGGGGAGTGTGCGGCCCGGCGTCAGCGGGCGCTGGCGAGAGCGACCGCTGCCTTGACCAGGTAAGCCCGAACCTGAGCAACGGAGATCGGGGTGATGCTCGGGACGCCCGGCGCGGTCTCCTTGATGACCGTGCCGGTCCTCGCGAGCGCGATGCCGCCCAGGCCCTGCGCGTAGAGCGTGTTGGCCAGCAGGTCCACGTCGTCGACCGGGAACTCTCCGGTGGCCTTGCCGGCCTCGAGGGCGGAGACCAGGTGGGACAGACACCGGGTCATCGCGGTGCCCAGTCTCACGATGGCCGCTTCACTGACCTGGCCCATCAGCTCCGACGAGGGCTTGCTCATCAACGCCTGCGCGCAGTCGACGAAGGCGGGGAACTCGACTCCGAAGTCCACGAACGCCGTGGTGATGTTGCGCAGCCGCTCCTTGGGCCCAGCGGTCGCGTCGTCGGCGGCCGACAACCGATCGGACAGCTCGTCGAGGTAGTCGACGAGGGTGAGCGCGAACAGCTCCTCCTTGCCGGTGAAGTGCCGGTAGATGATGGCGCGGTTGATGCCGACCGACTTGGCGATGTCGTCGATCAGGGCGTCGCGGACTCCCCGGGCGTCGAAGAGCTCCCTGGTGGCGCCCAGGATCAGCCGTTCGCGTTCGCGCTTGCGCTCAGCCGTCGCCAGGCGGACCGTCCCGGTCCTCCCACGTGCGGCAGCCATGCCGTCATCCTAACCGCGGTACGACGGGCGGGTAACCGGGAGTTACACCTGTTGCGAGCCTGCTGAGGTAGCGGGTGCTTGTGAAACACTGCCCGCGTGTCCGACCCCCGAGAGCCGAGCGACCAGACCGGCATCGGCGCCGGTGACGCCGCGGCCGTGCCGGTTCCCCGGTCGTTCGTCGCGATCGGGGACAGCTTCACCGAGGGCCTGGACGACCGGGCGCTGGACGCCAGGGGCGTCGGGTTCCGCGGGTGGGCCGACCGACTGGCCGAGCAGTTCGCCAGCATCGACCCCGGGTTCCGCTACGCCAACCTCGCGATCCGAGGGCGCAAGCTCGACCAGATCGTTGCCGAGCAGCTGCCGGATGCGCTGCGATTGCGTCCCGAGCTGGTCAGCCTGGCGGGTGGAACCAATGACGTGCTGCGCCCGCGTGTCGATCTCGATGCGATGGCGCGGCTGTTCGAGCAAGCCGTCCGGCAGCTGCGCGAGAACGGGTCGCAGGTCATCCTCTTCCAGTCCGTCGACCCGACCCCGCGGTCACGACTGATCGGGCGGGCACTCCCACGCATCAAGGCCCTGACCACCATCGTCGAGGAGACTGCTGCGCAGTACGAGTGCAGCATCGTCCGGTTGTGGGGTGCGCGAGTCTTCGGTCATCCCGCGATGTGGAGCGAAGATCGGTTGCACCTGTCCAGCGAGGGACACGCCCGGGTTGCCGGAGCCGCCCTGGAGGCGCTCGGTCTCGGCGACCACGGCTGGGCCGACGACCTCGACCCGTACACCCTCCCGCCCCTGCGTCAACGGGTCGTCGCCGACATGCGGTGGGGGAGGCGGTACCTGGTCCCGTGGGTGTCGCGCCGGATCAGAGGCGTGTCCTCAGGTGACACGATCGTCGCCAAGCACCCCGACCTGGGTCCGGTGTCCTGGGTGTCCCGCTCCGGCTCTGTTGAGTAGGTCGCTGGTCCGGCCCGCCAGGACGTTTGCCGGCGAGTGTCGGAAGACGGATGTCTGGCGGGGTGGGGGTGGTGTCGTTGTGCGGCGAGTGTCGGAAGACGTACGGCGCGACGCGGGTGGGCGGTGCGTTTGCCGGCGAGTGTCGGAAGACGTACGCCTGGCGGGGTGGGGGTGGTGTCGTTGTCCGGCGAGTGTCGGAAGACGTACGGCGCGACGCGGGTGGGCGGTGCGTTTGCCGGCGAGTGTCGGAAGACGTATGCCTGGCGGGGTGGGGGTGGTGTCGTTGTGCGGCGAGTGTCGGAAGACGTACGGCGCGACGCGGGTGGGCGGTGCGTTTGCCGGCGAGTGTCGGAAGACGTACGCCTAGCGAGCCGCTCGAACCGGGAAGTGCTGCCGCCATTCCGGCCGGAGCTTTCCCGGCAGATGTGCAGCGCCTCGGGAGCGAAGCGCGTGATCGATCCGGTCGAGCGTCCGGCCGGGATCGGCGTAGATGTCGTTGGCTCGCACGACCAGCAGCCGCCAACCGAGCTCGTCGAGGAGTTCACGGCGTTCGACGTCTCGATTCCACTGGGCGTCGTCCTCAGCGTGCTGGCGACCGTCGTACTCGACCAGGAGCTTGAGCTCGGGATAGCTGAGGTCGAACCGCATGACGACCCGTCCGCGCTCGTCCAGGAGATGAAAGTCCACGACCGGTTCAGGCAGGCCGGCCAGCACGATCAGCATCCGTAATCGGGACTCCATCGGCGAGTCGACTCCCGAACGGACGTACCCAGCCGCCCTCCGGGCAAGCTTGGCGCCACGCCCATGTTGCTGCCGGGCCATCCGAAGCAGCGCATCCGGCGTCGTCCTTCCCAGCCGGACGAGCGAGTCCCCGAGGACGACGAGGTCGACGAGGCTGAGCTCGCGGGCCAGGTCGAGAAAGGTCTGTTCGGGGGTGGTGATGGTGAGTCCGTCGAGCGTCGTCAGCTCGGACCCTCGCAGGGCTGCGTGTGCTCGAACGCCGCGCCGCTCGGAGCGGTTGCCGGCGATCACGCTCACGTGCGTCTCGGGATGGTGAGGCACACAGGCACCCCACAGCTGGGCAGCGGTGTGGTGGCTGACAAATGCGCCGTCCGGGCTGATCTGCAAGGCCGCGCGCGCCCGAACGCAGGGTGTCACGGCGATGCCGGACGACACGTACAGGTCGTAGAAGACCTTCTGGAACCGTGGCCCACGCAAGGCGGCGACCTGCAATCCGGACGCCCGGGCCTGCGCGCGGGTGAACGGCTTGGTCGGGTCGAAGGGGGTCGGCTGCCTGCTCATCGTCGGATGATGGCGCAGGTCGCGCCGCCCGCGCGGCCGTCATCCACAGGCCCCAGGGCCGGGGCCTGGACGTTTGCCGGCGAGTGTCGGAAGACGTACGTCTGGCGGGGTGGGGGTGGTGTCGTTGTCCGGCGAGTGTCGGAAGACGTACGCCGTGGAGGGCTGGGGTGGTGCGTTTGCCGGCGAGTGTCGGAAGACGTACGCCGTGGAGGGCTGGGTGGTGCGTTTGCCGGCGAGTGTCGGAAGACGTACGGCGTGGAGGGCTGGGGTGGTGCGTTTGCCGGCGAGTGTCGGAAGACGTACGGCGTGGAGGGCTGGGGTGGTGCGTTTGCCGGCGAGTGCCGGAAGACGTACTTCGACCTCAGGCGTCAGCGGGCGGCCAGAGCGCGCACCGTCTCGATCGTGTCGGCCTCGGTCGCCGGCTTGTCGTCGCGGTAGCGCAGCACCCGCGCGAAGCGCAGAGCCACACCGCCCGGGTAGCGGCTGGACCGCTGGAGGCCGTCGAACGCGATCTCGACCACCTGCTCGGGCCGGACCGTGACGACGTACGAGTCGTTGATCGTCTCAGGATCGAGGGCCAGCTCGGTAAAGCGCTTGGTCTGCCAGGCGAGCATCTCGTCGGTCATCCCCTTGAACGTCTTGCCCAGCATGACGAAGCCACCGGCCGGGTCACGCGCGCCGAGGTGGATGTTGGACAGCCAGCCCTTGCGCCGGCCACTGCCCCACTCGACGGCGAGCACGACCAGGTCGAGGGTATGGCGTGGTTTGACCTTGACCCAGGCGGCACCTCGACGGCCCGCGTCGTACGCCGCCGTGAGGTCCTTGACGACGACACCCTCCTGTCCCGACGCCACCGCGGTCGTGAAGAAGCCGGTGGCTTCGTCAGCCGACCCCGTGACGAGCCGGCCGATCCGCGTGGACTCGGGGGTGACCGCGTCCAGCCGTGCGAGCCGATCCCGCAAGGGGAGGTCGATCAGGTCCTCGCCGTCGACGTGCAGGAGGTCGAAGAAGAACGGCGTGACGGCAGTCCCGGGCGGCCCGGTCACCTCGTCGAGGTGGCTGGCCGTGCGCGCCGACGTCTCCTGGAAGGGGCGAGGTCGACCGGTCGTGTCGAGGGCGATCGCCTCCCCGTCGAGCACCGCCTCATGGACTGGCAACGCCGCCGCGGCGGCCACGACCTCGGGCAGGCGCAGGGTGATGTCGTCGAGGCTGCGGGTGTAGACCGTGACCAGGTCGCCACGCTTGTGGACCTGGATGCGGATCCCGTCGAGCTTGGTATCGACGCACACCTCGACGTCGGGGTCGTCAGCGCCCAGCTTGGCCAACGCGGCGGCGATGTCGGGCGCAGCCGAGGCCAGCATCGGCTTGACCGGCTGGCCGACGGTCAGGCCGAACGCCTCGACGGCGGGCTGGCCCTCGGTCAGCGCCGCCAGTGCCACCGGCCCAACTGCGCCGCGGAGCATCACGGCCCGGCGCACCGCGGCCAGCGGCACCCCGGACGCAGCAGCCACAGCATCCACGAGCGACGTCTCGAGCGCCCCCTGGCGCAGCTCGCCGTGAACGAGCCCGCGCAGGAACTGCTGCTCGTCCGCGGTCGCACGGCTCATCAGGTCGGTCGCCGCTAGCAGACGCGCGGCCGCAGACCCGGCCCCGGCGATCCGGCTGATGGCCTCGAACGCGACGTCGACCTCGGCCACCGCGAGGGAGGAGGTCGCCGCCGGGTCGGGCAGGTCGCGCAGGGAGGCCCACCCCAGGCCGGTACGCCGTTGACGCAATGCACCCGAGAGGAACGCCACCGCCACCTCGACGTCGTCGGAGTCTGCGCGCTTGAGCAGCTCGACCAGGGCGTCGCGCTTGGCCAGCCGGGAGCGGGTGGCGGACACCGCCTGCGACGTGGCCACCACATCAGCCAGGGTGAGAGTCGCCATGAGGACCAGTCTGCCGGGCCCTACCGACACGCGCCGCCCGTCCTGGCACCCGGAGGAGCGATGATTTCCGGGTGGCGTCGTCGTCGTACGGGGACACCGACCAACGACGGTATTCCGAACCGCTGAGGAGAGTTGACCATGGACTGGACCCTGGAAGTCGTCGTACTGCCCGTCAGTGACATCGAGAGTGCAGTGGCGTTCTACCGCGACCAGGTGGGGTTCACGCTCGACCACGTGACCCAGACCGAGCACATGCACGTCGCCCAGCTGACGCCGCCGGGCTCCGGCTGCTCGATCGTCATCGGCAACCTCCCGTCGCAGAACGAGATGGCGCCGGGCTCGATGCGTGGGCTCCAGCTGTGTGTCGCGGACGCGGAGGCGGCACGTGCGGAGCTGCTCAGCCGCGGCGTCGAGGCCAGCGAGATCACCGTCTTCGACGAGCGCGATGGTGGGACCTTCTTCGGGTTCGCCGACCCCGACGGCAACACGTGGGCCGTCCAGCAGCTGAGGGTGCGTGGCGAGAAGCCACTGATCCCGCTCGAGCACCGTGGCCGTTTCGGCGCCGAGTGACGCTGCCGTCGGACAGCCACAGCCACAGCCACAGCCACAGCCACCCGCCGCTCGCCCGCGAATGCGCTGGGACCGACGTACGGTGGACGGGTGATCAGTTTTGAGCTGGCCCGCCGTCTCCAGGAGGCCGGCGTGACCTGGACGCCGTCGGCCGGAGACCGGTTCATGATCCCGAACCGCGACCTCGACGACCAGGTGTTCTCGGTCAGCGACATGGTCGTCGAGGTGCACGAGCTCACCACCGGCCGGCTGCTCGGCTTCAATGGGACCACCGAGTGGGCACTCGACAGCATCGAGCAGAGCGAGGTGCTCTGGCTGCCCCGTGAGGAACAGCTCAGGTCGATGCTCGGCGACGCGTTCGTGGCGCTGCAGGCGACTCCCGGTGGCTTCGTGGTGGTCGTCGATCAGGACGGGGTCGAGGAACGCCACATCGACATCGACGCCGAGGGTGCCTATGCCCGTGCAGTCCTGTCCGTCCGTGCGCTGTGACCCGGCGTCGGGATGACCACCCTTAGGCTGGCCCGGTGACCGGGGTGACCAAGGCGGCTGGATCGGTGAGCCGCACTTGGAGACCTGACTGGCCGTGCGACCCCTACGACGTACTCCGACCGCTGCGCAGGGGCGGCGGCGACCCGACGTTCCAGCGTGACCCCGACGGAACGATCTGGCGCGCCTCGCGCACCCCCGAGGGACCGGCCACCCTGCGGATCACGCGGCGAGCAGCGACGGCCGAGGTCGAGCTCGAGGCCTGGGGAGGCGGAGCCGACTGGATGCTGGCCCAGGCTCCCGCTTTGCTCGGCGGTCACGACGACGTCAGCGACTTCACACCGGACCACCCCCTGATCCGCGCGGCCTGGTCCGCCAACCCGCACTGGCGAGTCCCGACCAGCGGCCTGGTCCTCGAGTCCCTTGTGGCTGCCGTCGTCGAGCAGAAGGTGACCGGCCAGGAGGCCTGGACGGGCTGGCGCCGACTGGTGCGCCGCTTCGGGGATCCGGCGCCGGGCCCGGGGGCGACCCGTGACATGCGCACGCTTCCCACGCCGGAGGCGCTGGCGCTGATCCCCTCGTGGGAATGGCTGCGCTGCCACATCGACGGTGCGCGCTCCAAGACGATCGTCCGGGCGGCCCGTCTGGCTGCGAGCCTCGAACGAACCGTCGGACTCCCCGCGGCAGAAGTGGAGAGCCGGCTCCGTTCCCTCCCCGGCATCGGCGTCTGGACCGCCGCTGAGGTACGCCAGCGCGCCCACGGGGATGCCGATGCGGTGAGCTTCGCCGACTACCACATCGCCAACCATGTCGGCTTCGCGCTCACCGGCGAGGAGATCGACGACGACGAGCTCGAGCGGTTGCTTGCGCCGTACCGGCCGCACCGCTACCGCGTCCAGCACGTCGTCACGACCCGGCTTCCCGGTCGCCCTCGACGAGGCCCGAGGATGGCCCCGCGGCGTCACCTGCCCCGATGACCAGGGTCACCCCGGCGGTTCTCGTGAACCGGTTGTGGCGACGCCTCCAGCCGTCCCGCAGCGATCTGGTGGTGCTCGCCGTCGCGTCGCTGTTCCTCGCGTTGATCACCTTCGATGTCGTCGCCGGGGGGCTGCTGACGTACTTCGACGAAGCCGTCCGGCAGGCGCTGCCCTCCAGCACCGAAGCACCCACCTGGACCCGCGCCGTGGGGCTGCTCGGGAACATCGGGGTCGGCGGCGCCGTCGTGCTGGTGGTGGCGCTCGTCGTGATGCACACGACGTGGCGCTGGTGGCCCGGCGTGCTGGCCATGGGTCAGCTCGGTGCGGCCAGCCTGGTCGTCGTGGCCCTCAAGTACGCCGTGGCTCGCCCCGGCCCGAGTCCGGAGGTGCCGCCGGACGGCTATCCCGGCTTCTATCCCTCCGGGCACACCGCGACCGCCACCGTCTCGGTCGGCATCGTGGTCTTCCTGCTCTCGTCGTGGCGCGGCCCGGTGTCCCAGGCACGGAGGCGAGGTCTGTATGCCGGCGGCACGGCGGGCCTGTTGGTCGGCGCCTCGACCGTGCTCGGAGGGTTCCACTGGATGTCGGACGTGGTGGCTTCTCTTGCGATCGCGGCCGCGGTGCTGGTCGTCGGGTTCGGGATGGCGGAGTCCTACGTGACCGGACACCACCGGCGTTCCGGCTCCGACTCCCGTTGACCACGCCCGGTCGCCACGGCGGTGTGGGCACGTCGGACACTGGACAACCGGGATTCCCGGGAGCATCCTCCGGGCAGTCATGACGGAGAGGGACGGAGAGAGAACGCTGATGGCAGATGGCGTTGACGGCGCTGCGGCGGAGGCCGTCGGGTCGGCCGCTCGGGGATTTCGAAGCGCAGCGATGGAGAGCGTGGACGATGAGGCCTTCCAGAGGCTCGTCGATCTCCTCGACCTGCAGGCGGGGGCACCGGCGACCAGACGGCTACGGAACTGGACGGTGGATCGCCTGGCGCCGCAACCGGGCGAGACCGCTGTCGACATCGGCTCGGGAACGGGCGAGGACGTCCAGCTGTTCGCCCGGCTGGTCGGAGAGACGGGGCGTGCGGTGGGAGTCGAGCCCAGCAGTCGGATGCGCGTTCTCGCCGAGACCAGAGCCCGCGAAGCAGGCTCACGCGCGACGTTTCTGGACGGGGACGCGCATGATCTGCCCTTCGACGACTCCAGCATCGACCTCGTGAGATCCGAACGGGTCTTCCAGCACCTCGACGACCCGGAGCGGGCCACCTCCGAGGTTGCGCGGATCCTGCGCCCCGGCGGACGCGTCGCGATCATCGACAGCGACTGGGGGTCGGCGATCATGCATCCCGGGCACCCGGACGTGGTGCGGCGTCTGCAGGTTTTCATGTGGGACGACTGGGCGAACCCGTTCTCGGGTCGGCGACTGCCGCGGCTGCTCACGACGGCAGGGCTCGTCGTCGACCCCGACATCGGTTCGCAGGCGACCATCCTGCCTCAGCAGGTGGCAGGTGCAGCGCCCATGATCGAGCACTCCACCGCGGGAGCGGTGGCCGAGGGCGCCATCACAGCAGACGAGCGAGCGACGCTGCTCGCCGACCTCGCCCGGGCCGCGCAGGAGGGTTGGGCGTTCGTCTCGGTGACCGTGTTCTCCGTCCTGGCCCGCAAGCCGGCGGGCGGCTGAAGCCGCCGGTCGCGGGAGGTGGTTTGTTGAGCCGGACTGCGCGGCTGCGCCGCTGAGGGATGCGGGTGGTTTGTTGAGCCGGACTGCGCGGCTGCGCCGCTGCAGTCCGTCCATTGTCCGTGGGTGCCCGTACGCTCAGACGTATGAGACCAGTGACCGATCTCAAGCGCACCGTTGCGCCGTTCAAGGTGGTCTCCGACTACCAGCCGTCCGGAGACCAGCCGACCGCCATCGACGACCTCGAGCGTCGGATCATCGGTGGCGAGAAGGACCTCGTCCTCCTCGGCGCCACCGGCACCGGCAAGACCGCCACGGTCGCCTGGCTGGTCGAGCGGGTGCAGCGGCCGACCTTGGTCATGCTGCCCAACAAGACGCTGGCCGCCCAGTTCGCCAACGAGCTGCGCGAGCTGTTCCCCGACAACGCCATCGAGTACTTCGTCTCCTACTACGACTACTACCAGCCCGAGGCGTACGTCCCACAGACGGACACCTACATCGAGAAGGACTCCTCGATCAACGAAGAGGTCGAGCGGCTGCGTCACTCCGCCACCAACTCGCTGTTGACCCGGCGCGACGTGATCGTTGTCTCGACGGTGTCCTGCATCTACGGCCTGGGCACCCCTCAGGAGTACGTCGACCGGATGATCCCGCTCAGGGTAGGGGGCGAGATCGACCGCGACTCGCTGCTGCGTCAGCTGGTCGGAGTGCAGTACGCCCGCAATGACCTGTCGTTCACCCGCGGCACCTTCCGGGTGCGCGGTGACACGCTCGAGGTGTTCCCGGTCTACGAGGAGCATCCGGTCCGGGTGGAGTTCTTCGGTGACGAGATCGAGCGGTTGATGACGCTGCACCCGGTCACCGGCGAGGTCATCAGCGAGGACCAGGAGCTCTACATCTTCCCGGCCTCCCACTACGTCGCCGGCCCCGAGCGCATGGAGCGCGCCATCACCGGCATCGAGTCCGAGCTCGAGACCCGGCTCCTCGAGCTCGAGCGCGCCGGACAGATGCTGGAGGCACAGCGGCTGCGGATGCGGACGACCTACGACATCGAGATGATGCGCCAGATCGGCACCTGCAGCGGCATCGAGAACTACTCCCGGCACATCGACGGCCGCGCTTCCGGCTCCGCCCCGCACTGCCTGCTGGACTACTTCCCGGAGGACTTCCTGCTGGTGGTGGACGAGTCGCATGTGACCGTCCCGCAGATCGGCGGCATGTACGAAGGCGACATGTCGCGCAAGCGGACCCTGGTCGAGCATGGCTTCCGGCTCCCGAGCGCGATGGACAACCGGCCGCTGCGCTGGGAGGAGTTCCTCGAGCGGATCGGCCAGACCGTCTACCTGTCGGCCACCCCCGGCCCCTACGAGTTGTCGAGGGTCGACTCCACCGTCGAGCAGATCATCCGCCCCACGGGTCTGGTCGACCCGGAAGTCATCGTCAAGGCGACCAAGGGGCAGATCGACGACCTGATCGGAGAGATCCAGACCCGGACCGAGCGTGGCGAGCGGGTGCTCGTCACGACCCTGACGAAGAAGATGTCGGAGGACCTCACCGACTACCTCCTCGAGAACGGCGTCCGCACCCGCTACCTGCACTCCGAGGTCGACACGCTGCGCCGGATCGAGCTGCTGCGTGAGCTCCGGCTCGGGCTCTATGACGTGCTGGTCGGCATCAACCTGCTCCGCGAGGGCCTCGACCTGCCCGAGGTGTCGCTGGTGGCCATCCTGGACGCCGACAAGGAGGGTTTCCTGCGCTCGGGCACGTCGCTGATCCAGACGATCGGCCGCGCCGCGCGCAACGTCTCCGGTCAAGTGATCATGTACGCCGACCGGATCACCGACTCGATGGCGAAGGCCATCGACGAGACCAACCGGCGCCGCGCCAAGCAGGTGGCCTACAACGAGGCCGCCGGCGTCGACCCGCAGCCGTTGCGCAAGAAGATCGCGGACATCACCGACATGCTCGCCCGCGAGGATGCGGACACCGAGCAGCTGCTCGGCGGCGGAGGGCGCCAGCAGTCGCGGGGCAAGGCGCCGGTGCCGGGGCTGTCCAGCAAGAGCGCCGGGGCGCACGCCCGCGATCTCGCAGGGCTGCCGTCCAGCGACCTGGCCGATCTGGTCCAGCAGCTGACCGACCAGATGCATGCCGCGGCTGCCGAGCTGCAGTTCGAGGTGGCCGCCCGGTTGCGTGATGAGATCTCCGAGCTGAAGAAGGAGCTCCGGCAGATGGTGGCCGCCGGGGCTTCCTGACTGTGGCGACCCGGCAGCCGACGCGCCGGTCCGAGTTTGGCTGAGCGCGCCCGCTCTGGGATGATGGGATGCGCAGGAGGGGAGTATTCCCACGATGCGGTGTCGTCATCACGGTTCGAGTCCACCTGGGGTGGGGAGCCCGGCGCCGCAAGCCTGATCACTGGGCGGAAGAGACCTCCGGAGCACGTCATAGGCACGTTCGCGCATGCCCGACCTCCGGAGGAGTTTCATGGACGTCCCCACCTGGATCTGGTGGACCACGATCATCGTGACCAGCACCCTGCTGCTCGTCGACGTCGTGGTCATCGGTCGACGCCCGCACGAGCCCTCGACCCGGGAGGTCTCGCTCGCGCTCTCGGCGTACCTCGGGTTGGCGGTGGTCTTCGGGCTGGGCGTGTGGGTTCTCGCGGGTCACCAGTACGGCACCGAGTTCTTCGCGGGCTGGCTGACGGAGTACTCGCTGTCGATCGACAACCTCTTCATCTTCATCATCATCATGGCCAAGTTCGGCGTGCCACGGCAGTACCAGCAAGAAGCCCTGATGATCGGCATCGTGATCGCGCTGGTGATGCGCGGAATCTTCATCGCGGTCGGCGCGGCCGCGATCAACCAGTTCAGCTGGATCTTCTACCTTTTCGGGCTCTTCCTCGTCTACACGGCGTACGCCCTGGCCAAAGGTGGAGCTACCGACGATGACGAGTACCACGAGAACCGGTTGATCGCGTGGGTCGAGTCGCACCTGCCGGCCACCGACGAGTGGCACGGCGTGAAGCTGTTCGCGCGGGAGAACGGCAAGCGGCTGATCACGCCGATGTTCATCGTCGTCCTCGCTCTGGGGACGACCGACCTGTTGTTCGCCCTGGACTCCATTCCCGCGATCTACGGCCTCACCGAGGAGCCCTACCTCGTGCTGACGGCCAACATCTTCGCGCTGATGGGCCTGCGGCAGCTCTACTTCCTGATCGGTGGCCTGTTGAAGCGGCTGGTCTACCTCTCGTACGGGTTGGCCCTGCTGCTGGGCTTCATCGGGGTCAAGCTGATCCTGCACGCCATGCACGAGAACGAGCTGGCCTTCATCAACGGCGGCGAGCACGTCAGCTGGGCGCCTGACATCCCGATCTGGCTCTCCCTGGTGGTCATCGTCGGAATCCTTGCCGTCACGGCGGTCGCCAGCCTGACGTCGAAGCGCGGACGCGAGATCGCCCGGAATGCGTCGGCCTCGCCGTCCGGCGAGGTGGAGTCGGGCGAGGTGCAGTCCGGCGAGCCGAGAAAGTCCTAGCCGGAGACCAGGAATCGACCGGCCGACGCCAGCGCCGCCCGCCGGTCGGCGGCCAGCTCGGCCTCCTCGATGAGCCCCCCACCACCGGTCTCTGGTGCGTGCAGCATGCGCAGGTCCCCGGTGACGAAACCTACGTGGAAGACGTGTCCGTCCTCGCGCGCGAAGAAGTAGAGGTCACCAGGTCGTGCCTCGCTGAGGGCAACCGGCTCGGCCGCCGCCTGCTGGGCGTACGCGTCGCGAGGTACCACGACGCCGGCCCGACGGTAGGCGACGTGGACCAGACCTGAGCAGTCCAGTCCCCACGGGCTCGTGCCACCCCAGAGGTACTGCAATCCCCGGTGACGACGCGCCTCCTCGACCACCGCGAGCGGGTCGCCCGGGATCACTCCGACAGGGCGAGGCGCGACGTCTGGATCGGGGTCGCCGAGGTGCGCCGAGCGCACCCAGCCGTGATAGCCGTCGTCGTGCTCGGGGGCGGGTTGCCAGGGAGCCGCGATCTCCACCCAGTCGTCGCGACCCTGAGCGATGACCAGCACCGGCTCCCCGCGAACCAGCTGGGTGAGGGTCCTGCCGTGCAGACCCAGACGGGTCTCGACGTCCAGGCGCGACACCCATGCGGCGGGGTCGGGGACGTCCCGCACGGCCGGCTCATCGATCGGGCGTGGCGCGTCCGGGGAGGTCCAGACGGTGGCGACGTCGACGGCGGTGACCTTGCCGATCACGCCAGTCCCTCGACGCCGAGCCCCGGCGCGTCAGGGAGGACCACCTCCGAGCGGTCGTAGGTCAACCCGCCGTGAACGGGGGAGCCCGACAACCACCACGCCGCGTCGAGGTCGCTGGTCGTCGTGGTGCCGTACGCCGCGACCAGGCTGGCTGCGGCTCCGACTCCGATCGGCCCCTCCATCATCGAGCCGACGATGACGCCCATGCCGTGGGCGGCGGCGAGCTCGACCATCGCCGTTGCCGTCCGCAGGCCGCCGCACTTCGCCAGCTTGACGTTGACGAGGTCAGCGGCTCGGCGTTCGATGACCGCCGACAGGTCTCGGAGGCCGAAGCAGGACTCATCCGCCATCACCGGGGTGTCCACCGCGGCGGTCACCGCGGCCAAACCCTCCAGGTCGTACGCCGGTACCGGCTGCTCGACGAACTCCAGCCCAGCCCCGCTGTCCTCGATCGCCCGGATGGCGGTCACCGCCTGACGAGGGGTCCACCCCTGGTTGGCGTCGACCCGGATCGCGACATCGGGGCCCACGACGTCGCGGACCGCCGCCACCCGCTCGACATCGGTCACCGGATCGGTCCCGACCTTGAGTTTCAGAACGGTGAAGCCGTCACCTACCCGTTTGGCCGCGTCCGCGCCCAGCTGCCCGGGGTCGCCTGCGGAGATCGTGACGTCCGTCGGCACTCGGTGACTCGCGCCGCCGAGCAACCGCGTCAAGGAGACCCCGAGGCGACGGGCCGCCAGGTCGTGCAGCGCCACGTCCATGGCCGCCTTGGCCCCGTGGTTTCCCGCGACAGCGTCCTCGACCGCCCTCAGCAGGTCGCGGAGGTCGTCAGGTGAGCGTCCTAGCACCACGTCGCGCAGCGGCCCGCTCAGACACGCGTCGGATGATGCCAACGACTCACCGGTGACGCGCCAGACCTGAGGTGCCTCGCCGAAGCCGTGCTGGTCATCGTCGGTGATCAGCTCGACCACCGTCGACTGCACGGTCGTCGTCGAGCGCAAGGCGGTCACGAACGGCGTGTGCAGGTCCGCGATCATCCGGTGACACCGCACCTGCGAGATCGCTCCGGTCATGTCGCCCCTTCGGTCATGGCAGCACCCTATGCGGGTGAGCCACCCCAGTCCTCCCAGGCCGCCGCGGCACCGGCTGCGATGAGGTCGAGTCCGGCCTGCTCATCGAGGTCGGACGTCGTACACATGACGAACACGAGCGGCTCGGTCTCCCCAGACGTGGAAAAGATGATGCCGGCGTCGTGCGAGACTCCCTCGACCCAGCCGGACTTGTGGGCGACCCGGGAGCCGGGCGGAAGCCTGACCGGTATGGCGTCGTTGATCTGCTGGGCGGCCAGCACCGACACGATCTCGTCACAGCCGTCGCGTGACAGGATCGTCCCGGAGTGCAGCGACTGAAGCGTTCTGGCCAGGTCTGCGGCCGTCACGATGTTCTGCAGACCAGCATCGCGCGCGGCGCCGTCCTCGATGCCGCGGGTGACCGCACTGCCGCTGGCGCCCGCTGCCTGCAGAGCCATCGAGACCGCATCGGTCCCGACCACGTCGAGGACGAGGTTCGTCGCCAGGTTGCTGGACCTCACGATCGCCCGGTAGCACAGCCAGCGCAGCGCGACTTGCTCGCCGAGACGACGCCACGGCTCGGCATCGCTGTCGTCCGCACGATCCATGGTGTACGTCGAACCGTCCGCACGGGAGGCGAAGTCGTCGTGGACGAGCACGTCGCGATCGAGGTCGAGGCGTCCTGCCTCCGCGTCGCGGTAAACGGCGATGACCAAGGCGAGCTTCATCATGCTGGCGGCGTAGTGCGGATCATCGGCTCGGTGGGAAAAGCTCGGATCTCCGGTGGCCGGCCCGCACCACACGGAGAAGGAGCCGGTTGACGGCAGCCGGTCGACGAAGTCGTCGAGGGCGGGGGTGGAGCCTTCGGTCACGAGAAGCCAGGGTACGGCCCTCGCCGCTGCTGCTCGGTGAGCGTGGGTAGGCTCCGCGAAATGTTGCCCTCGCCGACACAGCGCCGCAGGGTCGTGGTGTTCCTCAGCGGGCTGCTCGGCGTCGTGCCGCTGTCGACCGCCTGCTCGAATGGCTCGGGAAGCGGGACCGACGGCCGCGACGCGGACGCCGAGCGAGGCGGTGTAGTGACCGTTCACCCAGGTACCGCGACCAACGGCGACCAGGGCGGGTGCAGCGACGAGCGGTCGAACGACGCGGCGCCTCCGCAACACGTCGACCCCGGCACCGAGATGTCCTACGCCGGGGTACCGCCGGTGAGCGGCAAGCACTGGGCGAAGTGGCCCGACATCACCAAGACGCTGTATGTCGTCGACGAGCGGCCGGAGCTGGGCCAGCTCGTGCACGCGGAGGAGCACGGCTGGACGATGGTCTGGTACGACCAGTCGATCGCCTCCGACGACTCCGCGATGGAGGCTCTACGAGCTGTGGCGGACGACGTCGAGAGCGCAGACCTGACCAAGGTCGTGCTGCTGCCCTGGACGCGTCAGGACGGTCAGTCGTTTCCCGACGACCGGCACGTCGCGTTCACCCACTGGGGCGCTGAGGGCGACGGAACGGAGTGGCGGCAGTTCTGCGACGCTCCCGACGCCGGGGCCGTCGTCGCGTTTTCCGGCCGCCATCCCGCCTCGGACTCACGCGAACCGAACGGGCCTTGACCAGGGTCACCGACGCTCAGGTGTAACAAGCAGTTACAGTTTGTCGATGAGCTCCACTCAGCCGACGAAGCCGGACAGAGACAGCCGGGTCGACCCGATGGGCCTGGGCATCAAGATGCTGCACCGGCTGGCCGCAGCAAAGGGCCTGGACCGACTGGGACTGCGCAAGCCCACGGAGCGAGTCGTCTTCGAGGCCACCAAGGCCGGCTTCCGGACGGCGGGGGCACTGAACCGAACCTTCGCCCGGGTCGACGCACGGCGGGACCCGGCACGGCTGGCTGCGACGTCGGCCGGAGTCTTCGACCTGACGCCGACCGACGACCAGCAGATGATCGTCGAGGTGGTGAGGCAGTTCGCGGCCGAGGTGCTGCGCCCGGCGGCGTCCGCGGCCGACACCGCCTGCGCCGCACCCGAGGCCCTGCTGACGCAGAGCCAGGATCTCGGACTGCACCTCATCGAGGTTCCCGAGGAGCTCGGCGGCCTCGTCACCGAACGGTCGGCCACGACGGGCGTGCTGGTCGCCGAGGCGATGGCGTACGGCGACATGGGTCTGGCGGTCGCCTGCCTGGCCCCTACGGCGGTGAGCTCGACGATCTCACTGTGGGGCACGGCCGAGCAGCAGGGGACCTACCTGCCCGCCTTCACCGGGGAGGATGCGCCCGCCGCGGCGTTGGCGATCCAGGAGCCGCGCCCCCTGTTCGACCCGTTTGCGCTCTCGACGACCGCCCGGCGTACTCCGGAGGGGTTCCGGCTGGACGGTGTGAAGTCGATGGTGCCGCGGGGGGCAGAGGCCGAGCTCTTCGTCGTCGCGGCTGACCTCGAGGACGTGGGCCCGGCGTTGTTCGTGGTCGAGTCGGGGACCAGGGGACTGACGATCGAGGCAGACCCTTCGATGGGGCTGCGCGCAGCCGCATTGACGCGGCTGGTCCTTGACGGCGTGGACCTGCCGTCGTCGGCGCTGCTCGGAGGCGGTTCCGACTCGCAGGCCGACGACTACCGCGCCTGTGTCCGGGCGAGTCGTCTGGCCTGGGCCGGCCTGGCCGTCGGCACGGCGCAAGCGGTGCTGGACTACGTCACGCCGTACGTCAACGAGCGGGAGGCCTTCGGGGAGCCGATCAGCCACCGTCAGTCGGTGGCTTTCATGGTCGCCGACATCGCGATCGAGCTCGAGGGCATGAGGTTGGTGACGTACCGTGCGGCGGCGCGCACCGACCAGGGCCGGGACAGCGCGCGTGAAGTGGCGTTGGCGAGGCGGCTGTGCCTCGAGCGCGGGATGCGCATCGGGACCGACGGCGTACAGCTTCTCGGCGGGCACGGTTTCGTCAAAGAGCATCCGGTGGAGCGCTGGTACCGCGACCTGCGCGCTGTCGGGCTCGCCGAAGGCGGGGTGCTGGTCTGATGATCAACCTCGAGGTTCCCAAGAAGCTCCGGATGGCGGTCAAGCAGGCCCATCAGGTGGCCGAGGAGATGGTGCGCCCGATCTCCCGCGCCTACGACCAGGCCGAGCACGCCTACCCCAAGGAGCTCGACATGCTGGCGGCGATGGTCGACGGGATGTCGGCCTCCGGGGGCGGGAGCGGCGCCGGTGCCAAGGGCGTTCGACGATCCGGGTCCGACGACACGGTCGCGTCAGGTGGCGTCCGCAACGGCACGAACCTGGCCAGCGTGCTCTCCATCATGGAGATGTGCTGGGGCGATGTCGGCCTGCTGCTGTCGATGCCGCGACAGGGGCTGGGCAACTCCGCAATCGCGTCCGTGGCCGACGAGGAGCAGCTCGAGCGGTTCAAGGGGGTGTGGGCCGCGATGGCGATCACCGAGCCCGGATGCGGCTCGGACTCCGCCAACATCACGACGACCGCCCGGCTCGACGGTGACGACTACGTGATCAACGGCGAGAAGATCTACGTCACGGCCGGAGGGCGCTGCGACGCCGTGGTCGTGTGGGCGACCCTGGACCGGTCGAAGGGCAGGGCCGCGATCAGGTCGTTCGTGGTGCCCAAGGGCACACCGGGGATGCGGGTCGAACGCCTCGAGCACAAGCTCGGGATCCGCGCGAGTGACACCGCCACGATCATCTTCGACAACGCACGGATCCCCAAGGAGAACCTGCTCGGCAGCCCGGACGTCGACACCGGCAAGGGGTTCGCCGGGGTGATGCAGACCTTCGACAACACCCGTCCTCTCGTGGCGGCGATGGCCGTCGGCTGTGCCCGCGCGAGCCTCGAGCTGACGAGAGACCTGTTGAGCGAGGCCGGCGTCGAGGTGGACTACGACCGTCCGGCCGAGCGGCAGATCGCCGCCGCGGCGGCGTACCTCCAGCTGGAGGCCGACTGGGAGGCCGCCTATCTGCTGACCCTGCAGGCCGCGTGGATGGCCGACAACGGTCGACCGAACTCGCTGCAGGCGTCGATGGCCAAGGCCAAGGCCGGTCGAGTGGGCAACGACGTGACTCTGCGCTGTGTGGCCCTGGCCGGAAGTCTCGGCTACTCCGAGCACGAGCTGCTGGAGAAGTGGGCACGAGACTCGAAGATCCTCGACATCTTCGAGGGCACGCAGCAGATCCAGCAGCTGATCATCGCCCGCCGCCTCCTCGGCAAGACGTCCGCGCAGCTCAAGTAGACCGACCTGTCAGGAGCACGCCGAGGGCAACAGCGACAGGATCCCGACCGGTCGGTGGCGGTGGGTACGGTGAGCGCATGGCACTGGCGCGATTCATGAAGATCTGTGTGGATGCACGCGACCCGTTGGCCCTCGGGGGCTTCTGGGCCGAGGTGCTCGGCTACGCCCTCGAAGGGGACGATCGCCCTGCCGACCAGCGCGAGGCCGGGCTCGTCGACGGCGACGAGCAGTGGCGGGTCTGGTTCAACCGGGTGCCGCATGAGAAGACCGTGAAGCATCGCGTGCACCTCGACGTCTACGCGCGCTCGCTCGCCGATCTCGAGGCACTCGGCGCGACCGTGCTCCCCACCGCCGACGACGTGAAGTGGACGGTGATGGCAGACCCCGAGGGTGGCGAGTTCTGTGCGTTCCTTCGCGACGAGCTGCCGCCGCGACGGTTGCACGGGCTGGTGGTCGACTGCGTGGACGCTCCGGCGCAGTCGCGCTGGTGGCACGAGGTGCTCGGCGGCCGGCACATCGACGAGGGGGAGTGGGGGACCGTCACCGACCTCGCGGAGTTGCCGGACATGACGCTCGACTTCGTGCCGGTGCCGGAGCCGAAGACGCAGCCCAACCGGATCCACTGGGACGTCGTCGCCACCTCGATCGATCCGTTGATCGAGCAGGGCGCGACGCTGCTGCGCGCGAAAGGCAGCGACGACCTGCACTGGGACGTCCTTGCCGACCCCGAGGGCAACGAGTTCTGCTGCTTCACCCGCTGACCCCCGAGGACGACCAGGTGGGTTGACCCGGAGGATCAGCTGGGGGAGAAGAGCCAGGGGTTCTTCAGGTCGAAGAACGTCGGTGGCCCGATCATCAGGGAGTTCAGCTCGTCCATCTGGGCCTTGAGCTCGGCCGGCGGCTCCTTGCTCTCACCGGCTCGCGCCTCCTCCTCGGAGGTGAAAAAGATCCCCATCGTCCACGCTCCACCCTCGTGCTCGATGGACAGACTTCCGAGGACCTCGGGTCGGAAGGCCGACCAGTCGGTCGAGTCGTCACTCATCAGCTCACGAGCCCGCTCCGGGTCGCGGCCCTTGCCCTGCATGACCTGGACGAAGCCTGCCTGGTCGGGATCGCCGCTCAGGTCGACCGTCACGTGCGTGCTGTCGTGGAACGTCGGGTCCTCCGTGAACAGCTTCGACATCTGGGCCCACCAGGCATCCTGCTCAGGACGATCACTGTTGCGTTGGGCCGCCTCTGCAGACTCGAACCGTGCCAGCGCGATCAGCTGACCGTCGTCGGTCACTCCTGCGGTGGTCCCGAGCCAGCCGACGGCGCCCGGTGCACACTCCTTCAGCCAGTTGTCGACTGCTGCGCGGGCCTCACCCGCATCGGACACGTGACCCTGAATTACCTGTACGAACACGGAACACTCCCTCCGTCGAAGACCTCTCTTCGACAGTACTCCTGGAGCCATCAGCGAGGGACACGCCGGAGGAGCTCACCTCACCGTGACACGTCGGTCACCAGCCGCGTTCACGCCACTCGGGAAGAGACGGCCGCTCGGCGCCCAGGGTGGTGTCGTTGCCGTGCCCGGGGTAGACCCACGTCTCGTCCGGGAGACGGCCGAAGATCTTGGTCTCGACGTCCCCGAGAAGGGACGCGAAGTCGTCCTTGTCGCCGTGCGTGTTGCCGACGCCACCCGGGAACAGGCTGTCGCCGGTCCACAGGTGCGGTGGTCCGGTCGGGTCGTCGTACAACAACGCGATGGAGCCCGGTGTGTGCCCGACCAGGTGGATGACCTCGAGCGTGCACCGGCCGACCTCGACGACGTCGCCGTCGGACACCGGGCGGTCGGTCGCGACGGGGATCCCCGACACGTCGTCAGCTCCGGCCACGGTCGTGGCCCGGGTAGCGGCCACCACCGCCTCCAGAGCGTCCCAGTGGTCACGGTGCTGGTGGGTGGTCACGATCGTGGCCAGCTCCTGGCCGCCGACCAGGCCGAGCAGGACGTCGGGTTCAGAGGCGGCGTCGATGAGCAGCAGCTCGTCAGTGGTCAGGCACTGCAGCAGGTACGCGTTGTTGTCCATCGGTCCGACCGACGCCTTGGTGATGCGGAGCCCGGTCAGCTCACGGACAGCAGGAGAGCCGGGCCTGACGCGGCCGTGGTAGCTCACCGCCACGTTCCCAAGGGGGGGAGCGGTCGGTCACTGTGCAGGCCGACCCCATCGGTCCTGCCCAGGAGCCATCCGAGCAGGGAAGGAGGTGGGCCGCTCACCTCGGGACCCCCGGGAGCGATGGTCCAGCGTCCCTCGTCGTCATTTCCGACGAGCACCATCCCGGGTTTGTCGCCGTCGACCGAGAAGTCGGCGGTCACGTCGGTCAGCATGCGTTCGACGAAGTCCTCCGGGAGGTGGGCCAAGGTGTAGTCGAGGTTGAGGTCCACGTGGTGGATCTCCACCTCCACCCGCCGGATGTGCGGGACGTCCTGGCCACGTGCGGCGGCATTGCGGGCTCCGTGCCGGATGGGCTGCTCCCAGGCCTCGACGGGCATCGCCTCGATCTCCGCGAGCATCCGCTCGTGCGACGCGTGGACGTCCTCGACCAGCTCGGGGGCCGGGCGACCGGAGCCGGCCTCGATGTCGGCGTTGCGCTGGTCGCGGCTGGGATACATGGGGGTCTCTTCGCCGGTGCGGGCCCACGTCAGCAGGTTGACCATCGCGTCTGCGTTGCGGGCGAGGTGGGTGAGCACGTGTCCGCGGGTCCACCCAGGGAGCAGCGACGCCTCGCGGGCCTGGGTGTCCGTGAGCTCCTCGAGGCTGGCGAACAGGGAGTGCGTGGAGCTCACGAGCGCAGCAACGGAGCCGTCGACTGAGGAGGGGAGGGAGGTCGGGGTGCGAGCCGGGTCAGCCATGCCGAAAATCTACCCTGCAGGCCCGGCAACACCCCAGGGCGCGTGGCGTGCAGAAGGCTTGAACGGGTCGCTAGACTGCGAACGTCTGTTCGAATCGAGCACACCGTCCGACGCCGGCCTCCCCGGAGAACACCGGCCCACCACGACCCTCCGGTGACTGTCGGCGGCCTGTGCCAACATAAGCGACTGTGACGTGCCTGCGGGTGAGTAAGGGTGACTGGTGGCCGACCAACTGATCGTTCGCGGTGCGCGCGAGCACAACCTCAAGGACATCTCGCTCGACCTGCCGCGGGACTCGCTGATCGTGTTCACCGGGCTGTCCGGATCGGGCAAGTCCAGCCTGGCATTCGACACCATCTTCGCCGAGGGCCAGCGCCGCTACGTCGAGTCGCTGTCGGCGTACGCCCGCCAGTTCCTCGGCCAGATGGACAAGCCCGACGTCGACTTCATCGAGGGTCTTTCGCCTGCCGTGTCGATCGACCAGAAGTCCACCTCCCGCAACCCGCGCTCCACCGTCGGCACCATCACCGAGGTCTACGACTACCTGCGGCTGCTGTTCGCTCGCGCCGGACGCCCGCATTGCCCGCAGTGTGGGCGGCCGATCGCCCGACAGACGCCCCAACAGATCGTCGACCGCGTCCTCGAGCTCGAGCAGGGGGCACGATTCCAGGTGCTGGCCCCGATGATCAGGGGTCGCAAGGGGGAGTACGTCGACCTGTTCCGTCAGCTCCAGACCCAGGGATTCTCGCGGGCCCGTGTCGACGGCGAGACCTATCCCCTCACCGACCCGCCCAAGCTGGACAAGCAGAAGAAGCACACGATCGAGGTCGTGGTGGACAGGCTGGCCGTCAAGGAGTCCGCCAAGCGCCGCCTGACCGACTCCGTCGAGACCGCGTTGGGCCTCTCCGGTGGCCTGGTCACGCTGGACTTCGTCGACCTCCCGAGTGACGACCCGCACCGCGAGCGGATCTACTCCGAGCACCTGGCGTGCATGTACGACGACCTCTCGTTCGAGGAGCTCGAGCCGCGGTCGTTCTCGTTCAACTCGCCGTTCGGTGCCTGCACCGAGTGCCACGGACTCGGCACCCGGATGATCGTGGACCCTGAGCTCGTCGTGCCCGACGGACAGAAGTCGCTCGACCAAGGTGCGATCTCGCCGTGGTCGGCCGCCCACGTGTCCGACTACTTCACCCGGTTGCTCGACGCGCTCGCCGAGGAGATGGGTTTCTCGACCGGTACGCCCTGGAGCCAGCTCCCGGAGAAGGCGCGGCAGGCGGTGCTCCAGGGATTCCCGGGCAAGCTGCACGTGCGCTACAAGAACCGCTACGGCCGCGAGCGTTCCTACTACGCACAGTTCGAGGGGGTGGTCCCCTACATCGAGCGGCGGCACGGCGAGGCGGAGACCGACACGAGTCGGGAGCGGTTCGAGGGCTTCATGCGGGAGGTGCCGTGCCTGGCCTGTGACGGCGCGCGGCTCAAGCCGATCTCGCTGGCAGTCACCGTCGGCGGCAAGAACATCGCCGACATCTGCGCCTTGCCCGTCGACGAGGCGTCGGCCTTCCTGCTCGAGGACCTCGACCTGTCCCCCCGCGAGAAGCAGATCGCGGAGCGCGTCATCAAGGAGATCAACGAGCGGCTGCGGTTCCTGCTCGACGTCGGGCTGGACTACCTCACCCTCAACCGACCGTCCGGCTCGCTGTCCGGTGGCGAGGCGCAGCGGATCCGCCTGGCGACCCAGATCGGGGCCGGCCTGGTGGGCGTCTTGTATGTCCTCGACGAGCCCTCGATCGGGCTGCACCAGCGAGACAACCACCGCCTGATCGAGACGCTGGTGCGGCTCAAGGACCTCGGCAACACCCTGATCGTGGTGGAGCACGACGAGGACACCATCCGGACCGCCGACTGGGTCGTCGACATCGGGCCCGGCGCCGGGGAGCACGGCGGCCAGGTCGTGGTCTCCGGGCCGGTCCAGGACCTGCTCGATCACCCCGACTCGCTCACCGGTGCCTACCTGTCGGGGCGCGAGGAGATTCCGCTCCCCGCCGTACGCCGTCCTCCGACGCCTGGCCGTGAGCTGACCGTCCACAACGCCTACGAGCACAACCTGCAGGACGTCACCGTGTCGTTCCCGCTGGGGTGTTTCGTGGCGATCACCGGCGTCTCCGGCTCGGGCAAGTCCACCCTGGTCAATTCGATCCTCTACGCAGCCTTGGCCAAGCGGATCTACAACGCCCGCGAAGTCCCCGGACGGCACCGCGACATCACCGGGGTCGACGACGTGGACAAGGTCATCCACGTGGATCAGTCGCCGATCGGCCGCACCCCGCGGTCCAACCCGGCGACCTACACAGGCGTCTTCGACCACGTCCGCAAGCTGTTCGCGTCGACGCCAGAGGCGAAGATGCGTGGCTACCTGCAGGGACGGTTCTCGTTCAACGTCAAGGGCGGCCGCTGTGAGGCCTGCTCCGGCGACGGCACGATCAAGATCGAGATGAACTTCCTGCCCGACGTCTACGTCCCGTGCGAGGTCTGCCATGGGGCGCGCTACAACCGCGAGACCCTCGAGGTGCACTACAAGGGCAAGACGATCGCCGAGGTGCTCGACATGCCCATCGAAGAGGCGGTGGAGTTCTTCGAAGCGATCCCCGCGATCTCCCGGCACCTGCGCACGCTGGTCGACGTGGGCCTCGGCTACGTCCGGCTCGGTCAGCCGGCGCCCACGCTGTCCGGGGGAGAGGCGCAGCGGGTCAAGCTGGCGTCGGAACTGCAGAAGCGCTCGACCGGGCGGACGGTCTACGTGCTCGACGAGCCGACCACCGGTCTGCACTTCGAAGACATCCGCAAGCTTCTGGGGGTGCTCCAGCGGCTGGTCGACCAGGGCAACTCGGTCATGGTGATCGAGCACAACCTCGACGTCATCAAGACCGCCGACTGGCTGATCGACCTCGGTCCGGAGGGCGGCAACAAGGGCGGTCTCGTCGTCGCTGAGGGCACGCCGGAGCACGTCGCATCGGTGCCCGCGAGCTACACCGGACAGTTCCTGGCTCCGATCCTTCAGGGCCGGGGTGTCAGCGTGGCTCGACAGCCGCGCAAGGCCACAGCGGCAGCCACGTCGTCGTCGCCGTCATCGGCGACCAAGAACACGACGGCCAAGAACACGACGGCCAAGAACACGACGGCCAAGAAGGCGACCGCCAAGAAGGCGACCGCCAAGAAGGCGACCACCAAGAAGGCGACCACCAAGAAGGCGACCACCAAGAAGGCGACCGGCAAGAAGGCGACAGCGAAGAGGGCGACCGCGAAGCGCTGAGTGGTGCTACGACCATTGGACAGGCTGCGGACAGATGGATTCGGCCCAGCCGGTGGCTAGGCTCACGAGAGACGCTGAAAGCCCTGCTCACGAGGAGACTGTGATGACCGAGGAGACGTTCGTGGACGATCCGAGCAGCCCGGTCCCCGGACATCCGAGCCGCCGCAACGTCCTGCGCGCCGCCGCAGTTGCCGGTCTGGGTGCTCCGCTCCTGGCGGCGTGTGGCGGTAGCAGCACGGCCACAGACAACGGCGGCGCTTCGGGCGGTGGCGGCAACGGCTCCAGCGGCTCCGGCGGCGCGGGTGGGGTCCTGACCACCACCGGCGAGGTGCCCAAGGGCGGCGGCGTCATCCTCGACCAGGACGGCATCGTGATCACCCAGCCCGCGGCCGGCACGTTCAAGGGCTTCTCGAACATCTGCACCCACCAGGGCTGCCCCGTCGACAACGTCACGAACGGCACCATCAACTGCACGTGTCACGGCAGCATGTTCTCGATCAAGGACGGCAGCGTGGTGGGTGGGCCGGCCCCTGCGCCGCTTCCGGAGAAACCCGTCACCGTCAAGGGCGACAAGATCACGTTGGCCTGACGCCGCGGCTGCCTCAGCCGGTGGTTCCGGCGGCAGCGAGGAAGGCCTCGTCGCGACGGCACAGCGGCCGGTCCAGTCGACGGTCGATGACCGGACGGACTTCGTCGAACCGACCGGCGGCCAGGAGTGCTGCGATCAAGGTGTCCTCGACCACCTCGCGCTGCGCGTCGCTGCCGCCGAGCCGCCAGATGGCACCGAGCAGGTCGTTGAGCCGGTCTGCCGCGACGCCTGGATCCCCGGCCGCCAGCGACCGCAGGGCCGCGGACAGCGGGGAAACCACCTCGGCGTACGACGAGTCGTCGTGGCGGGCCGCCCAGGCTTCCAACCGCTCGAGCCGGTCGACCTCACCCAGGGCGCACAACGTCACGGCTGAGTGCAGCGCCATGAAGGGGGTGGACGGGCGGTCGAGCACCTCGTCCTCGATGACCTCCACGACGCTCGTCATGGCCGGTACGTCGGTCGCGCCCGGGGTGATCGCCCAGCGCCACAACAGCGAGCACGAGTCGACGAGAGCACGACAGCCGACCACGGTCGGGGGTGCGAGCTCGACGGCATACCGTTGCTGGACCGCCGCGAAGTCGCCCAGGGACAGCTCGTGCAGCGCAGCGTGCCAGGAGTAGTGCGCGAGGTTGTCCGACGAGGTCCCAGGGCCGCGGATCCAGTCGTCCAGCCAGGTCAGCCCGGCCTGGTGGTCCCCGGTCTCGTAGTGGACGTGGGTCCGGGCATGCACCGAGTGCCCGGCGGCGGGCTCGATGTCGAGGGACCGGCTAGACAGCGCCATCGCCTCGTCCCAGCGGCGCTGCTCCTGGCGGATGAAAGCGAGCAAGCCGGTGTACCACCAGTCGCCGCCGTACGACGGTTCCGCACGCTCCACGATTGCCCATGACTCCTGCGGCACGGTGGTGACACCTGCGAAGGCGATGGTGGGGACGGCGATGGACAGCAGCAGAGCGTCGCGCGGGTAGTCCCGCAAGTGACGGATCAGCGGGCGTGAGTCGCCGCGCACGTGGGCGACGACGGCATGGACGTGGCTGCGCTCCCGGTCCGTCGCGCCCGTGGAGTGCCGGACGGCAGCCGTGAGACGGGCGTCGATGTCGACGTTGGCGCAGTACTCGTGGCCGAGCAGGGCGAGGCCGGCCTGGCCGAGCGCGAAGGTGGGGTCATGCGTGATCGCCTCGGAGATGCCGGCGAGCCCGCCCTCCCGGACCCTCAGCAGCGAGCCGACCCCACGGTTGTAGGCCTCCGCGGCGGCGGGAGAGGTCGACAGGGCAAGGCCGTACAGGTCTGCGACATGCGGCACAGCGCGGCCCTCCCTTCCCCGAAACGCTTCGCGAACGCTACTGAACGCGGCCGCTGAGCGCGAATCCGGGCTTTGCGTCGTTGTCCTCAGTATCGGCTGTGGACGGATTGAAATCCATGACCATGGGACTGTCAGCCGGGTCTGACCCGCTCACGGCGGGCCACCCTCCGTACGGCCGGACCCCCTGACGGTGGGGACTCGTAGGGTGGAGGGGTGCCCGATCCCGCTACATATCGACCCGCGCCGGGCTCGATCCCCGACGCGCCGGGCGTCTACCGCTTCCGGGACCCGACCGGTCGAGTCATCTACGTCGGAAAGGCCAAGTCCCTGCGGGCCCGCTTGTCGTCGTACTTCCAGAACCCGGCGAACCTGCACGAGCGCACCGCCCGGATGGTGACGACTGCTGGTTCGGTGGAGTGGACGGTCGTCCAGACCGAGGTCGAGGCACTGCAGCTGGAGTACTCCTGGATCAAGGAGTACGACCCGCGCTTTAACGTCAAGTACCGCGACGACAAGTCGTACCCATGGCTCGCCGTCACGGTCAACGAGGAGTTCCCCCGCGTGATGGTCGGCCGGGGCCCCAAGAAGAAGGGGGTGCGCTACTTCGGGCCGTATTCGCACGCCTGGGCGATCCGCGAGACCGTCGACCTGCTGCTGCGCGTCTTCCCGATGCGGTCCTGCTCGGCCGGCGTGTTCAAGCGCAGCGCGCAGATCGGCCGGCCTTGCCTGCTGGGCTACATCGGCAAGTGCGCCGCACCGTGCGTGGGTCGGGTCTCCGCCGACGAGCACCGCGCGATCGTCGAGGACTTCACCACGTTCATCGCCGGTCAGACGAGCCAGCACATCAGACGGCTCGAGCGCGAGATGCGGGTCGCCAGCGACGCGACCGAGTACGAACGGGCGGCCCGGATCCGCGACGACATCGGCGCACTCAGGCGAGCCATGGAGCAGAACGCCGTGGTGCTGGCGGACGGCACCGATGCCGACGTGATCGCGGTGGCAGAGGATCCCCTCGAGATCGCCGTCCAGGTCTTCTACGTCCGTGGTGGCCGGGTCCGCGGCCAGCGAGGCTGGGTCGCCGATCGGGTGGACGACGCAGACCTGCCCGAGCTGATCGACCGCTTCCTGATCCACATGTACGACGCCGAGGAGGGTGACGCGATCCCGCGCGAGGTCCTGGTCCCCGAGCGGCCCGACGACCTCGATGCCCTCACCACCTGGCTGACCGACAAGCGCGGAAGCAGGGTGTCGTTGCGGATCCCGCAACGCGGCGACAAGCGCACGCTGATGGAGACGGTGGCCCGCAACGCGAAGCAGTCCCTGGCGATCCACAAGACGAAACGAGCCAGCGACTTCACGACCCGCAGCCGCGCCTTGGAGGAGATCGAAGAGACGCTCGAGCTGCCGGCCGCCCCGCTGCGGATCGAGTGCTACGACGTCTCCAACCTGCAAGGCACCGAGGTGGTCGCCTCCATGGTCGTCTTCGAGGACGGCTTGCCGCGCAAGAGTGACTACCGTCGCTTCGTGATTCGCGGCGTCGAGGGTCAGAACGACGTGGCCGCGATGCACGAGACCATCACCCGCCGGTTCAGGAGACTGCTGGACGAGCGCGCGGAGCAGACCGGCCTCGACCTCGGTGAGACCGCGGAGGAGCGTGGGCCTGCCCTCATCGACCCCGACACCGGACGTCCTCGCAAGTTCGCCTACGCCCCAGGGCTGGTCGTGGTCGACGGTGGTCCCCCCCAGGTTGCCGCGGCGCAGCGCGCCCTGGACGAGCTCGGCATCGACGACGTCCCGGTGGTCGGACTGGCCAAGCGCCTCGAGGAGGTCTGGCGCCCGAGCCAGGAGGACCCGGTCATCCTGCCCCGGACCAGCGAGGGCCTCTACCTGCTGCAACGGGTTCGTGACGAGGCGCACCGGTTCGCGATCACCCACCACCGCAACCGTCGCTCGAAGAGCATGGTCGAGAGCGTGCTCGACGACGTTCCGGGGCTGGGGGAGGTACGCCGCAAGGTGCTCCTTCGGCATTTCGGCTCGCTGAAGAAGCTTCGCGCCGCGTCGATCGAGGACATCGCCGCGCTGCCTGGGTTCGGGCGGCGTACCGCCGAGGGCATCGCGGTGGCGTTGGCCGACTCCGCCCGGCAGACCACCCCTGCCGTCAACACCGCCACGGGTGAGATCATCGACGAGGCGACGACGCCTGCTGACGTGAAGGAATCCTGATGAGCGATCCGTTCGGGAACCTGATCATCGTCACCGGTATGACCGGGGCGGGACGCAGCACCGCCGCCAAGGCGCTCGAGGACATCGGCTGGTTCGTGATCGACAACCTGCCGCCCTCGTTGCTCCCCGCGGTGGTGGAGATGCTCAGTGCCGAGGAGGACGACGAGGTCAAGATCGCTGTCGTCGTCGACGTCCGTTCCCGCGGGTTCTTCGCCGATCTCCGTGGCGCCATCGCCACGATGGTCGAGCGCGGAGCCAACCCGCGGCTGCTCTTCCTTGAGGCATCGGACGACGTGCTCGTCCGCCGTCAGGAGGCGGCCCGGCGGCCGCATCCGCTCCAAGGTGGCGCGCGGCTGCTCGACGGCATCCTGCGCGAGCGGGACATGGTCCGCGACCTGCGGGGCGAGGCCGACGTGCTGGTCGACACGTCCAACCTCAACGTCCATGAGTTGGCTGACAGGGTCGCCACCGCCTTCTCCGAGGGTGAGCAGCCTCGGATGCGCGCCACCGTGGTGTCGTTCGGCTTCAAGTACGGCATCCCCGTCGACGCGGACATGGTCGTCGACATGCGGTTCCTGCCCAACCCGTTCTGGATCCCGGAGCTGAAGCCTCATACCGGCCTGGACACCGACGTGAGCGACTATGTGCTCGGCCAGCCCGCCGCTGGAGAGTTCTTGCAGCGACTGGAGGCCTTGCTCGAGACCGTCGACACCGGTTTCCTGCGCGAACGCAAGCAGTACCTCAACCTGGCGGTCGGTTGCACCGGCGGCAAGCACCGCAGCGTCGCGACCGCCGAGGAGATCGGCAGACGGCTGAGCGAACGAGGGATCGAGACCACGGTGGTCCATCGCGATCTGGGGCGCGAATGATGCCGGCCCGAGACGGCCACCCGGCGTACGGCGATCCGTGGGGCGAGGCAGCGGATCCGGTTGCACCGGCGCTCACGGTGGTGGCGCTCGGCGGCGGTCACGGCCTCGCGGCCAACCTGAGTGCGCTGCGGACCTTCGTGACCGACCTGACCGCTGTGGTGACCGTGGCCGACAACGGCGGCTCCTCGGGAAGGCTGCGGAGCGAGCTGGGCGTTCTTCCGCCCGGCGACCTTCGCCAAGCGCTCGCTGCGCTCTGCGGTGACGACGAGTGGGGGCGAACCTGGGCTGATGTGCTCCAGCACCGCTTCGAGAGCGCCGGGGAGCTGCATCGCCATGCGGTCGGAAACCTGCTCATCGTCGCGCTGTGGGAGCTGCTGGGTGGGCACGTCGAAGGGCTGGACTGGGTCGGCCGTCTGCTCGGAGCGCACGGCCGGGTCCTGCCGATGGCCAGCGTGCCGCTGGACATAGCCGCCCGCGTGAGGGGTGCCGACATGGATCGTCCGGATGAGTTGACGAGCATCCGGGGCCAGGTCGAGGTCGCGAGCACCACAGGGCTGGTCGAGTCGGTGGAGCTGGTGCCGTCGGACCCGCCGGCGTGCCCGGAGGCGATCGAGGCGATCCATGCGGCTGATTGGGTGATCTTGGGGCCGGGATCGTGGTACACCAGTGTCTTGCCTCATCTGCTGGTCCCAGACCTCCAGGCCGCACTGACGAAATCCGGTGCGCGTCGCTGCGTAACACTCAACCTGGCACCGCAGTTAGGCGAGACGGAAGGTTTCTCGTCGAGCACGTACTTGGAAGTCCTGGCCGTGCACGCACCCGATCTGCAGATCGACGTCGTGCTGGCCGACTCCGCCGGAGTCGCGGACCTCCCCATGCTCGAGGAGACAGTAAACGGATTAGGGGCAGAGCTTGTGATCGCGGACGTGGCCGTTGACGGGACAGAAGGACGACACGACGTGACGAAGCTGGCTGCGGCCTACGCGTCCATCATGGGAGCCGAGGTGACAGTCCGATGAGCACCGCGGCGACTGCCAAGGCGCGCGAGGACAACCCGGGACTGCGTCGTGGCAGGATCGGGCTCATGGCTATGACCGCCCAGGTGAAGGCAGAGCTCGCGAGCGTCAACGTCACGAAGTCCTGCTGTCGCAAGGCGGAAGTGTCGTCCATGCTCCGTTTCGCAGGAGGACTGCACATCCAGGCAGGGCGGATCGTGGTCGAGGCCGAGCTCGACTCCGGCGCATCCGCGCGTCGGATCCGCCGCGACATCCTGGAGATCTACGGCCACCCCAGTGAAGTCGTCGTGATCAGCGGTGGCGGACTGCGCAAGGGCACCCGGTACGTCGTCCGGGTGGTCAAGGACGGTGAGGCGCTGGCCCGACAGACCGGCCTGCTCGACAACCGTGGCCGACCGGTGCGAGGCCTACCGCCGCAGGTCGTCTCCGGTTCGGGCTGCGACGCGGTCGCCGCCTGGAGAGGAGCCTTTCTCGCTCATGGCTCGCTCACCGAGCCTGGTCGCTCGTCAGCACTCGAGGTCACCTGCCCTGGTCCGGAGGCGGCGCTGGCTCTGGTCGGCGCTGCGCGTCGCATCGGCATCTCGGCCAAGGCGCGCGAGGTGCGCGGCGTCGACCGGGTGGTGATCCGTGACGGTGACGCGATCAGCTCCCTGCTGGCCCGACTCGGCGCCCACGAGTCGTTGCTGGCCTGGGAGGAGCGCCGGCTGCGCCGAGAGGTGCGGGCGACCGCCAACCGGCTCGCCAACTTCGACGACGCCAACCTCCGTCGGTCTGCTCGCGCAGCCGTGGCCGCCGGAGCCCGAGTCGAACGTGCGCTGGAGATCCTGGCTGACGAGGTCCCCGACCACCTCAAGATGGCCGGGTCCCTCCGGGTCGAGCACAAGCAGGCCAGCCTCGAGGAGCTGGGACAGCTTCACGACCCGCCGCTGACCAAGGACGCCATTGCCGGTCGAATCCGTCGCTTGTTGGCCATGGCCGACAAACGGGCTCAAGAGCTCGGGATCCCCGACACCGAGTCCTCCCTGACGCCGGAGATGCTCTCCGAAGCACCTTGATGAGGGGGTCCGGCGACGGCTGTCACCACGAGCTGGACGGTCGGAATGGCGGGCCCGGAAGGGTTGGTAGGGTCAAAGCACAGCCCGTCGTCAGGGCTGTCCCCGCTGCCCACCGCTCGTCATGAGGGAGATCGTCGCGTGACTGTCCGCGTAGGAATCAACGGCTTCGGCCGCATCGGCCGCAACTTCTTTCGGGCCGTCGTCGCGTCCGGTGCTGACATCGAAGTCGTCGGTGCCAACGACCTGACGGACAACAAGACCCTGGCCCACCTGCTCAAGTACGACTCGATCCTCGGCCGGCTCGACGCCGAGGTCGAGGTGACCAGCGACGCCATCGTCGTCGGAGGTCGCAAGATCGCTGCCCTCGAGGAGCGCGACCCGGCCCAGCTGCCCTGGGGCGACCTCGGCGCCGACGTCGTGGTCGAGTCGACCGGGTTCTTCACCGACGCGACCAAGGCCAAGGCACACATCGATGCCGGGGCGAAGAAGGTCATCATCTCTGCTCCGGCCAAGAACGAAGACCTCACGCTGGTCATGGGCGTCAATCACACGTCGTACGACCCCGGCACCCATCACGTCATCTCGAACGCGTCCTGCACGACGAACTGCCTGGCGCCGATGGCCAAGGCGCTCAACGACGAGTTCGAGATCGTCAAGGGCCTGATGACGACCATCCACGCCTACACCGCCGACCAGAACCTGCAGGACGGGCCGCACAAGGACCTGCGGCGGGCCCGCGCCGCCGCCGTCAACATCGTGCCCACGTCCACCGGCGCTGCGAAGGCTATCGGTCTGGTGCTGCCGGAGCTCAAGGGCAAGCTGGACGGCTACGCCCTGCGTGTCCCGGTGCCGACGGGCTCCGCCACCGACCTGACGTTCGAGGCCGGCCGGGAGACCTCGGTGGACGAGGTCAACGCTGCGGTCAAGGCGGCTGCTGAGGGCGAGCTCAAGGGCTTCCTGAAGTACACCGAGGACCCGATCGTCTCCAGCGACATCGTCACCGACCCCTCGTCGTGCATCTTCGACTCCGGTCTGACGAAGGTGATCGGCAACCAGGTGAAGGTCGTCGGCTGGTACGACAACGAGTGGGGTTACTCCAACCGTCTGGTCGACCTGGTCAACTACGTCGGCTCGACTCTCTGACGGTGGTCACGACGATCGATGAGCTCGCCGATCAACTCGGCGGGCTCCGGGGCAAGCGTGTCCTGGTGCGGTCCGACCTGAACGTCCCGCTGGACGGTTCGACGATCGCCGACGACGGCCGGATCCGCGCCAGCGTTCCCACGATCGAGGACCTGTGCTCGCGTGGGGCCCGCGTGATCGTGATGGCCCACCTCGGCCGACCGACGGCCGCGCCAGACGTCGACAACTCGGCATACTCGTTGAAGCCAGTCGGGGCGCGCCTGGGCGAGCTGCTCGGTCGGGCTGTGGTTTCGGCCTCCGACACCGTCGGGGAGTCGGCGAAGGCGGCCGTCGAGGCGATGTCCGACGGTGACGTGGTGCTGCTGGAGAACGTCAGGTTCAACGCCGGTGAGACGAGCAAGGACGAGGCCGAGCGCGAGGCGTTCGCGGACGAGCTGGCCACCCTCGGTGACGCCTTCGTCAGTGACGGCTTCGGCGTCGTGCATCGCAAGCAGGCCAGCGTCTACGACCTGGCGCAGCGGCTGCCGCATGCGGCCGGCGGGTTGGTGCTGGCCGAGGTCGACGTGCTGCGACGGCTCACCGAGGAGCCGAGCCGCCCCTACGTCGTCGTCCTCGGCGGTTCCAAGGTGTCGGACAAGCTCGGCGTCATCGACAACCTGCTGGGCAAGGCCGACCGTCTGCTGATCGGCGGTGGCATGGTGTTCACGTTCCTCAAGGCCCAAGGCCACGAGGTCGGCAAGAGCCTGCTCGAGTCCGACCAGCTCGACGTCGTACGCCGGTACCTGACCCGTGCCGAGGCGTCCGGCGTCGACATCGTCCTCCCGACCGACGTCGTGGTGGCCCCGGAGTTCGACGCCGACGCTCCCGCCACGGTCGTCCCGATCGATGCGATGCCGGGCGACCAGCTCGGGCTCGACATCGGTCCGGAGTCCGCCCGGCACTTCGCCGAGGTGCTGACCGACGCCGAGACGGTCTTCTGGAACGGCCCGATGGGCGTCTTCGAGATGGCGTCCTTCGCCGCAGGGACCAAGACCGTTGCCCAGGCCCTGACCGAGGTCACTGCCCGAGGAGGCCTGTCCGTCGTGGGCGGGGGAGACTCCGCAGCGGCGGTCCGCCAGCTCGGCTTCGCCGATGACCAGTTCGGCCACATCTCGACCGGTGGCGGTGCCAGCCTGGAGTACCTCGAGGGCAAGCAGCTGCCGGGGCTCGACGTACTGTCCGACTGAACCCACCACCACGCCCGCTCGACCAAGACAGGCTCACCGCATGCCGAAGCACTCCCGCATCCCGTTGATGGCCGGCAACTGGAAGGCCAACCTCAACCACCACGAAGCCGTCGTCCTGGTCCAGAAGCTGGCCTGGACGCTGGACGACAAGAAGCACGACTACGGCAAGGTCGAAGTCGTCGTCGTGCCACCGTTCACCGACCTGCGCAGCGTGCAGACCCTCGTGGACGGGGATCGGCTGAAGATCAGGTATGGAGCACAGGACGTCTCGACCCACGACGAAGGCGCGTTCACCGGCGAGATCACCACCGGCATGCTCACCAAGCTGGGGTGTTCCTACGTCGTCGTAGGCCACTCCGAGCGCCGCGAGCACCACGCTGAGGACGACGCGCTGGTCAACGCCAAGGCGCACAAGGCCGTCGCAGCGAACCTGGTGCCGATCGTCTGCGTGGGGGAGGGGTTGGACGTGCGGCAAGCCGGCGACCAGGTCCCCTACACGCTGGGTCAGGTCGAGGGTTCGCTGGCTGGGTTCTCTGCCGAGCAGGTCGCTGACCTGGTGATCGCCTACGAGCCCGTCTGGGCGATCGGGACGGGGGAGGTGGCCACGCCGGAAGACGCTCAGCAGGTGTGCGCTGCCATCCGCTCCTGGCTGGCCGAGCAGCACGGCACCGAGGTCGGAGCCGCGGTGCGGATCCTGTACGGCGGCTCGGTGAAGGCGGCGAACGTCGCCGGAATCATGGCCCAGCCCGACGTCGACGGCTGCCTGGTCGGGGGAGCCTCGCTCCAGGCCGACGAGTTCGGGGGCATCTGCCGCTTCTACGACATGCCCCAGCTGTAGTGCCATGGGCACCTGGCCTAGGCCGATCTGACAACAGGTAAGGTATCTCCTCGTGGTTACGGCATTCAGTATCTTGCTCGTCTTGACGAGCGCGCTCCTCATCGTGATGATCCTGCTGCACAAGGGACGTGGCGGTGGGTTGTCCGACATGTTCGGTGGCGGCGTCTCGAGCGGATTGGGCGGCTCATCCGTCGCCGAGAAGAACCTGGACCGGATCACCATCGGGGTGGCGATGATCTGGTTTGCCTGCATCATCGCGCTGGGACTGCTCCTGAAGTCCGGTTGAGAGTTGCGGCTCTCCTGAGTCGATCGACGACGTACAATCACGTGACCTGATGTCGGGCCGGGTGGCTCGACATCGTGACCCCTGAGTCGAGGAGTAATCCGTGGCTGGTGGCAGTGCCATCCGAGGAAGCCGTGTGGGTGCTGGGCCGATGGGGGAGGCCGAGCGCGGGGACGCCGCACCGCGACAACGCATCACGTACTTCTGTGCCCATGGGCACGAGACCGCGCCGATGTTCGCCGTCGACGCCCAGATCCCGGACACCTGGGACTGTCCGCGCTGTGGGCTCCCGGCCAACCGGGACTCCGACAACCCCCCGCCACCGCCGAAGATCGAGCCCTACAAGACTCACCTCGCCTACGTGAAGGAGCGTCGCTCCGACGCCGAGGCGAAGGAGATCCTCGACGAAGCGCTCCAGACGTTGCGTGCGAAGCGCAAGTCCGGCGAAATCATCTTCTAGCTCCCCTCATCCCGGTGCGCACGCGGCCCGCCGAGGTCAGCCACTTCGGGCCATGACCTCGTCGATCACGGGCGGCTGCGGCGCGGGTCGAAGGCGTCGCCGAGGACCACGCCACTCGTGGCCCGCAGGGCAGCGGCGACCTGCCACACCGGTCTTGGTCGTCATGCGCGTCCCCACACGTCGTACGGGCGCTTGCCAGCCCGGAAGCCGTGAGCCTCAGCCAGGTGAACGGCGTCGCGGAAGCCGTGCGCCACCGCCGCTGGGTCGTGGGCGTCGCTGCCGAACGCGATGGCGCCACCGCCTTCCGCGCACCACCAGCCCAGCATCGTCGCGTGGAACGGCACGACGGTGCTGACCTCGAGCACCCGTCCGCTCTGTGCGGTCGCGAGGAACGTATGGCGGAACCCCTCCTCGAAGTCCTCTGGCACGAAGGCACCGGCCGCCGCGGCCCGCCTGTCGTGGTGGCTCAACGACGACCGCAGCGTCTGGCCCACCGCCGCCGCGACGGGTCGATGCGCCCGCGGCAACGGTGGCCGCCACCTGCTCTGGGTCGACCCCGCGCGCGACCTCGTTGTCTATTCACGGTGGGGAGACAACGTCGAGAGCCTCCTCCTCGCGGTCACCAACGCGGTGGAACCCGCGGGGTAGGCTCCGGGTATGAGGGCCAGACCACGTAAGGCAGCAGCCGAGCGCGTCAAGGCTGTGACCGAGGGATGTGAGCGTCCCGACTACAGCCATCTGCCTGAGGACGTCGACCTGACCCGTCTCGTCGAGACACATGACGTCGATCCCGAGCCGAAGACGCCTCGGTCGATCTGGGCCACGCCCGACCTCGCCGACATGGCCCGCACCAACGCCATCGGCGGCATCTGACCCCGTCTACCGGTCACAGACGCGCCAGCCCGCTCGGCAGCTGGGAGGCGGCGGACTGGTCGAGCAGCCAGAGGGTCCGCTGGAGGCCGCGTGGCCCGGCCGCCGGGATCTGCACCGTGCCGGCGCCGGACAACGCGAGGTGCACGGCCTTGGCCTTCTCCTCGCCGGAGACGACGAACCAGACCTCGCGTGAGCGCTGCAGTGTCGGCATCGTCATCGTCAGTCGGGTCGGCGGTGGCTTGGGTGCGCCACGTACGGCGGTCACCGGCCGCTCGTCGTACAGCGCCGGACGCTCGGGAAACAGCGACGCGACATGGCCGTCCGGTCCCACCCCGAGCATGACGACGTCGAACGTCGGGACCACGCCGTGATCTTCTGGCTGCGTGGAGCGACGCAACACCTCCGCGTACGCTGCAGCCGCGGAGTCCGCGTCAGGATGCGGACCGTCACTGCTCGGCATGGGATGCACTCGCGACGGATCCACCTTCAACACATCGATCAGGGCCTCCCTGGCCTGTCTCTCGTTGCGGTCGTCGTCGTCGACCGGCACGAACCGCTCGTCACCCCACCAGAACTCCACCCGAGACCAGTCCACGGCGTCACGGGCCGAGGAGTCGGCAACCGAGCGGTGGACCTGGTCGGCGATGCTTCCCCCCGTGAGGACCCAGTGCGGGACGCGTCCGGCAGACTGCACGTCCACGAGCGTCGTGATGAGCCGGGAGCAGACCGAGGCAGCCAGCTCGTCGGAGGTGCGATGCACGATCACGGTGGGGCTGCTCATCGCGACTTCTTGGTCTTCCGCGAGGACGTCGACTTCTTGCCCGCGCGGGTACGCGACGAAGACGTGGCCGCACCCTTCTTCGCCGTCCTGGAAGCGGCTTCAGTCCGGGCCGCGGCGTTGCGGCGCTCTCGCTGGGTCTTCCTCCCGCTCGCCAGCGTCGCGTCGGTGCCGGTGATCGTCGGCGCACGCTTGGGCGGTTCTGCCGCCTTCTTGGCTGCCTCCGTACGCCGGATGCCGCCCTTGTCCGCGATCTTGCACAGGGTGGACACCGTCTCTTCGTAGACGTCGTCGGGATCGAGTCGGCGCAGTTCCTCGGCCAGCAGCTCGGCCAGGTCGCGACGCTTGAGTGCGACCGGCCGGTTCGGAGCATTTGGGATGGAGAACTCGGCCAGCAGACCGTCCGGTCGGCAGATGCTGATCTCCCCACCGCCCGTCATCAGGCTGACGCTGGTGATCCCCGGCCCTTTCGACGTCACCCGATCGATCGGCACCTTGAGGCGTTTGGACAACCAGGCGACCAACAGGTCGGCACTCGGGTTGGAACGCTCTGCCGCGACCTGTCCGCCCTTGACCTTGGCGGGGTACTGGTCCAATGCGGCCGCGAGGAGCGCGCGCCAGCCCGTCAGCCGGGTCCAGGACAGGTCGGTGTTGCCGGGGGCGTAGTTGCGTGCCTGGGTGACCATCGCCGCCGTGCGACCGCGTGCCAAGGCGGCCGTGTCGGTGATCCGGCGCTGCGCAAGCGAGCCGAGAGCATCCGCGCTCGGGTCGTCAGGTGCCTTTCCGGGCCACCAGCACACCACAGGGGAGTCTGGCAGCAGCAGCGGGAGGACCACGCTCTCCGGATGCTTGGCCAGTTCACCGGACATCCGGAGCAGCACCTGCTCACCCGAACCACCCTGCTCGCCGATCTTGATCTCGGCGTCGAGGTTTGCCGGCCCGCGGATGGAACGTCGGATCACGCCGAGGATCCGCGACGGATGCTCCCTCGAGACGTTCCGGGCTGCCTTGAGTGCGTCGTAGTGATCGCCCTCGTCGGTGATGACGACGAACGTCAGAACCATGCCCATCGCCGGGGAGCCCGCCTTCCGGCGCTCGGTGAGCAGTGCGCCGGCGATCGTGCTGGCGTTGGTCTTCGTGAGCTCGATACCCATGTCGCCCCCTAAGGCCTACGCCAGCTGCGACCGTCGCGAGCCAACATCTCGACGGCGGACTGCGGACCCCACGTGCCCGCCTCGTACGATTCCGGCTTGGCATCCTGCTCGGCCCAGTAGTCGAGGATCGGGTCCAGGATCCGCCAGGACAGCTCGACCTCCTCATGCTGCGGGAACAACGGTGGGTCGCCGAGCAACACGTCCAGGATCAGCCGCTCGTACGCCTCTGGGCTGGACTCGACGAAGGCCCCGCCGTAGGCGAAGTCCATGTTGACGTCGCGGATCTCCATGGCCGTGCCGGGCACCTTCGAGCCGAACCGCACGGTCACGCCCTCATCAGGCTGGACCCTGATCACCAACGCGTTCTGACCGAGCTCCTCCGTCGCGGTCTGCGTGAACGGGAGATGCGGCGCCCGCTTGAACACCACCGCTACCTCGGTCACCCTGCGACCCAGTCGCTTGCCGTGGCGCAGGTAGAACGGCACTCCGGCCCAACGGCGGGTGTCGATCGTGAGCTTGATGGCGGCGAACGTCTCGGTCACCGAGGATTTCGGGATGTCGTCCTCCTCGAGGAAACCTTTGACCTTCTCGCCACCGGACCAGCCTGCGACGTACTGGCCGCGCGACGTGTGCAGATCGAGCCGCTCGGGGTGGTGCACGCTGCGCAAGATCTTCTGCTTCTCGGCGCGCAGGCTCTGGGCCTCGAAGGAGACGGGCTCCTCCATCGCGATCAGCGCCATCAGCTGGAGCAGGTGGTTCTGGATGACGTCGCGAGCGGCCCCGATGCCGTCGTAGTAGCCCGCTCGCCCTCCGATCCCGATGTCCTCGGCCATCGTGATCTGGACATGGTCGACGTAGTTGGCGTTCCAGACCGGCTCGAACAGTTGGTTGGCGAAGCGCAAGGCCATGATGTTCTGCACCGTCTCCTTGCCCAGATAGTGGTCGATCCGGAAGACCGACTCCGGTGGAAACACCTCCGAGACGATGCTGTTGAGCTCCTCCGCGCTCTTCAGGTCGTGCCCGAACGGCTTCTCCACGACCACTCGGCGCCACGAGCCCGAGCTGTTGTCAGCCAGGCCGTGCTCCTTGAGCTGCCCGATCACGTCCGGGAAGAAGCGCGGCGGGATCGACAGGTAGAAGGCATGGTTGCCGGCCGTCCCGCGCTCGCGGTCGAGCTCCTCGATCGTGTCGCGGAGCTGGCTGAACGCGACGTCGTCTGAGAAGTCACCGGGTACGAATCGGAAGCCCTCGGAGAGCTGACGCCACACCTCCTCACGAAACGGCGTACGGGCGTGCTCCATCACCGCGTCGTGGACGATCTGGGCGAAGTCCTGGTCGGCCCAGTCACGCCGTGCGAAACCGACCAGCGAGAAGCCGGGGGGCAGGAGTCCCCGGTTGGCCAGGTCGTACACGGCAGGCATCAGCTTCTTGCGTGACAGGTCGCCGGTGACGCCGAAGATGACCAGACCGCACGGACCGGCGATTCGGGGAAGCCGCCGGTCCTGCGGATCGCGGAGCGGATTGACCGGACCGGTGGCCGCAGCTGCCGTCTCCGTCGTCATCGCAGCAGCCCCTCCAAGGTGGCGACCCCGGCGCTCGGGTCCTGCAGGTGCAGCCGGAGGACGGGTCGACCGTGCTCGGCGATCACAGCCGCGTCACCGGCCGCCTGCGCTGCGATAAGAGTGCCGAAGGTGAACGGTCGGTCAGGGATGTCGACGTCCTCCGGCTCCGAGGAGGTGACCTGCAGGAAGACCCCTTGAGGTGGACCGCCCTTGTGGTACTGCCCCGTGGAGTGCAGGAACCGTGGCCCCCAGCCGAAGGTGGTGGGCCTCCCGGTGCGGCGGGCGAGTGATCCCCGTACGCGCTGCAGGGTGGCGTCGCGCTCGGAGTCCAGGTAGGCCATCACGGCGAGATAGCCGTCCGGTCCCAGCCGCGCCAGCAACGCCTCGACAGCGCCGGCGATCGTGTCGACCCCGTCGAGCAGTCCGTCTGACCCGCGCGCCTCGATGCCACCCTCGGTGATCGAGGCGGGTTCGCTCTCCGGCTGGGAGTCGAGCAACCCGCGGGCGGCGTTCTTCGCACTCTCCACGTCGGGCTGGTCGAACGGGTTGATCCCCAGCATCCGGCCCATCACGGCGGTCGCTGTCTCCCAGGTCAGCAGCTGTGCGCCGAGCGTCCCCGACACCGTGACCCACGGCTCGCCCAGACCGTCCGGAGCGGAGTCGCTGTCTTCGGTGGACACCAGGGCGGCGGCGACCACGTCGTCGGCCGGCGCGGCGATCTCCGGCGCATCGTCACGATCGACGGCTATGGGGAGCACACCGGAGCCGTGCTTGCCCGTCGACTCGGCGATCAGCTGCTCGGCCCAGTCGGCGAACCCTGAGATGCCGGACCCGAGATCCGCAATGGCGGCCTTGTCACGGCTGCGCTGTCCGGCAAGTGCAGCGGCGAGCACCAGCGCGGGGTTGTCGGCGGTATCGGCGTGCAGCTGTCCGGTCACCGCCTCGGCCTCGTCCAACAGCTCGGAGATGTCCACACCCGCCAGGCCGGTCGGGACCAACCCGAAGGCGGTCAGGGCGCTGTAGCGTCCACCGACGTTGGGGTCGGCGAGGAAGACGTGGCGGTAACCCTCGTCACGGGCCAGCTGCTCCAGAGCGGAGCCGGGGTCGGTGACGACGACCATCCTGGAGGCGGCGTCGATCCCGGCGGCCTCGAACGCCGCACCCAGCGCCCGGCGTTGGCTGTCGGTCTCGAGCGTGCCTCCCGACTTGCTGGACACGACGACCACGCTCGTGGACAGGTCACTGGACACCGCGCGATGGATGACGCTGGGGTTCGTCGAGTCCAAGATGGTGAGCGGGACGTCGTAGGTCCTGGAGATCACTTCCGGCGCCAGCGAGGACCCGCCCATGCCGCACAGCACCACCCGGTCGAGCCCTTCTGACCACAGCTGCGCGCGCAGCGCGTCGATCTCGGCCAGCAGGGCCCGTGAGGACGTCGGTAGACCTACCCACGACAGCCGGATCGAAGCCTCGGGCTCCGCCTCCGGCCCCCAGAGCGTGGCGTCCTGTGCGGCCAGTCTGCTCGCAACGTGGTCGTCGACCAGCGGCGTCAGCTGTTCGGCGTACGCCGATGCGGCTGAGGATGTGGTGACGCGGAGTGGCGTCTTCACCGCGACCCTGCGACGTCGTCGTCGCCACGCAGCGCCTTCTTCACGGTGTCGAGCAGCTCCAGCCAGGACTTCTCGAACTTGTCGACGCCCTCGTCCTCGATCACCTGGACCACGTCGTCGTAGGAGATGCCGAGCTTCTCCAGCCGGTTGAGGACGTCTTGTGCATCGTCGTAGTTCGACGTCACCGTGTCGCCGACGATCTCACCGTGATCGGCGGTGGCCTCGATGGTTGCCTCGGGCATGGTGTTGACGGTGTCCGGTGCGACCAGCTCGACGACGTACATCGTGTCGGGGAGGTCGGGGTCCTTGACCGACGTGGACGCCCACAACGGCCGCTGCTTGTGTGCACCGGCCGCCTCCAGCGGGGTCCAGCGGTCGGCGCTGAAGACCTCCTCGAAGGCCTGGTAGGCGAGCCGGGCGTTCGCGACCGCGGCCTTGCTGCGCAGCGACTTCGCCTCGTCTGTGCCGATGGCGTCCAGCCGCTTGTCGACCTCGGTGTCGACCCGACTGACGAAGAAGGACGCCACCGAGCGGATCGTGGACAGGTCGACGCCCTTGGAGTGAGCCTGCTCGAGGCCGCTCAGGTAGGCGTCCATGACGGCGCGGTAGCGGTCGAGGCTGAAGATCAGCGTGACATTGACGCTGATGCCCTCGCTGGTCGCCGCGGTGATCGCAGCCAGCCCCTCCTGGGTGGCGGGGATCTTGATCATCACGTTCGACCGGTCGACCATCCACCACAGAGCCCGGGCCTCGGCGATGGTCGCGTCGGTCTGGTGCGCCAGCCGAGGGTCGACCTCGATGCTGACGCGGCCGTCCTGTCCGCCGGTCCGGTCGTACGTGTCACGCAGCACGTCGCAGGCCCATCGGACGTCGTACGTGGTGATGGCGCGCACCGCCTCTTCCAGGTCGACCCCCCGAACCGCGAGGTCCTTCACCTGGTCGGCGTAGTCGTCGGCGTCGGACACCGCCTTGGCGAAGATCGTCGGGTTGGACGTCACGCCCACCACGTGCCGCTCGGCGATCAGCTTCTCCAGATTGCCGCTCTTGAGTCGGTCGCGGGAGATGTCGTCGAGCCAGACGGACACGCCCTGGTCGGAGAGTTCTTGCAGTCGGTGGTTCATCGCTGCTTCCTTTCGCTGCGTGAGTGTGGCGTGTGCTGCCCCGAGGTCAGCCGCGCGCGTCGGCGGCGGCGATGCTGTCCTTGGCGGCTTGGGTGACGGTTTCGGCCGTCAGGCCGAACTCGAAGTAGAGCCGCTGATAGTCGGCGGAGGCTCCGAAGTGGTCGATTCCCACGATCCGGCCGGAGTCACCGACGATGTCGCGCCAGCCCGTCGGCACGCCGGCCTCGACCGACACCCGTGCCTTGACCGTGGGAGGGATGACGGTGTCTCGGTAGGACTTGTCCTGCGCCTCGAACCATTCGCGGCACGGCATGGAGACCACCCGGGCGCGCACGCCGTCGGCGGCCAGTTGGTCGCGGGCGGCCACGGCGATCTGTACCTCCGACCCGGTGCCGATCAGGACCACGTCGGGTGCACCCCCGTCCACGTCGAGCAGGACGTAGCCGCCCCGAGCGACCTGGGACGTGTCGGCGTACCCGTCGGTGCCGCGTGGGAACGTCGGGACGTCCTGCCGGCTCAGCGCGAGACCCGCCGGGCGGTCGGTGTGCTCGAGGATGGTCCGCCAGGCCGCGACCGTCTCGTTGGCGTCTGCGGGCCGCACGATGTCGAGACCCGGGATGGCGCGCAGCGCTGCCAGGTGCTCGATCGGCTGGTGCGTCGGGCCGTCCTCGCCGAGGCCGATGGAGTCGTGGGTCCACACGTACGTCACCGGCAGCTTCATCAGCGCGGCCAGCCGCACCGCCGGGCGCATGTAGTCGGAGAAGACCAGGAACGTGCCGCCGTAAGGACGGGTGCCGCCGTGCAAGGCGATGCCGTTGAGGATCGATCCCATCGCGTGCTCGCGGATGCCGAAGTGCAGCACGCGCCCGAACGGGTCGCCGCTGAACATCTTGGTCGCGTGCTCGGAGGGAATGAAGCTCGGCTCGCCCTTGGGAGTCGTGTTGTTGGAGCCGGCCAGGTCCGCCGAGCCCCCCCACAGCTCCGGGAGCGTGGGCGCGATCGCGGTGAGCACCTCACCGGAGGCGACCCGGGTCGCCATCCCCTTGGGGTCGGCGTCGAAGGACGGAAGGGCGTCGGCCCAGTTGGTCGGGAGGGTACGGGTCTGCATCCGGTCGTAGAGGTCCTTGCGGTCGCCCGCCTTGGCGGCCCAGGCGTCGAACCGCTCCTGCCATGCGGCCTGCTCGAGCTTGCCCCGTTGCACGGCCTCGCGGGTGTGGGCGATGACGTCCGCCGGAACCTCGAAGGTCTGTTCGGGGTCGAAGCCGAGGATCTTCTTGGTCGCTGCGACCTCGTCTTCACCGAGCGCGGAGCCGTGCGCCTTGCCGGTGTTCTGAGCGGACGGCGCCGGCCACGCGATGATCGTCCGGAGCCGGATGAAGCTGGGCCGGGTGGTCTCGGCCTTCGCCTTCTTGAACGCCGCGAAGAGGGCCTGGACGTTCTCGTCGTACCCCTTGCCGTCGTTGGTCCAGTCGACGGTCTGGACGTGCCAGCCATAGGCCTGGTAGCGCTGGGCGACGTCCTCGCTGAACGCGATGTTGGTGTCGTCCTCGATCGAGATCTTGTTGTCGTCGTAGAGCAGGACCAGGTTGCCGAGCTGCTGATGGCCGGCCAGTGACGACGCCTCACCGCTGACCCCCTCCTCGAGATCGCCGTCGCTGGCGAAGACGAAGACGTCGTGGTCGAACACGCTGTCGCCGGTCGACGGCTTCGGGTCGAGCAGACCGCGCTCGCGGCGGGCCGCCATGGCCATGCCGACCGCGTTGCCGACCCCTTGACCCAGCGGTCCCGTGGTCGTCTCGACACCAGCGGTGTGTCCGTGCTCGGGGTGGCCCGGCGTCAGGCTGCCCCAGGTCCGCAGGGCCTTGAGGTCGTCGAGCTCGAGGCCGTAGCCGGCGAGGTAGAGCTGGATGTAGAGGGTGAGGCTCGAGTGTCCGCACGAGAGCACGAACCGGTCGCGGCCCGGCCAGTGCGGGTCGGCGGGGTTGTGCCGCATCAGCTTCTGGAACACCAGGTAGGCGGCGGGGGCCAGGCTCATGGCCGTGCCGGGGTGGCCGTTCCCGACCTTCTGGACGGCGTCCATCGCGAGAACGCGGACGGTGTCGACGGCCTGATCGTCGACCTCGCTCCAGTCGAGCTTGGCGTAGTGGTTCGTGGGGGCGCTGGTCACGGCGGTCCTTCCTCAACACGGCGGATACTCGGTCGTGTCACGCGTCGTACTCGGGTGATGCGCAGGCGCCGCAGCGAACGTCCGCGGACGCACGGCGGGGGTGGTCCGGCCTGCGGGTTCGAGCCTACTGCCCAGGCATTTGACCTGCCTGCCCCCGTGACCCCCACCCGTTCTCCGGGATTAGACTGACGGCGAAGTCAGGCCTCGTGTCCGGTTGGAGTCGACCAGGCGAGGTTCCGTGTCCACGTGACCCGAGGTGTTCGTGACAGCTGTCGATCCGCAGGCCCCGGTCTTCGCACCGGTGCCCGCAACGGCCGAAGGTGTCGACCGGGTCGTCCACGTGCCGGGGTCGTCGCCGTCGACCCTCGATGTCGTGCGCGCCTATGTCGCGCTGACGAAGCCCCGCATCGTCGAGCTGCTGCTGTTGACGACCGTGCCGGTGATGTTCCTCGCCGAGCGAGGCGTCCCGCGTCCGATGCTGGTCCTCGCCACCGTGGTCGGAGGCACCCTGGCCGCCGCGAGTGCCAACGCGTTGAACTGCGTCGTCGACCGCGACATCGACGAGAAGATGCTCAGGACCCGCCGACGGCCGCTGCCGCGACACCAGGTGTCCGCCAACGGTGCGCTGGTGTTCGGGCTCGTGCTCGGCGTCGCTGCCACCTTGTTGCTCGGCCTCGCGGTCAACTGGCTGTCTTCGCTGCTGGCGTTGACCGCCAACGCGTTCTACGTGCTCGTCTACACGATGCTGCTCAAGCGGCGTACCGCCCAGAACATCGTGTGGGGCGGAGCGGCCGGCTGCTTCCCCGCTCTGATCGGCTGGACCGCCGTGACCGGGTCGTTGGCCTGGGCTCCGGTGGTGCTCTTCATGGTCGTCTTCTTCTGGACGCCGCCGCACTTCTGGTCGCTGGCCATCCGCTATCGCGACGACTACGCCGCTGCGTCCGTGCCGATGCTGCCGGTGGTGGCGTCGTCGTACGAAGTCGGCCGGCAGATCGTGCTCTACGCCTGGCTGACCCTCGGTACGTCGTTGTTGTTGTGGCCGGTGGCGGACACCGGCTGGGTGTACCCGATCGTCGCCGGGGTCCTGGGCGTCGGTTTCGTCGTCGAGGCGCACGCCCTGTGGCACCGCGCGCGTACGACCGAGGACCCGGTTGCGCTCAAGGCGATGCGGCTGTTCCACGGATCGAACGCCTACCTGGCGCTGCTCTTCCTCGCCGTCGCGATCGACCCCCTCCTCACCCGCTAGCCCTCCGTTGTGGTTTGCCTAGATTTCTATTCAGAAGGCTTGTGATCTAGGCAAACCTGCCTTGCAGAGTGAGGACTTGCCTTGCTCAAGTCCGGCTTGGGCTATCGCGTGCGTACGACGTTCGTCGCGGCGACCTTGTCGTGCAGCGCCTGCTTCTTGGAGTCCCACAGCGGCCACAGGACGTCGAGCAGCGACACGATGCCGGCCGCGATACCGAGCAGCGGTACGAGCGACAGCACCGCCAGTCCCTGGGTGAAGCCGACTCGCCTCCCGATCGTCACCCAGCTGAGCTGGGCTTCGACCTCCCGCGGTCGTACCCGGATTCCGGCGGCCATCTTGCCCCAGGTCGCACCGGAACGACGCAGCAGCAGCACCTCGTACACGACGCCGAACAGCAGGGTGATCAGCGATCCGACCAGGATGTGCACCTGCAAATCGGACGGCAACGTGACAGCTGAGCTCTGGCCGGCGCGTGAGGCGTCCATGGCCCGGTCGAAGTAGTCGGAGAACTCCCCGGCGGCCTGAAACCAGAAGTACCCCGCAAACGGCAGCGAGATCACGTAGATGATCAGCTGATCGAGCAGCTTCGCCCCGACCCGTCGCCACCACCCGGACAGGGGTACGCCGTCCGGAGTGGTCGGCCCGAAGGTCGGCCGCCAGGTCTGCGGTCCCTGCGCGTAGCCGGTGTACGGCGGGGGAGTGGCTGGCCCCTGCGCCGACCCGACCGACGACGTCGATGCGGCGGCCGGCGTGGCCGGTGGCAGCCGCTTCGGTGCGGCGTGCGGCGTCCACATGCTGCCGTCCCAGTAGCGGTACTGCTCGGGGCTCCACGGATCGTCGTACCAACCGGGCTCGGGTGCGTTCATGGCCGCCAGGGTCGCATACGAGCGACTGAGGCCACACATGATGTCGGCGCGCCCTGTCGGCTCATTTAACTTGCAGCAACGACTCCGCTACGCACAGCACAACTTTGTGTCGAAGGGGATAGCCCGAGTGGGTGATCTTTCGACTAGTTACGTCGATTGCAGCCCGGACCTTCGGTTATATCCACACACTCACGACGTACATATCTTTGTCATCCTTCTGACGCGGGGTCCCCATGCATCGCTCGTCCGTTCTCGGTCCGCAACGTCCTGCACGCCTCTTGCCGCACGGCCTGGTACGTCGAGGGGTCGCCCTGGTCATCGCTCTCACGACGGCGCTGGTGACCGGTGCCCAGGTCGCACCCGCCGGCGCAGTGCTGGCATCGGCCGAAGCGACCAGCACGACGTACATCGTGAGCTTCGTCGAGGGCACGCCCGTCGCTGACCAGGCCCAGGTCCTGGCTGGTGCCGGCGTGGTCGACGTCGCGGCTGTTCCGGTGCTGCGGATGCACACCGTGGAGGTGCCGACCAGCGGTGAGAGCGGCGTCGTGGCCGAGCTGCGCAGCGACCCGTCCGTGGCACGCGTGGAGGCGGACAAGACCCGCGCCATCGAGGGAACGCCCGACGACCCGTCGTACGCCGAGCAGTGGGGGCTGGCGCAGATCGGCTGGGACCAGGCGTACGGATCGGTGGATCCGGCCGGCTCGGCCGTCGTCGCCGTCCTCGACACCGGCGTCAACGCCGGACACCCTGACCTCGCCGGCAACCTCGTGCCGGGTACGTCGGTGCTGGACGGCTCCGACGGCACCTCCGACGGCAACGGACACGGCACGGCGATGGCAGGCATCGTGGCGGCTCGAACGAACAACGGCGCGGGCGTTGCCGGCGTCGGCTACGCCGGCGTGAGCGTCATGCCGGTGGCAGTCCTCGGCTCTGACGGCACCGGACAGGACAGCGACGTCATCGCCGGACTGGTGTACGCCGCTGACCACGGTGCCGACGTCGCGCTGATGGCGTTCTCGAGCACGTCGTACTCGCCTTCGCTGCAGGCTGCGATCGACTACGCGTGGTCGAAGGGCGTCGTGCTCGTCGCTGCCACGGGTAACGACGGTTCGTCGACCGCCACCTTCCCGGCGGGAGATCGCGGCGTGATCGGGGTCTCGAACACCACCCAGGACGACTCGCTCAACTCCTCGAGCAACTACGGCGACGACACCTTCCTCGGCGCTCCCGGCACCGGCATCGCCACCACCTCGGCCGATGGTGGCTACGTCTCGGTCACCGGTACGTCGGCCTCGGCCGCCACCGTCGCAGGTGCCGCCGCGCTGCTGAAGGCGAACGACTCCGCCGCCTCCAACTCGGTCGTGGCCGGCCGGTTGGCTCGCAACGCCGATGTCGCCGGCACCGTCGCTCAGACCGGCAACGGCCGCCTCAACCTGGCGCGCGCCCTGGGCGACACGGCGACCGACCCCGTCAAGCCCTCGGGCGCTGCTCCCGTCGGGGACTCCGGCCCCTTCGTCGGGCCGTACGTTGCGGCTGCTACTTCGACGATCAGCGGCGTAGTGAAGAGCTCGGCGAACGCCCTGATTAGCGGTGCGACCGTGACGGTGAGTTGCGCCAGTCCTACGTGCTCTACTGAGGCGCCAACGTATGCGGGAGGTGGCTCGGCGACGAATGCGACCGGCACTTACACGTCGCAGCCCAACTTCAGCCCTGGAAACGCAACCCCGACAGTAACGATGACAGCGGCGGCACCCGGGTACGCCAGCCAAACGCTAACCACCTTCCAAATCTCCAATGGATCTACAACACCGAGGACTTCTCGCTCACACCCCTGACAGCAGGTCAGATCGCCGGTTCCGTCTTCAACGACAGCAACGGCAACGGAGTACTTCGACAGCGGTGAAGGGCTCGTCAACGCGACGGTCAGCCTTTTCAGGGACAGCAATGGAAACGGCACGTTCGAATCGGGCACTGACGCGCAGGTGGGTTCTACCCAAACGATTACGTCTACCGCCACCGGAGCGTGGTCGTTCGTATCAGTTCCTGTCGCCGCCACGTACTTCGTCACCCGAACCAACCCGACGTCATACACGTCTACCGACGCTCTCGCTGGTACCAACGCCACGAAACTCAGACAACGACTTGATCAGCGTCGTGCTACCGAATACCGCCGGTGCCAACAGCACAAACAACAGGTTCGTCGCTCAAGCGGCCCAGACGCAGTACGACGACGGCGATCAACCGCACAGTAGGTAGCAACCCGAGCACCTATGGGGACTCGCTCACCTTCACCGCGACCGTGACCGCCACAGGCGGGAACCCCAGCGGGGTCGGAACCATGACCTTCAAGGACGGCACGACGACGCTCTGCTCCAACGTCGCGCTCACGGGCAACACGGCGACCTGCTCAGTCTCGAACCTCTCCGTGGCGGGGCAGCCCGCACAGCATTACGGCGATTACAACGGGACCACCACGGGCACGATCTATACGGCTAGCACCGGCTTGGCGCTGACCCAGAACGTCAACAAGGCGACGTTGACGGTGACGGCTAATGACAAGTCGCGTGAGTATGGTGCGGGCAACCCGGTGTTGGATGCGGCGTTTAGTGGGTTCAAGAACGGTGAGTCGCTGGGCACGTCGGGGGTGACGGGTTCGGCGTCGTGTTCGACTACGGCCACGGCGACCAGTCCGGTGAACGGTGTGACGGGGTATCCGATCACGTGTGCGGCCGGTTCGTTGGCTGCGGGTAACTATGACTTCAGTTTCGTGGCCGGGAAGTTGTCGGTGACCAAGGCGACGTTGACGGTGACGGCTAATGACAAGTCGCGTGAGTATGGTGCGGGCAACCCGGTGTTGGATGCGGCGTTTAGTGGGTTCAAGAACGGTGAGTCGCTGGGCACGTCGGGGGTGACGGGTTCGGCGTCGTGTTCGACTACGGCCACGGCGACCAGTCCGGTGAACGGTGTGACGGGGTATCCGATCACGTGTGCGGCCGGTTCGTTGGCTGCGGGCAACTATGACTTCAGCTTCGTGGCCGGGAAGTTGTCGGTGACGAAGAAGCAGATCGACGTGAACGCGGTCGCGGATTCCAAGACTTATGGGCAGTCCGACCCGGTGTTCGGGTGGACGTTGAGCGGGTTCACCAACAGTGAGAACGCCTCCGGTGCCGGTGTCACCGGGTCGGCGGTGTGCAGCCGGACCGGTAGTGAGAACGCCGGCAGCTACACGATCACCTGTGCTCCTGGCACCCTGGCGGCGAACAACTACTCGTTCGTGACCGGCGGACTGGCCAGCTTCGTGATCACCAAGGCGACGTTGACGGTGACGGCTAATGACAAGTCGCGTGAGTATGGTGCGGGCAACCCGGTGTTGGATGCGGCGTTTAGTGGGTTCAAGAACGGTGAGTCGCTGGGCACGTCGGGGGTGACGGGTTCGGCGTCGTGTTCGACTACGGCCACGGCGACCAGTCCGGTGAACGGTGTGACGGGGTATCCGATCACGTGTGCGGCCGGTTCGTTGGCTGCGGGCAACTATGACTTCAGTTTCGTGGCCGGGAAGTTGTCGGTGACGAAGAAGCAGATCGACGTGAACGCGGTCGCGGATTCCAAGACTTATGGGCAGTCCGACCCGGTGTTCGGGTGGACGTTGAGCGGGTTCACCAACAGTGAGAACGCCTCCGGTGCCGGTGTCACCGGGTCGGCGGTGTGCAGCCGGACCGGTAGTGAGAACGCCGGCAGCTACACGATCACCTGTGCTCCTGGCACCCTGGCGGCGAACAACTACTCGTTCGTGACCGGCGGACTGGCCAGCTTCGTGATCAACAAGGCGACGTTGACGGTGACGGCTAATGACAAGTCGCGTGAGTATGGTGCGGGCAACCCGGTGTTGGATGCGGCGTTTAGTGGGTTCAAGAACGGTGAGTCGCTGGGCACGTCGGGGGTGACGGGTTCGGCGTCGTGTTCGACTACGGCCACGGCGACCAGTCCGGTGAACGGTGTGACGGGGTATCCGATCACGTGTGCGGCCGGTTCGTTGGCTGCGGGTAACTATGACTTCAGTTTCGTGGCCGGGAAGTTGTCGGTGACCAAGGCGACGTTGACGGTGACGGCTAATGACAAGTCGCGTGAGTATGGTGCGGGCAACCCGGTGTTGGATGCGGCGTTTAGTGGGTTCAAGAACGGTGAGTCGCTGGGCACGTCGGGGGTGACGGGTTCGGCGTCGTGTTCGACTACGGCCACGGCGACCAGTCCGGTGAACGGTGTGACGGGGTATCCGATCACGTGTGCGGCCGGTTCGTTGGCTGCGGGCAACTATGACTTCAGTTTCGTGGCCGGGAAGTTGTCGGTGACGAAGAAGCAGATCGACGTGAACGCGGTCGCGGATTCCAAGACTTATGGGCAGTCCGACCCGGTGTTCGGGTGGACGTTGAGCGGGTTCACCAACAGTGAGAACGCCTCCGGTGCCGGTGTCACCGGGTCGGCGGTGTGCAGCCGGACCGGTAGTGAGAACGCCGGCAGCTACACGATCACCTGTGCTCCTGGCACCCTGGCGGCGAACAACTACTCGTTCGTGACCGGCGGACTGGCCAGCTTCGTGATCAACAAGGCGACGTTGACGGTGACGGCTAATGACAAGTCGCGTGAGTATGGTGCGGGCAACCCGGTGTTGGATGCGGCGTTTAGTGGGTTCAAGAACGGTGAGTCGCTGGGCACGTCGGGGGTGACGGGTTCGGCGTCGTGTTCGACTACGGCCACGGCGACCAGTCCGGTGAACGGTGTGACGGGGTATCCGATCACGTGTGCGGCCGGTTCGTTGGCTGCGGGTAACTATGACTTCAGTTTCGTGGCCGGGAAGTTGTCGGTGACCAAGGCGACGTTGACGATCACGGCTGATGACCGGTCCAAGACCTACGGTGAGGCGCTGTCGTTGGGGACCAGCCGGTTCTCGACCGGTGCCGGTGAGCTGGTCAACGGTGACTCGGTGGCGTCGGTGACGCTGTCCAGTGCGGGTGCGGCGGCGTCGGCGGCGAAGGGTGACTATGACGTCACGGCGTCGGCGGCGGTGGCTGGGCTGGGCACGGACCTGGACAACTACGACGTCCGCTACGTCAGGGGCACGTTGGCGGTGGCGGCGCGGTCGTTGACGATCACGGCTGATGACCGGTCCAAGACCTACGGTGAGGCGCTGTCGTTGGGGACCAGCCGGTTCTCGACCGGTGCCGGTGAGCTGGTCAACGGTGACTCGGTGGCGTCGGTGACGCTGTCCAGTGCGGGTGCGGCGGCGTCGGCGGCGAAGGGTGACTATGACGTCACGGCGTCGGCGGCGGTGGCTGGGCTGGGCACGGACCTGGACAACTACGACGTCCGCTACGTCAGGGGCACGTTGGCGGTGGCGGCGCGGTCGTTGACGATCACGGCTGATGACCGGTCCAAGACCTACGGTGAGGCGCTGTCGTTGGGGACCAGCCGGTTCTCGACCGGTGCCGGTGAGCTGGTCAACGGTGACTCGGTGGCGTCGGTGACGCTGTCCAGTGCGGGTGCGGCGGCGTCGGCGGCGAAGGGTGACTATGACGTCACGGCGTCGGCGGCGGTGGCTGGGCTGGGCACGGACCTGGACAACTACGACGTCCGCTACGTCAGGGGCACGTTGGCGGTGGCGGCGCGGTCGTTGACGATCACGGCTGATGACCGGTCCAAGACCTACGGTGAGGCGCTGTCGTTGGGGACCAGCCGGTTCTCGACCGGTGCCGGTGAGCTGGTCAACGGTGACTCGGTGGCGTCGGTGACGCTGTCCAGTGCGGGTGCGGCGGCGTCGGCGGCGAAGGGTGACTATGACGTCACGGCGTCGGCGGCGGTGGCTGGGCTGGGCACGGACCTGGACAACTACGACGTCCGCTACGTCAGGGGCACGTTGGCGGTGGCGGCGCGGTCGTTGACGATCACGGCTGATGACCGGTCCAAGACCTACGGTGAGGCGCTGTCGTTGGGGACCAGCCGGTTCTCGACCGGTGCCGGTGAGCTGGTCAACGGTGACTCGGTGGCGTCGGTGACGCTGTCCAGTGCGGGTGCGGCGGCGTCGGCGGCGAAGGGTGACTATGACGTCACGGCGTCGGCGGCGGTGGCTGGGCTGGGCACGGACCTGGACAACTACGACGTCCGCTACGTCAGGGGCACGTTGGCGGTGGCGGCGCGGTCGTTGACGATCACGGCTGATGACCGGTCCAAGACCTACGGTGAGGCGCTGTCGTTGGGGACCAGCCGGTTCTCGACCGGTGCCGGTGAGCTGGTCAACGGTGACTCGGTGGCGTCGGTGACGCTGTCCAGTGCGGGTGCGGCGGCGTCGGCGGCGAAGGGTGACTATGACGTCACGGCGTCGGCGGCGGTGGCTGGGCTGGGCACGGACCTGGACAACTACGACGTCCGCTACGTCAGGGGCACGTTGGCGGTGGCGGCGCGGTCGTTGACGATCACGGCTGATGACCGGTCCAAGACCTACGGTGAGGCGCTGTCGTTGGGGACCAGCCGGTTCTCGACCGGTGCCGGTGAGCTGGTCAACGGTGACTCGGTGGCGTCGGTGACGCTGTCCAGTGCGGGTGCGGCGGCGTCGGCGGCGAAGGGTGACTATGACGTCACGGCGTCGGCGGCGGTGGCTGGGCTGGGCACGGACCTGGACAACTACGACGTCCGCTACGTCAGGGGCACGTTGGCGGTGGCGGCGCGGTCGTTGACGATCACGGCTGATGACCGGTCCAAGACCTACGGTGAGGCGCTGTCGTTGGGGACCAGCCGGTTCTCGACCGGTGCCGGTGAGCTGGTCAACGGTGACTCGGTGGCGTCGGTGACGCTGTCCAGTGCGGGTGCGGCGGCGTCGGCGGCGAAGGGTGACTATGACGTCACGGCGTCGGCGGCGGTGGCTGGGCTGGGCACGGACCTGGACAACTACGACGTCCGCTACGTCAGGGGCACGTTGGCGGTGGCGGCGCGGTCGTTGACGATCACGGCTGATGACCGGTCCAAGACCTACGGTGAGGCGCTGTCGTTGGGGACCAGCCGGTTCTCGACCGGTGCCGGTGAGCTGGTCAACGGTGACTCGGTGGCGTCGGTGACGCTGTCCAGTGCGGGTGCGGCGGCGTCGGCGGCGAAGGGTGACTATGACGTCACGGCGTCGGCGGCGGTGGCTGGGCTGGGCACGGACCTGGACAACTACGACGTCCGCTACGTCAGGGGCACGTTGGCGGTGGCGGCGCGGTCGTTGACGATCACGGCTGATGACCGGTCCAAGACCTACGGTGAGGCGCTGTCGTTGGGGACCAGCCGGTTCTCGACCGGTGCCGGTGAGCTGGTCAACGGTGACTCGGTGGCGTCGGTGACGCTGTCCAGTGCGGGTGCGGCGGCGTCGGCGGCGAAGGGTGACTATGACGTCACGGCGTCGGCGGCGGTGGCTGGGCTGGGCACGGACCTGGACAACTACGACGTCCGCTACGTCAGGGGCACGTTGGCGGTGGCGGCGCGGTCGTTGACGATCACGGCTGATGACCGGTCCAAGACCTACGGTGAGGCGCTGTCGTTGGGGACCAGCCGGTTCTCGACCGGTGCCGGTGAGCTGGTCAACGGTGACTCGGTGGCGTCGGTGACGCTGTCCAGTGCGGGTGCGGCGGCGTCGGCGGCGAAGGGTGACTATGACGTCACGGCGTCGGCGGCGGTGGCTGGGCTGGGCACGGACCTGGACAACTACGACGTCCGCTACGTCAGGGGCACGTTGGCGGTGGCGGCGCGGTCGTTGACGATCACGGCTGATGACCGGTCCAAGACCTACGGTGAGGCGCTGTCGTTGGGGACCAGCCGGTTCTCGACCGGTGCCGGTGAGCTGGTCAACGGTGACTCGGTGGCGTCGGTGACGCTGTCCAGTGCGGGTGCGGCGGCGTCGGCGGCGAAGGGTGACTATGACGTCACGGCGTCGGCGGCGGTGGCTGGGCTGGGCACGGACCTGGACAACTACGACGTCCGCTACGTCAGGGGCACGTTGGCGGTGGCGGCGCGGTCGTTGACGATCACGGCTGATGACCGGTCCAAGACCTACGGTGAGGCGCTGTCGTTGGGGACCAGCCGGTTCTCGACCGGTGCCGGTGAGCTGGTCAACGGTGACTCGGTGGCGTCGGTGACGCTGTCCAGTGCGGGTGCGGCGGCGTCGGCGGCGAAGGGTGACTATGACGTCACGGCGTCGGCGGCGGTGGCTGGGCTGGGCACGGACCTGGACAACTACGACGTCCGCTACGTCAGGGGCACGTTGGCGGTGGCGGCGCGGTCGTTGACGATCACGGCTGATGACCGGTCCAAGACCTACGGTGAGGCGCTGTCGTTGGGGACCAGCCGGTTCTCGACCGGTGCCGGTGAGCTGGTCAACGGTGACTCGGTGGCGTCGGTGACGCTGTCCAGTGCGGGTGCGGCGGCGTCGGCGGCGAAGGGTGACTATGACGTCACGGCGTCGGCGGCGGTGGCTGGGCTGGGCACGGACCTGGACAACTACGACGTCCGCTACGTCAGGGGCACGTTGGCGGTGGCGGCGCGGTCGTTGACGATCACGGCTGATGACCGGTCCAAGACCTACGGTGAGGCGCTGTCGTTGGGGACCAGCCGGTTCTCGACCGGTGCCGGTGAGCTGGTCAACGGTGACTCGGTGGCGTCGGTGACGCTGTCCAGTGCGGGTGCGGCGGCGTCGGCGGCGAAGGGTGACTATGACGTCACGGCGTCGGCGGCGGTGGCTGGGCTGGGCACGGACCTGGACAACTACGACGTCCGCTACGTCAGGGGCACGTTGGCGGTGGCGGCGCGGTCGTTGACGATCACGGCTGATGACCGGTCCAAGACCTACGGTGAGGCGCTGTCGTTGGGGACCAGCCGGTTCTCGACCGGTGCCGGTGAGCTGGTCAACGGTGACTCGGTGGCGTCGGTGACGCTGTCCAGTGCGGGTGCGGCGGCGTCGGCGGCGAAGGGTGACTATGACGTCACGGCGTCGGCGGCGGTGGCTGGGCTGGGCACGGACCTGGACAACTACGACGTCCGCTACGTCAGGGGCACGTTGGCGGTGGCGGCGCGGTCGTTGACGATCACGGCTGATGACCGGTCCAAGACCTACGGTGAGGCGCTGTCGTTGGGGACCAGCCGGTTCTCGACCGGTGCCGGTGAGCTGGTCAACGGTGACTCGGTGGCGTCGGTGACGCTGTCCAGTGCGGGTGCGGCGGCGTCGGCGGCGAAGGGTGACTATGACGTCACGGCGTCGGCGGCGGTGGCTGGGCTGGGCACGGACCTGGACAACTACGACGTCCGCTACGTCAGGGGCACGTTGGCGGTGGCGGCGCGGTCGTTGACGATCACGGCTGATGACCGGTCCAAGACCTACGGTGAGGCGCTGTCGTTGGGGACCAGCCGGTTCTCGACCGGTGCCGGTGAGCTGGTCAACGGTGACTCGGTGGCGTCGGTGACGCTGTCCAGTGCGGGTGCGGCGGCGTCGGCGGCGAAGGGTGACTATGACGTCACGGCGTCGGCGGCGGTGGCTGGGCTGGGCACGGACCTGGACAACTACGACGTCCGCTACGTCAGGGGCACGTTGGCGGTGGCGGCGCGGTCGTTGACGATCACGGCTGATGACCGGTCCAAGACCTACGGTGAGGCGCTGTCGTTGGGGACCAGCCGGTTCTCGACCGGTGCCGGTGAGCTGGTCAACGGTGACTCGGTGGCGTCGGTGACGCTGTCCAGTGCGGGTGCGGCGGCGTCGGCGGCGGTGACTGCCGGTGGCTACCCGGTGAACGTGTCCAACGCGACCGGGTCGGGGCTGGGCAACTACAGCATCAGCTACACCAACGGCACGTTGACGGTGGACAAGGCGCCGTTGACGATCACGGCGGCGGACAAGTCTCGTACCTATGGGGACGTCAACCCGGCGCTGACCGGGACGATCTCCGGGATCAAGAATGGTGACGCGATCACCGCGTCGTACTCGACCAGTGCGTCGGCGGGTTCGCCGGTGGGCGGGTATGCGATCGTGCCGGCGGCGGTAGACGCCTCACCAGCCAAGCTGGGCAACTACGACGTCACGTTGAACAACGGGACGTTGACGGTGGGTCAGCGGTCGTTGACGGTGACGGCGAACAACCGGTCCAAGACGTATGGGTCGGAGCTGGTGCTGGGCTCGACGGCGTTCTCCACGGGAGCGGGTCAGCTGGTCAACGGCGACTCGGTCGCGCGTGTGACGTTGTCCAGTGCGGGTGCGGCGGCGTCGGCGGCGGTGACTGCCGGTGGCTACCCGGTGAACGTGTCCAACGCGACCGGGTCGGGGCTGGGCAACTACAGCATCAGCTACACCAACGGCACGTTGACGGTGGACAAGGCGCCGTTGACGATCACGGCGGCGGACAAGTCTCGTACCTATGGGGACGTCAACCCGGCGCTGACCGGGACGATCTCCGGGATCAAGAATGGTGACGCGATCACGGCGTCGTACTCCACGAGTGCGTCGGCGGGTTCGCCGGTGGGCGGGTATGCGATCGTGCCGGCGGCGGTAGACGCCTCACCAGCCAAGCTGGGCAACTACGACGTCACGTTGAACAACGGGACGTTGACGGTGGGTCAGCGGTCGTTGACGGTGACGGCGAACAACCGGTCCAAGACGTATGGGTCGGAGCTGGTGCTGGGCTCGACGGCGTTCTCCACGGGTGCGGGTCAGCTGGTCAACGGCGACTCGGTCACGGGTGTGACGTTGACCAGTGCCGGTGCTGCCGCGACGGCTGCGGTGACTGCCGGTGGCTACCCGGTGAACGTGTCCAACGCGACCGGGTCGGGGCTGGGCAACTACAGCATCAGCTACACCAACGGCACGTTGACGGTGGACAAGGCGCCGTTGACGATCACGGCGGCGGACAAGTCTCGTACCTATGGGGACGTCAACCCGGCGCTGACCGGGACGATCTCCGGGATCAAGAATGGTGACGCGATCACCGCGTCGTACTCCACGAGTGCGTCGGCGGGTTCGCCGGTGGGCGGGTATGCGATCGTGCCGGCGGCGGTAGACGCCTCACCAGCCAAGCTGGGCAACTACGACGTCACGTTGAACAACGGGACGTTGACGGTGGGTCAGCGGTTGTTGACGGTGACGGCGAACAACCGGTCCAAGACGTATGGGTCGGAGCTGGTGCTGGGCTCGACGGCGTTCTCCACGGGGGCGGGTCAGCTGGTCAACGGCGACTCGGTCACGGGTGTGACGTTGACCAGTGCCGGTGCTGCCGCGACGGCTGCGGTGACTGCCGGTGGCTACCCGGTGAACGTGTCCAACGCGACCGGGTCGGGGCTGGGCAACTACAGCATCAGCTACGCCAACGGCACGTTGACGGTGAACAAGGCGCCGTTGACGATCACCGCTGACAACAAGACCAAGACAGTGGGAGCCGCCAACCCAGTCCTCACGGGAACGATCTCCGGGATCAAGAACGGTGACGCGATCACTGCGTCGTACACGACGTCGGCAACCCAGTCGAGCAGCGTGGGCAGTTACGCGATCATGCCGGCGGCGGTAGACGCTTCACCGGGCAAGCTGAGCAACTACGACGTCACGTTGAACCCCGGGACGCTGAGGGTGCTCTATGACTGGGACGGATACCTCCAGCCGATCAACGACACGGCACACCAGATCGGGATCGCCCAGAGCAAGTTCAAGCTCGGTCAGACCATCCCCACGAAGTTCCAGGTCAAGGATTCGGTCGGCAACGTGGTGCAACAGACTGGGAGTCCGACGTTCAGCTCGACGTACCGAGGGAGCAGCTGTGACAACAACGCCACGACTGACACCGTTCCGACGGTCGCCCCGATGAATGGCGCCACCTTCAGCTGGGACGGCTCGAAGTACCAGTACAACTGGAGCACCAAGGGGCTGACGGCCGGCGAGTACCGGATCTTTGCCAACCTCGCGGACGGCACGGCCCACTACACCGACATCTGCCTCACCAAGTAGGCGGAGTATTTCGGCCCAATCACGAGGGTTGGGGATGGGACGAGGGTCCCGGGAGGCTGCGGGTGGCCTCCCGGGACCCTCGACTTACCCGGTGGGGTTTCCTCGGCGCAGGTCGTATGCCGCCGGGCCGGCTCTGGGAACCACAACTGACGGTTCAAGGAACCACAACTGACGGCTCAGGGAACCAGAACTGACGGTTCAAGGAACCACAAGTGACGGTTCAAGGAACCACAAGTGACGGCTCAACGGAGGCGTTGGAGGCCGCGGTCACGCAGACCGAGCAGCATCCAGGTGGCGGCCGCGGTGACCAGCGCAGCCCCCAGGACATGCGTCCCGACCAGCACGACCGGGAGGTCGGTGACGTACTGCACGAAGCCGACCAGCCCCTGGGCCAGCTCGAGTCCGAGCAGCCAGCCCACCGCGCGGACGGCGCGGTCGGGGGCTCTCACCACCACGAGCGCCACGAGCGTCCCGACCGTGAGGCCGACGAGCAGGAACACCAGGTCGGCGTGCAGCTGGCTCACCGCAGCGGGACGCAACCCGGTCCGGGGCGAGTCGGCGTCACCGGCATGAGGACCAGAGCCCGTCACCACCGTGCCGACGTAGAGCACCGCCCACGTCACGGCGTACGTCGTCCGAGCCAGTCGCGCCACGGGCGCCGGGACCGTCGGCGTCGGCGGCCGGTCCTCCTCGTCGACCCGCCGGACCAGGACCACGGCGACCGCGATCATCGACAAGGACAGCAGCAGGTGCAGCGCCACGGCGTACGGGTTGAGGTCGGTCAACACCGTGAAACCACCCAGCACGGCCTGGGCCGGCACTCCGAGCGCCAGCACGGTGGCGAGCCGCCGCAGCGATGAGCGTCGCGGCCGGTAGCGCATCGCCACGACCCAGGTGGCGATCGCGACCGCGGCCAGCACGAAGGTCAGCATCCGGTTGCCGAACTCGATGAAACCGTGCACGCCCATCGCGTCGTGCACCACGAAGGACTCGTCGGTGCACCTCGGCCACGTCGGGCAGCCGAGCCCGGACGCCGTCAATCGGACCGCGCCGCCGGTCACCACGATCACGACGTTGCTGACCAGCGACGCGATCGCCAACCGCTTCAGCAGGCGTCGCGACGGCGAGCGCAGCTGGTCTGTCACCGGTGCCGCCTTCTCGATCACTCCCAACGGAAGGTCCTGTTCGTGAGGATCCCGGCCACACCCATCCACACAGCAAGCACGAGGACGTGGACGAGGCCGAGTCCTTGGCCGGACAGCGTCTCGCGCAGTCCCTCGGCCAGCGCCCCCGACGGCAGCAAGGTGATGGCGTCCCGCATCGCTGGCGGGTACGACGACAAGGGCACGACCACAGCACCGCCGACCAGCAGGAGGACGTAGGCGAGGTTGGCCGCCGCCAACGTGGCTTCAGCGCGCAGCGTCCCGGCCATCAGCAGCGCGAGCGACGCGAACGCGGCGGTGCCGAGCACGACCAGCACCAGCGAGGACACCACGGCCGACGTGGCACCGTGCGGCCGCCAGCCGAGCGCCAGACCGACCGCGCCGATCAGCACCAGCTGCAGCAGGATCACCGCCACCAGCGAGAGCACTTTGCCGACCAACAGTCCCGATCTCGGCAACGGCGTTGCACCCAGCCGCTTCAGGACGCCGTTGTCGCGCTCGAACCCGGTCGCGATCGCCAGCGACACGAACGCCGTGGACATCAGCGCCAGGGCCATCACGCCGGGTGTCAGCACGTCGATCCGTCGCCCGCTGCCGAGGTCGAGCAGGTTGCCGGACTCAGCCCCGCCGACGAGCAGCAGCAAGGGGATGACCAGCGCGAGCACGACCTGCTCGCCGTTGCGCAGCAGCAGCCGCGTCTCCATCATTGCGTGCGCGCGCACCATCGGCCATGGCGCAGCGGCGCCGGGATCGGGAGTGAAGATCAACTCGTGGGGCGAGGTCACGGTCGGAGCTCCCGGCCGGTCAGCTCGAGGAAGACGTCCTCGAGCGTGCTGCGGTCGACCGTCAGCCGTTCCGGCATCACGTCGAGCTTGGCGCACCACGAGGTCACCGCGGCCAGCACCTGCGGGTTGACCAGTCCGTCGACGCGGTAGCTACCGGCGGGGGACTCCGTCACCCGGCAGTCCGGAGGCAGGGTCGACAGCAGGGGAGCGGTGTCGAGGCCGGGTGGCGCCTGGAAGCTGATCGTGTTGCGCGACCGTGCCGACGTCAGCTGGTGAGGCGTCCCCGATGTGATCACGCGTCCCTGGTCGACGACGTAGACGTACGACGCGAGCCGCTCGGCCTCGTCCATGTAGTGCGTCGTGAGGACGACCGTGACGCCGTCCGCGCGAAGGTCCTCGACCAGCTCCCACGTGGTCCGTCGCGCATGGGGATCCAGTCCTGCGGTCGGTTCGTCGAGGAAGACCAGCTCGGGGCGGCCGACCAGCGCCATCGCCAATCCGAGCCGCTGGCGCTGACCGCCGCTGAGGCGCCGGTACCGGGTGCTGCCGCACGACTCCAGGCCCAGTCTCTCGACCAGCGCGGCCACCGGGAGCGGGTTCCGATGCAGCGAGGCGACATAGCGGAGCATCTCCTCGGCCCGTACGCCGTTCCAGGCCCCGCCTGACTGCAGCATCACGCCGAGGCGTGGCACAAGGGCGGCGTGCTGTCTCACCGGGTCGCGACCGAGCACCCGGACCCGGCCTGCCTGAGGACGTCGGTAGCCCTCACAGGTCTCGACCGTCGTGGTCTTGCCGGCGCCGTTCGGGCCCAGGATGGCGGTGACAGACCCGCTCGCGACGGTGAGGGAAAGCCCGTCCACGGCTTTCTTGGCGCCGTACGTCATGGTGAGGTCGTCGACCTCGACGGCAGGGGCTGTCACGCCCGAAGTCTACGAGACCCCTGCGCCGTTCCGACCGCCGCGAGTGCCGTCGTCAGCCGAGGGCGGGGGAGACCGGGCTCAGCGCCCCTCAGGGGACACCGGTTGCATCGTCGCCACGAACAGCCGGTGTTCGCGGAGCAGGTGCTCCAGGGTCACGGTCAGCTCCACCATCAACTCGCTGCCGTCCCGACGAAGAGCGGGTACGACCACCGGCTTGCCGAGCAACGGATCCCGGCCCGTCACCAGATGGAGCGTGAAGCCGGCAACGTGTGCCTGGCGGTAGCGCTCAGGCACGATGGTGACGATGCGGCGCCCGACCAGCTCCTCGGCGTCGTCGTAGCCCAGGAGCTCAGCGGCAGCCACGCTGACCGCGATGATCCGGTTCGTGTCGTCCGCGGCGAGCACAGCCCGATCGGTCCGGGTCAGGCCACCGAGGTCCCAGGTCACCGTCGCGCCGACCGGTGGGGGCGCTGACTCGTCGGGAGGGGACCAGGGAGTCGGGGACTCGCCGAGGGCTTGCATCTCGACCTCTCGACAAAGCCAGGTGCGCAAGGCCCGCAGCTCCGGCTGCGTGGGCGCGGTCAGGAGCTCTCCTGCGTCCGCGAGCTGCAGACCGGCTTCGATGGTCTCGTCGAGCAGCTTGAAGTTCGCGACGAGCCCCGCCGGCACGGACAAGCGCAGCCGGGCGTGCGAGGCAGCGGGCTCGGTGGTCGCGGCCATCAACGCAGTGGGATCCGTACCGAGGTCCGGCGTCGGCACTTGGTCGCGCAGCAAGGTCAAGGCTGCCGCGGCGGCAGCGTGGACGTCGACGGCGCTGCCTCGAGAGCTGTCGTCCAGACCGACGAGCAGGTACTCGCGCAGCAGCGCCTCGACGTGCGGCTGCCACGCCGCGTGCAGCAGGAGGGGCATGTTCAGCAGCTCGACGGCCAACCGGTCGTGGCCCGGGGCAGGTCTGGGGCCCGCTTCACGTTCAGCGGGCGAGGTTGCCGCGCCGTCGGTCTCGGTCAGCTCGTCGATCTCGAACCAGACCTTCTTGCCTCCGGCGACCTTCTCGACCCCCCACCGGTCGGCCATGTGCATGACGAGGTTGAGTCCGCGCCCCGTGGCAGCGAGCGTGGTGTAGCCGCGGTTGACCGGCATCGTCGGGCTCCCGTCAGACACCTCCACCCGCACTCCCGCGTCCAGCACCGACGCGGACAGGCCGATCGTGGTGCCCGCATGAACCAAGGCGTTGGTCAGGACCTCGCTGACCAGGAGTTCCGCCGACTCCGCCAGCTCGGGCCGGCCTGCCTGGTTGAGCATCGAGGTGACGACCCTGCGCCCCTTGCCGACGCTCGAGGGGTGAGCGGGAAGGCGCAGGTCGGCGTCATGTCCGGACATAACTGGACTCAAACGCCCCTCTCCTCAACCGTGCCGGGGGCGACAGCGACGCCCGGCTCTCCGAGCATTCCGCCCGGCGGATGTCCATCGTGGCACCTCAGGCGGTCCTCGGCCACCCCTCGACGAGCGCGCCGTGCACCCGGACGGGCCGGAGTACCGTTACGGGACAACCCCGGCGGTTAGGTCAGCCTTATTTGAGGCGCTCGGAGAATTACGACACAATGGTGTTGTGAAATCAATCGGGCCCGTCACGACCCCTGCCGAGAGCAGCGTGGTCGACGACGCCCCGACCCGTGAACGGGTGGCCACCTCGATCCTCGAGAACGGCCCCTCGACCGCAGCGGCACTGGCCGAGCGCCTCGACCTGACCCCTGCCGCCGTGCGTCGTCACCTCGACCACCTGGTTGCCGAAGGTGCTGTCGAGGCCCGCGTGCCGCGCGTGTACGGCACCCGCGGCCGCGGTCGTCCGGCCAAGGTCTTCGTACTGACCGACTCCGGCCGGGACACGTTCATCCAGGCGTATGACGACCTGGCCGCCAGTGCCCTGCGCTTCCTGCGAGAGACCGGGGGAGAGGCGGCCGTCACCGATTTCGCCCGGCGGCGTACTGCCGAGCTCGAGGACCGCTACCGCGGCGTGGTCGAGTCAGCCGCACCAGCCGACCGGGTGGAGGTGCTGGCCGAGGCGCTGAGCGAGGACGGCTACGCTGCCTCGGTGCGCAGCGCGCCGGTCGGCGACCAGCTGTGCCAGCACCACTGCCCGGTTGCCCATGTGGCTGCCGAGTTCCCACAGCTGTGCGAGGCCGAGACCGAGGTATTCGGTCGCCTGCTCGGGCGGCATGTCCAGCGGCTCGCGACGATCGCTCACGGCGACGGCGTATGCACCACGAACGTCCCCGACACCGACCAGAAGGCAAGCCGCCTGCTGGCCACCGCACAGCACGCACCACAGCAGTCCACGAAACAGTCCACGAAACAGTCCACGCAGCACCGCACGTCTCTGACCGATTCCCCACCTGGGAGGGCATCTTCATGACATCCATCGAGCAGCTGAACCCTGAGCTCGAGGGCATCGGCCGCTACGAGTACGGCTGGGCCGACTCCGATCTTGCCGGCGCAACCGCTCAGCGTGGGCTCAACGAGTCCGTGGTGCGCAGCATCTCAGCGCTGAAGAGCGAGCCGCAGTGGATGCTCGACCTGCGACTGAAGGGCCTCAAGCTCTTCGACCGCAAGCCGATGCCGACCTGGGGATCCGACCTGTCCGGGATCGACTTCGACAACATCAAGTACTTCGTCCGCTCCACCGAGAAGCAGGCGACGTCGTGGGAAGACCTCCCCGAGGACATCAAGAACACCTACGACAGGCTCGGGATCCCCGAGGCCGAGAAGCAGCGGCTCGTTGCGGGCGTCGCGGCGCAGTACGAGTCCGAGGTCGTCTACCACAAGATCCGTGAGGACCTCGAGGAGCAGGGTGTGCTCTTCCTCGACACCGACACCGCGTTGCGCGAGCACGAGGACATCTTCAAGGAGTACTTCGGCTCGGTCATCCCGGTCGGTGACAACAAGTTCGCCGCGCTGAACACCTCGGTGTGGTCCGGCGGCTCGTTCATCTACGTCCCGCCGGGTGTGCACGTCGACATCCCGTTGCAGGCGTACTTCCGGATCAACACCGAGAACATGGGTCAGTTCGAGCGGACGCTGATCATCGTCGACGAGGGTGCGTACGTGCACTACGTCGAGGGCTGCACCGCCCCGATCTACAGCTCCGACTCGCTGCACTCCGCCGTCGTCGAGATCATCGTCAAGAAGGGCGGACGCTGCCGCTACACGACCATCCAGAACTGGTCCAACAACGTCTACAACCTCGTCACCAAGCGCGCGACCTGCGAGGCCGGCGCCACCATGGAGTGGGTCGACGGCAACATCGGGTCCAAGGTCACCATGAAGTACCCGGCGATCTACCTGCTCGGTGAGCACGCCAAGGGCGAGACGCTCTCGATCGCGTTCTCCGGCGAGGGTCAGCACCAGGACGCCGGCGCCAAGATGGTGCACGCGGCGCCGCACACGTCGAGCTCGATCATCTCCAAGTCGGTGGCCAGGGGCGGCGGACGCACGTCCTACCGCGGCCTCGTCCAGGTCGCCGACGGAGCTCACCACAGCGCCAGCACCGTGCGTTGTGACGCGCTCCTGGTCGACAACATCAGCCGCAGCGACACCTACCCGTACGTCGATGTCCGTGAGGACGATGTGTCGATGGGTCACGAAGCCACGGTGTCGCGCGTCAGCGACGACCAGCTCTTCTACCTGATGAGCCGAGGCATGCGTGAGGACGAGGCCATGGCGATGATCGTGCGAGGGTTCATCGAGCCGATCGCGCGGGAGCTGCCGATGGAGTATGCGCTCGAGCTCAACCGGCTGATCGAGATGCAAATGGAGGGCGCCGTTGGGTAACGGCGCCAGCGCGCCGTTCCACCTACGGCTCGCCACCTACGCCTTCCGGAGCTGGCCGAGCTCGGCAAGCCCTGGTTGAGCGAGTGCCCACAGTTCCGTGAAACAGAAAGCGAACGCATTGACTACGACGACTGCCCCTGCGGTGGCTGAGGCGATCGAGACCGTGGAGAGCCACCTCCACCCGGTCCCGTCCTACGACCTCGGCGACCACCCGGCTCCCACCGGACGCGAAGAGGTCTGGCGCTTCACCCCGCTCAAGCGGCTGCGCGGCCTGCTCGACGGCACGGCCTCCGACGCGCGCCTGAAGTGGGAGACCCAGGTCCCCGCTGGGGTGGCCGTCACCGAGATCTCGACGGACGAGGCGGCGGCCCTCGGTGAGCCGAAACCGGCCGACCGACCGTCCGCGCTGGCCGTCGCGAACTCCGGGGGCGCGATCTTGGTGGACGTACCCGCCGAGCTCGAGCTCGACGAGCCGTTGCTGATCCGACTCGTCGGCGGATCGGCCGAGGAGACCGTGTGGGGTCACATCGTGGTGCGCCTCGGGCGCCACGCGAAGGCGACCGTGGTGTTCGAGCACAGCGGCAGCGCCGTCTACAGCGCCAGCACGTCGGTGCTCGTCGGAGACGGTGCCCAGCTCGACCTCATCTCGCTGCAGCTGTGGGAGGACGACGCCGTCCACGTCGGTCAGACCGGCGTCCGGGTCGGCCGCGACGCGCATGTCCGCACCTTCCAGGCCAGCCTGGGCGGCGACCTGATCCGGATCAACGAGAACTTCTCGTACGACGGTCCCGGTGGTCAGCTGGAGGCGTTCGGCGTCTACTTCGTCGACGCCGGCCAGCACATCGAGCACCGACTGTTCGTCGACCACAACGCTCCGCACACGAAGAGCAACGCGGTCTACAAGGGCGGGTTGCAGGGCAAGGGCGCCCACTCCGTGTGGGTCGGTGACGTGCTGATCCGCAAGGTCGCCGAGGGGATCGAGACGTTCGAGACCAACCGCAACCTGGTCCTGACCGATGGCTGCCGCGCCGACTCGGTGCCCAACCTCGAGATCGAGACCGGTGAGATCGAAGGCGCGGGGCACGCGTCGGCGACCGGCCGGTTCGACGACGAGCAGCTCTTCTACCTCCAGTCGCGTGGGGTGACCGAGGACGAGGCGCGGCGACTGGTCGTGCACGGCTTCTTCGCAGACATCATCCGCAAGATCGGCGTGCCTGAGGTCGAGGAGCGGCTGATGGCCGCGGTCGAGACCGAGTTGGCCGACTACGTAGGCACCCCCACCATGCCAACGGACGGCGCCGAGACGACGACGGAACCCCGCGCATGACCCATTTCCACCACGCCTGTGCGCTCGCCGACGTCCCTGTCGGCGGGGTCGCCGCGGTCGACGTCGAGGGCGTCGACGTGGCCATCATCCGCACCGACGACGACGTCTTCGCCATCCGCGACGAGTGCTCGCACGCCGCGATTGCCCTGAGCGAGGGTGACGTCGACGTCGACGGCTGCGAGATCGAGTGCTGGCTGCACGGGTCGAGGTTCGACCTGCGCACCGGCAAGCCGACCGGCCTGCCTGCCTACGAGCCGGTCGCCATCTACGCCTGCAAGGTCGAGGACGGCGCTGTCGTCGTCGACGTCGACCACCCCATCAACGAGACGGAGCTCTGAAGCATGGCCACCCTGGAGATCAAGGACCTGCACGTCGCGGTCGAGACCGAGGACGGTCAGAAGCCGATCCTTCGCGGAGTCGACCTGACGGTGAAGTCGGGAGAGACCCACGCGATCATGGGCCCGAACGGCTCGGGCAAGTCCACGCTGGCGTACTCGATCGCCGGTCACCCGAAGTACACCATCACCGGCGGGAGCGTCACTCTCGACGGCGTCGACGTGCTGAGCATGACCGTCGATGAGCGCGCCCGCGCCGGGCTGTTCCTCGCGATGCAGTACCCCGTCGAGGTCCCCGGAGTCTCGGTGTCGAACTTCCTGCGTACCGCCAAGACCGCGCTCGACGGTGAGGCGCCGAAGCTGCGCACCTGGGTCAAGGACGTCAACGACGCGATGGACAAGGTCTCCATGGACCGCGACTTCGCCACCCGCAACGTCAACGAAGGCTTCTCCGGTGGTGAGAAGAAGCGGCACGAGATCATGCAGCTGGAGCTGCTGAACCCGAAGTTCGCGATCCTCGACGAGACGGACTCCGGGCTGGACATCGACGCCCTCAAGGTCGTCTCCGAAGGCGTCAACCGCTTCCGCGGCCAGGGCGACCGCGGCGTCCTGCTGATCACGCACTACACGCGCATCCTGCGCTACATCGAGCCGGACTTCGTGCACGTCTTCATCGGCGGACGGATTGCCGAGCAAGGCGGCGCCGAGCTGGCCGAGCAGCTCGAAGCGACCGGTTACGACAAGTACGTCAAGGCGTCGGTCTGAGGACCGAGACGATGACAGGAGAGGGGAGCAGCGCATGACAACGCTCGACCACGGGCTGATGGGTCTGCTCGACACCGAGCGGATTCGCGCCGACTTCCCGATCCTGTCGCGTCGGCTCGAGGGTGATCGCCCGCTGGTCTACCTCGACAGCGCCAACACGTCTCAGAAGCCGCGTCAGGTCATCGACGCGATGTCGTCCCACTACGAGCAGCTCAACTCCAACGTGGGGCGGGCCGTGCACCAGCTCGGAGACGCGTCGACACAGGCCTACGAGGCCGCACGTACGACGATCGCCGCGTTCATCAACGCGCCGGACGCCTCCGAGGTCGTGTTCACCAAGAACTCCTCGGAGGCGTTGAACCTGGTCGCCAACACGTTGGCCTGGGCACGCGACGAGTACGCCGTTGGCGCGGGCGACGAGGTCGTCATCTCCGAGATGGAGCACCACTCCAACATCGTGCCGTGGCAGCTGCTCACCGAGCGAACCGGCGCGACCCTCCGATGGTTCGGACTCACTGACGAGGGTCGGCTCGACCTGTCGAACATCGACGACCTGATCACCGAGCGCACGAAGGTCGTGTCCCTGGTCTGGGTCTCCAACATGCTCGGCACCATCAATCCCCTCGACGTGATCATCCGGCGTGCCCGCCAGGTGGGCGCGCTCGTGGTCATCGATGCCTCGCAGGCCGTCCCGCAGCTGCCCGTCGACGTCCAGGCTCTGGGTGCCGACTTCGTCGCCTTCACCGGTCACAAGATGGTCGGACCCACGGGCATCGGGGTGTTGTGGGCACGCCGCGAGCTGCTCGAGGCCCTGCCCCCGTTCCTCGGCGGTGGGTCGATGATCGAGACCGTCACGATGTCGGGATCGACGTGGGCGCCGCCACCGGCGAAGTTCGAGGCCGGCACCCCGCCGATCGTCGAAGCCATCGGGTTGGCAGCCGCGGTCGACTACCTCTCAGCCGTCGGGATGGAAGCGATCGCTGCCCACGAGCACGCCATCACGGCGTACGCGCTCGAGCGGCTCCTCGCGATCGACGGGCTGACGATCCTGGGTCCCTCCGAGCCGGTTGACCGGGGAGGGGCGATCAGCTTCGAGCTCGACGGCGTCCACCCGCACGACGTCAGCCAGGTGCTGGACTCGCTGGGCGTGGCCGTCCGTGCCGGGCACCACTGCGCCAAGCCGGCGCACGCCCGCTTCGGCGTCCAGTCCTCCACCCGGGCATCGTTCTACCTCTACACCACCCCGGCGGAAATCGACGCGCTCGTCGATGCGTTGGACCAGACGAAGCGATTCTTCAAGGTCTGAGGGACGAGAGAGCCACGACATGGACATGCAGAGCCTGTACCAGGAGATCATCCTGGACCACTACAAGGCACCCCACCACGCAGGACTCCGCGAGCCCTACGAAGCGGAGGTCCACCACGTCAACCCGACGTGCGGCGACGAGGTGACCTTGCGCGTGCACATCGCCGACGGCATCGTCGAGGACGTGTCGTACGCCGCCGAGGGGTGTTCGATCTCCCAGGCCTCGACGTCGGTGCTCACCGATCTGCTGATCGGCGCCAAGGTCGAGGACGCTCTGCGCATCCACGAGACGTTCGTGGAGCTGATGCAAGGACGCGGCCAGGTGGAGCCCGACGAAGACGTGCTCGAGGACGGCATCGCGTTCGCCGGCGTGGCCAAGTTCCCGGCCCGCATCAAGTGTGCACTGCTGGGCTGGATGGCCTGGAAGGATGCAACCGCGGAAGCGGTCGCCCGCAACGACACAGCTGACGAGGATGGAGAACGCCGATGACCCACGACACCACCGACCTGCCTGAGGTCGACCTGAGCGCCGAGCAGGCCCAGGTGTCCAAGGACGACGTGATCGAGGCGCTGAAGGACGTGGTCGACCCCGAGCTCGGCATCAATGTCGTCGACCTGGGTCTCATCTACGACGTCGCGGTCGACGAAGCCACCGTGGCGACCATCGACATGACTCTCACGTCAGCGGCCTGTCCGCTCACGGATGTGATCGAGGACCAGACGAAGACCGCGCTCGAGGGTCTCGTGAACGACTTCAAGATCAACTGGGTCTGGATGCCGCCGTGGGGACCCGACAAGATCACCGATGACGGCCGCGAGATGCTGCGCGCCCTCGGCTTCAACGTCTGACCGGTTGCCCGACGGACCGCACCGTCGACGAGGTCAGCGGGTACGCACCGGCTGCCCGCTCGGCTCCTCGACCGGCGTGGCGATCACCTGCTCGGCCTCCCGTGGCCCGGCCCGGCCCATTGGCTCGAGGACGGTCATCAGCGCGCTGACCAGGGGCGCCGGATCCTTCACGCCGAGCACCCAGCGGCACGTCCGCCCCGCCTGGAGCGGTTGCTGGCCGAGCAGGGCAGACGCCGCGCGCAGCGACCGTGACCCCGATCGCGGTCGCGGGCCTGCGGCGTCGTAGTGCAGGCCGACGAGGCTGACCGCGCGCGTGGAGTACACGGCCATCCGCATGCTCGGTTGTCCGTTCTGGTGGAGTCGCTGGTTGATCCGGTTGGCGCGCAGGTGCACGGTGACGCTGCCAGGGTCGATCGTGTCGGCCGGGATGACGTACGGCCTAGCACCTGGCCAGGTCGGGCCGAGGACCAACGCGCGTTCGTACAGCCGGTGCTTCTCCAACCATCCTGACCCGGCGAGAGCCGCCAGAAAGACCAGGTAGGCGGCTGCGGCGATGGTGGCCGTCCACCAGGTACGCGGGGGGGCCAGCGCCCCGAGCACGGCGAAGAGAGCCGCAGGTGCCAACATCACGAGCCAGGCGTGCGCTGTCGGAGTAGGCCTCGTTGCGTACACGAGTCGGCCGAGGTCGGCGGGTGCGGGCGACATGCGACGAGGGTATTACGCGTGTGCTCAGGAATCGGAAGGGGACGCCGAACCCGGCTGGGACGATTCCGGCGGCTGCGGCGACGAGCCGGACAGTCCGCGAAGGAGCTCGGTCACCGTGTCCCGGGTGACGTCACGGATCCCCAGGCCGTCGCTGACCGGCAGCCCGGCGACGACCCGGTCGGGCAGGGCGTACAGAGACAGCCGGCGCTCGATGACGTCGGTACCCGATCGACTCACCCCCGCCAGCACGGTCGCCGCCACTGCCTCGCCGAGCTCGGCCGGTGGGCTGGTCGTCCACTCGGCCTCGGCGTGGACCGTCACCGGTCCGTCCGCGTCGGCGTACGTCCCGGTCGGAACAGCGAACGACAGCAGTGCGTCGAAGGCCGCCTGGGCCGACATGGTGGAGAAGCGGTGCAGGCCGTAGCCGTCGACGGCTTCCGCGAGGATCCCCAGGCGGCCTTGCCCGTAGATCACCAGACAGTTTGCGCCGAAGCCGGTCTCCTGCTGCGCGATCACGATCGCCGAGGAGGCCCGGCGCAGCTGGAGGACGGCCTGGACCTGGAGGCTGACGTGCAGCGCGGTTCCGGCGTCGTACGACGTGGCCGCGAGACCTCGAGCGGCGAGCTGGCGCCATCCGAGCTCGGCGGCGAGCTCCTTGGTCGGATCGTCCCTCCCACCCAGCCAAGGCATCGGAGCCACGTGCTCCCCGTGCAGCCCGTCGAGCGCCAGCAGGTCGGCATCGGTCAGCACGACGAGTTCCCGGACGTCGTCGCGGCCTTGGTGGAGCAGCCGGAGCGCCATCTCGTCGACCGACGGGGTCTCGTCGGTGGCCGTCACCCGAACACCCCGTGCCAGGCGCCGCTGATCCCGTCGCCGATGTCATCGACCACGTCACCGGCACCGTCGACGAGGTCCGAAGCCCTGTCTCCGACCCAGTCCTTGGCGGCGTCCACCCCATCGGTGATGTCGTCCCAGTGGTCATAGATGTAGCTGCCGGCGGCCCAGGCGGCGGTGACCCCGCCAGCCACGGCGATCACGGTGAGCCCGACAGGCGTGACGGCGAGGACACCGGTGGCCACGGCCAGTCCGGTGCCGGCCGCGCCGATCCCCACGACGTCCATGCCGATGTCGACGCCACGCCGCGCCCCGGAGTGGCCGTCGGGATTGGCGAACAGGTCATATCCGGATGCCAGGATCCCGATCCCGGCCATGCCCTTGGCGAACTTCGACATGGGGAGTCCGGCCCGCGCGGCGTTGGCCAGCCACTCGGAGTTGCGCATCTGCGCATACAGCGCCAGGTAGTCGTCACCGTTGTCGAGCTGACCGAACACCTCGACGACGTCGTCGAACGTGCGAGCGAACGGGATCATCGAGCGTCCGGCGTCCAGCTCGTTCCAGGCCTGCACGGCAAGCTTGGCGGCCTCGAGGTTTCCCTTGATGCGGAGCACCTTCGAGTAGACCTTCCAGGCCGTCAGTCCGCCATCCTTCAGGGCCTTCAAGAAGCTCGGGTCGACGCCGGGGTACGCGAGGGCCACGCTCGGGGGGATCGCACCGGCGGCAGTGAGCTCGTAGACCGCGTCGAGTGAGGGCCCTCGGTGCAGCATCGCCGCGACGTGCCGGGCATCCTGGTCCAGAGCGTCGTCGAGCTTCTGCTTCTCGGCGCGCAACGAGGAGATCAGCGCCGACCGGGCGTGCGCAACCGCCAGGTCGCAGGCGGACTGTCGTTGGGCCGCAGTCTGGTTGCCATGCATCCAGAACCGCTCGGTGTCCACGTAGAACCCGGCTGCCTGGGCGGTGGCGTAGCGCTCGTTGAGCCGGTCGATGCCGGCGTTGTACGTCTCGATGTCCGCGGCGAACAGGTTGGTGGCGCCACCTGCAAGCGTGGCGGCCTGGTTGGTGGCCTGTGCGCTGGTCCGGACTGGTTCGGGCGCGGTGAGCAACGGCATCGCGAGAAACCCGTCCACCACGGACACGGCGCCGCTGTGCGCCCGGTCGACATCCTGGGCGACCGAGGTGACGTGGGCGCCTGCGCTGATGATCGCCTTGCCACGGCTGCGGACGCTGCCCGGCGTGGCCGGGTAGTGCTCGAAGAGGGTCATGGTCGGATCGTCCGTCTCAGGTCGGTCGGGTGCTGGTTCGCCGACAAGTCTGCGCCATCAGGGGGTCACGGACGCGGGTGCAGCGCACGGTCGAGCCTGGAAGGCCTGGCTTTCCGGAGGTGACCCTCTGGCGGGGTAGCGTCGTTCACGTCGTCGGCGAGAGGTCGGCGGGAAGTCTCACACTCCTGGAGGAGAAATGTCGAACAACGCAGTTGGCTTGGAGCAGGTCGGCGGTGTCTCCCAGGCTGCGAAGGGCATGGTGGAGAACGCCGACTCCCGTGTCCAGGCCGCCAAGGCGCTCCAGAACGTGTCCGAAGCGACGAACGGCCGGATGGTCGGCCCCGCGGGCGACATGATGCGCAACTCGATGGAGACCAACTCCGGCGCCTCCGGCACCGCTGGTGTTCGCGGCGCCGAGGTCGCACAGAGCTTCGCCCAGGGTGAGAAGGCCGTCGTCCAGGGCACCACGGACTCGCTGCAGCAGCAGAAGGTGTCAGCCCAGGAGGGCGAGAACACCTTCCAGCACCTCAACCGGTCCATCGAGGCCTGACCGCCAACCCCCCGAACTTCCAGACTGTCCGAGAGGAACCCATCATGAGCGGTAACAAGGTTCGCCACGACTTCGCTGCCGGTGAAGAGACGATCAGCGCCGGTTCGACGCACCACGGCTCACTGTCCGAGGCACGTGACCAGTCCGCAACGCTGCACAAGACCAACCAGGCTGCCCTCGGTGAGGACGTCGCAGGGTCGGAGCAGGTCGCGAGCATCGCCAAGCAGCAGTTCGAGCGCGACACGACGAGCATCGACTCGGCAGCCAAGATGCTGAGCAGCAACCAGAAGAGCCAGGACATCCAGCAGGGCGCGGCCCAGCAGGCCACGAAGTACTTCGGCAACCGCTGAGCAGGACGGCGCTGAGGAGTCGAGGAGGGTCAGATGAGCTATTACGCGATGGACACCGGAGTCGTCCAGTCCAGCGGCAAGAGCGTCTTCGCCCTGGGACCCGAGGCCGACTCCGCGGTCAAGGCCGTGCTCACGTCGTACCTGGACGCGTCCGGCGTCGTACACCATCCGCTGGTCAGCCAGGCGTTGAGCAGCTACCACGACACGCACCAGAAGAGCCACCTCCAGTTCCCGCAGGCCGTTCGCGCGCTCGGCTCCAACACGGCCAACGGCGGCCGCACCATCGCGGAGGGTCAGAACGAGTCGACCCGTGTGCAGGCCGCCAACCTGGCAGCACAGCAGGGCCTGATGCGTGACATCAACGGCCAGCTCGGCGGCTGACGAGGCGTCGGCGCACGGCGGCATGGGGCGTGACCTTGGCGGTCACGCCCCATCACGTTGGGAGGCGATCTCCGCGCGGTCAGCCGGGATCGCTGTCGTCCAGCGCGGTCTGGACCTGTCCCACCAGGCCGTTGCGGTTGGCGTACAGCGCTCGTCCCAGGGGCAGCCGTTGCGCCGTGATCCCTCCGACCACGCGCCCTTCCATTCGATCGCCCGAGAAGATGAAGCCCGGCACGCTCAGGTCCGTCAGGCGCTGGACCATGGGCTCGAACTGGGCACGGGCGAAGCCCCCCATCCGCCGCGCCATCACGAAGTGGAAGCCGAGGTCACGGCCTTGAGCGAAGTACTCGATCAGCGGGCTGAGCGGGTTGCCGGTCGACGTCGAGACGAGGTCGTAGTCGTCCACGACGAACAGCACCTCCAGGCCCTTCCACCAGCTGCGTTCCCGCAACTGCTGTGAGGTGACGTCCTTGCCCGGCAGCCGCCGTCGCAGCGACTGCGCGATCTCCGTGGAGACGCCGAGGGTCTGCTCGTTGTCCGTGGAGTATGCGAGCAGGTACTCCTGGGGGACCACGTCGAGGAGGCTCCTCCGGTTGTCGACCACCACGATGCCGAGCTCGTCGGGCGACTTCAGCTCCATGTAGCCCTTGAGCAGCAGCTTGAGCAGGTTGGTCTTGCCGGTCTCCCCGTCACCGAACACCAGGAGGTGGGGAGAACTGCCCTGCAGCAGGTCGACCGAGGCTGCGCGCAGATTGCGATCCAGCACGCCGACGGGGATCTCCGGGTATGCCGGCTCGACAGGCGGCAGCTCGCTGCGGAGAACCTGCTCGGGCAGCACCTGCACGCGAGCGACTGCACTGTCCGGCCACTTGGCGGCGATGGCGGCGACCAGGTTGTGCTGGCCTTCGGACAGGTCGTCGTCGTCCTCGACGCCGTCCACCCGCGGCATCGCCGCCTGAAAGATCAGACCCGGCTCGACGGCGCCACGACCGGGGGTGTCCTTGGTGATCTGCTGCGCCACGGCACGTCCGAAGTCGGTGTCGAAGACGTCGTTGAGTCGCAGCTCGATCCGGCCACCGAAGGCCGGCTGCATGCGCATCCGGACCTCCATCGACTGACTGACCGTGATGACCACGTGTACGCCGTAGTTGAGTCCCCGAGCGGCGATGTCGGCGACGGTGTAGTCGAGAGCGTCGTACTCCTCGCGGAACGATCCCCAGCCGTCGACGACGAGGAAGATGTCGCCGGGGGCGTCGACCTGGATCTGTCCCTGCGCCTTGGCCCGCCGGAACTCCTCGATGCTGGACACTCCGTGCTCACGAAACAGTGCGTCTCGACTCTCGAGTTGCGACATCACGTCGTTGACGGTCCGGCTGACGCGCTCGACGTCGGTCCGCGGCGTCACCGTGGCGACGTGCGGGATGTCGGCCAATCCCCGAAGTGTGCCGCCGCCGAAGTCGAGGCAGTAGAACACCACGTCGGAGGGGGAGTAGCGCAGGCACAGCGAGGCGATCAGAGTGCGGAGCAGCACGCTCTTGCCGGACTGTGGTGCCCCGACGACCATCACGTTCCCGGCCGCACCGGCGAAGTCCCACTCGAGCGGGAACTGGCGCTGCTTGGCAGGCTCGTCGACCAGACCGAGGACGGCCTTCACCGTTGCCGGCTGGCCGGCCTGGCCTCGACGTCGAGCACGCGGTCGAGCGGAAGGTGCGCGGACAGTGGGTCGAGCCACACCCGCCGCGACCTGGTCCGCTCCGGGGGCGACCAGCCGGTCGCAGACGACGTCGAGGACCGAGCGCTCCCCTCGGCCCGACAACCGACCCGACCGGTCGTCGGCATCGGCCGTCCGCCTTCGCTGCGGCGTTCTGGTCCGCGATCCAGGCGCCGAGACCGTTGACGGCGAGGTACGGCACGGCCGGAACCTGGGTCTTCGGCCCGTCTCGCTGGGGGCGGTGTACGGCGACGACACCAGGGCAGCCTTGAACCGCTCGAAGACGGTCGTGTCCACCTTGAGGTAGCCCGAACCGGGCTCCGGCGGCAGGTGGTAGGCGTCGGGTACGCCGATCGCGTCGCGCGACTCGGACTCGGAGAACGTGCGCAGCGAGATCCGGTAGGACAGGTGCGACTCCAGGCCACGGATCTTGCCCATCTCCAGCTTCTGCGTCGCCAGCAGCAGGTGCACCCCGATCGAGCGGCCGATCCGGCCGATCGCGACGAACAGCTCGGCGAAGTCCGGTTTGGCGGTGAGCAGCTCGGAGAACTCGTCGATGATGACGAGCAGGTGGGGGAGCGGCTCGAGGTCCTCGCCGGCATCGATCAGGTCCTGGTAGGCGGTGACGTTGGGCAGGTTGCCGGCGTTCTTGAGGATCTCCTGCCGGCGCTGCATCTCTCCGAACAGCGCATCGCGCATGCGGTCGACCAGGGTCAGGTCGTCCTGCAGGTTCGTGATCATCCCGGCGATATGCGGGATGTCCTCCATGGCGGCGAAGGTCGCCCCGCCCTTGAAGTCGACCAACATCAGCGCGAGGCGATCAGGCCCGTGGCTGATGACCAGCGAGGAGACCAGGGTCCTGAGCATCTCGGACTTGCCCGAGCCGGTCGCACCGACGACCATGCCGTGCGGTCCCATGCCACCGTGCGCCGACTCCTTCAGGTCGAGCAGGACGACGCCGCCGTTCGCGCCGACGCCGATCGGCACCCGGAGCAGGTCACGCAGGGACCGCTTGCGCCAGGTGACCCGAGCGTCGAGTGCGGCCGGGTCCTCGACCCCGAGAATCTCCGGGAGACCGACGGTCGTCGCGAGCGACTCGTCGCCGGAATGCTCCTCGATCGAGACCCGCAGGGGGGCGAGCTGACGGCTGACGAGAACGGCGAGGCCGTCCGGGACCCGGTCCACCGACGAACGGCACCGGGCGCGAGGCCTGGGTCGCGACGAAGTCCGGACGCACCTCGACCCGGTCGTCGACGCTCTCCGGCTCCTCACGGCGCTCGCGAGAGCAGGAACACCACGTGCACGCCGAGCTCGGCCAGGCTCACGGCAGCGTCTGGCGACTCCAGGCCACGCACGGTGCCCAGCCCTCGCCGTCGACGATCACGACGAGCCGATCTGCGTGGATCGGGTGCCCGTCCCCGGGTCCGAGCCCGCTCGGTGAGGCGGCGTTCGAGCTCCCCGGAGAGCAGTTCAGCCATCGCTGCCACCGACGTCGTGATCAGCCGGGCGGGCACGTCGCCGTCCATCGAGGCCGTGGACTGGCAGTGCGGCAGCCACTTGGCCCACTCCCACTCGTCGGCATGATCGTCGGAGCGGACCACGGCCAGGTTGACGTCCGAGGGCGTGTGGAAGGTGACCAGCTGGAGTGCCAGGCCGGTGGCGAGCTGACGTGAGACGTGGCGGTCGCCGAGCACGCTCAGCACGCTCAGCGGACGCAGGTCCACGGTCACCGGCTGGTCGTGCAGGATCGAGTACCGGGTCCGAAGGTTGACCGCGGCGTCCAGGCACACCGGATCGAACTGGTTGAGAGGGCCGGTGTCGGCGTTCATCGTGAGGGTGGCGGCGATGGGTTGGTCACCGATCCCCATCCGCAGGGTCAGGTGGTCGGAGTCGTTTCGACGCCGCTCCCAGCGACGGGTGCCGCTCCGCGCCAGGTCGGGCAGCAGCTCCGGGATACGGGTGTCGCCAGGCGGCGCTCTGCTTCTGGGCCGACTGGGTCTCCCTCAGAGCGTGGCGAAGGTCCTCGACATAGTCCAGATAGCGTTCGCGGCCCTCGCGCAGCAGCCGCTTGGGGCCCGTCCGCTGGGAGATGATCATGATGGCGCCGACCGTGATCGACCCGACGAGGAAGATCAAGCCACCCACGGCCAGCATCGGGTTGCCTCGGTTGGCAACCGCGGCTGTCAGCGACCCGACGCCGCTCATCACCGGCATCAAGATCATGGTGGCGCCGGCTGCGGCGGGAGGAGTCTGTTGCTGGGTGGGCGGGTCCGCGATCGTGATCGGGTCGGTGGGGACGGTGGGTGGCGCGATCCGCGCGGAACGCTTCACCAACGTTGTCGTCACACGCGCCTCCGAGCGATAAATGACCTGGTCGAGCGGATATGCTCCGTCACGATTGTTTCCTGTGAACCGTACGCGCTCAACCAGGCACCACACGTCACCGTCCTGTCCAGGTGTCGGCACCCGTTCGGAAGGACCTCCTTGCTCACGTCGTACAGCCGCGTGACGGTCGTCAGCGGCACCCGCCGCGTCGACCTGGCGTTGCCCAGCGGGCTGCCTGTTGCGGACGTGGTGCCTCAGGTGTTGCGGTTCTGCGCGCCGGAGGAGTCGACCGGCGACCCGAGCGAGTTCACCTTGGCCCGGATCGGTGGGCAGTCCCTCCCGTGGTCGCAGAGCCTGGCCGAGGCCGGGGTGCACGACGGTGACGTCATCGAGCTGCGGGCCTTCTCCACCGAGGCGCGGGCCGCCTTCGTCGAGGACGTACGCGACGCGATCGAGGACTCGGTCGACGGGGCAGGCGGCGCCTGGACCTCGCAGTCGACCGTGACGTTCACCCTGATCACCACCTGCGGCGTGCTCGTCCTGCTGCTCGTGGGTCCTCTGCTCGATCTGTGGTTGCGCGTCATGCGGGGTGGCCCGGCGTTCCTGGAGTCCAGCGCGACTCTGCAGACCGAGCGCGTGGCCAGCGCCGCGCTGACAGCGGTGGTCCTGGTGGGGGCGTCGTGGATCGGCAGCCGGTGGGGCGCCCGTTGGACGCCGTACCTCTCCTTGACCGTGGCCGCCCTGTGGGCGTTCGTCGCGGGCGTCGAGCTGACCGCCCGCAGCTCCTCGGACACCACCGTCGCGCTGACGGTCGGTGTGGCCGCGGCCACGGTCGTGGCGGGGGTCGGCCGGCTGTTCAGTCGCCGAGGCACGCCGCTGCTCGCGGCCGCTACGGTCGCGCTCGTTGCGCTGGGCGTTCTCTCGATCGTCGATGCGGCCGGCGGTGACGTCGGGATCGCGGTCCGGGTGGTCGCGACGCTGGCCGTGCTGAGCATCGGAGTGATGCCCCGGCTGTCGATCGCCGTGGGAGGTCTGTCGAGTGCCGACTACCGGGTCCGCAACGCGGGTCGGCTTTCCGAGCAGGCTCTGACCGCCAGGTTCCAGGAGAGCACCGGGTTGCTGCTCGGCAGCGTCGTCGGCGTCAGCCTGGTCACCGCCCTGATCGGCGTCTGGCTCGGGCTGCACGGCAGCGAGACGAGCCAGGACGTCTGGGACCGGCTGCTCAGCCTCAGCCTGGCGGCGGCGCTGCTGCTGAGGTCCCGCGTCTTCAGCCGGATCCAGTTCATGCTGGCGCCACGCCTCGCTGGGGTCGTCATCGGGCTTGCCAGCGTCTTGCAGCTGGCATCGGACCACGAGGCGCTCGATCGATGGCTGTACGCGGCCGTCGCCGGCGTCGGCGCGGCCTTGGTCGCCATCAGCATCACCCGGTTGTCTGACGTGACCAGAGCCCGCACCAGGAGGATCCTGAACCTCGTCGAGCTGATCGTGGTCGTGGACCTGGTGGTGGTGACGATGGGTGCTGTCGGGCTGTACGACTACGTACGGGGCAACTGACGTGGCCTCGGAGCGGACAAAGGACAGTCGATGAACGACGACCTGTCACCCGAAGAGGCTGCTGAGCAGGAGGCGGCCCGACGCCGGTCCTCTGCTCAAGGCGCCGCCGGCGAGCTGGCGAGGATGGGAATCGACCCGCGGGCGCTGGGCCTTCAGGCACCTGGTCCGCAGCACACGACGCCGCGAGGGCGGGACGCCGGACAGGAACCCGAGCAGCGCGCAGCGGCCGAGGAGGCCGCTCCGGGACAGGTGGCCCCGGGAGCAGCCTCCTCGGGCAATGTCGTGCCACTACGTGCCGGTGGGCCAGGGCCGGTGCTCCCGGCGTCGGGAACCAGCTCTGCGTGGACGCCCGCCCCGCCGCCCATCGCCCGGGGGGCGACAGGAGCTGAGCCCGACACACCAGCGGTCCCGCTCGAGTTCCTGCTCGGCGCGGACCGTCCGAGTCAGCCGTCGCGGGGCACCGTGTCGCACCTGGCCCGGGCGATCACGTTCGGGATGCTGACGCCGGATGCAGCCGATGCCGCCGACCGCGAGCGAGAGATGGTCAACCGGGTGCGGGCGCGGCAGACCGAGCCCCGGTCCGTGGTCTTTGTGTCGGGCAAGGGCGGCGTCGGCACGACGTCGGTCGCCATCGGGGTCGGGTGTGTGTTGGCGGCGCTGCGTGACGACACCACGACGCTGGTCTCGCTGCGGCCGGGGACACCGTCGCTCGGCCTCGGCTTGACGGGCACGAAGGCGCCCAACGCCCGCGACCTGGCCCGTCCCGATGCCGACGTGACACCGCTTCGACTGAGCAACGGGCTCCAGGTGCTGGACGGACCGCGGTGGGGCACACCGGTGCGTCGTCGCGACGTACCGGCGATCGTCGACCGCCTCGGACAGTCGTCGGCGTTCTCGCTGTTCGACGTGGGCAATGACGCCAGCGAGTCCGGCCACAGCATCCTCAGCCGGGCCGATCAGGTGGTGATCGTCAGTGGCTCCGGAGCCGACGGGGTCGACGGTGCGCGGGTGGCCGCTGAGCGTGCTGCTGAGATCGACCCGTACCTCCTCGACTCAGCGATCTATGTCGTGGTGTGTCATCGCGAGGCGGCGCTGCGGAGCATGGTCAAGGCGATGCGGGAGCAGATGCCTCAGGGTGCCCGGATCGTGGCCGTTCCGCCTGAGGAGCTGCTCGCCCACGGTGACCCGTTCGACCCGTCACGCGTGGCGCTGCCCACCCGGCTCGCCATGATCGACATCGCGGGTCTGGTCGCCCTCGGGTCGGTGGCTCAGACGGGGAGGCGTTGAGTCATGTCCGACCCCTCGGCGCGGGAACCACAGACCCGGCCCCAAGGCGACGAACGCCGCGCGCCGACGCCCTGGATGCCGCCGAACGCCGGAACCACACCGAACGCCGAGCGCTACCTGTTGGAGGCAGATGCCCTGCGCCGCCGACAGCTGCACTCCGCGTTGCTGCACGGCTCGAGCCGGACGTGGCGGGACCAGCGGCGGATCTGGCCGGGCGTGGTGGCCGGCATCGTCGTGGTCGCGGTCATCTTGGCCACCTTCGCGGTCATCAAGGCCTTCAAGAAGAGCGAGGAGAACGATCGGCAGCAGACTTCCTTCGCGACGTATCCGGGTTCTGGTGCTCGCGGTTGCGCCGACGCGGGGACGTGCGCCGTCCGGGCCGCCGGACCGCTCGTCCGATCGGTCCCATTCGTGAACGTCGTACAGGTGGATTCTCCACCTCCCCGAACGAAGTAGAGTTTGTCCGGCAACGAGCCGGCACCACGGGGAGTGCCGACCGTCGACAGAGGGGAAGCACGACCCAGATGACGATCACCAACCAGCCGCCCCCGGGCGGCCGCCGCGGCCGCGGAGGCAACGCGCCGCCGACCACGAGATTGCCGTCCTCGCGTGAGCGACGTCCGGCGTTGGCTGCCCTGGCCGTTCTCCTCATCGCCGGTGGGGCTGTGCTCGCCGGATGGTTGGCCCTTCGCCAGAGCCAGACGGAGTCCTACCTCGTCGTCGACCAGACGATTCACTACGGCGACCAGATCGAGCGCGGCGACCTGCGCACGATCGAACTGCCCGCAGACAGCGGAGACTTCATCCTCGCGAGTCAGCGCAACGAGGTCATCGACAGCTACGCGCGCGTCGAGCTCGTCCCGAACACCGTTCTCGCCGGAGGGATGTACGGCGACGCGCCTGAGCTCGCGGGCGACCAGGACATCGTTGGGCTCAACCTCGACCCCTCGCAGTATCCGAAGACCCTCAAGCCGGGCGACTCGGTCGTGGTCGTGAGAAGCGACCAGGACGGCAACCCGCTCCGGCTGACCGGCGGCACGGTGCGCGGGGCACGCGCCTCGGACACCGGTGACGGCTCGGTCCTCGATGTCGTGATGTCCAACCGCTGCTCGGCAGAGTTCGCGACGTCCTCGTCTCTGGGCGACGTGGAGGTCGTCGAGGTCGCGCCGAACGCGCGCACGATCGTGTGTGCGAGTCCGGGCGAGGTGGCCAAGCTGCCCAAGGAATCGCCGTAGATGGCCCTCGTCACGGTTGCCGCTGCGAAGGGGTCTCCCGGGGTCACGACCACCGCCTTGGCGATGGGAGCACTGTGGCCACGGCAGGTCCTGGTGGCGGAGTGCGACACGTCCGGCGCTGACATTCCGTTGCGGATGTCGGCGGAGGACGGCGGAGTGCTGGATTCCGAGCGGGGCCTGCTCAGCCTCGCAGCCGCCGGACGCAAGGGCCTCAACTCGGACCTGGTGCTGGCGCACGGCCAACGAGTGCTGGGGGGTCTGGAGGTGATGGTTGGTCCCCGGGTGCCTGAGCAGGCTGCCGGACTGACCAATCTCTGGCCCCAGCTCGGTCCTGCCCTCGACGGCATCCCGGGTTACGACGTGATCGCCGACTGCGGGCGGATCGGCACCACGACTCCGCAGGCCGCCCTGATCCGGGCCTCCCGCCTTCTGGTCCTGGTCTGCACCACGGACCCGAGCTCGGTGATCCACACCCGCGAGCGGTTGGCCACCTTGGGACGCAGCCTCGATCCTGCCTCTCCGGTGGGTACTCCCATCGCCGTCGCTGTGATCGGGGATCCGAAGGCCCGCGAGGCGGTGAGCCAGGTTCGTGACTCCCTCGAGCGCACCGAGATCCCGCTCAAGGCGGTGTGGCACATCGCGGCCGACCCCAAGGGTGCCGGTTTCTTCAAGGGCCAGGTGATCGGGCGCGCAGACAAGACCCTGTTGGTGAAGACGGCAAGGCCCGCGACCGAGCAGGCAGCCGCCCTCGTCGAGCCCTTCTTCGAACCCCTGCCGGAAGCAGCGCTGCCGGACGGGCAGGCAGAGCAGTGGGGCGACTTCTCGTTCGCAGAGGAGTCGGCTGCCGAGACTCCGGCCTGGCCGGACGGACGCGGTGGCGCCCAGGCTGCACCGGGGGGAGGTAGCCGGTGATCGACCACGACCTCGTTCGACAGCTGCGCGTCCAGGTGGCGGACCGGCTCAACGACCAGCGTCGCCGCGATCAGATGAATGGCGTGGCACCCATGTCGGCGGAGGACGAGCGCGAGTACTCCCGCTCTCTCATCATCCAGATCCTCGAGGACCACGCGAGGATGGAGATCGCCGACGGCCGTACGCCGCCGACGCCTGAGGAGGAGGCCGGTCTCGCCTCTGCCATCCACTCGGCGTTGTTCGGTGTCGGTCGGTTGCAGCCCCTGCTGGACGACCCCGAGGTCGAGAACATCGACATCAACGGCTACGACCACGTGTTCGTGCAGTACGGCGACGGGCGCGAGGAACGACACGGCGACGTCGCGGAGTCCGACGAGGAGCTCGTCGAGCTGATCCAGGTCCTCGCGGCGCACACCGGACTCGCGAGTCGCCCGTTCGACTCAGCCAACCCGCAGCTGGACCTGCGGCTGCCGGACGGCTCGCGACTCTCAGCCGTGATGAACGTCTGTGCTCGCCCCTCGGTGTCGATCCGCAAGTCTCGCCTCGGTCGCGTCTTTCTCGACGACCTGATCGCCAACGGCACGATGACGCCCGAGGTCGGCGACTTCCTGAAGGCCGCGGTCGCGGCGCGCAAGAACATCATGCTGGCGGGCTCGACGAACGCCGGCAAGACGACCCTGCTGCGGGCCCTGGCGAACGAGATCCCGACGTGGGAGCGCCTCGTCACCGTCGAGCGAGCCCTCGAGCTCGGGCTCGGTGAGTTTGCCGACCTGCACCCGAACGTTGTCGCCTTCGAGGAGCGGTTGCCGAACTCCGAAGGGCTCGGCGGCGTCTCGATGGCCCAGCTCGTACGTCGGTCGCTGCGGATGAACCCGTCGCGGGTGATCGTCGGCGAGGTTCTCGGCGACGAGATCGTCACGATGCTCAACGCCATGAGCCAGGGCAACGACGGTTCCCTGTCCACGATCCACGCCAACTCGTCTCTGGAGGTGTTCAACCGGATCAGCACCTACGCCATCCAGTCCTCGGAGCGCCTCCCGATCGAGGCGACCCAGATGTTGATCGCCGGCGCGCTGGACTTCGTGGTCTTCCTGCGCAAGCGCAACGACTACGCCGAAGGCGGCGGACTGGCCCGGGTCATCGAGAGCGTGCGCGAGGTGGTGGGTCACGACGAGCGCGTTCTCTCCAGCGAGGTCTTCGCTCCCGACCCCAGCAGCGGGCTGGCGGTGTCCCATGCGCCGATCCAGTGCATCGGCGACCTCGAGCGGCACGGTTACAAGCCTCTGGTTCATGGCGGCGGGTGGTCGTGATGCAGCTCGACTCACTCGCACTGTTCCTGACGCTCGGCGCCGCGATCGGGACCGGAATCTTCTGCCTGGTGCTCTTCTTCGTCGGGCGAGAGCCCGGTTCGGACGACGGCACCCCGAGCCGGTCGTTCAGCATCACAGACATCGACCTTCGGAGTGGCACCATCCGTCTCGCGCTGGGCGCGGTGACGTTCCTGGCGGTGATGGCCGCAACCGGATGGATCGTGCTTGCGGCCGCGCTGGCCCTGCTCGTCGTCTTCTGGAAGCGGATCTTCGGGGGAGCGGCCGAGGAGCGCCTCGCGATCGAACGCGTCGAGGGTCTCACCGCCTGGACCGAGGCATTGCGTGACACCATCGCGGGCGCCGTCGGTCTCGAACAGGCGATCCCGGCGACGACGGTGAACGCGGCCCCGGTGATCCGGCCGAGCCTCAACCTGCTGGTCGATCGGCTCCGGGTGCGCGAGCCGTTGCCGGCCGCCCTGATGAAGTTCGCGGACGACCTCGACGACCCGTCGGCCGACCTGATCATCGCTGCCCTGATCTTGAACTCCCGGCTGCGCGGACCCGGGCTGCGTGACGTGCTCAGCGCCCTGTCCGAGTCCGGGCGCGAGGAGCTCGACCTCAGACGCCGCGTGGAAGGCTCACGGCGCAGCACCCGGCGCAGCGTGCAGATCGTCGTCGGCGTGACGCTCGCGGTGTCGGGGGCACTCGTGCTGTTCAACCAGAAGTACCTGGCGCCCTATGACTCCGCTGCGGGCCAGATCGTGCTGGTCGGCGTCATCCTGCTGTTCGCCCTCGGCGTCTTCTGGCTGCGCAGCCTGGCGGGCGTCGAGGTGCCCGAGCGGTTCTTGGTGCAGAGCCACCGCCGCGGTTCCGAGCGCCTCGAGTCCGTCTCCGGAGGGGGCGTCTCGTGATCGCGATCATGCTGGCCGGCGCGCTCGCCGGGCTGGGCCTCTTCCTCCTCGTCCGGGTCTTCGTCCGCCCGCGACCAGGCGTCGCTGCCACGCTGGCCCGGATCGACGCGGGGCGACGCGTCTCGTCCCCGGCACCGAGCCTGACCGAGGCCGACGCCCAGCCAGGTCGTCTCGAGCGCGCCAGGCTCAACCTCGGCTCCCGGCTCGAAGCCGAGGCGGCCGTGCGCGGCTGGAAGTTCGAGAAGTCGCGCAGCAACCTGGCCATCATGAACCGGCCGTTCGCCATCCACCTCGGCACCAAGGTGCTGCTGGCCTTCGGCGCCCTGTTGTGGGTACCGGCGGTGGTGACCGTCGCGGGCCTCGCGCCGACGCTGTCGACCATGCTGACGCTGAGCAGCGCCGTGTTCGCGTTCTTCATCCCTGATCTCGCCCTGCGCAAGGAGGCGGAGGCGCGACGTCGCGACTTCCGCCACGTCGTCGGTTCCTTCCTGGATCTGGTGGCCATGAACCTGGCAGGCGGCCGCGGTCTGCCCGAGGCGCTGATGGCGGCGTCGTCGGTGGGCGATCACTGGGCGATGGCCAGGATCCGGCAGGCGCTGAGCAACGCCCGGGTCGTCGGGATCACGCCCTGGGAAGGCGTCAGTCGGCTCGGACGCGAGCTAGGGGTGGACGAGCTGCGCGACCTCGCCTCGGCGCTGGCCTTGGCGGGTGACGAGGGGGCCAAGATCAAGCTGTCCTTGATGGCTCGGGCCGAGTCCATGCGTCGCAAGGAGCTGGCCGACGTCGAGGGGCAGGCGGGGGAGCGGTCGCAGTCCATGCTCGTGGCCCAGCTGTTGATCTGTGCGGCTTTTCTGCTCTTCCTGGCCTATCCTGCGACTGCCCAGATCCTGAACAGCTAAGGCTGCACATCAGGGGAAGATCGCCGATGAAGAACCTAGATGTCGTATTCGTCGTCATACGCACCAGCACGTATCGTCTGTTTCGGTAGTCCGTCCGTGGCGACACAAACCGGGGAGAAGAGGTCACACCATGCCAGCAGAGTTTCGGCTCGTTCAGCAGCTGCTGCACTATGCGGCGCTGCGTCGGGAGGCGCTGCGATACCGCAAGGACAACAGCTGGGGGGCGTCGGCGATCGAGTGGGCGGTCATCTCCGCCATCGTCGTCGCGGCCGCGGTGCTCATCGGCACCACGATCAAGTCGCTCGTGACCAACAAGAAGGACCAGTTGTGCAACGAGTCCGATGGTGGATGCTGACCCCGGTCGTTGACTGAGCCATGAAACCGAGAAGGAACGACCGAGGGGCGAGCGCCATCGAGATGGCGATCGTCGCACCGTCGTTCCTGCTCTTCATCTTCACGATCATCGAGGTCGCCTTGTGGATGCACGCTCGCGACGTCGCGGTGGCGGCGGCCCGCGAGGGAGTTGCGGAGCTTCGCACGGTCGACCCGGAGGACGGACCGAGTCGTTGGGAGGCGGCGGTCGAGCAGTCCGCCGAGCAGTCAGCCAACGATCTCGGTGACGTGCAGAACCCGAAGGCCAAGGCTGACTACGACGCCACCACTCACCGGGTGACGGTCACGGTGAAGGGCGGTGTGATCGACCTGATCCCCGGCTGGACGATCACGGTCTCGGGCTCCGCGTCAGGTCTGATCGAGGACTTCCAGCCCGACCTGGGGCAGCCGTGACCAGGCGCCACGGTGAGCGGGGGAGCACGTCCTTGGAACTCGTCCTGCTCGCGCCCGTCCTGCTGTCGGTCATGTTGCTGATCGCCGCGTTCGGCAGGCACGCCCACGTGCAGTCCTACGTCGACCAGGCGGCGCGCGACGCCGCCCGGACCGCCACCGCGACGCGCGACGGCGCCACCGCCAAGCAGGCCATCACGGACACGATCGCGGCAGATCTCGCGACCGCGCCGGAGCATTGCCGGGACACTGCCGAGCACCAGGTCACGTCGTCGACGGGTCATTTCGAGACATCGAGCCCCTACAACGCGCTCCCCGTCGGTGATGACGTCGGGCTGGTGGTGCTGACCGTGACCGTGACGTGTGACGTCGACGTCTCCGACCTCAGCTTCATCGGCATCGGACACATGACGCTGACGAGCACGTTCTCGAGCCCGATGCCGGCCCTGTTCGGCGTCTACTGCGACCCGTTCTGCGGGTTCTGAGCGATGACGGACCGGGGGATGCGTGCGCGGAGGCTGCGCCGACGGCACGACGAGCACGGCGCACTGACGCCGGCCGTGATCGTGATGGCCGTCGGGCTCCTCCTGCTCGGGGGGCTCGTCACCGATGGCGGTCGCCAGCTCAACGCCAAGCTCCGCGCCCAGGCGACGGCGGAGGAGGCCGCGCGTGCCGGCGCCGACATGTTGGATCTCCGGGAGGCGGAAGCCGTCATCGACCCGCGCAAGGCGCGGCAGGCGGTGGACCGCTACTGCGACCTGGCGCGCGCGGCGGACGCCACGATCACCGTCTGCGAGGTCTCCGACCTCGGTCACGACGACAACAAGGAGACCGACTTCGTCGAGGTCCACGTGGAGATCACCATCTCGCCTCTGCTGTTCGGCTTGATCGGGGTGCGTGACCTCCATGCCAATGCCACCGCCTCCGCCTCGGCGGTCCAGGCGGTGACCGACCCCTACCACGACCGGGCATTCCCCGAGATCGACCCGACACCTGAGGTCCCGACAACCACGATCGACATCCCGACCGACGACCAGACGCCGACCGGCACCGTGATCCCACTTCCCACCGACTACGAGACGTTGCTGTGTGGGACACCCGCGACGCTGCCCCTGACCGTCGGCGTGTCCTGCAGCGTCACCACGATCACGCTCCCCACGGACAACCCGCCCCCGCCGCCACCGACAGCGACACAGACGCAGACGACGTTCGAGACCTTCGCGACGACCGTCACACCGAACTTCTGATGACCTGGAGGACTCTGGCGCCCGTCACCGCCGTGCTGCTCGGCTTTCTCCTCGGCTGTACGCCGGACCGGACGCCCGACGCGACCCCGGTCCACGTGCCCGGCGCTTCGACGTCGTCGGCGGCACCGCAGGCCACCAAGCGAGAGAGCCAGGCGACGCCGACAACGCCGATCGTGACGACTGGTCCGGTGATCGTGTCCACTCGCCTGAAGGTGCCTCGTGATCCTACGACGGAAGCGTTTGCGGCTTTCGTGGAGGCGCATGCGCGATCGGTGATCGCCGGGGTGGCGATCCCGGCGCTTCGGGAGGTCACCAGCCCGGCGGAGTACGCCCGTCAGGTTCGCGTCATCACCGATGCGCGGGATCGCGGGCTGACCGTGCCGACCCGGCCGAGGATCGTGGTGGTGGAGGCGCGTCGGCCCGATCCCCGGCAGGCAGAGCTGGGGGTGTGCCTCTACCTGCCCTCCACGGAGTTCGTGGACCAGATCACCGGGGTCTCCCCGGCCGGGCCGGTCCCCGCCACCTGGGTGCCGGCCGTCGCCACCCTCTCGCGGGAGACGGTGACCTGGGTTGTCGATAAACTAGGACAACCGGACAGGCACTTCGCACCTGAATGTAGGGGATTGTCATGATTGTCAGCACGCGCGGGCTGCTCCGTGCTGTTGCCGCGACGAGCGCACTCTGCCTGCTCGGGTTCGGTCTGGGGACTGGTGCCGCGGCCGCTCGCACCGATCAGAGCAGCTTGCCTGCCCTGGCCGGCCCCGGGGTGGCGGCCCCGGCTGCAGCGACGGGCTGGACCGCCGGCGGCCTGATCGCCGGGGTCGGTGCCCCGCGGACCGCGGCGATGGCCCCGAACGGCTTCGCGCACGTCGGTGGCTGCGTCTTCTACGCCTCGAGCACCTACGCCGGTGGCTACTGTCCCGAGTGGCGCCGTCGGGTCCGGCGGACCCAGGCCCCCTTCGCTGCGCGCGTGGCTCGACGGGCGGGAGTTCACCGCCTGCAGGTTCTTCGAGTTCCCGCCCGGCATGGTCGTGAACGCCTACGAACCTCCCGGTGGCCACTTCATGATGAAGACCTGTCTGCAGGGCTACGACTTCGCCCAGCCGTGGGGCGGCCAACACATCTCCGTCGAGGTCTACGCCCAATGGGTCCCGAACGACAAGTACGACGAGTGGACCCACGTGGACCCGTGGATGGAGGACCTCTGGGACAAGGTGTCCGCCCGCAACTACTACCCCCTGCCACGGATCGGCTCGGGGCCGTCAGCGCCGGTCAGGGTCGGCACCTACCAGTACTTCTGGGCCACCTGGATCAAGGCGCTCAACGGCTCCGAGGAGACACAGCCCAGCTTCCGGAAGCCCTACGCGACGCTCAGCCAGGGCACGGTGTTCCTGCACGCCCGGCTGCACGACCTGGTCATCGACCCCGGGGGCGAGGGGATGGACGACATCCCGTGCGGTCAAGCCGACGTGCCGTTCGATCCTGACGCTCGCGACACCGTTCCGCGGTCCGAGGGTGGGGACCAGCCGAGCAGCTGCTGGACGGTGTACGAGCACTCCTCGGCCAACCAGGACCGGGGTTTCGTCCTGCTCAAGGGCGTCGCGACCTGGCGGGTCACCGTCGAGGACGCCGCCGGCAACGAGCTCGCCCGGCTCGGTGACTTCACCTATACGGTCAGCCAGCGGCTCGCGGTCGGCGAGGTCCAGCCGCTGACGGACTGGTAGCTCGCGGGGTCGATCGAGATGGCAGCTCCTGCAGTCCTGTTCGGTGACCTCATGGTGCTGCACAATGGGCGGAGCGGCCGATGCCGCACCCTGAGCACGGACCCCTCCAGATCGGCTGGGCTCGAAGCGATGGCCTAGAAGGGAATGCCACGTGGTCGTCACGCGCACCGCTGCACACACGCGTCTCCCCGGCGGAGAGCCCCATGAGAGCCGCCGGGCGGAAGTCACGCGCGGAGTCCTGGCCCTGCTGGCGATCGCGGTCTTCGTGGTCGGCGTCCCCATCGCCCTGTATCGAGGGTTCGGTACCCCGTGGCCGGACCAGATGCCGTCAAGTGACTGGATCTATGCCGAGTTCACGCCGAGAGACGTCCTGGCGATCCTGGTCGCCGTTGTCTGGCTGGCGTGGCTCCACTTCTGTGTGTGTCTGGCGGTCGAGTTCGTCGCCGAGCGCCGCGGGCGGGGCCTTTCGCCTCATGTGCCGGGAGGCTCGGTCGGCACGCAGCCGCTGGCTCGACGCCTGGTCGGCGCGGTTCTGCTTGATGACCGGCGGGCTGGCCGCGGCGATGCCCATGGCCACTGCGGTCACCTCCGCGCCCCAGGCGCACGACGCTCAGGTACGTCCCTCCGTGGTGGCTCAGGCCGCCCCTGAGGCCGGCGGACTCGGGACGGCGGACGTGGACGCGTCCCGCGATGTGCACCACCACCGGGGAACCCCAGCGGCCTTCACCGAGCGCGATACGCAGGGTCTGCACAAGTACGTCGAGGTCCAGCCTCCTGCGGGGCGGCACTACGACACCATGTGGGGGATTGCCGAGCGCTACCTCGGCGACGGGATGCGCTACAAGGAGATCGTGCGCCTCAACGAGGGCGTCACCCAGCCGGACGGGACGACGCTGAGGAACCCCGATCTCATCTACCCCGGGTGGATCTTGCGCTTGCCGGCCGATGCCGAGGGCCCCGGGCTGCGTTCCACCGAGCACGAGCCCCGGACACAGGACCCCGGTCCGCGTCACGAGCACACCGAGCACCAGACGGCCGACGACCACCGCGGCGACCAGACGGCCGGCACTGCTGGCCACGGCTCCGGCGACCGCGTCGGTGGCGGTGGCGGCGACCAGACGGGTGACGACGCGTCGATGACGGCTATCGGCGGCTTCAGCACGGCCGGTGCGCTCCTGGCTGCCGGCCTGCTCCTCAACCTTCGCCGGCGTCGTGGCTGGGACGGTGGTCCCAACCCGCGGGGTGGAAAGCCGCTCGACCACGAGTTCGACCTGCGCGGAGCCGCCGACGAGTCATCCTCGATCTTTCTTGACAGGGTCCTGCGCAGCCTGGGCCAGGCGCTGCCGGACGGACAGGCACTTCCCGGCGCCGAGCAGCGCCGTTCTCGGCGTCGACGGGCTGGCGGTGACCTTCCCGGCCGAGTCACGCGTTCGGCTGACTGCTCCGTGGTCCGGCGACGCAGGCGGTCGCACCTGGGTCGTCAAACGGTCGGATGCCCAAGCGGTGCGCCCTGAGCCTGGCGCGCTCAGCCCGTGGCCCGGTCTGGTCGCGCTCGGGCGCCGCGGCGACGACGTCGAGACGCTGATCGACGTGGAGTCGATGGCGGGTCTGATCAGCATCAGCGGAGACCTGGCCGTCGCCCGCGACATCGTGGTAGGCCTCGGGCTCGCGCTGGCGACCAACCGCTGGTCGGATTCCCCGCGCGTCACGTTCGTCGGTTTCGCCGACGACCTGACGGAGCTCGCGCCGGGCCAGATCCGCCACTACGACGAGCTGCCCGAAGTTTTCGAGGTCGTAGACGTCAAGCGGCGCCGCCAGCACTCGGCGTGTGCAGCGCACGGGTATGACTCCGTGCGCGCCGGTCGGCTCCATGACTCCGACGCACGCCTGTGGGCTCCCGAGTTCATCATCCTCAGTGGAGTTCCCGGAGACGCCGACATCAAGCGCCTGCACGACATCGCCTCCGACCCACGCAACGCCGTGGGGGTGATCGCGGTAGGCGACATCAAGGACTCCGTGGCCCGGATGGTCGCTGCCTCCGACGGCACGCTGTGGTGCGGTCCGATGGGCGTCGACGTGGCGGCCCATCGCGTCTCGGCGGAGACCTACCGCGACGCGCTCAGCGTCTTCGATGCCGAGTTCGCGACCGGTGGCTCCGGCGACGACCCGGATGACCCCTCGCCCGCCGCGGTGGCAGCACCCGTCGTCGACCCGGACGCGCTCGACGTGTCCGAGCCGATGAGCGTGGAGATCACCAGTCTCGGTCACGTCAGCGTGACGGGCCCGGGCGAGGTCGACGAAGCGCGACGTGACCTGCTCACCGAGATGATCGTCTACTTGGCGCTGCACCCGGAAGGCATCCACCCGAACGTGCTGTCCGCGGCCATCTGGCCGCGAGGGGTCAGTGACACCGTCCGCGACTCCGCCCTGGCCCAGGCAGCCACCTGGTTGGGCGTCGACGACACCGGCGCTCCGAGACTGGCCATCGACGACCAGGGACGTTGGCGGCTGTCTCGCAGTGGTGTGCGCTTCGACTGGGATGTCTTCCGGGCCTTGGCGAACCGGGCGGCCACCGGCTCCGACCCCATCGGCGACCTCGAGCTCGCGCTGACCCAGGTGACCGGCGCGGCCTGGACCGGATTGCCGGCTCGGCGCTACGGCTGGCTTGCCTACGAGACGGTCGAGGCCGACGCCCGAGTCGCCGTCGTAGCAGTGGCCCGCCGGCTCGCCCAGCTCACCGCTGCGGCCGGCGATCCGATCCGGGCACGCAACGCGTTGCTCGCCGGGCTGCGGATGTCGCCGGCCTGCGAGGAGATCTGGCGTGATGCGCTGTCCCTCGCCGCCCGTTACGCCGGTCAGGCGGACGTTCGTGCCGTGGCTGACGACCTGTATGCCGCGATCGCGCGTCACGGGTCACCTCGCGGTGCGGAGCCGGAGACGGATGCCCTGGTCGACGAGCTGCTGCCCGGTTATCGCAGGGGTTCCGCTGCCTGACGGTGCCGACGGCGACGACCCTCCCGCACGGGTGGTCAGCGTGCCCTTCGGCCGTGTCGCCGGTTGGGTCGAGCGCTTCGACGTTCGACACCCGGCGACGGCGTGGACGTTCGATGCGGTCGGCGCCCGTGCGATCAGTCCCGATGGGGCACGGGCATCGTTCTCTGTCCCGTTCCCACCGCTGGACAGGACTGACCTGGCCGGGCTCATCGCCCATCTCGACGTCTCACGTGAGGTGGGCGTGATCCTGGTGCGCCGGGGCGGCTTCGCCGTCGCCCACGTCGTCGGCGCCGAGATCGTCCAGGCCAAAGTCGGCCAGCGGCACGTTCAGGGCAAGACCAAGGCGGGGGGCTGGTCTCAGCAGCGCTTCGCCCGGCGCAGGGACAACCAGGCGCGCGAGGCCTACGCAGCGGCAGCCGAACACGTGGTGCGCATCCTTGACAACGCAACCCACCGGCTGGCCGAGCTCGTCCTCGGTGGCGACCAGGCCGGTGTCCAGGCGGTCCTCGACGACCGTCGCCTCATCGACCTGGCTGCCGTCCCGCGGCATTGGATCGGTGGAGTCGCCGATCCCCGACGCCGGGTCCTCGAGGCAGCTGTGGAGAAGGCACGATCGGTCGAGATCACGGTCGCCGACCCGCAGGCTCCTTGACGCTCACAGCGAGCTGGCGGCGAAGGTGTCGCAGGCATCCAGGCTGCCGTCCTGATAACCGGTCATGAACCAGCGGACCCGCTCCTCGGCAGACCCGTGCGTCCACTGCTCCTCGTTGACGCGACCCTGGGTGCGCTGCTGGATCCGGTCATCGCCCACGGCGGTGGCCGCGTCGATCGCCCGCTTGATGTCGTCCTCGGTCAGGTCGGTGATGAAGACGTTGCCCTCGGAGTCCTTGACGGTGGTGGCGTTGTGCGCCCAGATCCCGGCGTAGCAGTCAGCCTGGAGCTCCAGCCGCACCGAGGGGCTGGTCGGGCCGGTCTCCCGGCTCTGTGCCTTCGCCATGGTGCCCAGCAGATCCTGGACGTGGTGGCCGTACTCATGGGCCACGACGTAGGCCTCCGCGAAGTCACCGCCCTGAGCGCCGAGCTCGCCCTGCAGCATGTCCTTGAAGAAGGTGTCGTCGATGTAGACGTAGCCGTCCGCCGGGCAGTAGAACGGCCCCATGGCCGAGGATGCCTGCCCACAGCCGCTCGACGTGCTCCCGCTGAAGATCTGCATCTGCGCCGGGCTGTAGTCGACTCCGCCCTGAGCCGGTAGCTCCTTCTCCCAGAATCGCTCGATCGCGCTGACGAACAAGTTGAGCTTGCAGTCCTCACTCTTCGCTGCATCAGCGCCGGTCTCACAGCTCGCAACCTGATCGCCTGTCGAGCTGTCAGCAGACCCGCCCGTACCGGGCAGCCCCCCTCCGCATTGCGCCATCACCACCAAGATGACGATGACGATGATGATGCCCACGACCCCGCCACCGGCCGGGATCGGCAGCCCGCCACCGCGGCTGCCGCCTCCGCCTGGCATCGGGAACCCGCCGCTGCGACCACCGCCACTTCGGACACGGACCCGGTTGCGGTCGATTCTGGCCTTGGGGTTGATCTTCATGCAGTGGTCCTCCGGACGGTAGCCTGTGGCCATGATGCCGTGATCTGAGCGGGGACGCTCCACCCGGGCACTGACCGACCGCACCGCCGACGCCGAAAGTTCTGTCTCACCATGATCACCGCACATCACCTCAACATCCGTGCGGGCGCGCGCATCCTCGTGGAGGACGCGTCCTTCCGGATCGGACCAGGCGACAAGGTCGGCCTGGTCGGTCGTAACGGGGCCGGCAAGACCACCATGACGAAGGTCCTCGCCGGAGAGGCCCAGCCGGCCGGCGGCGAAGTGACCCGTTCCGGTCAGGTCGGCTACCTGCCGCAGGACCCGCGGACCGGCGACCTCGCGGTGTTGGCGCGCGACCGGATCTTGTCGGCGCGCGGCCTCGATGACGTCGTACGCCGGCTGCGCCAGGCCGAGCACGAGATGGGCAGTGACGACGACTCGGCGCGCGACAAGGCGATGCGGCGCTATACCCAGGCCGACGCCGAGCTGCACGCTGCCGGCGGCTTCGCTGCCGAGTCCGAGGCGGCCCAGATCGCGTCGAGCCTCGGGTTGCCTGACCGGGTGCTGGGGCAGCCGCTGCAGACCCTTTCGGGTGGTCAGCGACGCAGGGTCGAGCTCGCCAGGATCCTGTTCTCCGGTGCCGAGACGCTGCTCCTCGACGAGCCGACCAACCACCTCGACGCGGACTCGATCGGGTGGCTCCGCGACTTCCTGAAGTCGCACAAGGGCGGACTCGTCGTGATCAGCCACGACGTGGCGCTGCTGGACGAGACCGTCACCAAGGTCTTCCACCTCGACGCCAACCGGGCGGAGGTGGACGTCTACAACGTGGGCTGGACGACCTACCTCCAGCAGCGCGAGACCGATGAGCGACGCCGCCGTCGCGAGCGCGCCAACGCCGAGAAGAAGGCGGGGGCGCTGCTCGCCCAGGCCGACAAGATGCGGGCCAAGGCCACGAAGGCAGTCGCGGCGCAGAACATGGCCAAGCGCGCCGAGCGGCTGCTCGGTGGGCTCGAGGCAGACCGTCGGCAGGACAAGGTCGCGCGGATCGACTTCCCGAAGCCGGCGTCCTGTGGCAAGACGCCACTGATGGCGGAGGAACTGTCGAAGTCCTACGGCTCGTTGGAGGTGTTCACCGACGTCGATCTGGCCATCGACAAGGGCAGTCGGGTCGTCGTCCTGGGGCTCAACGGTGCCGGCAAGACAACGCTGCTGCGTATCCTCGCGGGCCTGGATGAGTCAGACACCGGGTCCGTCCTCCCGGGACACGGTCTCAAGCTCGGCTACTACGCCCAGGAGCACGAGACCCTCGACCTGGGTCGCACCGTCTTCGAGAACCTGCAGACCGCGGCGCCGGAGCTCAACGAGACGCAGGCTCGCAGCGTCCTCGGCTCATTCCTCTTCTCCGGTGATGATGCCCACAAACCCGCGCGAGTGTTGTCCGGTGGCGAGAAGACCCGGCTGGCGCTGGCCACGCTCGTGGTTTCCGCGGCCAACGTGCTCCTGCTCGACGAGCCCACCAACAACCTCGACCCGGCGAGCCGGGAAGAGGTGCTGGCGGCGATCCGCAGCTACGAAGGCGCGATCGTGCTCGTCACCCACGACGAAGGTGCCGTGCACGCCCTGCACCCAGACCGGGTGCTGATCCTGCCCGACGGCGTCGAAGACCTCTGGAACGCCGACTACGCGGACCTGGTCGCGCTCGCCTGAGGAGGTCAGCCCAGGTCCGGGTGGACCATCCAGACGTTCGGCTCCCAGTAGGAGCCCAGGTCCTCCGCCAGGTCGATGTGGACCGGAGCAAGCCCCTCCGGGAAGACGAAGTCTCCTGAGTCGGGGAACGCCATCTCCGTCCAGGCTTCCCACTCAGCCACCGTCCCGGTGATCCGGAGCGAGTGGGGGAGGACACCGGCGATCCGGGCGCCGAGACGTTCGTGGATCCGCATCCAAGGATCGAGGAGCTGACCGTCCGCGCGACGCCACTGCACGTATCGCTCGATCGGTGCGATCGGGTAGCGCTCCTTCAGCGAGGGCCGTACCGGGGCGATCAGATGTTTCAGCCCCTGGCGTTCGGCCAGGGCTCGCATCCCTTCGAGGAGCTTGGTCGCCAAGCCTCTGGCTCGGCCGTCGCGCGGAGTCTCGGCTGCCAGAGCGCACAGCGTGTTCACGCTCTCGCCGGATCGCACCCGCCGGAAGACTTCCTCGAGGCTGGTGTCGATCCCGTCGGACAAGGAGGCGTCGTGCCCGTCCCACCACAGCGGTCCGGTATGACCCTCCGCCACGACCTGGTCTGCGGCCTCGTCATACAGCACGAACTGGTAGTCCGGCAGGTCCTCGTCGAGGTAGCCCCACCATTCGTTCAACACGTCACCATGCATGTTGTACTCGGGCCAGACTGCCGCGGACGGGATCCCGCGTTGCCAAAGGTCGGGGCGCTCAGCGGCGGTGTGCAGCACAACGGTCATGCACCCATGATGGACGCCATCGGTGCCGGTGACGACTCGTCGCCGTTCTTGGCTACCTCTAGGCTGCCGCCATGACGGACTCCTATGCCGATGCCGGACTCAGGCTCGACGTCGAAGGATCGGTCGCGCGGGTCACGCTGTGCCGGCCGGAGAGCCGCAATGCCCAGTCGCCACGGATGTGGGAAGCGTTGGCCGAGATCGGAGAGACTCTGGGACCGGAGATCAAGATCGCGGTGATCCAGGCTGACGGGCCGTCGTTCAGTGCCGGCCTGGACACCCGGATGTTCACCGCGGAGGGAATTCCTGGTGACACCTCGTTCTCCGAGCTGGTCGAGCTCGACGACCTCGCCCTTGCGGAGGAGATCTCGGCGTTCCAGGAGGCATTCAGCGTCTGGCGGCGACCCGACCTGATCAGCATCGCGGCGGTCCAGGGGCACGCCGTGGGGGCCGGCTTCCAGCTGGCCCTGGCCTGTGACCTGCGGGTCTGCGCCGGCGACGCGCGGTTCTCGATGCGCGAGACGTCACTGGGCCTGGTTCCTGACCTCGGGGGCACCCAGCCGCTGGTCGAGGCCGTCGGTTACGCGCGAGCCCTCGAGATCTGCGTCACCGGTCGCTGGGTCGAGGCCGCTGAGGCGCACGCGATCGGCCTGGCCACGATCGTGGTACCCCGCGAGGAGCTGGACGCCGCAGTCGCCGACCTGGTCGCGGCGCTCACCGCCCCGCCGCACGGGGCGGTCACCGCCACCAAGGCGCTGCTTCGTACGGCGGCAGGACGCAGCTTCCACGACCAGCTCACGGCCGAACGATCCTCACAAGTTCGACGGCTCCGTGCCGTCGTCGACGCCATGACAGCGGCGGCAGCGTCCGCAAACCCGCCGCAGGAGACCGATGCGGGGGACCACCCACTGTCCGCCGGGAACAAAGCGGGCTGACCTGGTGTTTCGACCTGACGATGGCTAACCCGACGAGTCCGATGCGGATGATGCACCAGTTCTCCCGCGAGGACCCGACCAAGGATCGCGAAGGTCTGACTCCGGGCACGACCCGGCGGATCTTCTCCTTCTCACGCCCTTACACGCGTCAGGTCGTCGGCTTCTTGGTGCTGGTGGTGGTCGACTCGCTGCTCGTCGTCGCCTCCCCGTTCTTGTTCAAGAAGATCGTGGACGACGGGATCCTCAAGGGCGACGGCGGTCTGGTGACCCGTCTCGCGCTGATCGTCGCGCTGCTGGCGTTCGCGGAGGCGGGGCTCACGCTCGCCCAGCGCTGGTACTCCTCCCGGATCGGCGAGGGCCTGATCTATGACCTGCGGACCCAGGTGTTCGGGCACGTCCAACGGATGCCGCTGGCGTTCTTCTCCCGTACCAACACCGGGTCCTTGGTATCGCGACTCAACAACGACGTCATCGGGGCGCAGCGGGCGTTCACCTCGACCTTGTCCGGCGTGGTCAGCAACGTGATCAGCCTGGTCATGGTGGCTGCGTTCATGCTCGTGCTGTCCTGGCAGATCACCTTGATCGCGCTGGTGATGCTGCCGGTGTTCCTCTTCCCCGCCAAGTGGGCCGGTCGCAAGCTGTCTGGCCTGACCCGGGAGCAGATGCAGACCAATGCGCTGCTGTCGGCCAACATGACCGAGCGCTTCAACGTCGGCGGCGCCTTGTTGGTGAAGCTCTTCGGTCGTCCGGAGGAGGAGCAGGCCAACTTCTCTGATCGCTCCGCCAAGGTGCGTGACCTGGGTGTCCAGATCGCGATGACCGGACGGATCTTCTACAGCGCGCTGACCCTCGTCGCCGCCCTCGCCACCGCTCTTGTGTACGGCGTCGGGGGCCATCTCGCGATCCGTGACGCGGTCTCGGTCGGTGACCTGGTCGCGCTGGCGACGCTGATGGGTCGTCTCTACGGCCCCCTCACCGCCCTGTCCAACGTCCGAATCGACATCATGACCGCGCTGGTCTCCTTCGAGCGGGTCTTCGAGGTGCTCGACCTCGCCCCGATGATCCGCGAGGCGGAGGATGCCGAGTCCATCGACGACGCACCCGCCAGCGTCGAGATGCGTCAGGTCAGGTTCGCCTACCCGACGGCCGACGAGATCTCTCTGGCGAGCCTGGAGGTGGCTGCGATCCCGGACGGACGTGTCAGCACCGAGGTGCTGCACGACGTGAGCTTCCGCGTCGAGCCCGGCCAGATGCTGGCACTGGTCGGCCCCTCGGGGGCCGGCAAGACCACCCTCACCCACCTGGTGGCTCGGCTCTACGACCCCACGTCGGGTGCCGTGCTGGTCGGAGGCCGCGACGTCCGTGAGGTCACCGAGTCCTCGCTGCGCGACACGGTCGGTTACGTCACCCAGGACGCGCACATGTTCCATGACAGCATCCGGGCCAACCTGCTCTACGCCCGCCCGACCGCGACCGACGAGGAGCTCGAGGACGCGCTCCGGGCAGCGCAGGTCTCATCGCTCGTCGCGGCGCTGCCTGACGGGCTCGACACCGTGGTCGGCGACCGCGGATACCGGCTCAGCGGCGGAGAGCGCCAACGCCTCGCGATTGCACGGCTGCTGCTCAAGGCCCCACGCGTCATCGTGCTCGACGAAGCCACCGCCCACCTCGACAGCGAGTCGGAGGCCGCCGTCCAGCGCGCCCTCGACACGGCTCTCGAAGGCCGCACTTCCATGGTGATCGCGCACCGCCTGTCAACGGTCCGGAACGCGGACCAGATCCTGGTCATCGAGGACGGACGGATCATCGATCAGGGCACGCACACCGAGCTGCTCGCGCGCGGTGGCCTGTACCGCCAGCTCTACGACACGCAGTTCGCCTCCGGTGAGCCGAGGGAAGCGCCGGACGAGGGGCTGGACGATGGACTGGTCGATGAGCCAGGTGCCATCGCCGGCGACGACCCTGCCCCCCGCGACACCGAGCGCCAGCTCAGCCACTGAGGGAGCGCTCCGGCAGGGCACGGGCCACAACGGCAGAATGTTCCCCATGGATCTCTTCCTCGAGGATCGTGTCTACATCGTCACCGGCGCCAGCCGCGGGCTCGGCCGAGCCACCGCCGAGGTACTCGTCGCGGAGGGCGCGAAGGTCGTGGTCTCGTCGCGCGACCAGTCGAACGTCGAGGCCTGTGTCCGCGCTCTCGGCGCCGACTCGGCGCGCGGGATCGTCGCGGACAACGCCGACCCGGGTACGCCGTCCGCGCTGGTGGCCGCTGCCCGCGAGACGCACGGACGCCTTGACGGGGCGTTGATCAGCGTGGGAGGCCCCACCGCCGGCCCCGCGATGGAGCGCACGGACGAGGAGTGGACCCGCGCGTTCGAGACTGTTTTTCTCGGCGCGGCGCGGTTGGCGACCACCGTGGGTCGGGAGCTCAGCGCCGGTGGATCGATCGCGTTCGTCCTCTCGACATCGGTGAAGCAGCCGCTCGGAGGACTGGCCATCTCCAACGGCCTGCGCCCCGGCCTCGGCATGCTCGCGAAGAACTTGGCTGACGAGCTCGGACCGCGAGGCATCCGGGTCAACGGTCTGCTGCCCGGCCGCGTGGACACCGAGCGGGTGCGGGAGCTCGACGAGTTGTCAGACGACCCTGAGGCGGCCCGGAAGGCGTCCCTGGCCACGATCCCGCTGGGCCGCTACGGCAAGCCCGAGGAGTTCGGCCGGGCGGCGGCGTTCTTGCTGTCGCCCGCCTCGGCGTACATCACGGGCGTGATGCTGCCGGTGGACGGGGGTCTGACACGCGGTCTGTGACGCGGCGTGCGGACGGGTGACGCTCGGCGTAGGCGAAGTACACCCAGAAACCGATGGCGAGCAGGCCGAAGAACCACCACTGGACTCCGTAGAAGAAGCTCGGCCCCGCCCCGAGGTCAGGCGGGTCCGCCTGCGCCGGGCGTGGCTCGACCGTGGGATCCTCGGCCGTGAGGTCGAGGAAGCCTCGGTACAGCTCGTAGGGGACGATTGCTTCGATCGCCTGCGACGAGATCGACCGGACCGAGCCCTCCGCTGGGGTGACCCGGCTTCCGGTGTCGTCAGCGTCCAGCCGCACCCACCCGGTCACGGTGACGGTTCCGTCCGGAGGAGCCGGGACGTCCACCTGCCGGTTGCCGTTGCCGATCGTCTGCACCCAGCCGCGGTCCACGAGCACCCCGGCACCGGAGTCGGTGACCAGGGGCGTGACGACATCGACGCCGGGGGAGCCTTGGCGGGTTCGGTAGCTGACGGTCAGCTGATGGTCCACGTCGTAGCGCCCGGAGACGACCACCCGTCGCCACTGGTCTCCCTCGTCAGGCGGCGTCGAGGTGCTCATCAGGCTGTCGATGGGCACCGGGGACGCCTGCTCGTTCGACCGGGTCGTCGCGTTGCGGTCGTGCCGCTCGTCGTACCGGTGGAACTGCCACCGGCCCAGGGCGTAACAGGCCAGGGCAACGACCACGACAGCGAGCAGCAGCCCGAGCCAGCGTCGGGTGAGCAGGAACCGGTACGACGTCGGGGGCTCGACAGAGCGCGCGGCAGGATCAGAAGGGGACACAGCGAGGCCAAACTACCTCGCCCCCCGACGGGATGGCCGTGGGCCAGGGTCCGGCACCCCGTAGGCTGGGCACCGTGACGAGTTCGCTTTCAGGCACGCTGCCGCTGGTCGACCGGTTTGGTCGGACTGCCACCGACCTACGGGTGTCGCTCACCGACCGCTGCAACCTCCGCTGCTCGTACTGCATGCCGGCCGAGGGGCTGGACTGGTTGCCGGGGCCCGACGTCCTGACCGACGACGAGGTCGTCCGGCTGATCCGGGTCGCCGTGACCCGGCTGGGCGTCGACGAGGTGCGTTTCACCGGCGGGGAGCCGCTGATCCGTCGCGGCTTCACCGACATCGTCACGCGCACGGCCGCGCTCGAGCCACGACCCAGGATCTCGGTCACGACCAACGGCATCGGACTTGAGAAGGTGGCCCCGGCGCTGGCTGCAGCCGGTCTGGACCGGGTCAACGTCAGCCTCGACACGGTGCGACCCGACACGTTCAAGACGATCACGCGGCGGGACCGCTTCGACGACGTGGTCCGCGGGCTCGAGGCCGCCCGGGCCGCCGGCCTGGCTCCGGTGAAGGTCAATGCCGTGCTCCTGCGAGGCGTCAACGACGATCAGGCACCGGAACTGCTCGAGTGGTGTCTCGAGCGAGGCTATGAGCTGCGCTTCATCGAGCAGATGCCGCTGGACGCCCAGCACGGCTGGAGCCGGGAGGCGATGATCACGGCCGAGGAGATCCTCGCCTCGCTGGAGTCCGCCTTCGTGCTCACCGCCCACCCGGAGGAGCGGGGGAGCGCCCCGGCCGAGCTGTTCGTGGTGGACGGGGGACCCGGCACGGTGGGTGTGATCGCCTCGGTGACCCGTCCGTTCTGCGGGGACTGCGACCGGGTCCGGTTGACCGCTGACGGCCAGGTGCGCAACTGCCTGTTCGCTCGCGAGGAGTCCGACCTGCGTGCAGCCTTGCGCGGCGGCGCGGACGACCAGGTCATCGCCGATCGCTGGCGGGCTGCGATGTGGACCAAGCGGCCCGGCCACGGCATCGACGACGAGTCGTTCCTCCAGCCGGTCCGCCCGATGAGCGCGATCGGCGGCTGACCCGCTTTTTCGCGAGTTGCGCGCGATGGCGAGGCCTAGGGGTCGAGCGATTCGGTCTCGCGCATGAACCCACGCGCAGCCAGGAACTGGGTCAGCGACTCCTCGTGATCCGCGCACGCAGTCCAGGTCTTGCGCCGGTCAGGCGTGTGGATCTTGGGGTTGTTCCACCGGAGCGCGACGGTGGCCGGTCGGGTGCAACCGCGTGCGGAGCAGAGTGGGGTCTGTCGAGCTCCGTCGTCGTCTCCGGTGGAACTCACGGGCAGGCTCCTCGGCTGGTCGTTGACGGTCCGACAAGGGTGATGCCGGACAGCCACGGGGGGGAGCTGTCCGGCATCACAACGGGCGTTCCGACGGGGGAAACGGATCGCCTTCGGCGCTCAGTGTGACACGCTCCGTTGACGCCGTCCAGATGCACTAGGGCTTGTCTTGGGGGGTCGTGCGGTCGGCGGGCTTGGCTTCGATCGTCGGCCGATCCTCGGTGAGGAAACTGGCGGGACCGGCCTCCGTCCGACGGTCCGTCGCATTGGCCAGGACGACGGCGATGTAGGGGAGAAAGACCGCAGCGGCGACCAGCATCCACCGCAGCGGGCCATCGGTCACGATCGCGAGCACGAAGCAGACGGTCCTGATGCCCATCGACATGAGGTAGCGGACTTGCCGCTTGTGCAGGTCCTCGCTGTGGCTGGTGCGCGCGGACGTGATGTTGACCGGATGTTCCTGGTGCTGGCTCACGGATTCCTCGTCTCCTCGACCTCCACGGTACGCCGCGTCACGCGGTGACTCATGCGCGGCGGCAGGTTGCACAATTTCGCCCCGGAGTGGGCATCGTCACTCGGCAGCGCGATGATGGGCTGACCAGCGTCGCCGCTCAGGAGGTCCTTTGATGTCGAACCGTACGTACCGTGTCACCGAGGTGGTCGGCACCTCGCCCGAGGGCGTCGATGACGCGATCCGCAACGCCGTCAAGCGCGCCAGTCGCACGCTGCGCCACCTGGACTGGTTCGAGGTCACCCAGGTGCGAGGTCAGGTCGTCGACGATCAGGTCGAGCACTTCCAGGTCGGGCTCAAGCTAGGTTTCCGCCTCGAAGACGATGAGTGAGGAGCCGAACAGGGCTCCGAGTAGACCACCTCGGCGGGAAGGCGGTCGGAGGCAGCCAGAGCGCTGCGAGGAGACCACCTCCGCGGGAATGCGGGCGGAGGCAGCCAGAGCACTGCAAGGAGAACGCCTCGAGGGACAACGGGTTGCGTCGTCCGTGGCCGGACGCGATAGCGTCGGGCGCGGCGGCAACTCCGAGGGAGACGAGGGCACAGGGTGAGCAGATCGGTACTGGTGACCGGAGGTAACCGGGGCATCGGACGAGCGATCGCCCAGGCATTTCTGGACGCCGGCGATCAGGTGGCAGTGACCTACCGCTCCGGCGAGCCGCCCGAAGGGTTCCTCGGGGTGCAGTGCGACGTCACCGACACCGACCAGGTCGAGGCGGCGTTCGCGACGATCGAGCAGGAGCACGGCCCCGTCGAGGTGCTCGTCTCCAACGCGGGCATCACCCGAGACACGTTGCTGCTTCGGATGTCCGACGACGACTGGGACGCGGTGATCGAGACCAACCTGACCGGCTCCTTCCGGGTCGTGAAGCGCGCGGCCAAGGGGATGCTGCGGCTGCGCAGGGGGCGGATCGTCCTGATCTCGTCGGTCGTGGGTCTGCTGGGCTCAGCGGGGCAGGTCAACTATGCCGCGAGCAAGTCCGCGATGGTCGGGATGGCCCGGTCGATCGCTCGCGAGCTCGGCAGCCGGTCGATCACCGCCAACGTCGTCGCGCCGGGCTTCGTCGACACCGACATGACGGCGGAGCTCCCCGAGGACAAGAAGAAGGAGTACCAGGCGGCCATCCCGCTCGGCCGCTTCACCACCAGCGAGGAGATCGCCGGTGTCGTGCGTTGGATCGCCTCCGACGAGGCCGGCTACATCACCGGGGCCGTGATCCCGGTCGACGGCGGCCTCGGCATGGGCCACTGAACGCTCCACCTCCGAAGCTGAAAGGCTCGACCCATGGGAATTCTCGACGGCAAGCGCATCCTGGTCGCCGGCGTCACGCTCGACTCGTCCATCGGCTTCGCCACGGCCAAGGTGGCCCAGGAGCAGGGTGCCACGGTGTTGATCTCCAACTTCGGACGTGCTCTGTCGATCACCAAGCGGATCGCCAAGCGGCTTCCGACCGAACCTCCGGTGCTCGAGCTCGACGTGAGTGACGATGAGCACCTCGCCGGGCTCGAGGCTGCTGTGCGCGAGCACGTCGACGGGTTGGACGGCGTCGTGCACGCGATCGCGTACGGCAATCCCGAGACGATCCTGGGTGGCAAGTTCCTGGGCGGCCCCTGGGACGACGTCGCGCAAGCCGTGCGTGTCTCGGCGTACTCCTACCAGTCCCTCGCGATGGCCTGCTTGCCGCTGATGCAGCCCGGCGGCAGCCTGGTCGGTTGCACCTTCGACGCCTCGGTCGCCTGGCCGGGGTATGACTGGATGGGATTCGCCAAGGGCGCGCTGGAGTCGTGCAACCGGTATCTGGCACGTGATCTGGGTCCGAAAGGTATCCGCTCCAACCTGGTCTCGGCGGGAGCCCTGAAGACGTTGGCGGCCAAGGCGATCCCGGGCTTCGAGCTCTTCGAGGAGGAGTGGGTGAAGCGGGCGCCCCTCGGCTGGGACCTCAACGACCTGGAGCCCACGGCCCGCACGATCGTGGCGCTGCTCAGTGACTTCATGCCGAAGACGACTGGCGAGATCGTGCACGTGGACGGTGGCTACCACGCGATGGGCGCCTGACTCGACCCCGTGCCGTCGCTGCCCCGGCCGGAGCCTGCCGATAGCGTGACGGCCGTGAGCGAACCGACGCGGCCGGCCACGTGCCTGATCGAGCTGCGGGTGCTCGAAGGCCCCAACCTCTACTTTCCGCGGGCTGCCGTGAAGCTGACGCTCGACCTGACGTCGCTCGTCGAGGTTCCCGATCAGGCGGCGCTGCGCTTCGCGCGCCGGATCGGGCTGAAGAGCGCACGCCCTGGTGCAGCCGGGTCCGGCTTCCGGCAGCGGTTCGCGGCCCGGGCCGTGGCGAGGCTCGTCCGACAGATTGCTGCGGAGATCGGGACCCACCGGTTGGCCGTTCGGGTCCGTCCGACCAGCGACGTGCACCGCGTCGTGGTGGCGTTTCCGTGGCGCAACCGTGGTCGCGCGGAGGCTCTCGGCCAGGCGGTGGCCACCGTGCTGGACGCCCTGCCGTCCAGCGACGTCGATGCGTTGGTCAGCGAGGTCGCCGCCGACGTACGCCGGGTGGAGCCGGGCCGTGGGCCGACCACGATCAAGCCGACGATTCCGGTGATCGCGGTGACGGGCACGAACGGCAAGACCACCACGGCACGGCTGATCGGTCACATCGGACGACGGGCCGGGCTCCACGTCGGATGGTCGTCGACCGACGGCATCTACATGGATGGTGAGCTGGTCGAGGCGGGCGACTACTCCGGACCGAGCGGTGCCGGACGCGTCCTGAGCCAACCCGGCGTGCAGCTGGCCGTGACCGAGACCGCGCGCGGGGGGATCTTGCTGCGCGGCATCGGCGTTCGTCACAATGACGTCTCCGTCGTCACGAACGTGAGCGCGGACCACCTCGGGCTGCACGGCATCGACACCGTGGACCAGCTGGCCGAGGTCAAGGCGGTCGTCCCCCACATCACGAAGTCGAGCGGGTGGGCTGTCCTCAACGGAGACGACCCGCGGGTCCTCGCGATGCGTGCGACGATCAGCGCGCGTCCGTGGGTGTTCAGCCGTGACCCGGACTCACCTGGCATCCGCGAGGTGCTCAGCGCAGGAGGTCGGGCCACGACCGTGATCGACGGCTGGATCTGTGTGCTTGGCACCCGACAACGACCCCGATCCGCTGGTCCAGGTCGTGGACGTGCCCGTCACCTTGGCCGGCCTGAGCCGGTTCAACCTGGAGAACGCGCTGGCGGCGGCCTCGGCGGCGCTGGGAGCCGAGCTCCCACGCCAGGCCGTGGTCGACGGTCTGACCTCGTTCGCGCCGGGTCCGGAGCTGAACCCGGGGCGGATGAACATCTACTCGCTCGCGGGACAGGACCGTGATCGTCGACCTGGCGCACAACGAGGCCGGGCTGGACGCCCTGATCGAGGTGATGAACGGTCTTCGGACCCCCGGAGCGCGCACCCTGTTGGGGCTGGGCACCGCTGGAGACCGGACCGACGAGCTCGTCCACAGTCTGGGTGAGATCGCCGCTCGCGATGCCGACGTGGTCGTCATCGTGCACAAGCAGGACTACTTGCGCGGTCGCGACCAGGAGGAGATGACCGCGATCTATCGCGCGGGTGCGGAGAAGGTCGGGGTGCAGGAGCTGCCGGCGTACGACTCGGAGCTCGCCGGTCTCGAGGCTCTGCTGGCGCGAGCCGCACCGGGCGACGTGGTCGCGGTGATGTGCCACCAGGACCGTGAGCTGATCGACGAGTGGCTGACCGGTCAGGGCGCCAGCGTGGACACCCCGGCGACGCTCCGCGACAAGGTCGTGCTCGCCGCCACCGATCCCGACCCGGACTGACCCCGATCTGACCCGGTCTGACGGGGTTTCAGCTTCCGCTCGACCCCGCCGGTATGCCGTCTGCGCTCGTCTCGGCAGCAGCTGCCGGGTGGTTGACCAGGTCCGGGTCACCGATCAGCTCGTCGTCGGCGGCCCTGGCTCCGGCCTGCGCGCGGTTCGACCAGGACTCGAGCTCGGCCAAGGCCGCGTGGTGCTTGTCGACGCAGAGCACGACCAGGTCACCCTTGTTGGCTCGCGCCATCGCGTGCCGGATCGCGGTGATCTCGTCGTGCACCACCTCCACCTGCTTGCACCGGGCGCCGGAGGCGATTCGCTCCCTGACCCCCTCAGCCACAAGGGCAGCCACCGCGCCGCGCTCGCGTCCTCTCAGCGCGACGTCCTCGCGGACGACGATCACGTCGAAGTGGTCGGCGGCGATCGTTCCGAGCTCGACCATGTCCTCGTCCCGGCGATCGCCCGCCGTGGCGATGACCCCGATCCGCGACGGCTTGGCCAGGTCGCTGACCTGCATCAGGCCGTCCCCGACCTTGTCGACGAAGTCGCCGAGCATCCGCATGCCTGGCGCGTTGTGGCAGTAGTCCACGATCACGTGCACGCCGTCGACCTCGATCTCGTTGAGGCGACCGGGGGACAGGTAGTAGTTCGTCGAGAACGTCCGCAGACCTTGACGGATGTCGTGCAGCGGAGCGCCTGCGGCGAAAGCGGCAGCCGCGGCTGCCAGCGAGTTCTGCACGTTCATCAGCGCCTCGCCCGCCGAAGGTTGCCGGGAGCAGGTGTGTCCACGCGAGCTGCATCTCTCGTGACCCATGACGGACGACGATCATGTCTCCCCGATCGCTCGTCTCCAGGACGACCGCCTTGCCCACCACGACGGCAGTGGGCGTCGATGAAGTCACGCACCTCGTCGCCCTTGGGGGCCATGCTGAACCACACCACCTCGCCCGAGCATCGTCGCCGCATGGCCCGCACCAGTGGCTCGTCGGCATTCAGCACCGCGTGCCCGTTGCGGGGGACCGCCTCGACCGGCACCGCCTTGACGTCCGCGAGCTGCTCGACGGTGTTGATGCCGCGCAGCCCGAGGTGGTCGGGCTGCACGTTGAGGACCACGGCGACGTCGTTGCGTTCGTAGCCCAGCCCCTCGCGCAGGATGCCGCCGCGAGCCACCTCGAAGACCGCGAAGTCGACCCGCGGGTTCTGCAGCACCATCCGCGCCGACTTCGGACCCGACGCGTCGGCGCGGATCACCAGGCGCTCGTCGATCACCACGCCGTCGGTCGACGTCATGCCGACCTTGCGCCCCATCCCCTTGAAGATGTGAGCGATCATCCGTGAGGTGGTCGTCTTGCCGTTGGTCCCGGTGACGGACACGATCGGGATCCGGCTCGGGGCTCCGGGCGGAAAGAGCATGTCCACCACGGACTTGGAGATGAACTGGGGGTCACCGATCGTCGGGTGGGTGTGCATCCGGAACCCGGGAGCGGCGTTGACCTCGCAGATCGCACCGCCCGGCCTCGCGCACCGGCTCGGTGATGTCGGGACAGATGAAGTCGATGCCGGCGATGTCCAGCCCGATCACGCGAGCCGCCTCCTCGGCGATCTCGACGTTCTCCGGGTGCGCCTCGAACGTCCGGTCGATGGAGATCCCGCCGGTCGACATGTTGCCCGTCAAGGTGAGCTTGACCATCTCCCCGGCGGGCGGCACGTCGTCCATGGCGTAGCCCTGCTCCTTGACGAGGGCTATCGCGGCCTCGTCGACCTTGATCCGGGTCAGCACCTTCTCGTGGCCGACACCGCGTCGCGGATCGGCGTTGGTCTCGTCGACGAGCTGAGACACGGTGTGGCTGCCGTCGCCGACGACGTGGGCGGGCACGCGCTCGGCGATGGCGGCGATCTTGCCGTCGATCACGAGGCATCGGTAGTCCTTGCCGGTCACGAAGCGTCTCGACGATCACCCAGCCGCGGCGGGACTGCTCCTGCGCGATCGGGAAGGCCTGCGCGTACGTCGTCCGCGTGCTGGAGGTCGAGGCAGACGCCACGGCCGTGGTTGCCGTCCAGCGGCTTGCACACCACCGGGTAGCCGATCCGGTCGGCGACCGCCACCGCCTGCTCGACGGTCCGGATCGACTCCGCCTTCGGCACCGGCAGTCCCGCCGCGCTCAGCAGCCGGCCGGTGAGGTCCTTGTCGCTCGCGACGTCCACGGCGATCGCCGAGGTGTTCGAGGTCATGGTCGCGCGGATCCGCTTCTGGTGGACGCCCTGACCGAGCTGCACGAGCGAGTGCTGGTTGAGCCGGATCCACGGGATGTCGCGGGACACCGCCTCGTCGATGATGGCCTGGGTCGACGGCCCGAACGCCGTTCGCTCGGCCCGGACGATGAAGCTCTCGAGCTCGGCCTCGAAGTCGAAGTCCGGCTCGGCTCGGACCAGGTGGTTGACCAGGCGCACCGCGAGCCGGCCCGCCGAGATGCCGACGTTCTCGTCGACGTACCCGTAGATGACGTTGTAGCGACCTCGCTCGCCCGGCACCTGTCGGGTCTTGCCCGCGCCGTAGGTCGTGCCCGACCTCCTGCTGGAGCTGGAGTGCGACATGCTCGGAGACATGGCCGAGCCAGGTTCCCTCCGTCAGCCGCTCGATGAAGCCACCCTTGCGACCGCGGGAGCAGGAGTGGTTGTGCAGACCCGGGAGCAGCTCGAGCAGGCGCTCGGTGAAGCCAGGGATCCGGTCGGTGGGCCAGTCCTCGAGCACGCCGAGGTCGACGACCAGATGGATCGCCTTGTCGTAGGACCAGATGTTCGCGCCTCGGTAGACGCGAGTCTCGAGGATCGCCAGCTCCGGCGCTGGGGCTGTGGTCTCGGAATCGCCGCCACCCTTGGCCCCCGCCTGCTCGATCTCCGTCTCGCTCATGCGGAGCCATCCTCTCGGTCAGCCGACGACGTACGGGCGCGGCGTCGCCGCAGGTGGGTGGGAGAGACGCCCTCAGCGGCGATGTCGCTGGCCAGCTGGCGGAGGTCTGCTCCGGCAACCTCGAGCTCCTCCGCCTCGGCGGGGTCGACCTGGTTGCCCGTGGAGATCAGGGTGCGCTTCATCAGGTCGAACCGTGCGCCAGCGGGCAAGACGTGCAATCAGGGCACCTGAGACCAACAGCGGTTCGGTGCGCTTGGCCTCGTGGGCGTTCGAGACCATGTCGGTGCCGTCGAGGATCGTCACCGACACCGCGGCCGATGACCTCGAGCTCCCGGTCGTCGGTCACGATGGCGGCGGTGTCCTCGTCGACGCCGAGGCCGAGCAGGTTGGGCGACTGGGCCACCAGCATCAGCAGCCGGCCGTAACGGTTTCGCTGGGCGAAGTGCTGGTCGATCACGCTGTCCTTGACCAGCCCGAGCCCGGCGGCGAGCTGGGTCATCCGCTGCTTGGGCGTCGAGCCGCCAGACCCGAACGCCACCATGTGCGAGGACTGGATGCTCGCGCCGGCCGACGTCCCCCCGATCGTGATGCCGCGGTGATGAGCGCGACGGATCGCCTCACCGAAGCCGGTTCCGTTGATGATCGCCGACAGCTTGAGCTGGTTGCCGCCGGTCATGAAGATCCCGTCGACGTCGTCGAGCTGCCCGATCAGGTGGGCGTCGTTGGCGTCTTCGCGGGTCTCGGGCCGTACGCCGATCACCGACGCGGCCCCGAGCCTGGTGAACAAGGCGGCATAGATGTCGACGATCTCGGGACCGAGCGACGAGGCGGTCGGGCACGACGGCGATCCGAGCAGCTGCGCCTCCGCACGCGTCGACGAAGTGTCGAAGCACCGTACGCCGTTTGAGCTTGTCCTCAGCTCCGCCGATGACGTAGAGCGGACCCACCGGGGTGGCTGAGCCTGGCGCGTCAGTCATGCGCAGCACCCTACGGGGTCGGCCAGGGGGCCTGTGCCCGCCTCGGCAAGGCCCGGCAGGATGAGGGGATGACGACGACCTCCAACAGCGGGCTGACGCTGCTCGTGATGCGGCATTCGAAGACCGAACAGTCGGCGGAGACCGACCACGTCCGGCGGCTGACCGACCGGGGCCGCAGTGACGCCAGAGCCGCGGGAGCGTGGGTGGTGGCGTCCGGGCACGTCCCCGACCTGATCCTGGCCTCGACGGCAGCCCGTGCCGAGGAGACCGCCGAGCAGGTCGCCTCGTTGTGCGGCGTACGCCGGGTGGAGTTCATCGACGACCTCTATGGCGCCGACGGCCACGAGGTGCTCGATGTGGTGGCGTCAGAGGTGTCCGACGAGGTCCGGACGGCCATGGTCGTCGGCCACAACCCGACGATGGCGGAAGTGGCCTCCCTGCTGCAGCACCAAGACGCCGACCAGGTGCGTTTCCCCACGTCGGGAATCGGCGTCTTCAGCTTGGACGTGGACTCGTGGTCGGACCTGGAGGAGGGGCACGGCCGACTGGTGGCGGCGTACGCCCGGGATGACTGACTGGTCGCCACCGAGCAAGGCAGACCCTCTCTGACCACGGCAGGTTTGCCTAGATTTCTATTCGCCCGAATAGAAATCTAGGCAAACCCCCACGGGTCAGGGGACGGCGGGGTGGGGAGTGGTGATGCCGTGCTCGGCGTCGGCGGCCTCGATGTCCTCGCGGCTGATCCCCAGCAGGTAGAGGATGGCGTCGAGGTACGGCACGTTGACGGCGGTGTGCGCAGCCTCCTGCACCACGGGCTTGGCGTTGAACGCGATCCCGAGCCCGGCCGCGGCCAGCATGTCGAGGTCGTTCGCACCGTCGCCGATCGCCACCGTGCGGTCCACGGTGACCTTGGAGTCCTGGGCGAAGTCGCGCAGGGCGTCGGCCTTGGCCGCGCGGTCGACGACGGGGCCGACCAGCTGCCCGGTCAGCACGCCGTCGACGACCTCGAGCTCGTTGGCGCGCGCGTAGTCGATGTCCAGGTCTTCGACGAGTCGATCGGTCAGCTGGCTGAACCCGCCCGACACGATGCCGAACCGATAGCCGAGACGCTTCAACGTGCGGACCAGGGTGCGCGCGCCCGGCGACAGGTCGAGAGCCGCGTACACCTCGTCCAGCACGGAGACGGGCAGACCCTTGAGCAGCGAGACCCGTCGTCGCAAGGACTCCTCGAAGTCGAGCTCGCCACGCATCGCCTGCTCGGTGACAGCGCTGACCTCGTCCGCGACGCCGGCCCGTTCGGCGAGCAGGTCGACCACTTCCCCCTGGATGAGGGTCGAGTCGACGTCCATCACGACCAGACGGCGGCCGTGCCGCAGCAGACCGACGCTCTGGACGGCCACGTCGACACTCTGCCGAGCCGCCTCGGTGGCGAGGACCTCGCGCAACCGTCCGAGCTCTGCACCTGAGACGTTGAACTCGATCGCGGTGACCGGGTAGCGCGCCATCCGCACGATCCGGTCGATGTTGGCACCGGTATCGGCGATCCGTCCGGTGATCGCAGCCACCGCGTGGGGTTTGAGCGGTCGACCGAGCACGGTGACGTGGGCCCGGCCGTCCCGGCGCGGTCGGTTGTCACCCTCCCCGGTGACGATCTCGATGTCCATCTCGAGAGCGGAGGCGGTGTGCTCGCTGGCCGTTGCTGAGCTTGCGGACGTCGCGAGGGGCGGTCACCAGGATGCCGAGCACCAGGCGCTGCCGCAGCACGATCTGCTCGATGTCGAGGACCTCGACGCCGAACTCGGCCAAGGTGCTGAACATCGCAGCCGTGACACCCGGCCGGTCGCGTCCCATCAGGGTGATCAGGAGCGTCTTGGGTACCTCGGGGGTGCTCACGACGGCCAACCTAGTGCTCTCACGTTCCGTTGAGCGACGAGCAGGCCGCGACGATGGCGGCCCGGGACGCCCGCTGGAGCGGCATCAGGGCTGCTCGCCGCTGTTCGGCCTCCCAGGCCGACACGGCGCCGCCGGCGTCGGCGAACGCCAGCTCGACGATGTGCTGGCACCGCAAGCCCGCTGACGGCGGTCCGTGCGGCTGCGCCCGATGCGAACGTCATGGGAGCGTCCAGCTCGGCGGGCTGTCGCAGGTTCATCAGCGCGTCGGCGACATCGGGGTTCCAGGAGGCGACGTCGAGCTCGGCCAGCGCGTTGGCCGCCTCGGTCAGCGCAAGGCGCAGCGCCCGGTCGGCGTCGGCGACGTCGGGCAGGTGGCTCGGGGGCGCCGCCACGCCGACTCCCACCGCGTCGAGCGTCCGGTGATCCGGGGGATGATGCCGGTGGACGACGCCGTGCAACACCAACGCCTCACCGGCGTCGAGGGCATCGGCGTTGAAGTCGGTGGGTCCGCCGAGGCCGAGAGGATCGCCGGGACTGGGCAGCGCAGCGCTGACCTGGGTGACGCCGTGCTTGCGCAGCTCTCCGAGCAGCAGGGCGGGCGAGAGGCCCGGCCCGTCGTAGCCGAACAGCACGAACTCGACGTGCGCCTGCTCACCCATCACGCCGGTGATGACGGCGTCGGCGCCTTCTCTGCCCGGCCAGCCATGCGTTCAGCCAGCACGATGTGCGAGCGGCATGCGGGACGGCGAACACGTCCCAACCGTACGGCGGTGCAATAGGTTGGTCCTGCACAGCCCCACCCCTCACAGCAAGGAGCACGATGGCAGCGGTCATCGAACTGGCTGACGTCTCGGTCGTCCGCGGCAGCAGCCGGTTGCTGGACAACGTGTCGTGGCGGTCGAGGCCGATGAACGCTGGGTCGTGATCGGCCCCAACGGAGCCGGCAAGACCACGCTGCTGCAGGTGCTCGGCACGCAGCTCTACCCGACGGAGGGCATCGTGGGGGTGCTCGAGGAGATCGTCGGCACGGTCGACGTGTTCGAGCTGCGACCCAGGATCGGCCTCACCAGCGCCGCGCTCGCCGAGCGGATCCCGCGCAGCGAGAAGGTCAGCGACGTCGTGGTCTCTGCGTCGTACGCCGTGCTCGGCCGCTGGCGTGAGAGCTACGACGAGCTCGACCACGAGCGGGCTGCCGAGCTGCTGGCCGAGGTCGGCGTCAGCCACCTGGCGCACCGCACGTTCGGCACGCTCAGCGAGGGGGAGCGCAAGCGGGTCCAGATCGCGCGCGCCCTGATGACCGACCCTGAGCTGCTGCTGCTCGACGAGCCTGCGGCCGGGCTCGACCTCGGCGGTCGTGAGGACCTGGTGAGCACGCTGTCGGCGCTGGCGAACGACCCGATGTCTCCGACCACGGTGCTCGTCAGCCACCACGTGGAGGAGATCCCGCCGGGCTTCACCCATGTCCTGATGCTCAAGCGATGGCGCGGTCGTCGCCGCAGGCCCGATCGAGGACACCCTGACCGAGGAGGCGTCTGACCGCGACGTTCGGCCTCCCGCTGCAGCTCAGCCACGCCGACGGGCGCTACAGCGCGCGACGACAGGTCGGCTCGCATCGGGCAGCACGCCAGGGCTGAGCTCAAAGGTCCCCGATCGGTGGGCAGCCCGGTATTCTTCGAGCATGGACTGGGTGCAGAACCACGCGTGGCAGACCTGGCTGATCGCGGCGCTGCTGCTGGCGGGGGCTGAGCTCGCCACCCTCGATCTGACCTTGCTGATGATGGCGATGGGCGCGCTGGCTGCGCTGCCTGATGGCGGCGCTGGGCTTCAACGTCGTGGTCCAGGTGCTGGCCGCCGTCGTTCGTCTCGGTGGCGATGCTGGCCTTCGTCCGCCCCAACATCGTGCGGCGGCTGCATGCCGGCCCCGACCCTGCACAACGGCCCGGAGGCGCTGGTCGGCAAGAGCGGCCTCGTGCTGGAGCGGGTGACCGCGCAGACCGGCCGGGTCAAGCTGCGCGGCGAGGTGTGGTCGGCGCGGACCTTCGACGAGACCGTCGTGGTCGAACCCGGCCAGAAGATCGGCGTGGCCGAGATCGACGGCGCCACCGCGGTCGTCTACCCGATCGTCTGAACGGCGCCCGGCACGTCGGCCCGATTCCGCGGCCACAGTAGGGTGTGATCGACATCCGATGTCGACCAGGCCGTCTGGGACTTTTCCGGCCGGCGGGGCGACCGGTTCACCGTCCTGTCAGGGGGTCTGGCACATGTGGTTGCTCATCGTCCTCGGCATCATCTTGCTCCTCGCGGCGATCGTGCTGTTCAAGTCCGTGCGCATCGTTCCGCAGGCTCGTGCCGGAATCGTCGAGCGGTTCGGCAAGTACCGCACGACCCTGTCAGCGGGCCTGAACATCGTCACCCCCTTCGTCGACCGGGTGCGCTACCTGATCGACCTGCGCGAGCAGGTGGTGTCGTTCCCCCCGCAGCCGGTGATCACCGAGGACAACCTGGTGGTCTCCATCGACACCGTCATCTACTTCCAGGTGACCAACCCGGTCGCGGCGACGTACGAGATCGCCAACTACATCCAGGCGATCGAGCAGCTCACCATGACCACCCTGCGCAACATCACCGGTGGCATGGACCTGGAGCAGGCACTGACCAGCCGCGACGACATCAACAACGCCCTGCGCGGGGTCCTCGACGAGGCGACCGGACGCTGGGGGATCCGCGTCAACCGGGTCGAGCTGAAGGGCATCGACCCGCCGCCGTCGATCAAGGACTCGATGGAGAAGCAGATGCGCGCCGACCGCGACAAGCGCGCGGCGATCCTGACCGCCGAGGGGATGCGGCAGGCTGCGATCCTCACGGCCGAAGGGCAGAAGCAGTCCGCCATCCTCACCGCTGAAGGTGACCGCGAGGCGCTGATCCTGCGCGCCCAGGGTGACCGGCAGTCTCGGATCCTGCGCGCCCAGGGTGAGGGCCAGGCGATCCTGACCGTCTTCCAGTCGATCCACGACGGTTCACCCGACCAGGCGCTGCTGGCCTACCAGTACCTGCAGATGCTGCCGAAGATCGCCGAGGGCGACGCCAACAAGGTCTGGATCGTGCCGAGCGAGATCGGCGACGCGTTGAAGGGTCTCGGGAGCGCGGTCGGCTCGGTCCAGGGGATCCCGACGGAGACCGCCGGGGTCAAGACCCGCGTCGACTACGGCGAGGAGGTGGACGCCGGGGGCCGAGCAGCGCGAGGACTCAGCGCTGTCGAACGCCCGCGACGAGGTCGCCGAAGCCATTGCCTCCGCCGAGGAGGCCGCGGCACCGAGCCGCGGCAGCGGAGGCGGCGCGGCACCCGCAACGCCCGGTGCGCCCGGTGACGTTCCGCAGCCTCCGGCCGGCCAACCCCCGGCCTCGGGTGGCCCCGGTGACGAGCCGCCTACGAACCGCCGCCGGCGCCGCCTGGTCCGTGACGCTGCTCGAGGCACTCGCGCTCTTCGCGGCAGGCATCGCGGCCGGCGGCATCAACACCATCGTCGGGTCGGGGACGCTCGTCACGTTTCCGACCCTGCTCGCGATCGGGTATCCGCCGGTGCTGGCCAACGTCTCCAACACCGTCGGACTGGTCCCGGGGTCGCTGTCCGGGGCGATCGGCTACCGACGCGAGCTCGACAGGACAGTCGGCCCGGCTGATCCGGCTCGGGCGCAGCCTCGCTGCTCGGCGGGATCACCGGGGCGTTGCTGCTGCTCAAGCTGCCGGCATCGGCTTTCGACGCGATCGTGCCGGTGCTGATCGGCCTGGGCTGCGTCCTGGTGCTCGCCCAGCCCTGGATCTCGCGGCGCGTTCGGCCACCCGTCGAGGCGCCGCCGCACGGTTCGGCGGTCGTCTGGGTGCTCGTGTACGCCGCCGGCATCTACGGCGGCTACTTCGGCGCCGCCCAGGGGGTGTTGCTCATCGCGATCCTCGGACTCGGGCTGGCCGAGTCGATGCAGCGAGTCAACGCGGCAAAGAACATCCTGGCCCTGCTCGTGAACGCTGTCGCAGCCGTCGTGTTCATCGTGATCTCCGACGTCTCCTGGAAGGCCGCAGGCATCATCGCCGCGGGGTCGGTGATCGGCGGACAGCTCGGGGCGACCGTCGGCCGACGCCTCCCGGCGCCGGTGTTTCGCGGCTTCGTGGCCGTGGTCGGCGTCGTGGCCATCGTCAAGCTGGTCTTCCTGGACTGACCCGCGCTCACTCTGGGGGAGCGCGGTCAGCTAAGGGCGTAGGCGAGCCAGCGGGTGATCTCGTCGAACGCCTGGTCCCGCACGTCCTTGCGCGAGCACAGCACGTCGTGGAGCGCACCCTCGACGCGGACCACCGTCACGTGCGGGCCGAGCTGGTGGGACCACTTGGCGATCTGCTTGACGTCCAGCACGGTGTCGCTGCGCGTGGCCTCCTCGCTCCAGCCTTGCGGGACCATGCTCGAGCTCGAGCACAAGGTGAGCACGGGCGCGCCCACGTCGATGCCGCGGTGCACGCGGCGGTGCCCGATCCGGACCGCGCGCAGCCACCCGGCGCGCACCGGGAAGGACTCCCGAGGCTTCCACGCGAGATCGAAGTCCCATTCGCCACGCAGGTCCCGGTGCAGCGTCTCGGCATACACCCCGCTCACGTTGCGTGGCACGACGGCATACGGGCGACGCTGACCCAGCCGGTTGATCGCCTCGGTTCCTGCGGTGCGCAGGAACAGCGAGCCCTGCAGGTCCAGCCAGGGTGAGTTCAGCACCATCGCGTCGGCGACAGGCGTCCCTCCGCGCACGTCGGTCGGCAGCCCACAGCGCAGTGATGAGCCCCCCGGTCGAGTGACCGCTCAGCAGCAGCCGCTGGTGACCGTCACGCTCCCGGATCCGGCGAACGGCCTCGTCGAGCTCGGGGTGGTACTCGGACAGGTCGAGGCAGAAGTTCGGGGTCTGGTGCGGGAGCAGCGAACGCCCGTACTTGCGCAGGTCGAGGGCGTAGAAGTCGTAGCCGGCGGCGGCGAAGTACTCCGCGGTCCCGGTCTGGAAGAAGTAGTCGCAGAACCCATGGACGTGCAGCACCGCCCCTCGTGTCCGGGTCGTGGACGCCGGCAGCCGCACCAACGTCGCGACGACCTTGCCCTCGGAGTCGTCGGGGAGGTCGATCGTCTCGCAGGTGTACGGCGAACCGAGCACGTCGGTCGTCGTGGTCGACCGGGGAGCAGACACAGCCATACGACCAGTCTGCCGGGTGCCTCCCGAGTCAGTGCTGGTAGGTGCCCACCAGCTGAGCGCGGGCCAGGGTCTTGAAGGCCAGGTTGAAGGAAACGACCGCGGGGGAGGCGTCCTTGTCCACACCAAGGGACTCCTCGCCGACGGCGTGCACGACGAAGTAGTAGCGGTGCACGTGGTCACCCTCGGGCGGTGCGGCACCCATGAACCCGTGCCCCCCGCCGTCGTTGCGGCAGTGGAAGGCTCCGCCGGGCAGCCCGTCCTCGGCGGCACCGGTCGGTAGCTCGGTCACGTCACCCGGGACGTCGACGACGACCCAGTGCCAGAAGCCGGACGGGGTCGGGGCGTCTGGGTCGAAGCAGGTGACGACGAAGCTCTTGGTGCCGTCGGGGTACCCGCTCCAGGACAGGTGGGGCGACGTGTTGCCCGCGTCAGCCACCTGGTCGTCCTTGAGCGGCTGCCCATCGGTCACGTCGTCGCTGTGCACGGTGAACGTGTCGACGGAAGGCAGCTTGGCGTACGGATCTTCGGCGATCGGTCGGTCGAGGCTCATACGTCCATCTTGTCGCGGCTGCCGGATCCGGCAAGTCGGGCGGGCTCGGTGCCGCGATCCGTCTGATGAGACGCGCGTCGCGGTGGGTGCCCTCCGACCTAGCGTGGAACAAATGGCTTCCCCCGACCACCCTGACCAGATCGGTCATCACCTGTACCCGGCAGGCCTTCGCCTGACCGGGCGGCGTGTGGTCGTGATCGGCGGAGGTCATGTCGCACAGCGCAGGCTGCCCTCGCTCATCGCGGCCGGCGCCGACGTCGAGCTGGTCTCACCCGAGACCACCCCGGCGGTGGAGGGTCACGCACGCGTCTGGTGACATCGCCTGGCACCGACGCCGTTACGCCGAGGGTGACCTGGACGGGGCGTGGTACGTCGTGTGCGCCTCGAATGAACCCGCGGTCAATGAAGCAGTCTCCAAGGAGGCCGAGCGGCTGCGCGTCTTCTGCGTCCGCTCCGACGACGCCGAGGCGGCGACCGCGTGGACGCCGGCGGTGGGTCGGCACGGCCCGTTGACCGTCGCCGTGCTCGGCAGCCGCGACCCGAAGCGGTCCGCATCGGTGCGCGACGAGATCGTGAACCGGCTGCGGAACGGGGAGATCGTGGCGCCCAAAGACCGCGTACGACGCCCAGGTGTCACGCTGATCGGCGGTGGCCCCGGCGACCCCGACCTGATCACGGTCGCCGGACGGCGAGCGCTGCAGGAGGCCGACGTGGTGATCGCCGATCGACTGGCTCCTCGCGAGCTGCTCGCGGAGCTGGCGCCAGACGTCGAGCTGGTGGATGCCGCCAAGCTGCCGCGCGGCCGCGCGGCCAGCCAGGACAGCATCAACGCGCTGATGGTCGAACGGGCCCTGGCCGGCCACAGCGTGGCCCGGTTCAAGGGGGGTGACTCGTTCGTCTTCGGCCGGGGGTTCGAGGAGGCGCAGGCCTGCGCTGGAGGCCGGAGTCGAGTTCCGCGTCATTCCGGGCATCACGAGTGCGGTGTCGGTCCCGGCTCTCGGGGGCATCCCGGTCACGCACCGGGGCGTCGCCCACGAGTTCGCGGTGGTGTCGGGTCATCTGCCTCCCGGCGACCCGGGCTCGCTCGTGGACTGGGAGGCCCTGGCTCGCTTGCGCGGCACGCTGGTGCTGCTGATGGCTGTGGACAACCTGCAAGCGATCACCGACGTGCTGATCTCGTCCGGGCGGGATCCGTCCACCCCGGCCGCCGTCGTCCAGGACGGATCGCTGACCTCGCAGCGCGCGCTCTTCGCCACGGTCGGCGAAGTCGCCGCCGAGGTCGCCCGCCGGGGGCTGCGGCCCCCAGCTGTCGTGGTCATCGGCGAGGTCGTGGGGGTGGCTGCCGAGCTGGCCGCCAGCCGGACGTCGATCGATGGCCCGACGCCACAGACCGGTCCTGACATCATGACGGCGTGGCCGAGCTGATCCGTGTCGATGATCCCCACGACCCACGCCTGTCCGACTACGTGTCGCTGCGTGACGTCCAGCTGCGCAAACATCTGGAGGCCGAGCACGGCTTCTTCATCGCCGAGGGGGAGAAGGTCGTGCGCCGCGCGGTCGGGGCCGGTTACCCGGTTCGCTCGTTCCTGATGGCGCAGCGCTGGGTCGAAGGCCTCAGCGCGGAGCTTGCCGACTGGCCCGACGTGCCGTGCTACGTGGTCACGGAGGAGCTGGCGGAGCAGGTCACCGGGTTCCACGTGCACCGAGGAGCACTGGCCGCTCTCGAACGTCGTGCGCTGCCTCCGGTCGACGAGGTCCTGGCGGGAGCTCGCCGGATCGTGCTCCTCGAGGACGTGGTCGACCACACCAACATCGGGGCGATCTTCCGCTGTGCGGCCGCCTTGGGCATGGACGCGGTGCTGCTGTCCCCGCGTTGCGCGGATCCGCTCTACCGGCGCTCGATCAAGGTCGCGATGGGGGCGGTGTTCTCCCTCCCGTGGACCCGGCTGGAGGACTGGTACGACGCCGTCCCGGCGCTCGCGGAGGAGGGATTCCTCACGATTGCGCTGACTCCGGCCCCCGAGGCAGAGGACCTCACTGAAGTGATTGATCGCAGGACGACCGGGAAAGTCTGCCTTATCCTGGGATCGGAGGGACCCGGCTTGTCCGCGCGGTGGCTGCACAGCGCCCAGGTCAAGGCGGGCTTCGCGATGGCGCACGGTGTTGACTCGCTCAACGTCGCCGCTGCTGCCGCGCTGGCCTTCTTCGTCGTCACACGTGACTGATGCGCTAAGGGGGCGGGTTGTGGGGAGTGAGCGCTCGGGGCTCGCTGAGGCGGTGCGCAGGCTGCACGTCACGCTCACTGCGCTGCACGACGCCCCGAGCCCCCGCAAGGCGCTCGACGAGGTTTGCGCGGGGCTCCGCGACATCCTCGACGCACGCACGATCGTGATCCACCTGGTCGAGGGCGACCAGGTCGAGGCCGCCGCGTACGCCGGTGACGTCTCCGCGAAGGACCTGCTTGGCCGACGCAACCCGCTCTCTGACTGGAGCGACCTGCTCGAGAACTCTCCGGTCGTGGGAGGTGTCCACCAGTGCATCGACCCGCGAGCATTCCTCGACGACGTGGTGCACGAGCACGTCGACACCGAACCCGCCATGCACGGCAACGACGAGCAGTGGGGCGCCCTGAACCTGTTCATCGCGCCGTTCTCGGCGGTGGACCAGGTCACCGGCCTGATCACCGCGACGTTCCCGGCGGGCGCGGCCCGACCGGACCCTGCCGTCGCGCCGTTGCTCCAGCTCGTCGCCGGCCAGCTCAGCGTGGCGTTCCACCATCAGACCTTCGTGCAGCGCTCCTCCGACGACCACCTGGCCCTGCGGCTCAGTGAGGAGCGGTTCCGATTGGCCTTCGACAACGCTCCGATCGGCATGGCGGAGTTCATCGAAGGGGCGTCGGGCCTGGAGGTCGCCCGGATCAACCGCGCCGCCGGGCTGATGTTCGGCGTGAGCGTGCTCGGCGCACAGCACGAACCGATCGACCGTGTTCTCACCGTCGTGCACGGTGAGCCGCTCGGCGACCTGATGATCCGGTTGCTCAAGGACGACCGGCGCGGCCTGCGCATGGAGATTCCCTTCGTCGGCGCCGACGGCGGCGAGTTCTGGGGCTTGGTCGAGGCGGCCGCGTTGATGGATGGCGGTGGCCGGCCCGGTGTGCTGTGCCAGATCGTCGACATCACCCAGTCGAAGGCCGACGAGCGCGAGCTCACGATCCGCGCTCAGCACGACCCGCTGACCGGGCTACCGAACCGGCTCACGGTGCTGGACCACCTGCAGACCGTGGTGCGTGAAGCTCGAGATACCGGGGAGCTCGGTGCGCTGCTGTTCTGCGACCTTGACAGCTTCAAGGAGATCAACGACCGGCACGGCCACCTGGTCGGTGACGATGCGCTGGCGTCGATCTCGACCCGGCTGCACCAGACGGTCCGCAAGTCCGACGTCGCCGGCCGGTTCGGCGGGGACGAGTTCGTCGTCGTGGCCTTCCCGGTGACCCAGGACGAGGCGCAGGCTCTCGGCGAGCGGATCCAGGTCGCCCTGTCGGAGCCGATGGTGCTCGACGGAGCCGCGCTTCGCGTCGGAGTCAGCATCGGGATCGCGATGGTGACCGGCTCGGTCGAGCCGGCGGAAGTGCTCAGACGGGCCGACGCCGCGATGTACGCGGTCCGCACCCACCAACGTCGACCCAGCTACGTCGTCGACACCGCCTGATCCCCACCGAGCCGGGTCACGGCTCTACGGGCCACCCTGGCGGGAACTCCTCGGCGTACTTCTCGGCCTCCTTGAAGAGCTTCTTGCGCTGCCGCGTCGGCAGCCGGTCCCCGAAGACCGTGCCGCGGAGGTGGTCCGCCTCGTGCTGCAGGCAGCGCGCGAACAGGCCAGTCCCGGAGTACGTCACGGCCTGGCCCAGCTCGTCGGTGCCCGTGACGGTGGCGTGGTGGGCGCGAGGACACGAGATGAAGGCGCCCGGCAGCGAGAGACAGCCCTCGTCAGCGTCGTCGAGGATCCGATCCTTGCCCTCGGGCACCACCAACGTCGGGTTGCACACCACACCCCGGTGCCTGACGTGCTCGTCGTCGGGGCAGTCGAAGACGAAGACGGCCAACGAGACGCCGATCTGGTTGGCGGCCAGCCCCACGCCGTCGGCGGCGTACATGGTGGCCACGAGGTCCGCCACGAGGTCGCGCAGTGCGTCGTCGAACGACGTCACCGGAGCGCAGGGTGCGTGCATCACCGGCTCGCCCCAGCGGGTCATCGGCCGCACAGTGCCGCCGGAGGGAAGCTCGCTCACGCGGGGACGCTATCGCAGGTGCTCGCACCGCCCGCGCAGGGCTCAGTTGAACTGCCACGACCTCTTCGACAGGCCGTACCAGAACCCGTCGATCACCGACCTGCCCTCGCGCAGGCCGTCGACACTCGCACCCAGGCTGACGAACAAGGGGGCGAAGTGCTCCGTGCGGGGATGCGCCAGCGTGGCCGCAGGGGCTTTGTTCAAGAAGTCGATGGCGGCGTCGACGTCTCGCGCAGCAATCGTCTGCTCGGCCCAGTCATCGAACTCCCGCGACCAAGGGGGAGCGGGGCTGTCGCTCGGCTGCCGCATCGAGATGAGGCTCAGGTTGTGCGTGGTGAAGCCGCTGCCGAGGATCAGCACGCCTTCTTCGCGCAGCGGTGCCAGCCGGCGTCCGACGTCGAAGAGGGTGACCGGGTCCAGGGTCGGCATGGAGATCTGCAGTACCGGGACGTCCGCCTCGGGAAACATCTCGACCAGGGGCACGTAGGCCCCGTGGTCGAGGCCCCGGTCGGGGGCGTCCATCACGGGGTGGTCGCGGGAGTGCAGTCGAGCGCGCACCTGGGCGGCCAGCTCGGGAGCGCCCGGTGCGGCGTACTGCACCTGGTAGTAGCGCTCCGGGAAGCCCCAGAAGTCATAGGTGAGCGGGACCGTGGTCGTGGCCCCCAAGGTGAGGGGAGCCTCTTCCCAGTGAGCGGAGACGACCAGGATGGCGCGCGGCCGGGGCAGCTCGGCGGACCACTGGGCCAGCTGGCCGGTCCACAGCCGGTCATCGGCCAGTGGGGGAGCGCCGTGACTGAGGTAGATCACCGGCATGGACTCGGGCATCGACCCTCCTAACTAGTTGAGACTTCAATCATAACAGTCTCCACCGTTCTGCCAACTGCGGGAAGGTGCAGGGTGCCGGGGGTCCGCCGGTCAGCCCTTGACGTAGGAGAGCTTCTCGCACACCTTGCCATCGCGGAACCGAATCAGGTCGACACCGCGGACGTGCCCTTGTGAGCCGTCGGGGTTGGTCCAGGCGAACCGCCAGCGTTGTATCGCCCGGTCGTCGACGACGAGCGACTCCTCCTCGCTGAAGCCCGGGTCCGTGGTGGCGCGGAACAGCTCCTCCCACACCGCTCGGACCTCGGCGGCTCCGACGTACCGCCTCCCGTCGGGCGATGGCGAGGTCGACTCGAACACGACGTCGTCGCAGACGTGGGCCATGACCGCCTCGATGTCCGCGCTGCCGAAGGCAGCATTGAAGCGGGCGAGCACCACCTCGTTGGCGTTCCAGTCCGGACGCCGGCCGGAGGCGGCCAGCAGGTCCGTCTGCGGGTCGCCGCCTGCTTCGACGCGGGGGCCGATCACGCCGGCCGAGCGGTAGAGCTCCTCGCGATCGGCGAACCAGCCGGACACCTCATCCACGACGTCGAGGTCGAGCGACGTGTCCGCACCGAGTGCTGCGGCCAGGTCCCAGCCGTGGATCAGGTGGTCGGCGATGAGCTGGCGGACGTACTCCTCGGCGTTCTCGTCGCCGTACGACAGGTGGACCTTCCGACCGTCCAACGATCCCTCGATCGCGCCCATCGCATCGGCGGCCGCTGCCCGAGCTGCCTCCACCGGATCGCTCCCGAGCAGGTCTCCGTCGAAACGTTCACCCACCTGCTCGATCGTCTGGCCGTCGATCAACGGTCGCGTCCAGAGCTCCTCGCCGACGACGTGGTTGAGCAGGTCGCGCACAGTCCAGCCCTCACAGGGTGTCGGCGCGTCGAGTCGAGCGGGCTGGACCGCGTCCAGTCTGGCCACCCAGGCCTGCAGGACCCTGCTGTACTGAGTCGCGACGTCCATGGCTGTTCTCCTTGTCTCCCCTCGCGAGAGTGCTCTTCGATGAGCCAGCCGTCCACAGCGGGCTCGACCGTGCCGACAGAAACTCAGCCGACGAGGTGCTTGAGTGCCTCGCGCTTCGACAGGGGCGACAGTCCGGTCTCGTGGTCTGTGACGAATCCGCGCACCCAGTCGGGGTCCGTCTTGGCGTACTCGCGCAAGGCCCAACCGATGGCCTTGCGCAGGAAGAACTCCCGCTCGGGCATGGCCGCCTCGACGGCGTCGGCCAAGAGCACGACGTCGGTGCGTTCCCGGCGACCGAGCTGACAGATGATCGTGGCTCTCCGTAGCCACGTGTCAGACGATCTGATCCACTGGCGGAGCACGGGTTCGGTCGCTGCAGGGTCGCGGACCAGCACGTCGCCGACGCGGCGGGCGGCGTCGTCGACGATGTCCCACCAGGCGCCTTCGACGATGATGTGCTGAAGCAGCGGAAGTGCCTCAGCAGTGAGGAACCGGGCATAGCGTCGGTCCCCGATCAGCATCAGCGCGGCATAGCGTTCCTCGCGGTACGCCGCCTCGTCGAACAGCGCCTGGACGGTCGCCTCCCAGCCTGCGACGTCGGCCAGCAGGTGTTCGGCGTACACCGTGCGGGTGAGCCGGCGCACCTCAGGCATCTGCACGCCGCGGTACGGCAGGCTGGACTTCATGTAGCGCTGCATCTGAAGCGCGCGAGCCGGATCAGCCAGGGCGACCAGGCCGTGCCGAACCCCCGCGATCAGGTTGCGATCTGCGCCAGCCGTCACATCAGGCTGCGGTAGAGCCCGACGGTCTGGTCGGCGATGGCCGCCCAGTCAAAGGCCGAGACAGCGCGCTCGCGACCTGCCCGGCCCATCTGCTCCGCCAGCTCGGGCTCGCGGACCAGCTGGTTGATCCGGTCGGCGATCGCCGCCTCGAAGCCGACCACGTCGTCAGGTGTGTAGTCCACGAGCAGACCGGTCTCACCGTCCACGACGACCTCGGGAATACCGCCGACGGCGCTGGCGACCACCGCGGTCTCGCAAGCCATCGCCTCCAGGTTGACGATGCCGAGAGGCTCGTACACCGACGGGCAGACGAACGCCAGCGCGTGGCTGAGGACTTGCCGCACGCTCTCGCGGGGCAACATGTCGTTGACCACGATCACCCCGTCACGCGCTGCGCGGAGCCGGGTGATGGCCTCGTCGGTCTCCGCCTTCAGCTCAGGCGTGTCGGCCGCTCCGGCGAGCAGCACGAGCTGGACGGACGGGTCGAGCCGCAGGCCGGCGCGCAGCAGGTGGGGAACGCCCTTTTGTCGGGTGATCCGGCCGACGAACGTCACATAAGGACGAGATCGGTCCACGCCGAGCCGGTCCAGGACATCGGTGTCGGTCTCCGGCCGGTAGAACTCGGCGTCGATGCCGTTGTAGATCACGTGGATGCGCTCCGGGTCGACGTCGGGGTACGCCGCCCGGACATCAGCCGCCATACCCTCGCTGACCGCGACGATGGCGCTCGCTCCCAGGTATGCCGTTCGCTCCGCCCACGACGAGAGGCGGTAGCCGCCGCCGAGCTGCTCGGCCTTCCAGGGGCGTAGCGGTTCGAGGGAATGCGCGGTGACGACATGCGGGACGTCGTAGAGCAGGGCGCTCAGGTGGCCGGCCAGGTTGGCGTACCAGGTGTGGGAGTGGACCAGGTCGACGCCTTCACACGCTGCGGTCATGGCAGTGTCGGCGGAGAGCACGTGGAGGGCCGGGTTGGCGGCCGGGAAGCGCGCGTCCTGCTCGGGGATCGCGATGGCTCCTTCACGCTCGGCACCGGTGCAGATCACGGTGAGGTCGAGCCGCTCGCGCAGGTGGCGGGCCAGGAAGTCCACGTGCACGCCGGCACCGCCGTACACCTCCGGAGGGAACTCACGAGTCAACAGTCCGATGCGCATGGCATGACCCTAGTCGCGCCAGTAGGGTCAAGGTATGGCCAAGCCCAAGGTGCTCGGGATCGTCCTCGCCGGTGGCGAGGGGAAGCGGCTGATGCCCCTCACGCTCGACCGCGCCAAGCCTGCGGTGCCGTTCGGCGGCAGCTACCGGCTCGTCGACTTCGCCCTGTCCAACCTGGTCAACGCCGGCTTCCTCAGGCTGTGCGTGCTGACCCAGTACAAATCGCACTCGCTGGACCGCCACGTGTCCGTGACCTGGCGGATGTCCACGCTGCTCGGCAACTACGTGACCCCGGTGCCGGCGCAGCAGCGTCGCGGCAAGCAGTGGTTCCTCGGCAGCGCTGACGCCATCTACCAGTCGATGAACCTGATCGTGGACGAGAAGCCGGACATCATCGTGGTGTTCGGCGCCGACCACGTGTACCGGATGGACGCCTCCCAGATGGTGGATGCCCACATCGAGTCAGGAGCAGCAGTCTCGGTGGCCGGGATCCGGGTGCCCCGCAAGGACGCAGACCAGTTCGGTGTCATCAAGACCGCAGACGACGGTGTCCGGATCGCGGACTTTCTCGAGAAGCCGGCCGATCCGCCCGGGCTGATCGACAGTCCCGACGAGGCTTTCGCGTCCATGGGCAACTACGTCTTCACCGCGGATGCGCTCGTTGCGGCGCTGGAGGAGGATGCTGCCAACGCGGACTCCCGGCACGACATGGGCGGCGACATCATCCCGATGCTCGTGGACCGCAACGAGGCGGCGGTGTACGACTTCAAGCGCAACGTCGTGCCTGGGTCCTTGGACAGCGACCGTGACTACTGGCGTGATGTCGGGAACGCTCTCCTCGTATCACGAGGCGCACCTGGACCTGGTCTCTGTCGAGCCGATCTTCAACCTCTACAACAGCCAGTGGCCGATCTTCACCGCCAACACCAGCCTGCCGGGGGCGAAGTTCGTGGAGTCTGCCACCGCGGACGACGCGATCGTGTGCGCAGGCTCGATCGTCTCGGGGGCGGCGATCCGGTCGTCGGTGATCGGCACCGATGTCTATGTCGCCACCGGCGCCGTCGTCAACCGCAGCGTCATCATGGACAACGTCAAGATCGGGCCGGGCGCGCACATCCACAACGCGATCATCGACAAGAACGTCGTCGTCCCGGACGGCTGCAGCATCGGGATCGACAAGGACGCTGACGCCAAGGCGGGCTTCACCGTCACCGACGAGGGCATCACGGTTCTCGGCAAGGGCCAGCCGATCCCGGGGGAGTACACCGGCGCCCGCTGACGCCGCTCGACGATCTTGCCCTCACCCCGATGAACCACCCGCACCTGCCGGCCAGCGTGGCCGCCGGCAACCCCGTCACGGCCGAGGTCGGCGCTGAGGTGCTGCACGACGGCGGGTCGGCCGCCGACGCCGCCGTGGCCATGGTGCTGGCGGCCTGTGTTGCCGAGACGGTCTTCACCGGTCTCACCGGCGGCGGGTTCGCGATCTATCACGACGCCGGGACGCGCGAGACCACCTGCCTGGACTTCTTTGTCGCGGTGCCCGGACTGGGCGGCCGTCGAGAGACGTCACCGGACGCGATCGCGATCGACTTCGGCGGACAGCTCGTGCCGTACTCCGTCGGTCCCTCCACCGTGGCCGTCCCGGGAGTCCCCGCGGGCCTGGCCGCGCTGCACCGGCGTTGGGGGCGCCTGCCTTGGCCCGACGTGTGCGCTCCGGCGATGCACCATGCCGCCCGAGGGGTCTCGTTCGCACCGCTCCACTCCAAGGTGCTGGCCACGATCGCGCCGGCCATGCTGCTCGGCGAAGGCGCTCGCGTCTACGCCAAGGACGGCAACGTGCTGGCTGGGGGCGCTCGGCTGTTCCATCCCGGTCTGGAGACAGCGGTACGTGCCCTGGCCGAGGAGGGAGCCGAGGCCTTCTACTCCGGAAGCGTGGCCGAGGCGATGGTGGCGGCCATCGGTGACCAGGGCGACCTGAGCCATCCGGACCTGGCGGCCTACGACGTGATCGAGTCGTCGCCGCGGCGGGCCAGCCTCGGGGACTCCGACGTCCTGGCTCGGGGCAACGATCTCGACGACCTGCTCGGCACCATCGACCACCTGGTGCTTGCGGACGACGACGAGGTGCTGGCCCGTCGGCTGGTCGACGCCTTGCGCAAGCCGGCGGCGAGGGGGGACACCACGGCGGCGGCGGTGGTCGACGCCGACGGAAACACCTGCGCAGTCTCGACCAGCCTCGGCCTGGCATCCGGGGTGTGGCTGGGGGAGTACGGCCTGCACCTGAACTCGATGATGGGCGAGGGCGAGCTCGTCCGCGGCACCGAGACGCCGGGTGCGCGGATGGGGTCGATGATGTCGCCGTTGATCGCCTTCCGGGACGGCGCGCCGGTCCTGGTCGCCGGAGCCGCCGGAGGAAGTCGAATCCGCTCGTCGCTGCTCCAGGTCGTGGTCAACGTCGTGCACCGGGGCTGGCCCGCCGATCTGGCGATCGCAGCACCGCGGCTCAACCCGGTACCGGGCAAGGTCCACGTCGAACCGGGATTCTCCGACGCGGTCGTGGCGGCAATCGCAGAGCAGGACGAGGTGGTGGTCTGGCCGGGGCTGGACTCGTACTTCGGCGGAGTGGCGGCCATCGACACCGCCGGACCGGGCGCCGACCCGCGTCGCGGTGGTGCTGTCCGCGACCTGAGGTGACCTAGCGCGGGTCAGCCGGCCGCGTCACATAAGGTGTCGCGCATGTCCAACACCAAGCGGCCGAACCGACCCTCAGCCGTGACGAGGCAGCGGACCCCCAAGACCCAGCAGGCCGTCATCGCCGTCATCGCCGTGCTCTGCGTCGTGTCGATCGTGTCGATCCCGCTGCTGCTCAACCGTTCCGACGACTCCACCTCGGCCACCGGCGCGTCGCACCCGAGCCCCAAGAGCGCCGAGGACGTGCAGTGCGACAGCCCGCCGGACCCGCCGAGTCAGCCCCAGCAGTTCGCATCGCCGCCCCCCGCGAGCCTGTCGGAGAACGCCACGTGGGAGGCGACCGTCCACACCACCTGCGGTGACATCCGGATCGAGCTCGACGGCAAGGCAGCCCCCCAGACGGTTGCGTCCTTCATCTACCTGGCACAGAACGGTTACTGGGACGACGGACCGTGTCACCGGCTCACCACCCAGGGAATCTTCGTGCTGCAGTGTGGTGACCCGACCGGCACGGGAGGTGGCTCACCGGGATACAGCTACGGCGTCGAGAACGCCCCGGAGTCGGGTGACTACCCTCGTGGCACCTTGGCGATGGCCCGAAGCGACGACCCGAACAGCAACGGCGGACAGTTCTTCATCGTCTACCAGGACACCCAGCTTCCGACGCAGACCGGCGGCTACACGATCTTCGGCAAGGTCACTGAAGGCCTGCAGGTCGTCGACGCGATCGCCGCCCAGGGTGGTGAGGACAAGCAGCCTGACGCGGCGCCGTTCCAGCCGATCAGCATCCTCTCCGTCGAGGTCGCGAAAAAGGCGTGAGATCGCGCAGCAGCCGACCACCCAAAGACGTGGCACTGCTCGCTGCGCTGTTCGCGATCAGCGGCACGATGCACTTCCTCCGTCCCGAGCCCTTCGAGCGGATCGTGCCGCGCGCTCTCTCCCGACCGCGTGACCTGGTCCACGTGAGTGGTGCCCTCGAGCTGATCTGTGCCGGCGGCCTTCTCGCGCCACGGACCCGCCGCCTGGCAGGGCTCGCCAGCGCAGGAGTGCTGGTGGCGGTGTTCCCGGCCAACGTGCAGATGGCGGTGGACCTGGTGCGCAGTCGTCGTCCGGCCTCGATGAAGGCGGCTTCGGTGGTACGTCTGCCACTGCAGTGGCCGATGATCCGAACGGCCTGGCGGGCTTACCGAGCCCGCTGAGATCGCCAGGCTCCGCGCGGCGCGTGCAGGGACCGCGAGGCTCAGCGATGCGGGAGACGGCGAGCCCGCACCAGGGTGTCCAGGGCGTCGCCGTCGGGGGTGGGTCGCGTCACGATCTCGGCCACCTCGACGACCAGGTCCGGGATGTCGGCCAGGATGTCGCCGATCTCCGCGGCGTCGTAGAGCAACGACTCATCCTGGGGGCCCGAGACACCTTCGCGAAGGTTGCGACGGTCGTGTCCGACGATGATCAGGTGGCCACGAGGTGCCAGCGCCAGCGCTGCCTTACGCATCACCGACTCGGTCTGCTCCGGCGGCAGGTGCAGGTAGCTGATCAGGGAGAGCTCGTATTCCCCGGGTGCGACCGGTTCGACCGTGACGTCTGCGACCCGCCACTCCAGCCGAGCAGCGGTGCCGTTTCGCTCCTGCGTCGCCAAGGTCCGGGCGCGCTCGATGGCCACGGACGAATAGTCGATCCCGGTGACGTGCCAACCGATCCTTGCCAGCCACAGCGCGTTGCGGCCCTCTCCGCAGGCCAGGTCGATGGCCCGACCGACCGGCAGCCGCTCGCACTGGGCCCGGACGAAGCGGTTGGGCTCCAAGCCCCAGACCAGGTCGCTGTCGGCGTACCGGTTGTTCCACTCCCTTGCGTCCACGCCCATCAGGCTACGTCGCAGTCGGATCCGGTGTCGTCGTGATCATGGCGTCACCGCTGCGAGGACGACCGGGTCGACGCAGGCGGCGGCGAACGCGTCGATCCGGCGACGGATGTCGCGCCCGAGAATCCATCGCCCCACCGGGTCCGCGACGACGCCGAGCCAGCTCGGTCGGATCGAGAAGGTGTACTTCCATCGGGCCAACGTCCCGTTTGCGTGCGGCATGAACCGCCAGCCGCCGCCGAACACGTCGAAGAACCAAGGCCCCTCTTCCATCGTCATGCCGACATTGCTGCCCGGTGCGTACGAGACGTAGCGGCTGACCATCGTCAGGCCATGCCGCGACCGGGTGAACGTCCGGACGCCCTTGCCCGGCCTCTCCGCACCGTCCATCAGATGCTGCTCCCGGATGAAGGGGTCCCAGCGCAGCCGGGTCTCGCCGGTGGTCTGTGAGACGTCGAAGGCCACGTGAGGCGTCACGGGGACAACGACCTCGACACTCACGACTGGCACGTCGGCCATCTTCGCAGAGGCCCGCCGGTGCGACCGGCCCGCCTCGTTCCGGCTCTGCACTACGTTGTGGCGGGTGGATCGGGGTCTGAGCGGACAGCGGCCGTGGACGTATGTCACCAGGGGCATGCGGCGGCGGGACCCTGACGAGCCACACCGCACGGCGACGCCGCTGGAGCTGTTGTTCGACCTCACGTTCGTCGTCGCGGTGGCCCACGTCGCAGCCGAATTCGCCCACGAGCTCGTCGACAACCAGCTCGGCCACGGACTCCTGGGCTACTGCATGGTGTTCTTCGCCGTCTGGTGGGCGTGGATGAACTTCAGCTGGTTCGCGTCGGCCTACGACTGCGACGACGCGCTGTACCGCGTGCTGACGGCTCTGCAGATGGCCGGGGTTCTGGTCCTGGCCGCCGGGGTCGATGCCGCGTTCGAGGACAAGGACTTCTCGACCGTCGTCGTGGGCTACGTGATCATGCGGGTCGCCATGGTTGCGCAGTGGTGGCGGGCCAGTCTCGGCGATGTCGAGGGACGCGGCACCGCGCGCCGCTATGCCGTCGCGATCCTGGTCCTCCAGGTGCTGTGGGTCGCCAGGTTGTGGGCGCCGGACGCGGTGGCGATGGCGTCCTTCCTCGCCCTGGTGGCGGCGGAGCTGGCTGTGCCCGTCTGGGCCGAGCGCCCGCGGCGAACGACGTGGCACGCGGAGCACATCGCGGAGCGCTACGGGTTGTTCACGATCATCGTGCTGGGGGAGTCGGTGCTCGCCTCGTCGAACGCCATCACCGTCGACTTCGCCGACGGCGGGCTCACGCTCGACCTGGCGCTGCTCGGAGTGGGGGGTCTGATGCTGCTGTTCGGTATGTGGTGGATCTACTTCCTGCACGACACCGGCGAGGCACTGCGGCTGCGACGAGACCTGGATTTCGCATGGGGCTACTCGCACTACGTCATCTTCGGCGCCGCGGCCGCCGTCGGTGCTGGTCTCGAGGCGGCTATCGAGCACGGCGTTCACCACGTCGAGGCCTCGGCCACCCTGATCGCCGTCGTCTTGGCCGCGGCCGTGAGCGCCTTCCTGCTGCTCGTGGCGCTCGTTCACGGGCGACTCAGCCCGACGCACCGGCCGAGTCTGGTGCACGCCTGCGGCGCGACCATCGTGCTCGTGCTGATCGCCGTGGTGGTGTCGCCGAGCTCGCTACCTGCGGCGGTTCTGCTCTTCGGTGTGGTCGTGGCGGCGCTGGTCGTCCTGGCCTCGCGACCGGTCCCGCGCTAACTCTCGGCCGTTCGTTGCTTGTCTTGGCCAGTCGGTCGGAGGTCAGCGGTGTCCGGTCGACCCCTGGGGTAGATCGTCAGCCGGGCCAGCACCACGGCCAGGAAGGCCAAGGCGATCCCGGCGATGTCGTCGACGACGAAGTGCCAGCCGAAGTACACCGTGGCAATGATCACGAAGAACAGGTAGGCAGCCAGCAGGCGGGACAGCGTCCGGAAGCCGTAGTAGCGCAGCATGAACACGACCATGCAGGTATAGCCCACGTGGAGGCTGGCGAAGGCGGAGATGCTGGCGAACGCGTGTCCGGCTGAGGGATCGGTCAACAGGTGCTCGCGCTGGTCGAGGTACTTCGCCTGGGTGTCCGTGATCGAGGTGTGCGCCAGGGAGGCGAAGTCCTGCGGCGCGGACGCGAACGGACCGAGCGTCGGGATCAGGTAGTACGACGTGATCCCGAGGATCCAGACCCACATCGCGGCGGTCAGGAGCACGTAGCCGTCCCTGATCCGGCGCGAGAAGGCGAGCGCGGCCACGAACGACAGCGGGACCAGGTTGGTGAAGGACGTGTACACCGCGGTCAGGACGTGAGCCGCGACATCGCGACCGAGCAGATCGTGCAGCAGGACGGCCGGGCTGTGGCCGAAGAAGGCCCAGGACTCGAACCGGAGCAGGTCGCCGTCGCGTGGGGTGTTGAAGGCATCCCAGCTCTTGAGGTTGCGGTAGCACACGTAGACGACGTGGTAGGCAAGCAGTCCTGTCAGGGCGAGGGTCAGCCGCTCCTTGGTCCAGCGCTCCCGGAGGACCAGCAGGTTCTTTCGCAGGGTCCAGTCGCGGAGTCCGGTTCGCACGACCGCGTCGACGACTGCCAGCAGTGTCAGCAGCCCGACCGCGGACGCCAGACGACGTCGGAAGATGATGCCGTACGGGTCCCGCAGGGGTACACCGACGTGCTCAGACCAGATCGCGGTGACCAGAGCGAACACCGCCACGATGGCCCAGACACGGGCCACCCACCGGTAGCGGGGCGACACGGCGGGGCTGGCGTCGTCGGACGACGGGCGAACGCTGGAGACCTGTGAGGGCGAGATGATTCCTACTTCGAGCTCGCGGGTGGAGTGACGTCGGGTCAAAGGTGACCAGGGGGCACACACCCGACTACCTGGTCCGGTCGCTGCGCGGGACCGGCAGAGTGACCATATCAAGTGGGGGTGCGGTCGCGGACTCCTCGTCGGCGGTAGGCCGTAGGGTTCGGACCCATGACCACCGCGCTCCCGGACGACCGTCGTCGTGTCGCCGATCAGGTGATCGCCGCGATGGCGGGTCCGCAGGCTCGGCTGCGCGGTGACCAGGAGACCGCCGTGGCGGCCCTGTGCGAGCCGCGAGCCCGGGTGCTGGTGGTCCAGGCGACGGGATGGGGCAAGTCGGCGGTCTACTGGGCGGCGACCGCGGTCCGCCGAGCGGAGGGTCACGGGACGACGCTCGTGGTGTCACCGCTGCTGTCGTTGATGCGCGACCAGGTGGTCGCCGCCGAGCGGGCCGGGCTGGTCGCGGCCACCCTCAACTCATCGAACGTGGGGGAGTGGACCGCGATCGAGGAGCAGCTGCTGGCCGGCAGCCTCGACGTGTTGCTGGTCTCCCCTGAGCGACTGGCCAACCCACGGTTCGGGCGGCGGGTGCTCGACGCCCTCGTAGGTCGGCTCGGGTTGCTGGTCGTCGACGAGGCGCACGCCATCTCAGACTGGGGTCACGACTTCCGTCCGGACTACCGCCGGGTGGCCGACCTGCTCCAGGGGCTTCAGCCGGACACTCCCGTCCTGGCCACCACGGCCACCGCCAACGCGCGCGTCACGGACGACGTGGCCACTCAGCTCGGGCAGACCACCCTGGTGCTTCGGGGACGCTTGGCCCGGGACAGCCTGCATCTCGCCGTCGTCGACCAGCTCAGCCCGCTGGAGCGCTACGCCTGGGTCGTGGACCATCTGCCCCGCCTCCCGGGCAGCGGCATCGTCTACACCTTGACGGTCGCTGACGCCGAGCGGTTGGCCACCGTGATCCAAGGTGTGCACGGCGATGCCGTTCGGGTCGCCGCCTACACCGGCGGGCTCGAGCCGGAGACCCGTGAGCGACTGGAGGATGCCCTGCGCGGCAACCGGCTCAAGGCGTTGGTCGCCACGTCCGCCCTCGGGATGGGCTACGACAAGCCCGACCTCGGCTTCGTCGTGCACGTGGGGTCACCGCCGAGCCCGGTGTCGTACTACCAGCAGGTCGGGCGTGCCGGCCGCGGCATCGACGAGGCCCAGGTGATCCTGCTTCCTTCCGCCTCAGACGAAGGTGTCTGGGACTACTTCGCCACCGCCACGATCCCCGATCAGTCCCAGGTCGAACGACTCCTGGACGCATGGCAGCGGCACGACGAGGAGACGACCAGCGTGCCGTCGTTGGAGGCCGTCTCCGGATTGCGGCGCGGGAAGGTCGAGCTGATGCTGAAACAGCTCGCGGTCGACGGAGTCGTCGATCGCGTCGAAGAGGGCTGGCGGCGTACCGGCAAGCAGTGGACGTACGACAGCGACCACTACGCGGGCATCATCGCCACCCGGCGTCGCGAGGCAGACATCATGCGCGCCTACAGCCGTGGCGAGCGTTGTCTCATGCAACTGCTGCAGGAGTCGCTCGACGACCCGACAGCCGAGCCATGCGGTCGCTGCTCCGTGTGCCGGGGCGATCTGCTCACCGGCCTGGACGCTCGGCCACCGACGGCGACGCTGGCCGAGGTCACCCGGCTGCTCCGCGGGGAGAGCCATGTCCTGGAGCCGCGCAAGATGTGGCCGGGCGGCGAGTTCGGCAGCCGTGGACGGATCCCCGCCGACCTGATGGCAGAGGAGGGGCGGGTCCTCATCCATGCCGATGCGCCGGAGTGGCGCGACTTCATCGGCGCCGGGCTGAGGCCGGACACCCCAGCACCCCAGGACGTCCTCGACGGCTGTGTCGCGCTGATGAGCCGTTGGCGCGGGAGCTGGCCTGCGCGACCCGAGGTCGTGGTCGGCATCGCGCCGACCGGCGCCCGTCGTCTCGTGGACGAGGTGACCAAGCACGTGGCGGAGGTCGGGCGACTCCACCAGGCCAGCGTGAGCGAACCCACGGAGAGCCTGCCCGACGGCCTCGCCTCGGCTGCGGAGGCCGCCTGGTGGCGCGACCGCATCGCGGTGCCGGAGGAACAGGTCGGACAGCTGGCAGGGCGGACGCTGCTGCTGCTGGCGGATGCGTCGTCCTCGATGTGGCCGGTGACCGTCGCGGCGGCAGCGCTGCGCGAAGCGGGAGCGAGCCAGGTCCTCCCGCTCGTGATCCACCGCCGAGTCGGGTGAACGGTCACGAAGCCTAGGCTGACGTCCATGTCAGACGACCTGCCCGAACGTGCCGAGCGGCTCAAGAGCCTGCACGTGGCCGGTGACCCGGTCGTGCTGCCCACGGTCTGGGACGCATGGTCGGCTCAGGTCGCCGCCGCCGAAGGCTTTCTCGGTCTCACGGTCGGCAGCCATCCTGTGGCGAGATCCGAGGGCCGACGCGACGGGGAAGACCTGTCCCTCGAGGAGATGCTGGGCCGGGTCGCAGTGGTGACCAACGCCGTCGACGTACCGGTGTCGGCCGATCTCGAGTCCGGCTACGGCGCTGACCCCGACCTGCTCGTCGAAGGGCTGCTGGCTGCCGGAGCAGTGGGGGTGAACCTCGAGGACACCGTTCACGGAGAGGGTGGCCGGCAGCGCACCACGGCCGAGCAGGCGGCGTACATCCGCGGGGTCCGCGAGGCCGCGGACGCCCGCGGTGTCCCAGTGGTCATCAACGGCCGGACCGACATCCTGCTCCGGGAGATCGGACCTGCTGATGACCGGGTCGACCGGACCATCGAGCGGCTGGCGGCACTGGCGCAGGCCGGTGCGGACTCGCTCTACCCGGTCGGTCGTCACGACGACGCCACCTGGGAGCGCCTCGTCCGCGAACTGCCCCGCCCCTTGAACGCCCTGGTGCATCCTCGCGATGACGACCTGGCGCGCTTCCGAGGGCTCGGCGTCGGCCGGATCTCCTTCGGACCGCGGTTGCAGCTGGCCACGGCGGACACGATGAAGCCGATGCTCCGCCGCTGGGCCCCGCTCCGGTGGCTGAGCCCCTCTCCCGGGACCTCGACCACTGGGATCCGCAAGCCTGCTCGGTCCTCGGCGACCAGCTCGACGAACCGGCGTTCGGCACTGCCTCGGTCGCTCGGGGGTGGGTGGCGGTCGAGCAGCCCGGCCCCTGGGGCCGGATCGCAGCAACCCAGAGCCATCTGGACCCGGCCTTCGCGCTGCGGCTCGGTGACCGGATCGCCGGCGGCCGGGGGACGGATGGTGCTCGTCCGACGAGCTGGTGCCCACGCGGACGACCATCGCACCCGGCCACGTCGGGTGTTCGTGGGCTGCGGCCTCCCCGGCCAGGCGTGGCTGCTGACCGCCTCCTTCCTCGACCTCGACGTCTTGGAAGAGCTCGATGTCGAGGCGGTCGTGCGAGGCGACGTCGAGGCGGCTCGAGCCTCGCTGCCGGCGCTGAAGCTGATCACGGACCCGGTGTTCCTCGTGTGCACGAACGGCCGCCGGGACGTGTGCTGCGCGGTGCGCGGTCGCCCGGTGGCCCAGCAAGCGGCAGTGCTCCGTCCCGGTCAGGTCTGGGAGACGTCGCACACCGGTGGACACCGGTTCGCCCCGACCGGCGTGCTGCTGCCGAGCGGGGTCACACTGGCCCGGCTGCGCGCCGACGACGTGGTCGCGGCACTGGACGCCGCGGCGCTCGGCGGCATCCCGACGCACCTGATCGGCCCGCGCCACGACCGCGGACGATCGGCGCTGCCGCCCGAGGAGCAGGCTGCCGAGTGCGCAGTCCGCGAGAGGACCGGCGAGGGGCGCCTCGACGGCCTGAGTGTCACCGAGAGCTGGCTGTCCGGTGAGGGGACGCGTGTCGCCGTGCAACGGCTCGCGCCTGACGGGTCCGTCATCAGCAGCTGGTGGGTCGATGTCCGTCGAGAACGTCGCTCGCCCGACCGCCGGGTCTCTTGCAACAAAGACGCCGAGGAACAACACGTGTACGCCGTCGAGGTGCACCAGGGCGCAGCTCCCTGACGATCGTCTCCGGCGACGAGCGGCCTACCGCTGGGTCACAGCAGGGCGAGCAGGCGCTCGGCCTGCCGGTCCAAGGTCCCTTCGGGGTTGCGGTCGGCTGCCCGGTTGCCGGGCAGGAGCATGAGCAACCAGAACAGTCCGAAGAGGCGGCGATAATCAGCCAGCCGGGCGCGATCGTCGGCTCCGAGGTCAAAGCGGTCCAGCAGCGCCTCGGTGTCGATCGTGTCGTCGGCCCACAGGGACAGGTGCTCGGCGGTGTCGGCGAGCTCGAACGGCAGGTCGCTCACGCCGGCGTCCTCGAAGTCGACCAGGCGGATGCGCTCCCCGTCCCACAACAGGTTGGCCAGGTTGCCGTCACCGCGGCCGAAGACAGGAGTGGGGGAGACCTCCGTCATCACGGGGCGGGCACGGGTGATCCAGTCGGTCCCGGCGTCGAGAGCGGCGAGCACGGTGCGGCTCACGTCTTCCGGTGGCCGCTGGGCTCGCTCCTCGACCGCCCAGTCGCACACGTCGACCACGCATCGAGAAGGGCTCCACTGACGTTCGGGTCGGCCGGCGAGCTCGGACGCCCCGTAGGCGTGATGGAACCTCGTGATCGCGTCCGCGATGGCGTCCAGGCAACTGGTCGAGACCGGGCAGGTCGTCTCCACCGGTGCCCCGGGCAGCCGGCTCATCGTCACGAACGGCGCGGTGTCCCCGAGGTCGCAATCCAGCGGCCGCGGCACCAGGTCGGGGCAACGGCCGTGCATCAGCCCGAGGGCTTCCCACTCCCGGCGTGGCTCGCCTCGCTCCCAGCGGGAATATCGCTTGGTGACCGTCGTTGCACTCCAGGAGAGATCGTGGGTGGTGGCGATAGGCATACGGAGACCCTACGAGGGCGCGAAACCTCACCCTGCGTCGACCTGGAGCTGACCGTGGGTCACGCGTGGAACGAGAGGTATCACGCAACGAGGCGGAGGATCCTTGATCGTGTGTCCTACGTCAAACGCCGAACGACCCCGAGCTGCGTAAAACTGTTGCACCGGACAAGTAGAGTGCTGGAAGACATGAGGGGAGGGGCGTCATGAGGCGGTCGCTGTGGCGGATCGTTCGTGAGCTCATCCTGCTCGCGGTGCTGTACGTCGGCTACTCAGCCGCTCGCCTGCTCGCCTCGGACGACACGGCTCTCGCGATCAGGCACGCCAAGGACATCGTCGGCGTCGAACGCTGGTGGCACCTTGGCGTCGAGGTCTCGTGGAACTCCATCCTGGTCGACCATGAATACCTGAGCATCTTTGCCGGTTACTGGTACGCCTCGATGCACTACATCGTCACGCCGCTCGTGCTCGTCCTGCTCTGGCGACACTCGCACGCGCACTACCTGCGGATGCGACGCATCCTGGTCGGCGCGACCGCGATCGCTCTGGTCGCCTACATCTTCTACCCGACGGCGCCACCTCGGATCATGGACGGCTATGTCGACGTGCTGGCGACGACGTCTCACTGGGGCTGGTGGGGAGCGTCGGCATCAGCGCCGCGAGGCCTGGGTGACCTGACCAACGAGCTCGCAGCGATGCCATCGATGCACGTCGGCTGGGCGCTGTGGTGCACGATGGCGATCATCTCGGTCACCCGAGCACTCTGGGCCAGGATCAGCGCGGTGCTGTATGTCCTCGTGACGACCGCCGTCGTGGTCGCCACCGCCAACCACTGGATCCTGGACGCGGTCGTGGGCGCTGCCATCACCGGCGCCGTCTGGTGGGTTCTGCAGCGGGCGTCGCAGTCGAGCCAGAAACCGTCGGCACCGCTGGCGGAGGAGTCACGAGGTCCGCGGGTGCCCGACGATGACCGGGTCTCGGGTGAGGGCGAGCTCGTCCCTGCCGGTTCCTGAAGCGACGTCGATGACCCGACTGGTGCCGGAGCGACCGGGCCCTGGGCAGGAGTCCGCCTGGGACTATCCCCGGCCTCCGCGCCTGGAGCGCAGCGACGAGCGGGTCGTGATCGAGCTGGGCGGGGTTCGGGTTGCTGAGACCACCTCGGCGTACCGGGTCCTCGAGACGAGTCATCCGCCGACCTACTACCTACCGTTCACGGACTTCGCCGACGGGTCCCTGCGCCCCTGCGACGGCTCGTCGTGGTGCGAGTGGAAAGGCACGGCGTCGTACTTCGACGTGATCGGCGGAGGGCGCGTCGCTGCTCGGCAGGCTTGGTGCTATCCGGACCCGAGCGCCGACTTCGTCGCCCTTCGCGACCACGTGGCGGTCTACCCCGGCGGCATGGACCGCTGCCTCGTCGACGACGAGGTGGTCACGCCGCAGGCGGGCGGGTTCTACGGCGGCTGGGTCACCTCGCGGGTGGTCGGCCCGTTCAAGGGCGAGCCCGGCACCTGGGGCTGGTGACCGCCAGAGCTCAGGCGGGCACCATCTCCCGAACCGCCAAGACGTCCTCAGCGCCGGTGAGATCCGGCAGGGCGACGAAGACGGTGCTGACCCCACGCGCCGCGAGCTGCTCATAGCGTGCGCGGTGTTGCGCCGGCGTGCCCGCGTGGTGTCGTGCCGCATAGGCTGCCGCCGGGGTGCGGCCGCGCAGCCGCTCGACCCGATCCCAGGCGTCAGTCCGGTCGAGGCCCACGACGGGGAGATCGAGCACGGTCAGCGCCACCTCGTCGGGATCCCGGCCGACGTCCTTGCAGTGCTTGCGGAGGACCGCAGCCTTGTGCTCCAGCGTCGCGAGGTCGGACCTGACGTTGCAACCGTCTCCGAGGCGCGCGGCGATCCTCAAGGTCCTGCGCTCACCACCTCCACCCACGATGATCGGGATCTCGGAGACCGGCCGCGGGTAGGCCGTGGTCTCGGGGAGCTCGACGCGGTCACCGACATACGGCTTGGTGCCGGCTGCCCAGAGCGCTCGGATGGTCTCGATGGCACTCTCGAGCTGGTCGAATCGAGCGGTGTGACCCGGGAAGGGCAACCCGAACGCAGCATGCTCACGCTGCCACCAGCCCGCCCCGATCCCGAGGAAGGCTCGACCTCCGGACAAGACGTCGAGCGTCGCAGCGGTCTTGGCCGTGATCCCGGCGGGGCGGAAGGTCACCGGTGAGACGAGCGTGCCCAGCCGCAGCCGGGTGTCGAGTCCGGCCAGCATCCCGAGCGTGACCCACGGCTCAGGGATCGGCTCCCAGACCGAGCCGACCTGGGGGATCTGGATCAGGTGGTCCATCAACGCGATCCCCGAGAAGCCGGCCTCGTCCGCGGCCGTGGCGACGTCCTTGAGCCAGTCCACTGGCGAAGCGCCCCAGGGAAAGCGCGAGACCTGGAGGACGACGTCGAAGGTCGACCCCGGCGCGGCGACCGGTTCCGGTGCCTGCTCGACAGCGGTGACAGGCCGCGCGCCCCCCTCGCCAGTCACGGTGACGACCTGGTCCCAGCCCTCGGTGGCCAGGGCTTCCGCGGTGGCGCGGAAGGCTCGGAGCTGCTCGGTGAGCGCCCGGGCCGGCACCGGACGGTCCCGCGCGGCGTTCCGCGCGCGACACAGCCCAGGTGATGTGCCGAAGACAACGGCCACGGCGGGAAGACCCGCAGACCGGGCTGTCGAGCTGTCGCCTGACGGCGTACCGCATCCAGGCCCAGCGTGTCGACGACGGTGGTCAGCCCGCGACCGAGCCGACCGGCGACGATCTGGTCGAGCAAGGCGAAGGCGTCTGCCGAAGCGTCGAGGTCGTGCCGACCGCTGCCGACCACCGCTCGGAGGTCGTCGGAGGAGACGATCTCGACCGCACGGTAGCGCTGCTCGGCCCAGGTCGACTTGCCCGAGCCAGAGGCACCCACCAAGACGATCAGAGCGGGGTCAGGCACCCTTGGCTCGGCCACCCCGCCAGCGTAGGGCGAGGCTGCTCGCTTCCACCGATGAACACGCTGGGTGACATCGCGCACTCACACAGTTACTAAAAGCCGCAAATCTGGCGGACGATGATGATCCCGGGATCATCCTTTCGGTCACATTTGGCAATATCTCGTTACAGTCCGTAGCCGCTACGGCGGATGATGGTTGCGTCACCACCGGCCGACAGGATCGGACAAGCCCATGACTGGTCGCACAGCGCGGATGCGGCTCCTTGCTCGCGCGGGACTGGGTTGCGCCTCGGCACTGGTCGCAGGGCTCTTGATCCCCACGACCGCGCCTCCTGCGAACGCCTCGATCCTCGACCCGGTGACCCACCTGCTGAGCGAGCTCGGTCCGACAGGATGGCTGTTCGACAACTCGTTGGCCACGATGAGCCACGTCGAGTCGGTGATCGGCGCGGACGTCATGTGGTCGCGCGGCTACACCGGCCGTGGCGTGGGGGTCGCTCTGGTCGACACCGGGGTCGTTCCCGTCACCGGACTGACCGCCGGCAACGTGGTCAACGGACCGGACCTCTCCTTCGAGAGCCAGTCGCCGGGCATGCGCTACTACGACACCTTCGGCCACGGCACCCACATGGCCGGCATCATCGCGGGCAAGGACCCCGCGACCTTGCTGGGGCTGGGTCGCTTCCAGGGTGTGGCGCCGGACGCCCGGCTCACCAGCATCAAGGTCGCCGCGAACGACGGAGCCGTCGACGTCTCCCAGGTGATCGCCGCTGTCGACTGGGTGGTCAAGCACCGCAACGACGACCCCGCCAACCCGATCAGGGTGCTGAACCTGTCCTACGGCACCGACGGGGTCCAGGGCTACCGCACCGACCCGCTGACCCATGCCGTGGAGAACGCTTGGCGGGCCGGCATCGTCGTCGTCGTCTCGGCCGGCAACGAGGGCTTCGCCCCCGGCAAGCTCAACAACCCGGCGTACGACCCCTACGTCCTCACCGTCGGCGCCGCCGACACCAAGGGGACCACGCTCACCACCGACGACACCGTCCCTGACTTCAGCAGCCGCGGCGACGCCAGCCGTCGCGTCGACGTCACTGCACCGGGACGCTCGATCGCGTCGCTGCGCGACCCGGGCTCCTACATCGACACGGCGCACCCGCCGCGCGGGTCGACGACCGATTCTTCAAGGGCAGCGGCACCTCACCAGCGGCCGCTGTCGTCTCCGGAGCGGTCGCTCTGCTCCTGCAGCAGCGGCCCTCCCTGACGCCTGACCAGGTCAAGGCGATCCTCAAGTCCTCCGCTGCACCGATGCCGCTGGCGGACGCCGCGGGTCGGGGGCTCCGGCGAGATCAACCTCACCGCCGCCAGCACGACCGCTGTGCCGAGCGCGACCCAGACCTGGGCCCGCTTCGGCCGGCACCGGCTCGCTCGAGGCGGCGCGTGGCAGCCAGCACGTGGCGGACGGTGACGTCGAGCTCACGGGTGAACGCGACATCCTCGGAGACGTGGAACGCCTCGACCTGGGCGAAGGCGAGCAGCGCGGGAACGTCCTGGGTCGGCGGCAAGTGGAACGGTCGCTCGTGGACCGGCAGCTGCTGGTGCGGGTCGTCCTGGGGTGCGCGCACCTGGTCGTCCGTCGACCTGGTCCGGCAACACCTGGGCGGGTCACAGCTGGGCGGGTCACAGCTGGGCGGGTCACAGCTGGGCGGGTCACAGCTGGGCCGGCGACGACTGGGCAGGTCACAGCTGGGCGGGTCACAGCTGGGCCGGCAGCGGCTGGAACTAGGCTTCCGCGCCATGCCCGAATCGGGATCCGGAGTTCGCTCCGGCGCTGGGTCCGTGTGGGTCCTCACCATCAGTCATTGCGGCTGCGGCGGTGATGCTGGAGTGTTCGTCGTGATCCCGCTGGCCGACGGCGCCCCGACGCCGGTGTGGCACCTGCCGCTGATCGCGGTCGCCGTCGGTTTCGGGCTGGCCGAGGTGTTCGTCGTCCACATGCGCCTGGGACGGAACGCCTATGCGTTCTCGCTGAGTGAGATCCCGCTGGTCGTGGGGCTGTTCTTCGTCCGGCCGGACCTGCTCATCCTGGCGCGGCTCGCGAGCGCGCTGGTGGTGTTCGGCGTACGGCGCACGCCCGTGCGAAAGGCAGCATTCAACCTCTCGCTGTTCGCCTTGGAGGTCGCTGTCGCTGTCATCGTGTGGCGATCGATTCTCGGTGATGCCGACCCACTGGGACCGCGGGGCTGGGTCGCGACCGTGGTGGTGGCCCTGGTCACCAGCCTGCTCGTCCTCGTCCTCGTCAGCGTGGCCATCGCGATCGACACGCGGCAACGACCTCCGACGCTGTCCGGGGTCCTCAGCCTCGGCCAGGTCGCGGATCTGGTGAACGCCGTCTTCGCCCTGGTCGTGGTCTACGTGCTGAGCGTGGACTGGCGAGCCGGATGGATGCTCGGCGTGGTCATCGTGGTCCTCGTCCTGGCCCACCGCAGCTATGAGCGGCTGCAACGTCGGACCGAGAGCCTCGAGCAGATCAACGTCTTCACCTCTGAGGTCGGGCAACAGCTCGACATCGAGGAGGTGGTCGCGACGGTGCTCGAGCGCGTTCGAGCGGCCGCGGGTGCCGAGATCATCCAGATCCGACTGCGAGGTGAGGACGGTGAGGACCGTACCTGGGGCATGGGAACTGACGACGCGGCCGAGCCGACCAGTCGCCCGACGGACCTCCTCCAGACGTTCGCGCCTCTCCTGACGCCCGAAGCTCTCCTGGTGCCTCGCAACACCAAGAACCCGGCGCTGCGTGCAGCTCTGCGGGCCGCCGGTGTCCAGGACCTCCTCGCGGTGCAGCTGCGCGTCGACGGACAACCCATCGGCACTCTCGCGATTGCCGACCGGCTCGGCGATCTCGACACGTTCACCAACGACGACGTGCGCCAGATCGGCGTACTCGCCAACCACGCAGGCGTAGCCCTGGCCAACGCCAGTCGCGCGGACCTGCTGCGTCGACAGGCTGCCAAGCGCGAGCACGAGGCGATGCACGACGACCTGACCGGCCTCGCAAACCGACGGATGTTCAGCCAGCGGCTCAGCCAGTCCCTCGCCGAGGACAGCGCGGCTGTGCTGTTGCTCGACCTCGACCGCTTCAAGGAAGTCAACGACACGCTGGGGCACCAGCTCGGCGATGACCTGCTGTGCCTGGTGGCGAAGCGGCTGAGTGACGTGGCTCCGTCGAATGCGCTCGTGGCCCGGTTCGGTGGCGACGAGTTCGCCGTCCTGCTGCCGCGCGCTGACGAACCCGGAGCCGTTGCCTGCGCCTCACTGGTTCGGGACGGGCTCTCCCGTCCCTTCGACCTCGCTGGCCTTGCCGTTGCCGTCGACGCCAGCGTCGGTGTGGCGCTGGCGGAGCCGGGGGAGGAGGCGGTCGGCGTCGTGCGGCAGGCAGACGTTGCCATGTACGTCGCCAAGCGGACGCGGCAGGGCGTGCAGGTGTACAGACACGATCTCGATGGCTACGACCCGACGCGTCTCGGCCTGCTGGCGGACCTTCGTGACGCGCTCACCGCCAACGCGTTCACCGTGGTCTACCAGCCCAAGGTCGCAATCGCGGACGGTCACGTCCAAGGGGTCGAGGCGCTCGTCCGTTGGAACCATCCCCGCCACGGGCTGGTCGGTCCGGACGACTTCATCCCACTCGCCGAGACCAGCGGGCTGATCACGCCCCTCACCATGCTGGTCCTCCGGGCTGCCCTCGACCAGAACTGCGCGTGGCGGGAGGCCGGCACCGATCTCACGGTCGCTGTCAACATCTCGACCCGGTCGCTCGCGGACCCTACGTTCGTGGACCAAGTCGCACGGATCCTGGCGTCGACTGCCATGCCGGCCGGAGCGTTGACGTTGGAGATCACCGAGACGAGCTTGATGGCCGAGCCGGAGCAGGCGATCGAGGCGTTGCATCGCCTGCGCGACCTGGGCCTGCGGCTGTCGGTCGACGACCTTGGCACCGGACACTCGTCCCTGGCGTACCTGCAGAGGCTGCCGGTGGACGAGATCAAGATCGACCGGTCCTTCCTGCAGGCCATGCCCAGCCAAGCCGCTGAGGCCGTCATCGGCGGGATCGTCGACCTCGGGCATCGGTTGGACCGTCAGGTCGTCGCGGAAGGCGTGGAGAACGAGTTCGCCTGGCACCGGCTGCGGGCGGTCGGGTGCGACACCGCCCAGGGGTACTGGATCAGCCGGCCGATCGCCGGCCAGGAGATCCCGGGATTCGTGGAGACCTGGCACGATCGGCACCGTGCTGTGGACCAGGTTTCAGGCGTGGGACACACCGGACAGTGACGGAGTTTTACGCAGCGTGAGGACCCGCATGACAAAGCGGTCGTACTTTCCTCAGAGTTCCGACGAGGGCCGCTCGGCAGGTCTAGTCTCGCTGCATGAACGCCCTCATCAGGCACAACGTCTCCGTGAGCGGCCGCCCCGACGGCCAGCCCATGGTGTTCGCCCACGGGTTCGGCTGCGATCAACACATGTGGCGGTTCGTCACACCGGCATTCGAGGACCACTTCCGGGTGATCGTCTTCGACCACGCCGGGTCTGGTGATACCGACCTGTCGTCGTACGACGCGAAGCGGCACTCGACGCTTCAGGGCTATGCCGACGATGTCGTGGAGATCTGCCGTGAGCTGGAGGTGACCGACGGCGTCTTCGTCGGTCACTCGGTCTCGGCCATGATCGGTGTGCTGGCGGACCTGACGGCACCGGACCTGTTCGAGAAGCTGGTGCTCATCGGACCGTCGCCGCGCTACATCGACGACGACGGCTACGTGGGCGGCTTCAGCGACTCTGACATCAACGAGCTGCTGGACTCCTTGGAGAGCAACTACCTGGGCTGGTCGAGCGTGATGGCCCCGGTCATCATGGGCAACGAGGAACGGCCGGCCCTCGGCGCCGAGCTGACCGAGAGCTTCTGCCGCACGGACCCACAGATCGCGCGCCAGTTCGCCGAGGTGACGTTCAGGTCCGACAACCGTGAGGACCTGGCGAAGGTTCAGACTGACGCACTCGTGCTCCAGTGCGAGCGGGATGCGATCGCGCCGGTCAGCGTCGGAGAGTACGTCGCCGCGACGATGCCGAATGCGACCCTGGTGCTGCTCGATGCCACGGGGCACTGCCCCAACCTGAGTGCCCCGAAGGAGACCGTCGTAGCCATGACACCCTTTGTTCGGGGTGAAGCCGCTGTGTTGACGTGAACCAACAGGCGGCGAGCGAGGCGTTCTACGCTGCGCTGCTCGACGACGACCCCGAACAGCTCTACGATCGCGCCCCCTGCGGCTACCTGACCACTGCACCTGACGGCACGGTCGTGAAGTGCAACGCGACGTTTCGCGCCCTGACCGGCTACACGGACGAGGAGCTCGTCGGCCAACGTACCTTTGCCGAGATGCTCACGGCGGGGGGCCGGATCTACCACGAGACGCACTACGATCCGCTGCTGCGCATGCAGGGGACGGTTCGAGAGGTGGCCTTCGACCTCGTACGCGCCGATGGCGAACGTCTCCCAGTCCTGGTGAACGCTGTGCTCGAGACGGCGGCGGACGGTACGCCCAAGCGAGTCCAGATCGCAGTGTTCGACGCCACGCATCGACGCGAGTACGAGCGCGAGCTGCTCCGAGCACGGGCACGTGCCGAGAACTCCGAGCGTCGTGCACAGGCACTCGTCGACACGTTGCAGTCCACGCTCATCCCACCCTCGCCGCCCTCGATCCCCGGCTTGCAGGTTTCGGCGGCCTATCGCCCTGCTGGCGACGGCCAGGAGGTCGGTGGCGACTTCTACGACATCTTCCCGATCAGCGGAGGTGACTGGGTCGTGGTGCTGGGCGACGTCTGTGGCAAGGGCGTCGCAGCTGCCTTGGTCACGACCTTGGTCCGGCACACCGTCCGTGCCCTGACCGTGCAGCTGGACGACCCAGGCCGAGTGCTCTCTGCCCTCAACGACGTGCTGCTTGCCCAGGAAGCCGACCGGTTCTGCACCGTCGCGCTGCTCCGGCTGCATCGCGATGGCCCCACCTGGCGGGTCACCGTGTCCTCCGGTGGACATCCCCTGCCGGTGCACGTCCCAGCCGTCGGGGAGATGCAGACGGTCGGGGTGCCGGGACTGCTGCTCGGCGCTTTCGACGACGTCCTCCTCGAGGACAGCGACGTCGTCCTGAAGCCGGGCGACCTGTTGGCGATCTATACCGACGGCATCACCGAGGGACGTCGGGGCGGGGAGTTCTACGGCGATGACGGTCTACGCAGCTCCCTGGCAAACCACGCGTCGGAGGCCAAGCCCGCCGAACGCCTGCTCGCGGACGTGCTCGACTTCCAGGCCGGCTCACCTCGCGACGACATCGCCGTCGTGACGCTACGCGTACCGGGCTGAGCCTGCTCCGGACCTCAAGCGGCGCCGAGCGGCCTGCGCCAGATCGAGACGTGACTCTCGCTGTCGGAGGTGAAGGGGCTGCCGTCCCAGTCTGCGAATCGATTCTCCAGCTCCAGGCCGGCCAGCTGAGCCATCAGGTCGCACTCGGGCGGCCAGATGTAGCGGAAGGTTCCGGAGCCGTAGTGGGTCGATCCATCGGCTTCGCGTCGGTAGTGGTGGGAGGTGGCGCGTTGCGTGGCGAGGTCGTAGGTGTCGATCACGAGATGCCCGTCATCGACACTCATCGGCACGGCGGACTGGCCGGGAGGCATCCGACGCACAGCGGGCACCCAGAGCTCGATGACGAACCGCCCGCCCGGACTCAGGTGTCGCGCAGCGTTGCGGAAGCAGTCGACCTGCTCGGACTGCGTGCGCAGGTTCGAGATGCTGTTCCACGCCAGGTACACCAAAGAGAACTCGCCGGGGACTCGGGTCGTCGCCATGTCACCGACGGCGACGGGCAACGCGGACTCATCGACCTTGCGCCGTAGCTGCGCCACCATCGGCGTCGACAGCTCGATGCCGGTCACCGGGACGCCTCGCGCGGCCAGCTCGATGCCGATGCGTCCGGTTCCGATCGCGAACTCCAGCGCAGACCCGGAGCCGGCCAGCTTTGCCAGGAAGTCGACCGTCGGGTCGAGCACCTCCGGCGCGAATTTCTCGGCGGAGTCCGCGTCGTACCGCTCTGCCGTCTCCTCGTCCCACACGTCGCTGCTCGTCATGGCCGTAGGTTGTCGTATCGCTGCTCCGGTGTCGATGCGTTTTCCTTCGCTCGTCTACGATCCGCCACCAGAGACTCGTGTGTCCGCTGAGACGAAGGGCTTGGCGGGAGCGAGGGCCACTTCGGCGCCTCCCAGACAGTTGCCGATACCCGTGCCCGGGCCGACCGGGGCGAGGTCGACGCAAAACAAGGATTGCGGCTGACGTACCAGCCAGAACGTCGTGGTGACCGCCGAGGCACAAACGTTCAAAGCATGTGCGCATGTGCGTGTCCGAGGGGGGACTTGAACCCCCATGCCCTAATACGGGCACTAGCACCTCAAGCTAGCGCGTCTGCCTATTCCGCCACCCGGACGTGGGTGCCACAGCCAGTCGAGTCGACGTCTGTGAACGACCACCAACCCTAGCAAAGTCCCGGCCAGGTCTCGTAATCCTCTCGCGACCCTCTGGGGGCGTGCCGATCGGCGGTGAGGTGCAAGATGGGCAGTATGACGAAGTCGTACACGCCCGAGGCCGAGGTGGCCCAGATCTGCCGCGACCTGATCCGGATCGACACGTCCAACTACGGCGACGGCTCAGGGCCGGGCGAGCGCCAAGCGGCCGAGCACGTGGCCGGGCTGCTCGACGAGGTCGGTATCGAGTCGCAGATCTTCGAGCCGACCAAGGGGCGTACGTCGGTGGTGGCGCACTGGGGTGACCCGAACGCCTCCGACCGTCTGCTGATCCACGGCCACCTGGACGTCGTACCGGCCGCCAAGGCCGACTGGAAGGTGGACCCCTTCGCGGCTGAAGAGATCGACGGCTACATCTGGGGCCGTGGCGCCGTCGACATGAAGGACTTCGACGCGACGATCCTCTCCGTCGTCCGCGCGCGCACCAGGGCGGGGGAGCTGCCGCGGCGGGCGATCACGCTGGCCTTCACCGCCGACGAGGAAGCGGGCAGCATCCAGGGGGCGCATCCGCTGACAGACCAGCACCCGGACTGGTTCGAGGGCTGCTCCGAGGCGATCGGCGAGGTGGGAGGCTTCTCCGCGACGATTGCCGGGCAACGCGTCTATCTGGTGGAGACGGCGGAGAAGGGGATCGCCTGGCTTCGGCTGCGGGCTCACGGGACGGCCGGTCACGGGTCGATGCGCAACCGCGACAACGCCGTCACCGCTGTGGCGGAGGCGGTTGCCGCGATCGGACGGCACGAGTGGCCGATCCGGCTCACGCCCTCGATGGGACAGCTGCTCGAAGAGGTGGCCGCGCTGACCGGGCACGACTCGGTGGAGGACAACGTGGACGCCCTGATCGAGCACTTCGGGCCCGCAGCTCGGATGCTCGCCGCCGTGGTCCGCAACACCGCGAACCCGACCATGCTCGAGTCGGGCTACAAGCACAACGTCATCCCCGGGGAGGCGACCGCCGCGATCGACGGTCGCTACCTGCCGGGCTACGAGGAGGAGTTCTTCTCTACGCTGCGTTCGCTGCTGCCGGACAACGTGTCGTACGAGGTCCTGGTCCAGGACATAGCCCTCGAGACCCCCTTCGAGGGTCCGATCACCGAGGCGATGACGGCCTCGATCCTGGACGAGGACCCGGATGCGAAGGTGCTGCCGTTCCTGATGTCCGGTGGGACCGACGCGAAGGCCTGGAGCAAGCTCGGGATCCGCTGCTTCGGCTTCTCACCGTTGCGGCTGCCGGCCGACCTGGACTTCACCGCGTTGTTCCACGGCGTCGACGAGCGGGTGCCGGTCGATGCCCTGGAGTTCAGCGCCCGGGTGCTCGACGGCTTCCTCGACCGCGCCTGACGCCGGGTCGGCCTCGCCTGACGCTGTCGCCGCGCGTGACGACGCCAGGTCTGCAAGGCAGATAGCTGGTCTGCACGGCAGATTTGCCTAGATAACAAGCCATCGGAATAGAACTCTAGGCAAACCGCGAGGCGGCCGGGTCTAGGCAAACCGCAAGCGGGCAGGTCCAGACAAACCGCGAGGCGGGCAGGTCCCGGCAAACCCGAGGCTCAGAGCATCGGGCGGACGTCGGGGCTGATCGTGGGGCGGACCCGGATGATCTTGCGCCGCAGCTCGATCTTGCGCGACCCGTCGGGGTAGAGACGCAGCCGGGCCAGCTCCCAGCCGCCGTACTCCGCGTGGTCGATCAGCAGGCGTCGTACCGCGGAGCGGGTGATCGTCCGCGGGAGCGAGAAGCGCTGGAACTCGTACTCCATCGTCACCATCGTGACACGACGCCTGCGCTCCAGGGGAGCAGAACCGCAGATGTCGGCGACCTGGGACGAGATGTCCCCGCTGTCCGGCTAACCTTCGATCCATGGCCCTTCCGATCGAGGACTATGCCCTGCTGGGTGACACCGGCACGTGCGCGCTGGTCGGGCGTGACGGCTCCGTCGACTGGCTCTGCCTGCCGAGATTCGACTCGCCCGCATGTTTTGCCGCCCTGCTGGGTGAACCACGGCACGGTCGCTGGCTGATCGGGCCCAGCCAGCCGGCCACGACGACTCGACGCTACGTCGGCAACACCTTCGTGCTCGAGACGACGCACGAGACCGAGTCCGGCACCGTCCGGGTCACCGACGTGATGCCGATCGACGATGGCCGCGCCGACCTCGTGAGACGGGTCGAGGGCATCAGCGGCACCGTCGAGATGACGCATGAGTGGGTGGTTCGCTTCAGCTACGGCAAGGTCCGACCCTGGGTCGCCCGGCGCAGGGACAGCGAGGGTCTGGAACTGATCTCGGCCATCGCGGGGCCGGACATGCTGGTCCTGCGCGGAAGCCGCTTGCCTCGCGCCGCCGACGGCAAGCACAGGGACACCTTCGAGGTGGCCGAGGGTGACGAGCTGTTGTTCTCGACCACCTGGTTCAAGTCGCACCGGCCGATCCCGACCATGATCAACATCGACCAGCGGATCAAGGAGACCTGTGCGCTGTCGGAGCGTTGGGCGGCGCACTGTCACTACGACGGCCCCTACCGGGAGGCGGTCGTCCGGTCGCTGCTCGTCCTGCGGCTGCTGACGCACGGTGGCACCGGCGGCATCGTGGCGGCGCCGACCACGTCGCTGCCGGAGGACTTCGGCGGCTCTCGCAACTGGGACTACCGCTACTGCTGGCTGCGCGACGCGTCGCTGACGCTCGAGGCTCTGCTGGCGGCGGGCTATCGCAACGAGTCGAGGCTGTGGCGGGACTGGCTGCTACGCGCGATCGCCGGCGATCCCCAGGACATGCAGATCATGTATGCCGTCGACGGCGCCCGCGAGCTGCCCGAGAGGGAGCTGGACCATCTCCCCGGCTATGCCGACTCCCGCCCCGTGCGGGTCGGTAACGCGGCCGTCGACCAGCGGCAGATCGACATCTTCGGCGAGGTGCTGGCCGCGTTGGAGCTCGCTCGCCAGCACGGTGTCAAGGAGACCCAGCATTCCTGGTCCCTGCAACGCACCCTGATCGGAGAGCTGGCCCAGCACTGGGACGAGCCCGACAACGGGCTGTGGGAGATCCGCGGTCCTCGTCGGCACTTCACGCACTCGCGGTTGATGGTCTGGGTCGCGTTCGACCGGATGGTCAAGGGCGTGGAGGACCATGGCCTCGAGGGCGATGTCGAGAAGTGGCGCAAGGTCCGCGACGAGGTACGCGACCGGATCCTCACCGAGGGATACGACCAGCAGCGAGGCACGTTCGTCCAGCACAGCGAGACCAAGGACGTCGATGCCTCGCTGCTGCTGATCCCCCTCGTGGGCTTTCTGCCCGGCGACGACCCGCGTGTCGTGGGGACCATCAACGCGATCGAGAAGGATCTGATCCGCGAAGGTCTGGTGCTGCGCTACCAGACGCAGAGCGGCGTCGACGGGCTCGAAGGCGACGAGCACCCGTTCCTCGCCTGCTCGTACTGGATGGTGTCGGCGTTGGCTCACGCCGGACGCCGCGACGACGCGAACGCCCTGATGGCGCATCTTCTCGAGCGCACCAGCGACCTCGGCCTGCTCTCCGAGGAGTACGACCCGATCCGGGAGCGGATGGTGGGCAACTTTCCGCAGGCGTTCTCACACCTCGCCCTGGTGGGCGCAGCGATCTCGCTGGCCGACAGCGAGCACCACACCAGCCATGGTCAGATCTCGGGGTAGCCGAGCTCCGGCGCCGACACGTCGTCGAGCGCGTCGACGATCTCGTCGGGCAGGGTCACGTCCTCGACCGTCAAGGTCCCAGCGAGCTGCGCGGCCGTGCGGGCCCCGACGATCGGCGCTGTCACGCCAGGCTGGTCCCGCACCCAGGCCAGCGCGACCTCGGCCGGTGACAGGTCGAGACCCTCGGCGGCCTTGCAGACCGCTTCGACGATCGCTGCGGCCCGCGGGTTGAGGTGCTCGCCGACGTACCGCTCATAGGTGGGTGACGCGGCCCGGGAGTCCGCGGGTACGCCGGTCCGGTACTTGCCGGTGAGCACACCCCGCCCCAACGGTGACCAGCAGAGGATCCCCAGGCCGAGTGCGTGGGCAGCCGGGGCGACCTCACGCTCGATACCGCGCTGGAGCAGGGAGTACTCCATCTGCGTCGACGCCAGGCGGGCCCGCCCCGCGGCCGCCAGCTGGTGGGTCGCCGCCTGGGCCGTCTGCCAGCCGGAGTAGTTGGAGATCCCGACATAGCGTGCCCGCCCCGACGTCACCGCGGCGTCAGCCGCCGTGAGCGTTTCCTCCAGCGGTACGTCGTCGGACCAGGTGTGCAGCTGCCACAGGTCGACGTACTCGACGCCGAGCCGCCGCAGCGAGCCGTCGAGGTCGCGCAGCAGACCGCCGCGCGAGACGTCGACGACCCGTTCGCCGCGCGGGCGGCCGATGCCGCCCTTGGTGGCCAGCACGACGTCGTCCCGGGAGATCGCCGCGCCGAGCAGGGTGCCGACCAACGACTCGCTCGCGCCGTTGCCGTAGCCGGCGGCGGTGTCCAGGAGAGATCCGCCGGCGGCGACGAATGCTTTCAGCTGGTCAGCGGCGTCGTGCTCGTCGGTGTCAGTGCCCCAGAGCATCGTGCCGAGTCCGAGACGCGACACCTTCAGGCCCGTGGTCCCCAGATAGCGGTGCTTCACGCCCGAGAGGTTAGTCGACGGCACGCGTGCTTCCCGACGGCTGCGCCTGCGACACTCGCGCGGGCTGGCCGGTGAGGTCCAGATCACGCGCGCGGCGATAGCCTGCGCGGGTGAAGCTCGCGCTCAGCCTCGGCTACGTCCTCGGCAGCGGACCCGCCAACGCCACCGCCGACATCGTCGCGACCGTCCAGGAGGCCGAGCGGCTCGGGTACGCCGTGGCGTGGAGCGCCGAGGCGTACGGGTCCGACGCGGCCACCGTCCTCGGTTACCTCGCGGCCCGCACCGAGCGCATCGGGATCGGTGCTGCGGTGCTCCAGATCCCGGCCCGGACGCCCGCGATGACCGCGATGACGGCGGCAACGCTCGACCTGCTCAGCGAGGGCCGCTTCCGGTTGGGTCTGGGTGTCTCCGGACCGCAGGTCTCCGAGGGCTGGCACGGGGTCCGCTTCGACAAGCCGCTGGCGCGAACCAGGGAGTACATCGAGGTGGTCCGCAGCGCGCTGGCCCGGGAGACCGTACGGCACGAAGGCGAGTTCTTCACCCTGCCGCTGCCCGATGGTCCGGGCAAGGCGCTCAAGCTCGCCGTCCACCCGGCCCGCGAGAGGATCCCCGTCTACCTGGCGGCCGTCGGACCGAGGAACCTCGAGCTGGCCGGTGAGGTTGCCGACGGCTGGCTGGCGATCTTCTTCTCACCCGAGCACGCGTCTGAGTCGATGGCCCGGATCGAGGCCGGCCGCGATGCCGCCGGGCGGGGCGGTACGCCGTTCGACGTGGCGGCCACCGTGCCGGTCTCGATCGGTCCCGACGTCGCGGCCTGCGCCGATCCGATCCGTGCCTACGCCGCGCTCTACGTCGGCGGGATGGGCTCGCGCGAGCAGAACTTCTACAACCGGCTGGCCCGTCGCATGGGCTTCGAGCAGGAGGCTGCCGAGGTCCAGGACCTGTACCTGGACCGGCGGCACCGCGAGGCGATGGCCGCCGTGCCGCTCGACTTCATCGACCAGACGTCGCTGCTCGGCCCGCCGGAGCGGATCGCCGAACGCCTGCACGCGTTCGCCGACGCCGGGGTGACCACGCTCACGGTGTCCACGTTCGCACCTGATCATTCGATGAGAATCCAGGTGCTCCAGCAGGTCGCCGAGGCGCTGGACGCCTCCGGTCTAGCAGACTGACCGCCGTGGACTTCCTTGAAGCGGTCATCCTCGGCATCGTCGAGGGACTGACCGAGTTCCTCCCCGTCTCGAGCACCGGTCATCTCACGATCATGGAGAAGATCCTTGGCCTCTCGATCGACAGCGAGGACGTCACCGGCTTCACGGTGGTGATCCAGATGGGTGCGATCTTGGCGGTGATCCTGTACTTCTGGCGAGACATCTGGGGTATCACCGGCGCCTGGTTCCGGGGCATCACCCAGCCCGCGGTCCGGGGGAGCCTCGACTACCGGATGGGCTGGTACGTCATCGTCGGGACAATCCCGGTCGTGATCGCCGGACTCGCGGGCCAGAGCCTGATCACCGGGCCGTTGCGCAACCTGTGGTGGGTGGCGGGGGCGTTGATCGGGTGGAGCCTGGTGATGGTGTTGGCCGAGCAGGTGGGACGGCAGGCGCGCGAGGAGTCCGAGGTGACGATGCGCGACGCGATCGTCATCGGCGTGGTCCAGTGCGTGTCTTTGATCCCCGGTGTCTCCCGCTCTGGCGCCACGATCTCCGCGGGACTCTTCACCGGTCTGGACCGGGTGACCGCGACACGGATGTCGTTCTTCTTGTCGATTCCTGCCCTCGTCGGCGCCGGGCTCAAGGAGCTGCCCAGCGCGCTCGGCGGCAACATCTCCCTCGGCACCACGTTGGTGGCGACCTTCGTGAGCTTCGTCGTGGCGTACGCAGCCGTGGCCTGGCTGCTCAAGTTCGTCGCCGGCCACTCGATCACCTGGTTCGTCCCCTACCGGGTTGCGCTGGGTGTCGTCCTGATGGTGTTGCTGGCCACCAACGTCATCGCGCCCACGTGACCCGTCACAGCCAGCCGGACTTCTTGAACAGCCGGTAGAGCAGGCCGCAGCTGACAGCCATCACCAGCACGAGAGCGGGATAGCCGTACCGCCAGCCGAGCTCGGGCATGTGGTCGAAGTTCATCCCGTAGATGCTGGCGAGCAGCGTCGGGACGGCGGCGATGGCGACCCAGGCCGAGATCTTGCGCATGTCGTCGTTCTGTTGCACCGAGATCTGGGCCATGTGGGCGTCGTGGGCGCTGGAGAGCAGCGAGTCGATGTTCTCGATCTGCTCGTAGACCCGCAGGGTGTGGTCCGCGACGTCGCGGAAGAACGCGGCCGCCTCCTGTGGCATCCCGCCGACCTGGCAATGGGCGAACCGCTGCATCGGCTCACGCAGTGGAGCGACGGCTCGACGGAACTCGGCCACCTCGCGCTTGAGCGTGTAGATCCGCTGGGAGTCGTTGCCGCGTTCCTCGGAGAAGACCGACAGCTCGATCTCGTCGACGTCGTTCTCCAGCTCGGCGGCGACGGTCTCGTAGGCGTCGACCACGACGTCGCAGACGGAGTACAGCACGGCATACGGGCCGTGCCCCAGGACCTCGGTGTGCTGCTCGAGGTCGCGGCGGGCGACACCGAGCTCGGACCCCTCGCCGTGCCGGACCGTGACGACGTAGTTGCCGCCGACGAACACCGCGATCTCGCCGGTCTCGACGGCATCGTGCTCGTCGACGTACCAGATCGTCTTGAGCACCATGAAGATCGCTTCGCCGTAGCGTTCGAGCTTGGGCCGTTGGTGAGCGGCGACGGCGTCCTCGACGGCCAGCGGGTGGAGGTCGAAGGCGTCGGCGACCTTGACCATCTCCTCCTGGGTCGGCTCGAACAGCCCGACCCAGACGAAGTCCCTGTCATTGAGGTTGGCCCACGAGTACGCCGCGGCGATGTCCTCACCGTCGTCCTCGAGCTGGACCCGCTTGCCGTCGCGGTACACGGCGCAGTCAACGATCACATCCTTCATTGTGGACCCCTCACCGCGTGTGTGCCGCACGCCACGGCGGCCTAGGGTTGGCGACATGGCGACCGTCCTGCTCGTACGACACGGCCGATCGGCGGCGAACAGCGGCGGCGTGCTCGCCGGGCGCACCCCGGGCGTACTGCTCGACGACGTAGGCAAGGAGCAGGCGCAAGCGACCGGCAGCCGGATCGCGGCGCTGCCGGTGCGAGCCGTCGTGTCCAGCCCCCTCGAGCGCTGCCAGCTCACGGCGGAGGCGATCGTGGGCGCGCGCAGCGACGACCTGGACATCCGGACCGAGGAGCGGCTCACCGAGTGCGGGTACGGCGACTGGACGGGTCAGGAGCTGAAGAAGCTCGCCAAGGATCCGCTGTGGAAGGTCGTCCAGGGACATCCCAGCGCGGTGACGTTCCCGGGCGGCGAGTCGATGCGCGCCATGCAGGCGCGCGCTGTGGACGCGGTCCGGGACTGGGACCAGCGCATCACCGACGAGCACGGCCCGGATGCGATCTGGGTCGCGGTCAGCCATGCCGACGTCATCAAGTCCGTCGTGGCCGAGGCGCTGGGGACCCACCTGGACAACTTCCAGCGCATCGTCGTCGACCCGGCCTCCGTCTCGGTCATCAGCTACACGCCACTGCGCCCCTTCGTGGTCCGCTACAACGAGCACGGCGACCTGGCCGGCCTCGTCCCGCCGAAGGCGAAGCGCCGCCGCAGACGGTCCGCCAGCGACGCCGTCGTCGGCGGTGGAGCCGGCGCGTGAGGTTTGGCCCAACGCCCTAGGCTCTTGTCATGTCGATCGTCGTTCACAACTTCGACCAGCCGGACCGGTTCGTTGCCGGCACGGTCGGTGAACCAGGTCAACGGACGTTCTTCCTCCAGGCCCGAGAGGGCAACCGGGTGACGACTGTCGCCTTGGAGAAGCAGCAGGTGTCGGTGCTCGCCGAGCGCGTGGACCTGCTGCTGGACGAGGCCCTTCGACGCAGCGGCGGAGACGTGGCGATCCCGGCCGTCGCCCCGGCGGGACTCGGAGACCAAGACCCCCTCGACCTGCCGATCGTGGAGGAGTTCCGCGTCGGCACGATCACCCTGTCCTGGGACAGCGACGAGGGGCGGGTCGTCATCGAGCTGTTCCCCGTGACCGACGAGACGGTCGTGATGGAGTCGTTCGATGAAGACGAGGACGAGGACGACGACCAGTCACCCGGAGTCGGGGCCGAGGTGGAGATCGAGGTCGAGGTCGAGGCCAGCGAGGTGCTGATCGTCAAGCTGGAGCCGGCGTACGCCCGTGCCTTCGTGCGTCGCGCGCTGTCGGTGGTGTCGGCGGGGCGGCCGCCCTGTCAGTTCTGCGGCAACCCGATCGATCCCGACGGCCACCTGTGCCCCCGTGCCAACGGATTCCGGCGCGTTGCAGACTGACGAGCCGGACGTCCTGGACGACGCCACCATCGACGAGGTGCTGACCCGAGGCGAGCTCGAGCTCGAGGGTCGCCTCGTCTCCGCGTCCAACGCGAGCTTTCTTGGGACCGTGACGCTCGAGGGTGTCGCCCTGTCGTGCGTGTACAAGCCAGTGGCGGGAGAGCGACCGCTGTGGGACTTCCCTGGTGGCAGCCTCGCCGGACGCGAGGTGGCGGCTCGTCTGGTGTCCGACGCGGGCGGTTTCGGCGTCGTTCCTCCGACCGTGCTGCGCGAGGGCCGGTACGGCGTCGGGATGTGCCAACGCTGGGTGCACGTCGACCCCGACGAGGGCTTGGTCGACGTCGTGCCACCGGACTTCGCCGAGCCGGGCTGGATCGCCGTCCTGGAGGCGGAGGACTACCGCGACCACCCGGTCCTCCTGGTCCACGCGGATGACGACCGGCTGCGCGACATGGCGGTGCTCGACGCGGTCATCAACAACGCTGACCGCAAGGGTGGCCACGTCCTCGTGGAGCCGGAGCCGCGGGCGCTCGTGTGGGGCTGCGACCACGGGGTCTGCTTCCACGAGGAGCCGAAGCTCCGTACCGTCTTGTGGGGCTGGGCTGACGAACCGCTCCGGGACCGGGACAAGGAGAGACTGCATCGGCTGGCAGGCCTGTGCCGCGGATCCCTCGGTGAACAGCTCGAGCAGCACCTGAGCCGGGTGGAGGTCGAGGCTCTGCGCTACCGGGTGGACAGGCTGCTTGCGGCGGACCGGATGCCAAGTCCGGGGGACCGGTGGCCCGTCATCCCCTGGCCCGCGTTCTGATCCAGCCGACGGCTCCGGCAACCACAAGGCCTCGCGAAGGAACCGCAACTGACGGCTCAACGGGAGGCCGCACTAGGCTTCCGGCATGCGAGCCTGGGCCTCCCCGCCGATCCCTGACGCCCCGACCCGCGCTGTGGGAAGCGCTCCGCCACTGAGGCTGCACGACACTCGTTCGGGCCAGGTCCGCACGACCTCCCCGGGAGCTGTGGCCCGGCTCTACGTCTGCGGGATCACGCCGTACGACGCCACCCACCTGGGTCATTGCGCCACCTACACGACGTTCGACCTGGCGATCCGCGCCTGGCGCGCCGCCGGGCATGCCGTTCGGTACGTGCAGAATGTCACCGACGTCGACGACCCGTTGCTGGAGCGCGCCCGGGAGACCGGTGAGGACTGGGTGGCACTGGCCGAGCGGGAGACCGAGCTCTTCCGGCAGGACATGGCTGCCCTGGCCGTCATTCCCCCGGACGTGTTCGCCGGCGCGGTCGAGTCGATCCCGATCATCGTCGCGCTGATCGAACGGCTCCAGGAGTCTGGGGCCGTCTACGACGTCGACGGCGATCTCTACTACGCGATCACAGCCGATCCGCACTTCGGGGAGGTGTCCGGCTGGTCACGCCAGGAGATGATGGAGGTCTTCGGCGACCGCGGGGGAGACCCCGATCGTCCAGGCAAACGCGATCCCCTCGACGCGCTGCTCTGGCAGCGTCAGCGTGAGGATGAGCCGGGCTGGGACTCTCCGTTCGGCGTCGGCAGACCGGGCTGGCATGTCGAGTGCTCGGCGATCGCCCGCACCTATCTCGGCGAGGACTTCGACGTGCAGGGTGGGGGCTCGGACCTGATCTTTCCCCACCACGAGATGTCGGCGGGCCACGCCCAGGCGGCGTACCCGTCCGACGCCTTCGCCCAGAGCTACACCCACCAGGGCATGGTCGGTTTCGAGGGTCACAAGATGTCGAAGTCTCGTGGCAACCTCGTCCTGGTCTCCCAGCTTCGGGCCGACGGGGTCGATCCCTCGGCCATCCGGCTGGCGCTCAACAGCCAGCACTACCGCACCGACTGGGAGTGGACGGCCTCGCTCCTCGACGACGCGACCAAGCGGCTTGCAGCGTGGCGGGACGCGGCGGCGCGCGACGACCATGACCCAGGCGCCACCGTCGATGCCGCTCACGCGGTGCGGGCAGCGCTCGCCGACGACCTGGACGCCCCGCGTGCGCTGGACGTCGTCGACGCCTGGGCCTCGCAGGCGTCGTCGGGGTCTGCCGGACGCGAGCCGGCGGGACTCCGCACCGGCGACCTGATGGCCGACGTCGTGCAGGCTTCCCTCGGGATCGCCCTCAGGCCCGAGCCGCCGGCGTGACCTCAGCGTTCGGCCGGTCACCAGGCCGAGCCAGGTCGGTCAGCGGTCGTCGTTGCGACGCTTGAGGTAGCGCTCGAACTCTCGAGCGATCGCGTCCCCGGTCGCTTCCGGCAGGTCGGCGGTGTCCTGCTCCTCCTCGAGCGAGCGAACGTAGTCGGCGACGTCACCGTCCTCGGAAGCCAGCTCGTCCACGCCGCGTTCCCACGCCTTGGCCTCCTCGGGCAGCCCGCGCATGTCGATCGGAGCGCCCACCAGATCCTCGAGCTGGCCGAGCAGCGCCATCGTCGCCTTCGGAGCCGGAGGCTGGGCGACGTAGTGCGGCACCGCCGCCCAGTACGACAGCGTGTTCAGACCTCTTCGGTGCGATGCCTCCTGGATGACGCCCACGATGCCGGTGGGACCGGTGTAGCGGGACGGCTCGAGACCGAACTGCTCGGCGAGCTCGGGGTCGGAGGAGATGCCGGTGATCGGCACCGGCCGGGTGTGGGGTACGTCTGCCAGCAGGGCGCCCAGCGTGGCGAAGGTGGTGGCTCCGATCGAGGTGACGTAGTCCAGCAGCTCGGTGCAGAAGGACTTCCACCGCAGGTTGGGCTCGATCCCGGTGACCAGGATGACGTCGCGGCCCTCCGGCCCGGCGGAGGCGTGCCAGAAGCTCGTGGTCCTCCAGCTCAGCTCGCGACCACCCTCGGAGTCGAAGCCGACGTGTGGCCGGTTGACCTGGAAGTCGTAGTAGTCCTCGGGGTCGACAGCCGCGATCAAGGTCGCCTTCCAGGACACCAGCAGGTGGTTGACCGCGTCGGTGGCTGCCTCGCCGGCGTCGTTCCAGCCCTCGAAGGCCGCGATCACCACGGCGTCGCTCAGGTGCCGCTCGGCCTCGATGCTGATCACGCGGCCAGCCTACGGCGTAGGACCCCACCGGGCCCGAGATGGTCGCTCGGCTGCCTCGGAGCGGGAGATACGCTGGGTCGGCCGTGTTGATCGTCAGCCGGCGTTCCAGGAGGTCTTGTGTCTGCACAGCCAGCCGCTCTTCGTCGTGCGCTGCTCGAGCGCGTGGTCGTCGCGGACGGGGCGATGGGGACCATGCTGCAGCAGCACGACCTGTCGCTCGATGACTTCGAGGGGCTCGAGGGGTGCAACGAGATCCTGAACGTCAGCCGTCCCGATGTGGTGCGAGCGATCCACGACGCCTACTTCGAGGCGGGCGCGGACTGCGTCGGCACCAACACGTTCGGCGCCAACTACGCAAACCTCGGTGAGTACGACATCGCCGACCGGATCCACGAGCTCGCCCGCGCCGGTGCGCAGATCGCTCGGGACGCCGCCGACGCCGTCAGCACCGACGACTCGGCCGCGCTGGGTCCTCGGCTCCGTCGGACCGGGCACGAAGCTCCCGACCCTGGGTCACGTCGCGTTCGCGACCCTGCGCGACGCGTACCAGGAGCAGGTGCGGGGGATGATCGAGGGCGGTGTGGACGCGGTGCTCGTCGAGACCGCTCAGGACCTCCTGCAGGCCAAGGCGGCCGTGATCGGCGCCAAGCGTGCCTTCGCCGAGGTCGGGTACGCCGACCCGTCGGAGCGTCCGCCGCTGATCGTCAACGTCACGGTGGAGACCACCGGCACGATGCTCCTCGGCACCGAGATCGGGGCAGCGTTGACCGCGCTGGAGCCGCTCGGGATCGACGCGATCGGGCTGAACTGCGCCACCGGGCCGGCCGAGATGAGCGAACACCTGCGCTACCTCTCGAGGCACGCATCGCTGCCGGTGGTGTGCATGCCGAACGCCGGGCTTCCCCAGCTCACGGCAGACGGCGCGCACTACCCACTGACGCCCGACGAGCTGGCCCAGGCCCACGACACCTTCACCCGAGAGTTCGGCCTCTCCCTGGTGGGCGGCTGCTGCGGGACGACTCCTGAGCACGTCGCAGCGGTCGTCGAGCGGGTCCGTGGCCGCGAGGTCAAGGCCAGGAAACCCCGCCGCGAGCCCGGAGCCTCATCGCTCTACCAGCACGTGCCGTTCAGGCAGGACACGTCCTATCTGTCCATCGGTGAGCGGACGAACGCCAACGGCAGCAAGGCGTTCAAGGAGGCGATGCTCGCCGAGCGCTGGGACGACTGCGTCGAGATCGCCCGCTCACAGATCCGCGACGGGGCGCACATGCTCGACCTCAACGTCGACTACGTCGGGCGGGACGGGGTGGCCGACATGAGGACTGCCGCCTTTCGGCTCGCGACCTCCTCGACGCTGCCCATCGTGCTTGGACTCCACCGAGCCGGAGCTGATCGAGGCTGGTCTGGAGACGCTGGCCGGGCGCAGCGTGATCAACTCCGTCAACTACGAGGACGGCGACGGGCCGACGTCACGGTTTGCTCGGGTGATGCCGATCATCAAGGAGCACGGGGCAGCCGTCGTGGCGCTGACCATCGACGAGGAGGGCCAGGCCCGCACCGCCGACTGGAAGGTCCAGGTCGCCTCTCGTCTGATCGACGCGCTGACCGGCGAGTGGGGCATGCGGACCAGCGACATCATCGTCGACTGCCTGACCTTCCCGATCGGCACCGGGCAGGACGAGACGCGTCGCGACGCGCTGGAGACCATCGAGGCGATCCGTGAGGTCAAGCGGCGCTACCCCGAGGTGCAGACCACCCTCGGCGTGTCGAACGTGTCGTTCGGGCTCAGCCCGGCCACCCGCGTCGTGCTCAACTCCGTCTTCCTCCACGAGTGTGTGAAGGCGGGGCTCGACTCCGCGATCGTGCACACCGCGAAGATCCTGCCGTTGGCGCGCATCCCCGAGGACCAGCGCAAGGTTGCGCTCGACCTCGTCTACGACCGCCGCACCGAGGACTACGACCCCCTCCAGACGATGCTCGAGATGTTCGCCGGAGTCACCACCACCGACACGAAGGCGAGCCGGGCCGCCGAGCTGGCCGCGTTACCCCTCTCCGAACGGTTGCAGCGCCGGATCATCGACGGCGAGCAGAACGGCCTGGAGGCCGACCTCGACGAGGCGATGGCGGCCGGCAGCACCGCGCTGGACATCATCAACGACGAGCTGTTGTCGGGCATGAAGGTCGTCGGCGAGCTGTTCGGCTCCGGTGAGATGCAGCTGCCGTTCGTGCTGCAGTCGGCGGAGGTCATGAAGAAGGCGGTCGCCTACCTCGAGCCGCACATGGACAAGACCGATGACCGGGGCAAGGGCACGATCGTCCTGGCGACGGTGAAGGGCGATGTGCACGACATCGGCAAGAACCTCGTCGACATCATCTTGAGCAACAACGGCTACACCGTGGTGAACCTCGGGATCAAGCAGCCCGTGAACGCCATCCTCGAGGCTGCCGAGGAGCACGACGCCGATGTGATCGGCATGTCGGGACTGCTCGTCAAGAGCACGGTCATCATGAAGGAGAACCTCGAGGAGCTGAACTCTCGGGGTATCGCCGAGCGTTGGCCGGTGATGCTCGGTGGGGCGGCACTGACGCGAGCGTACGTCGAGCAGGACCTCGCCCAGCTGTTCGGTGGCGAGGTGCGGTACGCCCGAGATGCTTTCGAGGGCCTGCGGCTGATGGATGCCGTGATGGCGGTCAAACGAGGGGATCCCGGTGCCGAGCTGCCGTCGCTGCGGGAACGCCGGGTCAGGCCGACAGTCGGCACCCGGGCCACGGCCGAGCCGATCGAGGTGCCTGCCCGCTCCGACGTGTCGGTGACCAATCCGATTCCGACGCCGCCCTTCTGGGGAGATCGGATCGTCAAGGGCGTGCCACTGGCGGAGTTCGCCTCCTACCTCGACGAGCGGGCCACGTTCATGGGGCAGTGGGGGCTGAAGGCATCGCGAGGCGAGGGTCCGTCCTACGAGGAGCTGGTCGAGACCGAGGGACGACCGCGCTTGCGGGCCTGGATGAACCGCATCCAGACCGACGCGATCATGGAGCCGGCGGTCGTCTACGGCTACTGGCCCTGCTACAGCGAGGGTGACGAGGTCGTCGTCCTCGATGCGGCTCACCAGACCGACGAGATCGCGCGCTTCTCCTTCCCGCGCCAGCAGCGCGACCGCTTCCTGTGCCTGGCCGACTTCTTCCGGCCCAAGGAGTCCGGAGAGCTCGACGTGATCGGTTTCCACCTCGTCACGATGGGCGAGCGAGTCAGCGAGGTGACGGCCGAGCTGTTCGCCGAGAACGCCTACCGTGACTACCTCGAGCTGCACGGCCTGTCGGTGCAGCTCACGGAGGCGCTGGCGGAGTACTGGCACGCTCGGGTCCGCGCCGAGCTCGGCTTCTCCGGCGAGGATGCCGACGACATGAACGAGGTGTTCCGTCAGGGCTACCGGGGCTCGCGCTACTCCTTCGGCTACCCGGCCTGCCCCGACCTGGAGGACCGCGCCACGCTGGTCCGGCTGCTCAGGCCGGAGCGGATCGGGGTCAAGCTCAGCGAGGAGCTCCAGCTGCACCCCGAACAGTCCACCGACGCGCTCGTGGTCCATCACCCCGAAGCGAAGTACTTCAATGCGAGGTGAAGGTGCAGCAACGCGAGGTGGCGAGCGTTGAAGCGAAGGTGCAGCAATGCGAGGTAACGAGAAGTCGTTGCAGGCGGTGCTGTTCGACATGGACGGCACGCTCTGCGAGACCGAGCCGGCCTGGATGCGCGCGGAGCAGGACATGGCGATGCACTACGGCGCCACCTGGACCGCGGAGGACGGGCTCGCACTGGTCGGCAACAGCCTGATCGACTCCGGGGTCTACATGAAGCGACGGATGGGGCTCGCGCAGACTCCCGAAGAGGTCGTCGAGGAGCTCGTCGACCGGGTCGTGGCCGCGATCGTGGAGCAGGGCGTCGAGTGGCGACCGGGCGCAGTCGACCTGCTGACCGCCTGCAACGACGCCGAGATCCCGACGGCGCTCGTCACGATGTCCTACGACCGGTTCGCCTCAGCCGTCGTCAAGGCGCTCCCGGCCGGGCGCTTCGACGTCGTCGTGACGGGGGAGTCGGTGGAGCGCGGCAAGCCTGCGCCGGATGCGTACCTGATGGCCGCGGACCTGCTCGGCGTCGAGCCCTCCTCGACCGTGGCGATCGAGGACTCGCCGCCCGGTGCCGCGTCGGCCGAGGCTGCCGGCTGCGTCGTCGTCGTCGTCCCGAACCACGTCGAGATACCCCAGACGGCGGCCCGGACAGAGCTGTCGCACCCTGGCCGGAGTGTCGGTCGACGACCTGAAATCGCTGGTCAGGAAGCGTTTCTAGCCGGCAGGTGCCACCGAGCGGTGCCCGAACGGTAACCGTGTCGTGACCTTCCTATGCTGACATCTTGTGCTTCCCGCACTAGGGTCTCGTGGGTCACACCTGACCAGAGGTGCAAACGCGACGGGAGCAACATGCGTATCAAGGTGGGAAATACGAAGAGATGGCTGGCCGTAGGAGGAGCAGGCGTCCTGATCGTCTCGCTGGCGGCGTGCGGTTCGAACCGCGACAGCAACAGCGAGCAGCGGCGACGGGGGTGGGTCGAACGTCAAGGGTGACCCGATCACGATCGGCACGACCGACTCCGTGACGGCGCTGGACCCGGCCGGCTCGTACGACCTGGGCTCGTCGACGCTCGAGTACAACCTCTACCAGACGCTGCTGACCATCCCAGCGGGCGAGGCCACCCCGAAGGGAGACGCGGCGGAGTCCTGCCAGTACGACGACCCGCAGACCTTCACCTGCACGATGAAGTCGGGTCTGAAGTTCTCCAACGGCGACGACCTCACCTCGTCAGACGTGAAGTACAGCTTCGAGCGCGCCATCGGCATCGCTGACCCGAACGGTGCTGCGACCTACCTGCTCGGCAGCATCGCCAAGCCGAACAAGGACGGCGTTCTCCAGGTCGTGCCCGACGCGATCGAGACGCCGGACGACTCGACGGTGATCTTCCACCTGAACAAGCCCGACACCACGTTCCAGTACCTGATCACGTACCCCGGAGCCGGCGCGATCGTCGACGAGGACGTGTTCCCGGCGGACAAGAAGCTCGACGACGACAAGGTCATCGGGTCAGGCCCCTACAAGCTCAGCCAGTACAAGTCGGGCGAGCAGGCCGTGTTCGAGATCAACGACCAGTACACGGGTGACAACGCCGGCCAGGCCCCCCAGGTGTTCGTGTCCTACTACACCGAGCCCTCGCAGCTGAAGCTGGCAGTCGAGGACGGCGACGTCGACGTGGCGTACCGCAGCCTGAGCCCGACCGACATCAAGGACCTCCAGGGCAACGGCGACGTCACCGTCGCCGAGGGTGAGGGCGCCGAGATCCGTTACTGGGTCTGGGACGTCACCAGCCCCGTGGGCAAGGACCAGGCCACCCGCCAGGCGGTCGCGCAGGTCATCGACCGCGAGAAGATCGCCTCCTCGGCCTACGAGGGCTCGGTGGACCCGCTGTACTCGATCGTGCCGCCGGGCTTCGACGGCCAGGTCGACTCCTTCAAGGACAAGTACGGCGAGCCGAACGTCGATGCGGCGAAGAAGCTGCTGACGGACGCCGGGATCAAGACCCCCGTCAACATCACGATGGGCTACACCCCCACTCACTACGGCCCCAACGCCGTGGACGAGGCCACCGAGCTGCAGCGTCAGCTCGAGGACAGCGGCCTCTTCAACGTCACGGTGAAGAGCGCGGAGTGGGAGCAGTACCAGACGATCTACAAGGAAGGCGCCTACGACCTCTGGATGCTGGGCTGGTTCCCGGACTACCCGGACGCCGACGACTACCTGTCGCCGTTCATGGTCAACGGTGGCTTCTTCCAGAACCACTACAAGAACACCGAGGTCAACGATCTGGTCGCGCAGGAGCAGAGTGAGTCCGACCCGAGCGCGCGCGCTGAGACGTTCAGCAAGCTGCAGGACATCGCTGCAGAGGATGTCCCGTTCGTGCCCAGCTGGGTCGGCAAGAACATCGCCGTCTACGGCGCTGGCGTGAAGGGGGTCGAGGACACGCTCGACCCGGCGTACATCTTCCGCTTCTGGCTGCTCAGCAAGAACGCCTGACAGATCCAACGACCGACACAGGACGGGGGAGGGGTCCGCGAGGATCCCTCCCCCGTGCCATGCGCTGACCCCCGGCCGAGCGGGGTTCGGTAACGTCCCCGATCAGAATCCGTCCGGAACTCCCACAGCGGGCGGACACAGCGTAGAAAGGGAGTCATGAGCGCATCATCGGGCTCGTTGCCCCGGTTCATCCTCCAACGGGTTCTGCTGGTCATCCCGATGATCTGGATCCTGCTGACGCTGGTCTTCTTCCTGCTCCGGGTGGCACCGGGTGACCCGGTGTCCGCAGCCCTCGGCGGTCGACTTTCCCCGGACGCCATCGAGCAGCGTCGGCACGCGCTCGGGCTCGACCGGCCGATGATCGCGCAGTACTGGGACTACCTGTCCTCGGTCATGCGCCTCGACTTCGGTCGCAGCTTCACCGACAACCAGCCGATCCTGCACGTCATCCGCGACAACGGCGGAGCCACCCTCTCGCTGACCTTGTCCGCCTTCGTGGTGGCCATGGTGATCGGGCTGCCACTCGGGCTGCTGGCGGGCCGGCTGCGTGATCGGCCCAGCGACGTGGTGATCAGGACCTTCGGCATCCTGACCTACGCGGCACCGGTGTTCTTCACCGGACTGCTCGCCCAGCTCTACATCGCGCGGCCGCTGGGCCTGCCGACCTCCAAGGACGCCGACCCGATCACGAAGTTCTACGTCCCGGCGCGCACGCACATCCTGGTGATCGACGCCTTCTTGAGCGGTGACAAGGCCTCCATCGTCGACGTGCTCCAGCACCTCTTCCTGCCAGCACTGACCTTGGGACTGTTGATCTGCGGTGTCTTCATCCGGCTGGTGCGCATCAACATCATCCAGACGATGCAGAGTGACTACGTCGAGGCCGCGCAGGCCAGGGGCATCGCGCAGGGCAAGGTGATGCGCAACCACGCGTTCCGTAACGCCCTGGTGCCGGTGATCACCGTGGTCGGGCTCCAGCTAGCGCTGCTTCTCTCCGGTGCCGTGCTGACGGAGTCGACCTTCAGCTGGCCGGGGCTCGGCAAGAAGCTGTTCGACTACATCGAGAACCGCGACTACGGCGCGGTACAGGGGATCATCACGATCTTCGCCATCGTCGTCATCCTGATCAGCCTGCTGGTCGACATCGTCAACGCCTTGATCGACCCGAGAGTGAGGTACTGATGCGCAACCTCCTGGCCTCGATCGTGAGCCCGTTCTCCAAGACCACGGGCATCGCCCGCTGGATGCTCGTCGTCGGCGTCGCGATCACCAGCATGTTCATCATCTTCGCGCTGTTCGCGCCGTGGATCTCGCCGTACGACTTCAACCAGTACCGCAACAGCAACGGCCAGGACTTTGCCAAGGTGGGGCACCCGGACAGCGCGCACTGGTTCGGCACCAACGACCTGAAGACCGATGTGCTGTCGCACGTCATCTACGGATCCCGTACGGCCCTCGAGGTCGTCGGTCTCTCGATCGTCGCCTCGTTGCTCATCGGGGTCCCGCTCGGCCTGATGTCCGGCTACTTCTCCGGCTGGTTCGACCGGGTCCTCGTGCTGTTCATGGATGCGGTGTTTGCCTTCCCGTCGTTCCTGCTGGCCATCGTGTTCGCGTTCCTCTTCACCGACCTGATCGGCGGCGGTGTCGTCGCTGCCGCGCTGTCCCTGACCGCGATCTACATCCCGCAGTACTTCCGGGTCGTCCGCAGCACCACGATCAGTGCGCGTGAGGCGACGTACATCGAGGCGGCTCGGGCCATCGGGGCACCGGACCGCACGATCATGAGCCGCTACCTGTTCGGCAACGTCATCCAGAGCGTGCCGGTCATCGGCACCCTGAACGCCGCGGACGCGATCAGCACGCTCGCCGGCCTCGGCTTCCTGGGACTGGGTGTCCAGCCCGGAGTCGCAGCAGAGTGGGGTTTCGACCTGCAGCGTGCGATCGACGACGCCGGCGCAGGTATCTGGTGGACAGCGTTGTATCCCGGTCTGTCGATCGTGCTGCTCGTGACCGGCCTGACCTTGGTGGGCGAGGGCCTGAACGAGACCATCAACCCGATCCTGCGCAAGCGTCGGCTGCTACCCGTCGTCATGCCACCTCGCCAGGCGAAGGGAGCCACCTCGTGACCATCACCGAGACCACAGGGGACGCCGTGACATCGGGCCGCCCGGTGATGGACGTCCGGGACATGCGGGTCTGGTACGGCACGACGCGCGGCGCTATCCGGGCAGTCGACGGCGTGACGTTCGATCTCCAGCCGGGCGAGACGCTCGGCCTGGTCGGCGAGTCCGGGTGCGGGAAGTCGACGCTCGGACGGGGGCTGATGGGGTTGCTGCCTGACGGCGCGAAGCGCGACGGTGAGGTGCTCTTCAAGGGCGACGACGTGCTGGAGATGTCGGACAAGGACGCCCGCCGGCTGCGCGGCAGCGAGCTCGGCATGATCTTCCAGGAGCCGTTGACCCGACTCAACCCGTTGATGCGGATCTCCCAGCACTTCGAGGAGACCATCAAGCAGCATGAGCCGGGATTGTCGAAGCAGGAGCTTCGGTCCCGCGCCCTGGAGGTGCTGCGGCTGATGGGCATCCCACCGACGCGCTACTCGTCATACCCGCACGAGTTCTCCGGCGGGATGCGGCAGCGGCTGATGATCGCGTTGGCGCTGGTGCTCCGGCCGGCCTTCATCGTCGCGGACGAGCCGACCACGGCGCTCGACGTGCTGGTCGAGGCCCAGATCATCTCGATCCTCAACGACCTGCGGAGCAACTTCGACACCTCGATGCTGCTGATCACCCACAACCTCGGGATCGTCGCGGAGTCGTGCGACCGGGTGGCGGTGATGTATGCCGGGCGGATCGTCGAGCAGGGCTCGGTGCGCACCGTTTTCGGTGACCCGCAGCACCCGTACACCCGGGAGCTCCTCAGGTCCACGATCAGCCTGTCGACGACGGGGCTGAACTTCATCCCGGGGGCACCGCCCGACCTGATCGAGCCACCACCGGGCTGTCGCTTCCACCCCCGCTGCCCCGACGCCATGCAGGTCTGCGTCGACAAGGACCCGATCCTCACCCAGGCGCCGAACGGGAACGAGGTCGAGTGCTGGCTCTCCGGCCCCCGGGACGAGATCCCCGCCGGTGGCACCGAGAAGATCGAACGCAAGGAGATCAGCGTTGCCGACGAAGCCTGACCAGACGGTCACCGCCACCAGTCGCGAGGACTCGATCGTCTCGATCAACGACCTCTCGGTGCACTTCCAGCTCAGAGGCAGCACCTTCGGTCGCTTGCTGGGTCGCGACACCGGCACGGTCAAAGCGGTCGACGGGGTGGACCTCACCATGCGCACCGGCGAGGTCGTCGGCCTGGTCGGGGAGAGCGGGAGCGGCAAGTCCACGCTGGGACGCGCCTTGCTCGGCCTGGTGCCCGCCACGTCGGGCTCGATCGTCTTCGACGGCACCGACATCGCGTCGTTGTCGAAACGCGAGCTGCGGCAGATCCGCCAGCACATCCAGATGGTGTTCCAGGACCCGAACGCCGCCCTGAACCCGACCATGACCGTGGAACAGGCCGTGGGCGACCCGCTGCGCGTGCACGGCATGCGCTCGGTGGACGAGCGCCGGGAGAAGGTCGTCGACGCGCTGGAGCGGGTCGGCTTGGTCCCGGTCGACCTGTTCCTGGGCAAGTACCCCAGTGACCTGTCCGGTGGGCAGAAGCAACGTGTGGTGCTGGCGAGGGCGATCATCATGGGTCCTCGGCTGTTGGTGGCCGACGAGCCGATCTCGATGCTCGACATGTCGGTCCGGGCGAAGATCCTCCAGCTGATGCTCGACCTGCGGGACCAGCTCGAGCTGACGTACGTCTACATCACGCACGACCTGGCGAGCGCCAAGTTCTTCTGTGACCGGATCGCGATCATGTACCTGGGTCGCGTGGTGGAGATCGGAGAGACCGCCGAGATCTTCCAGAGTCCCAAGCACCCGTACACCAAGGCGCTGCTGGCCGCGATTCCCGACCCCGACCCGAGCCGGTCGATGAGCCGGGACCTGCTCAGCGGCGAGATTCCCGACGCGGCCGAGCCACCGCTGGGCTGCGCCTTCCATCCCCGCTGTCCGGAGGCGTTCGAGAAGTGCGGCTGGGAGGCCCGTGACCTGGTCGCCGAGCTGGAGTCGCACTGGCTGAAGACCGGGATCACCACGTTCGACGTCGAACGCGCCCAGATCGCCAACTTGGACCAGCTCAACGAGCAGAAGGGCGGCTCCGCGCACCTGAAGGCGGCCGGGGACGGCACACCGGAGTCTCTGGTGGAGTTGTTGGAGGAGGTCCGCCGCGAGAATCCCGACGCGCGGATCTGGAAAGGCGTCGAGTCGATCGAGGCTGACGGCAGCGGGGTCGAGGTGCGTTTCCACGACGGCTCGGACCCGCAGCTGCGTCGTGCCGACGGCGTCGACGTCGCCTGCCACCTCTTCTAGCTCACAACGCCTCCGGAAGGCTCGACCGGCGAGCTCGGCTCGACCAGTGGGGTCGGCTCCGGGATCGGTGGCGGCGTGCCGCCCCAGGCCGGGCAGATCGCCTGGTGGTCACACCATCCGCACAGCACGGACTTGTTCGGCCGGAAGTCGCCGCTCGCGGTGGCCCGCTGGATCGCGTCCCACAAAGCGGTGACCTTGCGCTCGGTGGCGAGCAGGTCGCGCTCGTCGGGCTGGTAGCGAAGGACCTCGGCGTTGCCGAGGTAGACCAGCTGCAACATCGCCGGGATGATCCCGCGGGTGCGCCAAACGACCAGAGCGTAGAACTTCATCTGGAACAGCGCCTTGGCTTCGAAGTGCTCTCCGGGGGAACGTCCGGTCTTGTAGTCGACGATCCGGACCTCGCCGGTAGGAGCGACGTCGACCCGGTCGATGTAGCCATGGATCGTCAGGCCGGAGTCCAGCGTGGTCGCCACGTGCACCTCACGCTCGGCCGGCTCGAGTCGCTGCGGGTCCTCCAACGTGAAATAGCGGCCGAGCAGGGCGCGACACTGGTCGAGCCACGTGACGAGGTCAGTGGTCGTCCCGTCGCCACCCTGAGCGGGGACGTCGAACATCTCGGCGAGCTCGGGCGCTGCCTCCAGGATCTGCTCCCACACATGCGGCAGCAACGAGTTGGCGCGCTCATGCGTGCGGTCGGCCGCCGGCAGGTCGAACAGGTCCTCGAGGACCTTGTGCACCACTGACCCACGAACCGCATCGATACTCGGCGACTCCGGAAGCTTGTCGATGACACGGAACCGGTAGAGCAAGGGACACGACATGAAGTCGCTGGCCCGGCTCGGCGAGAGGGAGTTGGCCCTGGTGAGCCCTGCGAACGCGTCGACGACCTCGTGCGCGGCCTGACTGGCCTCGTCGGGGGAGATCTCCGGGGAGGGAGGGACCTGGTCGACATCGGTGCTCATGGACCCCACGCTAGGCCACGTCACCGACAACAACGGCTAGCCTCGACCACGTGAGCCCCGAGTCGCATCGATCCCCGCCACGCCGCCCGAGCGCCTCCGGGTCGTTCCGGCTCGGAACCGTGGCAGGCATCGACGTCACCGTCGCGAACTCCTGGTTCCTGATCGTGGCGTTGATCTCGGTCGTGATGGCTCCACGGATCGAGCAGGTGGCGCCCGGCATCGGCGGCTGGGCCTACGTGGTGGGAGTCGCCTTCGCTGTCCTCCTCTACGGATCGGTGCTGCTGCACGAGATCTCGCACGCGCTGGCGGCCCGCGCGTTCCAGATGCCGGTGTCGTCGATCAACCTGCATTTCCTGGGTGGGGCCACCGAGATCGAGGGCGAGGCCACGACGCCGTGGCGCGAGTTCGTGATCGCTGTCGTCGGGCCACTGACGTCACTTGCGGTCGGGGTCGTCGCGTTCGTGGCGATCGACCTCTTCGACCCAGGGCTCCTCAGGTTCGCCGTGGCTTCGTTGGCGGGCGCCAACCTGATCGTCGGGGTGCTCAACCTGGTGCCGGGCCTTCCGTTGGACGGTGGCCGGGTCCTCCAGTCAGCGGTCTGGGCGGTGACCAGGCGGCGTACGGCCGGAGTCACCGTGGCGGCCTGGGGGGGACGACTCGCCGCGATCGCCGCGGTCAGCTATGCCCCGTTGATCGCGCCGGCCCTGGGTTATCAGGCGACGGTGATCGACTACCTGATCGGGTTCATGTTGGGCGCCTTCCTCTGGGCCGGCGCCACGCATGCCCTGCAGGTGTCGCGGCTGAGGGTCCGGCTCCCGAGCATCATCGCCCGGACGATCGCCCGCCCCGCGATCGGAGTTCCGGCCGATCTGCCCTTGGCCGAGGGCATCCGTCGGGCGCAGGAGGCGCAGGCCGGGTCGATCGTGGTGCTCACCAGCGATGGACGACCCTCCGGGATCGTGATCGAGGACGCGGTCCGGTCCACGCCGCCCGAACGCCGTCCGTGGGTGCCGACCGGTGACGTGGCGAGGCGGCTGGAGGACGGTCTGATGCTGGCCGCTGATCTGTCCGGTGAGCCGCTGCTGCGTGCCATGAACCAGACTCCCGCCTCCGAGTACGTCCTGCTGGAGACCGACGGCTCCATCTACGGCGTGCTGGTGAGCAAGGATGTCGACGCCGCCTTCCAGAGCGCCAGATGACCGACGTTGGGGACGATGCCCTGATCTCCGGGGTGCGCCGCGGTCCGTTGCGCGCCGGCGAACGGGTCAGACTGACCGATCCGAAGGGCCGTAACCACAGCATCTTGCTGGAGGTGGGCAAGACCTACTTCACCGCAAAGGGGTCGATCCAGCACGACAGCCTGATCGGTGGGCCCGACGGCACCGTGATCACGTCGAGTGGCGGCACGGAGTACCTCGTGCTGCGCCCTTTGCTGGAGAACTTCGTCACGTCGATGCCACGCGGCGCCGCCGTGGTGTATCCGAAGGACGCCGCCCAGATCGTGACGATGGCCGACATCTTCCCGGGCGCTCACGTGGTGGAGGCCGGAGTCGGCTCCGGCGCGCTGACCTGCTCCCTGCTCAGAGCCGTCGTGCCGGGCGGCCTCGTGACGTCGTACGAGCGCAGGGAGGACTTCGCCGAGATCGCGGAGCGCAACGTGGCGTCGTTCTTCGGAGGGGTGCACCCGAACTGGGCGTTGAAGGTCGGCGACCTGTCCACCGACCTGGTGGAGCGCGACGTGGACCGGGTCGTCCTCGACATGCTCGCGCCGTGGGAGTGCCTGCCCCGGGTCGCTGACGCGTTGGTCCCCGGGGGGATGATCTGTGCATACGTGGCGACGACGACCCAGCTGAGCCGCTTCGCGGAGACGATGCGGGCCCACGGGGGCTTCACCGAGCCGCAGGCCTGGGAGTCGATGGTCCGCGGCTGGCACGTGGAGGGGCTTGCGGTCCGGCCCCAGCACCGGATGAACGGGCATACCGGGTTTCTCGTGACGGCCCGTCGGATGGCACCGGGCCAGGTCATGCCACGCAAGAGCCGACGCCCTTCCCCGGGCGCTTACGGGCCCGACTACGACGGCCCGCGACCACCTGAGTTCGCCGATCTGGGGGAGGAAGCCCCGGACGAGGGCCGTCGGCTCTGACCCGCAGGCATCGTCGCCGGCTCGCGTATGGGACGTTCGGTGGATGCGCCCAGGGGTCCGGGTGGTCACACATTCACGTGTTGGTCACAGACTGGTACCGACACGTGGCCAGACCTGCCAACAAACGTTGTCCGCGCAGGTAGGTTGGTGCCCAGTGGTCCTCCAACGGAGGTGGTTTCGGTGACTGCACACGAAGACGGACACACACGCGGCTCCCGGTCGAACGGGGAGCTGGAGACCCAGGTCGGCTTCCTCGAGTCCGAGGTCAACGACCTCCGGCGCCGGCTTTCCGATGCGCCTCAGGCCACCCGGTTCCTCGAGCAGCGGCTCGCCGAGGCCCAGGCCTCTCTGGCGTCCCTCACGTCGCAGAACGAGCGTCTGGCTTCGACGCTACGTGAGGCGCGCGACCAGATCATGACCCTGAAGGAGGAGGTCGACAGGCTTGCCCAGCCGCCGACCGGCTTCGGCACGTTCCTGGAGAAGAACGACGACGACACGATCGACGTGTTCACCGGCGGCCGGAAGCTGCGCGTCAACGTCAGTCCCAACGTCGACATCGACGAGCTCCAGCGTGGCCAGGAGGTCATGCTCAACGAAGCCCTCAACGTCGTCGCTGCCCTGCACTTCGAGCAGGTCGGCGAGGTCGTCATGCTCAAGGAGATCCTGGCCGACCGCGAACGCGCGCTGGTGATCGCCAACGCCGACGAGGAGCGCGTGGTCAGGATCGCGGCCCCGTTGCGCAACGAGAAGATCCGCGCCGGCGACTCCGTGCTGCTCGATGCGCGGGCCGGGTACATCTACGAGCGGATCCCGAAGACCGAGGTCGAGGAGCTCGTGCTCGAAGAGGTCCCCGACATCGACTACACCAACATCGGTGGGCTGATCCGGCAGATCGACCAGATCCGCGACGCGATCGAGCTGCCCTACCTGCACCCCGACCTCTTCCTCGAGCACGAGCTCAAGCCGCCCAAGGGTGTGCTGCTGTACGGGCCGCCTGGCTGCGGCAAGACGCTGATCGCCAAGGCGGTCGCGAACTCCCTCGCCAAGAAGGTCGCGGCCAAGACCGGCGAGGAAGGCAAGTCGTACTTCCTCAACATCAAGGGGCCTGAGCTGCTCAACAAGTACGTCGGCGAGACCGAGCGACACATCCGGCTCGTCTTCCAGCGAGCGCGTGAGAAGGCCAGCGAAGGCACGCCGGTCATCGTGTTCTTCGACGAGATGGACTCGCTGTTCCGCACCCGCGGCTCGGGCGTCTCCTCCGACGTCGAGAACACCATCGTCCCGCAGCTGCTGAGCGAGATCGACGGTGTCGAGGGGCTGGAGAACGTCATCGTGATCGGCGCTTCCAACCGCGAGGACATGATCGACCCCGCGATCCTGCGGCCCGGCCGGCTCGACGTGAAGATCAAGATCGAGCGTCCGGACGCCGAAGGGGCCCGCGACATCTTCTCCAAGTACCTGACCTCCAACCTTCCGCTGCACCACGACGACCTGACCGAGTTCGGCGACAACCGCGACGAGTGCGTTGGCGCGATGATCCAACGCACGGTCGAGCGGATGTACACCGAGTCGGAGGAGAACCGCTTCCTCGAGGTCACCTACGCCAACGGCGACAAGGAGGTCCTGTACTTCAAGGACTTCAACTCCGGAGCCATGATCCAGAACATCGTGGACCGGGCCAAGAAGATGGCCATCAAGGATTTGCTCGACAACAACCAGAAGGGGCTGCGGGTCCAGCACCTGCTGCAGGCGTGTGTCGACGAGTTCAAGGAGAACGAGGACCTGCCCAACACCACCAACCCCGACGACTGGGCGCGGATCTCGGGCAAGAAGGGTGAGCGCATCGTGTTCATCCGTACCCTCATCTCCGGCAAGCAAGGCACCGAGCCCGGCCGGTCCATCGACAACGTCGCCAACACCGGCCAATACCTCTAGCTGTCCGCTTGGGGTTTGCCTAGAAATCAAGCCAGAAGGCTTGTTCACAAGGCAGGTTTGCCTAGAGAACAAGCCTTCGGAATAGATATCTAGGCAAACCACCCACGGTCAGGAAGCGTGGCGGAGTCGGGCCGCGGCTCCGGCGAGGCCACTCTCGACGTACTCCGGCTGGGCGGTGTCGAGGCCGAACAGCACCTCGTGCCACGGCCCGATCAGGTGCCAGTCACGCCCGCGCGCGAGCACCTCGTCGTCGGGTCCGTACGCCGCCAGGAGCGCCTCGGAGAACGCCGGAGCCGACCCGTAGACCGTCCACGCCAGGTCGAGCGCTGGGTCGCTCACGCCGCTGTCACCCCAGTCGATGACCCCGGACACCTGCTCATCGACGACCCGGATGTGCTCGGGCCCGAGGTCTCCGTGGATCAGCCGCGGATCGTCACAGGGCCGCGCCATCCGGCGAAGCAACGCCGCCGCCTCCGCCTGGACGTCGGCGGCCAGGCGGGGGAGCACGTCACGCTCCATCCGGTCCCGGATCCCCTGAGCCTCGGTGAAGGACGTCACGGCGTCGCGGGCTCCACGGCGTACGGCCTCGTCGGAGTCGACGGCGTGCAGCTGAGCCAGGAAGTCACCGACAGCGGCCCCGTGGGACGCCGACGTTCCTGGACAGGCAGCGCCGACGATCAGCGCGTGCCGCAGCGTCAACGGTCGCTCAGAGACGATGCGCGGTATCGGAACCGGCAATCTCAGCCGGGCGGCCAGCCAGGGGAGTACCGCGGCCTCGCGACGCAGCTGTGGCTCGATCTCGGTGCGGCGCGGGGTCCGGTCCACCCAACGCCCGTCGACCAGGGTGGCCCTGGCGTCCCAGCCGTTGTCGAAGTCGCCCTGGGAGTCGTCGGTGGTCACGGAGCCACCCAACAGCGACCCCGTCTGGTGCGCAAACTGTTTCCGGACAGGGGCGTCCCGACCCGCTGCACCACCCGGACTGGCTGACAGGTGGAGTCACAGAACGTGACGAGGAGACAGCAGAGTGTGAAAAGACCAGGTCAGACACGACCTTCGTGCTCTAGGATTACCAGCACAACGAGGGCGGATGGCCGCCTCGATCTCGGTCAGGAGCTTTCATGAGCACTACAGACACCACTGTCGTCATCCTCGGACTGTTCGTCGTGATCCTCGGTATCGCCGCTGTGCTGTACCTGCGGCACACCAAGGAGCAGGCGTCCAGCGCGGAGCACCCCGAGTCCTGACCCGCCTCTTCAGCGTCCCTCCCGGGGGTGCTCGGGTGACCCGCAGCAGCACCCACGTGAGCCCTGCGACGGTCGGCCGGGCCAGGCGTCGCGCGGCCGCATCGGTGGGGCGCCCCGTAGGCTGCGAGCATGACGGTGCGGCGGATCATGGGGACCGAGACCGAGTTCGGCATTCACGTGCTCGGCACGCCCTCGGCCAACCCGATGCTCACGTCGTCCCAGCTCGTCAACGCCTACGCCTCCACGTCCCAGCGCTCGCGCCGGGCCCGCTGGGACTTCGAGGAGGAGAGCCCGCTTCGTGACGCCCGAGGTTTCGACCTCAGCCGCGGAGCCGCCGACCCCAGCCAGCTGACCGACGAGGAGATCGGCCTGGCCAACCTGATCCTGACGAACGGCGCGCGGTTGTACGTCGACCACGCCCACCCGGAGTACTCGACACCGGAGTGCACCAACCCGCGCGACATCGTCTTGTGGGACAAGGCCGGCGAAATGATCATCGCAGCGGCGGCCGAAGCCGTGGACATCCCGGGTCAGAACCCGCTCGTGCTGTACAAGAACAACACCGACAACAAGGGCGCGTCCTACGGTGCCCACGAGAACTACCTGATGAAGCGGTCGACTCCGTTTCCCGACATCGTCCGGCACATCACGCCGTTCTTCGTGAGTCGGCAGGTGATCTGCGGTGCTGGCAGGGTCGGCATCGGGCAGGACGGCGGCAAGCACGGCTTCCAGATCAGCCAGCGGGCGGACTACTTCGAGGTGGAGGTGGGGCTCGAGACGACCCTGAAGCGGCCGATCGTCAACACCCGTGACGAGCCGCACGCCGACCCGGAGAAGTACCGCCGGCTGCACGTGATCATCGGCGACGCGAACCTCTCGGAGATCTCGACGTACCTGAAGGTGGGCACGACCTCGCTGGTGCTCGCGATGATCGAGGACCGCGCCATCAGTGCCGATCTGGCCATCGATGGACCGGTCAATGCGCTGCACCAGGTCTCGCACGACACCAGCCTCAAACACTTGGTGCGCCTCAAAGACGGCCGTGACATGACCGCCCTCGACCTTCAGGAGACCTATCTCGAGCTGGCCCACGGCTACGTCGACGACCGGATGGGCGACGACGTGGACGACCAGACCGCCGACGTGCTCCAGCGGTGGGGTGACACCATCGAGGCGCTGCGTCGAGACCCGCTCGAGTGCCGCAAGCAGCTGGACTGGGTCGCCAAGCTGGGCTTGCTGGAGTCCTACCGCGACCGCGACGGGCTCGACTGGGACAGCCCGAAGCTGCACCTGATCGACCTTCAGTACTCCGACATGCGCCGCGACAAGGGTTTGTACCAGAAGCTGGTCCAGCGAGGCTCGATCGAGCGACTGCTCACCGACGACGAGGTCGCCCGCGCCGTGACGAACCCGCCGGAAGACACCCGTGCGTACTTCCGCGGCCGCTGCCTGGCCCAGTACGCCGACCGCATCGCCGCCGCGTCCTGGGACTCGGTCATCTTCGACCTTCCCGGGCGAGACTCGCTGCAGCGCATTCCTACGATGGAGCCATCTCGCGGCACCCGGCAGCACGTGGGTGAGCTGCTCGACCGTTGCAAGACCGCCGAGGAGCTGTTCGCCGCGATCACCTCGTGAGGAGGGCGCGCCGGTCAGCCTCCGGTGGCGTACGGCTCCCGGCCGATCCGACACGCTCGGCTCACGGTGTTCGCAGCACTGGGTAGGGTTTCAGGTGGCAGGATGCACGCACGACACCAGGAGGTGGACGATGGCACGCGAAGGTGGCCAACAGCACCGCACCACGCGCAAGTCCTCAGAGGACGAAGCCCCTCCGGAGGCTGCACCGAACGACGCCGCGACCGAGCGCAAGGAGAAGCTCGACGACGACGTCGACGCGATCCTGGACGACATCGACGAGGTCTTGGAGTCCAACGCCGAGGAGTTCGTGCGCGGGTTCGTGCAGAAGGGCGGGCAGTGACACCTTGAGCACCTCGAGTGAGTCACGTCTTCCGCGCGCCTACCTCACCGCGGGCAGCTCGTCGTTCGCCGACTTCCTGTCCGCACAGGCGCCCGACCTGCTGCCCGGACGGCGTACGCCCGTGGGCGGCACGATGCCCGAGACACCGCACGGCACGACGATCGTGGCGGCGACGTTTCCCGGCGGCGTGGTGATGGCCGGCGACCGCCGCGCCACGATGGGCAACATCATCGCCCAACGTGACATCCAGAAGGTGTTCCCCGCAGACGAGTTCTCCTGCGTGGGCATCGCCGGAGCGGCCGGCCTGGCTGTCGAGCTGGTCCGGCTCTTCCAGGTCGAGCTCGAACACTACGAGAAGATCGAAGGCACGACGCTCTCCCTCGACGGGAAGGCGAACCGGTTGGCCGCCCTGATCCGCAGCAATCTCGGTATGGCGATGCAGGGTCTGGCCGTGATCCCGCTGTTCGCGGGCTACGACATCCACGCCGGGCTCGGCCGGATCTTCTCCTATGACGCGACGGGCGGCCGCTACGAAGAGCACGCGTTCCACTCCGTCGGCTCAGGCTCGGTGTTCGCCCGTGGATCCCTGAAGAAGCTCTATCGTGACGATCTGAGCGCGCGCGAGTGCGTGACGGCCACCGTCCAGGCGCTCTACGACGCCGCCGACGACGACTCCGCCACCGGCGGTCCCGATCTGGCGCGCCGGATCTTCCCGGTGGTGAGCATGGTGACGGAGGACGGCTTCAGCCGGCTCGGGGACGCCGAGGTGGCCGAGGTCGCCGACGAGGTCGTGGCAGCCCGCATGCAGCAACCCGACGGCCCGACCGCGCCGCTGACGTGAGCGCAGCCAGGACCACGACGATGATGATGACGACGACGACAGGGCCCGCAGCATGAGCATGCCGTTCTACGTTTCTCCCGAACAGCTGATGAAGGACCGGGCGGACTTCGCCCGCAAGGGCATCGCCCGCGGGCGCAGCCTGGTCGTGCTGCAGTACGCCGACGGACTGCTGTTCGCATCGGAGAACACCTCGCCCTCCCTCCACAAGGTGTCGGAGATCTACGACCGGCTGGCGTTTGCGGCCGTCGGTCGCTACAACGAGTTCGAGAACCTCCGGATCGCCGGTGTCCGGCTCGCCGACATGCGCGGGTACTCCTACGACCGCAGGGACGTGACCGGCCGCGGCCTCGCGAACGCCTACGCCCAGACCCTCGGCACGATCTTCTCCTCCGGCGGAGAGAAGCCCTACGAGGTGGAGATCTTCGTCGCCGAGGTGGGGGACACCGCCGAGGACGACCAGATCTATCGCCTGACGTACGACGGCTCGGTCGCCGACGTCCAGGGATTCGCCGTGATGGGCGGCTCGGTCGAGTCGGTCCAGGAGTACCTGACGGCGCACTACTCCGAGGGGCTCGACCTGGCGGCCGCGCTCCGGTTGGCCGTGAACGCCCTCGGTCACGAGGCGACGAGCACCCGCGAGGTCAACCAGGAGCGCCTCGAGGTGGCCGTGCTGGACCGTACCCGGAGCCAGCCGCGCAAGTTCCGTCGGATCGCCGGACCGCGGCTTGCCGAGCTGTTCGCGAGCACGGTGGATGATGCCGAAACCGCGACGGAGGACGTCCCGACCGTGGAAGCAACCGATCCGGAGGCTGTCGGAGACTCAACAGCAGACCAAACCGAGCCAACCCCGGAGGCGGACGGGACCGCGGTGGATCCGGCCGACACGATCGGTGACCTCCCGGACGACCCGGACGCACCGCGCGGGCATGCCTGACCGGACGCCCAGCGACGAGCAGCGCCAGTGGCACGTCGTCGGCGAGGATCGCGTCATCCACGATGGTTGGATCCGCGTCAGTCGACGTACCTATCGCATGCCTGACGGGCGGCTGGCGGAGTGGGAGATGTTCGGCGGCGGTCATGCCGTCGGTGTCCTCGCCCTGACGCCGGAGCAGAGCCTGGTCTGCGTGCGCCAGTTCCGGCCAGGACCGGACCGTGTCGTGCTCAGCCTGCCCGGCGGGCTCGTCGACCCGGGCGAGACGCCTGAGCAGGCCGCCGGCCGTGAGCTGACGGAGGAGACCGGCTATGTCAGTCGAGACCTGGTCCGCGTCGCCTCCCTCTCGACGACCTCGGCGCTGGGCCAACGGCACATCGTGATCGCACGAGATTGCGTGCCCGACGGAGTGCAACACCTCGACGCCTACGAGGACTGTGAACCGGTCGTCTTGACGGTGAGCGAGGTGCGGGTCGCGCTCAAAGCGGGCCAGATGACCACGAGCGACCTGACCTACCTCGGCCTGGACCACGCGGGACTGCTCTGACGCTGGTACTTCTGACATAGGGTGAGGCTTGTGGACCGGCGGATCTTCGGGATCGAGAACGAGTACGGCGTCACGTGCACCTTCAAGGGTGCCCGACGCCTCTCGCCGGACGAGGTGGCCCGTTACCTGTTCCGCCGCGTCGTCTCGTGGGGTCGGTCGAGCAACGTCTTCCTCCGCAACGGCGCCCGGCTCTACCTCGACGTCGGGAGCCACCCGGAGTACGCCACCCCGGAGTGTGACTCGGTCACCGACCTGGTGGCCCACGACAAGGCGGGGGAGCGGGTCCTGGAGGGCCTGCTCGTCGATGCCGAGCGCCGCCTCCGTGAAGAAGGCATCGCCGGCGACGTCTACCTGTTCAAGAACAACACCGACTCCGCGGGCAACTCCTACGGCTGCCATGAGAACTACCTCGTGGGTCGCCACGGTGAGTTCGCCCGGCTGGCTGACATCTTGATTCCGTTCCTGGTGAGCCGACAGATCATCTGCGGTGCGGGGAAGGTCCTGCAGACCCCTCGCGGCGCGATCTACTCGGTCAGCCAGCGGGCTGAGCACATCTGGGAAGGCGTCTCCAGCGCCACCACGCGTTCCCGGCCGATCATCAACACCCGGGATGAGCCGCACGCCGACGCTGAGCGATTCCGCCGTCTGCACGTGATCGTGGGCGACTCCAACATGAGCGAGACGACCACCATGCTCAAGGTTGCCACCACGGACCTGGTGCTGAGGATGATCGAGGCCGGCGTCGTCATGCGGGACATGACCATGGAGAACCCGATCCGGGCCATCCGGGAGATCTCCCACGACATGACCGGGCAGCGCAAGGTCCGGCTCGCCAACGGGCGGGACGCCTCTGCCCTGGACATCCAGAACGAGTACCTCAGCAAGGCCGTCGACTTCGTCGACCGGCGCGAGCTGCACACCCCGACGATCGATGCCGCCCTGGACCTGTGGGAGCGGAGCCTGAAGGCCGTGGAGTCCGACGACCTGAGCCTGGTCGAGCGCGAGATCGACTGGGTGATCAAGTACCGCCTGATCGAGCGATACCGCTCCCAGCACGGCCTCGGCCTCTCCTCGGCGCGGGTGGCGCAGCTCGACCTGGCGTACCACGACATCCATCGTCAGCGTGGCCTCTATTACCTGCTCGAGAAGCGGGGGGCAGTGGCCCGGGTCAGCTCCGACCTGGCGATCTTCGAGGCGAAGTCGGTGCCTCCGCAGACCACCCGGGCCCGGCTGCGGGGCGAGTTCATCCGCAAGGCACAGGAGCGCCGCCGCGACTTCACGGTCGACTGGGTCCATCTCAAGCTCAACGACCAGGCTCAGCGAACCGTGCTGTGCAAGGACCCGTTCCGCTCGCACGACGAGCGGGTCGAGCGGTTGATCGAGTCCATGTAGGACGCTTCCACCCGCTGGGTTAGGCTGACCCGTCGTTCGTGCCCCGCTGACCCCTGAGGTGTTCCCCCGTGCGTCGTACCGCCGCCGCTGCCGTGCTGCCCCTGCTCCTCGTCGTTGCGGGCTGCGGCAGCAGCTCTGACCCCACGCCTGCACCCAAGAACGCCACGATCAAGGACATCACGGTCACCGGCGACGTCGGGTCCAAGCCGAAGGTCGAGTTCAAGCCTCCGGTCAGCTTCGACACCACCGAGAGCACCGTCGTCACCAAGGGCCCGGGCAAGGGTGACGCCATCACCCCTGACTCGCAGGTGACGCTCGACTTCGTCGGCATCAACGCCAGCGACGGCTCCGAGATCGGCTCGACGTACGACGAGGGCGCACAGCCGCAGATCTTCACCGTCAACCAGGTCGTCAAGGCGTTCTCGAAAGGACTCGAGGGGGACCACGCGGGGGACCGGGTGCTCATCGCGTCTTCTCCTGCCGACGCCTTCGGACCGGCAGGCAACGGCGCCGACGTCGGGAAGAACACCAGCATCATCTTCGTCGTCGACGTCCTGAAGGTCGCCACACCGCTGTCGGAGGCACAGGGCAAGTCGGTCGACGCGCCGGCCACCGTCCCGTCGATCGTGCTCGACAAGGACGGTCACCCGCGCTCGTTCAAGGCGACCGCCCAGACGCCCAAGACGGTCGACAAGCTCGGCGTCTACGACGTGATCCAAGGCGACGGTCCGCCTGTGGAGGCCGGCCAGACGCTCACGGTTCAGTACATCGGCCAGATCTACCCCGACGGCAAGGTCTTCGACAGCTCCTGGCAGCGTGATCAACCCACCCAGTTCCCGATCGGCAGCGGTGGCGTCATCAAGGGCTGGGACGAGGGGCTGGTTGGACAGAAGGTCGGCTCACGGGTGATCTTGGTGATCCCGTCGAAGCTCGGTTACGGCAAACAGGGACAAGGCTCGGACATCCCCGCGAACTCCGACCTGATCTTCGCCATCGACATCCTGGCCGCGAACTGAAGCCCGCACCTGGCTCCTTGAGCCGAGCGCAGCGGCTCCGTGGCCTCCGGCCGGCCATCGGTTAGCCTGCTGCGGTGACTGCACGCAAGGCTGAGCGGCTGATGAACCTCACCATCTGCCTGCTCGTCGCGCGCACCTTCATCCCGAAAGCGCGGATCCGACAGGCGGTCGAGGGCTACCACGACCTCACCGACGAGGCGTTCGACCGGATGTTCGACCGGGACAAGGAGGAGCTTCGCGTCCTCGGTGTCCCGATCGAGCTGGGCACGATCGACCGGGCTTTCGACGACGAGGTCGGGTATCGGATCAGCCGGTCCCGGTTCGAGCTGCCCGAGATCAGTCTCGAGGCCGACGAGGCCGCCGTGGTCGGTCTCGCCGCTCGGGTGTGGCAGCACGCACGGCTCGCGTCGGCGACGACCCAGGGACTGCGCAAGCTGCGTGCGGGCGGCGTGGACGTGGACGAGTCGGCCCTGACGATCCTGGAGCCGCAGCTGGCCACGGACGAGCCTGCCTTCGACGCGGTGTTCTCGGCGGTGACGTCACGCACGCCGATTGCCTTCACCTACCGACGCTCCGGAGCCCCCGACACGACGTCGCGGCATCTCGAGCCGTGGGGGATCGTCTCCTGGCACGGGCACTGGTACATCGTCGGCCACGACCGTGACCGATCGGCGCCCCGGATGTTCCGGGTCTCCAGGATCGAGGGTGAGGTCAGCCTGGACGGTGAGCCGCGCTCGTACGCCGTGCCTGAGGACCTCGACCTCCGGGCCCTGGCGTCCAGCCTGGCACCGCCACATCCGCACAGCTCGGCCCGCGTTCGGGTTCGGCACGGAGCCGGTGACGGCCTGCGCAGACGCGCTGCGTCCTCCAAGCCCGCCGACGAGGGCTGGACGGAGATCGAGCTCCCCTTCGGCAGCGGCTCGTCGCTGGCGGAGGAGCTGGCGTCCTACGGGCCCGACGTGGTGGTCCTGGAGCCCGCCGAGGTGCGGGACGCCGTGGTACGCCGGCTCCGTGGGGTCGTGGAGCACGCTGGGCAGCCGCGATGAGCGCCAACGCCCAGGACCAGGTCGAGCGGATGCTGGCCCTCGTCCCGTATCTACGGATCCGCGAAGGCATCCACGTCGAGGACGTGGCGCGTGACTTCGGCGTCGCGCCGTCGCAGATCGTGAAGGACCTCAAGGTCCTGTGGTACTGCGGCCTGCCGAACTCGGTCACCGGAGACATGATCGACATCGACATGGACGCGCTCGATGAGGGCGGCATCGTCAAGCTGAGCAACGCCGACTATCTCAGCCGACCCCTTCAGCTCGCGCCGCACGAGGCGCTGGCGATGATGGTGGCGCTGCGAGCGCTGCGGGAGATCAGCGGAGTCAGCCAGCGGGAGACCGTCGACCGCGCGCTGGCCAAGCTCGAGGCGGCCACCGGCGAGGCGGCCGCCCCCGCCACCGTGGTCGACATCCACGTCGACCAGGCCGACGCCGCCATCCGGACAACCGTCGACGAAGCACTGTCCACGCAGCGGCGCATGCACCTGACCTACTACGTCCCTGGACGCGACGAGACGACGGAGCGTGACGCCGACCCGATCCGGCTGCTGTTCTCCGACGGGAAGGGCTACCTGGAGGCCTACTGCTATCGGGCCGAGGAAGTGCGGCTCTTCCGGCTGGACCGGATCACGGCGGCGCGAGTGCTGGACGAGCCTGCCGCTCCGCCGGAGGGGCTGGGGCTGCACGACCTGTCGCGCGGGCTGTTCCAGCCCGATCCCGAGGACGCGATGGCGGTGATCGACCTGGAGCCGTCGGCGCGCTGGGTGTCGGAGTACTACCCGATCGACTCGGCCGACGAGCTCGGCGGCGGACGGTTGCGGATCCACCTGCGGTTCAGCGACCAGGGTTGGTTGCAGCGGCTGCTGCTGCGACTGGGAGGCGGCGCCAGGCTCGTGGAGCCGGAGCCCGTGGCGTCGGCCGTGCGCTCGCGGGCAGAGGCCGCTCTGGCGCACTACGCCGACGACTTGGCCTGAATCGCCGTGGTTGCACCGTGTCGGTATCGGGCACGGCGTAGGATGAAAGACGGCGGAGAACGCCGGATGGCGTTCGCACACCTATCGGCACGAAGAGGCGCTCATGAGTTCAACAGCATCCGGCCTTGACCCCACGATGGCGGCGTTCGCCGGCCTCGGGCCGGCCGAGCTGGCTGTCATCGTGCTCGTCATCTTGCTCCTCTTCGGCGGCCGCAAGCTCCCGGAGATGGCTCGCGGCACCGGTCGCGCCCTGCGCATCTTCAAGGCCGAGACCAAGGGCCTGATGGACGACGACGATGACGACGAGACCACGGACCAGAAGTCCAGCGGTACGCAGCAGTCACAGCAGCAGATCACGCAGACCCCGGTGGCTCCTCCCGCAGCGGATCCATCGGCGCCCGCGCCGTCGTCTGCTGCCGACCCGATGCCTCCGACGCACACCGAGAAGTGATTCCGCCCGAGCCCTCGGCGTCGTAGATGGCTCTGTTCTCGCGCTCACGCGCACACCCTGATCCCGACGGGGAAGTCCCCAAGGCCGGCGAGGTCCACGAGGACGACGCCCGAATGACGCTCACCGAGCACCTGCGTGAGCTGCGCCGGCGGATGTTCGTCTCGATCGTCGCGATTTTCGTCGGATGCGTGGTCGGCTGGATCCTGTACGGAGACATCTCCCACCTGCTGACGGATCCTTACACCAACACCGTGCGCCGACTGGCGAGGGAGCAAGGCATCGACTCCCAGGCCGTGATCCAGGGTGTGGGGACGCCTTTCATCCTGCAGGCCAAGGTCTCGCTGGTGGCCGGACTCGTGCTGTCGAGTCCGGTGTGGCTCTACCAGATCTGGGCCTTCATTATGCCGGGGCTGCACCGCAACGAGCGCAAGTGGACCGTCCTCTTCGTCGCCATCGCGGGACCGCTGTTCGCGGCCGGGGTCGCGCTCGGTTACCTCGTGCTTCCCAAGGGTCTCTCGGTCCTGATCGGCTTCACGCCTGACCAGGTCACCAACCTGGTGGATCTCAACGGCTACCTGAGCTTCGTCCTGCGGATCCTGCTCGTCTTCGGGATCGCCTTCGAGATACCGCTGTTCGTGGTGCTGCTCAACCTCGCCGGAGTCGTCCGGGCCCGCCATCTGTCGAAGTGGCGCTCGTGGATCATCTTCGGAACGTTCGTGTTCGCCGCGGTGGCCACGCCGTCGACCGACCCGATCACGATGCTGTTGCTGGCGATCCCGATGGTGCTGCTCTTCTTGATCTCAGAGGTGATCGCGCAGGTCGTCGACCGGCGTCGGGGTCTGCACAAGCAGGCCGACTACGCTGACTACGAAGACGACGAGGCCTCGCCGATCTGACCCGCCGGGTCCTGGAGCAGGGCCGCACCTGCCTCGGCTATTGGGAGCTGACCATCGACGCCTACGATCCGTTCGACCTGCCGGACTGGCTGGGTACGCGCCGCGTGTGCTTCGCTGCAAGCACGGCGCTGCCTGACGCCGCACGGGTCGAAGGTGTGCTCACCTCTGACGCCGGAGACGAGGTCACCCTCGACCTCCTGGCCGTCGACGCGGCGTACCCCACCGTGGTCTGCCCGCAGGAGCACCGACGCGCCGCGCACCAGGCGTGGCAGTTCGGCCAGGTCGCCTTCGTGACGGCCGACGACCGGGTCGCTGCTGCCGTCCCCGGGACCCGTTTCGACGCCGACCTGGCCTGTGAGGTCATCCGGCGCGTCGCCAAGTCGGTCGGGGCGCCGGCCAGCCACTTCACCGTGTCGTTCACGCTCTAGCACGCAGGCGACGTCAGCGACGATAGCCTCTCGCCATGACTCCGCCCACCGCGCGGCGCTGCGCGCTGCTCGTCAACCCGACGGCGGCCAGGGGGAAGCATCACGACACCGTGGGGGCCGTTCACGCGCGGCTGGCCGCCGGCGAGCTGGACGTGACGCGGATGCAGGGTGCGGACGCCGCCGAGGCTGCGGACCTGGCCCGTCGGGCGGTGGACGAGGCGTTCGACGTGCTGGCGGTGATGGGCGGGGACGGCATGGTGCACCTGGCCGCGCAGGCGCTTGCCGGAACCTCGACCGCCTTGGGGGTGATCGCCACCGGGACCGGCAACGACGTGGCCCGCTACCTCGGGCTGCCGCGCGGCAAGCCGGTCGAGGCGGCCGACGTGATCTGCCGCCAGGTCACCCGCTCGATGGACCTGGGCCGGGTCACCGGCGCCGGATCGGAGTACTTCGCCACCGTGCTGGCGACGGGCTTCGACAGCCTCGTCACCGAGCGGGCCAACCAGATGACGTGGCCACGTGGTCAAATGCGCTACAACCTGGCCACCCTCGCCGAACTCCGGGTGTTCGAGCCGTTGCCCTACACCCTCGAGCTCGATGGCGAGCGGGTTCGGCTCGACGCGATGCTGGTCGCAGTCGGGAACGGCCCGTCGTACGGCGGTGGGCTGCGGATGTGCGAAGGCGCTCTGCTCGACGACGGCCTGCTCGACGTGGTGATCATCAAGCCGATCAGCAAGCCAGAGCTGCTGAAGGTGTACCCACGGCTGTTCCGCGGCACCCACGTGACCCATCGCTGCTACGAGCACCACCGGGTCCGTCAGGTGAGCATCGCGTCCCCGGGCATCGTCGCGTACGCCGATGGAGAGCGATTGGGCCCCCTGCCGTTGCACGTGGAGTGCGCCCAGGCAGCATTGACGGTGTGCGTGCCGAACCGATGAAGCTCCTGAGATGAGGACGACGCCGTGAGCGAGCCCTCGTCGGGCGTGTACGCGGAGTTCGCCGGACTCTACGACTTCGCTCTCGACCCGTTCCAGCGACAGGCCTGCGAGTCGCTCGAACAGGGCCGCGGCGTGCTCGTGGCGGCGCCCACCGGATCCGGCAAGACGCTGGTGGGCGAGTTCGCCGTGCACCTTGCGCTCGCCCGCGGCGGCAAGTGCTTCTACACCACGCCGATCAAGGCACTGTCCAACCAGAAGTTCGCCGATCTCACGCTGCGTTACGGTCCCGAGCGGGTCGGTCTGCTCACGGGCGACAACACGATCAACGGCGACGCCCCGATCGTGGTGATGACGACTGAGGTGCTCCGCAACATGCTGTACGCCGGTTCGGGCACGCTGACCGGCCTCCAGTACGTCGTCATGGACGAGGTGCACTACCTGGCCGACCGGTCTCGTGGTGCCGTCTGGGAGGAGGTCATCATCCACCTCCCGGACTCGGTGTCCGTGGTCTCCTTGTCGGCCACCGTGTCCAACGCCGAGGAGTTCGGTGAATGGCTGGCGACGGTGCGCGGCGACAACGACATCATCGTCGAGGAGAAGCGGCCGGTTCCGCTGTTCCAGCACGCCATGGTCGGGCAGCGGCTCTACGACCTGTTCTCCCAGGCCGACCGGTCAGACGCCGACCCGTCGACCGTCAACCCTCAGCTGGCCCAGATCGCCCGGGACGACCACCGACGAGCGCGGACCCGGGACCACCGCACGAAACGAGGCGGCTACTCCAGACGCCCGGGTGGCCGCGGCCTGGTCCCGAGTCGGACCGACGTGGTCGACCAACTCGACGCCGAGGGGCTGCTGCCGGCGATCATGTTCATCTTCAGCCGGGCCGGCTGCGACGCCGCGGTCCAGCAGTGCCTGAACGCCAATCTGCGGCTCACCACGCGATCGCGAACGCCGTGAGATCCGCAGCTACGCCGAGAGCAAAGCCGCGGTGCTGACCGACGCCGACCTGCACGTGCTCGGCTATCCCGATTGGCTCGAGGCGCTGAGCCGTGGCATCTCGTCACATCACGCCGGCATGCTGCCGGTCTTCAAGGAGTGCGTCGAGGAGCTGTTCTCACGCGGGCTCGTCAAGATCGTCTTCGCGACCGAGACGTTGGCCCTCGGCATCAACATGCCGGCAAGGTCCGTGGTCATCGACAAGCTGTCCAAGTGGAACGGCGAGACCCACGCCGACGTGACGCCGGGGGAGTACACCCAGTTGACGGGTCGGGCGGGCCGCCGCGGCATCGACGTCGAGGGCCATGCGGTCGTGCTGTGGGCGCCCGGCTTCGACCCCAAGGCGGTCGCCGGCCTCGCGTCGACGCGTACGTATCCGCTGCGGTCGTCGTTCCGGCCGTCATACAACATGGCCGTCAACCTGGTCAGACAGGTGGGGCGGGAGACGGCGCGCGAGCTCCTGGAGTCGTCGTTCGCCCAGTTCCAGGCCGACCGGGCGGTGGTCGGGCTGGCCCGACAGGCCCGCAAGGCGGACGAGGCGCTGGCGGGGTACGCCGACGCGATCTCGTGTGACCGCGGCGACTTCATGGAGTACGCCGGACTGCGCCGGGCGCTCTCGGACCGGGAGTCGTCACTGTCGAAGCAGCGCAAGGCAGACCGTCGGGATGCCGCACAAGAGTCCTTGGAGACGCTGCGGATCGGGGACGTCATCGAGGTCCCCGCCGGGCGATGGTCGGGCATCGCCGTCGTGATCGACCCGGGCGTCCGGTCCCCGCGCGAAGGTCCGCGGCCGCTGGTCCTCACCGTCGACCGACAGGCCCGCCGACTGTCGATGGTGGATTTCCCGACCCCGGTCGAACCGCTCACCCGGATGCGGATCGCGAAGACCTTCAACGCCCGCAACCCGCAGCAGCGGCGCGACCTCGCGCAGCTGCTGCGCGACCGGACCCGAGACCTGCCGGGTCCGACGGACCGGGTAGGTAAGGCGGCCCGGAGCGGTCGCACCAACGGGCGCGGCCCACGGGACCGTTCTCCGGCCCAGGACGACCCCGAGGTCACCCGGCTGCGCGACGCCATCCGCAGCCATCCGTGCCACGACTGCCCGGAGCGCGAGGACCACGCCCGCTGGGCCGAGCGCTACCTCAAGCTGCAGCGTGAGACCGAGGCGCTCAAGCGCCGGATCGAGCAACGGACCAACACGATCGCGCGGCAGTTCGACCGGGTCTGCGAGGTGCTGGACGAGCTGAAGTACCTGGACGGCGACCTGGTGACCGAGGCCGGCTCGTCGCTGTCACGGATCTACAGCGAGCTCGACCTGGTCGCCGCCGAGTGCCTGCGTAGGGGCGTCTGGGCCGGGTTGGAGGCGCCCGGGCTGGCCGCCGCGCTGTCCGCGTTGGTCTACGAGTCGCGCAACCCCGACGACGCCGATCGTCCGCGCGTACCGGGCGGTGCAGTCCGGGAGGCGCTGGGGGACACCGTCTCGATCTGGTCGGAGCTGGATCAGGTCGAGCGCAACCACCGGTTGAGCTTCCTCCGAGAGCCTGATCTGGGTTTCGCCTGGGCGGCGTACCGCTGGGCCGGGGGAGCGTCCCTGGAGGACGTCCTCGGCGAGGTCGATCTCGCACCCGGGGACTTCGTGCGCTGGGTCAAGCAGCTCCTCGACCTGTCCGAACAGATCGCGGATGCGGCGGGGAGCTCCCCGTTGCGCCAGGCGGCCAGGGAGGCGGTGCGCGCCATGCGCCGCGGCGTCGTGGCCTACTCCGCCGAGGTCGACGCCTGATCCACGTCATTGCCGAGAGCCTGGAGCACGCGGGTGACCGAGCCGCCGAGGCCCCACTTCTCCTGCAGCTCGCTCACGACGTCCACACCGGGCCTGTCCAGGGGCGTGAGCGTGGTCTCAGGGTGTGGCAGGTCGAGGTCCCGGGCTACCGCCACGACCTTCGGCGCGACGTCGAGGTAGTCGGCGGCGCCGGCGAGCTTCGCCCGGAGGCCGGTGGCCATCGTGGTCGCGGGATCAGCAGCAGCCGCCCGGATGCCGGCCATGTCGCCGTACTGCTGCAGCAGGCTGGCCGCCGTCTTGTCGCCGACCCCCTTGACCCCCGGAAGACCGTCGGACGCGTCGCCGCGGAGAACGGCGAAGTCGACGTACTGCTCGGGCAGGATGCCGTACTTCTTCACGATCGAGGCGTCGGTCAGGATCTCGAGGTTGCCGACGCCCCGGGCGATGTAGAGGACCCGCACCTCCGAGGCGTCGTCGACGAGCTGGAAGAGGTCACGGTCCCCGGTGACGACGTCGACCGGGACCTGGCTCTGATGGGCCAGTGAGCCGATCACGTCGTCGGCCTCGTAGCCGTCCGCCCCGATCACCGCGATTCCGAACGCCTCGAGCACGGCCTCGATCATCGGCACCTGGACCTCGAGCGGGTCGGGGGTCTCCTCGACGTCGACCCCGCCGACGACCGGCCGCTCGACCCGGTGCGCCTTGTAGCTCGGGATCAGGTCGACCCGCCACTGCGGACGCCAGTCGTTGTCCCAGCAGCAGACCAGGTCGGTCGGCTGGTGCGTGCTGACCAGACGCGCGATGAAGTCCAGCAGACCACGCACGGCGTTGACCGGGGTGCCGTCTGGTGCCCGAACGGTGTCGGGCACGCCGAAGAAGGCGCGGAAGTAGAGCGAGGCGGTGTCGAGCAGCATCAGACGCGAAGGCACGGCCCGATGATGTCATGAGGCGGGGACGGACTAGGTTCGCCAGCATCTGAACGGACGGAGATCGTGATGACTGACCGGGACCCCGACAGCGAGGCTCGCCGGCTGTCTGTCCAGGCGCTGGGACGAGCCGACGCGACGGGCTGGTTCGAGGAGCTGTACGCCGGGGCGGCCCGTGGAGAGGCGGTCGTGCCCTGGGACGTCAACCCGTTCCAGGTGCTGGTAGAGGACTGGGCTACCAGACGAGGCGACGGCACGGGTCGAACGGCGATCGTCGTGGGATGTGGCACCGGCCGGGACGCCGAGCTGATCGCGAGCCTCGGCTACGCGGCCACAGCCTTCGATGTCGCGCCCTCAGCGATCGCGGAGGCCCGGCGGCGCCATCCGCAGTCAGAGGTGGACTACGTCGCAGCAGACCTGTTCGACCTGCCGGTGGAGTGGCAGAGGGGTTACGACCTGGTCGTCGAGTCGCTCACCGTGCAGTCACTCCCGGTGCCGCTGCGGGAGCGGGCCATCAGGCAGGTGACGACGCTGGTCGCCCCCGGTGGCACGTTGCTGGTGGTCTCCGGTGCACGGCTCGGGCCAGCCGATGCCGCCTTTCTGGAGTCCGGGCCGCCCTGGCGTCTCGACCGAGCCGAGGTGGAGCGCTTCGCCGACACCTCCGTTTCACCGCCGCTCGTCATCGAGTCGATCGAGCTGATCACCGACCCCACCGACCCCGCGGTGCACCGGTGGCGCGCGGTGTTCACCCGGGGCTCGGCTTCGCAGCACTAGGCTCGTGTCATGACCGCCGACCTCGCCTCCCGAATCCGCCGGGTCCAGCAAGCGATGGCGTCCGCAGAGGTGTCCGGCCTCGTGGTGACGCCCGGCTCTGACCTCCGCTACCTGACGGGGTACGACGCCAAGCCGCTCGAACGTCTGACTGCGCTGGTCGTGCCGGTCGAAGGCGACCCCCGGCTGGTCGTACCCGCCCTGGAGGTGGCCGAGGCCGAACGATCGCCGGCCGCACTGTCGGGGATGGACGTGGTCACGCACGGCGAGACCGATGACGCGTACGTCGTGGCCATCGACGGCCTTCGCGGTGCGGGGACTGTCGCGGTCGACGACCACATGTGGAGCCTGCGGGTCTTCGCGCTGTCCGAGGCGCTGCCGTCGACCCGTCTCGTCGCGGCGGGGGCACTGATCAGTGACCTGCGGATGCGCAAGGGGGCCGACGAGGTCGCGTCGCTGCGCCAGGCGGGACAGGCCATCGACCGCGTGCACGACCGGATGGGTGAGTTCCTGCGGGTCGGGAGATCCGAGCGTGAGGCCGCTGCGCTGATCGCCGAGGCCATCGTGGCCGAGGGGCACGTCTCGGCCGACTTCGTCATCGTCGGGTCCGGCCCGAACGGTGCGTCCCCCCATCACGCCGTCTCCGACCGGGTGATCGAGGCCGGCGACAGCGTCGTCATCGACATCGGTGGGTCAACGGCAGAGGGCTACTGCTCGGACTCGACACGGACGTACGCCGTCGGGGCCGAACCGTCCGAGCAGGTCCGTGACTACTACGCGGTGCTCCTGGAGGCCCAGCGCACCCAGTGCGACTTCGCCAAGCCGGGCGTGACCGCCGAGTCCGTGGATCGGATCGGCCGCAAGGTCATCGACGACGCCGGGTACGGCGACTACTTCGTGCACCGGACCGGGCACGGCATCGGCCTCGAGACCCACGAAGAGCCCTACATCGTCGAGGGCAACGACCTGCTGCTCGAGCTGGGGATGGCCTTCTCGATCGAGCCGGGGATCTACCTGCCCGGCCTCCACGGCGCCCGGATCGAGGACATCGTCGTGACCACCGACGACGGGGTCGAACGGCTCAACACGACCAGCCGCGAGCTCGCGGTTCTCCAGGGTTAGGACGAGAGGACGGGTGCCCGTGCCACGCGATCATGCGATCGAGGACATCGACCGGCAGATCTGCCGACTGCTCGCCGCCGACGGACGGATGTCGTTCACTGACCTCGGCAAGCAGACCGGCCTGTCGACGTCTGCGGTCCACCAGCGGGTGAAGCGGCTCGAGAGCCGGGGCGTCATCGGCGGCTACGCCGCCAACATCGACTTCGCCGAGGTCGGGCTGCCCCTCACCGCGTTCATCTCGATCCGCCCGATCGACCCTTCGCAGCCAGACGACTCGCCTGAACGGCTGGCGGACATCAACGAGATCGAGGCATGCCACTCCGTCGCGGGAGATGAGTCCTACATCCTCAAGGTGCGGGTCGCGGTGCCCATCGACCTCGAGGACCTGCTCGCCCGGATCCGGTCAAAGGCCAACGTCTCCACCCGGACCACGATCGTGCTCAGCACGCCGTACGAGCATCGCCCGCCACAGCTGTGACCACGAGGGTCTGGCAGACCGGTCAGTGCAGAGGCAGGGACTTCTGGGACTCGGCGGCCTCGCGGGACGCCTTGGCGGCCTCCTCCGCGGCGGCGAGCACGTCCCCACCGTGCTCCTTCCACCAGTCCTGGCCGGCCTGGGGAAGGGTGTGGATCGGGTCGTAGTACTCGTACGTCCGCGACAGTGCGTCGGCGTCGCTGCGCTCGATCGACGTTCGGTAGTTCTTGGTCCAGTAGGAAATGCCGTGGTCGCGGTCGTAGGACTCGAGCTGGTGCACCCAGCGCTTGCCGACGAAGGGCACGTCGCACACGATCCGCGGTGTCGCGAAGCCGGGCAGGTAGCCCATGATCCCGTGCTGCAGCTCCTGGGCTCGGGCCACGGAGACCCGCCAGTGCTCGCTGAAGGGGATCATGTCGCACATGTAGAAGTAGTACGGCATGATCTGGGCGCCGTCGAGGAGGGCGAAGCACAGGTCGAGCAGCTGGTGGGCGTCGTCGTTGATGCCACCCATCAGCACACCCTGGTTGCGCACGTCCCGGATCCCCGTGTCGAGCATCGCGCGCGTGGCCTTGGCGACCATCGGCGTCACCGAGTTGGCGTGGTTGACGTGGGTGTGGATGGCGATCGACGCCTCCCGCTCACGGGCCTTGGTGGCCAGCCTCTCCATGCCGGCCCGCACCTCGTCCTGGAGCCAGTGCTGGGGGAGACCCATCAGGGCCTTGGTGGCGAGCCGGATGTCTCGGATGTTGTCGACGTCGAGGACCTGGTCCACGAAGGACTCCAGCCGAGCCCACGGCATGTTGGCCACGTCCCCACCGGACACCACCACGTCGCGGACGCCGGGGTTGCTGCGCAGGTAGTCGAGCATGGCATCGATCCGGTCGACCGGCTTGAGGTTGAACTTGAGCTTGTCGATGACCGGCGTGGAGTTGCCGACCAGGTCCATCCGGGTGCAGTGACCGCAGTACTGAGGACAGGTCGGCAGCAGTTCGGCCAGCACCTTGGTCGGGTAGCGGTGGGTGAGGCCCTCAGCGACCCACATGTCGTGCTCGTGCAGGCTGTCTCGGGTGGCGTGCGGGTGGCTCGGCCAGTCGGTGCGGCGGTCGGAGAACACCGGCAGCATGTAACGGCGGATCGGGTCGGCGTACAAGAGGTCGGTGGTCGGCGTCGTGTGCGGCACCATCGTATTGAGCATCTGCGGCGGGACGAGCATGGACATCGTCGCGCGCTGCTGCTGGTCCTGCTCGAGGTCGTCGTAGAAGCGATCGTCGATCAGGTCGCCCATCAGGGCGCGCAGCTGCTTGATGTTCTTGACGCAGTGCGCGCGCTGCCACTGGACCGATGCCCAGTCCTCAGCCGTGACATCTTTCCAGCCGGGGAGCCGGGTCCAGTCAGGTTCGACGAGCTCGACCCGCTTGTAGGGGTAGGGCTGTTCGAGACCGGTCTGGTCGGTCATGCTCACCTCGCGCTGATGGGCCCGGGGTCTCGGGAACCTGCCCGGGGGATGTTTGTGTCGTACGACGAACTCATGCCAGAGTACGGGAGAATATACGGTGCCAGCAACGCCACACCGCAAGTCTTGCGGGGATGAGGGCAGTGAGTCGGAGGTTTTGAAGTGACACGCGTCAGTGATCCGACCGGTTTGCACCGGGTCGTCGCCCCGGCCGGGGTCTTGCCACAGGCGGCGCAGCGGCTGGACACCAGCCCCGAGCTGGCTGCGGACGAGATCCGGATCGACGTGACCCGGCTCAACCTGGACGCCGCGTCCTTCCGGCAGCTGTTCGACAAGCACGCGGGGGACGGGGAGGCGGTGCGCGCTGAGGTGCTGGAGATCGTGCGAAGCCGCGGCAAGATGCACAACCCGGTGACCGGGTCGGGCGGCATGCTCACCGGAACGGTCGCGGAGGTCGGCCCGGACTCCTCGCTCGGCCTGAGCGTGGGTGACGAGGTCACGACGTTGGTGTCGCTGACCCTGACCCCCCTGGTGATCACCGACGACCTGGCCTCCTGGGACGGCTTGAGCGAGCAGGTCCCGTGCGAGGGCTACGCCATCTTGTTCGGACGCACCATCGCCGCCAAGCTCCCCACCGACCTTCCGACACCTCTTGCCCTCGCCGTGATGGACGTGTGCGGAGCACCCGCGCTCACCGCCCGGGTGGTCGAGGGATACGCCGCCCGGGGCCTCGACGCCGACCGTCTGCGTGATCGGTGGCGCCGGGAAGAGCGGGTCGCTCTCGCTGGCCGCCGCCGCCCAGGCAGGAGCCGGCCGCACGATTGCGGTCGTGCCTGTCCAGCGCGAGGTCGAGCTGCTCGCCGACAAGGGCCTCGCGGACGAGATCGCCCTGGCCGATGCTCGCGACCCGGTCGCGCTGTCCCGGGCCGTCATCGAGGCTGGTGGCCCGTGCGACGTGACGGTCGTGTGCGTTGACGTGCCCGGATGCGAGGGCGGCGCGATCCTGTCGACCGCGCAAGGCGGGACCGTGATCTTCTTCTCGATGGCCACGTCGTTCACCGCTGCAGCGCTCGGTGCCGAGGGACTTGCCTCTGACGTGACCATGCTGGTCGGCAACGGCTATGTCCCTGGCCACGCCGACTACGCCGTCGACCTGCTCCGCTCGCACGCCGGGGTCCGGGCCCTCCTCGAGTCCCGGCTCGCCCACGAGGCGGCAGGATAGGGCTGATGAACAGTTCTCCCAGCCTTGCCCGAGCCACGCCCGGCGGTCCCCGTCGAGTGCTGCTCCGTGGCGGCCGCATCCATGCGCCTGACCAGCCTTCGGCCACCGCGATGCTGACCGTCGACAGCACCATCGCATGGGTGGGTACGGCGACGACGCGGCGAGGTCGCTCGACGAGGCCGACCAGGTGATCGACCTCGACGGCCGTTTGGTGACACCGGGCTTCGTCGACGCGCATGTCCACCTGGCCCAGACCGGGTTCGCGCTCGGCTCCCTCGATCTCTCCACCGCTACGTCCCCCGCAGCACGCGTTGGACCTGCTGGCCGGGTTCGCCAGCAGCGACCGGGGACGACGGTCCACGGTGCTGTTCGCGTACGGCTGGGACGAGTCGACGTGGCCGGACCAGCGAGCCTTCACCGCCGCCGAGCTCGATCGTGCCGTGGGGGGTCGGGTTGCCTATGTCGCCCGGGTCGACTCGCACTCCGCGGTGGTCTCGTCGGCGCTGCTGGACCATCACCCGGCGATCCGCACGTACGACGGCTGGCGCGGTGAGGGGTTGGTGGCCCGGGACGCCCATCACGCCGCGCGAGCGGTGACCCACCGGATCTGGACGCCGGGGGATCGTGAGCACGCGCTGCGCAGCGCGCTGGCGCACGCGGGACGGCAGGGCGTCACGTCGGTGCACGAGCTCAACGCTCCGCACATTGCTCCCTTCTCCGACTTCGCGACGGTCCGGACGATCGCGGCGGACACGAGGGTGCCCGAGGTCGTGCCCTACTGGGGCGCCCTGCTGGGCGGGGACGTGGACGACGCCGCCGCGCAGGGTCTGCAGGGCTTCGCCGGTGACCTGTGCGTGGACGGCGCTGTCGGGTCACGAACGGCGTGCATGCACACCGCTACGCCGACGCGACGACCAGCGGCAGCCTCTACCTGGACCGGGTCCAGATCACCGACCACGTCGTGCACTGCACCGAACGCGGGATACAGGCCGGCTTCCACGTGATCGGCGACCGGGCGATGACCGAGGCCGTGGCCGGTTTCGAGGCAGCGGCCGACAAGCTCGGAGTCGAGACGATCGTCAAGGCCCGCCACCGGCTCGAGCACGTCGAGATGCCGACGCCCGCAGGAGTAGCGGCGCTGGCCCGCCTCGGCGTGGTCGCCAGCGTGCAACCGGCCTTCGACGCCGCCTGGGGCGCCGCCGGCGAGCTGTACGAGCGCCGGCTCGGGGTCGACCGGGCCAGGCCGATGAATCCCTTCGGGAGCATGCACCGGGCCGGTGTCGTGCTGGCGCTTCGGCTCCGACAGCCCGATCACGCCGCTCGATCCCTGGGCCGGGATCCGCGCCGCGGTCTTCCACCACGCCGAGGACGAGCGGCTGAGCCCGCGCAGCGCCTTCAACGCGCACACCCGTGGCGGTCACCAGGCGCGCGGAGACGACGTCGGCGGTGTCCTCGTGCCTGGAGCAGTCGCGTCGTACGCCGTCTGGGACCTGGGGGGCGTGCCGTGCCTCTCAGCCAAGGGTCCCGTGCTGCCGGACGTGAGTCCCGGTAACCCGCTCCCGACGTGCGTTCGGACTGTCGTCGCAGGAGTCCCCGTCTACACCGCAGAGGATCTGTCATGACCGCCCCTCGTGTGAGGCCACACCTGGACCTCGACCCTCGTACGGTCAAGCAGGCACGCAGTCTGGCCAAGAAGGCCGGCCGGCCGATCGTCCGGCTGGCTCAGCAGCACACGACCGTGTCGGTCGAGCGCGCGACGCTCCGACTGGCAGGGCTCGCAGGCGCCGACCCGGACGGCACCCCGTGGGTCAACCGGTTGCTGGACGCGGTGCGGGGCGACGTAGGGCTCGAGCACGGCGTCGCACTTCCGGTGTGGGACGCATTGGCGAGGTACGACATCGCCGACCTGGCGACCCTGGCTCAGAAGGCGGCCTCGGGCGATGTGCGCTTCAGCATCCCTGAGGGACGCGCCGCGACCAAGGCGCAGACCGCGGCGCGCAAGCAGATCGGCGCCGGCATCAAACGGATCGACGGCCGCCGGCGCGGAGCGCGAGCGACTGGTCAAGAAGTGGGGCGACCCGAAGCAGAAGCCCTGGATCTACCTGATCGTGGCCACCGGTGACATCTACGAGGACATGCCACAGGCCCAGAACGCTGCCCGCGAAGGTGCAGACATCATCGCGGTGATCCGTTCGACCGGCCAGTCGCTGCTCGACTACGTCCCTGAGGGGGCCACCCGCGAGGGGTTTGCGGGCACCTACGCGACGCAGGAGAACTTCCGGTTGATGCGGGCGGCCCTGGACGAGACCAGCCAGGAGCTCGGACGCTATGTCCGGCTCACCAACTACGCCTCCGGCCTGTGCATGCCCGAGATCGCCGCGCTGGCCGGGCTCGAGCGGCTGGACATGATGCTGAACGACTCGATGTACGGGATCCTCTTCCGCGACATCAACCCGATCCGGACGTTCGTGGACCAGCGGTTCAGTCGCCAGGTGCATGCCCGCGCCGGCATCATCATCAACACCGGCGAGGACAACTACCTGACGACGGCGGACGCAGTCGAGGCTGCGCACACCGTCACCGTCAGCCAGCTGCTCAACGAGTACTTCGCGAAGGAGGCTGGACTCGAGGACTGGCAGCTGGGCCTTGGCCATGCGTTCGAGATCGACCCCTCGCTGCCTGACAGCTTCCGCCTGGAGCTCGCCCACGCGCTGCTGGCCCGGACTCTCTTCCCCAAGGCGCCGCTGAAGTGGATGCCCCCGACCCGGCACATGACCGGCGACGTGTTCCGTGGCTACCTCCTCGACGGGTTCTTCAACCTGGCCGGGGCGATGACCGACCAGGACATCCTGCTGGTCGGAATGATGACGGAAGCCGTTGTCACGCCGTGGCTGTCCGACCGCGACCTCGCGGTGCAGAACGTCAAGTACGTCGTCAACGCCGCCGGCCGGCTCGCCGAGGACTTCGCCCCGCGTCCGGACGGATTCATCGCCAACCGCGCCCGCCAGGTGCTGGGGGAGTCCATCGACCTGCTTGATCAGATCCTCGACCACGACGCTGGCCTGCTGGACGCGATCGCCGACGGGACCTTCGGCCTGATGAAGCGGCCGGCCGACGCCGGGAAGGGCCTCGAAGGCGTAGCGCGGAAGGCTCGCGACTACTACAACCCTGCAACCACCCTGCTGGAGGAGTCATGACCAAGCCCGAGTCGAAGGCCGGGGGCGCCGCCGACGCCGGGACGATCCTCCGTCCGTACGGCGACACCACCGGGGACGGCATGGTGCAGGTCTCGTTCACGCTGCCGATGCCGCACGACAAGCGAGCCGAGGGTGCCGCAGCGCAACTCGCGAACAAGATGGGGATCGACCCCGCGCTCGTGGTGCACGCCAAGGCGATGGGCCCGGACTTCACGTTCTTCGTCGTGTACGGGCGGTCGAACCACCTCGTCGACACCAGCCAGGTCGAGGTGATCGAGCGCGACTATCCCCTGCTGTCGCCCAAGGACGTCAACCTCGCGGTCAAGAAGGCACTGCGACGCCGGCTCGTGGTCGTCGGGGGGTGCATCGGCACCGACGCCCACACCGTGGGGATCGACGCGATCCTGAACATCAAGGGTTTCGCCGGTGAGAAGGGCCTGGAGTACTACCGCGAGCTGCGAGTGGTCAATCTCGGTGCCCAGGTCTCCGTCCCCGAGCTGGTCGGCCGCGCTCGCGAGGAGAAGGCCGACGCTGTCCTGGTTTCCCAAGTGGTCACCCAACGCGATGCGCACATCCTGAACACCAAGGAGATGTCGGCCGCCTTCCGCGAGGCCTACCCGGCCGACAAGCGGCCGGCCCTCCTCGTCGGTGGACCGCGCTTCGAGGAGAAGCAGGCCGCCGACCTCGGCGTCGACCGGGTCTTCGGCCGAGGCACGACCCCCGGCGAGGTTGCCAGCTTCTTGGTGCACCGGGTCGTGGGACCAAGACCTCCGACGGATCCGAACGCGAAAGCGAAGGCCACCGCATGACCGAGACCGCCCCGACCGACGACCCCCGCCTCGGGCTGACCGTCACCCATCGCCGCTACGTGCCGTACGCGCACGCGCACTACGCCGGTCACCTGGTCGACGGCGCCTACGGCCTGGGCCTGTTCGGCGACGTCGCCACCGAGCTGTGCATCCGCACCGACGGTGATGAGGGGTTGTTCGCGTCGTACTCCGACGTGCAGTTCCTGGCCCCGGTGCGGGCCGGGGACGTGGTGGAGATCGCCGCCACGGTGACCCGCGTCGGTACCCGTTCGCGCACGCTCGAGTTCAGGCTGAGCGTCATCTGTCGGGGGCGCAGCGACCTCGGTGCGTCGGCGGCCGAGGTGCTGGCGGAGCCGATCCTGGCGACCACCGCAACGGGCACTGTGGTCGTGCCGCCACCGTCGGCTGCATGAGGTCGGCGTGTCAGCGTCGACACGCCGATCGGCTCGAAAACGGCGGAAAATTGCAGGTGGCCGCACAGTGTCGCTGACCTGCCCGTTTGGGTAAAACCGCAGGTCACGGCATGGTTGACAGTGCGCGCCAGGATTGGCAGAGTCACGCCGTCCACTGAGCAGGCTGTCGATGGCGTCAGCACCTGAGTGGCCGTGCCATCTGGTTTTCGATCCAAACTCAGCGGCAGCACGGCCCCCAGGGAGCGGGTCGCCGTCGGCGGAGTGGACCCGGAATGAGCTCGACTGCCAGTAGACAACGGGCGCGATGCTCCACCGCCAGTGGAGCCGCGTTCGGTCCGAAGGGAGTCGGGCTCTTACCGTGTCAGGATCCTCGACTGCGGCGGGTAGTCTCGTCGCGTGCCCGCCGCCCCCCGCCTGACTGTGTTGGGCCGGGCGGCCGGGTCCACCGTCTCCGGGCTCGCCGTCGCGCTGGCGTTCCCCCCGTTCGACCTGGTCTGGCTGATGCCGATCGGGCTGGCCGGTCTGATGCTCACCGTGCGTGGCCTGCGCGGCCGGCAGGGTTTCGTGCAGGGCCTGCTGTTCGGAATGGGTTTCATGCTCCCGCTGATGCGGTGGATCACGATCATCGGGCCGGACGCCTGGGTTGCCCTGGCGGTGCTCGAGGCGCTCTTCTACGGGCTGATGGGCATCGGCTGGGCCTGGCTGCGTCCTGAGCGCTGGTGGCCGGCCGGCTTCGCTGTGAGCTGGGTCGGTGCGGAGTCGCTGCGCGGTTCTGTGCCGTTCGGTGGGCTGCCGTGGGGGAGCCTGGCCTTCGGGCTGGTCGACACGCCGGTCGTTCGGTGGGGTCGTGTGGGCGGCACCGCCTGGGTGTCGTTCGTGGTGGTGCTCGTCGTCGCGGTGCTCGTGGACGTGGCCGAGCGGCGCGACCGCAGTCTGTTGGGCCTGGGCAGTGCAGCCGCCGTGCTGGTGCTGGCCACCGTCGAGCTTCGCGCTCCCGGTCGGGATCGCCGGTGCTGACGGGACTGCGCAGGTGGCCGCGGTGCAGGGCAACGTCCCGGGGGAGGGGATGGACCCGTTCGCCGAGCGCCGTGCAGTGCTCGACAACCACGCCGAGGCCACGTTCGACTTCGCCCGGCAGGTACGAGCCGGGGAGGCGACCGAGACCTGACCTGGTGATCTGGCCGGAGAACTCCACCGACATCGATCCCGTACGACGACCGCTCGGCGTACGACGAGATCGACAGCGCCGTCAAGGCGATCGGCGTCCCGACGCTGGTGGGCGCTGTCGTCAACGGGCCGGGGCCGACCGAGGTCCGCAACATGGGCATCGTGTGGAGCCCGACGCCGGGGCCCGGGGAGCAGTACGTCAAGCGTCACCCGGTGCCCTTCGGCGAGTACATCCCGTTCCGCGACCTCCTCACCAAGTTCATCTCGCGCCTCGACCAGATCCCGCGTGACTTCGCCCGCGGGACCTTCGACAGCGTTCTGGACGTCGGTCCGGTCCGCGTCGGCGACGTGATCTGCTTCGAGGTGGCCTACGACGGCCTGGTCCGCGACGCGATCACCGGCGGCGGCCAGATGCTCGTGGTCCAGACCAACAACGCCACCTACACCGGGACCGGACAGCTCGAGCAGCAGTTCGCCATCTCCCGCTACCGGGCCATCGAGACAGGGCGGACCGTCGTGGTGGCCGCCACGAACGGCATCAGCGGCGTCATCGCCCCGGACGGCACGGTGGTCGCGAAGACCGAGCAGCGCACCCGCGCGGTGCTCGACGAGCGGGTCGAGCTCGGCGACGGGATCACCCTTGGCCTGCGGATCGGCCTGTGGGTGGAGCTCGCCCTGTGTGCCCTCGCGGCGGCAGCGATTGTGGGGAACCGCTTGGGTCAGCGACGCGCTCCTGCCAGGATTGACCGATGATGTCGGCGAGCGCGAACGAGGATCCGGCCGGTGAACGCTGCCTGGTCGTGATCCCGACCTACAACGAGGCGGACAACCTCGAACTGATCGTCGACAGGGTCCGGGGCTCGGTGCCCGAGCTCGACGTGCTCGTCGTCGACGACGGCTCACCGGACGGTACCGGTGAGATCGCCGACAAGATCGCAGCTCACGACAGCTCCGTGCACGTGCTGCACCGCACGGAAAAGGCCGGTCTGGGTGCCGCCTACCTGGCTGGCTTCGGCTGGGGCACAAGAGGCCGGCTACGACGTCCTGATCGAGATGGACGCGGACGGATCCCACCTGCCCGAGCAGCTGCCCCGCCTGCTCGATGCCCTCCCGGGAGCCGACCTGGTGCTCGGTGCTCGTTGGGTTCCGGGTGGCCGGGTGGTCAACTGGCCGAAGCGTCGTGAGTGGCTGTCGCGAGGCGGCAACGCATACGTGCGGCTGGCGCTCGGCCTTGGTCTGCACGACGCCACCGGCGGTTTCCGCGCCTTCCGTCGTCACACGCTCGACGGCATCGACCTGTCGACCGTCACCTCGCAGGGCTACTGCTTCCAGGTCGATCTGGCCCGCCGCAGCGTCGGCTGCGGGCTTTCGCGTCGTGGAGGTCCCGATCACGTTCGTCGAGCGGGTCTACGGGGAGTCCAAGATGAGCGGAGACATCGTGCGCGAGGCGCTGCTCAAGGTCACCCAGTGGGGTGTGCGACACCGGCTGGACCAGCTACGTGGACTCCGCCGGGTCGCTCCGTCGAGACAGTCGTGACCCGATGCCGCTGATCCTGTTCGCCCTCTTCATCGGTCTTCCGATCCTGGAGATCTACGTGATCATCCAGGTCGGGCAGCAGATCGGGGCGGTCCCCACGGTGCTGCTGCTCGTCGTCGAGTCGCTGTTCGGCGCCTGGCTGGTCAAGCGCGAGGGGCGGCGCGCCTGGGATGCCCTGACGACGGGCCTGCGAACCGGGCAGATGCCTGGGCGCCAGCTCGCGGACGCAGCGCTGATCTTGGTCGGCGGGACCCTGTTGCTGACCCCTGGCTTTGTCACCGACGTCTTCGGATTCTTCATCGTCTTGCCGTTCACCCGCCCGTTCGCGCGGCGGCTGCTGAGCGCGATCGTGGCGCGGCGCGCCGTGCGCCGCTTCGGGGGCGCGAGGAGGCGCCGCCCGGCAGCGCGGCGGGGTCCACCAGATCTACCGCGACGACGACCCTTCCCACTGACCGGCGCACGATGCCGCGCACGAGAAAGCCGAGCCCCCCTCAGGGTGGCTCGGCTCTCGTGGTCTGGCGGCTCGGCTCAGGCGGTCTTCTTGGACTTGCCCCGCCCGCGGTGCAGGTGGGCCGGGCCGATCGCGCCGGTGCGCAGCAGCTCCAGCCGCTCGGACAAGATGTCCTCGAGCTCGGTGATGGAGCGACGCTCCAGCAGCATGTCCCAGTGCGTGCGGGCCGGCTTCTCGGCCTTGGCGTCGGGCTGTTGGCCGTCGCGCTGGCGCGACTCTGCGCCACAGCGCGGACACTCCCAGGTGAAGGGGATCTCCGCCTCAGCCGCCATCGGTATGTCGAATTCGTGGCCCTGTGGGCAGTCGTAGACGACGCGCTGGCGCGGGGCGAACTCGATACCGCTCTCGTCCTCGAAGGACGTGCCGCCCAGTCGTGATCCTCGAAGGGTTGCTCGCTCTGACATATGTGCTCTTCTCCCCGCTGTGAGTGGTGGTGCTGTCCCCGTGGCAGTGGTGGTCACTGAGAATTCGTCACCACCCCCACGCACGGATGGGCCTGGGTGACGGCCAGTCGTGACTCTGAGCGGCGACGTCGATTCCAACGACCTAGTCTTCAGGATCATTCCCGAATCGGCTGAGTTTCGGCTGAAAGCGGCTCTGTGGCGGGCTCCCGCCGCCTGGGATGTGTGTCAGAGCACAACCGGAGCCTGGTTCCCGGCTTCGGCGATGCCCCGTCGTACGTCGACCCGGGCGAGCAGCACCAGCCCGATCACGAAGAAGGCCATCAGCGCCACGATCGCCGGGCGGTAGGAATCGGTCCACTGGTGCACCAGACCGAAGGTCAACGTCCCCAGCCAGCTCGTGCCCCGCTCGCCCGCCTGGTAGAGCGAGAAGTACTCAGCCTCGCGGCCACGAGGGATCAGCTGGCTGAAGAACGAGCGCGAGAGCGCCTGGGTGCCCCCGAGCACGAGCCCGATCAACACTCCGAGGAGCAGGAACAGCACGAGGTTCTTGCGGGGGAGGAAGTAGGCGCCCACCACGATCGTGATCCACATCGCGAGCCCGGCCATGATCGTGAGTCTGGCGCCGTACGTCGTGGCGGCCCGGCCGAAGAGCAGGGCCCCGCCGAACGCCACGAACTGCACCATGAGGATCGTCGCGATCAGCACCGAGGTGTCGAAGCCGAGCTGTTTCTCGCCGTACGTCGATGCCGAGACGATGACCGTCTGGATGCCGTCGTTGTAGAACAGGTACGCCACCAGGAACGTCAGCGTCATCGGGTAGCTGCGCATCTCGCGCAGCGTGGCGGCGAGCTGGCCGAAGCTGGCTCGGACCAGGCCGGGAGTGTTGCCGTCGCCCGCGCTCGGCGCGGGCACCACCCGGACCGGTGGCCGGTCCTTCAGACCTCGGTAGGGGATGATCGTGAAGGCCCCCCACCACAGGGCGGCGCTGAGCAGGCAGATCCGGACGGCCATCGCCTTGTCGAGCCCGAAGGCCTCGTGGCCGAGCACGAGGACCAGGTTGAGCGTGAGCAGCACGGCGCCGCCGAGGTACCCGAACGCCCAGCCTCGCGACGAGACCCGGTCGCGCTCATCGGGAGTGGCGATCTGGCACAGGATCGCGTCGTACACGACCAGGCTGGACCCCAGGCACAGGTTGGCGACCATCAGCAAGACGGCGCCGAGCTGCCAGTCGGCTCCGGCCACGAAGAACATCCCGGCGGCGCTCCCGCTGCCCACCCACGCGAAGCCGGCCATGATCGACTTCTGCCGGGCCGAACGATCCGCTGCGGCGCCCACGATCGGGAGCACGATGCGCCGAGGCGATGGTGGCGATCGTGACCACGTAGAAGACCAGGGAGCCGGGGGAGACGCTGAGCCCCAGCACGCTGAGGTCCTGTGAACACGGGTTGTCGTCGGTCCCCACCCGGCCGCAGGCCGCGCGCTCGGCGACTGAGGTCAGGTAGGGCGCGAACAGGACCGTGCCGATCGTCGTCACGTACGCCGAGTTGGCCCAGTCGTAGAAGTACCACGCCCGGTGCTCTGCGCGACGTTCGAACGCGCTGAGGTCGGCGATCGACGTCGGGCGGCCCGAACCGTCCGAAGGGTGGCTGTCACTCGTCATCTCGGGCCCCTCCAGATGCCGCGGGACTCGAAGACGGCACGGAGCACGTCGATCCGATCCGACATGATCGCATCGACGCCGAGGTCGAGCAGGCGGTGCATCTGCGCCGGCTCGTCGATCGTCCACACATGAACCTGTCTGCCCAGCTCGTGCACCCGCTCCACGAACCCGGCCGTCACGATCTCGAGGCGACCCCTTCGCAGCGGGACCTGGGCGACCAGTCCGCGCGTCGTCACGGCTGCCCGCCATCGCCTCACAGGGAGCACCCGGATCGCACCGACCCCCACAGCCGAGTACGCCGTGGCCACGCGCGGGTCCATCGCCTCACGCATCCGGTGCAGCCGGGGCGCGGAGAAGGTCGCGACGCACACGCGGTCCCAGGCGCGGTGCTCGTCGATGCACCGCGCGAGCGGTGCGACCGCGGCATCCGACTTGGCGTCGATGTTGACCCGGACGTCCGGCCACGCGGTGAGGATGTCACTGAGCCGAGGGATCGCCTCCCGCGCGCCGATCCGGGCCTGCGCGATGTCGGCATACGCCAGGTCGGACAACGTGCCGACGCCGTCGGTGGTGCGCTCGAGAGTGTGGTCGTGGAAGGCGACCAGGACACCGTCGCGACTCACGTGCACATCGGTCTCGAGGTGTGTGTAGCCCATCGCCACCGCGGCCGCGAAGGCGACCATCGAGTTCTCCAGGCCGACGTTCTCCCCGGTCAGCGCACCCCCGCGATGCGCGAACGGCATGGGAAGCCCGCCATGGTCGAAGAACGGGTAGTCCTCGACGCGACGAGCCCGCGTCCGGGCAGAACGTGTCCTGCTCACAGCAGTGAAGTATGACGGGTTACGGTGGGTTCATGGACGCGATGGCTTGCCCGCAATGCAGTTCTGAGATGGCCGAGCGGAACCGAGGTGGTGTCTCGGTCGTCCAGTGCACCTCGTGCGAGGGTCTGTTCCTGCGTCGGATCGACCTGGGCATCCTGATCGAGCAGGAGAACGACTGGCACGTCTCGTCCGGACCCGGGACCCAGCCCATCCCACGTATCGTCCCCGGCATGTCTCCGCCTCCGGAGTACGCCGCGAGCAAGCAGCACCGCAGCTACATCGACGAGCTGTTCGGATAGCCGGACGGACTTCAGCGGCGAAGTCGCCGAGGCCGATTCACCGAGACCGCAGCGGCGACTCCACGGGTCAGCCCTCGGGCGTCTCGGGGAAGGTCACCGACACGGGCTGCCCGATCGACGCGTCGGCGATCTCGAAGTAGGGCTTGAGCTCGAAGTGCCCCATCGCTGCGACCAGGCTGGACGGGAACGCCTGGACCCGGGTGTTGTAGTCGCGGACGTTGCCGTTGTAGAAGCGCCGCGCCGCCGCCAGCCGGTCCTCGGTGTCGCTCAGCTCGTGCTGGAGCTGCTGGAAGTTCGCACTGGCCTTGAGCTCGGGATACGCCTCGGCCACGGCCAGCAGGCCGCCCAGGCGCTGCGTGACGGCCGTCTCGGCCCGTTCCCGGTCCGACGGAGGCTGCCCGTTCGCCTGGATCGCGGCGGCGCGTGCGGCGGCGATCGCCTCCAGCACGCCCTTCTCGTGCGCGGCGTACCCCTTGACCGTGGAGACGAGATTGGGAATCAGGTCATGACGGCGTTGGAGCTCGACGTCGATGTCGCGCCAGGAGTCGATGATCAGCTGGCGCTGGGAGACGAACCGGTTGTACGAGACCACGGCCACGAGGGCGAGCAGGACGACGACACCGAGCGCGATCCACAGCGCGATCACGAGACCCCCTCGAGCAGCTTCGGACGACCTCCGCGATCCTGCCACACGAAATCGGGGACCTCGTGGAGGATCGCGATCAGGTGGTCGAGGTGCCGGGTGATCTCCTCCGGCTTGCCGTTCCAGTTGTCGATGTCGAGCAGATCACCGTTACGAAAGGCCCAGCTCTCCCGTTCGCCTCGTAGGAGGTGCGCCATCATCCGAGGATGCAGCACCGACGAGGCGAACTTCCGGTCGTCGCACTTCACGGTGTACGCGCGGTTGAACTCCTCGGACTCCAGCTGGATGTCGTAGTTCAGCATCTTGCCGAGGAGACGACCCAGGGCACCCTCACGGACGACGTCGAGATCTGGCAACGACGTCTCGCACAGCAGGGCCACGATCACGGTCGAGTAGGTGCTCTCGTCGTCACCACTGCCCGTGTCGTAGCGATGAACGAAGGCACAGAACGGCCAGCCCTGATAGCGACCCTCGACCACGCCCTCGCACCGTCGGTTGTGACCGCTCTCGAACGGCAGACCGGACCATCGCTGGGCGAGACGCCGGTCTCGGGACCGATACGTCCAGCCCTGTGTTGCCACATATGCCTTGGTCGCCCGCGTCTGTCGGACCGCCTTGATGATCAGCACGATCATGAACAGGAAGATCAGCCCGATCAGGGCCGCGGCCAGCTTGAACCACCAGGGGACACCCAGGTCGTCACCGAAGGAGGGGTCGTTCATGCCTGGATCTCCGGTGGCACTGTCGCCGGGCGACCGCCATGGTCGGCCCAGACGAAGTCGGGTATCCCGCGCAGCACCGTCAGCATGGCCTCACAGCGACGTCCGATGGATGTGGCCTCGAGGTTTCCCGAGTCGACGGACACGAAGTCACCGTCTCGGAGGTCCCAGTCAACGTCGCGGTAGGCGAGAAGCGCCTCCATCGTGCGCGGGTGCAGCACCGCGGAGGCGAACTTCCGGTCGTCGCTGGTCACGGTGAATGCCCGGTTGAACTCCTCCGACTCCAGCTGGATGTCGGTGTTGAAGAGGCGCCCGAACATCCGGGAGATCCCACCTTCGGGGGAGACGCCCAGTCCGGGCAGCGGCGTCTGCGTCAGCAACCCGACCACGGAGTAACGGTGCGTCGTGGTCGAGCGACTGCCCTTCGAGTCGGTGCTGTGGGTCTGGTAGGAGTACTCGAAGGCGATCATCTCCAGGCCGTCGTAGAGCCCTCGGATCGCGTTGCTGGTTCGTCGGTGGTCGCCGTTCCCGAACGGGTCGCCACTCCAGCGGTTGACGAATCCGGGCACCTCGTCGACGTACGACCAACCCTGCGCTGCCGCGAAGGCCGCGAGCGCTTGGCCGCGTCGGTGGTTCCAGTACGCCGAGAGACCGGCGATGGCCAGCGCCGCCAGCACGATCAAGACGATCAGCACGACCCCCACGGGCGTTTCCCCTCTTCTTCAGGCCCGCACGCGTGGACGAGGGCCCCCGATGGCCTGGTGAGCGGATCCAGGGTGGATCACCGCCGTAGACCGTACGTCAGATGTCGCGGAATGTCTCGATCTGCGCGCCCAGCGCATTCAACCGCTCCGCAAGGTCTTCGTAGCCGCGGTTGATGACATAGACGTTGCGGAGCACCGACGTACCCTTGGCTGCCATCATCGCCAGCAGGATCACCACGGCCGGCCGGAGAGCGGGCGGGCACATCAGCTCCGCGGCGGACCATCGGGTCGGGCCCTCGACGAGCACCCGGTGTGGGTCGAGGAGGGTGACTCCGGCGCCGAGCTTGGTGAGCTCGGTCAGGTAGATCGCCCGGTTCTCGTACACCCAGTCGTGGATCATCGTCTGGCCGGTGGCCGTCGCGGCGATCACCGCGAAGAACGGCAGGTTGTCGATGTTCAGACCGGGAAACGGCATCGGGTGGATCTTGTCCATCGGCGCGTGCAACGTGGACGCCTTGGTGGTCAGGTCGACCAGCCGGGTGTGGCCGTTGCCGGCGAGGTACTCGTCGGTCCGGTCGTACTGGAAACCCATCTCCTCCAGCAGCGCCAGCTCGATCTCGAGGAACTCGATGGGTACGCGGCGGATCGTGATCTCGGACTCGGTCACGATCGCGGCAGCCAACAGGCTCATCGCCTCGATGGGGTCCTCTGACGGCGCGTAGTCGACGTCGACGTCGATGCGCTCGACCCCGGTCACCGTCAGCGTGGTCGTGCCGACTCCCTCGATGGTGACGCCGAGCTTGGTGAGGAAGAAGCACAGGTCCTGGACCATGTAGTTGGGGCTGGCATTGCGAATCACGGTGGTGCCCGGATGCCGAGCCGCCGCCAGCAGGGCGTTCTCGGTCACGGTGTCTCCGCGCTCGGTCAGCACGATGGGCCGGATCGGCACGACGGCCGTGTCGACCTGGGCGTGGTAGCTGCCCTCGGTGGCCTTGACCTCCAGGCCGAACGGGCGAAGCGCAGACATGTGCGGCTCGACCGTGCGCGTCCCGAGGTCACAGCCTCCTGCGTACGGCAGCTCGAACTCGCCCTGGTCATGCAGCAGCGGGCCGAGGAACATGATGATGCTGCGGGTACGCCGGGCGGCGTCCTGGTCGATGGCGGACAGGTCGAGCGCGTCCGGCGCGATCAGCTCGAGGTCGTTGTCGGCGTTGAGCCAGGTCCACTTCACGCCGATGCTCCCCAGCACTTCGAGGATCCGGTTGACCTCCTCGATCCGGGCGACCTTGCGCAAGGTGGTGCGGCCCTTGTTGAGCAGGGAGGCGCACAGCAGCGCGACGCCGGCGTTCTTGCTGGACTTCACGTCGATGCTGCCCGAGAGCCTCGTGCCTCCCGCAACCCGCAGGTGCATCGGACCGGGTGCGCCCAGCGACACGATCTCGGAGTCCAGGGCTTCACCGATCCTGGCGAGCATCTCCAGGCTGAGGTTCTGGTGGCCGCGTTCGATGCGGTTGATGGCGCTCTGGCTGGTGCCGAGCACCTCCGCCAGCTGGCTCTGCGTGTAGCCCCGGTGCTTGCGTGCGTCCCGGATCAGGTTGCCGATCCGGCTCAGGTAGTCCTCGCTCATGGCATCGACGGTATCTCATATGTGAGATACCGCAAATCACCTGGCCACGTGTCGGGTCTGCCTACTCAACGGTGACGGACTTGGCCAGGTTGCGGGGCTTGTCGATGTCGTGGCCGAGCTTGACGGCCGCGTGGTAGGCCAGCAGCTGCAGCGGGATGGTCAACAGGATCGGATCGAGCTCCGGCTCGTTCCGGGGCACGTCGACCCGATCGACGCTCAGCTCACCCAGGTCCACGTCCGCGTGACCGACCACGACCAGCGGGCCCTGGCGCGCGCTGATCTCGTGCAGCGCTCCGACGTTTCGGTCGGTCAGGTCGTCTGACGGCACGATGGCCACCGTGGGGACTGCCGGGCTGATCAGAGCCAGCGGACCGTGCTTGAGCTCGGACGTCGGGTAGGCCTCGGCATGACGGTAGGAGATCTCCTTGAACTTCTGAGCACCTTCGCGGGCCACCGGGTAGCCGCGGACCCGGCCGACGAAGAAGAGGCTCTCGGCCTCGGCGAGCACGAGCGCCAACGCGGCCAGCGCCTCGTCCTGCTCGATGATCTCCGCGATCTGGTCCGGCAGTCTGCGCAGGCCCTCGATGATCCGGCGGCCGTCGGCGATCGACAGGTCACGAACCCGACCCAGGTGCAGCGCCAGCAAAGCGAAGCCGATGCTCATGTTGGTCAGCGCCTTGGTCGACGCCACCGACACCTCTGGCCCGGCGTGCAGGTAGATGCCGCCGTCACACGCGCGGGCGATCGATGAGCCGACAACGTTCACCAGCCCCACCACGCGTCCGCCCTTGCGAGTGATCTCCTGGACGGCCAGCAGGGTGTCGGCTGTCTCACCGGACTGGCTCACGGCGACGTACAACGTGTCCGCCTCGATCACCGGGTTGCGGTAGCGGAACTCCGACGCTGCCTCGGCGTCCGCAGGCAGCCGGGCCAGATCCTCGATGAGCGAGGCGCCGAGCTGGCCGACGTAGTACGCCGACCCGCAGCCGAGGATCTTGACCCGGCGGATGGACCGCGCGTCGCGGGGGTCGAGGTTCAGACCGCCGAGGTGAGCCGTGCCGAAGCGCTCGTCGAGCCGGCCACGCAGGATGCGCTCGGCGGCTTGCGGCTGCTCGAGGATCTCCTTGCGCATGAAGTGCTCGTGTCCGTCGGTGCCGTAGTCCTCGTCGGTGACGTCGACGATCGTGGCCTGCTTGTGCGTGCGCTCGTGCGTGTCGGTGAAGGTGGTGAACCCTTGTGCGGTGACCGTGGCCAGCTCACCGTCGTCGAGGTGGACGACCTGGCGCGTGTACCGGACGAGCGCGGCGACATCGCTGGCCACGTGCATCTCCCGCTCACCTACGCCCAGGATCAGGGGCGACCCGTTGCGAGCGACGACGATGCGGTCGGGGAAGTCCGCGTGCACGACAGCGATGCCGAACGTGCCCTCGATCTGCTCCAGCGCCTCCAGCACCTTCTCCTCCAGCGTGGTTCGCTCCGAGCGGGCGATCAGGTGGCTCAGCACCTCGGTGTCGGTCTCCGAGGCGAGCGTCACGCCGGCGTCGGTGAGGCGATCACGCAGCCGAGCCGCGTTGTCGATGATGCCGTTGTGCACGACGGCGACCCGGCCGGTCGTGTCGAGGTGCGGATGGGCGTTCACATCGTTGGCGGCGCCGTGGGTGGCCCACCTGGTGTGTCCGATTCCGAGCTTCCCGGCGAACCGCTTGGGCATCGCCGACTCGAGGTCGCGCACCCGACCGGCCCGCTTCGCCACCTTGATGCCGCCGGCGCCGAGGACAGCCACGCCCGCCGAGTCGTACCCGCGATACTCCAGACGGCCGAGGCCCTCGAGAACGACGGGCGCGGCGGTCTGAGCGCCGATGTAACCGACGATTCCACACACGATGTTGGCTCCTTGGTCGTGGGTCAGCCGTAGACGATGCGCCGCAGCTGCCGCTGTGACAGGGCGGGAGCCGCCACGACACGTCGAGGCAGCTCAGCGGCGATCTGAGCGAAGATCTGAGCGTTCTTCTGCCCGTGGCTCTGCAAGTGCTCGTGACGGCGTCGGACGAACTCCTCGACCGGCTCGTCGAAGAAGGCGACCACATCGGCGACCACCCGGGCGGCTTCCGGGGCGGACAGACCGGTCGAGGCAGCCACGCGGCGTACCAGGTCCGATTCGGGCATGCGCCGATGATGGCACGTCATTCACGGTTAGACCAAGATCCTGCCCGCATTCGGGCAGGACAGAGGGATTTGCGTGAAGCCAGGCCCGAGCCATAGACCCTGGGGGCCTTCGCTACCCTCCGAGCATGGCCAGCGGCGGATCGAACGGTACGGCACCGACCGGACCCCGCAGCGCAGCTCCTTCGGTGATCGAGGACGCCCTGGTGTTCACCGTGGACGACCCCGACGGGACCTGGACGCGGGTCGGCCTCGACTGTGACGACGCTGTCATGGGTCGGCGCCGCTTCCGGCGTACGGCGACCGGCTGGCTGTTGTCGATCCCGCGACCCGACCTCAACCGCTTGGAGTACCGGCTCGTCGTGAGCCGCCGAGACGGCGAGACCGAGGTCGTGTGCGATCCCGCCAACCCTGTGCGGGTTCCGACGGCGTTCGGCGAACGCAGCGTCGCCTTGATGCCCGGCTACGAGAGGCCCGCCTGGCTGCGGCGGGACGTCCACGAAGGAACCCGCAGGGAGCTGACGTTGTCCGGAAACCGGGGGACCGAGGAATGTCCCATCGAGATCCCGATCACGGTCTGGAGCCCGGCCGGGCTGACGGACGAGACACCGGCTCGCCTGCTCGTCGTCCACGACGGGCCGGAGTACCTCGAGCTTGCCGATCTCGCCCACTACGCGGCGTCGGTCATCACGGCCGGTGAGGTACCGACCTTCCGCCTCGCGTGCTTGCACCCGGTCGAGCGTGACCCGTGGTACGCCGCGAACGCCGACTATCTGCGAGCCGAGCTGGATGTGCTCGATCAGCTGGTCGACATCTCGCCGACCGTGGATCGCTGGGTGACGCTCGGGGCCAGTCTCGGGGGACTATCGAGCCTGCTGCTCGCTCTGGCCGGCGGCGATCGGTTCGCCGGGGCGATGGCTCAGTCCGGGTCGTTCTTCACTCCCGACCTCGATCCGCAGGAGTCGTCCTACCCGTTCTTCGCCCGTGTCGTGGAGGCGGTCAGGCGCGTCGAACAGGCCGACCCGGTCGACCGACCTCTCCAGCTCGCCTTGACGTGCGGGCGGCTGGAGGAGAACTTTCCGAACAACGACGCGATGGCGTCCGCGCTGGCAGACCAGGGGCATCTGGTGGCGTTCGTCCCGGTCCAGGACCTGCACAACTACACCGCGTGGCGGGACGCGCTGCACCCCACCCTGACGAACCTGTTGCAGACGGTGTGGCCGACCGGTTGGGTGACAGAGTGAGGCGACACCAGGTGGACCTGCCGCTCGAGGGTCACGACCAGCCGATGCACGTGATCTCCTACGGCCACTACGGCCGTCCGGTGCTGGTGTTCCCCAGCGAGGCGGGACGTGCCTGGGACTTCGAGAACAACGGGATGATCGGGGCAGTGGGCGACCTGATCGATGCCGGCCGCGTCAAGGTCTACTGCGTCGACTCCCTGGACGCCAAGACCTGGTCGGACACCGGGGCGTCGATCGAGGAGCGGGCCGAGCGACACGGCGCCTACACGAACTGGCTGGCCGACCGCGTCATTCCCTGGATCGCCGGCGACAGCGGCGGGCGCACGGACGTGATCACCGTGGGCTGCAGCCTGGGCGCCTACCATGCCGTGCACTTTGCGCTGCAACGCGCCGACCTGGCCCCGCTGGCGATCGGCCTGTCGGGGAACTACGACGTGTCGGCCTGGCACGCCTGGGGTGAGCGCGGCGACGCCACCTACTTCGCCAACCCCACCGACTACGTGGCCCACCTGCACGGCGACCATCTCGACTGGCTCCGCAGCCGGCTGTCGGTGCTCCTGGTCTGCGGTCAGGGCGACTGGGAGACCCATCCGACCGGCGCGCTGCCGTCCACGAAGGCGCTCGGCGACCTGCTGCACGGCAAGGGGATCCGCTGCGAGGTCGATCTCTGGGGACACGACGTCGCCCACGACTGGCCCTGGTGGCGGCAGCAGCTCGCCCACCACTTGCCGAGGTTCTGCTGAACGCTTCCGGAGAACCTGGCTGATTCCTTCTAGGAGAGGACCGCGACATGGCCGCACCGAACCGACACCTCGTCGGCCTGCTGCTGGGTACGGAGGAGGACTGGCCGCGCGCCTTCGAGGCGCTGGCCGCGCGTCTCGGCATCTTCGAGCACCAAGGACAGCAGCACGTCCTGGACACCGAGCGGGTCAAGATCGAGCCGTTCAACCTGCGCTCGAAGACCCGCTACGACGTCGTGATCGACCGGCTCGCGCACTGGTACTACCACCCGCGGGAGTGGCTGAAGAAGGTCGCCTTGATGGACGACGTCTACCTGCTGAACTCGCCGTTCACGTTCCAGTCCATGGAAAAGCACTCCGCGTACTGCGCACTCATGCGGTTGGGCATGAAGGTGCCCGACACCGTGCTGGTCCCGTACAAGAACCCGCTGGACAACGTGCGCTGGGCCTACACGTCGGAACGGTACAACGCCTCGTTCGACCTGCGCTCGATCGCCGCAGAGATGGGTTTCCCGATGTACATGAAGCCTTTCGACGGCGGCGCCTGGCGCGGGGTCTCACGGATCGAGAACGAGCACGACCTGGCCGTGTCCTACGACGAGTCCGGCGAGATGTTGATGCACCTGCAGAAGGCGGTCGAGCCCTTCGACGTCTTCGCCCGGTCCCTGACGATCGGGCCGGAGACGATGGTGATGAACTTCCGCCCGGACGAGCCGATGCACAACCGCTACGCCGTCGACCACGACTTCCTGTCTCCCGAGACCGGCGCGGAGGCCGTGACGATCGCCCAAACGGTGAACGCGTTCTTCAGATGGGAGTTCAACTCCTGCGAGATGCTCGTCCAGGGCGCTGAAGTGCTCCCGATCGACTACGCGAACGCCTGCCCGGACGTGGCCGTCACGTCGTTGCACTACTACTTCCCTTGGGCGATGTCGCGGCTGTTGTCCTGGTCGGCGTACTGCGCGGCATCAGACCGCCCCGCCCGACCGCACGTCGAGCCCGCTGACTGGTTCGCTGTTGCCGACGACCCGGAGCTCGCGTATGCCGACAAGCTCGTGCGCTACCAGCAGCTGGCGGACCGGTACTTCGACACCGAGCGCTACCTGGAGTTCAAGGAGAAGTCACTGGGGGATCTCGACGCCATGGTGCTGGACTGGGTGAGCTCACCGGCGTTCGACGAGCTCCTCACCGGCACCGTGGTGGCGACCTACCCGGCGCACGAGCAGGAGCAGTTCCTGGCGCACTTCCGGGGTCTGCTCGACCTCTGGATCCGGGACCAGGGCGTGCCGACGTGAGCGCAGGTCGAGGACAGCGTTGACCAGTTTCGACGCGGGCGTCTCGCTCGCCGAGCGGATGCGGGCACACGCCCGTGACAGCACCCACCTCTACGCCGAGCTGATGCGCGCGATGGCTGACGACTGGGAGGAAGGGGGTCCGGTTCGCGACATCTGTCAGGGATGGGAGGACGCGCCACGGGGGAGCGTCGTGCAGCTGCGGCTGCTTGCCGGGCTGTTCCGAATCGTGCTGACCGGCCGGGCCCCGGAACTGGTGCCGTTCTACGCCTGCCTGGGTGGCGAGGAGCCGGCGAGCCAAGCCTGGCCGGTGGTGAGAGGAGTGCTGGCGGCGCACGTGCCGGAGCTCAACAACGCCCTCCAGGTCGCACCCCAGACCAACGAGGTGGGTCGGTCCACGGCCTTGCTGGTCGGCCTGTTCGAGGCGGTCCGAGCATCCGGCCTCTCCAGGGTCCGGCTGCTCGAGCCCGGTGCCTCTGCGGGACTCAACCTGTTGGTCGACCGGTTTCGCTTCGAGGACGAGGCCTGGGCCTTCGGTCCCGAAGACTCGCCTCTGGTGATGAAGGACTGCTTTCGCGGCACGGTCGATCCGGTGCCGTTCACGGTCGTCGAGCGGCGTGGCTGCGACCTGTCGCCGGTGGACCCGACGAGCGAGGAGGGGGCCTTGCGCCTGCGATCCTTCGTCTGGCCGTTCCACCTCGAGCGTCACGATCGCCTGGTCCACGCCCTCGAGATCGCGCGGCGGCATCCCCCGACGGTCGATCGGGCAGCCGCATCCGAGTGGCTGGCGCAGCGGCTCGCCGAATCTCCCGGACGGGACGTCCTCACCGTGGTCTGGCAGTCGATCACAGGGCTCTACTGGCCTCTGGAAGAGTCAGCCGCGGTAGCCGAGGTGGTGCACGACGCGATCAACCGGATGCCGCTCGGATGGGTGGCGATGGAGTATCCGGCGCTGGACGCGGCATCGGCGCACGTCACGCTGTGTGGACTGAGGGCTGACGGGGAGCCGTCCCAGGACGTCGTGACGCTGGGGACTGTTGGCGACCACGGCGTGCCCATGGTGCCCGGCCCGGCCAGGCTTCCGGGACGATAGGGACCGATGAGAGCAGTGACGTTCGAGCGGTACGGACCGCCAGAGGTGCTGCGCCTCGCAGACGTCCCACGGCCCGACCCGCAGCAGGACGAGGTCCTGGTCCGCGTTCACGCGACGACAGCCACCCGGAGCGACTGCGGCCTTCGCAGTGCCGAGTACTTCGTCACTCGGCTCGGTACCGGTCTCTTCCGGCCCAGGCTGGGGAGGGTGGGGACCGAGTTCGCCGGCGAGGTCGAGGCAGCTGGTGCGGCCGTCACCACCCTCGACGTGGGCGACCGGGTCTTCGGAGTCCGCTCGGCGTCGAATGCCGAGTACGTGTGCGTGCCTCAGGCAGGAGCGATCGCGCGCATCCCCGACGACACGACCTACGAGGCTGCCGCGGCCGTGGCCGACGGCGCGCTGAGCGCCAGGTCGCTTCTCGGCCAGGCCGGGGCGAAGGAGGGCGACCACGTCCTCGTCTACGGCGCCTCGGGCTCGATCGGTGTCGCCGGTGTGCAGGTAGCCAAGCATCTCGGGGCTCGGGTCACCGCTGTCTGCAACGCGAAGAACGTCGACCTCGTGCGCTCACTCGGCGCCGACCACGTCCTCGACTACCTCGAGGACGACTTCACGAAGACGGGTGAGACGTACGACGTCGTTCTCGACGCGGTGGGCAAGCACTCGTTCCTGCGCTGCAGACGTGCGGTCGCGCCGGACGGCGTCTACGTCACCACTGACCCGGGATTCCTGTGGCATGACGCGGCGGTGTCGTTGTTCACGAGGCGAGCGAAGCTGGGGATCGTCCGCTATCGCCACGAGGACATCCTGGCGATAGCGGAGATGCTGCGGGTGGGGGAGTATCGACCGGTGATCGACCGCACATACCCGCTCGAGAGGGTTGCCGACGCTCACCGCTACGTCGACACGCACCAGAAGACCGGCAGCGTCGTCCTGACGGTCAGGTGATGGACCCGGGCGTCTAGGCTCGGCGAGCGTGAGCTACCTCGACGACCTGTTTTCGCTCCGTGACCGAACGGCGCTGGTGACGGGCGCCAGCGGTGGAATCGGCTTCGCCATCGCCCAGGCGCTCGCCCGGGCGGGCGCGGCCGTGGTCCTGGTGGGGCGGAACGAGGCGCGTCTGGACGCAGCCACCCAGGCACTGACCGTACAGGGACTGACCGCTGCGTCGATGTCGGCTGACCTCGGGCGCCGCGAGGAGCTCGATCAGCTGTGCCGGCGACTCGACGAGCGCGACATCGTCGTGGACGTCCTGGTGAACTCCGCCGGGGTGAACGCGCGCCCTCCGATGCCGGACCTGAGCGACGCGGACGTCGCCGAGACCTTGGCGGTCAACCTGACCGCACCGTTCGTGCTCGGCCAGTACGTCGGTCCGCGGATGGCGGAACGCGGCTGGGGCCGGATCATCAACGTTGCCTCGCAGCAGGCCGTCAGGGCGTTCGGCAACAGCGGCATCTACGGGGTCAGCAAGGCCGGGGTCGCCGGCCTGACCCGGTCACAGGCCGAGGCGTGGTCGTCGTCCGGAGTCTGCTGCAACACCTTGGTGCCGGGCTTCGTGGTCACCCGGATGACCGAGCACGTGGCAGCCGAGCCAGGACGTGCAGAGGCGCTGGCCGCCCGGACGATGGTCGGACGCAACGGCGTGCCCGAGGACTTCTGCGGTGCAGCAGTGTTCCTCGCGTCCGACGCAGCGGTGTACGTCACGGGGCAGCTGGTCTTCGTCGACGGCGGCTTCTCCGTCAGCTGACGGAGGGGCGCGGAACGCGTCGGTGGCCGACCTCCGCGACGCCACCTAGGGTCGTTGCATGAGCGCCACCATGCTGACCCTGGTGCGTCACGGTGAGAGTCTCGGAAACCTCGCTGCCGCAGAGGCCAGGCGGCGAGGTGCGGAGACCATCGACGTACAGACGCGCGACGCCGATACTCCGCTGTCACAGGACGGCATCGACCAGGCTCGGGCGTGGGGCCAGGCGATGGCCGAGCACTCGGACCACAGGCCGTTCGACTCCGTCTGGTGCTCCCCGTTCCGCCGAGCGCAAGACACCGTCACGATCGGCCTCTCGACGGCTGGGCTGACCGTCGAAGGACGGGTCGACGAGCGCCTGCGGGACCGGGATCTAGGCGTCCTGGACGCTCTCACCAGCGCCGGAGTTGCCGCGCGCCATCCGGACGAGGCAGCACGTCGGAAATGGCTCGGGAAGTTCTACCACCGGCCACCGGGCGGCGAGTCCTGGGTCGACGTGATCGGCAGGGTCAGGGAGCTGCTCCGAGATCTGGGTGACACCGAGTCCGGGCGCCACACGCTCGTGGTGTGCCACGACGTGGTCATCATGTCGATCCGCTACGTGCTCGAGGGCCTCAGCGAGTCCTCGATCCTGCAGATCGCCGACGAAGACCCGGTGCGGAACGCGTCGATCACCCAGCTGACCAGGGACGGGGAAGGCCCGTGGCGGCTGGACTGCTACAACGAGACACGTCACCTCGAACGGCTGGGAGCGCCCGTGACGAGACATCCTGGGAATCGCCATGACGAAGAGCAGTGAGGCCCTGACGCCGGCGCTGCTACGTGACTGGCCGCTGCCGGCGCTGCAGGGGTCGAAGTACGCACGGGGGCAGGTTCTCGTCGTCGGCGGTGCTCGGGGCACCCCTGGCGCGGTCATGCTGAGCGGTCTGGCAGCGATGCGCGTCGGGGGAGGGCGGCTCTCGCTGGCCGTGGCGCAGTCCGTGGCTGCCGCGGTGGCCGTCTCCGTCCCTGAGGCCGGGGTCGTCGGGCTCGAGGAGACGTCGGAGGGCTCGATCGCCGGCGACGTCGAGCCGTTGTCGGACGAGCTGGCGCGCGCGGACGGTCTCCTCGTCGGTCCTGGACTCGACGATCCCGAACGTGCCCGAATCCTGATGAAGAACGTGCTCGACCAGTGCGGGGACGCCGGACGTCTGGTCGTCGACGCCTACGCGATCGGGTGCCTGCCCGACCTGGACACGTCGGCGCTGCGCGGCCGACTGGTCCTGACCCCGAACGTGGGGGAGGCGGCAACGCTGCTGGATTGCGAGGCCGACGATGTGCAGAGAGATGTGCGAGGCGCCGCGACCAGGATCAGTCGGGACCGGGACGCGGTCGTCACGATGCAAGGCGTCGTGTGTGCCCCCGACGGGGCTGCCTGGCAGGTGACCACGGGACATGCCGGCCTGGCCACGTCCGGTAGCGGAGACGTGCTGGCGGGGGCGACCGTCGGCCTGCTCGCCCGGGGTGCCGACCTGGCCCAGGCCGCGTGCTGGGCCACCTATCTGCATGCGGCAGCCGGCGATCGGCTGGCCGCACGGGTGGGTGCGACGGGTTTCCTGGCCAGGGAGCTGCTCGACGAGCTGCCGTCGGTCATGGTGGAGCTGATCGCGTCGTCGACCGGGTGAACCACGGCTGGAAGTCGTCCGGGCAGGGAGGTTCTTGATGACGGCCGAGGAGGCAGGGTGGAGCTGACCGAACGCTTCCAGTGGCGTGGTCGGGAGGTTGCCTGGGGGAGTGGGGGAGCCGGACCTGCCGTCGTGTTCTGCCATGGCACTCCCTGGTCGTCGCGGCTCTGGTCGCCGTACGCCGATGCGCTGGCGCGCGACTTCACCGTCTACCTGTGGGACATGCCCGGGTACGGCCAGTCGAGCAAGCGGGCAGACCACCGGGTGGATCTCGGTGTCCAGGGTGAACTGTTCGCGGAGCTGTTGAAAGCCTGGGGGCTGGACGCGCCACACGTCGTGACGCATGACTTCGGCGGAGCCGTCGCCTTGCGTGCTCACTTGCTGCAGGGAGCGACCTATGCATCGTTGGCACTGGTCGACGTCGTCGCCCTGCGTCCCTGGGGCTCGGAGTTCTTCCGCCTCGTGGCCGACAACGCAGCCGTCTTCGCGGCCCAGCCACCACGCGTGCACGAGGGCGCACTTTCCGCGTACATCAGTGGCGCCAGCTACTGCGGCCTGACAGGCTCGCAGCTCGACGAGCTGACCGCTCCCTGGCTGTCCGGTGATGGCCAGGCTGCGTTCTACCGACAGATCGCCCAGGCGGACGAGCGGTACACCGAGGAGATCGAGGCGCGTTACGGCGACCTGGATCTGCCGGTGCTGGTCGTGTGGGGGGCCGCAGACGAGTGGATTCCGGTCGACCGGGCGCACCGCTTGGCCCAGACGATCCCGGGCTGTGAGCTGCTCATCGTCGACGAGGCGGGTCACCTGATCCAGCTCGACCAACCCGTCGCGCTCGCGGCCGCCCTGCATGGATGGCTGAGCGACCAGGCCAGGACGCTTGGCTGAAGCAGCTCCCACCTGCGGGTGGGTGAGCGCGTCTGGACGCAGCAAGATCGGTCAAGTCACGGCGCGGTGGCAGGGGTACCGTCTTCTCATGTACGAGACAGGGGAAGAGATCGCTGCTCTGCAGGCGCTTCTCGACCGTTCGCACGCAGGAGCGACGGAGCATCTGCAGTCGATCATCAACGACGAACGGGTGCTGTCCGCTCGTGACCTGGTGGCCCTGCTCACCGGTATGAAGGTGCTGTCCGTGGCGACCGTCACGGCTGCTGGGGAGCCGCGCATCAGCGCACTCGACGGTCACTTCCTGCACGGGACCTGGTCGTTCTCCACCAGCGGCACTGCATTGAAGGCCCGCCACATGCGAGCACGTCCGGCCGTCAGCGTGGCCCACGTCGACGGTGAGGAGCTCGCCGTGTTCAGCCACGGTCACGTCGCGGAGATGACCGACGCCGATGCCGACTGGTCATCGACGTTGGAGCACTGGAGCCGGCACTACGGCGGGTCACCGTTGGAGTGGGGTGACGACATCCGGCTGTACCGGTACACCCCGACCTGGATGGTCGGCTACGCCTTCCAGCGAGCCGAGCTGCTCAAGCAGCGCGGAATCGCCGTCTGACTGCAGGTGATGCTCACGCACCCTGATGGTCGTGGACCAGGTAGGTACGCCCGTACGGACTCGTCCAGCGAACGGTATGCGGGTCGGTGGGCTCGGCCGTCGGGACCCAGCCGAGGTGGGTGCGGTACCGGTGATGTCGTCGACCGAGCGGCTGCGCCTTGCCGACCACCGTCTGACCGGGTGGATCTGCTGTGCCGGGTGGACCGAACCGGTAGGGCTCCCGGTGATCGATGTCGCACCGATCAGCCGGAGTCGTCGCACCGGGGAAACACGAGATCGGATGCAGCGACCGCACGGCTTCGGCTTGGCGCGACGTGAATCGGTAGGTGCCCGCGTCCATGGCCATCACAGAACCGTCGACCGGATCGGTGAACAGTCGCCGCAGAACGGTGCAGCTGGACCGGAGAGCCAGTCGCCGCGCCTGCTCGGCGGTCAGCGGCCCGAAGCCCTCGAGCTCGCAGGTCTCGTCGTCCAGACCGAGCAGCGTGTCGGCTGCCATCGAGACCCGGATCTCGGTCCGGACCGGAAGGACGTCGGCTGGTCGCGCCGGTGTCACCCCCGTCGGTAGGCCGGGCAGGTCCGGGGGTAGGGCAGTGGAGCGCGGTAGGGCAGTGGAGCGCGTCGGCGACGGTTGCGGCACAGGCACCCCCGGATTGCGTAGGAGATCCGCGCCGGTGAGGGGATGCCGGCCCAGCAGGAGCAAGGCTGCCGCATCGGCCCGGTGGGCGGCGAACGACGTCCCCGGATCACCCGCACGTCGCCGGCGCGCCCAGATCGTCAGCTGGTCGTCGATGACGGCCGCCACCTCGAGCTGGTGGTTGACGGAGAACGCGGCGACGCCGTCGCCGAGTGGGAAGATCGAAGCCGACCGCTCAGCCATCGCAAGCGCGTGACGCTTCTCCAGCCCGCCAGGATCGGCCTTGGCCACCAGGCGACGAGCCAGGATGCGCAGCCTGGCCGGCGTACGGGACCGCGCCTCGTCGCTGAGTCTCTCGTCGAGTCGCTCACACAGCTCCAGGCTGAGTGAGCGCGTCGCCTCGGAGATGACCTTGGCGTGCGCGAAGCTGATCCGACCGCCGCCGAACTCGTTGTTGGTGCATCGGAGCCGGTAGCGAAGGTCGAGCCCGACAGCGATGTAGTCGCGAGCGGACCGTTCGCTGCACGACAAGGCCAGCGCAAGCTCGGTGACGATGCCCTCGGAGATGGCCGGGGTGTCAGTGCCGGCGACCCGGATCAGGCAGCACCCACCGGACCGTGCGAGCGCCCGCTGCACGACCGGTGACGAGAGATCCTTGAGAGCGAGACCGGAGGCTACGCGGCAGTGGGTCCAGTCGAGAACCGCCTTGCAGGCCGCGGTCTCCTCGATCAGCCGGAGCTGGTCGGCGGGATCGAGCGCGTCCACCCGCGCGTTGAGCACGGCGCCGAACCGCCCCCGGTTGCTCCGCCACAGCGCGCTCGTCGGCGCAGCCGGCACGTCACGAGGATCTAGCTCCTCGCCATCGGCACCGCACTGTGGTACGAACATGTGTTCGATTATAGATCGAATCACAGACAGTGTCCAGGGCCGGCCGGGGGAGTGGACATCGGGCTGCGGGCCGAGTGAGACGACGCACCACTAGGGTGACGCGGTGCCTTTCGAGACGCAGCCCACTCTGCTGACTGAGCGGCTCGTGCTCGTTCCTCTCCGGGACGACCACCTCGGGCTGGAGATTGCGCTCGACTCGGATCCGGAGGTCCTGCGGTACATCTTCGGTAGGGCTCGTACCGCAGCGGAGGTGGTCGAGTCCCACACGAGGAGGATGGCACTGACCCAGAAGGTCGACGGTCTCGGCTTCTGGCTGGCCTTCGAGAGCGCAGCGAGCTCGCGGGCACCGACGACTGCTGCTGGCGACCAGCCAGGGGAGTTCGTCGGCCTGATGATGCTTCCGCCGGCGCACGGACCCGACCAGCCGGACGACCCGAGCGTCGCGGACCTTGGCTACCGGATCGTCCGCCGACACTGGCGGCGGGGAATCGCGAGTGAGGCGTCGAGGGCCTTGCTACGGCACGCGTTCGAGACGGTCGGCCTGGAGCGCGTCATCGCCCAGACCATGGCGGTGAACACCGGTTCGCGGAAGGTGATGGAGACCGTGGGGCTGCGGTACGTCCGCACGTACTTTCCTCAGTGGGACGAGCCGTTGCCCGGCGCCGACCAGGGTGAGGTCGAGTACGAGATGACCCGGGAGATGTGGCTGGCACACCCGTCGTGAGCGGTTCCCCGCTCCGGGCGACCTCGGCGGGACGTACGATCTCACGTGTGGCCAGCACACCCGCCTCAGCGCAGCACCTGCGCGACCTAGCGCGGCTGAGGCGCGTACGCGACCGGATCGACCGGGATTACGCGCAACCGCTGGACGTCGAGGCGCTCGCCCGGGACGTGCACCTGTCGGCCGGGCACTTCAGCCGCGCGTTCAAGCGGGCGTACGGCGAGTCGCCGTACTCCTATCTGATGACGCGGCGGATCGAGCGTGCGATGGCGCTGCTTCGACGTGGTGACCTCAGCGTCACCGACGTGTGCTTCGCGGTCGGCTGCTCGTCGCTGGGCACCTTCAGCACGCGCTTCACCGAGCTGGTCGGTGTGCCGCCGAGCACCTATCGTCGCCAAGCGACACGAAGCGCGGGGGAGCTGCCGTCGTGCGTGGAAAAGCAGGCGACGCGACCGATCAGGAATCGAGAAGCGCCGGCCACGCAGCCGCAACTAGCCTGACGCCATGGACCTCATCATTCACACGACCGTCCTCCCGCACGACGACCCGGACGCCTCGCTGGCGTTCTACCGCGACACTCTCGGCTTCGAGGTTCGCACCGACGTCGGGAGCGGAACGATGCGCTGGATCACCGTCGGTCCTCCGGACCAGCCCGCCACGTCCATCCTGCTGGCGCCGCCGGCCGTAGACCCCGGCGTCACCGACGACGAGCGCCGCACCATCACCGAGATGATGGCCAAGGGCACCTACGGCTGGATCATGCTGGCGACCAAGGACCTCGACGGCACGTTCGAGCGGGTGCAGGCGGGGGACGCCGAGGTCGTCCAGGAGCCGACCGAGCAGCCGTACGGCATACGCGACTGTGCCTTCCGTGATCCTGCGGGCAACCTGGTCCGCATCCAAGAGCTGCGTTGAAAACCCCTCCAGACCGCACCCTTCCAGACCGCACCCTTTCAGGACAGGAGAGCCCGGACAGATGAAGACCATGACCTGCAGGCAGCTCGGTGGAGCGTGTGACCTCCCGCTCCGGGGAGAGACTGCTGACGACGTGATCAAAGCGCAGGACAAGCACCTCCGGGAGGCCGTGGCCTCGGGCGACGCCACCCATGAGGACGCCCTGAAGGCGATGAAGGGCCGGTGGAAGCACCCCATCAAGGGCATGGGCTGGTACAAGGACACCAAGCGGGAGTTCTCGGCGCTTCCCGACGACTGACCGAGGCACCACCCGCGTTGTTCGGTTGGTCCGGACCAAGGAGACACCACAGGCATGGCCCAGAAGACCAGGATGCAGCCGCCCGATCTGCATGCCGCCGACCGCCACGACCTGATTCGCGTCCACGGTGCGCGGGTCAACAATCTCAAGGACATCCACCTCGAGATCCCGAAGCGCCGGCTGACGGTGTTCACGGGCGTCTCGGGGTCGGGCAAGAGCTCGCTGGTCTTCGGGACGATCGCCGCGGAGTCACAGCGGCTGATCAACGAGACCTACAGCGCCTTCGTGCAGGGCTTCATGCCGACGCTGGCGCGACCTGAGGTCGACGTGCTCGACGGGCTGACCACCGCGATCATCGTGGACCAGGAGCGGATGGGAGCAAACCCGCGCTCGACTGTCGGCACCGCCACCGACGCGAACGCCATGCTGCGCATCCTCTTCAGTCGGGTGGGAAAGCCGCATGTCGGTCCGCCCACTGCCTTCGCGTTCAACGTACCCACCCGGACCGCGAGCGGGTCGATGACCGTCGACAAGGGCAAGGGTGAACGGATCGTGGTGCGCAAGGCTGTCTACCAGGGCGGGATGTGCCCGCGCTGCGAGGGCATGGGCGCCGTCACGGACTTCGACCTTTCAGCGCTGTACGACGACAGTCTGTCGCTCCGCGAGGGTGCGCTGAGGATTCCCGGCTACAGCATGGACGGCTGGTACGGCCGGATCTTCGGTGGCTCGGGCTACTTCGACATGGACAAGCCGATCAAGAAGTTCACCAAGAAGGAGCTCAACGACCTGCTCTACCGGGAGCCGACCAAGGTCAAGGTCGACGGCGTCAACCTCACCTACGAAGGCGTGATCCCCAAGATCCAGAAGTCCATGCTCTCCAAGGACGTCGAGGCGATGCAGCCGCACGTCCGCGCGTTCGTGGAGCGGGCAGTGACGTTCACGACCTGTCCGGACTGCGACGGGACGCGGCTCAGCCAGGAGGCCCGGTCGTCGAAGATCAAGGGCAAGAACATCGCCGAGGCCTGCGCGATGCAGATCAGCGATCTGGCCGATTGGGTCCGCAGCCTGGACGAGCGGTCGGTGGCGCCGCTGCTCGAGGCGCTGGGTGAGACTCTGGACTCGTTCGTGGAGATCGGGCTCGGCTACCTCTCGCTGGACCGGCCTGCGGGAACGCTGTCCGGCGGAGAAGCTCAGCGCACCAAGATGATCCGCCACCTCGGCTCATCCCTCACCGACATCACCTACGTCTTCGACGAGCCCACCATCGGCCTGCACCCGCACGACATCGAGCGGATGAACGACCTGCTGCTGCGGCTGCGGGACAAGGGCAACACCGTGCTGGTCGTGGAGCACAAGCCCGAGACGATCGCGATTGCCGACCATGCCGTGGACCTCGGACCCGGCGCGGGCGCGGACGGCGGCACGGTCTGCTACGAGGGCACGGTCGACGGGTTGCGGGGGAGCGACACCACCACCGGCCGCCATCTCGACGATCGAGCGACCCTCAAGGAGTCGCTGCGTTCGGCTGTCGGCGCCCTGGAGATCGCAGGCGCGTCAACCAACAACCTCCACGACGTGAACGTCGACCTCCCGCTCGGAGTGCTGTGCGTGATCACCGGGGTCGCAGGCTCAGGGAAGAGCTCGCTGATCCAGGGCTCGGTGGCCGGGCTCGATGACGTGGTGGTGATCGACCAGGGCGCGATCAAGGGCTCTCGACGCAGCAACCCGGCGACGTACACCGGACTCCTGGACCCGATCCGCAAGGCATTCGCCAAGGCCAACGGGGTGAAGCCGGCCCTGTTCAGCTCCAACTCCGAAGGGGCCTGTCCCACCTGCAACGGCGCCGGCGTGATCTACACCGAGCTCGGGGTGATGGCCACGGTCGAGTCCACCTGCGAGGAATGCGAGGGCAAGCGGTTCCAGGCCGAGGTCCTGGAGTACGAGTTCGGTGGGAAGAACATCAGCGAGGTTCTCACGATGTCAGTGACCGCAGCCGAGGATTTCTTCGGCGACGGCGAGGCGAAGACACCGGCTGCGCACAAGATCCTCGATCGTCTCGCCGACGTCGGGCTCGGCTACCTCAGCCTCGGCCAGCCGCTCACCACGCTCTCCGGAGGAGAGCGGCAGCGGCTCAAGCTGGCCACCCGGATGGGTGAGAAGGGTGGGGTCTACGTCCTCGACGAGCCGACCACCGGCCTCCACCTGGCCGACGTCGAGCAACTCCTGGGTCTGCTCGACCGACTCGTCGACTCGGGCAAATCGGTCATCGTGATCGAGCACCACCAGGCGGTCATGGCGCACGCTGACTGGATCATCGACCTCGGGCCGGGCGCCGGCCACGACGGCGGCAGGATCGTCTTCGAAGGCACACCCGCCGACCTCGTCGCTGACCGGTCGACGCTGACCGGTCAGCATCTGGCGACGTATGTCGGCGGCTGAGCCTTGGGTGCCTGGCACGGGCGATTTCGTGCTCGAGAGGGGTTGACCACCCCGTCATCGCTCCCCTGGGAATCACGCCGATAAGATATATTATGTCAAGTTACGTCTGTGTGTGCACTGCTGCCACCGGCGGATCGGAAAGAAGGATGCGCCACATGAGTCAAGCGTTCTACTCGCACGCGAGGCTGTACGACCTCATGTTCCCGGGCGGCGGACCCGCGGTGGACTTCCTTCGGGCCGAGGCCGATCGGCACGGCGGGAGCGTATTGGAACTCGGGTGCGGCACCGGGCACAAGCTGATCCCCATCGCGTCCGACGGGCATCCGTGCGTCGGCGTGGACTCCTCGTCAGACATGCTGGCTGAGGCTCAGCGCAAGGCGAAGTTGCGCGGTGTGGCGGTGGACTGGATGCAGGCTGACATGCGGGCCTTCGACCTGAGCGGCACCTTCGACTTCGTGTTCATCACAGCCAATTCTCTCCTGCATCTGCACGAGGCCGAGGATCTGGTGAGCTGCTTTCAGTCGGTTCGCCGACACCTGGCACCTGGAGCACGGTTCGTCTTCGATGTCTTCAACCCGAGCGTGCGCCTCCTTGCCGAGGCTGATGGCGTGCGGCGCACTCGGGAGTCGTTGGCCTTCACGGACCCCGACCGCGGTGATGTGCGTGTCGATGTCGCTGAAATCTACGATGCGCCTGCGCAAGTGACACGCGGGACGTGGTACCTCTCGACTGACTCGGAGCCCGACTTCGTCGTCGCACCGCTGGAGATCAGGAGCATCTTCCCGCAGGAGCTGCCGCTGCTCGTCTCGCTCGGTGGCCTTCGGCTCGTCGAGCGGTTAGGCGGCTGGTCTGGTCAACCATTTGCCGCAGCCTCGCCCATTCAACTCTGCATCTGCGAGTCCGCCTGATCTCGGGCCCGCTTGGCCCGATCGAAGTCCGGTCTCAGGCGGCCTCGAGGACGAAGAAGAGGAAGCAGAGGAAGGACGTGCGGTCCCCGAGGTCGGGCGGCAACAGTTCGGGCGGCGTCTCGGGCAGGAACGGCGGCTCGCTGATGACCGAGATCGTGAAGCCGGCCCGGGTGAACGCGTCGGTCATCGCGTGCAACGGCCGGTGCCAGAAGGTCAGGTACGCGGTCTGCCCATCGAACGTATGGTCCTCGGTGTACGGCGAGATCTCGAAGTAGTCCTCCTCTGGGTAGACCACCGGGCGGATCACGGGATGGTTCACCGAGAGGATCAGCCGTCCACCCGGCCTCAACACCCGGCGCAGCTCCGCCAAGGGGCCCGACCAGTCCTCGAGGTAGTGCAGTACCAGGGATGCCACCACGTCGTCGAACTCCCCCGTCCCGAACGGCAGCGGCTCGGTCAGGTCGGCGACGAGCACCCTGGCGTCCGTCCCGAGCCGCCGCTGCGCCAGCGCCACCATCGCTGGGCTCGAGTCGAAGGCGGTGATCTGGGCGCCTCGCTCGCGGAGGGCCGCCGCCAACGGTCCCGCCCCGCAGCCGGCGTCCAGGATGCTCCGGCCGGTCACGTTCCCGGCGAGGTCGATCATCGCGGGTGTCGCGTAGTAGGCGTTGAACAGACCGGTCTCGTTCTGCCGCGCATAGCTCTCGGCGAACGTGTCGTAGTGATCAGTTTTCATGGAGTTCCCGACGTCAGACATTGACGGGAACCCTAGATCACCGCGGAAGTCGCCACCAGTTGGCACCCACTTGTCAGACCGGCCTGGGCTCCCCTCCTGCTGGCCGTGGTGTCAGGCCCCGCCCAGTCCCGGGAGCTCCGGGATCGGCCAGCCCGGGTCAGGTCGGAACGTCTCCCACCTGTCACAGAACGGCGCACCCCAATCGGCCACGATGGCTTCGACCTCACAGCAGTCCGACTCGATCCTGGCCGCCGTAGCGGCGTCGAACACACTCTGCGAGACCGCGAGCTCGAGCTCATCCTCGTCCTTGCGGACCACCCTGCGATCCGGCTCGATCCAGAGATCGAGCACATGGTCACTGGTGTACACAGCGGCAGAGTCACGAACGTGCGATCGCTCCAGATTGACGTACCACCCGGCGAACTCCCCCGTTGTCTCAGCGAACATGACCCACACCGACCACGGTCGCCCGGTCGGCGCCACCCGAACCTGGTCGTAGTGCGCGTGCTCCCCGAAGTCGTGAACGATGGGCGCAGTGAACAGTGTTCGCGTGTCAGCGCGTTTGTTCCGTCCGTCGGCACGAGCGGCCCTGAGCACGGGCGTGCCGGTCCGCAGCCAGACGACCAGCGCTTCGGCATCGTCACGCACCACGGTCACCGGTGAGGCAAAGTGCGGCAGCGAGGGATCGATGACGGGGTCGCCGGTGCCGAGGGGTCCGCTCCCCTCTCGCCACATCACCTGAGTGCCCGGTCGCCAGTACGGGGCGGTGCCCGACGACCTGCGGGCGGAGTCATTCATGGTTGCCTAGGGTAGTTGCGACGGCGAACGACAAGGAGAAGCCATGACAATCTCCACCCGATCCGACGAACGGCAGCAGGCGGAGTTCGTGGACGCGGACCTGAGTGGCGCCCGGTTCGTCAGGGCCGATCTGTCCGGTGTCGTGATGCGCGCCGTCGACGTGGCGGGTGCGGACATCGACGCGCCCTGGCTCCTGGACGGCGAGAGCTCGCTGCATGTCAACGGTGTCGACGTGGCACCACTGGTCGAGGCCGAGCTCAACCGCCGCTTTCCTGGCCGCGCAGACCGCCGGGCCGGCGATCCGGAAGGTCTGCGCGCGGCCTGGTCCAAGCTCGAGAGCTCGTGGGCTGCCACGCTCGAACGCGTCGCGGCGATGCCGGCGGGCACGGTCGACGTCTCCGTGGACGGCGAGTGGTCCTTCGCCCAGACGCTGCGTCATCTGGTGATGGCCACGGACACCTGGTTTCGGCGCGCGATCCTGGAGATGGACCAGCCGTTCCACCCGATCGGTCAACCCAACCTCGAGTACGAGACCGACGGCAACGACATGTCGGTCTTCACGTCGGTCACACCGTCGTACGACGAGGTTCTCGAGGTCCGGGCGGGTCGCGTCGCGATGGTGCGCGACTTCCTCGCCACGGTCACGCCGAACGACCTGGCAACGACCCGCAAGAACCCGTGGGCTCCCGAGTACCCGGAGACGACCCTGTCGTGCCTGCACACGATCCTCGAGGAGGAGTGGGAGCACCACCGCTACGCCGTACGCGACCTCGACGCCATCGAGGCGACGTCCGACGTGTGAGCCGGCATCAGCCTCGGGCCCGGTCCTCCCCCGTCAGCACTCAGACGACCGGCTCGAGCAGTCCGGTGTCGACGTCGTAGAGGAATCCGCCGACGACGACGGCCTCACCGATCAGCGGATGTGCCCTGACCTTGGCTATGTCATCGCGGATCGTGGCCTGCTGGTCGGTGATCACGCCGAACGACATCCAGGATGCGTCGACGCCACTGGACGCGGTCAGCCGCTCGCGCATCTCGGCCTCGGTGCTGCTCGCCATCGCACAGCGGCTGTGCTGCACGACCATGATGCGCTCGACGCCCAGCAGATGGACGCTCGACGACCAGCGCCAGCAGGGCCTGGTCGTCCACCCGTCCACCCGGGTTCCGCAGGATCTTCACGTCGCCGGGTCGCAGGCCGATCATTCCGAGCGGGTCGATGCGTGAGTCCATGCAGGTCACCATCGCCACCCCGGCATGCGCCACCCCGTCGAAGCCGGACAGCGTGAAGGTGTCGGCAAACCTGCGGTTGGCCGCCAGCAGATCACTGAAGGAGTCCGCGGTACCAGGGCTCGGCGCTGGGCTGTTCGACGAGGTCACGGCGGTCACGCTATCGCCCCACGCCATGGACCTGCTCGAGGCCTCACTCCCCCGTCGGGTGAACACCGCCGCGGCCTGGCCATGGGATACGCCATGATGCGCGGCCCGGACGGCAACCCCGTCTGCCTGTTTGCACGACTCTGACGCCTCACGACGCCAGACCCGGCAAAACGGACATCAGTTCGTCTCTGCCACAATGCGGTGACAGGTCCGGGCTCAAGTGCAACGCTCAGGAACATCTCAGGGGTGTCATTCATGCTGGCCCTGGTCACAAGAGAGCATGCTGGATCGGTGCTCGGGCGAGAAGCTCAGGATAGACGGCGAGAAGGGGGCGGACAGTGTTCGGACTGGCGTCAGTGGCGCGGCGTACGAGCAGCATGCTGTCGCGTCGCGCCATGCGGTCGATCGACCTCTCGACCCTGCGCGAGGTCCCGACGCCGCTGCGCTTCCCGTTGCAGCGTGATGGACTCGACCCGGTGGCCCAGCTTGCGCAGGCACGCGCGTCGGGCCCGATCTACCAGCTGGCATCGGTGTTCGGGCTACGGGTCTGGATGGTGTCCGGCATCGCGGAGAACCGGGCGGTGCTCGCCGACTCCGAACACTTCAGCACCGACATCCGGCGCTACGTCGGCAAGCAGGATGCCACGGGCGCTCAGGCCATCGGCGGTCTCGGCTTCACCGACCCGCCTGATCACACGCGGCTCAGGCGCCTGCTGACGCCGGAGTTCACCCGACGCCGGCTCGCCCGACTCCAGCCACGGATCGACGAGGTCGTCGCCGAACGACTCGACGCGATGCAGACCCAACCGTCGGGTGAGCCGCTCGACCTGGTGGCCGAGTTCGCCTTCCCGATCCCGTTCGTGGTGATCTGCGAGCTGCTGGGGGTCGCACCGGAGGACCGGGACTACTTCCGGCAGCTGGGACACGCGCGCTTCGACGTGCGTCAGGGCGGCCTCGGGGTGTTCGGTGCCATGTCGGAATCGCGCGACTTCCTGATCGAGACCGCCAAGCGCCAGCGGGTCGAGCCCCGCGACGGACTGATCGGCGCCCTGATCGCCGAGCACGGCGACCAGATCAGTGACGACGAGCTGGGTGGTCTGGCCGACGGCATCTTCACCGGCGGCTACGAGACTTCAGCCAGCATGATCGCCCTGGGCGCGCTCACCCTGCTGGAGTCTGCCGAGACGGTGACCTGGCTGCGGGAGGACCCGGCCGCCGCGGCTCCGGTGGTCGAAGAGCTGCTGCGCTACCTCTCCGTGGTCCAGATCGCCTTCCCCCGGTTCGCGCGCCAGGACATGGAGCTGTTCGGCGTACGTCTGCGGGCCGGTGACGTGGTGATCTGCTCGCTGAGCGGAGCCAACCGCGACGAAGCGCTGGCCGGCGGCGGCGCAGAGGAGTTCAACCCGGGTCGCCTCGCTGGGCGGCCGCTGACCGCGCACCTGGCGTTCGGCTACGGCATGCACCGTTGCGTCGGGGCCGAGCTGGGCCGGATGGAGCTGCTTGCCGCGATTCCCGGGCTGGTCCGCCGGTTTCCCGACCTGCGCCTCGCGGTCCGGCCCGAAGACCTGCAGTTCCGCGACCTGTCCATCGTGTACGGCCTGGACACGCTGCCGGTCTACCTCCACGGCTGACGGCTGGTCAGCGACCGCCGGCCTGGCGGGTGATGTAGGTCAGGGCCACGAACGAGTCGTAGACGTCTCGCCCGTCCGGCTCCGGGCCGGCCCCGACGACCCGCACGGTGCATGTTCCGATCTGCTCGACCCCCTTCACCCAGGCAGCCACTGTCGCCATGTCAGCGGTCTGCAGGTCGACCTCGAGGGCAGGCGGCGCCGAGAGCTGTAGGGGTGAGATGCGTCCTGCGGCGACCGCCTCGAGCGCTCGCCGGGCTGCTCCTGAATCTCGGTGCGGGCGTCCTCCGGACGCTGGTGGTGGGCGGCGAACCTGCTGATCGAGGTCTTGACCTGAACCCCGACATGGGCGGGTGCGATCGGCTGTGCCTCGGCCAGGGTGACATCATCCCCCGTGACCAGGGCGATCGGCACCCCGTAGGAACTGGTCACCAAGGCGTTGACGCCGCTTTCGCCGACCTCAGCACCCGCAAGTCGCACGGCGGCGATGACCTCGGGGTTGTACGTGTGGGAGAGCACTGATGAAGCCCCTGAGATCGACCCGTGGTACCCGACGAGAAAGGCCGCGTCGAACGTCTGGTCGAGACCTTGCATCATGTAACCCGGTTTGTGACGGCCGCTGATGTAGGTGGCCGGCGGCTCGAGCAGCGCGAGGTCGAGATTGGCCATCGCCCCGTGGCTGTCGTTGACGACAACCTCTCGCGCGCCGCCTTCGACCGCGCCGCGGATCGCCGCATTCACCTCACCGAGCATCAGGTGACAGCCGCGATCGTACGCCGCTCCCCCGTCGACCCGGCACTGCGACCAGTCCACGATGCCGGCGACACCCTCCATGTCGCACGAAATGAACACCTTCATCGCTGCCTCCTCGTACCGGTGGATCGGGTCGTCAGATCACCAGGCGGTTGTCGCTGATCGGCCGAACCAGCTGGTCTTCCTCGTAGCGAAGGTGCGACAGCAGACCGGACGCCAGCACATCGACAAACCGGTCGATCTCCTCGAATCCCTCACCGGCCGTGACAAGTCGGATGGCCGCCCGGTCCAGGTCGACCAGGCCTGCCCGCACCTGGTCGCGCACCTCGCAGAGCGCCTCGAGCTGGCGCCGGAACATGTCGTGGATCAGCACCAGGTGGGACCCCATGCCCTCCGCCGCAGCACCACCGGCCGGCGTGACGTGTGGCCGGGTCGCCTCGTCCCAGCCGATCGTGCGATCCTCCTCGCCACTGCTCACCAGGCGATCCTGCCACCCGTCAGCGGTGGCGCGAGCGGTAGGCGGCGGCCTTGACCCGGTTCTGGCAGGAGGTGCAGCAGAACCGCTTGTGGTTGTTGCGCGAGGCGTCGACGTAGACGCGGTCGCAGGCGGGCGCCGCGCAGACGCCCATCCGACCTGCCAGATCGCTTCCGATCACCGCGGCCAGCCCTGCGGCGATTCCGGCACCCCAACCGACCGGAAGACTGTCGTCGTACCCGTGGAAGTGCAGTTGCAGGCCGGTGTGGCCCGCGGTCGCGGTCCGGGTCCGGGTCCAGCTGGGGCCGGGTGCCGAAGCGGTGCAGGAGAGCATTCACCCGTGCGGCCGCCGCCGGGACGTCGTCGCGCTCGACCAGCGCGAACACCGCGTGCGCCTCCAGCGCGGTCTCGGCCAGCAAGGCCGCCTCCTCAGGCCGTACGCGTGGCGACGTCCTCCCCTGTCCCCCGAGCGCGTCACGTACCGACGACGTGAGGTCGGGTCCCGTCGGCGGCACGAAACTGCGGCCGTGCGCGTCTCCGGGCACGGTCGCGTTGACCAGTCGGGTCGCGACGTCGAGGACGTGTTCAAGGTGACTGTCGAACGACATTTGACCAGTGACTCCCGGTCCTCTAGGTTTCTCGGTGTGACTGATCATAGCGCAATGAACAGTGATCCTGATCTGGATTCCCCCGGTCTTCCGCGGCTGGTGACGATGCTGGTGGTCGGGCGCGCCATCAACCGTCTCGGGGCCTTCAGCCTGCCGTTCCTGGCGGTACTGCTCGCGCAAGAACGGCGCTGGTCGACGATGGAGGTCGGGCTCGCGCTCAGCGCCTTCGGGGCCGCGACGATCCCGTCGCGGTTGATGGGCGGTCGGCTGGCGGAGTCGCTGGGTCGGCGTACGACGATCGTGCTCGGACTGGCCGGTTGCGCCGCCTCCCAGGTGGCGCTCGCCGTCACCGCGACCGCCACGGCGACCGTGGTCGCGGTCGTCGCTCTTGGCCTGTGCTTCGAGATCTACGAACCACCGAGCCAGGCGCTGATCGCCGATGAGGTGGCGCCAGCGGACCAACCGGCTACCTACGGGCTGCTCGCGGCTGCCCTGGCCGCCGCCGGCGTGCTGGCGGGTGGACTCGCCATCGTGCTGAGCCGGCTGGACCTGCGGTGGCTGTTCGTGGCCGACGCGGCAAGCTGCGCTGGGTGCGCACTCGTCCTCTGGCTAGCGCTGCCACCGGACGGTCCATCCCACAGGACGACGACCGCAGCCCGGTTGGACTCGTCTCCGTGGCGGGACCGACGGCTGATGTCCTTGCTGGCGCTGCAGAGCGTCTTCGCCGTCGTCTACCTGCAGTCGACCGTGGCCCTGCCCCTCAGCCTGCTGGCGCGCGGACTGCCGCCCTGGTCACTCGGGGTCCTGCTCACCGCCTCGGCTGTCACGATGGTCGCTTTGCAGCCGGCCCTGAGATGGCGGCGGATCCGGCAGACAGGCCGGACGTCCCTGCTGACGGCGGGCTACGTGCTGCTGGCGGTCGGCCTGAGCGGGTACGGCGTGTCCACCAGCCTCGCGGCGTACCTCGTGTCCACGGTGGTGCTCGGTGCGGGTGACCTGCTGTTGATGGGCCACCTGATGGCCCTGGTGGCCGCTCTGGCCCCGGTGAACGGCCGGGCCCGCTACCTGGCGGTGTTCGGTATGAGCTGGGGCTTCGCCGCGGTCGCCGCGCCAGGCGCCGGGTCCGGCCTGATCGCGTCGGTGGGAGTCAGCGCCACGTGGTTCGTCCTTGCCGCGCTCTGCATCGGGCTGGCTGCACTCGTGCGGACGCTGCCGGTCCGTACGGCCTAACCTGACGTCATGCGAAGCCTCACCGCCGTCGAAGCGGCCACCCGAGCCCACGCCATCTCTGTCGACAGCTACGACATTGCACTGGACCTGACTCGCGGGTCGGAGCAGTTCGGGTCCCGGACCGAGGTCGCCTTCCGCAGCTTGGACGGCAGCCCGACCTTCCTCGATCTCCAGGCCGCCGAGGTCACCTCGATCACGCTGAACGGCACCACGCTCGACCCCGGGCAGGTTGACGACGGACGACTCGCGCTGGACGGGCTGGCTGACGCGAACACGCTCGTGGTCGAGGCTCTGATGGCGTACTCCCACGACGGTGAGGGACTGCATCGCGCGGTGGACCCCGAGGACAAGCAGGCCTACGTCTACGCGATGACGTTCCTGCCGGCGGCACCGCGGATCTTTGCCTGCTTCGACCAACCGGACCTCAAGGCGGTCTACCGGGTCTCAGTGACGGCGCCGACCGACTGGATCGTGCTCGGCAACGGCAGGGCGCAACAGACCGAGCCAGGTCGATGGACGTTGGCTGAGACCAAGCCGCTGTCCACGTACTTCGCCACCCTGGTGGCCGGGCCGTACCACTCGATCACCGCCGAGCACGATGGCATCGTCCTCGGGCTGCACTGCCGTCAGACGCTCGCCCCGCACCTCGACAAGGATGCCGACGAGCTGTTCACGGTCACCGGCCAGTGTTTCGACGAGTACCACCGGCTGTTCGGCATCCGATACCCCTTCGGCGACTACCACCAGGCTTTCGTCCCGGAGTTCAACGCCGGAGCGATGGAGAACCCGGGATGCGTGACGTTCACCGACGAGCTGGTCTTCAAGGCACAGGCGACCGACTCGCTGCGCTCCGCGCGGGCCTACGTGGTGGCCCACGAGATGGCGCACCAGTGGTTCGGTGACCTCGTGACGATGCGGTGGTGGGACGATCTGTGGCTGAACGAGTCGTTCGCCGAGTACATGGGCTACCGGGCGACCAGCAGCGCCACCCAGTTCAAAGACGTGTGGGTGGAGTACGCGCTGGGCACCAAGGCCTGGGGAATGGCGGCCGACCAGCGCTCGTCGACCCATCCGATCGCCGGCAACGGCGCGGCCGACGCGCAGCAGGCGCTGACCGACTTCGACGGGATCTCCTACAGCAAGGGGGCTGCTGCGCTTCGTCAGCTCAACGCGTATCTCGGTGACCGGGCATTTCTCGCAGGAGTCGTGGAGCACCTCGAGACCAACGCCTACGGCAACGCCTCCCTGGCTGACCTGCTGGCCTGCTGGGACCGGGCCAGCGACAAGGACGTGATGTCCTGGGCGGCGGCCTGGCTGCGGACCCAGGGGGTCGACACGCTGAGCGTGGAACCGGGCGGCGCTGACGCCGAGGTGGTCATTCGACGTACGAACGGCTCCCCCGAGCCGGTCTCGCGTCCGCACGCGTTCTCCGTCACGGCGTTCGATGCGGACGGACGGCCGACGAAACAGCCCGTCCAGCTCGAAGGCGAGAGCGTGACGGTGCCGTTCCGGACCATCGACCCCGGTGGTCTCGTGCTGCCCGACTCCGGCGACGACACCTGGGCCAAGATCGCTCTCGACGCAGCCTCCCTGTCCCGGGTCCCGGCCCTGCTGCCGAAGATCGACGACCCGGTGGCGCGAGCCGTCATCTGGGGCTCGCTGCGGGAAGGGCTCTACGACGCCGTCGTCGACCCGGAGGTCTACCTTTCGACCGTCGAGGCAGCGCTGGCCGGCGACGGAGACCTCGCTGTCGAGAGCGTGCTCGGAACCGGTCGCGGGGTGGCTGTGCACGCCCTGGGCCGCTACCTGGCAGGACCGGACGACGTCGCGAGGTTGACCGCCGTCACCCGGCAGATCCTTGACGCGTCGGCGCCCGGCAGCAACCGCCAGCTGATCGCCTCGCGAGCGCTGATCCATCTGACGACTGACGCCGATCTGATGCGTGGCTGGCTGTCGGGCGAGGCCGTACCGTCGGGACTGGTCACCGACGAGGAGTTCCGTTGGCGTGTGCTGCGAACCTTGTGCGCCCTCGGGGAGGCCGGGCACGAGGACATCGCACGGGAACAGGACCGGGACCCCTCCTCGCAGGGCGCCTTGCACGCGCTCAGGTGCCGGGCCGCCACTGCGGACCCGCGGGTGAAGGATGAGGTCTGGACGTCGATCGTGACCGATCCGGACCTGTCCAACTACGAGCTCTACGCGCTGACGGACACGTTCTTCCGACACGACCAGGTCGAGCTCACCGAACCCTTCGTGGCGCGCTACTTCGCCGAGATGCCGGGCACCGCCGAGATCCGTAGGGGCTGGATGGTCGAGCGCTCGGCCGAGAACGGCTACCCGCGGTTCTCCGTCACCGAGAACACGCTCGCGCAGGCACGGACCTGCCTCGACGACGACACGCTCCCGGCGGGGCTGCGGCGCTCGATCAGCGACTCCACTGACGACCTCGCACGCGCTCTGCGCAGCCGCCGGGCCTTTCCCCGCTGACGGGCTAGGGATGCGTCGGCGCCTCGTGGTCGGCGTGTCCGCGGGGCTCGACCTGGAACGTGCAGTGGTCGACGTCGAAGTGGGCTGCCAGGCAGTGCTGCAGAGCGTCCAACACCTCGCCGGAGCGGCCCAGCCAGCTGTCGTCGACCACGACGTGCACCGACATCACCGGTCGACCTGACGAGATCGTCCAGACGTGCAGGTCGTGAACGCCGACGACGCCGTCGAGAGACACGATGTGCTCTCGGACATGGTCGAGATCGGTCCCGGACGGGGTGGCCTCGAGGAGGATGGTCACTGCCTCCCTCAGGAGGACCCAGGTCCGCGGGACGATCAGCGCCGCCACGACCATGGATGCGATCGGGTCGACCACCTGGGCGCCGGTGGTGGCGATGGCGACGCCAGCCACCACCACGGCCACCGATCCGAGCAGGTCACCGAGCACCTCCAGGTAGGCGCCTCGCACGTTCAGGCTCTCCCGCTGACTCTCGTGCAGCCACCACAACGACCACGCATTGGCGAACAGGCCAAGCGCGGCGATGGTGATCATCAGACCGCTGCCGACCTCCGGAGGCTCGCTCAGCCGGTGGAGCGCGAACCAGATGACGAAGCCGGCGACGCCGAGCAGGATCACTGCGTTGACGGCGGCGGCGAAGATCTCGAGCCGATACAGGCCGAACGTCGAGCGGGACGACGTACGCCGCTGGGCGATCGTCATCGCGGACAGGGCGATCCCGATCGCGGCGACATCGGTGAACATGTGACCGGCGTCGGCGGCGAGGGCCAGGCTGCCGCTGACCAGAGCGCCGACGACCTCGGCCACCATGACGACGCCGGTCACGACGAGGACCGCGGTCAACCGGCGGCGGTGCCTGTCACCGCCGCCGGATGCGTGACGCGTGTGCGTGTGCCCGCTCATCAGGCCTCAACTGTAGGTTCACCCACGTAGGCTCGGAGGGTGAACCTGGCACGGCGACCCGGCCCCACCTCCCGACGTACCGTGCACGAGGTCGTCGGGCACGAGGTGCACCAGCGTCCCGACACCGTGGTCACCGAGGAACCCCTGGAGATCCGGCTCAGCTGGCCCGGCGTCTCGGCACACCGGGTCGCGGTCTCGATGCGGACCCCGGGAGCCGACTTCGAGCTCGCGGCCGGATTCCTGCTCTCCGAGGGGGTCATGGCGGCAGGCACACCACCGCGCAGCGTTGCGTACTGCACGGACGTCGACCTGACGCCCGAGCAGGAGTTCAACGTGGTGACCGTGGAGCTCGACGGACAGCCTCGACGCCACCCGGCCAGCCGTAGCACCTCGATGTCCTCGGCGTGTGGTGTGTGCGGCACCGAGAGCATCGCCGAGATCTTCACCCCCGACGATGCACCCATGTCCGTCCGGCAGGTCGTTGCCGCAGAAGTCATTCGTACTCTTCCTGGCCAGTTGTTGGAGCGACAGAAGGTCTTCTCCCGCACCGGCTCGCTGCACGCAGCCGGGGTGTTCGACCCGCAGGGAGCGCTGGTCATCGCCCGCGAGGACGTCGGCCGGCACAACGCCGTGGACAAGGTGCTCGGGGCTCGACAGCTGGGGACGGTGACGTACGACGAGGACGTCCTGCTCTGCGTCAGTGGGCGGATCGGGTTCGACATCGTGACCAAGGCGGTGGCCGGACAGGTCGGCACGATCGTGGCCGTAGGAGGTCCCTCCAGCCTCGCGCTCGACCTGGCGGACCGGGCGGGGGTCACGGTCTGCGGGTTCACCCGAGGAGAGCGTTTCGTGGTCTACAGCCATCCGGAGCGGATCGCAGGGCTCTGAGCCGCCCGACGCCCGATCAAGCCGGCCACCGGCGGTACGGCGTGGTAGCACCGAACTGTCGCCGCCGCGACTTAGCGTTTTCCCATGCGCTTCCTGCACACCTCCGACTGGCACCTGGGCCGGTCGTTCCACCGCGAGGGTCTGCTGGACGCGCAGTCGGCATACATCGACCACCTGGTCGAGACGGTGCGCTCCGAGCGCGTCGACGCAGTGCTGGTGAGCGGAGATGTCTACGACCGCGCTCTCCCACCGGTCGATGCCGTCGAGCTCGCCAACGACGCTCTCAAGCGCCTCGTCTCGGCCGGTAGCCGCGTGGTGCTGTCCAGCGGCAACCACGACTCCGCCCAGCGCCTCGGCTTCGCGGCCGACCTGATCGACAGCGCCGGGGTCCACCTCCGCACGGACCCGTCCCGGATCCAGACCCCTGTCCTCTTCGACGACGCGCACGGATCGGTCGCCGTGTACGCCGTGCCCTACCTCGAGCCCGACCTGGTCCGTTCGCAGCTCGGCGTGGCCGAGCGGTCCCACCAAGCGGTCCTCGGCGAGGCGATGCAGCGGATCCGCGAGCACCGATCCCGGACCGGTCATCGCGCGGTGGCCATGGCGCATGCCTTCGTCACGGGGGCCACCGCCTCTCAGAGCGAGCGAGACATCTCGGTCGGTGGTGTCGCCAGCGTCGGTCTCGACACGTTCGCCGGGGTGGACTACGCCGCTCTCGGGCACCTGCACGGACGGCACACCTTGTCCGACGCGGTGCGCTACTCCGGCTCTCCGCTGGCCTACTCCTTCTCGGAGGCTCGGCACCGCAAGGGCAGCTGGCTGGTCGAGCTCGGAGCCAGCCGGGCTGTCCAACGTGGAGTTCGTGGACGCTCCGGTCCCCCGCCGCCTCGAGCTGATCCGGGGCACGCTCGACGCACTGCTGGCCGACCCCGACCTCGGCTCAGCTGAGTCCAGCTGGGTCCAGGCCACGCTTACCGACGCCAGGCGCCCCCGCGACTCCATGGAGCGGCTCCGCGGTCGCTTCCCCCATTGTCTGGTGATCGCCTTCGAGCCCGACGGCGTCGCGGGGGCTCGACCGGTCCGCTCGGTGATCGCCTGGTCGGTCGCAGCGACGCGGCGATCCTGGACAGCTTCTTCGCCGACACCCGCGGTGCGGCTCCCGACGATCTCGAGTCGGCCCTGCTGCGCGACGCCTGCGACGCCTGTCGAGTCGCCGAGGACGTGGCCTCGTGATCACGAGGAGCCCGTCTCAGGCGGTGTGTCCATGAGGATCCACCGGCTCGAGCTGACCGCGTTCGGACCCTTCCCCGGCACCGAGGTCGTGGACTTCGAACGCCTCAACGCGGCCGGTCTGTTCCTGCTGGCCGGCCCCACCGGAGCCGGCAAGACCAGCATCCTGGACGCGATCTGTTTCGCCCTCTACGGTGCCGTGCCGGGAGGCCGCAACGGTGCCAAGTCGTTCAAGAGCGACCACGCCGCCGCCGAGACCGTGCCCTGCGTGAGTCTCGAGCTGACTGTCCGGGACCGTCGGTTCCGGATCGAGCGCCAGCCGGGCTGGTCGCGACCGTCGCGACGCGCCAAGGCAGGCGTGGTGGAGGAGAAGTCCAAGGCCTCGATCGCGGAGCACGTCGACGGGTCATGGCGAGCCCTCAGCAGCCGGGTCGACGAGGTCGGACACCTGGTCACCGCGCTGATCGGGATGAACAAGGACCAGTTCTGCCAGGTCGTGCTGTTGCCGCAGGGCGAGTTCCAGACCTTTTTGTCCGCCGGTGCCAAGGAGCGGCACGATGTCTTGGAGTCGCTGTTCCGGACGCACCGCTTCCAGGCCATCGAGCGTTGGCTGGTCGATCATCGCCGCGAGCTCGACGGGCAATGTCAGGACGCCGAAGCCGGCCTCGAACGGCTGCTGGCGCGAGTCGACGAAGTGCTCTCCGGCATCGGCGAGGAGCCGTTGCCCGGACCGGCAGGTCGCGAGGGTGACGCCACGAAACGTCCGGACTACCCGGCTGCGCTGACCGTCTCCCGGGCCAGGCTCTCGACCCTGACCGCGGCCATGGCCGCGGCGGCCCAGACATCGGCCGAAACCACCGAACGAGCCAAGGCTGCCCAGCACGCGCTCGATGCTGCCCGGTCCCTGGTCGACCTCCAGCGCCGGCACCGCGAGGCGAAGAACCGTTGGGACGAGCTGATGTCGTCCGCCGCGGAGGTGCGCCGCCGTGAGCGCGAGGTGCTGCTGGCTCGCCGGGCCTCGGCGTTCGAGCCGCTGCTCGACCTGGTGGCTGAGGCCGAGCAGTCGCTCGCGAGCGCCGACGCGGCCGTCCAGCTGGCTTGCGAGGCCGCTCGAGACGCCTGGGGAGACGGCGGGCCGGATGATGAGGCCGTCCGTGCTTGGTCCGAAGTGCAGTCCGAGGATCTCCGACGCGAGCTGGCATCCCTGGACGCCCTGCTCTCGACCCAGGACGAGCTCGACGCGCTGACGCGCTCACTGGCGGAACTGGACGCCACCCTGGCGAAGGTTCGCGCGCGCGAGGTTGCCCTGGTGACCACCCTTGCTGGGCTGCCGGCAGAGATCACCGCCGTGCGCGCCGACCTGATGGCCTCCCGTGATGCCGCCACTCGGCTACCGGCGGAGGCTGAGTCGGTCACGGCCACCCGCACGGCTCACGACGCGGCCCGGCGCGCTGCCGAGCTCGTCGACTCGGTGCGAGCGGTCGAAGCTGCACTGCTCGAGGCCCGCGAGCTTCGCGCCGATGCCCGCGACGAGCATCACCGGGTCCGAGACCGCAGGATCGCCGGGATGGCCGCCACCTTGGCCCAACGGCTGGCGCCCGGGGCTCCCTGCCCGGTCTGCGGCAGCGCCGACCACCCGCAGCCTGCTCAGGCCGAGGCGGACGATCCTGGCCCCGACGACGAAACGGCGAGTGAGCAGCTCGTACGCCGCGCCGAGGACGAGGTCGGCCGGCTCGAGCTGAAGCGAGAGCGGCTGCGTGCCGAACGCACAGCGGCGGACCACGCCGCCCACGGGTGGTCGCCTGACGTCGCGAAGAGCGCGCTCGAAGCAGCGCAGGCTCGGCATCGCAGCTGTGCGGCGGCAGCGGCGTCGGAGCCGGAGCACGTCGCAAGGCTTTCCCAGGTGGAGGAGCGGCAGAGTCGCGGCCACGAGGATCTGGCGCGCACCCGGGCTGCGCTGCACACGCACGAGGCTCAGCGTTCCGAGCAGAGACAGGCAGCGGCACGGCTCCGCGACAAGATCACCGCTGCGATCGGTGACGACGGCTCACTGGCTGAACGTCGCAGGCTCGTCCGGCAGCGGCTCGACATCGCCGAGTCGCTGGAGGCAGCGCTGCGCGCTCGGACCGAGGCCGAGACCGCGCACAGGTCTGCGACGCAGCGCCTGGACCGACTCGTCGCCGACTCGGTGTTCGCGACAGTGCAGCAGGTCCGCAATGCCATACGCAGCGAGGTCGACATCGCGTCCGGTGAGGCATTGAACCGCGCCCATGGCGCGGAGCGGGCGGCGACGGAGAAGGCACTGGCCGATCCCACGCTGCTCGATGCCGCGCGGGCTGCGACACCCGATCTCACCGGGCTCGGACTCGATGCGGAGGAGAGCGCCGCCGAGGCCGCAGCGGCGCGCGCGCGATCGGCCCGACTCGAGGCCGCCGCCGGTCGGCTCGAGATCCTCACCCATCAGCTGGCCGACGACGTCGGCAGCTGGCAGCCGATGCGAGTACGCCGCGATCGGGCCGACCACGTCGCCTCGATGGTGGCCGGCACAGCGCGCGACAACGTGTCCAAGACGAAGCTCTCCCACTATGTTCTCGCCGCCCGCCTCGAACAGGTCGTGGCCGCGGCCAACGTCCGGCTGCGGGGCATCTGTGGCGGCCGTTTCGAGCTGGAGCACACGCTCACCCGTGGTGTGGGTGACGCCCGCGGAGGCCTTGGGCTGCGGGTGCTCGACACCTACACCGGCGTACGCCGCGATCCTGCGACGCTGTCGGGGGGCGAGACGTTCTACGTCAGTCTCGCGCTGGCCCTGGGCCTCGCTGACCTCGTCAACAACGAGATCGGCGGCGCGGAGCTGTCCACACTTTTCGTCGACGAGGGCTTCGGCACCTTGGACGCTGACACGCTGGACGACGTGATGGACGAGCTCGACGCGCTACGCAGTGGTGGGCGGTCCGTGGGGCTCGTGAGCCACCTCGCCGAGCTGCGGATCCGGGTTCCTGTGCAGCTATCGGTCGTTCGGTCACCCAACGGTTCCCGTTTGGATGATTCCCCATAACAGGCTGCCAAATCCGAGACGACTTCGAGGTTGCGATGCACACTGGACGAGTGACAAGCGTGATGACAGGGACCACCTGCTCCCACCAACCGGTCTGTCCGTCCGCCGAGGCGGCCGACCGGGAGGCGGCGCATACCGTGGCCACCCACCCCGAGCAAGGCTGGAGCCTGCTGTGCAACGGCGTGCTCCTCTTCGACGACACGGGCGAGCTGCTTCCCAACGGTGACGTGATCGCCCCGCACCGCCCGACGGACATCCACCCAGAGGCGTTCGGCCACCTGGTCTCCTGACGACCTCTGCCCCTCGCCCGGGCGCTGGGACGGCTCAGTCGCCGGGCATTGTTAGGCTGCCGGACATGCCCACGAATCCCGGCACCGATTCTGGCGTCGATCCCGCATTCCTTGCCCTTCCTCTCTCCAAGCTTGCTGACACCGCGCTTGAGCGCGCACGTGATTTCAAGGCCGACCACGCCGATTTCCGCGTCGAGCGGCTGCGCAACCAACGACTGCAGCTGCGCGACGGGTCGTTGATCGACTCCTCCGAGGGCGACGACCTCGGTTTTGCCGTCCGCGTGATCATCGACGGCACCTGGGGCTTCGCGGCCGGTGTCGCCCTCACCTCCGACGAGGTCGTCCGGGTCACCGAACAGGCCGTGCGGGTCGCCATGGTGTCCAAGGCCATCACGCACGAGCGGATCGAGCTCGCTGCTGAGCCGGTCTTCAAGGACGCCACCTGGGTGTCGGCGTACACCGTCGATCCCTTCGACGTCAGCACCGCCGACAAGGTCGAGCTGCTCGAGGACTGGAGCCAGCGGTTGCTCGCGGCCGAGAAGGTCGACCATGTCAGTGCCACGGTGCACCAGGTCCGGGAAAACAAGTTCTACGCCGACAGCCACGGCACCACGACCACCCAGCAGCGGGTTCGGCTCAATCCCCAGCTCGAGATCTATGGTGCCGACCACGACCGCGGAATCCTCGATGCGATGCGGACCATCGCCCCTCCGGTCGGTCGTGGCTGGGAGTACCTGACCGACGGCGCCTACGACTGGGACTCCGAGCTCGCCGAGCTGCCCGACCTGCTGGGGGCGAAGCTGGCTGCTCCCCCGGTCGAAGCCGGCAGCTACGACCTGGTCATCCACCCGAGCAATCTCTGGCTCACCATCCACGAAAGCATCGGTCATGCCACCGAGCTCGACCGTGCCCTCGGCTACGAAGCCAACTATGCGGGCACGTCCTTCGCCACCACGGACAAGCTCGGCTCGCTGGCCTACGGCTCCCAGCACCTCAACGTGACCGGCGACCGGGTCGTGGAGCACGGGCTGGCCACCATCGGCTACGACGATGACGGCGTGCAGACGCAGACCTGGGACATCGTCAAGGACGGAGTCCTGGTCGGCTACCAGACCGACCGGCGGATGGCCGCGATGATGGGCGATGCACGCTCGACAGGCTGTGCGTACGCCGACTCCCCCGGCCACATCCCGATCCAGCGGATGGCGAACGTCTCGTTGGCGCCATCCCCTCATGACATCTCCACCGAAGACCTGATCGCTGACGTCGAGCACGGCCTCTATGTCGTCGGTGACAAGTCGTGGTCGATCGACATGCAGCGCTACAACTTCCAGTTCACCGGCCAGCGGTTCTTCGCCATCGAGGACGGCGTTGTCACCCACCAGGTCAGAGACGCTGCCTACCAGGGTCAGACCACAGCGTTCTGGGGCAGCATGGATGCGGTCGGCGGGCCTGCGACCTGGGTCCTCGGAGGAGCGTTCAACTGCGGCAAGGCCCAACCTGGCCAGGTCGCACCGGTCAGCCACGGCTGTCCCTCGGCCCGCTTCCGAGGCGTCAACATCCTCAACACCGCACATGAGGCAGGCAAGTCGTGACCTCGACTCCCCAGGCCCTGATCGAGCACGCGCTCGAGGTGGCGACGGCCGACCACTGCGCCGTCATCCTGACCCAGTCCTCCACCGCGAACCTCCGCTGGGCCAACAACACCTTGACCACGAACGGTGTGATGGCCCGGCTGCAGATGACGGTGGTGGCCGTCGTCGACGGGGGCACCGGCGCGAGCGTCGGCGTCCTGACGCGCACGGCCACGACCACGAACCAGGTCGGCACCTTGGTCGCCGAGGCCGAGGCGGCAGCTCGAGCCGCCGGTCCGGCCGACGACGCCCGTCCGCTGGTCGAGGGGGACGCATCGTCGGACTGGACCCGGGAGGCAGGTCAGACGCACATCGACGTCTTCGGTGACTTCTCCGGCCAGCTGGGGGATGCTCTCGGCCAGGCCCGCAGCGAGGGCCGCCTCCTGTACGGCTACGTCGAGCACGATGTCACCACGACCTATCTGGGCACGTCCACGGGGTTGCGCCGGCGTCACGAGCAGCCGACGGCCCACGTCGGGATCACCGGCAAGCCTGATGACCTGTCGACCTCAGCCTGGGTGGGCCAGTCCGCGGAAGGCGTCGACGAGCTCGACGTGGCCGCTCTGGGGACCGAGCTGAACCGACGGATCGGCTGGGCTGAGCGCACGGTCGACCTGCCCGCCGGCCGCTACGACACGGTGCTGCCGCCGACCGCGGTGGCCGACCTGATGATCTACGCCTACTTCGTGGCCAGCGGCCAGGACGCCTTCGACGGGCGCACGGTCTACAGCGACCCGTCCGGCGGCACTCGGGTCGGACAACGGATCACCCGACCCGGCGTGCGACTTCGCTCCGACCCGACGGCACCCGGCCTGTCCTCCCTTCCGTTCGTGGCGGCCACGGCCTCCTCGTCCGCGCAGAGCGTCTTCGACAACGGTCTGGGCATCGCGAGGACCGACTGGATCTCCGACGGAGCGCTTCGCCATCTCGGGACCTCGCGGCACTCGGCGGAGGTCACCGGGCTGCCGGTCAGTCCGCTCATCGACAACCTCTCGCTCGAGGTGGCCTCAGGGGCCGGTTCCGTGGAGGAGCTTGCCCGAGGAGTCGACCGGGGACTGCTGCTGACCTGCCTGTGGTACATCCGGGCCGTCGACCCGCAGACCCTTCTGCTGACCGGGCTCACCCGCGACGGCGTCTACCTGGTGGAGGGTGGCGAGGTCGTCGGCGCGGTCAACAACTTCCGGTTCAACGAGAGCCCGATCGACCTGCTCAACCGCTTCTCCGAAGCCGGGGAGACCGAGCGGAGCTTCTCGCGGGAATGGGGCGACATGTTCCCCCGGACAGCGACGCCTCCCCTTCGGATCCCCGACTTCAACATGTCCAGCGTCAGCCAGGCCAGCTAGCGGCTCGACAAGCCAGGCTGACTAGAGGGGCACGGGCGGCTTGCCCGGGATCGGCGCCTCCTGGTCGTAGGGCGTGCGCGTCAGGATGAACGTGACGACCTCGAGGTAGCGGGGCGTGCCGTCGGCATCCCGGTGCACCTGGAGGGTCTCCCCCGCCCAGTAGCCGTTCACCCCGACGTACCGGTCGTCGCCCGTCCGCTCCGCGTGCGTACAGCTTTCCCCCAGGACCACGGCGACACCCTGAGCGGTCGGAATCAGCTCGGCCGGCACGTTGCCCCAGTACCACGATCCCGCAAGGTCGTTCGCCGGTGAGTCCGGATCGGCCACCGGCGACGCCGGCTCCTCCGCAGGTCGCACCGCATCGATCAGCGCGGCGCACGCTCCTTCGGGGTCGAGTCCGTACGTGGCGTTGGTGAGCACCACCGCTGCGGTCCGGGTCGTCGCGTCCGCGAACATTCCGGCCTGAAAGCCCGGAAGCCCGCCGGTGTGACCCACGACGGTGCCGTTGGCCGACCAATGCAGCCGCACGCCCAGTCCGTAGCCGCCACGGTGTTGTGTGGCGGGGTCAGCGGCTTGGACCGTACGCATCTCCTCCGCCGTCTCGGCCGACAGCACGCCAGGGTGGCCACCGACCAGCACGTCCACCCAGCGGCACAGGTCCTCGACCGTGCTCCACAGCTGTCCCGCCGGCGCCATCGCTCCCTCGTCCTCGCTGGGCTCACGCACCAACTGGCCGGTCAGCGGATCTCGGGACGTCCCGATCGCAGCGTCGTCAGGGCGCGCGAACGTCGTGGAGGTCAGCCCGACCGGCGCGAGGATCGTGTCGCTGACGACGTCCCACCACGTGCCACCGCGTAGCACCCCGACGAGCCTGCCGAGCAGCGCGAACCCGAGGTTGGAGTAGTGGTGACGGCGACCTGGCGGGAACACGTAGTGCTCCGGGTTGGCCGCGACCAGGTCGTCCCACGAGCCGCCCGGCACCCGCTCCCACCATGGACCCGTCGGCTCAGCAGTCATCCCGCTGGAGTGCGCGAGCAGCCGACGCACGGTTGCTTCGGCGTACGGCACACCCGGCAGGTGACGACCCAGGAGGTCGTCGAGCTCGAGCCTGCCCTCGTCGCGCAGCGCCATCACCGCGACGGCGGTGAAGGTCTTGGTGATCGAGGCGATCCGGTACGCCGTTGCTGTGTCCCCGAGCGCGCATGACCAGTCGACCGAGCCATGGCGCGACGTCGCGGCCACCAGGCCGGGAAGGCCGACCTTCTCCCGGGTCTGCTGGAGCAGGGCCTGTCGTGGGTCAGTGCCGGGATTGTTCACTCGTCACTGAAGGCCGACGGGTCGGGGCACGAACAGACCAGATGCCGGTCGCCGTAGGCCTGGTCGATCCTGGCGACCGGCGGCCAGTACTTGTCGGGCGTGTGGCCCGCCGGGAAGGCGCCGACCTCGCGGGAGTAGGAACGGTCCCACTCCCCCGTCACCGCCGCAGTCGTGTGGGGGGCGCGGACGAGCGGGCTGTCGGCCAGCGCGACACGACCGTCCTCGACGTCGGCGATCTCGCGCCGGATCGCGATCATCGCCTCGACGAAGCGGTCGAGCTCGGCGAGGTTCTCCGACTCGGTCGGCTCGACCATGAACGTCCCGGGGACCGGGAAGCTCATCGTCGGTGCGTGGAACCCGTAGTCGACCAGCCGCTTCGCCACGTCGTCCACGCTGACGCCACTGGACTTGGTCAGGGGTCGCAGGTCGAGGATGCACTCGTGGGCCACCAGGTCACCGTGACCCTTGTAGAGCACCGGGTAGTGCTCCTTGAGCCGGTGGGCGATGTAGTTCGCGGACAGCACCGCGACGGTGGTGGCCTCGGTCAGACCGGCGGCGCCCATCATCGCCATGTAGGCCCAGGAAATCGGCAGGATGCCCGCCGATCCGTAGGGGGCGGCGCTGATGGGACCGATCCCGTCCCGCCGCGCCGTCTCGGGGTGCATGGGGTGGCTGGGAAGGTACGGCGCCAGGTGCGCCGCCACGGCGACCGGGCCGACTCCGGGGCCACCGCCGCCATGAGGGATGCAGAACGTCTTGTGCAGGTTGAGGTGGGACACGTCGCCTCCGAACTCGCCGGGCTTGGCAAGTCCGAGCAAGGCGTTCAGGTTGGCGCCGTCGACATACACCTGGCCGCCGTGCTCGTGGACGACCGCACACAGGTCGATGATGGTGTCCTCGTAGGCGCCGTGCGTCGACGGGTAGGTGACCATGATCGCGGCCAGCCGGTCGGAGTGTTCCTGGCACTTGGCCCGCAGGTCGTCCAGGTCGACCGACCCCTCGTCGGTGGCCTTGACGACGACCACACGCATGCCGGCCATCACTGCGGAGGCTGCGTTCGTGCCGTGCGCACTCGAGGGAATCAGACAGACGTCGCGGCTGTCGTCCCCGCGAGCGTGGTGGTAGCCGCGGATCGCGAGCAGGCCGGCCAGCTCACCTTGGGATCCGGCGTTCGGCTGGATCGAGACCTCGGCATAGCCGGTGACCTCCGCCAGCCAGCGCTCGAGGGTTTCGACGAGCTCGGCGTAGCCCAACGCGTCCGCTGCCGGCGCGAACGGGTGCAGGTCGGAGAAGCCGGGAAAGCTGATCGGCTCCATCTCGGCGGTGGCATTGAGCTTCATCGTGCACGAGCCCAACGGGATCATTCCGCGGTCGAGGGCGTAGTCGCGGTCGGAGAGTCGCTTGAGATAGCGCAGCAGGTCGGTCTCGGACCGGTGGTCGTTGAAGACCGGGTGGGTGAGGAAGGGCGTGCTCCGCCGCAGCTCCTCCGGGATGACCTCGGGAGTCCGCGCATCGAGGTCGTCCCAGTCGCACGACGCGGTGTCGGCGCCGAAAGCGGTCAGCACCCGTGCGAGGTGGTCACGAGTCGTGACCTCGGACAGCGCCAGGCCGATCCGGTCGGCGTCGGTGACGCGTACGTGCAGACCGAGATCGGACGCTCGACCGCGGATCTCTTCTGCCCTGCCCGGAGCGTGCACGCTGATCGTGTCGAAGAACGTGTCGTGCTCCACCCGCTCTCCTGCCTCGACCAGAGCCGCGGCGAGAACGGCGGCGTACCGGTGCGTGCGACGGGCGATCCTGGTCAGCCCGGTCGGTCCGTGATAGACGGCATACATCGAGGCGGCGACGGCCAGCAGGACCTGCGCCGTGCAGATGTTGGAGGTCGCCTTGTCCCGTCTGATGTGCTGCTCACGGGTCTGCAGGGCAAGGCGGTACGCCGGGCGGCCTTCCGCGTCGACGGAGACGCCGACCAGGCGCCCCGGCAGGTGACGCTCGAGCCCGGCTGTGACGGCCATGAAGCCGGCGTGCGGACCCCCGTAGAACAACGGCACACCGAAGCGCTGTGAGGAGCCGAGCACGACATCAGCCCCGAAGTGTCCCGGTGACTCCAGCACAGTGAGCGCAAGCAGGTCGGCGGCCACGACCGCAAGCCCGCCCGCAGCGTGGGTGGCGTCGATCACCGGACGGGGATCACGGACCAGCCCCTCGGCGTCGGGGTACTGAAGAAGCACACCCGACACGTCGTCGTTCGGCAGGTCCTCGTAGACGTCGCGGACCTCGACGCTGATGCCCATGGCCTGCGCACGGGTGCGGACCACCGCCAGCGTCTGTGGAAGGACCCCGGCGTCGACCACGAACCGGGTGGAGGTGTTCTTGCGGTTGGCGCGACGCACCAACGTCATCGCCTCGGCTGCGGCGGTCGCCTCGTCGAGCAGCGACGCGTTCGCGGTGGGCAGGCCGGTGAGATCCCCGACCATGGTCTGGAAGTTGAGGAGCGCCTCGAGCCGTCCCTGGGAGATCTCCGGCTGGTACGGCGTGTACGCGGTGTACCAGGAGGGGTCCTCGAGCACGTTGCGCCGGATCACGGCCGGCGTGATCGTGCCGCAGTAGCCGAGTCCGATCATCGGAACCTTGGGCTGGTTGCGCTGGGACAACCCCAGCAGCGCCTCCCGCGCCTGGACCTCGCTCAGCGCCGGCGGCAGGTCGAGCGCCTTGTCGGTGCGGATCGTGTCAGGCAGAGCGGCGTAGAGCAGCTCCTCGAACGACGCGAACCCAAGGGTCGACAGCATGTGGTGCTGCTCAGCGGAGTCGGGGCCGACGTGTCGACGGGAGAACGGGGCAGCTGACTCCAAGTCGAGCAGCGGGTCGGTCATCGGAAGGCTCCTTCGGCGTCGGACGCATCGAGCCCTCCCCCTCTGTCAGCTCCCGCTGGGTTGCAGCGGTCATCCTTCAGAGTGCCGGTCGACACGGTCCTGAGGCCTGAGAGGTTCCGGGGAGGATTTGCCCCTTCGGCGCTGACTCGTCGGGCTGCCCGTGATGCGGACGACGTACGACGTCCAGACTCTCCCGTGTGACTGTTGCGGCACCCTGAACCTTACCAGCGTGCCGTCGGTGCGCCCGGACGCGCAACGCCCGCCTCGGACGCGGTCCGGGCGGGCGTGCACGAAGCATGCGCTGGTGAGTCAGCCGGCGTGGCGGGCCTTGCGGCGGGCGGCCAGCTCATCGCTGGGGTGCTCGGTGTCTTCGCGTGCAGCCCGCTCGCTCGGCAGGTCGGACAGCGAGCCCTCGATCTCGCGCCACACCCCGCCGATGGCGATGCCGAAAACGCCCTGGCCACCCTGCAACAGGTCGATCACCTCGTCGGGAGACCGGCACTCGTAGACGCTGGCGCCGTCGCTCATCAGCGTGACGCGGGTCAGGTCGTCCGTGCCGCGCTCCCGAAGATGGTGCACAGCGGTCCTGATCTGCTGCAGCGAGACGCCGGCGTCGAGCAGCCGCTTGATCACCTTGAGCAGGAGCACGTCACGGAAGGAGTACAAGCGTTGGGTGCCGGACCCGCCCGCCGTGCGGACCGTGGGCTCCACGAGACCCGTGCGTGCCCAGTAGTCGAGCTGACGGTAGGTGATCCCGGCTGCGTTGCAGGCGGTAGGTCCGCGGTAGCCGACGTCATCGGGCATCGGTGCCACGTCATCGTCGAAGAGCAGGCCCTGCTGTCCCGCCGCCTCCGCTGCTTGTGCTGCGGCGCGGGCCTCGTCGACGTTCGACGATGCCCCGGCGTTGTCACCAGCCTTGTCAGCCACTGCGACCTCCTGGGTCTTGTCTCGCTGATCGGGGGAAGATGCGGGGTCTGGCCACGACCCCGAGGGGCGGCGCGAGCAAGACACAGCGGTGAAGTTACAGCGAGGGTCTTCATCAGTGACGGTACGGGCCAGGCGAGATCGGGTCAACGACTCCCGGCTTTCCTCGTCAGCGTGTCGCAACCCTCAAGTAGAGGTTCAGGGTGAGGGTGGTCAACCCTGGTCGCCGGGCTCGCCGCGCTGACCGTGCTCGGGCTCGAAGTCCTCAGGATTGATCTGGTCGAGGAACTCACGGAACTTCTCGACCTCCTCCTCCTGATCGTCGGGCACGGCCATGCCGGCCTCGTCGAGGACTTCCTCGCTGCAGACGATCCGGCTACCGGTTCGCAACGCCAGGGCGATCGAGTCCGATGGTCGGGCGCTCACCTCGACGCCGTCCCCGAGGATCAAGGTGGCGAAGAAGATCCCGTCACGGACCTCGGTGATCTGGACCTCGGTGAGCTCCTGGCCGGTGGCCGACAGCAGGTCCTTCATCAGATCGTGGGTCAGCGGACGCGGGGGTACCACTCCCTGCTGGGCGAAGGCGATGGCGGTGGCCTCCACCGCACCGACCCAGATCGGCAGGTAGCGCTCCCCTGACGACTCGCGCAACAGCACGAGCGGCTGGTTGGACGGCATCTCCACCCGGACTCCGATGACATCGACCTCTCGCACGCATTCAGCGTACTCTCTCGCCGACATCGCCCAAGCGCCGTCATGCTGAGACTCGCTGGTTCGCTGAGCGCACCAGCCGCAGCTCGGCCCGGTCCGCCTTCAGCGGCTCGGCGGACGGCGCAGCCCGGACTTGACCAGCGCCGCGTGCAGCCGGACGGACAGGGCGCCGAGCTCAGCAGCGGTGTCGGCGGCTCGAGCGGCGGCGTTGTCGTCACGGCCGCGCGAGACAGGGTTGACGATCTGCTCGATCAGTCCGATCTCACGGTCCGCGGCGGACTTGAAGGCCCTGATGTGGCGCGGTTCGAGACCGAACGTCCCCAGCTTGGCGATGGTCTCCGCGACGGCCAGGGCGTCGGCATCGAAGTAGCGGGTGCCAGCGCGGGGACGCAGCATCCCGAACTCCATCAGCTCGGTCAGCTGCTGGTCGGTGAGCCCTGAGCTGGCGAGCAGCTCAGAACGTGACATCCGCAGGTCGCTGGTCGGTGCCGGCCCGAAGTCGGCGGCGTCCTCGTCGACGCCGACGACGCGTACCGATCGCGGAGCCCGTGGCGTCTCCCCCGCTGCCGTCGGTGGTTCGAGTCCCCGCTCCATCGCGTCGAGGTGTTCCTTGATGACCTTGAGCGGGTAGTAGTGGTCGCGCTGCTCGGCGAGGATGTAGCGCAGCCGCTCGAGATCGGTGTAAGAGAACTTCCGGTAGCCCGAGGCGGTCCGTTCGGGCTCGATGAGTCCCTCCGCCTCCAGGAACCGGATCTTGGAGATGCTCACATCGGGGAAGTCCGGCCGCAGGTGGTTCAGCACCTCGCCGATGCTCATCCGACCCCGGCCGCCCATCGCCGTGGCCGCGGAGGTCACGCCGGAGCTCACGGCTAGCTGTCCTGCGCGCTGTTGAAGTAGACGAGCCGGTACTTCCCGATCTGGACCTCGTCCCCGCCGGACAGCAACACCTCGTCGATTCGGTCACGATTGACGTAGGTCCCGTTCAGGCTTCCGACGTCAGCTACCAGGTAACCGTCCGACGTACGCCGGAAGATGGCGTGGCGTCGGCTCACCGTGACGTCATCCAGGAAGATCTCGCTGTCGGGGTGGCGCCCCGCGGTCACCTCGTCGGTGTCGAGGAGGAAACGGCTCCCGGCGCTGGGTCCGCGCTGGACCACGAGCAGGGCGCTGCCATGCGGGAGCGCCTCGACGGCGGCCTCCTCGGCCTCGGACAACCCGGCCGACTGGGGTTCGCTACGGTCGGGCCCACCGAAGTTCAAGCGTCGAGGTGGACTCCGCCGGCCGCTCTGTCACCGCCAGCCGGTGACCGCACTGGGCACAGAACCGCGCGCCGTCGGGGTTCTGGTGGCCGCATTCAGTGCAGAACGGCATGTTTCCCTCCTCGTGCAGGGGGTCTGTAGGTGGTGATAGATCGTAGCCTCGGGTCCAAGGCTCAACCTCTAGTTGGAGGTTACCGTGGCTTCGTAGTCGGCGGCGGACATCAGGCCATCGATGGCGGTCGCGTCGCTGGAGTCGATCTCGACGATCCACCCCTCGCCGTACGGGTCGGAGTTGCACAGCTCCGGATTGGCGTCCAGCGCCTCGTTGCGGGCCGTCACCGTGCCGGACACCGGGGCGAAGAGATCGCTGACGCTCTTCGTCGACTCCAGCTCACCCATCGCGCTCCCGGACTCCACGGACTCGCCCACCTCGGGCAGGTGGACGTAGACGATGTCGCCGAGGGCCTCCTGGGCGAAGTCGGTGATCCCGATCCGAACCGTCGACCCTTCCCGTGGGCTGACCCACTCGTGCTCCGCGGTGTACTTGAGATCTTCGGGATAGGCCATGCGGGCGGGCTCTCCTTCTCGGGCAGGTGGCTCGTGGAGCCGGTCCGCGCGGCGTCGCCGCTGTGGACCGTGATCACCGGTCGGTCGGCTGAGCGTACTCAGGCTGTTGGATCGTATGCAACGACGCGACCTCGACGACGTCGGCCTCCCTGATGTCGACCACGCCGCCGTCGCGCTCCACGGCGTCGCGCAGCCCGCCGCGGAAGATCACCGCCTCGCTCAACGTGTGCGAGCCCCCGATCGCGTCGATGACGTACGGGGGACGGACGGTCTCCCCGTCGATCGTCACCTCCCCATCACCGTCGGTGAACGACGTCGAGGCGACCACCCGGACCTGGTCGTTGATCTCGATCGCCTCGGCGCCGGCGTCTCGCAGCTCCTCGATCCCGTCGAGCAGCGTCGCTGCGTCGACGGCTCCGGTCGGGTCGTCGATGGTGATCGTGACGCCGGGACCTGTGGCAGGCAGGGTCCCGGACAAGATACCGAGCACCGCGAGGCGGTTCTGCCCCTCCTCGACAGCCGCCGCCCGCCGCTGCGAGCTCGATCGCAGGGCGGAGCGGGTCTGCTCGAGCTCGTCGAGCTGGGTGCGAGCACGGTCGTTTGCCGACGACAGCGAGTCGAGGAGGTCCACCAGGTCCTCGCGCCGCTGCCCGCTGAAGTCGTCGTCGGACCTGGTCAGCCTGATCTGGGTGGCGGCGGCGATGCCCAGCACGCACAGCAGGACGGCCACGATGACCTGTCCACGCGACGGGCGGGCCTTGAGGGCGTTGAGCAGTCGCTGCCACCCGGTCATCGGCTCAGGCATGGAAGAGATGGCGGCGGATGGCGGCGACGTTGGAGAAGATCCGGATCCCGAGCACCACGATCACGCCCGTGGACAGCTGACCTCCGACGCCGAGCTGGTCCCCGAGGTAGACGATCACCCCGGCGATCAACACGTTGGACACGAACGAGACGACGAACACCTTGTCGTCGAAGATGCCGTCGAGGAAGGCGCGCAGTCCGCCGAAGACCGCATCGAGCGCGGCGACGACAGCGATCGGCAGGTACGGCTGCAGCGACACCGGCACCGAAGGCTCGAGCAGCAGCCCTGCCAGGATGCCGAGGGCGAGCCCGAGAGCCGCGATCATGCTTCCTTCACCGTGCAACCTCCGGCTTCGCGTACAACAGGTGTTCCCGCGGGTCCCCTGGTATCTCGACCTTGGCTTTCGTCTCGCGGTCGAACTGGATACCGAAGTTGGCCTGGAGTCCCAACCAGGTCTGGCCGCCGTCGGTCTCCAGCAGCCGTGCAGGCAGCGTATCCGGGTCGCCGATGGCGACGACCTCGTAGGGCGGGCTGAGTGAGACGTTGCCCACGGTGATCGCCTCGCCGGCGAACCGGATCGAGCTCAGCGACGTGAGGCGGTGTCCGTCGATCGCGATGGCCTCAGCACCTGCGGCCCAGAGGCCGTTGGTCAGGCTCTGCAAGTCGGTGTCCAGGATCGTGCCGCCCGACCCGGCCTGGTCGGGTGGAGCATCGTCAGCGGTGATCACCAGCCCGGGTCCGGTCACCGGCAGCGTGCCCGCATCGACGCCCAGCGTCCGCAGCCGCGCGTCGATCGAGGAGTCGCGCGACACGATCTCGCCGACCGCCGCTTGCAGCGCGGTGACGTCGTCTCCGACGGCGTTGATCGCCCGCGAGAGGCTCTCCTGGTCGTCTTGGCGCTTGTGGATCTGGCTGACCAGCTCAGCGCGCTCGGCCTCGGTCTCCGGCCGGTCCTGGTCGGTCTTCAGCGCGGACACGCCTACCAGCAGGCCGAACACGGTCAGCGACGCCAACAGTGCGATGCGATGGGTGGACGGACTCCGACCCGGCACCTCGGTCTGCTGGCGACGGCGCTCTGCGACGGTCGCGTAGTCCTCGTCCAACGTGTTCGTCATCACCTGGGTGAGCAGCCCGGTGTACTCCCGAGGTGGCCCGTCGGGACCGGACCCCTCGCCAGGGGCGGACGGCCCCGGCGTCACGTGGCCTCGTCGGGCACGACCCGCGGACTTCGCATCAGCTGCCAGACCTGGTAGGCGTACAGGAAGCCTGCCCACCAGTACAGCCCGGTCCCCCAGATCGCGAAGGCCCAGCCGAACACGTCGGCCAGTCGCGCGATGGTGCCGGCGCCGTCGCCGAGGAGCAGCAGGGGAAAGGCGTACAACAGGTTGGCCGTGGCAGCCTTCCCGAGGAAGTGCACCGGCAACGCGCTGTAGCCCCGGGTCCGCAGGAACGGGACGAGCGAGAACAAGAAGACGTCACGCAAGGGGAGCCCGATCGCCAACCACCACGGGATGATGTCGCGGATCGCCAGGCCGATCACCACGGCGAGGATGTAGCAACGGTCGGCGACGGGATCCAGGATCTGGCCGAGCTTGGAGGACTGGTTGAGCGTGCGGGCCAGCTTCCCGTCGAGCCAGTCCGTGAAACCCGACACCGCGAGCAGAAGCAGCGCCCAACCGTCCCACTCCGGCCCGAGGACCAGCCACAGGAACAGCGGTACGCCGCACAGCCGGGCGATGCTCAACAGGTTCGGCCAGGTCAGGACGCGATCGCTCACAGCGGTCTGGTCGTCGCCCAGGCCGCTGCTGTCCACGCTCTCTGGCACCCGGCCCGGCACAGACGCCTCCGCTCGTGACATGTCGAAGCCCGTGAGCGACTGGGTAGCCGCTCACCAAAACCTTAGTACGTCAGTGAGCGGCTCAGGCCCCCTGTCCGCGCTGCGACCGGTTGTGATGGTTCTGCTGACCCAGCCGGCGCTCTCGACGGCGTCTGGCTGAGGCGCTATCCGTGGGACGGCGGTTCGTCGGCCCCGGCGACACCCTTGGCCCAAGACCAGGCGTACGCACCGTCGTCGCAGGCCTGACCGGCCTCACCGAGCTCGAGCGGCCGGAAGGTGTCGACCATGACGGCCAGCTCGTCGAAGTACTCGATCCCGATCGACTTCTCGGTGGCGCCGGTCTGCGGGCCGTGGGCATGTCCGCCGGGATGCACCGTGATGGACCCTTTGCTGATGCCTGAGCCCTTGCGCGCCTCGTAGTCCCCGTCGACGTAGAACATGATCTCGTCGCTGTCGACGTTCGAGTGGTAGTACGGCACCGGGATCGAGAGTGGGTGGTAATCGACCTTGCGCGGCACGAAGTTGCACACCACGAAGTTGTAGCCCTCGAACACCTGGTGCACCGGCGGTGGCTGATGGACCCGGCCGGTGATCGGCTCGAAGTCGGACACGTTGAAGACGTACGGGTAGAGGCAGCCGTCCCAGCCGATCACGTCGAACGGGTGGAACGGGTACGTGAAGACCGTGCCGACGACGCCGCTCGGGCCGTTGCCACGGTGCTTGATGTAGACGTCCGTGTCAGCACTGGCGTCGGCCCCGATCTCCTCGGCCAGGAGCGGTCCCTCGGGGCCACGTAGATCGCGTTCGCAGTAGGGCGCGTGCTCCAGCAGCTGGCCGTACTTCGACAAGTAGCGCTTCGGCGGCGAGATGTGCGAGTTGGCCTCGATGCAGTAGACCCGCAGCGGCTCGCCCTCGGCCGAGGGGATCCAGCGATGCGTGGTGGCCCTCGGCAGGATCACGTAGTCCCCTTCCCCCACCTCGAATGCTCCGAAGATCGTCTCGACCCGGGCACTCCCCCGCTCGACGTAGCAGCACTCGTCGCCGATGCCGTTGCGGTACAGCGGGGAGGTCGCCCCGGCGACGACGTAGGAGATGCGGACGTCGCGCGTTGCCGAGCACCAGTCGACGTCCCCGCACCACGTCGACGTCGGCGATGCCGTCCGCGTCCTCGACGTCGAAGAGGTCGTGCAGCTTCAGGTGCAGCGGCTTCAGCGGGTGGTTCGGCTTGGTCGCCAGGTCGGGCACCGACCACTCCACCGACGCAGTGATGCGGGAGGGCAGGTTGCGGTGGTACAGCAAAGAGGAGTCCGAGGAGAAGCCCTCCTCCCCCATCAGCTCCTCGTACGCCAGGTTGGTGCCATCGGGGCGGTGCTGGGTATGTCTCTTGGGCGGGACAGAGCCCACCGATCGGTAGTGCGCCACGTCGGCAGCCTAGTCAACCTCGGCAGGGCGGGCTCGCTCAGCGCGGCGACGTGTCCAGTACGGTGCACGGGTGTCTACGCCGTCTCCTGTGCAGCTGTTCGAGCGGTTGCTCGACGACGCCGCGATGTTCCCGCCCGGCAACGCCGACCCGGAGACCGCGATCAAGGAACACTTGCGGCACCGCTCCGGCGCCATGGACCGATTCGTCGGCCCGCTTGCTCGTGCACGTCGACCGGTGGGTCGAGCTGGCCGCAGCGCATGCCGCCGCCGGCTCCCCGGCGCTGGACGTCGTAGTGGTCGGTACGGCGCAGCAGCCCCGCGGCGTACCCGGTGTGCGGGTGGTCGGCCTCGAACTGCCGGTGCCCAGGCTCCCGCTCCCGGAGCCGGCCCTCGGATTGCCCGTGGCCTGTGAGGTGCAGGCCGATGACGACGGCCTCGCCGTGCTGGCGGCCGTCGCCGCGTCTGAGGAGGCGTGCATCGGCAAGTTCCGCACCGGTGGCACGACAGCCGAGGCGTTCCCGTCCGAGGCGACCCTGGCGACCGTGGTGGTAGAGGCGGTGCGACTGGGGGCCCCGATGAAGTTCACCGCGGGACTGCACCACGCCGTCCGCTTCCACGACGAGGCGACAGGCTTCGAGCACCACGGCTTTCTGAACCTCCTGGTAGGGGTCCATGCCGCTTTGGGTGGTGCCGGCGAGCGCGAGGTCGCCGCCAGGCTGGGCCGGCGCGACGGTCCTGCGCTGGCGCGGGACGTCGCGTCGTGGTCAGCGGACGACGTGTCGGCGGTGCGCCGCGCATTCGTGTCCTTCGGATGCTGTGGCGTCGAGGACCCGGTCAGGGACCTGATCGGCCTCGGGTTGGTGGAGAGCAACTGGACGGAGATCGAGGGAGGCGCGTCGTGACGTGGATCGAGGACCTGCTCGGGCTGGATGCTCAGTCGGCGTACGGTGTCGCGACCTTGCCCTACGGGGTGGTGTCGAAGGACGGCCGGGCGCCCGCGGTGGCCGTGCGCCTGGGTGACCAGGCGCTCGATCTGGCCGAGGTGTCGCAGGCGATGGCACACCCGAACGCCGACGTGTTCGCCCAGCCGTCCCTCAATGCGCTGATGGCGCTGGGACCTGCCGTCTGGTCGGAGGTCCGTGCGTGGGTCAAGACGCTGGTCGACGACGAGACCCACCGAGGCCTGGTCGAGGGCCACCTGATCCCGCTGAACGAAGTCACGACGCACCTGCCGGTCGACGTGGCGGACTACGTCGACTTCTACGCCAGCGAGATGCACGCCTCGAACGTCGGCAAGATCTTCCGCCCCGACTCCCCCGACCTGCCGCCGAACTGGAAGCACCTGCCCATCGGCTACCACGGCCGCGCCGGCACCGTCATCGTGAGCGGCACAGACGTCGTGCGGCCGGTCGGACAGCGTCGGCCCGGAGCCGACGGCGTACCACCGTTCGGCCCGAGCACGACGCTCGACATCGAGTGCGAGGTCGGCTTCGTCGTCGGCGGGCGCACCGACCGCGGCACGCGAGTCTCCGTCCGTGAGGCCCGGCACCACCTGTTCGGCGTGGTCATCCTCAACGACTGGAGCGCGCGCGACATCCAGGCCTGGGAGTACGTGCCGCTCGGCCCGTTCCTCGGCAAGTCCTTCGCGACCAGCATCTCCGCGTGGGTCGTCCCGTTCGAGGCGTTCGCCGAGGCCGAGATCGACCTGCCCGGTCAGGAGCCGGCGGTCCTCCCCTACCTGCACGGGCAGACCGACCGCGACGCGTTCGGGCTCGACCTGCACCTGGAGGTCAGGCTGAACGGCACGCTCATCAGTGCCCCGGAGTACCGAGACATGTACTGGTCGCCAGCCCAGATGCTTGCTCACCTGACCGTCAACGGGGCGAGCCTGCGCGACGGGGACCTGTTCGGGTCGGGAACCGTCAGCGGCGCCGATCCCACCACGTTCGGCAGCCTGCTCGAGCGCACCTGGAACGGCACCGAGCCGCTCACTCTGGACGACGGTTCACAGCGCGGGTTCCTCGAGGACGGCGACACCGTCACGATGACCGGCTGGGCGCGAGGTCCGCACGACAGCCGGATCACTCTGGGCGAGGTCACCGGCCGCATCACCCCCGCACACACGGACTGAGGGTCGCGCTCGCGGGTCTTCCGGATGACCCCGGCAGTCCCTAGGGTGACGCAGGAGGTCAGACCGCACCCACCCACGACGCACCCGTGAGGACATCCGATGACTGACGCACGCGCACCCCTGCCTGCTGTGCCCCCCTTCTCGCGCCGCACCCTGTTCCGCGGCGCTGCCACCCTCGGCGTCGCCGCCGCCGTCGGAGGTGTCCAGCTCGCGGCGGTCTCCCCCGCCCGAGCCGTGTCGATGCCGTCGATCTCCGGCTGCGACACCTGGGGCGCACAACCTGCCAAGAGCGCGATCAGCATCAACAACTACCGGCCGACGAAGATCCTGATCCATCACACGGCCACTGCGAACTCCACCGACTACTCGCAGTCGCACGCCTTCGCGTTGTCCCGAAGCATCCAGCAGTCCCACTTCGACCGAGGGTGGATCGACACCGGTCAACACTTCACGGTGAGCCGTGGCGGCTATGTCACCGAGGGGCGGCACCGCACCCTGGAGACGCTCGCCGGCGGGTCGACGTTTGTGATGGGCTCACACTGCACGGGGCAGAACTCCTACGCCCTCGGCATCGAGAACGAAGGCACCTACACCTCGACCACACCGCCGAGTGCTCAATGGGACAAGCTCGTCGACCTGGTGGCCTATCTGTGCCAGACGTACGCCGTCCCGACCTCGGCCATCTACGGCCACCGAGACTTCTTGGCCACCGAGTGCCCAGGCGATGCCTTCTACGCCCAGCTCCCGACGCTGCGCAGCGCAGTGGCGGCCAAGCTCGGCAGCCAGCCGCCGCCGACCCGCAGCTGGCCCGTGCTCCAGCAGGGCTCCACCGGCTTCCGCGTGACGACGGCGCAGTACCTGCTGCGCCAGCGCGGACAGTCACTGACCGTCGACGGCGACTTCGGACCCGGCACGAAGTCCGCGGTGACGTCCTTCCAGTCCTCCAACGGGCTGACGGCCGACGGCATCATCGGCAGCAACACGTGGGAGAAGCTGATCCTGACCGTCTCCGAGGGATCGAGCGGGGACGCGGTGCGGGGCGCGCAGACGGCGCTCACCGGCCAGGGGTACGCCGTCACCGTCGACGGCGCGTTCGGAAGCGGGACCAAGTCCGCCGTGGTGTCGTTCCAGAGCTCGCGCGGTCTGGCCGCGGACGGAATCGTCGGCCCGGACACCTGGTCCGCACTGGTCTCCTAGCGGTCAGCTCGCATGGACGGTGAGCTCACCGAGCTCGTCCCAGTCGTCCTGGTCGAGCAGCTGGGAGACGATCTTCGGCGTCGCCGCCAGATGCTCCGGCAGTGTGCGCCGGGCCTGCGCGAAGTGCTCGGACTGCACGTGCGCTGCGCCGGCGTCGCTGTCCCGGAACGCCTCGACCAGGACGTACTCGTTCGGGTCCTCCAGGCTGCGCGACCAGTCGAACCACAGGCAGCCAGGCTCCGCCCGCGTGGCCTGGGTGAATGGCGCGGCAATCTCCGGCCACCGGTCGGCATCCTCGGAACGGACCTGGAACTTGGCGGTGATGAAGATCATCGGCGCTCCTGAGCAGGGTCGGGCTGTGATCTGCCCGAGCCTAAGCGCGGATCAGCCGTCCCGCTCTCACAGGCCGCGGCGCAGGCGCAGCTCGTCGCGCAGAGCCGGAGGAATCGGCAGGTGCCGCGCGCTCAGGCCCGAGGCGTAGGCCTCCAGACAGGAGAGCAGATGACGCAGCGCCAGGTTCTGGGTCATCGGCTGCCTTCCCGCCTTGCGGCGTTCGGTCTCGACTTCCCGCCGGGCCAGAGTCACCCGGTGCGCCAACAAAGACAGGCTTGCGGCAGGCACACGCTCGATGCGTTGCTGGGTCATGGTGTGGTCACGTGAGGTCGGCTTCCTGCCGCCGGTGAGCGGTCCTCCGAACACGGAGCCGCGTCCTTCCGGATCTAGCCAACCTACTCCATCGCTGACCCTTCCCATGACGCTTCGCAGGTCTGGACCGTCCGGTGCGTGCCAAAATCAGGGCGACCGGCACAACCTGCTCGGCGTACGGTGTGCCGGTGCCGACCACGAGCGAACCGACAGCGTTCCCGGAGCTCAACAGCCTGTTGGCCGAGGTCACCGATCGGGTCTCCACGATCCTGGGCGGCACCCTAGTGGGCGTGTACCTGCAAGGCTCGTTCGCCGTCGGCGACGCCGATCTCGCCAGTGACTGCGACTTCCTGATCCCGGTCACCGAGCAGGTGTCCGACGAGCAGGAGCGCTCGCTCCGTGCGCTGCACGACGAGATCCCCACCCGCAACGGGCACTGGACTCACCACCTCGAGGGGTCCTATCCCGTCGCTGACGAGCTCCGGACACTGGACGGCGTCGGGCACGACTGGCTGTACGTCGACCATGGCTGGCGCGAGATGCAGTGGTCAACGCACTGCAACAACGTCGTGGCTCGCTGGTCGCTGCGGGAGCGAGGGGTGACGCTTGCCGGGCCCGAACCCAAGGAACTGGTCGACCCGGTGCCGGCCGCCGCGATGCGCGACTTCGCGCGAGGGTCGATTGCGACGTTCATGGCGGACTTCGAGACCTGGATGACCCTCGAGATCGGTTGGGGTCAGCGGTACGCCGTGGCGAGCTACTGCCGAAGTCTCGCCACGATCGCCACCGCCGAGGTCGTGTCGAAGCAGGCGGCGCTGAGGTGGGGACAGCAGCACCTCGACTCCCGCTGGCACGACCTGCTCCAGCGAGCTATCGACGAGCGGGCGCGGTACGACGGGGATGAGCCGGCACGGCCTGGCAGCGCTGATGAGACCCGGGCGTTCGCGGCATACTGCGAGCAACTAGCGCGCCAAGCGCCCTAGTCGGACACGTCCCGTCAGGCTTGTCAGGGAGCCTTCAGGACCGTGCGGACCTGGTTGTTGGCCAGCGTGCCGGCCTCGTCGAACGGGCCACCGCCGGGCACCTCGAACCGGTCGATGGGCACGACCTGGACCCAGGTCTTCCACGTGCCCGGCGTGAGCGCTGGAAAGCGGACGGACGCGGACCCCGATGGACCGATGTCGAGGATGGTCCGGGTCCCCCTGAGTGACGCAAGCGTCTGCGGGACACACGTGGTGCCACCCGTGGTGCAGGCGTACAGCCGCACCTGCACCCGGCCGGTTCCTGGTGGTGCGTGCACGGTGACCTGCACCGAGTTGTCGCTGTTGAGCTGCACATCACCGGGCCGGGTCACGTTCAGGTCGGTCGGCAGCTGGGTGCTGCCGGCAAAGCCCTGGGTGAACCACGCCTCGTTGTCGGTTGTCGGGCACTCGGAGTTGTACTCGTTGGCGATGGTCGGATACGTGGCCGTGCACCTGTGCACCTCCACCGGCGCCGTGAAGTCGTGCACCTCGGGCGTGACCTTGTTCGCCGCATCGACGATGGCATAGATCGGCAGCGGGTCCGCGGGGGTGCCACGTCCGGCGAGACCGGGGTTGGACTGGGTCCAGTCCCAGGGCACCCGGACCGTCGACTCGCCCTGCGCGGGCAGGCAGAACCGGCTCACACACTGCTTGGATCGGACTGAAGGCACGTCGACGCCGAGCGGGTCGGACAACGGATCGTCCTTCTTGCTCGTGATGATCTGGTAGCCGCCCCGGGCGGGATCACCGACGTAGAACCGGATCTTCAGCGGTGTCGACTTGTCGTAGGTCGCCAGACTGTAGTTGTGCACGGTCGCCACCAGGAACAGCGGCTCCTCGGGTTCGGCGGCGGCTCGGGGGACGCAGTCGGTGTAGGAGGTGAGCTGAGTCTGGGGGTCCTTGATGGCCTGACAGTTCCAGCCGCCGAAGTCCGGCGAGCGCAGCAACAACGGCACCGTCGCTCCGGGCTTGGAGTTCGGCGCGGGAGCCTTGTAGGGCGTCATCAGGTCCGGCAGCGAGAAGCCCGGGTTCGGACCGGCCTTGACATAGAACTTGTTCCAGAACGTGTCGACGGAGTTCGGGCTGGTCGTCCAGTCCAGCACCATGGCGCCCGTCGGGGACTGCATCAGGTAGGGCTTGATCGTGTAGGAGATGTTCGGCTTGATGTTGCCGGTCACCTCGACTGCGAACCGGGTCTCCTGGGTGGTGCCGATCGACACCGTCTGCAGCTCGTTGTGGGTGTAGTCGGTGGAGAACTCCAGGTTCAGCGACGCTGCGAAGGTCGTGAAGCCACCGAGGATGCCCCCGCTGAATGCGGCGTCGATGCTGAGGCCCGCTTCGAGGCCCGCCCCGAAGCTCCAGCCGTACGACGACTCGAACCCTGACTCGGTGTTGGTGACGAGCTCCGCCTCGAGCTTGTGGAAGCGGCGCACCCGCCACTCGTCGACCGGGAAGATACCCGGCGCTACCAGCAGGGCGCCAGCATTGGAGATCGGTCCGGCGCCGGTCGGGATCGGCACGGTCGGTTCGAGCCGGAGCGTCGTCGAGTCGAGGAACTGCGAGACGAGATAGGTGCGGTCCAGCACGCTGTGGGTGTCCTGCAACTCGACCGGGACGTCACCGACGGCGCAGGGGTACTCCGAGCGGGTCGTTCCGCTGCCGTCCTTGATCTTGCCCCAGGTGTCCGTGCCCCGGATCGAGATCGGCGTGACGTCGTTGGACGGCTGGGTCGCATTCTGGGCACACGCGAAGTTCGGCGCGTCCTTGACGGCGGCCTTCACCCAGGTGCCGCCGTCCATCGGGGTGGCGGACAGCAACCCGTTCTTGGGCGTCTTGCTCTTGAGCTGGTCCTCGGATCGGGCGTAGGACAAGATGTTCTGCGCGACATGACCCTGCCCGGTCAGGGGCAGGTTGAAGTCCTCCGACGAGTTCCACTGGAAGCGCGTGCGGAGCGGGGTCTTCGTCGTCACGTACTCGATCGGCGTCCCCGAGCCGAACCCGAACCCCGACCCGGCATACACCGGGTACTCCAGCACCTCGCTCTGTTGCACCGCCGCATAGACGGCATCGGTGCCGGCCGAGGTCGTCACCGTCGAGGTGTAGGTGAACGACCTTCCTACGTCCTTCGCACCGGAGGCCGTCTGGCTCTCGCTGCCCGACAGCTTGAGGAAGGCGGACCCCTCGATGCACGCGGCACCTGTGGCTGTCGCCTTCGGGTCGGAGGTCGATATGTCAGTGACGTGCACGTCCCCACTCGATCGAGCACACTTCCCGAGTACAGCGGCGCCAACGCCGACTCCGACCGTGCCGGCTCCGGCAGTGGTGTTCGAGTTCGTCACCTCGCCGTGCAGCGTCGACGAAACCGTCGTGCTCGTGCCGTAGGACGCGGTGGTGTGGCAGGTGTAGTCCTCACCTGTGGCCAGGTAGTCGGTGAAGCAGTTGTTGACGTCCCAGACCTCGGTCGGGTCGACCTTCCCGTCGGGTCCCGTGCCCGGCTCGCCGTTGGTGCTGGTGTCAAAGGCATCGAAGTGCACAGGCGGACTCCGGACGATCAGCAGCGGCTGCACGTGACCGGTTTCCAGGTATTCCAGCGGTGTGCCCAGCGTCTTGCTGTCCCGGTCGATGTCGGGCAGCACGAAGTTCGTTGTGCCCCAGTCGACGCCGGGTCCAGAAGTGGCTGGCGTCCGGGCGTGCGTGAACGCTGCGCCGGGGGACGTGAGCTGCCACGGCCTGGCCCCTCCGCCCGGGTTCGTCGCGCAGACGTCATCGACTCCGTCGCCATCCTGGTCCGTGCCGACGACGCACACGTCGAACGCCTGCACCGCCACGCCGAGGGAACCCTGCACGGGCCCGTCAATTTGGCGCCTGGCGCTGCCGCAGCGCTGCGCTTGACCGATTCCGGACGGAGCGCAGGTCCAGGCCAGCACCACGTCGGGGTTGACGCCGTTCGGGAATGTGACGTCCTGGGTATCACTCGAGCCGACCCGGCCGACGCCGATCGAGAGCTGACCGCTGCCGAGGATGTCGTTCCTGCCCGCCAGTTGGCCGCCCACGGTCGAGGCCGCAGCCTTCGCCAGCAGCACACGGGACGGGAGACCCTGCGGTGACGGACACGCGTCCGCCGCACCGGGCGAGGCCGGGACCGCGCAGTCGGCGCGGTCCTGCGTCCACACCTGGATCTGCATCGGGGACAGCGCAGGCGCCGCAGAGGCCTGGCCGGGTAGGGGTGCGGTGCGGGCATCGGCGAACACCACTTCGTCGACCCCGTCCATGTCGAGGTCCCCGGAGGCGAGCCGTACCGCCGAGTGGCCAGCCGCCTCCAGCGCCGTGGGCCAGTCGTTCGGCTCGGCCAGAGACCTGAAGTGAGGGCTGGGGTCCCAGGTGGTGACGTGATCGGGAACGGTGACGCGCTTCCAGACGATGCTGCTGGTGTCGGCAAAGTGGTCGGCACAGTTGTCGAGGACGAGCGGCTTGGTGAAGTCGATATGGGGGTTGTACAGCCCACCCCGCGTGGTGGTGTCGTTCGGCAGATCCTGTCCTGCCGGAGTTCCGGCCCAGACGATCTCGTCGGCCCGACCTGTGGGGTCGGGCTCGGCCCTGGTGCCAAACTCGACGACCAGCCGGTCACCGACCTGGGCATGCACCGCCGTCAGGGGCGTGTTGCCGCTCTCCGTACCGGCGAACCGACGCGTCGTGCCGGCTTTGAGCGAGTCGCCCTGACTGTTCGTCCAGGTGCTGACCTTGGCGTACGGCTCATCTCCCGAGATCGGGACAGAGAGGTTGCTGTACAACGTGCCACGGTCGATCGAGCCGTCGTGGGAGACGACCCGGATCGCAAGTTTTGGGAAGGTCTGATCGGTCGCCGGCCCGACGATGGGGATGTCCGACCAGGCCCCTTGCATCAGCATGCGAACCGACGTCGAGGTGATGTTCTGCTCCGCCAGCGCCGGCGACACGTACTGACCGTGCAGGACGTTCTTTGGCACTGGGAGGGGACTGAGGAACTCCGGCGCCACCGCTGCCGTCACCGTCGGAGGACCTGGATCGAGCAGGCCGCGAAGCTCGGAGCCGGCGGTGGTGGGATCGCTGACCTTGAGCCCGGCCTGACGGTTCGCGCGTAGATCCCACCCAGCGGTCTCGGGGAGAGCTGCCAGCGGTGAACTGGTCGATGCCCCCGGCTTGGGGAAGTAGAACGTCGTGGCGTCGGGGACATCCTGGGTACACGCGGCTTTCCCGTCTTGGGAAGCCTCCCAGAAGCCCAGTGGGTCCTGCACGATGTCCCCCGCCGCATAGTTCGTGCCGGGCTTCCATTGGGCGGGTTTGCCGCCGGACTGCAGCACCCGAGGGCTGCTGGAGTTGTCCAACCCGACGTTGCGGACCTGGAAGTCTCGGGTCACGTCGAAGACCTCGAAGGCGTGCCCGCGTCCGCCCCAGCCGATCGCGAGGTCCTGTCCGAGCGTGTTCGTGCCCTGGGCGGCGGAAAAGAAGCCGGTGGCCGTCGAGACGCTGTAGGGAGCCTTGGCGTTCACCGCGTCCCAGGGCCGCGCGTCGGACAAGGGCGTGAGCTGTTTGCCCTCGGAAACCCCGTAGAAGCGCACCAGGCCAAGGTCCACGGATGAGACCTGTCCAGCCCAGACGACCGCGGCTTCGTCCTGTCCGTCGCCGTCGAAGTCGTCGACGGCCAGGTCCAGCGCATCACGTCCGGAGACCGTCAAGCTGTTCGACCCGTCGGCTGTGGCGCTCACCGCGTTCGTGGCGAGCCGTCCGACGGGTGCGTCGTCGATCAGCCGGACTGGGTTGCGTGCCTTCATCCGCACGGAGAACGTCGCCAGCTTTGCCGTCCGGCCGGGAGCATCCCAGGCCATCGCCAGTCCGGGCCCTACACCGGTCGCTTCGAGCTCACAGGCGGTGCAGGCTTGCGACACGACGGCGCCCGCGGAGTGCTCGACCAGACTGGTGCGGGTGACCGTGTAGTTGTAGGCGCTGCTGCCTCCCACCTGGCTGCGGGCCGTGACCCGCATCTGCTCGCTGTCGACGAAGATGTCGAACGGGGGCACGGGCGCCGAGCCGTTCTCGATGACCTCGATCTTCGATTGTCCTATCTCAACCACGCCGCCGAGAGTTCCCAGCTGCGGAAGGACCGGCCAGGGGTCGGGCACGACGGGACCGGTGGTCGTGTCGTCGCCGCCGCCTGGCGGTGCCTCTTCGAACGCGACGCCGATCCGGAGCGTGAAGGTGGTGGGTGTCGGCACGGACAGGACGGGGAGCCAGTCGGCGGAAAGGTCGGCTCCGCACAGCACAGAGCCCTGGCTCAGCGCGGGGCACATCGCCTCGGCCAGATCAGGATCGTCGGCGAACCGCAGGGGTTGTCCTGGCACGTAGCCGTGGGGGTCTCTGGTCGTGAAGGTCGCCAGGATGCCACCCTGCGGGATGGGGTCACCGGCAGGATCCGCCCCGTCGTTGACCGTGAAGACGGCGCGCGTGACAGCGGCGGTCTTGCGGACCAGCAGGCCCTCCGCGAGCCTGATCGTGCCGACGCCTTCGGTGTCGACGTCCTGACCGGTGTGGAACCAGGTGACCTGTCCAGCCTTCGGGTAGCCGTTGGTGGCGGGGTTGTAGACCGACAGGCAGATCTCGGTCGAGCTTCCGGCTGCACTGGGGCAGGTGGCAGCGGAGATCGTCTCGTCCCGGCCGTCACCGTTCAGGTCACCAGCAGTGATTGCAGTGTCGCCTGATGCCGGGCCGGTCATGCCCGGCGCGCTCGGCCACTCGGCTGGTTTGCTCTGGTCCGGGACTGGTGAGCCGGCGCGTAGCTTGGAGCTGAGGCTGCAGGCCGCGTCGTTGGGTAGGCACTTGCCTGGAGTGCTCCCGGCCAGCCACTCGTAGGGTTGGACCTGAGTCGCGCCGCCCGCCGACCCGAAGAAGCCGGTCAGCTCCTGCTCGCCGATCGTCGTGCCGATCGGCAGGGGGTTGGGGTTGAGCGAGATCGGACAGGTGACCTCGTGACCGTTGTCGTCCAGGCAGCCGGCCCCGGAAGCCTGTACCGTGAACGGCCCGGGTGGCAGGACCGTCGGGAGCACAACGGTCAGCACCCCGGTGACGAGCAGGCACGCCGACGTCGCTGCGAAGGCTCTGATCGTCCTCCGCGTGCGGGTCCGGGTCGCACGGGTCATGGCCGTCCCCTCACGTTGAAGCCGTCGATCGCCATCCGCCCGGAGCCGCTCACGACGATCCGCAACGTGTGAGTCCCTGGCGTCAGGTGACCGAACCGCAGCCGCTTCGCGCCGGCCTTGCCGTGGTTGATCACCCGGCGGACCGGCTTGCCGTCGATGAAGGCCCGAGCCGTGCCCTCACGAGGACCGGTGAAGGTCAGCATCGTGATCGACGTGCCAGCGAACCTGACGATCGCAGTGGCTCCCCGCCGCTGAGACGCGACGAAAACGTGGTGCGTGGCGGCCGGCGATCGGTGCGGTCCCCATCGCACGCCCAGCGCCGGGCGCGGTACGAGCACCGCGCGGGAGCGTGACCAGGTCTTGAACGCGTCCACGGCGACCAGCCGGCCTGACGATGCAGGGACGCCCTTGGCACCGATCACCGCGATGGTGATCCGGTGCGGCCCCCGGCCCAGTGAGCCATAGGTGTGCTTGACGCCGTAGCGAAGTCGTGGCGCGTAGCCGTCCACCCGGTCGACCGGCGCCCCGTCGATCAGCACCTTCGCCAGGCCCCGATCCGGTCCGTTGACGGAGATCCACTGCACCCGCCGACCGGTGAAGGAGTACGTCACTTTCGCGTTCCGGGCGTCATCAGCGACGTACTCACCGCCGTAGGCCGAGGGCGAACGGACGACGCTCCAGCGATAGCGGACCGCTGGGCTGGACTGGTCGAGCGTCCCGAGCGACCGCACAGGTCCGGATTGTGCAGCCGGCGCGGGATGCCCGGCACGTTGGGCCGGTGTGACGCCGGCGGGGTTCAGAAAGGCACCGAACTTGGCGCCGGGCACCAGCACCCGCTTCGGCTTGATCCGGATCCCGGAAACCGGACCGTCGAGGCAGGACACCCTGTGCTTCGCTCCGTCCTTGCAGATGAGGCTTCCCCGAAGGCGTGACGGCGAGTTGGCGCCCCGGATGACGACGTTCTTCTTCGTGACGTGGGTCAGCGGTGACGAGACTGCGACGACGAACGGCCCGGCGACGGGCACGCGTCGTGCGTGGTGCGGTCCTGTGACGGTGAGCTTCACCGCCGAGCTGCCGACAGCGAGCGAGTTCGACGTCGCCGTCGGCACCCGGAATCCCTCGACCAGCGCCGGGCTGGTGCCAGGCGGATCGACGGTCGCGGTGTAGGTCGAATCGCTCGGCAGGGTCGTGTCCGGCGTGAACAATGCCCTCGCCACTGAACCACTGGCACACAAGACCTGTGCTGTGTCGCCGTCTTGGCAGACGAGAGTTCCGGCCACGGGGGTCGTGCTCCCTGCTGGGGTCACCACGAGGTTGGCGTCGTCGATGCCGCTGAGTGCTTGGTCGAAGGCGATGACGAACGGCCCGTCGGGGTCGGCCACCGCAGCGTTGCCGGGGGCACTCAGGACGATGCCGACCGGCGGTCCGTCGGCCAGGCCGACCGGACCGGCTGTTGCGTTAGGAACGGCACGAGTGCCTCGCAAGGCCGGTGCGGCGCCGCTCGGATTGAGCTCGGCGTCGTACAGCGCTCCCACGGAAAGGGCAGCGTCCGGCTCGATCTCGACGGTGACGACGTCGCCGGACTGGCAGTCGACCACTGCTGCCAGGGCGTCCAGACACGTGTAGGCCCCGGTGATCTCGACGCCGGACTCGTGGTCGGTCGCGATCAGGTTGCTTGCGGTGATGGCATGGATCGGGTTGGAGATCGGCACCGTGAGCAGTCCGCGCGGCCAATCCAGCGTGCCGATCGGGCCGACCGTGAGGCCGAGGCTGACGGGATCGCTCAGAGCCACGTGCACCGTTCCGACCGTGACGTTCGCCAGAGCCTCACCGCCGACCAGCACCTTCGCCGCCCCGGCGGGGTTGACCGTCGCGCTGTACTCGACTCCCGGGGTCAGGGCGTCGGCCGGGGTGAACCAGACGGTAGCGACCGGGCCGGCTGAGCAGTCCACGACCGCTGCGAGGCTGTCCCGGCACTGCTGAGTGCCCGACAGCGGTGTGGTGGGGCCGGGCTGACCCGTCACGAGGACGTTGGTCAGGTCGACCCCGGTCACCGGCGAGGAGAAGTGGACGAGCAGGGGGTCGGTCAGCTCAACCTGCGTTTGGTCGAGACTGAACGGCCCGCTCAGGATGACGTCGACAGCCGGCTCGTTCCCGGGAAGTGGTGGGAAGATCACCCGGACCGCATGGTCGAAGGACGTGGCACTCCCCTGGCTCACCTGGTGGTCGTCGTTGCGACCCCAGCAGTACACCGACAGGCCGGCGTCGGCAACCGCGCAGGCATGCGCCGCGCCTGCGGTCAGGTCGGCGATGCCGGTCAGCTGAGCAGCACCATCGGTGGCGGGGCACGACGCGGTCACGACGAAACCAGCAGAGTTGGTGGCGCACGAGCCGCCGCCATCGCCGCGCTGGCCGTCGGAGTCCCCACCCCAGCACCTGGCTCCCGGCGACTGCGTGATGCACGTGGTGTTGGCCCCGGCCCTGACGAGGTCGCCGTCGTCCAGGTGTACCGAGGCGGGGTAGACCGCTGCCCCGAGCTGCCCGGCACCGTTGGCGCCGAAGCAGTAGAGGTCGCCACCCGATGCTGCCCGGCGCTCCAGGCACGTGTGGTCGCCGCCTGCTGCCATGGCGTTCAGACCGACATTGGGTGGGGGGTCCGGCGGGCGTGGATAGCTCGAGGACACGTCGGTGAAGACACCCACACCGAGCTGCCCTGAGCTGTTCGAGCCCCAGCACCAGGCTCGCGACGTCGTGCCTGCGTCGACCTTGATCAGCGCGCAGGTATGCCGGGCACCTGTCGACAGGCCATTGACGGCCAGTGCGCTCGACACGTCGGCTACGGCGGTCAGCTCGAGGGCCGTCGAGCTGAACTGCCGGTGTCCCCAAGATCGATCACGTACTCCATCCAGGTCGATCTTGCTGACCCGACCGGGCAGAGCCTGCACTGCGACGAGACCGCCATCGGGAAGACCGGCAAGGTCCCGGACGAGCCCCGGCTCGGGGATCGGGTCGGGGTCGCCGCCGATGCTGCCCAAGTAGGCGCCGGCCGGTGAGCGGAACTCCACGCACGAGAGGTCGTACTCGAGACCGCTGGGTCCTGACACCACGTGTTCGAGCGCCACGGCCACGGTGCCGTTGTCTGCCACGCCGATACCGGTCGGCAACGGCAGCTGTCCGTTCGGCAACGGAGCGCATCGCCCCCCCGGTTGCCCGATGGTCATCCGGCGCAGGAAACCACCGTTGGAGTCGTAGACATGGACGAACTTCTGGATCCCGTTGTCAACGGTTGAGTCCAGGACGTACAGCAAAGTACGGCCTTGGGCGTCAACTCCGGTCGCGATGTCTCGGATCGCGTTGTTTCCCCCGCCACTGAACTCGCCGCTGGCATCGGTGATCCGCCACAGGGTCTCCTTGGTGGTTGGATCGATCTTCGCGATCTCCCACCCCCCCGGGTCTATGGCCTCCCTGGGATCTGAGGGTCGACGGACTGCCGTGTAAAGGTAGCCTGCACGATCGGTCGCCAATCCCCAGACCGCACAGGCGTTGCCGAGGGTGGACGGCCGTGGACCTGCGCGGAGCAGGTGGACGATGCGGGGAGCGAGTCGATTGCCATGCCGCTCCCGTCCGTGACGGCAATCGGCTCGATCCTGCGGAGGACTGTTGTTGTCCGAGTTGTCCTGCAACAGGTTGTTGTTGCTCACCGCGTAAACGCGCGTGGAGGAGTTTTCCGCGTGAGCGGCGATCGACAGGATTGACGAACCCAGTGCCGGCTGCCCAGGCGACTTCCACGAGTGCACATAGCTACCCGCTGGGTCGAATACCACGATCGTTGCGTCTTCTTGCGTCCCCACCTGAACCGGCTCGGGAGCGTTGTAGATGGCGTAGGAGTACTGGCGGCCGTCGGCGTCGACCTTCGACGCCGGCACCCCGCAATAGGCGACATTGCACCCCTCATCCAACGGCACGTCGACGGCGTCGGCGGTGCCGAGCTGCCCGTAGCCATTGGATCCCCAGCACCACACGGTCGCGCTGTTCATCGCGCAGCTGTGCGTCTTGCCGAGCGAGATCTGGGTGACGCCTGTCAGCGGCGCGGTGTCGGGCCTTGACCCTGTCATCACCTCGACCGGCATGCTGCTGTCCCTGGTCGAGTTCGTCACCGAGCTGACCCAGGTTGTTGGCACCCCAGCACCACACTGTGGTGTCGGCGAGCAGAGCGCAGGTGTGGTCGCCTCCCGCGGCGATCGCTGTCGCGGTCGAGATGCCGTCGACCGGCACCGGCGACACCGCCACTTCCCCGGCCGCCGCGTTGCCGAGCTGGCCGACGTCGTTGGCGCCCCAGCACCAGACCAGGCCGTCCCGTAGGGCACACGAGTGGGCATCACCAGCAGCAACCGCACTGAACGACCCTGGTGCGACAGCCGGGGCGGAGTCGGCGGCGACCGGACTCACGACCAGCGCCATTGCGCTGAGCGCCACCGCGACGAGGGACCTTCCGAAGCGCCTCAACGACACCCGTTCCGAAGCGTCAGGGACGGGGCGGTCCAGGCTGGATCAGCGACTTGTGCGGGCGATCCTGGCAATCGGTATCGCGATCCGAACCGAAAGTAGTCCTCCGAATACCCGTTTGCCTAGTGGCAAATACTGACGACGTCCGATATCAGAAGCTCCGACTCTCGCTGCCGTCGTATCCATGGTCTGCACGATAAAGCGATGTACGGGTGTGTTGTCCGTCTGTTCTGCACCCTGTCGGACCTGCCTGGCAGGCTCGTGGTCATGAGCACACAATGGACATCTCTGCTGGTCGACCAGCTCGACTTCTACCTGGCCGCACATCTGATGCCTCGGCTGGAGGGGCTCACCGATGCCGAGTTCTTCTGGGAGCCGGTCGCGGACTGCTGGTCCGTCCGGCCGGATCCGGGAGGCGGATGGACCATCCAGGAGGGCCCGGACGACGGGCGCGAGCACCTCACCACGATCGGCTGGCGGCTCACGCATATCGCGGTCAGCAATCTCGGCACCCGCTCCCTGGCGTTCTTCGGGCCCGACGCGGACGCCGACGCCGACATGTTCGATCCCCGCTACCTCCCAGCCGTGCCCGGCACGGCCGCGGGAGCGGTAGCACTGCTGCAGGAGACCTCCACCCGATGGCGAGACGGGATCGCGTCACTCGACGACGAACAGCTGGCGGCGCCGATCGGACCTCGCGGCGGACCCTTCGCCGACGACCCGATGGGAGCCCTGGTCCTGCACGTGAGCCGCGAGACCATGCACCACGGCGGTGAGATCGGCGTGCTCCGCGACCTGTATCGGGAAAAGCTCGCCTGACCTCCCGGCTCCCACCGGTCAGAGCACCGCGTCGAGGAAATGCTTGGTCTCCGGCTCACGAGGGGAGGCGACAACCTGCGACGGAGGACCCTCCTCGAGGATCACGCCTTCGTGGAGGAAGAACATCCGGTCGGCGACCTCGCGCGCGAAGCCCATCTCGTGAGTGACGACCATCATGGTCATGTGCATCTCGGTGGCGAGGTTCTTCATCACCGAGAGCACCTCGCCGGTCAGCTCGGGGTCAAGCGCGGAGGTGGGCTCGTCGAACAACATCACCTTCGGCTCCATGGCCAGCGCCCGGGCGATGGCCACGCGCTGCTGCTGGCCGCCGGACAGCCGGATCGGGTGCTCCCCTGCCTTGTCCGACAGACCCACCTGCTCGAGCAGCTCGAGCGCTCGCTGCTTGATCGCCGGCTCCTTGCCCCGTCGGGCACAGATCGGACCCGACATCACGTTGTCCAGCACGGTCATGTTGGGGAAGAGGTTGAACTGCTGGAACACCATCCCGACCTGGAGCCGGAGCTGGCGGATCTGGCTGCGTTTACGCCGGGTCCGGTGACCACCACCCAGCCGGATGCCCGCGACCTCGATGCTGCCCCGAGTCGGGTCCTCGATGAAGTTGACGCAGCGCAGCAGGGTGGACTTGCCCGACCCGGAGCGGCCGAAGATCACGACCACCTCGCCGCGGCGTACCTCCATGTCGACACCCTTGACGACTTCGAGGTGGCCGAAGGACTTGTGCAGGGCGTCGACCCGCACGACGACGTCGTCGTCCATCACGGCATCCCCCCTTGGCCGTGCCCCTGAGGGATCGGGGCGGCAGCCGGCTTGCCGGTGGACGTGCGGACATACCCACGTCCGATCCGGTCTTCCAACCTCCGCTGGAAGAACGAGAAGATGCCGGTCAGCACCCAGTACAAGATGGCCGCGGCCAGATAGGCCTCGAGGTTCTTGAAGTCGGCCTTGCCCACCAACTGCGACCGGCGGAAGATCTCCGCGCTTGCCGCGGTCACGCCGAGGAAGGACACCAGGGCGGTGTCCTTCATCATCGCGATGAACTCGTTGCCGGTCGGCGGGATGATCACCCGGAACGCCTGCGGGAGGACCACCTTGCGCATCTTCTGACCGTGCGTCATGCCGAGCGCGTCGGCTGCCTCCCCCTGACCGATGGCGACGGACTGGATGCCGGCCCGGAAGATCTCCGTCATGTACGCGCCATAGTTCAGGCCGAGCGCGAGCGTGCCGGCGGTCGCTGCGTCCAGGACCAGCGTCTGGTCGAAGCCCTCCGGGAGCCAGCTGTACTTGGCCGCCAGGTTGGAGCCGACCGGAGGCAGCGCCAGGTAGATCAGGAACATCTGCACGATCAACGGCGTCCCGCGGAAGAAGGACACGTAGAAGCCGGAGATGCCGTAGGCGACCGGGTTGCGTGAGATTCGCGCCAGCGCACCGATCGTCGCGAGCACGACGGCGATGGCGATGCCGCCCACGGCCATCGCGATCGTGAAGCGGAGTCCCCCGGCGATGTAGCCGATGTTGTCGCGGATCCACTGGCGGTCGAAGCCGGCCGCGACCACGAAGAGCCCGAGCAGGATGAAGATGACGGCCCAGACAGCCGCCACCTTCATCCGGAACGGCACCCGCGCGCTGGCGAGCGCCAACCACTCGAAGCGCGGCTCCTCGTGCGTCACTGCTGGACCGTCAGGTCCGTCCCGCCGTACCACTTCTCCGACAGCTTGGTCAGCGTCCCGTCGCTGTGCATCTCGCCGACGATGTCGTCGATGGCCTTGGCCAGGCTGGCCGGGTCGGCCTTCGCGCTCTTGTCGACGGCGATCGACAACGGCTCGTAGAAGACCGGGTCGCCGACGATCTTCACCGGGTTGCCGGCGTCGATGTAGCCCTGCGCCGTGGTGAGCGACGTGATCACGGCGTCGAGCCGCGTACCGTCACCGAGAGCGAGGTCCTGCAGGGCCGTCGTGTCCGTGTCATAGCCGGAGATCTGCGCGTCGTCGATCTGGAAGTCGAACGTGAAGCCCTTGATCGCCAGCGTCTTGTCGAGGAACTGTTCGTAGGTGCAGCCGCCACAGACGCCGATCTTCTTCCCATCCAGGTCGGTCGCGAGGTCGGTCACGCTGGTGTTGTCCTTGTGCACGACGACCACAGCCGGGGTGTAGTAGTACGGCTGGCTGAAGTCGAGCACCTTCTGCCGGTCGTTGGTCGGGGTCATCGAGCCGACGCTCATCTGCCACCGGTCGTTCCAGCCACCGGCCGTGATGACGTCCCAGGCGGGCGTCTCCCAGGCGACCTTCACTCCGAGCCGGTGCGCCACCTCGGTGGCGACATCGATGTCGAAGCCTTCGTAGCCGCCGGTCTTCTTGTCCAGCGAGGACTGCGGCGGGTACGCCGGGTCGGTCGACACCGTGATCTCGCCGCGATCGCAGACCTCGGCGAGCAGGTCGCCCGTCGCGTCGGTGGAACCGCAGACGCCACTGCCCTTGGCCGGCGCAGACGTGTCCTGGTTGGCGTCGCCACCGCCTCCACACGCTGCGAGCGGCAGGCCCAGCAAAGCCACCAGCACCGGGATCATCAACTGCTTCTTGCGCATGGAGCCTCCTCGTCACGGGCACGGTATATGCCCGTCGGCAGGATGTCATGGCAACGCCCCGGGCGGGAGCCCTTTCCGCCTAAGAAGCTGACCCACGAGTCAGTAACGTCGCACAATGTCGTCGCCTTGGCGGAGCCGGGCGAGTTCGACGTGATTCACCCACCATCGGGGCGATTGCTACTCCGATCAGGAGTCGATGCGGGTGTCGCCTGACCTAGCGCGCCGTACTCAGCCGGCGGTGTCGTGCGGCACCACGGTGACCGGCAGGCCGAAGTGCTTCAGCCGATGCGGCAGGTCATGATGCAGCCACGTGGTGACGCCGTGCTCGGGCACCGAAAGCATGATTTCGTCGATCGGCTCGCTGAACAGGATCTCCTCGATCGCATCCATCGGCTCGTGCCGCACGGACACCGACCCGATGACGGTCCGTCCGGCACAGCGCTCGATCTCGGGCAGCGCCTTGCGAAGCACGTCCTCCGCCTCAGCCGCCTTGTCGTGACGTTCGGGGTGCAGCAGGTGGAGCTCCGAACGCGCCGGGTTGAGCACGACGACGCGGAACTGCACGTCTCCGGCCTCGGCGCGGCGGCTGATGGCGGCCCTCAGCCCGGGCCCGGGATCGGCCTGGTCAGTCACCACCAGGATGCGGACCGTTCGGGCGTTCGACGTCATGAGCGAGGTCGGTCGACACGTCAGTCACCCCTCTGAGGCGTCAGTGTGGTGGGTCAGCTCGGTCCGGTCCCGGTCGGTCTTCGTCAAGAAGATCACCACCGCGAGGATCGTGCCAAGGAACAGGACACTCGTGCCCATCGTGCCGAGCCCTAGGCCACCATCGGCGCGTGGTGACGCCAGGTAGTCGCCGATGTTCGCGCCCAGCGGGCGGGTCAGGATGTAGGCCAGCCAGAAGGACAGCACCGGTCCGGCTCCGAGCCTCCACGACACCAGGACGGCCGTGATCAGGCCCAGCGGCAGCATCACCGAGGCGCCGGCGGACCAGCCGGTCAGCTCGAGCGTCCAGTCGCCGGCCGCCGTACCCAGCGCGAAGGTCACCAGCACAGTCAGCCAGTAGAAGCCCTCACGCGGGGTCGTGACGATCGTGTGGATCGACAGGGTGCGCTCCCGGGCGTACCAGACGGCGAAGACGACGGCCAGCAACACCGCGAACACGGTCGTGCTGATCCACAACGGGACACCTTGACCGTCAGTCAGGTTGTCGGTGAGCAGTGTGCCGACGACGCTGATCAGCACAACGGCGAGCCAATAGACGCTCGGGACGTACCTGTCCAGCCGGAACTGAACCACCAGCGTCGCGATGAGGGCCGCGGAGAAGACCAGCGTCGTGTTGGTCAGCCCGAAGCCCAAGGTCTCGTTGATGTAGTCGGCGAAGCTCTCACCCACCGTCGTACAGAGGATCTTGATGATCCAGAAGTACACGGTGACTTCGGGCACCTTGTTGAGCATCTGCCGGCGCAGGCGGGTGGCTTGGAGGGTCGTCATGCGGCCAACCTAGGTAGCCAAACCTGGCAATAACCTGACTGTCGGAACCGACGAGTCCGGACCGGAGGCGCCGAGTCGATGTCTGTCGCTCACGACATCCGCTACTACCCTCGGGGAACCATGAGCCTGAAAATCGATCCCACGCACATCAAGCGCTATCGCCAGATCGCGATGTTGCTGCTTCGTCACGGTCGTGGTGACCTGGTGCGCTCAGCCGGCATCGACTCCGTTCTCGAGGAAGAGACACCCGACGGTGACCCGGAAGCCGCACTCGGGCTCGCAGCCGACCTGGAGGCCATGGGCCCGACGTTCGTCAAGCTCGGGCAGCTGATGTCGTCCCGAGTCGACCTGCTGGCCCCCGCCTACATCGAGGCGTTGTCACGCCTTCAGGACGCGGTCGAGCCGTTCGCGTTCGAGGAGGTCGAGGCCATTGTCAGTGACGAGCTCCAGGTCAGGCTGTCGAAAGTGTTTCCGACCTTCGACAGCACTCCTCTGGCGGCAGCTTCGTTGGGCCAGGTCCACCGCGCGACGCTACGGGACGGACGCGAGGTCGTCGTCAAGGTCCAGCGGCCCGGGATCCGCGCGCAGGTCCGCGACGACCTGGACGTGCTGGCGGACCTGGCGTCGTACCTGGACAAGCACACCGAGGTCGGGCGCCGTTACAGCTTCTCCGATCTTCTCGAGGAGTTCCGCAAGGCGCTGGTGGGGGAGCTTGACTACCGCCGCGAGGCCGACAACCTCTCCACGATGCGGGACCTTCTCGCAGACTACGAGCACATCGTCGTCCCCGAGCCGTACGCCGACCTGACGACCGGCCGGGTGCTCACGATGGAGTTCGTCCCCGGCAAGAAGGTCACCGACCTCGGCCCCCTGGGCAAGCTCGAGCTCGACGGAGCGCCGCTGGCCGACGAGCTCTTCAAGGCCTACCTGGACCAGGTGCTCGTCCACGGCATCTTCCACGCCGACCCGCACCCGGGCAACGTCCTCTTGTCTCCGGACGGGCGGCTCGTTCTGCTCGACATCGGGATGATCGCCCGGCTGGCACCAGCCGTCCGTGACAAGCTCGTCAAACTGTTCCTGGCCCTGTCCGACGCCCGGCCGGAGGAGGTAACGCGGGTGGCAATCACGTTGGGCGAGCAGCTTCCCGGCTTTGACGAGGGCGTCTTCGCGCGTGCCGTCGCAGACACGGTCGGCCGGGCCTCCGACGCGACCGTGTCGGATCTCGACGTGGGGGCACTGGTCCTCCAGCTGACCCGCAAGGCCGGAGAAGCGGGCCTGCGGATGGATCCCACGCTGGTGATGCTCGGCAAGGCCATGCTGAACCTTGACCAGGTCGCGGCCACGCTTGACCCGGCCTTCGAGCCCCGCGAGGCCCTCGAGCGGCACGTCAGCGGACTGATGAAGACATCGCTGCGGACCACGCCGGCGGCCATGATGGCGTCAGTCCTCGAAGGCAAGGAGTTCGTCGAGGCGCTTCCGGGTCGTGTGAACCGGGCCTTCGACGCGATCGGCCAGGGCAACTTCGAGCTACGGATCAAGGCGTTCGACGAAGACGAGTTCCTGCGTGGCCTCCACAAGCTGGCCAACGTTCTCGCGACAGCGGTCGTGCTCGCCGCCATGATCTTGGCATCGGCATTGCTGGCCAAACCCTCCAGCAGCGGATCTTCGGCCGTCAACCACATCGCGTTGGTCGTCTTCCTGGTGGCCGTGGTTGTCTCGCTGGGAATGCTTGCCCGCATTGCGTTCCACAGCAAGAAAGTGCGCGCCGACCGACGCGAATGAACCCGCCAGCCCGACCGACCCGGGGGCGCCTTTCCGAACGTTGACGGGTCCTCGCTGCCGTGGATAGGTTCGAGAACGAGCTGAGCGATTCCGTATGCCCCTCGCGTGCGGGCGACGCCGGCATTGCGGAGTTTCACAATGCGCGAACAGGACCCGGGACACGTCCCCACCGCGACCACCGATCACGACAGCGCCGCCGCACCATGGGCGCTGAGCGATCATCCGGATCTGAGTTTGACGCTGGGACACGGAGCCGATGCCCCCGACCCGGCCGACCTCGGTGAACCCCCGTCTGTGAGCGAGGCGCTCGCAGCGCACATCGAGCGCCGGCTGTCCCGACGAACGCTCATCACCGGCATGGCCGCGGCAGGCCTGGCAGCTCCAGCACTGGGCAGTCGCGCGGCCGCCGCGGTGTCCTCTGGGTTGCACGGGCGGGTGCCCTGGCAGGGCGACGCCGCCGGACTCAGCGCAGCGACCGACACCTCGTACCTGAGGCAGGTCACCGAGACCCTCACCGGCTTCGGCGATACTCCTGACGGTTGGCGGCCGGGCGGCTCACCGGCCAACCTGCGCGCCGTGGACTGGATCACGCAGGAGATGCACTCGCTGGGGTTGAGCAACGTGGCGAAGCTGCCTGTGCCCATCGACCGTTGGGTCTTCAACGGCGCCAGCCTCTCTGTCCAGGGTGGTCCGACCAGCCCGGCGAGTTCGTGGGGCGGCGTTCCCGGCACTCCCCCGGCAGGCATCACCGCAGAGGTCCTCAACCTCGGCCTCGGTCAGGCCAGCGACTACGAGGGCATCGACGCGACGGGCAAGATCGTGCTCGTCAACTGGGCCTACGGCGACTACTGGGTCAACAGGCACGGCCACCAGGCCACGCTCGAGGGTGCGCTCGCGGTCATCTTCTACACCGGCACGACCGCGGGTGGAGCCTTCTACAACACGCGCGATGACGGCCTGCTGGGCTTCGACGGCACCTACGACGATGACTGGGTCCCGTTCGTCTTCATCACCAGGAACGCGGCGAACGATCTCATCCAGCGCATCGCCACGGGTCCGACGACGGTCACGGTCACATCGCTGGTCGAGCTGACCCGGGCCGAGGCCGGTGGAGTCGGTTACAACGTGCTCGGTGCATTGCCTGGCACGGACCGGTCGGACGAGTACATCATCTTCACCGGGCATCATGACGCCTGGTTCCACGGCGCCGCCGACGATGCCACCGCCATCGCGGCCATGCTCGGCATCGCCAAGGCCGTTCGCGACACCGGCTTCCGACCCCGGCGCACCCTGCTGTTCCTCGCCAGCACCAATGAGGAGTACGGCTACACCGACGCGTACTACGAGTGGCTGGTCGGCTGTTGGTACGCCGTTACCCACCAGCGGCCGGAGTGGGGACACCAGGCCATCCTGAGCCTGGACTTCGAGCTGCTCGGGACAGGCGATCCCGGGGAACGGCTGCTGATTCGCACGCATGCGGAGCTTCTCGCCCATGCTGTGGCACAACTTGAGCGAGACCCGAGCCGCGTCCCGTTCGGCACCCTCTCGCAGAACACGGTCTGGGCCAACGCCGACCACTTCACGCTGACCGCGGCCGGCATTCCCAGCCTCTACTTCAACACGGTGGGCATCTCGTACCTCACGAGGAACTACCACACCAACTACGACGTGGTCGCGAACGTCAACTTCGACTACCTCGCGCAGAACATGGCGGTCATCAATGACATCTGGGTCGACCACGATCGCTCGACCCTGCCTCTGCTCGACTTCGTGGCAAGGGCGACCGAGGCTGCGAGCAGGATCGCCTACGAGGCCGAAGCCGGGGTCGGCCTCGCGGCGCTCCCAGGAGTGGATCAGCGGAAGCTTGCCCAACTGAACCGGGCCGTCCAGAGGTTCACCGACGAGGCCCACGCGCTCGACGCGGCGCTGGTGAACGGCCGGGGCCGACACCCCGACACGGTGGCCGAAGACATGCTTCAGGCGGAACGCGAGATCCTGACCGGCCTGGTCGCGTTGGACGTGTTCGACCAGTACGTCTTCCCGCACCAGCAGCTGCAGCGCGATGCCACCCGGATGCAGCTCGCCCTCAACGCGTTGGCGGCCGCTGACCCCGCGACAGCCAACAACACCTACATCCGTCGCACCGGTCTCACCAATGCGGGACGGCTGTTCGCCTACGAGACGTACGTCGCGGAGCTGGCCCGGCACGACCCCACCTACGAGCGGCTGCAGTGGGGTGGGCAGGCCCATCTGGCGCCGTATGTCGACCTGTGGCAGGAGTACCACTCGATCGCCGCCAAGGTGGCCGCCGGCCTCACCGCACCGGCCGACTACGCAGCGGAGATAGCGTCTCTGAAGGCGAAGATCCAACCGGTCTACGCCGAGCTCAACCGGCGACTGGGCACGATGGCGGCACTGTTCGACCGAACCGCCCGCGACCTACGCCGGGCGGCCAAGAAGACTCACTGATCCTTCAGAAGGCCGATACCTCGTGCGGCGCACGATCCGGACGGCTCAGGGCGCGTACCAGTGCATCCTGGCCATGGCGGCGTACGGCGATGCCCGTGAGCAGGCGCAGCACGGGGTCGAGAACGCTGTCCTCGAAACGCGGGGGCTCGACGTCGACGCTGACGGCCAGGTCGTCGGCGTGCACGACCATCTCCATCAGGCGCGTCACCAGGAAGTCGTCGGTCGGCAACGCCCAGCCCTGCCACGGAACGTACGTCGCGGGTGGCGCCTGGGCCAGCACGGCCTCCAGGTCACCGCGCGCTACGGCAAGGGCTGACAGCGCCCATGCATGTCCCTCGATCGCCTGCCGGTCTGCTGACTCGCGAATGGTCCGGTTGGTCTCTCCGTCGAGGTCTTCACGCACCCAGGCCGCCCGTGCGTAGTGCTCGAGCACGGGGATCGTCTCCGCGTCGGCTGCTGCCGGGTCGTCGGCGGTGAGCAGCTTGACGATGTTGACCGCCTGATCGACCAGGTGCCTGGTCAGACCACCGACGCTCATCCCCGCGCAACTCGACTCCTGTGTCCACCCGTCCACGACCTCCGGTCGTGCAGCCAGCTCGGCGACCAGGTCGACGGCCGAGATGACGGCGTTGCGGTCCAGTGCTCCGGCGAAGGTCAAGCTCACGTCGAGATTCTAGACGCGCCACCGATTCGGGAGCCTTGACGTGCAGACGCGCCGGGCCGCACGTCAGCTGAGCTCCAGCATGCTGGGACGAGTCGCGAACCAGAGGCACAGCAGCGACATGGAGAGTCCGAAGACTGCGGTGGATGTCAACACCCCCGCGGCCGCAGCAACCGCGCCGAGCGCTGGCACGGCCAAGGGCATCAACGTCATGTCACCGAGGCTGCTGACGGAGGAGACGCGGCCGATCTGGCCGGGGTCGATAGCCCGCAGGAATGCTCCGGACAGCCAGACCGACGCCGCTCCAGCCGTGATCCCGACCACGCACATCCCACTCACCACGAGAGGAAGAACGGGTACGCCGACGGCGGCCAGGCCGAGCCCCTGGACCACAAGCATCCGGAAGCCCGCGCTGGCCGTATGAAGCGGCTGCCACCAGATCGCGGCGAGGCCTCCGACGATGGCGCCCCCGGCCAGGAACGCGTCCGCGACACCGAGCCAATGCGCCCCCCAGCCCGAGTGGCTCACCCGTAGGGCCAGACCCAGTGCGGTGACGGGAGTGACGAAGACGTTGAGCGCGGTGAGTCCGATGACGAACAGCCGCGCCGTCGGCGTCCGTCGCAGGTAGGACACACCGTCTGCGAAGGTGTCGCGCCAGCGGTCATGAACAGCACGTGGCAGGGCGAATCGCGGACGGACGACCAGGGTGAGCACGACGGCGATGATGAGGAAGGTGACGCAGTCCACCACCATGACGGACACGATGCCCGTCCCTGCGACGAGCAGACCACCCGCCGGCGCACCGACGAGTCGGGCAACACGGCCGCTGATCTGATTCCAGCCGCTGACCCTGACCAGCTCGTCATGGTGCACCAACTGGCGAACCAGCGCCGCGCCGGCGGGAATGGTCAATCCACTCGCCACACCGAAGGCCAAGGCCATCAGCACCAGGGTCGAGGCACCGGTCAGCCCCGAGGTCCAGGCCAGCGCACCCACCGCCAGCGCACCCGCTTTCGCGAGCTGGCCCAGCACCTGCACCTTCCGGGGGTCGAACCGGTCGGCGATGACCCCTCCCAGGAGCAGCAGCGCAGCCTGGGGAAACATCTCCGTGGCGATGACTGCCCCCGCCCCCACAGCCGACACCGTGTGGACTGCTGTCCACGCCAGCGCGACCGTCCAGGCGGCATCGCCGAGCCAGGAGACCGCCGATGCCGCCATCCAGCTGAGCAGCATGCCGTCGCGATGCAGAGGGCGGTCAGCGTTGACGGCCGGGTCATCGCTGAGCGTGCCCGTCACGGTCGCACCGCAGCACTCGGAAAAGCGCGAGCGATCACCCGCACCGGTTTGCGTACCGCATCCGGGTGCTTGGCCCGATCTGACAGGCACTGATCCGACCAGGAGGCGATGACCTCGGCCAACTGACGACTCAGGTCGGCAAGCTGCTCTGCCGTCGCCGACACCAGGGTGTCGGTCGAGCTGGCACTGCGGCTCCACTGCTCATCAGCATCATGTGCTGAGGAGAGCCACTGCTGGACAGCTCGTACCTGGTGCCGGAAGTTCTCCGTTTCCGCAGCCTCCGCCACCCGCCGCCCCATCGTTCCAGCCTCGAAATCGTCGCGCGTCCACGACAACCGACGAGGCGTCGCCCGCCACCAGCTCTCCCGGGTGTCCCGGGCCAGGTCGGGTGCCGGTTCGATGAATCCCCGTTGGTGCAGTGCCTTGAGGTGATGGCTCACCGAGCCCACCGCGAGCCCGGATCGTCTGGCCAGCCGCCCGACCGTGGTCGGACCTTCGAGCTCGAGAATCTCCGCCAACCATCGACGGGTGGGATGATGGAAGGCGATCAGGACATCGACGAGCGCGCCACCGGACTCGCCTCCCGGTCTGGCCCGAGGGGCTGTGTCTGTGTGGCGCTCAGCGGCAGTCTTGCGTGGCATGTCGCCAGGATCGTGGATGCCTGGACATTCATACAAGCCCTCTTGTATAAATCCCCGGCGCGGATCACGGTGCCTCTCGTGCCGACGTCAACGACGAGTCGCCCTCATCTGTCGGAGTGCCGTGCGGTTCGGGCTCGGGCGAGATACATGCCGACGCCGACCAGGGCCGCGGAGATCGTCAGCGTCGTGGTGAAGCGCTCGTCGAGCAGCAACACCGCCCCGACCGCCGTCAGGACGGGGATAGCCAGTTGCACGGTGCCCGCGGAGGTCGCAGACAGCGTGCGCTGGCAGGCGTACCACGCGACATAGGCGAAGGCGGTCGTCCCGGCACCCATCACGGTGCCCCAGACCAGGCCGGACAACGTCACCTCAGCCGAGCTGTCCACGCCAAGCAGCAGCGCCGTGGGAAGGAGCAGCACCGCGGCGAGCACCAGGAAGTGGCCCGTGGTCGCGACTCGAGGGTCCCGATCTGACCGGCCGGCCGCGGTGTAGAGGCCCCAGGCTGCACCGGTGGCCGCGAGAAGTCCGACGCCGAGCGGGGTCACGGTGTCGATCGAGGTGCTGGCAAGGACGCCGAGGCCCGTCAGGGCGACCCCGGCACCGATGAGCCTGATCCTGGGGATCGTCACACGCCGGGCGATGTCGGTGGCAACGAGGGTGAGCAGGACGGTGGCGTAGAAGACAAACGTCCCTGCGGCGGCGCCGATGTGCTGGTAGCCGTAGGAGATGCAGACGGCGTAGATCCCCAGCCACAACGCCGGCACCAGATTGGCCCGCCCGACGACCGGGCGCTCGCGCAGGACGACGACGAGCAGCAGGAGCGCCACCGCGCCCGAGATGAACCGCAGGGCGGTGAGCAGCCCCGCATCGAGCAGGTCCTGCTGGACGACGTGTCGCGTGATCAGGGAGTTGGCTGAGAAGGAGACCAGCACGAAGGGAAGCAGCAATGTGGTGCTCAGGGCTGGCCTCGCGGTAGTGCCCGGGCGGCTGCTCACTCGAGAAGCATTCCATGACGACCCGTCAGTGATCACCTATGTCTCCGCCGGAAGTCGCGGCTGTGCCACCCTGGTCAGGTGTTTCGCCTCCTCGGGCTGCTTGGAGGCCTGTCCGTGGCAACGGACCTCGGCGCCGGGTCTCCGATCGATGAGTCACTCAAGCGCTGCCTGGTCGCGGCGCGGCTCGCGCGGCGTCTGGGTTGCTCGGACTCCGAGGTCCGAGATGTCGTGTATGTCGCCCTGCTGGAGCACCTGGGATGCACCGCGTTCGCCCATGAGAACGCCGGCATCTGGGGCGACGAGATCGTTGCAACGCGGCAGGCCTTCATCACCAACTGGGCGGAGCCGAGGGACCTCGTTCAGACGTTCATCCCCGCGATGGCCCGGGCCACGGGCCGGTCGAGGTCTCGCGTGCTCGCCACGGCCATCACCTCTGGCAGGCGGTCCGACAAGCTGGGTCCGCCGGCGACCTGTGAGGTGGCGCGCGAGGCCTCCCGGCGGCTCGGCATGCCCCCGACGGTGCACGGGGCCCTGGCCCACGTCATGACGATGTGGAACGGCAAGGGTTATCCGGACGTAGCCGGTGAGGCGATCCCCCTGCCGACCCGCGTCATGCACGTCGCCTCGACTGCCGTGTTGTTCAGCCTGCTCGTCGAGCCTTCGGCGGCCATGGCTCAGGTGGCCAGACGAGCCGGGACCTACCTCGATCCCCAGATCGTCGAGGCGCTTTCACCCTCACTGCTCGACGACATCGACGAGGTGGACGCCTATCGCGCCGTGCTCGACGTCGAGCCCGACCCCGTTCGTCTCGTCGGCGAGCAGGACCTCGAGGCCGTCGCCCGGACCTTCGGTGACATCGTCGATCTCAAGAGCCCCTGGATGCACGGCCACTCCCAAGGTGTGGGAGACCTCGCCGCCGGCGCCGGACAGGTGCTCCAGCTTCCTCAGGTGTGGACCCTGCGTGTCGCCGGCTACCTGCATGACATCGGCCGGGTCGCGATATCGAGTCGGATCTGGGACAAGCCCGGCCCCTTGACGACGAGTGAGCGGCAGCAGGTCGAGCTCCACCCGTACCACACCGAGCACATCTTGGCGCGCATCCCCGACCTGGCCAAGATAGCCAGGCTCGCGAGCGAACACCACGAACGTTGCGACGGAAGCGGCTACCACCGCGGCGTCAACGCAGCGTCCCTGACGCTGCCGTCGCGCTTGCTTGCTGCAGCGGATCGTTACCGCAGCCTCATCGAAGCGCGCCCCTATCGATCGGCAGCCTCCGCCACGGACGCGGCAGGCGTCCTTCATACCGACGTGAGGGCAGGCCGGTTGGACTCCGAGGCGGTCTCCGCAGTTCTGCAGGCGGCAGGCCACAAGCGTGCAGCGCGGCGCACCATGCCGGCGGGTCTGACCGATCGGCAGATGGACGTACTCCGACTCGTTTCCGCCGGGCTGTCGAACCGCGACATTGCGCGGGAGCTGGTGATCTCCCACCGCACTGCCGAACACCACATCCAGGACATCTATCTCAAGATCGGCGTCTCGACACGCGCCGGAGCTGCGCTGTTCGCGATGGAGCACGGACTGCTGGACAAACCTGGGTAGGTCTACCCATGCGGTGACGACGCCGCGTCGCAACGCTGACGGCATGACTATCACCGCCGCAGGCACCCGCCACCAGGAGGCCCTGTTCACTCGCGCGTTCGTCATGCTGGCCGTCGCTGACCTCGCCTACTTCACCGCCGACGGCATCGCCATCTACACCCTGCCGCTGTACGTCACAGGTCCGCTGGCTTCGGGCAGCGCCGGCTCGGGCATCGCGTTCGGCGCGTTCGCGCTCTCGGCGCTGCTCCTACGGCCGCTGATGGGGCGGCTGTCTGATGTGCACGGCCGTCGACCGCTGCTCGTGGGTGGGGCGTTGCTCTGCGCGATCAGCCTGTCTCTGACCGCGGCCGCCGGCAGCCTGCTCGAGGTGGTTGCGCTTCGCCTGCTGCTCGGGGTCGCCGAGGCCGCCTTCTTCGTGGCGTCCTTCGCTGCACTCGCAGACCTGGCGCCGCCGTCCCGGATGGGAGAGGCACTCAGCTACAACTCACTCGGCCTGTACCTCGGACTGGCGCTAGGCCCCCCGCTGGGTGAGTACCTGGCCGACGCCTGGAACTTCTCCGCGGCTTGGATCGGCGCCGCCGTTCTCGCCGCGATGGCGGCCGGCGCAGCGCAGCTGATCGGTGAGACCCGGACGTCCGGGGAGCCGGGCACGCGAGGCACCTTGATTCACCGGAAGGCGATCCCGGTCGCGCTGGCGTTCTTCACGTCGATCTTCGCCATCGGCGGCTTCCTGGCCTTCTCGGCACTTCAGGCCGAAGCAGTGGGACTGCGCAACACCAGCTCTCCCCTGATCGTGTACGGAGCGGTGGTCGTGACCTGCCGTGTGGCGTTCGCCAAGCTGCCCGACCGGGTCCCACCACTGCTCCTGGGGGCGTGGGCCCTTGCCACCATCGCGGGAGGCCTGAGCCTGCTGGCCTCGTGGCCGACGCGTGAGGGCCTGCTCCTGGGATCTGCTGTCCTGGCCGTAGGCGTCTCGTTCAGTACGCCGGCGTTCTTCTCGGCCATCTTCGCCACCGCCAAGCCGTCCGAGCGGGGTGCCGCGTCGGGGACCGCCAGCGCCTTCATCGACCTGGGTCTGGGCGGTGGACCCATGGTGCTCGGCTTCGCCGCGGAGCTAGCGGGAATCCCGTGGTCATTCGCCGTGGCTGTTGTGGTGGCGATCGCTGGATGCCTGTGGACTCTGGCCGTGAAGGCTCGTCCGGCGCCATCCCTCAGACCCAGGTCGGCAATCTGATCCCCGGGCGCGTTCCGGCGGACCTTCACGCGCTCGTCTCATGCGGCTGAGGTACGCCGGGCATCCGCAAATTGCGGGGACACTTCTGCGGCAAACGGCCCAAGAATCCTTTTCCGTCCGGAGGGGGTTTGGGCGCCCAGGCAACTGCGCTCGGGGCGCCGGGGACCCGAGGGACTCGCCAACCCGGGCTCCGGGGTTCACTACTCAGCGACTCGCGATCCATCAACGACACGGTCGCCCGCAGCGGCACCGGCGTTGCGCAGCGCGGGGGCATCTTCTCCCAGAGCGGCGTCGCTCATGCGAACCTGCCGGCACCCGTCGCAACCCGCTTCTCGTCGCCCCGAGGGGGTCGTCGGTCGACCTCGGCGTACCCGCGCGGACTCTCACTGTGTCACCGTGTGTCGTACCACGCGTCACCTAGGACGGTGCCGATGAAGGGTAGGACCCATTGAAGATCCTGGTCACCGGTGCGACCGGGTACGTCGGCGGTCGACTCGTACCGTTACTGCTCGATCGCGGCCACGACGTGCGCACCACCACGAGCAACCCCGACCGGGAACCACCCTGGTGGGGCAACCGGGTGGAAACCGTGGTGATGGACGCACTCGACCCCGAGCAGGTCATGGCCGCCTGCGACAGCGTGGACGCGGTCTACTACCTGATTCACGGGATGGGGGGTGATGACTTCGCCGCGAACGACCGCAAGGCGGCCACCCACCTCGCAGACGGTGTGCGTACCCACGGCGTCGATCGGGTCGTTTATCTCTCCGGGCTCGTACCCGACGTCGCCGAGGACGAGCTCTCCCAACACATCAGTTCCCGACGGGAGGTCGAGCGCATCCTCACCGATACGCCCGCGACCGTGGTCGTGCTGCGTGCAGCGGTACTCCTGGGCAGCGGGTCCACCTCGTTCGAGATCATCCGGCAGGTCAGCCAGCGGATGCCGATCCACACCGTGCCGTCGTGGATGGACTCCACGGTGCAGCCGATCGCCACCGTCGACGTGCTCGAGGCACTCGTTGGCGCACTTGGGTACGCCGGCCCTTCGCGCCACTTCGACGTGGGCGGGCCCGACCGGCTGCGCTATGGCGCGCTGCTCGAGGCCTACGCGACGCATGCCGGGCTCGAACGGCCGCAGGTCAATGTGCCGCTGATGCCGACAGCCCTCGTCGGCACCCTGGTAGGCAGCCTCACCGACGTGCCTCGGCCAACAGTCGAGGCACTGGTCGAGAGCCTCCACCACGACATGGTCGTCGCGGACGACGACTTCCAGGAACTGCTGCCTGAGGGGCACCGTCTCGTGGGACTGGACGAGGCCTTCCGCCGTTCGCTCGACACGAGTGCCACATCGCCGGAGGACGCGGATCCCATGGGGCCTCTGCCGCAGGACCCAACCTGGGCGAGCGGGGGGGACGACCGACCGGCACTTGCCAAGGTGGTCGACGCGGTCAAGGACGTCCTGCCGGACTCCTGACGAAGCCGTCGCGGCGCGCCCCACCCCTGCCGGCGCGGCAAACTGTGACCATGCAGACGTTCCTTCCCTATGCCGACTTCGAGAGCTCCGCACGCGCCCTGGATCGCAAGCGGCTCGGCAAGCAGCGCGTGGAGACCATCCAGGTGGTCCGCGCACTGACCAGGCCCGGTTACGGGTGGGCACACCACCCGGCTGTCCTCATGTGGAGGGGGTTCGAGGAGGCGCTCGGCCGATACGGATTCGCGTGCTGCGATGCCTGGACGGCGCTCGGCTTCGGCGACACGTGCGCCCTAACGATCGCGACCGACCTCCGCACGGCCGGCATCGATCTCGTCCGCACCCAGTCCGAGCTCGCCGTCGCGAAGGCACTGCCGTCATGGCTCGGAGATGAAACGCTGCACCGCAGCCACCGGTCCGCGCTCGTTCGCAAGGATCGGCAGCACTACGGGGAGCTGTTTCCCGATGTCCCTGACGATCTTCCCTACGTATGGCCGGTGCGGTCTCCCTCGGTCATCGCGGCTGCACAACGCAGGGCCGACAATGAGGTGCGGCGACAAGAACGGGCACGCGAGCGAGCCCGCCTCGACGCCCAACGGCTGCACCGCAAGCGCAGCCGTGCTGCGAAGAAGGCCTGGCAGACCAGACGACAGACCTCCGCCGAAGCGAGGGACGAGCAGCCGCAGGGTATGGATGAGGCATAGCCGCGGCTACGGCGCCGAGACTTCCGTGCAGTCTGTTTGTGCTCCTGTGGCAGCTGCGGACCGGCGACGGTTCAGATGGTGTTCCTGGGGGCATGGACCTCGCGGCCGCGGGTGAGCGCAATTCCCAGAACCAGCATGCCGAGACCCAGCAGGAGGTGGAGCCAGTTGTCTGCTGAGTTGACGGGAACGAAGTTGGCCTGGCTTTCCTCGCCGACCACGAGACCGTACACGAACAGCACGAGGTAGATCACGCCTCCACCGATGAGGAACTGCCGGGCGGTCCCCCAGGTTCGTGCCATCGCCAAGCCCGCAATTCCGAAGAGCAGGTGAACAACGTTGTGCAAGACGGAAACCTCGAAGATCCCGAGCAGCTTGGCCCCGGACTCATGTCCGGCGAACTGCAGGTCCGCGTAGGGGGACGTGATGCCGGGCACGAAGCCCAGAACCCCGACGAGCAGGAAAACTGCCCCCACCACGGCAGCAGCCTTCTGAACGTTGCTTGCGGTCATCGAGCTCGTGCCGGTAGTGCCAGTCATCGGGGCTCCTATGAGTGACCCGAGGGATCGGGCGTCTGTACGACCACATACCCTCATCGAGGCTGATAATGCACCTGTCGTCTGATCGACCCAGGAGTAGTCCAACGTGCCGATCTCCTCGCATCGGTGGCCGGGATCGTCGCCGGCCCGGCGTCTGCTGGTTCGGCTTGTCGAAGACCTAGCCCGAGGACGCCTTCGTCAGCTGCTACTGCCGAGAGTGCCGAAGGCCTCCTTCAACCGACCCTTGGCGTCGTTCGCGACCTCGTGGAGGGAGTCGGTGTCGGCCAGGCCCATCATCGCCTCGGGGTCGAGGGCCTCGACCAGGGTCGTGTTGTCGTCGAGAGAACGCACCACGACGTTGCACGGCAAGACGGTCGCTATCGAGGGCTCCGCCTCGATGGCATCACGGTACGGCTGGTTCAACATGGTGGTGATGGTGTAGCCGGTCATCTGCTGCTCCTGGTCGCGCCAGGCCGTCATCGGTGAACGCTTGGCACTGGGGGCTCTTCTGGGGACGTCATGGCTTCGTTCCCGACCTCCGCATTCTGAAACAGACGTCCGTCATCGCACTGCTGGACTGACCGACCGTGGCCGATCGAGTCGTCGTAACCGCAGGCCCGGGCCGCTTACTTGTCATGGCTCGCCGGAGGCAGACGCGACCCGAACGCCTACATCGGCTACGTCTTCCTCTTCTTCTACGGCCTTGAGCGCCGCGCTCTGGTCGACCTCCCCCGGGACTCCTCGCTTCTGTGGGAAGTTCCCAACCACGAGCCGAGGTGCAACGTCTGCTCGAGCTGTACCGGTCTAACAACTCGTTTCGTGGCTACGCCTCCCACTTCCTTGACGTGTTGGACCTCCAAGGCAGCCAAGGCCAGTCAGGGAAAGCGACGCCGCCCGCGCTCGAGGTGACGCACCGATACGAACCACCGACTGCGCTGGCCGTCTAGATTGGCTCATTCGCGGCTGACGGGAAACCGGTGCCAGCGGAGTGGACGCTGGCCTGGGCCTGGTACCACCCCGAGATCCACCTCCGGACGCCTGCGACCCGCTGCCCAGAAGAGTTCGCGACCCTCTTCAAGGCGCGCTACACGAATTCGCATCAGGACGGCATCACCGTGCGGGCCCCGAAGAAGCAGATCACAGTCGAGTACTACGCGGCCAGCGCCGGGATCCGGAGCGCATCCCTGAGCATGATCATCCCCGACGTGTTCACCGCCGCTGTCCCCACCCGGCAACTTGCCACGATCGTCGACTCCGTGACCGAAGATCTCGACGCCTTCAGTCGCTACCTCGGACGAAACCCTGAAGGCCGCCACAGCCTGGGCGCCGCTGCTCTGCTCCCTGAGGACCTGGCCGGCGACCCGGCACCACAAGCCGCACCGGATCGCGCGAACGGACCTCACCCAAAGCCGGTCTATCGAAGTCAATGTGACTTCACTCTGCCATCGGCGGGTGTCTGCGTTGTCGATCGGATCCTGAGGAACGCGGTGCGTCCCCCGAGCACAGGGCGTGGCCGCCGTCGCTCCGCGGCAGATTCGGGCGTTGGTTGGCGACGAATGTCAGGGTTTGCAAAGGCGCCTATCCTCGCGGCATGTCACCCGATCGGTTCGACGTGCCTGCCGTGCGCGGACAGTGGGACCAGTTTCTCGACACGCGCTGCAGTGATGAGCTTGACCGGGCCCGCCGGGTCGCGACCGCTTTGGTGGCAAACCCACCGTCCGGTGCATTAGCGGTGTTGGAGGACTGGAACCAGGTCACGCTTGCGTTGCTCAACGCCACCACGGTCTCCAACCTGCTCGGGCTGGTTCACCCAGACCGGTCCCTTCGTGAGGGAGCAAAGGATGGTGAGCGATCTGCCGCGGCCGTGCAGACTGAGCTTGAGATGGACCGGGATCTGTACGACCTGCTAGCTAGCGTCGACCGGTCCGGTCTGGACGAGGCCGCCGCACGAATGCTGGACTGCACGCTGCGCGACTTCCGGCGCGCCGGCGTCGACCAGGACCCATCGACCCGGGAGCGGCTGCGCACGATCGTAGTGAGCACGATGGAGTTAGCTCAGGCCTTCGAACGTAACATCACCGACGACGTCCGGACCGTGTCGGTCCGCGCCGATCAGCTCGACGGTATGCCCGACGACTTCGTTGAGACTCACCCGCCTGATGACGACGGGTTCTGTGTCCTGTCCACCGACTGGCCCGACGTCATTCCGATCAGCGACTACTGCGCTGATGGGTCGGTGCGGGCCGACCTGGTGGTCGCGCTCATGAACCGAGGCAGCCCAGCCAACGAGGCCGTGCTTCAGGAGCTCATCGCGCTGCGACACGAGCGTGCCAGCTTGCTTGGATACGACAGCTGGAACGACTTCGACGCCGAGGTCAAGATGGCCGGAACACGCGCAGCCGTCGCCGAGTTCATTGCGGCGGCGGCGGAGGCGGCTCGTCAGCCAGCCCGGCACCAGACGGCGAGGTTGCTCAACCGGCTCCGGCAGGACCAGCCTCAGGCAGAGACATTGGCCGCGTCTGACGCCTTCTACTACACCGAGATAATCCGTCGTGAGGACTACGGCGTCGACGGGCAGATCGTGCGCGAGTACTTGGGGTTTGATCGGGTTCGGGACGGGCTCCTCGCCGTGACCGGTCGTCTGTTCGGGTTGAGCTTCATCGCGCAACCCGACGCCGGCCGGTGGCATGAAGACGTGGCCGTCTACGACGTCCACAGCGAAGACAGGCACAACGAGCTCCTGGGACGGATCTACCTCGACCTGCACCCGCGCGACGGCAAGATAAAGGACGGCGCACATGTGCCGCTGGCAAAAGGGGTCGCCGGGACGCAGATGCCGCACAGCGCTCTGGTGTGCAACCTCCCCCGGGGCCTGATGTCGCACGACGATGTGGTGGTCCTGTTCCATGAGTTCGGTCACCTCATCCATGCGCTCATCGGCGGTGCCCAGAAGTGGGCTCGATTTTCCGGGGTAGCCACGGAACGCGACTTCATCGAGGCGCCATCTCAAATGCTCGAAGAGTGGGCCTGGAACCCCGGTGTGCTGCAGACGTTCGCCATCAACGATGAAGGAGAGCCGATCCCGGCCGACCTGGTCACCCGGATGCAGGCAGCGAAGGACGTCAACAAGGCCAGACAAACGCGAGCCGACATCTTCTACGCCGCGATCTCCCACGGCCTGTACCACGACCAGCCGGACGACATCACCACCTACATCGAGCATCTGCGAACACACCACGAGGTCGACCCGATGCCGGGAGCGGTTCACCACACGAGCTTCGCCCATTTGGCCATGGAGAAGTACAGCTGCGCCTACTACACCTACATGTGGAGCCTGGTGATCGCCAAGGATCTCTTCACCGCGTTCAACCCCGACCAACTGCTCGAGATTGACGTTGCGCACCGCTACCGCGACACAGTGCTCGCCCCCGGAGGCTCCCAACCCGCAGCGTCACTGGTCGCTGGCTTCCTGGGACGGCCCTTCAACCTTGCAGCATTCGATGCATGGCTCAGCGGCGCCACGGATTGAGTCACGATCCTGGCGGTGGGTTGGCGTAATCTCGTCCACGATCGACGATCGACGATCTAGATCGCCCGCTGCCGATCGGAGAACGTATCCGATCGCCGTGCCCGGCGTCGCACAGCCTCGTCATGGCTGTCCCCTACTGCAGCGCGCTCGACCCCACGAGTTTGCAGCGCTTGGCCATGTCGTCCAGCGCCGCGAGCAGTGCCTCGTCGGCGTCCAGATAGGTCTGCCCGCTCGTTGGGTCGGCCGCGAGCGTGTCAACGGCGCGCTGCAAGCCTTCCAGAGCGTTCTGGGTCTCGACGTCGCCAGCCTCCGCGATAGCGGTGAGCTTTTGCGCTGCGGTCCCCCACTTTGCTGGCGGTGGCAGGAAACCGTTCGGCAGTGCCGCCTCAACTTCCGGCAGGAGTCGTGCAAGGCCACCGTCGGGATAGCCGGTGCCGGGGGCGTCAATGTCGCGGGTGATGTCGGATCGGGCGAGGCTATGTCCGCCTTCTTGTCGCTGCCACCGCAGGCAGACGTGAGAAGTAGCAGGCCAAGTATCCGTACGATTACCCGCTTCATATGGCATTGGTGGCATATAGGTGCACTCTCGACTGCGACTCCCTAAACGCCTCGCCGAGCACCTTCAGGGCAGCATCGAGTGATGCGATGTCCGATGGCGATGCGCAAGGACTCGGAGCGGTCCTGTAGCCGTCACAACGCCGTGTCGTCGTCAGACTGCTCGACGTTCCGCACACCAAACGGGATGTGCACGCTCGGCACGTTGCCTGCAGTCAGGTGCATGCGCTGGTCGTCAAAGTAGATGTGCGGCTTTAGGGTCTCCAGCACCGGGGCCTTATCGATACCGCCGAGGAAGAAGGCGTCGTTCACGGTGACGCCCCACTCCTTCAACGACTTGATCGCACGTTCATGCGCAGGAGCGTTGCGAGCCGTGACGATCGAGACGTGCAGCCTGATTTGATAGTCCCGGTCCGCGAGCCGTCGTTCCTCCTCGATCCGCTGGATCACGTTGATTTTTGACAGGAGGTCTCACAGCGGCCCCGCCTCGTGAGGTGTCGTCATGTTGCGTTGCTCGTGTGTCTGGAAGCTTGTGAGGCCGCCGACGGCGTAGACCTGCTCTGAGGCGTCACCCGCCAGTACTCCGTCGAAGTCGAACGCGACGCGCAAGTCGTCGTCATCGAAGTCATCGGTGATCGTCGAGTGTTGAACATGACCTGCCGGGAGGGACTGCCCGATCGCATCACGCACGTCGCGCTCGTTCGCGGAGAGGAATAGTGACATCTGCAGGGGCCGCATGAACTTGTAGGGTGACTTGCCCTGCATGAAGATCGCGCGCGTGATCGGAAGCTTGTGATGGTCGATCGAGTGCATCACGCGTAGCCCCGTGTCCGGATCATTGCGTGACAGCACGATGACTTCGACGAGAGGATCAGCTTCATCCTCGCTCAGGTCATTCAACGAGAGCAGTCGCCGGATGAACGGGTACGCGACGCCGGGCTCCAGCGGATCGTCGAGGTGCGCCTCCTGATACTCGCGGTAGGTCTGTTCCCCATGCTCGTCAAAGACTGCGTGAGAGTCCGTCAGATCGAATAGCGCACTTGACGCGATGCCAATCACCAGACGCGTCGAAAGCTCGTACGGCATTTCCAGCCCCCTGTGCGCTGCCCGATCAACGCGAGCACGTTACCTGCTCACGTCCTTCCGCCCCGGCTACGCCGCGCCGTCGTGGCTTCCCGTCAGCTCCGCGAGGCGGGGGCAGTCGGGCTTGTGGACGTGCTCGAGCCCGGAACCTCGACGAGCACGCGCCAGCCTACGCCATCACGGGCGAACTCCTCCGCGACCTGATCCTGAACCCGAACATCGACTACCAGCCCACGGGAGCCCCCAAAAGGACCGACTCGACCACCCTGAAATTGACCACTGCCGGACCCGCAGTGCAGGTCCGGCAGTTTCCGATGTCTTGAGACATCACACGGTCGGGCTGACAGGATTTGAACCTGCGACCCCTTGACCCCCAGTCAAGTGCGCTACCAAGCTGCGCTACAGCCCGATGCCTCCCCAGACGGCGTACGACGACACTGGGGAACGGCTGCGACAGCCTATCCCAGCCGGTCTCGCCGAGGCCAAACGGCTCCCTCGGGCGCCGCGGACTCCACCGTCTTCCGACACTCGCCGGCAAACGACCCGGCCCCAGCCACCTCGGCCACCGTCTTCCGACACTCGCCGGCAAACGACCCGGCCCCAGCCACCTCGGCCACCGTCTTCCGACACTCGCCGGCAAACGACCCGGCCCCAGCCACTTCGGCCACCGTCTTCCGACACTCGCCGGCAAACGACCCGGCCCCAGCCACCTCGGCCACCGTCTTCCGACACTCGCCGGCAAACGAGCAGCCGACCCGGGCCCGCACGCGCTCGATACGGGTGCCCCCCCCCACGCTTTGGGGTAGGTCGGAGGTGCCAGCGGCACGCGGAACCTCCCCAAACGCGGCACCTCCCCAAACTGCGAGGGCCACAGCCGGAATCAGCGACGGCCGCGCTTTTCCCGCGGCTTGACGACGATGTGCACCGGAGTGCCGACGAAGCCGAACTCCTCGCGCAGCCGCCGTTCGATGAACCGCACGTACGCCGGGTCGAGCAGCCCGGACGTGAACAGCACGAACTTGGGCGGTGCCACGCTGGCCTGAGTCGCGAACAGCACCCGCGGCTGCTTGCCGCTGCGCACCGGGTGTGGATGGGCGGCGACGAGCCGTCCGAGGAAGGCGTTCAGGGCACCCGTCGGGACCCGGGTCTCCCAGCCCTCGAGCGCCCGGTCCAACGCGGGCACCAGTCGGTCGACGTGCCAGCCGGTCAGCGCGGTGACGTTGATGCGAGGCGCCCACTGGACCCGGACGAGCTCGCGCTCGATCTCCCGGTCCAGGTAGTGACGGCGCTCCTCGTCGACCTTGTCCCACTTGTTGAAGGCGATCACCACCGCACGACCGGACTCCTCGACGCTGGAGATGATCCGCTGGTCCTGCTCGGTGAGCGGCTGGCTGCCGTCGATCACGACCACGGCGACCTCGGCGCGCTCCATGGCCCCCGCGGTGCGCAGCGACGCGTAGTACTCGTGTCCGCTGGCCTCGCGGACCCGGCGGCGGATGCCGGCGGTGTCGATGAACACCCAGGTCCGACCACCGAGCTCGATGACCTCGTCGACCGGGTCGACCGTGGTGCCTGCCGCGTCGTGGACCACAGCCCGCGTGGAGCCGGCGAGCTTGTTGAGAAGGCTCGACTTCCCGACGTTGGGCTTGCCGACGATGGCGATCCGCCGCGGACCTCGCGGCGCGTCCTCCAGGTCCTGCGGCGCCTCCGGCAAGGCGTCCAGGACGGCGTCGAGCAGGTCACCGCTCCCCCGCCCATGCAACGCGGAGACCGCGTACGGTTCCCCGAGACCGAGGTTCCACAGCCCGGCGGCGTCCGCCTCGGCGCGCTGGTCATCCACCTTGTTGGCGGCCAGGACCACCGGCTTGCCCGAGCGGCGCAGGATCTTGACCACGGTCTCGTCGGCGTCGGTGATCCCGACACCGCTGTCGACCACGAAGAGCACCGCATCGGCCAAAGAGACCGCCACCTCGGCCTGCAACGTGATCTGTTCGGCCAGACCCCGGGCATCGGGGTCCCAGCCTCCGGTGTCGACCACGGTGAACCGTCGGCCGTTCCACAATGCGTCGTACGAGACCCGGTCCCGGGTGACCCCAGGAACGTCCTCGACCACAGCCTCGCGGCGGCCGATGATCCGGTTGACCAGCGTCGACTTGCCGACGTTGGGGCGCCCGACCACTGCGAGCACCGGAACCGGTCCCGTGGGCTCGTCTTCACCGATCGCGTCCAGGGCGGACAAACCGGGGGTGGTGCTCTCGTCGGACGTCATGGTTGCCAATGCCTCAAAGTTTCGTGGACGGCGCTGGAGCGTCCGTCCGGTCACCTCACCCGCCGCACCCACGTGAGCGGTGAGAGTTTGCTGGATCTCGCCCCGCACCTGGTCGACTCGCTGCGGTACGGGGTCACGGCACCGGGTCGAACCTCACCGATGCTGCAGCCACTGTATCGACCCGAGGCGTCAGGGCCTACTCGGCGTCGCTGCGCTCATGCCCGTCCTGACAGCTCAGACCGCGCCAGGCTGCACGATCTCGGCAATCACCTGCTCGAGGCTGAGGTGCGTCGAGTCGAGCAGCACGGCATCGTCGGCGGCGCTCAGCGGAGCCGTGGTCCGGGAGGAGTCGTAGGCATCCCGGCGTACCAGCGCGTCCTGGACGGCTGCCACGTCGCGGCCCTGATCCCCGGCCATCTCAGCAGCTCGGCGTCGGGCCCGGGCGGCGCTGTCGGCGCTCAGGAACACCTTCAGCCCGGCATCGGGCGCCACCACGGTGCCGATGTCTCGTCCCTCGACGACGATGCCGCCGTCGGCGATGATCGTCGCGCTGCTGGGCGACCAGCAGCTCACGGACACGCGGAACCGCACTGACCGGGCTGACGGCGACGTTGACCTCACCGCTGCGGATCTCGCGCGAGACGTCGACGCCGCCCAGCGTGATGGTCGGCGGCGCCGGCGACGTGCCTGACTCGATCTGCACCGACTCTGCCGCGCTTCGCGACCGCCGCGGCGTCGTACACGTCGATTCCGTCGAGCAGCATCTGCCAGGTCATCGCCCGGTACATCGCGCCGGTGTCGAGGTAGCGCAGTCCCAGCTCCCGAGCGACCCCGCGGCTGGCGCTCGACTTGCCGGAGCCCGCAGTTCCGTCCATCGCGATCACCAGCGTGCTCGATCGTGGCTTCCGAGTCCACCCTGCTGCCGCCTCTCCGCTGTGCTGACTGGTGTTCGCGCCTACCCGACCGGGGCGGCGAATCGCGTCAGGCTATCGGTGAGCCGACCAACCGCGCGCACCGAGCGCGTCGACCAGCAGGTCGGCAGCGGCTTCGGAGACGTCGAGCTCGACCAGACCGTACGCGCGAGCCGGGTCGTGGTCGATCCGGACGTCCTCGATGTTGACCCCCGCCTGGCCGGTGTCGGCGAACAGCCGCGCCAAGCGCGCCTGGTTCGTCCGGAATCGCCACGGTGACCTCCGCCAGCGCCAGGCTCGGACCGCCGTGCTTGCCGGGGATCGCCGCGGTGCCGGCCACGCCCGCGGCCAGCACCGCCTCGAGCCGGTCCCGGTCGCCGGTCTCCAGGGAGGACACCAGCTCGTCGATCCCGGCACGCACGGACAACAAGAGCTCGGTCAGCGGAGCCGCGTTGGCCGCCACGATCTGCCGCCACAGCGCGGGGTCTCCGCCGGCGATCCGGGTCACGTCACGTAGTCCCTGCCCACTCAGCGCGAGATGTTCGGCCGGGGCAGAGCCGAGCTGCCCGGCGGCCAGCGCGGCGACCAGGTGCGGAAGGTGGGAGATCCTGGCCACCGCCTGGTCGTGCTCGCCCGCGCCCATCCGCGTCACCACCGCACCGCAGGCCGCTGCGAGCCATTCGACGGTGGCCACGGCGTCCGGATCGGATGCCTCGTGGGCGACGACGGCCCAGGCGCGACCGTCGAACAGGTCAGCGGCCGAGGCCATCGGACCGGACCGCTCGCTGCCGGCCATCGGGTGTCCGCCGACGTAGCGGCGGGGGTCGACGCCGGCCGCGATCAGGTCCGCCAGCGGTCGCACCTTCACGCTGCCCACATCCGTGACGACCGCGTCGGGGTACGCCGCCAGGGCCTGGCCGATCTCCGTGCCCAGCTGGTCCGGCGGAGTCGCGACCACGACGAGCGCCACGTCGTCGGGGGCCGGGTCGTCGGAGCCTGCCCCGCGAGAGGCCGCCACGTGCGCGACCGTGCTGTCGGTGTCGACCAGGTAGGTCTTGACGCCGGCACGGCCCAGCGCCATACCGACCGAGGCACCGATCAGGCCGGCGCCGACGACCAGGACCGGACCGTTGAGACCGGATACCGCCGGCGCACCAGCCTCATCGGGCGCTTCAGACGTCATGCGCCCAGGGTAGTGAGCCGTCTCGACTCCTCGAACGCTCCGGCTCACCTCAACCCGTTGCCGGAGTCAGCGGAGGTCGGAGCGCGCCAGGTGGCTAGAGGCCGACCAGGTCGAGCAGAGTCCCGAGCTCGGTGGTGGAGAGCTCCCGGACGCGACCGCTGCGCAGGTCGCCGAGCAGGATCGGCCCGATCGCGGTGCGCGACAGCCGCAGCACCGGGTGACCGACCTCCGCCAGCAGCCGGCGCACGATCCGGTTGCGTCCCTCGTGGATCACCAGCTCGACCAATGACCTGTCACCCTCCGTGCCTGACCACGCGGAACGCGTCGACCGACGACCGGCCCGTCCTCCAGCGTGACGCCGTCGAGCAGCTGGCGGCGCACCTGCGGCTTGACGACGCCGTCGACCTGGGCGACGTAGGTCTTCTTCAGCTCGAACGACGGATGAGCCAGCCGATGAGCGAACTCGCCATCGTTCGTCAGCACGATCAGACCGTCGGTGTCAGTGTCGAGGCGACCGACATGGAACAACCGCTCGGTCCGGTTCTCCAGCAAGGACCGAAGATCCCGTCGGCCCTCCTCGTCGGCCATCGAGCTGACGACGCCGCGCGGCTTGTTGGCGACCAGATAGACCTTGGACTCCGCCACCGGCAACCGTTTGCCGTCAACGCGGATCACCGCGACCTCGGGATCGACCTTGGCGCCGAGCTGGGTGATCACCGCACCGTCCACCTCGACCCGGCCCTCGGCCATCAAGGTCTCGCACTTGCGGCGGCTCGCGATCCCCGAGGCAGCGAGCACCTTCTGCAGTCGGACCTCGGTCACGCCGGCCCGGCGCTCGGGGATGCCCCGTCGACCCCCGCCTGCTGTTCAGGCTGACCCGCTTGGTGCGATTCGACCGCGAGCTCCTCGAGCTCACCTTCGACCTCGGCCATCTCGGGCAGGAACGGAGCGATCTCCGGCAGCTGGTCGAGACCGTTGAGCCCCATCCGCTCCAGGAAGTAGCTGGTCGTGCGATACAGGTGCGCGCCGGTCTCGGCATCGGCGCCGGCCTCCTCGACGAGGCCACGCGAGACCAGCGTGCGCATCACTCCGTCGACGTTCACGCCACGGATCGCGGAGACGCGGCCGCGACTCACCGGTTGGCGGTACGCCACGACAGCCAGTGTCTCCAGCGCCGCCTGGGTCAGCCGGGCCTGCTGGCCGTCCACGACGAACTGCTCCACGATCGGAGCGAAGTCCTCGCGCGAGTAGAACCGCCACCCTCCCCCGGTGTTGCGCAGGTCGAAGCCGCGGCCCTGCTCGGTGTACTCCACGGCGAGCGCGTGCAGCGCGGTCTCCACCTCGGCCGGTGGGGCGCCGACGGCCTGGGCGAGCGAGAGGTGGTCCAGCGGCTGGTCGGCGATCATCAGGACCGCCTCGAGGCTGGGTCGCAGCGGCAGGTCGTGGACGTTCAGGGATCCCTGCACACCACGACCGGCGTCGGCCGGAGACTCCGTCGAGGGCTGGAGCTCATCAGTCTGCGTCATCAGCAGCGGGTCCTTCGTCGTCGGTCTCGGTGGGTTGCGTCTGCATGTCGGCCACCTCGTCAGCGGCCTCCGGTGCGGGCACGGACGCGTCGTACTCGTCCGCGACGTCGATGTCGCCCTCGTCGGAGCCCGTCCAGCGGACGCTCAGCTCGCCGAGCGGCGTCACCTGGTCGAACGCGACGACACCCTCGCGGAACAGCTCGAGCAGGGCCAGGAACCGCGCCACCGTGGTGAGCCGGTCGGGTGAGTCTGCGACGAGCGCCCGAAACGTCGTGCTGCGCGTACGCCGGAGCCGTTCGACGATCGTCGCGGCCTGCTCGCGCACGCTCACCTGCGGGGCATGGAGGTGAGCCAGCCCGAGCGTCGGCTGCTCCTTCGGGGTCAACGCCTCTCCCGCCAACCGCGCGAAGTCCTCCAGACCGATGCTGATCAGCACGTCAGGCAGCACCGCCGCGAACCGATCGTCCAGGCCCACCGCCCTCGGGACGCGCCGGGACTCCTCTGCCATCCGGGTCTGGATCACGCCGGCGACGTGCTTGAACGCGCGGTACTGCAGCAGCCGGGCGAAGAGCAGGTCACGTGCCTCCAGCAGCGCCAGGTCGTCCTCGTCCTCGATCTCGGCTGACGGAAGCAGCCGGACGATCTTCAGGTCGAGCAGGGTGGCCGCGACGACGAGGAACTGCGTGGTCTGCTCCAGCTCCCACTCCGCCCCCATCGCCTTGATGTGCGCGATGAACTCGTCGGTCACCTTGGACAGTGAGACCTCGGTGATGTCGAGCTTGTGCTTGGAGATCAGCTGCAGCAGCAGGTCGAACGGCCCCTCGAAGTTGTCCAGGTGCACAGCGAAGGCCGGGTGCGGAGTCCGGACTCGACACCTGCGCTGCGTCGGACACGGTGAGGGTCGTCGTCACGATGCGTTCAGCCGACGGACCAGGGCGCTGTCGGCCCCGTTGACGCGCGGCGTCCTCGAGAGCCAGGTGGATCGCCTCCCGGACCAACCGCCCGCGGTCGACGGCCAGCCCGTGCTCGCGCCTCAGGGCAAGCCGGGTGCCCTCCAGGTCGAGCAGCTCGTCGGTCGAGACATAGACGGTGATCTTCTCGTCGTGCCTGATCCGTCCGCTCGGACCCTTGGGCTCGACAGACTCGCTCGGACCGGTCGGCTGGGGCCGGTTCGCCGGGCTGATGTCCCCGGCGACGGTCGCGGCAGGCTTCCCCACCCGCTGCGTCGCCGCCGGGGACGGCTCCTGGGACTGCGCCTCGTCTGGGGGCGCGGTGTCCGGTCTGGTCTTGGTCGTCCGGAAGAGCTCGTCGGCTCCCGGCAGGCTTACGCGTCGAGACACTCGACCGGCTCCTGTGAGCGTCGGTACAGCACTTCCCGGGCCAGCTGGCGGTAGGAGTCGGCACCGCCGGACGCGGTGGCGTATGCCGTCAACGGCTCGCCGGCCACCGTGGCCTCGGAGAACTTCACCGTCCTGCGGATCACGGTGTGGAACACGGCGTCGCCCCAGCCGTCGACCAGGGTCTGCAGCACCTCGCGGCTGTGCAGCGTGCGGCCGTCGTACATCGTGCCGAGCAGCCCGACGATCTCGAGCTTGGGGTTGAGCCGCTCCTGGACCTTGTCGATGGTGCCCTTGAGGAGGGCCACCCCGCGCAGCGCGAAGTACTCGCACTCCAGCGGCACGATGACGCCGTCGCTGGCAGCAAGCGCGTTGACCGTCAGCAGCCCGAGAGAAGGCTGGCAGTCGATCAGGATCACGTCGTAGGTCTCCAGGAACGGCGCCAGCGCGCGCGCCAGCACCTGCTCGCGGGCCACTTCGTTGATGAGCTGCATCTCGGCGCCGGCGAAGTCGATGTTGGAGGGAATCAGGTCCAGCCCCTCCACACCGGTGTCGACCACGACCTCGTCGGCCGGCACGTCGGTGCCGAGCATCAGGTGGTAGATCGTGGTGTCGAGGTCGTTCGGGTTGAGGCCCAGACCCACCGTCAGCGACGCCTGGGGGTCGAAGTCGACGAGCAGCACCTTGCGGCCGTACTCCGCGAGGCTCGCGCCGAGGTTGATCGTCGTCGTGGTCTTGCCGACGCCACCCTTCTGGTTGCACATCGCGATCACGGTGGCCCCACCATGGCCCTTCACGGGGGCCGGGACCGGGAAGTCGGGCATCGGCCGGCCGGTCGGGCCCAGGTCAGGAGCGGGTTCGGCGGGCACCGGTGCGAGCTCACGCACCTCGGGCTTGGCCTTGTCGGCTGCCGGCGCTGCGACCGGCGCTGCCGGCGTTGCGACCGGCGTGGCCGGAGTTGCCGGCGTTGCGGCCGGCGCTGTCGGAGGGGCCGAGGTTACGGAGATAGGGGGGACGGCCGGGGCGACCGCTGCGGGAGCGGTGTCGGGGCTGTCGGGGACGGGGCGCTGCTGCTCGGCAGGAGGAGCCAGAGCGGCGTCGGCTCTCATCGTCGAAGGTCGTCCAATGGTCACGGTGGTCCATTGTCCCACGGACAGCGGCGTGCTGATCGAGGTGATCGGGGCCGGCTGCGTAGGCTCCTGCGGGGGGTTCAGCCGGGCGGCCAACGGGTTTTTCGGCGGCGGTTCGAAGGTGGGCTCGCTCACGTCAGGCCACGCTCATTCCTTTGTCTTCGACGGCGCATCACTCACCAGGGAGGGTGATGTGCGGTGGGCACGGTGTCCACCAGTAGTCGACCACGCTCGACATCGCACCGGTCTTCCGACACGCGGAGCGCAGGAGATTTGTCGACTATTCGGGATCAGCCGAGGGCACGTGGGTGCGCGGTGGCGTACACCTCACGAAGCTTGTCGACCGTCACCAGGGTGTAGATCTGAGTGGTGGTCACCGAGGCATGGCCGAGCAGTTCCTGCACCACGCGGACGTCGGCTCCCCCGTCCAGCAGGTGCGTGGCGAAGGAGTGCCGCAGGGTATGCGGGGAGACGTCGGTGGTCACGCCGGCACGATGAGCCGCGTGGCCGAGGACGGTCCAAGCCGACTGGCGGGACAGCCGCCCTCCGCGCGCGTTCAGGAACACCGCAGGGGTGGGCTTGCCGGTGGCCGAGAGCTCCGGACGCCCGCGGACGAGGTAGGCGGAGACTGCGTCGATGGCGTACGAGCCGACCGGGACGATTCGCTCCTTGCCACCCTTGCCCAGCAGCCGGACCACGGCGTTGTCCAGGTCGAGGTCGTCGACGTCGAGGCCGACCGCCTCGGAGATCCGAGCACCGGTGCCGTAGAGCACTTCCAGGAGCGCGCGGTCGCGCAGTGCCAGGGTCGTCCCGGCCGCGCCGGCCGCCGCCAGGATCGCCTCGACGTCAGAGAGCGGCAGCGCCTTCGGCAGCCGCTTGGCCGGTGCCGGGGGCTTGACCGCAGCCGCGGGGTCTCGCGCCATGAGCCCCTCGCGCACCACGAACTTGTGGAAGCCGCGGACCGCGACCACGGTGCGCGCCGCGCTCCCCGCGCTCAGCGGGGGATGATCGGCGTCGCCCTCACGCAGCCGCATGAGGAACTCGGCGACCGTCGCCCTCGTCGATCCCGGCCAGCGTGTCGACCTCACGACCGCGCAGGAACTCCAGGTAGCGCCGGAGGTCTCGCCGGTACGACGCCAGCGTGTTCGCTGCCAGACCGCGCTCGACCCCGAGGTGATCCAGGTAGGTCCGGACCGTTCGGACCAGCTCCGTGGGCTCGGTCATGCGGGCGCGGGCATCACTCAGGCGAGGACGGTGTCGAGACTGCGGTGGTCGAAGCCGTGCGCTGTCGCCACCGGCTCGTTGGTGACCTCGCCCGCGTAGGTGTTGAGTCCCAGGGCCAGCGAGTGGTCGTCGGCCAATGCTTGCTTCCATCCCTTGTCGGCCACCGCCATGACGTAGGGAAGGGTCGCGTTGGTCAACGCGTACGTCGACGTGTTCGGCACCGCCCCGGGCATGTTGGCCACACAGTAGAAGATCGAGTTGTGCACCGGGTAGGTCGGATCCGCGTGGGTCGTCGGCCTGGTGTCCTCGAAGCAGCCGCCCTGATCGACGGCGATGTCGACGAGGACGGAGCCGGGCTTCATCTGGGCGACCAGGTCGTTGGAGACCAACGTCGGAGCCTTGGCCCCCGGGATCAGCACAGCCCCGATGACCATGTCGGCCTCGATCACCTGCTGCTGGATGGCCAGCCGCGACGAGGCGAGGCCGTGTACGCGGTTGTTGTAGCGCCAGAACGACAGCCGGAGCTTGTCCAGGTCGGTGTCGAGGAGGGTGACGTCCGCTCCCATCCCCAGAGCGATGTTGGCGGCATTCTGCCCAGAGACCCCCGCCCCGATGATGACGACCTTGGCGTTGGCCACTCCGCCGACGCCGCCCATCAGCACGCCGCGGCCACCTTGGGCCTTGAGCAGCGCGTAGGCACCGACCTGCGGGGCCAGGCAGCCGGCCACCTCCGACATGGGGTAGAGCAGCGGCAGCCCGCCCGACGGCAGTTGCACGGTCTCGTACGCCAGGCCGGTGACCTTGGTCGTGAGCAGCTCCTCGGTGAGCGGCTTGTCAGCGGCCAGGTGCAGGTACGTGAACAGGGTCAGGTCTTCGCGCAGGCGGTGGTATTCCTCGGCGACGGGCTCCTTGACCTTGAGCACCATGTCGGCGATGCCCCACGTCTCGTCGGCGTCCGGGACGATCTTGGCTCCTGCCGGTGGCGAACTCCTCGTCAGCGATGGACGAGCCCTCGCCCGCGCCCTGCTGGACGAAGACCTCGTGCCCGTGAGCGGTCAGCTCGTGCACGCCAACGGGGGTGATGGCCACCCGGTACTCATGGTTCTTGACTTCCTTGGGTACGCCGACCTTCATGTCCCTCACTCTTTCTGCCCCGGGTCACCGTTGACCCGGCTGCTGGTGTGCGCTGCGAAACTACTGCATCGGCCCGACGATCAAAGACCCGACCCGGCACAACGATATCCGAAGCCTGACGCCGCTATCCAGTCGGGTTTTCGTGGCGCCGAGCCCATAAGGCGAGTGATCCCGACACTGTCAGGCTGTCCTTCACGTTTCCGGCGAGGATCGCTGCCACCAGGTCGGTCAGCGCCACCCAGTGTCGGCCCATGTCGGCCTCCTCGTGAGCGGCCTCGAACCCGTCCGGCGCACGCGTGTCCGAGAGTCCCTCGGCCAGGAAGATCCGCACGAGCTCGTCACTGATCCCCGGAGAGGTGAGCAGGTCGACGAGCACCGTCCAGTGCGAGGCCGTCAGGCCGGCTTCCTCGGCGAGCTCACGCTCGGCTGCCGGCTGGGGGTCCTCGCCCTCGACGTCGAGCAGTCCGGCCGGGAGCTCCACCAGCCGCTGGCCGACGGGGTGGCGATACTGCGTCAGCACCAGGACCCGGTCATCGGCGTCGACGGCCACCACGGCCACGGCGCCGAGGTGACGCACGACCTGGCGTTCGAACTCTTCGCCGTCAGGCCCTCTCACCCGATCGGTGTGCAGCGACACCACGGGTCCCTCGCCCTGCACGGTGGTCTGCACGACCGGCCACGACTCGGCGACGTCGTGCAGGCCGTCAGACTCGCTCACTCGACCGGCTCGGGAGCCCGGTCGGACTGGCCGGCACGGTCGGACTGGTCGGACTCGTCGCGGGACGGCCGCCGCAGTCCGCTCTCGTCGACCGGCAGCCGGAGCTCGCGCTGACGTTCGATCGCTGCTCCGATCAGACCGCTGAACAACGGGTGCGGCCGGGTCGGTCGCGAGCGCAGCTCCGGGTGCGCCTGGGTCGCGACATAGTAAGGATGGACGTCCCGGGGAAGCTCGACGAACTCGACCAGCTCGCGGTCGGGACTGAGCCCGGAGAAGACCAGACCGGCCGCCTCGAGGTCACCCCGGAACTTGTTGTTGACTTCGTACCTGTGCCGGTGTCGCTCCTCCACCCGGGTCGCGGCGTACGCCTGCGCGACGATGGAGTCCGGCGTGAGCTCGGCCGGGTAGAGGCCGAGCCGCATCGTGCCGCCCATGTCGCCCTCGCCGTCGACGATGTCGAGCTGCTCCTCCATCGTGGCGATCACCGGCTCCGCGGCGTCCGGGTCGAACTCCGTAGAACCTGCCTCGGTCAGCTTCGCGACGTTGCGGGCGAACTCGATCACCATGCATTGGAGTCCTAGGCACAGACCGAGCGTCGGCACCCCGTGCTTGCGGGCATACGTGAGCGCTCCTACCTTGCCCTCGATGCCGCGCACCCCGAAGCCGCCCGGCACGCAGACCGCGTCGACGTCGCCCAGCTGCTTGGCCGCTCCCTCGGGCGTCTGACATGCGTCGGAGGCTACCCAGCGCAGGTTGACCCGGGCCGAGTGGTCGAAGCCGCCGGCTCGAAGCGCCTCGGCCACGGACAGGTAGGCGTCGGGCAGGTCGATGTACTTGCCGACCAGCGCCACCGTGACTTCCTCGTCGGGATGGTGCACCCGCTGCAGCAGCTGGTCCCATCGTGTCCAGTCGACGTCGCGGAACGGCAGGTTGAGGCGCCGTACGACGTACGCGTCGAGCCCCTCGGAGTGCAGCACCTTGGGGATGTCGTAGATCGACGGCGCGTCGACGGCGGCCACCACGGCCTCGTCGTCGACGTCGCACATCAAGGAGATCTTGCGCTTGATGCTGGTCGGGATCTCCCGATCGGCACGACAGACCACGGCATCCGGTGCGATACCGATGGAGCGCAAGGCCGCCACCGAGTGCTGCGTCGGCTTGGTCTTGAGCTCGCCCGAGGGACCGATGTACGGCACCAAGGACACGTGGAGGAAGAAGCAGTTGTCGCGGCCGATGTCGTGCCGCACCTGACGGGCAGCCTCGAGGAAGGGCAGCGACTCGATGTCACCGACCGTGCCACCGATCTCGGTGATGACGACGTCGACGTCGGGGCCCGCCATGGCCCGAATGCGCTCCTTGATCTCGTTGGTGATGTGCGGAATCACCTGGACCGTGTCGCCGAGATAGTCGCCGCGGCGCTCCTTGGCGATGACCGTCGAGTACACCTGGCCCGTGGTGACGTTGGCCTGCTGGCCGAGATCGACGTCCAGGAAGCGCTCGTAGTGCCCGATGTCGAGGTCGGTCTCGGCGCCGTCGTTGGTGACGAAGACCTCACCGTGCTGAAACGGGTTCATGGTCCCCGGATCGACGTTGAGGTACGGGTCGAGCTTCTGCATCGTGACCCGCAGTCCACGGGACTTGAGCAGCCGCCCCAGCGACGACGCGGTCAGGCCTTTGCCCAAGGACGACGCCACCCCACCGGTGACGAACAGATGCTTGGTCGGCGTCGAAGCGGCCAACTCATACTCCCGCGGATCGATGGGCGGCAGGATCCCCGAAGTCGGCCTGCCCTTCCACGGGGTTCCAATCTACCAACGACCTCGGCGTCAGCGCCACGCCACGCTGAATCACCGACGGTCGAACAGGTCGCGACGAGCCCGGTGGCCGTCGATCAGCGGGCCGGGCCCTCCCCTCTGCCCGTCTGCAGACCACTGTCGGAAGACGTACGCCGCGCGCCGCCAGCCGCTGCCCGCCCGACCGTCTGCAGACCACTGTCGGAAGACGCACGCCCAACCCACCCGCCACCCGACCGTCTGCCCGACCGTCTGCAGACCACTGTCGGAAGACGCACGCCCAACCCACCCGCCGCCCGACCGTCTGCAGACCACTGTCGGAAGACGTACGCCCAACCCACCCGCCGCCCGACCGTCTGCAGACCACTGTCGGAAGACGCACGCGCAACCCACCCGCCGCCCGACCGTCTGCAGACCACTGTCGGAGGACGCACCCCCAACCCGCCAGCCACCCGACCGTCTGCAGACCACTGTCGGAGGACGCACCCCCAACCCGCCAGCCACCCGACCGTCTGCAGACCACTGTCGGAAGACGCACCCCCAACCCGCCCGCCACCCGAACGTCTGCAGACCACTGTCGCAAGACGCACGCCCAACCCACCGGCCACCCGCTGCCCGCCCGACCGTCTGCAGACGCCGGAAGACGCACGCCCAACCCACCGGCCACCAACCGTCTGCAGACCACTGTCGGAAGACGTACACCGCGCGCCGCCAGCCCCTGCCAGCCCACCGTCTGCAGACCACCGTCGGAAGACGTCACGCGCACCGCCAGCCCCTGCCAGCCCACCGTCTGCAGACCACCGTCGGAAGACGTACGCCGCGCGCCGCCAGCCCCTGCCAGCCCGACCGTCTGCAGACCACCGTCGGAAGACGCACGCGCAACCCACCCGCCAGGCCACCGTCTGCAGGCCACTGTCGGAAGACGTACACCGCGCGCCGCCAGCCCCTGCCCGCCCGACCGTCTGCAGACCACTGTCGGAGGACGTACGCCCGTCAACCCGCCGAGCGCCGCCGATCGGCGTTCGAGCTCGCCGGGTCGCCGTCAATCGCGACAGGCTCGATCAGTTGGACTGCTGTGCCAGCCCAGGCGGTAGCACGGCCTCGTCGCCGTCGAGACCGTACTGTCCAGGTGCGCCGGCGGCTGCCGCAGCCAACGCATAGACCATGGCGATCCGACCGGCCGCTGAGTCGATCACGTTGATCGTCGAGAGCCGCCGGGAGGTCAGCTCCTTGTCCGTGCCGAGAGCCTCGATCAGTCCGCCGGGCAGGGACGAGGTGGGCGTCGAGGCGACCACGACCGCGTCGCTGCCGCCGACCAAGGCCGAGGCCAGGTCGTGCGAGATCACCGTCTGCGCGGTGGTGTAGCTGTCCGAACCGTGCAGCCCCGGAGCCAGCATGACGACGTAGCTGCCACGCCGCAGCGGCGTCCCGTCGACGGTGACCAGCTTGGCGCCCTGCAGCTCAGAGTCGATCTTGGCGGCCTCGTCGTCGATGTTGGCGTCCGAGCCGCGCCCGGCGTAGGCACGAGCGATAAGGGCGCCTGCTCGCACGTACGGACTCTCGTCGGCGAGCTTGGCCAGGTCGGGAGCGCCCTTGATCGAGGCGGAGACGACGCTGTCGACGTAGGTCTTCTTGCCAGGGTCGATGAGGTCCTCGTGCAGCCGCGCCACGACAGCCACCTGCGCACCGGCAGCAGCCAGGGCCTGCCGAGCCGAGGCCACCGTGTCGTTGCTGACACCCGGCAGCACGACCAGGGTGATCGTGCGCTTGATCAGCTGTCCCTCCAGCAACCGTGACGAGAGCGCTTGGTTGAGTCCCTCATCGAAGGTGGCGTCGGAGCGAAGCGCTGCGGCCTTGTCCTTGAGCGCGGCGTTGTCTCGTCGTAGGGCAGCGGCGTTGTCGCCGCCCTCGTCGGTGTGCAGCGGCCCCCCTCCGAGGGCGATCCCGATGGCGAAAGCCAGCAACGCGATCAGGATCGGGAACACCGCCCGCCGCAGGGTGTTCACGACGTCTTGTCCTTGATCCACGACATCAGGTCGTCGGACCAGCCCGCGATGTGGTCCCACCAGTCCTGTCCGACGGGAGTCGTCGCGATCGCGGCGCCGACCGCGACCACACCGACCAACAGCACCAACAACACCAGCCAGGAACGAACCCGGTGCTCGTAGAGCCGGGCGACGGCCTTGGCGTCGACGAGGTTGGAGCCGACGGTCGCCCGGGTGAGGAACGAGCTCGCCATGCCTGAGCGGCCCTTGTCGAGGAACTCCACCAGCGACGCGTGGGATCCGACCATCACGATGAGGTTCGCGCGGTGGACGTGCGCCAGCAGGATGGCCGCGTCCTCGGCGGTACCGCTGGTCTCGAAGACAACGTGCGGCACTCCCAGCCGATCGAGCCGGTCCGCTCCAGCCAGCCGCCCTCCGGCGCCGGCATGGGCCACCACCTCCGCTCCGCAGCGCAGCGCCTTCTCGGAGATCTCATCGGCATCGGTCACGATGATGGTCGGGCGGTGACCAGCCTCGATCAGCGCGTCCGCACCGGCGTCCACGCCGATCAGCACCGGATCGTTCTCCCGGATGTAGGTCTTGAGCGCTCGCAGATCCCGCGCGTAGTCGAAGGCGCGCAGCACGACCAACACCTGCCGACCCTCGATCGGCGTGGACAGTGCCGGGACACCTTCTCCCTCGAGCAAGAGTCCGCGCTCACGCCTCAGGTGCTCGATCGCGTTGGCGCTGAACGCCTCGAGCTGGCTCGCCATCCCGTCCTTGGACTGCTCCATGGCGGCCGCGACCGACTCCACGTCCTGGCGTACTCCGGTGCCGATCGCGGTGTCGCCGCGCAAGATCGTGTCCCCCTCGATCCGCACCACGTCGCCGTCGTTGACGGCCTGGAACACCGCAGCGCCGACGTCGTCGAGCAGGACCACCCCGGCATCCACCAGCAACTCCGGCCCGAGGTTGGGATAGCGCCCGGAGATCGACGGGGCGATGTTGACGACGGCAGCGACCTTGGCCTCGACGAGAGCCAGCGCCGCCTGCCGGTCGATGTCGACATGATCGATGATCGCCACGTCACCAGGACGTAGTCGCTTGGTGATGTTGCGGGTACGCCGGTCCAGGCGCGCTGGTCCGGACACGCCGGCGGATGCGGAAGGGCGCGTCTTGCGCAGGGTGAGCTTCATCGTGCCTCAATCCTGCCAAACGACCGGAGCGATCTGGGGACGCAGCGCGCACGGGTCGCCGAAATCTCCCTCAGCCGCCTGCCCCGCCGCGCTCCCCGGCTGCCAGCGTCAGCAGCTCGTCGGCGTGGGCCAGAGCGGACTCGGAGTCCTCGAGTCCGGCGAGCATCCGGGAGAGCTCGCTTCGGCGGCCGTCGTCATCGAGCGGGGTCACACCGCTCGTGGTGACGCTGCCGTCATCGCTCTTCACGACGACATAGTGCTGGTCGGCAAACGCGGCGACTTGTGGCAGATGGGTCACCACAATCACCTGGGTGGCGGTCGCCAACCGCGCCAGCCGACGTCCGATCTCCACCGCGGCCTTGCCTCCCACGCCTGCGTCGACTTCGTCGAAGACCATCGTGGGGACCGGCTGGGTGCCTACCAGGCACACCTCCAGCGCCAGCATCACTCGGGACAGCTCGCCGCCTGAGGCGCCGCGCTGCAGCGGCCGTGGCTCACTGCCGGCGTGAGCAGCGAACAGGAAGGTGACCTCGTCCGGGCCGTCGCGCAACGGGGTCCCCAGCGGTGTCACGGCCACCGTGAACGACGCGTGTGGCATCGCGAGGCCGGTCAGCTCGGCCGTCACGCGCTGGCCCAGGTCGTCAGCCAGCGCCGACCGTGACCGGCTGAGCTCGTCGCCCACCTGCGCGAGGTGTCCGGAAAGCTCTTCCGCCTGCTCTCGCAGCGCCTCGAGGCGGGTGTCGTCGTCCTCGAGTTCCAGCAACCGGGCGGCGGCGCGGCTGGACCAGGCCAGCACCTCATCGACGCTGTCTCCGTACTTGCGCGTGAGGCCGCCCAGCGTGGCGCGACGCTCCTGCACGAACGCGAGCCGAGCGGGGTCGGCATCCAAGGAGGCGGCGTAGGCCGACAGATCGGCGGCGACGTCGGCCAAGGCGTAGGACGCGGACGCCAGCGCGTCGGCGAGCTCGGAAAGCTTGGGATCGTGCTCACGTTCGGCCTCGATGCTCTTGCGGGCAGAGGCCACCAGGCTCATCGCGTCGCGTGGCTCCAACCCGTCCTCGTCACCGCTGAGCGCGTGCTTGGCCGACTCCGCAGCCTGGCGGAGACCTTCGACGTGGGCCAGCCGCTCGTCCTCAGCTGCCAGGGAGCTGTCTTCACCGGGTTGCGGATCAGCGGCCTCGACCTCGGCCAGGCCAAAACGCAGGGCGTCGGCTTCCTGAGCACGCTCCCGGTGGCGGCGCACGATGTCATCCAGCTCGGCGCGGACCCCCGCCAGCCGGTCGAACGTCTCCCGATAGCGAGCCAGGATCGCCGAGTGCACATCGCCACCGAAGGCGTCGAGGGTCTCCCGCTGGCGGCTCGGTCGCAGCAACCGGTGCTGGTCCGACTGTCCGTGCACGACCACCAGGTCGGCGGCCAGGGCCGCCAGGGTGCCGACCGGCACGGCTGCTCCGCCCACGCTGGCCCGGGAGCGCCCTTCGGACGAGACCGTGCGCGACAAGATCAGCGCGTCCTCGTCGAGCTCGGCTCCTGCTTCCTCCGCGCGCTGGCCCACCGCCCCTTTGGCATCGATCTGGACCCGACCGGTGATCCGAGCCCGGTCTGCGCCGGTACGGACGGCGCCTGCGTCGGAACGGCCGCCGAGCAGGAGTCCCAAGGCGGTCACCACCATGGTCTTTCCGGCCCCGGTCTCGCCGGTGACGGCGTTGAACCCGGGGCCGAGCTCCAAGGTGGCCTCGTCGATGACCCCGAGCGAGCGGATCGTCAGCTCCTCAAGCATCCGGCGTCCCGCCGCCCGGCCTGGCCACGCCGCCGCCACGCCAGCCGGAGACCGGCAGGTCGAACTTGGCGACCAGTCGGTCGGTGAATGGAGCCCGGTGCAGTCGAGCCAGGCGTACGGGCCTGGTCCCGCGGCGTACCTCGACCCGTGCTCCCGGAGGCAGGTCGACCGGTCGCCGCCCGTCGCACCACAGCACGCCCCCGGCGTCACCGTGCGCCAGCACCTCGACGGCCAAGGTCGAGTCAGGGGACGTGACCATCGGGCGGGCGAACAGCGCGTGGGCGCTGATGGGTACGAGCAGCAGCGCCTCGACCTCGGGCCAGACCACCGGCCCACCGGCACTGAAGGCGTACGCCGTGGAGCCGGTCGGCGTAGCGAAGACGACGCCGTCACAGCCCCATCGCGACAGCGGACGTCCGTCGATCTCGACCAGCACCTCGAGCATGCGCTGACGTGCAGCCTTCTCGACGCTGGCCTCGTTGAGCGCCCAGCCGGAGCTCGTCTGGACGCCTTCGCAGAGCACGCGGACATCGAGAGTCTGCCGTTCCTCGACGGAGTAGGTGCCACCGATGATGGCCTCGACCGTGCTGTCCAGGTCGGCCCACTCGGCCTCGGCGAGGAAGCCGACGTGCCCCAGGTTGATCCCGAGCAACGGCGTCAGGGTCGATCGGGTCAGCTCCGCGGCGCGCAGGATCGTGCCGTCTCCTCCGATCACGACGGTGAGCTCACAGCCTCCGGCGGCGTCGCCATCGGAAGCGACGATGTCTCCCCCGCTGATGGGCAGATCGGGCGCCTCGTCGGCGAGGAGGCGCAGCCTGATGTCGGACGCCATCAGGCGCTTCGCCACCGCAGTAGCCACCTCGACCGCCTCGGCCCGACCGGTGTGCGTGACGAGCAGCACCGTGCGCGGCGCGGCGCCCGGGCCGCCGGAGGTCTCCGAGGTGGCGGGTGTGTTCACTCCTCTAGCCTCTCACCCCGGACCCTCAGCCACGACGCTCCGCACCGTGCCAGGGTCGATCCGATCGGCGCCTCGCCGCAGCCAGATGAAGTACTCGACGTTGCCGGAAGGGCCTGGCAACGGACTGGCGCAGACCGACACCACCCCCAGTCCCAGCTCGGCTGCGGCCGCCGCCACGTCGAGGACGGCCTGCACCCGAAGGCCCGGCTCGCGCACGACGCCACCCTTGCCAAGCCGCTCTCGGCCCACCTCGAACTGAGGTTTGACCATGAGCACCAGATCGGCATCCGGATGGCTGATGTTGCGAAGGGCCGGCAGCACCTTCGTCAAGGAGATGAAGGAGAGGTCGCCGACGACCAGATCCGGCGCAAACGGCAGCGCCGTCTCGGTGAGATCCCGGACGTTCGTCCGGTCAAGCATCGTGACGCGGCTGTCGGACTGCAGCGACCACGCCAGCTGTCCGTAGCCGACATCGACGGCCAGCACCGCTTCAGCGTCGGCACGCAGCAACACATCGGTGAACCCGCCCGTCGATGCTCCCGCGTCCAGGGCCCGCCGGCCCGCGACCTCGAGTCCGAGCGGTCCGAACGCCGCCAAGGCCCCGGCCAGCTTGTGCCCGCCTCTCGACACGTAGTCGGGAGTATCAGGGTCGTCGTTGACCATCACGGCAGCGTCCGTGGTGACGACCGTGGCTGACTTCGTAGCCACGACCCCTGCCACCGTGACACGACCGGCGGCAATCAGCTCTGTGGCGTGGTCACGACTGCGAGCGAGCTGGCGGCGTACCAGCTCTGCGTCGAGCCGGAGCCGTCGGGTCATGGCCTGCAAGGGCCTCAGGAGTGCTGGGGCGGCGTCGGGCCGGCATCGTCCAGCACGCCGGCGAGGTCGCCGTGGATGGTGTCGTAGACGTCGGCGTGGTCGTCCAGATCACGCTCGTCGAGATCGTCGAGGCGCCCGACGGCGTCATCGACCCGTGCGTCGCCGGTGGACCAGGTCGAGTCTTCCGATCCTGATGGGGACAGCCCAGCTGAGTCATCGGTGCTGCCGTCCGGGTCAACGCCGCCGGGCACGCTCTGACCCTCGGCCTGGGTCTCAGGCTGGTCCTCACTCATCAGGTTTCCTCTCGTCGCCCGCGACCTTACTTGCTGCTCCATACGCCATCCAAGCCTGCGAGGTCCAGGCGTTGCGGCGCGTCGTCGGCGCGCATCCGCGTCCGACCAGCTCCAGCAGGCGGCTGCGACAGCCGCCAGACCCGCGTCATCGCTCTCGCCGCGTTGCAGGATCTCGAGCGTGCCGTCGACGACCCGCACCGACCAGCCGTCCAGCTGCCACCCGTCCCCCGTCGCCGTCGGCGCCTGATGCGTGCGCAGCAGGCCGTCCAGGCTCCACGACAGGTAGCTCGGTCGATGCTTGGCATCGGCTCGACACAGCGTCGCCGGGTCTGTGACCCCGGTCATCACGAGCAAGGAGTCCGCCTCGACGGTGACCGCGCCCTCGATATCGGTGTCCAGCCGATCGCCCACGACGAGCGGCCGGGATGACGAGATCCGGCGTACGGTCTCGTCGAACAGCGGGCGGAACGGCTTGCCGGCCACCACGTCGGGGTCCTTGCCGGCGGCCGTGGCCACGGCACGGACCAACGACCCGTTGCCCGGTGCGATGCCGCGGGCCGTCGGGACGGTGAGATCGAGGTTGGAGGCGACCCAGGGCAGTCCTGAGCGGATCGCGTACGCGGCCTCGGCGAGCAACGTCCACCCAACGCTGGGATGGAAACCTTGGACGACGGCGGCCGGTTCATCGTCGGCAGACGAGACCGGCACCAGGCCGAGGGCCTTCAGCGCCTCCTGGAGACCCTCGCCGCCGACCACCAGGACCTTGGCGCCTGCGTCCACGCGGCCGGCGACCTCGCGAGCAGCAGCCTGCGCCGACGTCACCACGTCATCGGTGCGCGCCTCGATGCCCAGCGCCGTCAGGTGCTCGGCCACCGACGCCGGCGTGCGTGCGGCGTTGTTGGTGACGAAAGCCAGCGTCATGCCGTCCCGTCGGGCCTTCGCGAGGACGTCCGGGACCCCGTCCACGGCGTGCCGGCCGACGTAGACCACACCGTCGAGGTCGAGCATGGCGCAGTCGTAGGCCCTGTCGAGGGGCTGGTCGCTGCTCTTGAGGGGCGTGCCTGGCGTGCTCACGGGCGCGCGCTCCCCGTGCGAGCGGGCTGGGCATCGTCGCTACGATGCAGCGTGGCCGAGGAACAGACGTCGACCGAGGGTCCGCAGCTTCGGCTGCGGCCGTTTCCGGCGATGCGGTTCGACCCGGCGGTGGTCGGGGACATCGGAGAAGTCACGTCGCCACCGTACGACGTCATGGACCGGCCGATGATCGACGACCTTCTCAACGAGCACCCACGCAACATCGTCCGGCTGATCCTCCCCCGGATGGTCAGTGACCCGGTCCGAGCCGAGGACCCGTACGCGCGGGCGGCCAAGCTGCTGCAGCGATGGCGCGAGCACGGCGTGTTGCACACCGACGACCAGGCTGCGCTGTACGTCTACGAGTACGGCGATGCTCACCACCGGGTCTGCGGTCTCGTCGGGGCCCTGGAGCTCCGCAAGCGCGATGCCGGTGTCGTGCTCCCCCACGAAGGCGTGATCCCCCAGATCGTGGCCGACCGATTGGCCATGATGGCGAGTGCGCGGGCGAACCTGGAGCCGATCCTGCTGGTCTACGACGGCGCCGGCGCGACGAACCAGGCATTGGCGGCCGCGCGGGCCCAGGAGCCGATCATCGACGTCCGGGCCAGTGACGGGACGTTCCACACCGTCTGGTCGATCACCGACCGGCAGCAGCACCGGCAGCTCAGGGCCGCGCTGGCGCCACATCAGGCGTTGATCGCTGACGGGCACCACCGCTACGCCACCTATCTTCAGCTGCGCAAACGACACCGGTCGGTGGGCGAGGGAAGGGGTCCGTGGGACCGAGGTCTGGCCTTGCTGATCGATCAGTCGCAGTACCCCCTCCAACTTGGCGCGATCCACCGCAGCGTCGCCGAGCTGGGGCTCGACGAGCTGACCGCTCCGGCTGGGTTCTCGCTGACAGCCATCGAGCCGCTCGACGGCCTCCCGACCCCGCCGGAACTCCCCGGCGAATTCGTCGTCACCGACGGAGTGAGGCAGCGACGGCTCCGGCTCACCGCCGAGCGCGACCACGCAGTCAGCGACGCAGAGCTGCTGCACGACCGCCTGTTGCCGTTTTGGAGCTGCAGCGATGACCAGGTCGGCTACCTGCACACCGTCGACCAGACGTTGCGCAACGCCCACCAGGACAGCGGTGTCGCGATCCTGCTGCATCCGCCGACCGTCGCAGAGGTCATGGAGGTGGCCCGCGCTGGCAAGATGATGCCGCGCAAGTCCACGTCCTTCGGTCCGAAGCCCCGGATGGGGTTGCTGATGCGCAGCTTCGACGACGAGGCTTGACCGCCGGGTCAACTCGAGCTCGGTTTCCTCGCCGGTCGGTCGAGTCGCTTGGCCGCCCGGATCTCCACCTCAACGCGACTCGCCGGACCGTGAGCGCCACGGAAGAAGCGGCGGCGGATCGCCCCGGTCACCTCGACGCGCTCACCGGCTTGCCAGCCACGCATGCCGCGCTGAACCCGCCGGAGCCAGGCCACGCAGTCGATCGTGTCGACCCGCTGGCTCGAGCGCAGCAGGGCCGCCGCGTCCCGGTCGATGATCAGTCGCGCGGTGATGATGGTGTCCCCGCTGGGCAGCTCACGCTCGTCGACCGGTGCTGCCACCCGGCCGCGCAGCACCACCTCGTTGCGGGTGGCTAGGTCGTCGTCAACGTCTGGCCCGCCGGGCGGACTCACCGACGATGCGTCGTCGTCGGTGGCGGACTGAGGTGATGGTGTGGACGTCTGGGCTCGCGTCATGGTGGGCTCCCTTCATGAGCCCATCGTGGCGGGCTCCGCAGAGGGGTCCGGGCCAGCGGACCTGGCTGTGGACGGCTGCCCAGGTCAGGTCGAGCTGGGGACGACTCAGCTGGGGGGTGACTCGTTCGTCAGCGCCTCGAGCCGTTCGATGGCATCAGTGGAGCCTTCGGAGTCCACGCCGGCCGCCCGCTCGAACCATTCACGCGCCTCATCGACCTGGCCGTCGGCGAGCAGCGCCTCGGCGTAGGCGTAGCGCAACCGCGGGACCCACGCGGCCCGCGAACGGCTGCGAAGCTCGCGACCGTCCAGGGTGCGGATCGCCGCCTTTGCGTCCCCCAGGTCGCGACGTGCGCCGGACTCGACGATCTTCATCTCGATCTGGCCGGCCTCGTCGAGATCCACCACCGCGGGATCCTTCGCCAGCGCCAGTGCTCGCTCGGGGCGGCCGAGGCCGCGCTCACAGTCCGCCATCATCGGCAGGTACATCGCCTGGTGATTCATCCGGCGGGCGGCCTTGAACTCGGTCAGCGCATCCTTGAAGTTCCCCGATGCGTACGCGGCCTCACCGCTGGCCTCGCGAACGACGGCGACCCGAGACGCCCGGGCGCGGGCTGCCAGCGTGTGCTTGTAGGCGGTCTCCGGATCGGAGTCGAGCAGCTGGGCGGCGGCGACCAGGTGCCTGGCCACGCGGGCTGCCAACTTCTCGGGCAGCGACTTGAGCTGACTCGTCACGTGTCGGTCGAGCTCCTTGCCGGTGATGTCCTCGGGGATGGGAGGACCGTCGTACTCGGCCTGGATCGCCGTGCGTTCGGTCTCCGGCAGCTCGTCACGACGCCACCGTCCGGCCGTGCTCCGGCTCCGGTCCTTGCTGGTGTCGCGTGGCGGTCGCCCGTTGCGTGAGTCCGGGGAGCCATCTCGGCGGCCGCCACGGGGATCCGGCTTGCCGCCACGGGCATCGGGCTTGCCGCCACGGGGATCCGGCTTGCCGCCACGGGCATCGGGTTTGCCGCTGCGCGCGGGGGGCTTGCCCCGGCCGGGCGGT